>CAVXYX010000001.1:0-755000 GCA_963766265.1 uncultured Alphaproteobacteria bacterium
TTGCTGCGAACCGAGCCTCTCTCACATCACAACTCTGTTCTTTGTTGGACAGTCGTTGCACGCCGGTCAGTCTCGACTTCTTCAGTGGAACGGTCAGCTCGGTATGTTTCCGCATCGGAGTTCATCGCTCCAGTAACAGAATTCAAAGTAGCAGTCAGTTCGCGAAGATCTTGAAATCGCACAGCTGCGACTGTGTGATGTGCAAATCGATCGTGGCCAACGATCGAAAGCAAATGGGAAATGGTAAATGCTGCCAGAACGTTAGGTACGGCGAGAACAATGCTTGCAGCGAGCGTGCCGGCGAACTTTGGATTGCGCTTTGACCAGCGCCAAACTCGTACCGGCACGGCGAGCCGACGCGCAACGATAGCGCGTCCTTCCAGCCAACGCTCGAGATCTTCGGCTAAATCACCGGCAGAAAAATAGCGAGCTTCTGGTTCGCGCTCCAAACATTTTGCACAAATGGTCTCCAGATCACGATCAAGTTCGGGAGCAACTGTCCGCAATTTTGGCGAAGGTTTGTCTGCAGCTTCTTTGATGACTGCCAGCGCGTTTTCACCGAGGAACGGCGGTCGGCCTGTGAGCAGATAGAAAAGCATGGCCCCGATGCTGTAAATATCCGCCGCCGGATTCAGGTTTTTTGCTGGGCCGTGCGCTTGCTCCGGCGCGATGAACCCCGGTGTTCCGAAGCTAGTCAAAGTTCGGGTGAGATCGGTCGGCGTCTCGAGCGACTTGGCGAGCCCAAAATCGCTCACCAAAGGTTCGCCGTGCTCGTCCAGCAAAATATTTCCAGGTTTCAGATCGCGGTGCAAAACGCCTTCACCGTGTGCGTACTCCATGGCACGACTCACTTTTGCAATTAAACGAACGCTCCGGCGCGGATCATGTCGAAGACTTTGCGCGGCTTCCAACAAAGCTCCACCGGGTGCGTGTTTCATCGTAAAGAAAGGCAGGCCATCTTCAGTTTCCCCCAGTTCGTAGATCGGCAGGATGTTTGGATGGCGAAGGCTTGCTACGATCACAGCTTCGCGCCGAAAGCGCGCCAGCGTTTCGCGCGAATCAGCGTGCACGCTTAGGATATACTTCAGAGCGACGATGCGTTGCGAATTTCGTTGGCGCGCTCGATAGATCATGCCCGTCCCGCCACGCCCGATTTGCTGGAGGATTTGGTAATTACCGATGCGCCATTCGGATCCGCGAACTTTAACTTCCTCAAGAACGTCGTCCCAGTGCCCTGCATTCTCGCCATGGTACTCGAGCCCCTGTTGGAGCACACAACTTAGACAGTAGCCACGCCCGACACGCGCTGGCGAGCCGCAACGTTCGCAAGGAACAATGTCGCATCCGTTCGTCCCACGATTGGAAACGTTGCTTACCTGTACTATTGGTTGCCCTGACGGCCGCAGCAACTGTGCAAACCGACCACAGCTGCTGGGACGAAAAGTGACGTCAAAGCGGTGGGCGAATCGCTCGCTGTCCGTATCGATTTCCAAGTCCTGGGGAAATACCATCAGTCTTTTTCGCATTCCGATCCTTCACCTCTAAACGCAAAGAATATACATCGTGGATTCACCTGGGTTGCACACTCTTCTCGTCTGCAAAATTGTGGGCGTGGTCCTTTGCCGCAGGATGTTTTCCAGAACGGCGCATTTTAAGTAGCAACAACTTCTAACGTTGCAGTGCCTTACGTTGTCCGATTGAAGTTTGCCTTAAGTAAATTACCCGAGTATGGCTAAGTAAAAACCTCACGGCAAGACCAGAATTCCCTTGACTCGGGGTTAATGTTATTGTCCTAGTGAAGAATGTGTTTCCGTCTCTCCCAAAACCACATCGCCGTCTGCAAAGTTGGCACTATGCGTGCAACCGCCGCGTGTAAAAACATCCGACACAACCGTCTGGCGATTCTCCCGCGTTTCGTTATGTAAAGGTTTCAAACATTGACCAAATTACCGCAACAAGGGGGCCTTCACAGTGTTTGGTCGTGAGTAAATGCTGTACGGACCGGACCTTAAGCTCAGCAGAAGACCATAATGCAACTTCCGCAAGCGCGTTCGTTACAACGCGCTGGAATCTTATTCTTTCCGGTGCCGATCCAAAAGAAACTGACGAACATCAAATTCGCGCGGCTTTGGCGGAGCTTTGTCGCATTTATTGGCGCCCTATTTTTTTCTTTGTAGCGCGGCGTGGTTACTCACCCGAGGACGCGGAGGATCTAACACAGGATTTTTTTCTCAGAATACTGAAGGGTGATTGGCTTCAGAAAGCAGATCCTACGCGAGGCCGTTTTCGTTCCTTGCTGCTCAAGTCGGTTCAAAATTTCTTGAATGACGCTGCCGACAGGACCAAAGCCCGCAAACGCGGGGGCGACGTAAGCTTCATTTCATGGGATCCCTGGATGACGGAGGCTCCTTCAGAATTGGCGCTTTCAAACGAGGCGCTCAATTCCTGGACTGCGGAACGACTCTTCGATGCGGGCTGGGCCGCAACAGTCGTTCAACGCGCAATTCGCCGGCTCCGCGAGGAATGTGAGCGCAAGGGTCGTTTGCGTGTTTTCGAGGTGCTGAATCCGTATCTGACTGCGGATCGAGACGATATCTCGTACGCGCGTCTCGCGAGGAAACTGCGAGTTGCCGAAGCGACGGTGAAAAAGTTGCTTTATCACATGCGGCAGCGCTACCGCTTCCTGCTGCGCGATGAAGTCTCTCAGACAGTTGCAGATCCTGCCGACGTGGAAGACGAATTGCGCTATCTCTGCGGCGCACTCGCCGCGCGTTCGGCTAAGGCAGCTTAATAGCTTGCCGTGCGCGCCGGGCCGTTCTCCGATTGCGTTGCCTCAACCGTACGCAATCGCTGTGAGGCGAGTGTCGAGTTTTCAAAAACAGTTGGGACCTTTCGCCTCCACTTTCCGTAGAAATAGGCGTGCGGGAGATTCAAAGGATTCCAGAGGCATCGTTGCTAACGCAGGGTCACTGTAACGGGTACCGGTCTTCTTTAGCGGGTTATGGCACCATTGATGCTGGAATTCGTGTTGTGTGGGAACCGCAATTGCTTTTCGGAAGGTTGGGAGTGAACGGTTTGAGGATATACGCCTCAATCGCGTCTCCTTGAGAGAGCAACATCAAATGCAAGTTGCTCTTCCTTCTGAAATTCTAAGTAGAGACAAGACGGGACGCAGTTTGAGAGGTTCAACCAGCCGAGAGTGGGGACGCGCCTTTCCAGGTCGGACGGCTGACCAAGGGCGGCAGCTTATCGTCGTGACGTCAACGACAAAAACCATCGACATAACGAACAGCGTCCGCATCGCTTCGGCGCACAGGGTGCCCGGCTGGAAGTCGGCTCTCGATGTCGTCTGTATTCTAGTTGCGCTCCCATTGTGGCTCCCCCTGATGCTTTTGCTGATGCTGGTGACGCGACTCGCCTCGCCGGGGCCTGTTTTCTACCGGCAAAGGCGCGTTGGCTTGGGCGGCCGGCAGTTCATGATCTGGAAATTCCGGACCATGAAGGTAAGTGCCGAGACTCAAACTCACGAGCGCTATTACGAAGAGCTGATCCGGACAAATTGTGCCGATGACCAAGCTGGACGCCAACGGTGATGCTCGCCTGGCCCCGTTCGGGCGAATTTTGCGCGCAAGCGGTTTGGATGAGCTGCCTCAGATTTTTAATGTGCTTGCCGGCGAAATGAGCCTGGTTGGACCGCGACCCTGCATCCCGAATGAATTTGCAAATTATGAGCCGTGGCAGCGCGAACGCGTAAACGCTATGCCCGGTCTTACCGGCCTGTGGCAAGTGAGCGGCAAAAACAAAACAACCTTCAACGAGATGATCCGAATGGACCTGGCTTATCTGCACAACATGTCGCTCCTTCTCGATCTGAAAATCATTTTCAAAACTGCCGCCACAATAGCGCGAGAAGTCATCGAATGCCGACAGACGTCGATGCGGCGCCAGCGGAACCAAAGTCCTAACAAAGCGGGTCGGTTCGACCCGAGGAAGCAGTCGGACTGAAAATATGAAAAAACTAATTAGAGTTGGCGTCCTTGGATGCGGGTACTGGGGACCCCTTCTGATTCGAAACTTTCGGAGTCTGCCGGATTGCCGGCTCAAGGTTGTGTGCGATCTGGACATCGCTCGGCTGAAACACGCGTGTGCGTTGTATTCTGATCTGGAGGGCGTCACCAGTCCAGAACGAGTGATCAAGGGGACCGATCTCGAAGCGGTCGTCATCGCCACGCCGGTAAAGAGTCATTACGCGCTGGCTAAGGCGAGCCTGTTGGCTGGCAAGCACACGTTCATCGAAAAACCAATGGCGACTTCTACGGCCGAATGTGAGGAATTGATCGATATCGCACAGCGCAAGGGGTTGATCTTGATGGTCGACCACACATTTCTTTACTCGGCTCCCGTGCGGAAAATCGCCGAAATCGTGCAAGCCGGAGATTTGGGTGAGATCCGCTACATCAACTCGCGGCGTTTGAATCTGGGACTATTCCAAAAGGACATCAATGTCGCTTGGGATCTGGCGCCTCACGATATTTCCATTATACTGCACATTCTCAGCGAATTCCCAATTGCGATTAACTGTCAGGGAAACGCGCACGTCAGTCCAGGGGTTGAGGACGTGACAAACATGTCGCTGTTCTTCCCACACAAACGGTTCGCAACCATTCAGAGCAGCTGGCTTGAGCCAAGAAAAATCCGTGAAATGACCATCGTTGGGTCGCAGCGCATGATCGTGTACGACGATTTGCAAACGCGCGAAAAAATCCGCATTTATGATGTCCGGGTCGTGCGACCGCCGCACTACGACACCTTCGCCGAATTCCATTACTCTTATCACTACGGGGATAGCTACATCCCGCATCTGCAGCAGGAAGAACCGCTCAATTTGGCCTGTCGGCACTTTATTGATTGTATCGAGACGAATTCGCATCCGATTACCGGTGGCCGCCATGGGCTCGAGATGATTAGGGTCCTCGAAGGCGCTTCGGCTTCTCTGAAAATGAATGGAGCGCCGTTCCTGTTCGGTGGCCCAAATGGAGCCGCGCTGGCGCCGGTGCCATCCAACGACGGTGCGCGATCTTCTTCGAAGCCGAAGAGAGCATCGCGAACCGCGAGTCACCCAAGACTTTTGGTTCGCGGTATCACCTGAGAACCCATGCCCGTTTCAGCTTCAAACGGTTTTCGCGCGCAACCCGCAACAGAGTAAGCGGTCCTTGCAGATGCGAGTCGTCGATCCGCTGCGTGAACCTGCTTGGGACCACGTTGTTAGTTTACATCGGGACGGCAGTTGTTTCCACACGAGTGCCTGGGCAAAGGTGCTTCATCAGACGTACAAACATGAGCCTTTCTATCTTCAGTTCTTCCATAGGCGAGGATTGGCGGCACTTATTCCTTTAATGGAAATACGAAGCTCCTTCACTGGCCGACGCGGTGTCTGCCTCCCGTTTAGCGATTCCTGTGAGCCGCTGATATTTGAACCCGACATGGCTGGCGTGGTTCGAGATCGGCTCCTTAGCTTCGCGAAACAACGGCAATGGCATCACCTTGAGATACGCGGCGGCAAATCATTTCAACTTGCGCCAGCCGCAGCGAGCAGATTTTACGGGCATGCACTCGACCTGACCGGCGATTCTACACAAATGCTTGGTCGCTTTGCCGGTTCGGTACGGCGTGCGATTCGTAAGGCCGAACGTAGCGAAGTCACTGCCGTGGTGGTCCCCAATCGTCAGGCGATCGGGGAGTTTTATCGGCTCCACGTTGAAACACGTCGGCGCCACGGGCTTCCACCGCAACCATCATCATTTTTCTTCAACATCTACGAACAAGTTATCAAACACGGCTACGGTTTTACGGTGCTCGCGAGGCGCGGGTCACGGACAATTGCCGCGGCGATCTTTTTTCACTTCGGCAGAAACGGGCTCTATAAGTACGGCGCTTCTGACAAGCGCTTTCAGGAATTTCGCGCCAACAACCTCGTGATGTGGCGCGGCATTCAATTTCTGGTTTGCCAAGGCGCCAGGAAATTACATTTCGGTCGCACAGACTGCGAGAACAGCGGTTTGCGCCGGTTCAAACTTTCGTGGGATACAGAGGAAGAGACGATCGACTACTTTCGAGTCGATCCATCGGGTCAGCAGCTACCAGCTTTCGGCCGCGCTGAGTCTGGATTCCACAAAAGGATCTTTGGGAAGTTGCCGCTGATGTTCAATCGGTTGGCAGGCTCAATGATCTATCCCCACCTCGACTAAGGTCAAATTATGGCTGACATCCGACGCGAACTACAACCACAACATCACCGCTCCGGGATGCTGAGTGACATCCTCTTTGCTCTATTCAGACGCAAATGGATTATTGTCCTTTGCACGCTCCTTGGCATCGCCGCCGCTGCGGCGTTTTTTGTCCTGTATCCGCCTCCTTATCAATCCCAGGCCAAATTGCTGGTACGCTATGTGCTGGAAAGGAGCGGCGTCGATCAACCGACAATACCAACAGGCCGACCCAAGCGGGCAAGACGGCCGATTCCGTCATCAATTCCGAAGTGCAGATTCTGACGAGCTGGGATTTGGCCGCCCAAGTCGCCGAAGCCATCGGTGCGAAACGGCTCGGTGCATCTTCGAACGCAGCCGCTGCGGGCAGCATTATCTCCGGGTTGCAGGTCGGAGCATCCAAAGGAAGCGACGTCATTCTCGTATCTTACCAAACCCCCAACCGGCAGCTCGCGCCACTTGTTTTGCAGGAGCTGTTGAGCCGTTATTTCGTCAAGCACCTTGAAGTGCACCGATCCGCTGGCGCCTTCGATTTTGTAACGCAACAAACCGATCAGGTTCGAGCGCGCTTGAACCAGACCGAGGACGCGCTAAACAAGTTAAGAGAGAAGCTCGGGATCGTTTCGACGCTTCAAGACGGCCAGGAGGCGATAGCTGACGAAACGAAAGATATTCGGAAGCAGTTAAATGCCGCTGAGGCGGACGTGGCCGAGCAGCAAGCTCTCGTTAATCAGATAGGATCGAAAAAGGCAAACAGTTGGACGTCGAGGAAGTCGCACTCGAACACAACCCCAGAAACGTCAAAAGCCCTCCTTGCGGCGAAGCAGGCAAAAATTGAGGCACTTAAGACGCGGCTTCGCGACATCCAACAGCGAACAAAGCAACTTTCAGAACTACGACCGCAGATTGAGGAGTTAGAGCGCAAACGCGAGATGGATTCAAACAATTACAAGTATTTCTCCGCATCGCTCGAAAAAGCGCGCGTGGACGAGGCTCTGGATCCTTCGAAAATGCCTAACATCAGCGCGATCCAACGGCCCTCCCCTCCTACACTGGATACCAAAAGACGCGACAAGATTTCTCTGGCTATTGCGGGTGGCGGTATAGCCTTGGGTATAGCTCTTGCATTACTCACGGGGTTATTTTTGAACCGGACCATCGGCCGACCACTGGAGCTGGAAAGCCGGTTGGATATTCCGTTGATGCTTTCAATCCCGTATCGCACTGGTGCTAACGGACAGAAAAGGTTGCTCCAATGGTTCTTCACCTAATCCGGCAGCGCTCACGACACGCCGGCGCAACTCAAAGATCGCTCCTTGGGATTCCGGTCACTTCATCCGGCCCTACTGCGATGCCATCCGGGACCGATTGGGTCTGTATTTCGAACTGAATCATCTCACGCATAGGCCGAAGCTTGTGGGTATCGCTGGATTTTCTAAAGCAGCAGGCGCTTCCAGCCTTGCTGCCGGCCTGGCTGCTTCACTTTCAGAAACAGACGAGGGCAAGGTCCTCCTTGTCGATGTTAATCGTGGCCCTGAAGACGTTCATCCGTTTTTTAAAGGTAAGCCTGCCTATCCGTTGAAGGCAGCTCTGAAGCCATCGGAAGAAATGACATCAGCTGCCGATAATTTATACCTTGCCACGGTCGGATCGCCCAATACTGGTGGGCCAGCGCAGTTGGGATTAAAAAAGTTCTTCGCCATGATGCCAAACATGAAGGCCAGTGACTTCGACTACATCATTTTTGACATGCCGCCGCTGTACGACACTAGCCCTACGTGGGGAATGGCCGCTTTTATGGACAAGCTTTTGCTTGTCGTAGAAGCAGAAAGGAACAACCGGGACGTGGTTAACCGAAGCTACAGAAAATTAATCGCCGACCGCGACAACGTGTCAGTAGTGGTTAACAAAGCACGTGCCCGTCTTCCTGCGTGGCTCGATGGCGCATAGTAAGCTAAGCCAATTAAGCTTAGGTGCTACGCATAGAATTTATTACGGACTAAAGCCGTTCGTTCCACAGGCGATTCGGACGGCAGTGCGGCGAAAGCTTGCTCTGCGCCTGCGTGACCGGATCGGCGACGTATGGCCAATCATGCCAGCGTCGGAGCGTCCGCCTTCAAACTGGCAAGGCCGGCGGGGAGGGCAAGAAATTTGCATTTGTTCTGATCCATGATGTAGAGAGCAGTGCAGGCCTCTCAAATTGCCGCTCGCTTGCGCAGCTGGCGATGGAGCTTGGGTTTCGCTCTTCGTTTAATTTTGTTCCTGAGGGAAATTACCGGGTTCCTGCTGAGCTGAGAGATGAGCTGACTGCCAGGGGGTTTGAGATTGGGATACACGACCTCAGGCATGACGGTCACCTCTTTTCCTCATACCGCGGGTTCAAGCGCCGCGCCGAACGAATTAACCGCTATGCACGTGAATGGGGAGTAGCGGGATTTAGATCGGGGTTCATGCTGCGCAATCTCGATTGGCTGCATGATCTCGACGTGCAATACGATGCATCCACGTTCGACACGGACCCATTTGAGCCGCAGCCAGACGGACGTCACACTATCTTTCCGTTCTGGGTGCCACGCCCAAATGATAATTGCCCTGTTGCTCGACAGTCAACGCGTAACTGCGCTGCAAGAGGTTACCTTGAGCTTCCCTATACTCTCCCGCAGGATTCCACACTTTCCTCTTGTTATCTGAGAAGACGACGGAGATCTGGCGCCGAAAACTCGACTGGATCGCGGAGCACGGCGGAATGGCTTTTATCAACACACACATCCAGACTACATGGCGTTGGCTGGGGCGAGACCCAAGGCTGGGGGAGTACCCGATTGCATTTTACAAGGAGCTCTTGAATTATATTCGGTCAAGGTACCCGGCGAGTATTGGCCTGCTCTGCCTCGACAAGTCGCTGCTTATCTCCTCGGGAGGTACAGCGCTAACGCAGAACAAGGCACAGCATTGAATCAAATGAAGCTTAGCCGTTAGCGGCGATCATTCCGATGGAGATCACAGTTTTTGGAATGGGATATGTCGGCTGTGTCACGGCCGCTTGCTTGGCCGATATGGGACATTACGTGACCGGTGTCGATTTACAAGAAACGAAGGTATCCCTGATTAACGACGGCAAAAGCCCAGTAATCGAACCGGGTTTGGGAGACTTGATCTCGCACGGGGTTGAAGCCGGACGCCTGCAAGCGGCTCACTCTGTCCAGAGATTGGGAGACTTCTCGTTAATCTGCGTTGGGACACCCGGGCATGACAACGGAAGCTTGGATCTGACGCAGGTGGAAAGAGTTGTCGGCCAGATCGGCGAATTACTACGAGAAAAAAACAGCTTTCACGTCGTCGTTCTTCGTAGCACGGTCTTGCCTGGGACGTTGGACAATGTCGTGCTGCCAATGCTGGAAAAAGTGTCAGGCAAAAACGAGGGGAAGGACTTCGGTGTTTGCATGAACCCCGAGTTCATGCGTGAAAGCACCGCTATCAATGATTTTTATCATCCTCCGTTCACGATCATAGGAACGCATAACGATCACGTCGCTGAACGAGTGGCGGCTATTTATTCGGGCGTGACAGCTTCGGTAGAACGGACGTCAACCTTGGTAGCTGAGTTAATCAAGTACGCATCCAACGCGTTTCACGCCATTAAAGTGTGCTTCGCGAATGAGATTGGAAACCTGAGTCAACGAATCGGCATCGACAGCCACAAGGTGATGGAGATCTTTTGCAAGGACAACAAATTGAACATCTCTCCGTCCTACCTTAAGCCTGGGTTCGCTTTCGGCGGCTCGTGTTTACCAAAGGATATTCGCGCCATCCTGTACAAGGCCAAACAATTGGATTTAGAGCTGCCAATGCTCAGCGCCGTGCTCGAAACGAATCGGCAGCAAGTAGAACTGGCGATCGATCTAATCCGGAAAGTAGGAAAAAATCGTGTTGGAGTTCTGGGCCTTAGCTTCAAGGCCGGCACCGACGATCTTCGTGAAAGTCCCATCGTCGTGTTGATCGAGACGCTGATGGGTAAGGGCCATAAATTGGCCATCTACGATGAAGAGGTTTCTTTGGCGAGACTTATGGGCACAAACAAAACCTACATCGAACAAGCGATACCTCACATCGCATCTTTGATGGTTCAGTCCCCCGAGGAGGCAATTAAAACCAGTGACGTCATCGTGGTTGGCAAAAATAATCCTGCAATTCAACAGGCTATCGCCAGCCATAGCGATTCCAAGTTGCTTATTGATCTAGTCCGATTACCCCGTGAAGTCATTAACGCTTCGCAAAATTACACGGGTATCTGCTGGTAAGTTGTACCGGGCTCGGCCATGACTCGATCTCCGGGACAAATTCTGATGCTGGTTGAGAATTATTTTCCTCAGGACACTCGCGTTACGAACGAGGCAACTTTGCTAACGGAGGCAGGTTATCAGGTGACAGTCGTCGCGCTTCGGAGAAACGGCCAGGCAGGACACGAGATCCTGAACGGCGTGGACGTTTACCGTCTGCCGACGTTGGAGTTGTTTAAGAAGACTCCTCTTGCGAATGTCAATCGAGTGAATTCACTGTTGGTGAAACTCAAGTCATTCTTGGGTTACGTAGTGGAGTATTGCTACTTCACCACGGCGTGTTTTATGGTTAGCACGTACGTCTTTGTGAAGCGGGGATTCGACGTGATGCACGCCCACAATCCTCCTGATACTCTCTTTCTCGTGGCTCTTCCCTTTAAACTACTCGGAAAGAAGAAGTTTGTGTTCGACCAGCATGATCTGTGTCCTGAGCTTTATCGTTCTCGTTACCGGGCCAGGGAAGGTCTTGCCACCCGGCTCCTGAGAATACTGGAATGGTGCAGTCTCAAACTTGCGGACGTCACGATCGCCACGAACGAATCGTACAAACAGGTTCAAATCGAGCGAGCAAATAAGAATCCCGGCGACATCTTCATCGTAAGGAATGGGCCGAGCCAGATGCGAATGACTCCGGTCGCGCCGAGCGCGCGGTTGCGAGGAATGGAAAAATGCATCCTGTGTTACATTGGCAGCTTGAATCCCCAAGACGGTGTTGATCATCTGCTGCGTTCATTGCGCCACCTCTTGTATGACTTGAAGCGCTCAGACTTCCATTGCGTCATCATGGGCACAGGAGACTCCTTGCAAGATTTACGTGACCTGGCTGCGAAGCTGCAACTTGACGGTTGCGTCGAACTACCCGGCTTCGTCTCGGAGGAAGATTTGCAGGCGAACCTAGCGGCTGCCGATATTTGCCTTGATCCTGACCCCTCGAGTCCCCTAAATGACGTTTCTACGTGGATCAAAGTAATGGAGTACATGGCCTATGGGAAACCGATTGTTGCTTTCGATCTGAAGGAAACCCGTTTTTCTGCCGGAGACGCTGCCATTTATGTGCGACCCAACGAGGAAGCGGAATTCGCGAAAATAGTTGCCGAGCTAATGGGTCAACCCGAGCTTCGCAGGAAGATGGGAGCACGCGGCCGTCGACGCATTGAGGAAGAGTTGCAGTGGAACAAGGTTGGCGGAAACCTTTTGACCGCGTACGAGACGCTTCTGGCGAAGGCATGAACGGCTCATACGAAGGTTAATGCAGGGAGACCGATCGACGTGTTCTTTGTTCGAGCCAGAGGTTCGGCCTCAGACCGGTAAGGTGGGAGGCACTCCGTGAGCCAGCGCGCCCGCTGGACTCAGCCATTGAGGCAACCCCGCACGGCGGCGCCCGAGATCTCGCATAGTGGGATTGTCAATGTTGAGTTTGGTAAGAACGTCACTGTCGTCGAGCCGGTCAATCTCTATGGATGCTCGATTGGGGATGGCAGCTTTGTCGGACCATTCGTTGAGATACAAAAAGGAGCGAAAATCGGTAAGCGCTGCCGGGTTCAGTCACACTCATTTATCTGCGAACTCGTCACGATCGGCGACGACTCCTTCATTTCTCACGGTGCGATGTTTATTAACGATCGCTTCGTTAACGGGGGCCCGGCAAAGGAACGGAGCCTCTGGGTGGAAACTAAGCTTGGCAATTCTGTGAGTGTCGGAACAAATGCTACCATCCTCCCCGTCACCATTTGTGACAATGTCGTCATCGGCGCCGGCGCGGTCGTCACCAACGACATCACCGTACCGGGTGTCTACGCAGGCAATCCAGCGCGTCTTCTGCGCAGACTCAGATAATCGGTAATGCACGATGAGGACACTTCATGGTTTGACTAACTCCGCTTCAACGGCCTTGATCGTCGAAGCGAGTGCTTCGTACGTTCCCCGTCATCTTCGCTTATTGTATTTCGGGTTTTGATCTCTTCGACGTGCTAATCGTTAATGCGGATGACTGGGGCCGTTCAGTGGCTGAAACGGACAGCGCCCTAAGATGCTATCAAGCGGGGCGAATCACGTCGGTTAGCGCCATGGTTTTCATGCGCGATTCGATGCGGGCCGCGAAGCTGGCGAAAGACCACCAGCTAGATGATGTTGGGCTGCATCTTAATTTTTCTGAAGAGTTCACAGATGTAAGTTGTCCCGAAGCTCTTAAAGAGCATCACAGACGAATAGTCAGGTTCTTGCGGCGAAACAAATACGCGCAGCTATTGTACAACCCGCTTCTTCGAAAGGCGTTCGCCTGTTCGTACCGTGCACAGATGGAGGAGTTCTCGCGGTTATTCGAGAAGTTGCCGTCACATGTTGACGGGCACCATCACATGCATTTGTGTGCTAACTTCCTTTTAAGCAAGCGCATGCCGGCCGGTACGCGGGTTCGCCGGAACTTCTTTTTTTGGCCTGGCGAAAAGAGTCGATTGAACCGGGCCTATCGAGCGCTGGTTGATCGGTTCCTTGTCAGACGATACGAAGTTACGGACTATTTCTTCGACCTAACTCAGTGCATCGAGCAAGGAAAACTCAATAGAGTCGCGACGCTGGCGGGGTCAAGCAATGTAGAACTCATGACTCACCCGATTGTTAACAAGGAAGAAGAATATCTTATGAGTGATGAATTCCGCGCGATATTGCAACGCCTTGAGATTGGCGGTTATGCGCTGGTTTGATCTTGCTCCTTCGCTTTATTGCTGAGCTTCAAATATGGTAATCCCGAGGCAATTCAAGAATTCGTAGTCCGTGAATCTAGTCGCAACCAACATTGCTATCTTCACGTTTGCGGCGGCGCACAGGGTTTTTACGACACCGGCGAACTGATCCGAAAACATCGGCCAGACGTTCTTTTGATTGAGTCATTCCTAGAAGATCGTGACGGTATCCGCTAGATCAAAGATCTGGCGACGGAATTCCCGCACATTCGTATTTTGATTGTGTCACGCCAATCTGAACGGATTTATGTCGCGCTCGCCTGCACGCTGGCGCAGCCGGTTACCCGATGAAAAACGGTTCGGCAGAAGAATTATTTCGCGCTGTTGAAACCGTGGCAGGCGAGAAAATTTATGTTAGCCCACTCATCGCGCCCTTGGCCCTCGAGAACCGGTCAAAGCTATGTCTCAGGACGCGGCAATTTTACTTCCGAGGGTACATCTTCCACTGGAAACTCATCCACCGGAACTGATCGAGATGAACTAGCAGGGTTGGAGGGGCGTTCATCGGTCAATATGGAATTTGCGTGAAAAAAATCGTCGCCGAATTGTTTAAGCGTCCCATCACGAAAGAGCAAAGCAAAGACACCGGCATGGCCATGGTGCTTTTGCTTTTGCTCTTCAGCGCCGCTTTCAAACGAGAAACTCTTGTTACCATAGCGATCGTCGCTCTCGTGATAGACATGACGTTTCCTCAGCTTTATCGGCCGGTGGCCGTTTTGTGGCTGGGTCTCTCCCACCTGTTGGGCACAGTGGTCTCCAAAATTTTTTTAACGCTGGTTTTCTTTGGCGTAGTGACCCCGATTGGCCTGGCACGGAAACTTCTGGGCTTTGATTCCCTGAAACTGAAGGACTTCAAGTCTGGTGAAAATTCGGTAATGGTCATTAGAAATCATATTTTCACTGGGAAAGACATAGAGAAACCGTATTAAAAAGAAAAAAACTAATTATGGAATTCATGAAAGACCTTTGGGGTTTTCTGCGCGTAAGGAAGAAGTTCTGGTTATTGCCGCTTATTGTGGTCTTACTCACCTTTGGCGCGCTTATCGTCCTAACGGCCGGATCGGCTATTGCCCCGTTCATCTACACCCTCTTTTAGCTCGATGAGGGAGCGCCAGGCTCGGGGAAAAATGTAAGTGCGGCTTCGAAAGGAACAGCGGTGAGAAACACGATTCTCGGCATATCAGCCTTTTATCACGATAGCGCAGCTGCGCTTCTGATTAACGGTGAAATTGCCGCGGCAGCGCACGAAGAGAGATTTACCCGGAAAAAGCACGATTCCTCGTTCCCAATTAATGCCGTTCGATACGTGCTACAGGAGGCCGGTGTGGATTACAAGGACCTTACCGCGGTAGCCTTTTATGACAAACCATTCCTGAAATTCGAGCGGCTCTTGGAGACCTATCACGGTTTTTCTCCGCGGGGCTTGGTGAGTTTTCAATCTGCAATCCCTGTTTGGATTAAAGAGAAACTCTTCATGAAAAGACTGCTGAAGGAGGAATTGGGAACGCTCGGGGATGGGAAGGTGCCGATTTATTATCCGGAACACCATTTGTCCCATGCCGCAAGCGCCTTCTATCCGTCGCCATTCGAGGAGGCCGCCATTGTTACAATAGATGGCGTCGGGGAATGGGCCACCACGACGATCGGGTACGGCCAGGGAAACAAGATCACACTACTGAAGGAACTGCATTTTCCGCATTCGGTCGGGCTCCTTTACTCCGCTTTCACCTACTACACAGGTTTCGAGGTGAATAGCGGCGAATACAAGCTTATGGGGCTGGCGCCTTACGGCAATCCTGAGTCGCCTCGACTGAAGGATTTTGTCCGGAAAATTAAAACCGATCTCGTGGATATCCGAGAGGATGGTTCGATTCTCCTTAACATGGATTACTTCAGCTATGCCACTGGCCTTAGAATGGTTTTCGAGGACAAATGGGAGCAGCTTTTTGGCGTGCCACCGCGAAGGATGGAATCGGAGATTTCGCAGGCTTACATGGATATGGCCCTGGCGATCCAGCAAGTGACGGAAGAGATTGTCATGAAGCTTTGCCAGACAGCGGCCAAACTTACCAAGAGCAAGTATCTGGTATTGGCGGGAGGAGTGGCGCTCAACTGTGTCGCCAACGGCAAGGTTCTGCGATCAGGTATGTTTGAGGACATCTGGATTCAACCCGCCGCGGGCGACGCGGGCGGGGCGCTCGGAGCGGCTTACGCGGTGTGGTATATTCGGGAAGGCAATAGGCGGATCCTCAACTGTCGTCCCGACGCCATGCACGGCGCGTATCTCGGACCATCGTTTTCGGACAGGGAGATTGAGCGAATCCTTGCCAATTGTGGAGCAGTTTCCTCCTATTATGAGAGCTTTGATGAGCTGGCAAAACTTGTAGCGACGAGGCTTGCCGAGGGCAAAGTGATAGGTTGGTTCCAAGGGCGGATGGAATACGGTCCGCGAGCGCTGGGTAACCGCAGCATCCTGGGTGACCCACGCAACCCTGAGATGCAAAAGAAGCTCAATCTAAAAATCAAATATCGCGAAGGCTTCCGGCCATTTGCGCCCAGCGTTTTGGAGGAGGACATCCAGAGTTATTTCGAACTGGATCGTCCTTCTCCCTATATGCTGCTAGTAGCTCCCGTTCGGGCCGACAGGAGAATCACAGCGCCGAGTGATTATCACGAAAAAGGCCTGTACGAACGTCTTTACTTTCTGCGGTCAGATATTCCTTCCACCACGCACATCGATTACTCGGCCCGGATTCAAAGCGTGTCCAAAGACGTTAATCCGCGATATTGGCAACTGATTCGGGAGTTTAAGGCGCTTACTGGCTACGGCGTTATCGTTAATACCAGCTTCAATTTATCAACGGAGCCGATCGTGTGTACTCCGCAAGAAGCTTATAGCACCTTCATGCAATCCGAGATGGACGTATTGGTGCTGGAAAATTTCGTGCTGCAAAAGGACGAACAGCCGGTGGGCTTTCGCGCGTGGGCCGATGAAGGGGAAAGCAGACCGGACCCTGATTCTCCTTATGCCGATCCGCGCACGGGCGATCCGCTCATCGTCACATCAACAGGCGCTATCAATCCCGCCACCGGCACGCGCTATGAAGTCGAGGATGGCATCCCACGTCTGTTTTTACCGACGGAGGACAAGGAGCTCGACGGCGCAAACGTTACTGACATCGTCCGCAAGTTCTACGAAAAAACGCCGTTTCCAAACTACGATAACGTGGACAACGTCCGCGCGCTGGTGCAAAAAGCGGGTCGCGGCCTTTTCGCGCGACTGCTTAATGAACAGATTCCCTTCGACGCACGCGTCGTCGACATCGGGTGCGGCACTGGGCAGCTCACGAACTTCCTGGCAATCGCCCATCGCAGCGTGCTGGGCACGGACATGTGCGGGAATTCGCTCGCGCTGGCGCATCAGTTTGCGATCAAGCATGGCATTGACCGCGCCGCGTTCGCGCAAATGAATCTCTTCCGGCCCGGGTTACGGGACGGCTTCTTCGACTTTGTTATTAGCAATGGCGTGTTGCATCATACTAATGATCCGCGGCGCGCCTTTGCCCGCATCAGTCGCCTTGCCAAACCTGGCGGCTATGTTCTGGTGGGCCTCTACCACGCTTACAGCCGGCAGCTTCATTACGCGCGGCGCGCGTTGTTCCGCCTCACTGGTATAACAAGCCGCGTGCTAGATCCGCATTTTGGCCGTGTCGAAGCTGAGGGCAAACGCGAAGCATGGTTCCAAGACCAATACTGCCATCCGCATGAAAGCTGCCACACGCTCGATGAGGTCTTCAGCTGGTTGGAGGAGAACAACCTCGAATTCGTGAACGCTATTCCCAAACCGGCTGGCGGGCCGCAACTCACGCCGGACGAGCGCATCTTCGAGCCGAAGGATCGCGGCACGGTGGTAAGCCGCGTTTGGAGTCAGCTGTGCTCGTTATCGAGCGGCTATCACGAAGGCGGCTTTTTCATCGTCATTGGCCGTCGCCGTTGACCGTCAGCAAAGGCTGCGCAATCATGATTCCGGGTCTCCAGCAGCTCTCGACCACGACCCGCGATCTGCGGAAGTTCGGGCTTGTTGTCGGTGGCGTGTTCTTGCTGTTAGGGCGGATGGTTTCTCTTCCGGCATAAGGCAGCCCGGGCCTTATTTCTTGATACCAGGTGTGGTGCTCGTGCTCTTCGGTTTCGTCGCGCCGCGTGCGCTCGAGGTTGTTTACGTTGTCTGGATGAGTCTGGCCTTTACTGGGTCTGCTTGTCTCCACGGTGGTCCTCACGCTCTTTTACTTCAATCATCTCATTGGACTCAGGGGAATAGGTCTTTGTCTTTGGGCTTCATGTCAGCAGTCATGTTCTGAAGCTTTCTTCGGGTGCGGAAAAATTCTGGCTCATACCAATCGTATTTTTCTGCTTTTGCTAGGCGCAATCCTGGTGATTGGCCAGGGCTCCGCGTTGGCGCCATTCATCTACTCGCTTTTTTTAACCTTCCGACAAACGATACCCGAAATTTACCGAAGAGGCTGATTGGGAAACTGAGTTTAAACTCGACTAATGCGTCGCAGGACAACCCCGAGCCTTCGGCTGATCGTTATTCTTCGCGCGGTGTTTCGTTAGGCACTTTCAGGATATTTCTACCAGTGAACTACAGCACAATCCACAGTAACTCTTCTTATCCACGAACCGAGGTATCGAAAGCGGAATTGTTGTTGCAAGATGGCAGTCGCTTCTCCGGCGAACGCTTCGGGTCACGCTGCTCGACAGCGGGCGAGGTTGTATTCAATACGGGGATGGTCGGTTATCCCGAAGCCATGACCGATCCTTCCTACCGGGGGCAAATTTTGGTGCTGACATATCCTTTAATCGGAAACTATGGAGTTCCAGCCAACGGGGAAACAAAGCTCAGCGAGAATGAACTGGAGATTCCTGAGTTCTTTGAAAGCAACCGAATTCAAATCAGTGGGCTCATTATTGCCACGCTTTCGAAGCACTACAGCCACTGGTCGGCGCTGGATTCCTTAGATTCATGGATGCAGCGTCAAAACATTCCGGGCATATGTAACATCGACACCCGCATGTTAACGAAGAAGCTAAGAAGCCAGGGAATGATGCTGGGAAAGATCGTGGTTGACGATATGGACCTCGCCTGGGAGGACCCTAACGAGCGGAACCTTGTAGCAGAGGCAAGTGTGGAGAGACCCAGATTTTATCCAGGCTCCGGACAGAAGAAAGTCATTCTGGTCGATTTTGGATGCAAGGACAGCATCCTCCGTCATTTGGTCAATAAGCGGCTGGATGTTTTGAGGGTGCCTTGGAATTACGACTGGTCCGAAGAGATAGTTGACGGAGTTGTTCTTTCTAACGGACCCGGAGATCCCAAAATGTGCGTCGATGCTTTAAAGGTCCTTCGAAAGGGGCTAAGAAGAGATATTCCCATCCTTGGAATCTGTCTCGGACATCAACTGCTGGCTCTTGGCTGCCGGCGCCGATACGTTCAAGTTGAAGTACGGCCATCGCAGCCAGAACCAACCCTGCATTCAAGTGGGAACCAAGCGTTGCTTCATAACATCGCAGAACCATGGTTTCGCTGTAAACGAGAAAACATTGCCTGTGGAATGGAAGCCGTGGTTCTTTAATGCGAACGATGGCACCAACGAGGGGATGCGGCATCGGGAGCGGCCGATCTTTTCCGTGCAATTCCATCCGGAAGCGAATCCAGGACCTACGGAGGCGTCGTTCGTCTTTGATTCATTTCTGGATGCGCTCGACCATGGATAGCAAGATCCAAAAAGTTCTGTTGCTTGGCAGCGGGGCCTTGAAGATAGGTGAGGCCGGCGAGTTCGATTACTCCGGAAGCCAGGCTCTCAAAGCTCTTAAAGAAGAGGGCATTAGCACTGTGCTAATCAATCCGAACATTGCCACTATCCAGACTTCGGAAGAACTCGCTGACCATGTGTATCTCCTACCAGTAAACGCCGACTTTGCGGAGCGAGTTATAGAAAAAGAAAAACCTGATGGGATTCTGATCGGATTCGGCGGCCAGACAGCGCTGAATTGTGGATTGGAAATCGCCGATCGTTGTCTCCTGCAGCGATTCGGTGTCCGAGTGCTCGGTACGCCGATTCAAACGATTCGTGACACGGAGGACCGGGCTTTATTCGTCAGGCGGCTCAGCGAGATCGGCGTTGATGCGCCACGTTCGCAGGCGGCAACCAGCGTGGAGGAGGCAAAAAAAGCGGCCGCGGAAATCGGTTATCCGGTAATGGTAAGAATTGCGTTTGCGCTGGGAGGATTGGGTTCTGGCATGTGCAAGGACGAACAGGCGCTGGAGGAACGGGTCAAGAGAGCCTTGGCCTATTCGCCACAGGTCCTCGTGGAAGAATACCTCAATGGGTGGAAGGAAGTGGAATACGAGGTCGTGCGAGACGAATCGGACAATTGCATCACCGTGTGCAACATGGAGAACGTTGACCCTCTTGGTATCCATACGGGCGAAAGCATTGTCGTGGCGCCCAGTCAAACTCTCACGAACGGCGATTACCATCGGCTGAGGGAGCTTTCCATCCGCGTTGTTCGCCATTTGAAGGTTGTTGGTGAGTGCAATATTCAGTTTGCGCTTGATCCCAAATCAGATGCATACCGGGTGATTGAAGTCAACGCTCGGCTCAGCCGAAGCTCAGCTCTTGCGTCAAAGGCCACGGGATACCCGCTGGCCTATATCGCTGCCAAACTTGCGCTGGGATACAGTCTTACCGATCTCCGGAATTCCGTAACGCGGACTACGACGGCGTGCTTTGAACCCGCATTAGACTACGTAGTCGTCAAAATCCCTCGGTGGGATCTGAAGAAATTCCGTAGCGCGTCAAGCGATTTGGGCTCAGGCATGAAATCCGTCGGCGAAGTTATGGCCATTGGCAGGACATTTGAAGAGGCATTACAGAAGGCAGCTCGGATGCTCGACATAGGTCACGATGGAATCGTCGCAACCCGACCCATTGATCCGGCGACGGCAAAGGATTTGCTGGCGAATCCTGGCCCGGACCGCGTCTTCGCGTTGCCTTGGGCAATGCGAAACGGTCATAGCGTCAAGCAGCTTCATGAGCTAACGCATATTGATGAATGGTTTCTCCATTGTATTCATCGTCTGGTAGAGATCGAAGATCTCCTCAGAACCTACAAGGGTGGACCGTGTCCAAAGCAACTTTTGTTTGAGGCCAAGCGCGCCGGATTTTCCGATCGCCAATTAGGCTCGATTCTCGAAATGGATGAGACGATTGTTTGGAGACACCGGCAGAACATGGGGATATCCCCAGTGGTCAGGCAGATCGACACTCTGGCAGCCGAGTACCCAGCCCAAACGAATTATCTCTACCTGACGTTCAATGGAGAAGGAGATGACGTGCAACGCGAACAAGGTAAGAACGTGCTTCTCCTCGGGTCGGGCGCGTACCGCATCGGCAGTTCGGTTGAGTTTGACTGGTGCTGTGTGAACGCCTCCCGCATTCTCCGAAAGCTGGGCTACCGCTCGATTCTTCTGAATTTCAATCCAGAGACAGTCAGTACCGATTATGACATCTGTGACAGACTTTACTTCGACGAGATTAGCCTGGAAAACGTGCTCGATATTTACGCGCGGGAGCAGTGCATTGGAGTGATTATCTCAGTTGGTGGTCAGACCCCGAACAATCTCGCCCTTCAGCTTCATCATGCGGGATTGAATATTCTCGGAACCTCCGCCATTGATATCGATCGCGCCGAGGATCGACATAAGTTTTCGAAGTTACTGGATAGCATTGGAGTCGATCAGCCGCCATGGCGGGAAGCGCTTTCCTCGACGATGCGGTGGCATTTGCGCAGGAAACCGGTTATCCCATCCTGCTCCGGCCATCGTACGTTCTAAGCGGTGCAGCCATGGGTGTGGCGACTAATGCAAGGGAGTGTGAGCTTTTCTTGAACAAGGCAGCGGATGTTTCACCAAAGCATCCAGTAGTTGTTTCCAAATTTTTTGAAGACACCAAGGAAATCGAGGTAGATGCGGTTGCTTCCCGGGGGCAGATCCTGGCTATGGCTGTGGTCGAGCACGTGGAAAATGCCGGGGTTCACTCAGGCGACGCAACCTTGGTCGATCCCACCACAGCGCACTTATCCTGAAGTGATCCGCAAGGTTGAAAAGATTACGGAGCGGATTGCTGACGCGCTGAGAGTAACGGGACCGTTGAACGTTCAATATCTCGCCCAAGGCACAAACGTCAAAGTAATTGAGGCTAATCTGCGTGCCTCGCGAAGTTTTCCGTTTGTTTCAAAAATCTGCAAGGTGAACTTCATTGAGCTGGCAACGAAAGCCATTCTGGGCGTCCCTGTCGCAAGAGTCGGTCGACCATGGCACGACCTCGACTATGTCGGTGTTAAAGCTCCGCAGTTTTCGTTCACGAGATTGCAAGGCGCAGATCCAACCTTGGGAGTCGAGATGGCTTCTACCGGCGAAGTTGGCTGCCTAGGCGATGATTTCGAAGAGGCCTTTTTGAAAGCTCTTATTTCGGTCGGCTTCAAATTTCCAATAAGGACCGTTCTGCTCTCGACCGGCACACTGAAAGACAAAGTAGCCTTTATCGAGGGCGCAAAGCTGTTCGAAAGCCTGGGAATCGGCTTTTTTGCGACTCAAGGAACCGCGGAGTTTCTGAGTCGGTACGGCATCAAGAGTGTGGTCGTTCACTGGCCATTGGAAAATCGTTCTCCCAATGCGGGTGAACTCATCGAGCAAAGAAAAATAGACCTGGTGATCAATATACCCAAGAACTATCAGGAAACCGAGTTAACTAACGATTACTATATTCGGAGAAAGGCAGTGGATTTCGGGATTCCTTTATTGACAAATATTCAATTGGCAAACCGGCTAGCTGAATCGCTTTCGCGAAAGCAAGCTGTTGATCTCGGTATCAAGGAACTGCAGGCATACTAAAGATCTCGCAATTTGGAGACAATCGAACAATGACCACGAATTCGACGGCAGTCCTCACCAGGAGAACAAAGACATCGGCAGCCGTTGAGCGGACTATGGACGCCTTCAGGAAATTCGTCAGCGGTTATGCTCTCATAATCAGCCTTCTCATCGCACCGCCGATATTCGAGAGATTCTTCGCAATGCTGTACCTCTTTCAAGGTGAGAGAGTGCTCCTGTGGATCGTCTCAGTACTTCTGATGTCCATCAGCCTCTATGGTTTCTTCGGCCGTTTACGCCCGACTTGGGTTTACGTCGTATTGTTTAACCTGCTCGTTCTAATCTCAGTAGAACTCGGTGTCCGTTCTGCCGTGAAGCTGTTCTTCCCAAACAAGGAAGTCAGTCTAGCACGTAGGGCCGCCTGGACCTATGACGAGTCCCGGAGAATGACTGGCCATCCCTTCCTTCAGTTCAACGGCGTACCATCAAAAACCGGCGAGATATATCGTGTGCTGAAGCCAGAAGGTCGCGGCAACCAGGTGACCGAGAACTTAAGTACCTTCAATAACTTCGGCTTTGTCGGTCGTGACTTTGCCTACGCCAAGCCCCCAGGAGTTATTCGCATTGCCGCTCTCGGCGCGTCGACAACTGCCGATGGCTACCCCGCCATGTTGGAAGAATACCTTAATGCCGGAGTTGCGGCTCAATCCAACCGATTCGAAGTAATGAACTTTGGCCAGGGCTACTGGACGAGCGCGCATGTTCTCGTGAATTTTGTCTTGAACGTCATTGACTTTGCGCCTGACTATATTATCATCCACCAAGCTGCAAACGATCAGCACGCGCGTGCCTCCGAGGCAGAGTTTAGGGGTGACTATTCACATTATCTGAAGGTCTTTCAGCCGCCGCGGATTGCTGATAGATACATCCTCCGAGTAAGCGTTCCCTACCGGGCGTTGAAGTTTTACCTGAACCCAAATCCGGAGTGGATGTTCGTAGAAGCCGCCTCGCAGATCCGCCGGAAAGAGCCTCAACGTGAGCTGAATGCGCGTGAGCTCGCGGTCTTTCGACGTAACATCGAAACCATCATCGATGTTGCTAGTGCGCGGCAGATCAAAGTCGTTCTCACGACAATGCCCCACTCGACGGATGAACGTTACGATCATCTCAACCTCCACCAAATCGATCAATTCAACGAAGTGTTGAGATCCATCGCCGCGAACCATGATCGGCTCCTGTTCGTGGATCTCGACAAGCTGATGACGGGAAAGGTCAATCATGTCTTTGTCGATCCGTTTCACGTGAATGATACCGGCAGGCGGATGAAGGCAGAGTACCTTGGTAAACGCATCATTGACGATGAAGAGCGCACGCTTCTGAAAGCGCCGTAATGAGTTAGCTCAATTGTTTTATGAGTAGGCCTCATCAAATTGATGCCGTTGAGATCAACGTCGGGGATTTGTTGGGCTTCGGCCAATGGTAGTCCTGAGATAGTTCAAGAATTCGTAATCTGTGAATCTAGTCGCAACCCACATTGCCAGCTTGTTCGGCGTTTCTGTGCCGCCACGCCTAGCCCTTCTTCTCACACTTGCTCTCATTGTTTTCCTTTTCCGGCGAGACATTCGCGAAAACCCGTGGCATAGGCAGTGCGCTTTGGCTTCCAGTTCTTTGGCTAGTGCTCGCTTGCTCACGATCGGTTACCCAATGGCTCAACATCTTCGGCTTTGACGTGAGCGGTGGTACAGCGGAAGAGGGAAGTCCGGTGGATGCTTCGTTTTACTTCGCAATGCTTATAGCTGGCTCTTATGTCCTTATTAAGAGGCAAGTCAGTCTTTCAGAAGTTGTTCTTAACAACGGTTGGCTCATCGCTTTTTTGCTGTACTGTTTTATTTCCATCGCCTGGTCTGATTTTCCGTTCGTGGCTTTTAAGCGATGGATCAAAATTCTGGGGCACCCGATCATGGTGCTCATCGTCCTTACCGAACCGGATCCCGAGGAAGCGCTGATAAGTTTGATGAAACGGTGCGCCTATGTGATCGTCCCGGTTTCCATTCTGTTCATCAAATACTATACTTACTTGGGAACGAAGTATGACCAGTGGACTGGCCTGCAGATGAACACCGGAATCAGCGTCGGCAAAAACGGGCTGGGTCAAGATTGTCTGATCCTGGGTTTCTTTTTCTTTTGGTATTTGCTGCGAACCTGGCACACTGAGCGAAGCCTTCAAAGGCGTAACGAGCTTCGGCTGATCGTCGGATTCTTGATCGGTATCTGGTGGCTTTTTAGGACGGCGCACAGTGCCACCTCTTTCATCTGTTTTTGTGTAGGAATACTGGTGGTCGTGTTTGTCGGCAACCGTCTTATAAATAAAAAGTTTATAGGAACGTACCTGTTAGCAGCACTAGTTCTCATTGCCATAGCAGAATTGACATTTGGGTTTTCGGGACGTCTGTCCGAAGCTCTGGGTAGGGGCTCCGGGTTGTCGGGCAGAACAGAGCTCTGGGCAAAACTCTTGGGATTGCACACCAATCCGATTATTGGGGTAGGGT
The DNA here is from genome assembly GCA_963766265.1 of uncultured Alphaproteobacteria bacterium. Taxonomy (GTDB): domain Bacteria; phylum Pseudomonadota; class Alphaproteobacteria; order Micropepsales; family Micropepsaceae; genus Rhizomicrobium. The sequence goes on from CAVXYX010000001.1 coordinate 24,832, forward strand.
TCGAAAGCTTCTGGTTGGGAGATAACCTAAAGCAACTGGAAGGAATTTTCTGGTTTACCCCGGAAACGAGGCCCATAATGGTTACTTGGAAACCTATTTGACGTTGGGATTAATTGGGGTGTTCCTCCTAATTGGCCTGTTTGTTGCGACATTCTGGAAAATACGCCGCCAGCTTTTTCTAAATTTTGAATGGGGACGATATCGATTGGGCTTTCTCGCGGCAGCAGTATTGTACAACTGGACGGAAGCAGCCTTCAGAACCATAAGTGCTATCTGGTTTGTTTTCTATCTCATTGCTATGGACTATCCACGGACTCACGGCGCGGCTGCGCGACCATCGGTCGGAGTTCCAAGATCAGAAGAGAACAAGGAATTCGCGTATGCCGAAGAAGAACGCTAACGCGGTCATTGTCGTAGGTGCCTGCTCGAGAGGTGATTCCTAAATCTATCGCATTGGCCGGTGATCGCATCCTGGTCACTGGTTCGAACGGTTTCATCGGCTCAAAGCTGGTCGAAATTCTCCTCGAATACGGCTTTGCCAATCTCCGTTGCTTTGTTCGGCCCTCCAGCCACCTTGGACGCCTCCAGAAGGTGCTCGGCAATTTCGATGCCGGAAGAAATGTTGAGCTTGTTGTCGGCGATCTTCTCTCGCGCGAGGACTGTCGGAAAGCTGCCGAAGGGGTTTCGATTGTCTACCATCTCGCGGCTGGGATGGAAAAGTCATTCGCGGGTGCATTTATGAATTCGGCGCTGGCCACTCGTAACCTGATGGATGCACTTCTAGAATCGACCGGCTCAAGCGCTTTGTCAATGTCAGTTCCTTTGCGGTCTATTCAAATTTGGGTTTGAAACACGGCGACTTGGTCGATGAGACGTGCCCGTTGGAAAATGCGCCCCAGGAACGATTCGATGCCTACGGTTTCGGGAAACTGAAACAAGAGGAACTGGTTAAAGAGTACGGCAGCAAACATCAGCTGCCCTATGTGATTGTTCGCCCAGGGTATGTCTTCGGACCCGGTAAGACGGAGCTCAATCGGCGCGTTGGGGTCGGCACGTTTGGGTTTTTGATCCAGGTTAACGGCTCACATTTCCTGCCACTTACGTTTGTGGATAACTGTGCCGAAGCGATCGTGCTAGCTGGTCTCAAGGCCGATATTGATGGTGAGATTTTCAACGTTGTCGATGACGAACTACTGACTGGCCGCCAATTCCTAAAAGCCTACAAAAAAAAGGTGAAACCCTTCCGATCAATCAGGATGCCTTACTTTGCTGGTTACGGCCTGTGTTGTATATGGGAGAAATACTCCAAATGGTCAAAGGGGCAGTTGCCTCCGGCTTTTAATCGCCGTCGGTGCGCTGCCGAATGGAAGCGAACTCGTTACTCCAATCAAAAGCTTAAGGACCGCCTGGGGTGGAAGCCGAGGGTTCCGATGGAAAAAGCGCTGGAGAAGTTCCTCGCGCAGTTTGAATCGAATGGGAACAGTGAAGCGTTGAAGCGTTAGAGCGATCTTCTGTCATCGGTGATCTGTCGTCTTTTAGCTTCTGTCCTCTGCCGTCAGTCATCAGTCCTCTGAAACCCATGCTTCGAATCGCGATCGTCGGTTGCGGCAAGGTTGCCGATCAGCATGTCCAAGCCATCCAGCGTGTTGCAGCTTGTGAAATTGTCGCTCTGTGCGATCGCGAACTGCTCTTGGCTAAACAACTAGGGGAACGCTTTGGTATAGCGGCGTGCTTTTCCGAGTTGTCGAAAATGTTGGACGCAGCGCACCCTGACATTGTCCACATTACAACTCCACCACAGAGCCATTATTCGCTTGCCCAGCAGTGCCTCGAATCTGGAATCAATGTTTATTTGGAAAAACCTTTCACGATTACTGCCGAGGAAGCGGAATCGTAGTTGAACTGGCGAAACGCCGCGGATTGAAGCTAACGGTCGGCCATAACTATCAATTTACCCTTGAAATGCTGGAAATGCGGCGGCTCCTAAAAGAAGGATTTCTTGGCGGGAGGCCTTCTCACCTAGAAAGCTATTGGTCGTATGACTTGGCGGACTTAAGATATGCGAGCGCATTCTTGAGCAACCGTGCCCATTGGGTTCGTCAGTTACCTGGACAACTATTTCACAATCTTATCAGCCATGGTATAGCTAAACTGGCGGAATTTTTAGATGAAGTAGTCGAGATCATCGCAACTGCGTATCAGAGCGACCAACTGCAAAGCCTCGGGGTGGACGACGTCTTCGACGAATTAAGGGTATTGATCCGGGACAAGCACGGTACGACAGCCTTTTTCTGTTTCTCGACTCAAATTAAGAGGCTCAACCAGTTACGTATTCATGGGCCAGCCAATTCAATCATTGCAGATATCATCACTGGAAGCCTGGTTCGCAGCCCCAACCGGTTACACAAGAGCTATCTTACCTATTTCCTTCCCCCGCTAAGCAATGCCAGAGAACATTTTCGCAATGCGGGACACAACATCACGAATTTCCTGCGTCGTCGTCTTTACCAGGATTTCGGGATGAAAGAACTCATCGAACGCTTCTATAACAGCGTTCGTTTGGATAAACCCGTTCCTATTCCATATCGAGAAATTATCCTGACAGCGAAGATTATGGATGAAATCTTCGCGCAGATTTATCCAATTCGGACGACAGATGACAGACGGCGGCGATTAGACATCGGAGGACGTAGCGCGGGCGTTCACCCAACGTTGCGGCACCGGTCCTCAGTCATTAGCCGTCGGGATGCTGACTTTGATTCCTGATCTCTGACCTCAGCCCTTTCTGCCGTGGTCTTCAGAGTCAGATTACAACGCTCAATGTTTTAACGCTTCAACGCCATCGCTTCGTGATGAAATACGTTCTCATAACTCCCGCTCACAATGAAGCGGCATTTGTTGAAGAGACGCTTAATTCCGTGGTCACGCAAACAACTTTGCCTAAACGCTGGATCATCGTGGACGACGGCTCAACTGACCGCACAGCAGAAATAGTCCAGGATTATGCCAAACAATTTCAGTGGATCGAGCTGGTCCGGCGCCCGGAACGTCAGGATCGCAATTTCGCCGGTAAAGCTCACGCGTTTAATGCTGGGTTCGAACGGGTCCGATCCCTTGAGTTTGACGTGATCGGGAACCTGGACGCTGACATTTCCTTTGAGCGTGATTATTTTGAATTTCTGTTGAGCAAATTCGCGGAATTTCCACGATTAGGTGTCGCTGGCACCGCTATGCGAGAAGCAAGCTATGATCCTTTAAAAGATAGCTTCTACCATGACAGCGATGTATTCGGAGCGTGCCAGCTATTCCGGCGGAAGTGCTTTGAGGAGGTTGGAGGATACACGCCAATTAAATGGGGCGGCATCGATTGGATCGCCGTGCGAACAGCTCGCTTGAAGGGTTGGCAGACGAGATCTTTCTGCGACAAGATTTTCTACCATCATCGGCCAATGGGAGCTACGGAAAGCACAACGTGGAAAGCAAGATTCGACTACGGCAGAAAGGACTACTTCCTTGGTAACCACCCGTTCTGGCAGGTCTTCAGAGTAGGTTACCAAATGCTGAAGCCGCCTTATTTCGTGGGGGGACTACTGCTGCTCTCGGGATATTGTTACTCCTTTGCGTCTCGCATGCGAAGACCAGTAGCGCCGGAACTGCTAAAATTCCATCGCCGAGAGCAGCTTGAACGGCTTAAGCGGTTGGTACTGCATGTTTTTAAGACCGGACGATTGACCCTGCGGAGTTAAGGAATCGTGGAGACAAATATTGCCGACGTAAGAGGTACTGGAACGCAAATCCTTGCAATTCTCGCCTCTCACAAGAAACAGACCGGCGTCGATATTTTGAGGAAATTTCCCGAAGGCGTTATCAGGGCCGAGATTGGCACGTGCCTGTCGTCGCAAAATTCAATTCATTCCGTGGCAAAGACGTTCTCGAAATCGGATGCGGGATAGGAACTGATGGGATCGAATTTGCAAGGAATGGAGCACGATATACAGGGGTGGACCTGACCCCCAAATCTACAGAGCTCGCAGCCGAGCGGTTTGCCTTGTTCGGGGTCCCCGGCAGATTTGAAGTGGCCAATGCTGAGGAACGCCTTCCCTTTGCGGACAATTGCTTTGATCATGTTTATAGCTTTGGGGTGATTCATCATTCACCTACCCCTGAGAAAATCATCCGCGAAATTTATCGTGTGCTAAGGCCGGGGGGCACGCTGACCGTGATGCTCTATAACCGCAGCTCCATCAACTACTATGTCGAGATAATGTTTCTGAGGAGGATTTTCGGTGGCTGTCTTCTTCCGGCATTCATGCCCGGCGTGCTTGCCGCTGTTACTGGCTTTGACGGTGGAAACTGGAAGGACACCGTGAAGATTACTGAGAGCAAAAAATTAACTAAGGAAGAATGGATCAGCATGAATACGGATGGGCCGTTCTGTCCGTTAGCGAGGGTGTACGGACATCAAGAGGCAGCGGAGCTTTTCAATGCCTTTGAAAACGTAAGGCAGGAAATCTGGGAATTCAATGTAGACCACTGGTCGTTTATCGGGAAAGCTATGCCAAATTCGCTGGTGAAATGGCTCGGTCGGCATTGGGGATGGCACCGGATCATCCGCGGTAGAAAGCCATAGTGATCCGCTCCCTGCGGGCTATTGATATGCGCTGCTGGCTTTTGACGGGTCATACCGTCTTCCCTCAAGAGAGTGGTCTTTTTATCAGCAAAACCGGTTTGATTTACGAAGGTTTTCTTAGGTCTGCTTGTGAGTTTCCGCAAAGGCCAGCCGTGGACGTGGCAAATCGCGTGGTCAGCTATTCGGATTTGCGGCAAAAGGCTTTCCAGTTAGCGGCGACGCTTCAGAAATATGAGCTGTCCGATCAGCCGGCTTTGACAGCCGTTTTTGGCTACCGATCGGTCACCGCGTTTGCGGGTATCCTGGCCGCTCTTTTGCGCGGTCATGGATATGTCCCATTGTGCCGCGGAATATCAGGGTCTTACCGCGCTTTCCGCTCAACGCGAATGGAAAATTCGATCGCAACGCAATCCGAAAGCTGCTCGAATCTGGAACATCACGAGTGTTGATCCAGAAAACGTAAAGCAGTTCTTGGTGTCGAAGTATGCAGCACAAATCAATGCCATGGGACTCAATGGCGGCGAGATTTCAGACGATTTCGATTTCTTTCTGCGCGGGGTGATCGACTCTCTTGGAATATTGGAGATGATCAGCTCTGTCGAGGATGAATTTAATGTCCGCCTAGACCTGTCGGCGCTGGACGCGGAACAACTTACTATCCTCGGCCCGTTTTCGCGGTACGTGGCCGAGACGGCACTGCCCGCGTGAAGCCGGGCCTTCGTCGCCTTGAATCATTGTTACTGTTGCCTGCTATGATCGTGACGTACAAACACGATCCGGTTTTCGTTCATAGCTTTAATTATGCGTTAGGCGGACTCAGGCGTAACCTCGATGAGTTGAAAGAGCAGAATTTACTCCTCGGGGATGTCGCGGCTCTTAGGGAGGCTGGATATGATTACAATTTTGCGTTACGCTCGGATGAGACACTATTGCAGCTCGCGTCACGCCCCGTTCTGGAAACAGGTCAGATGTCCGACGGGATCGATGCCATGGTCTTTCAGCATTGCTACCAGGAAAGTGCGGTCTTGCCCTATGCTCCGAATGAACCTGACGTGGCGCTACGGAACCGCTATTTCGCTGCTGAGGTAATGCGGGAGCTCAAATTAGACCACTCTACCTTACCTGTGTTCCTTCGCCAGTGGTTGCGCCGGATTCGCTTCCATTTTACTCACCGCGGCTGGGCTATTCGATTCATCCAGGGCACGGAGCACCATATGTGTGATGGCGGACAGCATGCCGCCTGGAGTTCCGTTCAACATGTTGCGCGAGCGAATTCTCCAGTCCGACCAGAGTTCGACGTTCCGCCTTGGTCGAGAGCGCCGTGGCTACCGGCTGCTGGGAATCAACTTTTACTCCACCGTGCGCATTTCGGTCCCATTTGTCGAAATCGTCAGGCGAGCAGTGGAAATGATTAACGCGCTTGCCGCTGAGCTACAGCTGGAAATGACGCAAAGTGACGTAGCCTTGCACTATCCCAATATGTTCCCGGACATCTGGAGGATGGTTACCCGATACTTAAAGATGCCGCGGCGTGAGCACATCATGGAAAACATCAGGGAGCGGGCCCATTGCATGGCTACCGACTCAGTTGTGACGTTAAAAAATCACCATCAGCCGCAGGGAAGGGCGGATTCACGTGATTGTAAGCTATGGAATCGGCTTACATCTCGGCGTCTGTATTTTGCGAGAAGAGGCAGCACCATGACTATTGAGAGCGATTGGCGATTGCGCCATTTGCCGGACTCGGTTCAAGCGGCCGCAGTAGGGGCGGTGTCCCGGCCGAGCTGGCTCGCCGTGAGGCAGGCTCTCGCGATGTTTGACGCGTGCCCGACCGAAATGCAAGGGCCGCCCTGCGTGATTCACATGCTTTCTACCTTCAACGTAGCGAGTATCGAGTCCGCTCTTCGCTTTGGATTACGAACTGTTCCGTGTAGGCCGGAATTGGTGATTGCACCACTCGATACATTGGAACAGCAGATCTTCGACGAACGTTCGCCGCTGTACGAGCGGCCTGGTATTGCTACCGTCGTCTTTTGGCGCGCGGAAGAGTTGTTAGCCGATTTCTTCTGGCCACTGTCTCGGTCCGAGATTGGACAAGGGCGAAAGCGGATCGATGAGGTCTGCCAGCGGATTCGCGATCTTGCTGAGGCCTATTTGAACAGAGGTTCAGCTCCTTTGTTCCTTTCGACCCTGGCGTTGCCTGTGGCATATGGCAGCGGGATCACCGGCTTGAAGGTCCCTGGAAACCTAAATCACGCAATCTCGCAGATTAATGCGACAATTTTCGAACTTAATGTCACCGACTCACGGTTGAGGGTCCTCGATCTTAACTGGTGGGCGGCAAGAGAAGGCTTTTGCCATTACGATACGCAGATGGATTTCCTGGCGCGACAGCCGTTCACCCTCGCCAGTGCAATGTCGCTTGGTCTTTTCCTCGCACGTAATCTTCGGCCATTGCTTCTCCCGCGCCGGAAGGTCTTGGTAGTCGATCTGGACGATACTCTCTGGGGCGGCATCGTCGGTGAAGACGGAATTCAGCAGCTGAAACTTGGGCGTGATTTTCCCGGAAACGTTTTTCTGCGTCTTCAGCGCGAGATTCTTGAGTTGAAAAATCAAGGGGTCTTACTGGTTCTCGTCTCGAAGAACGATGAGAACGAAGCCAGAGAAGCAATGGCACAGATCCCGGGTATGCTACTGCGCTGGGAAGACTTTGCGTGCCATAAAATCAATTTCAACCACAAATACATCAATGTGCGTGAAGCGGCGGACGAGATCGGCCTGGGCCTGGATAGCTTCGCTTTGCTGGATGACTCAGACTACGAGCGAGAGCAAATGCGAGCGTTCAACCCTGAGGTGCTAATCATCAATGATCGCAGCGATGCGTTGCACATGCTCACGAGTCTTTTGCAAAGCGATGGCTTTGACGCGCACTACATCAGCGCCGAAGACCGAAGCCGCCATCGTGAATACGAACTTCGCGCCGCTCGCACTGCGAGACCTGTTGAGGGAGGCATTGAGGAGTTCTTATCTTCGCTAAAGCTGCGAGCGAAAGTGGAGCCAGTAGGTCGGGATAATATCGAACGTGTCGTTCAACTCCTGGGTAAGACGAACCAATTTAACGTCGCTACAAGGCGCCACCAGATTGATGAAGTCAAACGAATCATTTCGCAATCAGGGAGCATTCACTTGACACTTCGCTTGACCGATCGATTCGGCGATCAGGGGATTGTGGGCGTGCTGCTCGCGGTCGCGGGAAGCGGAGACGCTTCGCTGTTGGTCGATAGTTTTCTGGTGAGTTGCCGTGCGCTGAGCAGAGGAGTCGAAGAGGTACTGTGGGCTGAGCTGGTGAATCGCGCGGCAGCCAAGGGTATGCAGCGCATCCATGGCGATTACCTGCCAACTGCCAAGAATAGCCTAGTCGCCAATCTGTATGATCGTTTCGGACTAAAGCGAACTCGCGAAGCCAACACTGGTACCCACTATGTGCTGGAACCGGTGCGACCGATCGCCTTTCCCTCTTGGATTACCGTCGATAAAACGGCCTATGAACGAAAGTGATGCCTTGCGCGATTTGTTGATCGCGTTCTTTGAATTGCCGCCCACTAGCGCTACCAACGATTTGACTCAGGCATCTATCGCCAAATGGGACTCGCTCGCCATGGTGCAATTGATCACCGAGATGCAATCTGCTTTTGAGGTGGAGTTTGACATAGATGAGATCGAACGACTGAAGAGCTATGCGGAGATCCGCGCAGTGTTGGCGCGCAAGAAAATCGGGCTTTAGTCTGTCGCACCTACTAAATGAGAGAAACCTTTTCAGGGTACTGTGCAACCCAGGCTTGGGCCTGGTTCTGATTCGGCGCCGGTTTCCGTGGGCCGCCGCGCGCCGTGATCGAGGGTACCGACACATGATCCAAGCTTGGAGCAGTGGTCATTTTCAGTATGGGCAGGCTGTTGACGTTTGACGGGCGTGGACGAATTCGCCCTGTTTAACCAATACGTGCCTGGGCGACCCTTCGCATACCTGCGAATCCTGGAACTCGAGACGAATAGCTAGAAGGTTGCTTTACATCCCCAATGAAGGTTCTGATTGAGAGGCTGTTTAGGTCCTCTGCGAACCGTTATTTCTGGTTTGGAATGAGGTATGGGGTAAAATTTCAAGCTGCATTCGCACGCGAGATTGCCCTTGAACAGGGCATGGAGTACGTGCGGCATCATTCGTTGGTGGGAGATTACACTGAGTTCGGTGTCTTCAAGGGTCGGACGTTCTCTGCCGCTTGCGCTCTTGCAGAGGAACGCTCTCTGAACCTCCATTATTGGGCCTTTGATTCGTTTCAAGGTCTTCCGGCAACGGAGGGTGAATTTGTGAAAGGGAGTTGGGAAAGCGGGCTCGACGAGTTCCTGAGTCAAGTAAAGCGTCATATTCGAGAGTCTTCCAAATTGCATGTGATCAAGGGATGGTTCTCTGATACACTTACCGAGGATAACCCGGCGTTGCGTGGATTGGCCAAGGTTGCCATTGCTTGGGTTGACTGCGATCTCTACGAATCGACGGTCCCAGTGCTTAACTTCCTTACCAACCGTCTGCAAGATGGAAGCCTGATCTTTTTTGACGACTGGTTCTGCTTCAAGGGCCATCCCGACAAAGGAGAACAAAGGGCTTGCCGCGAATGGCTGGAGCGGAACTCGCAAATCCGGCTTACGGAGTACCTGTAGGTTTGGATTACATGGACTATCCTTCATTGTGCACTTTGCTGGATGACTTTGATCCCTGGACAATCCCAATAATCGAGAATCCGCCCCGCTTGATAACAGTTCCATCCAACTCGAGTGACTGAGACACTCTCACATCGAATCAATAAGATTGCTGGATCATGAAGGACCCTGTCTTTAAAGGTGCATGGAATCGCGTTCTGCAGCTCCTGGCCCGTATCGGCCCGGGTGCCACGACTTGGCGGGTTAAGCTGCATCGCTGGCGCGGCGTCAAGATCGGCAAGAACGTCTGGATAGGATACGATACAATTATTGAAACATCATACCCGCATCTTGTGACCATCCTCGATGGCGCCGCGATTGGAATGCGGGCAACTATTATCGCCCACTTTCGAGAAGAGGAGGGGGTCACTATCCAAGAGAATGCATTTATCGGCCCAGGGGCTATTATTTTGCCGGGCATAGTTATTGGGCAAGGTGCAGTAGTTACAGCAGGGAGCGTCGTCACCCAATCGGTGCCACGAATGACTGTCGTTCAAGGTAATCCCGCAAAAGCGATCGCAACGGTCGGTCTTCCGCTCAAAATGAACGTCTCTGTAAGACAGTTCTCAAAGCGGTTGAAACCGTTGGTGCGGGCGAGGTAGCAAGCAGATCGGAGACGTCCTTCGACATGTCTCTGAGCCAGAATGTTATCCAACGGTTCAATGACTTCTATCGATGAAGACCCGTTTGTCGGCCCAGGCGCGACTACCTTACCAGGTGTTAAAATAGGCCGCACCCCGTAGTCATCTCCGGCAGCGTCGTGACCAGTCCGTTCCATCCGAAGACAGTTGTCCAGGGTAATCCAGCTAAACTTATTGCCACTTGTCCGTGAAACTTGATCAGGCAATATTGTTGGACGACACAGGTGATTCGTTGCCGTATCAGCGGATTGCGAAGCTGCTAAGCTTCTTTGGCGTGTCCTGGCGGAGATTAACACTATCGCAATTCATTGGCGATGCGGCCGCAGGTGTAGGACTGGACGAGTGCAGGATCCTCTCGTCAGCACAAACATTTTGGCGACTACTAAAAGCTTGTGACTGCCAACTGGAGTCGATGCCGCATTGGTATCAGAATATTCAGTCGGCGTTTGTCTTTGCAGACAGTGATCCGCAGGTTTTGGAAAAATTGGTGCGACTACTTTCCGGAGATCAGCGAGCACAACTCAGGTACATCCCCCTTAAGGAAGAAGAATACATAGTTGCGAACGATTCCGGATTTTGTGGTGTAATGGCCAACCTTCGGATTCCGGTCTCTAGCCCAAACGACGATGTTTGTCTGGTCTCAAATATCGGCGACACCGGTGGTTTGAACCTCATTTCATGTAGCTCTGGGTCAATATTTCTGAAGTTGCAGTGCGGTGATGTCCCCGTCTTTGTTTCAACTAGTGCGGAAATCATCGATATCGACGGAAAATTGACCACACAGAATTTCGATGTCAGGGGTCAATTTCTATCCGCGGTGCCTGTGGTGCTCTACATTAAATGGGCTTTTGCGGAGACCTGTTGGAACGCTCCGGAAGCGAACGCTTGCTTGGTGATCGATGATCCTGTGTTGAAGCCCACGCACGGATTCGTGAACTTTCAGCAACTCCTATCCCTGATGAGGCGACACAATTTTAGTACCAACGTCGCCTTCATCCCATGGAACTGGCGAAGAAGCGCCCCAGAAGTTGTTCAGCTGTTCAGAGAAAACCCCGAGCATTACTCACTCTCGATTCACGGCTGCGATCATACCCGGGCTGAGTTCGGTAGCTCTGACCGGCAGCGCCTTTACGGGAAGGCCCAACAAGCGCTCGAGCGTATGACTCAGCATGAATCCATTACCGGCATCAGTCACGACCGAGTGATGGTATTTCCTCAAGGCATTTTTTCGGAGGCTGCCATGGATGTGCTAAAGCGCACCGGTCTTATCGCCTCGGTTAATAACGATGTTATCAGCGCTGATCCGCATCCTCGGGCCATCACAGTCTCCGATGTATGGGACATCGCAGTCATGCGTTACAGCTTTCCGCTCTTTACCCGACGATATCCATGGGAAGGGATCGAAAACTTTGCTTTCGACGCTTTGTTGGGGAAACCCGCGATAGCAGTGATCCATCATGATTATTGTAGTGATCACTGCGTGCGCCTGATTGACTTCATCCAGCGACTAAATGCTCTACAACGTGCGCCGACCTGGCGCAACCTGGGCGAGGTAGTTCGACGCAGCTGCCGCCAAAGGGAAGTTTCCCCGGGCGCCGTGGAAGTGGAGATGTACGGAACGGAGCTACGTATTGAGAACCGTTCTGTGCAGCCAAAGCATTTCCTGATTAGAAGGCGCGATCACGAAGCGTCAGCGATACAGCGAATTTGCGCGGGCACTCAAGAGATTTCGTCGAAACCCGTAAACGGGCACATCGAGTTGGAAATCGAACTTAATCCCGGTGAGAACCAAGTGATCCAAATCAGATTTCACGATGCTCGCTGAGAAAAGACGCAGCGGAGATAATCTGCCGTACAGGTTGAAAGCGATGCTACGGCGATACCTTTGTGAGGTGCGTGATAACTACATTGTGCCCATGAGATTTAGGTTCACTGCCTACCGTTAAACCCTTGAAACGGCAATCGAACCGGTGTGAGCGCAGCGGCGAGGCAGAAAAAGCCTGACATCGAACGTTCAACGCTCGGTCAAGAGGAATTGAAATGCATCTAGCAAGGATGTCTGATCCGTTGCCGGCCAGGATCTCCGACGTTCTGACGGATTTCGCCAACTGGCTGGATGGCTATGGCGAAAAGTCCTGGGACTTTCAGAGCTTCTTCGCTGGACCGGTCGGCGGACGAGCCAAAGCACTTTATTACCGGCGCAAACTCATTGGAACCGCCGCCGTAGCCCCGATGATTTTCTGTGAAGCATTCCTGCCGGCGGCGCGACGACTGTTCCATCATCCGATGCGACTCCCGATTGCGGATGCTCATTATGCGATGGGATTTGCTTTCCTGTACCAGGCGACCGGAGATTTCTCGCAACTGGAAAAGGCTATTCATTTTCTAACGGAACTTAAAAACTCGCGCTGCCGCGAGTTTAAAGAATATTGCTGGGGTTATCCATTCGACTGGGTCTGGCACGGGGGCACGACCAAGCGGCAAACACCGCTCATCACTACTACGCCTTACGTTTATGAAGCGTTTCTCCAGGTCACCGACATCCTGTCTTCTGACATCCGTCCTCCGTCCTCTGACCTCCGTCGTCTGAATTTGCGTGACGATTACACGCAAATTCTCGAGTCAATTGCGCGTCATGCATGCAGTGACATCAAAGACTTCCGGCTCTCGAAGAACGCCAGCAGTTGTTCCTACACACCTTTCAGTGAAGGGGGAGTTATTAATGCGGCTGCTTACCGCGCCTTCTTGCTGACAAGCGCCTCCAAGTTTTTTTCTAATGAAAGATATTCGAAAATTGCAGAACGAAATCTGAATTTCGTGTTGGAAAACCAGAATCCAGACGGCTCGTGGTTTTACGCTGTTGACGGTGTACGCGATTTTATCGACCATTTTCACACCTGCTTTGTGATGAAAGCTCTGGCCAAAATTCACGCTTTAACCGGGCATGCGTCATGTCTCGAAGCCATTTCGAAAGGCGTTAAGTATTACCTTGAGAATCTTTTTGCTGAGGACGGCCTTCCCAAGCCGTTCTCCAAGGCTCCGCGTCTGATCGTTTATAAGCGTGAGCTTTACGACTGCGCCGAGTGTATCAATCTTTGTCTGCTCTTGCGCGACCGTTTCCCTCGGCTAGAGGCCACCCTGGAGACAGTCGTTCGAGAAATTCTGGACAGTTGGGTCAAGCGAGACGGATCCTTCCGTTCGCGCCGGCTGCATCTAGGTTGGGACAACGTTCCCGATGCACCGCTGGGGACAGTCGCAGATGTTTCGCGCGCTCGCGCTTTATTTCCGCGAGTCGCTATCGCGACAGAAGACGGAGGACGGAGGACCGAAGGCAGAACTCCAGAACAGCGGGCGGAGGAGCGAAGTCGAGGGGCTGAAGCGAGGACTGATGACGGAGGTCGAATAGAAGCGGATCAAATGAACGAAAAGATTTCGAGTTTTAAGAATTGTGCGTTTACAAGCTCGCGTTCGAGTTGCAACAAGAGATTTTTCAGATTTCCAAAACTTTTTAGCCGGAAGGGCGCTATGCTTTAACTGACAGGTTCGGCGAGCATCCAGATCGATTCGCGCCAATGTAGCCGAGGCTTGCAAAAGCGTCGCTACGTTGCCCATTTTGTGAGCAAGTTAACGGATGCAGACAGCGAACAAGCGGAAACACAGCATTGGTTGGATACAGCAGAAAAGAGACGATCAGCGGTCTGGCTCGAGAAGTCCTTAAGGATCGGCCAAATGCTCGGCACGATGATGGCAAAACCGGAAAAGTTTTGTAAACGACTCTAGCTTTCTGTCCTCGGTCATCGGTCTTCTTATCAGGTTCTACCAAAAGAATGTGCGGCATCGCAGGCCAGTTTAACTTTCAGCGGCGCGAGCCGGTGGATCGCGAGACGATCGTGCGGATGGCGCGTTCCATCGCACACCGCGGCCCCGATGATGAGGGTTACTTCATTTCCGGTCCGGTTGGACTCGGCTTTCGGCGGCTTTCAATCATTGATCTAATCGGCGGTCATCAGCCGATGTCGGACGCTGAGAAAACTGTGTGGATCGTCTTCAACGGCGAGATTTATAACTACAAGGAATTGCGCGCCGAGCTGCAGGGCAAGGGTCATGAGTTTAGAACGAATTCCGACACGGAAGTAATCATCCACGGTTACAAGCAATGGGGCACTGATGTGTTCAATCGTCTCAATGGCATGTTTGGTCTCGCCATTTGGGATGTAACTAACGAGCGCCTGGTCCTCGCGCGTGACGCCATGGGTATCAAACTGGTCTATTACAAGATCGACAACGGCCAGCTGACCTTCGGATCGGAAATCCGCGCAATTCTCGCCGCGGAAAACAGTCGAACCGGATATCGATCCAGTCGGCACTCAATCTGTTTCTTCGATTTCGTTATACGCCTTCGCCTTTAACAATTTTCAAGGGCATCCGAAAGCTGGCGCCAGGAACGATGCTGATTCTCGAGAACGGACGATGTCGCGAAGAACGCTGGTACAACTACATGCCAGTGCCATTCTCGGGCCGAAAAGAAGAGAAACAGGCGGCAGAAGAACTCCTTGAATTGTATCGGGGGGCTGTGAGACGCCATCTGCTCAGCGACGTGCCGGTAGGAATACTTCTTAGCGGCGGGATTGACTCGGGCTTGCTCCTGGCATTGATGAATGAGCAAGGCGGACCATGGCCGGCCTACACCGTGGGTTATGGCAAGAGCTTCGAAGACGACGAGCTAACGGATGCCGCGGAAACGGCCAGGATCTTAGGCGCACGGCATATGACGGTAAAGCTCGACCAAGCCGAGTTCGAACGATCTCTGCCGAAAATCGTGGAATGTTTGGAGGAACCTATTGCGGCATCGTCGATTGTTCCGATGTACTTCGTTTCCCAACGTGCACGGCAGGATGTGAAAGTTGCGTTGATCGGCCAGGGGCCGGACGAATTGTTCGGCGGTTATACAGCGGCATTTGGGTGTTCATTATGGCGATTGGTGGCGCCGGCTGCCAAGTGTTATTCGCTCCTCCGTCAGCTTCGCTGTCGATCGATTGCCTCGTAACGAAACGTTGAAGCGCGGCGTCTCTTCGCTGGGGACGCAGGACAGAATGAAGCGATATCAGGATGTTTTTTCTCTGGCGCCCGCGAGAGACCATAGACGGACTGTTTCGGGACGATATACTTCGCGACCGAAATGGCCATGAGCTCGTTGACTATTGGCGCGGGCTGGTTCCGCAAATGGTTCACACAGATGAGCTAGGGGGCTTTCAGCTTCTTGAAATTCGCTCCTCGCTGCCGGACGAGCTGCTCATGTATGCGGATAAACTATCGATGGCGCATAGCCTTGAAGTGCGTGTGCCCTACCTGGATCGGACGGTGGTCGAGTACGTGCAGCGGCTCGGCGCAGGATTCAAGGTTCGCAATGGCAGTCGAAAGTGGCTACACCGCCGAGTGTGCGAACATTACCTGCCATCTCGATATCCTGAAGCGAAAGAAACGCGGTTTTGCCGTAAACGTCGTGGACGACTGGTTTCATTCATCGCTTAACGGTGAGCTTCCGGAAGTGCTCCTGGATAAAAGCTCTCTGATGTTCGGCTTACTTAAACCCAACCGGTGCGAAAGCTTCTGAGCGATCATCGATCAGGCGAGACAAGATAACCACAAGCTTCTCTTCAGCCTGGTGATGCTCGAGCAATGGTTGCGTCGGAGTTGCTCGTATATGAGACCGTCGTTGTTTGCAAATCCGGACAATCGGCCGATCATGAAGTTTCCCGCAACATATTGTTTCGTAAATGTGAGTTTTGACTTGAGGAACTTCCTAGAAAACACGACTGTCTTGCGGTGAAGTTACGAAGTGCGCCACGGGATGGCGAGACTGTGGATCTCAATTGGTTGGAAAAGGTTGGCTGATCGGTGTTAAATCTTTGTTCGGACAGGTGGCTGAGTGGTTTAAGGCAGCAGCTCGCAAGGGCTGCTATGCGACGCAAGTCGCATCGGAGGTTCGAATCCTTCCCCTGTCCGCCAAATCGTCTGATTAAAAAGACACTACGGGTCAATTTCGGAACACAGCAGGCTGGGCCTAATATGGAGATCAATGGCAAGAGAATCACGATCGACGGAAAGTTTCTGCGGATCGCCCAGCTGGACCCCCGGTTTCAGCAAGAGTGGTTCGAGGATGTGGAGAACCCCGAAATGCTTATTGATGCACTTCGAAAGAGCAAACACGCCCGGATATTGTGACCTTCTCGCAACGTTTGCCGGACACAGAACCCAAATACTCGTATCCAATGGAACTCGATTCCATGGCCGCGCTTCCAATAAAGAGCTACTCTTTTTGGTGGGAGAAACAAATTGACCGAAAAGCCCGAAACAAGATCCGGAAAGCTCAAAAGAACGGCGTTATTGTGAAGCGGCTACGTTCGACGACAGCTTCGTTCGCGGAATGACATCGATCTTCAACGAAACTCCTATCCGGCAAGGACGGCACTTCTTGCACTATGGAAAGGATTTTGAAACTATAAAACGCCAGTTCAGCCGGTTCTTGTTCAGGGAAGAAATTTTTGGTGCATACCTGGGCGAAGAGCTGGTGGGCTTCATTTTCCTTGCAGATGCCGGAAGATACGCATTTCTGGGCCAAATTATTTCCAAGATCGCATATCGCGATCTGGCGCCAAATAATGCGCTTTTGGCCAAAGCAGTGGAACGCTGCGCGGAGAGAGGGTTTCCATATCTTGTTTATGCGCTTTGGCTTGATGACAGCCTTGGCGACTTCAAACGAAGCAATGGTTTTCAAAAATTTGATCTTCCCCGATATTTTGTCCCTCTAACGCATAAAGGAAAACTGGCCTTGAAGTTCGGTCTTCACCGCGGTTGGAAGGAGGCCGTTCCAAAGCAACTCAGAAAACCGCTGAAGAAACTGAGAAGACGCTGGTACGACTTGCATTGGCGACTGGCCAACGAATGTGCCGTGAAGTGATGGTAAAGTAATCGTGAACTATTTTACAACAGCCCCTGATTCTGAAGTGCTTTCTTCCGGCCTGTTAATGCGAAGTGTTTACCCATGATTGGACCCAAACATAATTGGAACCAGCAACGCAGTTCCGAGGCGATACCCGGAAGTGGCTTCGCCAGCTGTGTAATGGTGAAAATGATCGGATTGGTAGGCAAATCTGAGACGTCGAATGGGGATACACTTCGCAACGCTATGCGAGATTCCCTAGAACCATAAGACAATCATGAGCCGATTACGCATTTTGCTGTTAGCGCCTGGACTGTAATCCGGAGGGAGTCAGCATGCCTTATGTCACTTATTCTCATGCGGCAGCGCTTGCCCAACTCCATGACGTCACTTTGGTTCTTGGGTCGTCCATTGAAGAAGCTGTGCGCCGCGCAAAGGCACCGTTTCGCACCATCGAGGTGGTCCGGATGCCATTGCTCGAGCGCATTTATGCCTGGAGTTTCCGTAGGATCTTCAAATGTAACTATGACAGTCAGGCGGTGACAGCTTTCGGCTATCCGTTTTCTCTTGCCTTTGAATGGTACGCCTGGCGACAGTTGCGGCGCCGCATCTTTGCGGGCGAGTTCGATGTCGTTCTGCGCCTCATGCCCATGACAGCGGTCTTGCCGAGTCCTTTCGCTTTCTTCCTGCGCAAGGGGCCTATACCCTTCGTGATCGGGCCGCTAAATGGTGGTTTGCCCTGGCCTCCCGGTTTTCGCCAGCTCGAGAACCAAAAAGAATGGATCTCCAACCTTCGGAATCTGTACCGATATCTGCCTTTCGCTCGCTCCACCTATCGCCACGCGGCAGCGATCATAGCCGCTTCGTCCCAAACTTATGCCGAGTTTGCCGCGTATCGTGACAAATTGTTTTTTGTCCCCGAGCCCGGCATCGCTCGCTCCCTGTGTTCCGGTGACTCGCGCAGTCCGGAGCCCGGCGCCAAACTTGAGCTGATTTTCGTTGGCGGGTTGGTTCCCCGGAAGGCTTGTGATCTTGCGTTGCGCGCGGCTGCTCCCCTTTTGCGAAGTGATTTGGCCCGCTTTACTGTGGTTGGCGATGGCCCGGAGCGGAACCGCCTCGAGCAGCTTGCAAGATCCCTTGGAATCGAGAAGGCTGTTTCTTTCTGCGGCTGGCTCGGCCATGCGGAAGTCCTCAAGCACCTTGCGATCTGCTGATGTGATGGTGTTTCCATCTGTTCGCGACAACGGTGCGGGCGTAGTTTTCGAAGCTCTCGCCGCGGCGCCGTACCTGTGGTCGCGGACTTCGGCGGCCCCGGGGATATCGTTCATCCAGAGGTAGGGTACAAGGTGCCTCTTACCAATGAGAACGAGATGGTATCACAAATGGAGAAGATTCTGACCGACCTCGCACGGATCGGGAACTTCTTGATCGCTTGCGACAGCAAGGCATGTCCTACGCTCGGGAATGCCTAACATGGGATGCGAAGGCGCAGAGCGACAACCCGGGTCCTGAATTGGGTTTCGGGGCGGGGCCCGAAGCCAGAGCTTCCGCCCCCAAAGATGCTGTGCCCACAGCGAACAGACGGAATAATTGGGGAATCTGCTGGCGCGAATGCCTTTCCGAAGCCACTCCGTAAAATAATGAGTTGAGGACAGATAGCTGAGTGGTTTAAAGCTAGCAGCTTTACGTAGTATCAGAGGTTCGAATCCTTCCCCTGTCCGCCGATTTATACCGACTTCTGATCCCTGCTCTCTGATCGTTCTCCCCTATCCAATATGCCAGGAATCGTTGGGATAATCAGCAAAAGACCGTTTATAGAACGTGAGTGTCTGGTGAAATCCATGGTGAGCTCCACGGAATACGAGTCTTTCTACGATTCGGGTTTGTTCTCGATACCCGAGATGGGAGTTTACGCCGGTTGGGTAGCCCACGAAGATTCCTTCGGGGCTGACCAGCCTTTCTTCAATGAGCAAAGAGATGTCGTGCTTCTCTTCTCAGGCGAGTGCTTCGCGGATCCCGAAACGCGCGCCGACCTCAGGAAAAAAGGACATGATGTTAGCCAGGCAGCCGCTGGCTGGCTGGTCCACCTGTACGAGGAAGAAGGCGATCGTTTCTTTGAAAAACTAAATGGTTTGTTTAGTGGCCTTCTAATCGACAAGCGACAAGCTAAAGCGTTTTTGTTTAATGATCGCTATGGACTCGAGCGGCTCTACTGGCATGAGACGGAGGACGCCGTCTTTTTCGCCAGCGAAGCCAAGGCGCTGTTGCGAGTTTTACCAGAGCTTAGAGCATTTGATCGTGAAGGCGTCGCTCAGTTTTTGGCTTTCGGTTGCACGTTGGGGCAGCGGACATTATTTCAAGGCGTTCAGTTGCTTCCCGCAGCATCGGTGTGGTCTTTTCAAAACGGAAAGTGTCAGAAGAGGAAATATTTCTCTCCAGAAACTTGGGAGTTTCAACCCATCCTTTCAGCCGAGGCCTTCGTGGCCGAGTTTCAAGAAACATTCCAACGAATTTTACCTCGCTATTTTGAATCGGAATCGAGAACTGGTATTTCTCTGACGGGGGGTCAGGATTCGCGGATGATTATGGCCTGCCTGCCGAAGGCGGGAGAAAAGCCGGTTTGCTACACTTTTTCAGGAGAAAAGCGAGACACTCTGGATGCTCTGTTGGCAGCACAGATCGCAGACGTATGTGGCCTGGAACACCGAATTCTGCGCATAGGCCGGGATTTTTTCTCAGACTTTGCGTCACACGTCGATCGGACAGTTTACATAACTGACGGTTCACTCGGAAGTTTGGGCGCTCATGAAATTTACTTCAATAATCGAGCTCGCGCGTTGTCTCCGGTGCGGGTGACAGGTGTTTTCGGCGGCGAAATCCTGAGAGGAGTGTCGATGTTTAAGCCGCTTCATCTTGCACAGCCGCTTAGTTAATCCAGATTTGGCCGAGACCGTAAGTTCCTGCACGGCTGCTGGTCGCATAACGGCGAGCATCCCGTAACTTTTGCCGCCTTCCGCGAGACTCCCGAGTTGCGTTTTGCGATCGTATCGGCCAGCCGTTCCCAAGTCACTTTCCGGACGCCTTACCTTGACAACGAAATCGTTGCCCTTGCTTATCAAGCGCCAGAAACTGCTCGAATGTCGAGTGACTGCACTTCATCGTTGGTGAAGGCGAATAAACCGTCACTGAGCAAACTTCCGACCGACATGGGAGAAATGGGCGAGGCTAACCGGGTAGCTGTGGCGGTAAGACGCATCTTTGCAAAGGTCGCTTGTAAACTCGACTATTTTCGCAGTGAGGGATTGCCACGCGGTCTATCGGGACTCGACTCCTCATTGACGCAGATAAGTTCAGTCTTCGGAATTGCCGGGCTCCACAAATATTTGCCCTACCGAAGCTGGTTTCAACGGGAATTGGCCGACTATGTGAAAAGTGTCGTCAGCGATGCTCGAGTCACAACACACTCCGTTCTGGAATCTCGATTTTCTCGAGTACATGGTGAGGGAACACATCCGCGGTCGGAAAAACTACACGCTCGAGCTTAACGCTGTTCTCACGTTGGAGGCCGTGGAGAGACTCCTTCTGCGAGGCCATCGCAGGGAAGCACAATCGAATGACTTTGGCACTTGAACAGTTCCTTCAGCTGCCGTGAGATGACGTGTAACAGATCAAACCTTCCAGGCGATCAGCCACAAGCCAAATCAACGGACTCTAAAACTTACCTTAACAGATTTAACCAATATCGGAACCTCAACGCCTGAAGAAATTGCTCGCTGAAAGGTATCAAGCTGTTTGCAAGAGACCAGTGACATCCGCGACAAGACTCGATTGAGCTGACGAATTGTGAAGGAAATCAATCAAATGATGTTGTCTATGCCCGAAGCACTGGGCTATCACGCCTATCACGCAGTTCTTGATGTCCGCCTCTGCCGACGCTTCCAAACACATCTGCGTTAGTCCGATTAAAAGATCGCGTCCAAATCTGCCGCTGCGGCCGTAAGTACAGGGCGTGAAATCAATATCACGAAGATCCCCTCGAGGAAGGTAGAATTTCCCAATCGAGCTGAGTAGATGGGATTCACACAGTTCAGGGACAACGCATGGTGGAACTGACGAAGCTTGAGAGAACCAAACCGAATTTTTCTTTGTCGATCGGGCATGTTTAAGCTGCGCGTTTTCCTTCTCGTTTTCTGCATGGCCGGGCGCTTTCTAACGCTGCTCGCCACGGCGAGTCCACAAAAGTTGCCACGCGAGCGTCCGCGCGACGTAAGTGCGTACATGCGTGACCCAGGCGTGGTGACGCTCGCGCCCTCTGGCAATGTGCAGGAGGCGTGGGTTCTATGGGTCCCAATGGCCCGGGAAACGATTTTGATGTGGCCGAAGCCATTGCAATTGATAATTCGGGCAACGTCTACGTGACAACGGTGACCCCTAGTCCGAGTCAAACGCCATCGGCCACCCCAACGTCTACGCGGCGAGTGCGCCGCCCCGCCCCCGTCCGAGTCCGCCGGCTCGGCGGTAACGACTGGGAGTTTGAAGGAAATGGCGTCAGGATGCGAATCACACGTTGGCTTCGGCGCCCGTAGGAGAAAGCCCGGTTTCGCGGTGGAAAGCTTACCTGAATTGGTTTGCCAGGTGTGTGACCTGGCGACTCAAGCCGGTGAAAAAATCATGAGCTTTTATGCCAATGACGTGGACATCAGCTTCAAGGCGGACGCGTCGCCTCTCACCGCGGCAGACGAGGAGTCACATAAGTTCCTGACGAAAGTCCTGCAAGAATTGTTGCCTGCCGCTTCTGTAGTCTCTGAAGAATGTGAGGGAGCAACGGATCGCTCCATCGATCACTCAAGCTTATTCTGGTTAGTGGACCCGTTGGATGGGACCAAGGAGTTCGTAAAGAGGACGAACGAATTTACGGTCAATATCGCACTAATGAAAGACCGTTTACCGGTGCTGGGAGTCGTCCATGCGCCAGCACTGAATCTTACTTACTACGGAGGACACGAATTGGGCGCCTGGCGACAAACCCGCGGTGAAGCAGCAACGCCGATTTCTACAAGAAAAGTCGATTCCTCTGAGTTTGCTATCGTGGCTAGTAAGGACCACGCTGGCCCTTTGGTTAGTGCGATGTTGGCGCGCGTAAACCATCCCGAGATTAGATCGATGGGTAGCTCGCTGAAGTTCTGCCTAGTGGCGGAAGGTAAAGCCGATATTTACCTCCGAGATTTGCCGACGATGGAGTGGGATACAGCTGCAGCGCAATGCATCGTTGAAGCGGCAGGCGGAGGCGTTTACTCACTCAATGGCGAGCCGTTGCCTTACGGGAAACCTGGTCTGAGAAACCCTCCAATCATAACGGTGGGGGACACGTCGTTCGATTGGCGATCGCTCGTCTCAGATTTGTAAGTGTTTCTACGAAAGTCTATTTGGCATGAGTGTATTGATCATCAAGCTCGGCGCTACTGGAGACGTTGTCCGCACGACACCGCTTTTGCGCAGGTTGAATGGTTCGGTTACGTGGGTCACGGCGGCAAAAAACTGCGTATTGTTGGACGGCCTGGCGGATAATCTGCGTCATTTCCCCTGGGAAGCGCGCGCGCGAGCCTTGGACGTTCCGTACGATTTGGCCATAAACCTCGAAGACACTCCTGAGGTCGCTCATTTCCTGAAAAGTGTCAGGTCGGCCGAAATATTCGGAGCTTACGCCGATTCGTCCAATCGCCTGCGTTACACCGACAATTCGAAGCACTGGTTTGATCTCAGCCTGATTAGTTCGTATGGCCGGCAAGAGGCTGATCGACTGAAGCTGCTCAACCGGCAGACCTACCAGGAGCTAATTTTTGCAGGCCTGGGCCTGCGCTTTGCTGGCGATCCGTACCTGCTTCCGAATTCAATCAAAACCGGGCTCTCAGGTGATGTCGCCATAGCGGCCGATGCGGGTCACGTCTGGCCGATGAAGAAATGGGCTTACTACGGGGAATTGAAGGAAGCGCTCGAAGACAGGGGCTTGATGGTCAACGTCCTCCCCGAAAGGCGATCGCTGCTTGAGCACTTGGCTGATGTCAGAAATCACCGATGCCTGGTGGGCGGCGACAGTCTGCCGATGCATTTTGCTCTTGGTACCAGAACTCCTTGCGTCACGCTCTTCACCTGCACGAGCCCATGGGAGATTTATGGTTATGGTGTTCAAGAGAAGATAGTTTCGCCGCTCCTTGAAGAATTCTTCTACAAACGCGGCTACGACGAGCGCGCGACAACCGGCATTAGCGTAGATGAAGTGTTCAATGCCGTAATGGCTCAATTTGAAAGCGCTGCGTCTGCTGCATCGTCGCAGAGGCTACAGTATGAACGCGCTTTCAGAAGGTCAGAGATCGGAGATCAGAGGTCGGAGATCAGAGCGTCAGAGATCCGGCTAGGACTCAAGACCGAAGTCAGAGCGGCCCTCCGTCGTCCGTCTTCGATCAGTCTAACTCTGCACGTTGCCTTGCTGACCGGTGGCGGGGACAAGCCTTACGCGCTTGGAATGGCAGAAGCGCTTGACTTCAGTAGGAATATACGTTGATTTCATTGGCAGCGACGATTTGAGCGTGCCGGAGTTGCTCGGCAACTCGACGAGTCAATTTTCTTAATTTGCGGGGCGATCAGCGACCAGACGCAAGGCCCATCGCAAAGGCGCTGAGAGTGTTCAAGTATTACGTGCGACTTATCGGCTACGCGGCAACGGCCAAGACCAAAGCTGTTTCACATCCTATGGAATAACAAGTTTCAGTTCTTCGACTGCACGCTATTGATGCTCTACTACAAACTGCTGGGCAAACGCGTGATATTTACCGCCCACAACGTTAATGCGGGCAAACGGGATCAGAACGATTCGTGGTTGAATCGAATTTCACTGAAAATTCAGTATAGGCTTGAGCGATCATATTTTTGTTCATACCGAAGGAATGAAAAGCGAAATGGCGTTGGAGTTTCGGGATTCCCGAAGAGCAAGATCAGCGTCATTCCGTTTGGGATTAACAACACGGTTCCGAACACCGGGCTTTCGCAGTGGACAGGCAAAACGCCAATTAGGTATAAGCAAGCGATGACAAAATCCTGCTCTTTTTTGGGAACATTGCCCCCTACAAAGGGCTCGAATATCTGATTGCTGCCTTTGGCGAACTATTAAAGAAAGAGGGCAGTTACCGTCTGCTGATTGTCGGGAAGCCCGAAAGGCCCGGCAACCTACTGGAACCAAATTCGCCGCGGCATTGAACAACAGCGGTATCGCGTGATCGTGTGATCGAGAAGATCGAGTATGTCCCGGATCGAGGAAACCGAATTGTATTTCAAAGCAGCGGACGTGTTGATTCTACCCTATACACACGTTTTCAGAGCGGTGTGCTCTTTCTTGGGATATAGCTTTGGCCTGCCTGCCATCGCTGCAGACGTAGGGAACTTGAAAGAAGAAATCGTTGAAGGCGAGACCGGCTTCGTTTTCAAACCACAAGATTCATCTGATCTGGCCAGCAAGATCGAGGCGTACTTCAAGAGCGAACTGTTTCAAAACCTCGACAGCCGGCGAGCGGAGATTAAGTCCCACGCCAACGAGCGATATTCATGGGATAAGGTAGCCAAAATCACGACAGCGGTTTACACGCGTCTGCTACGCGGCACAGAGGTCGGAGGTCAGAGAGCAAGGGTCAGATCAGCTTCAACGGGAACATGAAACCGCTGGTTTCAATTCTAATACCGAGTTACAACGCCGAGCGCTGGATTGGCGATACCATTCGATCTGCACTTGCACAGACGTGGCCAAGGAAGGAGATCATTATTGTTGATGACGGGTCACGAGATCGGACGCTCTCAGTCGCCCAGCAATTTGCTTCTGGGAATCGTCTCAGTGGTCTCGCAACCAAATCAGGGTGCGTCCGCAGCGCGAAACAAAGGCTATGAGCTTTGCCAGGGAGACTACATTCAGTGGCTGGACGCGGACGATCTTCTCTCGCCAGACAAGGTCGCAAAGCAGATGGCAGCGGCACAGCAGTATCAGGACAAACGGACACTCTTATCTTCGGCCTGGGGATACTTTATGTTTCGGGCCTCGCGCGCCGAGTTTTTGCCAACATCACTTTGGTGCGATTTATCGCCAGTTGAATGGCTTTTGGGAAAAATGGGCCAGAACCTTCACATGCAGACTGCTACATGGCTGGTTAGCCGCGAATTGACGGAAGCCGCTGGCCCTTGGGATACTCGACTCTCGCTGGACGACGACGGCGAGTACTTTTGCCGCGTCGTTCTCGCGAGCAACGCGATCCGTTTCGTGGCTGACGCCAAGGTATTTTATCGTGAACAGGGTTCTGATCGGCTGAGTAGCATTGATCGGTCAGACAAAAAACTGGAGTCGCAGTTTCTTTCAATACAATTGCACGTTAGCTATCTTCGCTCATTTGAGGATACCGAAAGAGTTCGAACAGCATCTCTGACGTATTTGCAGACTTGGTTTGGCTGGTTCTTCGAAGAGAGACGGGATCTGGCGTCGCAGTTGGAGCGACTTGCAGCGACATTTGGGGGGCGCTTGGAGGCCCCAACGTTACCCTGGAAGTATCTTTGGATTCAAAAGCTCTTTGGCTGGACCGTGGCAAAAGAGGTCAGAGAACGCTGGAACTGGTGTAAATCGTTTGTAACCAGGTCTTGGGACAAGGTTCTCTTTCACTTTGAGGCTCGGAGCAAAAAAGAGACGGAAGTTGGAGCGTGAAATCCGCCTATGGCGCTCTCACGATGCTCGCTCCAGGGAAATCGTTTCTCATGAAGACCAAGGTATTCGGAATCGGCTTCCATAAGACCGCCACCACGTCACTCGCCAAGGCATTGAGCTATCTGGGGTATCGCGTTACAGGCCCGAACTGGGTTGATAATCCTAATATCGCTGAAGAGGTGTACGAAATGGCCTTCGAGCTCGCAAACAAGTTCGATGCCTTTCAAGACAATCCCTGGCCTATTCTTTACAAGGAATTGGATCGGAAATTTCCAGGTAGCAAATTTATATTGACCCTGCGGCCATCGGATGAGTGGATCAGAAGCGTTGTTAGTCATTTCTCCGATGAAGAAACGCCGATGCGAGAGTGGATTTACGGAGTTGGGCGCCCGAAGGGTAACGAAGACGTTTACATCGCGAGATACGAGCGGCACAATCGCGAGGTAATGGAATATTTCAAACATCGCAGCGAACAACTGCTCGTTTTTAACATAACTGCCGGCGAGGGATGGACAAAACTATGCCCGTTCCTAGATGAGCAAATTCCTGTTATTAGCTTCCCATGTGCAAATACAGTCGCAGAAAGGGAGAAGTTCCTCAGGAGGGAGAGCTTTTGGCCGCGGCGGGTGTATCGCAATTTTAGGCGGCACGCCAAGCAGCTGATGACAAGTTCAACAGCGCGCTAGCTATTGAACTCCAATCCGGTGCCGTGGGTGAAAGTTTCATGAATATCGAAAAATCCGGGGTCCTTACCAGGCAAATTTCAAGCGATGTGCCTGCAGTGCCCTCCTCTAGCGAGGACGATGATCGCCACCAAGAGCACTTCAAAACCGATCATCTTCTACCGAACCTCAAACGCCACACCATCTCGAGCGGCGCGGTTACTATATCAGCTCAGGGTGCGAAGTTTCTCCTGAATCTGGTCTCCACGATGACTCTTGCGCGACTGCTCACCCCGCGGGATTTCGGGCTTGTGGCAATGGTGACAACTGTTACGGGTTTCGTTAATGTTTTCAAAGATGCCGGTCTTTCCATAGCCACAGTGCAGCGGGAGCGCATCACGCACGCTCAGGTCTCCAATCTGTTTTGGGTAAACGTTGCGGTAAGCGCTTTGGGCAGTTTAATCGTAGCGGCCGCGGCGCCGGTTATTGCCCGATTTTACCATAATCCACTGCTTATAGGCGTCACCCTTATTTTATCGACTACGTTTATTATAAGCGGCGCAAACGTCCAACATCAGGCCCTGCTTAAACGGCAAATGCGCTTTAAGTCGCTGGCGTTCATCGAAGTCGGTTCAATGGCAATTGGCGTTTTTGTCGGAGTGGTTATGGCAGCGCTTGGATGCCGCTATTGGTCGTTAGTCGGCTCAAGCTTGTCGATGGAGATTGCCGGTTTTTTGCTCACATGGTCAATTTCACGTTGGCGCCCGACATCGCCAACCCGGCGCAGCGGAATAGGCCCTTTGCTAAGTTTTGGAGCCCATCGAACTGCCGGTGATCTATTAGCCGCTTTAGCCGGAGGAACTGACATTCTTCTGATTGGGCGATTTTACGGGGCTGCTTCGGTGGGACTCTATTCCAGAGCCGGCCTTCTGCTCATGCGGCCCTTGCAGCAATTTCTTGGTCCGATAAATGCCGTTTTCATTCCGGCGTTATCGAGGTTGCAATCCCAACCTGTTCGATATCGATCCACATTTCTGCATCTGTACAAAGTGATCGCATTGACAGCGTTTTTTTTTGCTGGCAGTGATCCCTAAATTCCGGGCTGTAGTCCAGGCCCGCAATTACCCTGACGTCGTAGCCGGAATCATGAAGAAATTTCGCAAATTTACCAACTCGTACAGCGCCGATCACGTTTACAGGAGGAAACCAATGCGAAACGATCAACACCTTCACCGCTCGTCGCAAGCCTGAGCTTGAGTGCAATTCCTTAGGGGAAATCACGGTTCGACAGCGATCCTCGCACTTTGAAATTTCTTGCCGAGACAGTCCTTAGCCCGTCGCCGCGCCTAGAGTGCCGATTATGCAGGCCGGCATCCTCGCACCGCAGTAGGACGCGCTAACACTTCTACATTAGTGAGCCCGCAGGCCACGAACCAATCTCGAACCTCACCAGCAAGATGCGTGTAGGCGTACCGGGGTGTGAGATCGTCAAAATCGCTCATTACCCTTATCCAGAAGGGTGTGGCAAATGTCCCTCCAGGGATGACAGATCCTATACGGCCACCACCTCGTGGCAACGACCGAAGTGGCGCGATCAGCACTTCGTTCACAATGCACCAAGCATATACGACGCCAAGCGGAAGCCTGGTAGTTACTTTACGCCATCGATCAGAGGCGACCTTCTTTTCCGGCGCATAAACCCATATGGCAATTTCTCCCCCGTGCTCGACAAAAGCTGGCAACTGTTCAAATGAGACACGGATCTGGTGTATGATGCAGTACACCTATCGAGAACGCGCGGCGGAAAGACGCTTTCGGAAAAGGTAGGCTTGTAAGATCCGCTTGGACGATGTGGACACCCTTGCGGCGACCTACAAAATCAAATGCGAGCTCTACCAAGAGGGGCTGAGGTCTACCCCAATTACCTCACCCCCGGCGTTATTGATCACGCGCAAAAAACGACCATAGCCGCATCCCGCATCAAGGGTCATTCCATCGACGTGAGCAAGGTCGAACCCTGTCGAACTCGATGAACAGCTTCTTCGCAGCTTGATCATCGAAGTTCAGTCGGTACTGGTCAAAATGCTTCCGCGCCAACTCTCGCTGTTTACTAAAGGTACCGACGTACCGGTCGGCGTCGACGAACCGCGGAATGAACCGCCGGATGGGATAGACGCGTCCCATCGGGGAGCGGAGTTCGCCCGACTTGATTTCGTCGCCTTCGGCTTCGGTTACGAGGAGCTCCAGCGGAGTGCCATCAATCGGACACACAAGATGATCAACAAGTGATTTCTTCACGCGACCCCACAAACGCTCGCTCAACCCAACCTACTTGACTATAGTTTATTTTTCGCGCCCGCGCTAGTGACCAACGCGTTCCGCGGCTACGGCTAACATTCGTTACGTCAAGAGCAGTACGACGGAAAAGAGACCCGCAATCCGGTTAATTATCAATTCGAACTTTACTGCCCAGCCGCCGAATCAGATATTCCAGCGTTAAGATGCGGGCTATTGAATAGGATCGCCGACCCGCTGGATATGAAAAAAAGAACGCATCACTTCAATACCTCCCGGCAACACTTGGTTACGTATTCCGTCAGCTATGTACTGAGAGCTGCCCTCCCCACCCCAGCGATGCTTCACGCGGTAAGTTAGGCGCCGCGCCCAGGGCGGCCGAACATAGGTAGCGAAGTCTCCAGCACGACCCCACGCCGAGGGGCGGCCCAACAAACGGATAGCCATAACTAGACTGATAAGAAGCCAGCCGACGGTCTGTGCGCGCTATCAACTCAGCCTGGAATGCGCCATGATATTTCCAACGAACGGGAATGGATGCCCCGATCTCCGTAATGCGAGTGGTTAAGAACGGCAATCCCGTATAGCCATACTGCCCATTAATCGTATCGACCCGCCCGTCCCAAGACCGGCAGCGAAACCGATGGTACAGCCATTCGACCGTCGGCCGCTCGAGACGATCCACTCGCCCAACCAATTCCCTGATCTTTCGTTCGATATGGCGATAATAGTGCTCGCTTTTGAAACGGTGAGTACAAATATGCGGATCGAATTGCGCATAGAACGACCAAGCGAGCTGCCTCAACGTATAATGGCCGGTCGAGCAGATGAAAGAAGTTCCTGAAAATCTCTCCGCCTCCTCCATTTAATGCAATAGCTCCTCCGGCGACACGGGAAGCGCTCTCTCGACGCTCTGCACCGTTATTGAACACGCCAGCATAGTGGTATCCGTCGGTAGCCAAGTAATTCCGGGCGACCATGTCAGGAAAATTGGCGAGGGAGAGCAGGCGGCGCGGACTCCTTGTCGATGATGTCGAGCTCAAAATCCTCCCCGCGCGCAATTTCTGACGCTATCAGCACATCTTTGTCGTCGCGCCCGCCATATACATAACAGCTCGCGGCCGAACACCGCTTCGCCTCGCCAGCGCCAAGATAAGGCGCGAATCAAACCCGCCCGACAATGCACAAGTTAGCCTATCACCGAACAGTTTTGCTAGAAAGTCAAACCGTTCATTCAGAACTGAAAGTGCTGCCTCGAGTAACTCCTCGTCGCCCGAGCGGGGAAGCCTTGCGGACTGGCTCCAACCGCTGTTGTACCAATCGCACCGCGCCTTGCTCAAAGCGCAGCGCGGCACCGATCGGCACGAAGGTTAGCTCTTTGACCAACGTGTCGTTGCCAGAAACTACCCCATTGAACACGTATTCGAAAATACTCTGTGGGAGAACCGTAAGTTGGTCGAGAATCTCCGCCGCTATGAGGAACGACGATGATACGACATTAAGCAACGCATCTCTGAATATATGATAACTACCAAAGCGATCACCCGCCAGAGACGTACATCCATTCTTGCGAATGATGACGACAAAGCTAAAAGCAACATCGTCTAAAATCGACCAATCTCCGCTGAAAGCAGCATAAAGCTTGTGCAGTGCATCTTCGCCGAGCGATCCTCTGAAAAGAAATGTGCCGCATGCTGCCGCAAAGTCGCCGTTTGGGAATGTAATTGCCTCGACACGGGATCCACCAAGCTTCGGATACAGGTAGAGCGTAATCTCGTCCGAACTCGATCACTTTCGGCTCGCCGAACCCCATAAGTTCGGCGAGCCGGCGCCCGGCGGTTGTGCGCTGCGCGATATTTGATAGATTGCGGATGAGGAAGAACATGCCCATGTTAGGTCGGATCAGCGAATGCTCGTTGGGGAGTGTAAGGGGTTCCGGAGCTGCTAAGTGCATCAGTAAAGACTGATCGCCAGCGGCTCACCATCGTTGTGTGTGAAAATTCTTGCTGCACGCGTACAAGGTTAGCTAAGCCGATTTCCTGGCGCAGCTGAGGTTGATCCACCAGAGCGATAAGAGCACGGCCGAGCGCTTTGCCGTCATCGAGGGCTACCACGAACGGCGCGTTCTCGGGAGCGAGCATCGCACGGACGTCACCTACGTCCGGAGAGGCTACTGGAAGCGCTGCTGCCATTGCTTCGAGCACGGCATTGGGCATCTGCTCAGTATCGGAAGAAAGCGCAAGTATATCCAACTCAGAAAGTACCGTCTCGGGTCGATCGACGGTCCCTAGAAATTGGACGGAATGAGTGATGCCCAACTGACGCGCTTGCGCCTCAAGCCGGCTACGATCAGCGCCATCTCCCGCAATTACAGAGTCGAACTGGAGCGCGTTCACGGGCGATCGCGAATGCTTTTAGAAGCCGGCCGATATTTTTCTCGGGGCGCAAGGGCGCCAAGCTGCCAATAATGACAGGGCCTTTTGCTTTCCCCAGACCGCGCAAAGGTGCGAGCCTTTGCAAAGCGGGTGTCATCTATCCCGTTTGGCAAATAGATCACGCGATGTCTGGGCAGCTTCCAGACATTAAGCGCAATCCGTTCCAGCGTGCGAGATGGAACCACAATTCGTTGCGCACCGTGGAGGGCGACCCGGCGTAATTGGATCCGACGTCTCAGCTGCTGTTTAGCTTCTTCTTTGCCGAAACCAGCTTCATGATGAATGTGGGGCAATCCAACGAAGAGCCGATTTGCCAGAGCCCACTCAATGGCACCCCAATTATAGGTTACAAGCAAGTTGGCACGCAGCCGTCCAAGTGTACTGCGAATAATGAGCAGTCGTGACAACAGATTGCTATTTTGCGGCGGAAACGCCTCTACCGAGCAGCATATACCCGGCCCTATGGCAGTTTGGGCATCTGCAACACCATCAAGCGCAATCACATGATGACGAAACTCTGATCCTAAGTCCGTTATGATTCTGCGCCATGCGCAGCGGAACGCCGCCAATTCCAAAGCTAGGAAACACGTGCAAACATAGCGGCATCGACGAGGCACCGGTTGGGGCTTGGGTAACCATCTGACATTAAGTTGAAGTCTGCGGGTTCGATCGGTATAGGCTCCGATACCGCAACAGACTGTCAACCAACCTTCTTTTAATGTAAAGATATGCAAGATTTACAGATCTATATTTGATTAATGCTTAATCCCGAACACAAGCACGTTGTGCGCTGGCCCCAGGCACAGAAACCGCTCCTCATGGTCGTGGTCGACACTGAGGCTGAGTTCGATTGGGGGGGCCTACACGTCAGGCAATCGGCGTTCGATCAGCTTCCCATCAACAGCGGGCACAGAAGATTTACGATCGTTTCGGGGTACGCCCCACGTATGCACTTGATTATCCCGTCAGCAGTAATCGGGACGGGTATGAGCCAATTCGCGACATCTACGAAAGCGGTGGCTGCTTGGTTGGAGCTCATCTTCAACCGTGGGATACCCCCCCTTTTACCGAGTTTCAAAGCGATCTGAATTCGTTTCCTGGCAATCTGCCGTCAGAGCTTGAGGCCGCCAAACTCGCCAATCTCACGAATACAATTGAAGCCAACTTAAACGTCCGGCCGCGCATCTATAAAGCGGGCCGATATGGGGTGGGGGCGGCCACAACGGATATTTTGCGGGAACTAGGTTACGAAATCGACGTCAGCGTTCAACCCGGGACGAACTTGTCCCACAGTTTCGGTCCCGACTTTTCTCGCTGTGGTGCAGATCCTTACTGGTCTGATGGCGAGCCACGGCTATTGGAAATTCCGCTCTCCATTGGCTATGCCGGGTTGCTGGGGGACTATGGCAAACCGCTGCGTAAAGTCCTGGGCCGTCCGCGGATCGAAGCCCTGCATTTCCCCGGTCTGTTTGCACGGTTGAGGCTGCTGGAAAGAATCACATTGACGCCTGAAGGTGTGACGCTCGGCGAACAGAAGCGATTAGCACGGGCGATGCTGCGGCGCGGACATCGAGTTTTTCACCTCACCTATCATAGCCCGTCGCTCCTGCCAGGCAATACACCCTACGTTCGAAGCGAGAGGGATTTAGGTCAGTTTCTAGATCGTATAAAGGGTTTTCTCGAATTTTTCTTTGGCGAGCTCGGCGGCCTTCCTGCAACTCCATTCGAGGTAAAAGAAGCCGCGCTGTTAGCCGAGGCAGCTTCTGCTTATCCAGTGGCGGACCGAGCCGTCGAACAGTCTCCACGTACTGTGCTGTCGACGGGATCGAAGTCCAATGGCCAGCGGCCTTAGTCAAGCATAAGCGGTCAGCGGTCTATTGCTCGAAGTCTTACAAGTAGTTGGCCTGTCGTGCGAAGGCGCACAAAAGTCGGCAGATTTCTCGGATCATCATCTGCTAAGTTTAAATGCCCGCGGGGCCCCTGCGCTGGGTTTGACGCGATAAGAGGCGGCTAATGCGCCGGTACCGGATCGGCTTCCTGCGCCGTTCTGCCAACTGTAAATATCCAGCGGAATAAGAGGCGCCAGCGCCCCTTCTGTTTTTCAGTGACGAATGAAAGGCCAAATATGATCGATAGCGCGAACGTCACTCCGACAGTCCAGCGAATTGGCCATGGCCATGATGTGGGCACGTAGGCAGCAGCCAAATACAGCAATGGAAAATGAAACAGGTACAGGGAAAACGTCATTCCAGCGACGTAGGATATCTGGCGTTTTATCCTGACCAAAAACCTGAAATTCAATTGCGAGGCTGCGAGGATATTTAGCGCCAAGACTAACCCAATCACGTAATCGAGAATGGACCACGAAGGTGGGCCACCAGCATCGAGTTACGCACTGGAAGGTCACCGGTCTTAACTATTGCGGCCAGAATTCCTAGTGTGGAAATGCTCCACACCAGGCCAGCCCACGGTATTCGTATTTTCTTCATTAGACGGTATGCCATCGCTCCAAACAACCAAATGGGAAAAAGTAAAAGTATAGCAGGCCCGGCAATGGCACTTCCTAGAAAAACCATCGCGAGACGCCACCATCCTTTAAGAAAGATCGCAGCGGCGAAAATCTGATAATACCAGAACTCGTACGGCAACGACCAAAACGAGGCGTTCGACAAGAGGGAAAGCCTGTGCCAGTTCTCGGTCAGGAATAGCGATGCTAGCGCAAGACGGAGAGCAGGGATGGTCTCCCGATCCATGAAATAGATGCTGGGATTATGGTGCGAGCCAATAAGATCGCAAACCAACGTTAGCGCCAATGCGGGAATGACAACTGAGTAAAGCCTAGCAAACCGAGCGACCGAGTATTCCAAAAGCGTCTTTTCTTTTTGCTCAACCGAAAATTGGATCACAGAATCCAGAAAGAACGAAGAAGACAATGACAGCGCTGTGTCCATAGGCCTGGAATTGCCAAAGAAATCCGCCAGATAACGTGTGAATACGACTTAGGTGATCAAGGAACACGGTTAGCGCCGCGGTTATTCGCAACAAATCTAGATAGGAAGAAAGCTCTTTCCTCATGCGGATGCCCCACATTCCTTTTAATTTAACTGCCCGATCCCAGACTGTGCGTTTTGCAAAGCGTTGCACAGAGGCCCGTGCTGCTATTCCGCCCCCTAACTATCAATAGACCAGCGCGCTTCGCCAACGGTCTTTAGGTGTTGCTGCACATAAACCGGCGTTTGTGTATTGAGGAACGATAGAGTTTCCGCAGGAATATTTGCCCCGACCCGCTTTGCCCAGCGCATAGCTGCTTGTAGCTCGAGAATATAAACTGGCCCACTCTGGGGTTGCACAATCGTGTCGCCAGCTATTGTGAGCTTCGACGCATCGACTTTCAAATTAACGAGGCAGGTCGCATAGGCGTCCACCCAGTCAACGCAGGTAACTCCATCTTTGGAAGTATCGGTCAGAAGCCCTACAGTGCCAATTGGTGGCTTTAGGGGGTACCACTCGTATGGGGTGGGCTCGATGCGGTAATCCCATCCGTTGGCCGGTGCTCGCGGTGGTAACATCGCGAGTTGCGATGACATGATCCATTGAAGTCGAGGCAGCCATTCCTTGTAGCCAAGTTGTATGCCCCAGCAGAGCGCCATGTCGATATAACTCGTTTGCCATCCCTGAATCATGTCGGCACGCGGGAACGCGAAGAATGTCTTGTGCACCTTGGCAGGAGATTGCATGAATCGGTCCACAAATGTCCCATTATTCAACAGGCTGTGCTCGAAGTACGACTTCGGCAAGAGCCAGGATGGCGGCAATCCCGGCGAGGCGAACGCGGCGTGGAATACAGCGCGAATTGACCAAGCAAATGATCGGACTTCCCCCGGATAAACGAGCCCGGGCAACCTTTGAACCTTTGCGTGGTAGTTCGAGTATGCAACGGCAAGGGTTGCAAGCGCCTGCGTTTCTTCCAGAAAATAAGGATCATCCGTCAGAAGATACGGAATGAATGCGAGGCAAGGCGTGTGGGAAACTTCAAAGGCGATCCAACGAGGATCGGCGCCGTTCCCCGATTTCATACCTGGCGGCAGCGGGGGAGTGGGCGCGTTTGGTATCGTATTGCGCTGCCCGTCGCCCGATCGGTATGCCAAATAGGCATTCTTTAGAACGTCGATAAACGCACCGGTACGCTCGTCGCGCCAATGGATACCAATTGACCCGCAAGCTTCCGCTTGCGCGAACATAGCGGCGAGAGCCGCTGGCGTACCATTTATAAGGAAGTCCGCTTGTGCTTCTGTGACGGGACCAATATCACCGCGGTCGCCGCCGTCACCCATAGTGACCCTAATGCCAGCGGTATCCATCGGTCCAGCATAAGAGATCTTTTGCGAAAATGGGGGACGCCCATAGAGCATCGACTTCCCATAAGGCGGCACGAAAGCGGCAATGTCTTCCGGCTTGCGGACAATGCGGCGCGGCGCTGACTGCCAGCGCCAGCGCGACCACCACCAGTGGAATGGAACGGTTATCCTTGCCAATTCTCGACCTTGCTTGGAAATGACGGCCGTATATGGCTCTAGAATGTTCTGAGGAATTTCGCCGTTAGGCAAGACCAGCCGCCCACGCTCAACTACGATCTCATCTCGAGATCCGTCCGCGTCCGGGCGGAAGAATATGGTCCAGCCATTCCTCCCGTGCGCCACAAAGCACTTTTGATGCACGAGAGGCCCCGTGTAATCACCGGCGTCCTGAGCTTCACCATCTCGAAAGCTGAGTGATGTCCCATCTTTGAACTGCAAAGTGATCCCAAGGCCAGTTCTTCCGCCGGCTGCGGGCTGCGCAGCCAACGCCTCTGTGCCAACGGCTCTTCCCCAATGGGATGAAGCAGACGCAAGTAGGCCCACTGCACCCAGCAGCTTTCGTCGTGTTAGCCGCCAGCCGTTGGTGTTGGTCAATTCCCATCGATCCATTTTCGTTCTCGTTTAAGTTGAGCTGAAGGTTACCCCGCGATTACGACGTCAGATCGCCAAAAACAGTAAACCGTAGGAGATGTCAGCCACTCATTCGATGACCTGGTGACTTTTTGAATGTGGTCGTGTCTTGGGCCGGTCAACGAAGGGTGATCGACCCAAACGATTCGCGGCATGGAATTGGACGAAGATTACTTCCGGATACTCAACTTCTCTAGCAGAGCAGCCTATAAAAGTAATGCTGCGTCTTCCAATGCGGCAATGACATCTGCGGCGGTTCGTTCAGGTGCGTCGTTCCAGACGGTGATCGCATTATAGCCCGACGCAATTGGCAGCTTAAAGACCCGCGCCTGTGCCGCACCGATATCGTCGCTTTTATACTCCGCTGCGCGAGCTACCGCCCCCATAGTGCACATACCATTTGTGCAATCGCCATAGTCTCTTTGCCGCCAGCCATGTCTACGAATTAGGTCGGCGCTTTTTAGCAAGATTTGCCCAATGCGATCGGGCTCTCGCAAATGAGACGGCTCATCCTCCGCGGTGAGTGGGTTAAACATTCTCATCCTCCAACCTTAGCTCATGAACATCGTGTGAACCGGGCAACCTCGCCGGAACGGCCAGCGTACCAAACGATGAACAGGCAAATGTAAAGCCATGTTGGCCATTAGCTTCGAAACTTCTACACAAGTCTCGCGCCATTCGACGACCCTCTAGAATTTGCGCCCACGACGCGACCTTCGTTTGCCCGCGGTCAGCGCAACAGTTCAAATAGCGGCAGTGGAACCGAGCACAACTCCGCCGATCGTGAATACCCACGCAAGGTCTGGTGCAATTTTTAGAGTCCCCATCGACCCCTTCTCTAGAATTTAGCATCGTATTCTCCAGCCCTAAAGCGCGATCTGCAGCATCGTTAAGATGCGCAGAGGTTATGAGCCTGGATTAAATCTTAAAATGAAATCAACAACTTAATGGGTGGGCCGCCGTAACGATCAACAACTACTCGGGCGCTAGTCCAGGGAGGCCCAGAGTGTTATCGGAGAGGTACTGCGGCTCATGTGCTGAAAAACGGCCGTGAATTAGGCGCTGGAGTATCTGCGGCGCCCAACGATCCAGTAACGAAAGATGCGGTCATCGTGAAGCGTGAAGACTGCGACGCGCTGGTGCGCGGCTTTGCCGATCACAAAATTGCCGGCGGCTTATCGATTGAGCATCCGTTCGACACTGCGAACCGCGTCCTCGCGGCGGCCAACGTGGCAGATTACTGCCCTCGACGAGACCGCGGGGCGTGCATGAAGCTCCGCGCCGTGGCGCGTAGCGGCGATGCGTGAAGTACGAAGTGATGGCTCCATCACAATTTCCCGCGACGCGGACTCCCCCTCGCCTCCCCCGAAGGCGGAGCGGGTGGCTGGGCTGCTGTGATGAGGGCAACGTGCGCCGGATGCTGCACTCGGGAGAGCTCGAGCGCCACGGCAAAGGCATCCGCGGTTAGCGGGTCTATCTGATTGTGTGCACGTCTACCAAGAGGCCCGGACCATCGTTCGACAGGAAATGAAGCGGCTGATGAACGCCAAACGGGCTCCCGTCAGTCGCGCCGCCCATGGCAGGCTGAGGCGGTTTTGCGCGCGGCGGGATTATCCAATACGTCCGCCTCGATGACATTCCAATTCGACAAGGGCCGCGGCCGGTGGCGCTATGACTTCTGGCTCCGGGGGTGTTCGCCCTCAGGGCTATGCCCTCGGTGCGATGAGCAATCCCGTCACCAGCAAGAGCGCAGTCAAACAGGCCGAGGGCGTGGCCCGACGATTGGCTGACATCGCGCCGAACTGACAGGTGTGCTTGGACCCCGACCTAACCCCCTGATTGAATGGTACGGTTGGGTGGGCTCGACCACCGCCCCCCGCACCTACAATAAACAGATCCTCCCCAAAAAGCGCCATTTTATTGGGTCCCTTGAAGCACAAATGCATACAAAAGAGTATCGCTGCGAGGCATTTTCCCTCACAAGGTCCCTAATGGATTTTGGTAGTTGGAAGCCCCCGATTTTCGGGGGTAAAGCTATCTGCCCCGACACAAGGGGAGCTAGTAATACCCCCGCGGCACCAAGACACCTGAGCGAAAAATGCGCGGGCGATTTTCGCTCAACCCCGGCGCCCCTGAGAAACCCGCACACGAGCCTTCAGGGGCGCACACCGACCGAGTTTGCGGCACGCCCCAGCCAGGGGCATAACCAGGACGGACTGAACGAAGTCATATCGGCGGCAGGGTCAGTGCCATGGGACTGCTAAAATAGGAAAAGGTGCTTGAAGCGAAACGCCCAAATGGTCCACGACAATATCACACAAGGCTTGATGAGCAAGGGCAATCGTCTAGATTAGAACCCAGAAGTGCTTGCTGTTTAATAGCAAGCGTGAAAAAAAAGGACTTCAGTGACGTGACCGACCCTATAACCGGCTTTGCTGATGCACAGCGTGAAATCTACCGGCTCAGAACGAGTCACAATGATAAGCTAGGTTGGTCGCCCCGCCTGCGCCAGAGGTTTGGCTACTTCACGCCAGATGAATGCTATGAGGCAATGATGCTCCAGCTAATAGACAGTGGGGCGGATTGGATAGATGTCGGTTGTGGCCACGATTTATTTCCTTCCAACCACCCTCTCGCTGAACTTCTATCAGCGCGATGCCGGCATTTGGTCGGTGTGGATCCGAGTCCCAACATCGAAAAAAATACCTTGGTGCACGAAAAAGCAAAATGTACGATCGAAGAATATTATACGGATCGCAAATTTGACGTGATCTCACTCCGAATGGTTGCCGAGCATATTGCTAATCCTGAAGCGGCCATTGCTGCATTTTCTCGCTTAACGAAGCCCGGCGGCAGGATCGTTATTTATACCGTCAGCAAGTGGGCTTTATCCTCGTTAATAGCGGCTGGGAGCCCGTTGGCCTTCCACCATCTTGTTAAGGCGGTACTTTGGGGTACCGACCCAGAGGATACTTTCCCCACCGTTTACCGAATGAATACTAGGGGACGACTTCGACAGCTATTCGCCGCAGGAGGATTCAAAGAGGAGGAATTTCTGTACTTGGACGATTGCCGCACGCTAGCAAGATGGCGCATCGGAACTGCGTTGGAATTATCTGCACGGCGAGTATGCCGGGCGCTCGGACTTCCCTACATCGATGTTTGTATTCTGGGTGTTTACAGGAAGAATAATTAGCCGTACGAATTCGACTTAGTGTCTAGCCGACGCTGTAGGGAGCGAATGTTTGCGATTGAGCAGCGGCCCTCCACCGAACAACAATCTGGGCACGCCTCGCCGGTAACGAGCCGTTCGGCGTGGTTGATATCGTCCGAAGAGCCCGCGCTTTAATCCAATTGGTTTCCGAACGAGGTCCACCAACCGGATGTTTTATTTAGCAAATCACTGATTGCTTAGTGAGGATTGGGATGAATGCTGTCCCGAAAGTCCCGGAGCATCGGCTCGGTGCAATAAATAGGAGCCGCGTTGATTGCGGACCTCTCGAATTGCCGCTTCCACGGTTGCTGGCGTTAGTCGCCGACCGAAGGTCGGGCTTGTTCCGCTGATCATCACCTTCAACATTTCATCGCCTAGCGCTTCCTTGTAATGGCCGGGCTCCCAATACCAACGCATTTCGCTTTTCCTATTATCGCGGCCAGGTACCTCTTCGGTAGTCAGGTGATCGTATTCAGAAAAGTCGTAAAGCGGCACCCCTGTCTCGAAAGCGAACTCCGCCAATGAGCGCTTCCATTGCTCAAAGGCTGGCCACAATCCGAGTTGATGCAACATCTCCAAATAAGCCGCATGATAAGGCTGTGTAAAAAAGATGAGTTCGATACCGTGCTCATGGGCGAGGGTAATTATTGCAGCGAGATCTCGAAAATTTGCGAGATGATCTGACCGGATAAAATCCGGAACTTTGAAACTCGAATATTGTTGCTGGTAATCTTTTTCCTTGGCAAGAAACAAACCCCCATAACCAGTCCGCCGTGCGAACACTCTGTATTCGTGCAGTGGGTTAAAGCCTCGGTTGGTCATTGTGACGGTTGTTGCTGCATCCTGATCCAGAATCGTCAAAACACTGTCGAATAGAGCATCGAACGTCAGGGTAGTGGCAAAACGATCGCGCCATATTTGCACCTCTCGTTCGCCATTTTGTTTGCCTTGCCGAATCACAAGTAGGCGCTTTTCATCAGACCCAATTGGCGGCAGCGGCGTTGAAGCCGGATCTTGCCTCGTGAGGAAATCTTGGAAATCCAGACCTAAAAACACAGTCCGAGGTGGATGTAGGGCGATGTCCTCGCGGAGCATGGCCAGGGCGGTTGGTATCCCCCTCCCCGCTTGGGCCGCATTGAACACCGGTTGGTATTTAGCAGGCCAAGCATTGCTATCCGGATCAAAGCCAATTTCAACGCGCGAGTTGCCGAGTAAGAGCGTTCTAGGCGCTACCCGTTCCAGGGCATTCGTTTTCGCGAGGCCGCTTTGCTGGTAAATTCGTGGCTTAAGTTCGGTCCACCCCCGGATGCCGGGCGTTCCATACATTCGATACGGATCAACCAAAACCGTAAACGCTACGGAGCAGATGCCCCAAGCGAGAACAATGAGGCCAAGCCGGCGAAGGTAGCGAATAGCAACAATTTGCTCCGACTTTGGCGTCATCGACTGATCCGGATCACTGAATAACGATTTCAACTTTCGTTGCTCTCAAAACTGCCAGTAAAGAAATTCGCTTGTATGGTTGATTGAAATCGCGCCTAGAAACGCGAGTGTACCCGCAATCGCCGCCCACCGGGCTGTCGGAGCCCACCGCAACAAAGAAGGTATTGGTTGGCGCAGTTTTTCAGAGGCTGCTTTGGCCGACGCTTCAAGAACAGGATGATATTCCGCCATGATCTGTTGCGTTGCTGGCATTACGAACGCCACGAACAGCAGTGCGCCGACCCATAGATACGTTTTGACGAATTCGCTGCCCGACTCGTCTATGATGTGAATGTGAAGATAAGCCAAATATTTTGCGACCGGGTGCAGGACGAAAGACAGCCCGCTCGGCAGATACGCGCCTTGCATTCCCGACATCCCCCGAAGCATCACGACAGCGGCATGAAAGCCGCTTGAGCGGAAAAACACCCATCCGAAAACAACGCAACTGAATGTTAAGATCCATCCAAAAGCTCGTCCCCCTGACGTCTGGCGGAAGCGTTCCACAGGGGAGCAATGTTCGGCGAAAGATCTCCAGGCGTGGTTGATGATGAGATAGATGCCATGGAGGCCGCCCCAAGCGACGAAGGTCCAGTTCGCGCCATGCCAAAGGCCGCCCAGCAGCATCGTTATCATCAGGTTCAGATAGCGCCGCGCGCGACCGCGGCGATTCCCTCCAAGGCCAATGTAGACATAATCGCGAAGGAACCGTGACAAAGTGATGTGCCAAGTTTGCCAGAATTCGATAATGCTTTTCGATTTGTACGGTGAAAAGAAGTTCATAGGGAATTGGATACCGAAGCAGCGTGCTATCCCAATCGCCATGTCCGAATAGGCGGAAAAATCAAAATAGAGCTGGCACGTGTAGGCTAATGCCCCGCCCCACGACATGAAGAAGTCGACTGGCTGACCCGCAGCAGCGCTCGAGAAAACGGGTGAGACATAGGGTGCAATCCCATCAGCGAGAATCGCCTTTTTCGCCAAACCAATAAAAAAGATTGTCAGGCCGACCATGAGGTTCTGGGCCATTGGCGCCTTGAGCCGAGAGCTTAGTTGCGGAGCGATTTCGCTGTACCGGAGGATGGGTCCGGCAATCAGGCGCGGGAAAAACGCGATGAACACCACATAATCGATGAAATCGAAGCTGCGAATGTTTCGGCGGCTTATGTCGGTTAGGAAACTAATCTGCTCGAATGTAAAAAAGGAAATGCCCAACGGCAGAATGATGGGCGCCAAATCCCAATGACTGCCGAACGCGGAATTGACGTTAGTTGCGAAGAAATGGGCATACTTGAAGAAGCCTATTGCACTCAGATTGGCCACGATCGCAATGCTAAGCACAATATCTGTTTCGCGATCTTTGCTGCGTTCGGCCAACGAGCGAAGTACACAGCCGGCCGCATAATTGCCTACGATGGATAATAAAAGGAGACCGAGAAAGCGGTAGTCCCACCACGCGTAGAAAACGAAAGAGCCTAGTATGAGTATCAGTTCCCTTTCGCGCCTGGAGGACGCGACGCCCCAATAGATCGCGAGTATCAGCGGGAAAAAACAGAGCAAGAAGGGGTAAGAGTTGAAGAGCATTGCGACCCCCGGGAATAGAACTCTTATTAAATATCACCTAAGGAACTGATTATAAAAGGTCATCTGCTTGTCAATGACCGCGTCCTTGCTCATCGATTCGAATTGGTCACTCTGGCGTTGGCAACCAGGTTTGCCCTGCACAACACAGATTACCAGGGTTGTGGGCATTAAGAGACGACGGCTCAGGGCTCACGGCGCTAGTTGGGTACGCTCAAAACCAAGGTGGTGACCGAGCCGGAGGGGATTTTCACTGCCGGAATCGTGACGGCCCCAGTGGCATCTACTTCGGCGTTTCCGACGCCACCCGACGAGGTATGCCACCCGACGGTCTCACCGGGACGGAGTTTCAAGGCCTGGAGCCTGCGGGGGGTTACATCGACGGTCATTTCGGCTTTCGCCAAATCGTTGGAGAGATCAACTCGCCATTCGTTGTTGGTGTCCTTAGGCGTGCTCCAACGGAATCCAAGGTTGATTCCACCCTCTTTGTCGCCGTCATCCGGCTGTCCCGACCCGAGATTATTATCGAGCGAACTATTGGAGAATGCCGGGTAGCTTAAATTTTTGGCGAATTTCTCTGGCGGGTAGTACTTCAAGAGCGTTGCCATAGGTTGAGGTCCGTCGCTATGTCCGCCGTTGTTCCACGCAAAAACAAAGCCGCGGTGTGCTTTTTCCATAGCCCTTGCGAAATCAACTTGATCCTTCCATGGAGCAAAGTTGTCGTGTCTGCCGATTGACCAAGCATAAAATGGAAGGTCGTCTTTGGCGCTGGCAACGAAATTTACCATGTCCATTCGCCGAAAATAGTCTTGGCCGTCGGGCAGGGTTGCAGGCGCGTTGGGATCGCGAGGCACCAATGTCGGCAGTCCCCGTTGCCGGGGCCTTGGCATCATCGCGTATATCGCTGCAAAAATTTCTGGATGACGTAGTGCAAAGGTGGTGGAACCCCATCCACCCATGGAAGCGCCCGTCGCATATATGCGGTTAGGATCGGAATGGTAATGGTCCGAAGCCCATTTGACCATCCAGAGCATCCGGTTTTCGGTAAAGGGATACGCGCGTGGCGTACGATCAGCTGCCCAGTCGGGCGTCCCGTAATATCCAAACCAATAGGTTTCGAGCGCCCCAGAGCCATCGGGTTTCGCGACTGCATCCCTGGGGAAAATCTCAATACCCTTGGAACCTAAGTAGACCTCGTTCTCGATCGAGAAAGCGCCTGGCATTCCCTCTTGGCGCCCCATCTCTTCCGTTCCGTAATAGACATAGTAATCCCCGTGCCAAGGATTGGGGTTGCCCTCGCCTCCGGTCGCGTCACTTGCGTGTAGCTTTAGGGTCAGCGGCAGACCGGCCGCAGCCGCAATCCCATCGGGATGTCCATTGGCTTTCTGAATTCGTATTGGTTGGATAGCCGCTACGGTTTCGGCGATCGCTGCCGTTGAAGCGTTTTCTCCAGCTAAAACCTTATCAACTCTGTGAAGGCTCGCGTCGGTCGCCAGGACCGCATAGTAGGCTGACTCGGATCTTCGAGCGGTATAGACGGCGAGCCCGCTCCACATTGGCAATGGTGGGGAACCTTCACTGATCGTCACAGTAGGTGTAACCGGGTTGACCCGATCTTTCGGCGCGAAGCTCGCGGAAAAAAGCTTCGCCGAATTGTACATGATGCCTGACGCGACCAGTTGCGCGTTCGCGAGATTTTGTTCAGTTATCGGTTGCGCCGACCGATAGACGGAGTAACGCAAGGCCGCATCATCTGCGCCCCGGATAGCGTCGCGCCAGGTGACGAAGGTCTGTCCATCGTGAAAATTCACGGCAATGTCGGTGACATGTGGCGCGGTCGGTTGCGCAGCCACTTTACCACTGGGAACCAAAGTTGCCGCCACAGCGAAACTGACGGCGGCAATAACGCTTCTGGACCGCTCTAGCAAGAAGCTCCTTTCGAACGAGCCCGGGTCAGGGCATTGCCTCGAACATTCTTCGATGCGCACAACTCCATGCATGCGGAATCATGCCTCCACGTCCGTTACAAGCTCCAGTAATTCACGTCTTTAGGCGCCGCACTTGGTCTTAAGGCCGACTTGACATCCACAAAGGCGCCTCCGGGTGCGACAAGCTTGAACAGATAATCGGCGCCGCGATCGGTAACGGCCCGATGCGGAACCGCAAGAATAAGGGCATCCAGCTGATCGAACGCATCTAAGTCGACGA
Source organism: uncultured Alphaproteobacteria bacterium (assembly GCA_963766265.1). Classification (GTDB taxonomy): domain Bacteria; phylum Pseudomonadota; class Alphaproteobacteria; order Micropepsales; family Micropepsaceae; genus Rhizomicrobium. Next base: position 69,403 of record CAVXYX010000001.1, read on the forward strand.
GCTTCACCCCATATTCGTGCATCGCCTCTTCCCGATCGGCCATAGGATCGTGCACCAACGGCTCAATCCCGAAACTGCGTAGCTCCGCTAAGATATCCGGCACGCGGCTATTGCGTAGGTCCGGCACTTCCTCCTTAAACGTAAGGCCAATAACGCCGACCTTAGCGCCTTTGACACGCCGCTCGGCCTCGATCAGCATCTTGATCACGCGCTGGGCGATGTAGGGGCCCATTCCGTCATTAATTCGCCGACCTGCCAAAATCACGTGCGGATAATATCCGCTCGCCTCGGCTCTTGCGGTCAGATAATAGGGATCGACGCCGATACAATGGCCGCCAACCAACCCAGGGGTGAAGGGCAAAAAATTCCATTTTGTTCCTGCCGCGCGCAACACATCCTTGGTCGAAATATTCAATCGGTCAAAGATGATCGCGAGCTCATTCATCAAGGCAATATTCAGGTCCCGCTGCGTGTTTTCGATGACCTTGGCGGCTTCTGCGACCTCTATGGACGGCGCGCGGTGAATGCCTGCCGGAACGATGGCGGAATAGACTGCCGCCACCCGCTCCAGCGCTTCCTCGTCCTCGCCGGAAACGATCTTTGTGATGGTTTGAAGTCTGTGAACCGTATCGCCTGGATTGATGCGCTCCGGTGAATAACCGAGTTTGAAATCAATGCCGTGCTTAAGGCCGGAAACTTCCGCAAGAAGCGGCCCGCAAGTTTCTCGGGTGAGACCCGGATAGACGGTGGATTCGAACACGACGATTGCGCCACGGCTCAATACCTTGCCGATCGTCTTACAGGCGCTGACAATGGGCCCGAGATCAGGCCGACGGTCGGCATCAATCGGCGTTGGCACGGTGACAATGAAAAAGCTCACATCCTTTAAGTCTTCAGGGTTGGTCGTAAAGCGCAACTTGGATTCGCGAAGTTCGACCTCGGTCACCTCACGTGTCCGGTCCTTGCCCTGGCGAAGCTCATCGATCCGCTGCTGAGAAATGTCGAAGCCAAATACCCGATCGAACTTATCCGCAAGCGCGAGGGCCACAGGCAGGCCGACATATCCCAATCCGATAACCGCTATGGCTCTTTCGCTCAACGTCAATTCCTTTCCGTTTCACAGAGGCAGTGTTTCGTGCCCTATAAGCGAGCATTCAACCGCGAAGCTTGTTGTAGTCTTTGTACCATTCGATGAATTTCGGAATCCCGACATCGATCGGTGTGTGCGGATAAAACCCGAGCTCGCGCGTCGAGGCATCAATATCAGCAAAGCTCGAAGGAACATCTCCTGGCTGCATTGGCAGCAACTCTTTGACAGCGCTGCGCCCCAGCTCGCTCTCGATTAATCCGATGAACCGCATAAGCGGCTCGGGGCGGTGATTGCCCAGGTTGTAAACCTTGTGGGGTACGGCACCGCTAGGAGGGTGATCCAAAGCCGCGATGGTGCCAGCGACGATATCGTCGATAAAGGTGAAGTCCCGCTCCATTTTACCTTCGTTGAAGACGCGAATAGGGCGCCCTGCGATAATGGCATCGGCGAATAGGTAAGCCGCCATGTCGGGGCGACCCCACGGTCCGTATACCGTGAAGAATCGCAGCCCATTTGCCGGAATTCCGAACAGATGGCTGTAGGTCCGCGCCGAGAGTTCACAAGAGCGCTTGGTCGCGGCATAAAGCGAGATGGGGCGATCTACCGGATCGTCCACACTGAATGGCTGCTTCTCGTTAGCGCCATAGACGGACGATGAACTCGCGTAGACAAAGCACCGCAGCCGATCAAGCCTGCGGGCCGCCTCCAGCATCACGACTTGGCCCATGACATTCGAGTTCACGTACGCGTAGGGATTTTCTAATGAGTATCGCACCCCCGCCTGCGCCGCCAAATGGATGATTCCTTCCACCCCCTTATCGCGCTCGACTATTTCCATTATCGCTTTGGGATCGCTGATGTCGACTTGATGGAATGTAAATCCGGGCTGCGATTCAAGCTGCGCAAGCCGGGCACGCTTGAGCGCGACCGAATAGTAGTCGTTCAAATTATCGATACCGACGACCGTGTCGCCGCGAGCAAGAAGTGTTGTGGCGACGTGGAAACCGATAAATCCCGCGACCCCAGTGACCAGGACGAGCATGTTTGAGTGTCGGCCCCCTAAGTGCCAAGGCAAATGATCTTGTACGAGTTACAAAAATCTAGCATCTTCTTGCTAAAGAAAACCAGCAAATTTCCGTGGTGTTATGCGGCCTAAGACAATCCATTTGATCGCCGCGGCGCGTCCCAACTTTATGAAGATCGCGCCTCTTTACCATGCCTTAAGAACGGATGCGGGCTGGGCAAAGCCGGTCATCGTTCATACCGGGCAACACTATGACTATGCGATGTCGGCGGCTTTTTTTGCCGATTTGAGGTTACCTTCCCCCGATTACAACTTGGAGATCGGGAGCGGGACGCACGCGGAGCAGACCGCAGGGGTGATGGTTGCCTATGAGCGACTATGTCAGGAATCCCGGCCTGACTGGGTGATTGTCGTAGGCGACGTTAACTCTACTGTCGCTTGCGCTCTGGTCGCCAAAAAACTGGTGCTTCCGCTCGCTCATCTTGAGGCCGGGCTTCGCAGCCGCGACCGCGCCATGCCCGAGGAGATTAACCGTCTGGCCACCGACGCAATTTCCGATCTGCTTTGGACGCCTTCAGAGGACGCCGATGAGAACCTGCGCAATGAAGGCGCCGCACCCGAACGGATCGTGCGGGTGGGGAACATCATGATCGATTCTTACGAGTTGGCGCGCCCGGCGATTGAGCAAATAAACGTCGCTGCCGATTTTGCCGTTGATGCCGGCCGCTACGGGATTGTCACGCTGCATAGACCTAGCAATGTGGATCGCCGTGAGGTCTTGGCTCGACTTGTTGACGATCTTGTAGAGGTTTCGCGCGACGTTCCCCTGGTCTTTGCGGTCCATCCTCGTACCGCAGCACGCTTGGAGGAATTTGATCTTCGCGCACCCCTTGCTGCAGCACCCGGCATTCGCCTCACCGAACCAATGGGCTATATCCGATTCATGGCGCTCGTTCGCGGAGCTCGCTTCGTCATAACTGACTCCGGTGGCGTGCAGGAAGAGACCACCTATCTGGATATTCCTTGTTTGACGCTGCGCGATACGACGGAGCGACCGATCACGTTGACGCAGGGGTCTAATCGGCTCGTAAAGGCGGACGGGCTTACCCGCGCGATATCGGATGTATTGTCGGGCCGCTGGCCTCACGGGAGCCGCCCAGCCCTTTGGGATGGCAAGGCAGCAGGCCGTGTCGTGCAGAGCCTGGCGCGCGTCTGCATGGAATAGTCGATCAGGTTTGGATGGTTCCAAAGCGAGAGGCTGGCGCTAGCCGCTAAATTGGCGATCTTATCTTGATAGGTGAGCTACGCTGAGCACCAGGCGCGGCAGTTGCGAAGGAATAGCTACGCCGCTTTCTTGCGCCGGCGCAATGCGCCCAGACCGGCAATGCCGGCACCGAACAACAATAGGGTCGCGGGCTCTGGCACACTGACGCTTGTCAATGACGCGCCAACACGCCCTGTGTTGCTATAGCTAATGTCGGCAACAAAATAGGCGCCGTTATTGGGGCCGTGTTTTGGGGCAACCTGCGGGACGAACCAAGCGGTCGTGATCGAGGGGATCGTGAAGGTAAATGGAGCCGTGTATGGATCGCTTGGAGAACATTCCATATTGCAGTCGAGCTTGTAATCGTAACTGCCGAAACCGGCGCCGCTGGTGCTGAAATCCGTGGCGACTGTAGTGGCGTCGGCCGATGTCCACTTATCGCTAGCGCTCACCATGGGAAGCCCGGTGATCGCACTGGGTGAGGGAAGGAGGGTCTGATCAGTGGGGTGGAGGGGATCCTCCAAGTCGAAATAAAGTTGATCGTCGTTCAGCGCCCCGGTGCTGATAAACCCCGCGCCGGGTATGAGGGATATAGCGACGGTGACCCCGCCCCCCGTTAAATCGGTGACCTTGATCGTGCCGTAATCGGCAGCACCGCAACCCCCGGTGCATTCATCAATGTTGAGGTCAAAGGTCAAGACATTCGCCGAAGCTGGCGCTGCAAACGCCAAGACGCCAATGAATAGCCCTGCGAACGTCGTCAACATCGACTTTGGATATAAGTTCATAGGACGCCCATACGCTTCATTCAAAAATCTAAGCAAAAACGATGCCAAGTCGCTGATTCCCACCACTTTTTTGTCTAGCCGATCCAAAAACAACCAAAAACGTAATTCTGATTTACACTTTCTCCATATCGCAACCGGAAAACAATCCTATTTGCACCAGCGTAGACGCCGGCAGGCTAGCATGGATGGGCGTCCGGGTGAAGCTTAGGAAAGCCCCGCAGCGTGGTGGTGGTTAAGTCTTCGCCGCCCGACTTGTTAACTGAAGTTCACCAATCGAGCCCGCTCCTTGGGTTCGCAGTGATATACGATTGTAACGCTGCTGGAACAGATTTCATTGGGTCCGCGAACTCAGGCCCATTGCGAGAAATTGGGGAAATCATGACTTTAGACGTCGTTGGTCAAATGAAGGTTTTCCTTGGTCAACTGGCGGTCGCGTTTGACCAGCTGATTGGACAGGCCAGGGAGTGGCAGCCTCTGCTGGGTGGCCTGCTGGTCGTTCTGGCATCAATCATTCTCGCCGTAGGAATAGTTAGGGCTGCCAAAATTCGCGCAGCGGCATCTCGCGACAGTCGCGACGCGCAAATGACGCATGAAGTGGCGCATGATTTGAAGAAGGCGGCTCCACCAGCCTCTGCCGCCAGCGAAAACTTTCGCAACCTAGCTAGCGATCTTGAGTCTCTTCGCAGCTTGCTTCGCTCAGCCCTTGCGTCTCTGTCGTCCGTCGATACCAATCATGAGACCGCGCGCTTGCTCTGCAACCGCATTGCAGCGCTTCAGGCTCAATACGCCACCCCCGTCAGCGCAAACAAGGGCATCCGAGAAACCCACGCGGCATTGGTGAATCAGTTTAAGTTGCTGCGAGCGCTTCTCGACAACGATTGGTCGCCATCCGAAGCGTCAGCGATACTGATCCAACTCAACGCAACCGCACGGTCGCTGTCGGCGGCCCTTGAGCAGCCGGAATCTCTTGCGGCTGGTCGTTTCGGACATCAGGGATCGGCTTGAGCGAGAATTGTAGCGCCGTTCTCCGCTAGCAATTCTGACCCGTCATAACTTCCCACACTGCATGCCCCAGTTTCTACTCGGGGGCCTCACCGTCCCTATTTAGCTCATTGTCCCGATTTGAGCCGTCTTGAGTTCTTACTCGGCGCCGATCTCGGTTCAGCTGCTTGGTGGAAATCGGTGGAAATGGCCGGCAGCGACCACGGGGAAATCATTGGTATTCCTCTTTGGATACCTCTACCGGCTTCCGGGCTCCGATTTCGGCCGGCCTCAAGACCAGCCCTAATTGAAGTCCCAGCGGCGATGCGGCTGTATGAAATGTTTACACTGTTCAATATTTCGGGGCGCTAAGCTCTTGATGTTGCCGTGGCCGGAACCTTGGCGCCGATCTTGCTTGGAAAAGTGGATGAAAATTCACCGAGCCGCATTGGTCGGGCTAATCAGTGCCGGCTTCGCGGCGGGTATGGCGGTCTACTTTGGCGGCTTTCCGGTTGCCTTCGAGAACGGCAATAGACCCCATATTTACGCTGGACACGGAGCGAACGGCGGCTCCGCAGCCACCCAAGGCTCAACGACTGGCGGTGGAAGCGCTAACACCGGGAATTCGACCAGCGGTGGCATCATACCGCTGAGGTTTGTTGGCAATGGCAGTGGAGCGACCGGCAGGACCGACGGAAGTATCCCTGACGGCAATGGCGGAGTTGGGGGCAGAAGCAATGGGTCCGCAAGAAACGACCCATTTGGCGGTAGCGCTGGCATCCACGACGTGTTTGGCGCGAACTTTCTCTTCATGCCGTCAGGTTTTGTCGGCGGCCCGGCCGTCGGCGGAGCGAGCGGGGGCGCCGCTAGCGGCGGCGATGGGGGGCGCACCGTTACCGGCGGCAGCGGGGACAGCGGCAATTCCGGCACCAGGCCGGGCACCTTCACTGATCCCGGCCCTCAGATGGGCGCCAGCCCTTCCGGTGGCGCGGGCGGGGTAAACAACGGTGCTCATGCCAGCAGCAGTGCACAGGGCCCTAACGGAGCCAATGGCGATGGTGCCGCCGGCAATTCTAGCGGCCAAGGAGCGGCGAGTCAGAACGGGGCCGGCGCCCCCGATGGAACAGGCCAACCTGCAGGCAGCGGTGGCCTGGGCGGCCCCGTGGATGTGGGAGGTGGTGGTTTCGGCCCCCCCGTTTTTGGCGAAGGTCCCGGTGCCAATGGAGCCAATGCCGACGGTCCTAGTGAGCGAGGTGGCGGTTCAGATGGTGCGGACGGCACCGGTTCGGGACCACAGGAGTTTGTCGCGGGTGGGAGTGGACCGAACGGTCCTAGTGGCACTCTCGGCGGTGGGGACCCGTACGTGGACCCTTCATCTCCGACCCTAGGTCGCCCCTATTCGGTGCCGGATCCCCCCTCTCTGCCGGTGGCCCTTGCTGGCCTCGCGATGATTGGCGGAGCCTTCTACCTCAGGCGCGGGAAGCTTCGCTTGGGCTGAAAGGAAATCGGCTAGATGCGAAACCGTGGCGGCGGGTCCATTTTCCTGTCAGCGACTAATCGGCAGCGCAATAGCCTAAAATCCACTGGCGCTGCTCCTCGGTCTGAGGCACCTCGACCTTTCGTGCCTCTGCCACCATGTCGAGCGCGACTACCGCATCCACCTGAAAATAATTCATCACCGCGGTAGCTAGGATGGAGGATCGACCGATACCGGCTCGGCAGTGGATAGCTACCGATTTATTCCTCCCGATTGCCTGGGTTAGTTTCGACACCAGGGCATCGAATGCACTTCTTGAAGAAGGAACCGACCCATCCTTTATAGGAAACCAAAAAAATTCGAGACCGATCTCTTCGCATAACGCTCTTTCTGCTTCAACGAAACCAAGAGCCTCGGCCCGCTCAAGCAGCGATACCACGACGTCCACTCCCTCTTCTTTCCAGTACATTGTCGCGCGCTCTAGGTTTTCGACCTGCGGCGCGGGCATAATGGCCAAGTGGCCTTCGGCAAATCCCCGTATCCAATAAAGTGGAAAGGTACGGCTCAAGTCTTTCACTACAAGCTCCAAGTCGCTAAAGAAGAACCGAATTAGCGCGCCGTTAAGTTGTGGCTGATACGTGGTATTACAGGAATTTACTCCTGCCAACAGATCTCGGAATTCGGGCTAGAAATCATTTGCCTGGATGGGCTCTGGCCGACTAATTGGGGGCATCATGGCGATCCTAGTAACCGGGGGGGCGGGATATATTGGCAGCCATATGGTGCACCGTCTTGTCGACCGCGGAGAGCAGGTTGTCGTTCTGGACAACCTGAGCACCGGCATCACGGAGAATCTCCCAAGGGAAGCCGAATTGCTGGTGGCCGATGTTGGTAACGAAGCATTTCTATCTGACCTATTCAATTCGGTGCCTTTCGAAGCGGTAATTCATTTTGCCGGATCTGTCGTCGTTCCGGAATCGGTGGCGCATCCACTTGATTATTATCGGAACAATACTGACGCCAGCCGAACTCTCATCGCCGCATGTGTTCGTCACGACATCGCTAACTTCCTATTCTCCTCAACCGCTGCAGTATACGGATTGGCCCCCGTTATGCCCGTGGCGGAAGAAACGCAGCTAGCGCCCGTCAGCCCCTATGGGCGGTCCAAATTGATGACCGAATGGATCTTGCAGGATGCAGCAAAGGCACACGGATTGCGATATGGAATTTTGCGATACTTCAATGTCGCTGGGGCCGATCCAAAGGGACGCACGGGACAGTCAACCCCACGTGCTACCCATCTGATAAAACGCGCATGCGAAGTGGCAACGGGAAAGCACGAAAAGCTTACAATTTTTGGCACAGACTATCCAACGCCGGATGGGACCGGTGTCCGCGACTATATTCACGTCTCCGACTTGGTGGATATCCACGACCAGGTGCTGCGCGAGCTAAGGGATAAAAAGGCGTCGCTTCTGCTAAATTGCGGATATGGGCGCGGATATTCGGTTCGCGAGGTGATAACTGCGGTTGAGCGCGCCAGCGGCTCTCCCTTGCCCGTCGAAACAGCTCCAAGGCGCCCCGGTGACCTCGGTATGGTTGTTGCCCAAACAGAAAGGCTCGCGACGAGGCTGAGGTGGAAGCCCCAATTTGCCGATCTCGACGTGATAGTGCAGACAGCTCTGGATTGGGAAAAACGGCTGAGCGCTTCGTAGTCGACAGCACTTCAAGCAGCAGAGTTTAAGATTTCCAACCCCGCGATCATGCTCCGCGAATTTTAGTGTGAGAATTATAACTGAGCGCGAGCGACAGCTAAAGTTGCGCCGACGGCACCGATGGCCGCGCCGGCAATGACGTCCGACGCAAAATGCCAGTTCTGCCAAACTAGGCCGACAGCTTCGAGGCAGCTGATTAGAATGTAGACCCAGCGCCAACGGGGCCAAGCAACCCAAAGGACACCGAATGTGGCTGCCAAAATGGCTGCTTCACCGGACGGCATAGACTGCCACTGTGGGGTGTGACCTCTAAACCAATGAAATACAAACTCCCTATTGTCCAACCAACTGTGAGGACCAGACCGCCCAAATAAAGGCTTTAGCACCAACTCGACCACTACAACGGTCCAAATTATGGCGTGACTGCACGGTTTCAGAGCCCGCCACGCTTTAGACAATGCGAGCGGCGATGCCAGATCGGCAATTGGGACAACCAAGGCGACGCCTAACAAAAGTCCCGGGAGCCCAATCGCGAATTGAAGACCACGAACGTGAATCAGGTGGACAGCGGCAAATTCCGCCAAGCGTCGATCAATGTCAGCTATGCAAAATAAGACTGCTGCCACAACCAGCAATGTCCAGGTTGCATATCGAAGCCTATTCATTGTGGCTCCCCCGGTGACTCGCCGCTTCACGTATTGCGGGAGCAACGTATAACTGAGAACTTTCTTCGGCTTGCCGATATATAGAGAAAAAATGGTACATGTGGTTAACTTCCCTGTGCGCCCACGTTAGCGCCAAACAGGTGGAAGACATCACCGTACGCGTGGCCTGCGGATAGCTTTTCGACCAATTGGCAATTTCGTCTTCATCAGCATTTCGGCAGACTGTAGGCCAGTTTCTCAATGCCGGACATTCCCCGAAGATCCGCCGGTGGTGGCGGAGTGGGATCAAGCATGTCGGACAGGGAGGGCGGCGGGAAGCCACGGCAATTTGGAAATTATTCCCCTTTGAAAGTGGTCGGGGGGAAGCAGACAAACTTCCCACTTCGAGCGGCCCGAAGAATATCTGCGGTCAACATTTGCGCCCTGGGGCTCCACACGGTTTGGGGGGTTGCGTAGCTGGCGGGGGCGCAGGCGAGGCGACGGGACGGATCGCGAAGTTTCAACGATATAGCACGTGGCGAGCCAAATGAGTTCGGCCGTTGACGACAAGTTTAGCTTGCAACGCATTTGACCTGCGGTGCTGGCACCGGTTTTGTAACTCAGGTCCCAATCGGCCGCGACTTCGGTGTAACTTAGACCTTTTGCGAGCAAGCGTCGGAAATCGCTCTCTCGCTCCCTAATATTGATCGACTACTCACAGGGAAGAGGTATAGCTAACTTGCGGAGCCAGGGGACGCCTACCCCCAGCGTGGCGCCAATTCGCGGTAGCCTAAAATATCGCACCAACCAGCATAACCTGCTCTAAACTCTACGAATATCCGGCCGGCCTTGTATTATCCCCGATAAAGGCGCATGCGCTCTACGCGACTGCACCAGAAGAAGCGCCAGCCCGACCCATCCTGCGCGCGCCTGGCCAGACACTTCTTCGACTTGATGTTTTCGTCTTCCTGACATTGGTCGGGGCGATCATTCGCAAAGGAACCATCATGGCCATCGGTACCGTAAAATTCTTCAATTCCACTAGGGGTTTTGGCTTCATCGCACCGGAAGGTGGCGCCAAAGATGTGTTCGTCCATGCCACCGCGCTAGAAGCTGCCGGAATGAACTCACTGTCGGAAGGCCTGAAGCTGTCCTTTGACATCCAGCCCGACGCCAAGGGCTCCAAGGCCGTGAACCTGAAGAACGTTTAAATCGTTCGACGAAGCAGGCAGCACGAGACCAGCGTCGTTGCCGGCTGTTTCTTTTCCTGCTCTCGCAAAGGACATCCAGTGCCCCAGGACCAGCGCGCACCGCGCCCGACCATCGTGGAAGAATTAGTCGCCGCGCTGATGCCCTATCCCGGGGGCCTGCGGCGCTGGTCGGTGATGCGCGCTATCCGCAAGAGCCGGGAGGCCGCGGCGCGCGAGATCCCCCTCAAGTTGGAAGCCGACGTCGAACGCGCCTTCCGCCGGTTCTGCCGCAACGACGGCATGCGGGCCTCGGGGACGGCGCTGTTCTGCCGCCCCGCGGAAAAGGCCGGCGAAGTCTGGGCGCTCGACACGCGCCGCGCCAGCGCTGGCGAAATCCCGCCCGAGGAATAGAGAGAAAGATGTCGCGGCGCGAGTAGTGCGCGAGCCAGGCGAGAATGTGCTTTCGCAAATGCGCTAGTCGGTAATCTGGCACTCGCCGGCTTGGATATGGTCAGTAGGGTCAGTTGTGGTACAAAAGTTCCATGGAAAACGTCCCTTGGTATTCTGAAGCTACACTGTTCACCGACACTCACTTGCGCCGCGCTGGAACGCTCATCCAGTGCGTTCGTAAATGGGCCGTATTGAGCGCGGCGGAACAACCGGACGCGCACATCAAACTGAGCGTCAAGATTGATAGCCTGCACAGGCTCGATGCCGGTCGAATTGCGGCATTAATGACCCGCTCGGGTTATCGCAACGCGTAACCCGCATCCGTTGAAAATCTGCTGGCAAGCTACACGCTCGCTACTGCCGCAATCCAGGCAGAATCAGCGCGTCAGGGAAAAAGCCTAGCCGAACGGGTTGCGCTCCAGTTCAAAAAGGTTTCGCGACGGAACTGCGCAACCTATAGCGCCTAGTAGGGTTGCTTGAGGGTGCCTTAAGTGGGAGTTCACATGAAACTTGCAGCAATATCGGTTTTGGCGCTACTGGCGGCAACGCCCGTGCTCGCCCAAACCAGTCCTGGCATGGACAAGTCAGCTTCGGAGGAAACTAAAGCTGCTGATTTCGGCCACATCCGTCGTTCCCCCCTCGCAAAACCCAAATGTGGATGATCGGACTGCCGCCGCCGATGCCGCTCGCCAGCGGGAGTATCAGGACAAACTTGACGCCGCGAATGCCCAGGCGAAAGCAGACAGCGCGGTTGCCGATCGCGATGCGGCGCAGGCCCAGGCCGATCAAGATCGCGCAGAAAAGCACGCCGCTGAGGGACAATCCCCGCAATAAGCGAATATATGCGGCTGTAGGCGCCCGTTTCGTCAACCCGGTAGTTGCCCCGGACGCTCGGCTTTGTCGGGACGCGCTTAAATTCAGCGTAGACGCAGCCGGATATTGCTCCCATGCATCGTCGGGCGCCCCGCCCATTTGAGGCGCAGCCGTGCCAGTTGGCTGCGCACTGCTCGCCTCCGGTTAACTTGCCCAACGTCCAGATTGGGTTCACGCTGCCACATAACAAAGCTTCAGGTGCACGAGCCGCGGCGCGGGAGGTGGCTCCTTCGGCTCGCCCCCGAAGAAATGTATGCTTTACACGGGATACTCTCAGAGGATTGGAACGACCATCTGGCTAGGCCGTTGCCGCTTCGTAATTCTGCAGCGAGACGAATTCCATGAACGGAATTATTTATCTAATTGGTTTAGTCGTCGTCATCATGGCGGTCCTTTCCTTTATCGGCATCCACTGACATGAGCGCGCTTGGCGAACCAGTCCTCAAGCCCGTGGGGCACGTGCAATGGGGGGCCATATTCGCAGGAGCTGTCGGCGCGGCCGGGTTGTCGTTCGCACTGAACGCCTTCGCCGCCGGAATAGGGCTTTCTGTTGCCTCGGCGTCGCCCACCTGGAGGGAGACATCACCATGGTTCGCGTTGATCGCCGGGCTTTATCTCCTGTTTGTTGCGCTGATGGCGTTCGGACTGGGCGGCTACGTCGCCGGGCGCATGCGAGCTCCGCTCAACATAGCAACGCCCGAAATCGAATTCCGCGATGGAATACACGGGTTGGTCACCTGGGGCCTAGCCGTGATCCTGACCGCAGTCTTCGCGCTTTGGACAGCAAGCGTGGCGGCCTCCGCCCTCCAGCCTTCCGGCGGAGTTACTTCGCAATCGGTCGCAGGCGAGAACGTCATCGCCGTGGAGCTGGATGAACTCTTCCGCAGCGATCGCGACATTTCCAATCCGGCTTATCGCCGGGCTGAAGCGGCGCGTATCCTGCTTGGGGCGTCAAGCCGGCAGGGCGTACCGGCCGGGGATCGCGACTACCTTGCCATCATCACGGCGAACAGCACGGGCATCTCACTGGATGCGGCACGCACCCGAGTGGACCAGGAAGTCGCTGCGTCGGCAGAAGCCTTGCACAAGGCGCGTGTGGCGGCCGTTCTGCAAGCCTTCTTCATCGCCGTGGCGCTTTTTGTTGGTGCGGCGGTCGCTTGGTTCTCTGCCTGCGAGGGTGGTCGCGACCGCGAGCGAGGCAACTATCCCATCTGGAACTGGTCAGTGCGCAGGCGTTGAGAGCGGCGTGGCCGTGCCAACCGCCAGAGCGCTGCGCTCGCGCAATACAAGGCATACAACTGTGGTCGTGGCTCTATTGACGGCTCCGCGTTTGGTGCAAAGGACACTTTGCTCATAGCTCGGGCAGATCGCCTTGTACCGCCGCTCAAAATCGTCTTGAAGATTTAGTTCGACCCTGTCGGGTCGCCCCGCATACACCAGCGCGTTGCCGCAATTAACGCCATTGCATCGCACCGACAGATACATCTTTCCGGATTGCACGGACTCGCTTGCTGCCATTAGCCAATCCTACCAAAAGTATAGATAAACTTAATCACGGTAGTGGACATAGATAACTTGCGGACTTTGGTTCAATCCGCCAGTGGATCGGGGCGAAGCTGGAAATGCACCACCTTGCTGGTCTGGCCCTTTCCGCCCTCAATATGCGCCGCGGAGCGCGTCGAATAGGTCGACCAAAGGCCACGCCCCTTCCAGCCCGCGCCGGGATCGTCAATGCGCCCGTCCAGACCCTTGGCGTAATAGCCCATCGGATAAGGCACGCGTAGCACCACCCAATTGCCGTTCACATAGGCATCTAGCCCATCCGAATTCGTTTGCGGTGGCGATTGGCACGTTCGTACCCAGGCCGAACGTGTCATGCTGGTCAACCCAGGTGTAATACGACGCCTCGGCACCCCCGCCGGGTGTGCCTTTCACGTTGTCGAATTCGGGCCCCGGTAGTTGATGCAGCGTCCAGCCTTCCGGGCATTGCCGACCCGTCGCATTTGGTCCGTTAAGAGGCCCCTTGCATTTGCGGCGATCGAAACTGGCGAGATGACCGCTTGCGAGAGACGCCCACACCACGCCGTCGCTGGAGATGTCCATGCCACGCGGCGCAAAGCCCCAATCAGAGGGCGCCACGCGCTCGTCCTTCCACGGCACCTCGTAATATTCGGACAGCATGGTTCTGGGATCAAAGCGCACAACGCCACCGGGGAAACCAAGCACCGAACCCCAAACCGAACCGTCGGCCGGATTGGGTGCCACACCATAGATGCCCGCCCGGATGCGCTTATCCTTGGTCGGCTCCAGCTTTGCGTCGGGCTCGACCCAATCGTCGCGCCGTCCATTTCCATTGGTGTCCAGGATGAAGGGCGCCCAGTGTTGGGAGGAAGCCGCGTCATGGGTGCGGTCGAAAGCCCGCGTATCGAGCCAGCCTATGACGTCCGTGGGGCCGCCGGAACTGAACCACAAAAGATCTTGGTTGTCGAATTGCAGATGATGCGTGGGAAAACAGAGATCTATGGGTGTGATCGCCTTCGTCTTTGGATCGTACAATTCCGACTGGCGGCCAGAACCTTCGAGTGGGAAGGCCTGGGCCGACGGTTGGGACGACCCCTTCTGGCAGAAGGCGGGATCGGCAGCAGCACGAATGCGCGCTGTGAACCAAAGGCGCCCCTCAGCATCGAACATCGGATTGTGCACGGTGGTGTGGCTGTTCCAAATCGGCGTACTTCCCCAATAGGGCGAAGGCGCATAGATCTCGCCATCTGCCGAGGTGGGCGTGCCGGGATCGCGCCATTGGGTTTTCACGAAGCCGGTGGTGTTGTGCACGGGATCGAGCCAGGGCAGATCATCCGAACTTTCTTCCGGCGAGCCATAAATGATGCCGTTGGCATTGACCGTGGGCTTGCGGCGATCGGTCGAAATCTCGTCGTGTAGATAGGACATGGGCGTGGCCCAGTCCCACAGCGTGATGACGACGTTTCGCTCGATGCCTTGGGGCCGCTCCGGGTGCGATTTTGGAAGCGCGCCTTGGGCGATCCGGTCGCTCCATTCGCCGAAAAGTTCTCAGCGCGCGAGCTGTGTCGAGCTGACCTATGGCGGAGATCATGCTGCCACCGGCCTGACCCGACTGGATCCGGTGCTGCCATGCGTCCGGGGAGGAGTTGAATTTGCCCAGAGACGGTGGAAAGGCGCGGGTCGCCTCATCACCAATCTGGTGACAGGTGATGCAGCCATCGGTCTTGATCATGCGCAGCCACTGGCCCTGGTCCTTGAGGCTGGCCGGCATGCCATTGCCGTGCACGCCGGTGCCCGGGAAAAGGCTTTTGTCCGGGATTTCCAGCATCGAATACCAATAGATCGCGGGGTAATACGCGGCCGCGGCAGCGTCCGTGGACGCGGGCACCGCGTGAAGCGCCAGCGTGTTGCCCGGGGCGGATTGAACCTTTGGCGAATTTACAAGGCCATAACCGCGAATCCACACGCTGTAGCGCGCCCTGGGCAAATCGGGCACCAAGAAGCGCCCTTGGCCGTCCGTCACCACGATCCTGGCGTATTTGGTGGGCAGATCACTCGTTTCGGCGATGACCCAGACGCCGGCTTCAGGCCCTTTCGTCCCGGTGACGACTCCGCCGATGTCGTTCGGCCCGGCATGGACCGGCGCCGCCATGGCACGCTGGGCGTGAAGACGATTGGTGGGCACGGCAGAGGAAACGGCAAAGATCGCAGCCGTCACCAGCAATTCCAAGCCAAGCCGTCTTGTCATCTCGAGCTCCCGCATTCATCCAGTTCGAGCGCGAAATCTTCCAGGACCCTATTATACTCTCGTCCGAGCGAAAAAGCTGATCGGCCAGGCGGGTTCATATCGCAAGAAATTTGGTTGCGGTATCAGAGCATTACACTGTCGGGGCAATTGAAATCGAGCATTTTGCAACAATTGATTGTCGGCGCGGGGCCAATGACAGCCTAAATTTCAGCATAGTCATTTTCTATGGCTTCATCGGATGCCGATGACCTCGTTTTGCGACGGAGGCACCTTACGAGCTGGAATAAGCGCCCCTCCCAGGAAAACAATTCCGTCCCGCATCGGGATGAAACGTTAAAATTGCCGGGGGAAATTAGAGCAGCTTTAGGAGGTAGAGACCAATATTGAGATCAAGAGGGAACGAAAAATGCGCGTTCAACCTTTGACGTCTATCGTGGTGGCGGTGATTTGCTCGGCCACAAATCCGACCCCCAGCGCTGCGGCAAATATTGGAAACTGGAGTCGAACCTGTATGGCTCCGAACTGGAAATATGGCGGAGTGGAATCCGTGTGGGATCAAAACGTTTATTCTCCACTTCAGGCTTGGGCCTTTGCCGAAAGGATGCCGGAAGGACATTGGCAAATTTCCTACAATCTGGCCCAAATAGAACCTCGATTCGCGACCCCGGACTTTTTCAAGTTCCTATTTTATCGGGAATGCGCATACGCAAAGTTCATGAGCCCTGATCAACATCTAGGTGATTGCCAAGCCCTTGCCGATATGAAAGCCGATCACGATCTTTCTCCGCAAGCACTGGAAGAAATTTCGGCCGCATACGCCAGTCGCGGTTTTTCATTTCCAACAGGCGGCGCTTGTCCATCCGTTCCCTAAATCTCTCTAATATGCCGGACAGCGCTAGGTCGGGCCTGTTTCCACCGCTAATTGGGCACTTTCAGCATGTGGGTAGGCCGAATGCGCGCCAACCATATGCTAACATGGCTGGCTTTCGGCGAGCTACCAGCGATGTCTCCGCGCGACCCTTCATTCCGCGTCAAAGTATTTTCGGGATGGCGTGCTATAGGTGTCGTTGGCCTGACTCTGGCCATCATCGCCGCCGTATTCTTCCTTGCCTTCAGTTTTCTGATCGTTCTGGTGCTCTCGACGATTGTCGGCGCTATAGCAAGCACATTTCTGCCTCGTCGGCCGGTGGCTTGGCGCACAAAAATTCGAAAACGGCAGACGGATGTTATTGATGCAGACTACTGGGTGGCTGAGTCCGATGCCGCCGAAAGAGCAAAACCCGCAGAGCCACAAGACTAAGGCACCGTGCTGAGGATCGACCGCCGTCTCGCTGCCTGCATTCCGAATACGGCGTTTCAACCGTCTACTGCGTAACGTCCGACGATTGATGTTGCTCTCTCCGGCTCGAGAAGGGGGACTCTAACAGCGCCGCTGGCAGGATCCACCGATGCACTCGCAATTGGTGCCGTATTCGGCGGCCGCGATGGCAAGGAATTCATCCAGCAAGTAATGTAGCAGCTGCTGGCGTGTGGTGTCGCGCGTGGCGGCAATCAGGCCCAGGCGTCGATAATCCGATCGAGACAATCGGAGTATCAATTTCCGCAGCCCCGTAGGCGCGGCGGCGATCGTGAACGGCGGCAAAACCGGCAATTCGTTGCTTGCAAGGTTCTTGGTGGGCTGCCCGAAGGCGCGCGACAAGAAATCCGTCTTGGCCGCCGCCTCGGCATTAGCGTTGCCATCGTTCCAAGGACGCGCCTCTCCCTTGCGGGCGAGAAGCGCCGCGGGGAAGGGTGCGAATTGTGACTGTTTCACGGCCGGACTTCTTATTGACGATTCTGCCGGCGTCCGAAAACGTATCGCCGGTGATCAGGCGCGCTGAACGTTGCTGTTCTCATGCTCGCCCGCAGCCCAGTCTCCGGGCGCAGAGCGGCGTTCGCGAGCCGCTGGGGAGGCGCGCGGTCCTCCACCGCCAGATCCTCGTCACCTGCCGCGATCAACGGACTGACGGCGAAATCCGCTGGGCGCAGTTCTGGGATCAACTGCGTGTCGCGCACAATCCTGGCTAATTTGTCCTGGACATAATTCCAAAGCCCCGAGATCTCACGCGCCGAGGGTGAGTTGGGGACGATTTCCCCCACCGTGCGGCCATCCACCATACTGGCGGCGAAATCGACCCGATGGTGCACAATCACCGGAGCGACGGTTCCATGCTGAGAGAGCGCCACGGCGGATTCGCCGGTGATGCGGGCACGCAAGTTGGCTCCGTTGACCACGAAAATCAGGGGCTTGCCATGACGTTCGACGATGTCCACCGTCACTCCGACGGCTCTCAAATCGTGCGGGCTGGGACGAGTGGGCACAATCACCAAATCGGCGTGCGCTACCACCTCAGAGATACACTGAGTGATCGCAGGTGGTGTGTCGATCACGGCAAGACGAAATCGCGCCCGGTTTAATTCAGCAAGCAGCTCCCCAAGAGCAAAACCGCCGGCCTTGACAAAGTGGGGCTCCGTGGCGACACGGACATTCCACCATTGCGCCAGGCTGCCTTGAGGATCGGTATCGATCAGGGAAACAGGACCGATCCCAGCCCGACAGGCTTCCACGGCGAGATGCCCGGCGAGGGTGGTTTTTCCCGATCCCCCCTTTTGAGATGCAATCACGATCGCGTGCAAGGAAGCTCCTACCTGTACGCATTCACTGTACTGGAGGCCTCATTTCGACCGGATGAAAGGAGGGACATAGGATTTGTTAAAATATTCTGATAATTGGAACGGGCGGATTGGCGGGCTATCGCCGACGTTAGGACGAATTCACTCTTCTGCAGT
This sequence comes from uncultured Alphaproteobacteria bacterium, assembly GCA_963766265.1. Lineage (GTDB taxonomy): Bacteria > Pseudomonadota > Alphaproteobacteria > Micropepsales > Micropepsaceae > Rhizomicrobium. The sequence continues at coordinate 87,497 of CAVXYX010000001.1, forward strand.
TGCTCTTGATATCCCAAAAGCAAAGAGCCGACGGTGAGCCGTTCACCATCGGCTCTTCAGGGTTGCCCACCGCTGCGTGCTGTGGAACCTCTTTAGGCCAACATTTTCTTGCGCCCGAAGGAAAGCGCGCAACCGATCAAGCCGAGGCCCGCGAGGAGCACGGGCAGAGATGAGGGTTCGGGTACCGGGTCCCCTGCCGAAGCGAACCCGCTAGCAATATAGCGCGTGTCGCCGCCACTCGGGACATAGCAGCTCCATGAATTAACGCACTCCCAAGAAGGGCCGGGATCTCCGCCTACGATGGGATCGTCGCCTGTCGCGACACTCAAATCGTCCAGAAATGCCAGATGCAAGTCTTGCTGATATCCAGGCTGAGCATCTACGTAAAATGTTCCATTCGAGAAAAAGCTGTCGGCTGGCGTGTAATCAAATCCGGGAAGGCTAGTCCCAGCTGTCGTCATCAAATTGTAGCCGTTCAGAAATCCGTACACGTCGATGTCAAACGTTCCACTAAGTGTTCCGGTATCATTGAAGGTTCCATTGACGGTCCAGAGCACGTCTGCGTTCGCAGCTGTGCCAGCCCCAAGCGCCAGCAAGGCCGCTGCAAAAATCATCTTCCTGATCATAATACTTATCCCCATCGACCGGCCCCAGCCGGTACCCCACTTACACCAGCAATGAATATGCCAGCGACTTCAAACGTCAACGGTTCCGCAATCGCTGTGGTTACTGGAAATCTCGACTGTCAATGTCAATTACAATTCTTGCGCTGCCCTCGACAAATCGGCAGTGAGCTCTTAGTTTGATCCGGCTGGGAAATCAGCCGTGATGAACCGGAGGTGTCCGGCATCTAAACACTTTTGAGGTGCCCTCGGCACTGCGTAGAATCGCCGTGTTGTCAGCCGGTTAGAGAAGATCGAAAAATCTGAGTAGCGCTCCTACACCAACTGAGGGTAGAGCGAGCGTCGGCCGGCCAAACCATTTAGCCGCTCTCCAGGAGAAGCCTGTGTTCGGGCGTGCCCATCGCGCAACGTGGGGGGGTCTTCTCCGGCCCTGTGAGCTTTCGCTAATGACGGGTTCTTCCGGGTTAGATGTTGCGATACCAGTCCTGAAGAGGGTACCAGTCACACGGTATGCATCGTCGCCATTGCCGACTTCGTGCGGTTTTCCAAAGCATCGACTTGTTCCGATGCGCTAGCCTGAGTGATGTCCGAGGTCGTTGGCTGCCAGCCACGTTTTTTCAGCACCAGGTGATACCAAGCTGATCGCTGCGGCAATAACCAAACCCAGAATGATTAGGCTTGGGCGACCCGCAGTGGCATCGGCCAGGTTCGCTAGCGCAAATCCAACCGCCATCAACAAGCCGACAAGCGGCGCCAAAGGATAGAGAGGCGCGCGCCAGTGCCCGGGGCCGCCAGTCAGACCCTTGCGATGTCCGATCAGGACCGCAAGACAGACCAGCCCCCAACTATAGACGATCAAACCGCTAACAAAGGCCAGCAACACATGCGATGCCAGAAGACAGCAGAACTGCGGATAAAAGTCACCATCACCAACGTCGCGGCGCGCGGCACGCCGGACGCTGACCCCACCGATGACAGCAACCGGTTGGCCGCGCTGGGCAACAATCCGTCGCGGGCGACGCTGAACAGCAGCCGCGCTCCCATCATGATCGTGGCGATGATCGCGTTGAAGATGGCGAGCACGACACCCGCGCTCAACGCCTGCGCCGCCCAGGGACCGATAGCTTCGGACACGAAAGTGGCGAAGGGCGCGGGAGCTTGCCAGCACGGCGGGCAGGTCGCGCGCGCCGATCAGTCACCGCGATCACCGACAAGGCCGTGGCGAACCCTCCGGTCATCGCGGCGGCGATGATCACCCGTCCCATCTGCCGGTGCGGATCGCGCAATTCTTCGCCGAAATAGATCGCCTGGTTGCCGCCGACCGTGCCATAGGCGGTGTTGACCAAAGCCGACATCAGGATTCCGAAGGCCACCGGCGCCATGACGCCGCCGCTCAGCGCGCGCGGCGCCGCCATAAGAATTTCCGGCCCCCGCGCGGGATGCCAGAAGCCGCTGGCGATCAGGGTGATAACGGCGATCATCTCCACGGACGAGGAAGATGCCGGTCACCGCCGTGCTGGTGCGCACGCCCAGAAGCGCCACCAACGTGGCGGCGGCCAGCAGAGCGAATGTCAGAAGCACTGGGCGACAGGCCGTGCGCCAATTCCCCGGCATAGGTGGCCGCGATCTGGCATTCGAACGCGATGGACGGGCCCATGGTGGCGACCCAAAGCGCCAGGGTCGCGGCGCCGGCCCAACCGCCCAGGGTGCGGCCCGACGCCGACATAATCGCCGCCGGCATACGGAAAGGCCGAACCCAGTTCGGCATAGACAAAGCCCCACAGCAGCGCCGCGCCCAGCCCCACCAGGAAAAGCAAGACAGTGCCGGTGCCAGCATGCACCAGCACATCGCCGCCCACGCCATAGACGGAAAAAACCGGAGACAGGCAGGAGAGCGCTAGCAGCCAGACCCCGAACGGCGAAAGCTGGCGGTGCAGCACAGACCGGACCGGAGGGAAAACTGTAACGTCCCCTATTGGCTCCACGAGGCCCCGTTCCTGTCGTTAATCGGCATTAAAGGCGTTCCTATGAAGCGGCTATAAGTCGCCAAATGTCAAAACGCCGGCACTCGATGAGCCACAGAAAGTGGTCAGCTACCGGTCGCCCCGCTTGGTGCTCCCAAATCCTACCCGCAGGTCCCACTCAAGGGGCCGCACGGCGACTTGGGCCGGGGACGTGGGCAAGACCGGCTCAAACAGTTGCAAGTATTTGTCGAACCCGATCGCCATGATCCGATCCAACAAGTAGCAAACGGAGCTGGATGGCCACCCGGAAAGTCGACCGCCACTGAAGCTGACATGCTACCCGCCTAACGCGCTAGGCCGAGGTAGTCGCTACGTCGCCAGAAATGAGAAACTTCGACCCGATCATTGGCGAATGCGAGCTACAACCCAGCAAAACCGCGGATTGTCTCCAACATCCAAATCACGGATATCATTGTGGCCAAAAACAGCAAAGCCGGATTTGTCGGCTTACTGGTGTTGTCGGAAACATCATTTATGCGCTGTGCGAAATTCATCCGGTGCATTGGATACCTCACACGGAAAAGGGCGGCCGCATTCTATCAGATTCCCTGAGCACAACATGCATATAACTGGTCGCAATTATCGAGACTATGATAAAGACTTTAGACAAATATGACGCTAGCTCCGTCGGATTGATTTGTAGCGCCAGTCATCTCGGGAATTGAAAGCGCAACTTGGACTATCAGGGCGTAAATATTGGAGCCAGCTTAGCCAAGCGGATTGCCCGGCACGATGCGCAGTGAGACCTCGGCTGCCCTGGCCCACATCTGCGACGATTACTCTGTTCCTACAACGGTCCTCCCTATGGACCTTCAACAACCTGCAACCGAAGGCTCTAGCAATTAGGGTACCGTTTGAATTTCACGCGGGCGGAGAGTTCGACTAGACCGGCGCGTTCTCAGGAATGGTTATCCTGCGCCGAACCATCAACTTAAACCTGCAGCGCCTAGAACGGGTACTCTCCCTGTAATTGCCGGCTTCATCATAGCGGCACACCAAGACATCCTCATGTGCATCGGTAGCTTCCCCGCAGCCCAATTGCGTAGTGCCGCGCCAAACAACTTGGGTGTAGTGGCCGACATCTTCCACCTTGCCGGTGATGCTGTTATTCGGGAACAATCCTGGCCGGAAGAAGCGCTTTTCCCGTATCCAGGCGTCCACTTGGGCTTCAGGCGGATAATAGCCTTTCGTACCAGCCCGAAGATTCTCGCCTTCCGGAACAAGTCGGCGTTCCGTCGCGTGCTCAAATCGGCCAGTCGCCGCAAGATAATCGGCCCAGCGCTGGGCCATTTCGGCAAGAGCGGGACTCCAACTGAGGGGTCTTAGGCCAAGCCCCACGCGCTCGCGGTTATGCTCGGCAAGAATTCGCTGATCAAATACCGGTATCGGATTTTGCTTATTCTCCATTGGCGGATCTGTTCTGGCCATGGCCGCGTTAGCCCCGGCTGCTGAGCTTGGCGGGTTGGGAATGGAAAAATTCATGTCAGCCACGATCGCCGAAGCGGCATTCGTGCCAACAATGGACTTCGTACTGACCGCGACTACAGCAACGGGTGACTTTGGGATGCTGCCGCGCACCGGCAGATTGGTCGGATTTACAGTGCAGGACGCGACGATGCCAAGTAGGCACGCCAAAGCTGGAAACTTCCAGGTCAGCGTCATAGGGAAAAGGCTTCCTGCGTTTCAACAGGAGCTCACCATTTCCGGGATTTAGTTCGCGTGAAGAGACGTGGTTAATGCAGGAGATAGTTCTAAGATTTGATGGAACCCCTGGTCTCTAAACCCGGGTCTCACCACTGGGCTGGAGCGATGACAACTAGGCTCAGGGACTCATTGATTGATCCAGAAGATGACGGTGGCGGCGATGCAGATGGCTGAGAAGAAGGTGTGTGCGCATCGGTCGTAGCGGGTGTGGATGCGTCGCCAGTCTTTGAGCCTGCCGAACATGTTCTCGATCTTGTGGCGCTGACGGTAGAGCGTGCGGTCGTGGGCGATCGGTATTTTGCGGTTGGTCTTTGACGGGATGCAGGGGACGATGCCGCGTTCAGCCAGGGCGTTACGGAACCAGCCGGCGTCATAGCCTCTGTCGCCGAGCATGGCTTTGGCTGGCGGCAAGCGCATCGAGCATCAAGGCTGCGCCTTTGTAGTCGCTCATCTGGCCTTCGCTGAGCAGCATGATCAGCGGCCGTCCTTGGCCATCGCACACAGCGTGCAGCTTGGAGTTCAGGCCGCCCTTCGTGCGCCCGATACGTCGGGGAACAGCCCCTTTTTGAGCAGGCTGGCAGCGGTGCGATGGGCCTTGAGGTGCGTGGCGTCGATCATCAGCCGGTCGGGCTTGCCGCCCTTGGCTCGCCAGTTCGGCGAAGATCCGGTTGAACACGCCCAGACGGCTCCAGCGGATGAAGCGATTGTAGATCGTCTTGTGCGGGCCATACTCCTTCGGCGCATCACGCCAGCGCAGGCCATTGCGGATCACAAAGACAATCCCGCTGAGTCACCCGCCGGTCATCGACCCGCGGCAACGCCATGCGACAGTGGAAAATAAGGTTCAATCCGGCGCATCTGCGCCGCGACAGCCAGAACAGATCACTCATCGAAGCACCTCCCGGTGCCATCAATAAATCAAGTCAATCCGCCAATCCGCAAGAAATTTAATAGGTCCTGAGCCTAGATCGCTGGTTACAGCGGCAAAAAGCAGTCGCATAAGATCCGACCGAACTCCAGCCATGCAATCGCGCCCAGAATCAAAGGTCGCGCTCTGCGCTTCATGCTGGCCGTTGCCGCTTCAAGTCGCGTCGGGAGGCCACCCCAACCATCACAAATCCAAAAACCAAGAAAGTCCACGATGCCGGTTGGGGATAACTACGGTCCCTGTCGGCGATGGGCTCCCGGGCGGGACCCCCCATGATCCCGGCGGCGGTGACGGATCGCCAAATGGTCCAGACGATGGCGGGGTGCCAGACGGCCCGGATGGTGGTGACGTGTCCCCAATTGGTCCGAGCGGTGATGTAACTTGCGATGAGACCTGTGAAGGAGATGTGTCTTGTGCCGGTGTGGTCGCATTCTGGAGCAGCGGACCCGCGCCACCTAATAGACTGCCTGGATAGTCGATGAATGGCCGCGACACGAGCCCGTCAAAGGTCAAATTTTCGGGAAGTATACTTTCCCCGGTCGGTGTATCGAGTGTCGGGGCAAAGGTGCCCGGTGGAATATCGATATTCACAATCGGGGAGCCCCCGACAAGTGTTACGCGGTCCCGCACACTTGGAAGGACACGTTCATGCGGTTGGATTTTGGTTGACAGCAACATGCCCTTCCCGCGCCCCCCGGGGGAACGGTCGCCAAGAACGGGGGACGTTAGCAGTGCAATATCTGCTTTGGCACCAAGCTTGCGGATTCGGGTCACGGCCCAGTTGCCGTCACCCAATGCAATAGAAAACGCGCCGGCGAGTACCGCCGCGAGGAGAAACGTACGCTTCCGCCTCATCAGAAGCTGCCAGCCAACCACCTGATCGGCAGTGAACCACCAACAGGATTACACAGCCGAACTGGCCTGGGGTCACCCCCAGGTCCGAGCCTGATCCATTGCATACTCAACACCCATCCCCCTCAATGCCCCCTATAAACGATGCATGGCCGAGCTGTGCGCCATAGAATGGCTGGATTACCCCGACTTTACCCACCCGCCAGCCGTATTTCATATAACCCTGCGGAATGGCGCTGTGGATGGCGGAAATTCCCGGATGGCGGCAGTCGCCCAGCGGTAATCGACAGGCGTAACGCAAGGGATGACATGCCAACTGGCTTATACGCTGCCAGTACAGCGATCTAACCATTATCTCAAGCCAACCCGTCCCCTAAAATCCGTGTAATATATTTGGAAGCAATCGCGTCGAGCTCTGAGGAGTGGTGCTGCTCTGCTCCCGAAAAATCCCCATTTTGACCTAGAGTTTTCCGCTTTCGTTCTCAGGTCGGGAGGAGTGGAATGGCGAAGCCATCGAAGCTCTCCCATGGCAGAAGACGTTGACCTTGATACAGAAAGTCGATGGTCACCCGGTTGGGGAGATCTGCCGCAACGTCGGGATCAGCTGGGCGACCTACTTCAACTGGAAAGGGAAGTATGAAGGATCGTTGCCGGATGAAATGCGGCGGCTACAGAGTGGCACAACTGAGGGTGCTATATCGTACGCGAATCAGTTAGGATCGAGCCTCCTTTGGCGGGGGCCAACATGGGGGATTTTTTCGACGGTCGGTCGGCACCATTCGAGCGTTCGCGCGACGGTTTGATTGTTGTCGCGATTTTTTGGCTGGTTGTCGCGGCGCTCTGGAAGTTGTTTTAGCCGTACCGTTGACGCGCCTTCCCGGCCAAAACAGTGAGATGACAGAAAGCGCGCGCTCGGCTTCGTTTTTGAGATAAAACGAAGGGCGCGAACTGGCTCGCCAGTTCATAAGGGAGGCGCTGCCGTCGAACTAGCCCAACAAAAGCGGGATGGCGGGCCTTATATCTCGACTAAAACTGAGCCTCGGGCCGGTTCGACTTGCGTACCATCGGGTGCCGTCACGCTCACGATGGACCCAAACTCCCTTATAGTAGCCGCCGCCGCCAAAGCGAGCTCCTTGTTTCATAACGCAGGATCAGCACTTCGGTGCGAGATAAATCTTGTCTTGCCGTTAGGACGTAAGGGGCGCCACCCATCCGTGGCGTCTTAGCACTCTTCGAAGACGACACAATCAGTGCCTAGTGCGACGGTTAACGGAGCGCGCGAAAAGTAAACAACCGGCGACCTCTGAAGCCACGATGGCGCTGTTCTCGACATCGTATCCACATTATCGCGAGCTTACCGACGCGGGTCTCGGATTTTGTAAATAGGAACGCGCTGCATGGCTCGCAAATCATGTAAGCCTTCGCCGCAAGCTGGAGGGCGCTTGTTTGCGACGCTGATTTCCATCTTGTCCTTTGTCCTATCAGTTTTCGCGGTCTGGGAGGTGCGGGCAGCAAGGCGAGAAAGTATACCCCGCCCCCTCGTAGAACGGCATGGCCACCAACGCGTTGGGATCTTCTATCCGGCCGAGATGGCGCAACCGTATGGCATCGAAGCTGTAGCGTGTCCTGACAACCACGAGCTACGGCGTTGGGACACTTTGACGATCGAACAGGCAGCCTCTTTACCACCCGAGGTAGAACGGGGGTACGGCTAAACTATTCTCCCAGTGCTGCGGACCTGCGCGTCGGCGTGAACCGCAACTGCCGCTTACTCTCAGTTCGTTACTGCCTTCTCTCGAACCCCTCGTTACGAGTAGAACACAAGATCCGCATTCGAGCGCTTCACGAGCTCCAGTTCTGGCGGATGAATGAAAAAAAGTATCGCCCGATAAGACGCCTAACCATTTGAGAAGGTACCTTGATTTTATTTCTCGAGCAATTAACTCGCGGCACTTCAAGACCTTTCCCGTCATTCGATCATCACCCTTGCGGGATCGACTTTAGGTAAAGCTGAACAACGGTCTCTAAGTGAGTGTCGGTTGCCGCAGTCGCGGAACGAAGGACACTACAAAGCAGTTCCATAGCAGCCAGTTCGTCCGACTTGAATTTTCCAGTCGCCCGGAGACTGCGAATGACATCCTTAATTTCCGCGGCGGTGAAGGCTCGTGGCGAATCCATTTGAAACCTTTTTAGCCGATTAAAGGCCAAAACGCGAACTCAACACCCCAGCGCTGACGGCGACCTCCGTCCGTACGCGGCCACGTGTTGGGCCAATATGACCATCTCTACCTGACTGACTCAGAGCGCAGAAAACAGTCTCGGCCGGAATTATTTGCCCCATGCGCAACTATCCCGTTCCCTCACGGCAGGAATTGTCACTCCACTTCGATACCAAAGCGTCATTCAGCTTCACGACACCGCTTCAAAGTCAGTGCGCGGATTGATCTCATATAAGCCACAGGGAGGTCCATCTTTTCTACGACCGCGCGGAGTTTCGCGGCGTAATCAAGATTGACCCTTCCGCTGATACCACCTGGTAGGTTGTAGCACAGAACAGAGACGAGGGTGCCGTTCACCAACTCGGCGTTGACAGTTTCTGCACGAAATTCGGCAACGCTGGGCTCTGAAAACAAGTCGGCAAGCTCCGCTGGAGTCAACGCCATTACGATCCCAAACGTGGTTGCCTGTTGTTGGCGCACCAGTGTGGCTCGCTCTCCTAACTGAAGACGAAAGCCGTGCAGGCTAGCTTTGCGCGGCTTTTGTGGTTGCAGGCCCTTCGCGCGCAACAGGTCTGGGTCCATAAATAGACCGTAGAAGAAGACGTCAATTAGCTTCTCACTCACGAGCCTGGCCTACTCACGCTTCCAAGTGACCGAGAAGGCGAATTGCCACGGCCACCACAGCTGGATGTCTACGGCCAGATCATCACGGCCGCCTGGTCTCAACCGGCGAATTTCCCTCTCCCGGTCGGCGATATCGCGTCGTATTTCGGCGACAATGCTTTCGAAACTCTTCGCCGCACCGAAGCATAGTTCCCGACAGGAACCGTTTCAATATTGTTGGCGAAAGCCGTGCAACGAGTTTGCTTGGGATTTGTGTCGCCGCGGCCTAAAGGCCTAGTCCAGAGCCTTTGCCTTGGCCTGCCGCTGACTGGGATAACCCAAGAAGTCGGCTCGCTAAAATGTCAAACCTATGCCAATTCACGCGACGCCGGTGCGAAAATAACGCTTAAGTTGCTCCTCGATATCACCCTCCGAAAGATTATCAAGCGCCGCCAATAGCCGCCCCAGTCGATCCATCCCCGAGACCTCCGAGTCTGTAAAGTCTCCGGTAGCCTTCAGGAGTGACGTGAGCCGCATGATGTTTGCTGCAGTGTAAGTCCGCATAGCACTGACAGCCCGGTATCGAGTTTTCTGCATCGACGGTTGCATTGCTGCCTGAGCCGCGGGCTCGGCGAAGTAGCAGCGTCCTTCGGCATTCTTGAACCAGTTTGCCTGCACCGTAGGATTTGTAGCGTGAGCGACCTGAGCCTCGGCATCCTTAGCCTTGGACAAAAAATCTGCCAATGAGCCAGCGGTGTCAGCCATATCGAGCCCTAGCTACCAAATCGCCGATACCTTATGTTTCTAATAGTTGAAGGAACGTTAGCGCTGAGCCAACCAAAGGTGCAGCAGTACGTTGAAGGGGCAACCAAGGGAAGCGTGATTGCGCGCCAAATGGAAATGCGGGTGTGGGGCACCCTGACCGGATTTTATGATCGAGCCTTGTCCTTATCGGCGGCCATGTCCATAAACCTTATAAAAAGGCGTTCGTAACTTTTTGCCAGGCCGAACAACGCCTTGCGCGCGTCTTCGTGTTCTACCTCTTCGGCGAGCTTTCGCAGATGATCCGCTTGATCTCGATAATGCTTAGCTCTCTCCAGCACATCGCCTCCTCTAACGAGCCTGCGATTATACACAAAGTAGGAGCGAGGATTTTGTGGCGCCGCCGCCTTCGCTGCGAGGGCAAAAAGATAGGGCCTAATAAGCCACAACCGCCATTATCCGATGCAATTGCCACGAACCTTCCACGGATAATAGCCTGATTCAAAAGCACTTTGCTGGCGCCCGCACAGCAACTCAGGCCAAGGCGATCACCCGATTGAGAAGCTCATCGGTCGCGATGCTTCCGGGCAAAGCGCCATACGCAAATCCAGAGTGATCGCCGAGCCGGGCTCGGCAGAATGCTTCCACAACGAAGCCGGGCGCGCTCTGAACCAGAGCAACCCCCTGGAGCGTCAGCGCCATGGTTTCGACCGGGCGGCGCGCCTCCGCCTCTTCCTGCGGTTTCGACAGGGCGGACTTGGTTCTGTCGATCGCGAGATCGAGTGCGTATAACCGGTTCGATCCACTTTCTAGTGCGGCAACAAGCGCATCTTTCGTTTCAGACGTCCGCGTCAGCGCACGGAGCACGTCTAGGCAAATGATATTGCCGGAGCCTTCGCAGATGGAATTGAGTGGAGATTGACGAAACGGCCGCGGCATCACGCCCTCCTCGAGCCACCGCCGCCATAAACCTCCATGGCCTCGTAAACGAGGTTCACCACGTGATTGTTGATCCAATATTTTCCCACCGGCGCGGCGATGCGCGCAAAACATGCGGCGCTGGCATTGCCCGCACTTTCGTCGAAGCTGCGTGCGATCCGGAACGTGAGTGCGGTTGCGGCCTCAAATTCGATGGTCATATCGGCCAGAAGCTGGCGCATCAGCGGCTGGTCGATGAGTTCCTTCTGGAATGCAGTTCGATGGCTGGCATGCCACAGCGCATTGGCCAAGGCCTGGCGCATGTAAGCCGCGGGCGCCAGCGTGCAATCGAGCCTGGTGTAATGAACCATCTCGATGATGGTGGGAATACCCCGTCCCTCCTCGCCCACGAGTTAGGCCTCGGCACCATGATATTCGATCTCGGCGGAGGCGTTTGCCCGGTCGCCCAGCTTGTCCTTGAGCCACATGATCCGGATTCCGGTGCGCTCGCAATCCAGCCCCGGCGCGCGTGCCAAACGCCGTCAGCCGCTCCCGATGTGAAGCGCCGCCCGCTGCCGCGACCGCGTCCTGCAGCGCCCGGTCGCTGGTGAACAGGTTGACGTCCTCGAACGGCGGCGGCTGATTGACGACGTCATGGGTTTCAAGATGCGTGTTCGGACGCAGCGGGCTCATGCAGGAAGGCGAGGGCTATTCAGGCTCCACCGCGGGCGGCACGAATTCCGGCGCGCCGCTGGGCGCCAGTTGCTCGGGCGTCGGCAGGGGCTGCTTGGCCGCGCGAACCGTTTTGCGGGCGGTCCTCCGCGCCGGTTTGGGGGACTTTTTCGCCCTGGCAGACTTTTTCGCCGGTGCTCTTCTGGTTTTGGCGGCCCTTGTCGATTTTTTTGTCGTCTTCGCCTTCTTCGCTTTCTTCGCCGGCGCCTTCCTGGCCTTCCGCTTTGCCTTCTTTGCCATCGCTTCTCTCCCTTGGAAAATTCAGGCCGCAGCCTATCAGGCTTGGCTCGCTTGCGCGATCATGGTGCGGCCTCGCCGGAACACGGCATAAATCGCAATCAGCCCCGCGATCAACGCCAAGGTGCTGTACAGCTGGCTCTTGAGGTCCGGGATGAAGGCCATCGCGACCAGCACGCCCAGGATGCCGATTTCGGTAAGGTAGCTCAGCCAGGGAAACAACCACATCTTCAATGGCAGATGGGCACGCGCCTCCGGCGTCATCCGGTTGCGATGGCGGATCTGGGCCCCGGCGATCATCAGATAAAGGAACAGCATCGCGGTGCCGGACGAATTGTTGAGAAAGACGAACACGCCGGTGGGCGATTGGATCGACGCGAAGATCGCGCCATAGGCGAACACGGTCCCCGCCAGGATGGCGCGGCTCGGCACCTTGCGCTTGTTGAGAACGACCAGGGCTTGGGGCGCATCGCCATGGGCCGCCAGCGCAAACAGCGCCCGTGACGTCACATAGAGCCCGGAATTGAGGCAAGACAGCACCGCCGTGAGCACAATGATGTTCATGCCCAGCGCCACGCCGGGGATGCCGACCTTGGCCAAGGCGGCGACAAAGGGCGAATGACCGGGCTGGATGGTGGTCCAATTGACGGCGGCGATGATCAGGAACACCGACAGGACATAGAACAGCACCACCCGCAGGGTGAGCGTGGTGGTCATGGAGGCGATGGCGCGCGCCGGCTCCTCGGATTCCGCAGCAGCGACCGTGGTGATCTCGGCGCCGGTCAACGAAAAGATCACGGTAGCCACGCCCGCCAGCACCGACACCGGTCCATAGGGCGCAAACCCGCGATAGGCAGTGAGGCCGGAGAAGTCCATGGCGTGGCCCGGCATCAGCCCAAAAACATAGGAGCCCATCACCAGGATGAAGGCGAGGATCGCGGCCACCTTGATGGAGGAAAACCAGAATTCGAATTCGCCGTACGACCGCGCCGACATCATATTGACGGCGGTGAGCGACATCAGCAGGACCAGGCCGATCAACCAGGAGGGTACGGCGATCCATTGGGCGATGATGGAGGAGCCGGCCAGCGTCTCGACCGCCACCACCACCATCCAGAAATACCAATACAGCCAACCCCCCACGAAGCCGAAAGGATGGCCCAGCACTTTGCGGGCGTAATCGGTGAAGAAGCCGGTGTGGGGATTGGCGACCGCCAACTCGCCCAGCATGCGCATGGAAAGGAAAATCAGGATGCCGGCAATGATGTAGCAAACCACAATCGCCGGACCGATCGAGGCGATGGCGGCGCTGGAATTGACGAACAGCCCCGCGCCGATGATACCGCCGATGGAGATCATGGCGACATGACGGGGCTTGAGGGTGGCGCTGAGCCGGGGCGCCTCGCCTTTCAAGGCTTCGCTGCCCTCGGTGAGAGGCGTATCGGTCATGGGGCGCTTTCAGGTGCAGGCGATTTCGGGGCCGATGTTGCCATGGCGGCGGCGTCCCGCCAACGGGAGCGGGCGCCCAACAAAAAGGCCCCCGTTTTCGCGGGAGCCTTTTCTCCATTCCGCTTTTCCAGCTTAAGCCGATATCACCTTGTTGAAGGCGTTGAAGAAGCCTTCCATGTCCTGGCGCGAGCCGATCGAGATGCGCGACACGGTGGGCCAGATCGGCCAGCGGCCGCCGGCGATCTCCACATCCTGGGCCCGGAAGGCGGCCTGCATCTCCTTGGCGGTCTTGGTCTTCCAGTCGATCATCACGAAATTGGTCTGGCTGGGGCCGATCAGCTTGAGATTGCGTTTGGTGAGGAAGTCGATGGTCATCGCGCGGGTCGCCATCAATTCCTTGCGGCGCCTGGCGATCTCGTCATGGGCGGTGAGGCTGGTGGTGGCGCAGACCAGTGACGGCATCGGCAACTGTCCCGACAGCGTGCCGCCGTCATACATCTGCATCTTCTTGACCAGGTCCGGGCGGGCCATGAAATAGCCCATCCGCGCGCCTGCCATGCCGAATATCTTGGAGAAAGTGCGCAGGATGATCACATCCTTGCCCGCCGCCGCCAGATGCGAGGCCGTGTTGTTGGGATAGGCGTCGCTCCAATGGATATAAGCTTCGTCGATCAGGACGATCGCGCCGGCCGGCTTGTTGTCCACCAGCCACTCAATGTCGGCCATCGGCGTCATGGTGCCTGACGGATTGTTGGGATTGACGATGTAATAGACCCCGGCATTGGGATTGGCGGCCAGCATGCCACGCACGTCATGGCTGTAGTCGGCCTTCAACGGCACCTGCTTGAGGGGGATATCCAGGAATTTCGCAGCACGGCCGGGTGTCTCGTAAGTCGGATCGGCGGTCACCAGGCCTTTGGCGGGCGAGCAGAAAACGGCGACAGAGCGGGCCAGCGGTTCGCCCGAACCCGGCCAAGGCGAGACATGGTCTTCCGGCACATTCTCGATCTGCGAGACGGTGCGGATGAAATCGCCGCGCTGGTCGTCGGGCGCATAACGGTTGCTTCTGGCCAGGATCGCCGAGCCCGATGCCACACCCACCGCGAATGGCCCGGTCCAGCATTCATTCTGGCCGATGCGGAATTTGGCGTGCGTGTGCTCCGCCTTCACGTCATCGTCCTGAGCCCATGCCATCTCGGGGCTGAAGCCCACCAGCGCCGACGCGCCTCCCATCAGGATCGCCGTGCGCAACATCTGCCGGCGCGAAAAACCGCGGCTGAGAAGATCGTCTTTGCCTTCTTCACTGATGAGTTTGGTCATGGCGGTTTCTCCTGAAGAGAGTGGCTGGGATGCGTGCGCGACCTCGGTCTATTCCACCGGGAAGGCTACATCCCGCACCCGTACGCGGCAAGGCGCGGCGGCACGCCAAGCTCTTGATTCGAGCGACCAAAAATTCGCTCGCGACAAATTGCGAAACTCTCCTTCTGGAACTTGACGGTGCCCGATTCCATCTCCGGCGGCAGATCAATTGCCTTTTGCGATCGGTCTTTACCAAAACTGCAGGCGGCTTCGGCGCTGCAACATGATTCCCGGGCGATGCGACGGTGAAGCCGTTGCCAAGCCCCTTTTCCCTGTGAAAAGCTGATCCTGATAACAAGGGGGGCATCACCCCTTTAATTCCTAAAGGGGAAAGTAAATGTCTCGGAAGATTTCGACACGGCGCTTGGCGTCGGTGGCGGTGATTGCGCTGTTGCCGGCTTTGGGCATGGGCCCCGCAATGGCCCAGGCGGCGGGCCACGGCCAGCCTTCGACTGCCAAGGGCGACTGGCCCATGTATTTCGCCGATCCCTCGGGATCGCGATATTCGCCGCAAGACCAGATCAACGCCTCCAACTTCAACCAGTTGCAGCAGGCGTGGCACTTCAAGACCGACAATCTGGGCGGGCGTCCGGAATTCAAGCTGGAAGGCACGCCGCTCGAGATCAACGGCACGGTCTATACGACGGGCGGGTCCCGCCGCGCCGTGATTGCGCTGAACGCCAAGACCGGCGAAATGAAATGGGTCTATAGCATGGATGAAGGCGCACGCGCGGCGCTGGCGCCCCGCCAATTGTCCGGCCGTGGCGTCTCCTACTGGACCGACGGCAATGGTGACGAGCGTATTCTCTATGTAACGACCGGCTATCGCCTGGTTGAACTCGACGCCCATACCGGCCGCCCGATCGAATCGTTCGGCGACCATGGCGCGGTGGATTTGAAGGTGGGCGCCATCAGGGGCGCGAACGACCAGATCGATCCGGAGAGCGGCGAAATCGGCCTCCACTCCACGCCCACGGTCGTGAACAATGTGGTGCTGATCGGCTCGGCCATGAAGGAAGGTTCGCAACCGCTCGCGGTCGGCAACACCAAGGGCCTGGTGCGCGCCTTCGACGTGAAGAGCGGCAAGATGCTCTGGATTTTCCGCGACATTCCGCAGAAGGGCCAGCCCGGGTATGAGACCTGGGAAAACGGCTCAGCCGACAAGAACGGCAATACCGGCGTATGGGCCAGCATGACTGTCGATCCGCAGCTCAACACGGTCTATCTGCCGGTCGAAGACCCCACCAATGACTTCTTTGGCGGTGCGCGTCCCGGCAATGATCTCTTCGGCGACAGTCTTGTTGCCCTCGATCTCACGACCGGCAAGATGAAATGGCACTACCAGATCGTCCATCACCCGATCTGGGACTATGATCTGTCCTCACCGCCGCTCCTGGTGGACATCACCGTCAAGGGCAAGCCGATCAAGGCCGTCGCCGTGCCCAGCAAAGAGGCGTTCCTCTATGTCTTCGACCGCGAAACCGGCAAGCCGATCTGGCCGATCATGGAAAAGAAGGTGCCGCAAAGCGATGTGCCCGGCGAGAAGACTTCGCCGACCCAGCCCTTCCCCACCAGGCCTGCGCCCTATGCGCGCCAGGCCGTGACGACGGATGAGTTGATCGACTTCACGCCGGAGCTGCGCGCCAAGGCCGTGGAGATGATCAAGAAGTACTACAAGATGGGCCCGATGTTCTCGCCCGCCATTGTCAGCAAGGCCGGCGGCCCCTACGCGGTGATCGATATCGGCAATACTTCGGGCGGCACCAACTGGCCCGGCGCCGGCTTCAATCCGGAAACCCATGTCGTGTTCACGCCGGCGGCCAACGCCAATGTCACCATGATGGGTCTGGTCGAGCCGCCGCCCGGCTTGACCGACAACAAGTATCTGGAAGGCACCGCGGGTCAGCCTTTCCGCATCAATGGCGGTCCGGGCTTCGGCTCATCTTCCGACGCGCCCAAGGTCAGCGCCGACCAGGCCAGGCTGAATGCCGTCATGGCGGCACATCCGCAGACCGCCACCGAGCCGCCGCCGCCCCGCAATGTGGACGGGTTGCCGCTGGTCAAGCCGCCTTATGGCCTGATCAGCGCCATCAATCTCGACACGGGCGACACGCTCTGGTCGGTGCCGCATGGCGACACGCCGGACGAAATCCGTCTCAATCCGGCGCTCAAGGGCCTCAACATCCCCAAGACCGGCCAGAACGGAAATGTGGGCGAAGTGATCACCAAGTCATTGGTGGTGCTGGGTGATCCCACCTATTCGACCTCGCCTGGCCATCCGCGCGGCGCGATGTTACGCGCCTATGACCAGAAGACTGGTCAGCAAGTGGGCGAAGTGTGGATGCCGGCACCCCAGTCCGGCTCGCCTATGACCTATTCGGTCGATGGCAAGCAGTACATCATCGTCGCGGTGAGCGGCGGCAACTATTCAGGCGATTACATCGCCTATAGCCTGCCAGCCGCGAACTAGGTGCGTATCAACGCGGCGGGTCGTCGCAAGACGGCCCGCCGCCATTCACGCCGGACGCGATCCGGGATAGAGGACGCTCATGAAAGCCCATCTGGTTGTGGTTATTGCCGCTGTGGCGCTCGCCGGCGCCTCCGGTGCCGTGCTCGCACAAAGTTCCCGTTCCATCTGGGACGGCGCCTACACCACCGCCCAGGCGGTGCGCGGCAAAACGGCCTATGCCAACAATTGCTCCCGTTGCCATGGCTCGTCGCTCGAAGGCAATGACGAGATCCCGGCTCTGGCCGGCGCTCACCTTATGGTGGATTTCGACGGCCAGACTGCTGGCGATCTGGTGCACCGCATCCAGACCACCATGCCGTTGGACAATCCGGGCACGCTCAACATGGCCACGGTGACCGATATCGCCTACCTTCATTTTGCAGTCGAACGGTCTTCCGGCTGGAAACACAGAACTGCCTGCGGACCCGTCGGCGCAGACCCTGATCCGTTTCGACGCCGCAAAACCCAGCTCCAAGTAAATTTCAGGAATTGAGCAGCGCAGGATCGCCGCCCTGGGCGGCGATATTCACGCTGATGCTGCGTTCGACTGCGTAGCGATTTAAAGAATAGGGCCCGCCCGCCTTGGGACCGGTGCCGGACAAGCCCTCGCCGCCGAATGGCTGCACGCCCACCACCGCCCCGATCATCGAGCGATTGACATAGACATTCCCTGCCGGCACGAGCGCGCGCACCCGCTCGACGAAACTCGCCAGGCGCGAATGGATGCCCAGGGTGAGGCCATAGCCCTTCTCCGCCACGGCCCTGCAGGTTTTTTCCAGGTCCTTGGACCTATAGCGGACCACATGCAGGATGGGCCCGAAGACTTCGCGGTCCGGCAGCTGGTCCAGGGAGATTTCCGCCATCACCGGCCCGAACAGCAGCGGCATTGGCACCACCGGTTTCGCCTCCTTCAATATCTTCGCCGTGGTCTTCAGGTGGATCACATACTTGTCCAGCGCGGCTTTCGCCTCGCCGTCGATGATCGGGCCAATGTCGGTGGCAAAATCCGCCGGATCGCCGACGGTACGCACCTCCATCGCGCCCTTGAGCCCCTCGATCATCCCGTCCGCGGTTTCTTCCGGCAGGAACAGGAGGCGCAACGCCGAACAACGCTGTCCCGCCGAACCGAAGGCCGAAAGAAGCACATCGTCAATCACCTGCTCGCGCTGGGCCGTGGTGTCCACGAACATGGCGTTGAGTCCGCCGGCCTCGGCGATGAATGGCAAGAGCGCGCCCTCGCGCGACGCCAAGATCTGGTTGATGGCGCGGGCGGTTTCGGTGCCGCCGGTGAAACCGACCCCGGCCAGCATGGGATGGGCGCAAAGCGCCGCGCCCACGGTTTCGCCTTTCCCCGGCAGGAGGTGCAGGACTTCCCGCGGCAGCCCGGCCTGGTGAAACAGCCTTACCGCCTCGGCGGCGATCAGGGGCGTCTGCTCCGCCGGCTTGGCGAGCACGGCATTGCCGGCTGCCAGCGCGGCGGCGACCTGGCCGGTAAAGATGGCGAGGGGAAAATTCCACGGGCTGATGCAGGCGAAGACGCCTCTTCCGTGCAATTCCAAGGCATTGGTCTCGCCGGCAGGGCCTTTAAGAATTTCGGGGCTGGCGAAATGGCGCTCGGCCAAAAGCGCGTAATAGCGACAGAAATCCGTCGCCTCGCGCACTTCGCCGATGGCGTCGCTCCAGCTCTTGCCGGCTTCGCGGACGCAGAGCGCGCTGAGCCGGGCCCGATGCTGTTCCAGCATGCCGGCCATCGCGCGCAAAATCGCCGCGCGCGCCGCGCCGCCGCGCGCATCCCAGGCGGGTTGCGCCTTGGTTGCGGTGGCAAAGGCTGCGTTGATCTGTTCTTTGCTGACATCGCCGCTGCCGTTTCTGGGCCACTCCAGAATTCGACAATGCGCCCTCCAACTCCTGGCGGGACCGCGCAATGCTGAGGTCTACACCCTCGCTGTTGAGCCGGTCGCCATAAAGATCGCGAGGATCAGGAATACGCGGATTGGGCGCGCCGCCACTTGCTTCGACTGCCGTGATGGGATCACGCGCCACACTCTGCGGCGGTGTTTCATCATCGAACAACAGATGCACGAAGCTGGTGTTGGCGCCGTTCTCCAGCAATCGCCGCACCAGATAAGGCAAAAGGTCCTCATGCGCCCCCACGGGGGCATAGACGCGCATGGAAAGCGGACCGAATTGCTCTGCCGCCGCCCGGTAAAGCGCGCCGCCCATGCCATGCAGGCGCTGATGCTCGATGGTGACGCCAGGGCTCTGCGCCATCGCTCGCACCGCCGCCAGAGTGTGGGCGTTGTGGGTGGCGAACTGGGCATAGAGATAGGGATGGGCCTGGATCAGTAGCCGGGCGCAGTCGAGATAGCAAAGATCGGTGGCCGGCTTGGTGGTGAAGACGGGATAGCCCGGGCAACCGGACACCTGCGCCCGTTTGATCTCACTGTCCCAGTAGGCGCCCTTGACCAACCGCACCATCAGGCGGCGGCCGGAGCCTTGGGCAAGTTTCGCCAAGGATGCAATCACCTGCGGCGCGCGCTTTTGATAGGCCTGCACCGCCAAGCCCAACCCGCGCCAATCCCCCAGCGATTTTTCCCGCGCCAGCCGATCCAAGAGCTTGAGCGACAGCACCAGCCGGTCGGATTCCTCGGCATCCAGGGTGAGGTTGATGTCGGCTTCGGCCGCCGTGCCCGCCAGCCGGGCCAGGCGGGGATAGAGCTCGATTCCACACCACTGCCTCCTGCACCGCTTCATAGCGCGGCGACAGCGCCGACAGTTTCACCGAAATGCCGTGCGAATGTTCCGGGCCGTTCGAGACCTTGCCGATCGCGGCGATGGCATGCGCATAGGCTGCTTCGTAACGGACGGCATCGGCTTCGGTGCGCGCACCCTCGCCCAGCATATCGAATGAGCAGATCGATCCATCCTTGGCGGCGCGCGCCATCGCTGTTTCGATGGTGCGGCCCAGCACGAATTGCTCGCCCATGATGCGCATGGCCTGCGCCACCGCCGTCCGCACGATCGGCTCGCCAACGCGCGCCGCCAATTTGCGGATGGTGCCAGTGACGTCGTCCATGCCGTTCACGTCGATCAATCGGCCGGTCAGCATCAGTCCCCAAGTCGAGGCATTGACCAGAAGGCTGTCCGACTGGCCGAGATGCGATGCCCAATCCGCGGCGGCGATCTTTTCGGCAATCAGCCGGTCTTGAGTGTTGGCATCGGGCGTCCGCAGCAGCGCCTCGGCCAAGCCCATCAGTGCCAGGCCTTCGGGGGTGGTGAGCGAGAATTCTTGCAGGAAGCTTTGGACCACGCCCTGCCGGCACGCATTCTCGCGCGTGGCCTTCACCAGGGCGATGGCCGAGCGTTCGACCGGCGGCCGTTCGGACGGCGATAAGGGCGGATCGGCCAGAAGGCCGGCGATGGTTTCGCGCTCATCCCGGTATTTGAACGCGTCCAGCGCGGTCCAATCCGCGCCGCTATTGGAATTTTCCGCGATAGGCATGGTTTTGCGTGCCGCGACTCACTATCCGGTCGGACGGTATCACGGCATCGGGCGCCAGATCGGGAAGCGTTTCCAACTGCCGGTAAAGCGGGGTGAAATCGGCGTCGCGAGTCTGGTGCAGCAGCTCGTCGAAATCGTCGATCACGAAATAGGTCTGCTGATAGTCGTCGATCCGGTAGTGCGTGCGCATCACCCGCATCAGATCGAATTTGAGGCGGTTGGGCGAGGCGTCTTCCAGCGCGAATCGCGACTCGCCGAAGCTCGAAAGGATTCCCGCGCCATAGAGGCGAAGCCCGGCCGGCTCGGAAATCAGGCCGAATTCCACGGTGTACCAGTAGAGCCGGGCCAGTTTTTCCAGCGCGTTCAGCCGCAACGCCTTCAGCCCACCCTCGCCATAGGCCTGCATGTAATCGGCGAAGACGGGATCGGACAGCAGCGGCACATGCCCGAACACATCGTGGAAGACGTCCGGCTCCTGCAGATAATCGAGCTGCTCGGGCTTCTGATGAACCGGCCCGCCACAAAGCGCCGGTTGGCGAGATGCTCGAAAAACACCTCGTCAGGCACCAGCCCCGGCACCGCCACCACCCGCCAGCCGGTGCGTTTGGACAGCCGCTCCGACAAATCCTCGAAATTGGGAATGCCCTTCTCGGACAGGCGCAGATGCTCCACCCCGTGCCGGAAGGCTTCGCAGGCGCGATCCTTCGAGCATCCCGGTCTGGCGGGCATATAGCAGGTCCCAGACCGCATGCTCGCGAGGGCTATAGTTCGCCCAGTCCTGAGGGATGGTCCAGTCGGAGGCCGTTCCCGACGGCTGGTCCGTCGCAGCAGATCCCATGTCATGCCCGCAAGAATAGTTGCACACGAAACTATCTTGGCGTTAGATAGTTGCATATGAAACTATTCCGCGTGGCCCGGCAAGAGGGCAAGGAGTGGTCATGGAACTTTGGGACAATCCGATCGGCACCGACGGCTTCGAATTCGTCGAATACACCGCGCCCGACATTGCCGCCGCTGCACCGCCTTGTTCGAGCGCATGGGCTTTCGCGCCGTCGGCCGCCACCGCTCCAAGGCGGTGACGCTGTACCGCCAGGGCGAGATCAATTTCATCGTCAATGCCGAACCCGGACAGCCACGGCGCGCGCTTCGCCCAGGAGCACGGTCCCAGCGCCTGCGCCATGGCGTTCCGCGTGAAGGATGCGGCGCACGGCCTATCGGCAAGCTGATCGCGCTCGGCGCCAAGCCGTTCCACAACGCGGTCGGGCCGATGGAGCTGAACATCCCCGCCATCGAAGGCATCGGCGGCAGCGTGATCTATCTGGTCGACCGCTATGGCGAGCATTCGATCTATGACGTCGATTTCGTGCCCACCGATGCCGGCGCAGGGCTTCGCGCATGACGGCGCCGGCCTGACGCGAGATCGACCACGTCACCCACAACGTCTTTCGCGGCAACATGGATCAAGTGGGCGGGCTTCTACGAGACGGCTCTTCAATTTCCGCGAAGTGCGCTATTTCGACATCGAGGGCAAGCTCACCGGCCTCAAGATCCGCGCCATGACCAGCCCGGACGGCGAGATCCGCATCCCGATCAACGAAATCCTCCGACGACAAATCGCAGATCGAGGAATATCTCGCACGCCTATCAGGGCGAAGGCATCCAGCATATCGCGCTGGGCACCGACGACATCTACGCCTCGGTCGAGACGCTTGCGCCGACGCGGTGTCGCATTCCAGGACACGCCCGAGACCTATTACGAGCGGCTCGACAATCGCATCAAGGGCCATGGCGAGGACGTGCCGCGCCTGAAGCGCGACCGCATCCTGATGGACGGCGAGCGCGACGAGGAAACCGGCCTGCTGCTGCAGATCTTCACCCAGAACGCCATCGGCCCGATCTTCTTCGAGATCATCCAGCGCAAGGGCAATGAAGGCTTCGGCGAAGGCAATTTCAGGCGCTGTTCGAAAGCATCGAGGCCGACCAGATCCGGCGCGGCGTCCTGAAGGACGCGAAAGCGGCATGAGCCAGGAACTGGATCGAATTTCCCCGCGTCGAAGGCGAGACCTCGCAGCCAGGCCCATGCCGATCTGCCGGAAGGCACGTTCGAGCGCGAGATCGGCCGCGACGGATTCTTCGGCCCGGCGACGCATCATCTATCACCGCCATCCGCCGACCGGCTGGACCGCGTTCGAGGGCCCGCTGCGCCCCCGCGCCTTCGACGCCAAGGCGGCGGCGCCCGAGGGCGACGCCGCTCGAAGGCGCGCCGCTGCTGTCCAATGCGCATTGCGCAGATCGTCGATCTGGTCGCTGCACGGAGGCGATGCCGCATCTGGTGCGCAATGCCGATGGCGACCTGCTGCTTTTCATCCATGAAGGCGCGGGCGATCTGTTCTGCGATTTCGGGCATCTTACCTATCGCGACGGCGACTATATCCTTCTGCCGCGCGGCACGATGTGGCGGCTGGAGCCGTCGGCGCCCACCACCGCGCTGCAGATCGAGGCGCCGCAATGGCGGCTACAAGCTGCCGGAACGCGGCTTCTGGGCCCGCATGCCCAGTTCGATCCCGCCGCGCTGGAAACGCCCAAGCTGGACGACGCCTTCCGCGCGCAGCGCGACGGCGAATGGTCGGTGCAGGTGAAGCGCCGCGACGCAGATTTCCACCATCACCTATCCCTTCAATCCGCTGGATGCAGTGGGCTGGAAGGGCAATCTGGCGCCGGTGAAGCTCAACTGGCGCGACATCCGCCCGGTCGATGAGCCATCGCTATCACATGCCGCCCAGCGTGCATTCGACTTTCGTCGCCGACCGCTTCGTGGTCTGCACCTTCGTGCCGCGGCCGATCGAGAGCGATCCCGGCGCGCTGAAAGTGCCGTTCTTCCATTCCAACGACGATTTCGACGAAGTGATCTTCTATCACGCCGGCGATTTCTTCAGCCGCGACAATATCCAGTCCCGGC
Organism: uncultured Alphaproteobacteria bacterium; assembly: GCA_963766265.1. Lineage (GTDB taxonomy): Bacteria > Pseudomonadota > Alphaproteobacteria > Micropepsales > Micropepsaceae > Rhizomicrobium. The sequence continues at coordinate 110,877 of CAVXYX010000001.1, forward strand.
ATGGTGACCTTCCATCCCAGCGGCTTCACCCATGGCCCGCATCCCAAGGCGTTTGCCGCCGGCGCCAAGGCGGCCAAGACCATGACCGACGAAGTCGCGGTGATGATCGACGCGCGCGACGCGCTGGACATGGCGCCGCGGCGCGAGGCGCAAGGAAGACAAGGCCTACGCCGACAGCTGGAAGACGAAATGAAGCTGGCCTCGCTGAAGGGCGGCCGCGACGGGCGCCTGGTCGTGGTGTCGCGCGACCTCACCCGTGCGTCGCCGGTGCCGGGAATTGCGCCGACCTTGCAAGCCGCGCTGGACGATTGGGACCGGATCCGGCGCCGCATCTGGAAGACGATCTATCGCGCTGCTGAACGAGGGCAAGGCGCGATGGCGCGCTTCGCTTTCGAGCCGAACAAGCCTGCGCCAGCCCTTGCCCCGCGCCTATCAATGGGCCGACGGGTCGGCCTATGTCACGCATGTCGAGCTGGTGCGCAAAGCGCGCGGCGCGGAGATGCCGCACAAGCTTCTGGACCGATCCCTTGATGTATCAGGGCGGCTCGGACAGTTTCCTCGGGCCCACGCGACCCCATCGTCGCCGCTGACGAAGCCTGGGGCATCGATTTCGAGGGCGAAGTCGCGGTGATCACCGACGACGTGCCGTATGGCTGCGCCGCCGCGGACGCCGAAGCGGCACATCAAGCTGGTGATGCTGGTGAACGACGTGTCGCTGCGCAATCTGATCCCGAGCGAGCTCGCCAAGAGCTTCGGCTTCTTCCAGTCCAAGCCCGCGAGCGCGTTTTCGCCCGTGGCGGTGACGCCCGACGAACTGGGCAGGCGCTGGCGCGACGGCAAGCTGCATCTGCCGCTGCAGGTCCGACTTGAACGGCAAGAAGTTCGGCGCGCCCGACGCCGGCATCGACATGACGTTCAATTTCCCGCAACTGATCGCCCATGCCGCCAAGACCCGTGCGCTGGCGGCCGGCACCATCGTCGGCTCGGGCACCGTGTCGAACGGGACCGGCAACGTCGGGCTCGGCCTGCATCGCCGAGCGGCGCATGCTGGAGACGATCGAAAGCGGCGCGCCGAAGACGCCGTTCCTGAAATTCGGCGACCGCGTCCGGATCGAAATGCACGATGAGCGACGGCGCATTGCATCTTCGGCGCGATCGACCAGGATGTCCGTGCCGCAGCTGACTTCGCGCTCTACAGCTATTTCCGCTCCTCGGCCGCGTTCCGCGTGCGCATCGCGCTGAATCTCAAGGGCATCAAGCCGGAAATGCGTTTCGTCCATCTGCTGCAAGAATGGCGGCGAACAGCACACGCGAAGCCTATAAGCGCGATCAATCCGCAGCAGCTGATCCCGGCGCTGGTGCATGACGGCCACGTGATCGACGCAGTCGCTGGCGATCATCGAATATCTGGACGAGATCGTGCCCGAGCCGCCGCTCCTGCCCAAGGATGCCTATGGCCGCGCCCGGGTGCGCGAGATCGCCTGGCCGTCGCCTGCGATATCCATCCCGTCAACAATCTGCGCGTGCTGCAATATCTGAAGAACAGGCTTGGCGCCGACGACGACGGCCCTGCTCGAATGGCAGCGGCACTGGATCGGCGACGGCTTCGCCGCGCTGGAGCAATTGCTGGCCAACGATCCGGCGACGGGGAAATTCTGCCATGGCGACACGCCGACCCTGGCGGACATCTTGCCTGATCCCGCAGATTGGCCAATGCGCGGCGCGTGGAGATGGACCTCGCGCCCTGTCCCACCTTGCTGCGCATCGAGGACGCCGCCTACCGGCATCCCGCCTTTGTCGCGGCCCGGCCGGAGAACCAGCCCGATGCCGAGTAAGACAGCGGCTCGATCTGGACAGCTTCCTGCCCTATCGCCTGTCGGTCGTCGACCAACCGTGTCTCGGCGGCGATCGCGCGGCATTATTCCGAGCGCTTCGGCCTCTCCATTCCCGAATGGCGGGTGATGGCGGTGCTGGGCGAGACGCCTGGCCTGTCGGCGCGCGAGGTGGCCGAGCGCACCGCCATGGACAAGGTCCAGGTCAGCCGCGCGGTGCAATCGCTGCTGGCCGCCAAGCGGCTCACGCGCGGCACCGACAAGGATGACGGCCGCGTCGCCAGGCTCTCCCTTTCGGAGCGTGGTCTTGCCATCTATCGGGAGGTGGTGCCGCTGGCGCTGCAGTTGGAGCGGGAATTCCTCTCCGTCCTCAGTGCCAAGGAATGCACGGCTTTGGACGCCACACTCTCCAAGCTTTCCCTCAGCCTCGACCGGCTGCGAAAAGCTTAGGCCTATTTCACCTCCGCCACCGGCAACAAAATCGCGCTAGCCTGCGAGCCACCATGGAAGATCGTCTGCTTGGCGGCTTTATAATCCTTGGGCTGCGCCAGGAAGATATTGGGCACGAAGGTCTGCGGATTGCGATCATAGAGCGGGAACCAGCTCGACTGGATCTGCACCATGATGCGATGGCCGGGCAGGAATGTGTGGTTGGTGGGCGTCAGCGTGAAATGGTAATGCTGAGGCTTGTTCGCCGGGATCGCGGTGGGATGAGCGAAACTGTCGCGATAGCGGCCCCGGAAAATATCCATCGAGATGGGCAGCTGATAGCCCGACATTTCCGGACGCGCCGCCAGCATGTCCGGATAGACATCGATCAGCTTGACGACCCAGTCGCTGTCGGTGCCGCTGGTCGCCGCGTAAAGATCGGCCGCCGGCACACCGCTGATGCGCACGGGCGATGTGAGTTCATCGGTCTCGTACACCAGCACGTCGGGCCGGTTGGCAAAGAGCCGTTGATCGGTGGTGAGCCAGGATTGCCAGCGCGGCGTGTCGGAGAAACGCACCGGGCGTGGCAGATAGGGCACCGGCTTGGCGGGATCGGAGGAATAGGAATCCGATCCCGCTGCGGGCGCAGTAAAGGACAGGCTGGTGTTCGCCGACATGTAGAGCGGCTTGAGCGGCGCGGCACAGCCCTTGTCGCACGCCAGCGGCCATTGCTGGAAACGGTCCCAGTGATTTTCGCCGACATTGTAGATCATCGCCCGAGGCGTGTCCGGCTTGGGCGCGTCCTTGAGATAGTGATCGAAGAAAGGCTTGAGCACGTCGCGGCGCCATTGCAGCGCGGTGTCACCGTTGAATTTCAGCTCGCCCAGGGCAGTGCCGTCGTAATTGGCGCCGCTGTGCCGCCAGGGGCCGATCACCAAGTAGTTATTGTCTTCATGGCCGGCTTCTTTCAGCGCGGTCCAGCTGTGGATCGCGCCCCACATGTCTTCCTGATCGAACAGACCCTGCTCCCACATGGTGGGCACATTCGAAGGATGCTGCACCAGGAGCTTGTCCAGCGCCTGGCCCTGCCAGAATTCGTCATAGGCAAGATGCTTCAATTCGCGCTGATAATAGGGATATTGCTCCAGCCCATGCGCCTTGGCGTAGTCATCCACCGAGCCCGCGCGCAGGAAGCCGTCATAATCGTCATAGACGTCGCGCGGTACGTCATCGCCGTCGCCGCGCACGCTGGATTCGCTGGTGATGTAATCGAGATTGTTCTGGCGGAAGGCGCCATAGTGGAACCAGTCGTCGCCCATCCAGCCGTCGATCATGGGGCTTTCAGGCGCCGCCACCTTGAGCGCGGGATGGGGATCGAGCAGCGCCATCACCACCGTGTAGCCTTCATAAGACGAACCCACCATGCCGATCCGTCCATTGCTTTCCGGCACATTCTTGACCAGCCAGTCGATGGTATCCCAGGCGTCGGTGGTCTCGTCGGTCTTGGTGGGATTGAGTGGCCCGCGCACCGGCCGCGTCATCACGAACTCGCCTTCCGAACCGTATTTACCGCGAATGTCCTGGAAGGCGCGGATATAGCCTTCGTCCGTCATCCACTCATCGCTATGCGCCAGGGCCACCTCGCGATACGGCGTTTCCCCCTGCTGGGCGCGCTTGGCGGCGTTGTAGGGCGTACGTGTGAGAACGATAGGCGCGTTATGCGCGCCTTTGGGAATCATCAGAACGGTATAGAGCTTCACCCCGTCGCGCATCGGGATCATCACCACGCGCTTTTCATAGTCGTAACTGGCGGTGGGTTTGACCAGTTTGGCGGGAATGTCATCCAGGTCGGGCTCGCTCACCTGCGCCACGGCCGGAGCGACCAGAAGAAACACCACGGCGGCGAGCAGGAATTTCAGATAAGTCAATTTTTCCACCGCCACACCCGCCAGAATCGCCCGCCAATGCCCCGTCATTGCCCTGCCCCTCGGTCGCCTCACCGAAACCATAGCGGCTGGAAACGATCCTGACAAAGGCGTCCGCTGGTTTCGTGCATTCTTTGCGCTAAGCTGTTTCCGCGTACGAGAGGTTGGGGACATGACCAGTCGGCATGTATCGAAGGGCCTGGCGCTGTTTCGCGCGCCCAATGGGGAAAGTTACTTGCGCGTCTTTCTCCTGGTGTCGTCGCTCTTCCTGCTTTGGGGCTTCTGCAGCGGCTTGCTGGACAATCTCAACAAGCATTTCCAGAACTCGCTTCTGCTCAGCAAATTCCAGTCGGGCTTTGTGCAGAACGCCTTTTACATGGGCTATTTCCTGATGGCACTGCCCGCCGGGTGGATCGCCCGGCGGTTCGGCTACAAAAGTGGAATCCTCACCGGCCTTGTCCTCACCAGCGCGGGCGCTTTCTGGTTCATCCCCGCCGTCCGCATCGATACTTACTGGGCATTTCTGACGGGGCTTTTCATCGTCGCTTCGGGCCTGGCGTGTTTGGAGACGGTCGCCAATCCCTACAGCACCGTATTGGGACCGCAGAAGAACGCCGCAACCCGGATCAACCTGGCGCAGATGTGCAACGGGCTGGGCTGGGTCTCGGGCATGTTCATCGGCGCCCATGTGATCCTGTCGGCCACCGCGCGCGTGAACACCACGAATTCGGATCTCTATATCCCCTACATGATCATCGGCGCGGCGGCGCTATTGCTTATCGGCGCGTTCGGCCTTTCCGACATTCCCAATCTGCGCGCGCCCGAGGAGGCCGAGACGAGCGGCGTGGATGACGCGGCTTTGCCGCTCTCCCGCCGCAGTCATTTCACCATGGGCGTGGCCGCGCAATTCCTCTATGTGGCAGCGCAGACCGGCATCTTCAGCTTCTTCATCAATTATTCGGTGGCCAACGTTGCCAGTCTTAGCGACCGCGCTGCCGGCAACCTCCAGACCTTGGCCTTTGCCCTGTTTGCCCTGGGCCGACTGCTGGGAAGCGTGGTGGTGGGACTGATCAAACCGCAACTGGCGCTCATCCTCTATGCCGTCATCAATGTCGCCATGATGCTGGTCGCCTGGCTGGTGGGCGGCGTGACGGGCGTGGCCGCGGTGATGGCGAGCTTCTTCTTCATGTCCATCATGTTTCCCACTATTTTCGCCTTGTCCATCGACGGCATCGGCCGGCAGACCAAGCTGGGCTCCTCGGTGCTGGTTATGTCCATCGTGGGTGGGGCGGTGATGACGCCCATCATGGGCTGGGTGGCGGACCGCTTCGGCATGCGGATCGGCTTTCTCATCCCGCTTCTCTGCTTTGGCTTTGTCGCGATCTATGGCGGCTTGTGGCGCGCGCTCAAAACCAGGGATAGAACGGCGCCATTTCTGGGCCTGAGCGCGAGCGCTCAGAAGCTGTAGGTGATGCCGACGGTTTCCGCCGTCATATGCGCCAGCGGCGTCTGGAAGCGATAGGCGGCGCGAATGCCCCAGCTGGATGTGATGTCATAGTGCAGCCCGGCATCGGCACGCAGACCCGAGGCCCAATGGGTGAAACCGCCCGTGTTCGGCGTCTCGCCGGTCAGCACGAGCGCGCCGGCATCCGCGAAGATCTCCAAGCCGGTATTGCGCAACGGCAGATAGATGGTCCCGACCAGATAGGCGCCGCTGAAGGGAATATTGTGGTAGGCGCCCTCATAGCCGCCCTCGAAGCCGAAATATTGTCCCGCGCGATAACCCAAGCCGGCATCGGCGCCCGGCACCGTGTCGTTCGGCTGATGAAGATTGTTGAAATCGGCCGCGATATACAATTGAGCGAACGCGGGAGAGGCGGCGAAGATCAGCGTGGCTGCCGCGATCCGGATGGCGGTTTTCATGGCTTTGTCCCTTTGGGCCCGGCAACTTGCCCTCAACGCCACGCATATGCCTTTGTTCCTGCCGTTTGGCCATCGGCCGGAGCCCATCATCTCGAAATCCGCGAGCCTGTCGCAATTTTATCAGCTTTCGCCGCCGCCGGATTACTGCTTATTTAGCGGCGCTCCGGATTGGTCCCCCCTAGATTGTCCAGCTATCAAATCACATTGGTCATGAAACGCACCCTGATTGCCGCCGCTATCGCCCTGCTTCTACCGTCCGGGGCGGCCCTGGCCTCCCCCTATGTGGGGTTCAATCTCAACGCCAATCTCCTGGATATGAACCAGGCCAATGCATCGTCCTTTCCGCAAACCACCCTCGGGCCTGACTTTCATGCCGGTTACCGCTTCGATAACCTAAATCTCGCTGGCGAATTGGGCTATGGCATCAGCCGCGGCGACCAGACGCCCGACAATCTTCGCATCAACATGCTCACCGCCGACGCGCTTTATTATGTGCCCATTGGTGGCTTTCTGAATGTCGTTCTCACCGCCGGCATGGCCGAGGTGAATTATGGGGACAGCCAGGCGACGTTTTCCGTGGTTCAGGAGAATGGCCAGACCAAATCGGTGCGGACCGGGAACACCATCTTCGGCGGCAATGAGCTCGACTGGCGCGTGGGCACGGGCCTGTCCTTCGCCTTTACCGACGGCTACGAGGTCCATCTCCTCACCCGCTACCAACCGCTCTCGATGGGAGATCGGACCAACTATTCGCTCTCGGCCGGTTTCGGGATGAATTTCTATTTCTGACGGTCGTTAGGTGACCCGCGCCCGCTTGCGGAAATGTTCGTCGTCCCATCTGCGCGTCGTCAGGAATTCGCACAGGGACGACGCCGCCCGCCACACATCGGCGAAGCTCAGATAAAGCGGGGCAAAGCCGAACCGCATAATGTCTGGCGCGCGGAAATCGCCGATGATGCCTTCCGCGATCAATGCCTGGATCACGGGATAGCCGTCCGGATGGCGAAGCGACACATGACTTCCCCGCGCCTCGGGATCGCGCGAGGTCACCAAGCTCGAGCCCGCGGGCACGGGTCCATCCATTCGATGAAACGCGAGCAGAGCTCCCGCGATTTCCGGAACAGAAGATCGCGCGGCGCTTCGGCCAGAAGATCGATGCCCACTTCCAGCGCCGCCAATCCCAGATACCGGCGGCGTACCGCTGAGGAAGCGGTTGATGTCCGGTGCGGGATGGAATTCGCCGGCAAAAGCGAAAGGCTCGGAGTGGCCAAACCATCCGGTGATGGGCGATCTCAAATCCTTTTGCAGGCGGCTGGCGACATAAAGGAAAGCGGGCGCGCCGGGTCCGCCATTGAGGTATTTGTAACCACACCCCACGGCCAGATCGGCGCCGGCGGCGTTCAGATCAACCGCCACCGCGCCAGCGCTATGGCTCAAATCCCAGATCACCAGCGCGCCGCATTCATGCGCGCGTTTGGTGATGCGCGCCATATCGTGCTTGTGACCCGTCTTGTAGTGGACATGGGTCAACAAAAGAACGGCGACGTCCTGGTTGAGGGACGCGAATATCTCGTCCGTGACGATCGAACGCAGCGGACAATCCCGGCGACAGGGCGGCGATGCCCTGGGCGATATAAAGGTCGGTGGGAAAATTGCCCGCTTCCGAGAGGATGATCTTCCGGCCCGGCCGGGCAGCGACGGCTGCCATCAGAAGCTTGAAAAGATTGACCGAGGTCGAAATCCGCGACCACGACTTCCCCGGCCCCTGCCCCGATCAAAGGCGCGATCTTGTCGCCCACCCGGCGCGATGCGCCCACCCAATCGTGATCGTTCCAGCTGCGGATCAGGCCCACGCCCCATTCCCGGCGGACGATCCTCATCCAGGCGATCCGCCGTGGCGGCGGGCAAGGCGCCCAGAGAATTGCCGTCCAGATAGATGACTTCGGGCGGCAGCGCGAAGCGGGCGCGAAAATCCTTCAGCGCATCCTTCTCGTCCAACTCCCGGACCGAAGCGGGGACATCAGCGCGCATGATCGTCAATCCTGCGCAGCCAGCACGCGGCTGTTGGCGCTCAGCACATACAGCACCATCACGAAGACGTAAAAGGCGGCGACAAAGCCGATCGGCAGATACATTTGCAGCATGGTCGCCATGATCAGGGCGATGCCGGCAATGAAGGCCAGGACGATCCAGCTGGCCCAGGGATAAAGCGGCATGGGAAATGCGGTGGGCCACTTTGTGGTGCACGGGTGCGAAAGCCCATATGGCTGACGATGATGCTTGTCCAGGTGCCCATCAGCAGCACGGCCGACGATATGATGATGTATTGCAGCACCTGGCCCGGCACGAAATAATTCAGGATCACGCCACCGAACATCGCCGCGGCGGACGCGCTGATGCCGCGCACCGGCACGCCACGGCCATCCACGGGTGACAGAAAGCGGGGCGCATGACCTTTTGCCGCCAGCGAGCGCAGGGTTCGCGCCGCCGCGAACAACCCGCTGTTGCAGGAGGAGAGCACGGCCGAGATCAGAACCACATTGATTACGGCGGCGGTGGCGGGCAGGCCGATCCGCGCGAACACCAGCACGAAGGGACTTTCCGTCGGCACGATCTGCCGCCAGGGGATCAACGCCATCACCACGGTGAGCGAGCCGATATAGAAGATCAGGATGCGGGCGATAACGCCATTGACGGCGCGCGGCAAGGAACGCTCGGGCTGTTCGGCCTCGCCTGCGGCAAGACCCACCAGCTCGCTGCCGCCGAACGCGAAGAAGGCAATCGGCAGAGCCATCAGGAAGCCGTGGAGCCCGGTGGGGAACAGGCCGCCATCGCTCCAGATGTTCGTCAGGGTGGCGTGGGAGCCGGCCAAGCCGACGCCGCTGGCGAGGAGGAAAATGCTGGCGGCGATCAAGCCCAGGATCGCGATCACTTTGACCAGCGAAAGCCAGAATTCCAACTCGCCGAAGGTGCGCACGCCGCACAGATTGATCCCATAAATCGCCGCCAAGCTGACCAGAGCCGGAATCCATTGGGGCAAATCGGGGAACCAGAATTTGACGAAGATCGCCATGGCGGTGATGTCCACCATCCCCACCAGGATCCAACTCATCCAGTAATTCCAGCCCACCAGAAAGCCGAAAGCAGGATGGATATAATCATCGGCCAGCGCGTCCAAGGTGGTGATGCGGGGATGCGCCAGCGCCATCTCGCCGAGAGCGCGGACGATGAAAAACACCATCAGCCCGCCCAGCGCATAGGCGAACAATAAAGCGGGGCCGGCGCTCTTGATGCCGGCCGCCGAACCCAGGAACAGTCCCGAGCCGATCGCGCCGCCGATGGCGATGAATTGAAGATGCCGCGCGGTGAGGCCGCGATGGCCGGGACCGATGAGATGCGTCAACCGCGTTTCCGACGCGGCAACGATCTCGTCTTGATTCTCACTGGTCACGCACCCATCCCCATCAATTGTCATCCAGCTCCCGCAGCACGGCACGGACAGGCGAAGCGTCCATCCCGGCCAGGGCGAGCGGCAATGCTATCAACTCATAATCGCCGGGCGGCACATGATCCAGCACCAGGCCTTCCAGGATCCGCATTTCGGCGGGCATTGCGAGATGGGCATCCATGGTCTTGGAGGTTTCGGGATCAAGCGACGGTGAATCGATCCCGATCAACGTCACACCCTGCCCCGCCAGCATCCGGATCGCCTCCGCGCTCATCACCGTGAAACGCGAAGGCCAAGCCTCGGCCGGAAACCGGTCGAACGTGCGAAACAACATCCTTGTGACGCCGCCGCCGCAATGGCCTTGCGCGAAGGCGGCCGTGATCTCGTCGCCTTGGCCGCGCGCATCCACCACACGGGCCGGACCCAAATAGGGCTCGAGCGGCACCTGATCGATGGCTGGGCCGGCCGGGTGGTAATGGAGCGGCGCGTCGGCATGGGCGCCGGAATGGGTGGAAAGCCCGATGGCTGAGACCTGCACCGGACTGGCTGCGCCATGGCTCCAGCGCGGGCTGGCGGTAAATGGCGTATCGCCCGGCCAAACCGGCAGCGCCGGACGAAGCCGTTGCGAAATATCCCAAATTTTCCGGGTCATTTCCGCTTAAATCCCCATGCCGGTGTCTTCTCCCACGGGATGCACTCTTTGTCTCCGTTTGTCGCAAACTTCTTTTCTTGGTGCAGCGCAACAACGCGATATTATTCTGTCCATGGACTAAACAAAACAAGGAAGAACAATAGGTTGTTAATCGGCATCACGGAATGTGCCGCGTTCATCCCCCGGGAAAGGGCCCGCTGTGGAGAGTAATTGGCGACCAGCGCCATCTACTTCCACGTTATTGGGATTCCAGCTACCGTTTGGAATGTGGATGAGGGGGGCAATCCCGCATCCGCGGCATGGCTGCTTCGCTTTCATGCTCTAACCAAACTAGGAGGGTTTTTAATGGCGCGGACTGATTTGGATAAAGTTCTCGGGCAGATCAACGGCGATCGTCGCAGCTTCTTCAAGACGATCCTCATCGGCACGGCCATCGCGGCCCCGCTGATGACCACCCAAGCGATGGCGCAGGCGGCCGGCGCAGATCCGGGCCCCGGCGGCAAGTGCGATGACGGTCTTGTGGTCAGCAAGAAGACCGGCAAGTGCGCGGTGCCGAAAAAGAAGAGCATGTAACGCCGTACCATCCCTAGCCGCATGAATTGCAGCTACGGATATTCGGTTTATGCGAGCGGCCGTGTGAATCCTTTGGACCACACGGCCGCTCCTTTTTGAGTCCTGCGATGGCAAACCCCACCGTCAATCCCGTGATCCTGCTTTCTCCGGTGGAAGGCGGCTATGTCGCCTATGATCCGGCACAGGACAATCTGCATCAACTCAATCCGATTGCGGCTCTGGTCACGGAATTGTGCGACGGCACCAGAAGCGTCGAAGAGATCGGCGCTTTGGTGGGTCCATTGGCGCCGGATGGCGAAGCTGCCGGCATCGCCCGCTGGATCGATGAAGGCATGAAGGCCGGCCTTCTGGTCTGGCAAGGCAGCGAACCGGCAACGCGACATGAATTGTCGGCGGCGGAGCTTTTCAAACTCACCAAGCGCCTGCGCGAAGCCGGCAAGGTGCAGCCTGCCTATCTCTGCGGCAAGCGGACCGTGGAATTGACGCCCGACGATTGGAACGCCTGGTACGATCTGGGCGAGATCGCTCAATGCGTGGGTAAACGCGATGAAGCGCGTGTCGCCTACCAGAAATATCTCGACGCCCATCCCGAAGACGGCGAGGTCGAGCATCTTTTGATTGCGCTCAATGACGACCGCCCGCCGCCCCGCGCGTCCGACCGGGCGATCCAGCACATCTACAAGAATTTCGCCGCCAGCTACGAATCGCGAATGTGCGAAGACCTCAAATATGCCGGACCCGAGCGGCTACAAGATGGCATCAGAGTGGTGATCGGCGACAAAGCCGGCCTCACCATGCTCGATTTGGGCTGCGGCTCGGGCCTGATGGGGGTCAACACAAAATGGCGAGCAGCTGATCTCACCGGCGTGGATCTTTCGCCCGAGATGATCGAACTGGCGCGGGCCCGCAACATCTACGATCGGTTGGAAGTCGCTGAGATCACCGGATGGCTCGATGACGGGCGAAGCTCCATTCGACATTATCGTCAGCAGCGATTGCCTGATCTATTTCGGCGATCTGGGAAAGATCGTGACGTCAGCGGCGCGACCGGCTCAAGCCGGGCGGGCTGTTCGCCTTCTCGATGGAGCGGGGCAATCGCTTCCCTTTCCATCTCACCGATACCGGCCGTTACACCCACCATCCCGATCATGTCCGCGAGGTTGCGGCCCAAGCGGGATTTGAGGTCGCTCAGCTCAACGAAGCCTTCCTGCGCTACGAGTATGGCGAAGAAGTGATGGGCCTCTACGCGGTGTTGCGCAAACCCGATTAGGCCTCTCTCACGCCAAGCGCGTCCGCGGGCCTGTCTCCTGCTTCGGCATTGCCTGCGTCGCCGGAACTGCGGGCGGCGGCAGGCGCAGGGCGCGATCTTCCGCGACCAGCACGGCATGGGCCGTCTCCGGCAGATGCGGGAGGTCGAGGCGCGGTGCATGGAAAGCGAACGCGGTCGTCATGTCGCCGCAAGTGTCGCGACGCCATTTGCTGAGATTGGGCACCTCCACGCCGAAGCGCGTCTCCAGCAGGCGCAAGGTCGAGGTGTGATCGAAGGTTGTGCCGCAGACATAGCCGCCGCGGCTGAAAGGCGAGATCACCAGGCATGGCACGCGATAACCCAGCCCGACCGGCAGGCCGCCCACGAATTCGCTGGCCGTGCCTTGGGGCGGCGTGGGCGGGACTACATGGTCGAACAATCCGTCATTCTCGTCGTAATTGATGATGAAAGCCGTCTTGGCCCACAGTTTGGGATTGGACCACAGCGCCTGCAGGAGCTGGTTGGTGTGATCTTCGCCCGCAGCGGGCAGATAGTCGGGATGCTCCGACAGATGTGACGGGGGCACGATCCAACTCACCTGCGGCAGGTTGCCGGTCCTGATGTCCCATAGAAGTTCGTAGAAGGTCCGGTCGACCATGGCGTTCTGGAACAGCGGTGAATTCTCTGGCGCTTGCTGATACTGGGCGAAATATTTCAGGACATTGCAGCCATAATCGTCCCAGTCGTGATAGACGCGCCAGGAAATTCCCGCCCGCTGCAACCGCTCGGGATAGGTTTCCCAGGAGCGGATCTTGCGCTCGTCATTGTCGGTCGCGGCGCCGCCATGCTGTGCGTCCGGATCGATCGTGCCCGTCATCAGGTAATAGCGGTTAGGATAAGTGGGACCGAAGACGGAACAGTGATAGCCATCGCAGATGGTGAAGGCGTCCGCCAACGCATAATAATAAGGAATGTCGGCGCGGGTGTGATAACCCATGGTGAGCGGACCGGCAGCGCCGTCGGCCTGGCGGTGGGCGGGGATCCAATTGTCCATCGCCCCGCCATTCCAGGCGGCATGCTGCGGCCCCCAGCCATGATCGAGATCGTGCAGCCGTTGCGCATTGGTCTTCAATGTGTCCAACCGGAAGGGAAGAATATGTCCTCCGGGCGTGAGCGAATCGGCCTGGCGGAAGAGCGAACCGCCATCGGCTTTGGCCGCGGCCGGATCGTCGAAGCCGCGCACCCCGGACAACGTCCCGAAATAATGATCGAAGGAACGGTTCTCCTTCATCATGATGATGAAGTGGTCGATATCGCCGAGCTTGCCGGCCCCGGGCGATGCGGCGTTCACCGTTGGCGCGATCGCCGTCAGGGCGGATGCTGCCGCTCCCGTCTGAAGAAATTGCCGCCGGCCGATATCCATCATGGTGTTTCCCCCGAATACCGCGAGACCTTACGCGCCCATTATAATGACGTTTTGACGTTCGCGGGTGCAATCATTCCGTCGGGCCGGTGCGTTATCGGGGGGCATGAAAAAGGCCCGGATCGGACGATCCGGGCCTTTTCCCTCACATATTCACGAAGCTTACGCCAAGCCCTTCATCGCGTTCGCCATGCTGTCCAGCGCGGCAGTGAGGGTCTTGCGCGAGGTGGCGATATTCATGCGCATATGATTGAGGCCACCCGTGCCATAGCTGTAGCCCGGGTTGAGCTGCACATACGCATTCTTGGCCAGCCAATGGCCCACCATGTCGTCGGGCAGGACCTGGCCCGGCTTGCCGGTGAGGAAATTGATCGGTTGCGGCTTCTTGTTTTCCGCATCCGCCAACTTCTGGGCGCCGATCTTGTCGGCCAGACCCGAAACATCCACCCACGCCAGATAGGTGCCTTCCGGCTTGTTGCCCACCTTGAGCAAGGGCAGCTTCGCCTTGATGTAGTCATTGGCGAATTTCTGGTTGCCGTCGATGTAATCGACGCACTGGTTGAGCCAGTCTTCGCCGCCGGCATAGGCCGCCTGGGACGAGGTGATGCCCAAAGTCGAGACTTCCGAACGGTTCCAGAACTGAACCTGCTTGAACACTTCCGGATCGGTGGCGAAATACCAGGCGCATTTCAGACCGGCCAACGAGAAGGATTTGCTGGCGGCCTTGAAGGTGATGCTGTTGTCCACGAGCTTCTTGTCGTCCAGCGTGGAGAAGGGCGTGTATTTCACGCCGTGACCCACGAAGTCGCAATGGATCTCGTCCGACAGCACCTTGACGTTGTGCTTGAGGCAGATCTCGCCATAGCGGGTGAGTTCGGCCTTGCTCCAGACCCGGCCCACCGGATTGTGCGGATTGCACAGGATGGTGGTCTTGGTGGCGGGATCGGAGGCGCGGCGCTCCAGATCGTCCCAATCGATCTCATAACGCCCATTCGCCTGTTTCATGATGCTTTCATTGGCGACGAGCTTCGAGCCGTAAATGTCGAAATAGAAGGCGTTGTAGATCGGCGTCGCCATCAACACCTTGCTGCCCGGCGGCGCAAAGGCGCGCAAGGCCGGCATGATGCCGGAATGAACGCCCGTGGTGACGCCCAGGTTGGCGGGCGTGAGGTTGGTGATGCCGTAGCGCTTGTGATTCCAGTCGATGATGCCCTTCACGAAGGGATGGTTGCCGCCATTGCCCAGGATCAGGTCAATGTCCAGCATCTCATAGCCCCAATTATGGTGGCTGACGCGCTTCTGCAGCGCGGCGGTGACCACCGGCGCGCATTCGAAATCCATGTCGGCGATGCCCATGCCCGCCACGATCTTGGGCATATGCTCGTCGCGAATCGCCTGGTCCCATTTCACGCAATCGGTGCCGATGCGGTTATAGGGCGTGTCGAAATCAAATTTGCCGTTCGCGGGCGCGGCCGATGCGCTGCCGCTGGCCGCCAGCGACGCCGCCAATGGTCCCAAGGCCAGCACGCCGCCGCCAAGTCCGGCATTCCTCAGGAATGCCCTGCGATCACTTCCCATTCTCTGTTCCAAAGTCAGTCCCTTCCCATTTGTATATTGGAGGCAGCAACCAGCCCCTTTCCGTTGGCCGGGGCGCGCCCCGACGAGTCAGAATAACAGACAAAACGTCATGAAAACAATTTGTTGAATGCGCGGCTAGACGCCGTCAACATCAGCTTTCGAGGGACATTTCGACCCATGCTGCTTCTGGCAGGCCTTTTCATCGTCTCGCTATGGGCGGGGATACAGAACGCATTCGCCGGGGGAGGATCCTTCATCACCCTGCCCGCCCTGATGCTGACCGGCATGGATGCGCGGGCGGCCAACATCACTTCCACGCTCGCGCTCTTTCCAGCCCAGGCCGCCACCGGCCTCACCGGCCGCCAGAATGTTTCCGGGGCGGCAGGCCTTTCCTTCACGCAACTGGTCGTGATCAGCCTTTTGGGAGGCGTTGCCGGCGCGATCCTGCTGCTGGTGACGCCGTCCGATTTTTTCGCCCGCCTGATTCCCTGGCTGGTGTTGTTCGCGACGGTCGTATTTGCCTGGGGCAGTTTTTTCCGACGTCAAAGCAGCGCGCCGCACCTGGGCCGGACGGGCGCGGGCGTGTCGCAATTTTTGATATCCGTCTATGGCGGCTATTTCGGCGGCGGTATCGGCTTTCTGATGCTGGCGGCGCTGAGTGCGGCGGGGCTGGCGGTCCGCCAAGCCGCCGCCACCAAGAATGTGCTGGCGGCGGTGATGAACGCCTCCGCGGTGGCGATCTTTGTCTTTTCCCCCGCGGTGCATTGGCTACAAGCCATTATTTCCTGCGCCGGTGCGGTGATCGGCGGGATCATCGGCGGCCTGCTGCTCACCCGCATCAACGAGAAAGCGCTCCGCATCGTCGTGGTGCTGATCGGCGTGGTGCTGACAATCGGCCTGTTCCTGCACGCGCCTTAATTCATCTCGCCTGCCAGGACGGTGATCAACGCCTTTGCCGGTTGCGCTACTAACCGCACGCGCCGCGCATCAACTCGCCACCGGAACGCTGAGATTGGACGTGAAATTCAAGTGAAAGGTCGAAATCATCGGCAGGGCATAGGTCTGGCTATAACTTGCCGAGATGGTCGCGATCGTGACGCCACCCGATACCGTGGAGGAATAGCGCACCGTGGCGTTCGGCAGGCCTTCCGAGGCGAGATAGGAATTGACCGCGCCGGCGATGTCGCTCTGGGTGGCGGCGCTGTTGACCTCGGCCACGCGGGCGGCCTTCTCCACCGCCCATTCCAGGCTCATGTTATTGAAAAGCATGATGCCGAGATAACAAATGCCGAGCAGAACCGCGAGGAAAACGCTCGAAACCAGCGCGAACTCCACCGCGACGGCGCCATCCTGGTCGCGAATGAAATGCCGCGCCTTCATTGGATGCGCACCGAACGGCTGACCGAATTCTCGAAGCCGATGAACGAACCGCCCCCTTTCGCACCCGGACTTCCGCCGGATTGCACTAGGACGCTAGACGGCGCCGATTTCCCGTTGGCTAGGGTGACGCCTAAATTTTGAGAAGATCGTCACAACTTGTGCGTCGGCGACCAAATTGCGCGCCGGGGCTAGCTGGTGGCGAGGACTTCGGCGTGCTTGCCTTCATTGCTGGTGGCGAAGGAGTCGTCGGTCACCATCATCGTCACGCCCGGCGCCAGGATGCCGCGCACATTTGCCAAAAACTCCTGGGGAATGCGCACCTGTTCGATCACATTCCGATCAAGCGGCTTGCCGTGGTTGGCTTCGTCCCCCGGGATGCCGATATAGAGCCATTTCGGATTGCCGGCCCCGTCGCGCCCCTCCATCTGCAGGGCTTCCGTGCCGTTGAACAGGCCGGCCGGAATTTCGACCTTGGCGCGGCCGATGATCTTGCCGTTGCGCAAGACCAGGATGCGCTGGTCGGCGAAGCTGACCAGGATCGTGACCGGACCTGAAGGCGATTTTTCCGGCTGCCAGCGGAATTCTTGGCCTGCTGTTAGCCTCAAATGCTGATCGGAGCCCGGTGCCGCGCCAATGCCGGGATCCAGGACGGTCCGGGGGCTCGGGCGATCGTCGGTGACGACAACAGTCATCCCCATGTTGGTTGCTTCGAAGAGCACCTTCGAAAAGGCCAACGGCAGGCGCACGCAACCATGCGAAGCAGCATAGCCCGGAAGCTTGCCGGCATGGAGCGCGATGCCGTCCCAGGTCAGCCGCTGCATGTAAGGCATGGGCGCATTGTTGTATCGGTTGGAATAATGCTCCTCGTGCTTCTGCAGGATGGTGAAAACTCCGGTTGGTGTTTCATGTCCCTTCTTGCCGGACGAAATCGTGGAAGCACCGATGCGCACGCCGTTGCGATAGACATAGGCGCGCTGGGCGGGAAGGCTCACCACCATCGTGATCGGTCCCTCCGGCGCCAACTGCGGCACCCAGATGAACTCGCCAGGTTTCAGCCTGTCGATGTCGGCTTCCGCTACGGAAGAGGTCTTGGCGCCTTGCCCCCACACGGGAAGCGTCGCCAGCAGAAGCGGGAAAAGCAGGGCGATACGTCGCATGTTAATGCCTCATTTTCGCGGTTTGGGGGCCTGGAAATCCACAGTGCGGGCATTGTGTTGGGGTTCCACCACCCCATATGAATCGACAGAACCGGCCTGGATACCGGTTATAACTCGCAACGCATGAACAACAGGGACCGTGTGGCTCGCGCCGCCGGATATCGCGGAATGTCTTTGTCGCGCCGCCAGATGCTTGTTTCGTCGGTTTGCGGACTGGTCGCGACCGCTGCGCGTCCGGCTTTTGCCGCGCCCGCTATTGCGCCCGAACTTTTGCGCCAGGCGCTCGACGCCCTCAATCGCCACAGCGCGGAGATTCCCAATCGCGACCTGATCGCGGTGGCGGATTTTTCTCTGCCATCCTATCTGCCGCGTTTCCACTTGGTGGATGTGGCGGCTGGACGGGTCGCGTCGCATCTGGTGGCGCATGGGCGCGGTTCCGATCCCCGTCACACGGGTTGGCTGGAGCGCTTCTCCAATGATCTCGGCTCTTACGCGACATCCGCCGGCGCCTATCGCACGGATGGTTTCTATGCCGGCGCGCATGGCCGCTCGATCCGGCTGAGCGGCCTGGATCCAAGCAACGACAATGCGCTGAAGCGGGCGATTGTGGTTCATGGCGCCTGGTATGTCAGCGAAGGCATGGCGGCGTCGCATGGCGCGCTAGGCAGAAGCGAAGGCTGTTTCGCGCTCTCGGCCTCAAGCCTGAGTTCAATCATGGAACGCATGGGTCCAGGCCATTTGATCTATTCCGGCAAGATCGGCGGGCTTCCATCTTAGGACCCCGGGCAAGTGCCGCGATTGGACTTTGGTCCAAGTGCGGCCCGGATCAAGGCGGTTCAGCCCGCAGCGATGCCGACAGGCTGATAAGATTTTGCGGATGCACCTTCACGATGCCGCCTCGCGGGCTGTCGATATCGGCGATCAAGAAGAACGAGATCGACACCACAAGCGGCAATACGAAGAACATCAGCGGATGAGGCTTGCTGGCCACCGCGCCGAACCCCACGAATGCGCTGCTGAGAATGGCAATCACCTCCATCAGGACCCACGCCATCACCGGAATGCGATTCAACCAGGCCGCCTGGGTGTAGCCCTGGGAATTGATCACGTCATTCATCCCCGCAACAGCCAGTGCGGAAAACGGATTCGGCGGCGCCGACCGGACCGATGACCACAAATCCGTTTGGAGTTGCGCGGTCCTGAGCGCGACTTGCTGGAGGCGTCCCGAGTTGCGCGTTACATAAAACAAGATCCGCTGATCGAGATAGGCGACCAGCACGGAATGGGTGCGGGCGGGATCGGCGGGCATGGAGAGCAAGTCCGCGCGCAGATATTCCGTCCCGATCGCGTTGGCTTCTTCCTCCTCAAGATTTTTGCGCTGGTCATAGCGGCTGACCGCCATGGAAAAGCTGAAGCCGATGATCAGCCCGAGAAGCGTCAGCGTTGCAGCAAGAAGGACGCTGTAATCTTCGCGCTCCGTCCCGGCGATGCGCGGCAGGCGCCGCAAACGAGTCCCCACCCAGCCCGCCAGGCAAAGCGTGGCAAAGGACAGCAGGAAAAAGACCAGGGGGAAGTCCAGGAGCCGCATCACCTTGCCACGACAGGCATTTGCCCGACAGCGGAGCGAGCCCGATCTGCCGGCGTGGCGCAATTGGACGAAAGCCCATTCCACCCCGGGCGAAGGGCCCGCCATTGTTGGACCTTGGTCCAATCGTGCGGGCTATCAGCACAGGGCTTAATAGCCGAGTAGTCCGGAATTCGGACGAAGCTGGAGGCGTGCATGAATCCATTGAAACCGGCGCAACGCATGCTTGGGTGCTTCCTTGCGGCAGCAATAGCGACGGCCATTCCGATTGCAGACGGCCATGCCGCCAGCCCGGAGAATTTCACGGCCAAGACGACGGCGGATTATCTGGCACTCTGCAACGCGAGCCCCTCGCAAGACAATTACGTCGCTGCGATCCATTTCTGCGAAGGCTTCGCGAGCGGCGCTTACGCCTATTATCTTTCCGAGGCGGCGCAGGACCCTTCCGTACGCTTCGTCTGTCTGCCCAATCCGACGCCGACGCGCGACAGTGTGAAGGCGGCGTTCGTCGCCTGGGCGCAAGCCCATCCCGCCGCCATGACGGCAGCGCCGGTGGACAGTCTCTTCCGCTATCTCGGAGAGATGTATCCGTGCCCGAAATGATCTGAAGGAGATCGAGATGCGGTTCGCACCACTTGCCCTTGTCGCGCTGCTTATTCTTGCGGGATGTGCGGGTATGAGCAAAACGGAAGAACGCACCTTGAAGGGCGGTGGAGTCGGCGCGGCCGGCGGCGCCATTATCGGTGCGATGGCGGGCAATGCCGGGTTGGGCGCCGCGATTGGCGCGGGCGTGGGGCTGGCCGGCGGCTATATTTACGACCAGCATAAGAAATCCGAGGAAAGCAACTATCAGCAGGGCTATGCCGCGGCGAAGTCCGGCGCCCCTCCGCCTCCGCCGTCGCAGCGATAGCGGCGCTTATATCCCTATTTGTAATAGCCCACCAGGCAACCTTCATTGCCCACGCGGGTCACGAAGGATTGCTTCGCGGCCGGCACCGAGCTGCCCGGCATGGGAAATTCGTAATCGACAGTCGTGATGGCACCCTCCTTGGCGGCATCGAAAAGCGCCTGGCCAAAGAGTTTTCCGTCGGGCTCCTTCAAAGTTCTGATGTCGACGCCCAGCTGCTTGGGATCCACATGCGATTGGACGGTCCCCGTCTTGGCGTCGAAGCATGCCACATAGAGATCGCGGTCGCGAAAGCCGCCATCCGCCCGGTTGAATTTAACGATGGCCGCGGCGGGATTGGTTTTGAGCGCGGTGACGGCACGCTCCAGCATGGCTTTGGCTTGAGCGGCGCTCGCGTACTGAGGCGCGGCGCGCGATGACGAGGCCGTGATCACGCTGGTTGCGATGCAGATGAAAAACGCGGCGCAAGCGAAGAATTTTCTCATGGCATACCCCCATCACTTTGCGAGGGCATTATCCCACAAGGCAACGCGCCTTGCACAGCTGGTGAGCCCGGATGAACCCACCATCCGCCATATTTATCTTATTCTTCAAAAGCTTAGATGATCTCCGGCAAATCAGTTTGCCGCGCACCCCCGCGCCTACGCCTTGACCAATTCGACTTGCACAACATCGGTTCGTGAAACGGTGAAGGCGGCGGCGCAGATTCCTAAATAAAACTCCCAATTGCGCAGGAATTGTTGGTCATGGCCCAGCGCCAGTATCTGTTCTGCTCCGGCATGCATGCGCTTGGACCATGTACGCAAGGTACGCGCATAATCCTTGCCGAAGCGGAACGCATCGGCAAATTTCAGACCGGCCCTTTCCGCCTCGGCGCGGAAGCGTGCCAGCGACGGTAGCATGCCGCCGGGAAAGACATAGTGGCGGATGAAGTCCGACCGCGTGCGATAGTTGTCGAACAGTTCATCCTGGATGGTGATGGTCTGGACGATGGCACGGCCACCCTGCTTGAGCCGGTCGGCAAGAACCGCGAAATATTGTGGCCAATAATGCTCACCCACCGCTTCGAACATCTCGATCGAGACGATCATATCGAAAAGACCTTGCGATTTGCGATAATCCTGAAGACAGATATCGGCCGCGCCGCGAAGCCGCTGCGTCGCGAAAGCGTGCTGAGCCGGTGAGATGGTCAGGCCCGTCACTTGATGGCCTTCGCGTGCGGCGCGCTCGGCAAATCCCCCCCAGCCGCAGCCGATCTCCAGCACCGATGCGCGGGGCTTGGGGAATTTGGACAAGATGCGGCCATATTTACGCTGCTGCGCCTCCTCCAGCGAATCCTCTCCCGCATACAGCGCGGATGAATACGTCATGCTTCGGTCGAGCCATACCGAATAGAAATCATTGCCCACGTCGTAATGCGCCCTGATATTGCGCGCCGAGCCGACGATGGAATTGCGCCTTACCAGCGCGTTATGCAGCACGAAACCCAGCCGGTTGAGAAAATTGCCATCAGAGAATTTCTCGAAATGCCCAAGATTGAGTAGAAAAAGACCGACCAGATTCTCGATATCGTCGGTCCGCCAACTGCCGGCGATATATTCCTCACCCAAGCCGATATCGCCACGCGCCATGATCCTGCGCAGCACACTCCAGTCTTCGATCTGAAACCGGGCCCTGGGCCCTGGCTGGGCGCCCTTCGCGCGGGTCACCTCGCCGCCCGGTGCAACGAACTCCAACTCGCCACAATCCAGTTCGCGGATTGCGTTCCGCCAATTCTTCTCAATCAGGGATGACGAAACCAGACTCATGCACACCTACCGATCGAGCGCAGCCGACATATTTTCACTCTACCGGCACAAGAGCCAGCCCCGGAAAAAGCCAAATTAAAAGAAACCGTTTGATGTGACCGGGAGGACCCGAATTGTAGAAAAAAGGCTTTATCATCAACCTGTTAGTATAACCTGTACGGAGGCCTGCTCACCATCCCCTCGAAAAAATGCGAAGGGTCAACGGCCAACAAGGCCCAGTTATCACGCGCCGCCGATATGCATTCCACCACGCTGCCTTATCACAACAACGTGCCGATCGCGCCGCCATCATCAACGGCGCGGTATGGACGCCTCTCCGCACGCTATCCCGTCCCCGTGCTAAGCTTGCCGCAAACAATGAGGGAGAACAGCATGCGGATTTCGGGATCGATGGCGGCCGGGCTGGTGCTGCTGGCCTCGTCGGCGATGGCGCAGGACCGGATCGCCAGCAACGACCATTATATCAATGTCGTCTCCACCGCGCCGTCTGAGACGGGCCAGACCGTGCGCCTGTATTCGCGAGAGCGGGTCAAAGGCACGCCTGACGCCGGCAAGCTGGTGCTGTTCGTCCATGGCGCGGGGACGCCGGCCGAAGTAAGTTTCGACGTGCCATATGCCGACTACAGCTGGATGGCCTATCTCGCCAACGCCGGATACGACGTCTTCTCCGTAGATATGGAGGGCTATGGCCGTTCTGCTCGTCCCGCGGCCATGAGTGACAAATGCAACCTCAACGAGGCGCAGCGCGCGGAGTACAAGATAGCTGCCGACTGCAAGCCGACCATGACCAGTGGCGTCACCACGCTCGCTTCCGACTGGAACGATGTCGGCGCGGCCGTGGATTATGTGCTGAACCTGCGTCACGGGACCAAGCTCAACCTCATCGGCTGGTCGCAAGGCGGTCCCCGCGCGGCGGGATGGGCGGCGCAGCATGCTGACAAGGTGAGCAGAATGGTGCTCCTGGCGCCCGCCTACAACAATGGCGCGGCCCGTACGGCCACACCTGCCGCGGCGCAGGCGGCAATAGCGCGCGGCTCGGCCTTCAATGTCCAGACCCATGACGACTTCGCGCAAAATTGGAACCGCCAAGCGCCGTGCCCCGGTCAATATGAGCAGGCGGCCTTCGAATCCGTGTGGCATGAGATGCTCGCTTCGGATCCGGTGGGCGCTTCCTGGGCCCCACCAGCCCGCCGTGCGCCGGTGACCGCGCCCGGGCCCGGCTGGTCGCAGGATATGGCGAAGAATACCAAAGTCCCCACCCTGATGGTTTCAGGTCAGAATGATGGCCAGGTGAACCCGCAGAATGTGCGCAATCTTTACGCCGACATTGGCGGCGACAAGGTGTTTGTGGACCTCGCCTGTTCCTCCCACAACGCCATGTGGGAGAAGAACCATCTCTTGATGTTCGCTGCCTCTCGCGAGTGGCTCGACCAGGGCACGGTGAACGGCCAGAAGAATGTGATGCTGAAGCTGGGATATACCGAATAATCGCAATTGCGATATCCGGTTGGTCGGGCGGCAGCTTCATCCGGTCACCAGGAAAGCTGCACGCGGAAATCACTACATGACTTGTTGGTGCCGGTTATGAGGCGCTTGCTGCCCGCCGCGCTTACCTGTGTGGCGCCGTATAGATGTAAGTGTAGGACCAACGCTTGGTTTCACCGGGCTTGAGATCAATGCCGACAAAGGGTTCGACCGCCATCACAGTGCGGATGGACCAGGTATAGAGCCGCACCAGGCGGTCGTCGCCGGTCACTCGCACGCCGGCGCCGGTTTTGGTGTCTTTCACGTCCACGTCGTAATCGCTGGGGCTCGTGCCAAAACCGCTGATCAGGAAGGCGGCGCGCTCGTCGCCTTTGAGCGGATGAACGAAGGAAAAGGAGTGATCGCTGATCCGCATCAAAGCCGGATTCGGCATGATGTCGGGCGTGATCGCGAAGGGAAATGTCGCGGTCACGTCGCCATTGCCGGGGCTGAGGCGGACGAAATTATGGTCATAGACATTGCTGATCAAAGGCGCCGTGCCGGTGTTGGTCAGCACATGTTCAATGCGCAACTGCGGCTTGCCCGCCACCAGACTCAGCGTCTTCACATAATGATAGCCGTCCGCCACATCCTGGGTGAAGGTGACGTTGGAGGCAGTCGTAATCATGCTCCGCTTGCCGGCGTCCACCAATTCATAGTCGCGGGCATGGTCGTAATCCTTGCGGTCGGGCCGGCGCAGGCGCCCCACCCCGATCTTGAGAAAGGTGCCGCCGACGCCGGCTTCGTCAAAACCACTGGGCGCGAATTCCTCGACCGGCCCGGAAATGGCGCTGTGATAACCCACCGCCAAACCGTCCGGCGTATTGGGATTGTCCATGTCGGAGGATGAGACACGGTCGAACCAGGGACCATAAAACTCCTGACCGCCATAGGTCAGGCTTCCCACCACGCCGGCCCGGTCGAAACGCTGGCCGCGGTAAAAGCCTTTCTGCGCATTAATCACATAGATTTTAGCCCGGATCAGGCCGTTCGCGATCTCAACCGAAGGCGCACTGAGCGGCACCGGCGTGATTTGGATGGGCCCGGCCTCGGCTACACCTGCCAACAGCACGCTTGCGAAAATCAAAGCCAGTTTTTTCGAGTTCATGGCAGCCCCTCGCTGCGCTTTTACCCCTCGCCGAGGATTCTCTGCCAAGTCGCTCAATCCTCATCCGCCAACACTGCATCCGATCCGCCGGAAAGGTCGCGATCCATTGGCTCGCGGGCATTGGCGTAGCCTATTCCACTCCTTCATTTGCACTCAAAATCGGACCCGACGGCACGGCAGACATCGGGCCAGCCTTTCGCGCGCCAGTAATCCACGAGCCCCCCCTCGCGGACCAGTTGCTTGAACTGCTGGGTCTTGCGTGCGGCGGCGAGGGCCGGATGCCATATGTCCGGCCATACCGGAAAGAAAAGCGTTCCGGTCTTTGCCTGATATTCTAGTGCATCGAGAAACCGTTCCGGCGGGTTCACAAAGGCGTAAACCCAGACAAGCTCACTGCGGTAGGAAAGGGTCACCGGTTCGGTCGAGACGGAAATGCTCTTCGCGGGCGCCTCGCGAATAATGGTCGCCGCCTGCCCGACTTCGGCTGCCGAGTACAGGACCTGATTCTGCGGAATGGCGAGTATTGTCTCGGAAGCCCGCTGGTATTGCCCCAGGCTGGCATAAGCGAAGGCGAGAGAGTCGTTGCGAAAAGCACCGAGCTGCCCGTCTGGCGGCAATGGTTCCAAGATAGGGATCGCGCCATTGGCGTCGCCACTGAGGAGCATCGTTACTGCCGTATTGAGGTTATAAACCGGGACCAGAGGTTCGAACCGGCGCAACGTCATATCGACCTTGAGTGACTGCCTGAGCCGTCCCTCATTAAGGAGTAACCCCGCATAGAGAGTGAGGGTATCCGGGTCGGCAGGGTCTAGTGCAAGTGCCTTCTCGAAATCGCCGTCGGCCGCGGCCAAATGCCCTCGCAGGGCTTCGAGGTCTCCAATTGCCGTGTAGCCGAGCGCGTAGCGGGGATCGAGCCGTATGGCCTCGCGGGCGGCCATATCTGCCTTGGCGAGCGCGGATTGAAGGCTTTTACGGATCTCGTCGAGCGGTGCCGACTGCCAAGCCACGTAAAGCGGCTCGAACTCATAGCTGAGCGCGAGAAGCGCCCAAGCGGGCGCGTATGTTGGATCGCGATTTGCCATCGGTTCCAGGACAGCGGTCACTTGTTTGAAGTCGCCCGCTCGAAAGAGCGCGAGGGCGCGCAGGTAATCCTCATACGCTCCCGTATCGCTGGTGCGGTTTGAAACCAGATTCTCGCCCGCCTTAAGCCCCAACGGTACTTGCAATGCGGCGGCGATGGCGCGTGCGACATCTTCCTGCACCGCAAACACATCTTTCAGACCGCGATCATAATTTTCAGTCCACAGACTGACTCCATTTTCAGCGCGAACCAGTTGGGCTGTGATGCGGATATGATCGCCCACTTTGCGCACCGACCCTTCCACGAGATAGCGCGCCCCTAGTGCCCGCCCGATGGCGCGGTTATCCTGATTTTTGCCTTTGAACTCGAACGCAGACTGGCGTCCAATGACCCATAAAGATCCAACGTTAGCCAATGCCGACATGATCTCGTCAGTCATGCCATCGGAGAAATATTCTTCCTTTGGATCATCGGAGACATTGGCAAAAGGAAGCACGGCGATCGATTTGGCATTCGGCGGTACGGGCGCGACAAGTGCCGCTGGCTGGGCAGCGCTAACATTTACTCCCTGGGCGGGCGTGGAAGTTTTTTGTTCCGGCCCTCGTACAAAGATGTAAAATACCAGCGAAATCAGAACCAGTAGTAACGACGCGAGCGTCGCCTCACCGGCCGAGATGCGGCGCGGAATGCGTTCGCCATGATACCAGGCAACGATCATCGCGAGCGGCAGACCGAGTGCGAGAAGCGTCATCGAAATCCGAAGGACAGCATGGGGCCAATCATACGCTTCTGCGGTCAGCGTAAAACCGTGTTGGATGCCATATGCAACCGCCACATAACCCACCGCCCACTGGGCAATGCGGTGGTCCTTCAAGCGCCTCCACGCAATGGAAAAGAAATCCTCCGGCGCCTCGATAGAACCTTGGGGGACATCGTCGTTCTTCATTGCAGGCCGCCCGATACGAAGGCGGCCCGGCGGCGACAGTCATTCCCCGACACGAACATGGGTCGCCCCTTCCGGTCGCCCAAAGCAGCGGAAATACCCAATTCAAGCTAACACACCGCGGTTGGGGGTACTACTGCACGCGACGTTTCATGGCGGCCCAAGGCTTTGGTCGCACGTTATTTTCCCTGCGCGGCAAAGCAACGGTTATCCCGCGACGCCTTATTTTGCCGCCCCGTCGCCGAGACTATAGCCGCCCAACGGCTTCGCGAGGACCAGTCGCGGGGTCAACAAAAAGCAGGCCCGGGATTAGGCGTCAGGCGCGCCACCGCCCGGCGGGGTCTATGTTGCAAATAAATCGTTCATGCCTTCGAGAAAAACCAGAGCAGCCCGAAACTGCGCCAGGAGCGCTGAGGCCGTCGCCCTGATTAAGCCGCGCTTTTAGTAGCCGATAGCGTAACCCATCCGCCGTGGGTCAGATCCAGCCATCCGTGTACCGTAAGCGGACTCAAGCACTGCCTGAATGCTGCCAATTGAATAGGGACCGACCATCTCCACCTTGTGGCCCATCGAGCGGAGTCCCGAAATGGTGTCCGGAGAGAAACGCGATTCTGCTTGGATGGTAATCGCGGCTCCGGGCGTATAGAAGCCGGGATCTGGATCCAGCGCGATCCGGGGCGCCTCGATCGCCGCTTGCACCGGCATGCCGCGATCGATGATGTTGATCAGGTGCTGGAATTGCGTCTGGCCGATGGTTTCGCCGCCGGGAGAGCCAAAGATCATCTTGAACTGACCCTTATCCATGACGATCGTCGGACAGTTGCCCAGCAATGGAATCCGCCCCCCTTTGACGAAATTGGGGTGATCCCGATAGGGCGCGGTCGAGCCCGTACGCAGGCCATTGTTACAAAGCAGGCCCGTATTGCCCATCACAATACCGGTGCCGAAGCCGCCGCCCAGGGTCGTGGTGACGCCCACGGCATTGCCCTCATTGTCCACAATGGAGATGTTCGTTGTATCGCCGGGAACTTTTTTTATCACGTTCCCGTCATGCGGTGGCTTCCACGCGCCACCAAGATCCGCGCCTTCGGGAAAGGCGATGGCGCGATTGATATCGATCAGTTTGCGCCGTTGCGCCGCGAAATCCTTCGAGATCAACATCGACACCGGTACCGCGAACGATGAGGCATCGGCGGCGTTGCGATAAACGTCCGCCTTGGTGACCTTGATACACTCGGCGATCAGGTGGACCGCTTGCGGGCTATCGGGCGGCATGGAGGCGATGTCAAAGCCCTCAAGCGAGATTGAGCTGTTCGCAAGTCTCCAGCCCCGTTCGCGAAGTCAGCGGCGCGCAGATTACATTAAGACCGCGATAGGTCGTTGCCACAGGCTCGGCCCAACGGGGCTTGTAGTTGCGCATATCTTCCATGCGCAGCCAGCCGCCGCTCGTTTCGGAGAAACGCGTCATCTCCTGGGCGATGGGTCCGGTGTAGAAATAATCGTAGGCGGCCTGCAACGCGCGATCGCGGCTGGCGCCACCCTTCAGCGCCTTGGTCTCCGCGTCGGCGAGAGCCTGCAAAGTGCGCGACAGTGGTTCGTTCTTGAACAGGGAGCGCGGCGGCGGCGGCTTGCCGCCAGGCAGGAAAATCGCCGCCGTGGTGGGAAATTTGGCCAACTGAGCTTGCTGACGTTCGATGGTGCGTGCGATTGACGGATCGAGCGGGTGGCCGTCGCGTGCATAGCCAATCGCTGGTTCAAGAAGTTTGGACAAAGGCAGGCGGCCAAAGCGCCGGGTCAGTTCGATCCAGCCCCCAAACGAACCCGGCGTAACAACCGCCTTAGGGCCCCAGGTCAAATCCTGCACGGTGGCGTGGTCGTCGACGGCAAGGGGCGCGGCGCCGGTGAACGCCAGCGAAATGATCTTGTCTGTCTTCTTGTCGTAGCAGGTGGCCAAGCCGTTGCCTGCAGCGCTGGAGGCCCAGGGTTCGCATACGTTCAGCACAGCCATCACCGCAACGGCGGCATCCGCGGCGGTGCCGCCTTGCATCAGCATGCGCACGCCGGCCATCGAGGCCAGCGGATGGCCGGCCGCTACCGCGCCGTGCGGCGCGGGAACTTCGACACGATGTTGCACCACAGTCGCGGCGCCGCTGCGCGGAGCGTCGGGCGCTTGTCGACCCACGCCGGGCTGCGAAGGAGCCTGTGCAAGCGCGGTTACGGCGGTCGCGGAGATCGCTGCGCCTGAAAGGCCGCCAAGGAGCACCTGCCGACGGCCGATTTTTCTGCCTTTGGGTGATTTCGCTCTTGTTGATGCTGTCCTCGGTCATGTCGCCCCCTCCGCGGGAAAGTCAATTTTTACGTTGCAACAAAAGGAGCGACCGCGAACGAAATTCGTGCCGCTCTTTCGGTCGGCGAACGCCACGATGTATTCGTGGCACGCAAACTCGCGCTAGACTGAACCCCAGTCCGCGATATGTGCAACGGCCCGGAGAAATCGGGCTTAGCTTGCCGTAATTCTCCTTTCTTATGAATACCTTATGTCAGAAAAAGTGACGGTCTCAGGTGCAGATGTTGTGCGGAAATCAGCACAAAGAAACCGCTGGCTGTGCGTAAGACCGCACCTGCCGCCGCTAAAATCGTGAACTTAGCCGCGAGGCGAAACCGAAGACCAACTGGCGGACATCGCTTGCCGGGCGGCGAAATAACAGCACCCCTACTGATTAAAAACTGGGGTCAGTGGGCTAACCACTGACCCCAAGCGAGCTGCCAATGGGGGGACATTGGAGCCGTACTTTGTGCCACCGACGGGGGATGCCATGAGCAAGGTGCTGAAGCAGACTTTTACGCTCAGCGTAAAGCCTTCCCCCGAATTTGCCGCGTCCAATTGCTGCCACGCGATAGCAGTCGCTGGTATTCCCTCACCTACGTCCACATGACGTTCCAACACAGCAGAACTTGGACTTTTCGCATCGAAGGGCACAATCGGCGCATGTATCGCAACAGCGATATTCTGATTACCGCATGTTTTTCATACGGATATGCTCTTTGTTATGCCTGCTGCGGTAACAGTTTTGAGCGGAAATCCGCACACCCAAACGCTTGCGGGTGCGCCTGATTGCACAGCCTCGCGGAAAAGGTGCTCGCGCGACCAGTGCGGAGAACATCGTGACGGCGGGCAAACAGCCGCGGGGCAGTTGTTGTCGCGCGAACGCTCGTTGCTGCCCCGCACGGCGGAGAGCGACCCATGCCGCGTCATCGGCTCATACATTACGCGCGCAAACTTGCTCGAATCCAAATCCGCCAATTCTTTGGGCACGGCATTTGCTTTTTTGAATTCAATCGTCAAATCTGCGGCAACAGCGCTATATGAAACATGAGTTTGCAAATGGGTATTGCAGCTTTTCGCGTTGCGGTGATCACCGCTGGACTGTCTAGCGGGATGTTTACTGCCGCTATCGCCCAAGGACTTCCGCCAGGAAACGGTCAGGGCGTCGTCCAGAGCGCCTGCACCGCGTGCCATGGCATCGATGTCATCGTGTCTCAGCGCCATACGGCAGATGAATGGAGAGATGTTGTGTCAGAGATGGTCGGCAACGGCGCCAGCCTGACGGACGACCAGTTCGCCACCGTGGTGAAATATTTAAGCACGACGCTCTCTCCGCAAAGCTCAACGTCGGCGAATACTGCACGCTAGCCATCTCCATGCCGGCGCTTCTGGCAAAGGCGTCAGGAAACCGTCGACTGCTCGACGAGTCGGCTTATTGCTTGCCTCAAGCTGCTCGACAAAAAGCGGGCCCCGTTTTAATTCCGCTATCAGCTGTGCGCGATCGAGCTGTTTTTCCCACGCGGCAACCACAAGAGTGGCGACCCCATTCCCGATCAGGTTCACCAAAGCGCGACATTGGCTCATGAACCGATCCACGCCGACCAGCACGGCCAGGGCTGCGACCGGAATGTCTGGCACCACTGCAAGCGTCGCGGCCAGGACTATGAAGCCCGCGCCGGTAACGCCTGTCGCGCCCTTGGAAGTCAGCATGGCCACGATCAGCAGGGTGGCGATCTGCTCGACGCTGAGATGGGTATTGGTCGCCTGAGCCAGGAACAGCGTGGCCAGCGTCATATAGATGTTGGTGCCGTCGAGGTTGAAGCTGTAGCCCGCCGGAATGACCAAGCCAACAACCGGCTTGGCGGCGCCCAACCGCTCCATCTTCTCCATGATCTGCGGTAGCACCGTCTCGGAGGAGGAGGTCCCCAGGACGATCAGTAATTCTTCGCGGATGTAGGCGAGAAACCGGATGATCGAGAAGCCGGATAGCCACGCGACGCAGCCCAGAACGCCAAAAATGAAGACTGCCGAAGTGAGATAAAATACTCCGACCAGCGCGCCCAGCTGCACCAGGGAAGAAATCCCGTACTTGCCGATGGTAAAGCCCATGGCGCCAAACGCCGCCAGCGGCGCAATTTTGACGATGATATGGATGATGCCGAAGAAGACCTTCGACGCATCCTCCAATACGTGGCCGATCTGTCTTCCCTGTGTCGCCCAAGTCGAACGCAGACGACGCCGGTGAAAATGGCAACGACAAGGGTCTGCAAGATGTCGCCACTGGCCAGCGGCGCGAAGAAGCTCACCGGGACCATGTTCATCACATAGTCGATGGCCTTCATGTCATGCGCCTTGCCGACATAGCCGGCGGCGATCCTGGGATCGAGGGTGGCGGGGTCGACGTTGAATCCGACTCCGGGGTGCAGCAGATAGGCCGCGGCCACACCGATCACGAGGGCGAAGGTCGAGATCGACTTCAAAATACGCGAGCGATTTCCAGCCTACGCGGCCGAGCGCTTTCAAATCGCCCATATGCGCGATGCCGGATGCAACAGTGCAGAACACCACTGGCCCAATAATGAGCTTGATCAGGCCGATAAACAGATCGCC
Organism: uncultured Alphaproteobacteria bacterium; assembly: GCA_963766265.1. GTDB lineage: Bacteria > Pseudomonadota > Alphaproteobacteria > Micropepsales > Micropepsaceae > Rhizomicrobium. Next base: position 142,338 of record CAVXYX010000001.1, read on the forward strand.
CAGGGGCTTGAGCTCGACACCGACCTTCGGCCACAAGCCAGCCGACAATGGTGCCTAGCGCGATCGCGATCAGCACCTGGACGTAGATCGATTTAAGGCGCTGCATTGGGATGTCTCTTTTACTGGCGGCTGACCCGCCGCGTCGTTTGTGTGACCGGTCTCATGGCCGGCGAGGGCGAAGTTGGTGGGGATCTCTAAGACTGCGCTAGTCCAGCGTGCATTTTTAGTCCGGCGAAGCCTGAGATGCCGTACCGCGATTATCGCGTTCGGATGGGGCAGCCGAGGCCGCTGCCGGCTCAAGCCTCAGCAACATGCCGTCGGTGTCCTTGGGCCCCCGCAGCCGGCCCTCGGTCAGTACATAGATGTACCCATCCGGGCTTTGCTCGATATCGCGGAAGCGCACGTTGAGCTCTTGCAGCATCGTACCGCCCTGCATGACGAAGTCGTCATCGCGAATGACCATCTGGGCGATCTTCTTCGTGGCGCCCGCGACCAGGAGACTGCCCTTCAGACGCGGAAACTTGTCCCCGGTGTAAAAGATCATGTTCTCGGGATTGAAGGTCGGATTCCAGAAATACGCCGGGTCGTCCATCCCGTCGCGATGCCATGGCTGATCCGAGACAAGGTGGCCAGAGTAGTTTCGGCCCAGAGACACCAGGGGCCATCCATAATTGTGCCCGGGCGAATTCGCGATTGATTTCGTCGCCGCCGGCAGGGGCCGAACTCGGATGTCCACATCTTGCCGGTCTTCGGGTCCCATGCGATGCCGTACACATTGCGATGCCCATAGCTATAAATCTCGCCCTTCGCTTTCGCGTCTTTCACGAAAGGGTTGTCGGCCGGGATCGAACCGTCATCACGTACGCGAAGGATCTTGCCGATATGACTGGCAAGATTCTGCACTTGTGGACGCGCACTGGATATGTCGTTGTGGGTCGTGCCGTCGCGATCGCCGACGCTTATATAGAGCATCCCGTCTGGCCCGAAGATCATCCGGCCGCCATAGGTTCCGAGCGGGCTCTCCCACGCTTCCGTGACGAGAATTTCCTTAACGTCGGTCAACCGACCCTGATCGTACCGGGCGCGCGCAATCGCCAGGGTCGTGCCCAATTGCGGCAGCCGGTTCTTTGAATATGAGAGGTATAGAAAATGATTCTTCGCGAAGTCGGGATGCAGAACGACGTCCTGCAGGCCGCCCAGCGCGACATGATCCATGTCCGGCAGGCCAGAGACGGGGGTCGGGTCGAGCATGCCATCCTTGACCACGCGAAGGCGGCCAGCCCGTCCGGTAATGAGCATGGTGTGCCCGTCCGGTAAAAATACCAGTCCATCCGGATGAGACAGGCCTTCCGCCAACTTAACGACCCGAATCGATATTCCACCTGCGCTCTTGAGCACGACCGGCTTATCGACCGCAGCGCCCGTCAGAACATTTGGCGGATTTTCGCGAGCGATCTGAGCGGCTGTAAGCGGCGACGTGACGCCCGGTGTGTCGAGCGGTTGAGCTATTGTGGCAAGGGGTATACATGCCAAGGCCGCGACCGATATGGGCAAACAGACTGTACGAAGTTCATAGTCCCTCCACTGACTTTATTAGTGCGCTTTGCCGGCATTTGGATGGCCGTTGCAGCCGACTATTCGAGGCTCATCGCCACGAGTTCGGCGGGTGATTCACGCTACCAACGCCAACGACGATGTATTGCTTGCCCTTGTACATGTACGTGATCGGAGGGGACGTCGTGCCCGCGCCGAGATCAGTCTCCCAAACCACCTTGCCAGTCTTCTTGTCGTAAGCGCGGAACATGTTGCCGCCACTGAACTTGGGCATGCTCTGACCGGCGTCGCTGCCCTCGCCCAGGAACAGGAAAGACTTGGTCAGGAGCGGCGCGGCGCGGCCCGGCCTGACCGAGCGGCGGAAGCTTGAGATCTTTAAGCAATGGGTTATTGCGTGGGCCGTCGCCGTTGGGAACCATCCACAGGTGATCGCCGCTGTTCATGTCGATCGCGGTGATCCGGCCGTAGGGCGGTTTGACCAGCGGCAGGCCTTGAGGTCCGTCCAGATAGAGGCCGCCTTGGGTGCGGGCGCGGCGATAGCCACCCTTGCCATCGGGTTCGACGCCGGCGACCCAAGGCACGCTCACCGAGGGGACGTAGATTATGCCCGTTTGCGGATCGAGCGCGGCGCCCGTCCAATTGGCCCCGCCAACCCAGCCCGGCATGTATAAGCGTGCCAAGCTTGCCATCGGGCCACCTGTGAGCCGACGGCGGCGTGATATATGCTGCCATGCATATAATGGTTGAGTGATCTCGAACCGCTTCCGCGTGCAGCGCCGGCGTGAAATCGATCAACTGATCTTCGCTTACGCCTTGCCGGTCGAAGGGCTTCGGCTTGACTGGGATCGGCTGCGTTTTCGCAGCCTTTTCGCCTGGGACGGTTGATGCCGGAACGGGCGTTTCCACGATCGGGAACAGCGGTTCGCCGGTCGCGCGGTCGAAGGCGAATACAAAGCGCGGTCTTGGTGACCTGAATGGCCGCCTTGCGCAGGCGGCCGTTGACTTTGATGTCGGCCAGCATCGGCGGCGTCGGAATATCATAATCCCAAAGGTCGTGATGCACGGTCTGGAAGTGCCAAACCTTCTTGCCGGTCTTGGCGTCCAGGGCGACAAGGGAGTCGGAGAAGAGGGTCGTCGCCCGGCCTGATCCCGCCGTAATAGTCGTTGGGGGGCGCGCTCAGGGGCACATACACATAGCCCGAGCTGTCTCGTCGGCGCTGAAGCCGTTCCAGGTCGTAGGACTTGCCGCCCTCGCGCCAGGACTTGTTCTCCCAGGTTTCGGTACCGGGCTCGCCTTCGTGCGGTACTGTGTGAAATGTCCAGAGCAGCTTGCCCGAATGCACGTCGTAGCCGCGGATATCGCCGGCCAGGGACGCCTTGTTGACATCGGCGGTGCCGATAGCGATCGGCTGGCCACCGATGACGATGACATCGTTGACGACGATCGGACTAGGCGTGCGCCAGTAGAGGAGATCATTGGGGTCTGCGCGCATGTCAACGCGGCCGTTGTCGCCGAAGCCGGGGATGACGGCGCCCGTTTTCGCATCGAGCAGATAGAGATAGGGGCCGCGAACCGTGACGATGCGAGCAGTTCGCGCCCTCGCCCCAAATTGCCATGCCGCGGCTTGAGCGGAGCGCGGTCACAGGACCGTCGCCGGGGAAATTCGCCTGGCGCCAGATCACCTTGCCGGTTCCCGGGTCGCGCGCTTCGACCTGGCCGATTTGGTTGCTGATATACATGACGCCATCAGAAACAAGCGGAGCGTCCTGGTAGTTGTTCGAAGCCACCAACTCCGGATTTTCGGCCAGCGCCGCCGGATCGATAGCCGGAGCACGCCAGACAATTTTTAGCCGCTTGATGTTTCCGGCGTTTATCTGATCGAGTGCAGAGTATTTGTTATCACCGATATCTCCACCGATATACGCCCAATTTGTGTCGGTCTGAGCGTAAGCAGTTGTGGCAAAAAGAGCGATCGCGAGGACGAAGTTCACCGTCTTCAGAGCCTTCATCTGGTCTTTCCTATTTCATTCTCGAGATCGGCCTTTGATTGTGACCTGATACCCGTCGCCGCAACGCCAATAAGTTTGACGGTCACGGAGTTGGCATCGGCATCGTCGGCTTGCCATTCTCCTTATAAATAACGCCGCCCTTAATCACGTCCTGCACATAAGCGAGATCAGTCAGGTCGTTATAAATTGGATCGCCCGGCACGACGATGATGTCTGCGAGTTTGCCCGGCTCAATGGTGCCGAGATCACGCTTGCTCATGATCCTTGCATTTACGCGTGTGGTGTCAGAGATAACCTCCAGCGGTGGAACACCCTCATCGGCAAGTATTTTCATTTCCCTGATCAGGCCGTCCGTATTGAAATTCATGGGCGTGCCGCTATCGGTTCCCACTCCCATGACGGCGCCCGATTCGATCCACTGCTTCACTTGCGGTTCGCGGTACTTCAGCTGACGATCGATTTGGCCGAAATAGCCCGCCGCTGGCCAATTCTTGAGTGAGGCTTGGACGGCGTCCCACATGTCTTTCGGGAACATGCTCTTAAGTGCCGGATCTTGCAGCCGTTCAGGGAAAGCCACGGTCTGGGGGTAAAGCCAGCTTCGATGGGCCGCCGTCAGGACCACGGGACGGCCGGCCGACGCAATGTCTTTTACCAATTGGGCTGAGAATGTGGGATTGCCGGCAGAACCAACATGCTGAAGCACATCCACGCCCGCGTCGAATGCATTACGCACGGCGGTCTCATCGTAAACATGGGCATGCACTTTCAACTTATGGGCATGCGCGGCCTTCACAATCGCAAAATAATCTTCGCGCGTAAGGCCCGCGTGAGCCTTGATCACATCGACGCCCATTTTATAAAGGCGCTCGACTTGAGCGGCGCCCTCTTCCGGGCTCTTGATGACAGCGGAAGCCTCGGCCGGAAAGCCAAGGTAGGGGGTACGCGTAATTAACGGGCCCGCCACTTGCAGCCGTGGGCCAGGAATTTCCCCCTTGTTGATGCGATCGCGGAGATTGATGCTGTCTTGCGGCGTGCCGCCCAAATCAATGGCGCCCGTGACGCCGGACATCAGCAATTGGTAGGCAGAAAGCTGCATGACATATTCGATGGAATATTTTTTCCCTTCGGCGGTCTTTAGCCACTCAAACCAGCCGCCTTCGTCTGCATAACCAAGCAGCATGAGATGCGCGTGGGCTTCTATCAGGCCGGGCATCATGGTTTGACCGCTGGTATCGATGACAGTCGCGCCGGCGGGAATTTTTACCTCAGCCGCTGGGCCAACTTGCACAACCCGATCGCCCTGAATGACGATGGCGGCATTGTGCAACGGCGGCACACTCAATCCGTTGATCAGCATGCCGCCAACGAGAACCGTTGTTTTCGGCTGCTGTGCATAAGCAGGCGCACAAAGCAGGACTGCCGCGGTAAACATCAATCCGCGAATGAGCCTTCTGAAATTCGCGTTCTCATTCATTCTTTCGCCCTCCAGGCCGTAATTACTATTGTATTGCAGAAACACCGCGCCAGCGGCGCTCCTGCAATAGGCGTCATAGGTGGAACCGGAAACCCGCACGGTATACCCGGCCGAGCACGTCAAATTGCGCTGCGCTGACTGGGTTGTTCGTCCAGGATTGGTAGCCGGTCGGACCGGCCGGCGCGATGGCCGGGTCTTTGTTGAAGATGTTGCGGGCGTTGAAGTAGAGTTCGTATTGCCCGTCCCCGCCGAACATGTAGCTCGTGGCCAGGTCAAAATAGGTCGCGCCGGCACTTGGTCGTTGTAGTAGGTGGGAAAATTCGCCGTTGAAGTCGGGCAGCCGGACTGGCACTGGATGAAGTTGGTGGCGGTAACGCTGGGGGTGACGCCGCGCATCGTACCGGTCAGCGAGAGCGGGCCGTTCAATGTAGTTGATCGACAAGTTGTAGCGCCAATCGGGCTGAGCTGACCGAACCGGCGTGCTGAGTTACAATCGAGCCAGGGAAGCCCGGATTGAGCGTGTAGGTCGATATAGTGCGTGGCCAAACCACGGATGCTCACCGCACCACCCATGTCCGAGAACAGGTCGGCCAGTTGGAAGTCGTAGCTGGTTTCGAAGTCCAGCCCCTGCGTGCTCTCCGAAGCCAGGTTCAGAGGCTTGTTGACGATATCGTACTGGTTGGCCGCGCCCGGGGTTGCGTGTGATCAGCGCGCAGCTTGTCTGGTTGCCGGCAAAACACAGATTGACGATCTGTTGTATCGTCAAGCTGCTCGATCGCGTGGCTGATGCTCGACTTGATAGAAGTCGATCGACGCGTTGAAGCCCGGCAGGAAGCTCGGCTGAAGCACCATGCCGACGCTGTAGGTCTTGCCGATTTCCGGCGTGAGGTTCGGATTGCCCGAAGCCAACTGATCGGGCCGTCGTCGAGGCGACGTTGTGATTCGGATCCTGGAAAGAGCTCTGGGCCTGGAACACGCCGGCGTAACGGTCGGCGAGGTTCGCTTCACGCACGTCGAGCGACGCGACGCCGCGGAACCGCACACCATCGATAGGCGTGAGTACTCGGCGCCGAACTTCCATGGAACATAGGTGCCGTTCTCGTACTTCACAGCACGGACGGCAGCGTCGATGTCCAGCGATTTCGCCCAGGCCGCGTCCTTAGCCAGCGGAACAACGGTCTCGATATAGGCGTCCGAACGTTCCGTAGCCGCCGATCGTCGGCAGGCCACCGGTGGTGTCCCAATTACCCGGGCTGGCTTGCGTGATGGCGTCGGCGTAGCCGTTGGCCGATTCCGTGCGATGTTCGGCGCCGAAGGCCAGCGAGACCGGGCCAGCCCAAATTTTAAACGGCTCGCCCGTGATGTTGAAGCTCATCACGTTCTCTTCGTAGTAGGCGTGCTGGTTCGGATTGCCGGTCACATAGGCGATCTGGGCCTTACTGTTCACGCCGGTGCCGAACAGGTCGTAGGGAACGCAACCGTTCGTTGGGTTGGTCAGGGTCGAGCGGCAGACGATCGAGCCGTTCGGCGCGCGCACCGCGTCGATGGCCTGATTCCAGTTCGGCAGCAGGGTGGCGCTTGTCGCGGTGTTAGCCAGGGTGGCGCGCGCATACTGGTAATAGGCGCTCAGTTTCCAGTCCGTGCCTAAGGCGTCGAACGTGCCGTCGACGCCAGCGGCGCCGCGGACATAGCCGTGCTCGGCGTGGGCGCCCGACGCCCCATTGTCACCCTTCATCGTGCCGAACGGGACCGAGGTGAGGCCGAGCGCCGTGATCGAGCTGGCGAGGGCCGCGGGCATGTAGGGGTTGTCGGGGTGTACTGTCAGGGTGTTGCTAAAGCCGCCATAGTAGTACTGGGTATCGGTATCGAGGTGGGACGCCATCCCCTCGGCAAAGACGTTCCAGTCATCTGTAATGTCATAACTGACGCGCGTGAACAGGTTCTGGCGGTCCTGCCTGGGAACCAGGCTGTTGTTCACCCCGTTGCGGAGGTTGTTGTCGCCCATGGTTCCGCCCGACATGATCGGATCGGAGACGATGGGCCCAAAGACGAGATTGTACATCGTGCCGCCAGGGCCGAACGCGATCCCGCGCAACGACTTGCATGTAGATGTCGCCGAACAAGCAATGGCACCGCCAAGCGTCGCCGTGCTGAGGGCCACCTGCTGCTCGCGCAGGACCAGCGGCTGGCCGTTGGTCGCCGTGTAGGCCGGGTTGGTGATGTACGCCCAGCCGGCTTTGGTCCACGGGCGGTTGCTGGGATTATAGACGCCGTTTTCCTTCGAGGCTTCTCCGCTGAGCAGGAAATGACCGCGGTCGTTGGCGAATCCGGCGCCGTAGCTCAGGTCAGCCTTCCAGCTCCTGTCATCGCCATAGGTTGTCTGGCCGCCCGAGAACTCGCCCTTGAGGCCGGTGAACTTGGTGTCGAGCACGAAGTTGACGACGCCCGACAGAGCGTCCGAGCCGTAGGAGGCCGAGGCGCCGCCCGTCACGACGTCGACGCGCGAAATCAGCTGCTGCGGCAGCTCGCTGGCATCGACCACGCCGTTGTTGATCATGCCGCCGACGCGGCGGCCGTCGAGCAGGGTCAGGGTGCGGATATCGCCGATGTTGTGCAGGTTCAGCGAATTGATCCCTTGACGACCCGCGCCAACCTGAGTTCACCGTCGTTATCGGGGTTGTGCTGCCCGAAACCGCCGGAAGCGTGTTCACAAAGTCGGCGATATTCGGTGTGGCCGATTTTTGCCATTTCGTCTGCGCTGACCACCGAAACTGGTGTCGGAGCTTCATACCCATCGCGTTGAACGCGCGTACCCGTGACGACAATTTGTTCAACGTTCGATTGATCGCTCGGGGCCGGCCGCGGACTGCGCATTCGCTGAACCTGCGGTCAAAGCCGCGGTGACGCACACCGACACTTTTAAAAAACTAGTGAAGCTCACCCTCGCGTTCAGCAGTTTGGACGCACGAGACACAGAAAAGAACATAATATTCTCCCCTCAATTTAAAACTCGTTGAGTAATGCCACGCAGCTGTGATTGAGCTATTTTGGAAGCCCCAGACGACGCGCTCTCGCACTGCTTTGCGCAAGCGTCGATTGCCCCACCGAATTCAGATCATCTGTGCCCCCGGCCACTTCGCTAACATCGCGAAGCACATTTTTGACCGTTGATCTTCTATCCCAGGGGTAAGAGTATTCGCGCGAGGCGACTTGTGCAATTTGGATCACGACATTGACTTAAGCCATTGATTCTTCGTACGTGTATTTTTCCCGCGACGATCTCGGTTTGTTACGAATTCCGCCTAACGGAATTGTCAGCTTGTGCGGGTTTCCGCACAACCGGGGCAAAATCCTGATGACAGCCATCGCTATGGATGAGTCATCTCACTTCAGCGAAAGCCGGCATGGCGATGGATTGCGTTATTGCTGCTTCTTTTGGCTGCCTCTTGATCACTCTTGACTGTCTATGGCGTCGTTTACGAGCGCGAAACGAAGATACTTGTCTCGGAAGCGGAAGCAGAAGCGCAACAGCAAGCCGCGGTTTTAAAGAGCGAATTGGAAAAACAACGGTCGGTGCCAGTGATCCTCGCGATGGATACGGACTTGGTCGAATCCGTCAGGAAACCCGTCAGCTGCAACATTCCCTTATAATTTCAAAAAAGCTGGAAACTCTTCGACACGCTACACGTGGCGCGGTCATTTATGTCATCGACGAACACGGCCGTACACTCTCTGCGAGCAACTATGCCGAACCCGACACGTTTGTTGGGCAAAATTTCGGCTTTCGCCAATATTTTTCGGAAGCCTTAAAACGCGGTGAAGCCAGCAATTCGCCATGGGCGCGGTGAGCAAGCATCCAGGCCTTTATTTTTCCCATCGGATTGAGAGATGGCGAAGGCCCAGTTGGCGTCGTTGTTGATAAAGTTGAATTCGACAAAATCGAAGCATCGTGGCGACGCACGTCCACAAAAACTTTCGTTATCGAATTCCGCCCATCAAATTCTGTTGACCAGCGTTCCGGATCAACGCTTCCAGAAATTGCCGCCACCTTCACCCGGCGAAATTGTAACTTCTCTCCCTGCCTCGATACCTGGGTGGACACTAACCCTATACAGCTCGCGAGAAGATGCCCTCAAATCCGCCCAAGCCGCCGCGCTCATCGCAGGCCTGGTTAGAGATAATTCTAGCCATTTCTTTCTTTGGCTGTCCCGCCGCCGGAAACATATTGCCGAGCGGGCCAACGCTGAAGCGCATTACCGGGTCCGATTGGAACAAGACGTCGCCCTGCGAACTCAGGAATTGAGTGCAGTAAACAATCTACTTTCAAAAGAAATATCCGAGCGGCAACAAGCGGAAGGGCGATTAAACGAGCTTCAAGCCGACCTCGTACAAGCAAACAAATTGGCCCAACTCGGCCAAATCACCGCTGGTGTTGCACACGAAATCAATCAACCTCTCGGAGCGATGCGTATTCTCGCCGATAACTGCATAGCGCTGCTTCAGAAGAAAAGATAGCAAGGCACCAACCCTTATTAGCGACAACTTGGACAACATTGTGCGCCTCAATGAGCGCATCGGCCACATCACGCGAGAACTCCGCGCCTTTTCCCGAAAGGGTAATAGAGAAACCGGTCCTATCTCTCTCAAGGATTCACTCAACTCGGCGATCTTGCTCAGCCAATCCCGATTGCGAAAGAACAGAGCCAAGCTTATTCGCGATCCATTCGATCCCGCGACTCCAAGTTATTGGCGGGCGAATTCGTCTTGAGCAAGTATTCGTGAATTTGCTCCAAAATGCTTTTGAGGCTCTCGAAGGCTCGGCCCCGCGCCCAGATCAGAATATCCGTTATCGTTGAAGCCGATTGCGATTCTCGTTCGCATCATCGACAACGGGCCTGGCCTGTCGCCGGAAGTAGCTGGGGATCTTTTTACCCCATTTACGACTACCAAAGAGAACGGTCTCGGTCTTGGCCTCGTGATTGCTCACGACATTGTCAGAGATCTTGGTGGGGAGCTCAACCTTGAGAGCTCGTAGCACGGGGCGATATTCATAGTAAAATTAAAAAAGGTACAGCCGTGACAATCCCTGATCAATCTAAATGCCGAAATGTCTCCGACGGGTCATCTTGATTGATGATGATAAAGATTTTCTCGACGCGCAGGTTCAGGCGCTTGAATTGGCCGGCTTTGACTGTCCAGGCATTTTTGAGCGGCACAGAAGCGATACGCCATATAACGTGCTGAATTCGAAGGGGTTATCGTCAGTGACGTTCGCATGCCCAACATGGACGGACTGGGCCTTTTCAAACACGTGCACGAGCTTGATCCAGAACTACCGGTGTTACTTCTCACTGGTCATGGGGATGTTCCCATGGCTGTTCAGGCTTTGAAGGACGGGGTCTACGACTTCTTGATAAAGCCATTCTCGGTCGCGGAATTGATTGCATCCCTAGGCCGCGCATCTCAAAAACGAGAGTTGGTGATCGAAAATCGAAACCTGCGCAAAGTTCACGCGGGCTATATCAATGCGAAGACGCGCGCTTGTCGGCGAAAGTGCCGTTATGGACTCGCTGCGCCAAACCCTTTCTCAGGTCGCTGAGGCTGACGTAGATGTTCTGATTACGGGGGAAGGTGGCGCAGGGAAAAAGACTGTCGCTCGTGCATTGCATGGCTTAAGTCACCGCAAAGCAAAGCCGTTTGTTCAAATTAGTTGCGCAACTTTGTCCGAGGACAGTTTTTATGCGGATGTGTTTGGCGTGAGGTCGCAGAAGCGCCGCACCAACGTTATGCCCCAAAACGCCTTATTGGTCACCTCGAAAGGGCGCATCGTGGTACCATTTTATTTGATGATGTAGGCGCTCTTTCTTTACAGCAACAGGCGGCACTTCTTCACGTCGTCGAAACCCGAGAATGCTTACCGCGCGGATCAACCACGGCTCTACCACTCGATCTGCGAATTGTTGCGACGTCTCGCGAAAACTTGATGGACTCCGTCCATAATGGGACTTTTCGAGCTGACCTCTTTTATTTACTGAGCAGCGTTACCTTGCATGTCCCCCCACTTTCCGCGCGGCGCGACTGATATCCGTCTTCTTTTTCAGCATTTTCTCTTCGCTGCTTGCGCTCGAGCCAAAAGACCCATTCCGCGGCTAACTTTACGCGCCCTCATGCATCTTCAAGGCCACGATTGGCCTGGGAATGTTCGTGAACTAGAGCGCTTTGCAGAGCGCTTTGCTCTAGGTTTAGAACCTGAGGAAGAATTCGTTCTCAACTGGCAATGCCACGCCTGGATTAGCGGAGCGGGTCAACCAATTTGAAGCAGAATTCATCCAGCAGGTCTTGAGCCGATACCAGGGCGACGCAAAGCGCTCGATGGATGCTTTAAAACTGCCGAGAAAAACTTTCTACGACAAGTTGGCTCGGCACCATATCCGGATTGCGGATTACCGGTGAACAATTAGACCGCGGACCTCGGAGGGTAAGATGCATCTAAAAACGTGGCCGCGTGTAGGAGTTGTCCTTTCCGCTGTCTGGCTTTTGGTTGGTGGCTATTGGGCCAACAGCGCGGAACTCCACAGAGGGGATTTTGCGGTGACGCAATTCGCCGTGTGTATGGAGAATTCTGGGACCCCTGGCAACGCGAGCGGAGTATGCCTAAACCAATTCGACAAGGACTACGCCGGAGCGATTAAAGATCATTGGCGAGAGGCCCTAATAGTAGGGATTGTTCCGATCCCCGTCGCGTGGCTTTTGGTCTATGGCCTAATTGGATTCGTGCGACGGCGCCGGCTTTAGTGACAGATCTCGCGGGCATCGTGACCACACCGTTGACGAGATGGTGAGCATGCAAAAGCGCGGCGCGGGCAGTAGATCAGAATTCGGCGAGCAAAATTGAGCAACGTGAGAGTGGTGGGCCCGGCAGGACTCGAACCTGCGACCTAACCGTTATGAGCGGTGTCTTCGAAAGAGGAAAGAGGCTGAAATCCTAGCTTTCTTTATCATTAGCATTGATTCTTGTTCGACGCAATTTCAAAGAGTTAGACAATATTGCGTGTCACGCGCGTGTCACGCATTTCCTTGAGCCCATCGATCTGTAGCACTCGGTGGTTGGACCAAAAAGGTACGCCTGCCATGACTATGGCTGCGTATCGATCGCGCGCTCTGGATCCTCAGCCGCTCCGATATCCGCGGCATAAGCTTCTTCGATGGAGGCCACTTCCGGATCTCTCAATTGCGCGAATTCGTTCTGGCGGGCGCGTTGGGACAGCTTGCCGCTGTTCTGCCTGAGAAACCTGAACAGCAGATCGACCGTGTTGTCCGGCATCTCGACAATTGCCTGCACCTGTTCACGGAAACGGTCATAGCGCCGCAAGAATTCAGTTTCGCGGGGCAGATCGGTCTCGATCGTTGACTGGACGCAGCGCATATAGAAATTCCGCGTGCGGCGTCGCGTCGAAGAACCGGTAATAATCCACCGTATCGTTCAAGACATGGACATTGCCGTCAGCCGTGGGCTCCCAGTGGATGAGCGGCAAAAGCCGGCGCGAATAATCCTCTAGCACGCGTGCGGTACTCGTCGATCCGCTCCAGAATGCGGCCGACACGGGGAACACCACACCAGCCGGGTTGAACCCGCGTTGCGCCAGAACGTGATGGATGAGGTAGCGGTGAAGCCGGCCGTTACCGTCCTCGAAGGGATGGACATAAACGAAGCCAAAGGCGAGCACCGCCGCGGCCACGATAGGATCGATCAGGCCTGCGCGGGACCACGGTCAAAGGCGACCATACCGCCGATCAGGGATGGCAAATCCTCGTGTCGGGCGCTGATGTGATCGGGCAGCGGCATCCGCGTTTCTCGGTCGTGCTCACCGACGAAAGCCGCCGTCTTGCCGCAAGCCTAGCTTCACGAAGCGCGCATCGCCGATGACGATGCGCTGCAAGCGGAGGAGTTCGTCGATATCGAACGGCCGCTGGCCAGCTTCGCCGATGGCCCGCCCCCAGCGCTGGATGCGGTCCTGTGGTGCGTTGCTCGCCTTCAATGGCGTAACTGGATTTGGAATCCTGCAACAGCAGGAATGCGGCCGTCCGCGAGGAGAAGATCGCGCGGCACATCAGCGACGACGCTTTGCGCGCGCCGGGCCAGGTCCATTGTGTTGAACTCTTCTAGCGCCTGGGTCCGAAAGACGAGAGGGCAGAACTCCGGAGTGCCCGGCAGATTGTTGCGCACACGGTGACGCGAAGAATTCTCGCCCGGAACAGCCCATTGCTGCTTGGGGTCCAGGACGGGCACGTAGGTGCCCGTCGCAGCGTTCGGCAAATCAAGCCGGTGTCCCAGTTAGCCACTCATACAGGAACCAGATACGGCGCGCATAACTGCCGGTCGGCTTGGCACGGACCAGCGCCGTAATAGCGCCGGCCGGGACCTCGCGAGAAAGAGCCGGTTCAGAACGGCCAAGTCGAGGCCCTCATATTTGAGGGCGAAGGTCAGGTGACCTTCGAGGTTTGCCGATGGCGCGTGGCGCGGCGTGAATATTCGCCAGCCTTCACGTTCGCTGATCCGGTGATGCTCGCCGATCGCGCTCAGGGCGCGCGGGAAAGGGGACGGCCAGCGCGTAGCGATCTATTAGGGCAGCATAGCCCGCCGGAGTGCCCCTCTCCGGTAGTGGCCTATCGTGAAAAACCGTTACTGGCCCTGAAAAACGGTTTATTTCTGTTTCAACCATGAAAAGCAGTATAATTATCCAGAATATAGGAAAAACGATTCTAGACTATGAAAAACAGTTTTTCAACTGGCATAACTATGAAAAATGATTACTAGTCCGCATTTTGCGGTTGGGAAGCGGATTGAAGCACTGGCTGCGATCCTAGGTCTGAGGCCTCAGGACGGGCAAAAGGCGGCACGTCAAAATCTCCGCGGGGAATGGCCCATTTTTCGGAACTATAACGTAATGGCTCGTGCTCCGGGGAGCTGTTCGGTTGCCACCCATGCACCTTCGTCGATCCTATCGAAAGCTCTCCAATCCCCCGCTTGGCTAGGCTTCTCGTGACATATGTCCTTAGCGACGGCGATCGCGGCTTTGGCGTCTTTGACGGGGTACGTGGTGGCGCATCCTGACAGAACCATGGCGGCAACGCTGGCGGTTAGGATCGCCTCAAGCCGCAATCTCTTGGTTCTCCCATTCCTCGATCAGCTTCACGATGTCACCAATGTCCCATAGCCAGACCGTTAAACGGGCAGCGGGCGACATGCGGACCGCTGAATTAATCCGAGCGAAATTATACCAAGTCGACCCGGTCCGGATGCAATAGCCACCCTCTTCAATTATGCACCGGGCGACCGTAGCTGGGCTTATAGGCAGCACCCTTGCCGATAGCGTCCGTCCCCCGAAACCATCAGCGCTCCATTTTCCCCGGCGCTGACGCGCCTCCTCGCGGTAGCAAATAGGATTGCTTCCGGTCCTACGCTGCGCTTCGGCCTCGCGATCTTCGGGTGCAGGCCGCAGTCGGCGTTCGGTGTGCCATCGCCCGGAGATGGTCTCCCTGCGACAAACTTTAGGAGAATGACATGCCTTCAATCGGATTTGTAACCAAGCAGAAAGATGGCAATTTCAAAGGTCAGCTGAGGACGCTTTCGTTCATTGCCCCTATCGATATCCTGCTCAATCCCACCAAGAGCGGCAGCATGCAGCCCGACTACCGGATGTATTCCGCTGGCGCTGAAATTGGCGCGGGATGGCGAAAAGGGCAAGACCTCGGGCGAAGACTACATCGCGTTGAGCTTTGCCGATCCAGCTTTCGGGCCCAAGAAGCTCTACGCCAACCTCGGCCGAGCTGCCGGCCAGGATGACAAAGATCTCTATGCCTTGATCTGGAACCCGGCGGGTTGATTTACCAACTACCTCCGCGCCACCTACGGCGCGGAGGCTTTTTTTGCTTCTGCTCTCCAACAACCTGGTGCCTTCATGTGCACCCTATCTACTTGGAGAAGGCGTCCATTCCTTCTGCTGGGGCCCCGTGATCCGCAATTGCTGAACTACCGAATTGGCTTTCGCGCTCGCGCTAGCAGACGCTCGCGCGAGCTTCGATTTACCGAGTGACGGCGCTTTTTCGACGTCAAATTCGACGCGTCCTGTGCGAAAGCCACCTGGACTGGGCCGGAGGCGCAACACCAGCGCATTGCGCGCGGCTCTTTTGCGATCTGAATGTCCGCGGGAGTTCACAATGGATCATGATTGATTTCGAGACAAGACGGCTATGGGGAGAAAGAGCTGTTACGGCAAGATTAAGCAGGATGGAATCCGCCACGACTGGTGATTGTTTTGTCTCACATGGGGGTAGGCGTCAGCACTGATCTTTGTATCTCAGAAAATCTGCCAGCTTTGCAGCACCTCGCGTCCGTGAGTGTTCGCCACTGAGATTGTGCGCGATGGGATTTTTTCGCCGCGTGCGAACATCTCATCATGAAAAACGACGACGATTTTCAGACAAAGCTTGGCAAGTCACGCGGTAAAAAATCTACTCGGGCAGCGCGCGGACTGATTGCGCTGGAGCGGCAGGTGATGCGGGCGTCGGCAAGGCAGGCGGCAATCCAAGCCGCCTCGGCTCTCGTCGCGGCAAAACACCTCGCACCGGACGTTACAATGCGCGAGGTCGTGGTGCGAAAGTGATGCGGTCCTTATCGCGCGATACGGGTTGGAAATTCGATCGCTCGTCCGGGCAGCGGGTACGGATGCGCCGCGTCATCATCAAAGCCCGTTATGTGAAGCTCAAGGGACCGCAGAGCCGGGCGGGCTTTGCCCATCTGCGTTACCTGCAGCGGGACGGAGTGAGCCGCGACGGTGAGCCCGGCAAACTTTATGGCCGAACCCTGGATGTACCGGAGGGGCGCGACTTCCTGGATCGCTCTGCCGAAGACAAGCATCAGTTCCGGATTATCGTGTCGCCGGAGGATGGCGTAGCCATTGGCGACCTCAAGGGTTTCACACGCGAGCTTGTGGACCAGATGGAGCGCGACCTGGAAACCCGCTTGGACTGGGTGGCCGTGGACCACCACAATACTGGTCATCCCCATACCCACATTCTGATCCGAGGTGTCACGGACGATGGCAAGACCCTTAACATTGCCGGCGACTATATCGCGCATGGCATTCGTCACCGGGCGAGCGAGATCCTGACTCGGGAATTGGGGCTGCAGACCGAGCGGGAAGTCGAGCAACAGTTTGACCGGGAAGTCGGTCAGGACCGCTTCACGCGGTTGGACCGAGACCTCATCATGAAAATCGGTGAGGACGATGCCGTCGACATGCGGCCAAACAACACGAAATTTGGCCACGGCGACCAGCACTACCGCCTTCTCAAGCGGCTAAAGAAGCTGGAGCAGCTAGGATTGGCTTGGGAGATCGAACCTGGGCGTTGGAATCTCTCCGCCGGCATCGACGATACCCTTAAGGAGCTGGGCGAGCGCGGCGATATCATCAAAACCATGCATCGCGCCTTGGCCGAGCAACGCCTGGAACGCGGAACGGGTGACTATGCGATCCATCGATCCTATGACCAAGACCAGGTGGTGATCGGTCGGGTCATCAGCAAAGGGTTGGCGACCGATGAGATGTCAGATCGCGTGCATGTGGTGGTGGACGGGATCGATGGTCGCGTCCATTACGCCGAAATGGCAGGGGCCCAAGCTGAAAGCGTCAAAATCGGGTCGGTGGTCGAAGTTGGTAGGGCTTTTGCCAAGCCACGCGAGATCGACAGAGGCATTGCAGAAGCAGCGGGACGCTACCATGGCATGTACGAGCCCAGCGCGCACCAATCCAGGCTCGAACTGATCGAACGGATCCCGGGAGGAGATGCGCAAGCCTATGTGCAGTCCGCCGTGCGGCGGTTGGAGGCGTTGAGGCGGGCTGGGATCGTCACCCGCCTCTCTGGGAATGCGTGGGATATCCCGAAGGATTTCTTGGAACGCGCGCAGGATTATGATACCCGCCGCAGCCAGCAGTTGGGCGTGCGGGTCTTGTGCGGGATTGACCTCGAAGCGCAGATCGAAGCGCGAGGAACAACGTGGCTAGATCGGCAATTGGTCGGACATGATCCGGCCTTCATCAAGGATATTGGCTTTGGTCATGAGGCGATCGACGCGCTCTATCGCCGCCAGCAATGGCTCATCTCGGAAGGACTAGCCCGGCAGGACGGCGAGCAGGTGTCCTATCGGCGCAATCTCATAGCGACGCTTTCGCAGCAAGAAGTTGCTGAGAAGGGCGAGGAGCTGGCCAAGAGTGACGGCAGGTATTTTCGCATGCCAGGGAACGGCGAACGCGTCAGCGGTCGCTACAAGGGCGCTGTGGAGCTTGTGAGCGGCAAATACGCGATGATCGAGACGTCGGGCCTCGGGTTCGCCCTAGTGCCTTGGCGTCCTGTTATTGAGCATGAACTCGGTCGCAATATCAGTGGCATCATGCACGGTGACAACATCTCGTGGGAGCTTGGGCGCAGCCGAGACTTGGGAATCGGTCTCTGAGCAGATAGCCAATTCGATCTGACATCGATGAAACGGTGCCTCTAGCGTGCACAAAGGCCGTTGGCCTTCTCTCATTACCGTGCAACGCTTTGCTGGTTTTGGTTTCGTCAGAGGCTTTGATGATCCGCGAAAATATTCCCGAACCGAGCATGCAGAACACTGAGGCTCGGACCAAACCTGTATCTGATCCTACAATCGATATTCCTTTCATGCAGCGTCCCACCTGCACCATCAAGGAGGCATGCAAGGCCTCCGGCATGGGGCGGACCAAGTTCTATGAACTCATCAAGGGCGGCGAGCTCAAGATGATCTCCGTGGGGCGGAGGCGGCTCGTCCAGGTGCCATCCTTGCTCAGGTTCTTGAGAGTTGGATAGCCCTCCGAAAGATGCGGCGCCTTAGGTTTCCAATGCTCTCCTCGCGGCCCTCCCATGGACAACCTTAATGGTTTGCCCAGGCTATTGAACGTCCGCCGCGCCGCGGAATTAGTAGGCGTGAAGCCCTGCACAATCAGGCAAGAACGTTTGCGCGGACGTCTTGGCTTCATCAAAATTGGCGCTAGAATCTTCTACACAGAGCAATTGCTCAAAGAATATATCGAAAAACAAAAGGTTACAGCATGCGCGTGCGATCCAACTGCCCAAAGCCGGGTCAAATCGGGGATTACTGGCTCAGCAAACGACTTGGCCGCAAGGGCCCCGAAGATGCGTGGTACCGCACCTGGTACGATAAAAGAAGCAGACAGACTTGCAGAGCAAGTCTTGGCACAGCAGATTTTCAAGAGGCGAGCATCGCCCTAGCCAGCTGGGTCATCGAAAACGACAGAAATTCCGCAGACACCAGCCGAGACAAAGTCTTAATCCAGACTGTACTTCTCACTTATTGGTTCGAGCATGCGCAAAGGCTGCCCAGCGCATCCACGGCATGGAATGGCCTTGCATATTGGCAGGAATTTTGGGGACCCAAAGCGAGCGTTGCGGACGTTACGCCCAAGGAACAAAGGCAATTCCGCAATTTCCTGGCAAAAAAGGGTATAAACATTGGCGGCATCGACAGAATTCTGGCGGACGGAAGAGCCGCGCTTAATCGCGCTGTCAAATGGCAGGAGCTGGTAAGCAGCCCCCATATTTTCTCGCTACAGACCATCGAGGAAAAGCGCTCGCGCCAGCCGCTTGGCCGGCCGATCGTGCCCGAAGAGATAGCGCTTCTGTTGGATGCCGCAAATTCGCGCCACATGCTTGCCTATCTGATGATCGCAACCAACACGCTAGCGCGCCCTGGTGCGGTGATGGACCTGCGCGGCGCCCAGTATGATGAGGCTCATAACAGGATCGACCTCAATCCGCCGGGCCGCAGGCAGAACAAAAAGCATCGACCGGTGTTGGCAGTCACTCCCACACTAAAACCATGGCTCCAGATAGCTCGCGAACCGACCAAGCGCTATGTGGCCTATGGCGGAAAGCCCATCAAATCGATCACCAGCGCATGGTCATTGTTGGTGACGGAGGCGGGACTGGACGAACGCGTGACGCCCTATTCCATCCGCCATGGCATGGCGCGAGAGATGCGTAAGCGCAAAGTGCCCAAAGAGCAGATCAGCATCTTTTTGGGCCATTTGCCCAAAGATTCAGATGCCACCACGTCGATCTACGCGCCCTACGATCCGGAATATTGTTCGGAGGCGGTTGCCGCGATCGAGGCTGTCATGAAAGAGGTCCGAAAGCATCTCAAACGGGCAAATATTGATCAGCCGATGGCGGATGCTGCAGCACTCGCAAAGACTATACCGAGCAAAGTTAAGCGCGGCGTGGGTGATGCCAAACGCGAAGAAATTCGGTTTCTGATTTTGTCCGGCCTGCCTCACAAGGAGGTGGTTTTGCGTGCCAAAGTTTCCAGTGGCACTGTAAGCCTGATCCGCCAGGAAATTCGGGAGGTTATGCCGCTTTATCGCAACTCCGAATCGGCCGTTTGCGTGCCACTTGCGTGTCACGGTGGTGAAAGTTCGAGTTTGGCTGATGATCAAGTCATTGGAAAAATTGGTGGGCCCGGCAGGACTCGAACCTGCGACCTAACCGTTATGAGCGGTCAGCTCTAACCAACTGAGCTACAGGCCCCCGGCCCGGGTATAACAGCCAGGAAAAAATCATCAATCGGCGAATTCCCCAGGTGGCATGGCCCCAAGCCGGAAACGAGGGCGCGCCAAAGCCGGCAATTCTCCTCCCCGCCCGGCTAACATGCCCCAGTTCCGCCTTGGCCCCAAACCATGATGGCGCCGACCGGGAAAGAGGATGTCATGAAGGCTTGGATAGGGGCGGCATTGGTATGGGCGCTGGTCGCGCCCGGCATGGCGGCAGCCCAGGAACAGCAGCACACGATTATTATGAGCGGGCATGGCGAGGTTCATGGCCAGCCCGACACCGCCATGCTTGTCCGCCGGGGTCAGTGCCGATGCGCCCGCCGCGGCGGCGGCGCTCGCCGACCGCAACAACAGGACATGCAGGCGGTGATGGCGGCGCTGAAGAAACTGGGCGTCGCCGACAAGGATATCCAGACCCGCAATTTCTCGGTCCATCCCCAATATGCCAACGGCAATGGCGAAGCGCCGCGCGTCACCGGCTATCAGGTGAGCAATCAAGTCGAGGTGCGGCTGCGAGGATATCGGCAAGCTGGGCCCGGCGCTGGACGCGCTGGTGACGGCCGGCGCCAACCAGATCAATGGCGTGAATTTTTCCATCCGCGATTCCGCAACGCTTCTGGCACAGGCTCGCACCGCCGCGGTGGCTGATGCGCGCGCCAAGGCCGAGACCTTCGCCAAGGCGGCGGGCGTGACTTTGGGCGCCGATTCTCTCCATCAGTGAAACCGGCAATGGGGGGCCGCGGCCCGTGGTATTCGCCGTCGCCAATTGGCGCGTGTCGAATCCGTGCCGGTTGCCTTGGGCGAAGAAACCATCGGCGCCGACGTCATCATCACCTGGGAGATCAAGTGAACCCGCTTCTGGAAGAATGGACAGCGCCCTTCGGCGCGCCGCCGCTGGACCGCATCCGGCCTGAGCATTTCCCGCCCGCCTATGCCCAGGCCTTTGCCGAGCATGATGCCGAGATCGCCCGCATCGCGCATGATCCCGCGGCGCCCGATTTCGCCAACACCATCATCGCCTTCGAAAAAAGCGGCAGGCTGCTGACCAGGGTAGATGCGGTTTTCTTTGTGCTGTCCGGCGCGGCCACCAACGAGGCCCTGCAGAAGATCGAACGCGAGATGGCGCCGCGAATTTCCGCGCATCACAATGCCATCTATCTGAACGCCAAACTGTTCGCCCGCATCGACGCGGTCTGGCAGCGCCGGACGCAATGATCTGGACGCCGAATCGCGCAAGGTACTGGAGCGCATTCATCTGGATTTCGTGCGCGCCGGCGCGCGCTTGTCGCCCGAAGGCCGCGCGCGGATGGACCAGATCAACCAGCGCCTGGCCACGTTGGGCACGGATTTTTCCCAGAATGTGCTGGCGGACGAGGAGGAATATGTCGAACCGCTAAGCGAAGCCCAGGTCGCCGGCCTGTCGCCTTCCCTGCGCGACGCGCTGGCCACCACCGCCATCGAACGCGACGTGGATGCGCCCTATGCCGTCACGCTTGTCGCGCTCCAGCGTCGAGCCGTTCCTGCAATCGGCCTCCGACCGCGCGCTTGCGCGAGAAGCTGTTCAAGGCCTGGGTGGCGCGGGGCGACAATCCCAACGCCCACAACAACCGCGCCATCATCGCGGAAACGCTGAAGCTGCGCGCCGAGAAGGCCGCGCTGCTGGGCTATGACACTTACGCCGCCTACAAGCTGGCCGACACGATGGCGGGGACGCCGGCCCGCGCCCGCGCGCTTCTGGAAAAGGTCTGGTCGCCCGCGCTCAGGCGCGCGCAGGAAGAACGCGATGCGCTGCAGGCGCTGGTGGCCGAGGAAGGCGGCAATTTCAAGCTGGCGCCCTGGGACTGGCGCTATTATGCGGAAAGACTGCGCCAGCGCGTTATGATTTCGACGAGGAAGCGCTTAAGCCCTATCTCGCGCTCGACAATGTGATCGCCGCCGCCTTCGACACCGCGTCAAAGCTGTTCGGTCTTTCCTTCCGCGAGCGCCACGACATTCCCGTCTATCATCCCGATGTCCGCATCTGGGAAGTGACCCGCGGCGGCAAAACCATCGGGCTGTTCTACGGCGATTATTTCGCCCGGCCCGGCAAGCAGGGCGGCGCCTGGATGTCGTCGCTGCGCGACCAGCAGAAGACTGGACGGCGATGTGCTGCCGCTGATCTTCAACAACTGCAATTTCGTCAAGGCGCGATCCGGCGTTGATTTCCTTCGACGATGCCCGCACCGTGTTTCACGAATTCGGCCATGCCCTGCATGGCTTGTTGTCGAATGTGCGCTACCCGCGCCTTTCCGGCACCAATGTGGCGCAGCGATTTCGTCGAACTGCCGTCGCAGCTTTTCGAGCATTGGCTGGAAGAGCCGCGAAGTGCTGTCGCGTTTTGCCCGCCATTACCAGACCGGCGAGCCGATGCCGCAGGGTCTGCTCGACAAGCTCGCCGCCGCCCGCCATTTCAACCAGGGCTTCGCCACCGTGGAATTCCTGGCTTCGGCCATCATCGACATGGATTTCCACAGCTCAGGCTTTGGAGAATTCCGATCCCGCTAACCATGCAAAATGCCTCATTGGCGGCCATCGGCATGCCGGACGAGATCGTGCCGCGCCATGGGGCCCCGCATTTCGGGCATATTTTCGCCGGCGAGGGCTATAGCGCCGGCTATTATTCTTATTTATGGTCGGAGGTGCTGGATGCGGACGGCTTTGGCGCTTTCAAAGAGGCGAAAGATCCCTTCGCTCCGGAGGTTGCAAAGCGGCTTTACGAACATATCTATTCCAGCGGCGGGACGCGGGATTTCGCGGAAGCCTATCGTGACTTTTCGCGGCCGCGATCCGGAGATTAAGGCCCTGCTCAAGGGCCGGGGATTGGAGAGTGAATGATGCGCAAATTGCCCCTGATGATCGCCGCCGGACTGATCGGCGCGATGGGATTGGCCCACGCCGCCTTCGCCGCATCCGGCGCCGAAGCTGCCCTATGCCAAGATGGCCGACCTGCCCATCGTCAGCATGCAGGTCTATGACGAGAAGGCCAATGCCGACCAGATGGTGGATGACGCCATGGCCAGGGCCAGGAAGAGCCACAAGCTGCTGCTGATCGACATGGGCGGCAATTGGTGCCCCGACTGCGTGGTGCTGCACAATCTGATGCTGGTGCCGGCGATGCAGAAATTCATGGACGCGCATTATGTAGTGGCGATGGTGGATGTCGGCAAGTTCGACCGCAATCCGCAGATCGGCGCCCGCTATGGCTACAACACAAAGGCTCAAGGGCGTGCCCACCATCCTGGTGGTCGATCCCGCGACCAACAAGGTGATCAATGGCGAGCAGGTGTTCGCGCTGTCCAACGCCGGCCACCAGACGCCGCAGGATCTGGCCGATTATCTGGCGCGCTGGACCGATCCCCAGCCCGAGGTTTCGCAGCGCTGAAATCCTGAACCAAGCCAAACAAAAAGCCGCGGAGATAAATCTCCGCGGCTTTTTTATTTCGGCGGCAGTGTCTAGCGCGAGGCGAACTCGCGCCGGAGCCGTGCCCGGCTCCAGCGCGTGATCCACCACATGGATCACGCCATTCTTGCTCATAGATGTCATAGATGGCGATGTCGGCGGTGTCGCCCTTCTCATCCATCAGCATCGACATTGGTGGGCCCGTTCATCCGCGCCACCAGCACGCCGCCTTCGACGGTGCGCAATTTGGCTTGGCCGCCGCCTTCGCCGATCACCCGCAGCAAGGTCTGGGAGTCATAATTTCCCGGCACCACCAGATAGCCCATCATGCGGGCCAGCTGCGCCTTGTTCTGCTCCGCGCGCGGGCGGCTGGCCAGCGCCGCATTGGTGGGTGCGAAGACCGTGAACTCGCCATTGCTCTTCAAGGCGTCGGCGACCCCGGAATCCTTCATCGCCGCCGCCAGCATGGTGTGCTCGGGCGACGCGGAGATATTTTCCAGCAGGGTGCGGTTGGGCAGCATCGCCTGACCGCGCGATCATGGGGTTCATCACCCCGCCGTCCTGGTCCACGATCGGCTTTGGGCTGATCGGGCGGCGATGCCGTTCGAAACTGCGCCCAAGGCGCCGCCGATCATCATCGCCGCGCCGGCGGCAAATCCTGCGATGGAGAAATAGCTTCATGGAAACCCCGTTACCGGCCTGATCTCGAAAACGGGCGGCGCTGAGGCCGGGTTCCGTGCCGCCTCGACTATTTGGCAGCTTGTTGTTCCAGCGCCTCGCGCTTCATTTCCAGCGCCAGCCAGAGTTCCTCATTGGCGTCGCGCGAGGCCTAGCGCTTCGGCCAGCCGCGCCGAAAACAGGGCGAATTTCGCCGGATCGCTGCCATAAAGCGCGGGATCGGACAGTTCCTGCTTGCAAGGCGGCGATTTCCCGGTTCGGGCTCTCGATCCGCTCCGGCAAGGTGTTGAGCGCGTGCTGGTCGGAGAATGACAATTTTACGGCGCTCTCGCGGACGGGGCGGGATTTCGGCGCGCCCGCTTTTCCGCTGCGGCCTGGGCGTCGGTTTTGACGACGCCCTCGCCGCGCTGCGCCACCATGTCGGAATAGCCGCCGGCATAGACCGCGAAACCGGCCATCGCCTTCCGCCATCACGATCATGGTGGCGACCCGGTCCAGGAAATCGCGGTCATGGCTCACCACCAGCACCGTGCCGGGATAATCGCCCACCGTTTCTTCCAGCAGATCGAGCGTCTCCAGATCCAGATCGTTGGTGGGCTCGTCCAGCACCAGAAGATTGGACGGCAGCGCGAACAGCTCGCGCCAGAAGAAGCCGCGCCCGCTCGCCGCCCGACAGCACCTTGACCGGCGTGCGCGCCTGGGCGGGGGTGAACAGGAAATCCTGCATATAGCTCATCACATGGCGGGGCTTGCCGCCGACAAAAACGGTGTCGCTGCCGCCGCCGGTCAGCGCATTGGCGAGATTGTCTTCGGGATGCAGCGCGGCGCGGTTCTGGTCCAGCTCGCGCCATCTCCAGCCCCGTGCCCATCTTCACATTGCCGGCATCGGGCGAGAGCAATGCCGGTCAGAAGATTGAGCAAGGTGGTTTTGCCCGCGCCGTTGGGGCCGACAATGCCCACCCGGTCGCCGCGATGGATGCGCAAGGTGAAATCGCGGATCACCTGCTTGTCGCCGAAGCTTTTGGCCACGCCCTTGGCGTCGATCACCTTGGTGCCGGCCTGGCTGCCTTCCAGCGCCTCCATCTTGACGCTGCCCATGCTCTTCAATTCCTCGCGCCGGCCTTCGCGCAAGGCATTGAGCCGGCGCCAGCCGGCCCTGGTTGCGCTTGCGCCGGGCGCTGCGGCCATGCGTCAGCCAGTCCAGTTCGTTGGCGATCTTGCGGTCGCGCTTGTGGCGTTCGATCTCTTCCTGCTCCAGGACCGTCGTCGCGCCAATTCTCGAAAGCGGCAAAGCCCTGATCCAGCCGTTTGGTCTGGCCGCGATCCAGCCACACCACGGCGCGGGAGAGATTTTCCAGGAAGCGCCGGTCATGGCTGATCAGCACCAGCGCCGCGCGCATGGCTTTGAGTTCGCTCTCCAGCCATTCGATGGCGGGCAGATCGAGATGATTGGTGGGCTCGTCCAGAAGAAGAATATCGGGCCGGGGCGCCAGCACCCGCGCCAGCGCGGCGCGGCGGGCTTCGCCGCCCGACAGGGTGGCGGGCGTTTCCAGTCCCGTCAGGCCCAGATTGCCCAGCAGATAGAAGGCCCGATTGGGATCGTCGCCCGGCTGCAGCCCCGCCTCGACATAATCGCGCGTGGTGGCATAGCCGCGAGAGATTGGGCTCCTGGGGCAGATAGCGGATGGTGGCGCCGGGCTGGGCGAAACGTTCGCCGCAATCCGCTTCGATCAAGCCGGCCGCGATCTTGAGCAAGGTGGATTTGCCCGAGCCGTTGCGGCCCACCAGGCACAGCCGCTCGCCTTCGCCCACGCTCAGCTCCGCGCCGTCCAGCAACAGCGTGTTGCCGAAGCGGATATGGATGTCTTTGAGGAAAAGCAGCGGCGCCATCGGGGGCTTGTCGTATGTCTCAATTCTGCGATCAAGCGCGAAAAGCGTTTTCGCGTTATGCATCATGGAATATCACGACAACGCAGGTTTCCCTTATGTTTACGCCATGAAATGGAACCCGCGCCGGCTGAATTTCACAAGCTTGAAAAACACCAAAGGGAATCCGAAAGTCCCGCGCATGACCAAGACCACACGCCGCAAATTCCTCAAGACCGCGCTGGCCGGCGCGCCGGCGCCGCAGCCGCCGTTCCCTGCCCGTCAGGCCGACGAATACATCACGCCCGCCATGACCACGCCGGGCAAGGCCTTTACCGCCTATGGCATGCCGTCGCCGCATGAAGCCGAGGTGAAGCGCATTACGCGGCCGCCGGGGATTTCGCCGGGCACCGGCGCGTCGCACACGCCGCTGGAAAGCCTGGAAGGCATCATCACGCCCAACGGGCTGCATTACGAGCGCCATCACAATGGCGTGCCCGACATCGATCCCGCCACGCACAAGCTTCTGATCCACGGCCTGGTGAACAAGCCGCTGGAATTCACCATGGACGCTTTGCTGCGCTATCCGCGCGTCAGCCGCATGCATTTCGTGGAATGCGGCGGCAACAGCGGCGCCAATGCCGGGCCCCAGCCGCCGCAAGCTAACGCCGGCGGCATTCACGGCCTTCTGTCGTGCAGCGAATGGACCGGCGTGAAGCTGGGCCTGCTGCTGGACGAAGCGGGCGTTCAGCCCGAAGGCAAATGGATTCTGGCGGAAAGCGGCGATGCCGCCGGCCTGTCGCGTTCCATCCCGCTCAAGGAAGCGCATGAGCAAGGCATTCTGGCGCTGTTCCAGAATGGCGAGCGCATTCGTCCCGAACAGGGTTATCCCGTGCGCCTGCTGATGCCGGGCTGGGAAGGCAATCTCAACATCAAATGGCTGCACCGGATCAAGGTGACCGCACGGTCCCACCATGACCAAGGACGAGACCTCGAAATACAGCCAGTCCCTGAAGGACGGCAAAGCCAACCAGTTCAATTTCATCCAGCCGGTCAAATCCGTGATCACGCGCCCGTCCGGCGGCATGACCATGAACGGTCCGGGCTATTACGAAATCTCCGGCGTCGCCTGGTCGGGCCATGGCAAGATCACCAAGGTGGAAATCTCCATGGACAAGCGGCGCGACCTGGACCGAAGCGGAAATGCCCGGCCCCGTCCTGCCCAAATGCCTCACGCGCTTCCGCCTGCCCTGGGAATGGGACGGCAAACCGGTGGTGCTGCAAAGCCGCTCGACCGACGATCAGGGCAATGTCCAGCCCACCCGCGAGCAGTGGAAAGCGCCTTATTCCTCGGCGCAATTCTATCAATACAACGCCATTCAGTGCTGGCAGGTCGGCGCCGATAACAGTGTGAAGAACGTCTATGCTTAAGACCACTCGCTGTTCCTGCTCGCCGCCGCCGCGCCGCATTTCGGCGCAGCCCGCCGATCCCGCCTTGCGTCAAGGCCTGGGACGTTTCCATTCCGCCCGACGGCAAGGGCTTGCCGCCCGGCAAAGGCTCGGTGGCGGAAGGTCTGGCGATCTACACCGAGAAATGCGTGATGTGCCATGGCGTCAATGGCGTGGGCAAACCGGCCGACCAGCTCACCGGCGGCGTCGGCACCCTGGCCACGGATCACTCCGGTCAAGACCGTGTCGAGCTATTGGCCCTATGCCACCACCTTGTTCGATTATATCCGCCGCGCCATGCCGGTGACGCATCCCGCATTCGCTCAACGATCATGAAGTCTATGCGCTGGTGGCCTACATCCTCTCGATCGACGGCATCGTGAAAAAGGATGCCGTGCTGGACGCCAAAAGCCTGCCCAAGGTCAAGATGCCCAATCGCGACGGCTTCATCGACGCCTATGGCGCGACCAAGCGCTAAAAAGCGGTTCCAGGAAAAGTGTGAGCGGTATATTCCGTCCGGAACCGCGACGACCAAAAACAGTTAACGCCGCCACGCCACCAGAAGATTGTTCTGCTCGCCCAGGCCTTCGACCGACAAGCGCAGCGTGTCGCCGGCCTTGAGATATTGCGGCGGCTTCATGCCCATGCGCCACGCCGGGCGGCGTGCCGGTGGCGATGATGTCGCCCGGCAGCAGGGTCATGAAATGGCTGATATAGCTGACCAGCGTGCGCACGCCGAAGATCATGGTCTTGGTGCGAGCCATTCTGGCGGCGCACGCCGTTCACCTCGGTCCATAATTTCAGATTCTGCGGATCGGCGATCTCATCCTGCGTCACCAGCCAGGGCCCGACCGGCGCGAAGCTGTCGCAGCCCTTGCCTTTGTCCCACTGGCCGCCGCGCTCGGTCTGATATTCGCGCTCCGACACATCGTTGATCACGCAATAGCCCGCGACATGGGCCAGCGCTTCCTGCTCGCTGACATAGGACGTGCGCGCTGCCGATCACCACGCCCAGTTCCACTTCCCAATCCGTCTTCACCGAACCGCGCGGCATCATGATGTCGTCATTGGGACCGGTGAGCGCGCTCAAGGCTTTCAGAAACAGGATCGGTTCTTTGGGAATTTGCCGCGCCGGTCTCGGCGGCATGGTCGGCATAATTGAGGCCGACGCAGACGATCTTGGAAATTCCCGTCAGCGGCACGCCCAGGCGCGCGGCATGCGGCACTTTGGGCAGGCCGGCGGCATCGATCCGCGCAAGGCGCTGCAATCCTTCAGGCGAAAGCAGATCGGGCGTGATGTCGGCGATCACGCCGGAAAGATCGCGCAACGCGCCCGTCCTTGTCCACCAGTCCCGGCTTTTCCTCGCCCTTGGCGCCCCAGCGTATCAGTTTCATCGTGTCTCGTCCTTTCAGTGTGAAATCTCTTC
Organism: uncultured Alphaproteobacteria bacterium; assembly: GCA_963766265.1. Classification (GTDB taxonomy): domain Bacteria; phylum Pseudomonadota; class Alphaproteobacteria; order Micropepsales; family Micropepsaceae; genus Rhizomicrobium. Next base: position 170,886 of record CAVXYX010000001.1, read on the forward strand.
CAGCCGCCGGTTCAAGGTGCGCGGCCCCCACAGCGCGATCACCAGCACCATCACCACCATGGCCGCGCGCGATGAACAGCGCCACCGCCATGGTGCCGCCTTCGCGCAGGAAGAAGCCGATCATCAGACCCCGCCAGCGCCGCGGACACCCGGCTCCAGGAATAGACGAAGCCCACGGCGCGGGCGCGGATGCGGGTGGGAAATTGCTCGGCCTGATAGCCGTGAAACGTGAAGGACAGCCAATTGTTGGCCAGGGTCACCAGCACGCCGAACAGGATCACCAGCGCCGCCACGTCCTGGCGCGCAAAGAGAAAGATGCCGACGCCGGTAATCGCGCCTGCCGCCACGATCTGCCATTTGCGCTCGATGCGGTCGGCGATGCCATAGCCCAGCAGCGGCCCCACCGGATTGGCCAGCGCGATGATGAAGGCATATTGCAGGCTGGTGGTGACATGGATGCCTTTGGCGATCAGCAGCGTGGGCACCCAGGAGCCGAAGCCATAAAAAGCGATGGTCTGCATGGCATTGAACACCGACATCACCACGGTGCGCTTGAGATAGGGCGGCTGGAACAATTCGCCGAAGCGGCCTTTTTCTTCCACCGTGTCGCTTGCCGGCGCGGGCAGGCGGCAAAGGCCGGCCCAGATCGCTTTCGGCCCGCGCTTCCAGCCTGCGCAGGATCACTTCCGCCTGTCGCTGCATGGCCATGCAGCGCCAGCCAGCGCGGGCTTTCCGGCACCGCCAGGCGAAACCACCAGGCCAACAGCGCGCCGGATGCGCCGATCAGCGCCACCCAGCGCCAGCCATCCAGAGCCCAGCGGATGCAGCGGCACCAGCAGCCAGCCCAGCAGCGCCACCAGGGGCACCGCCGCGAATTCGATGCCCTGGTTGACGGCGAAAGACCCGGCCGCGCGTTGGGCGGCGGCACCAGTTCCGGCAACAGCGTGTCGATGGTGATCTGCTCCAGCCCCACGCCGATCGGCGGCGATGAAGCGCCAAAGGTCGATGGCGGCGGCGCTGTGCTGGAACGCCATCATCGCCGTCGCCAGCGAGTACCAGACCAGCGAAACAGTGAAGATCGAGCGCCGCCCCATCCGGTCGGCGATGAAACCGAAGCCCATCGCGCCCAGCCACATGCCGGCAAAGGTGCAGAAGACGAAAAAGCCGATGCCGTCGGCGGCGAAGAAGGCCGCCGGCCGGGCCGTGAACAGGCCGCTCGCCACCAAGCCCGGCGCGACATAGGCGGTCATGAACAGGTCGTAGAATTCGAACGCCCCGCCCAGCGAGATCAGGACCACCAGCCGCCACAGGCCGCGCGTCAGCGGCAGCCGGTCCAGCCTCGCCGCGACATCCCCCGCATATCGAACTCATGTGACCGCGATCTCGGTTGCTGGCGGGACAGGGCTATGACTTAGGGTTCTAATCGCGGCTTGAGATCGCGGCAACAGGTGACAGGTTTGGGGACGGCCAAGACAATTTCTCTGGTGGACGCGCTTCCCACACCCTCGCTGTTGCTGGACCGGACCAAGCTTGAGCGCAATGCCGCCCGCATGCGCGAGCGGGCCAAGGCGCTGGGCATTTCGCTGCGCCCGCATCTGAAGACCGCCAAGTCGGTGGACGCGGCCCGATTTGTATTGGGCGGGGCGTCGGGTCCCGCCACCGTCTCCACTCTCAAGGAAGCGGAGATGTTCGGCAAAGCCGGGATCACCGATCTTCTCTATGCGGTCTCGATCGCGCCGCAGAAGCTACCCAAGGTGAGCGAACTGCGCCAAGGCGGTATCGACCTCAAGATCATTCTCGATTCGCTTGAGGCCGCCCGGTTGGTCGTAGCGCATGCCCGCCTGCATGGCGGCGACATAGCGGTGATGGTCGAAGTGGATGTCGATGGCCATCGCTCTGGCGTGCGCTGGGACGATCAAGAGACCCTGATCGGCATCGCGCGGCTCCTGGCCAAGGACGCCAAGTTTCAGGGCATCCTTTGCCATGCGGGGGACAGCTATCACCTCCACGATCCCGCCGCGCTGGAAGAAGCGGCGAGCCTTGAGCGCAGCCGCATCGCGGCAGCCGCCAAGGCACTGAGAGATGCCGGTATCGCTTGTCCCGTTGTGAGCGTGGGCTCCACGCCCACCGCGCTGTCATCGCGCTCCTATGAAGGCGTCACCGAGCTTCGCGCCGGCGTCTATATGTTCTTCGACCTGGTCCAAGTGGGGATTGGCGTCTGTAGCGTGGACGATATCGCGCTTTCGGTGCTCGCCACCGTGATCGGCCACCGCAAGGACAAGAATTGGATCATCACCGATGCCGGCTGGATGGCGCTGTCGTCCGACCCCGGCCAGGGCGAACATTATGGCCTGGTGTGCGATGCACAAGGCCGGCCCTATCCCGACCTGGTGGTGCTGGGCACCAACCAGGAACATGGCATCGTGGGCATACGGCCCGGCGCCTCGGCGGCGCTTCCCGCGCTTCCCATCGGTACCCGGCTGCGCATTCTGCCCAACCATGCCTGCGCCACCGCCGCTCAGCATGACGAATATCATCTGCTGGATGGGGAAAACCATGTCGCCGGGACATGGCCCCGTTTCCGCGGGTGGGATTGAAAGCCACCGTGAGTTGCGCTTCCCTTGCCGGGCCGCGCCCAGCAAGGACCTGCCATGAACCGCCTGCTGCTCACCTCCGCCGCATCGTTTTGCCTTATCGCCACCGGAGCATTGGCCGATGAAGGCATGTGGACCTTCGACAATTTCCCCATCGCCGCGGTCAACCAGGAATATGGCCTGCATATCGACCAGGCCTGGCTGGATCGCGTGCGCGGCGCGTCGGTGCGGCTGTCCGTCGGCTGCTCGGCCTCGGTGGTCACCGCCGACGGGCTGGTCCTCACCAATCATCATTGCGTGCGCGACTGCGCCCAGGAGCTTTCCAGCGCCAGCAAGCGATTATGTGAAGGACGGCTTCCAGGTCGCCAAGCGCGAGGACGAAAAGCTTTGCCCCGGCATGCAGGCGGAAATCCTCGGCGCCATCTCCGACGTCACCGACCGCGTGACCAAGGCGGCGGCGGGCAAGACCGGCCAGGATTTCGTCAAGGCGCGCGACGCCGAGATCGCGCGCGGTGGAGAAGGAAGGCTGCGCCGGCAAGGAGGACAAATTCCGCTGCCAGGTGATCACCCTCTATCAAGGCGGCCAGTACAAGCTTTACACCTATCGCAAATATTCCGATGTCCGGCTGGTGTTCGCGCCGGAAGGCCAGACCGCCTTCTTCGGCGGCGATCCCGACAATTTCAACTTTCCCCGCTACGATCTCGATTGCTCCTTCGTGCGGCTTTACGAGAACGGCAAGCCGGTCAAGCACGCCGGATCATCTGACCTGGAGCGCGGCGCCGCCCAAGGATGGCGAGCCGGTTTTCGTCGCCGGCAATCCCGGCTCGACCCAGCGGCTTTTGACCGCCGATCAGCTGGAAAGCCTGCGCGATCTGGCGCTGCCGGAAACGCTGATCTATCTGTCGGAACTGCGCGGCCGGCTGATCCGCTTCACCGAGGAAAGCGCCGAGCATACCCGCATCGCCAACGACCTTCTGTTCGGCATCGAGAACAGCTTCAAGGCCTATCATGGCGAGGAGAAAGTCGCTGGTCGATCCTGCCCTGATCACCGCCAAGCGCGCTGCGGATGCCGACCTCAAGGCCGCAGGTGGCGAAGAACGCCGCCTTGGCCGCCGATATCGGCGATCCCTGGGGCGACATCGCCAAGGTCCAGGCGGATTACCACGCGCTTTATATGCCCTATGGCATGATGGAGACGCGCGCCGGTCTCGGGCTCCGACCTGTTCCGTTTCGCCCGCACCCTGGTGCGCGCCGCGCAGGAAAAAACCAAGCCCAACGGCGAGCGGCTGCCGGAATATACCGACAGCCGGCTGGCGCTGCTTGAGCAAGACCATTCTCGATCCGCAGCCGGTCTATCCGGAGCTGGAACAGGCGACCCTGGAATTCTGGCTGTCGAAGCTTCGGGAAAATCTCACCGCCGATGCGCCCGGCACCAAGATCTTCCTGGGCAAGGATTCGCCCGAAACGCTGTCGGCGCGGCTCTGGCGCAATCCAAGCTGGGCGATCCGACGGTGCGCAAAGCGCTGTGGGACGGCGGCATGGCGGCGATCCAGGCCTCGGACGATCCCATGATCAAATTCGTGCTGGCCACCGACCAGGCCTCGCCGCGACGTCCGCAAGCAATACGAGGACAAGGTCTCCGGCCCCACCGACCGCGCCGCCCAGAAGATCGCCCGCGCGCGTTTCGCCATCTACGGCACCCATGTCTATCCCGATGCGACCTTCTCGCTGCGCCTTTCCTACGGCAAGGTCGAAGGCTGGACCGACAACGGCGTCGACGGTGCCGCCCTTCACCTACTACAAGGGGCTGTGGGAGCGGGCGACGGGCCAATTCCCCTTCGAGCTGGCGCCGCGCTGGCAGGCCGCGCAGGACAAGGTCAATCCCGATACGGTGTTCAATTTCGTCACCGACAACGACATCATCGGCGGCAATTCCGGTTCGCCGGCGGTGAATGCCAAGGGCGAAGTGATCGGCGCGGCGTTCGACGGCAATATCGAAAGCCTGGGCGGCGCCTTCGGCTTCGACGACCGGGTCAATCGCACAGTGATCGTCTCGACCGCCGCGATCAGCGAGGCGCTGCGCAGCGTCTATGACAACCAGACCCTGGCGAACGAGCTGGAGGGCCATCGGCTTTAGGCAGGCGCGCTCCGGGGCGAAATCCAGCTCAGGGCAAGGGGCGGATGGCGGAATTGTGGGTGGAGCTCTCCACTGGGACCATGCCGGCCGCGGTATCCATGTCCACATTGTCGGCCTGGTGATAGGGCGGCAGGGCCAGCGCCATGGTCTTTTGAAGCGTCGCAGGATATTCGGTGCAGCCCGCCAGGGACACCAGCGCGAGTGTCCCCGCAATCATCAACCTCATGAAACCGCCCCGTCTCTTGGTGGAAGGGCGATTTATCCCTTGCGGAGGGGTTTTATCAAGCCCACCCAAACAGGGCCTGGCTAGGGCGCGTTGACGTTCTCCAACCGCTTGCTCAACCCACGGGCCCACCGGCGGAAGGCATATTTGGCCTGTCCCATGTTGGTGGTCGAATTGTTGATCTGCCAGATCTCGTTGGGCACATGCTGGTCCGCGGCTATGGCGATCACCTTATTGTCGGTGCCATCCGCAATCACCATGCCCAGCGCGATGGTGCCGGAGGTCCGGCTGTAGGTGCGACCCGCGCTGGCGTAACTGCGGCGCGACGTTTCGATCGGCGCGGTGAGCGTGATGTCCATAATCTGACCCGAGATGATCATCGTGTCGGGGCCCGCTGTGGTGACGAAGGTGTAGCGCTTGCCCAATTCATCGCGCATCGTGTCGTCATAGGCCTTCTGCAGTGCCGCGACTTCCTTGTCGCCCAGAACATAGCTTTCGCCGAAATCGGGCCTGGTCCCCTTGGGGGTGGCGTCGCGCACATCCATGGGCACGTGCAGCCCAGTGAGCATGATGGTCTTGTATTTCGACCAATCGGTGCCGGGCTTGACCTTGGCGAAATCCACTTTCGCGCCGGCCAAAGGCACCAGATCGCTGGCGGCACCTTGCTGGGGAGCGCCCTGTTGGTCCGACTGGGACATTGCGGGGAGACCGCCAAACCCGATCGCGAGTGAGGCGGCGGCGAGCATGAGGAGGGTTTTGGTCTTGATCATGGCGCGGATTTGAACGCCACCGCGCGCGGCGCCTCAATTGGACCTTGGTCCCATAAGCGGCGTCGGGGCGAAGGCCAAGTACCCCGCGAAGCCCCGCCACCTCGATATGAGACCTAAGCCCAATCGAAATCGCCGAAGACATCCCATTAGCCTCGGACGTCGCATCTGGGAAAGGGTCCGCCGTGCCCGACCGCGCCGCTAAAACGCACGCCGCGCTAAGGGAAGGGCCGCCAGATGCCTTGCCCCGGCCAGGGGCCTCGCCCCACCGGCAAACCGCGAAATGAGGTCCCCACCGTGACACCGTCAGCGGTTGCGCGAAACCTGTTCGCGGCGGGTGCATTAGTCATGCTTGCCATGCCGGCGGCCCATGCCGAGGCCCCACCGCTTCGCAACAATTATGACGGCAACTGGCACTTCACGCTGACACCCTATGTCTGGATCATAACCGGCGTGTCGGGTGAACTTAATTATCCCCTTCCCGGCGGCGGCGGCGCGCTGGCCAATGCGGGCAACGGCAGCATCTTCAGCGACCTCAAATTCGCATTCATGGCGACGGGGGGCGCACGCAAGGACAATTGGACCTTCTTCGCCGATTACGTCTATGCCGATCTCGGCAACTCCCGTTCCGCGGTCAAGACCGTCACGGGTCCGAACGGAAATGTCGAAGTCCCCATCGATGCCGGGACCAAGTCGGGCCTGCAGCAAAACATGATCACCTTCGCCGGCGGCCATTCGCTCTATCACACGAAAGTGTCCTACGCCGACGCGTTCGTCGGCGCGCGTTTTCTCGACGTCAAAGGTTCGCTGGATTTCAATTTTACCGGCCCGCTCAACCTGCTTCCCATGTCGGGGAGCCTGCGCAACAGCGAGCATAGCTGGGACGCGATCATCGGCGTGAGGGGCCATTGGGGCGCGAACAACAGCCGCTGGTTTCTCTCTTACTACGGCGATGTCGGAACGGGTCAGGCATCGCTCACCGGACAGTTGGTGGCGGGCCCGGGCTATGCCTTCGACTGGGGCGATCTGTTCTTCGTGGCGCGCTACCTGCACTACTCGGCGGACAAGACGCTGATCGGGAGCATGGACGTCTACGGTCCTGCCCTTGGAGCGACATTCTACCTTTGAGCGCGCGCCGCGGCCGGAGCCACCCTGAGGGCGGCGCCCAAGCCCATGGCTCGAAAAAGTCGCCCTCGGGCGATCTTCTTCTCATTCGCCGATAAGTGCTGACAGAACTGGAGCGGGCGAACGGATTCGAACCGTCGACCCTAACCTTGGCAAGGTTATAACCGCTCCTTTCTTGCACATTCCCTACATTCCCTCAGTATCCCTAGTGCTTATTTTGCCATGTTTTATTGGGATTTTTGGAGTGCGTGAGATGCCGCTCCATTTCCGCCAGTTTCCGCCTGGCTTGGTACCCCGCTTGTACGCTACTCGCTGCTTGAGGGGACGCTCCTCGGTGGCCCGATCATGACGAAGCTGACCAAGCGGGCAGTGGACGCCCTTCAGCCCGGACGGCAGGAACCGTCTATGGGATACGAGATGCCGGGCTTTGGCCTTCGTGTGAAACCGTCCGGGGCCAAAGGCTATATCCTCAAGTATCGGAACCGGTATGGCCAACAGCGCAAGTTTCACATTGCGGCAAGTGGGACGAGCTCACCCCAGACGAGGCCCGCAAGGACGCCATCAAGCTGGCGGCGATTGCCGCCGGCGACGACCCCGCGGCGGCACGAAAGCAGGCGCGCAAAGCCCAGACCGTTGCCGACCTTTGCGACGAATACCTGGAAGCCGGAAAGGGCCGGATAAAGGCCAGCACGCTGTGCGGTGGACAAGAGCCGCATCGAGCGGCACGTGAAGCCCCTGCTCGGGTCCCGGGCGGTAGCCAGCCTGACCCCCGCCGACATGGAGAAATTCCTCAGGACGTCATGGCCGGCAAAAGCGTCAAGCCGGCCGCCGAAGCCCGCGGCGGGAAGAACAACAAGCGCCCGCGCGGCGGTATAGCGAAAGGCGGCCCGGCCGTGGCCTCGCGGACATTGGGCATGCTGGGCACGATCCTAGAGCGTGCCGTTCATGACGGCGTGCTGGCCAAGAACCCGACGCGCGGCATCAAGAGGCCGAAGGACCAAGAGGTGAAACCCGCCTTTTCGTTCGAAAAGGTCGAAGGCGCTGGGCGCAGCAATGCGGGAGACGCGGCAGAGAACGCGGGCACCGAAAGAAGGAGAGCGGGCCGGCCGGCGGGCAATCCGCGCGCTGCTCCTGACCGGCTTCCGACGCATGGAGGGTCTGACCCTCACATGGGAGATGGATTGATGGTTCGGCGCGCTGCGTCCGCTTCGAAGACACCAAGAGCGGCAAGCAGATGCGCGCTCTTGGCCGCAGCGCGCTGGACCATTTCGCGAGCTTCAAACCAAGAACCGCGAGGGCGAGACGATTTCGTGTTTCCTAGGCTCATCCAAAGGCGGGCCATCTGGTGGGCTTGCCCAAGATGTGGCACGTATTGCCAAGCGCGCGAAGCTCAAGGGCGTCACGCCCCACGGCCTGCGCCATTGGTTTGCCAGCGCCGCCACGGAGTTGGGCTATTCCGACCTCATCATCGGTGCGTTGCTGGGCCATGCCAAGAAGGGAATCACGGGCCGGTATGCGACGGCGCCCGATCCGGTCCTGATCGCTGCAGCCGATCGGATCAGTCTAGCCATTGCCTTGGCGCTGGACGGGAAGAGAGCCGATAAGGTCGTGAAACTTCCAGTAGCTGGCTGAGTTCGGGGGACGAAATGGACTGGTCATTGGGTAAGATGTTTCGCTGGCTGTTGCCGAAAGGCAGAAAGCGGAGACGGGCAATGCTGTGCGGGACCCCGTTCCTTCGCGAGCACAGCAACGACCCCAATTTCTCCGTTCAGTTTGTATACCTGCAGCCCGGGGGATCGGCCCTCGTCGAAAGCCACTACCCTTGCGACGGGCGCCGCGAAGTACGGTGGGTCCCCGACGGGAAAAACCTTTCGAGATAATTTTCCCTGGAGTGCCCCCTGGGTGCCCCTAATTTGGGAACGCCGAAAAAACGTGAGGAACGGCATTGACGGCCGGCGAAAGTAGCAGCACTAGCGAATCCAGCAGTGCCATTTCCAACGCTACTTCAGGAGCAACGTATGCCGATCAAGAAATTCGAACTGGCCGAGGCCAAGGCGTCCGGCCGGAAACGCCACTCTGTAGCCGACGCGGCCGATTATGTGGGTCTCTCGGAATCCACTCTCAACAAGCTTCGTATGACCGGCGCGGGGCCTAGATTCCTAAAATTGGGCCGCCGCATCTTGTATGACACAAGTGCCCTCGACGACTGGATGGGTGCCAGGGAGCGCGTCAGCACCTCGGATAACGGCAGCAGCAAGGAGGCCGCATAATGATGGCCGCGATAAAGCAATTTGTTAGCAAATGCCGACTGTGTGAGGCTCCCATCCAAATTAGACGCCGCCGAGGAAGCCCAGCCCGATTTTGCTCAGAGGTCCATCGACACAGGTTTTGGGCTGCCTTGCGGGCCCGAGCGTGGGCATTGTTCGAAGCTGGAGAGATCACCATCGAGATGTTGAAGCACGATCTGTAAGGCGTGGACGCTTCGGCATATGGAGAGCAGGCGCCCTCCTCCACCGATGGCGTTGACGATGATGTGGTCGGCGATGGCGCCGCGACAACCCGAAAAGCCGACCTCTCTATTCTTGGAAAAGACCGGTGCTAACTCGCGGCGCAATTCTTCCATAAGCGTTTGCCCTTGAACGCAAAAGCGCTGATACCGCTGAAATGAGGGCAAACGGCATACCCTTTATAGAAGTTACTACCCCTCCCTCTCCGCTCCTTCCTCTTTCAACCGGCGAAACCGGATCAACCCCCAACAAAACAATTTGACCCTATGCCCCGAAGCTCTGACTACAGCTCCGAAGCTCTCTCGCGCGCGCAGGCGGCAAAAGCTCTCGCATCCCACGAACATGCAAAGAGGATTGGCCGCCCCCTCAGCCTATCGCTGGATATACATTGGGCGTTCACTCGCTTTTGCCGCGAGAGCGCTTGGGATCGGAAGAGGGCCGTGACCTCAATGCTCGAAAGCCAGCGCCATTGGCTGGCCAATCATGGCGGCATCGGCTTCTTCAGCATCTTAGTTCGTGAAGCTCCGCCTGCGTCACAGGAAGGGGAGCATGCCCACCAGCTTGTCCATGTTCCAGACCAGCTTCGCGCCGGTTTCATCGACCATGTCCGCGCATTTCTGCGTGGCAATAGTCGCCATCAGGCGAAGGCCCTCGTTTGGACCGTGCCCTACAACGAGGGCAAACTGGCGTATATCCTGAAGGGCGCGACACGTCCGGCCCGCGAGCTTCTGCGCGCTACCATTCCTACGGCCAAAATCGAGAACACCGAAGGCAAGAGGTGCCAAGGCATCATTCCCGGCAAGCGGCTGCTGATCTCCCACGCGTTGGGGCCGATGGCGCGCCAGGATACGAGCAAGCCGGAAGCCGATGACTTCTCTCGGCGAGACGCGCTAGCGGCCTGATCTGCCGCACTTGCGGCGTTTCCCGAAAGGCCAATGTCATGCTCCCGCCGTGAGGCCGATACTGACCTCAGGATGGAAAAGCCGCGTTGTTTCGCGTCGGGATGCCGTGCGTCTGGTAGTCGCCGCGGTCAGGTTGGCGGCGGCGCAGCGTGGCTGTTCCGGGCGTTGCCGGCCGCGCTGGTGCTGTCTGCGCTTGGTCAAGCTCTGACCGCCCCGGCCAGCGCCGCGAACTGTACTGTTGTTCAGGGAACGGTCACGCTGAACGGGGGCGCCTGCACGATTGCACCTCCCGCGATCCTGCGCCCCAATCCGGTCGCAGTGACGGCCAATGACGGCCAGATCACGATTAACCAAGTCAAAATCATTCCCGCACAGTTCAGGTCTTCCACCGGCCTTTTCAGCAATGGTGCGAACGGCGCGATTACGGCGTCCAACCTTGCCATGACCCTGAATGGTGATGGCGACTTCGCGGCAGTAGCGGAAAGCGGAAGCATTATCACCCTGAACAGCGGTGTCACGATCACATACAACTCGCTCGGCGGCGGCAATACCGGCCTGATTGCGGAAGACCCGGGCAGCCGGATCGTGACCAACGGCGCAACACTTGCCATGCCGGGTAGCGGCGCACTGGGCGGCCTCGATGAATTGGTCATAGCGCAGACTGGAGGTGCAGTCACACTCAACGGTGGATCTTTCAGCCTTACCGGCGCCGCCACCAACGAAATCGGCTGGCTGGCGCGGGACCGCGGCACAATTACGGCCACGGACACCAACCTGACGGTGTCCGGCAATGGCGGTGATATCGGTGTCCTAGGATCGTCCATTAGTCCCATCAACTTGACCCGGGTGACGGTCTCCATGCCGGGCAGCAGCACCGGAGAGACCGGCTTACTGGCGTCGGAGCCCGCCTCCCTGATCGCGGGCAGCGCGGTGTCGGTCGGTGTCTCCAGCAGCCCTGGCGGGCACGGTATCCTGGCAACTGGGGGCAGCATCAGGCTGGGCGGCAACAGCACTGTCAGCACCGGCGGCGATCATGCCGAGGCGGTCCAGGCAAGCGGGCCTTTCAGTTCAATCACCTTGGACCAGACAGCGATCAGCACAACTGGCGACCGTTCCCCTGGCGCCGGGGTCGACAATGAAGGCAGGGTAAGTTTAACCGGTGGTTCCAGCGTCTCGACCTCCGGCACATTGTCTACGGGCCTGTTAGCATGGGGTGACAGCTCCTCGATCAGCGGAAACGCGCTGACGGTCACCACCAGTGGGGCCGGTTCTCCGGGGGGCGTCCTGCTCGATGGTGGAAACATCATCTTGACGGGCGGCAGTGTCACCACATCCGGTGCGGGTAGCCCTGGATTTGTCTTCCAGGGACAGCCTGTCGACTCACTGAGCGTCGACGGTACCGCGATCAAGTCGGCCGGCGACGCCTTTGCCGTACAGGGCGTCACTGCGACCATAAACCTGAGCAATGCAACGGTCACCGCCGGATCGGGCATCCTGATGAGCGCCGCGCGGGCGAACATTTCCGATGGCACGGTGGCTTTTATAGCCAGAAACTCGACGCTCCGAGGGGCGATCCTGACGGACAGCACCAGCACCAGCAACGTGACGCTGCAAAACCACACAGTGTGGACCCTGACCGGCAATTCCACCGTCACCACCATGACCAACGGTCCTAGCCAGATCCAGTTCGCGCCACTCACGGGCAGGCCCCAGAATGCGGCCAGCTACAAGACCCTGACAGTGACCAATTATGTCGGCCAGGGCGGCAGCATCGTCCTCAACACCTTCCAGGACGATGACAGCTCGCCGACCGACCAAGTGGTGATCAATGGCGGCACGGCGACCGGATCCACCACTCTTTTAGTGCGCAACACGGCCGGAGGCATTGGCGCTCTTACCACGGGCAACGGCATCGAGGTGATCAGCACAATCAATGGCGCCACGACAGCACCGCACGCGTTTTCGCTGGGCGACGTCGTGGTGGCCGGGCCGTATCAGTATCTGCTGTTCCAGGGGGGCCTGACACGCGGTACAGAAAATAATTGGTATCTGCGCAATGAAGCCGGTCCTATCTCTCCGGAGCCGCCAATTCCACCGGATCCGCCAGGTGGGACAACCCCACCAGGGGAAACAACACCGCCAGGTGAGACAACCCCACCAGGGGGGACGACACCGCCAGGTGAGACAACCCCACCAGGGGGGACGACACCGCCGGGTGGAACGACGCCGCCGGGTGGCACAACACCGCCAGGTGGGACAACACCACCGGGGGAAACGACACCGCCAGGGGGGACGACACCGCCCACGGTCCCGCAGCCGCCTCCCTTTTACAGAATGGAGGTGCCGCTCTATTCCACCGTCACTTTGCTAGCGCGGCAGATGGGTCTGCTCATGCTGGGCACCTTCCATGAGCGCCAGGGCGATCAATTTTCACTGCTGAACGACGAAGGCGGCACCTGGGCGCGAGTGATCGGCACCGGGCTGAACCAGAAATTCGCCGGACCAGTTGCCCCCGATTTCAACGGCACGGTGGCCGGCGGCCAGATCGGCAGCGATGCCTATGTCTGGGACAAAAGCAGCAACCGGGTGGGTGGCTTTATCTCCTACGCGCATGCCTCAAGCACGGTGCGCGGCACCATCCTGGACGACCCCTATCAGCGGGGAGGCGATGTGCCGGAAGACACGATCGCGGGCGGCGGCTATTTCACCCATATCGGCGACAATGGCTGGTATGTGGACGCCGTGCTGATGGGAAGCTGGTACAGTGCCCATCCAGAGTCGGAACGCGACATTGGCCTCCACGCCGCCGGCAGCGGCATCATGGCCTCGCTTGAAGGCGACTATCCCTGGGTACTGGACGAGGAGTGGACCCTGGAAAGCATGGGCCAGATCATCTTCACCAGCCTCAGCTTCGGTTCCACCAGCGATAGCTTCTCCACCGTCGATTTCCAGCCGGGCGACGCCTGGTATGGCCGGCTTGGCGCGCGACTGGAAGAGAATACCATTGTGGAGGGCATGCCGGCCAAGCCATTCTTGGAGCTCAATTTCTGGCACGGCTTCGGCGGCACCGACACCACCGTCTACGACGCCACCATCCCCATCGCTACGCCCTACGGCAACACCGACATCGAAGCAGCGATCGGCATCACCTCCCAGATCAGCCAATCCTTCTCGCTGAACGCCCGGTTCGGCTATCTGACCAACGTCGAGGGCAATTATCAGCAGGCCCTCAAGGGCCAGGTCGGCTTCAGGTACGCGTGGTAGGACCCCGACCGCTTGGCCGCCTACCGCGATGCGTGCAGGTAGGCGAAGAGCGCCCGCGAGGTGCCTCCGTTTTTGATGTGGGCCATATCACTATCACCATGCCGAAGCGGGCGACTACCATTTAGGGAGAACACCGAAGGCAAGAGGTGCCAAGGCATCATTCCCGGCAAGCGGCTGCACATCTCCCAACGGTTGGGGCGCGCCGCAACGTCGCCGAACCCTTCTATGAGATCCGCCCAATTGCGGTGGCGGCTTGATCGAGAGCACTATGTCAGCCAATAAAAAGTTCGGATTAATTCGTAACTCATTGAAGGCACAGCGATGAGAAATGCCGAAAAGCTGAACGCTGTCGACGCTGCCCCCAACCGTGGTCCTGGCCGCCCACGCGGTGCCAGGAACAAAATCTCCAAGGCGCAGATCGCAGCGGCCTTGGCGAGCGGCGAACAGATGCCGCTGGACTACATGCTTTGCATCATGCGGAACGAGAAGCTTCCGATGCCCATCCGCTTCGAGGCGGCAAAGGCGGCAGCGCCGTTCTGCCATTCCAAGCTCGCCGCCATTCAACATGAAGGGACGGCAAGCCCCCACGAGGACTTCGTGAAAGCGCTGTCCTGAAGGGCCCAACCTTAGGCTTACGAACGAGGGCCGGTAGAGAATACTGCGTCGAACACAAGCGCTAGCATAGGACCTTGGTCCATCTAGGTAAGTGTCCGGTGTTCTCGATAAACTGTTGCCGTTCGGGAGCACATGGCGTGCCATTCGAAGGGTCAGTTTCGGAGGGGCCCATATCGAAATTTAGCCGGTAGGCGGAGATCACCGCGAAGCTCCCATTCCGCTCGTAGGCCTATCTCGCTTGAGTTCCACCCGAGCATTCCGGATATCGCGAGCGGGCTTACGGCTTTGACCAACGTTTGATCCTAGAATTGGGAGAAAACATGTCTACAAATTGGCAGGCGATCGCGCTACCGCCGGGCGTAACCTCCGGGACGTTCAACGCCGACACCATGCTGCTGCTGACGGACGGCACGGTGCTCGTCCACAACGCCAACCAGGCGGAGTGGCTGCGCTATAAGCCGGACCCGAAGAACGGTTACGCCGGCGGAGGGTGGACCCTGCCCGACGGTTCGGGCTCCGAGTTGGACATGACCAACCAACGGCAGTTTTTCGGCACGGGAGTGCTTCAGGACGGGCGGGTCTATGCGATCGGCGGGGAATACTCCAACGCCGGCACGGGCGGCGCCACCTCGCTCGGCGAGATCTACGATCCGGTGAGCAACAAATGGACCCAGATGACGACGGCGGACAAGCCGGCAACGGTAAGTTTCGTCGCCGCCGACTGCGCTTCCATGGTTCTGTTCGACGGCCGGATACTCTTCGGCAGTGCCAATACCGGAAGCACTCAGACGGCGATCTGGTCTCCGGCAAGCAGCACCTGGGCCGTCGCCGGGACCGCCTTCGGGACGCAGGCCAATACCAAACAGGGCTCCTGCGACGAGGAGAGCTGGGTCCTGCTGCCCGACGGTAGCGTGCTGACCGTCAACGTCTATATTGGCGGCGCGCAGTCGCCGACCAGCGCCGAACGCTATATCCCGGCGCAAGACATCTGGGTCACAACCGCCGGCGCCCTGCCGGTCACGCTTCCGCTGACCAACGTCACCGACACCACGACCACGCCGCCGACACAAGTCGGAGTTTTCGAAATCGGCCCCGCGCTGCTGCGCAACGACGGCAAGGCGATCTGCTTCGGCGGGACTGGCCTGACCGCAATCTACGATCCCGCCACCGACAGCTGGACCCAGGGGCCGAGCTTCCCCGCCGATCCCGGCAATGCGGTCGCGCCCGGCGGCCTCCTGACTCTCAGCGATGCGCCCGGCGTCACACAGACCAACGGCAGGATGCTGGTGACCGCCGGGTCCCTCACCAAAGAGGCCATCACTGGCGGGTTCGATTACTATTCCAAGAAACTGCAGGTTTGCGAGTACGATCCCGTCGCCGGAACCATCGTCGCGCTGGCCGATCAGCCACCCAGCACCGCGACAAGCCAGGACACCTGGACTTCGCGGTTCTTGCTGTTGCCCACCGGCCAGATCCTGCTCAGCACCCAGCAGTCGCAAGTCTACATCTACACGCCGCCGGCGTCGGAAGGCAGCTACCAAGCCGCGTGGCAGCCGGTGATCACCACCTTCCCTGCCACCCTGATCATCGGCCACAGCTATCTGCTGACCGGAACCAATCTGAACGGGCTGTCCCAGGCGAACAGCTATGGCGACGACGCCCAGATGCCGACCAACTATCCGATCGTGCAGATTACCGACACCACCTCGAACGCGGTCTACTATCTGAAGACGCAGGATTTCTCGTCGCGCGGCGTCGCCGTGCCGGGGCCGGTGACCGCCAGCGTGACCGTGCCGCAGACCACACCTCCGGGCGCCTACAACCTGGTGGCGATTGCCAACGGCATCCCCTCCGATCCAATCCTGGTCGAGATCGGCACGCAGAACATCAGCTTCCTGTTGCAGGAGCCGGAGTTCGGCGGCGGCCAGATCGCCGCGCAGATCAACCTCGCCGGCGCGCCGGCGGTCTACCAGGCCGCCCTGTTCGTCGCCATCGAGGGCTACAAGCTGTCCGACCTCGGCATCACCAATGTCGCCAGCTTGTCGGACCCGGGCAATCAGCCCACGGTCCATTCGCCCGACCCGCGGATAACCTACGACTACAACGGCGCCGCGGAGCCGGAAGACATCACTTTCCCCGGTCCGCAGCAGGTCCTATTCCCGTTCCAGGTCTCGTTTACCGATGACAGCCTGTTCCAGGACCCCACCCTGTTTCCCCCGGGACAGCAGACCGCCTATATCACCATCTCGGCGACGTTCCAGCCACCGACGGGCAGTCCCTTGACCGCGATCGCGCGCATCAAGCTGATCCAGACCCCGAACCCGTTCGTCCTCCACAACGACACCACCTCGACCGATCCCACGGTGCAGCAGGCCTGGTATCTGAGCACTGATCTGCGCGTGTTCCAGATCGAGGCGGGTCAGCACCGGTTCGGCGCGAGCCCAGGGAATAGCGGCAACGCCGTCACCGACGCGACCACCTATATCGCCACGGTCATCAGCAACCTCAACGGCGATCCTGCCGCCGCGGACGGACTGTTCGACGCCATCGCCGAGAACGAGGACAACGCCGCCATGAACCTCGCGCCGGCGGACGGCTCCAATCCGGTCTACAATTTTGCTCTCGCGCGGGTGCGGACCCAGGATACCGCCGCCGCCACGGACGTGCGCGTCTTCTTCCGCATGTGGGCCGCACAGCAGACCAACGCGGTCTACGACCCCTCGACGACTTACGCCTCCCGCACCAAGGGCGCGAACCGCATTCCCGTGCTCGGCGTACAGAACGACGAGATCGTCACCATCCCCTTCTTCGCCACGCCCCGGGTCGCGGTGGGCGGCTCGACGACGATGGCCGACCAGACCGATCCGCCCAATGTCCAACCCTCGATCGGGCCGGACTCCCTGGGCGCGGAGGTCCACACCTATTTCGGCTGTTGGCTCGATATCAACCAGCCGAGCTCGAACGTCTTTCCGGCCTTCGTGCTGGGCGACGCCGCCGGACCCTTCACCAGCGACGGTCCGCTAATTCCGATCCAATCCCTTGCCCGTAGCGATCACCAGTGCCTGATCGCGGAGATTTCCTATGTGCCCGATCCGCCGGATACGGGCAGCGATCCCTCCACCTCGAACAAGCTGGCGCAACGCAACCTCGCCTTCGTCAACGTGCCCAACCCGGGCCATCCCGATTCCCGGGTCGTGCCCCAGACCTTCGAAATCAAGCCCTCGCCGGCGCTTCTCCTGCCCGACGGAAGGCCGGACGAGCTGGTGATCCATTGGGGCAACCTGCCGGCGGGGTGCAAGGCCTCGATCTACCTGCCGGCGGTCTCATCGGCGGAGATCGTCTCCTGGGCCAACCGGCTTTACCTCACCCATCGCCTGACCGCTCTGGACGCCCACACAATCCAGATGCCGGTGGGCACGGTGGGCTATGTGCCGATTCCCCAAGGCTCGACGGTCAATTTCGCCGGACTGCTGTCTATCGACCTGCCGGCCGGAATCAAGAAGGGCGAAAAGTTCGAGGTCACCATCCGCCAGGTCACGAGCGCCGGCCTTCAGGCTAAGGGCATCAATGGGCAGATCGAGGCCCTCGACGTCGGCGCGGCGGACGAACGAAGCTTCCATCCCTGGCGCCGCGTGATGGGCCAGTTCAACATCACCATCCCGGTCTCCACCAAGGGCAACCTTCTGCCCCAGGAGGAGGAGCGCCTTTCGATCATGAAGTGGATCGGTGCCTCGATCCCCAAGAAGAGCCGGTGGTGGCCGGTGTTCCGACGCTATCTCGAACAACTCGGAGGAAGGGTGACCTTCATGGGCGGAAACCCGGGGAAGGTCTATCCCTCGCCGACCGGCGTTTGGCGCCATCCCTATCATCCCGGCGAGGGCGGTCACGGCGGCAGTCATGGTGGGCATGGAGGAGACGGTCACGGCGAAGGCCGTGGCGGACACGACCACGATCACGGCGGCGACGAACATGATTGGGGCGGCGTCACCGGCAAGGTCGACGCCATCGTCTACGACCACTTCGGCGACTTCGCCGGTTTCGTGCTAGAGGATTTCCACGGCCGCATGCATCACTTCCACAGCAAGGAGCATCGCGTCGAAGACCGCGTGCGCCGGGCGAAGGAGGAGCGCCTGGTAACAACAGTGGTTGCCCGGGACGAGGGCGAAGTTGTGCTGGAGGTGGTCGTCAGGTAGATGCCGGGCCGCGGGTAATTCCCGAGAGGACTTCCTGAAGGCTCTTGCTTGATGCCCGAGGAAAGCGTGCACGCCTAACCCAACGCCTCAACGCTCTCCGCCGCTAGCCTATGGCCCCTCTCTGATGAACGATCCAGCGCGGCTCGAGGACGCTTGGTGATGGCCCAATTGAGAGCCAGCGCTCCTTCATCGCCTCATCTCGGCTGGGTCGCATCTTCCCGGCCTCGCCGTAACGCCCTGGCGTCAACATTTGACCCAACGACGCTCCATATCCGGCTCGAGCTGGTCAGCGGCGCTCCCGCATCGTGATCAGGCGCCCCATCCGTTCCACCCATTCCTTCTTGGGGCGGGGGTGCGGATCTGAGGAGAAGGCGCGCCGCTCCGAATGAAGCGCTTTTGCCTTCGAAACCGCGCCGGCCGGTACCCCTCTGGTACCCTCGACAAGTTCCTAGTCTGATGTCGCTGCCGGGATTACGTGTAACATATTGATGTTACAGGAAAAACATGGAGCGGGCGAACGGATTCGAACCGTCGACCCTAACCTTGGCAAGGTTATGCTCTACCCCTGAGCTACGCCCGCGATCCAAGTTCGAGGGGGGGGTTATGACCCATCACCCGCGCCCGTTTCAAGCCGGTCCGACGGCCCAAGACGCGGATTAACCTTCCATCAGGCGGTCGAAAAGCGCGCGGACCGCCGTCCTGCCGCGCCCGCGAGTTCCCGCTCCAATGGCGCGAAATCGGCGGCCCTGCCGGCGCGGGCCAGAAGGGTCTTCAGACCCGCCGAGGCCTGGTCGGGCTGCAAGTGTTTCGTCCAGGGCGATGCGCAAAATCTGGGTGAGCGCCTGCTCCAGCGCGGCCGCTTCGATCAGGAGCCTCGCGTCGGCCTGCGTCAGGACATCCGCCCGCCATCTTCTCCAGCGCCGCGATGGTGTTGGTGTCCAGAAAGCCGGGATGCGCGGGGCGCATGGACCAATTGCAAGGCCTGGGCCAGGAATTCGATGTCGATCAGCCCGCCCGGCGCATATTTGAGGTCCCAGGCATTGCGGCCGGGATATTGCGCGGCGATCTTTTTCCGCATCTCGCGCGCGTCGGCGAGGATGATGCGCGCATCGCGCGGCGTGGTGAGCCGCGCGGCGATTTCCGCCTCGATCCGCGCCCGCAAATTTTCCGGGCCCGCCACCAGCCGCGCCCGGGTGAGCGCCATATGCTCCCAGGTCCAGCTTTCGCGGGCGTGATAATCGGCAAAGGATTTGAAGCTCACCGCCGCCGGGCCCTTGTTGCCGCTGGGCCGAAGCCGCATGTCCACTTCATAGAGCGTGCCCGCGCCGGTGGGCGTGGTGAGCGCCGCGATCAGCCGCTGGGCCAGGCGCGCGAAATAAAGCGTGGGCGATAAATTCTTTGCGACCGTCCGAACTTTCCACGCCTTCCGGCACGTCATAGACAAACACCAGATCGAGATCGGAGCTGGCGGTCATCTCGCGCCCGCCCAGCTTGCCCAAGCGCGATCACGGCGAATTCCGCGCCCTTCACCCGGCCCGCGCTCTGCGCCAGTTCGGCTTCCACCGCCGGCAGAAGCCCCGCGATCACGCTTTCGGCGATGCGGGCAAAGGCGGGACCGGCCCGCTCGGCATGGGCGGCGTCGTTCACCAACTGCACGCCGACGCGGAAATTCTCTTCCCGGGCAAAGCGGCGCGCGCCATCCAGTTGCTCTTCGTAGGAGCCCTGAAGCTGGCGCTCGAGGTTGGCATCCAGCTGCGCCGGCGCGGGCAGAGGTCGCCAGGAAATCCGCATCCACCAGCGCGTCCAGGGTGGCGGGCGCGCGCGCCAGATGGAAGGCCAGCCGCGGCGCCGAGCCCACCACCTTCGCCAGCAGATCCAGGAATTCCGGCTTGGCCATGAACAGCGAGAAAAGCTGCACGCCCGACGGCAGGTTGGAGAGAAAGCGGTCGAACTGCACGAAGGCGGCATCGGGATCGGCGGTCTCGGCCAGCGCTTTCAGGATCGCCGGCAATCAGCTTGGTGAGAAGCTCGCGCGCCCGGGCCGAACGCATGGCGCGGATGCGGCCATGATGCCAGCCGCGAATAGCGCCGGCCACTTGCGAGGGCGCGCCGAAGCCCATCGCCCGCAAGGTCTCCAGCGTTTCCGGATCGTCCTCGACGCCGGTGAAGACCAGATTGCCATGCACATCGGCAAGATCGGCCTCGCGCTGGAACAGGCGGGCATAATGATCCTGAACCGTTTCCATGGTGCGGGTGAGATCGGCGGCGAAATTGCGCCGACATCGTCATAGCCCATGAAGCAGGCGATATGCGCCACGCCCTCCTCGCTCTTGGGCAGGGTGTGGGTCTGCTCGTCCTCGATCATCTGCAGCCGATGTTCCAGGGTGCGCAGCGAGCGATAGGCGCGCGCCAGTTCCGCTGCCGCTTCTCAGCGTGATGGTGCCGTGCCGCCGCCAACGCCGTCAGCGCGTCCAGCGTGGCGGGCGCGCGCAACGACGGATTGCGCCCGCCCAGGATCAGTTGCTGGGTCTGGGCGAAGAATTCGATCTCGCGGATGCCGCCGCGTCCCAGCTTGATATTGTGGCCCGCCACCGCGATCTCGCCATGGCCGCCATGGGCGTGGATCTGGCGCTTGATGGAATGGATGTCCTCGATCGCCGCGAAATCCAGATTGCGCCGCCAGATGAAAGGCGCGATCGCCGCCTGGAAAGCCTTGCCGGTTTCGGGATCGCCGGCACAGGGCCGCGCCTTGATCATGGCGGCGCGCTCCCAATTCTGGCCCAAGGCTTTCGTAATAGGCTTCCGCCGCATCCAGCGAGATCGCCACCTGGGTGCGCCGAGCGTCGGGCCGAAGCCTGAGATCGGTGCGGAAGACATAGCCATCCGCCGTGATCTCGGCCAAGCAGCTTGACCAGGCCGCGCACGATATCCACCGCCGCGCCCCGCGCATCGCCGCGCTTGGCGAAGGGAAAGCGTCGAATCGTAGAAAACGACCAGGTCGATATCGCTGGAATAATTGAGTTCGTGGGCGCCGTATTTTCCCATCGCCAGCACGGTGAGACCGCTCTGTGGCTTCCAGCACGGCGCCGTCCTGTTCGTGCCATGCCATGCTGGCGCCGCCGCCTGGCGCAGCAGAAAGCGCAGCGCGCCTTGCACCGCAGGCATCGGCGAATTGGGTGAGCGCGGCGGTCACCTGCTCCAGAGTCCAGCAGCCGCCGATATCGGCCAGGGCGATGGCGAGCGCGGCTGCGCGCTTGGCGCCGCGCAATGCCGCCATGGCATCCGCTTCCTCGTCCAGCGACGCCGACGCTTTCCGCGCGGGCGATCGATCTCCTCAAGCACGCGCTTCGGGTCCCGGCGGCGAAGATGCGCGCAAGAGTTTCCGGCTCGCGCAGCGCCAGGCGGCCGAGAAAGCCGCTATTGCCGAACACGCCCTCCAGCAAGCTGGCGCTGATCCGCGTCCAGGCAAAAACCGCGCTCCGGCAAGCGCTTCCAAGGATGCGCGCCGCGCGCGCGGAATCGAACGGCAGGGGCGGAACGTGCAAATCGGGCATCGCCCGACTTTAGAGCATCTATTCGGCGGCGGTGCGAGACGGGATTTGCTGCGCGCGCTGGCGCCGCGGCGGGATAAGGCGCAGGGCCGGCCGCGGGAAACGCAAGATCGCCTTCAGGCCCGGCGCATTGTCTTCCAGCAGCAATTGCGCATTGTGGAAATGCGCCACCGCCGCCACCAGCGACAGGCCAAGGCCGGTGCCGGGCGAATTGCGGCTGGCTTCCAGCCGCACAAAACGCTCCACCACCCGGGCGCGATCATGCGGCGGGAATGCCGGGCCCGCTGTCGGCGACGGCGAGATCCACGCCGGCGAAGCTCTGGCTGATGGAAATCGCCACCCGTCCGCCGGGCGGCGTGTATTTGATGGCATTGTCCACCAGATTGGCCAGCGCCTGCGCCACCAGGCTGCGATTGCCTTCGATCATCGGGCACGCTGGCCGTCGGCAAGCGTCAGCGCCACATTCTTTTCCTCCGCCAGCGGCTCGTACAATTCGCTGACATCGCCGGCGACCGAAGCCAGGTCGAGCGGCGACATGGCGCCCCGCGCCGTGCCGGCATCGGTCTCGGCGATCAGCAGCAGCGCATTGAAGGTGCCGATCAGCTGGTCGGTGTCGGCGATGGCGCGCTCGATCTCGCCGGTGTCGGAACCCGCCGCCGACAGCCGCGCCTGGGATTGTTCCAGCCGCTGGCGCAGGCGGTTCAGCGGCGTGCGCAGATCATGCGCCACGCTGTCGGTGACTTCGCGCAGGCCCTTCATCAGCCGCTCGATGCGGTCCAGCATGCGGTTGAGATTTTCCGCCAGCACGTCGAATTCGTCATGCGCGCCGGAAACCGGCACGCGCCGGGTCAGATTGCCGGCCATGATCTCGCCCGAGGTGCGGTTGATGGCATCCAGGCGCCTGCAGCATGTTGCGGCTCATCAGGGCGCCGCCCAGAAGGCCGAACAGCAGGATCAGCGCCACCGTCCAGGGCAAGCGTGGTGGTGAACATGCGCTGGGTGAGGTCGCGGTCGTGCACATCCTGCGCCACCAGAAGATAGAAATTGCCCGCCAGGCGTGAAAAGGCGGCCGCGCGCGCGGCGGGTTTCCGGCACGCCATTGACGCGCCGCTCATAATCGAATTCGACGAAATTGCCGGCGACTGGCGGTGATCGACGGGCCAGGTGTCCAGATTGCCCGCCAGCAGCCGGTGCTGGCTGTCGGTGAGAAGATAAAGCGCCTGGCTGCCATGCAGCGAGCGGCTCATCACGCTTTCCGCCAGGCCGCGCAAGCCCAGCCGCTGATATTGCTCCGACAGGCCGGTGATTTCGGCCTCGATGATCTGGTCGGTCTGGGCGTCCAGGGTGCGGCGCGTGTTCCAATAGGTGAAGAACAGCAGCGCGCTCACCGAAACGGCGAACAGCAGCACATAGACGAGGACGATGCGGAACGCCTGGGTGCGAAGAAGGCGAAAGCCGCGCGCATGCCCTCGCCTCGGCCGGCGTTATCGCGCCCGGATCATGTAGCCGGCGCCGCGGATGGTGTGCAGCAGCGGCGTGTCGAAGCCCTTGTCGATCTTGGCGCGCAGGCGCGAGATATGCACGTCGATCACATTGGTCTGGGGATCGAAATGATATTCCCACACGCTTTCCAGCAGCATGGTGCGGGTCACGACCTGGCCGGCATGGCGCATTAAATATTCCAGCAGGCGGAATTCGCGCGGCTGCAGGTCGATCGCCTGCTCGCCGCGCTTGGCGGCGCGGGTGAGAAGATCCAGATCCAGATCGCCCACCGGCAGCCGGGTCTTCACCGTCACCGGCGAGCGGCGGCGCATCAGCGCGTCGATGCGGGCCAGCAATTCGACAAAGGCATAGGGCTTGGTGAGATAATCGTCGCCGCCGGCCTTCAGGCCCTTCACCCGGTCGTCCACTTCGGACAAGCGCGGAGAGAAACAGCACCGGCGTGGCATTGCCATGCTCGCGCATCTCGGCCACCACGCCCAGCCCGTCCATCTTGGGCAGCATGCGGTCGATGATCGCCACGTCATAGGGCCGCGACAGCGCCAGCGACAGGCCGAGATCGCCATCGGCGGCATCATCCACCACATGACCGGATTCCTTCAGCCCTTGCACCAGATAACGCTGGGCTTCCAGATCGTCCTCGACGACGAGAATGCGCATGCGGTGAAACTCCTTTCGCGCCAGATGGGGTCCGCGCCGGCGGCGAGGGTGGGGGGACTCGCCGCCACCGGCGCGGGGGGCCGGACGCGAAGGCTTTCGCCCCGCCGCCCGATAATCGCTTCAATCTCAACGTCGGCTCCGATATCCACGGCGACAAAGCGCGAGCCGCCCTGGACCGAGGCGACCAGCAGCAGCACGCTCTTGCGGCCGCCCTTCTGCGCTTCGGCCACGCCGGACTGCACATCGTCCGGCGTATGCACCGATCGTGTTGCCGACCTTCTGCACCACGTCGCCGGGCTGCAGGCCCTTGTCGGCGGCATCGCTGTTGGGATCGACCTTGGTGATCACCACGCCGTGCGGCGCTTCGGCGAGATTGAAGGTCTTGCGCGCTTCCGGCGTCAGCGACGCCAGCCCCAGGCCCATGGCGTTGCCGGTGGCGGCGGGACCCGGCGGCGGCATTGGGCGCGTTGGACGCGACCTTGTCGTCGGGACGCGTTGCCGATCTCGGCCTTCAGGATCTTGCATCTTGCCCTGGCGCATTGATCGGTGAAGGTCGCGGTCTGGCCCGACGGCACCAGCGCCACTTTGCGGGTGAGATCGCGATTGTCTTCCACCGCCTGGCCGTTGATGGCGGTGACGATGTCGCCCTGCTCGAAGCCGGCCTTGGCGGCCGGACCGTCCGGCACCACTTCGGCGACCAGCGCGCCCTTGGCGTCCTTGATGCCCAGCGAGGAGGCGATTTCCGGCGTCACGCTCTGGATCTGACGCCCAGCCAGCCGCGCGCGACGTGGCCATGCGCCTGAAGCTGCGCCACCACGTCATGGATGGTGGCGGCGGGAATGGCGAAGCCGATGCCGACGCTGCCGCCCGAAGGCGAGAAGATCATCGAGTTCATGCCGATCACCTGGCCGCGCAGATCGAAGGTCGGGCCGCCGGAATTGCCGCGGTTGATGGGCGCGTCGATCTGGATGAAGTCGTTATAATTGCCCGCGCCGATGTCGCGGCCGATCGAGGAGACGATGCCCGCGGTCACCGAATTGGACAGGCCGAAGGGATTGCCGACCGCGACCACCCAGTCGCCGACGCGCAGCTGGCGGTCGTCGCCGAATTCCACGGTGGGAAGCGGCTTGTCGGACTTGATCTTGAGCAGCGCGATGTCGGTGGCGGGATCGGTGCCGATCAGCTTGGCGTCGAAGCTGCGGCCGTCGGGCAGCTTGACGGTGATCTTCTTGCCGTTGTCGACCACATGATTGTTGGTGACGATCAGGCCCGCCTTGTCGATGATGAAGCCCGAGCCGGCGCTGATCGCCTTGTGCGGCTGCTGCGGATGCTGCTGGTTGAACTGGTTGAAGAGATCGCGGAACGGCGCGGGCAGATTTTCCTGCTGCTCGTCGCTGTCGGTCGTCGGTGGTCATGGTCTCCGAGGTGATGGTGACGACGGCGGGGCTGACGCGCTCGACCAGATCGGCGAAGCTGAAGGGCGAGGAATTTTCCAGCATGCGCGGCGGCGTGGCGCGGCCGGTGTCGTTGGCGGCGAGCTGAACCGGCGCGGCCTTGTCGGCGACGCGTGGGACGCGCGTGCGGCAGAAGCGCGAAAGCGCCCAGGCCGACCACCAGGATGGCGGCGGCGCTGCCCATCGCCAGAAGGCGGGCGCGGGTGCGGCGAAGCGCGGAATGTGGACAGGTTGATTGCGCGGATTGGGATTGTCGGTCTGCATCATGCGCTCCTTGAAGGCCGGCGTCCGTCCGCCCCCGGAAGACCCCATGGATGTGGTATACGCCCGCATTCATTACGAGTTCCTCACCAGTTATATTAAAATAATTCAATGCTTTACAGAGTGGCTCGGCATCGGCCGGCTTTGCCCGGCGGATAACCCAGAAGGCCACGCCTCCCGCGCCCAAAAGACCACAAAGGGCGCCAGCCAAAGGAAATAGGTGTCGGCCTGCAGCGGCGGCTGCATCAGGATGAAATCGCCATAGCGGGCGACCAGATAGTCCTTGATCTGGCTGTCGCTTTTGCCGTCCGCCATCTGCTGGCGCACCAGATGGCGCAGATCGGCGGCCAGCGGCGCCTGGGATTCGTCGATGCTTTCGCCCTGGCAGACCAGGCAGCGCAATTGCCGCTGCAGGGCGCGGGCGCGCGCCTCCATCGCCGGGATCGGAGAAGGTGTCGGCCACCGGCGCGGCGACGGCGGCGCGTCGCCAGCGAAGCAGCCAGCAGACAGGAAAAGATCAGCCGCTTCATTCGGCGGGCTGCACGGCGGGCGACGGCGCGCCGAGCTTGACGCGCAAGCGTCCCCACAGGCTGAGCAGCGCCGCCCAGCGCCATCACCAGCGCGCCCAGCCAGATGAACGGCGCCAGCGGACTGACATAGGCGCGCACGGTCCAGCGGCCATTGCCGCGATCATCGCCCAGCGCCAGATAGAGATCGCGGAAGCCCGTGGTGCGGATGGCGGTGTCGGCCGTTTCCTGGCCTTCGGCGGGATAGACGCGCTTTTCCGGCGTCAGCACGCGTCACCACGCGGCCATCGTCCATCAGCGCGAGATGCGCTTGCGTCGCCTGGATAGTTGGGGCCCTGCACTTGCGTCACGCCATCGAAGCGCAGGGTGTAAGGCCCGACGTGCATGGTCTCGCCGGGCCCCATCACATCCAGCGCCTCGCTGCGCCACAGCGTGGTGCCGGCCACGCCCATCAGGGTGACGCCAAGCCCGGCATGCGCCAGCGCGGCGGCAAAGGCGCTGGCGCGCGCGCCTTTGCGCTTGAGGAAATCGAGAATGGCTGGCGCCGATCAGCCAGCCCGCCACCGCGAAGGCCAGGGCGCCGGTCGAGCGTGCGCGGGCTGGCGATCGCCAGCACCGCCAGCGCCGCGACGCCGGCCAGGCCCAGCGCCGGCGCCAGGACGCGCAGGCTGGCCTTGAGATCGCCGCGCCGCCAGCCCAGTTGCGGCCCGAACGGCACCAGCAGCAGAAGCGCGAAGAAGATCGGCGCGAAGGTGAGCGCGTAATAAGGCGGCCCGACGGAAATCTTCTGCTGGCCATGGTGAGCGCATCCAGCGCCAGCGGATAGAGCGTGCCGACAAACACGGCGGCGCAGCTTCCCACCAGGAACACATTGTTGAGCAGCAGCGCGGTCTCGCGGCTGACCGTGTCGAAGCGTGGCGCCGCCTTGCAGCTTGGGCGCGCGCCAGGCGAACAGCGCCAGCGCCCCGCCGATGGCGCAGACGATCAGGACCATGATGAAAAAGCCGCGGGTGGGATCGGAGGCGAAGGCATGCACCGACGACAGCACGCCGGAGCGCACCAGGAAGGTGCCGATCAGGCTCAAGGAAAAGCCGCCGATCGCCAGCAGCAAGGTCCAGGTGCGGAACGCGCCGCTTCTTTCCGTCGCCAGCGCCGAATGCAGCAGCGCCGTCGCCACCAGCCAGGGCATCAGCGAGGCATTCTCCACCGGATCCCAGAACCAGAAACCGCCCCAGCCCAATTCGTAATAGGCCCACCAGCTTCCCAGCGCGATGCCGCAGGTGAGCGCGATCCAGGCGATCAGCATGAAGGGCCGCGCCGCGCGCGCCCAGCCATCCTCGCCCACGATCAGCGCGGCGGCGGCATAAGAGAAAGACGCCGAAAGCCCGACATAGCCGGCATAGAGCATGGGCGGATGCACCGCGAGGCCGGGATCCTGCAGCAGCGGATTGAGGCCCGCGCCTTCGAACGGCGCGGGATCGAGCCGCAGGAACGGATTGGAGGTGAACAGAATGAAGAGCAGGAACGCCGCCGCCAGCAGGCCCTGCACGCCCAGCGCCGCGCTGGTCAGCCGCTCGCCGCCGCGCCGCAGCGACCGCCACCGCGCCGGCATAAAGCGACAGCACCAGCACCCACAGCAGCATGGAGCCTTCGTGGTTTCCCCACACGCCGGTGATTTTGTAGATCAGCGGCTTCAAGGTGTGGGAATTGTTGGCGACATCGGCGATGGAAAAGTCCGAGGTCACGAAGGCGGTGACCAGGGTGCCGAAGGCCAGCGCCACGAACACCAGCAGCCCAAGCGCGGACGCCGATGGCGATGCGGCGCGCCAGATCGGCATTGGGCGTGGCGCCCGCCGGCGCCCATCAGGCCCGCGCCCGCCATCACCAGCGACAGCGCCAGCGCGAAGCAGAGCGCAAGCTGGCCCAGTTCACCCAGCATGATTCACTCGCTCGCCTTCCTTCCAGCGGCCGGAGCGTTTCAGCGCATCCACCACTTCGGGCGGCATGTATTTCTCGTCATGCTTGGCCAGCACTTCGGTGGCGTCGAAGGTGCCGCTGGCATTCAGCGCGCCCATCGCCACCACGCCCTGGCCTTCGCGGAACAGGGCCGGCAGCACGCCATTGATAATCGACCGGCACGGCGCGCGCGCCGTCGGTGACGACAAAGCGCACATCGGCGCCGGCGCCGTGATGCACGCTGGCTTTCTCCACCAGGCCGCCGATGCGGAAAGCGACGCCGGGCTCGACATGTTTGGCCGCGACATCGCTGGGGCTGTAGAAATAGAGCACATTGTTGCCCAGCTCATAGACGATGGCCACGGCCAGCACGCCGCCCGCCGCGACCAGGGCGGCGGCGAAATAAAGACGGCGGCGCTTTTTCGCGTTCATCTGAGTCTCAGTGGCTGCTCTGGTGCAGGATTTCATCGGCCAGGCCGGTGTCATAGGTCAGGCCTTCCGGCGTCAACGCGATCTGATGCGGCCATTCCGCTTTGATCATGCCTTTGCGGGTCAGCGCATTCCACACCGCCTGATTCTCCAGGCCGGTGGCGTCGCGGCTGGCGACGGTGGCGTCGCCCAGATGGAAATGATCGCCATGGGCATGGGGGAACTGGGTGATGGCGACATCGCCATTCGGCATCCGGTTGGCGGCGCCGGGGATGCGGGCGATCGCCTGCAGCAGGGTCAGGGTGCGCAGCTGCAGCGGATTGAGCTTGGCGGGATTGTTTTTCGGCGGCATTCGCAGGCCCTGAAAATGAAAACGGCCGGACCATACAGCCCGGCCGTCTCCGACAAAAGCAGTCAGATCGTCCTAGTGCCAGTGGCCGCCATGGCCCAGCCGCCGCCGGCCAGCCAGAAGCCGCCAAAGCCGAAACCCAGATGTCACCGCAGGCCCGTAATAGTACGGGTACGGATAGGGATAGGCGCCGTAGCCGTAATAAGGCGAGCGGCGGCGGATAAGCACCGGGCGGCGGACCATAGCCGCCGGCGGCCATAGCCCGGGGGCGGCCCGTGGCCATAAGCATAATCGGCGTCATCCGGGCCGTATCGGCCTCGCCCATGCAGGCATAATAGGCCTCGGCATAGGCCGCTGGACGTCGGCGGCGGCGCGGCCGGGCATTGTCGGAACCGATGGCGGTGCCGCCGATCAGGCCCGCGCCCGCGCCGATGGCGGCGCCCGCACCGGCATCGCCGGCGGCGCCGCCGATGATGGCGCCCAAAGCGGCGCCGCCCAGCGTGCCGCCGATGGTGCCGTTGGTCTGTTCATGGTGGGCCGCCTGGCCCGGCGTGACATAGCCGGTGCGCGCCGCGGCATCGCGGCGGCAGAACAGATCGCGCGACGCTGCGCATCCTGGGCTGGTCCTTGTCTGGCGGAGCGGCCTGCGTCTGTCCGCGCGGCGGGCCTGGCTGGTCCGGCCGCGGCGGATATCCGCCATCATGGGGACCGGACAATTGCGCCGGCGGCGCGTTGGGCGCATCGGCGGGCTGGGCGAGACGCCGCGGCGCTCATCAGCGCCAGCGTCAACGCGGCCAAGGTGGTGTACGGATCATTGCATCGCCTCTCAGTAAGTACCCCTTCCAGATGGGCGAATTATGCGACGCTTCAAGCCGCAACCGCAAGAATGAAAATTATAAAAGTTTTCGCGCGCATTGCCGATGGCTTGTTCATCCTGCGTTCAGGTGGCGTGCCACTTTGCTGATGATACGCTCTCGGCACCGAGCCAGCGCTCTCGAGCGCGGCGCAGCGGCAAAAATATCATGCGGCAGTCGATTGCGCGGCCGCACCCTGCGGCGGATCAGTTCCGCTTCTTCCGCGCTGAACAAGATGCGCGGCCAGTTCGGCGCAATAATTGGAGCTGGAATTCCACCGCCGCGCGCCGCTCGCCGTCGCATCCGCGAATTCGCGCACCGCATCTTCGACATAGCGGCGCAAATGATTGACCGATGTCCTCGAACGCCGTCTTCTGCTTGGCGGCGAAGGAGCCCGCCGCCGCGAAATGGCGCGCTGCCCGCCACCAGCTTGGCGTAATTGCAGAGCCATATGGCGCGCTTCTCCGCGTGCGATCGGCCGGGTGAAATCGCTGGCGCCCTTCTGCATCGGCAGCGCCGCCGCCAATTCCTTGGCCGCGCGCTCCATGAAGCCGTCCATCACCGCACCGATCGCGGCGCGGTCCTTCAGCAGGCGCTGGCCCCATTCGCCGTCGCGGCGCACTTCGATTTCCTTGACCACCGCGCTGGACAGTTCGGAGAAATTCGCCACCTGGTCGAGCAGCGTCTCCGCTTCGAACGCGGGATGGCGCGTGGCCAGGATCGCGGCCTGCAGCGCATCCATGCGCGCGAACAGAATTTCGCCCACCAGGCCCATATCGGTCTTGGAGATCAGGGCGTCGTTGGTCTGGCGGCAGACCAGCATGGGCAGGCGCAACGCCTCCCAGGGGCGCTGCAGCCGGTTCATCGCCACCACCGCGACGTAGGGCGCGGCATCGGGATTGCGCTCGCTCAGCGCGTCATAGCATGTCGCGCAACTGCCAGAGAATCTCTTCGCTGATCAGTTGCGCCAGCGGCTTGGGCAGCGCCGCCTGGACCTTCAGCATCTCCGCGCCCTCGATCAGCAGAAGCGCCATTTCGCGGGCGTCCGGCGATCTCGTCTTCGCTCAAGCAATTTGCGCGCCGTCTTGCGCCCGGCATCGCCTGCAAGCCCATCGCGCATCGCCGGCCCCGCCACGTTCCAGAACGCGATGGCTTGCGCGCCAGCGCCGCTTCGTCATCTTGCCGGCCAGGATCAGCGCCTTGGTCTCGCGGCAATAGGCTTGTGTCTCGTCTGGGACAGGATCGCCGCTCAGCCAGATCCAGATCGGCGCGACGCTGGCGCGCGCGAGAATACGCCTTCTGCTTGGCCTTGCGCGGCTCGGAAGTGAGCAGATCCTCGAAGGGCTGGCAGAACAGGCGCAGCGGCGTCTGGGTGCGCGCTGCGTTGCGTGGGACTGGCGCAGGGCCGGACGCAGGCCCTTGAGGATGATGTCATGCGGCAGCGCCTTGCCGTCCATCAGACGGTCGATCTCGACCGCGTGCGCCAGCTTGGCTGCGGCCTGCTCCGGGCAGACTCCCCAAAAAGATTCTGCAGGACTGCGGATTTGTCGTCGGACAGGTTCATCGCTCGAAATACGGTACCGCTTCGCCCGTCACATTAGCGGTGACATCGTTAACACGGCCTTGTAGCTATACGGCATCGCGGGCAGGGTCAGGCGGGCTTCAAGCCCGCCCAGGTGACGAAGCCTCCAGGTCCAGAAAACCCGCATAAAGCTTGGAAATATCCCGCACGATGGCCAGGCCCAGGCCGGAGCCCGGTACGCTTTCGTCCAGTCGCTCGCCCCGCGTCGCCCACCCGGGCGCGGTCCTCGGGCGCAAGGCCCGGTCCGTCGTCCTCGACCGTCAGCACGAAGCGCGCGCCGTCCTCGCAGCGCCCGCACCCGCACCCGCCGCGCCGCCCATTTGCAGGCATTGTCCATCAGATTGCCCGCCATCTCCTCCAGGTCCTGGCGTTCGCCGCGGAAATAGAGATCGGGCGGACATTCGCAATCGATGACGATGGCGCGCTCGGCATGAATGCGGCGTCAGCACGCGCGCCAGATCGTCCAGCACCGGCGCCACCGGCGTGCGGTTGCCCAGCACATTGACGCTGCCGGCGGCGCGCGCGCGCGCGAGATAATGATCCACCTGGCGGCGCATGGTCTCGACCTGGCGGCTGCACCTGGTCCGACAAGGCGCCGGGCTCGGCTTCCGCCTCGCTCGCCAGCACGCTGAGCGGCGTCTTGAGGAAATGCGCCAGGTTGGAGACATGGGTGCGGGCGCGGCCCACCACTTCATTGCTGTGCTCGATCAGGGAATTGAGCTCGGCGGCCAGCGGCGCGATCTCGGCGGGGAATTTTCCTTCCAGATGCTGGCGCGCTGCCGTCGCGGATGCGGGCGCAGCGATTCCTTCAGCCGGCGCAGCGGCAACAGGCCCACGCGCACCTGCAGGAACATCGCCGACCACCAGACCCAGGCCCAGAAGCACGAACGACCAGATCAGGGTGCCGTTGAAGGCGGCGCTCTCCGCTTCCACCGCCGCCAGATCGCCCGCCACCATGAAGGTATAGGCGCGCGTGTCGTTCGGTGTCCGGCGTCGCGCTGATGGGAAACTCCACGCGCCGCGACAGCACGCGCAGATGCTGGTTCTCGGGCCCGTCGGCATAGCCATAGCTGATGGCGCCGCGCTTCTCGTTGCCGGTGACGTTGAGGGCCCGGTCGAACAGCGAGCGGGAAATCTGCCCGCCGGCGGCCCGGCACCAGCGGCTTGATCTGGTAATAGAGCCCGGAATAGACGCGGTCGAATTGGCGGTTGACGAAACGGTCCTGCAGCAGCACGCCGCCTTCGGGATCGGGCTCGGCGGCCGCGATCAGCCCGTCCATATCGGTCTGCAGGCGCGCGTCGAAATTGTCCTGCAGCGGCGTTGCGGAACGCGTTGGAAAGGACGAAGCCGCCCACCGCCAGCGCCAGCATGGTCCAGATCGCCGCCGCCGCGATCAGGCGGCGCGGCGAGCGAATTAAGCCGGAAGATGCTTGGTCCCAAGGGCGGGATCTTCCAGGCTGTAGCCCAGGCCGCGCACGGTCTGGATCAGATTGGCATCCAGCTTCTTGCGCAGCCGGCCGACGAACACTTCGATGGTGTTGGAATCGCGGTCGAAATCCTGGTCGTAGAGATGCTCGACCAGTTCGGTGCGCGACACCACCTTGCCGCGATGATGGGCGAGATAGGCGAGCAGCCGGTATTCCAGGCTGGTGAGCTTGACGGGATTGCCGTCCAGGGTGACGCGGCTGGCGCGGGTGTCGATGTGCAGCGGACCGATCTCGATATCGGCGGTGGCGAAGCCGGCGGCGCGGCGCAGCAGCGCGCGCAGCCGCGCCAGCAACTCCTCGGTATAGAAAGGCTTGGCGAGATAATCGTCGGCGCCGGCGTCGAAGCCCGCGACCTTGTCGCTCCAGCGGTCGCGCGCGGTGAGGATCAGGACCGGCATGGTCTTGCCCGGCCTTGCGCCATTTCTCCAGCACGCGCACGCCGTCCAGCTTGGGCAGGCCCAGATCCAGCACCACCGCGTCATAGGGTTCGGTGTCGCCCAGGAAATGGCCTTCCTCGCCATCGCCGGCGGTGTCCACGACATAGCCGGCATCGCTCAGCGCCTTTTTCAGCAGGCGCTGCAGATCCTTGTCGTCTTCCACCAGCAGAATGCGCATTGTTCCATCCTAGCGCCCGTGGCGCCCGCCTCCACGCCGCCAAAGCCACCACGGTCCACCATAACCGCCGCGTCCGCCTTCAAATCGCCGCGGCCACCGAATTCCTGCGAGCCGCCATACCGCGCCGGGCCGTCCATGCGCGCCAGATCCCGCCATGCGCGGTCGCTCCATGCCGGCGGTCCGCCATGCGCGGCGGCATGGGATAGGACGGCGCCGGGCGCGAAATAGCGGCGCGCGCCCGGCGCATCGAAACCATCGCGGCCCGGGGAAGGCGCCCAGCACCCGTCCGGTGCGCGCATCGGTGTCGAGCCACTCGATGCGCCCGTCCGGCGTCATCCATTTGAGATGATAATGCGGCGAGCCATCGGGCCCCGGCGCGGGCCGTCGGCGTCATAGAATTGGCCGGGAGCGAGCGGCGCACTTCGGGCAGGATGCGGTCCAGCGGCTGCACGCCGGGCGCGCGGCTAGAACTGAGCCGAAACCGGGCTTGAAAGCCCGGCGGCCAGAGCGGCTACCAAAAGTAAAAAGGCCGGGCGCATCGCCGTTTTTTAGCCTTTTTCGAATGAACCACACATGAACGGAAGAGCCAGAAAGGTTCAGGCCCCGCCTCCTAGATTACGCGGCATGGACGGATTGCTCCCGTCCGGAAGTAAGGAGACGGCGATGTATAGCAGCAACAATTCTCCTGGCGGCAGCTTCGCTGGCGGTGGCCGGCATGGCTGCGAATGCCGCGCTTGGGACACGATGCGCGATCGTCTCGACACCGATGGCGGCGCGTGCGCAGATTTATGGCGACCTTGCCCATGTGGAGCGCTCCATCTATACGCTGCGCTTCCTCATATCGCCGATCGCGACCCTATTTCTTCTGCGGCCGTGCCGTGGTGCGCAGCGTCAATCCGTTCGGCCGCGTGGTGCTGGTGGAGATCGATCCCGAACCGGAGGCTTCATCGGCGAATCGACTTTACATCTGAGCTTGGGCATAGGGTCCGTGGCACGCCCCTCCCCATAGGACCCTAGGCTGTCAAGGAAAAGCCCGCGTTTCTCCCGAGACGCGGGCTTTTCATTTTGTTTTCCCCCATCTGTCTTGCTTGGGATAAACCCTCGCAAGACATCTTCCCCCGCCAGCCGCTTCGCGACGCGGGGGAAGAAAGTCAGGACCCAGACGAACTGCCCTGTTATTTCACGGAGCCTTGAAACCGCCGTAAATGTTGGTGCTTTATTGCGGTTATGCCCGACAACTGGTCTCTGCTGCAGGAAAGGATTCAGGAAATCCTCAAGCGGGCGGACCCTTTTGTCCCAGCCTTCACCAAGATTCTCACTGCCTTGGTGGTGCCGGCGTCGCTGCTCTATCTGCTCCCCTCCTTCCTCGGCCTGTTCGCCGCGCCGCTCGATCCTTCCATCAATCTTTATGCCGTGAACCGTCCCATCGCTTTCACCTTCCTGGATGCGGAAGGCGACGATGTCGGTCATCGCGGCGCCGTGGTGGGCGAAAGGCTGAAGCTGGAGGACATGCCGCCTTATCTGCCGGCCGCCTTCATCGCCATGGAGGACCGTCGTTTCTATTCCCATAACGGCATCGATCCGCGCGGCCTGTTGCGCGCGCTGTTTTTGGATTTGCGCGCCGGCCATTGGGTGGCGGGCGGTTCGACCATCGCCCAGCAGACCGCCAAGATCGTCTATACCCACCAGGAGCGAACCGTTTCGCGCAAGCTCACCGAATTGATGGACGCGGCGGGGCTGGAGAAGTCGCTCAGCAAGAAGCAGATCCTGGCGCTTTATCTCAACCGCATCTATCTGGGCTCGGCCGCTTACGGCGTGGATGGCGCCGCCCATGTCTATTTCGGCGTCTCGGCTCGCCATCTCAGCCTGGCACAGGCGGCGATGCTGGCGGCCTTGACCAAAGCGCCGTCGGTGTTCTCGCCCAGGCGCGATCTTCAGGCCGCCCAGCAGCGCGCCAGCCTGGTGTTGGATGCGATGGTCGAGACCGGCGCCATTACCGCGGCCGAGGCGACAGAAGCCCGCGCCCATCCCGCCAACGTGATGGACCGCACCGAAACGGACGCGCGCAATTACTTCCTCGATATCGCCGCCGACCAGGCCAAGGGCCTGGCCCAGGCGGCGCCCAATCAGGACCTCATCGTCCACACCACCCTCGAACCTCGGCTGCAGGAAGGGGCGCGGCGCGCGGTCACGCGCGTGATCGACCGCTACGGCAAGCATGATCGCGTTCACCAAGCGGCGGTCGTCATGATGAAGCCCGATGGCGCGGTCACCGCACTTCTGGGCGGGGTGGATTACCAAGGCTCCTCGTTCAATCGCGCCACCCAGGCGCATCGCCAGCCCGGCTCGTCCTTCAAGCCCTTCGTCTATTTGACCGCGCTTGAGCAGGGCATCTCGCCTTGGGACGAGCGCGACGACCAAGCCGTGGATATCGACGGGTATAAACCCCAGAATTTCGGCGGCCATTATTACGGCACGCTCGACCTCGCCGATGCGCTGGCCCATTCGGTCAACACCATCACGGTGAATCTGGGACAGGAAGTCGGCATCAAGAATGTGGTGGCGACGGCCAAGCGCATGGGCATCGCTTCGCCGCTGGAAGCCAATGCGTCGCTGGCGCTGGGCACCAGTGAAGTGACGCCGCTGGAATTGACCGGGTCCTACGCCGTGTTCGCCAATGGCGGCTTGCGCGTCGCGCCATATTTCGTCACCGAAGTGGATACCGAAGGCGGCAAGGTCCTTTATCGCCGCGTTCCGCCGCGGCCTGAGCGCATCATCGCCTCGTCGGTGAACCGCGATCTGGTGGCGATGTTGTGGAACGTGATGGTGGCCGGCACCGGCACCAGCGCCTCGCTGGCCCCGCGCGAGGCCGCCGGCAAGACCGGCACCACCCAGAATTCCCAGGACGCCTGGTTCGTGGGCTTCACCACCGATTATGTGACGGGCGTGTGGGTGGGCAATGACGACAATTCGCCCACCCGCGGCGTCACCGGCGGCACCTTGCCGGCGCAGATCTGGAAAAGCGCCATGCTCACCGCCGAGAAAGGGCTGCCGCTGAAGCCGCTCGACCGTTCGCCGCCGCAGCCGCCGAACGAGCCGGCCTTGTTTGCATCGGGGACCAGCGCCGCGCCTGCCGTCCGCAACGACGAGGAAGCCGGCCAGGGCGAAAGATCACGTGAAGGTGAAGAAGAAGCGCCACAACGCCCGCGCCGCGGCTGGGCCGAGGGCATTTTTGGTTGGCTGTTCGGCGACGATGATGACCGTCCGGCGCGGCCCGCGCCGCCGCCCTATCCCCCGCCCTCTCCGCGCTGATCGGCTTCGCGAACGGGATGCCCATGCTATAAGCGGGCGATGCGTTTGCTCTCCGCTTTCTTCCTCTGTCTTATTCCGATCGCGCCGGCATTGGCCGCGCCCACCCACATCACTTTCGTCACCGACTGGAAGGCCCAGGCCGAGCATGGCGGCTTCTATGAGGCCCTGGCGGAAGGCTTCTACGCCAAGCGCGGGCTCGACGTCACCATCCGCGAGGGCGGGCCGCAAGTGAATGTGCCGCAATTGCTGGCCGGCGGCGCGGCGGATTTCGGCATCGGCTCCAACAGCTTCATCACCCTCAATCTGGTGAAGGAGAATGTGCCGATCCGCGCGGTGATGGCGATCTTCCAGAAAGATCCGCAAGTCCTGATCAGCCATCCCCGCCGCGACCTTGCTTCGCTGGAGGAAATGCGCGGCCATCCGATTCTGATATCCGATGGCGCGATGACCAGCTTCTGGCCCTGGCTGAAGGCGCGCTGGCATTTCTCCGACAGCCAGATCCGCAAATACACCTTCAATCTTGCACCTTTCCTGGTCGATCCCAACGCGATCCAGGAAGGTTATCTCACCAGCGAGCCTTTCACCGTCCAGAGCCAGGGCCATTTCGCGCCCAAGGTTTTCCTCCTCGCCGATTACGGCTATCCGGGCTACGCCAACATCGTGCTGGTGCCGCAGAAATGGATCGATTGAATCCCAAGGCGGTGCAGGCTTTCTATGACGCCAGTCGCGACGGCTGGCATAACTATCTCTATGCCAACCCGGCGCCCGCCAATGCGCTGATCAAGCGCGACAATCCCGACATGACCGATGCGATCATTGCCCAGGCGATCGACAAGATGAAAAAATACGACCTGGTCGCGGGCGGAGACGCACCGGCTTTCGGGGTGGGCGCCATGACCGAGAAACGCTGGCGCGAATTCTATCAGACCATGCAGAGCGAAGGCCTTTACCCCAAGGGGCTCGACTATACCAAAGCCTATGACCTGCGCTTCATGCGCGGCACGCTGCAGTATTTCAAATGACGCTTCTCATGCTGGAAGGCGTCGGCAAACGCTTCGCCAATGGCGTGGACGCGCTTTCGGGCTTGGACTTTCAGGTCACGGAAGGGGAATTCGTCTCGCTGTTGGGGCCCAGCGGTTGCGGCAAATCCACCGCTCTGCGCCTGATCGCAGGGCTGATCGCGCCCGATCGGGGCGCGATACGCTGGCAACGCGCGCGGCCCGGGCTGGGCTTTGTCTTCCAGGAACCGACCTTGATGCCTTGGG
Organism: uncultured Alphaproteobacteria bacterium; assembly: GCA_963766265.1. Classification (GTDB taxonomy): domain Bacteria; phylum Pseudomonadota; class Alphaproteobacteria; order Micropepsales; family Micropepsaceae; genus Rhizomicrobium. The sequence goes on from CAVXYX010000001.1 coordinate 209,017, forward strand.
CGGATGCGCTGGCCAATGCGCGGCTGCCGCTCGATCTCAAACAAATGCCGCGCGCCGAAAGCGGGGCCCGCGCCGCGCGCGCGCTCACCCGGCTGGGGCTCAAGGATTTCCTCCATGCCTATCCCCGCCAATTGTCGGGCGGCATGAAGATGCGGGTCTCGATCGCCCGCGCGCTTGCCGCGGAGCCGCGCCTGCTCTTGATGGATGAGCCGTTCGCCGCCCTGGACGAGCCCACCCGCCAGAGCCTGAACGACGATCTGCTCGCACTGTCCCGCGAGGACGGCATCACCGTGATCTTCGTCACCCACAGCGTGACGGAGGCCGCCTATCTTTCGGACCGCGTGCTGGTGATGTCGCCCCGTCCCGGTCGCATCAAAAGCGAGATCGCGCTGCCTCCCGGTCCGCGCGACCGTCTTTCCCATTTCTTCGCGCAAAGCCAGGCGCGCGTGGCGGCGGCGTTGCTGGAGGCGGCATGAGCCGAGCCTTCAACATATTGTTTCCCCTCGCTCTGGGCATCGCCTTCCTCGTCTTTTGGCAATGGATCGTGGCGGCGCGGCATATCCCGCCCTATGTCCTGCCCGCACCCGGCGCCATCGCCCACGCGCTGATCCAGAATTTCGGCTCGCTGATGCGGTCGCTGCTTTCAACCCTCACCGTGACCTTGGAAGGTTTCATGGCCGCGCTGATCGCCGGCATGGGCCTCGCCATCGCCTTCAGCCAAAGCCGTGTCATCGAGCGCGCGCTTTATCCCTATGCGGTGGTGCTGCAGGTGACGCCGGTGGTGGCGATCGCACCCCTGATCATGATCTGGGTCGGGTTCGACCATATCGACGCAGCGCTGGCGCTGATCGCGGCCCTGGTGGCGTTCTTCCCCATTCTTTCCAACACCACGCTGGGCCTCAAATCGGCGGACTTCAATCTGGTGGACCTGATGCGGCTCTACGGCGCGTCGCGCTGGCAGATTCTTTGGCGCGTGCGGCTGCCCACCGCGCTGCCCTATCTGCTAGGCGCGATGAAGATCGCAGGCGGCCTCTCCCTGATCGGCGCGGTGGTGGCGGAGTTCGTGGCGGGGTCGGGAACGGCCACGGGTCTGGCTTGGCGGATTGTCGAGGCCGGCAACCGACTGGAGATCGCCACGATGTTCGCCGCCCTGGCGCTGTTGGCCTTGCTGGGCATCGCCATCTTTGCGCTGTTCTCGGCGCTCGAATGGGCGCTGCTGCGTCACTGGCATGAAAGCGCGCTTCGCCCGCAGCAATAGAGCAGTGAGAGCGCTGTAAAATCCTCGCGGAACTTCATTCATCCCCGGTTCATGTTGCCCGCGCCACTGTCGGCGTTGGGAGGGCTATTCGCTAAGACGAGGGAATTTCATGCGCAAAGCTTTGATCCCCATGCTCGCCTCCCTCGCCTTGTGCGGCGCGGGCACATTGGCCCTGATCGCCAGCAATAGCCTCGCCCAGGCCAGTCCCCGCAAGCCGGTGATGGTAGCTTTGCTGGGCGCCGATGCCCTGATGGCGCAAAACCTCCCCGATGCCTCTCCCGCCAGCGACATGGGCGCGGCGCCGGGCTTCGCGCCCAACCTCAAGCAGTTCTGCGACGACCATTACGCCAGCGAAGTGGGCCGCATGGCCTATCTGGAAACGCGCCTGCAACTTTCAGATTCCGCGCAGCCGCTGTTCGCCCATTGGAAGGATGTACGGCTGGACATCTCCAAGCACCGCGCCGCCGATTGCAATGCCCGCACCGCCGCCCCCGACCAGGATCGCAGCGACCCGGTCAACCGCATGAGCCGCGAAGAGACAATGCTTAAGGCCCGCATCGCCGATCTCGATGTCGAGCGCCCGGTCTTCGCCGCGCTTTATGACGTCCTGACGCCGGAGCAGCGGACGGCGCTGGAACCGCAGCGTGCCTTCCACGGGCACGACCGCGGACCGCGCGGGCCGGAGATGGGCAATCCGCCGCCCGCGCCTTAAGCGTCATCCATTTGTCATTCTAACCCCTCCGCCCTACGCACGCTCAGAGCGTGTTACGGGCACCTCCCCTTCCAGGCGCTTCGCGCCGAAGGGGAGGCGGGCCACGACCAAGCTTCACCAAAGAATTCTTGCCAAGCCGGCCCTCTTGCCCCAAAGAGGCGCAGGTTGCTTCACGGAATTTGCTTTGAACGCTCCTGTCCGCATCAAGGCGCTGCCGCGCTACGCTTCCATCGCCGACGCCGTCGCCGCGGAAAAGCCCGGCTTGCCTCTTTACCTGCTTCATCCCAAGCGCTTTCGTGCCGTCGCGGAACGCTTTGCCGCCTTTCCGGGCGACGCGCTCTACGCCGTCAAGGCCAATCCCAGCCCGCAGGCGCTGGAGCAGGTCTGGGATGCGGGCATCCGCCATTTCGATACCGCTTCGCTGGGCGAGATCGAGCTGATCAAGTCGCGCTTCCCCGACGCCCAATGTCATTTCATGACGCCGGTGCGCCTTCCCGGCGCGGCCAAGGTCGCGTTCGAAAAATACGGCGTCACCGACTATGTGGTGGATTGCGATTTCGAGCTGGACAAGCTTCTGGCCGAAACCGGCAGCGCCAAGAATCTGCGCATCTTCGTGCGCATCGCGACGCCACTGGGCGGCGCGATCCTGGAACTCTCCAGCAAATTCGGCACCGCGCCGGCCGAAGCCGCCAAGCTGCTGAAGCGCGTGGCCAAGACCGGCGCCATTCCCGCCGTCACCTTCCATGTCGGCTCGCAATGCCTTTCGCCCTTCTCTTATGCCCAGGCGATCGAGATGGCGCGGCGCACCGCCACCCTGGCCAAGGTGGAGTTGCAGGCGCTGGACGTGGGCGGCGGCTTTCCCGGCCCCTATACCGGCAATGACGTGCCGCCCTATCACTGGTATTTCGACACCATCAAGGAAGCGCTGCAGACCCTTACCAATCCCAACATCCCGCTTCTGTGCGAACCGGGCCGGGCGCTGGTGGCCGAAGGCATGTCGCTGGTGACGCAAGTGGTGTTACGCAAAGGCTCCAGCCTCTACCTCAATGACGGCACCTATGGCAGCTTCGACGAACTCACTTTGCCCGGTTGGACCGGCGATTATCCGGTCACGGCGATGCGGCTCGATTCCAGCGGCGCGGCCCGCAAGCTCGACGCCGAGATGAAGCCGTTCCGCGTCTTCGGCCCCACCTGCGATACGCTGGATGTGCTGCCCCGGCCGCTCAGCTTGCCCGACAATGTGGCGGCCGGAGACTTCCTGGTGTTCGAAGCCATCGGCGCCTATTCGGTGGCGGTGCGCACCACCTTCAACGGCTTCTATCCCGACAGCTGGGCGATCGTGGACGACTGATCAGCGGCCATTGTCGCGGTCGTTCAGATCCACCTTGTCCAATTCCTTCGCCACCTTGTCGCGGATCTTGGCATTGAGCCGGGCTTCCGCGGCCTGAAGCGCATCCGGATCGGGGGCGCGGCCATTGCGGACGGCATCCTGCACGATCGCGTTGATCTCGTCGCCATTGATGTCCCGGTCCGTGCCATTGGCATGGTGCCGGTATTTCCGCTCCAGCTCCGCGTGACGCTCATGCCGGTCCTCGACCGTGCCATTGGGATGGATGATCTTGCCGCTGCCGCTGAAGTCGCTTTCGATGCTCTTGGGCTCGGAGCGCAGATAAATGGTGCCCGAGCCGGAGATGTCCACATTCAAGGAATTCTGTGGCGCGACTTCCACCTTGCCGCTTCCGGAAATGTCCACATGCGCGTCCTTGTTCACCAAATCTCCCAGCCGGACATTGCCCGAGCCGTTCACCTCGACGCGGACATCGTCGCTCTGGCCCTTGGACTGAACGGTGCCCGAGCCGTCGATCTCCAGATGGAGCTTGTCCACCTTGCCGTCGGTCTCGATGGTGCCCGAACCGTCGATCTCGACTTTTGCCTCGGGCTGCGACAGGCCGTTCAACTGCATGTTGCCCGAGCCCATCATCTCGAACTTCTGGAAGGTGCGGCGTCCAGGCAGCGTGACGTCGACACGATTGCCATTGCCCCAATTCATGAAGCCACTGCGGCAATCCAGGGAGACAACGCCATTATGGACGCGGATGTGGGAGATGATGGCGGGATCGCCCTTGACCACCAGCTGGTCGCCGCTGCCGGCCTGATAATGGGTGGTGGCGGGAATGGCGATGGCGGCGCGATCGCCGCCGCCATCCCAGGGCACGCTGCGCGTTTGCGCTGTCGCCGCCGGCGTACCGACGGCCTCGCAGCGCGGCAGGCCGAAACTGTCGCCGATATCGCCGAAATTGAACGCGGCATCGCCCAATTGCCCGCCGCTCAGGGCGAATGCGCCTCCCAGACATACGGCGGACACGGTGAAACCGGATAGAGCGATCAAAGCGAGCTTGGTGCGCATGCGTCTCTCCTCGTCAGGGGATTGCGTCAGATATGGCGATTGTTGCCCGAGACCGAACCGTCGGGATGAACGATCCGGCCCGAGCCGATGATATGGGTCTCGATGCTGCGGGGTTCGGAATGCAGCACTACGGTGCTCGCGCCCACGATATTGGCTTCTAGTTCGTCCCTGGGCGCGACATCGATATTGCTGCTGCCTGCGACATGGACCGCGACCCGATCGACGGTGAGCTGAGCCAGCTTGGCGTCGCCCGCTCCGGCCACATGCAGCTCCAGGCTCTCGACCTTGCCGCTGGCCGCAATATTGCCGGCACCCGCGACATTGATCGCCAGGTCGGATTGGTCGAGGCCGTCAAGCGTCATGTCGCCGACGCCGGCGATTGAGAAGCCTTTGAACTCGCGCCCGGGCAGCGTCACGTCAAACCGCACCCCTTTGGGCGCCCTGATATGGCAGTTGAGCCGCACCGCGCCGTCGACGATCTCGATATGCGGCACCAGCGCGCTGTTGCCCGTCACCACCAGCTGATCGCCCTGGCCGCGGCGGTAATGCACATTGGCAGGCACGGCGACGCCAGCGGTATCGCTGTTGTCCCACGGCAGGCTGCGGGTGGCCGATTGCGCGGTCAGCGCCTCGCAGCGTGGCAAATCCGAATCCCCGAAACTGGTGATGGCGTCGGCGATATTCATCTTGCCCCCCAGCGCGAAGGCGCCTCCCAGGCAGACCGCGGCGACAGTGAAACCGGACAGGGCGATCAGGGCGAGCTTGGTGCGCATCGTTCACTCCTTGTCGTGATTATGTTGGGCGGAATCGAGCAGACGGAAATGCAGGCGCGCGTAATTCACCAGGCCGCGGACCACGATATCGAGCAGGAGCCAGGAGAGCGCACCCAGACCGACCGCGCCGGCGATCAGGCCCAGCCCGCCCAGCCATAGCGCGGCCACGTTGCTGAACAGGCCTGTGGCGCCGGTGGCCACCACGCCGGGGAAGAGCGCCGCCAGCCACACCGCGCCGCCCGCAAAGGCGAGCGCCACGGCGCTGACAAACAGGGCGATCAGGATCGCCGCCGCCACGCTGACGAAGGGCACCAGAAAGATAAGGTCCAGGGTGGCAAGACCCAACAGCGCCACCACCGCCCCCACGATGCTGCCGGCGCTCTTTTCGCTTTCCCAGCGGCGGAAGCCTGCTTCCGCCCGCAATTCCTTGGCCAGCCGCGCCGGATCGCCCAGCGCATTGGCGATCGCGCCTTCGCTCCGTCCCGCCGCCAGGCCCTCGCTGAAATGCGTATCGTAATCGGCGACGGTCTCTTCGATCTCCTGCGCCGGCAGGCCCGACAGGCCCATGCGCAACTCAGCAAGAAAACCTGCCCGGTTCATGACACCTCTCCCAGGATTTTCCCTACCGCGATTTCAAACGCGTCCCATTCGGCGCGCTGCGCCTTCAGCGCCGCGGCGCCCGCCTTGGTGAGCTTGTAGTATTTGCGGGGCGGGCCGCTGGCGGATTCCTGAAGATAGGTGGTGACCAGGTCGTCATTCTGCATCCGCCGCATCAAAGGATAGATGGTGCCTTCGCCCATCCCCACCGCGTCCGCCATCTGGGCGGCGATTTCATAAGCGTAATTGTCGCCCTTGGAGAGCAGCGCCAGCACGCACATCTCCAACACCCCTTTCTTCAACTGAACTTGCAGCGACTCTGACATGAGGACCCTTATAACGCACAGTACCATGTAGCGCAAGGTAGTAGTTGCACGACATGGAAATGCTTATTTTTCAACCGGTTAAGTAAAAATACCACCAATCCAAACCAATCCTTAAGGATAAAGGCGGAGCATGGCGCCATGCATGGCAATCCCCGCCTGGCGCATCTGCTGGAGCTGGCCGACAAAGGCCCGACCCTGCGCGCGGCGCTGGTCGAGGAATTGGCCGAGCTTCTCACCGTCTGGCCCAGCGACTGCCCGCAGGACATGCGTGACCCCTGCGAAGCCTTGCTGACGCGGGCCGCGCGCGAAGTGGACGAAACGGTCCGCGCCGCGCTCATGCTGCGGCTGAGCGCCGATCCCGCATTGGCGGCGCGCGTGCTGCCCGGCGCCAATCTCGCCCCCACCTTGATTGAGATGGCGCGCGCCGGATTGGATATTCGTGCGCGGCTGGCCGAGGCGCTCAATCTTTCCCGTCCCCGCATCGAGGAAATCCTCGCCACCCATCATGGCCTGGCGGCCATCTGCAAGGGGTTGGGCCTCTCGCGCACAGTATTTTCCACCCTGGCGATGCTGATGAACGGCGAAGGCGATGTCGCGGAATGCTATGCCCGGCTCGATCGCTACGATGCCGTGACGGCCCATGACGCCGCCCGCTCGCTGCAGATCGCACGCAATCGCGGCGCCATCCGTCCCGCCGCGGCGTGAATCAAATCTAGCTTTCGGCGTGGACTTCGTGACGCTCGCGCGTCTTGAGAAATTTCATGTCGGGAAATTTCTCGGCCACATAACCCAACTCCCACGCATTCTTGGCCAGGAAGACCGGCGCGCCGTCGCGGTCCGCCGCCATGCCGCCGCGATGTGCGGCGGCGAATTTATCGATCTCGGCATCGGTGCCCGACAGCCAGCGCGCGCCTTCGAAGGGCGCGGCCTCCAAATCGGCTTCCAGCCCATATTCCGCCACCAGGCGTGATCTCAGCACATCGAGCTGCAGCGCGCCCACCACGCCGACGATCCATTGCGAGCCGATCTGCGGCTTGAACAATTGCGTCACGCCTTCCTCGGCCAGGCTTTCCAGCGCGCGCGCCAGATGCTTCTGCTTCATGGGATCTGCCAGCCGCACCCGGCGCAGGATTTCCGGAGCGAAATTGGGGATGCCCGTGAACACCACGTCGCCCGATTCCGACAACGTATCCCCCACCCTGAGCACGCCGTGATTGGGGATGCCGATGATGTCGCCGGGCCAGGCCTCGTCCACCGTTTCGCGCTCTGACGCGAAGAACAGGATGGGATTGTGGATGCCAATGGACTTGCCGCTGCCCGATTGCTTCAGCTTCATGCCGCGGCGGAAGCGGCCGGAGGCCAGGCGGAGGAACGCCACCCGGTCGCGGTGATTGGGGTCCATATTGGCCTGGACCTTGAAGACAAAGCCGCTGACATCGCCATCGGCAGGATGAACGGCGCGGCCCAGCGCCGCCTGGTCGCGGGGTGGCGGCGCGTAGGCCGCCAGCGCCCCCAGCAATTCCGCCACGCCGAAATTCTTCAATGCCGAACCGAAATAGACCGGCGAGAGATGGCCTTCGCGATAGAGCGCGAGGTCGAAACTTGGCAGGCCTTCGCGCACCAGGCTCACTTCTTCGTCCAGCTTGGCTTTCAATTCGGCATCCAGCACCGAGGCGATGGCGTTGTCGCCCACGCGCTCGCCGCCTTGGAACGGCACGAACGCGTCACTTGCAAGGTCGTGGACGCCCTTGAAATTGAGTCCCATGCCGGCGGGCCAGACCATCGGCGCGGTTTCGAGCTGCAACTGGTCGGAGATTTCATCCAGCAGGGAAAAAGGATCGCGCGCCTCGCGGTCCATCTTGTTGACGAAGGTCATGATGGGAATGTCGCGCAGGCGGCAGACCTCGAACAATTTGCGCGTCTGCGCCTCGATGCCTTTGGCGGCGTCGATCACCATCACCGCGCTGTCGGCGGCGGTGAGGGTGCGATACGTGTCTTCCGAGAAATCCTCATGGCCTGGCGTGTCCAGCAGATTGAACACGGCGTTCTGGTACTCGAACGTCATCACCGCGCTGGTCACCGAAATGCCGCGCTCCTGCTCGATCTTCATCCAGTCGGATTTGGCGCGACGCGCTTCGCCGCGCGCCTTGACCCGGCCGGCGGCGTGAATGGCGCCGCCCAGGAGCAGAAGATGCTCGGTCAGGGTGGTCTTGCCGGCGTCAGGGTGGGAGATGATGGCGAAGGTCCGGCGCCTTGCCGCTTCACTGGCGGGGGTGGGGCTCATGGCGGCAGGCGTTATCAGCCCCGCGACCTCCCGGCAAGCTAGACCTTGGGAAGCGCAGGATTTTGCGGCGCTTCCGCCAATACCCGGCGGGCGCGCAGGAACATTTCCAGCCCGCGCAGGCCGAACAAGGTGGCGCCGAAAACGATGAACAGGTCGGTGATCATCGCCGCGTCCAAATGCAGCGCCGCGCCTTCCATTCCCACGCCGGCGCGCAAACCCACCCGCACCACGATCAGAAGCGCCATCATGATCAGCGCGGCCTGGGAGCCCCGCATCATCAAGGTGCCATTCTCGGAATCGACATGGATCGCCATGGTGCGGCCCCATTGCCAGCCCAGCCCCGCGCCCAAGAGCGCCGCCAGGACGAACCAAAGCCAGTCCTGCGCCCTGGGCGGCGTGGCGACCAAAACCAGGATGCCCGCCACAAAGAAGATCACGGGCCTGATCCACATCCGGTTCAGCTTGAGCGGCGTGGGCTTCATCATCCGGCGCAAGCGGAAATAAAGCAGCGGCAGGATCACCAGGACGGGGATCAGGTAAGTCAGCGGGTTGGGCTGCGCGTGGACCATCACCCGATTTTACACAATCGGCTCATCCACGAAAGCGCGGCCTTCGCGATCCTCGATCTCCACGATCCAAAGATCCGGATCGAACCGGACCTGCTTGTCCAGCCAGGCCCGCGCCTTGTCTTCGGGGCCCCAATCGCCCAGCGCCCTGGCCCATACCAGATCGCCTTTGCCGTTGCGCGCCTGGTTGAGCAGAAGGCAGGTTCCATCCAGCCGCGCCAGCGTGAGGATCACCGCGCCCGCCTCTTCGGCGCCCTTGCGCACCACGAACGCCGACGCGCCCTCAACCTGGGCGCGCCGGATCAAGGCGCGCACGAAAATTCCGGCTTTAAGTCGCGGCGTGAACGACATGTTCGGTCCCGGCTGTTGTTCCCGTCTGGCGACAAAACAGGGCGGTGCGTCCTGGTCGAGGCTCTCTTCCCCGCGTCGCGAAGCGACTGGTGGGGAAGATGTCTTCCGAGGGTTTACCCCGAGGAAGACAGATGGGGCTACAACTTTTGAGTCAAGCAGCGCCGCGCAACGGCAGCTTTGCGGCCGGAGCCGCGCCTTGCGCATCCAAGGTGGCGAAGGGCAGCACGACCTTGACGGTGGTGCCGATCCCCAGCGCCAATTCCAGCGTCACCTGGCCGCCATGCATGGTGGCCAGCGACTTGACCAGGGCCAGGCCCAAGCCCGTGCCCTCCTTGGGCCGCATCGCCGCGTTCTCCGCCTGCTCGAACGGCTTGCCCAATTTCCCGATGTCAGACTTGGCGATGCCGATGCCGCTGTCGCGCACCATGATCTCCACGCCCTCTTCGCTCAGCCGCGCTTCCAGCACCACTTCGCCGCCGCGTGGGGTGAATTTGATGCCGTTGCTGAGGAGATTGACCAGGATCTGCTTGATCGCGCGCCGGTCGGCGAAGATATGCGCGGCCGCCGGCGCCACGGTATGAGTCAGTGTCACGCCCCCGCTCTCGGCCGCCAGCCTGACGAAACGCAGCGAGGACACCGCCACGTCGTCGAGATCGAATATCTCCTGATAGAGTTCGAACTTGCCGGCCTCGATCTTGGACATGTCGAGCACACCATTGATCAATTCCAGCAAATGCCCGCCGGAATCATGGATCAGCTGGGCATATTCTTGATAGCGCGCATCGCCCAGTTCGCCGAAAAGCTCCCGCGTCATCAATTCCGAGAAACCGATGATGGCGTTGAGCGGGGTGCGCAATTCATGGCTCATATTGGCCAGGAACGAGGATTTGGCGCGTGACGCGCTCATCGCTTCGTCGCGCGCTTCGATCAGCGCCCGTTCCTGGGCCTTGCGTTCGGAAATGTCACGCGTCACCGCCACGATCTCGGCAGGCGCGCCCTTGACCGAGGCGGTGGGGCGGCAACGTATCTCGGTCCAGACATATTCGCCTTCGCCACGGCGAAGGCGCGCTTCAGCCGCGCTTTCGCGCCCGGAATAGGCCGAGTTCCCGGAAGGCAATTTCGATCGCGCGGAGATCGTCGGGATGCGCCAGTTCGACCGGCATGACGCCTTCCAGCTTAGCCGGCGTCTGCTTGAGGAGCGCGATCGAAGCGGGACTGGCGAACAGTATCCGTCCGTCCGGCGCATGGCGGGTGATAAGGTCGACCGCATTGTCGGCGAGGAGTTGATACATGGCCGCGCCATGCTCGGCGGCGCGATCCGCCGCGCGCTGACGGTCTTGCGCCGCTGCCGCGATCAAGCCCGCCTGGATCAAGGCCGCCAGGATGGCGGCGGCGGTGGCGCCGGCAACTGGCACCGGCAGACGCGACGGCGGGAGATAACCGAACATTTGGATCGCTGCCAAAGTCACCAGCACCAGGGCGGCGGCGAAGCCCGCGCGCGCCACGGCCTGGCGGCCGCCGGCCAAAGCCGCTTCGGCCGGCACCAGGACCAGCCACACCGTCAACGGCGAAGCCAGTCCGCCAGTCAGGTAACCCAGATAGCCGATCAGCATGGCGGAGAGCGCAAGCCCCGCCTGTTCGAGGGCGGTAAGGCGCGCGCGGGAGAATGACGCCAGCGCCAGGAGCAGCGGCGCCACCAGGCCCGTCATTGCCGCCCACTCATAGATGTCGGGGCGGCCGATCAGGAATACGAAACCTGCCCCCAGCAACAGGCCCACCAGCCCCTTGCCCGCCTGGACATTGGCGAACAGGCGGCGGGGTGTATCGGTGTCACGCGCGGCGCGTCGAAACACGATCTTTGGGTTCCATTCACCTTATCCACGGGTGAGTGTCGTCCCCCAAACTTTAACGAAAGTTGAAGGCCGCTAACTTTGCTTGATAAAATGGAAACTTATCCACGGAACCTCTGGTTGTACGCGGCTCAGACATCCACCAGGATTTTGGATTTTTTGGACGTTTGCGTGCGGCGATCCCCGCCGCGCCACGTCCGTGGCCGGGATCTGCGGTCTGGGCCGAAGAAATCCGGCGCCGAAATGAAAGGCCGGGGCTGGAGCAAGGCTGACAGCAGCTTGTCGGAAATCGTCTTGGGACTGATGGGGCGGCAGATCACGTTGGTGACGCCGAGATCGCGGGCTTTTTCCACATCGCGCCGACGCGGGCCGCTGCAAACCGCGAAAATGGGGACCAGAGGATTGCGCAATGCCGCGCGTTTGCGTGCGGAACGCGCGAAGCTTAGGCCGTCCAGATGGGTCTCTTCCACGAACACGGCGTCGAAATGCTCTTTGCCCAGGAGCGTCAGAGCCCGGCGCGCATCCTCGATCTGGACAACATGGCCCACGCCCGCGGCGGTGAGCACGGTACGCAACATCACTCCGGCATGGCCCTTCGCGCCTACGATCTGCACGCGCAGGGAGGCGAAGTCCGGTTTTCGCATGGAACCCCCTTAACAAGACGGCATTTTGGCCGCCTCGCCTTAAGGGCCGGTAAAGGTTTAGGCTCACTCATGGCCCCGCTGTGTTCCCGCCTTGCCGCGCTTCTTTTGCTTGCCGCGCTATGCGGTTGTGAAAGCCCCGCCGATCGCGCCTTGAAGAAGACGCCCGACTACAAAGCCGGCTATTCCGATGGCTGCGCCAGCGCCGGCACCCAAGGCGCCAATCCCCGCGACAGCGGCGCGGTGCGGGACGAGCAAGCCTTCCAATCCAACCGTGGCTATCAAATGGGCTGGCGGACCGGCTTTAATGGATGCCGCATATATCAGGGGCCAAGCAGCGCGCCGCCGCTGCCCGGTCAAGGACCAATTCCCGATCCCAATCCGCACCCGTTCTAGAACGCTGTCGAAACTTGGTCGTGACCATCCTCGCCTTCGGCGCGAAGCGCCTGGAAGGAGAGGCGGATCAAGTTATCGTGAAAGCGTCACGAACACTTAATCGCCGATTAACCTTTGAAGCGCAGGGTGTATACCGACAGTCCGTGTACGGCCTTTGGCGGGAGCGTCATCGCGATGTTGGGTCACCTGGTTTCCAATGCCATGCATGACGGCCCCAAGGTGCAGGCCTGGGACCTGTCCGCTTGGCTGCGCCGCTTGCTCGCGCTTTTCAAAATTTGAAGGTCAGCCTTTGACGGTCTCAGGGACTGGCGGCTCCCGGTCGAAGAACTGCGTCCATGGCGTGCGCGGCTTTCCTTCCAGCGCCGCGTCGATATCGCGGATACCGTCACGCAACTGTCTCAAAGCCTGGTCGATGTCGAGCTTCTGGCGCTCCAGCACATGGATGCGCTCCTCGAATTTCTTCCTGGTGTGCACCATCTGCGCATGCTCGCCGTCCTTGCTGTCATACATGTCCAGCACCTCGCGGATTTCCTTGAGGCTGAAGCCCAGGCGGCGCCCGCGCAGTATGAGAATGATCCGCGCCCGGTCGCGCGCGCTATAGAGTCTGGTCTGGCCGCGGCGGCTGGGCGCGATCAGCTTCTCGTCCTCATAGAAGCGCAAGGTGCGCGCCGTGACCGAGAACTCCTTGGTGAGTTGGCGGATGGTGTAGGTTCGGCTCATGGACGTGAACGACGTTTTTATGACGTACAACGATGTTCATTCCGTTACGTAAACGTCAATAGCCTTTTCATTAAAAACGCCGGCGGAGAGTTATCCGCCGGCGTCCGGTGAAACCGCTTTATTCCGCGGCGGCGCGCACCGCATGGTCCTCGCGGGCCAGATTTTCCGCGGCATATTCCCAATTCAGAAGCTTGCCCAAGACCGCTTCGAGATACTTGGGCCGCGCATTCTGATAGTCCAGATAATAGGCATGTTCCCACACATCGACGGTGAGAAGGCAGTTCACGCCCTTGGCCATGGGGGTCATGGCGTTGCCGGTTTTGGTGACGGACAATTTGCCGTCCTTGGAGACCAGCCAAGCCCAGCCCGAGCCGAACTGATCCGTGCCGGCTTCGGCAAGCTTGGCGATCAGCTCGGAGGTTGAGCCGAAAGCACTGGCGATGGCGCTGGCCAGTTTGGCCGGCGGCTCGCTCTTGGCGGGCGAAAGGCTGCGCCAATAAAAATCGTGATTCCAGACTTGCGCGGCGTTGTTGAAGATCTTCTTTTCTTTTTCATCGTCCGAGCCTGCGGTGGCCTGGACGATCTTCTCCAGCTTCATGTCGGCGAATTTGGTGTTCGCCACCAGCTTGTTCAGCGTCTCGACATAGGCGTGATGGTGCTTGTGATAGTGGAACGAGATGGTGCGCGACGAGATCACAGGTTCCAGCGCCGCTTCCTCCCAAGGCAATGCTGCGAGTTTGAACGGACCTGTCATTTGGTACCTCCATGCTGGGGAAAATCTGCGGGATAACGCGCGAATGACCCATTTTGATCCGCCGCAAAAACCACACATTCGATCGTGTTTTTGCCGCGAGGAACGATGGTGCATGCGCGAAGTAACAATCGTGGGAATTCGTGAACTTGATGACCGCGATTGTCACTCGACTTTCGCCGCGCTGTCGCGCAAACAGGAAACACGCGGGGTAGAACTGGATGGCATCTGGAGGCGATCATGCCCGCATACGAGATCTGCTATTTGAACAGCGACGGGGTCCTGACCTACAAGTTCATGGCGAATTGCGAAAATAATCCCGCGCCAAGGTTCTGGCCCATGCGATGAAGCTTCCCAGCTGCAAATGCCTGGAAGTGTGGAGTGGCGAGGTCCTGATCTATGCCCGGCCGTCCTCGCTGGCGCACGAGGTGGCGCGCGAAGCGGCGCTGCGTACGGCCTAGAAAAACGTCAGAACAGTTTTTCGCGTTTCGCCCAACTCGCGGTGGCGTCCAGGCTGCGCGTCAGCCGGTCGAACAGATCATTGATCTCGTCCTCGGTGATGACCAGCGGGGGGCATAGCGCGATCCGGTCGGTGGGCACCGCGCGGATGATCAGGCCTTCGCGCTCCGCCAGCCGCATCGCCATCGCCGCCACCTGCCGCTCGGCGGGAAAGCGGGTCTTGCTCTTCTTGTCCGCCACCAGTTCGATGCCGGCGATCAGGCCCACGCCCCGGGCCTCGCCCACCAGCGGATGATCTTCCAGCGCCTTGATGCGATTCAGGAACAGCGGCGAGACTTGGCGCACATGGCCGACAATGTCGCGCCGCTGGTAGATTTCGATGGTCTTGAGCGCCACCGCCGCGGTAACGGGATGGCCACCGTAAGTGAGACCATGACCCAGGACCCCGATGCGCCTGGATTCCCGGTCGATCAACTCGGTCCATTCCGGCGACAGCAGCACGGCGGAAATGGGCAGGTAGGAACTGGACAGCGCCTTGGCCAAGGACATGCTGTCGGGCTCGAAGCCATACTTCGCCGAGCCGAACCATTCGCCGGTGCGGCCGAAGCCGGTGATCACTTCGTCGCTGATCAGGCGGATTTCGTGGCGGGTAAGCACCTTGGTGACGGCGTCGAAATAGCCTTCCGGCGGCACGATCGCCCCGCCCGCGCCCATCACCGGTTCGACGATCATGGCGGCGATGGTGTCGGGCCCTTCCTTCTCGATCAAGGCATTGAGATTGGCGGCCAGGCGGGCGGAGAAATCCGTCTCGCTCTCGCCCGGCTCGGCGCCGCGATAATAATGCGGCGTATCGGTGTGGAGCGCGAAGCCCAGCGGCGCATCGAAACTGGTGTGATTGGCGGGAAGACCGGTGAGGCTGGCGGCCGCCACCGTGACGCCGTGATAGGCCAGGCGCCGCGAGATGATCTTCTTCTTTTTGGGCTGGCCGGCGGCATTGGCGGCGTACCAGGCGAATTTGATCTGGGTGTCGTTGGCTTCGGAGCCTGAGCAGCCATAGAACACCTTGCCCACCGGAAAAGGCGCGATCTCTTTCAGCTTCTCGGCCAGCGCCGCCGCCGGCTCATGGCTCTTGCCGGCGAAGACATGGCCGTAGGAGAGCTTGCGCATCTGTTCGGCCGCGGTCTCGGCCAGTTCATTGTCGCCCCAGCCCAGCGCGGTGGACCAAAGGCCCGACAGCGCCTCGATATAATCGCGGCCGGCGGTGTCATAGACCCGCACGCCTTGGCCCCGCTCGATGATGAGGGGACCGGTTTCGTCCAGCAATTTCAGGTTGGTGTAGGGATGGAAAAGATCGTTGAGATCGCGGGCCTGGGCGTTGGTGAGCGGCATGACGGACCTTCCGGAATTTGCGCGACTTTAGCCTTTTGCGCGGGGTGGTCCACATTCCTATGATACCCAAAAACACGGAGGAGCCATGCGCGGATTGATGCAGGACTGGCCGATGCGGGTGCATCGCTTTCTCGATCATGCCGCGCTCTATCACCAGGGCGCGCGCATCGTGGGCCGCAATGTCGAAGGCGGCATCCATCGCACCACCTATCCCGAAATCCGCGGCCGCGCCCTGAAGCTGTCAGGCGCGCTGGCCCGCCGCCGCATCAAGAAAGGCGACCGGGTGGCAACCTTGGCCTGGAACACCAACCGCCATATCGAGGCCTGGTTCGGCATCGCCGGCGCGGGCGCGGTCTATCACACCCTCAATCCCCGCCTCTTCCCCAGCCAGATCAGCTGGATCCTCAATCACGGCGGCGCGCGGATGCTGATGTTCGATGTCTGCTTTGCGCCGCTGCTCGAGCAGATCGCGCCGCAGCTGAAGCATGTGGAGACCTATGTGGCGCTGGGCGATGCCGCGCCCAGGATAAAATTGCCCGGCAAGCTGATCGCCTATGAAGAGATGCTTGAAGGAAAAGATGGGTCGTGGGCCGAAGTGGACGAGAATGATGCCTGCGGGCTTTGCTACACCTCCGGCACCACGGGCGATCCCAAGGGCGTGCTTTATTCGCACCGCTCCAATGTGCTGCACACCCTGTTGGCGGGACAGAGCCCGGGCCTCGGGCTTGGTGCCGATGACGTGATGCTGCCGGTGGTGCCCATGTTTCACGCCAATGGCTGGGGCATCCCCTTTCTCGCCCCCATGACGGGCGCGAGCCTGGTCCTGCCCGGACCGAAACTGGACGGGGCGTCGCTTTATGAATTGATGGAAAGCGAGCGGGTAACGGCGACCGCAGGCGTGCCCACCGTATGGCTGCTCTTGCTGCAATATCTGCAAGCCAACCGGCTCAATCTCACCCATCTGAAGCGCGTGCTGATCGGCGGAGCCGCCGCGCCGCCGGCCATGATCCGCGCCTTCGAGGAGCGCGGCATCGCCGTCACCCATGCCTGGGGCATGACCGAGACCAGCCCGCTTGGCACCATGGCGGCGATCAAGCCGCCCCTGGGCGAACTGACGCGCGAGGGGCAGCTCGCATATCAATGCAAGCAGGGCTACCCCCTGTTCGGCGTCGAGATGAAGATCACCGACGACAAGGGCAAGGAGCAGCCGCGCGACGGCAGGAGCGTGGGCCGCCTGAAGGTGAAAGGCCCGGCGGTGGCGCGCGGCTATTTCAAGGGCTTGGGCAAGGAGGCGTTCGACCGCGACGGCTGGTTCGACACCGGCGACGTCGCCAGCCTGGATTCCCACGGCTTCATGACCATCACCGATCGCTCCAAGGACGTGATCAAATCCGGCGGCGAGTGGATCTCCACCATCGAGATCGAGAATCTGGCGGTGGGCCATCCCGACGTCGTCGAGGCCGCCGTGATCGGCGTACCCCATCCCAAATGGAACGAGCGTCCGCTTCTGATCGTGGTGGCGAAGAAGGGCACCTCGCCCACCCGCGAGGCCTTGATCGCGCATTTGAGCGGCAAGATCGCCAAATGGTGGCTGCCCGACGCGATGGTGCTGGTGGAGGAGATACCCCATACCGCGACGGGAAAAATCCAAAAAACCCAATTGCGCCGTCAATTCGCCGATTTTAGGTTGGAGAGCTAGCCTTTACCGCTCACCGCTGGGTCTTTCATGCGCTTTCCGTCTCTTGCCGCCCGCCTCGGGCTGGCCGCCTTGGTGCTGGCCGCCCTGATCGCGGCACTGGCGGTTGTCTCGGTGCGCCTTGGCCTGGCGAGGTTCGCCACCGGGCTGGAAGCGATGACGGCGTCGGTGGCGCTGGGCGCGATCGCTCTGGTCCTGGCGCTGGTCTGGACCAGCGCGGCGTTCCGGCACAATCGGGGCGAAGGCAAGCGCGCGGGCCTGATCGCCCTGATCGGGTCGGCGCTTCTGCTCTATTTCCCCTTGCGCACGGTCTATGTGGGCATGATGGCGCCGCCCATCCACGACGTCACCACCGATCCGGAAGATCCGCCGCAATTCGTGGCGCTGGCGAAAGACGGCGCGCATTTCGACGGCAACGCGGTGATCGATTATCGCGGCGAGCACAACACCGTGAGCTATATGCTGCACGAATATTACGCCACGCTCACCAAGCCGCTGCAGCCCATCATGCCGACCGGCAGTCCCACGGCGAAAATGTTCTGGCGCTGCTTCAACCGGGCCAAGGACATGGGCTGGCACATTGTCGACTTCAACGAGAAGCAGGGCCGCATCGAGGCCCAAGCCACCAGCTTCTGGTTCGGCCAGGTCTCCGATATCGTGATCCGGGTGAGACCGGCAGGCACCTTGGGGGCGCGTTTCGACATGCGGGCGGCGAGCGAAAGCGGCAAACGCGATTTCGGCCGCAATCTGGAATTGATCAAGGCCTATCGCGCCACGCTTGGTTCATAGCGCCAACTCGTAGGAACCATCCGGCAACGCCTTCACGCGCCTGTCTTCGATCATGTGCAGCAGATGCGCCTCGATGGTGAGGCGGGCGGCGGTGCGCAGCGCCGGCGAGAGCCCGGCATAAAGCGCGTCCACCAGCGACGGCACATTGTTCTTGCCGCGCGAGATGGCGCGCGCGATCTGGCTTTCGCGCATTTTGCGGTGGCTCAGATAGGCGCGCAGGAACGGCCCCGGCTTGACGATGGGCGAACCATGGGTGGGATAAAGGATGCGGTCCCTGCGCGGGATCAGCTTCTCCAGGCTTTTCATGTAATCGCCCATGTCGCCGTCGGGCGGCGCAATCACGCTGGTGGACCAGCCCATCACATGATCGCCGGTGAACAGCGCCTGTTCGTCTTCCAGCGCGTAGCACATGTGGTTGGAGGTATGGCCCGGCGTGAACACGCAGCGGAAGCGATAGACGTCGCCCGCGATCACGTCGCCGTCGCGCACGGCGATGTCGGGAACAAAAGCGCGGTCGCCGCCTTCCTCGGCGTCGCCGTCATGGCGCGCGTGCGGGCCGTAAGCGTAGGTCTTGGCGCCCGTGACCTCCTTCAACGCCGCCGCGGCCGGCGAATGATCGCGATGGGTGTGGGTGACCAGGATATGGCCGACCTTGCGGCGACCGATTGCGGCAAGAAGCGACTTGATGTGCTGGGCATCGTCCGGTCCCGGATCGATCACCGCCACGGCGCTGTCATCGCCCACCAGATAGACGCCGGTGCCGCGAAAGGTGAAGGGGCTGGGATTGTGCGCCAAGAGACGCTCGATTTGGGGCGACAGGCGCTCGGCCACGCCATAAACCGCAGGCAGCGACTGGTCGAAATGCAATGCGGATTTGCTCATGCGCCGGGGCGACCGTTGGGTTCAAAATGCCTTGTCGTCCAGCGCCAGGACCAGGCCGCGCACCAGCCGCCAGTAATACCAGACGAAAGCGGCCGCCACGGCCAGCATCATCAGCCACACGGTAAGGCCGGCGGGAATCAGCGCCAGGCCGAAAACCGGCCAGGAGGCCAAGAGCGAGACGGCGGCGCCGGTAATGCCGGCCAGCGTGACCGTTCCGGCCACCACGATCACCGCCAGCCAGACCCAGAACACCAGGATCATGTTGCGGTAATGGCTCTCATAGGGGGTGCCGCGGGCCGCCTCCAGCCGGACATGGGCCAGGATCACTCCGACCAGGGTGGTGAGGCCGCCCGAGACGATGCCCAGCAGGTAGAGGCCATAGGCGACCAGGACCGAATTCCGCTCGGAAATCTCGCTCATGCGTCTTTCTCCATCCACAGGATACAGGACGGAAGGGGTCCTGGGAACTTTTCGGGGTCTGGCCGGTTCTGCATGAAACCCCTCCCACTGTTGAAGGACACTCAACATGACGACCTTCCTCCCCAAACTGGCGGCGGCGGCAGCCCTCGCCGTCACGCTTTTCTCGCTTCCCGCGCAGGCTTCCGACAAAGGGCAGCTCCTGGGCGACGCCAACCGGACCGTGGAAAACCTCAAACGCGACCCCGCCTTCGCCACCGCGGCGCGCATGATGGACCAGGCCCGCGCGGTCTATATCGTGCCCAAGCTGGTCAAAGGCGGCTTCATCTTCGGCGCCGAAGGCGGCGATGGCGTATTGGTCAGGCGCACCGCCCACGGCTGGGGCGAGCCCCGTTTCTATGGCATGGGCTCGGCCTCGTTCGGGCTCCAGGCCGGCCTTGAGCAGGCCGAACTGGTGTTCATTGTGATGAGCGACCGGGCGCTGTCCGGCATCGAGCACGGCAACTTCAAGCTGGGCGCCGGCGGCGGCATCACCGTGGTCACGCTCTCGTCCGGCGTGGAAGGCGCCACCACCTTCCATGGCGGAGACCTGGTGGTGTGGTCCAGCGGCACCGGCGCCTATGGCGGGCTCACCTTCAATGGCAGCGTGATCGGCCCCGACAAGGACATGAACGCCACCCCCACCACCGGACCGGAGGCGGAACGCCTGCGCGCCAATCTGGCGTCAATCCGCTGACTGGCCATTAAAAAAGACGTTCCGTTGGACTAGACTGGGCGCGGGGGCCATTCGCGCCCAGTTCATTTTTCGGGAGAGATGCCATGAAACTTGTCACCCTAGCCGCCCTTGCGGGCGTGCCGTTTCTGTTTGCCGCCACCGCTTTCGCCGCCGATATCGGTTCGGAGATCAACAATGCGGCCACCCACGCCGGATTGGCGTCCCAGGCTGCCGACATCAATGGCGTGCACACCCATATGCATCACGCCTTGAATTGCCTGGTGGGTCCCTCGGGCGAGGGTTTCGACGCCAAGCAGATGAACCCCTGCGCTCAGTCGGGCAATGGCGCCATCCCCGACGAGATGGACCAGATGAAGAAGACCAAATTGATGGCCGCGCGCGATGACCTCACCAAGGGCATCGCCGAAGTCAATCTCACCGCGGCCAAGGCCAACGCCTCCGCCGCCCAGGTCGCACTCGAAAGCGCGAAGTAATCCGGCGTATCTGTGATCCAGTCCAAGCCTGCCTCCCCCGCGCACGCGAAGCGTGCTGTGGGGGAGGTTGAGGGCTATGAGCGAAAGGTCCAGCGGACCTTTCGCCGCCCGAAAATAGCAGCGCTTGCGGGGGTTTAAGATGATCGCCGTGATCTTCGAGGTCTGGCCGGCGGACCGCGACGCCTATCTGGATATCGCTGCCGAGCTACGCCCCGTGCTGGAAAAGATGGACGGCTTTCTTTCCATCGAAAGGTTCGAGTTGCTGGGCGAGAAAGGCAAGATCCTGTCCATCTCGTTCTGGCGCGACGAGGAGGCGGTGAAAGCCTGGCGCAACCAGCCGGAACACCGGATCGCACAAAAAGCCGGCCGGGACGGCGTCTTCAAGGATTACCGCCTGCGCGTAGCGGCGGTGCTGCGCGACTATGGCATGAACCGGCGGGCGGAAGCGCCGGCGGACCTACAAAAACAGGCCTGACGCGCTATATTCCCAACATGGCGCATAACAACGGCATGGTTCCCCGCAGCCGGAAGGGACGCGGGGTTTCGGACAATGCGGCGAAGTTCCAGTCAGCGGTCGAGGCCGGTCCGTCGCTGGCCGAGGCCGCCAACATGGACCCCGCTTATTTGGCGCCGCCTTTGGCCGCGCTCAGCGCCGGGGGCACCTTCGTGCCGCATCGTCCGGCCAGGCCCGCGAAATCCGAAGGCGGCAAGAAGTTCAAGCTGGTGAGCGAATACAAGCCCGCCGGCGACCAGCCCACTGCCATCGAGGAGCTGGTCAAGGGCGTGAACGCGGTGGAACGCGACCAGGTGCTTCTGGGCGTCACCGGCTCGGGCAAGACCTTCACCATGGCGCAAGTGATCGAGCGGACCCAGCGCCCGGCCCTGATCCTCGCCCCCAACAAGACCCTGGCGGCGCAGCTTTACAGCGAGTTCAAGCAATTCTTTCCAGAGAATGCGGTCGAGTATTTCGTGAGCTATTACGATTACTACCAGCCGGAAGCCTATATCCCCCGCACCGACACCTATATCGAAAAGGACAGCTCCATCAACGAGGAGATCGACCGCATGCGCCATTCGGCGACGCGGGCGATTTTGGAGCGCGACGATGTGATCATCGTCGCCTCGGTGTCGTGCATCTATGGCATCGGCTCGGTCGAGACCTATTCCGGCACCGCGGTGTCCATTTCGTGCGGCGACAAGGTGGACCGCAACGGCGCCATCGGCGGGCTGGTGGCGCTGCAATACCGGCGCAATGACGACAATTTCACCCGCGGCGCGTTCCGCGTGCGGGGCGACACGATCGACATTTTCCCCGCCCACTATGAAGACCGCGCCTGGCGGGTGGAGCTGTTCGGCGATGTGGTGGAGTCCATCACCGAATTCGATCCACTTACCGGCCACAAGGCGGGCGAGCTGGAGTCGATCAAGGTCTATGCCAATTCGCATTATGTGACGCCGCGCCCAACGCTTCAGCAGGCGATGAAGGGCATCAAGCAGGAGCTGATCCACCGCCTTGCGGAATTCCGTGCCCAAGGCAAATTGCTGGAAGCGCAGCGGCTGGAGCAGCGCACCACTTTCGACCTGGAGATGATCGAGGCCACCGGTTCCTGCGCCGGGATCGAGAATTATTCCCGCTGGCTCACCGGGCGCCTGCCGGGCGAGCCGCCGCCCACTTTGTTTGAATATCTGCCCGACAATGCACTGGTGTTCTGCGACGAAAGCCATGTCAGCGTGCCGCAGATCGGCGCCATGTACAAAGGCGACTATCGCCGCAAATTCACCTTGCAGGATTACGGCTTTCGCCTGCCGTCCTGCATCGACAACCGGCCGCTGAAATTCGAGGAATGGGACGCGATGCGGCCCCAGTCGGTCTATGTCTCGGCCACGCCCGGGAATTGGGAGATGGAACGCACCGGCGGCGTCTTCGCCGAGCAGGTGATCCGGCCCACCGGCTTGATCGACCCCCCGGTCGAAATCCGCCCGGTGGAAACACAGGTGGACGATCTGATTGCCGAATGCCGCGAGGTCGCCCTGCGCGGCTATCGCATCTTGGTCACCACCCTGACCAAGAAGATGGCGGAAGACCTCACCGAATATATGCACGAGCAGGGCATTCGCGTGCGCTACATGCATTCCGATGTCGAGACTTTGGAGCGGATCGAGATTATCCGCGATTTGCGCCTTGGGGCATTCGACGTGCTGATCGGCATCAATCTGTTGCGCGAAGGCTTGGACATTCCCGAATGCGCCCTGGTGGCGATTTTGGACGCGGACAAGGAAGGCTTTCTGCGCAGCGAGACTTCGCTGATCCAGACCATCGGCCGCGCCGCCCGCAATGTTGACGGCAAGGTGATCCTCTATGCCGACAGGATCACAGGCTCGATGGAGCGCGCCATGGCCGAAACCAACCGCCGCCGCGCCAAGCAGGAAGCTTTCAACAAGGAACACGGCATCACGCCGCTCAGCATCAAGAAGAACATCGCCGACATCATGGGCTCGATGTATGAGCGCGACCATGTCACGGTGGATGCGGGCGTGCTGGAAGCGGCCGACGGCGAACGCGCTTTCATCGGCCACAATATCAAAGCGATCATCGCCGACCTGGAAAAGCAGATGCGGGCCGCCGCCGCCGACCTGGAATTCGAGACCGCGGCGCGGTTGCGCGACGAGCTGAAGCGGCTTCAGACCGTGGCGCTCACCATCAGCGACGATCCCTTCGCCCGGCAATCGGACGTGAACGCGGGCCCAGTTCGATGCCGAGATCGCGCTGTCGGACGAGAGCAAACCCTCCCGCCCCGGCAAGCAGAACAATCGCAAGCGCCTGCAACGCGCCGGCCGGCCCAATGTGCCCAAGACGTTCGGCAGCAGATCAAGGTAGCTCTCTCCATCCTCATGCTGAGCTTGTCGAAGGATGAGGACGGAATGTCTTTCACGCGTTCCTCATGCTTCGACAAGCTCAGCATGAGGAGTTAGCAGAATCCGATATGTCCCGCGCTTTTGTAAAAGAAATCCGCCGAATCCGCCCGTCCACCCGAGCGCATGGTGGAGGAAGGCCCCAATCCTGTTACGCCGGAAGGCATGGCCCAGATCGAGGCCCATGTGGCGCGGATCGAGGCGGCGCTGAAAGCGGAAACCAACGTCCTCTTGCGCGAAACCCTGGAACGCGATTTGCGCTATTGGTCCCAGCGCAAACTCACGGCGGAAGTGGCGCAGCCGTCCAACGACGGCACAGTGGCGTTCGGCTCGACCGTCACCATCGAACGCAGGGGCCGCAAACAGACTTTCCGCATCGTGGGTGTGGACGAAGCCGACGCCGCCAGGGGCCTGATCAGCTTCCGCGCTCCTTTGGCGCAAGCGGTCCTTGGCGCGCGCGTGGGCGACGTACTTGAGGAAAATGGCTCTTTGGGTGAAATAAACATCGCCGCCGCGATACTTCCTTGGCATCGGGGCCATCCACCCGCCCGTTTGCTATTTCCCCCTTGAAGGTGTAACAAGAGGGCGCGTCGGCGTCTCGTCAGAAGAAGCGCACTGTTAATTCCCGACCCGCCTCGTGCGCGCCTGGCCAGACAGCCCAACTTCCCTGCCCCGAAAGCCTTCGCCGCCCCGGCATTCGCCTGGGCGACTCTCTCTGCAAAGGCACTATCATGACTATCGGCACCGTGAAGTTCTTCAACACCGCCAAAGGCTTTGGTTTCATCTCGCCGGAAGGCGGCAACAAGGACGTGTTCGTGCACGCTTCCGCCGTGGAAGCGGCCGGCATGCGCACCTTGTCGGAAGGCCAGAAGGTCTCGTTCGACGTGCAGCCGGACCCCAAAGGCTCCAAGGCCGTCAATCTCAAGGCAGTCTGAAATAAGTAACGGAAGGCGGCGGAGAGAATTCTTCGCCGCCTTTTTCGTTTGCCGGTCCGAACAAGAAAGAAAAAACATGGCGCCCAGAACCCCCAACTACCGCCAGGACCGTCTGCAGCGCGAACGCGCCCAGGCCGCGAAACACGCCGAGAAGGCCGAGCGCCGCGCCGAAGAATCCGCCAAGCGCAAGGCGGCGAAAGAGGCGGGCGAACCCGGCCCGTCCTCCGAAGAAAAATCGGTTTAGCCCACGCGCCGCACCGGATACTTGTCCCGGATGTGCGCATCGAAATAGCGGCCCTTGGACCCGGCCTCCATCAGCCCGGTCCATGCGCGCTTGGGCACCGCGTGATAGCGATAGACGGAGCCGGTGACGAACTCGATCTCCAGCACCGCGAGGTCCTCGTCATAACCTGCCGAGCGCATCATCGAGGAAACGACCGGGCGGCGCGCGATTTTGCGCGGCACCGCGCTCTTCGCCATTCCGGAGAGAGGGTTCATGGCCATGACAGGCGCGCCTTGGTCCGGCACCAGCAAATTTAGTACCAGTTTCCAAATAATGCGCGAGATAGCGCTATCGCCGCGCCGGTTGCGTGAGAAACCCCAGGGGCCCAGCGGGTTTTCGCTGTCCAAAAAAGCGGCAACCATCTGGGGCCATCCCGTCGCGGACCGGGGATCCGGCCGTTCCTTGCCAATGGGTCAGCTTGCGCGTATTGTCGCGCCCACTGGAGATTAAGACCCGTCACAGACGAAGCGCACCTGTAGAAGAATCCTGCCCGCCTTCACGTGCGCGCCTGGACGAGACAGTCACTTCCTTCCCTGCGACCGACGCACCCTCCGCCCGTTCCGGCATTCCGCCGAGGCGGAAATCTATGCAGGAAGTACTACGTTATGACGATCGGAACCGTGAAGTTCTTCAATACCTCCAAAGGCTTTGGCTTTATCGCGCCGGAAGGCGGCGGCAAGGATGTGTTCGTGCACGCCACCGCGGTGGAAGCCGCCGGCATGCGCTCCTTGACCGAAGGCCAGAAGGTCTCGTTCGACATCGTGCCGGACGCGCGCGGCGCCAAGGCGTCGAACCTCAAGGCCGCCTAACGGCTGGTCGAATGACAGAACAAAGCCGGCGGCGTGAAACGCCGCCGGCCTTTTTCTTTTGGACTGGCTTATTGCGCCGCGGCGGTGCCTTGCGAGGCCGGCGGCATGGTGATCGTCACCGTCTTCTGGCCCGCACCGCTGGTCGAGAAATTGGCGTTGCCGGCTGCGGCGCGCCGATCGAGGCGGCGACGCTATACTCGCCGGCCGGCAGCTTCATCAGCACCCAGGGCGCGTCGCAGTCGGTCTCCACCACGGGCTTGCCGCCTTGCGTCACCGCGACATGCACCTGCGCCAGGTCCTCGCCGCTCTGGGTTGGCGAAGACCAGCTTGACCGGATAGCCGCTCCAGGCCGGATTGTCCTTGGCCGAGCCCACACCGGTGCAAACCGTTTCTACGCCGCCGATGGTGACCGGCTGGTCCTGGACCGCGAGCGCGGCCCCGGTCAAAGCGGGCAGCGCCAGCGCGGACCCGGCGGCCACGGAAAGGACGATGGCGAGGTTGGAAATGCGCATGACTTAAATCTCCTGTCGCCCTTCGACTGATATTCACCTGTTCAACCCGTTTGGCTCGGTTGAGTTCCCTTTGGCCCAATGACGGGAGCGGCTAGACTGGTTCCATGAGAGGAATTTTGCTGGCTTTCAGGCCTCTTGGCGCTGGCCGGTCTGGCGGGCACGCCTGCTTGGCGCCCGGCCCCACGCCGTGGCCCATCTGAAGGACCTGGACGGCAAGCCGGTGGGCATCGCCAATTTCACCACCGTCAATCGCGGGGTGCTGATCGAGTTCGATCTCACCGGCCTGCCGCCGGGACCCCATGGCGTCCATCTGCATGTCTCGGGCAATTGCGATCCCAAGACCGGCTTCACCAGCGCCGGTCCGATCCTGTCGGTGGGCGCGCTGGTGCGCAAGCATGGCTATCTGGCCGAGGGCGGGCCGGAGGCGGGCGACCTGCCCAACCAATTCGCCGGGCGCCGACGGCAGGCTGCACGCCAGCGTGGTGACCAATGGCTTCGCCCTGGGAACGGCAAGCGCTCCATCTTCGACCGCGACGGCGTGGCCATCATCGTCGATCAGCGCGGCGACGATTACCGCACCCAGCCCTTGGGCAATGCCGGAAACCGCATCGCTTGCGGCGTGGTGATCCGCACCGAAGGGCCGCTGCCCCGGCCCACCCATCGCGGCAACGGCAAAGGCGAATTGATGGGACTGGAACGCCCCATCGCCGAACTGCCCCTGGCCGAAATGATCGACGCCACGCGTTGCGCCATGCCCTGACCGCGCTGGCCAAGACCAGCCCCGACACCGGCTCGCTCAGCGAAAGACGGGCTTGGCCTGATCAAGGCGGCGTTCCAGGCGGGCCGCGCGCGGGTGGAGCAGGCGGTGGCGCAGGAAGGCCTGCCGGGCCTGGCGGCAGCGCGCGCGCTGTCGGCGCTGCAGGATGCCGTGATCCAGGTGATCTACGATTTCGCCGCCAAGCACGTCTATTACGCGCAGAATCCCACCACCTCGGAGCGGCTGGCGATCGTCGCCACCGGCGGCTATGGCCGCGGCGAGCTGGCGCCGGGCTCGGACATCGATCTTCTGTTCGTGCGCCCCTTCAAGCAGACCGCCTGGGGCGAAAGCGTCATCGAATTCATTCTCTACATGCTGTGGGATCTGGGCCTGAAGGTCGGTCACGCCACGCGCAGCTTGGCCGAATGCGTGCGCCTGGCCAAGCAGGACATCACCATCCGCACCGCGCTGCTGGAAGCGCGCTATCTGTGGGGCGACCACGCGCTTTATGACGAGCTGCGCAAGAAATTCTGGAGCGAGGTGGCGACCGGCAACGGCCAGGATTTCGTCGAGGCCAAGCTGGCCGAGCGCGACGTGCGCCACGCCCGCCAGGGCGAAAGCCGCTATCTGGTCGAGCCCAACATCAAGGAAGGCAAGGGTGGCCTGCGCGACCTGCAGACGCTCTATTGGATCGGCAAATATCTCTATCATGTGGAGGACGCCGCCGACCTGGTCGAGCACAATGTCTTCACCGACGACGAATACCGCACCTTCCAGAAGGCCGAGGCCTTTCTGTGGAATGTGCGCGTGCATCTGCACTATCTGCTGGGCCGGGCGGAAGAGCGGCTGTCGTTCGACGTCCAGCCGGGCTTGGCGGCCGCCCTGGGCTATCACGACGCCGACAAGCCGCGCCGCGGCGGTGGAAGAATTCATGCGCGCCTACTTCCTGGTCGCCAAGGATGTCGGCGACCTCACCCGCATCTTCTGCGCCGCGCTGGAGGAACAGAACCGCAAGCCGCGCCCGTCGCTGGCGCGCATGCTGCCGGGATTTCTCAAGCCGCGCGCCGCGGACGACGATTTCTATGTCGAGAATGGACGGCTTACCGCCGAGCCGGCATGCTTTCGCCCGCGATCCGGTCAACATCCTGCGCATCTTCCACCTCGCGGACGAGAAGAATGTGGACATCCATCCCCATGCGCTGCGCACCATGACGCGCTCGCTCGATCTCATCACTGAGAAGCTGCGGCACAATCCGCAAGCCAACCGCCTCTTCCTGGAGACGCTCACCTCGCGCCACAATCCGGAACGGGCGCTGCGCCTGATGAACGAGGCGGGCGTGCTGGGCCGTTTCGTGCCGGAATTCGGCCATGCCGTGGGGCTGATGCAATTCAACATGTATCACCATTATACGGTGGACGAGCATCTGATCCGCGCCGTGGGCAATGTCGCCGCCATCGAGCGCGGCGAACATCAGCGAGGACAACCCGCTCTCCACCGACATCATCAAGCGCATCCAATCGCGCGAAGTGCTCTACTGCGCCATCCTGCTGCATGACATCGCCAAGGGCCTGCCGGGCGATCACAGCGAGGTCGGGGCCGAGATCGCCGCACAGCCTGTGTCCGCGGCTGGGCCTGTCGCCCGCCGACACCGACGCGGTGGCCTGGCTGGTGAAGAACCATCTGGTGATGAGCGACACCGCCCAGCGCCGCGATCTCTCCGATCCCAAGACGGTGCAGGATTTCGTCGCCCTGGTGCAGACGCCGGAGATGCTGCGCCTGCTCCTGGTGCTCACCGTGGCCGACATTCGTGCTGTCGGGCCGGGCGTGTGGAACGGCTGGAAGGGCCAGCTGCTGCGCGAACTTTATTACGCCGCCGAGCGATGATGACGGGCGGCGACCAGACGCCGGCCCGCGCCGCGCGGGTGGCGGCGGCCAAGGCGGCGCTGGCCGCGCGGCTGGCCGATTTGACCGCCGAGCAGCGCGAGCGCGACTGCTCTCGCGCCACTATGACAGCTACTGGCTGGCCTTCGACGCGCGACGAGCAGGAGCGCCATGCCCGCCTGATGCCAAGGCCGACGCGCGCCGGCGATCTGCTCTCGCTGGATCGGCCGAGACCAAGAATTCCGCGGCGTGACCGAGATCGTGCTCTACACCCCCGACCATCCGGGCCTGTTCTCGCAACTCGCCGGCGCCATCGCCATGTCCGGCGGCTCGATCGTCGATGCCAAGGTCTTCACCACCACGGATGGATTCGCGCTGGATGTCTTCTCGGTGCAGGACGCCGACGGCGCGGCCTTCGGCGATCCCGAGCGGCTCGAGCGCCTGCGCCGACCATCGAGAAAACCGTCACGGGTGAAATCTGGCCGCGCCGCGCGCTGACCGCCAAACGGCCGCTCAAGACCAAGGCCCAGGCCTTCACCATCGCGCCCAAGGTGCTTTTCGACAATGATGCCTCGCCAGATCGCCACGCGTGATCGAAGTGGAGGGACTGGATCGGCCCGGCTTGCTCTATGACGTGACCCAGGCCTGTTCGAAGCCGGGCTTTCCATCTCGGCCTCTATGGTTGCCACCTATGGCGAGCGCGCGGTGGACGTCTTCTATGTCCGCGACGGCTTCGGCCACAAAATCCGCCATCCCCAGCGCATCGCCGACGTCGACCGAGCGGCTCAAGAAAGCCCTGGCCGACGACCCTTGAGGCTTCCCGCCCGAGCGGGCATAACCCAGCCCAAAGGGCCGCAGGAAACAATGAACGTCATGACGCACAAGCCGCTGGTCTTTTCGGGCATGCAGCCCACCAACACGCTGCATCTGGGCAATTATCTGGGCGCGCTCAAGAACTGGGTGCGGTTGCAGGACCAGATGCCTTGCATCTATCTGCGTGGTCGACATGCACGCCATCACCGCCGAGGCCGGTTACGCCAAGCGCGATGAACTGGTCCATTCCACCCGCGAAGTCGCGGCCGCCTATATCGCCGCCGGCGTCGATCCGGCCCGCTCGCTGATCTTTAACCAGGGCCAGGTGCCCGAGCATGCCGAGCTGGCCTGGATCTTCAATTGCGTGGCGCGGCTGGGCTGGCTGGACCGCATGACCCAGTTCAAGGAAAAAACGGGCAAGCACAAGGAGCGCGCCTCGGTGGGGCTCTATACCTATCCGATGCTGATGGCCGCCGACATCCTGGCCTACAAGGGCACCCATGTTCCCGTGGGCGAAGACCAGAAGCAGCATCTGGAGCTGTCGCGCGACATCGCACAGAAATTCAACAATGATTTCGGCGCGCCGGATTTTTTTCCCCTGCCTGAGCCGGTGATCACCGGGGCCGCCACGCGGGTGATGAGCTTGCGCGACGGCACCAAGAAAATGTCCAAGTCGGACGAAAGCGACATGTCGCGCATCAATTTGACCGACGATGCCGATGCCATCGCCAACAAGATCCGCCGCGCCAGGACCGATCCCAATCCGCTCCCCTACAGCAAGGAGGAGTTGAAGGACCGGCCGGAAGCCGAAAACCTTCTCAACATCTATGCCGCGCTTGCCGACCAAGACCGCGATCAGGTGATCCGGGAATTCGCCGGGGCGCAATTCTCGGATTTCAAGCAGAAGCTGGCCGATCTGACCGTGGCCAAAATCGCCCCCGATGACCGGGGAGATGCGCCGCCTGCTGGCCGACCCCGCCGAGATCGACCGCACATTGAAATCGGGCGCCCAGCGCGCGCGCGCCCTCGCCGCGCCCGTGATGGCGGAGGTGCGACAGTTGGTGGGGTTCATCCACTGACGTCTTTGCGGACCGGAACGCCGCGCGCTAGGGTCCGTGCATGACCGGAAAAACCGCGCTCGTCACCGGCGCCGCCAAGCGGCTAGGCCGCGCCATCGCCCTGGAACTGGCGGGAGCGGGCTGGAACATCGCCCTGCATTATTCCTCCTCGCGCGACGACGCGGAGCAGATGGCTGGCGAGATACGCGGCAAAGGCGTCAAATGCGCCACCCTCACCGCGGACTTCGCTACCGAGGCGGAGACGGAGACTCTTGTCGCGCGGGCCGCCGCCGAATTGGGTCCGCTCACTGCCTTGATCAATTCCGCGTCCTTGTTCGAGAATGACGATTGGCGCGCGGTCAGCCGCAAGAGCTGGGACGCTCATATGGAAATCAATCTGCGCGCGCCGTTCCTTCTTTCCCAGCATTTCGCGCGCCAATTGCCCAAGGGCGAGAAAGGCGCGATCGTCAACATCATCGACCAGCGCGTGCTGAAGCCCACGCCACAATTCATCTCCTACAGCCTGTGCAAGGCGGGTCTCTATTGGCTCACCACAACCCTGGCGCAGGCGCTGGGGCCCGACATCCGCGTCAACGCCGTGGGACCGGGCCCGACATTGCGCAATCCGCGCCAATCGGAAGAGGATTTCGCCCGCCAGCGCGACGCCACCATCTTGAAGCACGGCGCGGAGCCAACGGACATCGCGCCGGCCGTGCGCTATCTTCTGGGCGCCGATGCCGTCACCGGCCAGATGCTGGCGGTGGATGGCGGGCAGCATTTGATCTGGCAGACGCCGGACGTCCAGGGGCCGGAATGAGCAAGATCGAGCCGCCCCGCTTCGCCAGCGCCACGCATGACATGCGCCATGTCTTCATCCGCAATCTGGAACTGGCCGCGCATATCGGCGTCTACCGGCAGGAAGAAGGCCGTACCCAAAAGGTGCGCATCAATGTGGACCTCGCCACCGACGACATCGCCGATGCCCAGGACATGCTGGAAAATGTGGTGGATTATCACGTCATCGAGAAGCGCATCCGCGCCATCATCGCCGAAGGCCATGTGAAACTGGCGGAAACCCTGGCGGAGCGGATCGCCAGGGCCTGTTTTGAGGACAAACGGGTCCATACCGTTCGGGTGCGGGTGGAAAAGCTGGAAGCGCTTACCAACGCCGAGAGCGTCGGAATTGAGATTGAGCGCACGCGTTAATATATTGGCGCCATGGATTCCGAGACGCGCCCGCTGAAGGGCGCCGAGCTTATCGCCTCATACCTCAAGACCCTGCCCGATCAGCCCGGCGTCTATCGCATGCTGAATGCGGCGGGCGATGTCCTTTATGTGGGCAAGGCCAAGAGCCTGAAGAAGCGGGTGGGCGCCTATGCGCGCGGCGGCGTCCATGCCGACCGCCTCACCCGCATGGTGGCCGAGACGGCGGAGATGCTGTTCGTCACCACGGCGTCGGAAACCGAGGCGCTGCTCTTGGAATCCAATCTCATCAAGCAGCTCAAGCCCCGCTACAATGTCTCGTACCGCGACGACAAGAGCTTTCCCAACATCCTGCTGCGGGAAGATCATCCCTTCCCTCAGTTGCTGAAGCATCGCGGCGCCAAATCCATCAAGGGGATCTATTTCGGCCCTTTCGCCAGCGCCGGCGCGGTGACGCGCACCTTGAACACGTTGCAGCGCTCCTTCCTGTTGCGCTCCTGCTCCGACTCGGTGTTCGCCTCGCGCACAAGGCCCTGCCTGCTGTTCCAGATCAAGCGCTGCAGCGCGCCTTGTGTGGGCCGGGTGGACGAGACCGGTTATCGCGAATTGGTCGAGGAAGCGGAAAACTTTCTCGCCGGCAAAAGCCGCATCGTCCAGGAAGCGCTGATCGGGGAAATGACGGGAGCCTCCGAGGCGCTGGATTTCGAGCGCGCGGCGCGGCTACGCGACCGGCTCAAGGCGATGAGCCAGATCCAGTCCAGCCAGGGCATCAATCCCTCGACCTTCGACGAAGCCGACCTGTTCGCGGCCTACTCGGAAGGCGGGCAAACTTGCATCCAGGTCTTCTTCTTCCGCGCCGGCCAGAATTGGGGCAATCGGCCCTATTTTCCCCGCCACGCGCCGGACATGGCGCTGGCCGAAGTGCTGGAATCCTTCGTCGGCCAATTCTATGACGAGCGCACCGCGCCCCGATTGCTGCTGACGTCCGAGGAATTGCCGGGCAAGGCGTTGCTGGCGGAGGCGCTGACCTTGCGCGCCGGCATCAAGGTGGACATCTCCATGCCGCAGCGGGGCGAGAAGCGGGAGATCATGGACCGCGCCCTGGCCAATGCCCGCGAACAGCTGGGAAGACGGTTGGCGGAGAACAGCGCCCAGGCGCAATTGCTGGACGGCGTGGCCGAAGTGATGGGGATGGATACGGCCCCCCGGCGCATCGAGGTCTATGACAATTCACATATCCAAGGAGCACATGCCATTGGGGCTTTCATCGTCGCGGGCCCCGACGGCTTCGAAAAGAACCAGTACCGCAAATTCAACATCAAGACCGCCGAGCTCACCCCCGGCGATGATTACGCCATGATGCGCGAAGTGCTTACCCGCCGCTTCGCCCGACTGATCAAGGACGAGTCGGAGCAGGTGGTGGAGTCCAAATGGCGCAGGCCGGACCTAGTGCTGATTGACGGCGGGCCGGGGCAATTGAGCGTGGCCTGTCAGGTCTTCGCCGACCTGGGGGTGGAAGACATCGATCTGGTGGCCATCTCCAAGGGCCCGGACCGCGACGCAGGGCGGGAGCATTTTTACCTGCCGGGAAAGGACGGCTTCCGCCTCGATCTCAAAAGCCCGGTGCTCTATTACCTGCAACGGCTGCGCGACGAGGCCCATCGCTTCGCCATCGGCAGCCACCGCAAGAAACGCAGCGCCGCCATCGGCGCCAACCCGCTGGACGAGATCGCGGGGGTGGGCGCGGGCCGCAAGCGCGCTTTGTTGCAGCATTTCGGCTCGGCCCGGGCGGTGGCGGCGGCCAGCCTGGCCGACCTCCAGTCCGTGGGCGGCGTGAGCGAGACCTTGGCGCGCAAAATCTTCGACTTCTTCCACCCCAATTGAGTTGTACGCAGAGCGGTTTCGCGGGAAAAGCGGGGCAAAAAGGGGTGATTTTGGCAACCCACCCCCCTACACTCCCGGCCCATGATTGCCCTGCCCAACGCCCTCACCGTCATGCGCATCCTGCTGGTGCCGGTCTTCGCGATCGCTTTCGTCATGCCCGGCGAAGCCTCGCGCATCGTCGCCTTCCTTGTTTTCGTGATCGCCAGCCTCAGCGACTGGCTAGACGGGTTCGCCGCCCGCAAGCTCAAGGCGGGCTCGGAGTTCGGCCGCATGCTGGACCCCATCGCCGACAAGGTGCTGGTGGCGGTGGCGCTGATGATGCTGGTGGCAGAGGGCGATATCCGCCAATTCTACCTCACCACCGGGCTGCACTCCCTGCTCCGGCTGGTGCCGGCGCTGATTATTCTCTCGCGCGAAATCCTGGTCTCGGGCTTGCGCGAATTCCTGGCCGGGACGCGGGTGAGCGTGCCCGTCACCGCCATCGCCAAGCTCAAAACCGCGGTGCAGATGATTGCGATCGGGGCGATGATCCTGACGCCTTTGGCCGACACCTTCTTGCCGGGACTTCCCGCCGACACCTATGACGCCATTGCCTATATCCTGCTCTGGATCGCCGCGGCGCTGACGCTTTATACCGGGGTGATCTATTTCAAGAATGGCTTGACCCATATCCGCCCCGGCGTCGCGCCCGTCGAGGATCAAGCGTGACGTTGCTTTATTTCGCCTGGGTGCGGCAGAAGATCGGCAAAAGCGAGGAACAGCTCATGGCGCAGCCCGGGGATGTCGCCGCTCTGATCGCGCATCTGAAAAGCCTAGGCCCCAATTATGCCGATGCCTTTGCCGATCTCACCCGCATTCGCGTGGCGGTCAATCAGCATCATGCCGGATTGGATGCCAAGATCGCCCCGAATGATGAAGTGGCGTTCTTCCCGCCGGTAACCGGGGGCTGAGATGAAGACATCCATCCGCATCCAGCGTGAGGATTTCGATCTCAACAGGGAAGTCACGGCCCTGGCCGGCGACGGCGAGGCGGGCGCGGTGGCGAGCTTCACCGGCCATGTGCGCAAGGAGAAGGATCTTTCCGCCCTCACCCTGGAACATTATCCGCACATGACGGAAGCGGAGATTGCCCGCCTGGTCGGCGAAGCGGGCACGCGCTGGCCGCTCACCGGCGTCACCGTGATCCATCGCATTGGCGCCCTCAAACCGGGCGAGCGCATCGTGCTGGTGGCGGTGGCCTCGCAGCATCGCCATGCCGCCTTCGCGGCTTGCGAATTCCTGATGGACTATCTCAAGACCCATGCGCCCTTCTGGAAGGAAGAGACGCGGGGGCATGAGCATCACTGGGTCGAACATCGCGCCAGCGATGACGAGGCGGCGAAGCGCTGGCAGAAGTGACCAACTATCTCTGGGTGCTTTTCACTATCGTGGCGGCGATGGGCCAGACCGCGCGCAACGCCATGCAACGCGATCTCACCCCCCGCCTGGGCGCGGCCGGCGCCACCCAGGTGCGGTTCCTGTTCGGTTTTCCCTTCGCCCTGGTCTTCCTGATCGGTGTGGCGCTTTTCACCCATGCGCCGCTGCCGAAATTCAGCACCGGCTTTGATCTATGGACCGTGCTGGGCGCGGTCACCCAAGTGGGCGGCACCGCCTTGATGCTGCTCACCATGGAGCGGCGCTCCTTTGTCGTCACCATCGCCTATCTCAAGGTCGAGCCGGTGCTGGTGGCCCTGTTCGGCTTTCTCTTCCTGGGCGACATCGTCACCTGGCCGATGGCGGGTGCGATCGGCGCGGCGATGGCGGGCGTGCTGCTGCTGTCGCTCAAGCCGGAGAGCCATATCCTGGCGCCCGGCTGGCGGCCGGCGGCGCTGGGCCTGGCAGCGGCGTCGCTGTTCGGCCTGTCGTCCATTGCCTATCGCGGTGCGATTCTGGCGGCAGGCGGCAATTATGTGATGGCGGCGACTTTCTCGCTCACCTGCGGGCTGATGCTGCAGACCGTGATCCTGTGGCCCTATCTGATCGTGAAGCGCCACGACACCCTCAAAGCCATATTGCGTCTGTGGCGGCCATCGCTGCTGGCGGGGTTCGCCGGCGCGGCGGCTTCGGAATTCTGGTTCCTGGCCTTCGCCCTGGCCACGGCGGCCAGCGTGCGGACTTTGGCGCTGGTCGAGATCGTGTTCGCGCAAGGCGTCTCGCGCTTCGCCTTCAAGCACAGGACCACGCCCCGCGAGGCGCTGGGCATTGCGGTCCTGATCGCCGGGGCAATCTGGCTGGTGCGCGCGCAGCCGTGAGCCACGACCGCGCAGCGGTCGAAATGGTCCGGTGGGACCATTTCGAGTGGCGAACGCCGCGAGCTTAGGCGAGCGGCAAGCGCGTAGCGCTAGGCGGCAGCGACTTTCACGCCGCGCACCTCATCCGCGTACGCGTTCATCAAGGTCTCGGTGAGCTTGCCCGGCTTGAAGCGGTAAGGGCCGATCTCCGACACCGGGGTCACTTCCGCCGCCGAGCCGGTGATGAAGCATTCGCTGAACTGGCTGAGTTCGTCGGGCAAGATATGACGTTCGATCACGGGAATTTGATGCGCCTTGGCGATGGCGATCACCGACTGGCGGGTGATGCCGTTCAAGAAGCAATCGGCGATGGGCGTGTGCACGCTGCCATCCTTGACGAAGAAGATATTGGCGCCCGTCGCTTCCGCCACATAGCCGCGATAATCCAGCATCATGGCGTCGGCATAGCCTTTGGCTTCGGCCGCATGCTTGGAAAGCGTGCAGATCATGTAGAGACCCGCCGCCTTGGCCTGGGTGGGCGCGGTATCCGGCGCGGGACGTTTCCAGTCGGCGATGGCCAGACGAATGCCCTTGAGCTTTTCCTTGGGATCGAAATAAGACGGCCATTCCCACACCGCGATGGCGACATGGATCTTGGTGTTCTGGGCTGAGACCGCCATCATCTCGCTGCCGCGGAACACCACCGGGCGGACATAACCGTCCTTGATGTTCTGGACTTGGGCCGCTTCGATGCAGGCGGCGTTGATCTCGTCCTGGGTGAAGGGGATCTTCATCCCCAGCACTTCCGCCGATTTGAACAGCCGCGCGGTGTGTTCCTTGAGCTTATAGATGGTGCCGCCATAGATCCGCTCGCCCTCGAACACGCTGGAGCCATAGTGAAGGCCATGGGTGAGGACATGGGTCTTGGCGTCCGTCCAGGGCACGATCTTGCCGTCGTACCAAAGACTGCCGCTGCGGCTATCGAAGGGGATCACATCTGCCATTTTTACCGTCCTGATTGCCGGCCCGCTCAAGGCCGATTTCCCGTTTTTCTGGCAGGGCTTATAGGGACTTGCCCGACGTAAGCCCAGGTTTTAGTTATGTCAGCATGGCGGACGCAAAAACCGCAAGAGCCGCCCGTCCGATTATGACGGGCGAACGGGAATAGCAGCCATGACCACTGGCATGACCGCTGGCATAGCCCCTGGGAAACCTTCGCTGTCCGACCCGCATTTGCTGGTGGTGGACGACGACGAAAGGCTGCGCGCGCTGCTCACCCGCTATCTTTCGGGCAACGGGTTCCGCGTCAGCGCCGCCGCCCATGCCGCCGATGCCCGCGCCCTGATGAGAAGCATGGCGTTCGACTGCCTGATCCTGGACGTGATGATGCCGGGCGAATCCGGGCTGGATCTGGCCAAAAGCGTGCGCCAAAGCTCGCAGCAACTTCCCATCCTGATGCTCACCGCCCGTGGCGATCCCGCCGACCGCATTGCCGGGCTGGAGCTGGGGGTGGACGATTATCTACCCAAGCCGTTCGAGCCGCGCGAGCTTCTCCTGCGCATCAATGCCCTGCTGCGCCGGGCGACGCCGGTGCAGGAAAGCGCCGGCCACCCGGTCCGGATGGGCACCGCGCTCTATGATCCCCTGGCGTCGCGCCTCACCCGCGCCGGCAAGCCGGTCAAGCTCACCAGTTCGGAAGGCGCACTGTTGCAGTTGTTCGCCGCCAATGCCGGCCACGCCTTCTCGCGCAGCGACCTTTGCGCCCGGCTGGGGGTGGCGCTGGAACGCTCCATCGATGTGCAAGTGACGCGGCTGAGGCGAAAGATCGAAGAGGACCCCAAGCTGCCGCTCTATCTCCAGACCGTGCGCGGGGTTGGCTATGTCCTCCTGCCGGATCGCGGATAGCCATGACGCCAGAACCATGACATTGGGGCGCTTCATCAAACAATTCCTGCCGCGCGGCCTGTTCGGCCGCTCGCTGATCATCATCGTCGCGCCGATGGTGCTGCTGCAGATCGTGGTCACCTATGTCTTCTTCGAGCGCGACCTGGACACCACCACCCGCCGCATGGCCCGCGATGTCGCCGCCGACGTGGCGTTCCTGGCCACGCTGGAAGATTCCACGCCCTCCTTGGAGCGCGACGGTTTGCGTGCTTTGTCCGCCCGCGAATTGCGCTATCGGCTTACGTTCCATGATGGCGCCAAGCTGGCCGCGCCGCTCAAACCGTCTTCCAGCACCATCGACATGGCGCTGGACGATCTCCTGGCCACCAGCATGGGTCCCCGGCGGCATTTCCAGACCAGCAGGGCGGGCGATGATTTCGACATCAAGGTGGATGTGAAGGACGGCGTGCTGGAGATCGTCGTGCCGCGGGATCGCATCACCGTGTCCAAGCCGGACATCTTCATTCTCTGGACGGCGGGATCAGGCCTGATCCTCCTGGCAGTGGCGATCCTGTTCTTGCGCAACCAGGTAAGGCCGATCGAGCGGCTGGCGCGCGCGGCGGAGATGTTCGGCAAGGGCCGTCCGGTGGCGGACTTCAAGCCCTATGGCGCCACCGAGGTGCGCCGCGCCGCACAGGCCTTCATCACCATGCGCGAACGCATCGAGCGCTATGTGAACCAGCGCACCGAGATGCTGGCGGGGGTGAGCCACGACATCAAGACGCCGCTTACCCGCATGAAACTGGCCTTGGCGATGATGCACGACGATGCCGACACCCGCGCCTTCAAGGCCGACATCGCCGAGATGGAGCATATGCTGGACGATTATCTCGCTTTCGCGCGGGGCGAAGGCGGCGAGGAATCCGAAGACAGCGATCTGGGCGAATTGGTGCGCGACACCGCCGCCGCGGTGGCCAAGGCCCGTGCCGCCGACGAGGACCGCGTCCGCGTCACCGCGCCGGCCCACCTGCGCATGAGTGTGAAGAAGGCGGCGCTGCGCCGCTGCCTCACCAATCTGGTGGACAATGCCCTGAAGGCAGGCCGCCAGGTGGCGGTAACCTTGAGCCGAAGCGACCGTCATGCCGAGATCGCGGTGGAGGATGACGGTCCCGGCATTCCCGAAAACCGCCGCGAGGAAGCCTTCCGGCCATTCCATCGCCTTGACGAGGGGCGCAACCTTCAGGCCGGCGGCTCGGGCCTGGGCCTGGCGATCGCCCGCGACATCGCCCGCGCGCATGGCGGCGACATCATTTTGGATCAAAGCGCACTGGGCGGATTGAAGGCGACGATCCGTCTGCCGGTCTAGTCTCAGCACACACCGGCTTTCTTCCCCCGCGTGGCGAAGCCACTGGCGGGGGAAGATGTCTCTTAGCGCTTGCGCGAAAGAGACAGATGGGGGCTAGCGCAATTCTTCAGCGCGCTTGCGCGCCGCGCGAATGGCGCGCTTCATCAGGGGCATGAGCCCGTTCTTCGCCATCAACACTTTCAGCGCGGCTTCTGTGGTGCCATGGGGGCTGGTGACGGCCTCGCGCAGCTTGCTGGCGGGCGACGCGTCCTGGGCCAGAAGCGCGCCGGCTCCCGCCACCGTGGCGCGGGCGAGTTTTTCCGCCTGATCGCGCGGCAAGCCTTCCGCCACGCCGGCTTCGGTCATCGCCTCGGCCATCAAGAAAAGATAGGCCGGGCCTGAACCGGACAAGGCCGTGACACTGTCGATCAGGTCTTCCTTCGCCACCCAGATCGTCTGGCCCAGGGCCGAGAGAAGCATTTCGGCATTTTTCTTGTCGGCCTTGGTAGCGCCGGGCGCGGCGAACAGCCCGCTGATGCCTTGGCCGATGGCGCCCGGGGTGTTGGGCATGGCGCGGATGATGCGCGCCCTTTTTCCCCAGGCCTGGAACAGCAACTTGGTGTGGGTGCCCGCCGCTACCGAGATCATCAACGCGCCGCCTTGCGCGAAACGCGCCAGCTGGGGCGCTTCATGTTTCAGAATCTGCGGCTTGAGCGCCACCAGGCAGACGGAGATTTTTCCCGCCCGCACTTCGGACGGCGACGCCGCCAGGGTGATGGCCTTCTTCTTCTTCGCCAATCTGCGCAATTCCGGCGACGGCTTGGGCTCGACCACGATCACCGGGCCGGATTTGCCGGCAAGCCAGCCCTTGAGCAGGGCGCCGCCCATGCGGCCGGCGCCCACCAGGAGAAGCGGCCCGCTCACGCTCTTCCCGCGCACTCCAGCACGGCGGCGGCGACGGCTTCTTCCGCGCTTTTGCCGCCCCACAGCACGAACTGGAAGGCCGGATAATAATGTTCGCACGCTTCCAGCGCGAGATTGAGCAAGGCCTCGCATTGGGAGGCGCTGGCTTCGGCGCCGGGAAAGATCATGGCATGGCGGAAAACGATGGCCCCATCCTCATGCCAGAGGTCGAAATGGCCGATCCACAGCCGCGCATTCACATACATCAAGAGGTCGGCGACATTCTGGCGCCGCACATCCTCGGTCACCCGCATGTCGAACGTGGAGGTGAGGTGAAGGGATTTGAGATCGTCGCGCCAGGAGAAGCTGAAATGATGGTCGCTCCACTTGCCAGCCACCGACAGGTTCAACTCGTCCCGGCCGGACCGCTCGAAGCTCCAGCCATTGTTCTCCACCGCCCGCTCGAGCAGGTCGATCGGGTGGGGGGCGAAGGCGAATTCGTCCTGATGAATCACAGTCATGTCGAACTCCAGGCCACAAAACGAAGCAGTTGAAGCCCAAACTGGCACAAGATTTTGCGGTGGCACAAGAGTCCCCAACTCCTCATCCCCGGCGCGGAAAAAAATTCCACAGCTTTGAGAAAGGGGGAGCGACGCGCTTAAGCGCCGATTTTGGACTCCAGGGCGGCGATGCGGGCCGCCAGCGCTTCATTCTCGGCGCGCGCCTTGGCGGCCATCGCCTTGACCGCTTCAAATTCTTCGCGCGGTACGAAATCCATGTCGGCCACCAGCCGCTCCAGCCGCTGCTTCACGAACGTGTCGATCTCGGCCCGCACGCCCTGGGCCATGCCGGCTGCGTCGGTGAACATCTTGGCCATGCCATCCAGGAACGGATTGTCGGTTTGCGCCATCGTCATCTCCCTTCGTCCTATATGGAGAAGGCGGTGTCTTGACACAATGGGCGAAGCAGCGCGAGTTGCGCCACATGTTCCTCGCCACCCTTCCCTATCCCCATATGGACCCGGTGCTGGTGCAATTGGGGCCTTTCGCCATCCGCTGGTACGCGCTGGCCTATATCGCCGCCCTGCTGTTCGCCTGGTGGGGTATCGCCCGCGCGGTCAGGACGGCGTCCCTGTGGAAAGATCCACCCTTCAACGGACGCGCTCCCGCCACCGACGAGCAGATCGGCGATCTGGTGGTCTGGTGCACGCTGGGCGTGATCCTGGGAGGCCGGCTGGGCTGGGACCTGATCTATGGCGTGGGCCTGTGCAGCGTTTCGCCCGACGCCGATTTCTGCCGCGGCCTGCCTTACGCGTTCCTCACCAATCCCATGAAACTGATCGCGGCCTGGGAAGGCGGCATGTCGTTCCATGGCGGCCTGTTGGGCGTGGTGATCGCGGTCTGGCTGTTCTGCCGCAAACATAAACTCAAGATGATGCCCATCGCCGACCTGGCCTGCGCTTTCGCGCCGCTGGGCTTGTTCTTTGGACGCATCGCCAATTTCGTGAATGGCGAATTGTGGGGCCGCGCCACCGATGTGCCCTGGGCGATGGTGTTCCCCCGCGCCGGGCCGTTGCCCCGCCATCCCAGCCAGCTCTACGAAGCGGCGCTGGAAGGCATTCTTCTCTTCATCATCGTGCAGATCGCGTTCCGGGTCTTCCGCGCCCAGAACCGGCCGGGCCTGATCTCGGCGATCTTCTTTCTGGGTTACGGCACCTTCCGCTTCATCAGCGAATTCTTCCGCGAGCCCGACGCGCCGTTCCTGGGCCCCATCAGCATGGGCATGGCGCTGTCAATTCCCGTCTGGCTGGGCGCGGGCGTCTTGTTCGCCATCGCCCTCAAGCCCAGGAAATGACCGGGCTGGGGACCCGCATCGCAGCCCTGATTGCGGCCCAGGGCCCGATCTCGGTGGCGCAATACATGACCCTGGCGTTGCACGATCCCGAAGCGGGTTATTACGCCACCCATGATCCGTTCGGCGGTCAGGGCGATTTCATCACCGCGCCCGAGATCAGCCAGATGTTCGGCGAGATGCTGGGCGCCTGGTGCGCGCAAGTCTGGAGCGACCAGGGGAACCCCAAAAATACCCGCCTGGTCGAGCTGGGACCGGGCCGCGGCACCTTGATGGCGGACGCATTGCGCGTCTTAAAACGGGTGCCGAAATTCCTGGACGAGGTGGAATTGGTGCTGGTCGAAGCCAGCCCCGTACTGCGCAATCTCCAACGCGAGACATTGAAGGACAGCGGCGCGCAAATCCGCTGGACTTCGCATTTCGATGTCCGCGACGCGCCGCTTCTGGTGATCGCCAATGAGTTCTTCGACGCGCTGCCCGTCCGTCAATATGTGAAGACCGCCCGCGGCTGGTGCGAGCGCATGGTGGTGGTGAGGGACGGAGAG
Source organism: uncultured Alphaproteobacteria bacterium (assembly GCA_963766265.1). Taxonomy (GTDB): domain Bacteria; phylum Pseudomonadota; class Alphaproteobacteria; order Micropepsales; family Micropepsaceae; genus Rhizomicrobium. The sequence continues at coordinate 251,337 of CAVXYX010000001.1, forward strand.
CTGGAATTCGCGCAGGCGCCGCTTCCGGCACCCACCGCCTCCATTCCATCCTCCCGCGCCGGCGCGCCCGAGGGCGGTTTCTACGAAGTCTCGCCCGCCGCCACCGCGCTTGCCCAGGAGATCGCCCACGGGATCGCGACCCATGGCGGCGCGGCCCTGATCCTGGATTATGGCTATGCCGCTTTGGGTTTTGGCGAAACCTTGCAGGCGGTGGGCGGACACCGTTTCGTGCGTCCCCTGGACGAACCGGGGCGGAATGATCTTTCCGCCCATGTGGACTTCGCCACGCTGGCGGATGCGGCGCGCCATGGCGGCGCGGAGATTTTCGGTCCCGTGCCGCAAGGCCCGTTTCTGGAACAATTGGGAATCGGCGCGCGGGCAAAGGCGCTGGCCCAGACCAATCCTGCACAGGCGGACCAGGTGGCATCGGCGCTCCAGCGTTTGACCGCGCCCGACCAGATGGGAAAACTGTTTCAGGCGATGGCGCTGTTGCCGCCCTCCGCGCCCCCGTCGCCAGGTTTCTGAGGGAACAAGAAATGCGCATCCACCGCGCCGACAATCTCGCCGCCGAGCCGGGCTTGGTGCATGGCTTCTTCACCCGCGAGGGCGGCGTCTCCACCGGCGTCTATGCCAGCCTCAATTGCGGTCCCGGCTCGCGCGACGATGCCGCCGCGGTCGTCGAGAACCGCGCCCGCGCCCAACGGGGGCTGGCGCCGGACGCCCGGCTGGTGACATTGGCGCAAATCCATAGCCCGAGCGTCCATGTCGTGGGCGGCGATTGGGACTTCGCGGCGCGGCGGGAGGGCGATGGCCTGGTCACCGCCCAGCCGGGCGTGGCCCTGGGCATTCTCACCGCCGATTGCACCCCCGTGTTGCTTGCCGATCCGCAGGCCCGCGTGATCGGCGCCGCCCATGCCGGCTGGAAAGGGGCGGCAGGCGGCGTGCTGGAAGCCACCATCGCCGCGATGGAGAAGCTGGGCGCCAAGACCCAGCGGCTTGTTGCCGCCATCGGGCCCACCATTTCCCAGGCCAATTACGAAGTGGGCCAGGACTTGCGCGACCGTTTCGGCGGGGACGATGCCCGCTTCTTTGTGGCGGCGGAGCGGCCCGGTCATTTCCATTTCGACCTGCCCGGTTATGTGGCGCACAGGATCAAGCAAGCGGGCGTGGCAAAGGTGAGCGATCTGTCGCTCTGCACCTATCCGCCGGAAAACGGGTTGTTCAGCTATCGCCGCACCACCCATCGCGGCGAGGCCGATTATGGCCGCGAATTGTCGGCGATCATGCTCAAGCAGTAACAGGTTGCGGGCCCTCGCCCGGCCCGCTACAAGCGCGTCATCAAAACTTCACCGGTTTGGGGGTTGCGCGATGACGGATCTGAATGGTTCGCGGGGCATGCGGCTGATTGCCGGCAATTCCAACCAAAGCCTGACCGCGGCCATCGGCCAATATCTGACGCTGGAGCCGGTCAAGGCCCAGGTCCGCCGCTTTGCCGACATGGAAGTGTTCGTCGAGGTCCAGGAGAATGTCCGCGGCGAGGACATGTTCGTGATTCAATCCACCAGCTTTCCCGCCAACGACAATCTGATGGAATTGCTGATCATGATCGATGCGCTGCGCCGCGCCTCGGCCCGCCGCATCACCGCCGTGATCCCCTATTTCGGCTATGCCCGCCAGGACCGCAAAGTGGGGCCGCGCACGCCCATTTCCGCCAAGCTGGTGGCCAATTTGATCACCGAAGCGGGCGCCAGCCGGGTGCTGACGGTGGACCTGCATGCCGGGCAGATCCAGGGCTTCTTCGACATCCCCACCGACAATCTGTTCGCCATGCCGGTGATGGTGAAAGACATCATGGACCATCATTCCAAAAACCTGCCTATGGTGGTGTCGCCGGATGTGGGCGGCGTGGTGCGCGCTCGCGCCCTGGCGCGCCGGCTGGGCACCGAACTCGCCATCGTGGACAAAAGGCGCGAGCGGGCGGGCAAATCCGAAGTGATGAACATTATCGGTGACGTCGAGGGCAGGCCTTGCGTCCTGATCGACGATATCGTCAATTCCGGCGGCACCATCTGCAATGCCGCAGACGCGCTGCTCAAGAATGGCGCGACGGAAGTCTACGCCTATGCCACCCATGGCGTGCTGTCGGGCGGCGCGGTGCAACGGATCAAGAATTCCCGGCTCAAATCCATGGTGGTGACGGATTCCATCGAGGCCACCGCCGAGTTGAAGAACTGCCCCAATATCCGCAGCATCACCATCGCCCCCCTGATCGGCGAAGCGATGCGGCGCATCAACAACGAAGCCAGCGTATCCAGCCTCTTCGATTAGGAGCCCGGCGTTGCTGAAGCTGTTCTACGGGCCGAACACCTGCGCGCTGGCCCCGCATATCGCGCTGAACGAAGCGGACGCGGACTTCGAGCCGGTGAGGGTGGACACCCAGAAAGGCGAGCAGCGCAGCGCGGAATTTCTCGCCATCAATCCCAAATCGCGGGTCCCGGCGCTGGCCACCGATCGCGGGATCTTGACGGAAGTGCCGGTCCTGCTGGGTTATATCGCTCGGACCTTTCCCAAGGCGGAACTCGCGCCCAGTGACGGGTTCGAATTCTTCCAGATGCAGTCCTTCAATCTCTATCTGGCGTCCACTATCCACATCACCTTCGCCCATCTCTTCCGGCCCGAGCGCTATGCCGACAGCGACGCGGCCAAGGCGGACATGAAGGCCAAGGTGGTCAAGAACCTGGCGAGCCAATTGGGCCTGGTGGAAGAACAGCTTTCGGACGGGCGCGAATGGGTGCACGGCGCGCGCTACACCACCTCCGACCCCTATCTCTATACTTTCGCCCGCTGGCTGGAGCGGGAGGGCGCGGGCGGCATCGCTCCCTTCCCGCGCCTGGCCGCCCACCGGGCCCGGATGCAGACCCGCCCGGCCGTGCTCACATCCCTGGAGCAGCAGGGGATCAGCCAAGTCTGAGGACCCATCCAAGCCGGGTTGTCTTTGCCGCCCCCATCCGCTAAAAGCCCGCCTTTCCGGGGCCCGTCCAGGCTCGCCGGTGGTGAAGGATCAAGAAAATGGCGCAAGTTCAAGAACTTAAGGCGGAATCGCGCGAAGGCCGCGGCAAGGGTCCGGCTTATCAGGCGCGCCTCAAGGGGCAGATTCCCGGCGTGGTCTATGGCGGCGAAGCCCAGCCCGAGACCGTCAACGTCGATAGCCGCACTTTGGAGCGCCATATCGAGAAGGGCGCCTTCCTCACCACGCTCCTGATGCTGGACGTGAACGGCAAGAAGACCCGCGTGATTCCCCGCCAGCTTCAGCTCGATCCGGTGAGCGACCGCCCGGTGCATGTGGATTTCATGCGCCTGGCCGAGGGCGCGACCGTGCGTCTCGACATTCCCGTCCACTTCAAGGGCCAGGGCGAGTCGCCCGGCCTCAAAAAGGGTGGCGTGTTGAATGTGGTGCGCCACGAGATGGAGCTGATCCTGTCCGCCGACAGGATTCCCAATGAGATCGTGGTGGATGTCTCCAAATTGGACATCAATGAATCCATCCACATCTCGGCTCTGACCTTGCCCGAAGGCGCAAGGCCCACCATCCGCGAACGCGACTTCACCGTCTGCTCGATCGTGGCGCCTACCAGCGTGATCGAAGAGCAACGTGCCGCCGCCGCGGCTGCCGCAGCGCCTGCTGCGGAAGCGGTCCCGGCCGAAGGCGCGGCTCCGGCCGAAGGTGCGGCGCCTGGTGCGCCCGGTGCGGCGCCGGCTGCTGGTGCGGCCGCTGGCGGCAAGGCGGCTCCCGCCGCCGCTCCGGCGAAGAAGTAATCGCGCGCACGCGGAGGCGTCTCCGTCATGGATACGCCGCTTCTTATCGCGGGCCTGGGGAATCCCGGCGAGCGCTATGTGCGCAATCGCCACAATGCCGGATTCATCGTCGCTGACGAAATCCACGCCCATTACCGCTTCGGGCCGTGGAAGGCGAAGTTCGAGGCCTTTCTCTCTGAAGGCACGCTGGCGGGGCGCAAAACCTATCTGCTCAAGCCCCAGACCTACATGAACAACAGCGGCGTGAGCGTGGAGGCGGCCCTGCGCTTCTTCAAGCTGAAGCTGCCGGCGCTTGTGGTGATCCATGACGAGATCGATCTCGCCGCCGGCAAGATCAAGGTGAAGACGGGTGGCGGCGATGCCGGCCAGAATGGCCTTCGCTCCATCACCGCGACCTTGGGGCCCGATTATCGCCGCGTGCGCGTGGGGGTGGGTCATCCCGGCGAGAAATCGCTGGTGAGCGCCCATGTGCTGCAGAATTTCTCCAAGGAAGACATCGCGTGGCTGAAGCCGCTGGTGGGCGCGATGGTGGAAGCCGCGCCGCTGCTGGCCCAGGATGACGATGCCGGCTTCATGACCAAGGTGGCGCTGCTCACCAAGCCTAAGACAGAAAAACAACCGAAGAAAGTCGAAGAATAATGGGATTCAAATGCGGCATTGTCGGCCTTCCCAATGTGGGCAAGTCCACCCTGTTCAATGCCCTCACCCAAACCGCGGCGGCGCAGGCGGCCAATTATCCTTTCTGCACCATCGAGCCCAATGTGGGCGACGTGGCGGTGCCCGATCCGCGGCTGGAGATCCTGGCCAAGATCGCCGGTTCGCAGGAGATCATTCCCACCCGCATCACCTTCGTCGACATCGCGGGTCTGGTGCGCGGTGCCTCGAAGGGCGAAGGGTTGGGCAACCAATTCCTGGCCAATATCCGCGAGGTGGATGCGGTGGCGCATGTGCTGCGCTGTTTCGAGGATGACGACATCACCCATGTCGAAGGCAAGATCGACCCCCTTTCCGACGCCGAGATCGTCGAAACCGAACTGATGCTGGCCGATCTGGAAAGCCTGGAAAAACGCATCAAGCCGCTGGAGAAGAAAGCCAATAGCGGCGAGAAGGAAGCCAAGGAACAGTTGGCGCTGATGATGAAGGCGGTGACCTTGCTGCGCGAAGGCAAGCCGGCGCGCCGCGCCGAGCTGTCGGCGGACCAGCGCGGTCCCTACAGCCAGCTCGGCCTGATGACTTCCAAGCCTGTTCTCTATGTCTGCAATGTCGAGGAAGCCTCCGCCGCCGCCGGCAACGCCATCTCCGCCAAGGTGGAAGCCATGGCCAAGGCGGAAGGCGCCCGCAGCGTGGTGATCAGCGCCAAGATCGAGGAAGAGATCGCGCAGATGCCTGCCGGTGACCGCGCCGACTTTCTGGACTCGCTGGGACTGGAAGAACCGGGCCTCAATCGCCTGATCCGCACCGGTTATGAACTGCTGGGCCTGTTGACCTTCTTCACCGTGGGGCCGAAGGAGGCCCGCGCCTGGACCGTGACCAAAGGCTCCAAGGGACCACAGGCGGCCGGCGTGATCCATACCGATTTCGAACAGGGCTATATCCGTGCCGAAACCATCGCCTATCCTGACTATGTGGCGGGCAAGGGCGAAGCCGGCGCGCGCGAGGCGGGCAAGTTTCGCCTGGAAGGCAAGGATTACATCGTCGCTGACGGCGATGTGATGCATTTCCGGTTCAACAATTAGCGCGCGGCCGAAACTGTCTTTGCCGAGCGGCCTGATCGGCGAGGCCGGCCCAGTCACATTCGGCTATCGGTCCTGCCGTCCCTGTTTTCCTTTTTTATCTCTGGCACAACTGGCATTGATCCTAGCCATTTATGCGATCGTCGTTGGCATGGCCGCCTTATTTGGTCCGCGCGCCGCCCTGCCATTTGTCGCGATTGGTTCGCTCACTGGCATGCTGCCTTCGATATGGGCGGCCATTCCCAGCCGCGTGACGGCACGCTCGCCTCGGCCGGAACCTTGGGCAGATTTCACGCGCAACTGGGCAGCGGCCAGCCAATATCGGCAACAAGAGGGCAATCCGGATGTCTGGCTCCCCGACATGCCGGTATGGATCAAGTGGCCGGGCAATTCCATACAACTCCGCATCACCTCAGATGGCCTCGAAGTCACAGGCCGGCGGCTGATGATGCGCCAGCTCAAGCGCAATTTCGACCGCATCAGTGCGCGCGGCCATCAAATTCATTAACGCAGGCTGGCCTCGATGTTGCCGCCATCCACGGTGACAACCGCCGCCGTGGTCTTGGTGGCGGTGGCCAGATAGACGAAAGCCTCGGCCACATCATCGGCGGTGACTTCCCGCTTCAACAGATTGCCGGACATGTAATCTGTCTCGCTCAAGCCCCGCGCCTTGGAGCGGGCGGCCACCATCTCGTCGGTGAGCAGCCCCGTGCGGATACGGTCGGCATTCACGGCATTGCTGCGGATGCCGTCCTTGCCATGATCGAGCGCATATTGCTTGACCAGGAACAGGGTCGCCGCCTTGGGCAGGCCATAAGGCCCGAAATCCTTGCCCGGATTGACCGCCTGTTTGGAGGTGTTGAACAGCAGGCAGCCATAAGTGCCTTGCGCCCGCATGATCCTGACCGCCTGCTGCGCCACGCTCTGATGGGCCCAGAAATTCAGCTCGAAGCTTTTGCGCAGGGTCTCGTCGTCCACCGTGCCGATGGTGCCTTGCCAGGCCGCGCCCGCATTCGACACCACGATGTCCACCCCGCCGAAAGCCGCGACCACCTGGTCAAAGGCTTTGGCAACGCTGGCGTGATCGGTGACGTCGCATGCCAGCGCCAGCGCCTTGCCGCCGATCTTTTTGGCGATCGCTTTGGCCGCGTCCAGGTCGCGGTCCAGGATCGCCACTTCCGCGCCCTGCGCCGCCATGGCGCGCGCCGTCGCCGCGCCGATGCCCGAGCCACCGCCGGTGATCACCGCCACCTGCCGCGCCAATGACTTTTCGTTGGCTTTCCCAGCTTGGCCTGTTCCAGCGACCAATATTCCACTTCGAACATGTCGTATTCGCTGATGCAGCGATATTCGCCGATCGCTTCGGCGTCGCCGATCACGGCGATGGCGTTCTCGGCGATATCGGCGGCGATGGCCGCATCCTTGGCCGAACCGCCCACGCCAAACATGCCCACACCCGGCACCAGGATCACGCGCGGCAGCGGGTCCAGTTCCTTTTTCTTCACCGGGCTCTTGTCATTGTTGCGAGCAAAATAATCGTGATAGCGCGCCACGAAGGCGTCCACCGCTGCACGCACTTCGCTCGCCCATTCGCTTAAGCTTCCCGCCTCCGGCGCGGGCACGATCATGGGCCAATTCTTGGTGCGGATGGTGTGATCGGGCGTCACCACGCCCTGCTGGCTGTAGCGCGACAACGCCGCGCCATTCACATATTCGAGAATCTGCGGATTGCTTCGGAAGGCCAGGATCTGGCGTTTGGCGGTTCCGGCGAGCGCGTTCTTCTCAAGCGCGACGGCGCCGCGCAGGATGGGCGCGATTTCGGGCACGGAAGCCAGTTTCGCCGGCACCGTGCCTTTGGCCAGCGCCTTGCGCTGCCGTCCCAGCCGCGCTTCCGCCATGCTGACGAATTCTATCATGCGGCCATAGGCCTGCTGGGCTGTTTCACCCACGGTGAAGATGCCGTGCTGAAGCAGCACCAGCCCTTCCACTTTGGGATTCTTGTCGAAGACATCGGCCACCGACTTGGCCAGGGCGAAGCCGGGAATCGTGTAGGGCACATAGGCGACGCGGTCCCCATAGACCTCGCGCACCATCGCTTCGCCGTCGGGCTGGTCGGTCAACGCCAGCACGGCAGTCGAATGGGTGTGGTCGATGAATTTGTGCGGCAGGAAAGCGTGCAGCAGCGTCTCGACCGACGGATTGGGCGCGGTCGAAATCCAAGAGATTGACGCGCTGGAAATTCACCATGTCCTCGTCGGACAATTTGTCGAGCGCGCGCAACCGGCGCAGCGGCGCCAGCCGCACGGCGGGCAGGCCTTGCGGTTCGATCGCGCCCATGTCCCAGCCCGAACCCTTGACGCAGAGGACCTCCACGTCGTCGCCCAGGGCGTCCTTCATCACCGTCTTGACGGAGGTGTTGCCGCCGCCATGCAGCACCAGCCTGGGATCGGAACCTAGCAACCGCGTGGTGTAGGTGCGCACCGCCAGGTCCGCGTTCACGCCCTTTGGCGCGTAGCGGGTGATGAATTCCTGGGCTTCAGCGTCGTTCCAGCGCGATTGCATGATCAAACTCTCTTAATCAGGCGGCCTTATAGGACCGGTCGAACATCTTTGCATCCAGTTTCGGATTGTAGGCCATGCGGTCCACCACGATCACCTGGTTGATCTTGCCGCTATCCAAATCCACCTGATGTTGCAGGAAGGCGGACATCACCCCGTTCACGGGACGGAAATCGGTGAATTGGGTTTCCAGATGCTGCTTGGTGGGATTCATGTCGGGATGGTTGGGGCGGAAATCCCGGCGCCGCGCGATCATCCAGGTCTCGGGATCGAGATAGAGGAAGGTGGGATAGCCACCCTTCAAATCTACCCGCACCACATAATAATTGACGCCGCTCAACATTTCGCGGCCATCGGCGGCCAGCTTATGGCCCAGGCCGGCAAAGGCTTGGAGCCCGTAGAGATTGAATTGGATTCCGGTGAGGCCGGAGATTTTGCCTTCGGGCACGCCTTGGCGCGCCACTGGCTGATCCCCCGGCCAGATCCAGGGACCTTTCGCGTCCAGGCCCTCGCAAAAGGCATGCTTGCCGTGATCGAAAATATCGATGCGGTAAGCCGGCGATTTGTTGCAACGATATTGCGCGTTGACCACTTGCCCCTTTTCCACAATTTCAAGGTCCACGGCCTGGGATTGCAGCGCGTCCAGCGCTGCCGCGCCGCCCCGCGCCTGGGTGTGGCGGGCGATGATGTCGGCCAGGGAAAGATCGGCGTCCGCCGCGAAAGCCGGCGCTGCCGCGCTTGCGGCGAGGCCGGCGAGAAATGCGCGGCGCTTCAGCCCAGTCATCGGCCAAACAGGGCGCGCAGCCCCTCGCCGCTCGCAGCACAGACCCCGCGTTCCGTGATCAGGCCCGTCACCAGCCGCGCCGGCGTGACGTCGAAACCGGGATTGGCGGCGGCGCTTCCCGGCGCGGCGATCGCCACGGTGGCGACTTTGCCGTCGGCCGTGCGGCCGGTCATTTTCAATACTTCGTCCTGGGAGCGTTCCTCGATGGGAATGTCGCGCCCGCTTTCCAAATTCCAATCAATGGTGGAGCTGGGCAGCGCCACATAGAAAGGTACGTTGTTGTCCTTCGCCGCCAGCGCCTTCAGATAGGTGCCGATCTTGTTGGCGACGTCGCCATTGGCGGTGACGCGGTCGGTGCCCACGATCACCAGGTCCACCTGCCCCTGCTGCATGTAGTGGCCGCCGGCATTGTCAGCCAGGATGGTGTGCCTGACGCCATGGCCGCCCAGCTCGAAGGCGGAGAGTGATGCGCCCTGGCCGCGCGGCCGCGTCTCGTCCACCCAGACATGCAGCGGAATGCCCGCGTCATGGGCCAGATAGATGGGCGCCAGCGCGGTGCCGTAATCCACCGTCGCCAGCCAACCGGCATTGCAATGGGTGAGGATATTGACGGTCTGGCCCGGCTTCTTGGCCACGACCTCGTTTGATCATCTCAAGACCATATTCGCCGATGGCCTTGGACATGGCCACATCCTCATCCGCGATGGCTGCGGCTTCGGCCCAGGCCAACTTGGCGCGCTCGGCGCGGGGGCGGTTGAGCAGCGCGTCGCGCATCCGGCCAAGCGCCCAGCGCAGATTGATGGCGGTAGGGCGGGTCTCGGCCAACGCGTCGTGCACGCGCGCGAGATTCTCGTCCGACGCATCCTCGCGCATCGCCAGCGCCAGGCCATAAGCGCCCACCGCGCCGATCAGGGGCGCACCCCGCGTCTGCATGGAGGAGATCGCATGCGCCGCATCCTGGCAGCTTTTCAGCGTCAGGGTGACGAATTCATGCGGCAATTTGGTCTGATCGATGATGCCGAAGGCATCCTCGCCGATGGGCCAGACCGATCGGTAATGCTTGCCGTTGATCTTCATGGGCTCAATGCCCCTCGAATGACACCAGCGTGTTCACCGGCTTGCCCAGGGCGCGCAGCTTGTCGGCCCCGCCCAGCTCCGGCAAGTCGATCACAAAGGAACAGCCGATCACCTGGGCGCCCGGCGCGTTCCATCAGGCGGATGCCGGCAGATGCTGTGCCGCCGGTGGCGATCAGATCGTCCACCAACAGAACTGTCTCGCCGGGTTTGAGCGCGTCGATGTGAATCTCCACCCGATCCTGGCCATATTCCAGACGCATAGCTTTCGCCGATCACGGTATAGGGCAGCTTGCCTTTCTTGCGGATGGGCACGAAGCCGATGGAAAGCTGGTGCGCAACTGCCCCGCCCAGGATGAAACCGCGCGCTTCCAGCCCCGCCACCTTGTCCACACGCATGCCGGCATAGGGCTGCACCATCTCGTCCAATGCAGCGGCGGAAGGCGCGCGCATTGCCCAACAAGGTGGTGATGTCGCGGAACATGATGCCCGGCTGGGGATAGTCCGGGATGGTACGGATCACATCCTTGAAATCCATGTGCCTAACCCTTCTTCAAGATGCGGCCCGCCACGGCATCGAGCTTGGCGGTCAATTGCGGATCGCGCTTGTCCGCCGCGGTGACCACGGCGGAATCCAGCACCGTCTCCACGCCCAGGGGACAGGGCTGGCGCTGAGGCCCCAACTTGGGCGCCACGGCCATGATCAGGCGGCGGGCATTTTCGGCATTCTTGTGCATCACCTTGATCACCGCTTCGACCGTCACATGCTCGTGGGTTTCGTGCCAGCAATCATAATCCGTCACCATCGCCACGATGGCGTAAGGCAGCTCGGCTTCGCGCGCCAGCTTGGCTTCCGGCATCGCCGTCATGCCGATCACGCTGCAATCCCAGGAACGATAGAGAAAGCTCTCGGCGCGGGTGGAGAATTGCGGGCCTTCGATGCAGATATAGGTGCCGCCCTCGGAATGATCGATCTTCTCTTCCCGCGCCGCCAGCGCCAGCGCACCGGAGAGGCGGGGGCAAACTGGATGCGCCATCGGCACATGGGCGACAAAGCCCGCACCGAAAAAGCTTTTCTCGCGCGCGAAGGTGCGGTCGATGAACTGGTCGGCGATCACGAATGTGCCGGGCGGCAATTCCTCGCGCAGCGAGCCGCAGGCCGAAACCGAAATCACGTCGGTGACGCCGATGCGCTTCAGGGCGTCGATATTGGCGCGGTAGTTGATGCTGGTGGGGGTCTGGACATGGCCCCGTCCGTGACGCGGCAGGAACACCATGTCCACGCCGTGGAAGCGGCCGATGAGCAGCTGGTCGGAAGGCGCCCCCCACGGGCTTTGCACGCTTTCCCAGCGCGCATTTTCCAGCCCCGGAATCTCATAGATTCCCGATCCGCCGATCACTCCGAGCACGGTCTTGGACATATTTTATGGCGCTCCTGCTCCCGCAGATGCGCAGCAAAAAGGGCGCTCCTTACGGAAAGCGCCCTTTTAACATGGGTCTGTCATGGGGCAATGCCCGCTTCCGTGACAGTCCAAGCGTGAGGGATCGTGCGGCTTGGCCGAGGCTTTCTTGGGGGCAATTAGTGAAGATCCGCCCAGACCCTGCGGTAGCTGGCAAACAGCAACCCGGCCAGCGCGATCAGGAACACCAGCGCGCCAAATCCGATCCGCTTGCGCTCTTCCATCTTGGGGTCCGAGGCCCAGGCCAGGAACGTCGCCACGTCATGGGCTTCCTGCGCCACGGTCGCCTTGGTGCCGTCCGAATAGGTCACCAGATTGTCGGTGAGCGGAGGCGGCATGCCGATATTCCAGCCCTCGAAATAAGGATCGTAGTATTTGCCCGCCGTCACCGTGAAACCCTTGGGCGGGGTCATTTTGAAGCCGGTGATGATGGAATAGACATAATGGGCGCCGCCATCGCGCGCCTTCACGATCATGGACAGATCGGGCGGCAAATTGCCGTCATTGTTGGCGCGGGCCGCCTGTTCGTTGGCGAAGGGCGGCGGGAATTTGTCGGCCAGGATGCCCGGACGGGTCAGCCGGTTGCCCTTGTCGTCGACGATCTCGCCCTTGTCGTTGGGATCGGCTGGGATCTTGTAGCCGGCGGCGATCGCCTTGGCCTGCGCTTCGGTGAAGCCCAAGCCGCCCGGCTCATCCAGATTGTGGAAGGCGATATGGTCGAGGCTGTGGCAGGCCGAGCAGACCTCCTTATAGACCTGGAAGCCGCGCTGCAGCGCCGCCTGGTCATAGGTGCCGAATGGGCCGTCGAACGAAAATTGCACGTCCTTGACCGGCAGCTTGGTGGTGTCGAGAGCCAGGGCGGGACTGGCAAAGGCCAGGAGGCCCAAAGCCAGACCGAGAGGGAAAGCGGTGCGCATCATGGGTCTCACTCGGCAGGGGCCGCGGCGGGTTCGCCGAGCACGGATTGAGCAATGGAGGCGGGAAGCTTCTTGGGCGTCTCGATCAGGCCGATGATTGGCATCAGCACCCAGAAATAGGCGAAGTAGTAAAACGTGCCCAGGCGCGCCACCCACACCAGCGGAATGCCGAACGCCGTCGCGTCCACGCCCTGCGAACCGCAATAACCGAGCAGCACCGCGTCCACCGCGAAGGCCCAGAAGAACTGCTTCATCAGGGGACGGAAGCGGCAGGAGCGCACCCGCGAGGTGTCGAGCCAGGGGATGAACACCAGGGTGACCATCGAGGCCCCCAGCACCAGCACGCCCAAGAGCTTCTGCGGAACCGAACGCAGCATGGCGTAGAAGGGCAAGAGATACCATTCCGGCACGATGTCCGGCGGCGTCACCAGCGGATTGGCCTGCTGGTAATTGTCCGGATTGCCGAAGAAGTTGGGCGCGTAGAAGACGAAGATCGCGAACACCACCACGAAGCAGCAGAGATAGAAGGCGTCCTTCACCGTGTAATAGGGGTGGAACGGCACCGTGTCCTGCGGCGACTTCACGTCGATGCCGAGCGGATTGTTGTTGCCGGGAACGTGCAGTGCCCAGATGTGCAGACCGACCACGCCCGCGATGATGAAGGGCAGGAGGTAATGCAGCGAGAAGAAACGATTGAGCGTCGCGTCGCCCACCGCGAAATCGCCCCACAGCCAGGTGGTGACGGCGGTGCCCAGATGGGGAACGACCTGGTCGATGGACGAGAACAAATTGGTGATGACGGTGGCGCCCCAGAAGGACATCTGACCCCAGGGCAGCACATAGCCGAAGAAGGCGGTGGCCATCATCAACACATAGATCAGCACGCCGATGATCCAGATCAGCTCGCGCGGCGCTTTATAGGAGCCGTAATAGAGCCCCCGGAACATGTGAATATAGACCGCCAGGAAGAACATCGAGGCGCCGGTGGAGTGGATATAGCGGATCAGCCAGCCGTAATTCACGTCGCGCATGATGCTTTCGACGGAGTCGAACGCCATGTTCGCGTTCGCCACATAATGCATGGCGAGCACGATGCCGGAGACGATCTGCACGCCCAGGCAAAAGGTGAGGATGCCGCCGAAAGTGTACCAGATGTTCAGGTTCCGCGGCGTCGGGAAGGTGGTCATGGTGTCGTGCATCAGCCTTGGCAGCGGCAGACGCTGATCGATCCACTTTTCGAGACCGCTCTTGGGCGTATAGGTCGATTGACCGGACATTCTTATTCTCCTCAACCGACCTTGATGCGGGTGTCAGACAGGAACGAGTAGGGCGGCACCGCCAGATTCTGCGGCGCGGGTCCTTTGCGGATGCGCCCGGCAGTGTCGTATTGCGAGCCATGGCAATGGCAGAGCCAGCCGCCATAATCGCCTTCGAAGCCGGTGGGGGTGCAGCCCAGATGGGTGCAGACGCCCACCAGGATCAGCCATTCCGCCTTGATCTCGCGATTGGCGTCGGTGGCCGGCGCGTTGTCCGGCAAATTGGCGTTGCGGGCCACGGGGTCGGGCAGGTCGCTCACCACCACGGCCTTGGCGTCGGCGATCTCTTTCGCCGTGCGATGGCGCACGAACAGCGGATGGCCGCGCCACTTCACCACCACCTGCTGGCCCAGCGCGACCGGCGAAAGATCGACTTCGGTCGAGGACAGAGCGAGCACCGCGGCGGAGGGATTCATCTGATCAATAAAGGGCCACGCCACGGCGGCAACCCCAACCGCCCCAACTGCTCCGGTCGCGACATAAAGAAAATCGCGGCGTGTTACATCCATCGTCGTTGCTGTCACCGGGATCACCTTCTTTGAAGCGGTCTAGGACCGGAACTGGGGTAAGAAACTGTTATGGGCAAATACTCGTGGCCCAAGGGGAATAGCCCGAAATTTGTCCGTGCGCGCGGTAAAATAGAGAGTCGAATTTCGAGGGTCTTGCGGCACGATGCCGCAGAAAATGCCTTATCTGCCCGTGTCTTGGGCCAACTGGAGACGATGCTTTGCGCCTAGCGCTCTATCAGCCCGACATTCCTCAAAATGCGGGGTCCCTGATGCGGCTATGCGCTTGTTTGGGCTTGGGCGTGGACGTCATCGAGCCCTGCGGATTTCTGTTGAGCGACCGCAACTTCCGCCGGGCGGGGATGGATTACCTGGCCGGCCTGGACCTTGCCCGGCATGCCTCCTGGGAGGAGTTCCGGGGACAAAAGCGGGGGCGGCTGGTGCTTCTCACTACCAAGGCGAGCACCCCCTATTTCGGCTTCCGCTTTGCCCCCACCGACACGCTTCTGGTGGGCCGCGAAAGCGCCGGCGTCCCCGATGAGGTGCACGAGGCCGCCGATGCCCGGCTCACCATCCCCATGCGGGCGGGTATGCGGTCCCTCAATGTCGCCCAGGCGGCGGCGATGGTCCTGGGCGAAGCGTTACGCCAGACCGCGCTTTTTCCGGACCCCGCATGAGCTGGCATTTCACCCTCTTCAGCCAAGGCGGGCTCGCGGCGCTAGCCCAGGTGCTGATGATCGACATCGTACTGGCCGGCGACAATGCGGTGGTGATCGGCATGGCGGCGGCCCGCGTCCCGCCCGCCATCCGGGCGAAAGTGATCGTCGCGGGACTGGCGACCGCGGTGCTGTTCCGGCTGGGCCTGGCGTTGATCGCGGTGAGGCTGCTCAGCATCATCGGCCTCGCGCTGGCCGGCGGCATCCTGCTTTTATGGGTGAGCTGGCGTTTCTGGCGGGACCTGTCGCACCATCAAGGAGCGGCGGCAGAGCTGGACCCCAAAGCGTCGCTGGGCCGCGCGGTGCTGCAGATCGTGCTGGCGGACATTTCCATGTCGCTGGACAATGTCCTGGCGGTGGCGGGCGCGGCGCGCCAGCATCTCGATGTTCTGGTGATCGGGCTGGTCTTGTCGATCGCCCTGATGGGGGCGGCTGCGGAGATGATCGCGCGGCTGCTCGATCGGTACCGTTGGATCAGCTACCTGGGTCTCGCCGTCGTGGTCTATGTGGCCCTGTCCATGATCTGGTCAGGCAGCCGCGACGTGGCCCAGGCGCTGATCGAACGTCTCTGATAACCCGTCGGACTTAGCGCAGCGAGCTCGCGACCGAGTTGAAGTCTTTCGTGAGATTGTTGCCCACAGCGCCCAGGGCGCCGATGATGACGACCGAGATCAGGGCAGCGATCAGGCCATATTCGATGGCGGTGGCGCCATCCTGGTTGGCGGTAAACTTCTTGAGCAAAGCAATCATGGTTGGTCTCCAACTGAGTGAACGATGTGGAACGTTACCAACCAGGCTCTAACGAAAAGCCCATGCCGGGCTGTGCCTTTTAGATAAAAGCCCGGAGCGCAGGCTCCAGCAAACGCAACGACAGATCGCGCCGGCTGACCCAACCCAAGCCGCTGGACAATGTCCCGAGTGGCGGTCGTGCGCCGCGCCGGGATGTTTTGGTGATGGGCTTGTCTTGTCGGTCGCCTTGAAGGCCGCGGCTGCGGAAGGTTATTGCGCGGCCGCTCGACCGGTACCGTTGGATCAGCTGCCTGGGTCTCGCCGTCGTGGTCTATATGGCCGCGACGTGGCCCAGGCGCTGATCGAACGTATCTGATAACCGGCTAGGTCTTAGCGCAACGAGGTCGCGACCGAGTTGAAGTCGGCGGTGAGGTTGTTGCCCACCGCGCCCAAGGCACCGATGATGACAACCGAAATCAAGGCGGCGATCAGGCCATACTCGATGGCGGTGGCGCCGTTTTGATTGGCGGCAAACTTCTTGAACATGGCAATCATGGTTGGTCCCCAAGTTGAGTAACGATGAGGAGACGCTACCAACCAGTTTCTAACAAAAAGCCCATTCCGGGCCGTGCTTTTTAGATAAAAGCGGGGCGAGCGCCCTCAAATAAGCTGCAATAACAAGGCCGTAGCATCGTCGCTGACCTTGAAGCGGAAGAATTTGCCGCCTTCCGGGTCATTTTTTTCGATGGCGCGCAATTCCTCGCCCAGCGCGGCCAGGCCCTTTCCGACCGCAGCCTCCATCAGCCCGGCTGCGTCATAGGCGCCATAGTCGCTCACCAGCGCCAGGAACCCGTCACTGGCAAGCAAAAGGCGCGCGTCTTCCCGCACGGTGGCGGCGTGGCGCGACACATGCCTAGCGGCGCGCATGTCGGGCGAGAACAGCCAATTGTTGCCGCTGTTGATGCGATTGCGGGCGGCGCGGAGCAGCGGCTCGATCTCGGGCCGGTTGACGCCCAGCGCGGAGGACAGGTTCTTCGCCTGCGCCGCGCGCTTGGCCCGCGCCGCTTCCTGTTTGCGCTTGGCGATGGCCTCGCCCACGATTTCGACTTTGCCGTCCTGCTCGATCAGCGCCGCGCAATCTCCAAACCATAAAAACTGGATGAGTCTTGGTCGGGACCCACCTCCCCCTCGCGCGTCAGCGCTGGAGGGGAGTACCCGTAGCACGCTCTTGAGCGTGCGAAGGGCGGAGGGGGTCACAAAAAGCCAGCATCATGGACGCGCATGGGAGCTGCCACTTCTCGCGCACCGGCGCGCGTTGCAATCCGGAAAAACTTTTCTCCGCGTCCTGCAAGGCATGTTTCAAAGCGACGTCCGGCGCATCGCCCTCCTTGAGGTGCGCGGCGAGCCGCCTTGCGCCGAATTGCGCGATCCAGGCGGCGTCGCTCGGACCTGGTAAAAGCGACGGTCCCAGCGGCGTGGCGCCGTCCAGCACCAGGGCCGCATGATCGAGACAGGCGAAACTGTCTTCATTGGGCTTGGTCGGATCGCCGGTCAGCGACAATTGCTCCAACAGCTTCCAACTCACGAAGCGGTCCCGATCAGGCTTTTGAGTTTTTCAATCAGCTGGGCGTGATCGGGCGCGAAATCCTCTTCCAGCCACCAGGCTTCGACCAGTCCCAGCACGCGTCCCACATCCGGGCCTTCCGCCACGCCCGCCGCCATCGCTTCATGGCCGGTCAAGGGAAAGCGGGGCCGCTCCCAGCCATCGGCGATGGAGAGCAGCATCCGCCAATGGATCAAGGGGCCCCCGCGCGAAGCCGCCGCCCAGCTCAACAGCACCAGGTCGCGGAAACGTGGGCTTCCGATGCGATAAAGCACGCGGCGCACTTCGGCCGCCGACAGCTGGGGTGGAATTTTGTCTCCCGGCACCGCCAGCGCTTCCAGCCGCGCGCGTTCGGCATTGGAAAGGCGCAACCGCTCGGAGATTTTCCGGGCGGCATCGGCCTCGTCGGGCAGCAGCGCCGCCAGACGCAACAAGGCGTCCGGCCGAAACCTGTTTTCCATTTCGAGCCAGACTAGATGCTCCAGGCGAGGAAGCCTGAGCGCGTAGGGCAGAAGCTCGGAGAGGATGCCCGATGCCGCCATCATGCGCAGCGCCGGCACCGGATTGGGACATTCCAGCAGACGCAGCAATTCCTTGGCGATGCGCTCGCCCGACAATTGGCTCAAGCCCGCCTTCGCTCCAGCCGCGGCGTGCAGCGCATCGGCGTCCATCTCACCTTTGCCGTACCAGGCGTAAAAGCGGAACAGGCGCAGAATGCGCAGATAATCCTCGCGGATGCGCGTGGCCGCGTCACCGACAAAGCGCACCCGTCCCGCGATCAGGTCCTGGACGCCGCCATGATAGTCGAAAATTTCGCCATCCGCACCGGCGTAAAGCGCATTCATGGTGAAGTCGCGGCGGGCGGAATCCTCTTCCCAATCGTCGGTGAAGGCGACCACAGCATGGCGTCCGTCGGTGTCGACATCGCGCCTGAGACTGGTCACTTCGAATGGCTGGCCATTGATGATGGCGGTGACGGTGCCATGGTCCCAGCCGGTGGGAACGAATTTGATCTCGGCCTTCTCCAGCCGCTTGACGGTTTCTTCCGGCGGCATCGGCACCGCGAGGTCGATGTCGGCGACAGGAATGCCCAGAAGCGCATTGCGTACCGCGCCGCCGACAGAAACGCCCCTCGCCCAGCGCCGCCAGCAGCCGCCGCGTTTCCAGGAGCGGTTATCCACGGATGTTTCGCGGGGTCGATCTTCATCGCGCTTCTATAACATCGCGCGCCGTCAGTCGTGCGGCGAAATCCACCAGGATGGCGGCGGTCGCGCCCCAGATGGCGTGGCCTTGTGGGTGAAGACATAGAAGCTTCGTTCGCGCCCGCCCCACAGGCGGGTCTCGATCCGCCGGTTGGCGGGATCGAGGAAGAACGCCAAGGGCGCCTCGAACGTGGCGGCCACTTCCAGGGGATTGGGTGTGAGCGTGAAACCCGTCGGCGAGCACGCCCACCACCGGGGAGATGTCGTAACCGGTGCCGGTGCGATAGCGCGGCAGATAGCCCGCGACGCTCACCAGGGCCGGCTCGATGCCGGTTTCTTCCCTGGTCTCGCGCAGCGCCGTTTCCAAGGGCGAAAGATCGCCTGCATCGCGGCGGCCGCCGGGAAAACTCACCTGGCCGCTATGGCGGGCGAGCGTGGCGGTGCGCTGGGTGAAAAGAATGGTGGGCTCGGGCCGGGCGATGATGGGGATCAGCACCGCCGCTTCCACCGCCCGCTCCTGGGCGGGCGGACGCAATTCGGGATGAAGATCGTAATCGTCATGGCCGATATCGGCGGAAGGCGCGATCCACAGCACAGCGCGCAGCGCCGCCAGGGGATCGGCCTTGAGGCGCGCCAGAATATCGCTCACGGCGACTGACTCATGGTTTCTGGCTCATGGTTTCTGGCTCATGGTTTCTGGCCCATCGCGAAATAGATGCCATCGCTCCACACCCCGAATTCACTCCCCCGCGCCACCGCCAATTCGACCAGCGCGTAATAGACCGGTCGCGCCAGCTTGGCCTCAAGTCCACCCCGCACATGCAGATAGGGCATGGGCGCGCCGGTCTTGGCGTCGGGCATGAACCGCAAGGGATGCCGTGGCCCCGCCGTCACTTTGTCGCCCACATTGGTGGTGAAGGTCAGGCGCCTGTTTTCGCCCGCGCCGTCGGCTTCCATCAGCACGCCGATAAAGGGCGCATCTTCGACCGCGATGGAAAGCTTCTCCGCCGGCGTCACCAGCATGAAGCCCTCGTCATCCTTTCTGAGCACGGTGGCGAACAGCCGACCAGGGCGGGGCGCGTCACCATCGCGCCTTGGTGAAACCAGGTGCCGTCGCGCCCGATCCGCATGCCGCTATCGCCGCAATAAGGGGGATTCCAGCGCTCGACGGGGGGCAATCCGGGATGCCCCTCGATCGCCGCCTCTAGCCCGGCAAGGCCCGGGCGGCTGGGAAGATCGCGAGCCATGGAGCGATTTATGCCGCTTCTGTATTATAAGTGAAGTCCGGGCGGGGCTTTTCGCTGTTGCCAGGGCTTGTCGAGGGTGCAGAATGACCCTTCCCCTAATCCACGGCGGCGATAACCCTATGAGAACCCGCATGATCCAGGACGCGGACATCCTTAACGAGCATGACGCGCCGGCCAGACTCGACGCCGCCGCCCAGACTTTCGCCACGGTCAAGAAGCGCCTGGGGCAAGTGATTTTCGGCCAGGACGAGGTGATCGAGCAGAGTTTGGTGACGCTGTTGGCGGGCGGCCATGGTCTTTTGATCGGCGTGCCGGGCCTGGCCAAGACCAAGCTGGTGGAGACGCTGGCCATCGTGCTGGGCCTGGACACCAGCCGCATCCAATTCACCCCCGACCTGATGCCCACCGACATCACCGGATCGGAAGTGATGGAGGAGAGCGCGGCGGGCACCCGCGCCTTCCGCTTCATCCAGGGACCGGTCTTCACCCAATTGCTGATGGCCGACGAGATCAACCGCGCGTCGCCCCGCACCCAGTCGGCGCTGCTGCAGGCGATGCAGGAAAAGCATGTCACCGTGGCGGGCGCGCGTTACGACCTGCCGCGCCTGTTCCATGTGCTGGCGACGCAGAATCCGCTGGAGCAGGAAGGTACCTATGCCCTGCCCGAAGCGCAGCTCGACCGCTTCCTGCTGCAGATCGATGTGGGTTACCCGGATCTGGAATCCGAGCGCCGCATGCTGCTCGCCACCACCATGGGCGAGGAAGCTCGCGCCTCGCGGGTCTGCGGACCCGACGATCTGATCCTGGCCCAGGCCCTGGTGCGGCGCATGCCGGTGGGCGAAAAAGTGATGGAATCCATCCTGAAGCTGGTGCGCGCCGCGCGTCCCGATTCCGATCACGACGAAACGCGCGGCCTGATCGCCTGGGGACCTGGTCCCCGCGCCAGCCAGGCCTTCATGCTGGCGGCCAGGGCGCGCGCGCTGCTGGACGGACGGCTTGCGCCTTCCACCGACGATATCGTGGCGCTGGCAGGACCGGTGCTTGCGCCACCGCATGGCGCTGAGCTTCTCGGCCCGCGCCGAAGGCGCCACCACCGCGCAGGTGATCGAAAAGCTTTGCCGCGCGCTGCTTTGAGGATGGTTGCGTGACGGGATTTTCGCCGCTCCAGCATGAGGCGGACGCGCTGGGCGCAGGCCTGCCGCCCTTGATGGTGGCGGCGGAAAGGCTGGCGGCTTCGATCAGCCTGGGCGCGCATGGAAGACGCAAGGCCGGCATCGGCGAGAATTTCTGGCAGTTCCGCCGCTATGCCAGCGCCGATGCCGTGGGCCGCATCGATTGGCGCCAATCGGCCAAATCGCAACATCTTTTTGTGCGCGAGCGTGAATGGGAAGCTGCCCAGACCGTCTGGTTCTGGCGCGATGGCGATTGGGGCATGCGTTTCGGCTCGGGCGGCGTCACCAAGCTGGAGCGGGCCAATCTTCTGCTCCTGGCGCTGGCCTCGCTTCTGGTGCGCGGCGGCGAGCGGGTGGGATTGCTGGGCGCGCCTTATCTTCCCGCCGCGTCGCGCTTCACGCTCTCGCGCATCGGCCATTCCCTGCTCGACTCGGGCCTGCAGGAGAAAGAGCGCGCCCGCGCCGAACGCCGCGAAGGACCGCCGCCTGCGATCATCGCCCGCGGCGCGCGCCTGATCTGGCTGAGCGATTTTCTCAGCCCCAGCGTGCAGGAGCACATGCAAGGATTTGCCCGCGCCGGCGCGGTGGGCCATCTGGTGCGCATCATCGATCCTGCGGAAGAGGATTTTCCCTATCGCGGCCGCGCCCGTTTCGAAAGCCCCAAGGGACGTGACAGCGCCCTGTTCGGCCGGGTCGAGAGCGTCAGCGCGGATTACCGTGCCCGTTTCGCTGCCCATGGCGAAAGGATCGCGCATGCCGCCACCAAGCTGGGCTGGACCATCACGGCGCATCGCACCGATCATCCGCCCCAGGCGGCCTTGATCGCGCTGCATGCCGCCATCGGCCCCCAATGAGGCGATGGACGTGACATAATGGGATTGTTCGCGGCATTGAATTTCGGCGCGCCCTGGATTCTGGCGGCGCTGGTCGGACTGCCCGCGCTCTGGTGGCTGCTGAAAGTCACCCCGCCCCAACCCAAGCGCATCCTGTTTCCGCCGCTACGCCTGCTTCTGGGCCTGAAGGACGAAGAGCAAACACCCGCGCATACGCCGTGGTGGCTGATGCTGCTCAGGGTGCTGGCGGCGGCGCTGCTGATCCTCGCTTTGGCTGATCCGTTGCTGGGCCGGATCACCAGGCTCGCGGGCGGCGGTCCCATGGTGCTGGTGGTGGACAATGGCTGGACCGCGGCCAGGAATTGGGACCAGCGGCAGACCTTGATCGCCGATCTCCTGCGCGCGGCGGGCGATCGTCCTGTCGCCATCATCCCCACCGCCAATCCCGGCACGGTGACGTTGCTGGATGCGGGCGCGGCGGGAAAGACCGCGCGGGAATTGAAGCCCATGTCCTGGCCGGGCGACCGCCCGGCGGTGGCGGCGGAAATCCAGCGCGCCTATCTTGCCGGCCGTCCGGAATTCTTCTGGCTCAGCGACGGTATCGAGGACGGCCAGGGCCGGGCGCTGCGCAAGAGTCTTGAAACCATGGGATCGTTGCGCGTTTTCGCGCCTGACCAGGCGGCGCGCGGTCTGCTTCCGCCCCGCCGCGACGCCACCGGCTTTGCCGTCACTGCAATCCGCGCCAATACCGCCAATCCCGCCAACCTGCGGGTTACCGCCATCGGCCCGAAGGGCGAGACCTTGAGCGATGCCACGCTCGCCTTCAAAGCCGGCCAAGACCGCAGCGCCACCCAGATCACCGTGCCGCTGGAAGTGCGCAACCAGACGGCACGGCTGCAGATTCAAGGCGAAGACAGCGCGGGCGCCGTCCAGCTTCTGGACTCCGGCGGCATCGAGCATCGGGTGGGGCTGGTTTCGGCGGCGGCGACCGAGAACGAGCAGCCGCTTTTGTCCGACGTCTATTACCTGGAGCGCGCGCTTTCGCCATTTGCGGAGGTGGAAAAGGGCACCATCAGCAGCCTGATCGCCCGCCATGTCGCTGTCCTGTTTCTGGCCGATATCGGGCGGATCGGCGGCAGCGATGCCGATGCGGTGGACAAATTCCTCAAACATGGCGGCGTGCTGATCCGTTTCGCCGGGCCGCGCATGGCGGGCGGCACCGATGCCTTGGTGCCGGTGAGTTTGCGGGTGGGCGGGCGTTATCTGGGAAGCGCCATGGCGTGGAACCAGCCCCAGCATCTGGCGAGCTTTCCCCTCGCTTCGCCTTTCAACGGTCTTGCCGTTCCCGGTGAAGTGACGATATCGCGCCAGATCCTGGCCGAGCCCAGCGCGGAATTGTCGGGCCGGACTTGGGCAAGGCTGGCGGACGGCACGCCGCTGGTCACCGCCAGACAGGATGGCGCGGGTTGGATCGTTTTGTTTCACATCACCGCAAGCCCGACTTGGTCATCGCTGCCGCTGTCGGGGCTTTATGTGGACATGCTGAAGCGGCTCTTGGCGCTTTCGGCGGGCACGCCCGCCGCCGCGCTGGCGCATCTGTCGAGCCTGGCGCCCATCAGCATGCTGGATGGTTTCGGCCGGGCCGGGCCGCCTTCGCCCGACATCCTGCCCATCGCCGCCAGCGATTTCGATCATGTGCAAGTCTCGGCCAAACACCCGCCCGGCCTTTATGGCGCCCAGGGCGTGGCCAGCGCGCTCAATGAATTGGACGCCAACGCCGGTTTGACGCCGCTGGACCTCTCCGGCATGCAGAGTTATGGCGCCGCGCGCACCTTGGCGCTTCAACCTTATCTGCTGGCGATTGCCGCCCTGCTGCTCTGCATCGACGCGCTGACGGCCTTGTGGCTGCGCGGTTACTTCCCCCATCGAGTGCTGGGCCCGGCGGCCATCGCCATGCTGGTGATGCTTGCGCCCATGCCGCATGCGCGCGCCGACGACGCCAAGGATCTCAAGGCGGCGCTCGATACCAGGCTCGCCTATGTGATCACGGGATTGCCGGACCTGGACGAGATGAGCAAGGAAGGGCTCACCGGCTTGGGCGATGCGCTGAAAGCCCGTACGTCCTATGAGCCGCAAGAGCCGATGGGCGTGGATCTCGCCCATGACGATCTGTCTTTCTATCCCCTGCTCTATTGGCCGATGGATCCGCGCGAGAAGAATCTCCCCCCCGCCGCCTTGTCCAAGCTCAATGATTACATGCGGCTGGGCGGCACCATCGTGTTCGACACCCGCGATCTCACTTTGGCCGCGGTCAGGGGCCCGTCGTCTCCCGGCGAGCAGACCTTGCGCCGGCTGACCCAGGGCCTGGATCTGCCGCCCTTGGAGCCCGTGCCATCCGATCATGTTCTCACCAAGGCTTTTTATCTGCTGAAAGACTTTCCCGGACGCTGGGCCGGCGGCGAATTGTGGGTGGAGAAACTGCCCCCCGCCCAGAAGGGTCGCGACCGCGCGCCAGCCCGGGGCGGTGATGGCGTTTCGCCGGTGATTGTCGGCGGCGATGATTGGGCGGCGGCCTGGGCGGTGGATGCCAATGGCCGCCCCCTCACCGAGCCGGTGCCGGGCGGAGAAATGCAGCGCGAAATGGCGCTGCGTTTCGGCGTCAATCTGGTGATGTACGCACTTACCGGCAATTACAAGACCGACCAGGTACATGCACCCGCGTTGCTGGAACGGCTGGGGAGATGACATGACCCGGCTGGCCTTCGATCCCCATGTCCCGCTGACCTGTCCTGGGCGTTCTGATCGCAGCCGCGGTCGTGATCACCATTTTCGGCCTGTGGCGAGGCGCACGCGGCGCGCTGATGCGGGGATTGGCCTTCGCCATCCTGCTGTTCGCGCTGGCCGGGCCAATTCTGGTCAAGGAAACGCGCTCCGCGCTCCCCGATGTGGTGGCGGTCGTGGTCGATCATTCGCAGAGCATGGGCGTGGGCAACCGCCTGAGCCAGGCCGATGCGGCTTTGGCGAAACTCCGGCAGGAATTGCGCCGGCAGCCCAATCTCACGGTGCGCGAAACCAGCGTCACCACCACCGCCACCGGCGAGAATAACGGCACCCAGGCCTTTGCCGCGCTGAACAGCGCGCTCGCCGACGTGCCGCCCAGCCGGATTGCGGGCGCGATCATGATCACCGATGGCGAAGTGCATGACGCGCCGGCGGCCCTTGCCATGCACGCGCCCCTGCAAGTCCTGATCGCGGGCAAGCGCGGCGAGCGCGACCGCAAGCTCACCGTGCTGAACGCCGAGCGCTTCGCCATTGTCGGGCAGAGCGCGCAAATGGTGTTGCGCGTGGACGATTTCGGGAATGGCGGCGAGGAAGGCGGCAGCGCCGAAGTGACCATCGCCGTGGACGGCAAGCCGATGGGCACCAAGGTGGTCCAGGTAGGCCAGGACACCAGCCTGAAGCTTCCCATCACCCATGAGGGCGAGAATATCGTCGAGCTAGCGGCGGCGCCGGGGCCCGGCGAACTGACCTTGCAGAACAACCGCGCCGTGGTGAGCATTTCCGGCGTGCGCGATCATCTGCGCGTGCTGCTGATCTCGGGCGAACCGCATGCCGGCGAGCGGGTGTGGCGCAATCTGCTTAAATCGGACCCCTCGGTGGATCTGGTCCATTTCACGATCCTGCGCCCGCCGGACAAGCAGGACGCGACGCCCATCGAAGAGCTTTCGTTGATCGTCTTTCCCACGCGCGAATTGTTCCTGGAAAAACTCAAATCCTTCGATCTGGTGATCTTCGACCGCTATGGCGAGGCGGGCATCCTGCCCATGGCCTATTTCGAGAATATCGCCAATTATGTCGAGAATGGCGGCGCGCTGCTGGTCTCGTCGGGGCCGGAATTCGCCAGCGACCAGAGTCTCTACCACACGCCGCTGGCCAGCGTTCTGCCGGCGCAGCCGTCCGGCGAAATCATCGCCCAGGGCTTCAAGCCGATGGTGACGCCGACCGGGCTGGCCCATCCGGTGACGCGCGACCTGCCTGGCAGCAACACCGAAGCGAGCCAGCAGCCCGGCTGGGGCCGCTGGTATCGCTTGATCGGCGCCAGCAATATCAGCGGCCAAACCGTGATGAGCGGCCCCGGCAACCGTCCGCTGCTGGTGCTGGACCAGGTGAAGAAGGGCCGGGTGGCGGAACTGATGTCCGACCAGATCTGGCTATGGGCGCGCGGTTTCGAAGGCGGCGGCCCGCAGGCGGAATTGCTGCGCCGCCTGGCCCATTGGCTGATGAAGGAGCCGGAGCTGGAAGCAGAAAGTCTTTCCGCCGGCGTCGTCGAAGGCCAGATGGTGGTGACGCGGCGGACCATGGCGCCCACCGCTGAGCCGGTGCAAATGACCACGCCATCCGGGCACACGCTCACCATTCCGCTCAACCGGATCGAGCCGGGCGTCTGGCGCGGCAGCATGAAAGTGAACGAGCTGGGGCTCTATCGCCTCACCGACGGCACGCTGTCGACGGTGACGGCGGCGGGACCGCTCAATCCCAAGGAAGTCGCCGACATGCGCGCCACCTCCGACATATTGCAGCCTCTAGCCAAGGCGAGCGGCGGCTCGGTCCATTGGCTGACGGACGGGGCGGTGGGCGTGCGCCGCGTGGCGCCGGCCCAGACCGCGCATGGCTCGAATTGGATCGGACTGAGGCGCAATGGCGCCTATCGCGTCACCTCGCTGGAACAGCAGCCATTGCTGCCCGCCTGGGCGGCGCTGCTGCTGGTGGTGGGTTCGCTGGTGCTGGCGTGGCGGATCGAGGGTAGAGTCGATTCTCAGCCGAGTGGAGCGCCCTCGGCGCAGACCGCGTGATCGATGAGGGCACGGCGTACGGCGCCGGAAAATTTTTCCCATGCGCCGTCCCTGAGCGCCAATCCCAAAAGCCGGTTGGCATCCACGGGCCCCGGGAAAGCGCACGCGACCCGCGGGAATTTTCGTGAAGCCCACCCGCCCGTAATAAGGCTCGTCGCCCACCAGAAGGATCGCGCCCCAGCCGGTATCCTTCGCTTTCGCGATGCCCGCCTGCATCAATGAAATGCCGATGCCGCGGCCGCGCTCGGCGCTTTCCACCGCCAGCGGTCCCAGCAGCAGCGCCAGGTCCTCGCCCACCTTGACCGGCCAGAAACGTACCGATCCGCGCAGGATTTTTTTTTCCACCGCGACGAATCCCAGTTCCGCCACCGGGTCCACGCCTTCTCTGAGACGATAAGCGGATTTGGCGTAGCGGCCGGGGCCAAAGCCCGCTTCCGTCAATGCCTCGATGCGCGCCTGGTCTTCGGCGCGCTCCAGTCGTGTTTCCCAGTCCTGGCCTTGCGGTGGCATCACGCTCGACTATCGGGCGTTTGCCGCAAAGGCAAGGCTCACCATCGGCCATCCTGCTGCGCGCCAGCCACAAGCTCGGCCAGGCGGCGAATCGCGGCCGGCGCGGTGTCCGGCGGCGGCACCAGAAGGGGAGCCCAGCATATGGCGCCGACTTCCCTGTTGGGGCGGAACTGGACCCTGCCGCCTTCGATCGCATAGAGCGCCACCACATGGGTGAGCCACCAAAGTTTGCGGCTATAGAGACCGAAGAGGCGCACGCGGCCGCCCGAAAGGCCCAGTTCCTCTTCCAATTCGCGGCGCAGCGCCGTTTCCGGCGCCTCGCCATGCCCGATGGCGCCACCGGGCAGCCGCCAGCCCCCCACATAGGTCTGGCGGACCAGCAGCACCCGCCCGTCCCCGTCCAGGATCGCGCCGGCTACGCCGAAGGCGACCGGCCGAAAGTGCGCGCGCGCCGCCAGGGTCAGGGTGGAAAAGAACCGTCCCATGTTCCCGGGAATCCCAATTCGTAAACCGATTGATAACCAGCTTTTCGTAGCGTGCGACAGAATTTTCGGCGCGAAGTGGCCATTCGAGATGCCTGGAGCGGGCCTGGAGACGCTGAAGGTGCTGATTGTCGAAGACAATCTGCATATGCGCGCACTGCTGCGCTCGCTGTTGAATTCAACCGGCTTGCGCGAGGTCCATGAAGCGCCCGACGGCGCGGCCGCGCTGGAACTGCTCAACAGCCGGAAATTCGATTTCATCCTTTGCGATCTTTCGATGAGGCCGATGAACGGACTGGAGTTCACCCGCGAAGTGCGCCGATCGCGGAAAAGCGCCAATCCCTTCGTGCCCATCATCATGATCAGCGGTTATACCGAGCTGCACCGGGTGGAAGAGGCGCGCGATGCCGGCGTCACGGAATTCCTGGCCAAGCCCGTCACGGCGCAAAGCCTTTATGCGCGCATCGCCGAGATCATGGAGCGGCCCCGCGCCTTCATCCGCTGTAGCGCCTATTTCGGTCCCGACCGCAGGCGCAAGACCAGAGAGGATTACAGCGGTCCCTGGCGGCGCCAGGACGATATGCACGATATCGAGGTGGTGCGATGACGGCAAAGACCCAGATCATTCCTCCCGAATCCTATCCGCAGATGGCCAGCAAGGGTGACGTCGCCAAGATGTCGCGGGCGTTGCGCTCGCAAGATGCGATCCAGCGCGGCGCGCGCGTGATCGAGGAGGCCAGCGAGACCCTGCGCGACGGCGTGCGCGATTATGTGCGGGCGCTGGAAGCGGCCGCGGGCGACTATCAGCAGACCTCGGAAAAAGCGCACGAGATTCGCGGCTTCGCCGAGACCGCAGGGCTGGCCGCCACCGGACGGATCGCCGACGGGCTGTGCAACTATTTCGAGGAAATGGACAAGCTCGGCACCGCGCCGGATTGGGAGGTGATCGCGCTCCACGTCTCGGCCATCGCCCGCGCGGCCTATGCCGAGGACGAAGCCATCCGCATGGGCGACATGGTGGCCCGCGAACTCGAAGTGCTGGTCCATCACAAGCTGGCCGAGACCAAGGCGCTGAGGGGGATTAAGGAAGCGTTAACGCTTCAAGCCCGCGGCGCATCGCGACAGTTCATCCCTCCTTAAGCCCTGCCGTTAATAATGAAGGCGGTTGGCGCGCGAGTCCGCGCGCTCGAAGATTCGAATTGCGGACGGCACTCTCCATGCTTCAGATCGGCGGCATTGTCGTTCTTTTCGCCTGTGTCTTCGGCGGCTATCTGATGTCGGGCGGCTCGCTCACCTCGGTGATCGAGGCGGCTCCGCACGAATTGCTCACCATCCTCGGCGCGGCGCTGGCGGCGATGCTGATCGCCGGCTCGATGTACAAGCTGAAGCAGATCGGCGGCTCGCTCGGCCAGGTGATGTCGGGGCCCAAATGGAAGCCCAATGACTATCGCGACCTGCTCTGCCTGCTCTTCCTTCTCACCAAGACGATGAAGACCAAGGGCATGATCGCCCTGGAAGCGCATATCGAAAAGCCGGCCGACTCCACCATCTTCAAGCGCTATCCCAAGATCATGAAGGACCATTTCGCGCTCGACTTCATCTGCGACACGCTCCGGATGATGACCATGAGCCTGGAAGACCCGCACCAGGTCGAGACCGCGATGGATAAACAGTTGGAAAAGCATCATCACGAATCGCTCATCCCCGCCAATGCGCTGCAGAGCATGGCCGACGGCCTGCCGGCGCTGGGTATCGTGGCTGCGGTGCTTGGGCGTGATCAAAACCATGGGCGCGATCAGCGAGCCGCCGGAAGTGCTGGGCAAGATGATCGGCTCGGCGCTGGTCGGCACCTTCATGGGCGTGTTCCTGGCCTATGGCCTGGTGGGCCCGATGGGCCAGCGCCTCAAATCCTTGGTCGACGAGGACGCGCTGTTCTATCACGTGATCCGCGACATCCTGGTCGCGCATCTGCACGGCAATGCCGCGCAGGTCTCGGTGGAAATCGGCCGCGGCAGCGTGCCCAGCGAATATCAGCCCAGCTTCCAGGAGCTGGAAGATTCCCTCAACTCCATTTCGATGGACGGCGTCTAGCCGTGGCTGAGGCCCCTGGCCTCGGTCAGGGAGATGAAGAACACCGCCAGCGCGCCGGCGCAAATCCCCAGCGGGATCGCATAGGTGACATCCAGGTCGGCGCCGAAAGTGACGATGGCGCAGACGATGATGCCGGTCAGTTGCGCGATATTCCTTGGCATGGGCGGCTCATATTAACTCTTTCCTAACCATACTAAGCCGGGCGCGCACCCCATTGAAGCGCGCACTGCTCCAATGGTTAACGCACGAAACAAACCCTTTCGAAGCCTGGCCGAGACCTGCCTACCCTTCGGCGCGAAGCGCCTGGAAGGGGAGGTGCCCGTAGCACGCTCTTGAGCGGGCGGAGGGGTCCAAAAAAACTTCAATGATGGTTTCCCATCACCACAGGGAAGCCGCCGGCTTCCAGCCCCGCACGGATCTGTTCGGCATGTTCGGGGTCGCGAGCCTCGATCACCATGCCGAGCGTGGCGGATTTGGCGGAATGGCCGCTCATCATGCGGTTGTGCGAGACTTCCAGGATATTGCCACCCGCGCTTCCCACCAGCGCGGCCACCTGGGCAAGCGCGCCGGGCTGGTCGGCGATCGCCACGTCCAAAGTGAGAATGCGTCCTTCCCGCGCCAGCTCGCGCAGGATCACGTTGGACAGCATGCGCATGTCGATATTGCCGCCCGAAACCACGATGCCCACTTTGCGGCCCGCGAACAGGCCCGGATTCTTCGAGCACGGCGGCAAGCCCGGCGGCGGCGGCGCCCTCGACCATGGTCTTCTCGATCTCCAGCATCATCGCCAGGGCCTGCTCCATCGCCTCTTCGTCCACCAGAAGGACGTCGGCGACCAGGGCCTTGACGATGGCCTTGGTGAGAGCGCCCGGCTGCTTGACGGCGATGCCTTCGGCGATGGTCTGCGCCGGCGGCTCCTCGGTGAGGGGATCGCCATGCATCGCCTGGCGCATCACCGGATAAAGCGCGGCCTGCGCGCCATAGATCAGGAGATCGGGCTTGACCGCCTTGGCCGCCACCGCAACACCGGAGATCAACCCGCCTCCGCCCACCGGCACCATCAGCGTGTCCAGTTCCGGCACGTCCTCCAACATCTCCAATCCCAAGGTGCCCTGGCCCGCGATCACTTTGCTGTCGTCATAGGGATGGATGAAGGTAAGGCCTTGCGCTTCGGCGATCACGCGCGCGGCATCATTGGCTTCCCGCAGATCCTGTCCGTCCTGGATCACGCGGGCGCCGAAATCGCGGGTATGCTTGACCTTCACGAACGGCGCGGTCATCGGCATCACGATGGTGGCGGGAATGCCCAGCCGGCCCGCATGATAGGCGACGCCTTGGGCATGATTGCCGGCGCTCATGGCGACGACGCCCTTTTTCTTTTCCGCGGGCGTGAGAGCGAGCAGCCGGTTGAGCGCGCCGCGCTCCTTGAAGGACGCGGTGAACTGCAAATTCTCGAATTTGAGAAAGATGTCGCAGCCGGCGATCTGAGACAGAGTGCGCGAATGGCGCATGGGGGTGCGTTGCACCTGGCCTTGGATTGCCTTCGCCGCGGCGCGGACATCTTCAAGCGTGACGGGAAGCGGTTGAGACATGAGACTGAAACCGGTTCTGCCCGCACAAGGTAGGCAACCCACCGCTCAAGCGCCAGCGAAAGCGCCATGCGCGGAAGATGGGACAGATAGCGGTTTGGGAAGCTGGTAGCACCGGACGGATTTGAACCGCCGACCAAGGGATTATGATTCCCCTGCTCTACCGCTGAGCTACGGTGCCACGGGCCGGCTAAGGCCGTCGAGGCGGGGGATGTAGGAGGCCCTGCCCGTGGCTGTCAAGCTGCCGAAAGCACGGCTTGGTCCTGACTTTCTTCCCCGCCCTGGCGGCAGCGTAGGGCGCGAACACGGCGTTAGGGGCCCGCGCTCAAATGGTCAAAAACCTATTCAGCGGCGACCTGAACAGCTGTTGCGGCTTTAATCCAGCCTCCGCCCAGAACCCGGCTGCCGTCATAGAATACGCAAGCCTGACCCGGTGCGATGGCTTCTTCCCCAGCCTTGAGTTCCACGCCCACGCCGCCATCGCCCAAGGGTGTCACGCGGGCTTCGACCGGCGGGCGCATGGAGCGAACCTTGACGGCGCAATCGAACGCCCCCTCGCGCCCGGTCAGCCAATTCACATCGTGAAGGTGGATGGTGCGCGACACCAAAGCCGCGCGCGGGCCGACCACCACCTGCGCCTTGGCGGCGTCCAGCTTAAGCACGAATAGGGGCTCGTGGTTGCCCGACAGACCCAATCCTTTGCGCTGCCCCACTGTGAAATGGATGATGCCGTCATGGCGGCCCAGGATGTTTCCCGCCTGGTCCACGATTTCGCCCGGGCGCGCCGCATCGGGACGCAATTTCTGCACGATGGCGCTGTAGCGGCCTTCCGGCACGAAACAGATGTCCTGGCTGTCGGGCTTGGCGGCGGTGGCCAGTCCCAGCTCGGCCGCCAGCGCGCGCACTTCGCTCTTTTCCATGTCGCCCAGCGGAAAGCGGAGATAGTCGAGCTGGGCCTGGGTGGTGGCGAACAGGAAATAGCTCTGGTCGCGGCTCTGATCGCGGGCGGCATGCAACTGCGCCCCGTCCATGCCTTCGATACGGCGGACATAATGACCCGTGGCCATCGCCTCGGCGCCCAGCTCGCGTGCGGTCTGCATCAGGTCGGCGAATTTCACTTTCTCATTGCAGCGCACGCAGGGGATTGGCGTCTCGCCCCGCGCATAGGCGTCGGCGAAATCCGCGATCACCTGGCCGGCGAAATTTTTCTGGTAATCCAGCACATAGTGGGGAATGGCCAGCGTCTCGGCCACGCGCTTGGCGTCGTAGATATCCTGGCCGGCGCAACAGGCGCCTTTCTTCTTCTGGACCGTGTCGGGATAAAGCTGAAGCGTGATGCCCACCACGTCGTAGCCCTGGCGCTTGAGCAGCGCCGCGGTCACGGACGAATCCACGCCGCCCGACATCGCTACGACAATGCGAGAGCCTTTTTCCATGGCGGGGGCTTATAGTCGCCGTCGCCTGGAACCGCAATAAAGCGGCTAACCCCCGGAAGATACGGGCAAATAGTTTAGCAGCGACAATTGGTGCAGCCCGGCGGTCACCTGCAAGGCCGCCTGCAACTGGGTCTGGTCCAGCGAAAGCTGGGTGGCCGCCTGCGCCATATTCGTGTCCTGAATATTGGAGATGAACCCCGTATAGAGCGTGGCCATGGTGGATTGCTGGGTCTGGGCATTCTGCAACGCGCTGTAATTATCGCCATTCTGGGCCGTGGCGTTGTTGAGATTGCGGGCCGCAGTCGAGACCGACGTTATCTCACCGGTGAGAAAGCTGTTCTGCGTGCCGGAAAGATTGATGCTGCCGGTGAAATTGCCGTTCGCGCCCTGGTCAAATTGCGCGATGTTCTGCAGCTCCTGCATCAGCCCGCTCGCCACACTGGAGGCTGTGACGCCATAGGTGACGCTCTGCCCATCCGCCACCTGGACGGATTTGAGATTGTTGCCGTTGGTGAACGCATTCGACACCGACGCGAGCGCGGCCAGCTGCGACAGTGAATTCACATTCACCGGCGGCGTGGAGGCGTTGCCGCCGCCATAGATATAGGCGCCATTGGCATCCTGCGAGTTCAGCAACGATACCGCCTGGTTGAAGATGCTTTGCACCTGAGACATCAAAGTCGAAGGATCGTTGGAGGAAAGTGCGGTCGTGATGGCGCCGTTGAGTTGGGTCGCCAAGCTCGACAAATTGGTCAATTGCGTATCCTGGATGTCGGTCTGGGTGACCGCCAGCGAGGTGGCTGTCTGATAGGCGCTGTTGCGCGCGTTCGCCGACATGGTGGCCTGCAGCACCTGGGTCTGAGTGCCGAAACCGGCATAGGTGGTGGCGTTATCGCCGCTGGCGATCTGTTGCTGCGTGGTGTTGAGCGCGCCGGTGGCCGCCTCGATCTGCTGGAGGAAATATTGCGATTGCTGGGCGGTGGCGATGCGATCGATGCTCATGATGACTCCGCTAGATCTGCATCAAGGTCTGATAAAGCTGGTCGACCATGTTGAGCACGCGGGCGGCAGCGCTATAGGCCTGTTGATAGGTGGTGAGATTGGTCAATTCCTCGTCCAGATTGACGCCGGAATTCGACGCCAATTGCTGCTGCGCTTGCTGCAGCCGGTCGGACTGCGTGGTCTGGTTGCTGGTGACCGTGTTCGAAAGCGTGGACAGGTTCTGGTAGAAGGCCGCCGCGTAATTGCTCAGCGATGCTGCCTGCGCCGCCATCCCGCCCGCGGCCGGGAAATTGATTGTCTTGTTGGGCACATTTTCCAGGGCGATGGCGCCGGCGGAGTCGCCGCTTTCGATCACCGTGTCGCCCGCCACCGAACTCGAGGCAATAGCCGGGTTGGTGAGGGGAATATCGTCCGGCGAATTGGCGACCAATGGCGTCACCGAGAAATTCGCCGCCTGGTTCGCCACCGCTTGCGTGCCCAGCCCGAACATGGAGGTCAAGCTCAGGCCGGTGGTGCCGCGCTGGGTAGTGTCGCCGGTGACGTAAAGCTTGTAGTTCGAATAGTTGGAGGAATTGGCCACGTTGATCGCGCCGTTGCCGTTCAGTGTGAAAGTCACCGCGCCGCCCATGGCGGCGTTCAGCGCCGTCACGACATCACCGATGGTCTGACCTGCCAGGGTGGTCACGTTCACCGGCTTGACGACGGTGCCGTCCGGCTTTCCAACTCCATGGATATCACGCCGCCTGGCGCCAGGCCGCTGTCATCGGACGCGGAAAGGCCGGTATTGGTGAGCGATGGCACGCCGGACTGGAAGAGATCGTTCAGGCCGAAGAATTGGGAGAAGCCGGCGCCGCCCCGGCTGGAAGGATCGGCAGCGTCATCTTGCACGACGACGCCATCGCCGCTGCTTGCCGCAGCCGAAATCGTCAACTGGCCGTTGTTAAAGCTGGCGCTGCCATTGCTTCCCAACGCCGTGTTGAGCGCCCCGACAAAGTCGCCCACGGTGGCGCCGATGCTCTGGGCCGGGCCGCCATCCACCGACAAGGTGCCGGCGTCGAGATCGACGTCGATGCGCGACACGAGATTGCCGCTGGAATCGGCCACGGCGACGGTGGTGTCGCCGGTGAAATTCATGGCATCGGTGTCGAGCAGGCCGGTGTCGCGGCCTGATAGCGTGGCGGCGGGCGGATAGGCGGTGTTGGCGTTGCTCTGCGCGTTGAAGGCGGACGCGGTCTGCTGCGCGATATTGCCCAACGTCTGGGACAGGCCGCCAAGGACGGAATCGCGCATTTCGACCAGCCCCTTCAGCGTGCCGCTGCCGAGATCGGGATCGAGCGCGGCGGGTTGGCCGATCAATTGGCCGGTCTGAGGATTGGTGTCCTGGATCTGGATATTGCCGTAGATCCCATTGGAGGCGCCGCCGGAATAAGACAGGGTCGCGTAGGTGTTGCTGACCAGATTGACGCCATCCGAGGTCGAGACAAAGACGCTGCCATTAGACTGCTGTGTCACATTGATGCCGATCATCTGCCCCAGGCTCTGCAGCACGGAATCGCGCTGATCGAGCAGGCTGGATGAACTGTCGCCCGCGGCGTTCAAGCCCGTGATCTGCTGATTGAGGTTGTAGACCTGCTGGATCAAATTGTTGGCTGATGGAACCGCGCTCACCACCTGCTGGTCGATCTGTCCCTGCAGCGAGGTGATTGTGCCGGACGCGTTGGAGATGGTGGACGCCAGGTCCTTCAAGCGCATTGGCTACGCCGGTCTGGCTGGCGCTGGCGGCGGGCGCCTGGGATGCCGTGGCCAGCGCGGCGGTGAAATTGGTGAGGCCCGTGGCGAGCGATTGATTGTCGCCGGGGCCGCCCAGAAGGCCATTGAGCTGGGAGAATAGCTGCGCCTCGGTGTTGTACTGCGACGAGGTGCCGTTGGCGGTGAGATTTTCCTGCGTGAAGAACTGATTGACCACCCGCTGCACGCTGGCGATGTCCACGCCCATCAGCTGCCCGTTCGAGGACAGAGCCTGCTCATTCACCACCCGGCGCGCATAACCGGGAGTGTTGAGATTGGCGATATTGTTCGACACCACGCCGAGCGCGGATTGGTTGGTCTGCAGCGCGGTCAAGGCGCTGTTGGTAATCCCGTTCAAACTCACGGCATCGGTCCGAATGCTTTGTTGCCGAAGTGGAGGTCGCAAGTCCTGTGCCAGGATCTGCCGAGCTTTTACGCCCATTTTCACACGGATTTTCGCGGTTCTTGAGGGCGGCAAAGTTTGCCCGCTGGGCACTTCATGCCCGTTCTTTTCCTTCTCGGACACTGTTCGACATCACGAAAAACGCAAGAGAAAGCGGGCGGAAATTCTGGTCCGAGCCTTGCTTTGGGTAAATCCGTATCGGCAACGGGATCATTCGTGGCGGCAATCGCTTCATCCAGAATTGCGTCCGGCGGTGGCGTCTTCCACAAGCCGCAGGCCAATGACGCCAATGCCGCCAACGGGACGGATGCCTCGTCCCCGTTCCAGCAGATATTGAGTACGACAGCGACCGGGTCCTCGGCGGTACCGCCGGCGCAGGGCCAGGGCGCGTCCAATCAAGGAGACCCCGGCAAGAAATCGGGGAAGGATTCCAAAGCCGACGGAAACGCCGCTCAGAGCACGGCAAATCAAGCCCAGCAAAACGCAGTGGTCGCCGCGGCCGACAGCAAGACACTGCTCCAGGCCAGCGCGACAGCGGCAAATACCGGTGGCCAAGATGCCGCCAGCGGGACTGGCTTCGGCAGCAGCGGCGCGACCGCCGGCGCTGATACGGCCGCCGGCCCGGCCAGCGATCCCTCAACCCAGCAGATCGCATCCGATGCCAGCCAAACCCTGGCGGCAACGCAAATTTCTGTTTCCGCCCAGGACGCCAAGGATGCGAAGGACGCCAACACGTCCGGCAATGGTGCGAATGATGGCAGTGATGCGAGCGCGACGCTGCTTAATTCTGACGTAAATAAAAGCGCGGCGCCAACCCCAACTGTACCAGAGGACGCCGTCGCCGCCTCCTCGGCTTCCGGCGCAGACACGTCCTCTGACACCTCAAAGCCTGGCAAAGCGAAACGTGACGGCCAAGATGTGGCCGCCGCGCAAATCCAGACCAAAGACGCAAGCGCACAGATCAATAGCGCGCAATCCCCGGTTCCTGCCGCGAAAAAAGACCCCAAGTCTGCCAAGACGGGTGATCAACGCAATTCCAATGCCGCGAACGTCCAGGCCACGCCGCCTGATTCCACGGTTGCGATGGCCGCGGCCGCCATGCCTCTGCCCCCCGCCCCCGCAACCACGAGCGGCGCCGGTCCCAACACCAGCGATGCCATTGCGGCGGTTGCGACAGGACAGGCAAAAAACGCCCAACCCAATTCCAATTCCAGTTCCAACCCGCCTGACGGCGCGAAGCCCCCGGCTCCGAGCGGCCAGGCATCCAACGGCGCAGCCAATTCGCCATCAGCGAACGGTGCCCAATCTTCGCCCGCCGGTGCCTCGGCGGCTCCGCAGGACGGCTTCCTTGCCCAAAGCAGCAATGCTTCGCAGAGCACCGACAGCAAGCAAGCGGGTTCCACCAGCGACAAGGGTGACAACCAGACCGCCGCCGCGCCGGTACAGGCACAGCCACAGGTCCAGGCGGCGCAGCCTCAGCCCCAGGCCGTCATTCCCGCCATCCAGCCGCCTCTTCAGCCCCATGCCGCAGCAACCGTCACGCAAAATGTCCAGGTCGGGCCCCAGGACGTCCAACACCAATACCGTCGGCGCACTGGCGGTGGCGATCGCCGCCAAATCGCAAAGCGGCAACAAGCAGTTCGACATCAGGCTCGATCCCCCCGAACTCGGCCGCGTGGAAGTGCGTCTTTCCATCGACACGACCGGCAAGGTGCAGGCCAGCCTCTCGGCCGATCAGCCGCGCACCCTCGACCTGCTTAAAACCGACGCGCCCACGCTGACGCGCGCGCTGCGCGATGCCGGCCTGGACGTCGCGCAGAACGGCCTGAATTTTTCCCTGCGCGGCCAGGACCGGCAGAATGGCGGCAACGGTTTCATGCCGCGTTCCGGCCGCGTCCCCGCAGCATTCACTCATCGCCACCAGTTCCATCGGCGCCGTTCCAAACGGCGCCAATTACCAGGGTCCGGCCGAAGGCCGCCTGGATATCCGCGTGTAGGAGACGTTCGAGATGACCACCAGTATTCCCAGCACCACAGCGGCCGCGTCGGGCACCTCGTCCAACAGCGCGATGAACCAGCTGTCGGGCAATTTCCAGACCTTCCTGAAGCTTCTCACCACCCAATTGCAGAACCAGGATCCGCTGGACCCGATGGACACCAGCCAATTCACCCAGCAATTGGTGGAGTACAGCCAAGTCGAACAACAGATCGACACCAACGGCAATCTTCAGTCCTTGATCTCGCAGGGCACCCAGCAGAGTGCCGCTTATGCCACGGGCTATCTGGGCAAGACCGTCACCGTCAGTGGCGGCGAAGGTTCGCTCGCCAATGGCCAAGCGCAGTGGACCTACAATCTGGGCGCCGACGCCACCAGCACCACGCTTCAGCGTGACCGACGCCAATGGCAGTGTCGTCTATAGCGGCTCGGGCCAGACCACCAAGCGGCAACAGCACGTTCAATTGGAACGGCCAAGACAATGCCGGCAATCAATTGCCCGATGGCAGTTACACGCTCGCGGTCAAGGCCTCGGCCGGCGGCCAGGCCGTAACCACCTACGTGACAGCGGTGGGCACGGTGAGCGAAGTGAACATGATCAATGGCACGCCACAATTGCTGATCGGATCCATGGAGGTTCCCGCTCACCTCGATCTCGAGCGTGCAAACTGAATTCTTGAACCAGCGCGGCAAAAAGCGGCGCGCAACTGACAGGGCGGCGGCAGGCGAAGCCTAAAGTCCCAAAAGGAGCAGTAAAATGAGTCTTTATGGAGCATTGAGCATTGGCGTGGCGGGACTGGACGCGGCCAGCGCGGCCTTGAGCGTCAGCTCTTCCAACATCGCCAACGTCAACACCATTGGCTACAAGCAAGCCACCGCGAATTTTTCCACCTATCTTGACTCCTCGCTGGGCTCCCATAGCAATGCCTCCGCGGGCGTCACCGCCGTGATCGGCCAGGATGTGACCAAGAACGGCTTGGCGGAATCCACCTCTTCGCCAACCGATCTCTCGATCTCGGGCGCCGGCTTCTTCATCGTCAGTCCCACCGCCAGCGCCACGGGCGCGCAGGAATATACCCAAGTTGGCAATTTCACTGCGGACTCCAAAGGCAATCTGGTGAACGCCAACGGC
Organism: uncultured Alphaproteobacteria bacterium; assembly: GCA_963766265.1. GTDB lineage: Bacteria > Pseudomonadota > Alphaproteobacteria > Micropepsales > Micropepsaceae > Rhizomicrobium. The sequence goes on from CAVXYX010000001.1 coordinate 290,286, forward strand.
AATTATCTTCTGGGCTGGAAGTTGGACGTGAACGGCAATCCGCCGTCGAACAACACCGATCTCAGCCTGATCAATGTGTCGGGCATCACAGGATCGGCCGCAGGAAACCAGCACGGTTTCGCTGCAGGCCAATCTCCAGGCCAACTCGACGATCGACGCCACCTATGCCGCCGGCGACATGACGCTCGGCAATGTTTCGCCGGATTTCCAGACCACCCTCAATGCCTATGACAGCCAGGGTGGCATTCAGCCCATCACCCTGTCGTTCGTCCGGACCGGCAGCCAATCAATGGTCCTACGAAATAAATTATGCCGGCGACCCGAACAATCTTTCCACGCCCAATCCCATTGGCCAGGGAACGCTGAACTTCAACTCGGACGGTTCGCTGGCTAACGTCAATGGCGCCAGCCCGGCAACCGGCAATATCGCCGTCCCCTACCATGGTCGGCCGCAAGCGGACTGGCGTCCCAGACCATCACCTTCAACATGGGGACCGTGGGCAGCACCAACGGCATCACTCAATTTGCCGCCAATTCGGCGGTGAGCGGCAAGACGGTCAACGGCTCGCCGTTCGGCAGCGTGACCGGTGTCACGGTCGGAACCAACGGCACCGTGACGGCGCAATTCTCCAACGGGATATCGGAGAACGTCTATCAAATTCCCATCGCCACCTTCGCCAATCCCGATGGCCTGATCCAGTTTCCGGCAACGCCTATCGCCAAAGCAATGCCTCAGGCGGCGGCAAATATCAACCAGGCGGGCACCGGCGGCGCCGGCACGATAGCGTCCAATTCGCTGGAAGAATCGACGGTCGACCTTTCCAGTGAATTCACCAAGCTGATCACGGCGCAGAACGCCTACAGCGCGGCGGCCCGCGTCGTCTCGACCGCCAATCAGATGCTGCAGTCGCTGGAGCAGATTCCGGCGTAATGAGAAACCGCTGAGAACCCCGCGAAAAGCCAATGAATTAAGGCTTTTCGCGGGCATTCTAGGGAAGGATTTATCGGTTCATTTACCACGGCTCTTGGCCTTTTTTTAAAGGCGCGGGCGCTATTTTTGCAGCGGGTCGTGGGTTTTGGAGTCGCGTTATGATGGAAGAGCGCAAAGGACGTGTGAGCTATGTCATCGGCCCCGATGGGAGCCCGTTGACGCTTGCCGACTTGCCGCCTGTCTCGACGCGCCGCTGGGTGATCCGCCGCAAGGCGGAAGTGGTTGCCGCCGTGCGCGGCGGCCTGCTCAGCCTGGACGAGGCCTGCCGCCGCTACACGCTGACGGTGGAAGAGTTCCTCGGCTGGCAGCACTCGATCGATCGTTTCGGCCTGGCGGGCCTGCGCGCCACCAGGGTGCAGCAATACCGCAATTGAGGCACCGCCGGCGATCCGCCCATGGTGCGCGCAATCCGACAAAGCGCGCCACCAGGGTACAGCAATACCGCAATTGAGGCGCCGTCGGTGGTCCGGGCGCGCGCAATCCGACAAAGCGCGCCAGTGCAGCAATATCTATCAGCGGCGGAATCGATTTTATCGCGACGAAGTCCGCGCGCTTCTTAACAAAGACTTTCCGACGCACGGAAAATCTTGGCATTTCTGCTTAAGTCTAATTTTACCACGAGCGCGGCAATCTTTGCCTAGCGGGACGGTCCTGTCTGGGAGGATTTTCATTCGTGCCCGAATTTTTCAAAGCCGTGGGTGCTGCGCGCTTCGGCGTGATGGCCGGTGTCGCCGCGGTGCTGACGGCTTTCTTCCTTTACATCGCGGGCGCGATCACCGAACCGCCCAAGACCATCCTCTATGCCGGGCTTGAGCCGCGCGACGCCGCCGCCGTCACCGCCAAGCTCGACGCCATGGCCGTGAAATATGATGCCAAGGGGGATGGCGGCACCATCCTGGTTCCCGCCGACCAGGTGACAAAACTCCGCATGGCGCTGGCCCAGGACAATCTGCCCGCCGCCGGCGTGGGCTACGAGATTTTCGACAAGTCCGACGCGTTCGGCACCACCGCTTTCGTCCAGAACATAAACCGGCTGCGCGCGCTGGAAGGCGAGTTGGCGCGCTCGATCCAGACAATTGACGGGGTGGAAAGCGCCCGCGTCCATCTGGTGATTCCCGAACGGCAGATTTTCTCCCGCGACGATCAGACGCCGTCGGCCTCGGTGGTGCTCAAGACCCGCACGGTGATGGGCCGCGGCCAAGTCCAGGCGGTGCAGCATCTGGTGGCGGCGGCAGTGGCCTCGCCTTACGCCCGACCGGGTCGCCATCGTCGATGACCGCGGCAATCTTCTGGCCGGCGGCGACAACAAGAGCGGCCCCGACGCCGCCGCCGCGAATGAAGAGCAAAATACCACCGATTACGAGGATCGGCTGCGCCAGCGCCTGGAATCGATCGTCGCCAGCGTGGTAGGCGCGGGCCATGTCCGCGTCCAGGTCGCCGCCGACATGAACTACAACCACACCTCCACCACCTCGCGAGAGCTTCGATCCGGATTCCAAGGTGGTGCGCTCGACCCAGACGGTGGAGCAGAACGCCTCGGACTCCACGGGCGGCAGCCAGGCCGCGGTCTCGGTCGCCAATGCGCTTCCCGGCGGCAACGCCAACACCAGCGAAGTGGCGACAACGGCAAATCCAACTTCGGGCCGCACCGAGGAAACCACCAACTACGAGATCTCCAAGAAGGTCACCACCTCCACCGAGGATGGCGGGGAAGTGAAACGCCTGTCGGTCGCGGTGGTGGTAGACGGCACGCGCACGGGCGACGGCCCCGAAGCCGCCTACAAGCCTCGTACCGCCGCCGAAATGACGCAGATCATCAATCTGGTGAAATCGACGATGGGCTTCAGGCAGGCGCGCGGCGACCAGGTTCAGGTGAGCAACATGGAATTCGCCCGCGTCGATGCCGGCGAAGGCACGCCCGCGCCCAAGCCGTTCCTGGGCCTGGACGGCGCCTATTGGTTCAAGATCATCGAAGCCGGCATCATGTGCCTCACCGCGCTGTTGATCGGCCTGTTCGTGGCGCGTCCCCTGATCAACCGCATGTTCGCGCCCAACGCGTCGGGACAGCCTTTGGCCTTGCCCGGGCTTCTCTCCAGTGGCCGGCGCGCTGCCGGCGCCCGCGCCCGGCGCGACGACCGCCACGGACGCATCGGGCCAGCAAGTGCTCCTGCCCGCGCCCCAGCCCGGCATCGATCTCAGCCGCATCGAAGGCCAGGTCCGCGAATCCTCGGTCAAGAAGATCGGCGAAGTGGTGAACGCCCATCCTGAAGAAGCCTTGGCGATCATCCGCACCTGGCTGCATCAACCGGTATAAGCATGGCAAAAAACCCAAAATCCGCCATCAAGGACGATATCAGGTCGCTCACCGGGGCCGAGCGCGCCGCCGTCATCATGCTGTCTTTGGGCGAGGAACATTCGGCCAAGATCTGGGCCCTGATGGACGAGGAGGAGGTCAAGGAAGTCTCCCAGGTGATGTCGAATCTGGGTTCGATCTCCTCCAACGTGATCGAAAAGCTGCTGGTCGAGTTCGTCTCGCAGATGTCGGGCACCGGTTCCTTGATGGGTTCCTACGAATCCACCGAACGGCTGATCGCCCGCTTCATGCCCGACGGAAAAAGTCTCGCAGATCATGGAGGAAATCCGTGGTCCCGCCGGCCGCACCATGTGGGACAAGCTGGCCAATGTGAACGAAAGCGTGCTGGCCAATTATCTCAAGAACGAATATCCCCAGACCGTTTCGGTGGTGCTCTCCAAGATCAAGCCGGAACATGCCGCGCGCGTGCTGGGCGCGCTGCCCGAGGAATTCGCGCTGGAAGTGGTGCAGCGCATGCTGCGCATGGAAAGCGTGCAGAAGGATATTCTCGACAAGGTCGAGCAGACCTTGCGCGTGGAGTTCATGTCCAACCTGGCGCGCACCGCCAAGCGCGACTCCCACGAGCACATGGCGGAAATCTTCAACAATTTCGACCGCCAGACCGAAAGCCGCTTCATCACCGCCCTGGAGGAGCGCTCGCGCGATTCCGCCGAGCGCATCAAGGCCCTGATGTTCACTTTCGAGGATCTGGGCAAGCTCGATCCCGGCTCGATCCAGACGCTGCTGCGCCATATCGAGAAGGACAAGCTGGGCCTGGCGCTGAAAGGCGCCACCGACGGCCTGCGCGACGTCTTCTTCTCCAACATGAGCGAGCGCGCCGGCAAGATCCTGCGCGAGGACATGGAAGCGATGGGCCCGGTCAGGCTCAAGGACGTGGATGAGGCGCAGATGCGCATGGTGAATGTGGCCAAGGACCTGGCGAACAAAGGCGAGATCATGATCGCCAGCGGCTCGGCCGAAGATGAGTTGATCTACTGATGACCAGCAAGCCCGCAAATTCACGTTCGACACCGAATTCCGCGACCAGCGCGACGTGGTGTCCGAAGCCGCGCGCGCGCGCCAGAAAAAGACCATGACCACGCAGGAGATCGAGACTATGTGCGCCAAGGCGGAAGCCGAGGGCACGCAAGGCCGCCACGGTCCGCGCCGCGCAGGACATCGAGCGCACCATCTCGGCGATGGTGATCGCGCTGCGCGCCGCCCTGGACCAGAGCCGGGCCGAAATCGAGAGTGTGCGCGCCGAAGCCGCCCAACTTGCGCTGGCCGCCGCCAAGAAGATCGCCGCCGCCGCGCTGGCGGCCGCGCCGGCCGGGGAAGTCGAGAGCGCGCTGCGCGAAGCCATGCACCAGGCGGTGGGCGAACCGCGCATCATCTTGCGCGCCGCGCCCGACGTGGTCGCCACGCTGGAGGGCCGCGTCGCCGACATCGCCCATGAAGAAGGCTATGACGGCCGCGTGATGCTGGCCGTCGATCCCGCCATCACGGGCGGCGATTGCCGCATCGAATGGCGCGGCGGCGGCAGCGAACGCAGCGAAGCCGTCATCGAAGCGGCGATCGACGCGCTGATCGCCCGCCATTTTTCCAATTCGCCCGACGTTTCGAAAGGATAAGCCATGTCCGGCAACGACAATGTGGATCTGCCCGATCTCAGCCACAATCCGCGGCGAGGGCGGCCGCGCTGCTGAACAGCGACGGCGTCACCGAAGCCGCGCCCAAACATTCGGCGCAGGACCTGGAAGCCGTGTTCGACGTGCCGGTGACGGTCTCCGCCATCCTGGGCAAGAGCTCGATGGAAGTGAGTCACCTGCTCAAGCTGGGCAAGGGCACCGTGGTCGAACTCGACCGCAAGGTCGGCGAAGCAATCGACATCTATGTGAATGACCGCCTGGTGGCGCGCGGCGAAGTGGTTCTGGTGGAGGACCGGCTGGGCGTGACCATGACCGAAATCATCAAAGCCGGCCAATCCTAAGGCATCAAAGGAACATCCCATGCGTCTTCTCATTGTCGGCAGCCTGAACGGCCAGATCGGCCACGCCACCAAGATCGCGATGGAGCGGGGGGCCAAAGTCTCCCATGCCGGCGTCGATCGAACAGGCGCTTGATTCGCTGCGCGGCGGCGCAGGCGCGGACCTGGTGTTCTGCGACGTCACCCTGGAGATCGCCACCCTGGTGCGCGGGCTCGCGACCGAACGCATCTGCACGCCCGTGGTGGCCTGCGGCATCGGCGCCGACACGCGCCGCGCGGTGGACGCGATCCGCGCCGGTGCCAAGGAATATCTGCCCCTTCCCGCCGACGCCGAACTGATCGCCGCGGTCCTGGCCGCGGTCGCCGACGAATCCCACCAGCTGGTCTATGAAGACGAAGCGATGGGCGCGGTGCTGGCGCTGGCCGACCAGATCGCCGGCAGCGAAGCCTCGATCCTGGTCACGGGCGAAAGCGGCACCGGCAAGGAAGTGCTGGCCCGCTATGTCCACCGCAAATCGCCTCGCACCGAAAAGCCCTTCATCTCGGTCAATTGCGCGGCGATCCCGGAAAATCTGCTGGAATCCGAATTGTTCGGCCATGAGAAGGGCGCCTTCACCGGCGCCATCGCCCGGCGCATCGGCAAATTCGAGGAGGCCAATGGCGGCACCTTGCTGCTGGACGAAATCAGCGAGATGGATGCGCGCCTCCAGGCCAAGCTGCTGCGCGCAATTCAGGAACGCGAGATCGACCGGGTCGGCGGCACCAAGCCGGTCAAGGTGGATATCCGCATCATCGCCACCTCGAACCGCGACCTGGCCGAAGCGGTCAAGCACGGCACCTTCCGCGAGGACCTGCTCTATCGCCTGAACGTGGTCAATCTGCAGGCTGCCCGCGCTGCGCGAGCGGCCCAAGGACATCCGCGCCCTGGCGCAGCATTTCGCCCGCAAATATGCCGAGGCCAACGGCGTGCCGTTCCGGCCGCTGGCGGGCGGCGACCGAGCGGCTGCTGCTCGGTCGCATCCCTGGCGCGGCAATGTGCGCGAATTGGAGAACACCATCCATCGCGCCGTGCTGCTGGCGCACGCGGCGCCGAGATCTCGCCGGAAGCCATCCGCCTGCCCGACGGCACCCATGTCGGGTTCGCAGCCTATCCGTGTCGCCGCAACAGCCCGGTCCAGACCGCGGTGACCTCGGCGACGGTGGCGACCCGCAATCTGGTCGGCCGCACCGTGGCCGATGTCGAGCGCGACCTGATCCTGGACACGCTGGACCATTGCCTGGGCAACCGCACCCATGCCGCCAACATCCTGGGCATCTCGATCCGCACCTTGCGCAACAAGCTGCGCGAATATTCCGATGCGGGTCTGTCCGTCCCCAGCCATGGCGAACAAAGGCTGGCAGGGCTGGACTAAGCAGGCAACATTTGAATGGCTGACATCACCAGCGCGGCGCTTCCCGGCGGGCTCGACTTCTCGCCCAGGAAGATCGCTCGAACTCATCCGCAAGTCCGATCTGGGCCTCGCCATCGGCATCATGGCGATCCTGGTGGTGCTCATCCTGCCGTTGCCCACCTGGCTGCTGGACATCGCGCTGGCCTTCTCGCTGTCCTTCTCCATCCTGATCCTGATGACGGCGGTGTTCATCCGCAAGCCGCTGGAATTCAGCTCCTTCCCCGCCATCCTGCTCATCACCACCATGATGCGGCTGGCGCTGAACCTGGCCTCGACGCGCCTGATCCTCAGCCACGGCAATGAGGGCACCGCCGCGTCCGGCTATGTCATTCAGGCCTTCGGCAAGCTGATCATGCAGGGCAATTTCGTCATCGGCCTGATCGTCTTCGCCATCCTGATCATCGTCAATTTCGTGGTCATCACCAAGGGTTCGGGCCGCATCGCCGAAGTGGCGGCGCGCTTCAGCTTGGACGCCATGCCCGGCAAGCAGATGGCGATCGACGCCGATCTGTCCGCCGGCCTGATCGACGAGAAGGAAGCCAAGCACGCGGCGCAAGAACATCGAGGCGGAATCCAATTTCTTCGGCGCCATGGACGGCGCCAGCAAATTCGTGCGCGGCGACGCCATCGCCGGCCTGTCTGATCGTCGGCATCAATGTCATCGGCGGCATCATCATCGCCGTGGCGCAAAAAGGCATGAGCTTCGGCGACGCCACCCAGACCTTCACCCTGCTGACCGTGGGTGACGGCCTGGTGTCGCAGATGCCCGCCCTGATCGTTTCCACCGCCGCCGGCCTGATGGTGTCGAAGGCCGGCGTCGAAGGCGCCACCGACAAGGCGCTGATGAGCCAGCTCTCCTTCTATCCCCAGGCGCTGGGCATGGCCGCCGCGGTGATGGGCGTGGTCTCGGTCCTGCCCGGCATGCCGACCATGGTGTTCGCGCGGCCTTTCCGGCGCCACCGGCGCGCTCGCCTATTACGCCTTCAAGCGCAAGGACGCGCGCATCGCCAGCGAACAGGCCCAGGAAGCCAAGATCAAGGCCGACGCCGAGCCCAAGGAAGAGCCGATCTCCACCGCGCTGGCGCTGGATCTGCTGCGCATCGAACTGGGCTATGGCCTGCTGCCCCTGATCAACGACGTGCAGGGCCATCGCATCACCGACCAGATCAAGGCGCTGCGCCGTCAATTGGCGCAGGAGATGGGCTTCGTCATGCCGGCGGTGCGCATCCTCGACAATATGCAGCTGGGCGCCAACGAGTACCGCATCCGCATCAAGGAATTCGATTCCGGCAAGGGCGAGCTTTTTCCCGGCTCCTTCCTCATCATGGATCCCAAGGGCCTGCCCATCGACCTGCCCGGCACCCACACCACCGAGCCGGCCTTCGGCCTGCCCGCCACCTGGGTCTCGGCGCCGCTGCGCGAGGAAGCGTCGTTCCGCGGCTTCACCGTGGTCGATCCCGGCACCGTGCTCACCACCCATCTCACCGAAGTGCTCAAGAGCCATATGGCCGAGCTTCTCTCCTATGCGGAGACCAAGAAGCTGCTCGACGATCTGCCGCCGGAAAACAAGAAGCTGGTGGAAGAACTGATCCCGTCGCAGATCTCGGTCACCGGCGTGCAGCGCGTGCTGCAGACCCTGCTGTCGCGAACGCGTCTCGATCCGCGACCTGCCGGCCATCCTGGAAGGCATCGCCGAAGCGGTGGGCCACACCAAGAACGCGCTCTACATCACCGAGCATGTGCGCACCCGGCTGGCGCGCCAGCTTTGCCACGCCAATCTCGTCGCCGGGCGGCTATCTGCCGCTGCTGGCGCTGTCGCCGGCCTGGGAACAGGCCTTCGCCGAATCCATTGTCGGCCAGGGCGAGGAACGGCAATTGGCGATGGCGCCGTCGCAGCTTCAGCAATTCATCCAGGCGGTGCGCGAGCGCTATCGAAGAAGCCACCGCCAAGAACGAAGTGCCGGTGCTGCTCTGACCAGCCCGCAGATCCGCCCCTTCCTGCGCTCCATCATCGAACGCTTCCGGCCCCAGACCGTGGTGATGAGCCAGAACGAAATTCATGCCTCGGTGCGGCTGCGCACCTTGGGCCAGATCTGAGAAAGGCCGGATCTCATGCCGGCGCTGGTGCCACAGACCGCGCAGCTTCTGGCCTTTCCCGGCCATCGGCGTCAGCGTGCGGCCTTGCTGGCCCAGCTCAAGCATCATCGCCTGCCCGAGCATCTGATCGAAGCCTTCATGCGCGAAGCCTCGGCTGTTTCCGGTCTGCGGCATCGACGAGGCGCTGACGCGGGTGCTGGCGGCGCGGATGCGGCCCGCGCCACTCGATCTTCGCGCAGCAAGCGCATTTTCCTGATCGGGCCGTCCGGCGCGGGCGGCGCAGCGTCGCCGCCAAGCTCCGCCGTGCAGGCCGCGGCCAGCAGGCGGGCCGATCCTGGTCGAGAGCCAGGGCTTCAATCCCCGCAATCTGCGGGCCCGCACCGCCTTCGGATGCGTGGGCCAGCGCCCGGATGTGGAAACCATCGGCGTGGTCTCCGCGCTGGCCGATGCCGAAGAGATCAGCGAAACCATCGCCGCTTTCCGCCTCACCCGCATCATCGTCACCGGCCTGGACATGGCGCGCCGCTTCGGCGCGCTGGCCGCGGCGGTGACGCAAGGCGCGCGCCTGGCGCATGTGACGCGCTCGCCCGATGCCGACGCGCCGCTGGAAACGCTGCTCCCGCGCGAACTGGCGGCGATGCTTTTGCGCTAGACGCCCAGCTTTGGCGGCAAACGTGATTGATGGCGTTGCCGTAATCTTGACGCAATCCAGACGCATCGCCGTACAGCTTTCCGCAAAGAAATCCGGCATGCGCAGGGAACGCTCGACTCCCGCGAAATGGCGGCTCGCAATTGCTCGTAAAAATTCGCCGGGTTCCCGCGCGCTGCGGTCTTTTTGTCACATGCACGGCGCGCACGGCGTGAAAAGCGGAACCGCTGAATCTGCACCCGGCGTTATATCGAGCCGGAGGGATCGAGCTCATTAGGGTCTGAACACAATGTCTGCGATTGGCCTGCCAAACAGCAAGAGGTTTCAGTCATCTCGGCATATGCCGATTATCGGCGCGACACGCTGGTATTCGCGCGCATGCAATCCCAGTCAGCTGCGCGACCATGCAATGGGAAGGCCGGCTGAAACCGCTCCACTCCTGGAGTTCGCCTGCTCGGCGCGCAGCGCAGTCGTGACTGGCGCTTGCCGGACGTGCTCCTGGCGTTCGTCCGTCTAGGACCACGCTATCTTGCGAAGTGCGGATCTTAGGCGGAGCGCAGCGAGTGCTTGCGCAGATGGCGAACCAGCGCCATCTCGTCCAGCCGCGTTTGCGCCCGGCGGGCCTCGATCTCGGCCAGGCGCTTGGCCTGCTGTTCGGTGGCGAATTCCAGCGCTTTCAGATCCTGGAAGGCGTTGTTGAGATCGATCTGGGCGGTTGCATATTCGCGCTCGATCTCCTTCAAGCGTGTTGCGCAGATTTTCGCGGCGGGCATCGATCGAGCGCAGGAAGGACGGAAAGGCCAGGCGGCCGATATCGGAATCGCCGGCGCGCTGCTTTTCGCGCGCGACATTGTCGTCCAGATCGGTGAGCTTGCGTTCCAGATCGGCGCGCATGGCGTCGATGGCGGCGATGCGCCGCTTCATTTCGTCGACGCGGAAGCGCTTCAGGCGCAGCAGAGTATCGGTCCGGTTCATCCCGCCCTCCCTTTCCCTGCGCCGTCGAGAATGTCGGCCAGCGCCGCATAAGATTCGCTTAATCCCGCCTGCTCGTCCTTTTTCTGTGCCAAAAAGGCTTCGAGCTGCGGGTGAAGCGTCACGGCGTTATCCACTTCAGGATTCGTGCCAGCCTTGTAGGCCCCCAGGCGTATCAATTCGGCCATGTCTTCATAGAGGGTCATGGGCGCGCGGGCCCGCAAAACCAGGTTTTGCTCGGTTTCGCTGTTGCAGCCGGGCATGGCGCGGCTGACCGATTTCAGGACATTGATGGCCGGGAAACGTCCCCGTTCCGCAATGGCACGGTCGAGCACGATATGGCCGTCCAGGATGCCGCGCACCGCGTCCGAGATCGGTTCATTATGGTCGTCGCCTTCCACCAGCACGGTAAACAGGCCGGTGATCGAGCCGTGACGCCGTGCGCAGCCGGGACCGGCGCGCTCCAGAAGCCGCGGCAGTTCGGCGAACACGGTGGGCGTATAGCCTTTGGAGGTGGGCGGCTCGCCGGCGGAAAGGCCGATCTCGCGCTGGGCCATGGCGAAGCGCGTCACCGAATCCATCAGCAGCAAAACATTCAGGCCCTGATCGCGCAATTGCTCGGCCACCGTCATGGCCACATAGGCCGCCTGGCGGCGCACCAGCGGCGCTTCATCGGACGTGGCGGCGACCACCACGCTGCGCGCCAAGCCTTCGGGGCCCAGATCGTCCTCGATGAATTCCTTCACTTCGCGGCCGCGCTCGCCGATCAGGCCGATCACGATGGCGTCGGCATTGGAATTGCGCGCCAGCATGGCCAGCAGCGTGGATTTGCCCACGCCGGAGCCGGCGAAAATGCCCATGCGCTGGCCCTCGCAGCAGGTGGCAAAGGCATTCAGCGCGCGCACGCCCAGATCCAGCTTCGCGCCCACCCGCCCGCGCGTGGTGGCCAGGCGGCGGCGCGGCCTTCAGCGGATAGGCCATGCGCGCCCTGCGGCAAGCGGCCCTGTGCCGTCCATCGGCTCGCCAAAACCGTTCAGCACCCGGCCCAGCCAGGCTTTGCAGGGATAGATGCGAAGCCGGCTTGTTTTCGAAATCGGCGCGGGCGCCCAGCGAAATTCCGTCCAGCGGACCCAGCGGCATCACCAGGGCCCTGCCGTCGCGAAAGCCGACCACTTCGCAGGAAATTTTCTTGTTATTTCCGAGGCTTAGGCGGACCTGGCCGCCCAGGCTGACCGCGCCCGACCGCGCCCGTCACCTCGACGCCCAGGCCCTCGATCCGGGCCACCCGGCCGAAGCGGGTGAGCGTGGGAAGGGCCTCGATTTCCTTGAGCAAAGCGTGCATTTTGGTCCTTTTCGGCCGCTTTTTTCGCGCGATCCGATCCCCCATTTTGGGCCCAAGGATTTAAATGGCGGTAAACTTAACAAATCGAATCAAGGCATTACGGACGCGCTGGCGGACCAGCGACGGTCCTTAATCCCGGATTCCCCGGACTGAAGGGCCGAGCGAGAGGTTAAAGAGCGCTGTTAACCATTAGCGCTTACCGTCCGGCAACCGATTAACCGTGCCAGGCGGAGGCCGGCGTGATCAGGGGACGAAGAGGGGCCTGACATGCGCGTACTGCTGATTGAAGACGACAGCGCCATGGCGCGCAGCATCGAGCTGATGCTGCGCAGCGAAGGGCTGAACGTCTACACCACCGATCTCGGCGAAGAAGGGATCGATCTGGGTAAGCTTTATGATTACGACATTATCGTTCTCGACCTGCAGCTGCCCGACATGTCGGGCTTCGAGGTCCTGAAGGCGCTGCGCGTCGCCAAGGTGCAGACCCCGGTCCTGATCCTTTCCGGCAACGCCATTGTCGAAGCCAAGGTTAAGGCGCTGGGCTTCGGCGCCGACGATTACATGACCAAGCCCTTCCACAAGGACGAGCTGGTCGCCCGCATCCAGGCGGTGGTCCGCCGCTCCAAGGGCCACAGCCAGTCGGTGATCACCACCGGCAAGCTCACCGTCAATCTCGACGCCAAGACGGTGGAAGTGGACGGCCAGCGCGTGCATCTGACCGGCAAGGAATATCAGATGCTGGAGCTGCTTTCGCTGCGCAAGGGCACCACCCTGACCAAGGAAATGTTCCTCAATCATCTCTATGGCGGGATGGACGAGCCCGAACTCAAGATCATCGACGTCTTCATCTGCAAGCTGCGCAAGAAACTGGCGGCGGCGATCGATGGCGACAATTACATCGAGACGGTGTGGGGCCGCGGCTATGTGCTGCGCGATCCCCAGGATGGCGAACAGGCCGTCGCGTAAAAGATTTCAAACGGGGGCATTCCAAAAAGGGCGCCGGTGACGGCGCCCTTTTTTATTTGTCCTACTGGATCGTGCAGTCCAGCAGCTTGTTGTCCAGCACCGAGCCGATCAGAAGCTGTTTGCCCGACCACCGCCGCGGAGCTGGCGGCGCCGATCCGGCTGCCGTCATCGGCGAAGATCGTGTCATAGCTTTGCGGCACGCCGGACTTGTCGAGATGTGACGCGGAAGACCTCCGAGGGCGACGGCTTGGTGCGGATCGGCGCGGAATTGATTGTCGCGCAGCAGACTGGGACGGCCGGCGATGATCAGGCGGCCCTGCGCATCGGCGGAAATATTGTCCGGCCGGGCGGGAAGCGACAGCGAGCCGATCTCGGTGAGGTTGCCGAAAAATGGCTCGCGCGAGAACGCGATCAAGCGGCGCTCGTTGCTGAGCGCGACATAGAGATGGCTTCCGTCCGGGCTGACATAGACGCCGTTGGGAAAGGCCATGCGCTGCACCGAGATGCGGAAACTGGTGCCGTTGAAATAGAGCAGATCGGCATGCGGCCAGAGCAGATAATCCTCGGCAAAGCGGCCCAGCGCGGTTTTGGTGACATGGTCGTTGGTGACATAGAAACGGTCCGGCGCCACCGCGAACAGATCATTGGGGCTGACCAGAAGTCCGCCGCCGACGCTGGAGCGGGGGCTGAGCTTGGGCGCGCCAGTCGTCATAAGTGAGGCCGAAGATCTCCACCGCCTGGCTGCCGTCGCTGGCGATGGTTGATCGCCACAAGCGTCTCGTCGCCATTGGCGCCGCGATAGAGGCTGATGCCATGGGGATGAAAATCCTTCGGCACGCCGTCCAGCTTCACCGGCGGGCGCGTGGGATCGCTGCAGCTTCAAAAGCATAAAGCCCGTCGCGGGGATCGGGATGCGCCTTGGGGGCCCGGCGATTGGTGGAGGAGACGATGATGGCGTCATGCGCCGCATCGACTTCGAAATCTTCCGGCCCCTGGATGCCGCGGAATGGCGCCGGCAGAGGCCCGGGCTGGGCGACCGGGCCACGCTGGTGAAAGCGCCCGCCATCATCGAGCCAGCGCAGGGAAAAGAACAGCACGCAGGACAATCGCCCACCAGCCAGATAACGTCGATGGCCGGATTTGCGCGAGTGCCTGCCGCGATCGGCGTCATTGCGCTGCCTCCGATTGCCCACTGCCAAACTGCAAGTCGGCAAGCCGCGCATAAAGCCCGCCCTGGCGCACCAATTCGCCATGACTGCCCTCACGCCACCACCCGGCCCTGATCCATCACCACGATGCGCTTGAGCTTCTGGATGGTGGCGAGGCGATGGGCGATCACGATGGTGGTGCGCCCCACCATCAGATTGGCCAGGCCCTGCTGCACCAGCAATTCATTCTCGGCATCCAGCGCGCTGGTCGCTTCGTCCAGCAGCAGAAGCGGCGCGTCGCGCAGGATGGCGCGGGCGATCGCCAGGCGCTGGCGCTGGCCGCCCGACAAGCGTGACGCCGCGCTCGCCCACCAAGGTGTCGAACCCGTCGGGCAGCCTCTCGATGAATTCCGACGCCGCGGCGGCATCGGCGGCGCGGCGCATCTGTTCTGCGGCTGGCGCCTTCGCGGCCATAGGCGATATTGGCGGCGATGGATGCCGGAAAAGATCACCGGGATCCTGCGCCACCACGGCGATGGCGCCGCGCAGCGCCACCGGATCGAGTTCGGCGATATCGACGCCGTCGAAGCGGATGACGCCTTTCTGCGCCGCAAGAAACGCAGCATCAGCTGGAAGACGGTGGATTTGCCCGCGCCCGACGGTCCCACCAGCGCCACCGCCTCGCCCGGCGCGATGGTCAGCGAAAAATCATGCAGCGCCGCGGCGTCGGGCCGGGTGGGATAATGGAAGGTGACATGCTCGAAACTCACGCTGCCCTTGGGCCGAGCGGGCAGCGCCACGGGATGAGCGGGCGGCGCGATGGCGGGCTTCTCGTGCAGCAATTCCATCAGCCGTTCCGACGCGCCGGCGGCACGCTGCAGATCGCCCCAGGTTTCCGACAAGGCGCCCACGCCGCCCGCCACCAGAAAGCCATAGATGATGAACTTGCACCAGCATGCCGCCGCTGATCTGGCCAGCGACGATGTCGTGCAAACCCACCAGCGCGATGGTGGCGAGGCTGGCGCTGGCGGTGAAGATCGCCACCGCCGTGAGCATGGCGCGGGCCAAGGTGCGGCTGCGGGCATAGGCGAAGGCGCGCTCGACCGTGACCGCGAATTCGCGCTGCTCGTATTTCTCCTGGGTGAAGGCCTGCACGGTGGGAACGGCATTGAGGGTTTCGCCGCCCCGGGCCGAGGTCTCGGCGATGGAATCCTGGCTCTTGCGCGACAGAGCGTCCTGCACCCAGCGGCCGAACAGCAGCATCGGCACGCAACACAAGCACCACCGCGCCTACCACCAACAGCGCCAGCTTGAGGCTGGTGACGAACATCAGGATCAGACCGCCGGTGAGATTGACCAGATTGCGCAGCGCCAGCGAAGCGGACGAGCCCACCACGGTCTGGATCAGGGTCGTGTCGGCGGTGAGCCGCGAGAGAACTTCGCCGGTGCGGGTGACTTCGAAGAATGCCGGCGTGAGACCCAGCACATTGTCGAACACCGCCTTGCGGATGTCGGCCACCACCCGTTCGCCCAGCCAGGTGACGAAATAAAAGCGCGTCGCGGAGGCGATGCCCCAGCACCGCGCGCCGCGATCAGAAAGGCGATGTAATAGCCGCTGAGGAATTGCGCCTCATGCGCCGAAAGCCCCCGTGGCATCGATCAGGCCACCCGCGATCTGGGGCAAGCGCCAGGGTGGTGGTCGAGGAAATGACCAGCGCCAGGATGCCGATGGCGATCGCGGCCGCGATAAGGCCTGAGAAACGGCAGAACCCGCCTTAGCGGCGTGAGGGAGCGGGAGACGGGCCGTCCCGACAAGCGTCCCAGTTCCTGGTCTCCTCGGGCCATGCACCTGATCTTTAAGGGTTCCAGGGGCTGTAATATAGAGGTGAAAACCCCCGCACAAAGGGCAGGATGCCGCGCCGCTTGCCAGGCCTGAGGCCTTTTCCCTATAAGCCCCCGCTTCTGAACCGAAAAAAGGCCGTTCCCATGAAAAAGGGCATCCATCCCGGCTATCATTTCGTTGACGTTCAGCTCAACGACGGCACGACCTATAGGACCCGCACCACCTATGGTCAGGCGGGGCAGAAGATCACGCTCGACATCGACCCCACCACCCATCCGGCCTGGACCGGCGGCCAGCAGCAGCTGATGGACCGTGGCGGCAGGCTCACGCGCTTCAACAAGAAGTTTGCTGGGTTCGTGAAATCCTGATCGGATTTCACTCTCCCGTCGCACGACGCTGACGCTGACGCTGGCGACGGCTTCGCTTAAGTCCTAGTTCTCTGAAGTCTAGTCGCGCTTAGTCGCGCGCGAAGGCCTGCTCCAGCCGGTCGAGATGGGCATGCACGCCGGAGGCGCGCGCCACCGGCGTGCGCCGTCTGCCGAACAAAACATCATCCAGCCGCATGATGCGGCGATAGAGATTGTCGCTGCGGGCCAGCAGATCGCGCAAGGCTTCCGGCAAGAGATCCTCGCCATGCTCGGACGGCGCGCCCAGGCAGATTTCCTTGGAGCCCAGGCGATAACGGTGGAGGCAGCCTGGTCCGGCTTCCATATCGCCGTCATGACCGCGCGCTGCACCAGGAGCCAGCTCGCCGCCTGCATCATGCGGGTGGTAACGCGCATGCTTTCGCCGGCATAGAGGATCGCGCCTTTGCGCGAGAGCGCGCGCGCCTCGGCGCGGCCCTGGCCGTCGAGATAGCGCGCGGTCTCTTCCACCAGCGCCATGCCTTCGTCGAAGGTGCGCCGAAACAAAGCCGAACCGGTGAAGGAGAGATTGCGTGCAGGCTGTGCACATTTTCGACTTCGCCGTGCCGCATGCGCGTTCCGGATATCTGGACGGCGGCGACGCTAGCAAGCTGCGGCTCGCGAGCAAAGCATTATGCTTGGTAAATAGCGCGAATTATCTTAACGCGCGCTCAATTCATGATGTGCATATTAACTAGTTAGACGGACTTTTATCATGACTGTACTTGTATGAGTTCAGCGCTTGAAGAAATTCTCCGCCGCCGACTTGGTGGCATGACGCGCCGCGATCGCCGCTTTGCAGCGCGCAATTTCTTCCTCCAGCCGCGCGATGCGCGCTTCCAGCTCGTGCGCGGAGAGCGCGGAAATATCCTCGCCCAGTTGAATCTGGGGCAGTTTCTTGCGCGGGGCAGAAGATCGTCGCTATCCATCGCCGCTCCATTGGCGTTAACGGCTTGTGTCCGTTAGTGTGGGCGCGCCCTTCCAGCCTGGCAAGTTTCCTATGAAAGCGATCGTCCTGGAAAATCCCGGCCCGGATTACCGGCTGCGCCTGGGCGAGATTCCAGCGGCCCGTGCCGGGCGGGGGCGAAATCCTGATCAAGGTCGCGGCCGCGGGCGTCAATCGCGCCGATCTGCACCAGGCCGTGGCGCCTATCCGCCGCCGCCCGGCGCGTCCGAAACCCTGGGCATGGAAGTGTCCGGCCATGTCGCGCGCAGCGATTGCCGGCCCTTACAAGAAGGGCGATGCGGTCTGCGCGCCTGCTGCCCGGCGGCGGCTATGCCGAATATGCGTTGGCGCCGACTTGTCTTGCGTCCTGCCCTTGCCCTCCTCGCTTGATCTCAGTGGATGCCGCGGCCTTGCCCGAAGCGCTGTTCACCGCCTGGACCAATGTGATGGACACGGGCCGGCTCAAGCCCGGCGAGACGTTTCTGGTCCATGGCGGCACCAGCGGCATCGGCGTGATCGCGATCCAGATGTTTGCGAGTCCTGGGCCATCAGGTCTTCGCCACCGCCGGCAGCGACGGAGAAATGCGCGCTTGTGCGAAAAACTGGGCGCCACGCGCGCCATCAATTACCGAGACGAAGATTTCGTCGCCGTGATGAAAGAGGCGACCGGCGGCAAAGGCGTGGATGTGATCCTGGACATGGTGGGCGGCGACTTATGTCCAGCGCAACATGAAGGCGGCGGCCGTCTGGGGCCGCATCGTCAACATCGCCTATCAGGACGGCGCCAAGGTCGCGCTCGATCTGGGACCCATGTTGATGAAGCGGCTGACCTTGGCGGCCACCACGCTGCGCGCCCGCCAGCGGCCGAAAAAGGCGCCATCCGGGATGCGCTTCAGGAGAAGGTCTGGCCGCTGGTGGCGGCGGGCCGGATCCGGCCGGTGGTGGACCGCCGCTTTCCCCTGGCGGAGGCCCAGAAAGCTCACGAATTTATGGAAAAACCAGGGGCCACGGGGAAATTATTGCTTATTCCGTAAGGAAAAAGCTGGTTTTCCGCCCCTGGTCCCGCTAAAAAACCCGCCTTCCTCGACAATTCATCATCGAGCGAAGGGACGGGCCGGAAAGGCCCGCCCGGGACGAAAGGACTATTGCCATGGCCGTCGAAACCAAGCCGCTGATGCCCAAAGCCACCGCCGTCTGGCTGGTGGACAATACCGCGCTCACCTTCGAGCAGATCGCCGATTTCTGCGGCCTGCATCCCCTGGAAGTGAAAGGCATCGCCGACGAGGACGTGGCCAAGGGCATCAAGGGCATGGACCCGGTGACATCCGGCCAGCTCACCCGCGAGCAGATCGAGGAGGCCGAGAAGAACCCCAAGGTGCGCCTCAAGATGGCGGCGCCCAAGCACAAGATGCCCAATGTGCGCCTGAAGCGCGCCCCGCGTTACACGCCGGTGTCCAAGCGCCAGGACAAGCCCGATGCGGTCTATTGGATCATCCGCAACCATCCCGAATTCGCCGATGCCGACATCATCAAGCTGATCGGCACCACCAAGGCGACCATCCAGAAGATCCGCGAGCGCTCGCACTGGAACGCCACCAACATCAAGGCGGTGGACCCGGTGACCTTGGGCCTCTGCTCGCAGCTGGAACTGGATCTGGCCGTGACCCGCGCCGCCGCCAAGCATGAGCGCGCCCAGAAGCGCGCCGCCAAGAAGGGCGCGACCTTGAAGCCGGTGAGCGAAAGCCTCAGGCCGCCCGCGCCGCTGCCGCGAGATCGGCGAAGGCTCGCCCGCGCCGGACGACTGGAAGACTGTCCAGCGAGCTGGAGCAGGACTGAGCGCTAGAGATAGCGCAGGGCGACGAAGCCCAAGCACGACCAGCAATCAGAAATCCGATCAGCGCGATTTCCAGATATTTCTCGAGCAACTCTTTGGCCTTCGCGCCGAAGAAATGCACCAGCAATGCCTTCCAGCACGACATAGCGCAGCGTGCGCGTCACCGCCGAATACAGCATGAACAGCGGAAAGGGCACGCCCGCCAGGCCCGAGGCGATGGTCACCAGCTTGTAGGGAATCGGCGTGAGACCCTGCACCATGATCAGATAGGCGTGGGCGCTGTAGCTTTGGCGGCAGACGCCTCCACTTGCTCCAGCGGAATATGCAGCACATGGATCAGCCACAGCCCCGCCGTTTCCAGAACAGGGCGCCGATGGCATAGCCCAGCATGCCGCCCATCACCGACCAGAAGGCGCACCAGGCCGCCAGCCGGAAGGCGCGCTGGCGGTCGGCCAGCATCATCGGCAGGAGCATCACATCCGGCGGGAATGGGGAAAAATGACGCTTCTGCGAACGCAAAAGCGGCCAGCGCCATCCAGGCGTTGCGGCCCTGTGCCTTGTTCAGCATCCAGGCATAGAGCGCGCGCAGACCCGCGCGGTTTTTGGGCAATGTCCGACATAGGACCTTCTAGCAAGCTTCGCTGTAACCGGTCCAATCTTGCCGTTTCGCAGGCGCTTTCACTAGCGTGCCCCGCATGGCGAAAACACCCAAGCGCGGCAAGAAAAAGACCAAGATTGCCAGGAGAGCCGGCAAAACCGCCAAGCGCAGCGCCGCAAGGAAAACGGTCAAGAAACCTGCGCGCGCCAAACCGGCAAAGACCGCCAAGCCCGCGCCGCCCAAACCGGCGCAGCGCCTGGCGCCCCCGCGCGTGCGGCCAAGACGGCGTCCGCGCCGCGGCCGTTGCCGCCGCGGCCGCGTTCCAGCAGCGCCTATGACCAGCTTGCCCCGCACCAAGGCCAATTTCCAGCCGCTGACGCCGCTTTCCATGCTTGAGCGCGCGGCCAGCGTCTTTCCCGATCAGGTCGCGGTGATCCACGGCACGGCAGCGTTTCATCTATGCGGAATTCTATCGCCGCTGCCGCGAAACTGGCTTCCGCGCTGGCCGCGCATGGCATCGGCAAGAACGACACCGTGGCGGCGATGCTGGCCAACACGCCGGCGATGCTGGAAGCCCATTACGGCGTGCCGATGGCGGGCGGGGTGTTGAATGCGCTCAACACCCGGCTGGATGCCGCCTCCATCGCCTACATGCTGGAGCATGGCGAGGCGAAAATCCTCATCACCGACCGCGAATTCTCCGCCACCATCGCCGAGGCGCTGAAGCTGCTCAAGCACCGCCGCTGGTGATCGATTATGACGATCCGGAATTTCCGCAGACCGGGCGAAAAGCTGGGCGAAGATTACGAGACGTTCCTGCAATCGGGCGATGCCGGATTTTGCCTGGGCGATGCCCGGCGACGAATGGGACGCGATTTCCCTGAACTACACATCCGGCACCACCGGCAATCCCAAAGGCGTGGTCTATCATCATCGCGGCGCGGCGCTGATGGGTTACAGCAATGTGCTGGCGGGCAATATCGGCCGCCATCCCGTGCTGCTGTGGACGCTGCCCATGTTCCACTGCAATGGCTGGTGCTTTCCCTGGACGCTGTCGGTGGTGGCGGGCACCCATGTCTGCCTGCGCTGGGTGCGGGCGGGCGCGATCTATCAAGCCATGGCCGAGCATGGCGTCACCCATCTGTGCGGCGCGCCCATCGTGATGTCCGCCCTCATCAATGCGCGCGAGGACGAGAAGCGCGAACTTCGCCCAGCGCGTCACCTTCATGGTGGCGGCGGCGCCGCCGCCGGAATCGGTGTTGGCGGCGATGGACGCAGGCCGGCTTCGACATCGTGCATGTCTATGGCCTGACCGAAGTCTATGGCCCCGCCGTGGTCAATGAATGGCACGATGATTGGGACGCACTCGAAGGCGACGGCCCGCGCCAGGCGCCAGGCGCGCCAGGGCGTGCGCTATCACGCGCTGGAAGATTTGGCGCGTGTTGGATCCCGAAACCATGGAGCCCATAGCGCCAGGCGACATTGGGCGAAGTGATGTTCCGCGGCAATGTGGTGATGAAGGGCTATCTGAAAAATCCCGATGCCACGCGCGAGGCCTTTGCCGGCGGCTGGTTTCATTCCGGCGATCTGGGCGTGATGCATGAGGACGGCTATATCCAGCTCAAGGACCGCTCCAAGGACATCATCATTTCCGGCGGCGAGAACATCTCATCGATCGAGATCGAGAATGTGCTGACCCGCCATCCCGCCGTGATGTTCGCCGCCGTGGTGGCCAAGCCCGACGAAAAATGGGGCGAAACGCCGTGCGCCTTTGTCGAGAAACGCGGCGGCCATGACGCCGTGACGGAAGAGGAATTGCTGGCCTTCTGCCGCGAGCATCTGGCCAAATTCAAGGCGCCGCGCTTCCTGGTGTTCGCCGAGCTGCCCAAGACCAGCACCGGCAAGGTCCAGAAATTCGCGCTGCGCGAGCGCGCCAAGACGCTTTGAACCGCGTCACTTCCTGCTTGCGAGGGGCGGAGGGGAAGCGCCTGTCAATGGAGGGACTTCAACCGTTCCAATTCGTCTTTGATTCGGAGTTTCTGTTTTTTAAGGGCCGCGACCCGGGCTTCGTCCCACCCGGGCTGGGTCAGTTCGGCGGCGATGATTTCTTCCAGTTTCTTGTGCTGAAGCGAGATTCTCGATCTGTCCTTCCAGTTCCATGCTTTCACCTCATCGGTTTAGGCGGAAAAATTAAAGCACCAAGGCCTGCCCCTGTCACCTCAAAAAGTTTCGGAACCAAAGCCTCTTTCGGCGATGCGGCCGGGATGTAAACGAGTGCAATGGGACGAGAACGGCCAAGCCAAAAGTGCGGCGGAAAGGCTGGTGATCGGGCTTTCGGGCGCGTCGGGCGTGGCCTATGGCATCCGCCTGCTGGAGGCCCTGAAGGAATTGAGAATCGAGTCGCATCTGGTGATGACCAAGCCCGCCCAGATGACCATCGGCTATGAGACCGAGCCTGACGCCGAAACAGGTGGCCGCCAAGGCCGACCATGTCCACGCCATCGACGATATCGCCGCGCCGATCGCCAGCGGCAGCTTCAAGACCCGTGGCATGATCGTGGCGCCCTGTTCGGTACGCAGCATGAGCGAGATCGCAACCGGCGTGACCACCAATCTTCTCACCCGCGCCGCCGACGTGATGTTGAAGGAACGCCGGCCCCTGATCCTGATGGTGCGCGAGACGCCGCTGCATCTGGGGCATTTGCGCACCATGACGGCGCTGGCGGAAATGGGCGCGATCATTCTGCCGCCCATGCCCGCATTTTATGCCGAGCCCAAGACCTTGTCCGACCTGGTGGACCAGATGGTGGGCCGGGCGCTGGATCTTCTTGGGCTATGCTTGGCCGATGAAACGCTGGGGCGAGGATCTGCCCTCGCCCGCCTCGCGCAAGGCGCCAAAAGGCGCAAGCCATGACCGAACAGGTCACCCGCCCCGACGAAGTGGCGGCGCGCGCCAAGCTGGCGACCCTGATCCAGGAGCATCGCGATCTCGATGCCGCGATCGAGGCCCTGTCGGTGACGGGCGCGGGCGATCAACTGGCGCTGTCGCGGCTGAAAAAGCGCAAGCTGCAGCTGAAGGACGAGATCACCGAGATCAACAATTCGCTGCTGCCCGACATCATCGCCTGAACGGCCCAGTCAAATTGTCACAAAAAAGTTCTTGATTTGTTCTATCGGCTGCGCAAGGCTGCGCGCCCATTTCAAGGGAGGAACAACCATGATCGGCTACATCACCATCGGCGCCAAGGACAGCGATGCGTCCGGCAAATTCTATGATGCGGTGTTCGACGGCGCTCGGCGACGAGCGCAAATTCGCCGATGGCGGCTGGATCGGCTATGGCGCGCTCGGCCCCGACAAGGGCTTCACCGGTTGCCACACCATGGTCTGCAAGCCCCATAACGGCAAGGAAGCCGCAGGCCGGCAACGGCATCATGATCGCCTATCATGGCGCCGTCGCAGGATGCGGTGAAGGCGGCCTATGCCGGCGGCATGGCCAATGGCGGCAGCGATGAAGGCGCGCCGGGCTTCCGTCCGCCGGAAGCGACCTCCGGCTTCTACGGCGCCTATCTGCGCGATCCCACCGGCAACAAGATCTGCGTCTTCACGGTGGCTGAAGATCCTAGAGCGTCGAGGGAGCGGCGCAAATCTGAGCTGCGAAAGCGGGCGCTCAAGCGCGCTCAGGCGCTTTTCGATGGCGGCAGCGCGGCTTCGCGGCCATTGCCCGTGTCGGGGCCGCCGGCCTGCGCCATGTCGGGGCGGCCGCCGCCGCCCTTGCCGCCCAGCGCTTCCGCGCCCAGCCGCACCAGATCGACCGCGCTGATGCGCGCGGTGAGATCGTCGGTCACGCCGACCACCAGCGAGGCTTTGCCGTCGGCGGCGGCGACGAACGCCACCACGCCCGAGCCCAGCTTGGCCTTGGCGTCGTCGGCCAGGCCTTTCAGATCCTTGGGCGACACGCCTTCGACGCTGCGCAGCACCGCCTTGACGCCGGCGATGGTCTTCGCGCCGTCATCGCCGCCGCGATTTGGCGGGACCGGCCAGCGCCAGCGCCTTCTTGGCGTCGGCCAGTTCGCGTTCCAGCCGGCGGCGCTCGTCGGACAGCGCCGCGACGCGGCCGGGCAGATCGCCGGCATTGGTCTTGAGCGCGGCGGCGGCTTCGCGCGCCAATTCGGCCTGGTGCGAGAGATAGCGGCGCGCGCCTTCCGAGGTCAGCGCCTCGATGCGGCGCACGCCGGCCGCGACCGCGCTTTCGGACAGGATGGTGAAGATGCCGATATCGCCCAGGCGGCGCACATGGGTGCCGCCGCACAGTTCGACCGAATAGGCTTTCAGCTCGTCCAGATCGTCGCCCATGGTCAGCACGCGCACTTCGTCGCCATATTTTTCGCCGAACAGGGCTTCGGCGCCGGCGGCGATGGCCTGATCGGTGGGCATCAGCCGGGTCGAGGTATCGGAGTTCTGGCGGATCACTTCGTTCACCTGCGGCTTCGATGCGCTCCAGTTCCTCCGGCGTCACCGGCTTGGGATGGGAGAAATCGAAGCGCAGCCGGTCGGGCGCGACCAGCGAGCCTTTCTGGCTGACATGCGGTCCCAGCACGCGCTTCAGCGCGGCATGCAGCAGATGGGTGGCGGAATGATTGGCGCGGGTGGCGCGGCGGCGTTCGCGGTCCACTTTCAGGTCGACGCGCATCGCCGACCGAAAGCTTGCCGCGCGTCACTTCGACGACATGCACATGCAGCGAGCCCAGCTTCTTTTCGGTGTCGATCGACCTTGCCTTCGCGCCTTGGGCGACAGCATCAGGCCGGTATCGCCCACCTGGCCGCCGGATTCGCGCATAGAAAGGCGTCTGGTTGGTGAGGATTTGCAACCGTCTCGCCTGCACTGGCGCTTTCAACCCGCTTGATTGTCCTTCAGGATGGCGAGGATCTGCGCCTTCCGCTTCCTCGGTGTCGTAGCCCAGGAATTCGGTGCGGCCCGACTTCGTCGAACACGCGCGAACCATTGCGCTTCGTTGGCGGCTTCGCCCGAACCCGGCCCAGCTGGCGCGGGCTTCGGCGCGCTGCTTTTCCATCGCGAAAGTGAAGCCGTCCTGGTCCACCGCGATGCCGCGCGCGCGCAGCGATTCCTGCGGTCAGGTCGAGCGGGAAGCCGTAAGTGTCATAAAGCTTGAACGCGACATCGCCGGTGAGGCGGTCGCCGTCCTTCATGCCGATGGTCGCTTCGTCCAGCAGCTTGAGGCCGCGCGCCAGGGTCTCGCGGAAGCGGATTTCTTCCAGCTTCAGGGTTTCGGTGATCAGGGCTTCGGCGCGCTTCAGTTCGGGATAGGCGGCGCCCATTTCCGCCACCAGGGTCGGCACCAGCCGGTGCATCAAGGGATCTTTGGTGCCCAGCAGATGCGCATGGCGCATGCCCCGGCGCATGATGCGGCGCAGCACATAGCCGCGGCCTTCATTGGACGGCAGCACGCCATCGGCGATCAGGAACGAGGTCGAGCGCAGATGATCGGCGATGATGCGGTGGCTGAACACGGCATCGCCCTCGCTCTTGACGCCGGAGGTTTCCACCGAGGCGGCGATCAGATGGCGGAACAGATCGATGTCGAAATTGCTGTGCACGCCCTGCAGCACGGTGGTGATGCGCTCCAGCCCCATGCCGGTGTCGATCGAGGGCTTGGGCAGGTTGAGCCGCGTGCCTCGTCGGCAGCTGCTCATACTGCATGAAGACCAGATTCCAGATCTCGACAAAGCGGTCGCCATCTTCGTCCGGCGAGCCCGGCGGGCCGCCCGCACATGCTGGGGCCATGGTCGTAGAAGATTTCCGAGCAGGGGCCGCAGGGGCCGGTGTCGCCCATCGACCAGAAATTGGCGGAGGTGCCGATGCGGATGATCCGCTGATCCGGCAGGCCCGCGATCTTGCCCCAGAGGCCGAAGGCTTCGTCGTCATCGGCATAGACGGTGACGCTAGAGCCGGTCCTTGGGCAGGCCCAGATCGCGGGTGAGCAGTTCCCAGGCAAAGCGGATCGCGTCTTCCTTGAAATAATCGCCGAAGGAGAAATTGCCCAGCATCTCGAAGAAGGTGAGATGGCGCGCGGTGTAGCCGACATTGTCGAGATCGTTGTGCTTGCCGCCGGCGCGCACGCATTTCTGCGCCGTGGTGGCGCGGACATAGGGCCGCTTTTCCGCGCCGGTGAAGATGTTCTTGAACTGCACCATGCCGGCATTGGTGAAGAGCAGGGTGGGATCGTTGCGCGGCACCAGCGGCGAGGACGGCACCACGGTGTGGCCGTGGGCCGCGAAAAAATCCAGGAAGCTGGAGCGGATGTCGGACAGGCTTTTCATGGGTTTAGCTTGTAGCGGGCGGCTCCAAATCTTGTCATCTCCAAGCTGGACAGGGGTGGCGGGCGTAAAACCAGAAGGCGCCGGTAACAGGGCGCCGGCAAGCGAAGGCGCGAGCCGGAGCGTCAATAAAAACAGAAGGCGCCCCCGTCACCGGGAGCGCCTTCTCCGAGGAGCCGATTTCCACTGCGAAAGGAAATCAACTCGAACTGGTTAGCGGCCTATTCCTCTTCGGCCGCCGCCTTTTCGTCTTCGCCACGGGCAAGGCTCTGGCCGATCTGGCCGGCGGAGGCCCGGATCGCCTGTTCGATGCTGTGCGGCGATATCCGTGTTGGCGGCCAGGAAGGTCTTGGCGGCTTCGCGGCCCTGGCCGATGCGGGAGCCGTCATAGGAGTACCAGGAGCCGGATTTCTCCACGATCCCGGCCTTCACGCCCAGATCGACCAGCTCGCCGGTCTTGGAAACGCCCTGGCCATACATGATGTCGAACTCGACCTGCTTGAAGGGCGGGGCGACCTTGTTCTTGACCACTTTCACGCGGGTCTGGTTGCCCACCACTTCGTCGCGGTCCTTGATCGCGCCGATGCGGCGGATGTCGAGGCGGACCGAGGCATAGAATTTCAGCGCATTGCCGCCGGTGGTGGTTTCCGGATTGCCGAACATGACGCCGATCTTCATGCGGATCTGGTTGATGAAGATCACGATGGTGTTCGATTTGGAGATCGAGGCGGTGAGCTTGCGCAGCGCCTGGCTCATCAGCCGGGCCTGCAGGCCGGGCAGGGAATCGCCCATCTCGCCTTCCAGTTCGGCCTTGGGCGTCAGCGCCGCCACCGAGTCGATGACCACGATGTCGACGCCGCCGGAACGCACCAGCGTGTCGGTGATTTCCAGCGCCTGTTCGCCGGTGTCGGGCTGGGAGATCAGCATTTCGTCGATATCGACGCCCAGCTTGCGGGCATAGACGGGATCGAGCGCATGCTCGGCATCGACATAGGCGGCGATGCCGCCCTTCTTCTGGGCTTCGGCCACGACATGCAGCGCCAGAGTGGTCTTGCCCGAGGATTCCGGGCCGTAAATCTCGATCACGCGGCCGCGCGGCAGCCCGCCGATGCCCAGCGCGATGTCCAGGCCCAGCGAGCCGGTCGAAACCGCATCCGTGGCCAGCCCCAGATCGCGGCTGCCCAGCTTCATCACCGAGCCCTTGCCGAAGGCGCGGTCGATCTGGCTCAGCGCCGCTTCCAGCGCGCGCTTGCGATCCTGATTGTCTTCCTTGCCCACCACCCGTAAAGCCGCCTGTGCTCATGCCTGTCTCCCGGTTATTTCACAGCGCCGCGTCGATCCCCAAGCGAATCCCAAACGGCAGCGTGATTTCCTGAAAGTACATGTTTTGTTCTCATTTGCAAGATACAGGCTAAAGCGTTGTTTTGCAGATGAAATACCACAGCTTGTTCTTCGACCGTTCTACCGCGCAAATAAGCGGCGATTGTATACTTGAGTAAGCAGACCTGTTACGAATCACTTTGACGGGCCGACAGCTTACGCAAGTGCGAGGCACCCCCTCGATTTAATCGCCTACCTAGGAGCAAGAGGGGGTGCCAGACGGGCTTAGGCCCCCGTGGGGGCATGTCTCCCTCAGTCCCTATATGGTTCTCCGCCGTGGCTGTTGAGTCTGGCGGGTATGATAAAGGCTGATATCGCGAAGCTCGCGTGGGCTCTGAGCAGCCTGAGGGAATATCAAAAGATAGGGGCAGATCGGCAAGCCGTCACAAATCAAGCCGTAATTGACGATCAATATCGCAATATGATCCGAACCGGTTTTGGGATTATACGCGAGCGTTTCTTGGCTTTTGGGATGCCGGTCACATTGGACCGCATTTCCATAGCTGAGATGCATTTGCAAGTGGACGTGATTACTTACAAGCATGTTGAAACCGACTGCGATGAAATCAGCAACTGCGCCCAAAGCGAGTTAAAGCGCATATACTTTGGGTATATTTCCCCTGCAAAGCAGGATGAATTACTGCAAGCCAAAACTCTGTGGCAATCGACGATTTTGGCATTTAATGATGCTGAAAAAGACGCTGAAATGGCGTCCCGATGTTACGCGTTAGAGTGCAATGACGCGTGCGTCTATCACAGCATGATGGTTCTCGAACACGGGATGCTCGCACTTGCTAAAAAGCTGGGCGTAAAGGGGGCTGGTAGCCGCGCTTGGCAAACCATTATCGAGGACATTGAACGCGAGATAGAGAAAAGACAGAAAACGCTGAGGGCAAAAAAGCCTAGCGACTTTCTTACGTTCCTTTCAGAAGCAGCCAAAGAATTTCGATATTTTAAGGATGCTTGGCGCAATCATACAGCGCATGGTCGCGCCGATTATGATGAGAACGATGCCCGCAAAGTACTAATTCATGTGCGCGATTTTATGGAGCATATTTCCACCCGCCTGAAGGAATCGGGGAGATGACAACCAAGAAAGCAGCGCCCAAGAAGGCGAAGGCAAAACCGGTTGATACGGCTGATCTAGACCTAGATCCCGACGCATGGAGCAAGT
The DNA here is from genome assembly GCA_963766265.1 of uncultured Alphaproteobacteria bacterium. GTDB lineage: Bacteria > Pseudomonadota > Alphaproteobacteria > Micropepsales > Micropepsaceae > Rhizomicrobium. Next base: position 318,758 of record CAVXYX010000001.1, read on the forward strand.
TTGAGAAGCTGGTGAAATCGGCCGCGAAGATGGGGCACAAGCCACATGCGGCCAAAACGGCTAAGCGGTAGCGGGTCCGACATCGAAGACAGCATTGAAGGTGCACGCAGCTTTGGCATATTGGTGCGACGTTTCGCACATTCCTGCAAGCATCCTATCAAGTCCGACCCTTATCTCCTCTAGAGGCATGAGGAAAATTGGTTCGTGATGCGCAATGCGATTGCGCACATCCAAGAGATCGGAGCACACGTTGTTGGCCGTGAGTTTGCTTATGTTCAACTCGTTGGGAAATATGCGAAGCAAATTGGTGCGCCAAACGTGCGGCAGATCATATGCTCGACTAAGCTGAGATACCCAAAACCCAGCCGTTAGTTCTGCCACCACGCATCCAGTAGGAACTGGTGAAACATGGCGGTCCCTTTCCTGTTTTTCTATCGCCTTTTTAAGCCGCCTACCGTCCATGTCTGTTAAGTTGCGAACGAATTGCGGGCTATACGGCCACGCAGGAGTGTAGCGGGCGCAGAAGAAGGCGTTCAGTTTGTTCCGCAGCACAATTTCCCACATATGCATTGGGAAATAGAGGGATTGAGCAAGGCGGCAATTCCAGTCGTATAGGTAAATAGCGTTCAGTTCTAATTGGTTAGCTGCGGTCAAATAGCGTGCAAAACGGGGTTCGCTCACAGAACCTCGAAATGCCTTAACCCTTTGTTCATGCTGAGAAAATACCGCTTGCATCCGATTCGCTTCTTGTGCATTGTCTCCTCGTGAGCCTTGGGAAACGGTCACTGGGTTTGCGCCCACACCCCCCTCGGACGAGGAGTACAAAACAGGTGAGCTGTCACAAGCTCACCTGTTTTGCATCCAGCACATCGCATCACATTATGATTTTCGGCGCCAGCGCAAAAAGGCTTTCGCCTTCTGCTTAAGCGTAACGGGCTTCGTTAGTCCGCCGATAGGTGAGGCGCTTGCCAGTAATGCCCTTTAGAGCCTTCTTGGCGCGGTCCTGATCGTCAATTTCCATCGCCGCACGATTGCTATAGCGGAAGTCAAATTCCGCCAGATAGCGGTGCAGATGGGCCTCGCCGCAATGCTGATAAACGCCCTTCATGCCGCGTTTGAAGATACTGAAAAAGCCTTCGACTGCGTTGGTTGAAGCCGTACCGCGCGCATATTCGTATTCGCTGTGGTTCACAGTCTGGTGATCGGCAAAGTGGGCGCCAGGAGCCGGATAAACGCTATGCTCATCTGTCATGAGCGTAGATTTGCGGTCGGCATTGGTGAACAGAATTTTGCTGATAGTTTTCTTGTCCACGCTATCCACCACGAACGAACGGGCCGGACCGCCGCGCTCAACCAGGGCGACGATCTTGCGCTGCGTTTCGATCTTGGGGTGGCTCATCCAGCCAAAGCCGGAAACGAACGTATCGGGCTTGGAGCGCTTGCCGTCACGCTTTCCCAGGTAGGTTTCATCGGCCTCGATCACCTTGCCTTCGCCGCCCATGGGGCCACGCTTGCCGGAAGGCACCATGGCCTCGCGGAGGCGGTGCATCATGAACCAAGCCGACTTGTAGGTGATCCCCAGCATGCGATGCATCTGGTGGGCTGAAATGCCCTTCTTGGAGGCGCAAAGCAAAAAGGCCGCAAGCAGCCACTTATTCAGCGCAATATGGCTGCGCTCAAAGACAGTCCCCACCATCACGGTGAACTGCTTGCGACAGGCATTACATTGATACAGACCGGGGCGGCTGGGAAGCTCTGTGCTGTCATCCACAGTCCCGCAATAACCACATGCCCGACCATCGGCCCAAAGCAGGTTTTCCAGCCAAGCGCGAGCTTTTGCTGCATCTGCGAAGATTGGGTTCTGTAGGGCTGCTTTCGTCATGGCTATCTCCTTGGTCCGTAATATGGATCAGGAAATATGCTGAGTCAAGTATATAATTGCCAAATAAGCGCCCTCCGACCCTTTCCATGACTGTCGCCAGGTCGAATCGCCCGGACCCTGCACTGATGGCGCGGGCCGGATTTCGGGGGCAATAATTCGCCCCCATGGCCTATCTTTTTTCCTATGGCACCTTGCAGCAGGAGAGCGTGCAGATCGCCTCCTTCGGGCGCGCGCTCCAGGGCAAGCCCGATGCGCTGCCCGGGTGGCGGCGCGAGATGGTCGAGATCATCGACGCGGAAGTCTTCTGCCTCTCGGGCGAGCGCTTTCATCCCATCCTGGTGCCGGGAAACGATGCCGATGAAATTCCCGGCATGGTGTTCGAGATCAGCGAGGAAGAACTTCAGCGCGCCGACGCCTATGAAGTCGCCGCGTACAAGCGCATCGCCCAGCGCCTCAAGTCGGGCCTGGAGGCTTTCGTCTATGTGCGGACGTAAGCGCTACTTGGTGACGTCACCGAACACCGCCACGCATTGCTGATAGCTCTGCACGAAAACGCGCCGCTGGGTGGGCGGATCGAAATCATTTTTTTGGGCATCCTGCGCGGCCACGGATTCGCAGAAGGCGTTGGGCTGGGGCTGTGCGCCGTCCGGGATCGGCGCGGGTGCAGGACTTGTTGCGGCTTGGGCCGTCATCGGGGCGGGCCCAGCCGTCGCGACGGGCTGCGCGGCCGCGGCGGGCCGTGCCTGAGACTGGTTCTGCTGAGAGCCGCCCATGCCGGTATAGGTCAGGGCGTGCTCCCAATCCTGGTCGGTGCAGGCAGACAAAAGCGTGGCGACGGCAAGAAGCGTGACGATGTGGATTTTCATGGTGCGCGAGTTTGGGCTAGGAGCGGGAGCGGCGCAAGCGAGAGCTACCCCGCCTTGCGCGCGGGCGCGTGCGACAAGACTTCCTTGACCTTGGCGGCGAGCTGCTTGAGGCCGAAGGGCTTGGGCAGGAAATGCAGGTCGGAGGCATTTTCCTCGTTGCGGCGGAACGCTTCCTCGGCATAGCCGGACATGAAGATCACCGCCAGATCGGGTTTCAATTCCTTCACATGGCGTACCAAAGTGGGACCGTCCATGTTGGGCATCACCACATCGGTGATCAGGAGATCGATTTCCTGCGCCGCCCTTGGTCACGATGTCCAGCGCTTCCTCGCCGCCGCCCGCTTCCAGCACATGATAGCCGCGCAGGCGCAACGCACGGGCGGCAAAGCTCCTGACCGCTTCCTCGTCTTCCACCAGAAGGATCGTGTCCTGGCCGGTGACGTCGCGGGGCGGCAGCGGCTGCGGCTTCGGCGCGCCGCCGCGTTGGCGTCGGCGCGATGGCGCGGCAGATAGATCTTGAAGCTGGTGCCGCGGCCCACTTCGCTGTTCACGGTGATGAAGCCGCCGGACTGCTTGACGATGCCATAGACGGTGGCCAGCCCCAGCCCCGTGCCCTGCCCCACCGGCTTGGTGGTGAAGAAGGGATCGAAGATCTTGCCCATATGCTCCTGGGAGATGCCGGTGCCGGTGTCGCTCACCTCGATCTTCACATATTCGCCCGGCGGCATGATTGCGGTGCCGAGCGAGACCGCGCGGCGCGATCGTGTCGTTGCCGGTGAGGATGGTCACCACGCCGCCATCGGGCATGGCGTCGCGGGCATTGACCACCAGATTGATGATGGCGTTGGAAAGCTGGGCCTCGTCGGCATGGACGGCCCAGAGATCGGCGCCATTGTCGAGCTTGAGGCTGATGCCTTCGCGCAAAAGACGGCGCAGCATCTGAGTCAATTCGCTCAGCATGTCGCCCAGCGCCAGCACTTTGGGCTGCATGGTCTGCTTGCGGCTGAAGGCCAGGAGCTGGCCCACCAGGGTGGCGGCGCGCAGCGCGTTCTGATGCACCTCGTTGATCTCCTTGAACGAGGGATCGCCCGCGGGATGGCGCATCAGCAGGAATTCGCAATTGCCGATAATCACGGTGAGGAGATTGTTGAAGTCGTGCGCCACGCCGCCCGCGAGCTGGCCCACCGCCTGCATCTTCTGAGACTGGGCGAATTTGATCTCCAGCGCCTTCTGGTCGGAGACGTCCATCAGATAAAGCAGCGCGCCGTCGGCCACGGGACTGGCGAACAATTCCGCCATGCGGCTTTCTCCGAAGCGCAGCTCCAGCGGGCGGCCCACGCTTTCGCCCTTGGCCGAGCGGGCGATGAGATCGCGCAGTTGGGCGCGGTCGCCTGCTTCGACCAGCCCGGTCACATCGCGGCCGGCAAGCGCGCCGGGCAGGCAAAGAAGCTGCGCGAAGGCGGCATTGGCCTCGCGGATCGCGCCATGGGCGTCGGTAAAGGCCACGCCGATGGGCGCATCCTGGAACAGCGCGCCCGTAGCCTGATGGCAGACGGGTCTGGCGCTCGAAGGCGGCGCCGCTGGCGCCGGCGCGAGGATCGGCGCGCGGGTTGAGATGCCGCCTGCGGGACGGGCGAGACACTGGCGGACAGGCGCGGCGTGAACCACCACACGGTCTGCTGATCTTTCAGGGGGCGCACCGCCGCCACCAATTCCAGTCCCGGCATCACCTGGAAGCTTTCCTCGCGCGGCCTTGCCTTCGGCGGCGTCGCGCGCCAGGCGGTAGAGCACCGCGCTGGAAGGTTCGCCCGCCAGCGCCAGTTCGGGCGGGGTGGGGCTTTCGCCATCCCTGGTCCCGGCCATCAGGCGATAGACCGGGTTGCAATCCACCACCGCGCCATCGGCGCCGGTGATCGCCCAGGCGACATTGGCGCGGGCCGCGGCTTCGGCCACGCGCTTGGCTTCCAGGATCTTGAAACCCTCGCGCGGCCAGACCGCATAAAGAAGAAGGGCGGCGACCGCGCCGATGCCGCCCAGAAGCGCATAGCCGGCAAAACCCGCCTTCTCGGGGTAGATCAGGGCCACGGCGGCGGTGGCCAGCGCCAGCAGGCCGAACCCCAAGGCCGCCCAGCGCCAGGCGCCGGCGGAGACACCCAGGGTCGAGCTTGAAAGCGTGCGGGAATCCTGCATCACCCGCACTTTACAGGATTCGGTTAACGAATGGTTTCCAGCCGCGCCCGCCGGTAAAAGAGGCGCGAATTTCGCGGCTTTTATCAACAATAAAAGATGAAGAATGATTACCGGCGGCCCGGATTGGGCCGAGCGTGCCATTCAGCCGCATCACATAGCCGATCACCTGCGCCACCGCCTTGTAGTGTTCGGCCGGAATGGCCTCGTCGAACTCGACGCTGGCATAGAGCGCCCGCGCCAAGGGCGGATTCTCGATCACGGGAACCTCGTTCTCTTCGGCGACGGCACGGATGCGCAAGGCCAGCGCGTCCACGCCCTTGGCGACGCAGACGGGCGCGGCGGTCTTGCCGGACTCATATTTCAGCGCCACCGCGAAGTGGGTGGGGTTGGTGATCACCACCGTGGCCTCGGGCACCTGGGCCATCATGCGCTTGCGGGCGCGCTCCTGGCGGATCTGGCGCACCTTGGCCTTGATGACGGGGTCGCCTTCATTCTGGCGGAATTCTTCCTTGATCTCCTGCCGCGACATCATGTTGCGCTTCATGAAGCGCATGTGCTGGAAGAAATAATCCAGGCCCGCGATCACCAGCAGCGCCGCCAACGCCGCCATCAGGATCTTGAACAAGAGATGGCTCATATCGCCGATCACGCCTTGCGGCGATTGGGTGAGGATGCCTTCCAGCATGCCGCGCTCGGGCCAGAGCTGAGTCCAGATCGCCAGCCCCACGATCGCGAGCTTGACGCATGCCCTTGAGCAGATTGATCCAGCCTTCCAGGCCGAACATCCGGCGACAGGCCCGACAGCAGGGACAATTTGGAAAAATCCGGCGCGAGCTTGTCGAGGTTGAAGCCGGGCCGGCTTTGCAGCACATGGCCCGCCACGCCCGCCACCACCATCACCCCATGAAGGGCGCCAGCGTGAGGGCCAGATGCAGCAGAACGCCGCGCAACAGCGAGGCCAGGCCCGCGCCATCCACCGCCATCTGATCGGGCTCCTGGATGAATTGGGCGAGGAGTTGGGCGATGCCCACCGCCATGGAATGGCCGAACATGGCGATCGCCAAAGTGCCGCCCGCCAGAAGCACAAAGGCCGAGACTTCGGTGGATTTGACGACGTCGCCGGCTTCGCGCGCCTGTTCCAGGCGTTTCTGTGTCGGCTGTTCGGTCTGTCTGGGATTGTCGTCATTGGTCTTCGCGCCATGCGGCTATTCCCTCAAAGGAAGCTCCCATGGAAGTGGTGTAGTAATTGAGGAACAGCGTGATCATCGCCCCCAGCATCGCGAACATGATCACAAAGCCCGACAGGATGTTGATGGGCATGGCGAGGAAGAAGACCTGAAGCTGCGGCATCAGCCGCGCCAGAAGCCCCAGCGCCCGCATAGACGGCAAAGCCGAACACCAGGAACGGCGCGGCCAGCTGGAAACCCAGCGCGAAGGACGAAGACACAAGCTGGATCACCAACTGCGCCATGTCGGCCGGTGGGCAGATGCCCGCCCGGCGGCAGCATCCGGTAGCTGCCGACGATGGCGCCGATGGCGAGATGATGCAGATCGGTGGCGAAGATCAGCACCGTGCCCAGCAGCGTGAGGAAATTGCCGACCGACGGCGCCTTGGGTGTTCTGGCTGGGATCGAAGCTTTGCGAATAGGCAAGGCCGATCTGGGAAGCGATCAGAAAGCCGCCCACCTGCAACCCGGCTCATGATGATGGCGGCCATGGCGCCCACCAGCACGCCGGCGGTGATTTCCTGGCCGATCAGGATGAGCCAGGCCGATACGGTTTGCGGCGCCACCGCGGGATAATGCGCCTGGACCACCGGTGTCAGCGCAAAGGCCACCGCCAGCGCCAGCACCAGGCGGACGCGCGCCGGCACGCCCATGGTGCCCAAGCCAGGCAGCAGCATGATCATCGCGCCCACCCGCGAGAACACCAGAAGATAGGTGAGGACGATGCCCGAGAGCGCCGGAAGATGAATGTGCATTGGGCCTCAAGTAGCGAAGCTAAAAACGGGCCTCAAGTAGCGAAGCGATAGGCCATAAAAACCGGCTAATAGGCGGCGATGCGGGCGGCGATGTCGGTCATCAACCCGCTCAAGCGCGGCGCCCGCGAACGGCAGGGCGATCAGGAGCACGATGAAGACGGCCACGATCTTGGGCACGAACACCAAAGTCTGTTCCTGGATCTGGGTCAGAGCCTGCAGCAGGCCGATGACCAGGCCCACCACCAGCGCGGTGATCATGGCGGGAGCGATGATTTCCAGAAGCACCAGGATCGATGACCTGGCGAAATCCATGATGTTGGAGGCGTCCATGCTGAAATCCTTCGAAATGTGCTTCAGGTGATCAGATCGGCATGTTCATGATGGATTGATAGGCGGCGACCACCTTGTCGCGCACCGCCACCACGGTATCGAGAGTGAGTTCGGCGGCATTCATGGATTGCACCACGTCCACCATATTGGTCTTGCCCATCGCCTGGGCCGTGGTCGGCCTGCTCGCCCTGCTTGATCGAGTTGATCGAATCCTTGACCGCTCCGGAAAGAAAATCCGAGAAACTGCTGGCCCGGCAGATCGGCGGGAACGCGACGCCGGGCGTCGACGGCGTGAGCCCGATGCGGGCGGCGTTCTGATAGGCGGCGGCGGCGGCAGCAGGAAGAGCCATCTCGAATCCCTTTCATTCCAGTCCAGGTCCGCCTCTCCGTGCATGCGAAGCACGCGAAGGGCGGAGAGGTTATTTATTGAGCAAGCCGACAGCTTGCGACATCATCTGTTTGGTGGACGTCCATCACCGTGAGGTCCGCCTCGTAGGAGCGCTGGGCCTCGCGCATGTCCATGATTTCGATCAGGGGATCGACATTGGGCAGCTTCACATAGCCCTTGGCGTCGGCGGTGGGATTGCCGGGATCGTACTGGCTGCGGAAATCGCTCTTGTCCTCGACCGTCTTGCCGGTCTTGACCATGTCGACGCCCAGCTCGCGGTCGAAGTTGGAGGTCACGGTGGGGACTTTGCGGCGATAAGGATCGCCGCCCGGCGTGGGCGAGGTGGAATCGGCGTTGGCGATATTCTCGGCGATCACCTTCATGCGGTCGGACTGAACGCGCATGCCGGAAGCGGCGATGGCCATTGAGTTGGAAAAATCCATTGTCCTTCTCCTTTAGATGTCAGGGCTGGCCGATGGCGGTTTTCATCAGGCTCATGGCCTTGCCGTAAAGATTGGCGGCGGCCTGGAATTGCATCTGGGTGTCGGAGACCTTGATCATCTCCTGTTCCAGCGAGACCGCGTTGCCGTTGGGATTGGCTTCGATGTCGGGCGTGTCGGTGGCGTCGAATTGGCCGCCGCCGGTGCGCGTGCTGGCGGCGATGTGGCGCGGATTGGTGAGCGTGAGGCCGCTCACCCTGGTCTGGTTCACCGACTGCAGCTGGTCCGAGAAATCCAGCGGCTTCAAGTCGCGCGCGACATAGCCGGGCGTGTCGGCATTGGCGACATTCTCCGACAGCACGGTCCTGGCGCTGATTGAGCCACGACATGCGGTCGCGCAGCATGGAGAAGAGCGGCAGATCGGGCAGATTCATGGTGGCTAACCTCTCCTTCACCTTCGAATGCGCGGCATGCTGCGCGCGACATGCTTAAGCGTGGCTTAACGGCGGCGATTTTTGCCGGGCATTTCCTGCCGCCGCTTAACCCGCGATTAAGGTTGACGGTTCTTTACTCGCGCGCATGGCTTTCGAGATCATCCGCTATGTCGGCGCGCTGTTGCTGGTGCTCGCCCTGATCGGCGTGGCGGGCGTCGCCGCCCGCAAATGGGGCGTGCCCGGCGTCACCCGCGCGGTCAGGACAAGCGCCTGGCGGTGGTTGAGACCTTGCTGATGGACCGCGCCAGCGGCTGTTCATCGTGCGCCGCGACAATGTCGAACATCTGATTTTCGCCGGACCCGAGGGCGCCTGCCTGCTGGAGAATATTCCCGCTTCCGCTTCCGGGCTCCGCATCGCGAGCGCGCAAGGAACCAAGCCATGAGCCGCCTAAGGCCCCTGCTCCCGCTGCTGGTGCTGGCGGTGGCGCTGCTTGCGCCCAGCTTCGCCTTCGCCGCCACGCCTGCGGCGCGCCGATGCGGCCGCGGCCGCCAATGCGGGTTTTTCCATCGATCTCAACGGCGGCGGCCTGTTCACCGACCGCATGGTGCAGATCATCGCCCTGATCACGGTGCTGTCGATCGCGCCTTCGATCCTGATCATGATGACCAGCTTCGTGCGCATGGTGGTGGTGCTGTCGCTGCTGCGCACCGCGCTCGGCCTGCAGCAGAGCCCGCCCAACAGCGTGCTGGTGTCGCTGGCGATGTTCCTCACCCTGTTCGTGATGACGCCCACCCTGACCGATGCCTATCACCAGGGCATCGAGCCGATGATGACCAATCAGGTCACCACCGAGCAGGGCTTCACCGCCGCCATGGTGCCGATGAAGAAATTCATGCTCAGCCATGTGCGCGAGGCCGACCTCAAGCTGTTCATGGACATGACGCACGTCAAGCCCACCGGCAAGGCGGAGGACACGGCGCTCACCACACTGGCGCCCGCCTTCATGCTGTCGGAGTTGAAGCGCGCCTTCGAGATCGGATTTTTGATCTTCGTGCCGTTCCTGATCATCGACATGGCGGTGGCCTCGATCCTGATGAGCATGGGCATGATGATGCTGCCGCCCGTGATCATTTCCCTGCCCTTCAAGCTGATCTTCTTCGTCCTGGTGGACGGCTGGCGCCTGATCGCCGGCTCGTTGGTGGAGAGCTATCTCCACAGCCCCCCACCCACCTGATCAGTCCTACTTGACCGACACGGAAGGCGCGTAGAACATCCCTCCAAAATCCCCGGGGGAAGTCATGGCCGGCACCGCGCGCCTCAAGGCATTCGTTTCCGTCTTCGCCTTATTTCCGCTGATGAGCCTGGTGCCGGCCGGTCATGCCGCGCCCGGCGACGCCGCGCGCTGCCAGGCGCTGTCGGGCAAGATGATCGCCCCCAACATGAAGGTGCTCTCTGCCGAGTTCGACGCCGATGGCAGCACTGTGGGCAAGACCAAGGTGGACGCGCCGATGTGCCGGATCGTGGGTGAGGCCACCCCCACCAAGGATTCTCGCATCGGCTTTGAAGTCTGGTTGCCGCCGGCTTCGGCCTGGAACGGCAAATTCCAGGCAGAGGGCTCGGGCGGCTCGGCAGGCGCGATCTCGCCCGGCCCGATGCTGACGGCGCTCAAAGCGGGCTACGCCACCATGTCTACCGACAATGGCCATGTCACCGATCCCAACGCGCCCAACGGCAGCAATGAGCAAAGCTGGGCGCTGGGCCATCCCGAGAAGATGGTCGATTTCGCCTATCGCGCGCTTCACGTTTCTACCGTGGCGGCGAAGACCATCGTGCAGCGCTTCTATGGGCGGAAAGCCAGCGAGTCCTATTTCGTGGGATGCTCGCAGGGCGGCCATCACGCCTTGATGGAGGCGACCCGCTTCCCCGCCGACTATGACGGCATTGTCGCGGGCGCTCCGGCTTGGCACTGGGCCAACCAGATGATCAACGCCACGTGGAACAGCCGCGCGGCGCTGCTGGATCCCACCGCGCTGACCATCGAAAGCGCGGCCCTGCTCAACCGCAAGGTGATCGAAGCCTGTGACGCCTTGGACGGTGTCAAGGACGGCGTGATCAGCGACCCGCGCCAATGTCATTTCGATCCTGCCTCGCTTCAATGCAAGGAAGGCGAAGCCGATGGCGAATGCCTGACGCCGGCGCAGGTTGCTGCCGCCAACGCCATCTATTCCGGCGCCAAAAAATCCGACGGCACGCAGATTTTCCAGGGCTATGCGCGCGGCAGCGAAGCGGAATGGGGCCGCATCTGGGCGGGCAAGGCGCCCGGCGGGTCGTCCTACGATTTCTTCCGCTATTCGGTGTTCCAGGACCCGAATTTCAAGAACACGGGATTCGACTATGACAAGGATACCGACCGCGCTCTGTCCGCCAAGGTGGCGGGCAAGGAGACCGTGGCCGATGTCTATAACGTCAAGCCCGACCTCACGCGCTACGCCGCCATGGGCCACAAACTGATCATGTATCATGGCTGGGCCGACCAGCAGATTTCGCCCTATGCCAGCATCGATTTCTATCAGCGGATCGTCGCCAAGCTGGGCCAGGCCAAAACCGACGCTTTCCTCAAATTCTACATGCTGCCCGGCATCTATCATTGCGCGGGCGGTCCGGGCGCGGGCAATTTCGGCGCCGCCGGCCCGGCCAGCGCGCCGGACGCCGAGCACGACATCACCATCGCGCTGGATGAATGGGTGAAGGAGAAGAAAGCGCCCGATCACTTCATCGCCACCCATGTCGACGCGCAGACCAAGATGGCGGACCACACGCGGCCGATCTGCGCCTATCCGCAGGTGGCAAAATACAAAGGCAGCGGCGATACCAATGACGCCGCCAATTTCACCTGCTCGGCGTCTTAAGCGCGCGAGACCTGGCCCTGGCGCATATGCAATTCGGTGATGGCCCGGCGCGCTTCGGTGCGCGGATCCATCACCAGCTTGCACTGGTCGTTGAAGATCATCACCGCGCGGTCCGACGCCGAATAAGGCCGCCAATGCGGCAGGCCTGAGACATTGGGATCGCCGGTCAGGGCGAAATTGGTCCAGGCCCGGCTCATCTTGTCGGCCAGGGGATAGCGGTCCTTGCCCGTGCCGGTGATCACATCGTCGGTGGGGCCATCGAGATTGTCGAACACATAGGAGACTTCCAGCGTGTGCGGCACGCCCAGCTTGCCGTCACGCACCGGCGTGGGCTTTTCGAAATGATAGACATAAGCCGGCGCTTGTCCCGAGCGCCGCCTTGCGCTCGGCGGTCAGCGCCACATTGGCGGTGAGCCAATTGTCGCTGGCGATGATCTGGTAGAGCCGCACATTGAGGCCTCGGGGAAATCGTGCTTGTAGAGCGCGATCAGTTTTTCCACTTCGCCGTCTTCCACCTGCAAGCGTGCGCTTGAGATCGGCGCGCAAAGTGGCGTCGTCGATGGGATCGAGCGGCGTGGTGTTGAGAAAGGTGATCTCGGTCAGGGTCGAACCCAGGATCATCGGCACATTCGCCGAGATCGACGGCGCCACCGGATCGAAAGGCGCCATTGCCCGAAGACCAGGCTGCGATGATCCAGCACCGGTCCGAAACGGCCCGCCGGGCCCATCGGCCCCAGCGCGGCGATGATTTGCGTGAACGGAACCTGCTGCAGCTGATCCACTGGTCGCTGGATGCCCAGCTGGGTCATCAGCGTGGAGGCGATCTCGCTGCCTTCGTCCGGTGGTGATCGCTTTCAGCGCCACGCCGCTTTCGGCGATCACGCGATGGAAGCGCCCCGCCGCCTGCGGCATCGCCATGGCGGTGGTGACTTTGCTGCCGCCGCCCGACTGGCCGAAGATGGTGACATTGCCGGGATCGCCGCCGAATTCGGCGATATTGTCCTTTACCCAATCAGCGCCGCGACGATATCCAGCATGCCGACATTGCCGCTGTCGGCATATTTCTCGCCGCCCAGCTTGCCCAGATAGAGAAACCCAAAGGCATTGAGCCGGTGATTGACCGTCACCAGCACCACGTCATGCTTCTTCGCCAGTTCGGTGCCGTCATAGCGGATATTGCCGCCCGAGCCGCCGGTGAAGCCGCCGCCATGGCACCACACCATCACCGGGCGCTTTTTCTTTCCGCCGCCAGTCCGGAGGTCCAGATATTCAGGCAGAGGCAATCCTCGCTTTGCGCGGTGCGATCCAGCGCCACCACTTCTTCTTCCATGAAGCCGGTGGCGTCGGTCTGCGGCGCGCGATGGCCAAGCATGGTCGCGTCGCGCACATCGCTCCAGGGTGCGGGCGGCTTGGGCGGCATGAAGCGGTTCGCGCCGGAGGTCGGCGCGCCATAGGGCACGCCTTTGAAGACATGCACCGAGCCGTCGGTCAGCCCACGAATTTTTCCATAGCGGGTGCGGATAACCGGCGACGCCGCCCAGGCGCGTGCTGCGCCAAGCGCGATGGCCAAGCCCGCCGCACCCGCCAGCACGAAGCGACGATCGGGTCCTTGTTTGTCGCGCATCACATCCTCCCGCACCCATTCAGAGTATAGGGATGGGTCAACCTCCCCTGTAAAGACGGCCTTTTCTGATGCTTGACAGCAGAATACTCTGTAATATAGAGTACTCTAAACATAAGGCGGGAGCTTTCGCATGATCACCACCCGGGAAGCCCATGACGTTTTGCGGGAAGCCGCTGCCACCGAGCGCCGCAGCACGGAGGCTTATAATTACAGCCGCTCCGCGCCCTTACTGCATTCTCTGGGGCCTGATCTGGATAGCCGGATATGGTGGCATGAGCCTGCTGCCGGGCCAGGAAGCAGGCTGGCTTTGGATCGTGCTTACCGTAGTAGGCGCGGCCGTCAGCATCTGGATCGGCAATAGCCACACCAAAAACCATGGCCCCGGCGGATGGCGCATGGGGCTCTTGATCGTGATCGTCACCGCGTTTTCCTTTGCCCTCATGTCCATCATGCGCCCCACCGACGAGCTTCAGGTGGGCGCCTACAGTCCGCTTCTGCTCTCCGCGATCTATGCTGCGCTGGGGCTTTGGCAGGGATTTCGTTTTATCCTGCTGGCCGCCTTCCTGGCGGCCGCCACGCTCGGCGCCTATTTCTTCCTCAAGGATTTCTTCTTCGTCTGGATGGCGGTGGCGGGCGGTGGATCGCTTCTGCTGACGGGCTTGTGGATGCGCAATGGCTGAGCAGCCCGATGCGCTTATCCATCAGCCGGTGCGGTTGAAGGTGATGGCGGCGCTCAAGGCGCTGCCCAACGCCGAGCAGATCGAGTTCGTCCGCTTGCGCAAGATCGTGAACGCCACCGAGGGCAATCTGGGCGCGCATATCCAGACGCTGGAACAGGCCGGCTACATCGCAGTGGAAAAGGATTTCGCTCAGAACCGGCCGCGGACGCGGATCAAGCTCACCAAGGCGGGACGCCGGGCGTTTGAGGATTATGTGGGGTATCTCCGCGACCTGATCGCCGGATAATGGCGCGATACCGGGCGAGCGAGGATTGGGGCGGCTTTTGTAAGCTCGCTGCGCGCGCTAAGGAAAACTGGCGCGCCCGGAGAGATTCGAACTCCCGGCCCTCAGATTCGTAGTCTGATGCTCTATCCAGCTGAGCTACGGGCGCATTTCTAAGCCGAAGGGCGCAGAACCTATTGATGCGCCTTCCCAAAGGCAAGCGCGGCATAATCCGCCCCTGCGACCTCACGCCGCGGCCCTTCGTGACCGATTTCGCGCGCCCCGATTGCCGCCAAGTCCTCACGATCGATTGTGTAAAACGGCGAAAGCAGGCGCACAAGCCCTTGTCCGCCCTCCTTGGGCCCCGTTAAGACTAAACTCCCCGCATCTTGGCCGGCGGGCGTCGGCCAAGCGGGTTGGGGTTGATGCGTGCCGCCTCCCTTTCTCGGGGCAGGGGCGCCGGCAGCGGAGAGCAGAATGAGGGGAATTCCAGCCAAACGGAGGCCTTAAATCGGGCCTTCTTCTGGCATGCGTGCTGACGGCGGGCCTGGGGCTGGCCGCCTGTTCCGACATCGACAAGATGTTCGACGACAGCAGCAGCGACATGTCGGCCTCCGACGCCGCGGCGCCGACGGCGACAGGCGGGCACGGCCATGGCGGCCCCGACCGCCGAAGCGCCGCCCATCGCCGGCGGCGGCGCCCCGGTCGCCACCATCACGCCGGTCGCCATCGACGCCGGGCAGCGATACCGGCACCCAGGTCAACAAGACCATCCAGACCCTGCGCGACCAGATGTCGGGCCTCGAAACCAAGCTCGCCGCCAATGCCGCAGCGCCTGGCCGATCTGCGCAACAATGGCGCGGGCGCAGCCGGCGCCTATCAGGAATCCAAGGCGCGCATCACCACCCGCCTCCAGGTGGGCACCACCAAGGGCAATCCCGAACTGGTGAGCGAATGGAATTCGGCCCAGACCTCGCTGGACACGCTGTCGGCCAACATCAATCAGCTGAACGCGCTGGGCACCGACGTGACGGGCGATTCCTCCACCGCCCATTTCGTGCTGGACCAGATCGGCGCCACCTTCAATGTCTCCGGCGCGGTCGATGAAGACCATCGCCAGCTTTCGCTGCTGGAAGACGAGACCAACCAGACCATCGTGCTGATCGACCGGCTGCTGAAGGAAGTCTCCGACAACATCCAGCGCCAGACCGCCTATGTCGCCAATGAGCGCAGCAATCTCACCGTGCTGGCCAACTCGATCAAGAATGGCGAACTCTATGGCGGCACGCCCGGTCTTGCCGCGCCGCGGCCGCGAGCAGCAATCTGCAATTCGCTCCAGCCGGCACGCCGCTGGTGGTGGTGCGCTTCGACCGGCCCAATGTGGATTATCAGCAGATTCTCTATGCCGCGCTGAACCAGGCGCTGCAGTCGCGGCCCAATGCCAGCTTCCAAGTGGTGGCGGTTTCGCCCACCCGCGGCAATGCCGCCTCGGTGCAGATCGCCCAGACCACGGCGCGCCGTCATGCGCAGGAAGTGATGCGCTCCATGACCGACATGGGCGTGCCGGCATCGCGGCTGAATGTGGCGTCGTCCACCGATCCCGCCGCGAGCGCGCCAGCGAAGTCGCGTGTTCGTCGCGCTGACTGAACCAGGTATGACGCGAACGGTTTTCCGTCCGGAGCGCGACCATCAGCAAAGCCTCGCTCGGCGGGGTTTTTTATTTCAGGCCTTCACCGCCACCACAAATAAACGCTGGAAGGGAAACAGGGTCGTGCCGTCGGCGCGGCGCGGATAGGCCGCGTTCAGTTTGGTTTTGTAGGCCGCGATGAAGGCGTCGCGCTCCTCGCCTTCGAAGCGCTTGCACAAAGGGGCGCAGGCCCGTGCCCGAGACCCAGCGATAGACCGCGTCTTCGCCTTCCAGCACTTGCAGATATTCGGTCTGCCAGATGTCGAGCGAGGCCGCATGCGGTTTCAAGAATGTCGTAATAGGCTGTCCGCCGCCCGCGCTGGATCTCGCGCACCGGAGCAAGTTTTTCGCGCCAGCGCGGATCGGCCGCCGTCTCGCGCATCAGGGCATGGCTGGGCGCGTCGAAATTCACCGGCACCTGAAAGGCGAAGACGCCGCCCGGCTTTCACGAAACGACATCAGCCGGGGAAACAACGCCGCCTGATCCGGCAGCCATTGGAAGGTGGCGTTGGAGAAGATCACGTCATAGGGCGCGGCCGGGGTCCAGCTCGCGAGATCGGCCAGACACCAGGTCGCGGACACGCCGCTGGCGCGCGCCTGCTGCCAGCATGTCGGCGGAACTGTCCAGGCCCTCCAGCCGGGCCTGCGGCCAGCGCGCGGCCAGAAGCGCCGGTGGAATTGCCGGGCCCGCAGCCCAGATCGATCACCCGGGCGGGATGCTGGGCCGGGACCCGGGCCAGCAGGTCGGCGGCGGGCCGGGTCCGCTGATCGGCAAAGGCCAGGTAGATTCCGGGATTCCAGGTCATGTCGAGGCGCAGCTTTTAAGGGAAAACTTGGCCCTCTCGGCGATTGTAATTTTATTGCGCGCGATCCCGCTGCCAGCGGTTGACAGGCGCGGGCTGAGAGCCATAGAAACCGCGCTCTTTTCGCCTCTGGAGCCGCCTATGAAGCGCACCTATCAGCCGAGCAAAATCGTGCGCAAGCGCCGCCATGGCTTCCGTTCGCGCATGGCGACCGCCGGCGGCCGCAAGGTCCTGGCCCGCCGCCGCGCCCATGGCCGCAAGAAACTCTCTGCCTGAATCCGGCCGCCGAGCGTGGCCAAAGGGCTGCGCATCGACCGCCTGAGGAAGCGCGCCGATTTTCTGGCCGCCGCGCCGTCATCTGCGCAAGGTCGCCGGCGCGGTAACCCTGGAAATGGCGCCCACCCCCGATCCCGTCGCGCGACGCCGGAAACCCTGCGCCTGGGCTTCACCGCCAGCAAGAAGATCGGCAATGCGGTGGCGCGCAACCGCGCCAAACGGCGGCTGCGCGCCGCGGCATATGCGCTGCTTCCCCTTTCAGGCCGCGCCGGCCATGACTATGTTCTGGTCGCCCGCGCGGGCATCCTGGTCCGCGATTTCGCGGCCCTGAAAGATGACATCGCCGAGGCGGCGCGGGCAGCGCACCGGAAGCTGGATGCCGGCCGCAGAGACAAGCGTTTGAGACGAACGCATGACGCGCCTTGTGACTGTCGCCCTCGTGCGCGCCGATCCATTTCTATCGCCGCTTCATTTCGCCGTTGAGCCCGCCGTCCTGCCGGTTCCAGCCGACCTGCTCGGCCTATGCGCTGGAAGCCATCAAGACCCATGGCCCGGCGCGCGGCCTCGTGCTGGCGGCCGGCGGCTTGCGCGCTGCCATCCCATCTCCTGGCTCGGCGGTTCGTCGGGCTTCGATCCCGTTCCTCTTCACAAACATCCTCACGCGTGATCCATGAACGGCAACAACCGCAACAATATGTTTCTCGCCATCGCGCTTTCGGCGCTGGTGATTTTCGGCTGGCAATATTTCGTGGTCGCGCCGCAGATGAAGGCCGAGCAGGCCCGGCAGGCCGCGCTGGCGCATCAGGAGAAAGGCCAGCCGCAAGCCGCGGCGCGCCGGCGCGCCCGCCGCAAATGTGCCGGGCATGGCGGGCGCCACCGCGCATATGTCGCGCGAAGCGGCGCTGAAGGCGGGCGGCGAGCGCGTGGCGATCGACAGTCCGTTGCTCGACGGCTCGATCGCGCTCAAGGGCGCCAAGCTCGACGATCTGCGCCTCAAGAAATATCGCGAGACCACCGATCCCAAGAGCCCGGAGATCGTGCTGCTGGCGCCCAAGAGCACCGACTATCCCTATTACGCGGAATTCGGCTGGATCGGCGCAGCCCAATGTGCCCGACCGACCAGACGCGTGTGGACGCAGCAAGGCAGCGGCGCGCTGTCGCCCGGCCATCCGGTGACGCTGACCTGGGACAATGGCCAGGGCCTCACCTTCACCCGCGTCATCTCGGTCGATGAGCAATACATGTTCAGCGTCGCCGACAGCGTCGACCAACAAATCCGGCCAGCGCGCAGACGCTTTATCCCTTCGCCTATGTCGCGCGCGAAGGCGTGCCCAAGGAGCAGACCAGCTGGGTGCTGCATCAGGGCTTTGTCGGCGTCGCCAATGGCAGCGAGACCGACGCCAATTACGCCGACTTCAAGGATGAAGGCACGCCGCCCAAGACTTTCTCCTCCACCGGCGGCTGGGTGGGCATCACCGACAAATACTGGATGGCGGCGGTGATCCCGCCCCAGAGCGAGAATCTACAACGGCGCCTATCTGGGCTCGACCACTGGCCGGCGACGTCAAGGCCTATCAGGCCAATTACCGCCTGGGCGCGCGCATCATCGCGCCGGGCGCGCAGGCGCGAAGTCACGCCATCGCCTGTTCGCGGGCGCCAAGGTGGTGGACATTCTGCGCGGCTATGAGAAGTCGCAGGGCATCGCCCGCTTCGACAATGCGGTGGATTGGGGCTGGTTCTGGTTCCTCACCCAGCCTTTGTTCTGGCTGCTCGACTATTTTCTACAAATTCATCGGCAATTTCGGCATCGCCATCCTGATGCTGACGGTGGTGGTGAAGCTGCTGTTCTTCCCGCTGGCCAACGCCTCCTTCAAGTCCATGAGCAAGATGAAGAAGGTCCAGCCGCTACATGGAAGAGATCAAGAAGGCCCACAAGGACGATCCGCAGCGCCAGCAGCAGGAGATGATGGAGCTGTACAAGCGCGAGAAGGTCAATCCGCTGACCGGCTGCCTGCCGATGCTGATCCAGATTCCGGTGTTCTTCTCGCTCTACAAGGTTCTCTATGTCACCATCGAGATGCGCCAGGCGCCTTTCTATGGCTGGATCCACGATCTGTCGGCGCCCGATCCCACCTCGATCCTCAATCTGTTCGGACTTCTGCCCTATCACATCCCGCTTTCGGTGCCGGCCTATCTCTCGATCGGCATCTGGCCGATCCTGATGGGCATCACCCAGTTCGTGCAGACCAAGCTCAATCCCGCGCCCGCCGATCCGGTGCAGGCCAAGATGTTCACCTTCATGCCGCTGATCTTCACCTTCATGTTCGCCACCTTCCCGGCGGGGCTGGTGATCTATTACACCTGGAACAATCTTCTCTCGGTGACGCAGCAATATGTGATCATGCGGCGCGAGGGCGTCGAAGATGCATCTGTTCGAGAATCTGAAGCTCGGCAAGGACGAAGGCGAAATGAGTGGACCGGCGCGGATGAGGAATTCGCGCGCAAATTGTTCGCGGGGCCCTGCGATTTCTTCTGGGGCACCGGCGACATCAACAGCCTGCCGCCGCAGAGCCTGCCGGAAATCGCGTTTGTGGGCCGCTCCAATGTCGGCAAGTCGAGCCTGATCAACGCCCTGGCCGACCGCAAAGACCTGGCCCGCGTCAGCCAGACGCCGGGGCGCACGCGCGAGATCAATTTCTTCAATCTGGGCGGCAAGCTGATCCTGGTGCGACCTGCCCGGCTATGGCTATGCCAAGGCCTCCAAGACACTGGCGGTGGAATGGCAGCAGCTGATCTTCGCCTATCTCAGCGGCCGCGCCACGCTTGAAACGCGTGGCGCTCTTGATCGACAGCCGCCGGGGCGTGATGGACGATCGATCTGGCGGTGATGGAATTGCTGGACCGCGCCGCCGTTTCCTATGGCCTGGTCCTGACCAAGAGTCGACGAGCTCGACGCCCGCCGACGGTGAAGCGGCGCTGACCCGCGGCAGCGACGAAGCCGCCGGCACACCGCCGCCTTGGAGGAAATTCACCTGACCTCGTCGCAGACCGGACTGGGCATGCCGGAACTGCGAACCAGTATCGCCCAGCTGATTTAGCTCATCTGTCCGCCAACGCGGGCAAGCCCGCAGCGGACATCTTCCTCCGCCGCGGCTTGCCGCGCAGTGCCGACCGATGACACGCGTTGGTAAATCCGTGTTCACGCCTACGCTGGCGCTAGGCCGGGGAAGAAAGCTGGGACCAAGTCTCGACAGAGTTGGCGCGCGCCCCGCGTATAAGGCCCCCGTTTCCCGGGCGTTCTCCAGATGGCGGACGAAGGCGAAGAAAAGAATCTGCGGCTGATGGCGCGCTGGCGCCAGACCGGCCGCGTTCTGGTCGAAGCCCTGCCCTTCATCCTCAAATACGACCAGAAGACCATCGTGGTGAAATATGGCGGCAACGCCATGACCGGCTCGGCGGCACCGACGATTTCAGCCAGGACATCGTCCTGATGAAGCAGACCGGCATCGATCCCGTGGTGGTGCATGGCGGCGGACCCCAGATCGGCGCCATGCTGAAGAAGCTCGACATCCAGTCGCGCTTCATCGACGGACTGCGCGTCACCGACGAGGCGGCGGTGGAAGTGGTCGAGATGGTGCTGACCGGCTCGATCAACAAGCAGATCGTCACCGCGATCAATGCGGCGGGCGGGCGCGCCGTGGGCCTGTCCGGCAAGGACGGCAATCTGGTGATGGCGCGGAAGCTGGCGCTGACCAGAAGACCGATGCCGTCACCGGCCGGAAGCGTGGTCGAGGATCTGGGCTTTGTCGGCGAGCCGCAAAGCGTCAATCCCGAAGTCCTTCACACCATGATGAAGTCGGAGATCATTCCCGTGATCGCGCCCATCGGCGTGGGTCCCAAGGGCGAGACCTACAACATCAATGCCGACACCGTGGCGGGCGCGGTGGCGGGCGCGGTCAAGGCGGAGCGCCTGATCCTGCTCACCGATGTCGAAGGCGTGCTCGACCAGGACAAGAAGCTGATTTCGCGCACTCACCGCCAGCGAAGCCCGCGCCCTGATCGCCAACGGCACCATTTCCGGCGGCATGATTCCCAAGATCAGCACCGCCATCGACGCGGTGGAATCCGGCGTGCACGCCGCGGTCATCCTGGACGGCCGCATTCCCCATGTGCTGCTGCTCGAATTGTTCACCGAGCATGGCGCCGGAACGTTGATCACCGCCGGATGATGACGCGGCGCGGCCTGGCTGCCTGGTGATGCTGGCGCTGATCGCGCTTCTGCCGCGCCCGCCCAGGCCGCGCTCAAGCTCTGCAACCGCACCAGCTATATTCTCTATGCCGCCACCTCGGCGGTGGTCGAGCCCGCGGCTCGACCACCCATGGCTGGATTCGCATCGCGCCGGGCGACTGCCAGGTCGCGCTGCCGGAAAAACTCACCGCGCAGAGCTATCTGGTCTATGCCCGCTCATCGCTGGCCTATTCCGGGCCGCAGCGCGCCTGGGGCGGCAATTTCCCGTCCTGCGTCAAGGAAGGCGATTTCACCCTGCATCAGGGCGTCACCGCGCCCTATTGCACCGGCGGATCGTCTTTTCGGTGCCGTTCGCGGCGGTGGAAACCCACAACCGTCCCGACTGGACCATGACCTTCGACGACCAGCCCGCGCTATCCCACGCTGGAGGCGGCGCAACTGGCGGGCGTCAAGCGCCTGCTCAAGGACAATGGCTACAAGATCGGCGCCATCGACGCCAAGCCCGACAAGGCGACCGAGCGCGCGCTCAATGATTTCCGCAAGAAAATGCATTTCTCCGACCGGCGACGGCAACGACGGAATTGTTCGCCGCCCTGGAAAGCGAAGCCGGCAAGCGAGGCGAGCGCGCCGCAAGGCTATACGGTCTGCAACGACGACAAGACCGACGTGGTGGCGGCCATCGGGGAAATGCGCGGGCGGCGATTTCAGTCAGCCGCGGCTGGTGGCGGGTGGCGGGCGGCGCCTGCGCCCGCGCTGATCACCGACGCCGCTGAAGGAAGCGGCGGTCTGGCTGCTGGCGCAGAGGCCCGGGCGGCGCCGCGACTGGTGTCAGGCCCCGATCAATTCTGCGTCGCCGACCCAGGAATTCGAGATCAAGGGCCGGCGCGATTGCGCGCCAGCGCGGCTTTACCCAGGCCGGCTTTGCCCGCACGCCCACCGCGCGGCAAGAGCGGCACGCATCGTCCATATCGGCGCGAGCGGCCTGATTGCCGCCTCAGGCCGCGAATATCGAAATAGGAGAGATGCCAGCGCATCTCTTCCTTGCTGAGCGGGAAATTGACGCCGCCGCGCGCCGGCAGCAATTCATGGCCCGGCAGCTTCATCACCGAGGTCTGGATGCTTGAACGCGGTGCGCATGCTGAGATGCGCATGCCAGACCAGCGCCACCAGCGGCTTGGCGCTGCGCTGAGCCAGAATTTTGCGCACCGTCGCTTCCGGCACCCGCGCCAGCTCCGCCAGCGCCAGGATCACGGTCTCGCGCTTGCCCGCCAGCGCCGCATTCTCGACAAAGCCGTCGTCCAAGGTGCCGCGCGTCCTTGGCCTTGGCCACGATCTGGGCGGCGCTTTCGGCGCCGCCCTCGGCGTCGGCCGTTCTGTTCCAGCCGCGCCCGCAGGCGGCGGTCGAGATGGCTGCGGGTGGCCTCGCTGAGATCGCCGCGCGCCGCCAGCTATTCGATCAGGGCGGCGCCGACGAAACTGCCGATGCGGCGGATGGCGCGGGCGGACAGATCGGCGCGCAGCACCAGCGGCAGGTGCCAGCTTTCGATTTCCTCCGCTTCCTCGACGATGCGGTCCAGCGTCTCCTTGCGGATCTTGGCGTCGGGATTGACCAGAAGCGCCGCCACCGCGGGCACATCCAGCGACTGCACCAGCGCGTCGCTGACATTCTCGCTCGAGCGGCTGGCGGCGGGCGATGGCGGTGAGACTTTGCTGCACCTGGCCGCCGGCGATGATTTCCATCAGGTCGGCATCGGAGAGGAGCGGCGAATATTCCAGGATCGGCGCCGCGACCGATCTCCTCCACGTCATGCGCCAGCCGGAGCGCGACATCGTGGGGGACGCAATCCAGATGCTTGATTTCTTCCGCCAGGATGGCGCGCACCTTGACGGCGGAGTCCTTGCGCCAGCACTTCCAGGGTGGCGATGGTGAGCGCCACGGTCTCGTCGTTTTCGCGCTGCTTCCAGGCCGGGCATCAGCCGGGCGATCTTGACCGCCAGTTCGGCGCGCACATCTTCGACCGCTGTCGTCGGCCAGAAGGCGATTGATGCGGGCCGGCGTGGCGGGATTGGCGGCGACCGCCTGGCGGGTGGCGGGCGCGCCATATTCGGCGAGATATTCGAACACGGCCGGCCCGACATCGGCGTTGCGGATGAGATGGTCTTCGCATCTCGCGGGCGCGGACTTCCAGAATGTCCAGCGCCGCGCGCGGATCCAGGCCCTCGCGTTCTGGCATCGGCGCATAAGGCTGCGGCCGCTCAACGGCTTTTTTCATCATCGTCTCCGCTGGCGGGATTGTCGGGGCGGGGACTTTAAGGACCGCTAAACAGCCATGGTTGACGCGGCGTTAACGTGACTTGCACACGGCCACAGCGGCCATGGTTCGCCCATGAGCCAGGTTTCGCCCCACAACCCGACATCCCGCAGGCGGGAACCCTCGATTTCCGCCATGTGCGGGACTGGATCTTCGATCTGGACAATACGCTGTACCGCGCCGACAACGGCATCTTCGCCCAGATCGATGCGCGCATGACGCCGTTTCGTCGCCGCAGCTTCTGGGCATGGAACGCGACGCGCGCGCGGCCGGTCCAGAAACAGCTTTACCGCGATCATGGCACCACCCTGGCGGGGCTGGTCGCCGTGCATAGGATCGATCCCGAACCCTATCTGGCTTTCGTGCATGATATCGATCTGTCGGACCTTCATGCCCGATCCGGCGCTGGCGTGACGCGCTGGCGCGGCTGCCGGGACGGCGCTTCGTCTTCACCAATGGCTGCCGCAATCATGCCGCGCGCATCCTGGAGCGGCTGGGGCTGGCCGATCTGTTCGACCAGATCTGGGACATCCGCACCATCGGCTTCGTCCCCAAGCCCGGGCGCGGCGGCCTATGACGCAGTGGTGGCGGCGGGCGGCGTCGACGCCGGCCAAGGCGGCCATGTTCGACGATATCGCCCGCAATCTGGTGGTGCCGCATGAAATGGGCATGACCACGGTATGGCTGAATTGCCAGAGCGACTGGTCGCGCCAGGGGCCGGAATTTCCGGTTGCGTCGCGCCACGCATATCGATCATGAAACCCGCGACTTGAGTCCATTTCCTCAACAGCATCGGGATCTGACATGACGCAATGATCTGGCGCGCGCCATCGACAGCGCCTGGGACGCGCGCGAAAGCCTGGGCCCGGCCACCAAAGGCGAGGCGCGCGACGCGGTCGAGGCCGCGCTGGCAGGACTGGACGATGGCTCGCTGCGCGTCGCCGAGAAAATCGGACGGCGAATGGATCGTCCATCAATGGCTGAAGAAGGCGGTGCTGCTGTCCTTCCGCCTCAACGACATGAAGATCATTTCCGGCGCGCCGGGCGGCGCGGTGTGGTGGGACAAGGTCGATTCCAAATTCCTGGGCTGGGACGAAGCGCGCTTCCGCGCCGCCGGTTTCCGCGCCGTGCCGGGCGCGATCGTGCGCCGCTCCGCCTTCATCGCCAAGGGCGTGGTGCTGATGCCCAGCTTCGTCAATGTCGGCGCCCGGGTGGGCGAAGGCACCATGATCGACACCTGGGCGACGGTCGGGTCCTGCGCCCAGGTCGGCGCGCATTGCCATATCTCGGGCGGCGCGGGTCTGGGCGGCGTGCTGGAGCCGCTGCAGGCCGCGCCCACCATCATCGAGGACAATTGCTTCATCGGCGCGCGCGCCGAAGTGGCCGAAGGCGTGATCGTGGGCGAAGGCAGCGTGCTGTCGATGGGCGTCTATCTCTCGGCTTCGACCAAGATCGTGGACCGCGCCACCGGCGAGATCTTCATGGGCAGCGTGCCGCCCTATTCGGTGGTGGTGTCGGGTTCGCTGCCTTGCAGGCACAACGGGCCCGTCGCTTTATTGCGCCGTGATCGTCAAGCGGGTGGACGAGAAGACCCGCGCCAAGACCTCGATCAACGAATTGCTGCGCACCTGATGATCGACGCCGTCGCCCTCGCCCAGGCCCTGATCCGCTGTCCGTCGGTGACGCCGGCGGATGCGGGCGCGCTGGCGGTGCTGGAAGCGGCGCTGAAGCCGCTGGGCTTTGTCTGCCATCGCCTGCGCTTCGAGCAGGAGCGGCACGCCGCCGATCGAAAATCTCTATGCCCGGCTGGGCACGGCAAGCGCCGCATTTCTGCTTTGCCGGCCATAGCGATGTGGTGCCGCCGGGCGAAGGCTGGGCGCACGATCCCTTCGCCGCCGTGATCGCGGACGGCGTGCTGTATGGGCGCGGCGCCGCCGACATGAAATCGGCGCATGGCGGCCTTTGTCGCGGCGGTGCGCGCGGGTGCTGGCGAACGGCCCGCCCAAAGGCTCGATCAGCCTGCTCATCACCGGCGACGAGGAAGGTCCCGCCATCAACGGCACCGCCAAGATGCTGGCCTGGCTGAAAGAGCGCGGCGAGACGCATCGATCATTGCGTGGTGGGCGAGCCCACCAGCGTGGCCCATGCCGGCGACACGCTGAAGATCGGCCGGCGCGGCTCGATCAATTTCCAGGTGACGGTGAAGGGCGTGCAGGGCCATGTCGGCTATCCGCAAAAGGCGAACAATCCCGATTCCCGCGCTGGCCGCGCTGGTGACGCCAGCTGGCGGCCAGAGCCTGGACAAGGGCAACGCCCATTTCGATCCCTCGACCTTGGCCTTCACCAGCATGGATGTGGGCAATCCGGCCACCAATGTGATTCCCGGCCGAGGCGCGCGCCGCTTTCAACATCCGCTTCAACGACAAGCACACGCCGGAAAGCCTGATCGGCTGGGTCGATCGACCGCGCCGACCGCATCGCCAAGGAAACGCGGCTGCGACCATCAACTTCACGCCACTCGGTGAGCGGCGTCTCGTTCCTCACCCAGCCGGGCAAATTCACCCAGCTGGTGAGCGACACGGTGGCGCGCGTCACCGGCCAGGCGCCGGTCTTTTCCACCAGCGGCGGCACCTCGGACGCGCGCTTCATCAAGGATCATTGCCCGGTGGTGGAACTGGGGCTGGCGGGCGCCACCATGCACAAGACCGACGAATGCGTGGCGTTGAGCGAGATCGCAGCTCACCGACATCTATGCGCAATTGCTGACGGATTATTTCGCCAAGCCGTTGGTTTAATAATCCACCTTCACCAGATAGAGCCCATCCGGCGGCGCCACCGGGCCGCAGCGGCTGCGGTCGCGCGCCTCCAGCGCATCGGCCACATCGCGCGCGCGCCATTTGCCTTCGCCCACCAGCTTCAGGCTGCCCGCGAAAGAGCGGACCTGATGATGCAGGAAGGAGCGCGCCGAAGCTTCGATGTGAATTTCTTCGTCCGCGCCGCGTCGACCGTCAAGCCGGTCCAGCGTCTTGACCGGCGATTGCGCCTGGCATTCGGCGGCGCGGAAGGTGGTGAAGTCATGCTGGCCCACCAGCGCCTGCGCCGCGCTGATGCATGGCTTCGGCGTCCAGCGCATGCGCTGACATGCCAGACATGGCCGCTGTCCAGGGCGGGCGGGCTGCGGCGATTGAGGATGCGATAGAGATAATGCCGCCCGGTGGCGGAAAAGCGGGCATGGAAATCCGCGTGCCGCGACGTCCGGCCTCCAGCACCACCACCGGCGCGGGCCGCAGGAAATGATTGAGCGCGTCGCGCACCTTGTCGGGCGCGAACGTCCTTTTCCAGATCGAAATGCGCCACCTGTCCCATGGCATGGACGCCGGCATCGGTGCGGCCCGCGCCCGTGACCGTGACGCGCAGCGCTGGAGAATTTCTCGATGGCGTCTTCCAGCGCGCCCTGCACCGAAGGGCCATTGTCCTGGCGCTGCCAGCCGACAAACGGGCCGCCGTCATATTCCAGGGTGAGGCGATAGCGCGGCATCAGGAAAAGTCGCGTCGCCCGTGGGCAGGGCAAAGCCCTTGAGCAATTCGTCCGCCGCCATCGCCTTGCCGCCGGCACGCTGCACCTTAGTAAGGCGCAGCGCGCCTTCGCCGCAGGCGATGGTGAGATCATCGCCGATGACTTCGCCGGGCGGGCCGTTGCCGGTCGACCGGTTCGGCATAGAGAATTTTCAGCCGCTCGCCTTTGACTTCGCTGAAGGCGCCGGGCGACGGCGAGAGGCCGCGGATCAGGCAATCGATCTCGCGCGCGCTTTTCGACCAGTCGATGCGCGCTTCGTCCTTGGCTGATTTTCTTGGCGTAGGTGACGCCTTCGCTCCGCCTGCGGCTGTGGCGCGATCGCGCCCCGCTCCAGCGCGCCAAGCGCCCGCGCCATCAGATCGGCGCCCAGCCGCGCCAGACTGCTCCGCCAGCTCGCCCGCGGTCTGGCGGCCGATCGCCACCCGCTCGGCCATCAGCACCGGGCCGGTATCGAGGCCTTCGTCCATCTGCATCACCATCACGCCGGTTTCGGCGTCGCCCGCCATCACCGCGCGCTGGATCGGGGCGGCGCCGCGCCAGCGCGGCAACAGCGAGCCATGCAGATTGAAGCAACCCAGCCTGGGCGCTTCCAGAATGGCTTTGGGCAGGAGCAGGCCATAGGCCACCACCACCGCGGCATCGAGATCCAGCGCGGCGAAGGCCGCTTGCTCCTCCGCGCTTTTCAGCGACAGCGGGCGTGCGGACCTGCGAGCCCTGCTGTTTCGGCGAATGTGATGGACCGCGCTTTTTTCCAGCGCCAGGCCGCGGCCCTTGGGACGGGGCGGCTGGGAATAGACGGCGGCGATCTCATGACCCTGGGCGAGCAGCTCGGCCAAAGTGGGCACCGCGAAATCCGGCGTGCCCAGAAAGGCCAGGCGCAATGTCACTAGCTCGCCAGCTTCTTGGCTTTGGCCAGCTTCTTCAGCGCCATGCCGCGCTTCAGGCGCGAGAGATGGTCGATGAACAGCACGCCTTCGAGATGGTCCATCTCATGCTGCAGGCAGGTCGCCAGCATCCCGTCGGCTTCGATCTCCACCCGCTTGCCGTCGAGGTCGAGATATTCGGCCGTGATGCGGGCGGGGCGTTCGACATCGTCCCAGATTTCGGGCACCGACAGGCAGCCTTCCTCGAAGGTCGCCATCTCCTCGGACGCCCAGAGGATCTTGGGGTTGATGAAGACCCGCCAATTTTTCTTGCCGTCCTTCTGGTCCAGATCCATCACGATCACGCGCTTGGCCACGCCGATCTGGACCGCGGCCAGGCCGATGCCGTCGGCGGCATACATGCTGTCGGCCATGTCTTCGGCCAGCTTGCGAATCTCGCGCATCCACTTTCTCGACGGCGGTGGAGACGGCTTTCAGGCGCGGATCGGGCGCGATAAGGATAGGGCGGATGGCCATGGCCGTGAGATAGGCGAGGCCGGGTTAGGGGTCAAGAAGCGCATGGAATTTGCCGTTATCGTGCTGGCGGATTGCGCTGGTCGCGGCGGCGCCTGATTTTGGCTTTCGCGCGGCCCAAAGCCGCAGCGGAACCTGCGCCGCCCGATCCCGCGGCTGGACACGTTGATCCGGGGCCAGGGCGAGATCGCCGGCCGTTTCGAGCAGACCGTCGCCGCCCAGAACCAGCTCTGCCAGCCGGCTGGATGCGCTGAACAAAAGGCTGGGCGAATTCCCTGAAGGATAATACCGACAGACCGCCGAGACCTCTGGGCGGCATCCAGGCGCGCCTGAGCGTGATCGACGCGGCCCAGAAGAACATCAACGAATTGTCCGGCCATGTCGTGTCGCTGAAGGCGATCTTCTCCGACAAGCAGGCGCGCGGCGCGATCAGCCAGGACCAGATGGAAGCGATCGTGGCCGAGCATCTGGCCGCCCGATCAATATGAATTCCAGGCCACGCTATCCAACAATTCACGCCCCGACTGCGCCATCCGCATTCCCAATGTGAAGGCGCGCATCGTGGTCGATTCCAAATTTCCCCTGGAAGCTTTCGAGGCGATGCGCAAGGCGGAAAACGAAGATGCGCGCAAGGCGGCGATGGTCCAGGTGCGGAGCGACATCCAGAAGCATGTGAAGGACATCGCCGAGAAATATCTGATCCCCGGCGAAGTGCAGACCCCGGCGATCATGTTCGTGCCGTCGGATTCGATCTATGCCGAATTGCACGCCAATTTCCCCGAGACCTTGCGCCGGGCGCGCCAGGCGCAGGTGGTGATCGTCTCGCCCCATGTCTTCATGCTGGTGATCGGCACCATCCAGGGCCTGATGCGCGACGCCAAGATGCGCGAGCAGGCCCATGCCATCCAGGAGGCGGTGGGCGGGCTGTTGCAGGACGTGAAGCGCCTGGGCGAGCGGGTGGGAAAGCTGCGCGACCATTTCGAAACCACCAGCAAGGATATCGGCCAGATCGAAATCTCGATGCGCGGGATCGAGCGGCATGCCGAACGCATCGGTCAGGTCGAACTGGTGGACCGCGCCGAAGCGCTGCAGAAGATCGAAGCGTCTAAAGAGCCCGGCGGGCTTTGAAGGCGGCTGACAGCGTGCCTTCGTCGAGATAATCGAGTTCGCCGCCCACCGGCACGCCATGCGCCAGCCGCGTCACTTTGATGTCGCCCAGAAGGTCCATCAGATAATGCGCCGTGGTCTGGCCTTCGACGGTGGCGTTCATCGCCAGCACCACTTCCTCGACCGCGCCGTCTTTGACGCGCGTGCAGCAGCGGAGTGATGTTGAGCCGCTCGGGCGTCACGCCATCGAGCGCCGACAGCGCCCCGCCCAGCACATGATAGCGGCCGCGGAACACGCTGGCCCGCTCCAGCGCCCAGAGATCGGCGACATCTTCCACCACGCAGATCACATGCGGATCGCGGCGCGGATCGCGGCAGATGGCGCAGGGCGATTGGCTGTCGAGATTGCCGCAGATTTCGCAGGATCGCGTCGCCGCCGCAGCTTCGCGTCATCGCCGCCGCCAGCGGCTCCAGCAGCAGGTCGCGCTTCTTCAGCAGCACCAGCGCGGCGCGGCGCGCCGAACGGGGCCCAAGGCCGGGCAATTTGGCCAGGAGCTGGATCAGCCGCTCGATTTCGGAACCGCCGGCCATCAGGAATCACTGGCGTCCGGCGCTTCAGGCGGGGTCTCGTCCTGCGCCACGTCGCGCACCGCCACGATTTCCGCGCCGGGAAAACGATCCAGCACCGCGCGCACCACAGGCGCCTGCATCACGCTTTCGATGCGCGCCGCCTTGGCGTTCTTCTTCTGCTCCGCCAGGGTGGGCTGACCCGGCTTCGTTGGAGATCGAGACCGTCCAGCGCACGCCGGTCCAGTCGCGCAATTTCTGTTGCAGGTCGCCCGCCAGGCTGCGCGGCGCGCGCGGACTGGGACGGAATTCCAGCCGTCCCGCTTCCAGCTTCACCAGATGCATGTCGTTTTCGATATGCACCTTGAGCACCGGGGCGCTGTTTTTCTGCGGCCAGGAGCGCGATGTCTTCCAGGCTGCGCAAGACTGGGTGCGCTTTCTGCGGCAGGCGCGGGCGCCATGTTCAATGCTGGCGCGCGCGCGGACGCGACGGGTGCGCCGCGCGGGCGCGGCCCCGGCCGGCGCAGGCGTGCGCACGGGCGCAGCCATTGCCATCCATCAGATCCTTCACCAGCTTGTCGGTGGGCGGCAGTTCGGCGGCATAGGCCAGGCGGATCAGCGCCATTTCGCAGGCCGAGATCGGCCGCGTCGCGTCGCGCACTTCGAACAGGCCCTTGAGCAGCATCTGCCAGGCGCGGGTGAGCGAAGAGACCTGCAATTTCGCGGCCAGCTCGGCGGCGCGTTTGGCCTCGCCGGAAGCGCCGTCGAAGAAGCCTTGCGCGGCAGGCGCCACTTTCAGGCGGGTGAGGAAATGGGTGATCTCCAGCAGGTCCTGCATCACCGCCAGGGGATCGGCGCCGGAATCATAAAGCGCGCCGAGATCGGTCAGCGCCGCGGGCACATCGCCGCCCATCACTTTCTCGAACAGGTCCAGCACCCGGCCGCGATCGGCCAGGCCCAGCATGTCGCGCATGGTCTCGGCCGTGATCGCGCCTTTTTCGTTATGCGCGATGGCCTGGTCGAGCAGCGACAGCGCATCGCGGGCCGAACCTTCGGCGGCGCGCGCGATCAGGGCCAGCGCGCCCTCTTCGATCTCGACATTTTCCTTGGCCGCGATCTGGCCAAGATAGGCGCCAACTCGCCCGCCTCGATGCGGCGCAGGTCGAAACGCTGGCAGCGCGACAGCACCGTCACCGGCACTTTGCGGATTTCGGTGGTGGCGAAAATGAATTTCACATGCGGCGGCGGCTCTTCCAGCGTCTTGAGGATCGCATTGAAGGCCGGCTTGGACAGCATGTGCACTTCGTCGAGGATATAGACCTTGTAGCGCGACGAGGCCGGGGCATAGCGCACCGCCTCGATGATCTGGCGCACTTCGTCCACGCCATTGTTGGAGGCGGCGTCCATCTCCTGCACATCGACATTGCGGGATTCGGCGATGGTGACGCAGGGATCGCAGACGCCGCAGGGATGGATGGTGGGCTCGGTGCGCTTGCCGTCGGGCCCGATGCAGTTGAGCGCGCGGGCGATGATGCGGGCGGTGGTGGTCTTGCCCACGCCGCGCACGCCGGTGAGCATGAAGGCATGGGCGATGCGCCCGGTGGCGAAGGCGTTGGACAGGGTGCGCACCAGCGCTTCCTGCCCGATCAGGCCGGTGAAATCGGAAGGGCGGTATTTGCGCGCCAGGACGCGATAGGCTTCCTCGGGGCGCGCCCAAGGTCGAATGAACGGGTCTCGGACATGGGGCGACTATAGCAAGGCAACGCCTTGAGCGGCGTCCGGATAAGCGGATTTTTGTGGATGGGGATCGAGGTGGAAGCCGGCACTGACCCGGGCCGGATTCGTTACGGCTGCTTCGTTCCCGACCTGACCGGGTTGGCGACGGTCTCGTCCAACCGGACTTCCGGGCGGGATATAATCCCTGGGCTTTGCAATTGCAAGTCCGGCGGTTTCTCCGGCCACTCGCCCAAGCGTGCGGCGTTGGCCCAGCCCCTCTTCGAGCGAAGCGAGGGAGGCGCCGATCAAAAAGGTGCCCTGGACCTTTTTGCCCGCTTTCGCGGTCGCGGCTCACCCCTTACAAACCCCCATGCTTTCTTTCACCGGCAATCCCCTGGACCGGGCTTCCGCCGAGCGCACCGATCCCGCCTGGGTGGCGGCGCAGCAGGCAGCGGCCCGACGCTTTGTTCCTGCCCTTCTGGCAGGCCAAGCCCTTGCTCGGACCGGCGACGCCGCCTTTCTCACCCGCGCTGAGATCTGACACTGCCGATGCGCTGCGGGTATTTCTGGGTCTGCGCGATGGGCAGCCCTTTTCGCGCTGGCGATGGCGGACAGCGAAGCGCCGCCGCTGACGGGCATGGGCGAATTTCACGACATGCGCGCCGCCGCTTTCATTCTGCCCGCCGCCGATACCGCCATCGCCGGCCAGGCCAAGGCGCTGATCGATTGGCATCGCCGCCACGGCTTCTGCCCCAATTGCGGCAACGCGACCGAGATTCAGGACGGCGGCTATCGCCGGGTCTGTCCCGCATTGCGGCTGCCGAGCATTTTCCCCGCACCGATCCGGTGGTGATCATGCTGCCCGTCTTGGGCGACGAATGCCTGCTTGGGACACAATAAGCGTTTTCCCGAAGGCTTCTATTCCGCCTTCGCCGGTTTCCTCGAGCCGGGCGAAACCATGGAAGAAGGCGGTGAGGCGGGAATTGCAGGAGGAAGCGGCGTTTGACGGTGGGCGACATTCGCTACCACGCCTCCCAGCCCTGGCCGTTTCCCTCGTCATTGATGCTGGGATGCTATGCCCAGGCGCTGTCCAAGGATTTCCGCATCGACGGAAAGGAAATCGGCGCGGCGCGCTGGATGCACAAAAGCGAAATCCGCGAGCGGCTGGCGGGACAAAAGGATGACGGCCTGAAGCTGCCCGCCACCATCGCCATCGCCCGGGTGCTGATTTCCGACTGGGCCGAAGCCCGCTGATCAGTGGCGCTTGCGGGCGTCGGGTTTTGCCTTCTTGACGGCCGCATGCAGCATCTCGCTGCCGATCTCGGCCAAACGATGCACATCCACCAGCATTTCGAATTTGATCCGCACTTTGGTTTCTCCCGCCGGCTCGATGGCGGTGACACGCACCGTGGTTGACGGAAAAGCGCTCATGAGATTCCCGCTCCAGACTCTGATAAGAGCGTAGCGGAAGGTGCGTAACCGCACAAACGCCTAACCGGGCATGTCTTCGCGGAAGGGGTGGGCAGGATAGACGCCCATGATGGTGAGCCTGGAGGTGAAGAAGCTCAATTCCTCCAGCGCCCGCATCACCGCCGGGTCCTCGGGATGGCCCTGGATATCGGCATAGAATTGCGTGGCGTTGAACGAGCCGCCCAGCTGATAGGATTCCAGCTTGGTCATGTTGACGCCATTGGTGGCGAAGCCGCCCATCGCCTTGTAGAGCGCGGCGGGCACGTTCTTCACCCGGAAGACGAAGCTGGTGACGACCTTGCCGTTGTTGGGCGCATCCTCGGGCTCGCGCGCCATGATGAGAAAGCGCGTCATGTTGTGATGCTCGTCCTCGACATCGTGCGCCAGGATCTTCGAGGCCGTAAAGCTCGCCCGCCAGCGATCGAGGCGAGCGCGGCGGCGCTGGGGTCCTTCAGTTCGGCGACATGCTTGGCGGAGCCGGCGGTGTCGTACCAATTGTGCGTGGCCAGCTTGCGTTCGCGGACGATGTTGCGGCCTGGGCCAGCGCGGGCGCCTGGCTGTAAAGCGCTTTTGATGCCGTCCAGGGTCGCGTCCTTCAGGCCCAGCAATTGATGATGGATGGGCAGGAAATGCTCGCCCACGATATGCAGGCCTGATTCCGGCAGCAGATGATGGATGTCGGCGATGCGGCCCATCAGCGAATTCTCCACCGGGATGATGCAGAGATCGCAATCGCCGCTTCTCACCGCATCGATCGCGTCCTCGAAGCTCGCGCGCGGGATGGCGGTGGCATGCGGCATCGCTTCGCGCGCCGCGAGATTGGCGTAGGCGCCGGGCTCGCCCTGGAAGGCGACGCGCTTGGCATGGAGGATGGACCGGATCATGGCGATGCTTTCCGTGCAAAGAACTGGTTGGCTTTGGCGAGATCGGCCGGAGTATCGACGCTGAGCGGCACGCTGTCCACGCGCGCCACCGCAATGCTCATGTCCGCTTCCAGCGCGCGCAGCTGCTCGAGCTTCTCGCGCTTCTCCAGGGGCGACGGCGGCAGGGCGACAAAGCGCGCCAGCGCGGCGCGGCGATAGGCATAGATGCCGACATGATGAAACAGCGGGCCCTCGCCCGACGGCGCGCGTGGCGCGGGTGAAATAAAGCGCGCGGCCCAGTCGTCCGTCCGGCGTCCCAGGCCACCACCGCCTTCACCACATGGGGATTGTCGCGGTCGGCGGGATCGGTCGATCTCGGCCGCCAGGGTGGCGATATCGGCGCCGCTGTCCTCCAGCGCCGCCACCACGGCGCGGATCTGGTCGGGATCGAGCGCGGGCAGATCGCCCTGCAGATTGACCACCACATCGTGCCGGCCTTCGGGGTCCAGCGCCTGGAGCGCGGCATGGATGCGGTCGGAGCCGGAGGGCAGGTCGGGATCGGTCAGCACGGCCTTGCCGCCCGCCGCCTTCCACCGCTGCGACGATCTCCGTCTCGCCCGCCGCCACCACCACCGGACCCAGTTCCGCGGCCATGGCCTGGCGCATGACGCGCACGATCATGGGCACGCCCGCCGATATCGGCCAGCGGCTTTGCCGGCAGCCGGGTCGACGCCATGCGGGCGGGGATAAGCAGGATCGGTTTCATCGGCCAGTTCCCTGGGGCCTTTTAGGCCGGTAGCACCCCCCAAAGCCAGCCATCCGGGCCATTCTGTGCGACGCTTCGCCGCAATGACGGCAGGGGATGGGCGGGTAATGTCCGCCCGTATTTCACCGGCCTGAATGCCCGGTTAAGGGAGCTTGACGCTTATGGATTCCTTCGAGTGGAACAAGATCGCCGGCGCGGTCCTTGGCACGGCGATCTTCATCTTCGTCGTCCGCCAGGTCGCCGAAGTGATCTATGAGCCCGAGAAGCCCGCCAAGCCCGGCTATATCGTGGAAGGCGTGGTCGAGACCGCAGCTGCCGGCGCCGCCGCTGCGCCCGTCGCAGAAGTGATGCCCGATTGGGGCACGGTGCTGCCCGCCGCCGACGTCGCGGCCGGCAAGACCGTCTCGGTGAAGTGCGAGCAGTGCCACGACCTCTCCAAGGGCGGCCCCAACAAGATCGGCCCCAACTCTATGGGCGTGGTCGGACCGTCCGCGCGCCACCCATCCCGGCTTCGATTATTCCGGCGCCATGAAGAGCAAGAGCGACCCCTGGACCTATGACGAGTTGTTCAAATACCTGAAGTCGCCGCAGAGCTATGTTCCCGGCACCAAGATGAGCTTCGCCGGCCTGCCCCGCGAGCAGGACCGCATCAACCTGATCGCCTATCTGCGCAGCAACGCCGACAGCCCGGCGCCGATCCCGGCGCCCGCGCCCAAGACCGCAGCGCCTGCTGCCGGCACCCGCTGCCGACGCCGCCAACGGCGCCATGCCGCAGCGCGGCTCCCGCCGGACCGCGGCTGGTGCGGCCCCGGCCGGTGCCGGCAACGCCGCAGCCGCGCGGCCGATACCGGCGCCGCAGCCACCCGACCCCGGCGCCCGCCGCGAATTCGGCAGCAACGCCACGCCGAAAAAATAAGAGCCCAAGCTGGCAAAGCCGAAAGTCCTTTTCATGCTGCCGCCGGGCTGGGACGCCCTGGGCAAAAGCGGATTGCGCGGACCCGGCTTTGACGCGGTGCTGGCGGACCGCGATTACTATCAGCCCGAAGAGATCCGATTATGTCGCCGGCTTTCGCCCGCCGCCCGGCTTCCTGAAAACATTGCCCAATTGAAGCGCGGTGTTCTCGCTGGGCGCGGGCGTCGACGGGTTCCTGCGCGATCCGGAATTTCCCAGACATCTGCCGCTGGTGCGGTTCGTCGATCCCACCCTGATGCATGAGATGGCGCAATATCGTCACCATGCATGTGCTGATCGCCCATCGCGGCCAGCGTTTCTTCGACACGACGCAGCAGCAAGGCAAATGGCGGCAGCGCATGCTGACGCAGGCCGTCGCGCGATACGCGCATCGGCATACTGGGCCTGGGCGATATCGGCGCCGCCATCGCCGAGCAGCCTGCTGCGCGTTCGATTTCCAGCTGTTCGGGCTGGAGCCGCACGCGCAAAGACGTCCCGGCGTGAAAAGCTTTGCCGGCGAGGAGCGAACTGCCGCAATTTCTGGCCCAGTGCGATTATTGCGTCTGCGTGTTGCCGCTGACCGAGACACGCGCGGCATCATGAATGCAGAGTTCTTCGCGCAACTTGCCCAAGGACGCCTGTGTGATCAATGTGGCGCGCGGCGGCCATCTGATCGAAGAGGATTTGATCGCGGCGCTGGATCAGCGGCCATCTGGCAGGCGCGGTGCTGGATGTCTTCCAGACCGAGCCGTTGCCGCGGACAAGCCCGATCTGGCGCCATCCCAAGATCACCGCCACGCCGCATATCGCCGGCATCACCGATCCCAAGCATGGCGCTGGCCTATGTCGCCGACTGCGTAGGCGCGCTGCGAGGAAGCGGCGGCCGCTGGAACCAATGTCGTCGATCATCGAGCAAGGGCTATTAAAGCCGTCTTGATCGACGTGACCGGGCCGGCGATTGGCTTCGATGCGCGCGACGGCCATCATCCAGGGGCTCGCTCGTCACCTGCATGTGAAAGGCATTGGCGTGCAGCAGGGTCTGCGCCGTCGCGCATCACGCCGACATGGCCTTTCCAGAAGACCAGATCGCCGCGCTTGACCTGGTCGCGCGCACATCGCATGGCCCAGCGCCTGCTCCATCATGTCGGTATCGCGCGGCGCAAGCGATGCCGGCCGCCTGCAGCGCGGTCTGGATCAGGCCGGAGCAATCCAGCCCCTGCAAACGTCTTGCCGCCCCAGACATAGGGCACGCCGATGAAACTGCTCCGCCACCGCAACGAAATCGGCCGCGCGGCATCGCCAGCGGCGCCAGATGCGCGAGTGATAAACAAAGCCATCGCGCGACTGCCGACGAAATTGCCTTCCTGGCTGCCCCGCTTGCACCCGCGCATTCAGCGGCAAGAGATCGCGCAGCGGCGATTTCACATCCGGCGCGGACAGAAGCGGCGTCAGCAGGCGGAATCACCCGCGCATCGGCCGCGACAGACGGTCCCAGAGCCGTCCTCGCGCGACATAGCCGACATAGGAATCGGTCTTCGGCCTGCCCCCAGGCCCAGCCATCCTTGCGCTCATAGACCGTGACGGCTTCGCCGAACAGCAATTCGCTCGTCCTGCGCGGCGCCATCCGACGGGTGCGGCCCGCAAGGACGGTGCGGCCCGCGCGTCACCGAACGAGTCTTCGCCTTCGACAAAGCGCGCGGCTTCCACCTGGCCTTTGAGATGCGCCGCCGCCAGATCGGGCCGCGCGGGCGTCAGTCGCTTATCGGCCATAGCGTTCCTTCAAGCAGCGCATAGAGCGCGCGCGCGCCATTGGCTTCGCCGCCCAGCGCGGCGGCCGGGCTTGGGCCGGTCGACCCAGGCGGGAATGTCCAGATGCAGCCAGCTTTTGGCGTTTTCGACAAAGCGGTTGAGGAACAGCGCCGCGGTGATGGCGCCGGCGAGATTGTAGCTGGGATTGTTGGTGAGATCGGCGACCGGGCTGTTGAGCGCCGATTCATAGCCGCGCCACAAAGGCAGCCGCCACACCGGATCGCCGGCCGCCGCCGCATGGCGCGCAAGATCGGCGGCCAGGATCTCGTCGTCGGTGAAGAAAGGCGGCAGCTCCATGCCGGTGGCCATGCGCGCCGCGCCGGTCAGGGTGGCGATGTCGATCAGCAGCTCCGGCGCTTCGTCATCGGCATCGGCCAGCGCATCGGCCAGCACCAGCCGGCCTTCGGCATCGGTGTTGCCGATCTCCACCGTCAGGCCCTTGCGGCTCTTGAACACATCGCTGGGGCGATAGGCGGTGCCGGACACGGAATTCTCCACCGCCGGAATCAGCACGCGCAGGCGCAGATTGAGCTTCGCGCCCATCACCATCTGCGCCAGGCCCAGCACCACCGCCGCGCCGCCCATGTCCTTCTTCATGGTCGCCATGCCGGAGGTGGGCTTGAGATCATAGCCGCCGGTATCGAAACAGACGCCCTTGCCCACCAGCGTGACTTTGGGCGCTTTGGCATCGCCCCAGATAAGCTCGATCAGGCGCGGCGCGCGCGCCGAGCCCTGGCCCACCGCGTGCGATCAGCGGATAATCGCGCGCCAGCGCCTGCGCCGTCGACGGTGCGGAATTTGGCGCCATGCGCTTGCGCCAGCGCTGCGCGCCGCGTCCGCCAGTTCCTCGGGCCCCATATCATTGGGCGGCGTGTTGATCAGATCGCGGGCGAGGAAGACGCCTTCGGCGATGCGCGAGATCTCTTCGCCATCCACGCCCTGCGGCAGCACCAGTTTCAGATGCGCGCTTTGTCGGCTTCTTGTAGCGGTCGAAGGCATAGAGCCCCAGCAGCCAGGCCAGCGCCGCATTGCGCGCCGCCGCAGAAGTCCGGCACCTCGCCCAGGCGATAGACGCCGTCGGGCAGTTGCTCGGCGAAAGCCGCCAGCGCCAGCGCGTCCTTCGCTCTTGCCCAGGCCCAGCACCGCCGCGGCGATGCCGCCGCGGCCCGGAACCAGGCGCAACTCGCCTTCCTTGCCGGCAAAGCCGGAGGCCTTGAGATAGGGAAGCTTGCGGGCTCCAGGCGCTTGGCGTCCTTGGCCGGCACGCGCATGCAGCGGGATTGCATTCTTGGCAGCTTTTCACAAAGCTCGCATGCATGACTGGCTCTTCATCGGGAAACGCGTCGAGCGTTATGAATCAAGTCCCCGTCCTGAATCACAACGGAGAAGCGCATGTACACGCTTGATCGTCGGCACCAAGGATTGGTCGAGCTGGACGCTGCGCCCCTATCTGGCGCTGCTGCGCCACCGGCGAGCCTTTCGACGAAGTGGTGATCCGGCTGCGCGAGACCGACAGCCGACGCCACGCAAGACCGCCATCCGCAAATACTCCAGCGCCGGGCGCGTGCCGGTGCTGAAGATCGAGGAAGGCGGCCAAGACCGTGACGGTGTGGGACAGTCTGGCGATCTGCGAGACCCTGGCCGAGCGCCATCCCGAAGCGCGGCTGTGGCCGGAGGATTGGGCGGCGCGGGCCGAGGCGCGGTCCTATGCGGCGGAAATGCATTCCGGCTTTCCCGATCTGCGCGATCAGTTGAGCATGGATTTCGCCCGGACCTTGCCGCTGCCGGAGCTGCGGCCCGCAGACCGAAGAGCAGATCGCGCGCATCCTCGCGAGCTGGGAAGCGGCGCTGGCGCAGTTATGGCAGCGAGGGCGGATTTCTGTTCGGACGCTTTTCCATCGCCGATTGCATGTATGCGCCGGTGGTGTCGCGCTTCACCACCTACGGCGTCGCGGTTTCCGCGCCGGTCAAGGATTATATGGCCCGCATCTGGGCGCTGCCCGGCGATGCAGGCCTGGCTGAAGGCGTCGCAGAAGGAAGTCGAAGACGGAATCGCGTCGAGGCTCTAACGCTGCGCGCCGCGCGCGGCTTCGGCATAGAAACGCGCCGCGCCCGGATGCAGCGGCGCCGGCGGCATCAGCGCCGCGGTGGTAAGCCCGATTTCGCGCGCGGAAGGATGGCTGGCGGTCAAGGCGTCTGCGGTTGGCCGGATTGAACAAGGCGCGCGTGATGCCATAGACCAGAGCATCCGGCACGCTGTCGCGCACGATCCACAAGGCCCGGGTCGACACCGTGCCGACCGGCGCCTGGCCGGGATAGGTCATCGCCGCGCGGCTCCAGCGCGGGCTCGGTTCTTCATCAACATCGCGCGACCGGCCCGGTGATGGGCACCAGCTTCGCCGGCGCGACTGGCCAGAAGATCGCTCAACCCATCGACCGGCACGCCGCCGACCGCGAAAAAGGCGTCGAGCTTGCCCTTGCTTGAGCATCGCCATGGCGGCCGGCGTATCCAGCATGAAACGCCTTCATATCGGGCTTCGCGGCACGCCGATAGGCCTTGCAGAATTTCGTCGCGCGGTGAAGCCGACGCCCGAACCGGCGCAGGCCCAGCGACACGCGTTTGCCTTGAGAGCTCGTCCACGCTCTTGATCTTCGAATTGCCGCCGACCACCAGATGCACCTCTTCGCTGAACAGCGAGGCGATCACCCGCACATGGCTTTGCTTGCCCTTGGGACTGAACGGCCCCTGGCCCTTGACCGCGGCGGCCACGACATCGCTCTGCGCCAGGCCGGACTCGACATCGCCATCGTTGACCGAAAGTAAATTGTCGACCGTGCCTTCGCTGGTCCGGGCGGTGACGATCAGGCCGGCGGGGCCGCAGACATTGGCGGCGTCGCAGCGGTCACGCCGGGCGGATGGCTGATCAGTCCGGCAATCGCCTCGCCCACCGGAAAAAGGTGCCCGATGGTGGAGCCGGTGGCGATCTGGAAGGGAATGCGGGCGGTGTCCGCGTGCCGTCGCGCCCAGAGCCCAGAGCCGCGATCGCGGCGAAGGCTCCCAGGGCGATGACGAAGCGGAAGGACATGACGCCGCATTTACCACTCTTCATTGCGTCAGGATTAGGACCGTGACTGACGCCTTGGAAAGACGCGGCTTCCGGACCGCCGATTCGCTTCGATATAGGCCAATATATTTAAGGGTTTATTGACCCGCAAGGCGGCATGCTGGTCGGCGCGATTGAAATGGGCTTCGTCATGATGCGATTTGCTCCCTCTCTGACCGCGCTTCTTTTGTGCGGCAGCCGCGCTTGCCGGTTGCGCCAGCGAGCGGGGAGCGCTTTGGGCAATCTCGGCGCAGCACAAGAACGTCCGCCGTCGCAGGCGGCACGACAGCGGCGCCCCCGACCGATATCGACAGCGGCGTGCGCCAGGCGCAGTGGCGCGGCTCGCCGGCCACTATGACGATGCGATCCACACCCTGTCCCAGATGATGCTGCTGGCGTCCGACGATCCCCGGGTGGTCGGCGAATATGGCAAGACCCTGGCCGAAAAAGGCCGCGCCCAGGAAGCGGTGCAGTTCCTCACCCGCGCCACCGAATTGCAGCCCAAGGACTGGACCCTCTATTCGGCCCTGGGCGTGGCCTATGACCAGGTCGGCAACCAGGATCTCGGCGCGCCAGGCCTATAACATGCCCTGGCGCTCAAGCCCGACGAGCCCAGCATTCTCAACAATTATGCCTTGTCGCGCATGCTGGCCAACGATCCCGCCATGGCGCGCGCAATTGATGGCCAGCGCGGCGGGCGCGGGCGGCGCTTCCGATCCCAAGATCGCGCGCAATATCGACCTGGTGAATTCGCTTGGCGGCCGTCGGCGCCCGGTTCCTGTTGCCCAGGCGGCGGTGCGCCGCATCTCAAGTCGCCGGCGCGTGCGCCGGCAGCCAGCGCCTGCAGCGCCGGTTGCGGCCGCCACCGCCCAGCCCGCCGTGCCCGCCGCGCAAAAACCGGCACCGCGCCAAGGTGGTGATGGAGGCAGTGCCGGTTGACCCCTTGGCCGGGCCGGTCAAATCCCATGCCGCCAAGCCGCAAGCCAAGCCCGCCGCCAAGCCCGATGACAAGGCCGCGCCGGCGGCCGAAGCCAAGGCGCGGCCAAGCGCCAAGACCGCGATCCCGGATCTGCGGCAGGCGGCTCTGAATTATTAGACGCCCCCTCCGGCCTACGCATCGCCAGCGCTGCTACGGCGACCTCCCCCACCAGCACGCTTCGCGTGCGCGGGGGAGGAAGGTCCTGGCCAACGCCTTCGCGAAAGATAGTGCTTATTCCGCCTTGAGCGTGTTGAGGCGCTCGAGGCGGACATCCAGCCGCGCCGAAGCCCAGGAAAAAGCAAATCCCACCGCGATCCAGAAGAAGGCCGCGGACATTGTCAAAAACAGCACCAAAGCGCGGTCTGCGGCCGGTGGCAAACCGGCGGGATGGGCAGTGGCGCGCAGCCACAACTCCCAAATCAAGCCCGGCATGAAAGGCGCGATATACCAGAGCCAGGCGCTCGACAGCGCGTCGCGCTGCCGCTCGAGTTCGATGGCGCAGATAATCAAGCGCGCCCCGGCCCATCAGATCATCCGGCAGGGCGCGCGCACTGGTGCGCCACCAGATTTGCCAGATCACGAACAGATGCGCCGCGACGATCAAGAAGCCCCGGCGCCGTAACGCATATACGCCTTGTGCTGCCCCGATGAGATGAGCCAGGCGGTGATGGCGATATTGGCAAGCGAGTAGGCATAGAGCGCCAGGTTGCGCCACCGGATGCGCGCCTGGAAGCTGGCCGCGCGCGACGCGAATATCCGAAAGAGTGATCATCTCATTTTCCTCCGTGGGTTGCGTTTGCCAGATGGTCTTGATGTCGGTCATGACGCTTCGCCTTGCCGGAAATGCCGCGACAACAGCAATTTGACGCGATGGATGCGGGTGGCGACCGCGCGGGCGGACAGGCCGGTGATATCGCCGATTGTGGCTGCGTCCATGTCCTCGAGATACAGCAACATCACCTGATCGTCGGGCGGCTTCAATGTCCGGATCAGGGCGTGGAGCCGCGCCAGCGCATGCGCCGTATGCGCCGCGTCTTCCGGTGAATCCGCGGCCTGCGCTTCCGCCAATTCCTCCAGGCCGATCAGTTTGACGCCCCGCCTTCGCAGGCGGCCGGAAATGCCCACATTGTGCGCGACCCGGTAAACCCAGGTGCGCAAGGAGCATTGCCCGGCGAAAGACGAAAAGCTGCGCCACAGCGCGAAATGGATATCCTGCAGGAGATCGAGCCGCTGGCTGGCATCGGCCTCATAGGCGCGCGCCAGGCGCGCCAATGCCGGACCGAATTCGGCCACCGCCGCATGTAAAGTTCGTCCTGCCGATACCGTGCCCATCCGCCCCTTCAACAGGTAGTCGCATGGCACAGGATTTTCTTACAGAGCGGATGGATCGCCTTGCTCGTGACCCGCCTCCCCTGTGCGTGCGGAAGCGCGCTGACAGGGGAGGTGCCTGTAGCACGCCCTCGGGCGATGCGTAGGGCGGAGGGGGTAACCTCTAATGGCGATATGCATGATCTTCATGATCGCCGGCCCCAAGATCACGACGAACAGGCACGGCAGGAAGAAGATGATCATCGGCACGGTGAGCTTGGCGGGCAGCGAGGCCGCCTTCTGCTCGGCCTCCTGCATGCGCATCTCGCGATTTTCCTGGGCGGTGATGCGCAGCGCCTGGCCCATCGGGCGTACCGTATTTCTCCGCCTGGTTGAGCGCGATCGCCACCGACTTGACGCCGGAATGGCCGCAGCGCTTGGCCAGATTGTCGAACGCCTGGCTGCGATCGGGCAGATAGGACAGTTCGGCGGTGGTAAGGCCCAATTCTTCGGCCAGTTCGACGGACTGGGTGCCGATCTCAGCGGCCACCTTGCCGAACGAGCGCTTCGATCGACATGCCGGATTCCACGCAGATCAGCATCAGGTCCAGCGCGTCGGGAAAGGCGCGCATGATGGATTGCTGGCGGCGTGCCGTGACGTTGGAGACGAAAATGTCCGGCAGATAATAGCCCAGCACCGCGCAGCCCAGCGAAGCGCCCGAGACTTCATCATCGGCGACCAGTGGAACTGGGTGACCACGAAAGAGATAGATCAGCGCC
This sequence comes from uncultured Alphaproteobacteria bacterium, assembly GCA_963766265.1. Lineage (GTDB taxonomy): Bacteria > Pseudomonadota > Alphaproteobacteria > Micropepsales > Micropepsaceae > Rhizomicrobium. The sequence continues at coordinate 362,467 of CAVXYX010000001.1, forward strand.
ACGACAAAGACGATGCCCGGCATCACGAAGCGGAAGAACATGAAGGCGATCAGGGGCGCCTGGCCGCGATAACCGGCCGGGCCAGCTTGTCGCTGCGTGTCCTCGGATTCCAGCATATTGGTGAGCTTGAAGCGGTCCAGCGTGGACTTCATCAGGCTGGACGGGTTCGACGCGCAGCGAGCCGCGCTTCTCGTTCAGCGCCGCGTGATGCGTGGCGCGCAATTCCTCGCGCCGCTCGGCCACGGATTTCAGCCGGTCGCTCAAGCCGTCGCGCTCGATCAGCGGCAGGCCCAGGGTAACGATGGTGGCGAAGGCGAAGATCGCCGCCGCCAGCGGTCGCCAGGAAGGTCTTGTCGAACAGGATATCGAGGATGCCGACGTCGAGCATGGATCGCCTCAAAGCTTGAAGTTGATCATCTTGCGCATCACCATGATGCCGATGCCCATCCAGAACGCGCAGCCCGCCAGCATCAGATTGCCGACCCGTTCGGTGAAAAGCAGATTGATATAGGCGGGCGTGGTCAGCCAGACGATGCCCATCACCACCGGCGGCAGCGAGCCGATGATGCCGGCCGAGGCCTTGGCTTCCGACGACATCGCCTTGATCTTGCCCTCCAGCCGCTTGCGGTCGCGCAGCACGGCGGCCAGATTGGCCAGGGCTTCCGACAAATTGCCGCCCGATTTGGACTGGATGGTCATCACGATGCCGAAAAAGCCCACTTCGGCGGTGGGCATGCTCTCATGCATCTTCTTGAGGCCCTGCTCCATCGTGACGCCGACGTTGAGGCCGTCGATCAGCCGGGTGAATTCCGCGCCCACGGGATCGGGCGTCTCGCGCGCCACGATGCGCAGCGCCTCGTTGGCGGGAAGGCCTGAGCGCACCGAACGCACGATCACGTCGATGGCGTTGGCGAATTCCTTGGTGAACTTCTTCTCGCGGCGCGCGGTGAGAAAACCCAGCACCCAGCGCGGCAGCCCCAGGCTCACGGCGAACGCGGCCATGCGACAGACCAGCGGCGATTGGCCGGTCAAAAAGCACGGCCAGCGCCACCAACGCGCCCAGCCCGCCCGAAACGATCCAGAAAGTCTGCGGGGTGGCGTTGGCTAAATCCCGCCTGCTCCAGCCGGCGGCGCAGGGTGGGCTTTTCCTGCTTGCGCTGCGCCGCCTGGTTCTTTTCCACGTCCTTGAGCATGCGCGGCGACGATTCTTGCGCTTCTGCGCGATCGGTTTGGCCCTTGCGGCGCCAGCATCCTTGGGTGTGGCCAGCGCCTGGATGCGCTTCTGCGAGCGCTCGTCGCCGCCGGCGAAAGCGAAGGCCAGACCGCCCAGCGACAGCAATCCCAGCAATGCGACCACGATAGATCATTGGTTGACCTTGTCCAGCGCGTCGGCCAGTTCGCGCTCCAGATTGTAATAGCGGGCGCGCTCCCAGAAGGCGGGCCGCACGATGCCGGTGCCGACATGGCGGCCGCTCAAGCGGCCATGTCTCGTCCTCGCCCTGCGACTTCGTAGGTGAGAAGATCCTGGGTGATGACGACATCGCCTTCGGTGCCGATCACTTCGGTGATCTTGGTGATGCGGCGCGAGCCGTCGCGCAGGCGTTCGGCCTGGACGATCACGTCGATCGAGCCCACGATCATCTCGCGGATGGTCTTGGTGGGCAGCGAGAAGCCGCCCATGGTGATCATCGATTCCAGACGGCTGATCGCTTCGCGCGGGCTGTTGGCGTGCAGCGTGCCCATCGAGCCGTCATGGCCGGTGTTCATGGCCTGCAGAAGGTCGAACGCTTCGGCGTCCGCGCACTTCGCCCACGATGATGCGTTCGGGGCGCATACGCAGACAGTTCCTGACCAGGTCGCGCATGGTGATCTGGCCCTGGCCTTCCAGGTTGGGCGGGCGGGTTTCCAGCCGCACCACATGCGGCTGCTGCAGCTGCAATTCGGCCGCGTCTTCGCAGGTGATGATGCGTTCATCGATATCGATATAGGCGGTGAGCAGTTCGAGCAGCGTGGTCTTGCCCGAACCGGTACCGCCGGAGATCAGGATGTTGCAGCGCGAGCGGCCGATCACCTGCAGCACGCGGGCGCCATCGGGACTGATCGAGCCGAAGCGGACCAGATCTTCCAGCTTCAGCTTGTCCTTCTTGAATTTACGGATGGTGAGGGTGGGGCCGTCCAGCGACAAGGGCGGCCCGATCACGTTGACGCGGGAGCCGTCGAGCAGGCGCGCGTCGCAGATCGGCGAGCTTTCATCGACGCGGCGGCCCACCTGGCTGACGATGCGCTGGCAGATATTCATCAGCTGGGCATTGTCGCGGAAGCGGATATTGGTGAGCTGCACCTTGCCGCCGACTTCGATGAAGACGCGGCCGGCGCCATTGACCATGATGTCGGCGATGTCGTCGCGGGCGAGCAACGGCTCGAGCGGCCCATAGCCCAGAACATCGTTGCAGATGTCCTGCAGCAGATGTTCCTGCTCGGCGATGGACATCACCACCGCCTTGATCGAGATGATCTCGTTGACGATGTCGCGGATTTCCTCGCGCGCCGAATCCGGATCGAGCTGCGCGAGCTGGGCCAGATCGATCGTGTCGATCAGGGCGTTAAAGATGGTGGATTTGATCTGGTAATAGTCTTCCGAGCGGTCGTCCACCACCTTGGCGACGGGCTTGGCCGGTCGGAGCCGCGGGACCGGGCTGTGGCGCGCGGCTTGTCGGCGGCGGAGGCGGAACCGGGATGCGGCGCCGTGGCGGGCGCGTGCGCCTCCGAACCCGCCGGAAGCGCGGATTGCGGGTTCACTGCCGCTACGCTTGCCGAACATACTTTATGCCTGCTTGCGGCTCGTCAGGAATGAAAGGATAGAGGTCGGCGCTTTTTCGGCCGCATGCGTGCTGGCGCTCCGGCCGGTGAGGGCCCGGGCCAGGCGGCGCACGCCGTCCGAGATCGGCGCGCGCGGGCGCGAGTTCCAGAAGCATCTGGCCGTTGTTCGCGGCCTGGCCGAACAGGGCGGCATCGAAGCCCAGCACGGCGAGCGGCTCGACGCCCACCGTTTCGGCGAAATCCTTGGCGGGAATTTCCGGCCGCTTGGGCATGTTCGCCTGGTTGATCACCAGGCGCGGCGGCGCATCGTTGGGCCGGGCGTGCCGCGCCAGTTCGATCATGTTCTTGGCGTTGCGCAAGGACGCCAGATCGGGCGTCGCCACGATCACGATCTCGTCGGCCGCGATCAGACAGGCTTTTCCGCAACCAGGGCGACCAGGCATGCGGCAAATCCACGATCACGCAAGGCGACGATCTGCGCGTGACGTCGATCACCGCCTCATAGGCTTCCGGCATCGGCGTCGGTAGTCGCGTTCCAGCGAGGCGGGCGCGGTGAAGAGCGACAGATGCTCGCCGCGCTTGATCAACAGCCGGTCGAGCAGCACATCGTCCAGCCGCTCCGGGGCGGACAAGCGCATCGGCCACGCCCTGGCCGGCTTCGTCGTTGAAATCCAGGCCCGCGGTGCCGAACGGCAGATCGAAATCCACGATCGTGGTGTTGATGGCCAATTCCTCGGCGATGTACCAGGCGACATTGTGGGCGATGGTGGATGAACCCGCGCCGCCGCGCGCGCCGGCAAAGGCGATCACGCGCCCCACCGGCTTGGCGCCGGGGTCGCAGATAAAGGCCGGCGATCATCTCGATCACCTGCAGCGGCTGGAGCGGCGCCACCAGATATTCCGAGGCGCCGCGGCGCATCAACTCGCGATAGAGCTCCACATCGTTGACGCGGCCCACCACGATGACTTTGGTGGCGGGATCGCAGACCTCGGCCAGGCGGTCGAGTTCGTCCAGCGCGTCCTGGCCGCTGCAGCTGGTTTCCACGATCAGGAGATTGGGCGTGGTCTGGCCGTGAAAATGCTCGATCGCGGCGGTGATGCCGCCCAATTGCACGGTCAGATGCGCCTTGGACAGCCGGCGGTCGTCGCCGGCGCGCTGCAAGGCGCTGCCGGTGTCGGGAAATTCGCAAAATGCATGAATGGAAATGCGCGGCACCGGCCGCTCATGCGGCGCGGCGCCGAATGTTTCTTTGGACGTGTCATCCTTGGCCATGGTCGATCCTAAAATCACCTGCCAACGTCGGAAATCGCGCTGGACTGGTCGGCGTTCTTGGCGGCCGCCGTGGGCATGCCCTTTTCGTAATTGGTGACGACCGTGGCGCGCCGGCTGGCATCGGCGCCGTCCATCGCGCGCGGCCCCAGGAGATCGCGCGGATCCGAAACCATCGCCGCGACATTGTGCTGGATCGGCGCAGCCCAGATTGGCCGAGGTCTTGTTGTCCAGCGTAAAGGCGAGGTCCTCGGACCAGTCGCCGCACGCCGTGGTTGCGGCGCGATAGGTCACATAGTTCAGCTCGACCCGGCTGTCGCCCGGCGTCGCGTCATGGTTGGCGACCAGGATCGGTCGCGGCTCACGCCCATCGCGTTGATGCGGTCCGCGATCCAGGTCACTGCACCATTGGCGCCAGCGCCGTTGGGCGCGCTGATCACGATCTTGCCGTTTCCGTGGGCCTGGTAGTCAGTGACGAACGCGTAGAAGCGCTCCATGTCGGCCGGGGCGATGCCCGCCCGGCGACGCGCTCACTTGCAGCGACTGGGACGACGGCTCGACCAGGATGGGATGATTGGCCAGCGGATCGTCGAACGTCGCCTTCTCGCCCTCGGACGGCCCGGTGCAGCTTCCCGCCGTGAGCACGGCGGCAAGACAAAGACCGCGGAACAGGATGCTTGTCATCTCGCGCATGACGCTCTCCTAGCGCACCACAAAGCCGACCGGCGCAGATGCCTGCGGCGTCAGCGGCTTGTCGGTGCCTTTCTTGTAAACCGTGTTCAGACGGCCCAGCAGGATCGTCTCCGGATCGCCGGGCGTGATGATAGCCGTCGCTGGGCGTCGCCAAGGACGCTTCAGAGGTGGGATTGACCAGATAGGCGGTGACCATCACCACCAGTTCGGTCTCGTCATTCTGGAAGTCGCGGCTGCGGAACAGAGCGCCCAGCACCGGCAGGTCCTTGAGACCCGGGAAGGCGTTGATCTGCTGCTTGGTGGTGTGCTGCATCAAGCCGGCGATGGCGAAGCTGCCGCCGGAGGGAAGCTCGACTGTGGTTTCGGCGCGGCGCACATCCAAGGCGGGGATGGTGACGCCGCCGGTCTGCACCGTGCCGCTGGACGTGGTCACCGAGCCGCCCTGGAGCGTGAAGGCGCCGGTATTGGTGAGTTCGCTCACTTCGGTCGAAAGCTGCAAGGATGATGCGGCCGGCGGACAGCACCACCGGCGTGAAGGACAGGCCCACGCCGAACTGCTTGAACTCGATCGAGACGTTGCCCTGCTGGTCGCGGCCGGCCGGCACGGGGAATTCGCCGCCGGCGAGGAATTTTGCGGTCTCGCCCGACACCGCGATCAGGTTGGGTTCGGCCAGCGTGTGCAGCAGACCGACCTGCTCCATGCGCCTTGAAGGTGCCCTGCACGTTGTTGCACGTGCAATGCCGCCCGGCCAGAACGGCTTGCGGTGAGGCGCAGACCTGGCCGATCTGGCCGCCGGAAAATCCGCCAGGGCCCGGCCGACCAGGCCGAAACTGATTGTCGGTGGAAAGCGAAAGGGGCGTCGAGCCGCCGATGATGCCGATGCCGGCCATGTTGACGCCCAGCTGCTTGGCGATCTGGCGCTGCATCTCGGAGATGCGCACCTTCAGCATCACCTGCTCGCCCCCTGCCACGGTCAGAAGATTGACCACCTTCTTGGGATCGCCGGCGAAGCTGGCGGCCAGATCGGCGGCGCGGGTGGATTCCATCGCGCTGGAGACCGAGCCGGAAAGCACGACATTGTCGTTGATCGCGGACGACCTTGATCGCCGAGTTGGGCAGATCGTCCTTCATCAATTGCGGAAAGGTCGGTGACGTCGCGTTCGACTCGGATGTCGAGCGAGGAAATCTGGTGTCCGGCCTCGTCGAAGAAGAAGGCGTTGGTCTGGCCGGTCTTGGTCGCCATCAGGAAGATGCGCCGCGGCGTCTTGACCACCGCGTCGACAATGTCGGGGCTGGAGACCAGGACGTCCTTGGCGTCGGTATCGAGTTCGACCACCACGGCCTTGTTGAGGCCGAGCGTGATGCGCTGGTTTCCGGGCTGGCCGCCGCGCGCCGTCAGCTTGATCACCGGGCCGTGTTTTCATTGACCATCGCCGCAGGATGCTGCACCTGCGGGGCCGCCAGCGCCGGCGTCCATCCCAGCACCGTCAGGGCGGCAAAGGCGAGGCGAAATTGTCGGGCAAGTTTACTCACTGGGATTTTCCCTCCGGCGCCAACATCGTCGCGCATCACGCCATAGCGGATGATCGCAACCTGGCTCGCATGTGATCGTCATCGCCCGGCAGGTTGCTGGCGACCGGCGTGTCGCTGTCCGCCAAGGGACGCAGCGACAGCGAGATGGTGCCCATATTCCCGGCCGCGGCCATGCTTTGCGCCTGGGCCGGCGTCAGCTTCCAGGGTCGCGGTCTTGCCGATCACGGTCTTGGTGTCCTTGTCCTGCTTGAAGGTCTGGTCCACAGCCAGCACGCGCACATCGGTAAGGATGGTCTTGGCGATCACGCGCGGCGGATTGCCGTCGAGCTTGCGCGCCAGGATCACATCGACATGATCGTTGGGCAGGATGAACCCGCCGGCACCCGAATCGGCGCTGATATTGATGGAGACGGCGCGCATGTCCGGCTTCAGCATCGCCGCCATGAAGCCGGCGGCATCGCCATGAACGATGGCGGTGACTGGTGATGGGCTGGCCGGCGATCAGCGGCGCGCGCACCACGGTGCCTTTCACCGACGTCGTCGATGCTGGCGACGGACTTCCGCGTGATGAAGGAGGAATCGACCGAAGCAGCTTGGCCATTTCTCCCACCGCACCTGATCGGCGGTAAGCGCGTGGCCAGGCTGCAGATTGGTGCATTGGCGACCAGCACCTCGCTCATGGCGATGGGCGGGGCGATCTTGGCTTCGGCTTTGGGCGTGCCGCCGCCCATCATGCCGCGCGCCAGAAGCGCCGCAGCAATCGCCATGACGCCGGCAAAACCCAGAACGACAAGTCGCTTGGTATTCATGAAATTGGCGCTCCTTCCGTCGTCCAATTCACCACGGAACCATTTAGAATTCGCTTAATACAAATGCGAGGATTGCAGCGGTCTTCAGATAGATGCGGCAAGGCGAAGAATTTCCGCATGCGGAAGTATGACCAGCGCGCCGCTGGCGAGTGCGACACCGTATGGAATGCCGGAACTCTTCTCGTGCAGTTTGAGAATCCAGCCGCGGCGGGCCAAACCCGCCGGCAACGGCCATTGCCGCAGCCTCAGCAGAGTCAAGGTGAGCAAGCCGCCCAGTACCGAAGCCGCCAGCGTATAAGCGAGAAGATCGCGCAATCCCAGCCAGAGCGCGGCTGCGGCGAATAATTTGGCGTCACCGCCGCCGATATAGCCCAATGCGAACAAGGCAAACCCCGCCACCAGCGCGATCAATCCGGCGAGAAGATGAAAGGCGAAAGCGCCGGACGTCAGGCCCGCGCTCAAACCGAAGGCGACAAAGGCGGCGGCCAGCGCCAGCGAGAGACGATTGGGAATGGTGAAGGTCGCCAAGTCGAACGCGGCCGCAACCGCGAGAAGCGCGGGCAGCACCGCCATCAGAAGAAATTGGGCGATCATGACAACCCCCGAAGGACGAACGGCCGCCCCGCAAGGGCGGCCGCTGTCGTCGCAATTGGCATCGCGTGCTCTGCCGCTTAGCGCAGCGAGCTGGCGACGCTGTTGAACTTGGCGTTCAAATTGTTGCCGATGGCGGTCAAGGCCGTGATGATGACCACCGAGATCAGCGCCGCGATCAAGCCATACTCGATCGCGGTGGCGCCGGATTCATCGCGCACAAAACGCGAAATCAACTTACCCATGTCTGTCTCCAAAAGTGACACCCCAGGATGCCCATCGCGCCAATTCCTTCGTTCGCAACGGACGCCGCCAGACTATGCGCGCGTGGTTTAATTTCACCTTAACCGGGCCGGAAGATTTGCTTCTATCTCGTTGTTCCGTAAGGGAACTAAACCGGCCTTGTTGCGACAATACGAGCCTTCCCGGTCGAACTTGCTTTACCAATTTTTTGTATTCGCACTTCAACGGCCCATCCGTAAGTTTTCATTTAGGGCGCAGTCCTAGCTTGGGCCTGTTCAAATCACAGGAGCGTCGCCATGCGTCGCACTCTTTTCGCCGCCGCCATTCTGTTCGCCGCTCATCCCGCCTATGCGGACGGTGTCGCGATCTCGATGGACGAAGTGCGCACCATCACGTTCCCCAAACCGGTGGCCACCGTCTATGTCGGCAATCCGACGATCGCCGACATCAACATGATCGATTCCCGTCACGCCTTCGTGCTGGGCAAAGGTTTCGGCACCACCAACATCGTGGCGCTGGATCATGAGGGCGACCAGGTGTCCAACACCCATGTGAGCGTGCTGGCGCGTCAGGATTCCACCGTCACGCTCCAGCGCGGCGCGGGCCGCCTCACCTATAGCTGCACCGCCAGCCATTGCGAGGCGACGCCGGAACCGGGCGACGCCAAGGACGCCTATGATGCCGTCAACGGCGAGGTGACCACGCACGAAGCCGCCGCCAAGACCGCGGCGACCGCGCCGCAATAGGGCTGGGCTTTATTCGGCGGCCTGCAGCAGCGGATAGACCAGCTGCGGCATGAGGCCTTCGGGCATCGCCTTGTCGTCGATGCCATAGCCGTCCGGCAGTACCCCTTCGGGCATGTAGTAGGTGCCGAACAGCCGATCCCACAGGGAGAAGGTGCTGGCGAAATTCCTGTCGCGCACCCGGCTGGCATGGTGCCAGCGGTGGAATACCGGGCTCACCACCAGATACTTCAGCGGCCCCAGCGTCCAATCGAGATTGGCATGCACGAAGAGCGACGCGATGGTGTTGAAAGGTCCCATCACGATGAAGATCTCGGGCGAGATGCCGGAAAGCAAAGCCGCGATGTCCACCGCGCAAGTCCCGAGCGCCAGATTAACGGGATGAAAGCGCGAGGCGGAAATCCATTCCACATCCTCGGAGGCATGATGGATTGCGTGATATTTCCAGAGAAAGCCGCGATGAAAGAGGCGATGGCTCCAATAAAGCACGAAATCGGTCGCCACCAGATAAATCGCCGCTTGCGCCCATAGCGGCAACCGGCCCAGGGCGCCATGGCCATGGTCGTAGAAGCGGGCGATGGCATCGCCGTTGGTGATGCCGAAGATCAGCATGGTCCCCAGCACCGTGACCCAGATTCGCAGATAGCGTGAGAAAACCGGCACGAAGAGCCAATAAGCGAGGTCGGTGCCCAGGCCACGCTTCTTCCACCATGGCCGTCCCTCGTTGCAGGGCGAAATGGCGGAGAGACCGGCGAAGACGATGCCGGCGCCCACCAGCCAGGGCACGACATGCCAAAGGGTGATAAAAAATTGCCAGCTCGCGGCCGCGAGAAAACTCCAGGTCATCGCTTCATCCCAATCGCCGGCATGGCTTGGCGGATCGCGCAAAACCATGCCCGTCCGATCATTGCGCAAAGGAGTGAAGAGGAGGTTGCTTTCGCCGGGCCCGATTGCCGATCAGGCCACGCGCAATTTTACGAAAAAGCCGCGCAAACCCGGGCTCAGCCGCGCGGCCGGATCAAGCCTTCCTGCGCCACCGACGCGATCAAGCGTCCGTCCCGGGTGAAGATCAGGCCGCGATTGAAGCCGCGCGCGCCCGAAGCCGGAGGGACTGTCCTGGGCATAGAGCAGCCAATCGTCCAGTTCGGCGTCGCGGTGAAACCACATGGCGTGGTCGAGGCTGGCCATCTGCACGGCGGAGAAAAAACTTTTGCCATGCGGCAGAAGCGAGGTGTCCAGCAGCGTCATGTCGGAGACATAGGCCAGCAGAATTTGGCGCTGGCGGATATCGTCCGGCACCGGGCCGGCGGCGCGAAACCAGATATTGTCGAAAGGCGGGCGCGGCGGGCGGTCGCCCGGTCCGTCCAGGATCACGGGGCGCGTCTCGAATGGGCGCGGGCGCAGCAATCCATTCGCGCAGCCGGTTCGGGAAATTCCTGCGCGCGCCGCGGCCAGCACGGCAGCGGCATCCTCCAATTCTTCCGGCGGCGGCACCTTGGGCATCTCGAATTGATGATCGAAGCCCGGTTCCGGCATCTGGAAGGACGCGGCGAGATTGAAGATCTGCTTGCCATGCTGGATCGCCACCACGCGCCGGGCGGTGAAGCTTTTGCCGTCGCGGGCGCGGTCCACTTCATAGAGGATCGGAACTCGGGGATCGCCGGGGCGCAGGAAATAGGCGTGCAGCGAATGACAAAGCCGTGACGGCTCGACCGTGCGGATGGCGGCCGCCAGCGCCTGGCCCAGCACCTGGCCGCCGAACACGCGCTGCGTGCGCGCCTTGGGGCTGAGGCCGCGGAAAATATTTTCCTCGATCTGCTCCAGATCGAGCAGGTCCAGAACTTCCGCCAATGCCGTCCGGCCCGTTTCACTCATTCGCGACTTCCATGTTGTCTTGGAACCGGATCATGCCTCGGCGCCTTCGCCAATCCGTCATGCAAATACCCTATGCCCTTCATAAGTGATTCACATGGCGCGATTTGCGGGGCGATGCAGCCGCTCGATCGCGCAGGAAGGCTCGAACGAATGGCCAATGCGCTTCTGGACAGGCCGCCCATCAGGCGCCTGCCGCCACCCGCCGCGGCGTGCTGGAGCGGCTTTTTACCCTTATGTTTCAAGGCTTTGTCTATAACCAGATCTGGGAAGACCCCAGCGTCGATCTGGATGCGCTGAAGCTTCAGCCGCATCACCGGCTGGTCACCATCGCCTCGGGCGGCTGCAACGTCCTGAATTATCTGCGGCGGCGCCGGCGAAGATCATCGCGCGTCGATCTCAATCCCCACCATGTCGCGCTGACCAGACTGAAACTGGCGGCGCTGGCGCATCTGCCGCGACCATGAAAGCTTCTTCCGCTTTTTCGGCCACGCGTCCGACCGCGCCAATCTCGATCGCCTTCGATACCTATCTTCGCGACCGGCTGGATCCGGAGACGCGCGCCTATTGGCAGACGACGGCGGGCGCCGCCGCAAGCGCCGGCGCATCGAGATGTTCGCGCGCAATCTTTATCGCCACGGCCTGCTCGGGCCGCTTCATCGGCCTGCTGCACGGCGTGGCGCGGCTGCATGGCAAGAAACTGGAAGACGTTGCTGGACGCGAAAAATCCCCGCGAGCAGCGCGACCTGTTCGACCAGATCGTGGCGCCGCTTGTTCGAAAGCGCGCCGATCAAATTGATCTCGAAATCGCCGATCTCGCTCTACGCGCTGGGCATTCCGCCGGCGCAATATGATGCGCTGGTCGAGTCGGGCAATGGCGATGCGATCTCGGTGCTGCGCGAGCGGGTGGAGCGGCTGGCCTGCGATTTTCCCATCCGCGATAATTATTTCGCCTGGCAGGCGTTCGGCCGCGGCTACGATCTGGAAGGCCGCGAGGCGGTGCCGGACTATCTGAAGGCGGAGAATTACGCCGCGCTGAAAGCGCGCGTCTGCTCGGTCAGCGTGCATCACGCCTCGCTGCTCGATTTTCTTAAGGCGCAGCCGGCGCAATCGCTCGACCGCTTCGTGCTTCTGGACGCGCAGGACTGGATGACCCCGGCCCAGCTCGCCGCCTTGTGGCGCGAGATCGACCGCACCGCCCATTCCCGCGATGCGCGGGTGATCTTCCGCACCGCCGGCGAAGCCAGCCCCTTGCCGCAAAAACTGCCGCCCGATCTGCTGGCGCCCTGGCTCTATCACGAATGGCAGAGCCGGGTGCTGCATGCCCAGGACCGCTCCTCCATCTATGGCGGCTTCCACGTCTATGCTCGCCGCCCCCTCTCGCTGAGGCCCATGCCGGGCTGATGGACCGGGTCTATCGGCGCCAGCGCCATCATCTATGATTTCACGCGGAAATATTATCTGTTGGGCCGCGACCGGCTGATCGCGGGCCTTGCGCTTGGAGCCGGACTCGACGTCTGATCGAAGTGGGCTGCGGCACCGGCCGCAACCTGATCGCGATCGCCCGGCTGCTATCCCGAGGCTCGGCTTTACGGACTGGATGCCTCCGAGGCGATGCTGGAGACCGGCGCGGAGCAAAGTCGGCCGGGCGGGATTGGAGCATCGCATTACTTCTGCGCGCACGGCTTGGCCGAGCAGCTTTCACCGCGCGCCTTCGGAGTCGAAAGCATTCGACCACGTGCTTTTTTCCTACAGCCTATCGATGATCCCGGATTGGCACGCGGCGCTGGCGGCCGGCGCGACGGCGCTACCGGCGAGATGGCCGCTGCCATGTGGTGGACTTCGCCGATTTCAAAGGGCTGGGCTTGGTCGGTCGAGCGGGCCCTGCACGGCTTGGCTGAGAGCTATTTCACGTCACCCCGAGAGTGGAATTTCTGGCGGCGCTGGAAAGAGTTAACGGCGACATCGGGGGAGCTGAACCTGCTTGGCGGACGCTATGCCTTTACATTCCGCTCGGCACCAAAGGTAAATTGGGAAACTTCCCCCGCCTCCCTGTGGCGCGGGGACCACAGCTTCCTCATAAAACCTTGAAATGCAGGCGGCAATCTGGGCCAAACCTAGCGTAACCGATGGAGACTTTCGGCCAGATCGCCGTTATAAGCCGGGTATCGAATTGATGTCGTAGGCGGGGGGGATACCTGCCCCGTCGATATTTCAAGCGAGGGTAGAAAAATGAAAATTCGCATGTTGGCTTTGGCCGGCGTCGCGGCGGTGGCTTTGAGCGCTCCCGCACACGCCGCCGAAGGTTGGTACCTCGGTCTTGGCGGCGGGTACGACAACATGTCCAATCTGCGTACCGAGTTCGACGACCCGGTCCCACCGTCGGCGCCTAGGATGCCACTCCAGCCGGAGCGGCATTGTTGCGTCTCTCAGTTGGGCTATGGCTGGGCATCGGCCTGCGCCTTGAAGACGAAATCGGCTATGCCTCGCATGGTGTGAGCGATACGACCGGCTTCGGCGGCTACGCCAGCGTCGCCAGCGACATGTTCAACTTCGTCTATGACATCCCGCTTGGCGACATGTGGAAGATCGTCACTGGGCGGCGGTTTGGGTCGGCACCAGGTCTCGCATGTCACATTTACCGTTCCCGGCACGGCGCTTGATTGGGTCACGGGTCTCGCACCTGTCGTTCGAATATCAGGGCATCGCCGGCATGGCCTATTCGATGTCGCCTGACGTCGATCTGTTCGTCGATTATCGCTATCGTTCGACGCAGGAACGGCGGCGGCAACGTCGCGCACCTCCTACGCCAATCTGGCGCCGGTCAAGGTCGGCGACCTGACACGAGAATGTGTTCATGGTGGGCTTCCGGTGGTTCATGACGCCGCCGCCTCCGCCGCCGCCGCCGCCTCCGCCGCCTCCGCCGCCGCCGCCGCCTCCGCCTCCGCCTCCTCCGCCGCCTCCTCCGCCGCCGGCGAAGACCTACATCGTCTTCTTCGACTTCGATAAGTCGGACCTGACGGCGGAAGCGCAGTCGACCGTGACCCAGGCCGTGGCCGCCGCCAAGACGCTTGGCTCGGTCCGGATCATGGTCACCGGCCACACCGATACGGTGGGTTCGGACAGGTACAACCAGGCGCTGTCAGTGCGCCGCGCTCAGTCCGTCAAGGACGAGATGGTCCGTCAGGGCCTGGGCGCCGACGCCATCGCGATCGAAGGCAAGTCCTTCCACGATCCGATGGTGCCGACCGGTCCGAATGTGCGCGAGCCGAAGAACCGCCGCGCCGTCATCGATCTCGGCGGCTGATAAGGCCTCCATCTGAAGCAAAAGGGCCGGTCGCAAGACCGGCCCTTTCTTTTTGTCTTGCGCCTCCGACGCCTGCCAGCGCGTCGCAAGCGCTGGCGCACGCGGCATGCTTCGCCAGCCGAGCGTACTGGCACGCTCGCGGGCTGCTGCACGGCGCGCCGGAGCGCGCAAACGCAAAGCTGCGAAGGCTTGCGGCGCGACAACAGACTAGGCGCGTCACGGAAAGAGATTCGGATTGGGCGGATCGCCCGGCAGAGCGGGCCGCGGCTTGGGCGTGACCGTCGGGCCGACGGCAACGCCCTGCAGCGTCACGCGCCACCTTCACTTCGCAGGCATCGACCGGATTGTTCTCATACACCGGAACGCCGGCGACGAAATCCTCCAGCACCGGCTTGTCGGGCGCCAGCGCCGCGGCGAACACGATATCGGCGGTCTTGCAGAAATTCGCCGCCGCGCCGGGCTTGGTGCGGCGCTGCTCGGCATGGGCGATGGCGCGGGTCTTGTAGGAGTCATAGGCGGCATTGCCGCGTGGCCGAGCCATACATCCGCTTGAACATGGTCAGCATCTGCGGCGTCGGAGCGGCGCAGTTCCTTGTTGAAGACGGTCTGGAAGCGGTTGAACAGATCGGTCTCATGCTGGCCGCAGGCCAGCGCCGCGTCCGTCAGTTCCTGCTGCACGGCGGAAACCTGGATGGCGGAAATTTCCGCCTCGGTGGCGCAAGCCGATCCTCGCGCCTCGGCCAAAGTGGCGCTGACAAAGCACAGCAGCGTGGCGCAGGCGCCCGCGCGGAAAGTTCTTTTCATCGCTTGCTATCCCGAGTTACGACAGCCCGCCAAAAGCCCAGTCCCATGGTCCTGCTTCGCCATCTTTCCAGAAAGATCCTGCCGGCGGCAAAAAAATTAGCCTGCAACTGGGAGCAGGGCTTCGAGTTTCCTGTCCGTAATCTTGCCGGGTTCCGGCGCATGCGTCATGGCAAAAGCAGCGATCTTCGCGCTGGCCGCTTTTTGGACGGCGTATGGAACTTCCGCCCAGGCCATGTCGGTTCCCTTCCAGGACCATCTCTCGCCCTGCAATATCCGGGCGCGCCCAGGCCGGTCTCATGAAACCAAAAGCTCCCTATGCCATGACTTATGTCGATGAGGCCGCCCAGAGCCTGGGTGTCAAAGACGGCCATATGGACGTTTTCTCCACCCAGCCGGTCGTCCGGCTACATGCCGGCCTTCAGCGGCGGCGTGGGCGGGGACGGCGCCATGTTCCGGCTGAAGTGGCATCCCGGCGAATAGAGCCGCCAGTCATGTTTGGCGCCCAATCCCGGCGCGAATGCCCGCCTCTTTCAAGCCCTGCCGCTTTTTAGTATGTGTCCGCCCGGTTCCGCAGGACAAGGGTTGGACAATGGCTTACAAAGTCGCCGTGGTGGGCGCGACCGGCAATGTCGGGCGCGAGATGCTGTCCGTGCTGGCCGAACGCCAGTTTCCCGTCAGCGAAGTGGTGGCGCTGGCCTCGACCCGTTCGGTGGGAACCGAAGTCTCGTTCGGCGACGGCATCCTCAAGGTCAAGGCGCTGGACTATTACGACTTCAAGGGCACCGACATCTGCCTGATGTCGGCGGGCGGCAACGATCGCCAAGGAATGGGCGCCCAAGATCGCGGCCCAGGGCGCCATCGTGATCGACAATTCCAGCGCCTGGCGCATGGACCGCGACGTGCCGCTGGTGGTGCCGGAGGTGAATGCCGACGCGCTCAACGACATCAAGAAAGGCATCATCGCCAATCCCAATTGCTCGACCGCCCAGCTGGTGGTGGCGCTGAAGCCGCTGCACGACCTGGCCAACATCAAGCGCGTGGTGGTCTCCACCTATCAATCCGTCTCCGGCGCGGGCAAGGACGCGATGGACGAGCTGTTCCGCCAGACCCGCGCCGTGTTCGTGGCCGATCCGATCGAGCGGGAGAAATTCACCAAGCAGATCGCCTTCAACGTCATTCCGCACATCGATGTCTTCCTGGACTCCGGCTTCACCAAGGAGGAATGGAAGATGATGGTGGAGACGCAGAAGATTCTCGATCCCGACATCCAGGTGACCGCGACCTGCGTGCGCGTGCCGGTGTTCATCGGCCATAGCGAAGCGGTGACATTGGAATTCGAGAAGCCCATCACCGCGGAAAAGGCGCGCGCCGTGCTGCGCGAGGCGCCGGGCGTGCTGGTGGTCGACAAGCGCGAGGATGGCGGCTACGCCACGCCGATCGAATGCGCCGGCGAGGACGCCACCTATGTCAGCCGCATCCGCAAGGACCCCACGGTCGAGCACGGCCTGTCGCTGTGGATCGTGTCGGACAATCTGCGCAAGGGCGCGGCGCTGAACGCCGTGCAGATCGCCGAATGCCTGATCAACCGCAAACTGCTGAGGGCCGCCTGATGGCGAAGGGCTATTGGATCGCCCGCATCGATGTGAAGGATCCCGAAGACCTACAAGATACTATATCGCCGGCACGCGACGCCGGCCTATCAGAAATATGGCGCCAAATTCCTGGTGCGCGGCGGCAGATGCGAAGCGGTCGAAGGCCCGGCCGCGGCCGCAATGTGGTGATCGAGTTCGACAGCTACGAACAGGCGATGGCCTGCTATCGCTCGCCGGAATATCAGGCGGCGGCGGATTTCCGCCGCAAGGCCAGCCTGGGCGAAATCCTGGTGGTGGAAGGCGCGTGAAGTCTTTGCCCCCCTCTGTCCACCATGCGTGGAAGCTCGCTAGCGCATTTCTGCTGATGGGGCGCTACCGCGGTGCGCTTGCCAGCGGCGCACTGAAGCCCGATCGCCGCGCAGCGCGCCGCCGCCGAAAAGCTCAGCGCCCTGGCCCGCTCAGCTCGCCCGATATCGGCGTCGCGGCGGCTTTTCCTTTTTCCGGCAAGAAGGCGGCGCCGCGCGGACTCTATCTCTGGGGCGATGTCGGCCGCGGCAAATCCATGCTGATGGATCTGTTCTTCGAGGACGCCGCCATCGCGCCCAAGCGCCGTGTGCATTTCAACGCCTTCATGGCCGATGTGCATGCCCGATTGCATGTCGAGCGCGCCAAGGCCGGACGTCGAGCGATCCCATCCTCGCCGTGGCGCGCGGCGCTGGCGAGCGAGGCGCGGCTTGCTCTGCTTCGACGAATTCCAGGTGACGGATGTGGCCGACGCCATGATCCTGGGCCGGCTGTTCGAGCAATTGCTGGATCTCGGCACCGTGATCGTGGCGACCAGCAATGTCGCGCCGGCCCGGCTCTATGAAGGCGGCCTCAATCGCCAGTTGTTCCTGCCCTTCATCGCCCTGATCGAGGAGCGGCTGGAGGTGGTGGAATTGAACGGGCCCACCGATTACCGGCTGCACCGCCTTTCCGGCCATCCCGTCTATCTCACGCCGCTTTCGCCGCAAACCGATGCCGCGATGGACGCGGCCTGGCGGCGGCTGACGGATTGCGCCCGCGGCGAGCCCGCGCGCCTGACCGTGTTCGGCCGCAGCCTGATGGTGCCGCAGGCGGCGCGCGGCGTGGCGCGCTTTTCCTTTGCCGATCTGTGCGAGAAACCCCTGGCGGCGGCGGATTATCTGGAGATCGCCCGCAATTTCCACACCGTGCTGATCGATCATATTCCCGATCCTGGTCGCCGGCGCAGCGCGACGCGGCCAGGCGTTTTGTGCTTCTGATCGACACGCTTTACGATCAGAATGTGAAACTGATCGCGTCGGCCGAAGCCGCACCTGATCCAGCTTTATCCCGACGGCGATGGCGCCGAAGCGTTCCGCCGCACCGCCTCGCGGCTGGCGGAAATGCAGAGCGAGGATTATCTCAAGCGGGGCCACGGCGTTTTTCGCGCGCGCAGGGGTAACGCCCATGCTGGAGAATGTTTTCTGGGCCTGCGGCTTTCGTTCTGGCCTGCATCCTGTTCTACCGTTTCGGCCTGCCGGTGCTGAAGCGCTTCGACACCGAGAATGTCGACCGCATCGATGCGGCAGGAACAGGACAAGGCCGATCCCACCGCCCATATCCGCCATGCGCTGGAAACCGCCGAAGAACAGGTCGAGCCCGTCACCGAAGTCAAAGTCGGCGACGTGGTGCAATATCTGTTCGAGACGCAGATATCTATCTCGATCCGCGACGAAGCGGAAGAGGCGCGCGCCAAGCGCATCGGCACCATCGCCCGGCGCTTTTATGCCGAACTGCCGCAAGCCATGGCGGGACGGGAAACGCGGGCGCCTCTGTCCGCCCGCGAGCGCGCCTCCCGCCGCTGGTGGAAACATTAGCGTTTGATGCCCCCTCCGCCCTCGTCGCAAGCGCTGCAGGGCACCTCACCCATCAGCGCGCTTCGCGCGCAGGGAGGAGGGTCCGACAGGCTTCGACAGGCTTAAGCCGGTTCGCCTTTCATCAGCCGCGGCAGTTTTCCGATATCCCCGCCGGCATGGCGCATGAACAAGCGCCGCACCGGGCCGATGGCATCGACAATGCCCAGCCCCAGATCGCGCAATTGCCGGAGCGGGGCGATGTCGTTGGAGAAAAGGCGGTTGAGCGCATCGGTCGAGGCCGCCAGCGTGAAGAAATCGAACCGCCGCCAGCGTTCATAGCGTTTCAGCACATCCAGCGCGCCGATATCCTGGCCCAGCCGCGCCGCATCCAGCACCGTTTCCGCCAGCGCGGCCGCATCTTTCAGACCCAGATTCAAGCCCTGCCCGGCGATGGGATGGATGCCATGGGCGCAATCGCCGGCCAGCGCAAAACGCGGCCGCACATAATCGCGCGCCAGATGGAAATTCAGCGGATAGGACCAGCGCGCGCCCACAACTTCGGTCTTGCCCAGATGCGCGCCGAACCGCGCCGCCACTTCGGCATCGAAATCCTCTGCGTCCAGCGCCAGCATGGCGGGCGCCTTGTCCTTGGCTTCGGTCCAGACCAGCGAGGAGCGATCACCCGTCATGGGCAGGATGGCGAAGGGGCCGGATGGCAGGAAATGCTCATAAGCCACGCCATTATGCGGCCGGGCATGATGCACCGTGGCGACGATGCCGGTCTGGGGATAGGACCAGCCGATCACGCCGATGCCCATCTGCGCTTGCGCAGCTTGGATTCGCGGCCGTCGGCGGCGACGGCAAGCGCGGCCTGATGTTCGCTGCCGCCACTCGAAAGCTGCGCGGTGACACGGCGCCGTCTCGACCGTCAGTGACCGAAACCGTCAGCGGGCGCGATCAGGGTGAGATTTTTCTCGTCCGCGATGGCGGCGTGAAGCGCGGCGCGGATATGCCGGTTCTCGGCGATATGGCCCAGACTGTCGGCGCCCACTTCCTGGGCGTCGAAATGCAGCGAGAAGGGCGAGGCCGTGCGGCCCGATCGCGCCATCGCTGACCAGGATTTCGCGGATGGGTTGCGCCTCGCGCGTTCCAGATGCGGCCAAACGTCCAGCACCTGCAGCATGCGCACAGCGGCATAGGCGAGCGCGGAGACGCGGCCGTCGAATTCCGGCGTCACGGTCTGCGCGGGCGGCAACGAATCCACCACCACGACCTTGAGCCCGCCCTGGCCCAGCGCCAGCGCCAAGGTGAGGCCCACCATGCCGCCGCCGCAGACGATCACATCGCTCTGCTTCATGCCTCGGTAAGCCGCAATCGGAGCCGGAAAGGAAAGAGCCGGCCCCGCGCAAATAATTTGTGCAGCCGCGAGGTGTGCCTGCTTTTTTGAGCGCGCGACGCTGCCGGCGAACATCGCAGACACCGCAGTAAAATCACTATTATTTCCAGTGGCTTAGAAAGTACGTTCGGGGCGGCACAATTTTTGATATGGGTCTGAGAAACAAGGGCCCGGTCATTCATGAAGTTCTTCAAAGATTTTGGCGGCGGTGCTGCCTGGCATCCTTTTGCCCACCGCAGCGCTGGCGGCTGCCGCCAAAATTCGACAGCGGCGATACCGCCTGGATGCTCACCTCGTCCGCGCTGGTCCTGATGATGACCATTCCCGGCCTGGCGCTTTTCTATGGCGGCATGGTGCGCAAGAAGAATGTGCTGGCGACCTTGGCGCAAAGCTTCGGCGCGACCTGCATCGTCACCGTGCTTTGGATGGTGATCGGCTATTCCCTGGCCTTCACCAGCAACGCCAATGCCGGCGCTCAATCGCGTTCATCGGCAGCTTCGATCAGTTCCTGTTGGGCAAGATGACGCGTCAACGCCGTCGAGCCCGCTGGCCGCGACCATCCCCGAAATCCGTCTACATGTTCTTCCAGATGACCTTCGCCATCATCACCCCGGCCCTGATCGCCGGGTCGCTGGCGGACCGGATGAAATTCTCGGCCTTCATGTGGTTCATGTCGCTGTGGCTGCTGCTGGTCTATTGCCCCATCGCCCATTGGGTGTGGGGCGGCGGCTGGCTGGGCGCCATGGGCGCGCTGGATTTCGCCGGCGGCACGGTGGTGCATCTGAATGCCGGCACCGCGGCGCTGGTCACCTGCCTGATGCTGGGCAAGCGCATCGGGCTCAAAAGCGAAAGCATGGCGCCGCACAATCTGGTGCTGTAGCGTGATCGGCGCTTCGCTGTTGTGGGTGGGCTGGTTCGGCTTCAATGCCGGCTCGGCCGCCGCCGCCAATGCCAATGCCGGCATGGCGGCCGCCGCCACACAGATCGCCACGGCAGCGGCGGCGCTGGCCTGGACGGCGGCGGAATGGATCATCGCCAAAAAGCCCAGCGTGCTGGGCATGGTCTCGGGCGCGGTGGCGGGCCTGGTGGCGATCACGCCGGCCTCCGGCTATGTCGATCCCAGGGGCGCGCTGCTGATCGGTTTGGCGGCGGGCTTTGTCTGTTATTTCTCTGCCGTGTGGGTGAAACGCTGGATCGGCTATGACGACGCGCTGGACGCCTGGGGCGTGCATGGCGTGGGCGGCGCGCTGGGCGCGATCCTGACGGGCGTGTTCGCCTCCAGCGCCATCAATCCCGGCGTCAAAGGCTGGCTCGCCGACGGCAATGCGCATCAGATGCTGCTGCAGTTCTATGACGTGGCGGCCACCTTCATCTATTGCGCCCTGGTCACGTTCCTGATCCTCAAGCTGCTGGACATGACGCTGGGCCTGCGCGTGTCCCGGGAAGTCGAGATCGAAGGCCTGGACATCAATCTGCATGGCGAGACCGTGCATGGGTGATGCACTTGGCGCTGGGACGCGCGAGCGCTTAGAAATTCGGCTGCTGCTTCGCGCGAGCTTCCGTGACCGAAACGCTCATGTCTTCATTGCCGGCAGGCCCGTTCGCGCGGCTGGCTGAACTCTGGGCGACATCAAGCCCGGCAAGGAACCCATCAATCTTTCGGTGGGCGATCCCAGCGGCAGCGTGCCCGCCTTCGTCACCGAGACCCTGGCGAAGACCGCCGGCAGTTTCGGCAAATATCCACCCATCACCGGCAGCGACGAATGGCGTGAGGCCGCGGCGTCCTGGCTCAATCGCCGTTTCGGTTTGAACGGTGCGATCGATTCCGAAAAAAATCTGCTGCCGCTCAACGGCACGCGTGAAGGCCTGTTCCTGGCCCTGTTTCCGCTTCTGCCGCTGGCGAAGAATGGCGCCAGGCCCGTCGTGGCGATGCCAAATCCTTTCTATCAGGTCTATGCGGCGGCGGCTTTGAGCGCTCATGCCGAGCCGCTGTATGTGCCCTCCACCGCGGCGACCGGATTCCTGCCCGATTATGCCGGGCTGCCGGATGCGGTGCTGAAGCGGCTGGCTGCCGTGTACATCTGTTCGCCGTCCAATCCCGAAGGCGCGGTGGCGAGCGAGGATTATTGGCGGCAATTGTTCGCGCTGGCCGAACGTCACGATTTCATCGTGCTGGCGGATGAATGCTATGCCGACATCTATTTCGACAAGCCACCCGTCTCGGCTTTGCCGGCACGGCTCAAGCAATCGGGCGGCTTCAGCCGGCTCCTCACTTTTCATTCCCTGTCAAAACGCTCCGGCCTGCCGGGCTTGCGCTCCGGCATGGTCGCAGGCGATACGGACTTGATCGCCCGCTTCCGCGCCTTCCGTCATGTGGCGGGCCCGCAAATGCCCGGGCCGATCATGGCGGCGTCGGCGGCTGCATGGCGGGACGAGACGCATGTCGTGGCGAACCGCGCCGCTCTATGCCGAGAAGATGGCGGCGGCGGAACGCATCCTGGGCAATCGCGTCTCCAGGCCCGCCGGGGGCTTTTTCCTTTGGCTGGAGACCGGCAATGGCGAGGAAACCACCCTGGGCCTGTGGCGCGAGCAGGGGGTCAAGGTCCTGCCCGGAGCCTATATGGGGCGTGAAATCGAGCCGGGAAAAACCCAGTCAAACCCTGGCTTTTCCTTATATCCGTGTTGCGCTTGTTAGTGATTTATCAACCATTATGACCGCACTCGAAAGGGTAAGGGATTTTTTAGGGTCCTGATCCGCTATGGCACAGGGTCATTTGTCTTGGGCAGTTCGTCTTGGTCGAGGCTTTCTTCCCCCGCATGGCGAAGCCATTAGCGGGGGAAGATGTGTTCCGAGGGTTTATCCCGAGGAACACAGATGGGGGTTAATATGACTCAATCCCGGATGATCGGCGGCGTCTACCATCCCCGCGCCAAGGGCAGCGCCATGAGCGAGGCCCTGGCCGATGCGCGCGCCGCCTTGGCGCGGCTGCTCCGTATGCTGATGATGCGCGGCGCCGGCCTGGTTCTGTTCGCCGCCGCCTGCGCGGCGCTGCTGGCGCTGGTCTCTCATCATGCCGACGATGCCAGCCTCAACAACGCCAATGGCCGCGAGGTCGCCAATCTTCTGGGTCCGCTGGGCGCAGTGGCGGCGGATCTTCTGCTCCAGACTTTCGGCTTTGCCGCGCTCGTGTTCCTGGCGCCGCCGGCCTTCTGGGGTTTGCGCGCCTTGTTCGGCAAGAGCATGCGCTATGCCATGCTGCGCCTTGTGGCGTGGCCGCTTGCCACCCTCGCCGTCGCCGCGGGGCTTGGGCTTTTCCCCGCGCCCGCCAACCTGCCGGCTGGCGTCGGCGGCATGATCGGCATCGCCGCGCACGCGCTTTCGATCCATGCCGGAGCGGCTTATGGCCATGCCTGGATCGGCACCGCGGTGCCGCTGTTTCTTCTGGCCGTGGGGCTGCCGCTGGCGTTCCTGGCCACGGGCTTGCGCTTCCTTCCCGTGGCGCGAGGGGCCGCGAATATTCCCGCCGCGCTGTGGTGGCTGGGAGGACGCATCAAGCTTCCCTCGCCCCCCGGTGACGGAGTTGCATCACGAAGACGAAAGGGACGAGCCCGAGTTCGAAGACGACGACAGCGAGGACGGCTATCACCTGGACGAAAGCCCCGAGCCGTTGGCCGCGGCAAGGCTGGCGGAGCGGCGCGAAAGCCGCGTCAAGCGCGACGAAGCCAAGCGCGCGCCAAAGCCCAGCAAACCTTCGAAGCAGCCCGCGCTCAATCTTGCCTCCGGCGAATATCAATTGCCGGCGTTGGGCCTTCTCACCGAAGCACCGCAAGTCGCCGACAATCACGGCCTGTCGGACGAAGCGCTGGAAGAAAATGCCCGCATGCTGGAAGCGGTGCTGACCGATTTCGGCGTCAAGGGCCGCATCACCGCAGTGCGCCCCGGCCCGGTGGTGACCTTGTATGAATTCGAGCCCGCCGCGGGCGTGAAATCCTCGCGGGTGATCTCGCTGGCCGACGACGTGGCGCGCTCCATGTCGGCGGTCTCGGCCCGCATCGCGGTGATCTCCGGCCGCAATGTGATCGGCGTCGAATTTCCCAACCAGATCCGCGAGACCGTCTATCTGCGCGAGACTTCTCTCCACGTCCGATTATGAAAAGGCACGTGCGCCGCTGGCGCTGGCCTTGGGCAAGACCATCGGCGGCGAGTCGGTGATCGCCGATCTCGCCAAGATGCCTCACCTTCTGGTGGCGGGCACCACCGGTTCGGGCAAGTCGGTGGGATTGAACACCATGATCCTGTCGCTGCTCTATCGCATGGCGCCGGAGCAATGCCGGATGATCATGATCGATCCCAAGATGCTGGAATTGTCGGTCTATGACGGCATTCCCCATCTTCTTACCCCCGTGGTCACCGATCCGCGCAAGGCGGTGGTGGCACTGAAATGGGCGGTGCGCGAAATGGAAGAGCGCTATCGCAAAATGTCCAAGCTGGGCGTGCGCGGCGTGGAAGCCTTCAACGACCGGGTGCGCAAGGCCAAGGAAAAAGGCGAGACCCTCAAGCGCACGGTGCAGACCGGCTTCGACCGCGAGACCGGCAAGCCCATCTATGAAGACGAGATGCTGGAACTGGATCACATGCCGTTCATCGTCGTGGTGGTGGACGAAGTCGCCGACCTGATGATGATCTCGGGCAAGGAGATCGAAGGCGCGGTGCAGCGCCTGGCCCAGATGGCGCGCGCGGCGGGCATCCATCTGATCGCCGCCACCCAGCGCCCTTCGGTGGACGTGATCACCGGCACCATCAAGGCCAATTTCCCCACCCGCATCTCCTTCCAGGTCACCTCCAAGATCGACAGCCGCACCATCCTGGGCGAGCAGGGCGCCGAACAACTGCTGGGCCAGGGCGACATGCTCTACATGGCGGCGGGCGGGCGCATCCGCCGCGTCCACGGGCCCTTCGTCTCCGACCACGAAGTCGAGGACGTGGTGCGCTTCCTCAAGGCCCAGGGCTACGCCGGAATATCTCGACGCCGTGACCGAGGAACCCGACGAGGAAAGCGACGATCCCTTTGCGGCCTTGGGCGGGGCGGCAATATCGGAATCGGGCGACGATCTCTATGACCAGGCGCTGGCGGTGGTGGCGCGGGACAAGAAGGCCTCCACCTCCTACATCCAGCGGCGTTTGCAGATCGGCTACAACCGCGCCGCCAGCCTGATCGAACGGATGGAACAGGACGGCGTGATCTCGGCGCCCAACCATAAGGGCGTACGCGAGGTCTTGCTCCCCGATCACGACCGATAGCAACGCAGCCCTTCTTTGTTCCATTGCGCGCCTCCGCGCGCGGGGGCTGCGGAAGTGCTGCTTCCCGACCTGACGAGCGCGCTGGTCAGGCCCCAAAATCGCGTAGACTCCGCCCGCGGGTGGGAGATCGCATGTCCTACATCGACAAGTCGCTGGGTGCCGGCGAAACCGTGATTGCGCGCGCCCAATTCCCCTGGCTCTACAATCTTTCCGCTTGGGGCCAGCTTCTGATTCCGGCCGTGGTGCTGGCGGGGTTGGCGGCCTGGGCGAGCAGGCAACCCGATTTTCTTTCCCTCGGCAATCCGGTCACCTGGGCTGATGGCCTGGTGGCGGTCTGGCTGGCCCTGGGGTTGATCCGCTTCCTGCAGATGATGATCCGCAAATGGACCACCGAGATCGGCGTCACCAGCCATCGCTTCGTGGAAAAATACGGCGCGCTCTCGATGCGCACCAATGAGATCGCGCTGCCCAATATCGAAGGGGTCAAGGTCAATCAAAGCATGATGGGCCGCATTCTGGGCTATGGCACGGTGCGCATCGAGGGCACCGGCGTGGACGCCGTCAATACGCCGGAGATCGCCGATCCGGTGGGGTTCGTCCGCGCCATCCAGACCGCGAAAGAGCATGTCGCCCAGCGCTTCGAGCAGCGCGCCGCGAATCCGTAGAACTAGCCCGCTAGACCGCGCGCGAGAATGTCGCCGCGTCGACCGCGGCCGGGAACGTGACGGTGACGCGGGTGCCGCCGCCCGCGCTCGCTGTCGAAACTCAAGCGCGCCGCCATGCAGTTCGACAAAGGCCTTGGTCAAGGGGAGACCCAGACCGGCGCCTTCATAGCGGCGCTCCAGCCGGTTATCGACTTGGCCGAACGGCTCAAGCGCGACGATCAGATCTTCCGCCGACATGCCGATGCCGCTATCGCCCACGATCACCGCGATTCCGGCGGCGTTGCGCTGGGCTTCGATCCAGACATGGCCGCCGCGGGGCGTGAATTTGATCGCATTGGAAAGGAGGTTGAGAAAAATCTGGCGCAGCTTGGCGGGATCGCCGCTGCAGCCTGCAAGCCGGCATCCAACTCGCAAATCGTGAACTCCAGGCCCGCTTCGGCGGCCTGTTTTTCCACCATGGTGGCGCAATCCTCGAGGATATCGCGCAGATCCACATCCTGGAGATCGAGGATCATCCTGCCGGATTCGCTTTTGGAAAGATCGAGCACCGAATTGATTACCGCCAACAGATGGCGGCCCGAGCGCAATATGTCGGCGGAATAGTCGAGATAGCGGGAATTGCCCATGTCGCCGAACAACTCGCCATGGATGATCTCGGAGAAGCCGATGATGGCGTTCAGCGGCGTGCGCAGCTCGTGGCCCATATTGGCGAGAAAGCGGGTTTTGGCGGCATAGGCGGCCTCGGCGTCCCGCTTGGCCTTGCGCAGGACTTCCTCGCGCTCCTTGATGGCCGTGAAGTCGGAGAAGAAGATGATAGAGCCTCCGTCCGAGGTGGCGTTGGCGGTCATCCGCACCCAGCCGCCACGGACAAGCTCGAGCTCGACGGGGCTGGACATATCAGACGGCCTTCGGATCGCACACCTGGCCGCCGATCAGGCGCAGGGCATCGGCAAAAAACGTGCCGCTTACCAGGCTGATCGTCGATCGCGGGGAAAAATTGGCGCAATTGCCGGTTGGCGAGCGCGATATGACCATCGGAATTCACCAGGATCACGCCTTCGCGCGAGGTTTCCAGCGCATCGGTCAACCGGCTCTCGGCCGAGCGCCGCAGCGCGGTCTCGCGCATCATCATCTCGCGGATATTGTCCTGCATCACCGTCATGGATTTCAGCAGGACGCCGGTCTCGTCGGCGCCGCCGACGCGGTATGGCGCTTTGCAGCTCGCCGCGGGCGATGCGGTCGGCGACGGCGGCGGCGGCGGCCAGCGGCCGCACGATGCGGCTTCGGAGGAAAGCGGTGATGGCAGCCGCGAACAGCAACGCCAGTAAGGTGGCTCCGGCGGTGAGATATTCGTATGTCTTCACATTGTCGACCGTCTGGCGGCGGCCGACGAAACTGTGATCGGTGTTGAGCTCGATCAGAAGATCGAACTTATCGTCGATCTGCTGGGCGATTTTTTCCAGTTCGGGGACGTCGGTGTTGCCGCGCAAGGCGCGCCAGCGCGCCACCAGGGGCCTGATCTCGCGGATCAGATGCTTTTCGTCGTCGTTCAGGGAGCGTTGTTCGGCGACACTGAGATCGTCGGCGAAATTGGTGGCGAGGGTGGAGATCTCGCCCGCGATGACGCCTCGTTCCTGGGCGCCGGCATGTTCGGAGCGCAGTTCGGCCATCTCCATCAGGATGAAATCCGATTGGGCCGCCCGCGCGTAATTGATCGCCATCAGGGGGCCGTCGAAGGTGGTGACGGCCATCTTGCCCGCCGAGGCCAGCACGGCATAGCCGGCCATACCCAGGAACGCGATCAACGCGCCCATGGCGATGAAGGCACCGAAGATTTTGATGCCGATGGAATATCGTGCCAGCGACATGCCGGCCCCGATCCGCTCGCCGCAATTCTGGACCGGCCAGGTTTATGTTTGCTTAAGGATGCGCCGGCCCGGCAGCCGTCACGAGGCGGTAAGCTATTTAACGTGCACCACAAGCTTCATCTTGGGGTGGATATGGCAGCGGACTTCGAAGGTTCCCGCACTGGGGAAAGTTCTCGGTAAGCTTTTCGCCGGGCGCCTTTTCGTCGGAATCGAACAGGTCCGGGGCATAGACCTGGTGAATGAAATCATCCTGGTTGGTGAAGGTGAGCGAATCGCCCCGATTGATGGTGATCTCGCCGGGATGAAAAGCGCGGCCGCTTTGGGCGATGACATGGTCGTCGGCAAAGGCCGGTCCCGCCGCCAGAAGGCCCGCCAGGATGATTCCTTTTGCGTTGCAGTATGCGCTCATGGCCGCACCATAGGACAGCGCGGGTAAAAGGAAGGCAAAGGCCGGTTCCGGGCCGGAAAAAGCCGGGAAACCGGCCGCAAACGGGGGTGGACAGCGGGCCGCCGCTGGCCTATATCCGCGCACCCTCTGACGCGGGGTGGAGCAGCCCGGTAGCTCGTCAGGCTCATAACCTGAAGGTCACAGGTTCAAATCCTGTCCCCGCAACCATTAAAAAGGTCCGGTTCACGCCGGGCCTTTTTTATTTCCCAGGGCTGCGCTGGGAGATTGCCGGATTCGATGACATCGGCATGAAGGCGGGTTCCCTCCGCATGCTGCCTTTTCCGTAATCCTGTGTGCGGCTTTTAACCCTGCGGCGATTGCGATTGCCTCGACCGCAGGGCCATCGCTATAACCCCGGCCCATCGGGCACAGAGTTTGGGGCCTTGTTTGGTTGAGGGAGTGCGCATGGGAGTACAGATCCCGGCCGACTACCGGCCGCAGGAAAACGAACCCTTCATGAATGAAAGGCAGCGGGAATATTTCCGCCGCAAATTGAATTCCTGGAAGGAAGAAATTCTCAAGGAAAGTCGCGAGACCATCCAGAATCTGCAAGCCGAGACCATCCCGCATGCCGATCTGGCCGACCGGGCTTCGACCGAGGCCGAACGCCAGCTGGAACTGCGCACCCGCGACCGGCAACGCAAGCTGATCGCCAAGATCGACGCCGCGCTGCGCCGGATCGAGGATGGCTCCTACGGTTTCTGCGAGGAGACGGGCGAGCCGATTTCCTTGAAGCGCCTGGACGCCAGACCGATCGCCACCCTGTCCATCGAAGCCCAGGAACGCCACGAGCGGCGCGAAAAAGTCTACCGGGACGATTAGGGCAGTTCGTCTTGGTCCCGGCTTTCTTCCCCCGCGTCGCAAAGCGACTGGCGGGGGAAGATGTCTCTGAGCGCTTGCGCGAAAGAGACAGATGGGGGCCTTTAAAAAGCACCTACCAAGGCATCAATATATCGAACAGCTGACTTCCATATCTCGGCTGCTGCACATCGCTGACCGTACCTTGGCCGCCATAGGTGATGCGGGCTTCGGCGATCTGGTCGAGATTGATGCTGTTCGCCTGGGTGATGTCTTCGCGGCGAACGATGCCCGCGACCCGCATGTCGCGCAGCTCGTTGTTCACCCGCACCTGCTGATGCCCGTCGATCACCAGATTGCCGTTGGGCAGGATCTGTGCCACCAGGGCAGCCATGGTCATGTTGATGCTTTCCTGGCGATTGACGCTGCCGGCACCGACATTGGAATTGCTTGAGCCCATATTGACCAGATTGGCCGGGTTCATCTCCTTGGGCATCACGCTTTCAAGCCCGAAGAAATTGGTCAGATTGGCCTGATCGCTGTTGGTCCGGCTGCGCGAGGTGTTGTTTTCCAGTTTCGCGGAATCCGTCACGCGTCACATTGACGGTGATCACGTCGCCCACCCGGCTGGCGCGCGGATCGGAGAAGAAGCTTTTGGCATTCGGCTGCCAGAGCGAATTGCCCTCATGGGTGATGGGCGGCAGCGCCGGAATCGCCGCCACGATCTGGGTGTCGGCGGGATTGCCCACCGCCGCCATTTTGGGAGCGGTCCCGATACCCTCGATGCGGTCCACCGCGCCGCAGCTGCACAGGGCCGCGCTGAGAAGCGTGACGCCGGAAATTCTGAACAGAGGTTGCATGGGCCTTGATCCTAGTTGCGCGCAGTACGCTGCGTCGGTGAAGCCGGGCCGATGGCGACGACAGTGCCGGGCGCGGTGATGATGCCGTTGACCATGCGGAAGGAGGCGGGATTCTGCACCATCACGGTATCGCCGACGCCGCCTTCACCCATGGCGCGGCCCATCGCGGTCAGTTCGACGCCGGGGGCCTCGAACTGCATGGTGACGGTCTCGCCCTTGGTGACGACAATGGGCCTGCGCACATCGTCGGTGCGGAACGGCTCGCCGGCATGCAGCATGCGGCGGGCTTCCATGTCCTTGACCGTGGCAAAGCTGGCGACCACGCCCGCCATCAAGCCGCCGCCTGCCACATTGGCGTAAGTAAGATCGCTCTCGGAAATGACCTGGCCGCGGGGAATGTCGTGCGCCGGCACCACCACGCGGATGCCGGTCTCGGCCGGTGCCGAGAGCGCGGGCAAGGGCAGGAACGCGAACAATGCCAGGATCAGGAGTTTGCGGGTCATCAGGGGCCACTCAGCTGTGCGGTTTCCTGCAGCATCTGGTCCGCCGCGCTCACCACTTTGGAGTTCATTTCATAGGCGCGCTGCGCCGTGATCAGGGCGGTGATCTCATCCACCGAGTTGACGTTCGACGTTTCCAGATAGCCCTGCTGGATGGTGCCATAGCCGGGCGAACCGGGAACGCCGGTCTGCGGCGCGCCGGACGCCGGCGTTTCCAGGAACAGGTTGCTGCCGATGGAGTTGAGGCCGGAGGAATTGGGGAAGACGGTCAATTCCAGCTGGCCCACGGTCTGGGGCGTGGTGTTGCCGGGCACGGTGGCAAGCACCTGGCCCTGGTTGTTGATCGTCACCGCGGTTGCGTTGCTGGGCACAGTGATGCCCGGAAGCACCAGGAGGCCATCCTGGGTCACCAGCTGGCCCTGCGCCGACAGCGAGAAATTGCCCGAGCGCGTATAGGCGTTGGTGCCGTCGGGCTGTTGAATCTGGAAATAGCCCGACCCTTGCACGGCGACGTCATAGGGATTGCCGGTGGATTGAAGGTCGCCCTGCGTGGAGAGGCGGTAGATCGCGGCGGTCTTGACGCCGGCGCCGATCTGGATGCCGTTGGGCGCGAAGGTGCCGGTGTCCGAGGTCTGCGCGCCGGGTGTCAGCACGTTCTGATAGAGCAGATCCTCGAACTCCGCCCGCTGCTCCTTGAAGCCGGTGGTGTTCATGTTCGCCAGATTGTTGGCGATGGTTTCGACGTTGGTCTGCTGGGCCTGCATGCCCGTGGCAGCGATGGAAAGAGCGCGCATGGTTCAAATCTCCTATGCCGGAACGGCGCCGAGCTGGCTGATCGCCTGGCGCATCAAACTGTCTTGGGAACTGGAAAGCGTGGCGGTCATCTGGTAGGCACGCGTCACGTCGATCATGCGGGTGATCTCGATCACCGGCTGGACGTTCGAGCCTTCCAGCATGCCCTGCTGCACGCCGGCTTGTGTCGGCGTGGCGGCCTGGGTGGTGGAATAAAGGTTGGACCCCTGCTTGGAGAGCGCCGCGTCGTTGGCGAAATCCACCACCTGCAACTTGCCGAGCTGATTGATGTTGCCGTTGATGATGCTGCTGATGGTGCCGTCGGTGCCGATATTGATGTCACCGGCGTCGGGCGTGATGGTGATGGCGCCGCCATCGCCTTGCACCGCATAACCTTCCGAAGTGACCATCTGGCCATTCGCGTCCAGGGAGAAGTGACCGTCCCGGGTGTAGCGCACGCCGGCAGGCGTCTGGACCGCGAAATAGCCATTGCCGTTGATGGCGACATCCAGCGGCGCGCCGGTATGGGAGAGTTCGCCTTGCGACAGGTCGCGGACGATGCCGGCATCCTGGACGAAACTCACCGACTGCATGCCGGTCTGGCCCTCGGCCGGGCGCACCCGACTGATATATTCCTCGAACTGCGCGGTTTCGCGCTTGAATCCGGGCGTCGACATGTTGGCAAGATTGTTCGCGATCACGTCCATCGAACGGATGGCCGAGAGCTGCTGCGAAAGACTAACGAGAAGTGAATTATCCATGGGCCGCAGATCCTTTCTGGTCCGCCGCCATGCAAGTGCAGCGCTCGTGCCAAGCGGAAAGGCCCCGTTTTACGCGCTTTCCCGCATCATCCTGGCGCACCACGGAAAAACTTGCCGGGCTGAAGCCGCGCCGTCGGCAATTTCAACCGCTCCTTAACCACGTTTGCCTAACGTCCAGCCCAGCAGGAGAGCCGGGGCGCACGGGATGGCGACGAAGGACACAGATGCCGATGGCGAGAATGCCGAAGCGCAAGGCGAAGGCGCGTCCGCGCCCAAGAAGGGGCTCAAGCGGTTTCTCTCCAAGAAGATTCTGATGATCGCGGCGCCCGTGCTGGTTCTGTTGCTGGCGGGCGTCGGCGCCGGGGTTTATTTCCTTTTCCTCAAACCCGCGCCGGTAAAGGAAGCCAAGTCCGACGCGCCGCCGCTCACCCCGCCCCTGGTCGCTTTCAGCGACGTGCCCGACATCCTGGTCAACATCCAGAGCAGCGATGGCGCTCCCGCCTATCTGAAATTGTCGTTGTCGCTGGAAATGGACAATGACCTGGAAAAAGCCGGGATAACGGCGCTGACGCCGCGCCTGGTGGACCAGTTCCAGTCCTATCTGCGCGAATTGCGCGTCGACGACCTCAAAGGGTCGGAGGGCGTGCTGCGCCTGAAGGAAGAGTTGTTGCGCCGCGTCAATGCGGCGGCCGCGCCCTATCGCGTGCGCGACGTGCTTTTGAAACAGATGATCGTCCAATAGCGGAATAGATATGGCCGACGAAACACAGCCCCAGGAAGTCTCGCCCGACGCGCCCGCGCCCGAGGACGGCGCCGTGCCCGCGGCGTCGGCCGAACGCATCCTCAACCAGGAGGAAATCGACTCCCTGCTGGGCTTCGACGTCAATTCCGAGCAATTGCAGGACAAATCCGGCGTCCGCGCCATCATCAATTCGGCGCTGGTCTCCTATGAGCGCCTGCCGATGCTGGAAATCGTCTTCGACCGCCTGGTGCGGCTGATGACGACCTCGTTGCGCAATTTCACGTCCGACAATGTCGAAGTCAGCCTGGATTCCATCACCTCGATCCGCTTCGGCGACTATCTGAACTCGATCCCGCTGCCGGCGATCCTGGCGGTGTTTCATGCCGAGGAACTGGACAATTACGGCCTCTTCACCGTCAATTCCAACCTGATCTATTCGATCGTGGACGTGCTTCTGGGCGGGCGCCGCGGCTCATCCGCCATGCGCATCGAAGGCCGGCCCTATACCACCATCGAACGCACCCTGGTGCAGCGCATGGTCGAAGTGATTCTGACCGACATGTGCGCGGCCTTCGAACCGCTGGCGCCGGTGAATTTCTCGCTCGACCGGCTCGAGACCAATCCCCGTTTCGCGGCCATCGCCCGTCCCGCCAATGCCGCCATCCTGGTCAAGCTGCGCATCGACATGGAAGACCGTGGCGGGCGCACCGAATTGCTGCTGCCCTATGCCACGCTGGAGCCCATCCGCAAGCTGCTTTTGCAGCAATTCATGGGCGAGAAATTCGGCCGCGACTCGATCTGGGAAAGCCATCTCGCCACCGAACTCTGGTCCACCAAGGTGGACATCGACGCCATCCTGGACGAACAGACGATGCCGCTTCATCGCATCATGAATCTCGAAGTGGGCCAGACCGTGATGCTGAACGCGAGTCCGGATTCCAAGATCGAACTGCGCTGCCGCGGCGTGCCGCTGCTCACCGGACGGATGGGCCGGGTGGGCTCGTCGGTCGCGGTGCGCGTGGACGCGGCGATCGAACGTACCGACGCTTCAAGAGCCCTTTGATTTCGAACGAGAGACGACCATGACCCTGACCTTTTATGTCGAGATCGCGCTGGAGGTGCTGCTGGCCGCCACGCTTTGCTATTGCATCGTGCTGGAGCGCAGGCTGGCCGCCGTGCGCAAGGGCCAGGAAGGCCTCTCCCGCACCATCGGCGAGCTCAACATGGCCATCGCCGGAGCCGGCACCAGTCTGCGCGCTCTCAAATCCGCGGCGGGTGAAGCGGCGGGTACCCTGGATGAGCGGCTGAAGCGCGCCCGCCTGCATATCGACGAACTCTCGGTGCTCGCGGGCTCTGCGGAACGCATCGCTGACCGGATCGAGCGCGGCGTTTCGGTCACGCCCCGTTCCGTGCCGCTGGCCGATATTCCCCTTCCGTCCAGCAGCATCATGAACCGGCTGGGCGCCACGAGAACCGCCCAATGAAACGCCCCGGCTTCATCCGTCTTTTGCCCGGCGTGATCGTGCTGGGCGCGGGTCTTCTGGTGCTCAACGCCACCGGCCTGGTCCATGCCGCCCAGGCCGGGATCGGCCAGCCCGCCCAGAATGACGCGATGACGCCGCCCCCGCCGCCCGAAAAGGATTTCGCCGGCGACACCGCCCAGCCCGCCAGCGCTTCGGAAGTGGATGTGCTGACCAGCCTGGCCAAACGGCGGAGCGAACTCGATGCCCGCGAAGCCAAGATCCAGAACGAGGCCACCATCCTGACCGCCACCGAAAGCCGGGTGGACGCCAAGATCGCGCAGTTGAAGAGCTTGCAGACCCAGATCGCGTCCCTGTTGGCCCAGCGCGACGCCGCGCAGGAAAAGCAGGTCGCCGCCCTGGTCAAGACCTATACCGCGATGAAGCCCAAGGATGCCGCACGCATCTTCGAGAATCTCAACGACGATGTGCTTCTGGCGGTGGCGCAGGACATGAAATCCGACACCCTCGCCCCGGTGCTGGCGGCGATGAGCCCCGAACAGGCCCAGAAGCTCACTCTCAAGCTGGCCAGCAAGCTGGTGCTGCCGGCCACCAATGATGCCTCGGCGCCGCCCCCCGCTCCGGCTGCCGCGGCACCGGACGCCCCGGCCAAGACCGCGGCGGCCCCTGCGGCCCCGGCTTCGGCTTCGGGAGCGCCCAAAACCGGCGGCTAGAACGCCCACTTTTATTTCAGGGTTTACCAAGGGTTAACACCGCCCCCCGATGATGCAAGGACTGAAGGGGTTCAACGGCTTGGCGACGATCTCACGCATTCTTGGCTTGGCTGGGTTGGCGCTTTTGTCGACCGTGCCGGCGCGCGCCGATACCGTCACCACCACGCCCGAAAGCGGATTTATCCGGCTGGATTTCGCCTTCACGCCCGCCGCACATGTGACGGCCGCGACCACGGGCGGCGTGCTCACTTTGTCGTTCGACCGCAAGATCAATCTCGACCCGCAATCCATCGTGGGCTTGTCGGGCGGCGCCATCGCCAGCGGTCATGCCGATGCGAACGGCAAAGCCTTTCGCTTCGCTCTCAACCAGCCTATCCGCCTGCATCAAAGCCAGATCGACGATCATGCGGTGATCGATCTGGCGCCCGAGGATTTCAGGGGCGCAATGCCCGACCTGGTCGCGCCGCCCAGGCCCAAGCCTAAGCCGCTGGATATCGCGAGCCTGCCCGAGATCAAATTGCGGGTCGGGACCTACGCCAATTTCACTCGGCTGGTGTTCGATTGGCCGCACGATGTCGCCTATCACGTCTTTCCCGGCGCGGGGAAAATGACCGTGCGCTTTCAGACGCCGGTGCAACTGGATCTGAGCGTCATTGCCCGCTTCAGCCCGCCCTGGGTGAAGAATGCTTCCTGGCATGTCGATGGCACCGCCACGGTGGCCGAGTTCGAGACCGACACCGATTCCGGCTTTCATGATTTCAAGGACGGCACCCATGTCGTTCTCGATATTCTCTCGCCCAAGACCGACACCACCGCCTATGCGCCGCCCGGCACGGAAAAACCGCAAGCCACCGCGATCAAGGCGGCGATCACCAATGCCCAGGCCGATGCGATCATCGACACCGCGAGCCAGTTGAACGGAACCAGGAAGCCGGCCCCGCCTGCGCCTGCCGATGCCAAGACGGCAAAGGCGGCTCCCGATGCGGCGAAGACCGACGCGGCGGCTAAAAGCGCCGATCCCAAGAAAGCCGAAGCCAAGCAAGTCGAAGCCAAGCAAGCAGAGGCCAAACAAGCAGAGGCCAAACAAGCCGAGGCCAAGCAGGCGCCCGCCGGCGACAAGCCGCCCACGGGCGGGAAGCCGGCCGATGCGGCGGCCGCTCCGGCAACGGCGCCAGGCGACGTGCCAGAGGACGTGCAAGTCACCGACAGCCGTCTCACCCCGCATGGCGCCATGGTCGTGTTCAAGGGCGCGGGCGCCAAACCCAATGCCGTCTTCATCCGCGGCATGACCGCCTGGGTGGTGCTGGAGAAGGCCCCCGCCTTCAACAGCAACCAATTGACCAAGCAATTGGGTCCCTTCGCCGCCGGACTGGAAGCTTCGTCCGGCAACGGCATGTCGATCCTGCGCGTCACATTGAAACAGCCGGCCAAGATCATCGCCCAAAGCAACGGCCCGGATTTGAAAGTGACGATCAGCGCCGACGCCAACGCCTCGCCCATCACCATCAGCTTCGCCCGCAACCAGGACGATCCCAAGCGCGCCTCGCTGACCACCCTGCTGCCGGGCGCCGACGAGGTGCTGGCGCTCACCGATCCCATCACCGGCGATGTCCTGACCGTCATTCCCGGCAATAGCGGCCATGCCGTTCCCGCCGAACGCGATTATGCCGAATTCGCCGCGCTGCCCACCGCCAGCGGCGTGGTGCTCACGCCTTATGTCGACGATCTTTCGGTCAAGGTGGCCAATGCGCGCCTCACCATCACCCGGCCCGGCGGGCTGGCGCTGACGCCGCCTTCGATGCCGGTGGCGGAAACGCCCGCGGCGCTGGCCGCCGGAAATGCAGTCCCGAGTTTCCTGGATTTCGCCGCCTGGGCGCCGATTACGGGCGGCTCGTTCCTCGCCACCGAGCGGCGCCTGATCCAGTCGGCGGCGCGGCTGGCAGCCCGCCAAGGCCAACTCGGGCGCGGCTGACCCTGGCGCAGCTTCTATCTCGCCAATCATTTCGCCGCCGAGGCGCTGGGCCTGATCAATCTGATCCAGGCGTCCGATCCCGGCCTGCGCGGCGATGCCCAGCTCGCCACCATGCGCGCCGCCGCCGATTACATGATGGGCCGTTATCGCGACGCCCATAACGATCTGGCCGGGGCGTCGTTCGATTCCGACCGCCATGCCGCGTTGTGGCGCGGCCTGACCGAAGCCGCGCTGGAGAATTGGAAAGCGGCCGCGCACTTATCTGGAAGAGGCGCGGCCGGTCCTGAAGAAATATCAACCGGAATGGCAGGCTCGCGCCCATCTCGCCGATGCCGAGGCCGCGCTGGGCATGGGACGGCTGGAACTGGCGGATGCGGCGCTGACCCGCCTGCCGCCACGACTCAATCACGACCAGGCGCTGGAGGCCGAGCTGACCGGGCCCGCATCGCTGGCCACCGAAAATCGCTACCGCGTCGCCGCCCGCCAATTCGCCGCAGTGGAGAATGGCGGCGACGACGAAACTGGCGGCGCAGGCGATCTTCTATCAGACCGACGCGGCGCTCAATGCCAGCGCCATCACGCCCAAGCAAGGCATCGACGATATTGGAGCGGCTGCGCTTCCGCTGGCGCGGCGACGCGCTGGAGATGAAGACCCTGCGCAAGCTGGCCGCGCTCTATTTCGAGCAGCGGAAATGGGAATCGGGCCTGAAGACCTTGCGCGTCGCGACCCAGAATTTCTCCGGCGACGACGCACGCCCGTGCCGCCCAGGACGATATGCGCGCCGCCTTCGCCAATCTTTATCTCAAGGGCGGCGCCGACAAGATGCCGCCGGTGGAAAGCCTGGCGATGTTCTACGACAATATCGACCTCACCCCCATCGGCGCGGACGGCGACGAGATGATCCGGCGCATGGTGGACCGGCTGGTGGCGGTGGATCTTCTGGGCCCGGCCGCCAACCTGCTTTCCTATCAGGTGGACAAAAGGCTGGACGGCGTCGCCAAGGCGCAAGTCGCCACCAAGCTGGCCGCCATCTATCTGATGGACCACAAGCCGCAGGCCGCGGTCGATGCGCTGCACAATTCGCAGATCAGCCGGCCTGCCCGACGCAGGACAACCATGCCAGGCTGATCCTGGAAGCGCGCGCCTTCGCCGCGCTCAAGCAATGGGACAATGCGCTGGACCTGATCGCGGTGGACGATCAGCCCGACACCCGCCGCCTGCGCGCCGATATCTATTGGGAATCGCGGCAATTGGGCAAGTCGCCGGCCAGAAGGCCGAAGAATCTGCTGGGCGCACGCTGGAGCGATACCGCTCCCTTATCCGACGATCGAGCGCGGCCAGGTGCTGCGCATGGCGGTGGCCTATTCGCTGGCCAATGACGAGCGCCAGCCTGGACCGGCTGCGCCAGCATTTCGCCCCCAAGATGCAGAACACGCCGGATGGCAGCGCCTTCGCGGTTCTGTCGCAGCAGATCGACATGCATGGGCTGGCCTTCCGCGATGCCGCCGCCAAGATCGCCTCGGTGGATACGCTGCAGGCGTTCATGAAGGATTTCGGCAAGCGCCAAGCATGGCTGATTGATTTCCCCCTCTGGCCTTCGCATGCGCAAGCGCTGCTGCGGCAACTCCCCGCAGGCTTCGCCAAGGGGAGAAGTTCAGAGCTAGATCTCGAAGCCACGCCAGCGCGCGGTCGCAGACTTTCTCCCAGCCCGGTTCGCCGACCAGCCAATGGCTCATGCCGGGCAGCGTTTCGTAAGTCGCACGATCCCCGTAAAGCGCTGGCGGTGCGCTCGACCGTGCCCGGCGGACTGATGCGGTCGGCCGCGCCGGCCAGAAACAACAGCGGACAGGCAACCTTGCGCGACATCCACTTCGCTGGCGCGGCGCATGTCCAGACCCCAATGCAGCAGCTCGAAAGTGGCGCGGCCGGATTCCGGCACGAAGTGCCCGAACACTCTTCCCGCTCGTCCTTGGCGAACCGATCCAGCGAATGGGCGGCGGCGATGGCGAAATTGGGCTCCAGGATCGTGCTCCAGAATCCCACCCGCAACATCAGCCCATGCGCCGCGCCGATCTCGAACAAGGTGGAAGGCGGCACGCCCCAGGGCGCCGAGGGCGCCAGCAAAATCGGCGGCGGCGATCTCGCTGTCGCGCCGCCAGCATCTGCGCCAGAAGCCCGCCCATGGAATGGCCGACCAGGATCGGCGGCGCATCCAGCCCGGCAACCAATGCTTTCCAGATCGGCGGCGTAGTCGGTGAGACTGGTGGTGGCCAGTGCCGGCGGCGGCTTGCCGCCATCGTGATGGCGCAACGCCGGCGTCAAGACCTCATAGCCGGCGTCGCGAAAACGCGCGGCAAAACCGTCCCATGCCCAGGGCCCGCAGAACCCGCCATGAATCATCACGACCGGCGGCTTTGCGTTCGCCGCGTCATTCGGGCTTTGCGCCAGATGCCGGAAGGCGCCATCACCTTGGCATAGGAATCGCGTTTGAACGGCACGATCAGGCGCGGCAACTCCTCGATCGCCAGCCATTTCCAGTCCGAGAATTCCGGCTCATGGGCATGAAGGTCGATGTCGCTGTCCTTGCCCGTGAAGCGCATGGCGAACCATTTCTGGCGCTGGCCGCGATATTTGCCGTGGAACGCGACGCCCACCAGATGCGGCGGCAGGTCATAGGTCACCCAGTCCGTCCATCTCGCCGATGATCTCGGCCTTGTCGGTGCCCGTCTCTTCCTTCAGTTCGCGCAGCGCCGCCTGGCGCGGCTCCTCGCCCTCGTCGATGCCGCCCTGCGGCATCTGCCAGCCTTCGACGGTCTGGTCGATGCGCTTGCCGACAAAAACCAGGCCCTGGCGGTTGAGCAGCATCACGCCGACGGCGGGCCGGTAAGGAAGAGAAGAAGGCACCAGATCTCCTCGGATTCGCGCGAAATTGATTTATCGCCCGAACGCGCTTCCGCGACGAACCGTGCGCAGCGCGGCGAACCAGGCCAAGACAGTGCCTATTTCGGGCTGGATCACTATGGCCGAGACTGGGACCAGAACAAACCCCCGGCCTTCAAGTCCCTTGGCCCAGGCGGCGATGCGCTCGACCGTGACGGGATAAAGAAAGCCGGAACCGATGGCGCTGCCATGGGCGCGCGCTTCCGCTTCCAGGTCGGAGAGATGCTTGTCGATTTCCAGCGCGGTCTGGATGTCGTCCAGCGTTTCGGTGGCCTTGGCGAAGGGCGGCGCCGGAACGGCCGGCGACGTCGGGCGCGGCCGACTGCGGCACCGCGCCATTGTCGTAGAAATAAAGCCCCCGGCGGGCCAGTTGGGTCATGGTCGGGCGACAGCGCGTCGGAATCCGACAGGAAACGCTGGCCCAGAAGATTGGTCACGCCGGCATAGCCGGTGAAGCGCGACAGCGCCCAGTTCAGCCGCTGGCCATTGGCGTCCATCTCGACGCCGGAGCGCAGCGTGTGGGGGCCCGGATCGCTGTCGGGAAAATCCATACGGCTCCATCGGCACTTCCAGCAAGCGCTTCATGGCCGGATCTGGCGCGCCTGCCGACACCCAATGCTGCACGTCGCTGGCATAGGGCGCGAAGGCCAGGGTCACGCCGGGCGGCAAGCCGGCAAGCGCGGCGTGGTCGCCTTGGCGCTCAGGCCAAGACCGGAGACGACGATGGCGATGCGGAATTTTCCGCTTCCAGCGCGGCGCGGCATAGGCGGTCATGGGCTTGCGGCCGTCATCGGCGATGCGGGGCAAGGGGCCCTGCGGACTGTTTTCGATCAAGGCGGGATCGGCGACCAGGGCATGGCCGGCATACTCCACCTTGTCGATCCCGCCTGGCGGGCGCGGCCGGCATCGGCGACGAAGGCGCGGTGGGCGAGCAGGCTTGGCCTGGATGGCGGCGATGGCAGAGTCGAGCATCACGCCGGGGCCGGTGCACCTTGCCCAGCACGGTGATGGTCAGGGCGCCGGCCGTGAGGGCGCAAAGCGCGCTGGCGCTGGTGAGCGCCAAGGGCGCGCGCGGCGCGGGAAGAGACGGTCGCGGCGGTCATAACCGCCTCATTCTGGGGCATTACGTGGTTAGGGTTTCGTTAATGGCCCCCCTCCGGCCTTCGCATCGCAAGCGCTGCTACGGCCACCTCCCCCGCCAGCGGCTTCGCCGCGCGGGGGAGGCGGGGCACGACCTAGTTTCTGGGCAACAAAAAAGGCGCCGGGGAAGGCGCCTTTTTCGAGATGCGGGCAAAAAAGTCAGTCCGCTTTTGTCGGTTTGCCCCGCCGTGGCGACCGTCATCTTCCCGTTGAGCAGGTCCTCGGCATAGGAAAGCTGGAAGTCGTCATACTTCTTGCCGGGCGCGGGCTGGATCACCGGGGCGTTGTTCTTCTTCGGCCACCGGCTCGCCGATCAGATGGCCCGGCAGATCGGCTTCCGAAGGCCGCGCGATCTTGGGCACATTGGCTTCGTCGCCCTGCGCCACCGCGATATCGGGAATGATGCCCTGGGCCTGGATCGAATGGCCGGACGGCGTGTAATAGCGCGCCGTGGTGAGACGCAGCGCGCCGCCGCCTTCGCCCAGCGGAATGATGGTCTGCACCGAGCCTTTGCCGAAGCTGGTCATGCCCACGATGGTGGCGCGCTTGTGATCCTGCAGCGCGCCGGCGACGATTTCCGATGCCGAGGCGGTGCCGGCATTGACCAGCACCACGATCGGCTTGCCGTCGGTGATGTCGCCGCGCCTTGGCGTCATAGCGCTGGGTGTCTTCGGGATGACGGCCGCGGGTGGAAACCACTTCGCCGCCGTTGAGGAGATCGTCCGAGACCTGGATCGCCTGATCCAGAAGGCCGCCCGGATTGTTGCGCAGGTCGATGACATAGCCCTTGATGCCGGGGCCGATCTGCTTCTTCAGCTCGCGCACGCCCTTTTCCAGGCCCGAGGCGGTCTGCTCGTTGAAGCCCGGCAGGCGGATATAACCGATATCGCCTTCGCGCCGCCAAGTGTCGGCGTCCACCTGCACGACGGCGCGCTGCAAGGTCACGTCGAATGGCTTCTTCTCGCCTTCGCGCAGGATGGTGAGGGTGATCTTGGAGCCCGCAGGCCCGCGCATCTTGTCGATGGCGTCGTTGAGCGGCAGGCCCGGCGATGGAGGTGCCGTCGATGGCGGCGATGCGGTCGCCCGACTTGATGCCGGCCTTGGCGGCGGGCGTGCCGTCGATGGGCGAGATCACTTTGATCAGCCCGTCTTCCTGCGTCACTTCGATGCCGACGCCGCCGAACTGGCCCTTGGTGGTGATCTGCATGTCGTTATAGGCCTTGGCATCCATATAGCTGGAATGCGGATCGAGGCTGGAGACCATGCCCTGGATGGCGGCGTTGATCAGCTCGCTGTCCTGTACCGGGCGCACATAATTGGCGCGCACGCGCTCGAAGGCGTCGGAGAACAGATCGAGCTGGCGATAGGCGCCGATATCGTTGGCGCCTTGCGCCTGCCGGCAGCACGCTCAGCGCCATGCCGAAATCCGGCGACCACGCCCAGCGCCACCAGAGCAAACTTCTTCATGTTTTCTTTGCCTTCCGCAATTCCAGGCTTAGCCACGGTCGCGGATCCAGCCCATGACCGTTCTGCCGCAATTCGAAATAAAGCCGCTCGATCGGCGCGAACCGCTTTCCGCTGGCATGGTGCCGACGGGTTCGCCCGCCAGCAATTCGTCGTTCGGCCGCACGGTCACACGCCCGAGTCCGGCCAGCACCAGATCGTAGCCAGTGGTTATCTCCAGGATCAAGACCTGCCCGATTTATGGTAAGGGCCGGCGAAAAGAACCCTGCCATCGGCCGGCGCGATCACTTGGGCGCCGTGCGGGTGACATAGGTAAGGCCCGGATTTTTGCTGCTTTCCTTGGCGTTTCCACGATTCCGGCGTTGGCCGCCATGATAGTTCCGACCACCGGCGGCAATAATGAACCTTTGGTCAGGGGACCCAGGGAACCCGCATTGGTGGCCGTGACGGTGACAATGCCTCGGCCGCCGCCGCCGGCGCCGCCTGCAGCGCCGCCACCCGGCTCACCAGGGCCTGGAAGTCGGCCGCCTGGGTGGCGATGCCGTCCAGCCGGGTCTTGAGCGTGCCATATTGACCGCCCGCTGCTTGCGCTTCCGCCTCCTTCTGGGTGGTGAGCGTCTCCAGATCGCGCCCGCGCTTTGGCCAGCTGTCTCGGCGGTGTGGCGGCATCGGCGCGGCGCTTGACCAGGGCGAGCCGCGTCGCGCTTCAACGCATTGATGCGGCGCGGCCAGCTTGGCGGCCTCGGCATAGACCGGCGGCAAGCTAGCGCCCACCAGCATGGCGCCGCGCGCCGCCGCCAAGGCATCGTCGGGCCGGACCGCCAGCGCCGGCGGCATGTCGTGCTGCAGCCGTTCCAGAATCGCCAGCAGCTTGGTCACCGAAATCCGGTCGCGCTCGAAACCCGTCGGTCAGCGCGTCATTCTGTTGTTCCAACGCGCGCGATCTCATCGATCGAGAGTGATGGTTTCCTGCTCCAGGCTTTCGATCCGGGCCGCGGTGTCGATCAGCTTCTGGCGCAGCCCTGTCGCTTCCTGGCGACAAGCTGCTCGCTTTTCTGCTTGGCGTCGGCGAGCGCGGGCTTGTCTTGCGCCATCTCGGCCTTGAAGCGTGCCCAGTTGTTGCGCGCTGGAAGGAAGCTTGCCCATCGCCTTGCCGGGCAGCGCCTTGGAAAGATCGAGCGGAATGTCCGGGCGGCGGCATCGTTCTTGCAGCGCGGGCCGGGGATGCGGCGTCGACATCGAGGGGCACTTTCTTGGCGGATCGCGGCGGACGCGGCCAGCGCCGGCGGCGCCAGCGCCGCGCGCAAGCGAAAGAGCAAGCAGGCGCTCCGCGCAATCCTAACCTTTCCGAAGAAGCGAATGACCGGTCATGGGCGAAGGCTGCTTGATGCCCATCAAGGCCAGCATGGTGGGCGCGACATCGGCCAGGCGGCCATTTTCCAGTCCGGTCCCCATGGGCGCGTTGATCGCGACGATGGGCACATCGAAGATGGTGTGCGCGGTGTGCGGTTCGCCGGTCTCGGGGTCCTTCATCATCTCGATATTGCCATGATCGGCGGTCAGCAGCATGACGCCGTGCGGCTTTCTCGATCGCCGTGCGCAAGCGTCCCAGACATTCGTCGATCATGTCCACCGCCTTGATCGCCGCCGGCATGATGCCGGTATGACCCACCATGTCGGGATTGGCGTAATTGGCGACGATCAGATCGTATTTGCCGCTGCCGATCGCTTCTTCCAGCTTGTCCGGTCACCTGATAGGCGCTCATCTCCGGCTTGTGGTCATAGGTGGAGACTTTGGGGCTGGGCACCAGGATGCGGTCTTCGCCGGGAAAAGGCTCTTCGCGCCCGCCATTCAGGAAGAACGTGACATGGGCGTATTTCTCGGTCTCGGCGATGCGCAATTGCTTGAGATCATGCTCGGCCATCACTTCGCCCAAGGTCTCGCGCACATCCTCGGGCGGGAAGACCGCGCGTCATCATGGTGGCCAGTTCCTCGGAATATTCCGTCATGCCGGCGGCGGCGCTGAATTTCACCACCCGGCTCGCGCTC
This sequence comes from uncultured Alphaproteobacteria bacterium, assembly GCA_963766265.1. GTDB lineage: Bacteria > Pseudomonadota > Alphaproteobacteria > Micropepsales > Micropepsaceae > Rhizomicrobium. The sequence goes on from CAVXYX010000001.1 coordinate 406,497, forward strand.
GAAGCCGTCGAACCCCTTGTCCAGCAGCGCCAGTGAAATCTCCCGCGCGCGGTCGGCGCGGAAATTGGCGAACAGAAGGGCGTCGCCATCGGCCATGCCGGCATAATCGCCCAGGACCGCCGGCACCACGAATTCGTCGCCTGACATTGTCGGCATAAGAGGCGTCCAGCGCGGCGAAGATGTCGGCGTGCCGGGGCGCATCGGCATCCACCATCGCGTCATAGGCCTTCTTCACCCGGTCCCAGCGCTTGTCGCGGTCCATGGCGTAATAGCGGCCCGACACGGTTCGCCATCCGCACGCCGGCAACGCCTTCGATGTCCTTGAGGAATTTCTCGATGAAGCCTTGCGCGCTTCTGGGCGGCGTGTCGCGTCCGTCCAGGAAGGCATGCACAAATACCGGCAGCTGCGCTTCGGCCAGGATCTTCACCAGCGCCGCCATGTGATCCTGATGCGAATGGACCCCGCCCGGCGACAACAAGCCCATCAGATGCACAGCGCCTTTGGCTGCCCGTGTTTTGGCGATCAGCTCGCGCAAGCGCGGGCCGGTTGCCCAGCGAGCCATCCTCGATCGCCACATCGATCCGGGGCAGATCCTGCGCCACCACCCGGCCCGAGCCGATATTCATGTGGCCCACTTCGGAATTGCCCATCTGGCCTTGCGGCAGGCCGACCGCCCGGCCCGATGTGGCCAGCAGCGCATGGGGGCAATCCAGCAGCATGCGGCTGTAATTGGGGGTGCGCGCCTGCGCGATGGCGTTGTCTTTTTTATCTTCGCGCCAGCCCCAGCCATCGAGGATGCAAAGCAGGGCAGGACGAGGCGCGGACATCAGTGATTCCCTGGATTAAAGACTGCCGGACCATAAGAATGGGGGCCGAGACTGTCCACGAGACTGTCCATTCAGGCTAAACACCGTTCGGACTGAGCGAGAATGGCTGCGGCGGTGATCGCGCTTTTGCCGTCCTCATGACCGGCAGGGTCCGCACCCCTGACGGCGAAATTGGCCACCCGCACTCGGCAAAAACTGCCGGTAATCAACGAACAGCGTTCGGTTAAATATCCAAGCCATTGAAATACATTAGATATTCCTGGAAGCCGTCCGGCACGGATTTAGCAAGGCAGGAGCAGAAAACAGGCAGAAGCCGGATTCATGCGCCGCGCACATCTTACGTTCCTCGCCCGTCTCTTCACCTTTCTTCTTGGCGCCGCCCTAGTGGGCGCGCCCGGTCCGGTGCTGGCCTTCTCGCGGGTCAAGGACCTGATCGAGGTCGAAGGCATCCGAGACAACATGCTGATCGGTTACGGCCTGGTGGTGGGTCTCAACCACACCGGCGACAGCCTTCAGAACGCTCCTTTCACCCAGGAAAGCATCCAGACCATGCTGGAGCGGCTGGGCGTCAATACCGGCAACGCCAACATGCAGACCAAGGACGTGGCCGCCGTGATGGTCACCGCCAATCTGCCCGCCTTCTCCTCGTCCGGAACGCGCATCGACGTGAATGTGAGCGCGATGGGCGACGCCAAGGATCTGTTGGGCGGCACATTGCTGGTCACACCTCTGTTCGGCGCGGACGGCCAGACCTATGCGGTGGCGCAAGGCCCCGTCGCCACGGGCAGCTTCTCCGCCCAGGGTGACGCCTCTTCGGTGACGCGCGGCGTGCCCACCGCGGGGCGCATCTCCAATGGCGCGATCGTCGAAAAGGAAACCGGCTTCCATCTGGCCAGCATGGATCAGGTGAAATTGTCGCTGCACAATCCTGACCTCACCACCGCCGCCCGCATCGCCAGCGCCGTCAATTCCTATCTGGGCAACAATGCGGCGATCGCTTCCGATCCCGCCAATATCGTGCTGCATGTGCCGGCCAACTATCCCGGCGGCGTGATGGGCCTTCTGACCGATATCGAACAGGTGAAGGTCGATCCGGACCAGCCCGCCAAGGTGATCATCGACCAGACTTCGGGCGTGATCGTGATGGGCGCGGACGTGCGGATCTCCGCGGTGGCGATCGCCCAGGGCAATCTCACCATCCGCGTCACCGAGACACCGCAGGTCAGCCAGCCTTCGCCCTTCTCCAACACCGGCACCACCCAAATCGTGCCCCGCACCCAAATTCAGATCGACGAGGGCAAGGGCAACAAGATGGCGGTGCTGCATGCCGGCGTGTCGCTGCAAAACCTGGTGGACGGCTTGAACGCCCTGGGCGTGGGCCCGCGCGACATCATCTCGATCCTTCAGGCGATCAAGGCGGCCGGCGCGCTCCAAGCCGACATCAAGATCATCGGCTAGGTGCGACGATGGACCCCGCCATCCAGAACGCGATGACTTTGGCGCAGTTGGGGCCCCAGTCGGCCCCCGTCAAGACGCCCACGGCCACCAATAATGTGGCCGTCGCGACCAAGAAGGCCAAGGAATTCGAAAGCGTGTTCATCTCGCAATTCCTGGGCTCGATGTTCTCCGGCATCTCCACCGACGGGCCGTTCGGCGGCGGCGAGGGCGAAGAAATGTTCCGCTCCATGATGATCGACCAATATGGCCAAGCGATCGAGAAGCGCGGCGGCTTCGGCCTGGCGCAGTCGGTGACCCACGAATTGCTCAAACACCAGGAAGGGGCGGCGGTCCAATGAGCGAGGCCAAGTTGGAAGATGTGCCGCGCATCGAAAGGCTGATCTCGATGGCCGAGCAGCTGGTCGTGGCGCTGGAAGACGATATCGCCGCGCTCAAGGCCGGCAAGCCCACCGAAATGAAAAGCATGAGCCCGGAAATCCAGCGCCTGTCGGCGCTATATGGGCGCGAGGCGCAGAATTTCGACGTCCGCATCGCCAAATCCGCGCCGCCGACGCTGCGCCGGAAATTCATCGCCATCACCACCAAATTCCGCGAAGTGCTTTTGCTGCACAGCCGCATGCTCGCCCGGGTGAAGAATGCCTCCGAAGGCATGATCCAGGCGATCGCGCGCGAGGTGGAGCGGATGAACCAGACCAGCCGGACCTACGGCCCACGCCCGGGTTATGCGCCCAAATCGTCCGGGGCGATGGTCTTCAACAAGGTCGTTTGATTCCCGCGGCGGCGGGAACGCAACGTCACAGCAGCGGTGCGATGCTCGGGCCGGCGTTGGCGACGCTTGCGCTGCCGGCGGTTCCGCCATTGACGATGGCCATGATGTTGTTCATGGCATCGCCACTGCTCGTGCTCAGCAACGACAAGGCCATGTTGTAGCTGGCGAGCTGCGCGCCGGTTTGCGACGAAGCCGTGCCGCCGGTGTTGCCCAAAGTAGGCGTGGGCGGCGGCGCGTTGCTCTTCTGATAGATGTTCTGGATGCTCGACATCACGGTCAAAAGCGTCGAGCGGGCCAGGTCGGCGCCGGTCTTGGTCGAGATGTCCATCGTGCCGGTGAGGCCCAGGCCATAAGTCTGCGGCGTCTTGCTGGATGTGCTGCTGGTGCTGGTGGTGCTGGGCGTGGAAGATCCGTTCTTCGATGTCTTGGCCGGCGCGCTCAGGGCCCCCGCCGCGATGCCCAGCCGCGACAAGACGTCGGAATCGGCGGGCCCGGAAATCAGGTCGATGGTCTGACCGGGATTGGCCGCGATCTGCAAGGTTTCGGCATTGTGGGCGAAGCCCAGGCTGGCCTTGCCGCCAATCCCCAACTCGCCATTGATCTTGATGATCAGGGAGTCGAGGGTTTCGTTGGCGCCGACGGTGATCGTCACCGTACGCGGCGCCTGACCTTCGATCTTGATCTGGAAGGAATCACCGCTCCGCAGAGTGGTCTGCGCGGTCAAATTCACCGACTCGTTGAGATCGATCGTGCCTTGCGGCAGGCCCAGCGCATCGAGCACGCTTGCGCCTTGGGGAGCCACCGCCACGGCCGCGCCGGTCGACTGACCGGAAGCGCCGCCGAATTGCTGGGCCCAGGCGATGCTGCCATTGGCGTTGAGAGCGGCGGCAAAAGCGTTGGTGGTATTCGGAACGGTGCGCTGCTGGCCCGGCAGGGTGCCCGTGGTGGTGCCGGCGAGGTAAATCGTGCCGTCGGATCCCACCGTCACCGCGCCGCCCTGATCGCTGGCGGAGGTGCCGACATAGGAAACGAAACCGGGTGTGGCGCTGGCGCCGCCATCGGTGAGATTGAAGACAAAGGCGTCGGTGCCGCCGGTGGAGGCGTTGGCGATGCTGGCCTGGCCGCCGGCCGTCAAATTGCCGTTGCTGGTGGTGCCGGAGACATAGATTTGATTGCCGGAGATGGTCATGCCGCCGATGGCGCCGCCGCCCTGCAACGCGCCAAGGTCTTCCGTCCACACCGGCGCTGAATTTATGTCGCCATTGGCGTATTTGCTCACGACGGCGTCACCATTCTGGATGCTGGCGGCATAGAGGCTGCCATCGCTGCCGATGGCGGTGGCGCTCACCTGGCTGGAACCGGCGCTGGTGCCAAACTGGTTTTCCGAGATCAATTTCCCCTTGGAATTATATTCCGCGAGATAGGCATCGGGCGTGCCAGTCGAAGTCTGCCCCGCCCCGATCAAGCCGCCGGAAACGCTGCCGCCGATATAAACATTGCCGCTGGCGTCCACGCTCACGGCATTGGCCTGGTTGGTCGCCAGTGTCTGAATCTGCTGGATCCAGTTCTGGTTGCCGTTCGCGTCATAGCTGGCGACAAAGGAATCGGTATTGCCGTTGGTGATCGAGGTGGTGGTGACATTGGCGGTCGTGGAGCCGGTGATCACCACGCCACCAGCCGGATCGAGCGCGACGCCATATCCCGCGGCGCTGCCCGCGCTTCCCACCAGCTTGGACCAGACCTGATTGCCGGCGGAATCATACTTGGTGAGATAGACGTCCTGGCTGCCCTGGTTGAGCTGATTGCCGAAATTGCCCGTGGCATTGCCCACCACATAGATATTGCCGCTGGCGTCGGTCACCGTCGCCTGCGCCGTGGTGACGCCGGTGGAGGCCTGCTGGGTGGAACTGCCCACCACGCTGGGCGTGCTGTTGCCGAGATTGGTAATTTTTGTCAGGCGCCCACTTTCGTTGGCGGGCGTGGTGGTGACATGGGCGCCGCTGCCGCTTCCCGTGGTGGTGTCCACTTCATTCGCTGAACCGGTATCTCCCACCAGGTAAAGCGCGGGCGTCGAGGCCGCCGAGAGGGAAATCTTCTCATTGGCGCCCTGGAGGATCTGGAGACCATAGGTGGCGCCGCTCTCGTCCGTGGGCGTGCCGCCGGCCTGGGTTTTCTGGAAGCGGGTGGAAAAGCCGTCCGTGGAAAGCTGCGAATTGACGTAGCTGACGATGTTGCCCAGGGTGAGCGGCCCCTGCACCTGGGACAGGTCGATTGCCACATTGGTGGTGGCGCCGCCCTTGGTCACCGCGATGGTGAAGCTGCTCGACGCGGACAAGCCTGGCACCGGATTGTTGAGGTTGGCATTGGGAATGAAATGTTTGGTGCTGTAGCTGCTGTTGGTCAGCGGGACCGCCGCGGTCGAGGTCACGCTGGAAGCCGGCGTGGCCATCTGGACGTTGTAATTGTTGAAGTCGGTGGAGGAGAGATATTTCTGCACCTGCGCCAGGCCGGTTTGGAAGCGGGTGTTGAGGCCCGCGAGCTGGCCCGAGGTCTCGGTCGAACTCTGCGCCAACTGCGCCAGATAATTCAGCGAGCCGATCGCGCTATAGACCGAGAATAATTTCTGATTGTCCTGCTCGAGCTTGGTGTCGCTGGTGGCGCCGCCGGAGAGCGGCACATTGGTAGTGCTGAGAAAATCGGTGGTCGATAGAATCTTCGCCGTCTCGGCATTGCTCTTGGGGATCGGCCTGTTCCAAGGCAGAACATCCTTTGCAGTGGCGCTGTTGCCGGCGCCGGTCGCGCTGTTGACCGTATTGGCGGCAGCGACGGCTTGCGGCGTGGCGTTCTGCTGAGCCTGGTAATAGCTCAGCAGCACCGAAATCCAGGCCGGACATCCCACTGATAGTCATCGCAAAAATGTGCCAGCGGCGCGTTAAGACCCCCCTAATCCGGGTGGTTTCTTTCGCCTGTTTTTTCCGGGAAAAACAGGCTTAACGGGCCCTTAACGGCGACGACGCAAGACTGGCGTCATGTATGCCCAAGCCTATGCCCAAGGCCTGAAATTTTCCTCGCAAGGACGCCACCTGGAGGCGATTTCCTGTTTCGAGACCGCGCTGGCCGCCAAGCCCGATGATGCCGGCGTCCTGTTCGCGCTGGGCAATACCGCCCACGCCTTGGGCCTCCACCAGCCCGCGGCGGAGTTCTTTCGCCGCGTCCTAAACAGGAGCCGGGGCGGCTCGAAGCGCTGGTCAATCTCGGCCAATCTGCTTCGCGCCCAAGGGCAGTTCGAGGCGGCGCGTGCCCTGCTCGAGCCGGCGCTGGGCGAACACCCCGCCAGTCCGGAATTGCTGCTGACGCTGGGTTCGGCGTGGCGCGAGAGCGGTGACGACGAACGCGCCAAACACTATTACCGGGCGGCGCTGGACATCCGGCCCGATTATGCTCCCGCACTCTCCAATCTGGCCGATCTCCTGGCCAATGACGACGATTTCGAGCAGGCCCGAACACTGTACGACAAGGCGCTCAAGGCCGGACGCAACGACCCGCAGATTCGCCTCAACCGCGCCATCCTCAATTTACTGACGGGAAATCTGGCCGATGGCTGGCGCGACTATGCCGCCCGCGCCGGCATGGCCAACAAGGTGCCGGCCACGACCTTGAAACTCGCCGAATGGCGCGGCACACCGCTGGGACGCATGCGCCTCCTGGTCCGCGCCGAGCAGGGCGTGGGCGACCAGCTGATGTTCATGAGCGTTCTGCCCGATTTGTTGTCCGGCGCAGGCGAAGGACAGGTGATTCTGGAATGCGACGCGCGGCTGGTGAAGTTGGCGGCGCGCTCCTTTCCCAAGGCGTTGGCGCGGGCTCAATCGCTTTCGACCGTGAACGGCACCGTCCAGGCCGATTATGGCTGGCTGGCCAAGGATGGCGGCGCCAATATGCGTCACCTTGATGGGGACCTTGCCCCGTTGGCTGCGCAAGACCCTTGAGGCTTTCCCCAAGGAGCACGCCTTCCTGGTGCCCGATCGGTGAAGAGCAGGCGCGCTGGAAGAACAATTTCGCCGGATTGGGATCGTCGCTCTCGATCGGGATTTGCTGGCGCAGCGGCAAGTCGGGCGGCCATCGTTCGGTGCAATATGCGCCCTTGGCCGCATGGGGCGAATTCCTGCGCGATCTGCCGGGCGCCATCGTCTCCTGCCAATATGACGCGATCGCCCGAGGAAATCGCGGCGCTGGAACAGATCGAGCGGCCGCAAGATTTTCGTGCCGCCGGCGCTGGACCAGAAGAACGAACTGGACCGCACCGCGGCGATGTTGTCGGCGCTGGATCTCCTGGTCAGTGCGCCCACGGCCGTGTCCTGGCTGGGCGCCGGCGCGGGCGTGAGAACCTTGAAGTTGCTCTATCGACACACAGCTGGACGGCATTCGGCCAGGGCATGAACCGTTCGCGCCCGCCTGTCATCTGCATCGATGCCCACAACGTCGCGGCGACTGGGGCGACGTGTTCGCCCAGGCCACGGCGCTTATCGCGCGATCTTGAGCGGCTATCGTCTTCCTTCAGCGCTTGAGCGAGATCGGCGGCGATGCGCGCCGCGCCGCCGCCATCGAGCGTCACCAGACCGGCATGGCGCATGTCGCGGCGGCGTGTCGGGATCGTCCAGCAGGGCGCGAATCTGCGTGCGGATATCGTCGTCCGTGACATTGGCGGCCAGGCCCAGCGACACGCCCATGCCGGCCGCGTCGAACGCGCCGGCGGAGCGGGCATGGTCGTCGGTCAGGCCCAGATAAAGCGCCGGCACGCCGAAGGCGGCGAGTTCATAGGCGGTGACGCCGAACGCGCAAAGCGCCAGATCGGCCCAGGCATATTCGATGGCCAGATCGTCGGCGCCTTCGACGGTCTCGAAATTGTTCGACAGCGCCACCACCGTCCGCGCCACGCGTAGCGGCATCTTTCATGCCGGCGCCGATGACGAAGCGGACGCGGATATCCGCGTTCAGCGACGCCAGCGCCTCTGGCCGCGCGCAAGGTAAGGCCGTGCGGATCGCTGCCGCCCATCGCGACCAGCAGATGTGGGCCGCGTCTTGTGCGGGGCATGCACCGGCGCGAGATGCGGGTTGAGCCCCAGCAGCGCCCATTCCCAGCCGATGCGCGCCTGCGGTGCGCGCGCCCGTCCAGTCCAGCTCGCGCGCCTGCGGCACCGGCGGATAATAGGCGAAATCGCACGCCAGGCGCGCTATCCGAACCATCGTCGATGATGGCGGTGACGGGAACGGCGCGGCGCAATTCTTCGAGTTCGAGCGCGGGACGGACCTTCGCGGCCGTCCAACAGCAGCATGTCGGGCCTGTGTCGCGCGATCTCCGCCGCTAGCGCGCGATGATCCTCGATCATCGCCATGCCGAAGCCGGCGCGGCGGATGGGCGTGGCGGCATCCTCGCTGCCATGGAGCGCGAACAGGACGCCGATGCCTTCGCGGTCCCGAAGCAGCGCGCGCCAGCGCCACCATGCGCTTGACATGGCCATAGCCGAAACTTGCCGCCGCCATCGCAGCGGATCAGCGCCAGGCCGCCAGAGGGCCGAAGTTGTTTCTGCTTCACATGGCGCGTTGATGGCGCGCAGTTCCGGCTCGCGCTCCAGCAGCAGAAGCAGATCGGCCAGCGACGCTTCGCCCGGCGCGGGCCTGCAATCCGGTCATGCATGGCCTCGACAAAGGCGAGATCGTCCGGCGTGTCGATGGTGAGCCGTCCCGCCTTCGCGCGCCAGCGGCGGATAGGCGGGCGCGCGGGCGATGGGCACGAAATCGGGATGAAGCTTGAAATAGCCGGTGACATGCTCGCGCGCCACCGGATCGTGACGCGGCCTCGCATCATCAGCTTGTCGAGGCCGCGCCGGGTCAAGGGATCGACGCCTTCATGTGCGCAAAGCGCGCCCTCTTCCATCAGCACATAATCGCCGTCTTGCGCGATCAGTGCTGGCGACCAGATGATCGATGAAACCCGCATCCAGGAAAGGCGCATCGGAGGAGACCCGCACGATGATGTCGGCGTTCAGCTGTTCGGCGGCGCGGGCGAAGCGGGCCAGCACGTCGTCTTCCGGGCCGCGCACCACGGTGACGCCATGGCGGCATGCCGAATTCCACGATCGCTTCGTCGCAGCGGATTGGTGGTGGTGGCGATGGCGATCTCGTCGATCAGCTGCGAGGCTTTGAGGCGATGAACGATGTGCCAGAGCAGCGGCTGGCCCGCGATGGGCTTCAACACCTTGCCCGGCAGGCGGGTCGAACCCATCCGCGCCTGGATGACGGCAACAATCGCGCAGGCTTGGCTGGCCGAGCCGGATTCACGCGGCTTCGCCCTTGTAACTGCGTACGGACATGGCGACAGCGGCCGCATGCCGTCGGCCGGATCGGCGCGCCAATCGCGGTCGGAGAGTTCGGACGGCTGCGGGCCTTTGAAGCCGTCGCCGTCGGCGATCAGGCTTTCGCGGATGCGCGCGATCACGGGCGCGATCTCGTGCGGCAGCCAGCAATGGCCCGCCGCATATTCCGCGCCCTTGCCATCCAGATCGAGATGGAATTCCACCGCCCGCGCACCCCAATGATGCACGGCGCGTTCGATCACTGCCGGGCGGCGGGTGTGATCGGACCAGCCGGTGGGAAGGCCGGTCGCGTTGCGGATGGCGGCGATGGCGGAAAGATTGGCTTCGGCGGCGGGCGTCGGATAGGCGGAAACGCAATGCAGCAGAGTGATGTCCCTGGCGCCCGCCTTCTGAAGGGTGCGGGCGGCCGCCACGATCTCGTCCATGGTCGCCATGCCGGTGGACAGCACCACCGGCTTGCCGGTGCCGGCGCAGGCCTTGAGCAGGTCGTGACCAGAAGCTCGTAGGACGCGACCTTGTAGAAATCGACAAAAGGCGCCAGTTCAGCCACCGCCTCCAGATAAAAAGGCGTGCAGGAAAACTGGATTTTCCGGGCTGAACAGTGTTCGGCCAGTGGCGCCAGATGCGCGAGCGGCAATTCCCATTCCTTGCGCGCCCGATGCTTGGGACTTTGCGCCAGGATCTCGGGCGCGAACATGCGGTCGATCTTGAAAAGCTGGAATTTGACCGCGTCGCAGCCGGCATCTGCCGCCGCATCCACAAAGGCCTTGGCGCGCGCGAGATCGCGGCCGTGGTTGCTGGAAGCTTCGGCGATGAAAATCGGCCGGGATTGGTGAGCTTCCATTTAACCCTTTCTAAAGAGCGTATGGCTAAGAAGCGGTTAACGAGGGAGCCTGCCAATGAGTCACGATGCCGCGCGAAAAATGTCATCGGCGATGGCGTCGCATCAGCGGCCGTGCGGGTGCGCGCGCCCGCGAGCATCACGACATCATCGAATGCGAGGCGTGCGGCTTCAAGCATGCCTTGCCGCTGCCGGACGCCGGCCGCGCTCGAGCGCGCCTATCGCGAGGAATATTACGCCAGCGAAAAACCGACCTTCCTGGCCCATGCCGGCGAAGACCAGGACTGGGCGCAATTGGCGCAGACCGACCGGTTGGAGATTTTCGAATCGCTTTTGCCGCCCGACCGCCGCCGCCTGCTGGATATCGGCTGCGGGCCCGGGTTTTTTTCTGCAGACCGCGATGAGGCGCGGCTGGCTGGCGCACGGCATCGAACCATCGCGCCAGGCGGCTGCCCATGCGCGCGGGCTGGGCGCGCCAGTCACCGAAGGATTTTTCAACGACGACCAGCGCCGCGCGCTGGGCCGGTTCGACGTGGTCCATCTCAACAATGTGCTGGAGCATGTGCCCGATCCCGATCGCATCCTGATCGGGCTGGCGCACGGCCTGCTGGAACCCGGCGGCGTGATCTGCGTCAATGTTCCCAATGATTTCTCGCCGCTTCAGATCGCCGGCGCGCGCCGCGGCTGGACGCAGCCGATTGGTGGGTGGCGCCGCCGCATCACCTGAATTATTTCGATTTCGATTCGCTCACGAGCCTGCTTGACCGGCTGGGCTTTCGTCGCCAAAGCCGCACCACCAGCTTTCCCATGGAAGCGTTCCTGATGATGGGCGAGAATTACGTCGGCGATCCGGCGCTGGGCCGCGCCTGCCACAACGGCGCAAGAAATTCGACCTTGCCTTCGAGGCCGCCGGGCTGAAGGAAACGCGCCGCGCTTTCTATCGCGCCTTGGCGGAGACTGGGCATCGGCCGCGAAGCCGTGGTCATCGCGGTCAAGGCAACGCCATGAGCGCGCAGCCCGTTCTTCATCGTCTCGTCCGGGCGCTCCGGCACCGCCATGCTGCACAAGGCGCTGTCGCGCCGTGGCCGGCGTGGAAATGCATCACGAATATATGGTGCAGATCACCCAGCCTTTGGCGGTGCAGCGCTATCTGGGCCTGGTCGGCGCGGACGAAACCGCGCGCGTCATCGCCGAAACCTATGGCGCGGCGATCCGCTACAGCGACGCCGCGCATTGGGGCGATTCCTCCAACAAACTGTCCTGGCTGATTCCCGAACTGGCGGCAGCTGTTTCCCAAGGCGCGCTTCGTGCATCTGGTGCGCGATGGCCGCAAAGTCGCCAGTTCCTATTTCCACAAGCTGGGCGACGAATGCTACGACGACCGCTCCACCGCGATTCTGCAGGCGCATTACGACGACGCCGGCGCTCGCCCGCGCCGCCGCCGGAAAAGAAATATTGGTGGCCGCTGCCGCGCCAGGGCGAGCGCGCGAGGCGCGACGCTTTCCGCGGCTTCACCCAGTTCGAGCGCATCTGCTGGCATTGGGCGGAGATGAACCGCGTGGTCGCTGGAGGAATTGTCCCAGCTTGCCGCGGCGAGCGAACACTGTTCGTGCGGCTGGAGGAGCTGCGCGACGTCGCCGTCGGAAGTCCGCGGCCTTTATGAATTCCTGAACCTTCCCTACCGCGACGAGGCCTATGGCGTTTTCGCCCGGCCGCACAATGTGAACCGCCCGGAAGACCGGCTGCTGGATGCCGGCCAGCGGGCGCAGTTCGACGCCATCGCCGGCGATATGCTGGCGCGGCTGGGCTATGCCGAACGCGCCGAATATGTGGTGAATTATTAGAAATTTAACGCTGCCCGGCGGATCATGGTTACCGGATTCTTGACCGGACCATTGCCCATGCATGCCGACCTGCCAGCTCTGCGACTTTTGCGGCAGCGACGCTCTTGCACTTCGTCTATCAAGCCGGAACGGCTCCACGCGGGGCCTGAAAGTCTATCTCTGCCGCCATTGCGGCCTGGTGCAAAGCCTGCCGCGCATCGACCGGACCACGGCGCGCCATGACGCGGCGGTATCGGGCGGCGCCGACTGGGGCAATGTGCGCTACGGCAAGGGCTTTCGCACCCAGGCGGCGATGGATGCGCTGGCGCGCGCACGCCGAGCTGGACGAGCCGCTGGCGCTTCTGGATGTCGGCTCCAATCGCGGCCGCTTCGCCAAGGCCTTTCTCGAAGCCGCGCCCAAGGCGCACGTCACCGCGGTCGAGCCCGACGAGCGTTATGCCGACAGTCTGCGCCGGACCTGCCGCGCACCAGGCTGATCCGGGCGCGCATCGAGAGACGCGACGCTCGCCGACGCCAGCTTCGACATCGTTCATTCCTGCCACACCATCGAGCATCTGGCCCATCCGTTCGCAAGCGCTGAAGGATCATGCCCGGGTGCTGAAGCACGGCGGCCTGCTGGTGCTGGACGCGCCCAATATCGCGCTGATCGGCGGCGACGACATTCTCGAGGAATGGTTCATCGACAAGCATCTCTATCATTTCTCGCGAAACCACGCTGGCGCGGATGATCGAGGCGGCGGGCTTCACCATCCTCGAACGAGCCCGATCCGGCCGATCGCATCAATCTCTGTTCGTCGCGCGCAAGACCAGGACGGCGCGGCGACGGACGATCGCCGCCGATCCCGTCGAAGTGGCGCGCTGCCGCAGCCCTGATCGCAGCTATATCGCAAGACCCGCGCCGCCAATCTGCGCGGCGCTCACGGCGGCGGCCGCGCGAACTGGACAATCTCAAGCCGCAGCGCGTGGCGCTGTGGGGCGCGGGCCGGCTGTTCGATTCCCTGGTGCTGGCGGGCGGTTTCGATCCCGACAACCTGTCCCTTCTGATCGACGCGCATCTGATTCAGCACATGCCGCGAACGGCACGGCGTGCAGCTCTGCCGCGCCCGAGGCGCTGGCGGCGCCACGCCGGTCGATGTGATCGTGGTGATGTCGCGCGGCTTTCGCCGGACGAGATCGTGCGCCGAAGCCAGCCGGCTGGCGCCCAACGCCCGCATCATTCTCTATGCCGATCTTCTGGCGCGCGCGCGCACTCGGCCAACGCGGCCTGAGGCAGACATGACCCAGCAATCCCCGGAAGACCGCTCCCGCCAACGACCGGCACGCCCTGCGAAGAGAAACTTGCGCGAGGCGGCGCGCTTCATCCGCTGCCATGCCGTCGCCGTCGATCTTTCATGCCGGTTCGGGCCATCCCGGCGGCGCGCTGTCGTGCGGCCGACCTGCTCGCCTGCCTTTACGGCGCGGAGATGAATGTCTGGCCCGACCGCGGTGGACGATCCGACCCGCGACCGCTTTGTCCTGTCCAAGGGCCATGCCGCGCCCGCGCTCTATGCCGTCGGGCGCGCATTACGGCTTCTGCGACGCCAAGGCGGCGCTGACGCTTGCGCAAGCTGGAACAGCCCGTTCCAGGGCCATCCCCATGTGCTGGATCTGCCCTGGGTGGAGACCTCCACCGGCTCGCTGGGCCAGGGCATTCTCGGTCGCGCTGGGCATGGCGATGGGCCTGAAGCTGCAGAAAATGCCGGCGCGCGTCTACACCCTGCTGGGCGACGGCGAATTGCAGGAAGGCGAAGTGTGGGAAGCCGCGATGTGCGGGCGCCCATCACAAGCTCGACAATCTCTGCGCCGTGATCGACTACAACAAGCTGCAAAGCGACAACTCGCAACGACGCGATCATGCGGCTGGAGCCGCTGGCCGCCAAATGGCGCGCCTTCGGCTGGGCGGTGGCCGAGATCGACGGCCATGACATTCCGCGCGATCCTGGCGGCCTTGCGCCGCGCCGGCGCGACGCGCGAGCAGCCCGTCGGTGATCATCGCCCACACCATCAAGGGCAAGGGCGTGCCCTATATGGAAAACATTCCCGCCTGGCATGGCAGCGTGAAGCTGACGCGCGAGCCCAGACCGAAGAGGCGCTTGGCGGCGCTGGGCGCGCAGCGCCGACGAGATCGAGGAGTTTCTCGAATGTCTAAGTCCCGCCCTGATCGCCAACAGCGATTCCCTGCGCGAAGCCTTCGGCAAGGCCCTGTCGGCGCTGGGCGACGAATTTCCCAAGCTGGTGGTGCTGGACGCCGACATCGCCGGCGGCACCGGCGTGCATCATTTCCGCAAGAGCCATCCCGAGCGCCTGATCCAGTTCGGCATCGCCGAGCAGAACATGATGGCGGCGGCGGGCGGCCTGGCGGCGGTCGGCCTGATCCCCGTGGTCACCACCTTCGCGGTCTTCTGCCTGCGCGCCATCGAACAGGCGCGGCTGTCGCTCTGCTATGCCCGGCGCAACGCCAAGATCGTGGCCAGCCATCCCGGCCTGGATGTCGGCCCCGATGGCGGCTCGGCCCAGGCGCTGGAAGACCTGGCCGCGTTCCGCGCCATTCCCGGCATGACCGTGATCTCGCCCGCCGATCCCACCGAAATGGCGCTGGCGACGCGCGCGATCCTGGAATATCGACGGCCCGGTCTATATGCGCACCGGCCGCAGCCCCGCGCCGCGCCTGTTCGGCGACGATCACAAATTCGAAATCGGCAAAGGCCAGATCCTGCGCGACGGCAACGACGTCACCATCGTCGCCTGCGGCGTGGAAGTGGCGCGCGCGCTGGCCGCCGCCGAGATGCTGGCCGAAGACGGCATCGCCGCGCGGGTGGTCAACATGCCGACCATCAAGCCGATCGACACCGACGCTGCTGGCGCGCTGCGCCGCGGAAACCGGCGCCATCGTCACCGCCGAAGATCACAATATCCATGGCGGACTGGGCGGCGCGGTGGCGGAGGCGCTGGCCGCAGACCGCGCCCTGCCCGATCGAATTCGTCGGCGTGAAGGACAGTGTTCGGCGCTTCCGGCGAGCCGGAGGAGCTGGCGCAGCATTTCGGGATCTCGCGCGCCCTTCATCGCCGACGCGGCGCGGCGCGTGATCGCGCGCAAGAAGAATCATGAGTCCGCTTTTCGCTTGCCGGGAAAATGCGCCGTCGTCACCGGCGGCAGCCGCGGCATCGGCCGCGCCATCGCGCTGGGCCTGGCGGAAGCCGGGCGCCGATGTGCTGCTCACCTATCGCGAGCAATCGCGCCGAAGCGGACGCCGTCGGTCGAAGCAGATCGAGGCTCAAGGGCCGCCGCGCCAAGGCGGTGCACGATGGATGTCACCGACCGCGCCAGCGTCGAGGCCGCGGCCGAGGCGCGCGCGGCTTCGGCCCGATCTCGATCCTGGTCAACAATGCCGGCATCAACAAGCCCACCGATTTCGACCAGGTCGAGCGACGCCGATTGGGACTACGATCCTGGACACCAATCTCAAAGGCCCATTCCTGGTGGCGCAGGTCTTCCTGCCGCTGCTGAAAGAGGCGGGCGGCGGCTCCATCGTCCATATCGGCTCGGTCAGCGGGCAATATGGCGGCCCGCGCACCGCGCATTATGCCGCCTCCAAGGCCGGGCTGATTTCGCTGGCGCAGGTGATCGCCCGCTTCGGCGCGCAATACGGCGTCCGCTCCAATGTCGTGGCGGCGGGCCTGATCGCCTCGGAGATGGCGGCGGGCGGCATGGCAGGCGGCCAGCGTGCAGAAAGCGGCGGAGAATATCCTGCTCAAGCGCATGGGCACGCCGCAGGAAGTGGCCGATGCCGTGGTGTTCCTGGCCAGCGACGCGTCGTCCTACATCACGGCGCAGACCATCAACGTCAATGGCGGCCTGTACTTCTGATGAGCAACTTCTGCGGCAAGACGCTTCTGATCGTCTCCGGCGGCATCGAAGCGGCCGACGCCGCCAAGCGCGCCAAGGAGATGGGGCTATACTGTGGTGGTCTCCGACCGCGACCCCCAAGCGCCCGGCTTTGCCTTCGCCGATTCCTGCCTGATCGCCGATGTCTATGGCGCCGACGGAAACCGCCGCCGCCGCCGAACGCTATAGCCGCAAGATCCGCAAGATCGACGGCGTGATCTGCGTCGCCGCCGATGCGCCGGTCACCGCGGCCACGGTGGCGCAGCGCCTGCGCCTGCCCGGCCTGCCGGTGCATGTGGCCGAACTGGCCTGCGACAAGCTGGCGATGAAGAGATGCTTTCCGATCGCCGGCGTGGCCGGTGCCCTGGTTCGCAGGAAGTCGCGACGCCGCAGGAATTGCAGCGCATCGCCATCGAGCGCGGCCGCGATCTGGTGATCAAGCCGGTGGACAGCCGCGGCAGCCGCGGCGTGCAGCGCGTGGCGCAGGTCGAGGATCTGGCCAAGGCGTTCATGCTGGCGCGCTCCCATTCGCCCAGCGAGCGGGTGATGGTGGAGCAATATCTGGACGGGCCCGCAGGTCTCGACCGAATAGCGTCGTCATCGGCGGCCGCTGCTTCACGCCCGGCTTCTCCGACCGCAATTACGAATATCTGGAACGCTATGCGCCCTTCTTCATCGAGAATGGCGGCGACCTGCCCAGCCATCTGCCGCCGAAGACATCCAGGCCAAGGTGCGCGATCTGGTGGCGCGGGCCGCCAGCGCGCATGGGCGTCACCGACGGCACGGTGAAGGGCGACATCGTCGTGCACAATGGCGAGCCCTATGTGATCGAGCTGGCGGCGCGGCTGTCGGGCGGCTTTTTCTGCACCCGGGAAATTCCCCTGAACACCGGCGTCGATTTCATCGGCGCGGCGATCAGGGTCGCGCTGGGCGAAGCGGTGACGCGAAGCCGAACTTGACGCCCAAGCAGTTCACGCCGGTGGTCCAGCGCTATGCTTTTCCCAAGCCCGGCAAGGTGATCGCGGTCGAGCGGCGCGGACGAGGCGCGCCGGATTCGCCGGCGTCGCCGAAGTGGTCGTCACCGCCCGGCCCGGCGACATCATTCCGCCGGCCGGCGACAAGCGGCCTTCGCGCGCCATGGTGCTGGCCACCGGCGCAAGCCGCGACGCCGCGCTGGCGGCCGCCAATGACGCGCTGGCCTGATCCGGATCGAAACCGCATGAACGCGCCGCTGCCGCAGCGCCGACCGTGCGGCGCGGCGCAGCGCGCTTGCGGGTGTTCGCCTTTTTCCATCTCAATCTGGCCTTCTCCTCCATCGAGGAAGAGCGGCGCGGCGAGGTGATCGCGCGCTGCTATTGGCCGCTGCTGCGGCTGGCCGAACGTGCGGGCCCCATCGGCATCGAAGCTGTCCGGCTACACGCTGGAAGAAATCGCCGCGCGCGATCCCGCATGGATCGGACGCGCGCGCGAGCCTGATCGCGCGCGGGCCGCATCGAACTGATCGGTTCGGGCTATCAGCCAGATGATCGGGCCGCTGGTGCCGGCGCGGGTGACGGCGGAAAATCTGCGCCTGGGCAACGAGATCTATCGAGCGGCTGCTGGGCGTGCGCCCGCGCCTGGCGCTGGTCAATGAGCAGGCCTATGCCGGCGGGCCTGGTCGGGCTTTATCGCGATGCCGGCTATCGACGCCATCATGATGGATTGGGACAATCCCGGCCGCGCATCATCCCGAATGGCCGGCCGAGACCCAATATCTGCCGCAGCGCGCGCGTGGGCGCCGATGGCCGCGAGCATCGCGCTGATCTGGAGCAACACCACCGCTGTTCCAGCAAATGCAGCGCTTCGCCCATGGCGACATCGAGCTCGGAAACTTATCTGGATTTTGTGCGCGGCCGGCGAGCGCCGCCAGCCGCGCGCGCTGTGCCTCTATGCCAGCGACGCGGAGATTTTCGATTTCCGTCCCGGCCGCTTCAGGACCGAGGAGAAGCTTGTCGGGCGAAGCGAATGGGCGCGGCTGGAACAGGCGCTTGCGCGCCGTCGCCAACGAAGCGCGCATGATCGGCGCCGTCCGAGCGTCCTGGCGCTGCACGGATCGCCCGGCGCGGGCCAGATTCTGTCGCTGGAAAGCGCCGCCTGTCCGGTGCCGGTGAAGAAGCAGCGCAAATACAATCTGGCGCGCTGGGCGGTGACCGGCCGCGACAATCTCGCCATCAACGCCGCCTGCCAGCGCATCTATCGAGGGCATGCTGGCCAGCGAGCCGACGCCGGACTGGAAAGAGCTTTGCTATCTCTGGGCCAGCGATTTTCGCACCCATCTGACCGAAAAGCGCTGGGAGGCCTATTGCGCCCGCCTGACGGCGGCGGAAGCGCGATGGAGCGCGCGCTTCGCCGGCGCTGCCCGCGCCGCACGGCGACGCCGGTCGAGGACCGCCATATCGACATCGCAGACGCCGCAGTTCGCGGCCGCGACTCGACCGGCGGCGCGGCCTGGCGCTGGCCAGCCTGCAATTCGACGACCAGCGCAGCCCGGCGCTGGGCGGCCTGCCGCACGGCCATTTCGACGACATCGCGCTGGCGGCCGACTGGTACACCGGCGATTGCGTGTTCGAAGCGCCGGGCGAACACAAGCTCACCGATCTGGAATGGTGCGAAGCGCAGCGATCGCGCACGAGGCCAATGGCGATGTCCTCGCGTTCGCCCGGATCGAGACGCCCAAGGGCCCGATCGAAAAACGCCTGCGCTTCTGCGGCGCGGCGCCGCGGGTCGAATTCGACCTGGCGTTCCATTGGCAGGATTGGGGCAAGGGCGTGCTTGCGGCTGGGCCATTTCACCTTGCTGCCGGACGCCTTCGATGCCGACCGCGCTGCGACTGGCCACCACCAATGGCGGCGGCCGCGAGACTTTTGCCCTGGCCGGCCGGACCATCGATCACGGCGCGCCGGTGTCGTTCCTGGTTTCGTCCAGCCACGGCTTCGGCATGACCGAAGGCTGGGCCGAGATCGGCGACGCGCGAGACGCGCCTGCGCATCGAGGTGGACCGCGCCGACGCGCCGCTGCTGGGGCTGCTCACCCATCGCCGCGCGGGCGAGAAGCTTGTTCTGCCAGGTCCAGCTTTCGGCGCTGGAACTGGACGACACGCGCAAACCCGGCGCCTATCGCCCCGGTCCGCGCCGCTTCCGCTTTTCGGTTCAGCGCTTTAGCTTCAGGCCATCGCGTCTTGGCCGTGACTTTCTTCCCCTGCGCGGCGTAGCCGCTAGCGGCGGAAGATGTCCGCCTGCGGGCTTGCCCGCGTTGGCGGACAGATGGGGGCATATTAAAAAGCCGACGGGCGACGCCCCCCGGCATCGCCCGTCTGCCCCATGTCCCACCGAATGATTCCCTACGCCCGGGGGCGACGATATCGCCTTGCGGCGTTCGTCCGATTTTCTGAAGAACCAAGGAAGCGGGCGGGACGCTTGCGCGCGCCCGCCGTCACCCTGAGGCGTATTAGCCACCCTGGAACAGAGACAGGATGGTCTGCGGCGCCTGATTGGCGATCGACAGAGCCTGAATGCCAAGCTGCTGCTTGACCTGCAGGGACTGCAACGACGCGCTTTCCTGCGCCATGTTGGCGTCCACCAGATTGCCGATACCGGTCGTCAGCGTATCGGACAGGTTCTGGGCGAAGGTCGCCTGGATCGAGAACTTCGCCGCACCGGCCGACAATTTGGCCAGAGCCGAGTTGACGTTGGTGAGCGAGGTCTGGATCGTGGCGACCAGAGTCGACGCCTTGGCCTGGGTCGAGATCGTGGCGTTGGTCGCCAGGGTCACGATCGTGCCGGAGAGGCTCATATTCTGGGCCGCCGTGGTGATGCGGCGCGTGCCGTCAGCCGACGCCAAGGCGGTGATCTGGTTGGTCGAACCGTTGACCAGGTTGAAGCCGTTGAACATGGCGTTGGTCACGATCGTGGTGATCTGGCGCGCAGAGCGTTGAAGTCTGGAATTCAGCGCCTGGCGGCTCGCGGTGTCGAGCGAGGCGTCGGCGGCCGAAAGAGCCTGCTGTTTCATCTGGATCAGCAGGTCCGAAATCGACTGACCCGCGGACAGGGCGACGTCGATCGAGGACGTGCCGTTGTTGAGCGAGCTGATCACGGACTGATAGCCGGCAACCTGCGCCGCGCTGATTCTGGGCGATGGCGTAAATCGCGCCATCGTCACGCGCGGTCGGCGACTTTCATGCCGCTGTTGATGGCGGATCTGGGTCTGGGCCAACTGGCCCTGGGTGGCGGTTGAGGTACTGCAGCGCCGCCATGGCGCCGGCGTGTTGGTGTTGACGCTAAAAGACATGGATCTCTCCGTTCTGGTGTTGATGTGCATGGCTCACAGGGCGTTTTGCCCGCATGACCCATGGCAAGCGCTCGTGCCGGAGCCGGATTCAGAATTCGCTTAAACATCGATTTTGCCGCGGCGGAGGAAAAAAGCGCCCGGCGGAATTTGCCCGTGCGGCAAGGATGACCGGCAGAATTTGCCGCGGACACGGAAATTTTTGCCGAGCGGGCCCGGCAAATAATTCCACTTTGGCGAAAACAAGCCGCGCTTTTGCTGGAAAATTTTGTGTGAAGGAATTTGCTTAGCGGAATCTTGCCAAGATCCGCGAACGCCGCAAACGCAAAGAGCGGCGCTCGCGCGCCGCTCTTCTTACGTCAAACCGGTGAGACCGGATCAGCCGTTCTGGAACAGCGACAGGATGGTCTGCGGCGCCTGGTTGGCGATCGACAGGGCCTGAACGCCCAGCTGCTGCTTGACCTGCAGCGACTGCAGCGGCGCGCTTTCCTGCGCCATGTTGGCGTCCACCAGATTGCCGATGCCGGTGGTCAGCGTGTCGGACAGGTTCTGGGTGAAGGTCGCCTGGATCGAGAATTTCGCCGCACCGGACGACAATTTGGCGAGCGCCGAGTTGACGTTGGTGAGCGAGGTCTGGATCGTGGCGATCAGGGCCGACGCCTGGCCTGGGTCGAGATCGAGGCAGTGGAGGGAATGGTCACGATCAGACCGCTCAGAGCTCATATTCTGGGCCAAGGTGGTGATGTGGCGGGAGCCGTCGGACGAAGCCAGCGCCGTGATCTGGTTGGTCGAACCATTGACCAGGTTGAAGCCATTGAAGATGGCGTTGTTCACGATCGTGGTGATCTGGCCGCAGCAAGGCCTGGAAGCTCGAATTCAAGCGCCTGCGGCTCGCCGTGTCGAGCGAGGAGTCCGACGGCCGAAAGCGCCTGCTGTTTCAACTGGATCAGCAGATCCGAAATCGACTGGCCCGCCGAAAGGGCGACATCGATCGCGGAAGAGCCATTGTTCAAGCTGTTGATCACGGACTGCAGGCCCGCGACCGCGCCCCGCTGGTTCTGGGCAATGGCGTAAATCGCACCATTGTCCTTCGCCGTCGCGACTTTCAGACCCGAATTGATCTCGCTCTGGGTCTGGTTGAGCTGGCCCTGGGTCTGGTTGAGGTACTGCAGCGCGGTCATCGCGCCGGTGTTGGTGTTGACGCTAAAGGACATGGGGGTTTCTCCATTACTTAACTTCGGTGGGGGGCGCGCGTTTCTCGCGAACCTTGGGCAAATCACCCGGGCCTGATTTCTGCAATCGCCGTGCCGCGCCCCTTAACTTCATATGATATTGATTTTATTGAATATATTTTCGTGCGACGGCCGGAACGCCGATTAGGCATGATTTGCCGGAGTGGCAAAAGTTTGCCGCGACGCTTTTGCGATGCTCTTCACTGGCTCAAAAGAAAAAGCCGGCGCGGGAGATCGCGCCGGCTTCTGAATGAATCAGCTGGCGGCTTGAGGCTTCAGCCGACCTTGGCTTCCAGGCCCTGCATGATGGTGCGATTGATCTGGATCAGGGGATCGAGCGGCGCCTTCTCGCGCGTCACCTTGCGGGAATATTTCGAGACGAAGAGCGAGAGCGACACGATCTTGGCGCGCACATCCTGGGTGAGCGCGTTGCGGTCGTCCATGCAGTCGGCCGCCAAGCGTGCGCCACAGGCGCTTGTTCCAGTCCACCGCCTCGACCAGGGGCGTGCCCTTGGCGTTCTTGCTCTTGGCATCCAGGAGCGCGCCCGTCACCTGGCCGAAAAGGCGGTATTCCGTCGCCCGCGGGTCTTCAACCGCGCGCTGAACGTTTTGATAGGTTTTCAGGGACATAATTCAATCGCTCCTGTTCATACTCGAATAGTTTCCGGCAGGCCATCAGCGCCTTGTAATACTCGCGCCGGTTGACATCGCGGCTGATTTCCACGCATTGCGCGAGAATGGCGCGGTTCTGGATCGCGCCCATGAATTCGGTCATGCGCAGGGCGAATTCGTTGTAGGGCTCTTCGCTGGCCTCGCCGTCGAGATACATCATCATGATGGCGAGATAGACCAGGCGCGCCGGCGTCTTGGCGTCCTTGGGCTGCAGGATGTCCTTTTCGCGCAGCACACAGGCCTTGTTCTGGATCACCAGGCTGGTGCGCTTGTCGCCGTTGGAGAGGACGGCGCCATTGAGCACGAATTTCTCGCCCGGTTTCAGGGACAGTTTGAGCGGCATGCGGGGGGTCCTTGCCTGTCAAGTGCGCCACCATAGGCCGGCAGAGTTAATAAAAGCCTGATGTCTCATGGTTTTTCGTTCACCAGCGGTTAAGCATAAGAGCTTCTGATGGCGGCCGATTTTCGTGATGAAGAGAAGACACCATGGCCGCTGCCGCCGCGCTTAAAAGTATCGACTCATTAAGCGGCGTGGACGCCAAGATGGCGGCGCTGGAGCGGCTGGAGAAGCTCTTCGACCAGGCCGCGGCCGAAAAGGAGCGGCACAAATCCAATATCGCTGTTGAAGCGCGCGGTGCGCATCTGGCGCAAGGGCGAGATCGTCCAGCGCCGCCCAATGGGCGCTGAAGGCGGTCGAGGCCGACGACACCAATCCCAAGGCTTATCATCTTCTGGCCATGGCGCTGGAGCGCATGGGCCATGTTCACAAGGCGCTGGTCACTTATGAACGCGCCTATCGAACTCGATCCCACCGATCCGGAGCTTCTGGTCAATCTGGGCCTCACCGCCTGGAATCTGAAGATGACCGAAAGCGCGGCGAAGCTGTTCGAGCTTTACATCGCCGCCTGCCCTGATTCGCCCTTGGGCTACAACAATCTGGGCAGCGTGCTGTGCGATCTGGGACGGCCCGAGGACGGCATCGAGATGCTGCGCGCCGCGATCTACCGCATGCCCGGCGAAGCGATTCTGTGGAATTCGCTGGCCACGGTGCTGGCGGAAGCAGGGCCGCGCCGAGGAAAGCCTGGTGTTCTACAATGAGGCGGTGCGCCTGCAGCCCAGCTTTGCGCGTGGCTATCACAATCTGGGTTATGCCTATCAGCATCTGGGGCGGCTGGAAGACGCGCTCGCCAATTACGAGGTGGCGCTTACCCATGTCACCGATCCCACCGAGCGAATGGAGGCGCGCCATTCGCGCAGCATCTGCCTGATCGGCGCGGGCCAGCTGGAGGAAGGTTTCCGCGAATATGAGATCCGCAACAATGAGCGGTTCCGCGCCTATGTCCATCATATGATCAAGGCGCCGCGCTGGAATGGCGAGCCCATCGAGGGATTGAAGCTCCTTTTGGTCGGCGAGCAGGGCCTGGGCGACGAATTCATGTTCGCCAACATCCTGCCCGACATGATGCGCGAGTTGGGGCCGGACGGCAAATTGCAGGTCGCGGTGGATCCGCGCCTGGTGAAACTGTTCCAGCGCAGTTTCCCGCAAGCCGAAGTGGCAGCTATGAAGACCGCACCTTGGTCGACAAGGACGGCAACCAGGCGCTGCGCTTTATTCCTTTTGCCGAAAAGCGCAATGTGCCGGACATGTGGGCGCCGATGGCCTCGGCACTGGCCATCTACCGCAAGTCGCTGGCCGATTTTCCCCACAAGCCTTTTCTGGTGCCCGATGCCGCCCGCGTGGCGGAATTCCGCGCGCGCTTGGAGCGCCTGCCGGGCAAGAAAGTGGGCGTCTGCTGGCGCTCCATGATGCTGGGCGCCAAGCGGGCCAAATATTTCTCGGCCATCGATGGCTGGGCGCCGCTGTTGAAGACGCCGGGCGTGAGCTTCGTCAACCTCCAATATGGCGATTGCTGCGAGGAGATCGCCCACGCCGCGGACAACACGGCATCACCATCCATCAGATGGAAGGGCTGGATCTACGCGACGATATCGACGGCGCCGCCGCCTTGTCGGCCGCGCTTGATCTCGTTCTGTCAGCCCCCACCGCCGCCGCGGCGACCGCGGCCAGCGTGGGCACGGAAGTCTGGTTCCTCACCGCCGGGCGCGACCTGGCCGCAATTGGGGACGGACGAATATCCTTGGTACGCCCGGACACGGGTCTTTTCGCCGGAGCGTTTCGGCGACTGGGCAAGCCTGATGCCGCGCGCCGCCGCCGAACTGGCAAAATTCGCGGCGGATAATTTCACTCTTTTTATGGCCTACCGTTCGAATTAGATGGCGGCCAGAAGTGCTGCCTGGTTGGGCTCGGCGGCCACGCGGATTTGCGCGAATGCGAGCTCCTTGAGTGCTTCCGCGGTGTTGGCGCTGATGCAGATGGCGGTCAGCCGGGCCGTGGAAAGACCCGCCCGCGTCACGCATTGGGCGAACAGGCCCGCGCTTTTGGGCGAGAAAAACAGCGCCGCTTCAACCTGGCCCTGGCGGATCGCCTGCACCGCTTGGTCAGGCAACTCCACCGCCTTTTCCATGCGGTAGAGCGTTTGCCGCTGAGCGAAAAACCACGCGCGCCCAACGTTTCGCTCAACGCGGGGCTCGCCTCTTCGCCGGCAGCATGAAGAAGAGGTCCCCCATCCGGCTCGGCCCAATGGGCGGCGGCGTCGGCCAGCGCCATGGCGTCGCCTTCGGCACTCCGTACACGGAGGAAACCTGCCGGCCTGCGCGGCCTCCGCGCTTTGCGGTCCCACCGCGAAAATGGCGATGTCACGATTTGAGGTGCGCCGCGCCAGCGCGCGCGCGCCATTGGCGCTGGTGACCAAGAAGGCCTGGATGCCGGCCAAATCCAGCGGCGGCCCATCGAGAAAGCGTGTGGTCAGGAGCGGCGCCAGCACCGTCTCATGCCCCATCAAGGCCAGGCGGCGGGCGATCTCCTCGCCATCCTGGATGGGCCGTGTGACCAGAATTCTCACGCGCTTCTTCCTTGCCTTGGCCGGCTCTCGTCTGATTTAGAGATGCCAAAGGATAGCTCTTGGACAGTCTGACGATTTTGGGCCTGGAAACCAGCTGCGACGAAACCGCCGCCGCTGTGGTCACGGGCATGCCGCCCGGCCCGGGCAAAATCCTGTCCAATATCGTCTTCAGCCAAAATGAAGCGCATGCGCCCTATGGCGGGGTGGTGCCGGAAATCGCGTCCCGCGCCCATCTGGAGATATTGGATGGGCTGGTGGAGCAGGCGCTTTCGGCAGCCGGCATCACGCTGGACCAGATCGACGCCATCGCCGCCACCGCCGGCCCCGGCCTGATCGGCGGCGTGATGGTGGGGCTCACCACCGCCAAAGCCCTGGCGCTGGCAACTGGAAAGCCGCTTCTGGCGGTCAATCACTTGGCGGGCCACGCCCTTACCGCCCGCCTGACCCATGGCGTGACGTTTCCGTTCTTGCTGCTTCTGATTTCGGGCGGACATTGCCAATTGCTGGCAGTGGAGGGCCCCACGCAATTCCGCCTCTATGGCAGCACCATGGACGATGCGGTGGGCGAGGCCTTCGACAAGACCGCGAAACTTACGGGCCTGCCCTATCCCGGCGGTCCGAATGTGGAGAAGCATGCGGCGCGGGCAATCCACGAGCGCTTCGCCCTGCCACGCCCACTTGCTGGGCCGTGACGGCATGGATTTTTCTTTTTCCGGCTTGAAAACGGCGGTGCGCCAGTTGGTGGCAGCAGAACCAAGTGAAGATCGACGATGTCTGCGCGTCATTCCAGCGGGCGGTGATCGATATTCTTTGCGATCGGACCGCCCAGGCCATGGCGCATTTTCGCGGGGATTTTCCGCAAACGCGCACGGCCCGGGCTGGTGGTGGCTGGCGGCGTGGCGGCCAATCGGGCGATCGGTGAAGCCTTGACGGAATTGGCGGAAAGAAACGGGTTTGAGATCCGGGTTCCGCCCCCCGGCTACTGCACGGACAATGCGGCCATGATCGCCTGGGCCGGGCTCGAGCGGTGCGCGCTGGGTGGACGCGACCCGCTCGATTTCAGCCCTCGTGCGCGTTGGCCATTGGCGTCATTAGACGGCGACGGCCAGGGTGGCCAGGACGACAGGGCGCTTAGAAAGGTGACGGCGCCGGTAGGATTGTCGAGAATGGCGACGCTGGGTTTGGAAAAAAGGCTCATGAGAAACTCCCTCAAAACAGACCCGGAACCAGGTCTTTGCTGCACTGCGATATAATGGGCCTTGAGGGGTTGTTCAAGTGAATGATTTGCGACCTAGAAGCTGCAATATGTTGTTAACTATTATAGATAATGTATTGATTATATAACAATAATATGTCGCAGCAATAATATTTCATTTACCGACTACGCACTTGCAGCATATGAGGGTTGCGTACAGTGAAAATCGCCACCTGGAACATCAATTCGGTGCGCCATCGGATCAATCTCGTGACCCGCTTTTTGCGGGACCAGCAGCCGGATGTCCTGTGCCTGCAGGAGACCAAGGTGGTGAACGAACTCTTCCCCAAGGCGGCCCTGGCCAAGCTGGGCTATGTCCATCAGGCGATCCACGGCCAGAAGGCCTATCACGGGGTGGCGGTGCTCTCGCGCCTGCCCTTCAGAAAACCGGCGTCCAGGATTTCTGCCGCGAAGGTCATGCGCGGCACATGGCGGTCACGTTCGAAAATGGCTTGGAACTGCACAATTTCTATGTGCCGGCCGGCGGCGACATTCCCGATCCCAAGAAGAACGAGAAATTCGCGCACAAGCTTCATTTCCTGGGCGAGATGGAAAAATTCTTCGCTGCCCGCAAGGCGTCGCGCAACGAGCCGATGATGCTGGTGGGCGATCTCAATGTGGCGCCGCTGGAAAACGATGTCTGGAGCCACAAACAGCTTCTGGATGTGGTGAGCCATACGCCCGTGGAAACGCGGCTTCTGGGTGAAGCCATGGCCGCGTTCGATTGGAGCGACGCGACCCGCAGCTTCATTCCGCCGGAGGAGAAAATCTATTCCTGGTGGAGCTATCGCGCGCATTGACTGGGAAGCGTCGGACCGTGGCAGGCGGCTCGATCATGTCTGGCTCAGCCCGGGGCTCAAAGGCGCTCTGAAATCCCAGACCATCCTGAAGAAAATGCGCGACTGGCAGAAGGCTTCGGACCATGTGCCGGTGATGGTGGAGGTCGAAGTTTGAGATTGGCCCTGCTGCGTCACGGGCCTACCGCCTGGAATGCGCAGGGCCGTATCCAGGGTCATCTCGACATCCCCTTGAGCGAAGACGGCCTGGCGCGGATGCGGGCATTGTTGCCGCCGCCTTCCTTCGAGCAGGCGCGCGCTTTCGCCAGCCCATGCGGCGGGCGCGTCAGACCGCCGAAGCGCTGGGGCTGGCCGATCCCATATCGGATGCGCGCCTGATGGAACAGAATTGGGGACGGTGGGAAGGATTGAGCCGCGCCGAAATTCTGGCGCGCGACGGCGAGGATGCCTTCACGCGTGCAGGCGCGAAGCTTGCTTTCCGTCCGCCCGGCGGCGAATCCACGGGAGAGCTGCATGATCGCGTGACGGCTTTCCTGAAGGATGTGGCGCGGGACGATGGTGACGCCATCGTCGTGGCGCATCTGGGTGTGTTGCGCGCCGCCTATACGCTGGCGAGCGGCTGGGACATGAGCACGCCCATGCCGCGCGGAATCTGGATATCTCCAAAGCGCTGGTCCTCAGCCTCTCGCGCGAGGGCGAGCCCGCGATCGCCGCGTTGAATGTGGATTTGCCCGTGAGACCTTGATCAGGTCCAGAACGGCTCAACTTTGCGGAATTTCTTCCATCGCTTGAGCGCCTGTTTGGCGATATGGGGCCGGCGCGCCCGATACCAGCCCGCCACCAGGCCCGCCGCATAACGCTCGCCCGGCGCGGTCCGCTTGTTGTCGGTTTCGCGCAACAGGGTGGCCATGGTGGCGCGGACATGGGCGATGTCGTTGATCGCGCCCAGATGCTCCTGAAGCCCCCGCAGCTCGCGCACATAAAGCTTCACTTTGCGCTTGGGATAGAGCGGCGCCAGGAATTCGGCGGTGTAGCGCAGCTTCTTGAGCGCGATGCGCAGGCGATGGAGATGGGCTTCATCGCCGTCATGCGCTCTGCGCCCGCGCTTGAGCGCGCGGGCCTGTTGGCGGTCGAGCAGGCGTTTGGCCACGCGGGAAAGTTTGGTGTCCCTCGCCAGAGGCAGGCGCGAATGGGCCAAAGCCGCGACGTCTTCCGTGAAGAGCGCGAAATCGGCGCCCGGCGATGCTGTCGCCCGCTTCCTTCCAGGCCTTGTCGCGCATGTCTTCCATGCGGACGCGCAGGCTGAGGAAGGCGTCGCTTTCATTCTCTTCGGCCGGCGCATCCAGAAGCTGGGTGAGAAAAACATCCAGGTCGCGGGCGGGTCCCAGCCGGCTGGAAAGAATCTTGGCGCGACCGCGCAGATCGCCCAGCCAATCCTGCTGGAATTCCTCGCTAAAGGCCTTGAGCACCACTTCCAGCCGCCTGAGCGCCACGCGCAATTGATGCAGGCCCTCGACCGAGCGGCCGGAGCGCAAGATGGCGACATTGGCGGTCAATTGCGCCAGGCAGTCCGACAAAGTGGCGCGAAACACATCTTCCGGGCGCATGGCGCGATTGATGCGGGCCGGATGCGCCTTGACCGGCTGGGCGGGGCCCAAACCCTTGCGCGCAAGCGAGTGAATGGCGGCGGGCCGGGGGTCATCCATGGCGGGGAATTTATGGCAATGCCCCGCCAATGCAAGGCGACTTACAGGGAACGCAGGCCGCGCTCTAAGGCAAACGCACCGGAATCCTGGCCTTCGCCAGTGCGGCCTTGGCTTGCGCTATCGTGGCCTGGCCGAAATGGAAAATCGAAGCCGCCAGGACCGCGCTGGCATGGCCTTCGGTGACGCCCTTGACCAGGTCGTCCAGCGTGCCCACCCCGCCCGATGCGATCACCGGTACATGCACCGCGTCGCTGACGGCGCGGGTGAGCGGAATATCGTAGCCCGATTTGGTGCCGTCGCGGTCCATGGAGGTGAGAAGAATTTCGCCCGCACCATATTCGACCAGCTTTTGGCATGGGCGACCGCATCAATGCCGGTCGCGCGCCGCCCGCCATGGGTGAAAACTTCAAAGGGCGGGCCATTATGGTTGTGAGCGCCCTGCTTGGCGTCGATGGCGGCGACGATGCATTGGCTGCCGAATTTCTCCGCCGCTTCGCGCACGAATTCTGGACGGCGCACCGCTTCGGTATTGATCGAGACTTTGTCGGCGCCGGCCAGGAGCAGGGCGCGAATGTCCTCCAAGGTGCGCACGCCCCCGCCAACCGTGAGCGGCATGAAACAGACCTCGGCCGTGCGCCGCACCACATCCAGCAAGGTGCCGCGTGCCTCATGGCTGGCGGTGATGTCGAGGAAGCAAAGCTCGTCGGCGCCCGCCGCATCATAGAGGATGGCCTGCTCGACCGGATCGCCGGCATCGCGCAACTGCTCGAAATTGATGCCCTTGACCACGCGGCCGTCTTTCACGTCCAGGCAGGGAATGATGCGGACCTTGAGCATCAGCGCGTTCTCGCCAAGGCAGCGATATTCATCATGGCGCGGCCGCAGACCGCTTGC
Source organism: uncultured Alphaproteobacteria bacterium (assembly GCA_963766265.1). Taxonomy (GTDB): domain Bacteria; phylum Pseudomonadota; class Alphaproteobacteria; order Micropepsales; family Micropepsaceae; genus Rhizomicrobium. Next base: position 436,378 of record CAVXYX010000001.1, read on the forward strand.
GCGGGAACCGCGGTGGTGCGGCTCAAGGCTTCCGCCTCCAGGAGCATGTCCAGCGCGTCGGCCAGCTTTTCCTCGTTCCAGCGATTGGCCTGGGCCTTGAAGGACTGCTCGCGCAGGAAATGCACCGGCGGGCGCAGCTTCTTCATCGCCACATCCAAGCCTTCACCCCGGCGCATATTCTCTTTGACCAGGGTGAGGCGCTGGAAATGGCCCATCGCGCCGCGCAGCACCTGGTTGACGGAAATGTCGGCGGTCCAGAGCCGCTCCAGCGCCAGATCCAGGCGCGGAAGGTCGCCGCTGCCCGCCGCGTCGGAGGCTTCTTCGGCACGGGCCTCGGCTTCGTCGCCCATGGCGGCGCGCACGTCTTCCAGGGTGATGCTTTTGCGCCCCTGGGCATAGAGCATCAGTTTTTCCAGTTCGCGCCGCGTCACGCCACGGTCGGAGCCCAGCCGCGACACAGCATCGGCCAGCGCATCGGGCGCGATGGAAAAGCCTTCGCCGCGCAACGTCTCGCGCACCACTTCTTCCAGGCTGCGCGCGGTGTCGGCATAGCAGGCGATCGCCGCCGCCTTGTCCGTCGTTACCGAACAATTTGGGCAGGCCGCTGGATCTGTTGAGATCGCCGCCTTCCACCACCACCAGGGCGTCGCCGGGCGGATCGTCCAGAAAACCCTCGAACAACTCGGCGAGATTGTTGCTGGCTCCGCGCACCCGCACCACCCGGCGCCCGCCCATCATGGAGATCGCTGCGGCTTCATCGGCCAGCCGCGCGGGATCGGAGAGAGCGTGCTTTCGCTCAAATCGGCGACATTGAAGGCATCGGCGAGATCGGCGACCACGCTTTTGAGCAATTTCTCGGCGCGCTCCTGCACCAGGCCGGCATCGGGCCCATAGACCAGTGCCGCGCGCAAATGCTTGGGCGGATTGGCGGCGAAGCGATCCGCCTCCTGGGTCTTGACGATCATCGCCGGCCGCTGAAATAGGCGCCCAGATCCATGCGAATGCGGTCGGCCAGATCGTCGGCGGCGCGGCGGTCGGAATCCTGCTGCACCGCCGAGCGTCGAATAAGGCGCGTTCGAGACGTTGTAGGAAGCGAGACTGGTCATGGCTGCCGCTGGTCACCTGTTTGCCATTGGCGTCGGTCAGGACATAAGCGGCGGTGATCGTGTCGTTATAGCGGGTGATGGTGGCGTCGTTCTGCAGCGCCACGCCGTTCGAGGCTTCGGTGAGAGTGAGCGTGAGGAAATAGTTCTTGCCCGCTTCGTGGCCATCCGAGCCCAGAAGATCGATCAACTGATTGCGCAGCTCATAGCCGTCGCGTTCCGGCACCGGCTCGACATAGATGGATGCCAGCTCCGGCGCCAGCTTCCCCCCGCCATACATGGGATGAAAGCCGCAGCCGGCAAGCATCAAGCACGCAAAAACAATGCCCGCCACTGGCACAAACCCGCCTCCCCTGCGCGCGAAGCGCTGGCGGGGGAGGTGGCCGTAGCACGGATCAGGTGCGAAGGCCGGAGGGGGCAAAGAAGGCTTCATGCGACAATGTTCACAATCCTGCCGGGCACGACAATGATTTTCTTGGGGCTTGCGCCGGCCAGGGCCCGTTTGACGCCGTCCTCCGCCAAAGCCGCCGCTTCCACGCTTTTGGTATCGGCGTCGCGCGCCACCGTCACTTCGCCCCTGCGCTTGCCGTTCACCTGGATGGCGATGGTGACGGTATCGGTCTTGAGCAGGGCCGGATCGTGCTTGGGCCAGGGCGTTTCGGCCACCAACTTGTCATGGCCCAGTGCCCGCCAGCATTCTTCCGCCAGATGCGGCATCATCGGCGCGGCCAACAGCACCATGGTTTCCAGCGCTTCGCGCCTGGTGCCGGCATCGGCCTTGGGTGCGTCGGCGATGGCGTTGGAGAGCATATAGAGCTGGGCCACGGCGCGGTTGAAGCGGAGCGCGCTCAAATCTTCCGTCACCGCGGCAATGGCCTTGTGCGCGGATTGGCGCAGCGATTTGGAGGCCTCGTCGCCCGGCGTGGCGCGCGCGCCGGGCGCGGGCAGGCCTTCCGCCTCGCTCACCAGCCGCCAGATGCGCTGGACAAAGCGCCAGCAGCCTTCCGCACCCGCGTCGGTCCATTCGATGTCGCGCTCGGGCGGGGTGTCCGACAGCATGAACCAGCGGATGGTGTCGGCGCCGTAATCGGCGATGATGGCTTCGGGCGCGATCACATTGCGCTTGGACTTGGACATCTTCTCCGACGAGCCGATCTCCACCGGCGCGTGATTGTCCTTGCGGAAAGCTTTGTCGCCCTCCTTCACCACTTCGTCGGGCGAAAGCCAGCCGCCGGCGTCGCGATAGGTCTCGTGACAGACCATGCCCTGGGTGAAGAGGCCGGCGAACGGCTCCTGGACGGAAACCAGGCCCAGGCGATTCATCGCCCGGGTGAAGAAGCGCGCATAGAGCAGATGCAAAATCGCGTGCTCGATGCCGCCGATATACTGATCCACCGGCAGCCAATAATCGGCCGCGTCCTTGTTGACCGGCGTCTTGGCGTGGCTGTCGCAAAAGCGGATGAAGTACCAGGACGAATCCGCGAACGTGTCCAGCGTGTCGGTATCGCGCGTGGCCGGACCGCCGCAGGCCGGGCAGGTGGTATTTTTCCAGGCGAGATCGCGGTCCAGCGGATTGCCGCTTTTGGAGAAGTCGATCTTCTCCGGCAGCAGCACCGGCAAATCGCTTTCCTTGAGCGCCACCACGCCGCATTTCGGGCAATGGACCATGGGAATGGGACAGCCCCAGGGCCGCTGGCGCGACACCAGCCAGTCGCGCAGGCGGAAATTCACCGTGCGCGTCCCCATGCCCGCTTTTTCCAGGCGCGTGGCGACTTCGTTCTTCGCCTGGTCCACCGTCATGCCGTCAAGGAAGCGGGAATTGGCGAGATGGCCCGGACCCACATAGGCCTCGTTGCCGATGACGAAGCTCTTGGCATCGGCATCGTCGGGCACCACCACGGCGGTCACGGACAGATGATATTTACGGGCGAAATCCAAATCGCGCTGATCATGCGCCGGGCAGCCGAAAATCGCGCCGGTGCCGTAACCCATCAGCACGAAATTCGCGACCATGACCGGCAATCGCCAATCGGGATCGAACGGGTGGGCGGCGCTGAGACCGGTGTCATAGCCCAGCTTTTCGGCCTTCTCGATTTCGGCTTCGGCCGTGCCGGTCTTGCGGCATTCGGCGATGAAGTCCTGAAGCTTGGGATCGCTTTTCGCCAATTCCTGGGTCAGCGGATGATCCGGTGACAAGGCCACGAAGCTGGCGCCGAACAGGGTGTCGGGCCGGGTGGTGAAGACATCCAGCTTTTCGCCGTCGGACAATTGAAACTGGAAGTTCAGGCCTTCGCTGCGGCCGATCCAGTTCCGCTGCATGATGCGGACTTTTTCCGGCCAGCGGTCCAGCGTGTCGAGCGCCGTCAGCAACTCTTCGGCAAAGGCGGTGATCTTGAAGAACCATTGCGACAGCTTGCGCCGCTCGACCACCGCGCCGGAGCGCCAGCCGCGGCCATCGATCACCTGCTCGTTGGCGAGCACGGTCTGGTCCACCGGGTCCCAGTTCACATCGGCTTCGCCGCGATAGACGAAGCCCGCCTGATAGAATTGCAGGAAGAGCTTCTGCTGCTGGTGATAATATTCCGGATCGCAGGTGGCGAATTCGCGCGACCAGTCCAGCGACAGGCCCAGCGTCTTCAGCTCGCCCGCATATGGGCGATATTCTCATAGGTCCAGTCGCGCGGGCTTACGCCCTGGTCGCGGGCCGCGTTCTCGGCGGGAAGACCGAAGGCGTCCCAGCCCATCGGATGCAGCACGCTGTAGCCTTGGGCGCGGCGGAAGCGGGCCAGCACATCGCCCATCGTATAGTTGCGGGCATGACCCATATGGATGCGCCCCGACGGATAGGGGAACATCTCCAGCACATAGCATTTGGGCTTGTCGCCATGATCGGGCGTGACGAACAGCTGGCGGCGGTCCCATTCCGCCTGCCAGTATTTTTCCGATTCCTTGGCGTTGTAACGCGCCATATTCTGCCTTTCGATACGTGGCGTAAGGACCTCGCCTTCGGTCTGCAATATTGGTCGCTAGGGTCCCTATCGGAAATTCGCTACACACTTTTTCTGGCCCCGCTCCCGAGCCCGTCGAACAGGCTGGGCCGGTATTTATGCGCGGGGGTTAAAAGTTGCCAGACGCAATTCGCGCGCGCGGGTCAGGATCGCGTCTTCGAGCTTGTGCGCCGTGTCGGGGCTGGGCGCGGCGTCGGCCCAGGCCGCGCCGCTGCGGGTCTGGCGGAAGACCACCACTTTGAGCCCGTCGGCGCGCAAGATTGCGATCGAGAATATAGATGGTGACCTTGAGCCGTTCATTGGGCGCATTGGGCGCGACATACCAGTCGGTGATGATCACGCCGCCGAACGGATCGGCGCTGGCCAAGCGGCATGAAGGACAAGGTGTCGAGCGCGGCGTGCCAGAGATAGGAATTGACCCCGAGCGTCATCTTGCCCTGGCCGCCCGCGACGATGGTGGCGCCGGTTTCCATGTCGGTGGATGGTCTCGCCGCCGCCGCAACCGGCAAGCACGGGCAGCGTCAACGCGCACAGCAACAAGGGCAGAATTCGCATCAGGTTCGTTCCTTCGACGGTGCCCAACAGGGTTACCGTCCACCCCCTGGCCTGGCTCGGCTTATACTGGCACGGGGGCGGTCACGCAACGGCGCGCGCCTTGTCGCGGGCAGCGTGGTTTGGCTTATGTTAGAAGGGCTTATGGCGGGGCGGAAATTTCAAAAAGGCAATGGAGCGGCATTGGGATGGGCGGCTTTGGGGCTGGTCCTGGCGGGAACCCAGGCCTTCGCCCAGGGCAGCGGCCTGACGCTGGACCCGTTCGAGACGGTGATCGGCAATGCCCAGTTGTCCCTGGGCGGCGCGGCCAGCGGCGGCCCTGTTCGACACCAACCTGAAAAGCCAGCCGGCGGCGTCGGGCGCGCTCAAGGCGATGCCCCGGCTCCATCGCGATTACGATTCCGGCCTTGACGCTGGGGCTCGCCGCCACCCTGGCGGTGAGCGATCCCTTGTCGCGCGGCCGTTATGACGGCGATTTTTTCGAGAAATTCTATGGCGAGGCGCGCACCGGACTGGGCCGGGTCGAGATCGGCCTCACCGACGGCGGCGGTTATGACGTGGCGGTGACGGGCCCCAAGGTGGACGCCCAGGTCTCGCTCGACGATCCCCAAACCACGTTCTTCCGCGATCCCGCCACGCACCATGCCGTGACCGACATGTTCGCGCTGCGCACAGAAGTGGGCGCGTCCTCCAACTATGCCAAATTCGCCTATCTCAGTCCGGCGCTGTTCGGTCTGCAGCTGGCATTGTCGTTCACGCCCAGCCAGAGCCGGGAAGCGGTGCCTTTCCTGAACCAAGGCCGCATCGGTGCCGGATCGCCAAAGCCGACATGTGGGAAGCGGGCTTGCGTTATTCCGACGAATTTCGGCCCCGTCACGCTCACCGGCTATGGCGGACTTGTCGAAGGCGAAGGCGAGCACAAGCTCCCGGGCCAGGAAGGGGTAAGCGATCTGGGCGCCGGCGTGCGCGTGGATTACGCGGTGAATGACGATCTGGCGCTGTCGCTGGGCGGCTCCTACCGCCAGAGCAACGCTTATGCGTTCGACATCAGCCATAGCCAGCAAAGCGGCACCACCCATGCGCTCCTTTGTTTCGGCGCGAGCGCCACTTACGATCAGTGGGTGGCGGGCCTGGAATACGGCAACGGCAATCGCGGGCGCGGTTGCCGGCCTGCCGCAACTGGGCCTCAACGGTTATCAGGCCTCATTGGGTTATGTGCTGAACAAGAACTGGCAGATCACCGGCGGCTGGCAGCGATTGGATTATGCGCGCTCCATCGGCCTGTTCTTCAATGGCGCGCCGCATCTGGGCATGGATGCGGGTTTCCTGCATCTCAATCTTCACGTCTAAGACATTTTCTTTGTCGCGGTTCCGGACGGAAAACCGCTACACACTTTTCCTGGAACCGCTCAACGCGCCAATCGCGGCGAAGCCGGCGAAGCCTTTCAGCAAAGGCGCATTGCGCGCGGTGACGCCGCCCAGCGCCACGACCGGCAGCAACGCATGCCGCGCGATCAATCTGCGCGCGAACCGCCGTCAAGGGATGCGCCTTGGGATGGCTCTTGGTGGCGAAGACCGGCGACAGCAAGTGCCGCATCGGCATAAGCGATGTGCAGGGCGCAGGCAGAATGGGCCGCCACGGTGATCAGCCAATGCGGCCTGAGCGCGCGCCAATGCGCCGCGTCCCGCGCACGCTTCTCGGGCAGATGAAGGCCATGCAGGCGGTCGGCCAGAACCGGATCGTCCGCGGCCAGCAGGATCAGGCCGCGGGTCTGGGCTCGCAAGGATTCCGCCAACGCCTGGCGGCGCTCCGCATCGCGCGCGCGCACGATCACCATGCTGCCTTTGGGCAGGCGGAGCGCCGCGGCAAAGGGATCGGCGAGGCGATCATCGTCGGTGACAAGAACCAGCAAACTCGCGTTGAGAGAAGAGGCTGTCTTGCTAGTTTCCCGCCCGTCATGAACATCCCGGAAAATCTGAGCCGCCATTCTGGCGCGCATCGAGGCGGCGCGGAAGGCGGCGATCGCGCCCGCCCCCAAGACAAGATTGGTGGCGGTGAGCAAGACCATGCCCGAGGACGGCGTTCGCGCGGCCCTGGCCGCGGGCCAGCGCCTGTTCGGCGAGAACCGGGTGCAGGAAGCGCAAGCCAAATTCCCCCAATTGAAAGCAGGAATTCCCGGACCTGGAATTGCACCTGATCGGTCCCTTGCAGACCAACAAAGTGAAAGAAGCCGCCGCGCTGTTCGACACCATCGAAACCTTGGACCGCGACCAGGTTGGCCGATGCGTTGGCCGCCGAACGCGACAAACACGGCAAATGCCCCCGGCTTTTCATTCAAGTGAATACCGGCGAAGAGCCGCAAAAGGCCGGCGTGATGCCGAAAGAGACCGAAGGCCTGATCGCCTATGCGCGCAATTTGAATCTGCCCGTGATCGGCCTGATGTGCATTCCGCCAATCGAGGACGACGCCGCGCCCCATTTCGCCTTCCTGGCCAAGCTGGCCAAGGAAAACGGCCTTGCCGAACTCAGCATGGGCATGAGCGGCGATTTCGAGATGGCGATACGTTTCGGCGCGAGCTATGTGCGGGTGGGTTCAGCGATCTTCGGGTCGCGCGACGCTAACCGGTGATCAGCACCTTGTCGCCCGGCTGAATTTGGGCCAGCGCCGCGCGCAGATCATGCTCGGTCATTGCCACACAGCCGGCGGTATGGGGATAGCCATCCCGCGCCAGGTGCAGGAACACGGCGCTGCCTTTGCCCTGCACCACCGGGTCGTCGTTGAAGCCGATCACCACGATGATGTCGTAGACATGGCTGTCCAGCCAGAGATGCTCGGCGCTCACCGGGTAGGGATGCTTGACCAGCTTGTTGTAGTTGGGATCGCCAGGGTGATCGCACCAGCCATCGTCCTTTTCCAGCGCCCGCGCCGGCAGGATGCAGCGAGGCTGCTCGAGCCGGTCGGCGCGCCAGAACAGGCGGCGGAAGGGATAAACCCCGATGGGCGTGACGCCGTCGCCCTCGCCTTGCTTGTGGGCGATGCCGCCAGGGCCCACGGCGCAACGCCTGGGGCCCGCGCCCCAGTCCACCACGGTGCCGGCCGGCGAGTTGGAAACGATCAGGTCCATGAATTAAGCTTAGCGCAAGTTGGACTTTGAGGCACCAGGGGTAGCCCGGTCGGCCAAGCGCACCGCCGTGGAGTGCTGCTTAGGTGGCGGCAAGTTTATGTAAAAGGAATCTTCGCCCGATGGACTTACCATTGTTCGAGCCGCGCGTTTCGCTTCGCGTGGGCTGGACTCCGCCAACATAAAAGGGCCTTATTTGCAGGCACTTGATCCTGTTCTGGGCGGATCGGGGCAGAAATGCCGCCTTTCAGGGAATTTTGGAGCGCGCTATTCTTGGCGCGTCCGGATGGAGCGACATGCCCAGCGCCAAGCGCGTGCTATTGGTCGACGGGGACGAGATTCTCCGCGCCTCTCTGGCTGAACAATTGGTGCGCGAAGGCGCCTATGCGGTGGTCGAGGCCGCCAGCGGCGCGGAAGCGCGAGGCTTGGCCAAGGACGGCGGATACGCCTTCGCCATCATCGACCAAAGCCTGTCTGACGGCGCGGGCGACATTCTGGTGCAGGATTTGAAGACGTCGGGGTTCGATGCGCCGATCCTGCTCTTGTCGGAGCAGGACGCGCCTTTGCCCGCGGTCGAATATATCGAAAAGCCGTTCCGCTTTGCCGCCCTGCTCGCCCGCCTCAACGCCCATCTGGGCCGTCATACCTCGAGCGACGAGACCCCGTTCGAGATCGGGCCTTATCTGTTTCGGCCCGGCGCCAAGCTTCTGGTCCAGGGCGAGCGCAAGGTGCGGCTGACCGAGAAGGAAACCGACATCCTGAAATTCCTTCATGCCGCGGGCGCGACCGTGCCGCGCGAGACATTGCTGCACGAAGTCTGGGGCTATAACCCCGCCGTCACCACCCACACGCTGGAAACACACATCTATCGGCTGCGCAAGAAAATCGAGGAAAATCCGGGAGAAGCACGGATTCTGCTGACCGAGGGCGGGGGCTATAGGCTGGCGTCCCGCCCTATTGTTTAACGGGCGTTAACCCTTTCGGCCGACCATAAGGGCATGGGGAGAGAGTCAGAACCGAACCCGGATGGAAGAAGCCCGTGAAGGCGGGTGCGCCGGCGCGCTTGTTCGACGACGAGGACCGCCCCCCTCCCCGCCCGCGCAAAAGACGCCTCTGGCCTTATGTGCTTTTGATGCTGATCGCCTGGGGCGCGATCTTCGTAAGCGTCTTCTGGTCGCATTTCCTGTCGAACCTTCCGCCGGTGCACAATCTTCTGGCCGCCGCGCCGGCGCGCGACGTCACCATCCTGGACGATCATGGCCGCATGATCGCGCGGCGCGGCCTGACCCACAAAGCCACGGTGCAAGTCGAGGACCTGCCCGGCTATGTCCCCAACGCCTTCATCGCCATCGAGGACCGCCGCTTCCGCGAACATATCGGGCTCGATCCCATCGGCATGATCCGCGCCGCGCTGGAGAACATGGCGGCGGGCCATGTGGTGCAGGGCGGTTCGACGCTCACGCAGCAGCTGGCCAAGAATCTCTTCCTCGATCCCAACCGCACCTTCGACCGCAAGCTCCAGGAAGCGATGCTGGCGATCTATCTGGAGTCGCATTATTCCAAGAACCAGATCCTCACGCTTTATCTCAATCGCGTCTATTTCGGCGCCGGCATCTATGGCATCGAGGCGGCGAGCGAAAAATTCTTCGGCAAGCATGCGAATGAGCTGGGCCTGACCGAAGCCGCGATGCTGGCGGGCAGCGTCAAGGCGCCGACGCGCTACAATCCCCTGGCCGATGCCGACGCCTCGCTGGCGCGCGCCGATGTGGTGCTGCGCGCGATGCAGGAGGCCGGCTTCATCGACGCGAGCGAGCGCGCCCAGGCGGAAGCGAACAAGGCCGCGCATCGTCTCCAGCGCGGGCACGCCGGAATCCGGCTATTTCGCCGATTGGGTGATTGTCGCAGCTGGACGGGATATTGGGCCATGGCGCGCGAGCCGGTGATGGTGGAGACCAGCTTCGATCTCGACACCCAGGCATGGCCGAACGCGCCGTGGCATCAGGGCCTGGATGCCGAAGGCGAGAAGATTCGGGCCGGCCAGGCGGCGCTTGGTGGCGATGACGCCGGACGGCGCCATCCGCGCCATGGTGGGCGGCCGCTCCTATGCCCATTCCAGCTTCAATCGCGCCACCGACGCGGTGCGCCAGCCCGGCTCCGCCTTCAAGCCCTTCGTCTATCTCACCGCCTTCGAACATGGCCGCACGCCCGACGACATCATGCATGACGGGCCGGTGGATATTCATGGCTGGAAGCCGTCGGATTTCGAAGGCGAATATCAGGGCGACATCACGCTGACCCAGCGCCTTCGCCGAATTCGTCCAATGCCGTGGCGGCGCAATTGACCGATGAAGTGGGCCCGAAGGAAGTGGCCAGCACCGCGCGGCGCTTGGGCATCGACTCGCCGCTGGAAGCAGTGGCGTCGCTGGCGCTGGGCACCTCGGGCGTGACGCCGCTGGAATTGACCGGCGCCTATGCTGCCTTTCGCCAATGGCGGCGATGGCGTGATGCCCTTTGCCATCACCCGCATCCGCACCAGGCAACGGAAAGATCCTCTATCAGCGCAAGCCGGGCGCGCTGGGTGCGGTGATGTCGCCTGCCAACGATGCCGCCATGACCGGGCTGATGGTGCAGACAGTGGTCTGACCGGCACCGGCAAGGCGGCGCGGCTGGCCGAGCGGCCCACCGCGGGCAAGACCGGCACCACCCAGGATTTCCATGACGCCTGGTTCGTCGGCTTCACCGCCGATCTGGTGACGGGCGTGTGGGTGGGCAATGACAATTCCCCGCCCATGAAGAAAGCCACCGGCGGCGGCGTGCCGGCGCATATTTTCCACGCCTTCATGGAAGACGCCGAACAGGGACGCCCCGTGCGGCCCCTGGTGGGGAGCCAATTGATGGCAGCGGCAGAACCGGAGCCGGCGATTGCCGCCATGCCGGCGCCTGCTCCCTTGGTGGCGCCGCCGGCGTCGCCACCGGCGCCTGTGCCGGCTTCCACACCGGCGCAGCCCGCCAAGGATCCATTCCAGCAGATATTGGACAGCCTATTCGGCGGGGCCAAATCCTAATCACGGCGTAGCACATCACGTCCGCCTCCCCCGCGCATGCGAAGCATGCTGGTAGGGGAGGTGCCCGTGAGCCACGCTCTCGAGCCAGCGGTGGGCGCAGCGGTCTAATTATAGCGCAGCAGATTGCGGCCGTGATCGCGCAGCCATTGGCGGGCGCGGACGCTGTCGGGCGACAAGATTTTTCACATGCGCCCAGAAGCGCGGGCGAGTGATTCATTTCCTTCAGATGCGCCACTTCATGCGCCACCACATAATCGCGCACATAGTCGGGCGCGAAAATCAGCCGCCAGGAAAATGACAATGCGCCGTTGCTGGTTGCAGGAGCCCCAGCGGCTTTTGGTGTCGCGCACCGTAATGCGCTGAGGGCGCGCTCCCAGTCGCGCGGCATAGTCCAGCGCGCGTGCGGCGAACAAGGTCCGCGCCTGCTGCTTGAAGAAATCGATCAGCCGGCGCGGCGCATGTTCGACGCGGCCGCTGACCAGGATGGCGCCGTCCTCGGTCCAGACCGGCGCAGGACCCCGCATCGCGCTGTGGCGGATGGGATGGCACTGGCCCAGATAAGGCACCACCGCGCCTGGCGCCAACGCCACCGGTTTCGGGCAGGTGTTTCAGTTGGCGCGCGATCCATTGCGTCTCGCCCCGCGCGAACGCCAGCGCCGGGCCCGCGCCGCCGCGCGCCGGCGCGGTGACCACCACTTCGCCGGTGGCGGGATGGACCCGCATGACAATGCGCCGCGCGCGGGCATTGAGCCGCACCGAGACCGCGACATCGGCGCCGTCGATCGCCAGCAATTCCTGCGCGGCGGCGGCTCGCTTTTCGGCGCGCTTGGCCTTAGGCTTGCGCCGCAAAAGGGACTTCAACATGTCAGAACGTCCACGCTTTCATCTGGCGTTTCCGGTGCGCGATCTTGCCGAGGCACGCGCATTTTACGGCGATTTGCTCGGCTGTCCCGAAGGACGCTCGAGCGATGACTGGGTCGATTTCGATTTCTTCGGCCATCAGATCGTCGCGCATTTAAGCCCGAACGAGGCCGGACACAAAGCACATAATGATGTGGATGGCGATCAGGTGCCGGTGCGTCATTTCGGCGCAATTCTTTCCATGACGGAATGGCAAGAAGCTTGCCGGCGCGCCTGACGGACAAGAAAATTTCGTTTCATCATCGAGCCCGGCATTCGTTTCGAAGGATTGCCTGGCGAACAGGCAACATTCTTTTTCCTCGATCCTCGCGGCAATGCGCTGGAGTTCAAGGCTTTCCATGATGACGCAGCCATCTTTGCGCGCTGACCGCATCGCCATCGCTGGTGGGCGCCGGCGGCGCTGGCCTGGTTCTGGGCGCGCTGGGCTTTCAATATATCGGCGGCATCCCGCCTTGCGAGATGTGTCATTGGCAGCGCTGGGCGCATATCGCCGCCGCGTTGATCGGCATATTGGGCGGCGTGATGGTGAAGCGCGAATCAACCGCGCGCACCCTGGCCTGGATCGCGATCCTGTTCGTGCTGGCGTCGGGACTGATCGGCGCCTATCAGACCGGCATGCGAATATCACATGCTGCCGGGTCCCGCCGCCTGCAGCGGCCATCGCTATGTCCTGGGCAGCAACATGCCGCCGCCGGAAGTGCAATGCGATGTCGTCACCTGGTCGCTGTTCGGCCTGTCGATGGCGTCTTACAATGCGATCTGCTCGTTCCTGATCGCGGCCTTGGGCGCGTTCGGCCTTGTCGGAAAAGCTGGCCGATCGCGCGCATGGCAAAACCATGCCGCGTAAGCCCAGGCCCAAGCGCCCGGCGCCGCGCCCGACACCGAGGCCATGATCCGGGTGGATCATGCCGGCGAATATGGCGCGGTGCGCATCTATGAAGGCCAGCTGGCGGTGCTGGGCAACCGCGCCAGCGCGCGACACCATCCGCCACATGGCCGAGCAGGAACAGCGCCATCTGAAGACCTTCGACCGGCTGGTGAATGAGCGCGGGTGCGGCCCACCGCGCTGGAGCCGGTGTGGCGGGTGGCGGGTTTTGCGCTGGGCGCGGCCACCGCGCTGATGGGCGAGAAGGCGGCCTTTGCCTGCACCGCCGCGGTGGAAGAAGCGATCGACGAACATTATGCCAGCCAGATCGCCGAATCTGGGCGACAGCGATCCGGACTCTGAAGCAGACGGTGGAAGATTTCCGCGCCGACGAAGCGGCGCATCGCCAGACCGCGCTGGACCATGGCGCGGAACAGGCGCCGGGCTATCGGCTGCTCAGCGAAGCGATCAAGGCCGGCTGCCGCGTGGCGATAAAACTGTCGGAGAAAATCTTAGGCGAGCGCGCGGGATCATGCCGCAGCTCGCGCGACGTGCTAAGCACTGGCACTGCGAGACTGCCAAGGCTCGAGCTCGAATCCCAATAGAGATAGTCCGCCCAGCATTCGTGCAGATAATTGGGCGGAAATTTGCGTCCGCGCTCGCGCAGCTCGGTCACCGTGGGCTGGTGCGGGCCGGTGGCGCGGATGCATGCCGGCCTGGGCCGGCAGCCGCCCGCCCTTCTGCAGATTGCAGGGGCTGCAGGCGGTGACGACATTTTCCCAGGTGGTGCGCCCGCCCCGGGAGCGGGGGATCACATGATCGAAGGTCAGGTCCTTGGGATCGCCGCAATATTGGCATTCGAAGCGGTCGCGCAGGAACACATTGAACCGGGTGAAGGCGGGATGGCGCGCGGGCTTGATATAGGTCTTGAGCGAGACCACCGAAGGCAGCCTCATCTCGAAGCCGCGCCGAGTGCACCACCCGGTCATATTCTTCCAGGATGTTCACCCGCTCCAGGAACACCGCCTTGATGGTGTCCTGCCAGGACCAGAGCGACAGCGGGTAATAGCTCAACGGCCGGTAATCGGCGTTGAGCACCAGCGCCGGGCAATTGCTGGCGGAGCGTAAGGGGGCTAACACGGCTGAAATCCTGTGAAGGCGGCCTTCTCCTTTCGCTATTGGGCCGATAGTAAAGGCGATTCGACCTCATCCTCAAGCCGGTGGAATCAGCCTGCCAAAGGTGCGCCTGTGCATGTGACAGGCGCGCTAAAGCGGGCAGGAAAGCGGGCCCTGCGCTCTTCAGCCGTCCGCGCAAGCGCCAGCGCCAGGAAGTTGCCGGCCAGGGCAAGGCCCTTCTGGATCGATGCCATGGCCCATGCCCGGCGCCAGATGCCATTGCACGCGGCACGCCCGCCGCGCCCAAGGCGCCGCGCCGCCGCGAACATGGCGCCCGCGGGAATCACCGTGTCGGCATCGCCATGGGTGAGAAGAATCGGCGGCCGTGGGCCCGTCCGCAGGCGGCGGATCGGCCAGCAGGCCGGAAAAGCCCACGATCGCGGCAGGCGGCACGGCGCGGCGCAAGCCCAGATGCAGCGACAGCATCGCGCCCTGGCTGAAGCCGGCCAGCACCAGCCGTTCGGGCGGCAAGCTCCAGCCGCGCCAGTTCCGCATCCAGGAATTCGCTCGATGCGGGGCGCGGCCAGCGGCGACACCGCTCTGCATTTCATGGGGATCGATGCCGGGAAATGGGAAACCATTGAAAGCCCGACGGCGCGCCGGGCACGCGGTCGGGCGCATTGGGCGCGACAAAGGCCGCGCCCGGCAGCAATCCCTGCCAATGCGGCGCCAGCCCGATCAGATCATTGCCGTCCGCGCCATAGCCATGCAGCAGCACCACCAGATCTGTGGCGCCGGCCCTTTGCGGGCGGGAAGGCGCGGACCGGAGAGCAAAGCCATGGATGAAAATCTGTTTAGATTGCCGCCATGATCGTTACACGCTTCGCGCCCTCGCCGACAGGGTATCTGCATCTGGGCCATGCCTTCGCCGCCTTGACCGCGGCGCGGGCGGGCGAGAATTTCCTGCTGCGCATCGAGGATCTGGACAGGGACAGGCGCGGCGACGAATTCGTCGCCGCGATCTTCGAGGATCTGGCCTGGCTGGGACTTGTCCTGGGACGAGCCGGTGCTGCGCCAGTCGGCGCGCGCTTCGACGCTTACCGCGAAGCGCTGGCGCGGCTGCGAGCCGTTCACCTATCCCTGTTTCTGCACCCGCAAGGAGATCGCCGAGGAAATCGCGCGCGCGGCCGAAGCACCGCACTTTGATTCTTTGTCCGCTCCGCGGACGGGGCCGGACGGCCCGCTTTATCCCGGCACCTGCCGCCATCTTTCCGATGGACGAACGCGCGGCGCGCATCGCCGGCGGCGAGTCCTATGCGCTCCGGCTGGATGCGGCCAAGGCGGCGGCAGCCGCCGGGCCCGCTCACCTTCCTCGAGCATGGCCATGTCCATGCGGTCGATCCGCTGTTGTTCGGCGACGTGGTGCTGGCGCGCAAGGATGTGCCGGCTGCCTATCATCTGGCGGTGGTGGTGGACGATGCCTTCCAGGGCGTGACCCTGGTGACGCGCGGCGAAGATCTGCTGCCCGCCGCCCATGTGCAGCGCCTGTTGCAGGCGCTGCTGGGCTGTCCCGCACCGGCCTATGCCCATCACCGCCTGATCCTGGACGAGGATGGGCGCAAATTCTCCAAGCGCGATCGGGCCGTGACCTTGCGGGCCTTGCGCGCGAAGAGGGCGTTACGCCGGCTGGGGTTGAGGCGCTGTTCTGACAGAAGGGCCGGATCACGCGGCGGACGATCACGCCAAGCACGAGCGAGCGCGGCGACCAGAATCCCATCGGCGCTTGCACTGATCATGAAACCGGCGATGGCGCAGCTGGGACAAGATGCAGCAGGATGGTTTCGAGCGCGGTCGAACGGCCGCGCGCGCCACAGGAAGGCGATGGCGACGGGCGAGGAACGGGAAAGTCGTAGAGAATACAGATAAGGCGTCGCCAGCAGGCTCGCGGCGCAAAGGCCCGCGCATTTGAGCGCCAAAAATCCTGCCTGCTGCGCCACAACCAGGCGACGAACACCGCCGTCGCCAGCAAGCAACAGTGCCCTGCGCGGCGAACGCCGGCGCCATCGGCCGCGCCCGACATCCGCAAGCAGGCCATAGAGGCTTTGCAGCTTGTAGAATCCGCGCATGGCCATGGCTGAGAAAATCATCGCTCATGCCGCCCAGATGATGGGCAGAAGGCCGCAAGACTGTCGGGCGCCGCCAGCCATGAGATCAGACAGGATCGCCAGCGTCGCGGCCGCCGCCGACGCAAAGGCGCGCCAATAGCCGCCGAAGATCAAGCGCCAGGGGAAAGAGCAATCCGAAATGCGGCTTGTAGGTGAGAAGGCCCAGGAGCAGGCCGGCGAGAAGCGGACGCGTTTCAAGTTGCAGAAGGACGGCCGGCCATCAAGGCGGCGGTGAGAAAGCCGTTCTGCCCCACCATCATGCAGGCCAGACGTGCGGGCGCGGCACAAGGCAAGGAGGGCGGCGCGGCGATCGCCGGCGATGCGCGCGGCCGCCGCGGCATAGAGCGCCAAGCGAGCCGCCCATCCAGGCCAGGAACGCCGCGCCATAAGGCAGCAGCGCCAGAAGCATGGCGACCAGGAAAAACAGAGGCGGATAGGCCCAGCCCAGAAAACCGCTCGCGGCGTGATGCATCAGCTGCTTCCTGCAGCGCATGCATCAGCGGGCCAGTCATAGGCGTGCGCCGCATGCCCGCCGAGCGCCAGGATGCCCGGCGCTCCAGAAGGAAAGAAAATCCACCGCGAGGGGATGGCCGCTCGCATCCAGAAGCCAGCGATGTGTCAGCGCCAGCACATGACGAGATTCGCCAGATAGGCAAAGCGCAATCGCCGCCCGCCGCCACCAGCGCCCATGGCGATAGTCGTCCGAGATGCTCTTCGGCCATGGCCCATCTTGGCCGCGCAGCCGATTGCGGAGTGCTTAACCGGACCGAGCTGGCTCTTAGCTATCGCTCCTGTGCTAAACGCCCGCCATGAGCTGAAACGCATGCCCTCGACCGCCTGTTCGCCACCATCGCCGCGCGCAAGGCGGCCGGCGACGCGTCCGAGTCCTATACCGCCAAGCTGCTTTCGCAAGGCGTGGAGAAATGCGCCAAGAAATTCGGCGAGGAAGCGGTCGAGACGGCGCTGGCCGCGGTCTCCGGCGACAAGGCGCATCTGGCGGCGGAAAGCGCCGATGCGCTTTATCATCTGCTGGTGCTGTGGGCCGCGGCCGGCATCACGCCCGAAGATGTCTATGCCGCGCTTGAAGGCGCGCGAAGACCAATCCGGCTTGGCGGAAAAAGCCGCCGCGCAAAAGCTAGGCGCCGGTCTCTTCTTCCTCGGCCAGGCTTTTGACCAGGTCCAGCACGCGCTTGCGCACCTTGGGATCCTTGATCTTCATGAAGGCCAGCGAAAGCTGCAGCCCTTCGCCGGAGGAAACGAACTCCATCACCGGCGCGCTGGCTTCGGCTGAGCCCGTCCGCCGGCGCCGCCGACGCCGTCATAGAAGAAGTCGATCGGCACGCCCAGAATGCGCGCGATCTCGAACAGGCGGCCGGCACCGATGCGGTTGACGCCTTTTTCGTATTTCTGCACTTGCTGAAAGGTGAGACCCAGCAGATCGCCCAGCTTTTCCTGGCTCATGCCGATCAGCATGCGCCTGATGCGCACGCGATTTCCGACCTGGGCGTCTATGGGATTGGCTTTTTTGGTCACGCGCATCTTCGGATGGATTGACGGCCGGAAACTTAGCCGCATGATCATCGAACTGAAAGAAATAATTACGGCTGGTTGCCGAACTCTCTTTCGCGCTTGAATAAAGTCCCAATGCGACCGCCGCCAACAAAAGCAGCGCAAAGAGAACATCGCCAAAGCGCGCATAGAGCGTGGCAGGCAACGCGCGCGGCAGCTGCGCATCGACCACGCCCATGCGTCCCAAGATCGAGATGCGCGGTGATCCGGCCCATACGGATCGATCATCGCCGATATTCCCGTATTGGCATGCACGCGCCACGGGCAAGCCTTCTTCGATGGCGCGCACGCGCGCAATCAGAAGATGCTGCATCGGTCCCGCCCAGGGGCCGAACCAGGAATCGTCGGTGACATTAACCAGCCAGCCGGGCCGCTGATCGGCTGTCACCGCGCCGGGGAAAATGATCTCGTAGCAGATCAGGGGCGTGACGTCGGGCGCGCCGGCGACCGGATAAATGTGCGGCCCATCGCCGGCGGAGAAGCCGCTCCTGACCTTCTGTCAGCTTGGTGATGCCGATGCGGTTGAGACATGCGGCGAAGGGCACATATTCGCCGAACGGCACCAGATGGAATTTGTCATAGACCGCGTCGATGCTGGCCGCCGGGGCCGAAAATATACAGCGAATTATAGAATGCGACTTCGTCGCCGGAGCGCTCGCCGCGCGGGCCGCGCCGGTGATCAGGCTGCGGCCGCCTGCGTCAGCAAGCGCGATCTCGATCCAGCGCCGCGGGCGAGCGGTCGAGCAGGAAGGGCGGCGCCGCTTCCGGCCAGATGATGTGCGTGACCTGCCCGGCCGGCGCGGACAGATCGAGCAGCCTTTGCCAGTTGCGCACCACATAGCGGCGCACATATTTCTCGTTCTGCGGCACGTCCGGCTGCACCAGCCGCACCAGCCATGCCGGGCACATTCTGGGTGGGCGTCGCGGCCAGCCGGACCGCGCCGTAAACCCAGAGACAGGCGAACAGGAGGATCATCGCGAGCGGCGCGGCGATCGGCGGCGGCGCGCAGAATTCCGCCAGGGACGCGCCCAGAAGAATGGTGAGGAAGGAAAGGCCATAGGCGCCGATCAGCGAGGCGCTTTGCATCACCGCCCAGCGAGGCGCCCCAGCCATAGGCGGGCAGATTCCAGGGAAAGCCGGTGAGCGCATGGCCGCGCACCCATTCGGCCACGGCATAGAAGACCGCGAAGACCAACAGCCGCGCCGGACCGTCCTGCCAGAACCAGCATCGCCAGCGCCGCAGGCGATGCCGGCATAAAGCGCAAGCCCGCCGGTCAGAAACAGGATGGCGAACGGCAATCTGCCAGAGATGGGCGGAGGGATCGACCATGAAGGCATAACCGATCCAGTGCCAGCCGATCAGATATTGGCCGAAGGCGAAGGCCCAGCCGCACAGCGCGGCGATGCGCAAGGGACCCCGGCCTGATGCCGCGCCATCCAGCAGCAGCACCAGAGCGGCAAATCCCAGCAGCAAGGCGGGAAAGAATTCCACCGGCGCAAAGCCCAGGGCGGAAATGGCCCCCGCCGCAAAGGCGAAGCCCGCGCGCCGCCAGCCTGTCAGGCCGCGGATCGCCATCACCCAGGCGATCAAATCCCCTCATCATGCCGGAGGGTGGTTCTCGGCGCGGCGGATGCGAAGCCGCTTGATGCGGCGCGGATCGGCTTCCAGCACCTCGAATTCATAGCCCGAAGGATGGGCGACGATCTCGCCCCGCTGCGGCACGCGGCCCAGCAGCGATGCCACCAGCCCGCCCAGGGAATCGACATCCTCGTCGGCTTCCGGCGTGGACAAGATCGATGCCGGTCTCGGTCTTGAAATCTTCCAACTCGACCCGCGCATCGGCGACGAAGCCGTCCGCCGTCGCTGTCGCAGCGCGGGCGCTTCCTCGTCATGCTCATCGGCGATGTCGCCCACGATCTCCTCGATGATGTCCTCGATCGAGACCAGCCCGTCGGTGCCGCCATATTCGTCGATCACCAGCGCCAGATGGGTGTGGCTGGCCTGCATCTTGAGCAAGAGATCGAGCGCGCGCATGGACGGCGGCACGAACAGGATCGGCCGCTTGATGCCGGCGATGGTGGCGGAGCGTCAGGCGGTAGCCGTCCGCCGTCCCGGTTCGAGCAGCGCCAGCACATCCTTCACATGCACCAGGCCGGTGGGATCGTCGAGATTCTCGCGATAGACCGGCAGGCGCGAATGCTTGGCGTCGCGGAACAGGCTCACCAATTCGGCCAGCCGGCGTGTCTTCGTCCGCCGCCACGATCTGGGCGCGCGGCACCATCACATCGGACACTTTCAATTCGCCGAACGCCAGCAGGTTGGCGAGCATCACCCGTTCCTGCTGCGAGAGCGCCGGCTCCTTGCGATCGCTTTCCTCGATCACCTCTTCCAGGCTTTCGCGCATCGCCGCGCTGGAGGGGTCTTCGCCGCGCAGGATCTGCATCAGGCGCTTGAACAGCGGCGGATGGCTGGCGGGGCGTCGCTCATCCCGCCACCTCGTAGGGATCGGCGATGCCGAGACGGCCGAGAATCTTGATTTCCAGCGCTTCCATCACTTTGGCGTCGCGGGCGCGGATATGGTCATGGCCCGCCAGATGCAGCACGCCATGCACCACCAGATGGACGGCATGATCGGCGAAACGCTTGCCGGACGCCTTGGCTTCCCGGCGCGTCACGCCCAAAGCCAGGGCGATATCGCCGCGATACCTGTCCGGATTGGGCGCGGCGGGAAAGGACAGAACATTGGTGGGCTTGTCCTTGCCGCGAAATTCGCGATTGAGGACTTTCAGCCGGCGGTCGTTCGACAGAAGCACGGTCAAGGAATAGGACGCCGCGAAATCCGGCCGCCCTCGCCGCCGCCGCGGCGGCGCGCTTGAGCTTGGGCATGAGCCCGCGAAATCTGCGCCAGCCGGGATCGTCCACCACCACCAGAATGCCTGTTGGCGGTCATTTGCCATGCGCACTATAGGCGGCGACGACACGGCTGACGAGGGCGTGGCGCACCACATCCGCGTCGCCGAAGCGGGCGACGCCCACGCCTTCCACACCTTCCAAGATGGAAAGCGCCTCGTTGAGGCCGGTGGCGGTCCCGCCGGGAAGATCGGATTGCGATGGATCGCCCGTCACCACCATCTGGCTCTCCTCGCCCAGCCGGGTGAGCATCATCTTCATCTGGGCCGGGCGTGGTGTTCTGCGCCTCGTCCAGAATCACGAAAGCGCGGCGTCAAAGTGCGGCCGCGCATGAAGGCCAGCGGCGCCACTTCGATCACGCCCTGGTCCATCAGCCGCGTGGTCTGTTCGCCCAAAACGTCGAACAAGGCGTCGTAAAGCGGGCGCAGATAAGGATCGATCTTTTCCTTGAGGTCGCCGGGCAGAAAGCCCAGCCGCTCGCCCGCTTCCAGAGCCGGGACGCGACAGGATCAACCGCTCGACCCGGCGTTGGAACAGCATATGCGCGCCGAAGGCGGCGGCGAGATAGGTCTTGCCGGTGCCCGCCGGCCCGACGCCGAACACCAGCGGATTGTCCCGCATCAAATCGAGATAGGCGCTTTGCGCGGGACTGCGCGGGCTTGGTGATGCGCGTGGTCGCGGTGCGGATGGCGCCGTCATTCATGCCGCGTCCGCTGTTGGCGTCGGAATCGGTGAAACGGATTTCCGCATCCACTTCGGCCAGGGTGATGCTTTCGCCGGCTTCCAGCCGGGCATAGAGCGCGCGCAGGATGGTGGCGACGCGGACGCGCGCGAGCGTCGGCCCCGACAGGGCGATCAGATTGCCGCGCTGGGTGATGAGGACGGACAGTCGCTGTTCCAGGCGGGCGAAATGCTTTTGGTGCGGACCCGACAGCGCCGCCAGCAATTTGTTGTCGGCGAATTCCAGTAGGAGCTGCTCGCCCTTGCTTGCGGCGATGGATTTGGCGCGGGCGCTCAAATCAGCAGTCCCCTGAGACTGTTGCCCGTAAGGGCTTCGATCTTCACCGGGCGGATGGCGCCGATCAAGGCGGCGGGCGCTTCGACATGAACCGGCTGGAGATGGGGCGTGCGGCCCACGATCTGGCCCGCATTGCGGCCAGGCTTTTCGAACAGCACATCCATCGTGCGGCCGATCGCGGCGTGATTGGCTTCATCCTGCTGCGGAGAAGCAGCTTCTGCAGAATTTCCAGCCGCCCCGTCTTGACGCTTTCCGCCACCTGCTTTTTCGCGGCGGCGGCCGGCGTGCCGGGCCGGGAACTGTATTTGAATGAGAAGCATTGCGCATAGCCGACGTCGCGCACCAACTGCAGCGTGGCCTCGAAATCCGCGATCGCTCTCGCCGGGAAAACCCGACAATGAAGTCCGAGGAAAACGCGATGTCGGGACAGCGGTCGCGAATACGGCCGATCAGGCGGCGATAATCATCAGCGCTGTGCTGGCGGTTCATCGCTTCCAGCACCGTGTCCGAGCCCGACTGGACCGGCAGATGCAGGAACGGCATCAACTTGTCGATACCGCCATGCGCTTCGATCAGATCCTCGCCCATGTCGCGGGGATGGCTGGTGGTGTAGCGGATGCGCGAGATCTCTTGGATGTCCGCCAGCGCCTCGATCAGCCGCGCCAGCGACCAGGGCGCGCCTTTCGCATCGGTGCCGCGATAGGCATTGACGTTCTGGCCCAGAAGGACGATTTCCCGCGCACCGCGCGACGACAAGGCGCGCGCTTCCGCCAGAATCTTTTCCGGCGCGCGCGAATGTTCCGGACCCCTGGTGTAAGGCACCACGCAGAAGGTGCAGAATTTGTCGCAGCCTTCCTGCACGGTGAGAAAGGCGCTGACGCCGGTGTCGGAGACCGCTTCCGGCAGGGCATCGAATTTTTCCAGGGCGGGAAAATCGGCTTCCACCCGTTCGCCCGAGCCACGGGCGATGCGGGCGATCATCTCCGGCAGGCGATGATAGGATTGCGGCCCCACCACCATGTCCACCACCGGTGCGCGGGTGATGATCTCTTCGCCTTCCGCCTGGCCGGTGCAGCCGGCCACCGCCACGATCATGCGGCCGCCGCTTTTTTCCTTTTCGTCTTTCAGGGCGCGGATGCGGCCCAGTTCGGAATAGACCTTTTCCGTCGCCTTCTCGCGGATATGGCAGGTGTTGAGGATCACCATGTCGGCGCCGGCGGCCGCCTCGGTTCCGGCATAGCCCAAGGGCGCCAGAAGGTCCGCCATGCGCGCCGAATCATAGGCGTTCATCTGGCAGCCATAGGTCTTGATGAAGAGCTTTTTCATGGGGTCCGGGGGTCAAATACCCCAAATCCCTATGCAAATCACCGGCTTTCTTCCCCGCCCGGGCGCCGGCGCAGAGACTCAAAAAAGCCCCGCCAGCGCAGCCGCCTGGCCTTTTCGCACCATATCCCAGGCCACAAGCGCAAGTTCCTTGCGGTCCATGGCCTCCAGCGGCGGATGGAATTGCAGCACCACATCCAGCGGACCGGCCTCCAGCGCCTCCCACAGATGCGGCACCAGCTCCATGTCGCCATACCAGGCGTAAAGCGGGCGGTTTTCCCGCCCCATGGGGATGCCCTCGCGCGCCACATAGGCGGTGGAAACCGGCTGCACGGTCACTTTGCGGCCCTGATGGAAGGCGGAATCGGCGGCACTGAGCAGGGCGCTTTTGAACGGCAGCACGGAATTGCCGTCATCCGAAGTGCCCTCCGGAAACAGCACCAGTACATCGCCTTCGGCCAGCCGCTCGGCGATGGCGTCGCGGGCCTGGCCGGTTTCGCTCCGCCGCGAGCGGGTGACAAAGACCGTGCGCTGCAACCGCGCCAGCGTGCCGAAAAAGGGCCAAGCGTTCACTTCCGATTTGGCGATGAAGGAGAGCGGCGCCACCGCGGAGAAAATCACGATGTCCAGCCAGCTGGTGTGGTTGGCAAGCAGCAAAGCCGTGCCGTCGGGCGGGGTTCCCACGACGCGGATCCTGATGCCGAACAGATAGGCGACAAAGCGGTGATAGCGGTGCGGAAAGCTGCGCCGCGCGGGCAGCCGCAAGGTCACGAACAGCCACTGCAGGGGAATCAGCAGGAACGTGACGATGAGAAACACCGTCAGAACAAACGCAGCGCGAGCTTTTGGCATTACCCCCTCCGGC
This sequence comes from uncultured Alphaproteobacteria bacterium, assembly GCA_963766265.1. GTDB lineage: Bacteria > Pseudomonadota > Alphaproteobacteria > Micropepsales > Micropepsaceae > Rhizomicrobium. Next base: position 459,983 of record CAVXYX010000001.1, read on the forward strand.
CTTCGCACCTGAGCGGTGCTACGGCCACCTCCTCCGCCGGCGCTTCGCGCGCAGGGGAGGCGGGCCGGTGCATGCCGCACGGTCCGAGGGGAGGTCTCATCACAGCTTTGGCTTTTTGCCTTTCGGCACGCCGTAAAGCTCCAGGCGGTGATCCACCAGCTCGAAGCCCAGCTCTTCGGCGACGCGGCGCTGAAGCTTCTCGATCTCTTCGTTGCGGAATTCGATCACGCTGCCCGTCTGGATATCGATGAGATGGTCGTGATGGCTCTCGGGCATTTCTTCATAGCGGGCCCGGCCGTTCCTGAAATCATGCCGTTCGAGGATGCCGGCATCCTCGAACAGCTTGACGGTGCGGTAGACCGTGGCGATGGAGATGTGAGGGTCGATGGCCGCGGCGCGGCGATAAAGCTCTTCCGCGTCGGGATGGTCGCCTGCGCCCGACAGCACGCGCGCGATCACCCGGCGCTGCTCGGTCATTCGCAGGCCCTTGTCGACGCAGAGTTTCTCGATCCGCGTCACCATCATTCCCCGTGCGCGATTGCAGAACCAAACTTAGGCGAAAACTTCCGGATTCGGAAGCGGGAGGGAAACCTTCAGGACTTCGGCATCCCTGCCGCCATAATAAGCCTTGCGCAGTCCCACCGGCTTGAACCCCAGGCCGCGGTAAAGCGGCAGGGCCGCTTCGTTGTCTTTCGCCACTTCCAGAAACAGCGTCACGGCGCCCAGGCCTTGCGCATGAGTCGCAGCCCGCCGCACCAGGGCGCTGCCAATGCCCTGGCGGCGCCTTTCGGGAAGAACCGCCAAGGTGAGGATTTCCGCTTCGCCGCCAACCGCCCGGGCCAGAATGAAGCCGTCCGCATGCGCGTAGGCGAACACGCCGGGGCCGGCAAAGAGATCGCGGATGGCCGCGGCGCTCCAGGCATCTGCGAACGATGTGGCGTGCAGCGCCGCAAGGGTGGCGGCATCGTCCGTCTGCGGATCGAACAGCCGAAGCATCAGGCGGGAAGCTTTCCGCCGGGAAGCTTGGCATCAGGCGCCCTGAGATAAAGAGGCGCGGGCGGGAAATCTGATACCGGCCGGGTGATGGCCAGCCTCGCCACCCACAGCGCGTCGGGCTGGCGGATTTCGGAGAGCGGGAAGTCTTGGCCCAATGCCGCTCCGGCTGCGGCAGCGCCGGTGCCGCACAACGCGCAGGCGCCGAAGCCGCGAACGCGCGCCAGCGCCTCTTGGAACGGCATCACCGTTGGCGGAAGGACGATCTCGCCCTTGTCCCACAGCAGCAGATACGCCTCGTCGCGCTTGGCATCATGAATAGCCGCGCAACGTTCTGCTCCGGTGGCGAATGCCATCGCCTCCAGAGTGGTGATGCCGGTCAGCGGTTTCTTCAACGCCACCTTCAGCCCCCGCATGAAGGCCAGGCCCACGCGTTGGCCGGTGAAGGTGCCGGGGCCCGTGGTGACGGCCAGGAGATCAAGCGCGCCGAACGCGACGCCGGCATCGCGCATCGTGCCTTCCACCATGGGGGCAAGGGCTTCGGCATGGCCGCGCGCCATTTCCTCGAAGCGATGGGCGAGGACTTTCCCCCCATCGATCACGGCTGCCGAGCACGCGCCCAGCGCCGTATCGACGCCGAGAATTCTCAAAGTATCTTGCACGCTTCGTCGAAGGACAGGCGCGGATTGCGGGGGAACACGCCCGCCGGGTCGCCATAGCCGATGGCGCAGATGAAATTCGATTTGACGTTGGTGCCGCCGAAGAATTCCTTGTCCACGCCCACGCTGTCGAAGCCCGACATGGGGCCGCAATCCAACCCCAGCGCGCGGGCCGCGACGATGAAATAACCCCCCTGCAGGCTGGAATTGCGGAAGGCCGAGATGCGGTTCAACTCTTCATTGCTGGTGAAGACGTCCTTCATCTTGGGATTGTTGGGGAAGAGATGGGGCAGCTTCTCGGCAAAATCCAAATCCATGCCGATGATGGCGACGACCGGAGCCGTCATGGTCTTTTCCTGGTTGAGCGGCGCCAGAAGGGGCTTGAGGCGTTCCTTGGCGGCCTGGGAGGTAAGAAACAGGATGCGCGCGGGGGAAATGTTGGCCGAGGTGGGCCCCCAGCGCATCAGGTCATAGAGCGCCATCAGATGAGCGTTGGAGACCGGCTTGTTATGCCATTTGTTCTGGGTGCGGGCGTTGCGGAAGATGATGTCGAGCGCTTCGTCGCTCACCGCGTGTGACGTCATGACAAACTCCAAATGAGTGAATGAAAATCAGACCGCCTGGACTGCGGTGACTTCGGGAACGTAATGACGCAGCATATTCTCGATGCCGTTGCGCAATGTCATGGTCGAGGAGGGGCAGCCGGCGCAAGAGCCCTGCAAATGCAGCGAGACGATGCCGGTCGCGCCGTCGAAGCCCTTGAAGATGATGTCGCCGCCATCCTGCGCCACGGCGGGACGCACGCGGGTGTCGATCAATTCCCTGATCTGCGCGATCACTTCGGGATCGCCTTCGCCATAGGAGCCTTCATCGACTTCCTCGGCCGCGCCTTCGATCAAAGGCAGGTTGCGGGTAAAATGCTCCATGATCACGCCCAACAAAGCGGGCTTGAGGTGCTTCCAGTCGCCGTCGCGCTTGGTGATGGAAATGAAATCGGCGCCGAAGAAAACACGCGACACCTCCGGCGTCTCGAACAAGGCGCGGGCCAAGGGCGAGCGGCCCGCCTGTTCGGCGCTGGGAAAATCGGCCACCGCCCCTTCGCCCATCACGGTGCGGCCGGGCAGGAATTTCAGGGTGGCGGGATTGGGCGTGGCTTCGGTCTGGATGAACATGCTGTTTCCGCTTGTAACACCTCTTTAAATGGACCCTCCCGGTAGCAGGATCAAGCACAGCTAGAAGTCGGAAATCAGGCCTTTTTTCTCCCAATCGCCATAGCGGGTGGGTTCGGGACCTTTGGGACCGCCCTTTTCGGGGGGAAGTTGAAGCGGCTTTGCGCTTTCGCGTCGCGCCTCGGCCTCCCGGTTGGCGCGCTTGGCGGCCTCGGCAATGCGGGCGGCGATTTCTTCCGGAGATGAAGCTTTTTTCGTCTGGTCCATGGCGGCTTGACCCTGTCGCCACAAAGCATACATCACTGATGGCAACAGGGATATTCCAATGAATCTGTTCAAGACCGCGCTTCTGATGTCGCTGATGACCGGGCTGTTCCTGGTGGTGGGCGCCTTGATCGGCGGCTCGATCGGCATGGCGGTCGCGTTCGTGATCGCCGCGGGCATGAATCTTGTCGCCTATTGGAACTCGGACAGGATGCTGCTCTCCATGTATGGCGCGCGCCAGGTGGATGCCTCGAGCGCGCCCGAGCTGGTCCATATCGTTGAGCGGCTGGCGGCGCAGGCGCGTCTTCCCATGCCCAAAGTCTTCATTGCCGAGAATCCCCAACCCAACGCTTTCGCCACCGGCAGGAGTCCCGAACACGCCGCGGTCTGCGTCACCTCGGGTCTCTTGGCGCAAGTCAACAACGAGGAATTGGCAGGCGTGGTCGCCCATGAGCTGGGCCATGTGAGGAATCGCGACACCCTCACCATGACCATCACCGCGGTGATCGCCGGCGCCATCGGCATGCTGGCGAATTTCGCTTTCTTCATGGGCGGCCGCCGCAATCCCTTGGGCCTTGTCGGCGTGCTGCTGGTGACATTGCTGGCGCCCCTCACTGCCATGCTGGTGCAATCCGCCATCAGCCGCTCGCGCGAATACGAAGCCGACCGCGCCGGCGCCGAACTCACCGGCCGGCCTTTGTGGCTGGCGGACGCGCTTGCCCAGATCGACAACAGCGCGCGCAAGACCTTGAACGCGCCAGCGGACGCCAATCCCGCCACCGCGCATATGTTCATCGTCAATCCGCTGCATGGCGGGATGAGCGGCTTGTTCGCCAGCCATCCGCCCACCGCCGAACGCATCGCCCGCCTGCGCGCCATGGTACAGGCGCCCGACGCGGGTCAAGCCGGTCCCTGGGGATGACGGACAATCGGTCGGAGGCGCGCGCGGGCTTGGCCGCACGCAAGGCCGCGCTTTCGATCCTCACCCAGGTTCTGCGCCAACGCCGCCCGCTCGATACCCAGCTCGACGCGCTGAAAGGGCTCGCGCCGCGTGACGCCGGGTTCGCCCGCGCGCTGGCCAGCCAGACCTTGCGTCACTTCGGCGAGCTGGAAGCGCTGGTACGGCATTTCGTGCCCAAGGCGCCGTCGCCCCACAAAGCGGGCCCGGCGATAGAAATCCTGCTCCTGGGCGCGTGCGAATTGTCGGTCCTGAAAGTGGCGGCCCATGCCGCGGTGGACGCCGCGAACAATCTGGCCGCCGCCGACGGCAAGGCGGTGCATTTCAAATCCCTGATCAATGCGGTGCTCAGGCGGATCGCGCGGGAAGGCGAAGCCGTCCGGTCCAGCTTGGACACAGCGCGCCTCAACACCCCGGATTGGCTCTGGACGCGGTGGAGCGCGCAATATGGCGACGAGATCGCCCGCGCCATCGCCGGCGCGCATGGGAAAGAAGCGTCGCTGGATATCTACGTGAAGCAGGATGGCGGGGCGCATCCCCAAAGCGTGAACCTGTTCGGGCTTTCCCGCCGCGTGACCGATCAGGGCCGGGTGGAAGACATGCCGGGCTTCGCCGAAGGCCATTGGTGGGTGCAGGATGCCGCGGCCACGCTTCCCGCCACTTTGCTGGGCGAGGTCGCGGGCAAGCGCGTGATCGATCTTTGCGCCGCGCCAGGCGGCAAGACAATGCAACTGGCGGCGATGGGCGCGAGCGTGACGGCGGTGGAGATCGATTCCGCGCGCGCGCGCCGGTTGCGCGAGAATCTCGTCCGCACCGGCTTGTCCGCCACGGTGGTCGAAAGCGATGTGCGCGATTTCGGCGGCACCGCGCCCCTGGTGCTGCTGGATGCGCCCTGCACCGCCACCGGCACCATCCGGCGCCATCCCGACCTGCCCTGGATCAAGGGCGCGGCGGATGTGATGGCGCAAGCCGCTTCCTCTTACGATCTTCTGGAAAGCGCGGCCCGCATGGTCGAGCCGGAAGGCCTTCTGGTGTTCGCGGTCTGCTCGCTGGAACGCGAAGAAGGCGAAGAACAGGTCGCCGCCTTCCTTTCTGGCCACCCGGAATTCCAGCACCTGCCGGTCGAGCCGGGAGAGATTTTCGGTCACGCGGAATGGATCACGCCGCAGGGCGACCTGCGCACCTTGCCCTGTCAGATGGGCGATTGCGGCGGCATGGATGGCTTTTACGCCGCGAAGCTCCGACGCTTATAAACGTCCGAGCGCATACGCGATGGCGAGAAAAATCTTGCCGGTGTCGGCGGAGAGAATGGACGAGGTAAGAAGCCCGCCGCCATCGCCTTCGCGGGCGCGCGACAAAAGCGCCTCGAACTCCGCCATATAGGCATCCGCCGCGGCGTGGAAATTCTCGTCCTCGCGATAGAGGGTGGTGATGCGGTCGATCGCGCCATCGTCGATGGCATTGGCCAGATTGCGCGCGAACACCGCGCGATCGCCCGCCAGATAGCGTTTCCATTCGTCGCTGCCCGGATAGGCCTCGGCGCTGATCGCCTCGAGATCCACCGCCATGTCGGCCAGCGCCAATTGCAGCGCCCCCATTGCCGCGGCGCTGCCCCCCGAAAGCTCGCGGCCCATGCTTTCGCTGTTCTCGGCCGCCGCCAGCAGGGTCTTCATTTCCCAGCCCTTGGCTTCGCCCTTGCCCCTGAGATCGGAGTTACGCCTGGGCCGCTGGGTGAGTTTGCGCGCCAGGCCTTTGAGGCCTTCTGGCTCCGGCGACGCTTCCGGCGCGGGCGCGGCAACAGCTTGTGACGGTGGCGGGAGAACGCGTCCGCCTTGGGCATTGCGGGCGTGGATGGTCGAAAGCGTGCGGGCCGAGAGGTCCAGCATCTGGTCGGTCTCGTTCTGCACCATCTGGCGGATGCGCTGCGCCTCGCCCTGCACCACGGTGGGAAGCCGGGCGACATGGCGTTCCACGTCCTCGACGGTCCGCGCCAGCAGGCCGCGAATCTGCGTCGCCTCGGCGCTCATTTCGCCGGCGGCGCGCAGCAGTCTTTCGCATTCCGCCATCGCCTCGCCCACCAGGCTGCGCGCATCCTGCTTGGCCTGGGCGGCGCTTTCACCAATCAGGGTCTGGGCCCCGCTGCCCGCGTCGCGCAAGCTAGCGATCAGGCCGGTGAGCACGCTGTTGGCGGCTTCCGAGGATTCCTTCAGCCGCTCGGCCTCGCGCGCGAAGGCGCCGGTGAGCTGCGAGGCGCGATTGGCGGCATTGGTCATGATGAGTTCCAGATGCCGCTCGGCATCGCCCGTCACCATCTCGAAGCGCTTGGCTTCGCCGCCCAAGGCGCCGATCGCCGATTCCATCCCGGCGCGCTGCTGCGACAACGCCGCTTCGAACGACGCGCCGTCCTCTTTCAGCTTCGCCAGCATCTCGGTCATGGCGCTGCGATGCTTTTCCTGCCGCGCCAGCACGAATTCGGCGCGCGCCAAGGCGGCGTCCGACACCGCCTCGATCTTCTTGGCCTGGCTGTCGAGTTCGACCGCGGCGGCATGGGGCGCTTCGGCGGCGGCATGGGCGGCGGCGCGGAAGCCAGCTGCCTGCACATCCAGCGATTGGGCCGCCATCTTGAGCGAGCCTTCGGCGGTCTCGATTGTGCTTTTCAATTGCGCCGCGCGGCCCGCCACCGCTTCGGTGGCGCGCGAGGCCGACTCGTAAAGATGATCGGACACCAATTCCAGGCGCTGGCCTTCCTGGATCAGGCGCGCGGCGATCGCTTCGCCGCGCACTTCGGCGCGGGCGCCCGTTTCTTCCAGGGCCGCGATCTGGTTTTCCAGCGCGGTCTCCAAGGCCCTCAAGCGTCCGAAGGCGCCATCCAGTCCGGCATTGAGGCCATCGATTTCGCGGCGCACCGAGCGGCCCAGCCGCGCGGCGGTGCTGGAGGCCCGTTCGTCCACGGTGAAAAGCTGTTCGGCCGAGCCTTGCAGGGCCTCGGCGGCGCGCCCCATGCGATGGGCGAAGGTGAGAGCCGCCCCCACCGCGACGAACAAAAGCGGTGGCAACAGGATCGCGGCGGCGAACAGCGCGGTCTGCTGAAGCGGCAGCGCCAGCAGGCCTTTCTGGCCGAAATACCCCCACAGATAGGCGCCCCAGATCCCCACCCAGAAAGCCGAGGCGGCCGAGACAAAGAAAAACGCCACCGTGCCGTAGCGGCCGGCGGCGGGACGCTTGGGATGGAGGCGGGTCTCGGCCCGCAAGGCCGGGCTTTCGGTCCCAGAGGGGGCCGAATCCAACATAACTGGTTGATTTCGCTCGAAATTCCGTACCATCGGCTGATGCCGCCCGAATTCCCGGCAAGGATAATGGAAAGGGTTGGTTGCTGGAAGGCTAACCACGGGCGCCCCCGGGGCTTTAACCCGGCCTTAGCCATGAGGGGCCGAAAGTTCCCGCTCGCCCCGAGTGAGAGTACCCATGGGCAAGAACGCGATCGATCTGGAGCACCTGGCCCGCTACACGGGCGGCGAGAAGGAGTTGAACGCGGAAGTGCTCCGCCTGTTCGACGGCCAGATCACGCGCATGGTGGCGGAACTGAACGGCCTCATCGTCAGCCGTGACGGCAAGCGCTGGCGCGAAGTGGCGCACTCCATCAAGGGTGCGGCGCGCGGCGTGGGTGCTTTCTCCATGGGTGACCTTGCGGCCCGCGCCGAACCGGTCGATCCCGCCAATGCGCCCGCCGCCAAGGACGCCGTCGAAAAGCTTGCCCACGAAGCCCAGACGGTGCGCGATTTCATCGACGCCTATCTGGCTGCTTGAAAATCCGCTAGCCCGCCCATATAACGGCCGCGCTTTCCCCAACCATTCCATGCAGTTAGGTACGGACTACCCTTGAGCGCGCCGATTGAAACGGATGTAGCCATTATCGGCGCGGGCCCTATCGGTCTGTTCGCGGTGTTCGAGCTGGGACTGCTCGACCTCAAATGCCATCTGGTGGACATCCTGGATCGCCCTGGCGGCCAGTGCACCGAGCTTTATCCGGAAAAACCCATCTACGACATTCCGGGCCTGCCCATCGTCACGGGCCAGGAACTCACCCACCGTCTTCTGGAACAGGTCAAACCGTTCGACCCGCAATTCCATTTCAATGAAATGGCAACGGCGCTGGAAAGACTTTCCGACGGGCGCTGGAAGCTCACCACCGACGCCGGCACGCAGTTGATCGCGCCGGTGGTGGTGATCGCCGCGGGCGCGGGCAGCTTCGTGCCCAAGCGCCCGCCGCTTCCCGGTATCGAACAATATGAGCAGGCCGGCGACGGCATCGGCGTGCATTACGCCGTGCGCAAGATGGAGACGTTCCGCGGCAAGAATATCCTGATCGCGGGCGGCGGTGACTCGGCGCTGGACTGGACGATCAATCTGGCGCCTTTGGCCAAGAGCCTCACCCTGGTGCATCACCGCGATGGTTTTCGCGCCGCCCAGCACAGCGTCAACCAGATGCGCGAGCTGGAAGCGGCGGGCAAAGTCAAATTCCATGTCGCCAGCGTCAAGGCGCTGCATGGCGAAAGCGGCAAGCTCGCCGGCGCGACATTGGCCGGCGCCGACAAGAAAGAGTGGCATCACGAGGCCGACGCCTTCCTGCCTTTCTTCGGGCTCACCATCAAGCTCGGGCCCATCGCCGAATTCGGCATCAACCTGCATGAAAATCTGATTCCGGTGGACACGGCGCGGTTCGAAAGCCAGACGCCGGGAATTTTCGCCATTGGCGACATCAATAGCTATCCGGGAAAACTGAAGCTGATATTGTCGGGCTTCCACGAAGCGGCGCTGATGTCTCAGGCCGCGTTCCACATCGCCAGGCCGAACGAGAAGCTGCGTTTCCAGTACACGACCTCCTCGTCCAACCTGCAGAAGAAACTGGGTGTTGCGTGAAGATTGTCGCTATCGACCGCCAGGGCAAGGAACACACGCTGGAAGGCCGCGACGGCTGGAGCGTGATGGAGATATTGCGCGACGGCGGCCTGGACATCGCGGCGGAATGCGGGGGCGCCTGCGCCTGCGCCACCTGCCATGTCTATGTGAATGACGGCTGGCTGGAAAAATTGCCGCCTTGCTCCGACGGTGAAACCGATATGCTGGACATGGCGTTAGCAGTCGAGCCCAATTCGCGTCTCTCCTGCCAGATCGTTTGCAGCGAGGCGCTGGACGGTATCAAGGTGACGGTCGCACCGGAGTAGGCGCATGGCATGGACGCGGGGCGTGTTTGCGTTGGTCGTTCTGACCGCCTGCACGCCCGCGGCCCAAAAAGATGCCAAGACCGATGCGCCGCCCGCCGCCGGACGCCTGCAAACCGCCGCAATGATCAAGGGCCACACCCCGTTCCCGGTGAACGGCTATCATCCGGGCAACTATCTCTTCCACGGCTATCGCTGCGGCACGGACTGCCTGCTTCATCAAAAGGGCTATCAGTGGGGGTCGCAACACCAAATCGCGGACCCCAAGGATTGCCAGGGCAGCTCGGAGGAATTCCTCGAGGGCTGTCTTGCCTTTGCCGGGATCGAGGGGCCGCTGGGCGAGCGGGATTTCGACGTCAGTTTTCCCCATATGAGCGGCATAGACTGAAGCCGCGGCCGTCTCTGGTTGCCCACTCTGGTTGCCCCTCTGGTTGAAGGGGATGCGGCGCGGTGTTAGCGTTGCCCCACATCAGATGGAGGGGACCCCATGAAAAACATCGCATTGAAAGCTTTGCTTATTGCGTCCGTTTTCGCGCCTGTCGCCGCGCTGGCTCAGGGAAGCAGCCTGACGTCCACGGTCATCACCAAGGAAGACATCAACAAGATCAACCAGAGCGAACAGTCGCTGCCCACCAAGGACGAAAATGCCATGGTGGTGGATATCGGCGGCGAGAATTTCGCGCTGGGCATCATCCACCGCGGCTCAACGCACACGCCCCCGCCGGCGCGTCCGGCAAACGCGAATGCCGCGGCGCCTGAGCCTTGCGGAACGCAGATGGCAAACGTTCCGGCGGACGCAATACGGGGCGGCCTCACCCACGACCATCAGACCGAGGGCTATTACATCATCTCGGGCAGCGGGACGATGATGTTGGACGGTTATATCGTCAATGGACGCCACAGCATGATGCCCGAACCGGGCGGCCCCAATGGTCCGTCATGCGGCGGCATGGCGGTCGGCAGCAGGAAAGTGAACGTGAAGGTGGGCGATGTGATCATCGTTCCAGCCGGCGTGGTCCATGGCTGGGCCGACATTCCCGATCATGCGGACTATCTCAGCTTCAGGCCGTCGCAGCATGTGATGCAGTCCGGCTGGGTCAATCCCACCATCGCCAAGAAATAGACAAGCGACGAACGCCGCGAGCGAACCAGGGAGGGCCGCTCGCGGCTGTTTGCTGACCAGCGCAATGGAGCACCGGCCAGCGCGAAGTGCGGCAGACCGTGCGACCAAAATAAATAGCGGACTTCGATGACCGTTGCGCATGTCTATACCGTCGCCTTCCAAGGCATTGAGGCCCGCGAAGTGGACGTCCAGGTGCATGTCGGCGATTCCGGCGGCGGTCAATTCAACGTCGTAGGCCTGGCCGACAAGGCGGTAGGCTGAAAGCCGCGAACGGGTGCGCGCGGCGTTGGCGGCCATCGGACTGGCGCTGCCCTTCAAGCGCATCACCGTCAACCTGGCCCCGGCGGATCTTCCCAAGGAAGGTTCGCATTACGACTTGCCGATCGCGCTGGGCCTGTTGGCGGCGATGGGCGTGCTGCCCGCCAGCGAGATAGCGAATTACGTCGCGGTGGGGGAATTGTCGCTGGACGCGCAAGTGACGGCGGTGGCGGGCGTGCTGAACGCGGCGCTGGCGGCGTCGGAGGCGGGACGCGGGCTGATCTGTCCGGCAATCATGCGGGGCGGAAGCGGCCTGGGCGGGCGATCTGACCATCCTCGCCACGCCGTCCTTGATCGCGCTGGTCAATCACATGAAAGGCACATCGGTGCTTTCGCCGCCTTCACCCAAGCTGGCGGCGCTGACGCGCGCGGTGCCCGATTTGCGGGATGTGAAAGGCCAGGAGAGCGCCAAGCGCGCGCTGGAGATCGCCGCCGCCGGCGGCCACAATCTGCTGATGATCGGGCCGCCCGGCGCGGGCAAATCGATGCTGGCGCAGCGCCTGCCCGGCCTGCTTCCGCCGCTGGACGCGCGCGAGGCGCTGGAGATTTCCCTGGTGCGTTCGCTGGCCGGCGAATTGACCGACGGCGCCATCAGCCGCGAGCGGCCGTTCCGCAATCCCCATCATTCCGCCTCGATGGCGGCTTTGGTGGGCGGCGGATTGAAAGTGAGGCCTGGCGAAGTGTCGCTGGCCCATCTGGGCGTGCTTGTTCCTGGACGAGTTGCCGGAATTCCAGCGCGGCGTGCTGGACAGTCTGCGCCAGCCGATCGAGACCGGCGAAGCCGTGGTGGCGCGCGCCAATGCGCATGTGCGCTATCCCGCGCGTTTCCAGCTGGTGGCGGCGATGAATCCTTGCCGCTGCGGCTATCTTTCCGATCCGGCGCAGGCCTGCTCGCGCGCACCCAAATGCGCCGCCGATTATCAGACGCGCATCTCGGGTCCTTTGTTCGACCGCATCGACCTGCATGTCGAAGTGCCGGGGGTGGCGGCCAGCGACCTGGCTTTGCCGGCGGCGCGCGAGGGAAGCGCCGAAGTGGCGGCACGCGTGGCCAAAGCCCGCGATCTCCAGCGGGCGCGATTTGACGGCGAGACGTCGCGCACCAATGCGGAAGCCGAAGGCGAATTGCTGGACCGCATCGCCACGCCCGAGCCGGCGGGGATCAAGCTTCTCACCGAGGCGGCGGAGCGGATGCGGCTTTCGGCGCGGGGCTACAGCCGGGTGCTGCGGGTGGCGCGCACCATCGCGGATCTGGCGGGCGCGCCGATCGTGCTCAGGCCGCATATCGCCGAAGCGCTGTCTTATCGAAGGCTGGCGCTGCAGACTTAGCGCTTAGCCGCTTCCAGCGCCAAGACAGCATAGGCGGTGGCGGCGTCGCTCATGAAATGGCTGGGAATCGATTCAGGATCGCGGTTCTTGTTCAGCGACCAGGCAGTCCAGGCGCCTGTGGTCTTGTTTTGATTCTGCTCGAGCCACTGGATGCCGCGCACGACATTGCGGTCGCCCGCCGCCGCGCCGGTTTCTTCCCGCACCAACACGATCAGCGCGGTGGCATAGCCGTCGGAGCGTGTTTCCAGCGGCGTCTTGTCCACCCGCCCCTTCCAAGGCCCCAGATCGGTCAGGCTCCAGCCGCCGTCCGGATGCTGCAGGCGGTGCACTTGATCGACCAATTGTGCGCGCTGGTCTTTGTTGAGGAGCGCGGGGAAGGAGCCCGACGCCCACAACGCCACGACCTTGTTGAGCAGAGGCTGCGCCTCATAATGGCTGCGCAGATAGGATTGGAGCGCGGTGAGGTTTGCCGCAATCTTGGGATCGGCGCGATAATTGTCGGGCGCCTTGCCCGTCGCCATCGCCATCAGCGCCGCCCAATGATACTGCGACTCGTCGGATTCCCAGGGCGCGAAGCCGAAATTCTGCCACACCCACGAGCCCGCATCCGGCCCGGTCTTGGATTGCAGCGCCCAGGCATTGGCGAAGGCGGTGCGCGTGATGTCGCTTATGTGGCCGGAATAGCGGTCGTAGCCGCTGAGGATGAAGGCGTTCAGCACCGCTTCGGAATTGTGGGATTCTATTTCCTTGCCCGCACCGGACGGAATGTCGCTGTAGAAAGGCTGCATCTGGTCCCATTGGCCCACACGCTTCTGGACGCTGGCGAGAAATGCCTGCTCCGCCGGGGACTGGCTTTGATCGTTCAAGGATTTGTGCAGGAGCGGCCGCGCCAGCCCATAAGACGCCTGGGTGTGGCACGAGATGCAAAGCGTGTCGCGGTCCTTGTGGGGGCGGTCCCAAGCCTGCCAGTCCGCCTCGCGTCCATCGAGATATCGCGCCGCCGCCTGCGGGCTCCAGGCTGCACCTTCGGCGCCCGCCCCGGCATTCACGACAGCCGCGCCCAGCGCGGCGATTGCCGCGCCAGCCAGAAGGCGAAACCTTGATGCCATCATCAATCCCCTGCCGCCCCACCCAAGATACAACTTCCGCAGGCTCGCGATCAAATTCCGCCGATGGCCCATTCCAACGCCGAGATCGTGGGCATCACGTTCAGCTTCTGAAAGGAACTCCGGTTCCGTTCAGCCGTTTCCCTTCCCACGTGGGAGGAAACCATGAAAAACCTGACTTTGCTGGGCGCGGTCCTGATCGTCTTGGGGTCGCCGGCTTGTTCTTCGGCCATTTCAGCTTCACCGAGACCAAGCCGGTGCTGAAGGCCGGCCCGTTGCAGATCAATCAGCCAGGAAGATCACACCGTCTGGATACCCACCGCTGCCGGGATCGTGATCGTGCTGGCGGGCTGGGCCTGGTGATGGCAGCCGCAGGCCTAGATCTTCAATTTGGTTCACCAACGCTTCCATTTCGGCCTTGATGGCGCGTGCGGTGCGCCGCTCGGCGGCGCGGAAATGCTTGACGATATCGCGGCCGCGTTGCGTTCAGCGCCGCACCGCCGCCCGACTTGCCGCCGGTCGTCGCTCCAGGACGCGCCGCCGAATACTCTTTCGATGTCCTGCAGCAGCAGCCAGGCGCGGCGATAGCTCAGTCTTCATCTTGGATGCGGCCGCGCGGATCGAGCCGGTCTCCTCGATCAACTCCAACAGCCGCGCCTTGCCCGGCCCGAGATTGCCGGAATCGCCGATCGGAAGTCGCAAGAATAGCCCCGCCATGCCGTCATCCTGACGCGGCGGCCCGGCACCGGGGCAAGGCTTTTCCGGCCCCGTCAAACGTGATACTTCAAGGAATATCACGAAGGTCCGGAGCCCATGCATGGCGAGATATTCTGCGCGCCTGTTGGCGGCGATCCTTGTTTCTGGCGCTGGCGCCGCTGCCCGCTTTGGCCGCCGACATCACGGTGTTCGGCGCCGCCTCGCTATCCGATGCCTTGAAGGAGATCGCCGCCGATTATCAGAAAGCAGAGCGGCAAGAGCGTCGGCGGTATCGCTGGCCGCCTCCTCCGCCCTGGCGCGCCAGATCGAAGCTTCGGGCGGCGCGGATATCTTCATCTCGGCCGATCTCGACTGGATGGATTATCTGGACAAGAAAGGCCTGATCGCGCCCGGCAGCCGCGAGAATCTGCTGGGCAACCGCCTGGTGCTGGTCGCGCCCAAGGATGCGGCCACGCCCATCGCCATCGCGCCGCATTTCGATCTTCTGGCCGCGCTCAAAGGCGGACGGCTCGCCATCGCCAATCCCGACACCGTGCCCGCCGGCAAATATGGCAAGGCCGCGCTGACCGCGCTGGGCGTGTGGGACAGTGTCGTCGAACCATCTCGCCAATGCCGAGGATGTGCGCGTGGCGCTGGCATATGTCGCGCGCGGCGAAGCGCCCCTGGGCATCGTCTATGAGACCGACGCCAAGGCCGAACCGAATGTGAGGATCGTGGGCGTCTTTCCCGAAAACAGCCATCCGCCGATTCTGTATCCCGCCGCCCTCGTCAAGGACGCCAAGCCCGAGGCGCGCGGCTTTCTGGCCTATCTGTCCTCGCCCGCGGCGCGGGCGGTGTTCGAGAAGGATGGCTTCACCGTCCTCAAATAGCGAAGCGGCAGGACATCAAATAAGGCGGCCTTGGCAAATAGCCGAAGCAAATAAGCAAGCGCGGATTGCACGTGGACTGCCGCTTCCGCCTAGCATCCCCCGTGGGCGAAAGGGAGGCTTGCGATGCGTTTTTCCGGATTTGCGATTGCGGCGTTATGCGCTCGCGGCGACGAGCGCGTGGCGGCGGACAATTATCCCGTGCCCGATCCCAGCCACATCGTCTTCACCCCGCCCAAGGACGTCAAATGGAAAATGGGCACGGCTCGGACCAGGCGGTGATCTTCGGCGATCCCGGCAAGCCCGGCCTCTATGGCATCCTGATCCGCTGGCATGCCGGGCCAATTCAGCCGGCCGCATTTCCACAACACCGACCGCTATGCCTATGTGATGTCGGGCACCTGGTGGGTGAGTTCGAGCGACACCTATCGACTATCGGCAAGACCTATCCCATGCCGGCGGGCAGCGTGGTCACCGATCTGGCCAACACGGTGCATTATGATGGCGCCAAGGATGGGGAGGCGCTGCTGGAACTGGTGGGCATGGGGCCGGTGACCACCACGCCGGCGGAAAGAAATAAGCACAAAGGATATTCGGGGGCATGACGCACGGACTTGACGCCGATCCCGTCACCTTGACGGTGTTCCTGTTGCTGTTCGCGGGTGTCGCGGGCATTGGCCTGTTCGCGGCGCGCTGGCGCAGGGGCGATCTTTCGCTACTGACCGAATGGGGCCTGGGCGGGCGGCGCTTCGGCACCCTGATCACCTGGTTCCTGCTGGGCGGCGATCTCTATACCGCCTACACCTTCATGGCCGTGCCGGCCTTGATGTTCGGCGCCGGCGCGACCGGCTTCTTCGCCATCCCCTATGGCATGCTGGCCTATCCGCTTCTGTTCGTGGGCTTTCGCGGCTGTGGTCGGTGGCGCGCAGCCACGGCTATATCACCGCCGCCGATTTCGTGCGCGGCCGTTTCGGCTCCAGAAGCCTGGCGCTGGCGGTGGCGGTCACCGGCATCGCCGCCACCATTCCTTATATCGCGCTGCAATTGTTGGGCTTGCAGGTGGTGATCGCCGCGCTGGGGATCCAGACCTTGCCGGGTCTTTCGGCGATTCCCAATCTGCCGCTGCTGATCGCCTTCCTGTTCCTGGCTTTCTACACCTATTCCAGCGGGCTGCGCGGCACCGCCGTCATCGCCATCGCCAAGGACGTTCATGGTCTATGCCACCGTGATCGCGGCGGTGATCGTGATCCCCATCGAGCTGGGCGGCTATGGCAAGATCTTCGCCAGCATCGATCCCAAGACTGCTGCTTCTGGGCCACGGCAACGGCGGACAATCTGGGACCGGGCTTTGCCTATTCCTCGCTGGCGCTGGGTTCGGTGCTGGCGCTGTTTCTTTATCCCGCACGCCACCACCGGCATGCTGTCTTCGTCCAGCCGCGATGTGGTCGAGCGCAATTCCATCATCCTGCCGATCTATTCCTTCGCCCTGGCGCTGATCGCGCTGCTGGGTTTCATGGCGGTGGCGGCGGGCGTGAAGGCGATGCCCGGATATGCCGCGCGGCTTCGACCGCTTCGGCAACAATTTCGCCGTGCCGGCGCTGTTCCTCACCATGTTTCCCAACTGGTTCGCGGGCGTGGCCTTCGCCGCCATCGGCGTCGGCGCGCTGGTGCCGGCCGCGATCATGTCCATCGCCTGCGGCAACCTTTTCACCCGCAATATCTATCGCGACTTCATCGAGCCCGACTGCACGCCGCAGGCGCGAGGCCCGCGTCGCCAAGATCGTCGCCTTCGTCGCCAAGCTGGGCGCCTTGTTCTTCGTGCTGGCGCTGAAAAGCTCCTATGCCATCGAGCTGCAGCTTCTGGGCGGCATCTGGATCTGCCAGACCGTGCCGGCGGTTCTGGTGGCGCTGTTCACCCGCGCCATGCATCCCATCGCGCTCTTGATCGGCTGGGCCTGCGGCATCGCGTGCCGGCACGGCGATGGCCTGGAGCCTGGGGCTCAAAAGCTCGATCTATGTGCTGCACATTTTCGGCGTGGCGGTGCCCTGCTACGCCGCCCTCAGCGCCCTGGCGCTCAATCTGGGCGTGGGGATCGTGCTGAGCTTTCTGTTCAACGCGCTGTCGCGGGCGCAGCGGCGCGGACGAGACGGTGCCGGCGGATTATTTCGCGCGCTAGCCGAAGCGACCGGTGATGTATTGTTCGGTGCGCTTGTTGTCGGGCGCGGTGAAGATCTTCTCGGTGGCGCCATATTCGACCAGCTCGCCCAGATACATGAAGGCGGTGTAGTCGGAGGCGCGCGAGGCCTGCTGCATATTGTGGGTGACGATCACGATGGTGTAGTCGGCCGACAATTCGTCGATCAGCTCCTCGATCTTGGCGGTGGAGATCGGGTCGAGCGCCGAGCAGGGCTCGTCCAGCAGAATCACTTCGGGCCGCGTCGCCACGGTGCGGGCGATGCAGAGCCGCTGCTGCTGGCCGCCCGACAGCGAAAGCCCCGACGCGTGCAGCTTGTCTTTCACTTCGGTCCACAAGGCGGCGCGGGTGAGCGCGTCCTCGACGCGGCCTTCCATCTCGGAGCGCGGCAGGCGCTCATACAATTTGATGCCGAACGCGACATTGTCATAGATCGACATGGGAAACGGCGTGGGCTTCTGGAACACCATGCCGATGCGGGCGCGCAGCAGATTGAGATCCTTGACCTTGAGAATGTCCTCGCCGTCCAGGGTGATCGCAGCCTTCGGCGTGCTGGTGGGGATAAAGATCGTAGATGCGGTTGATGGCGCGCAGCAAGGTGGATTTGCCGCAGCCCGACGGGCCGATGAAGGCGGTGACCTTGCGGTCGTAGATCGGCAGGGTGATGCTCTTCAGCGCCTTGCTGGTGCCGTAGAAGAAGGACAGATCGCGAATATCGATCTTGGGCTTCTGCGCCGATGGCGACGCGATTCGGTCGCGATATCCATGAGATCAATTCCGTTTGGTTTCGAGCAGGCGGGCGATGATGGACAGAGGTCAGCACCGTGGCGGTGACCAGCAGCGCGCCCGCCCAGGCGAGCGTGTGCCAGTCGTCATAAGGCGACAGCGCATACTGGAAGATCACCGCCGGCAGGGACGCCATCGGCGCATTGAAATTGGTGGTGAGGAACTGGTTGTTGAGCGCGGTGAAGAGCAGCGGCGCGGTTTCGCCGGAGATGCGCGCGATCGCCAGCAGCACGCCGGTGACGATGCCCGCCTGGGCCGCCTTCCAGGTGACGCTGCGGATGACGAAGCTCATCGGCGCGCCCAGCGCGCTGGCGGCTTCGCGCAAGCCGCTGGGCACCAGGATCAGCATATTCTCGGTCGTGCGCACCACCACCGGGATCACGATCACCGTCAGCGACAGCGCGCCGGCCCAGGCCGAGAAATGGCCCATCGGCAGGACCACGATCTCGTAAATGAAAAGGCCGGTGACGATGGATGGCGCCGAGAGAAGAATGTCGTTCACGAAGCGCACGACGAAGGCGAAGCTCGTGTGCTTGCCATATTCGGCCAGATAGGTGCCCGCGAACAGGCCGATGGGCGTGCCGAAAAACACGGCGATGCACGCTCATCAGCACGCTGCCCAGGATGGCGTTGAGAAGCCCGCCCGGCTGGCCCGGCGGCGGCGTCGAATGGGTGAAGAGGGTGGGCGAGAGCGCGGCGAAACCTTCCGACAGCAGCGCCGACAGGATGAAGCCCAGCCAGATCAGGCCGAAAATGGCGGCGGCGAACGACAACGCGATGAAGACGCCATTGGTGATGCGGCGGCGGAGATAAAGGCGCCCTGGAAACGATCATTTGGTCCCTGCCTGCCGTTCCAGCGAGCGCAGCATCAATTGCGCGCAGGCCAGCACGATGAAGGTGATGAAGAACAGGATCAGGCCCAGCGAAATCAGCGACGAGGTGTAGAGCGCGCTGGTCGCTTCGGTGAATTCATTGGCGATGGTGGCGGAAATGGTGGTGCCCGGCGCGAACAGGGACGGCTCGATGGTATGAGCGTTGCCGATCACGAAGGTGACCGCCATGGTTTCGCCCAGGGCGCGGCCCAAGCGCCAGCATCGCGCCGCCCATCACACCCGAGCGGGCGTAGGGCAGCACCACGCGCCACATCACTTCCCAGGTGGTGCAGCCCAGGCCGTAGGTCGCTTCCTTCAGCATGGCGGGCACGGTCTCGAACACATCGCGCGTCACCGCCGAGATGAAAGGCAGGATCATGATCGAAAGAATCAGGCCGGCGGTGAAAACGCCGATGCCATAGGGCGCGCCGCCGAACAGGGTGCCGATCAGCGGGAATGCCGTCGGTGGCGTCGATGATCGGCTGCTGCACATGAGCCTGGAACCAGGGCGCGAACACGAACAGGCCCCAGATGCCGTAGATGATGGACGGGATGCCGGCCAGCAATTCGATGGCGATGCCGATCGGGCGGCGCAGCGGACGCGGGCACAATTCGGTGAGGAAGATCGCCACGCCGATGCCGACCGGCACCGCCAGCAGCATGGCCAGCAGCCGAGGTCACCAGGGTGCCGTAGATGGAGGGCAGGCCGCCAAACTGGTTCGCGGTCGGGATCCCAGGCGCTGGAGTGAGGAAGGAAAAGCCGAACGCCCTGAAGGCCGGGATCGAGCCGATCACCAGCGAGACGATGACGCCGGAGAAAGATCAGAAGACGGCGGCGGCGGCCGGCCCAGGTGAGGAAATGAAAGCGCGCATCGCCGCGGCCGGCGCGGCGCGTGGTTTCGGCTCTTGTGGCCAGATCGGCGGTGGCGTTTGCGTCGGTCAAGGCGATATCGGCCATAAAGTGTGAAGCCTGCGGGCGGTCGGCGCCAATTCACACGGCTCTCACGCCACGAACATCACAGTTCTGCAAAGCTTTTGTGACGGACCTGGCAGCGATTGCCGGACATTGTGTAAATCATTGATGATAACGAAATAATGTAACAGTTCTGGCATTGACCGGCTGGCAATCTTAACAGCCGAATTCCGACGAACTTTAGGATTTTTGTAGGGGTCCGCGCGTCAGGATCGCCCAATGGTGCGGCAAAGAGCACGGCGGCGAGGCTGTTCGGAGTGGCACGGATCCGAATCGCATTTGGATTGATGGGGCTTCTCATCGCGGGGCTGTCGGGCCTGCTTTTTGGGGCCATTTCTCCGTCATTTCCTATCTTTCAGATTCTGCTGGCAGTCGCCCTGGCCTTGCTTATGCTGCGCGTCTTGCCTTGCGCGCGCGCGAACGATATTTGGAGCGGCAGGCTGAGGACTTGCGCGCTACGGCGGCGCAGCTGGAAACGTCCTTGCGCGATGCCACGCCACGAACGCGCGGCTTCGTCAAAGCGAGGTCCGCTACCGAGCCCTGCTTCTTTCCCTGACCAAGGCGCGCGACAGCGCCGAAGCGGCCAGCCGCGCCAAGTCCGGCTTTCTGGCCACCATGAGCCACGAGATCCGCACGCCGATGAACGGCGTGTTGGGCATGGGCAAGCTGCTGCTGGAAACCGACCTGAAGCCGGAGCAGCGCACCTATGCCGAGGCCATCACCCAATCCGGCGAAGCGCTGCTGAACCTGATCGGCGACATTCTGGATTTCTCCAAGATCGAATCCGGCACGCTCACCTTGGAGAGGACGAAGTCGGAGTTGCGTGGCCTGGTGGGCGGCGTCGCCGAGCTGCTGGCCCGCGCGCCCATGCCAAGAATATCGAGATCGTCACCGTGGTGGCGCAAAACGTGCCCGCCGTTATCCGCATCGATGAGATGCGGCTTCGCCAGGTGCTCACCAACCTGATGGGCAACGCGTCAAATTCACCGAAAAGGGCGGCGTCTGCGTCCAGGTGGCGATGTCGAAGGCCGCGACGCCGCTTCTCGCGTGGAAGTGCGCGACACCGGCGTGGGCGTGCCGCCGCGAAAAGCGCCAGGAGATTTTCCAGGAATTCGTGCAGGCCGATTCCAGCCATGCCCGCAAATTCGGCGGCTCGGGCCTGGGGCTGGCGATCTCCAAGCGCCTGGTCGAAGCCATGGGCGGCGAGATCGGCATCGACCTCGAAGCGGGAAGCGGCTCGATCTTCTGGTTCACCCTGCCCGCTATTGGCGGTCGAAGCCGGCCGAGGCCGGAAGCGCGCCGCTCAAAGGCCGGCGCATCGCCATCGTCAGCCGCAACAAGGTGCTGCGCGAGGGTCTTCGGCTGCAGATCGAAGCCCAGGGCGGCGAAGGTCTCAATTTCCGCATCTGGCGCCGCGCGCCGCAGATCGACGCGGTCCTGATCGATGCCGGCACCGACGAGAGCCCGAGATCGTTTGTCCCGCCCGGCTTGGCGGTCCCGCGCTGGTGCTGGTGACGCCGGCGGCTCGCGCGCGGCTGGAGGATCTGCGCGCCATGGGCTTTGCCGGTTATCTGGTCAAGCCGGTCCGGGACGCGTCGCTGGTGGAGCGGCTGAACGCCTGTCTGGCCGGCGTGCCGGTGGCGGACCCGGCGCCGCCGCTTCCTCGCGCCGGAAACCGGGCGCATGCGCCTCTCAAGATTCTTCTGGCCGAGGACAATCCGGTCAACGCGCTTCTGATCCGCGAATTGCTGCGCCGGCGCGGCCATCGATCCGGGAAGTCACCACCGGCAGCGCCGCGCGTGGCCGCGATGGAGAATGAGAGTTTCGATCTTCTGCTCACCGATATTCACATGCCCGGCATGGACGGCATCGAAGCCGCGCGCGCCATCCGCGCCATGGAAGAAACGCATGTCCGCCCGCGCATGCCCATCGTGGCGCTGACCGCCGATGCCCTGGAAACCGGCAAGCGGCCTGCCAGGATGCGGGCATGGACGGCTTCCTGACAAGCCGGTCGATCCCGCCGAGCTGGAGGAAATGTTCCGCGGCTGTTTCCCTCCGAGGACGGACTGCCGCATACTGTTGCGGCATGACTCGCCGCCGCTATTCGTTCCGCGAATATCTGAGCCCCAACGTCCTGACCATGACGGCGCTGGGCTTTTCCTCGGGCCTGCCTTTCCTTCTGGTCGGCAACACCTTCGGCTATTGGCTGCGCGATGAAGGCACCACGCTTGCCGCCATCGGTTTCATTTCCTGGGTGGGCATCGCCTATTCCTTGAAATTCCTCTGGGCGCCGTTCCTGGATCGCACCCGCGTGCCGTTGCTGGGAAGACTGGGCCGCGGCGCGGCTGGATGTCTGCTTGCGCAAATCATTGTCGGCCTCGGCTTGGTGGCCATGGCGGTGCTGGGCACCGGCGCATGGCCTGGCCATGCTGGGCGCCGCCGCCCTGGTGGTGGCCTTCTCCGCCGCCACCCAGGACATCGCCATCGACGCCTGGCGGATCGAAAGCGCGCGCCGAGCAACGACGAGCTGGGGCTTCTCACTTCCGGCCTATACGTTCGGCTTTCGCGCGCGCGCTGCTGGGGACCGAGGCGGTGATCTTGCCGATCGCCCAGCGCATCGGCTGGAATGCGTCTTATACTGGTCTATGGCGTCGCTGATGGGCATCGGCGTCGGCGCCATGCCTGATCGCGCGTGAGCCTGAGCGCGCCGACGGGTGATGGAGCGCAAGGAGAATGAGCGCCGCTGTCGTCCGGCGCGGAATCTTCGACGCCGTCGCCGGACCCTTCATCGCCTTCTTCAGGACCCATGGCGCGATGGCGTTGGTGATGCTGATGGCGATCAGTCTTTTCCAGCTTGCCCAATTTCGTCAGCGGCCCGATGTACAATCCCATGTATGTGCGATCTCGGCCTCACCAAGGACATGGTCGGCGCGGTGCGCGGCAGCGTCGGCTTGGTCGGCGTCTTTCTGGGCGTGGCGGCTGGCGGTTATCTTTCCCTGCGGCTGGGATTGATGCCCGCGCTGCTGATCGGCTGCGCCAGCCAGATGTTCGGCACTGCTGCTTTATGCAATCCTGCCTTACGCGCATGGTCCCGCTGACATTCGCCGCCATCATGGTGCTGGACAATTTCGCCATCGCGCTCGCGGGCGTGACCCTGGTGGCCTACATGTCGTCCCTCACCAGCCTGGGCTATACCGCGACGCAATATGCGCTTCTGTCTTCGACCTATGCCTGGGCGGGAAAGATCCTCAAGGGCTTTTCCGGCGCGACGGTGGAGGGCCTGCCGCCCATTTCGGGACTGATGAATGCCTATGCCGTGTTTTTCCTCGGCTGCGGCGCACTGGGGGTTCCCGCTTGCTTCTGTTCTGGTTCTTGGCGCGCCATCAGGCTGCGCACACCCGGCGAGAAGCCTTAACCTGAGGAAAAGCACGGATTGCCCAGGGGAATTCGGTGTGCGACGCAATCTGCCCCGGCGCGCATCACCCGGGACTGTCACAATTCGTTGCGCCGCCCCAAGTCCTTGGGCTAGATTATAAATCTGTCGCAGAGCGGCCTATGCCCTTCTCGCGACAGCTTCGTCGAGGGACTTGCGTGGTCAATATCTATGAAGCCGGACCGTTTGAAGGCCGCCTGGAGCAATGGCCGGTTCTGGCCATCTCGGGCGCGCTGGAAGTGCGCCTGGCCGAGACCGACCACGAAGTCGAGCAGGCGCAGCGCCTGCGCTACACCGTCTTCTATGAAGAGATGAGCGCGATCCCCTCGCCGCAGATGCGCGAGGCGGGCCGCGATTTCGACAAATATGACGATGTCTGCGACCACCTTCTGGTGGTGGACCGCGAGGCCCATGACGAGGACGGCCAGCCTCTGGTGGTCGGCCACCTATCGGCTGACGCGCGAAAAAGACGCGGCGCGGGCCGGCGGCTTCTATACCGCCAGCGAATATGACATCGCGCCGATGTTGAACGGCCTGCCGCGCCGGCACCAAATTCCTGGAGCTGGGCCGCTCCTGCGTGCTGAAAAGCTATCGCGCCCGGCCCGGCACCATGCAGCTTTTGTGGAAAGGCCTGATGGCCTATGTCGCGCGCTTCGACATCGATCTGATGTTCGGCTGCGCCTCGCCTGGCCGGCACCGATCCCGACGCACTTGGCGCTGCCGCTTTCCTATCTGCATCACTTCCACGCCATGCCGGAGAATTTGCGGGTGCGGGCGCGGCCGGAATTGTTCGTGGAGATGAACCGCATGCCGCAAGACGGCGATCGATGCCGCGCGAAGGCCTGCGCAGCCTGCCGCCGCTGCTCAAAGGCTATGTGCGGGCCGGCTGCTGCATCGGCGACGGCGCGGTGATCGACCGGCAGTTCGGCACCACCGACGTCTTCATCTATTTCCCGCTCTCGGGCATCGACGCGCGGTACAAGTCGCGTTTCGGGCTTGTGAAGTAACCCCCTCCGGCCTTCGCAGCTCTGCTTTTGGCGCTCCGGCTCACGCCTGCAAGCGCTGCTACGGCCACCTCCCCCGCCAGCGTGCTACGCGCGCGGGGGCGGAGGATCACGACCAAGTCTCACCGGCACTGAACAGATCAAGCCAAATCAAACAGCAGCAACTCTGCGGGCCTCCGTGAGCGCACAGCGACTTGCTCCTGATCGGTAACGGCCGCGGCGTCGCCGGCGCTCAGCCTCTCGTCGTCCACGCTGACTTCGCCTTTGGCCACCTGGACCCAGGCGCTGCGGCCCGGCGCCAGATGTGGATCGCTTCCACATCGGCATCCAGCCGCGCCGCCCAGATTTCGGCGTCCTGCACCAGCCGCACTTCATTGGGCTGCGGATCGGGTGCCGGCGATGCGGGCGAAATTGTTGGCTGATAGCCTTGGGATCGATGGTCTTTTGCTCATAGGACGGCTCGATGCCCCTGCTTTGACGGCATGATCCAGATCTGCAGCAGATGGCAGGGCTGGTCGCGGCTGGCGTTGAATTCGGCATGGACGATGCCGGCGCCCGCGCTCATGCGCTGGATTTCGCCCGGCCGGATGATGCCGCCGCCGCCGCTGGAATCCTTGTGCTGCAGCGCGCCTTCCAGGATGTAGGTGACGATCTCCATGTCGCGATGGGGATGGGGCGGAAAGCCCGCGCCGCCCGCGATCCAGTCTTCGTTGATCACCCGCAGCGCGCCGAAGCTTTCAAAGGCGGGATCGTAATATTCGCCGAAGGAGAAAGTGTGCTGGGAATCCAGCCAGCCGATCTTGGTCGCGCCGCGCTCGGCGGATTTGCGCACCGTGATCATGTGCGTACCTTGCGCTTTCGATCGCGTCCCAGACCAGCTTGGCGATGTCGGCGCCGCCGAAGCGCTTGACTTCCTGGATGCCGGTGGGAGAGGTAACGTTTATCTCGGTCATATAGTCGCCGATCACGTCTATTCCGGTGAAAATCAGGCCGCGCCGTTTCAGTTCCGGACCGATGGCGGCGCAGATATCGCGTTCGCGCGGCGTCAATTCCGTTTTTTCCGGCCGCCCGCCGACATGCATGTTGGAGCGCGCCTCGCCCGCCGCCGGCACGCGGTTGATGGCGCCGGCGAATTCGCCATCCACCAGGATGATGCGCTTGTCGCCCTTGCGCACTTCGGGAAGATAGCGCTGCACGATCACCGGCTCGCGATAGAAGTGGGTGAACATTTCCAGCAGCGAGCCCAGATTCTCGTCATCCGGGCCGACGCGGAACACGCCGGCGCCGCCATTGCCGTAAAGCGGCTTGAGGATGATGTCCTTGTGCCGCTCGCGGAAATCGCGGATTTCGCGCCGGTCGCTGGTGATCAGGGTGGGCGGGATGAAATCCGGCGAATTCGGTGACGAACAGTTTTTCCGGCGCATTGCGCACTTCGCGCGGGATCGTTGACCACCAGGGTCTTGGGATGAATGCGCTCCAGGATATGGGTGGCGGTGATATAGGCCATGTCGAAAGGCGGGTCCTGGCGCATCAGCACCACATCGGCCGCCGACAGGTCGTAGACGAAAGCTTCGCCCAGCGCGAAATGATCGCCTTTCACGGCGCGCACATTCGAGCGGCCGCACCCGCGCCGTCACCTTGCCTTCGCGGAAGGTGAGATCGCGCGGCCCGTAATAGAGAAGGCCATGGCCGCGCGCTCTGCGCTTCCAGCGCCAGCGCGAAAGTGGAATCGCCGCCGATATCGATCTTCTCGATCGGGTCCATCTGGATCGCGACAGTCAGCGCCATGCTTCTTCACCCATCCATCCGCCAGGCATCCTGCAAATGCCTGGGAAGTCCCGCCACCGTGACAATATCGAACCGCGCCCCGCGCCTGGCAAGCGCGGGCCGGCCGGCCAGATATAGGGAGGCGGCGCGGGCAATGCGAGTCCGCTGCTCGTGGCGCCACCGCCTCGGCCGCGTCGCGCGGCAAGCCGCCGCGCTTTGACCTCGACAAAACAGACCGGGCCGAAAGGGCGAGAGCGTCACCAGATCGATCTCGCCGGCATGGGTCTTGACGCGCCGGCCCAGAATGCGATGGCCCTTGAGCCGCAGCCACCAGGCGGCCAGGCTTCGCCGCGATGGCCGCGCGTCTCCGCGCTTGATCGATCGGTTCTGGCGCGGTCAGCCATTCTTCTTCTCCAGGCCCGCGGGCATAGACTGCCTTGCGCGGGATGCCCGGTAAGGCCGGCGATCATTTCGCGTGCCGGCTTTGAGCGGCATGAAGGCCAGCGCCGCGTCCAGCGCCGCATCGACAGCCGCGAAATCGGTCTCGGCGCTCGATGCGGCGGCCCGACACCAGCAACGTCACTTCGCCCTTGGGCGCGGTCTCGCGTCGGCATAAGCCGCCGCCAATTCCGCCAGAGTCGCCGCGCCGCACTTCTTCATGCAGCTTGGTCATTTCGCGCGCCACCGCGGCGCTGCGCGTGCCCCAGAACCTCCGCCATGTCCTTCAGGCTTTCGCGCCAGGCGCTGGGCCGGATTCGAAAAAGATCAGGGTGGCGCGGAGCGTTTTCAATTCTTCCAGCGCGGCGCGGCGCTCGCCCGATTTGGCTGGAAAGAAAGCCCGCGAACAGGAACCGGTCGGACGGCAGGCCCGACAAAGCGAGCCCCGTCAGCACCGCCGAGGCGCCGGGCACGGCATGGACGGCAATGCCTTCCTCGATCGCGGCGCGCACCAGCTTGAAGCCGGGATCGGAGACCAGCGGCGTGCCGGCGTCGCTGACCAGGGCGATGCGCGCGCCTTGCGCAGACGCTCCAGCAGGCGGGGCCGCTCCTTTGCGGCGTTGTGATCGTTATAAGGCGTGAGCGGTTTGGAGATGCCATGGATGGCGAGCAGCTTGGCGGTGACGCGGGTATCCTCGGCGGCGATCAGGTCGCACGGCCTTCAGCACATCCAGCGCCCGCAAGGTGATATCGCGGGCATTGCCGATGGGCGTGGCGGTGACATAAAGGCCCGGCGCCAAAGGATTAGCGTCCTTCAAATCGCCCAGATGTTGCGGTTTACCGGCATGCGCGTTTTAGCGTGCCGCGTTCTTACTGTCGCCGCCCAGGGAACCTGATGATGATTTCTGCCGCTTCATTTCGCCAGAAGACCTTGCCTGCCCGTCTTGTCCGCGCCTTTGTGCCATTGCGGGCGTAGCCGCGATAGCCGGCTTGAGCGCCTGCACGCCGCCCCCGCCCCCGCCGCCGCCCGGTCGTGGCGCCGCCGCCGCCCCCGGTGGCCGGCCATCCGCTCGACCAGCGAACTGCCCACTTACCTGCGCCTGCCCAACATGGCGCCCGGACCGACGCCGGTGCGGGTGGGCATGATCCTGCCCTTCTCCAGCGGCACGCCCGCGACCCGCAATCTGGCGGCGGCGCATGCTGAAGGCGGCCGAACTGGCCCTGTTCGACGCCGGCAACCGCAACATCATGCTGATGACCGCCGATGAAGGCGCGACGCCCGACAGGCGCGGCGCGGCGGCCAACAAGCTTCTGGCCCAGGGCGCGGAGATCATCGTCGGGCCCCTGTTCGGGCCTTCGGTCGTCGGCGGTGGCGCCCATCGCGCGCGACCGCGGCGTGCCGGTGCTGGCCTTCTCGACCGAGCGCAGCGGTGGCGGGCAATGGCGTCTATCTCTTGTCCTTCCTGCCGCAGAGCGAAGTGCAGCCGGGTGGTGAATTATGCCGCGTCGCCAGGGCCATCACAATTTCGCGGCCATGGTGCCGCAGACGCCTATGGCGATGTGGTCGCCGATGCCTTCACCGACGCGGTGAAGCGGCGCGAGCGCGCACCAGTGTGGATATCGAGCATTTCACGCCCAACTCCGGCGCGGTGATGGCGCCGTCCGCGGCCATCGCCAAGAGCAATGCCGATGCGGTGATGATCGCGCAAGGCGGCGGCGTCTTGCGCGCCATCGCCCCGTCGCTGGCCTTCAACGGCCTGGACCCGGCCAAGGTGAAACTGCTGGGCACCGGACTGTGGGACGATCCCGCCATCGCCAAGGAACAGACATCTGGACGGCGGCTGGTTCGCCGCGCCCGAGCCCGATGCCGACGATGCCTTCAACGGCAAATATCACGACGTCTATCGGCGCGACGCCGCCGCAACTGGCCTCGCTGGCCTATGACGCGGTCGTCGCTGGTGGCGCTGCTGTCCACATGGCGCAGCCCTATCACCGCTTCACCCAGGCCGCGCTGATGGACCCCAACGGCTTTTCCGGCGTCGACGGGATTTTCCGCTTCAACGCCGACGGCACGTCGGAGCGCGGCCTGGCGGTGCTGGAAGTGCAGCCGGACGGCTTTCATGTCGTGAGCCCGGCGCCCAAGACTTTCCAGGCGCACAGCTTCTAGTTCGAAGCCTTCTAAAGCTTGGTCAGGTCCGCCTTCCCCGCGCATGCGAAGCATGCTGGCGGGGGAGGTGCCGAGCGCTCTGAGCTGCGAGGCGGAGGGGCTAATTCAGCAAAGCTGCAATCACCGCATTCAGCACCAGCCGGCCCTGGGCCGTGGCGCGGATCACTTCGCCATGCTGACCGAGCAAGCCTTGTTCCACCAGCGGCGCGATCTTTTCGGCCGACGGCCTTGTGCCCCAGCGCGCTTCATAGGCGGCAAGATCGAGGCCTTCGCTCAGGCGCAAATTCATCAGCAGATGTTCGCGCGCCGCGTCGTCATCGCCGACGCGGCGTGAAATCGGCGAAAGCCGTTCTCGCCTTTCATCACCGCTTCCCGCCAGCGTTCCGGCAGGCGGATGGTGGAGGTGGCGATGCGCTTGCCCCCAGTCTCAGGCGGCCATGCGCGCCCGGGCCCACCCCGGCATAATCGCCATAGCGCCAGTAAATCAGATTGTGGCGGCTTTCCGAGCCCGGGCGGGCATGATTGGAGATTTCATAGGCGGGACAGTCCCGCCGCCTCGGTCAATTCCTGGGTGGTCTCGTAAAGATCCGCCGCCAGATCTTCGTCGGGAATCTTCAGCGCGCCGTTCTTGATAGCAGCAGCGCAAAGGGCGTTTCCGGCTCGATGGTGAGCTGATAGAGCGACAGATGATCGGTGCCGAAAGCCAGCGCCTCTTTCAATTCGCGCGCCATTGCGCCTCGCTCTGGCTCGGGCCGGGCATAGATCAAATCCAGCGAAACGCGATCGAAATTGCGCATCGCCAGCGCCAGCGCCGCCTTGGCTTCCTGCGCATTGTGCAACCGGCCCAGCAGCTTCAGATCGGCGTCATTCAGCGCCTGCATGCCCAGCGACAGCCGGTTGACGCCCGCCGCGCGGTAATCGGCGAAGCGCGCCGCATCGGCGCTGGCGGGATTGGCTTCCAGCGTGATCTCGACATCATTGGCCATCGCGCCAGAGGCGCGAGATCTTGTCCAGCACGCGCGCCACCGAACTGCCCGCCATCAGGGACGGCGTGCCGCCGCCGAAGAAAATCGTCTCCACGATCGGGCGCGTCCTCGCCTTGCGCTTGCGCCGTCCAGTCCAGTTCGCGTTCGATCGCCTCGACCCAGCCGGCTTCGTCGATGGCGGTGCGGACATGGCAGTTGAAATCGCAATAGGGGCATTTGGCGGCGCAGAACGGCCAATGGACATAAATGCCGAAGCGCCATCGCCTCAGATGCGGATCTCCAGCGCAGGATGCCGCTGTGCAGGAGCTTCTCGAAGGCGCGGGCGCGATGGCTCATGGCGTTTTTCACATGCGGATCGATTTCGCCGAAAGTCTGGCTCGCAGCCATCGGCAATGAAGATCGGGATCATAGCCGAAGCCGCGGCTGCCCGCGCGGCGGAAAGGTGAGGTGGCCATGCACTTCGCCTTCGAAGGTCTTTGATCTCGCCATGCGGCATCGCCAGCGACAGGGCGCAGACGAATTTGGCGGAGAAATCGTGCGCCGTTCTTTTCCAGCAATTCCTTTTCCACCCGCGCCATGGCGACGGCGAAATCCTTGGCCGGTCCGGCCCAGCGCGCCGAATAAATGCCGGGCTCGCCATTCAGCGCATTCACCCAAAGCCCGGAATCGTCGGCCAGCGCGGGATGATGGCCGGCATCGGCGGCGGCGCGCGCTTTCAGTTCGGCATTGGCGGCGAAGGTCGCGCCGGTTTCTTCCGGCTCGGGCAAGTCCAAATCGCCCGCGCTGACCGGCTCGATGCCGTGCGGGCCCAGCAGCGCCTTGATCTCGCGCACCTTGCCGGGATTGTGGCTGGCGACGATCAGGACGCTGCCGCGCGGCAGCTTCACGCCAGAACCTGCTTCTGCAGTTCGACCAACTCGCCGATGCCCTTGCGCGCCAGGCGCAGCAATTGCGCCAATTGCTCTTCGCTGAAAGGCGCGCCTTCGGCGGTGCCTTGAATCTCCACCAGCCCGCCCGCGCCGGTGAGCACGAAATTGGCGTCGGTCTCGGCGGTGGAATCTTCGTCGTAATCCAGATCGAGCATGCGCTTCGCCCTTGATGATGCCGCAGCAGATCGCCGCGACATGATCCTTGAGCACCGGCATTCTTCACCAGGCCGGTCTTCTGCATGAAGCCCACGCATTGGGCGAGCGCGACATAGCCGCCGGTGATGGCGGCGGTGCGGGTGCCGCCATCGGCCTGCAGCACGTCGCAATCGATCGTGATCTGGCGTTCGCCCAAGGCGGTGAGGTCGCAGATCGCGCGCAGCGAACGGCCCACCAGGCGCTGAATTTCCTGGGTGCGGCCGGATTGTTTGCCCGCCGCCGCTTCGCGCCGCATGCGTTCATGGGTGGAGCGGGGCAGCATGCCATATTCCGCCGTCACCCAGCCCTTGCCGGAACCTTTGAGGAAGGGCGGCGCTTTTTCTTCCAGGCTGGCGGTGACCAGCACATGGGTGTCGCCGAATTTGACCAGGCAGGAGCCTTCGGCATGGCGGGCGGAGCCGGGTTCCAGGCTGACGGACCGCAGGGAATCGGAGCTGCGGTTGGAGAGGCGCATGGGGGTGTATATCTTGAAGTGGAGGAACGGGGCGGTTACCTAGCCGCTTTGCCGGAGCGCGTCCAATGCGGCCGCTGCCGGATCATATAATATCGTAGTTATATCAAAGGCTTATACTTGGAATCCGTTCGCCGCCCGCCTCACCTATCCGTCGCTGGGCGAGCGCCCGCGCGAAGTCTTCCGCCATCTGGTGGAAGCCTTTCTGGCGTCGGGCGAGCCGGTGGGGTCGCGCACCCTGTCCCAGCGCCTGCCGCTGACCCTGTCGCCCGCCTCGATCCGCAATGTGATGGCGGATCTGGAAACGCATGGGCCTGCTTTATGCCCCCCACACCAGCGCCGGGCGGGTGCCGACCGAAAAGGGCCTGCGCCTGTTCGTGGACGGGCTTCTGGAAGTGGGCGACCTGGAACCGCAAGAGCGCGGGATGATCGAAGCGCGCATGTCCGGCAGCGGCCAGCGGCTGGAAGATGTTCTGACCCAGGCCACCAGCCTGCTGTCCGGCCTGTCGCGCTGCGCCGGGCTGGTGGTGACCGCCAAGCAGGATGCCGCCGCTCAAGCATGTCGAGTTCGTCCATGTCGGTCCCGGCAAGGCGCTGGTGATCATGGTCAGCGAAGACGGCCAGGTGGAGAACCGCGTCATCGACACGCCGCCGGGCCTGCCGGTTTCGGCCCTGATCGGAAGCGTCCAACTATCTCAATGCCCGGCTGGCCGGGCCGCACCATCGACACGGCGCGGGCCGAAATCCTGGCCGAACTGGAAAGCGAACGCGCCATGCTCGATTCCCTCACCGCCAAGATCGTGGCCGAGGGCCTGGCCACCCTGGCCGAACCCGGCGGCGGCCGGACGACAAGGTGCTGATCGTGCGCGGCACCGTCGCATCTGCTGGATTCGCGTGGAGGCCCAGGCCGATATCGAGCGCATCCGCACCCTGTTCGACGATATCGAGCGCAAGGCCGACCTGATCCGGCTTCTGGAACTGGCCAAGGATGGCGACGGCGTGCGCATTTTCATCGGCTCGGAGAACCGGCTGTTCTCGCTTTCGGGTTCCTCCATCGTGGCCGCGCCTTACGCCAATGCCGCGGGCAAGATCGTGGGCGTGATCGGCGTTCTGGGCCCCACCCGCCTGAATTACGGCCGCATCATCCCCATGGTGGACCATACCGCCAAAGTCATTGGACGATTGCTGGGTTAGCGTTTAAGGAACCGCCCTCATGAGCGAAGAAACCGAACAGGAAATGCCGGAAGCCGACGGCAATCCCGGACGCCGGCGCGAATTCGCCGATCCATCGCCGTCCTGAAGGCCGAAGTCGAATCCCTGCGCGACCAGCGCCTGCGCGCGCTGGCGGAAGTGGAGAATATCCGCCGCCGCGCCGAGCGCGAGAAAGACGGAAGCCTCGCAATATGCGGTGACCAAATTCGCCCGCGACATGGTTGCGCATCGCGGACAATTTCTCCCGCGCGCTGGCCGCCTGCCCGCCGGAATTGCGCGAGGCCGCCGATCCGCAGGTCAAAGCGGTGCTGGATGGCGTCGAGGCCACCGACCGGCAATTGATGGCGACGCTGGAGCGTTATGGCGTCAAGCCGGTCGCCACCGAGGACGGAAAATTCGATCCCAATCTGCATCAGGCGATCGCCGAAGTGCCGGGCAACGGCAAGCCCGCCGGCAGCATCGTCGATGTGGTGCAGGCGGGCTACATGATCGGCGACCGGCTGCTGCGGCCCGCCATGGTGACGGTGGCGCGGCGCGACGACGCGCCGCCCGCCGATCGACACCAAGGTCTAGGCGATGGCGGATCTCAATATCGTCGTCGCCGGCGCGTCGGGCCGCATGGGCCGCGCGCTGGTGCGCGAGATCGCCCAGGCGCCAGGCATGGTTCTGTCCGGCGCGCTGGAAGCGGAAGGCCATCCCGATCTGGGCCGCGATGCCGGGCCAGCTGGCGGGCCTGGCGCCCAATGGCGTCAAGCTCACCGCCGATCCCTTGCCCCTGATCGCCGATGCCCAGGCGGTGATCGATTTCACCCGGCCCATGGTCTCGCTGATGCTGGCCGATCTGGCCGCCCAGGCGCGCATCGTCCATGTCATCGGCACCACCGGCTTCGCCGCGGACGACGAAAGCCGCATCCAGGCGGCGGCGCGCCATGCCGTGATCGTCAAGTCCGGCAATATGAGCCTGGGCGTGACCCTGCTGGCGGCGCTGGTGGAACGCGCCGCCAAGGCGCTGCCCGATTACGATGTCGAGATCCTGGAAATGCATCACAAGCATGAAGGTGGATGCGCCGTCCGGCACCGCGCTGCTGCTGGGCGCAGGCGGCGGCCAAGGGCCGCGACGTCGCGCTTGAAGGACAAATCCGTGCGCGGGCCGCGACGGCGAAACCGGCGCCGCGCAATGACGGCGCCATCGGCTTTGCCGTCTCTGCGCGGCGGCACGGTGGTGGGCGAGCATCAGGTGTTCCTGGCGGGCCCGGGCGAGCGCATCACGCTGTCCCATTCGGCCGAAGACCGTTCGATCTTCGCGCGCGGCGCCTTGGCAGCGGCGCGCTGGGGCCAGGGCAAGAAGCCCGGTCTCTACTGGCATGACGGACGTGCTGGGCCTCTGATGGTCAAGCTTATGACGCGCGCGGAGATCGAAGAATTCTTCGCGCGCCTCAAGAAGCACATTCCCGATCCCAAGACCGAACTGGAATACAAGAATCCCTATACCTTGCTGGTGGCGGTGGCGCTGTCGGCGCAGGCCACCGACAAATCCGTCAACAAGGCGACCGAGCCCTTGTTCAAGACCATGGACACGCCGGAGAAAATGGTGGCGCTGGGCGAAGCCAAACTGGCCGACGCGATCAAGACCATCGGGCTTTATCGCGGCAAGGCGAAGAACGTCATCGCCCTGTCGAAAATCCTGATCGAGAAGCATGGCGGCCAGGTGCCCAAGGACCGCGCCGCGCTGGAAGAATTGCCCGGCGTGGGCCGCAAGACCGCCAATGTGGTTTTGAATGTCGCGTTCGGCGAACCCACCATCGCGGTGGACACGCATATCTTCCGCGTCTCCAACCGCACCGGGCTGGCGCCCGGGCAAGAACGTGCTGGACGGTGGAATTGGGCCTGGAAAAGCGCGTGCCGGAAAAATACCGGCTGCATGCGCATCACTGGCTGATCCTGCATGGCCGCTACACCTGCGTGGCGCGCAAGCCTTTGTGCCCCACTTGCGTGGTGCGCGATCTGTGCAATTTCCCGGACAAGACCAAAGAAGCTGCCGCCGGAAAAACCCGAAGCTCAAGACGGCTTAAGAGAGCGGGCCGCAAAGCGTTGAGACAGTCCGGATCGGCGGCGCTGCCCGGCCCGCGCGGCAAGGTCTCCACATGCTGCACCTTGGCGGGCGCGCCGGTGAGAAAAAGAAGGCGTGGCAGGCGCCGGCGTCATAGCGCCACATCTCGGTGGCGCCGTCCTTGCGGGTGAAGGCGGGCGCGCCCGCCAAGTGCGCGCAACTGCGCGGCATCGCAGGCCGGTGAAGAGCATCGGGCTCGCCGTTCGGCGGCGGCGGCGGGATCGGCACGTCGGGTGCCGGGCGGCGGCGGGCAGCGGCGCGCGCGCGGCTGGGCGGCACAGCCGGCCAGCGCCAGCACCATCAGGACCGCAGATGCTTTTCTTCATGCTCTGGCTCCGCGCTGCATCGCGGTGAAACAGATGCACCATCAGCGCGGTGCCGAACAAGGGCGCGACCAGATTGAGCAGGGGAACCATGCTGGCCAGCGCGATCAGGTTGCCGCCCACCCAGACCGCGCCGCTGTTGCGACGGCGCAGGCCGTCGAGCGCTCGTCAAGTCCAAATGCCGGAGCGCCGCCAGCTCGAAATATTCCCGCCCCAGCAGCCAGCCATTGGCGGCAAGGCCCAGCAATCTCGCCCAAGCCGGGCAAGGCCGATATCGAAGGGCAGCAGCACCAGATTGACGCCCAGCACCAGCGCCGCGAGCTTCAGGCCGGCGCGCAAGGTGCCGGGCGAAGGACGCGGGCTCGCGCCGGCTGTCCGGATAATCGCGCGCTTCGATATGGCCGGCGAGTCTGGTCCAGGAACAGGCGAGGCGAACAGCGCCGCCACCGGCGGCCCCAGCACCAGGCCGCCGAACACGAACAACAGCGGCGCCAGCAATTCGAGGGCGTCGTTGACCAGCGGGACTGCCCAGCACCGGCAGGAGCGACAGGGCATATTCGCCGAGCGCCAGAAGCGGCCGCGAACAGCAGCAGCGTGAGCAGCAGCGCCTTGACCAGCGATGCCCGGCAAAGGCGGGATCGAAAATCAGCCGCGCAGCGCGCGGCCGACGCTTGCGAACATCGCATCCGTCCCGTAATGGCTTTGGCTTATAGCGCCATCGGGAGTGGGCATGCCGCAAAAATACGATGTCGCCGGCTTGGGCAATGCGATCATGGACGTGATCGCCGCGGTGGATGACGCAGTTCCTGCTGCGATCATGGCATCGCCAAGGGCGCCATGACCTTGATCGACGAATTCCGCGCCCAGGAACTGCACAAGGCGCTTGGCAACAGCGTGCAGGAAGCCGGCGGCAGCGCCGCCAACACCATGGCGGGCCTGGCGTCGCTTGGGCGCGCGCGCGGTGTTCCTGGGCAAGGTGCGCGACGATGCGCTTGGGCGCGCGCTTCGGCGAAAGCCTGAAATCGCTGGGCGTGGATTTCACCACCGCGCCGCGCCACGGGCGGCTCGTCCACCGCCTCCTCCATGATCGCGGTGACGCCGGACGGCCAGCGCAGCATGAACACCTATCTGGGCGCCTGCCGCGAAATGACGCCCGACGATGTGGATGAGAGCGAAATCGCCGCCGCCAAAATTCTCTATATCGAAGGCTATCTCTGGGACACCGATGCCGCCAAGGACGCGTCACGCAAGGCGATGCGCGCCGCCAAGGGCGCCGGCGCGCAGGTGGCGCTGTCCTTGTCCGACAGTTTCTGCGTGGGCCGTTTCCGCGACGAATTCCTGGATCTGATGCACGCACGAACTGGACATTCTTTTCGCCAATGAGGACGAAGCCAAATCGCTGTTCGAGACCGAGGATTTCGACATCGTGGTGGAAGCGAAGATGAAAGCCTGGGGCGGCCTCGCCGCCATCACCCGCTCGGCGAAAGGCTGCGTGGTGATCAAGGGCGATGGAGCATCACGCCGTGCCCGCTCATCCCGGTGGCCAAAGTGGTGGACACGACGGGCGCGGGCGATCTGTTCGCCGCGGGATTTCTCTATGGCCTGACCCGCGGCAAGAGCCTGGCCGATTGCGGCCGGCTGGGCGGGTTGGCGGCGGCGGAAGTGATCTCGCATTATGGCGCCCGGCCCGAAACCTCGCTGAAGGAATTGGCTTCCGGCGCCGGGCTTATTTGATAGTCGCCTAATCGCCGATGAAATGCAGCAGTACTTCGCGCGGTGCGGCGCGTCGCGATGCTCGAAGACATAAAGGCCTTGCCAGGTGCCCAGCGCGGGCTTGCCGCCTTTGACCGGAATTCCGATCGAAGTTTGCGGTCAGCGCAGCGCGGATATGCGACGGCATGTCGTCCGGACCTTCGGCGGTGTGGCGATAATCCATGCCTTTCTTCGCCAACTGGGCGAAGAAATCCGTGCAGATCCTTTTGCACATCGGGATCGGCATTTTCCTGAATCAGCAGCGACGCCGAGGTGTGGCGGATAAGCAGGTGAGAAGTCCGTCGCCGAATTTTCTCCGCCTGGACGAAATCGCCGCCACCTTCTGCGTGAATTCATAAAGGCCCGGGCCATGAGTCGAGACGCGGATCGGTATGGAAAGCCTGCTCATGTCTTTCCCATGACCTATCGCTTCGCAGCTTGGGGCCGTGTCCTCCGCAAATAGACATACAGCGCGCCGTCGCCGCCATGACGCGCGATGGGCGCGGGCCCATCCCGAGGTCAGACGCGGCGAAATCCTGTTCGTTCAGCCAGCGCGGCACCATTTCCTTCAACACGCCATGGGGCGTGCGCATCCATTCCGCCCCTTCATGGGCCTTGGGATTGCCGACGCCGGTGATCACCAGCGCCAGACGCACGCCGCGCGCCTGGGCGCGCGCGAGAAAGGAAGAAGCGCGCGATGCGCAGCGGCTTCGGTCATGCCATGCAGATCGATGCGGGCGCCTGGCGCGAGCTGGCCGCGCTCGAGTTTTTCCGCCGTGTTTCCGTCAAGCGTCTGCCCGCTTTCGGCCTTCTGGCGGCTTTCGCCGGCTTGCGGCTTTCGGCGCTTTGGGCTTCAAGGACTCGCTTGGGCGATATGGGTCTTGAAAAAGTTTCCGCTCGTCGTCGGTGGTCTTGCGCTTCATGAAGCGAGGCCGTTGCCCAGCCGTGCCGCCACATCGTTGGGCAAGAGAACATAGAGCCGGCCTTCGGCCTTCATGCCGCCGGCCGCTGCTTCCGCCTTCTCGCCAAAGCCGAAGAAAATATCGCCGCGCACCTGCCCGCGGATGGCGCCGCCGGTATCCTGCGCGATCAGCAAGCGCATGCACCGGATCGGCGGCGACATAATAGGGCGCGCCCAGCGCGTTCTTGCGCAGATCGATCGCCATGCTGCCCAAGGGCGTCAGCGACACGCCTCGCACGCCGGGACTGCCCAGCGCCGGATCGCCCATCGGCGCTTCCTGGAAGAAGATGAAGGATTGATCGGCTTCCATCACGCTCTGCGCCAGGCTGGGATGGCCTTTCAGCCAGCCGCGAATGGTCGTCCAGCGAAACTTCGTCTGCGCGCCAGCCGGCCGCTCGCCACCAGCACCCGGCCGATGGCGGTATAGGGCCGGCCATTCTCGCCCGGCATAATCGATGCGCGCCATGTCGCCATCGTCGAACCGCACCCGGCCCGAGCCCTGGATCTGCAGGAAGAACAGCGCCACCGGATCGTCGCACCAGAACAGGATCTTCGCGTTGGCGAGGCCATGGGCGTCGATCTCGGCCCGGTTGGCGTAAGGCACCAGCTGCTGGCCCTTCCAGGCGGCCGGAAATATGTTCGCCTTTGAATTGCGGGGAGAATTGGCCGAGATCGACCCGGATCAGATCGCGCGGCAGGCCATAGACCGGCGTCTGGTAGGCGCCATGCGCGTAGCCGGCTGCCGTGAATCTCGCGGCTCGTAATAGCCGGTGAAGAGGCCTTCGCCGCCCAGGCGATAGGGCGTGAAATTCTTTTCGAAAAAGCCGCGCGCGTCGCCGCCCAGCCTGCGCGCAGACTTTCTGCCAGTCGCCGCGCGTGCCGGCATAATCGCCGATCGGCTTCCGCGGCGGCTTTCCGGCGATCACGGCGCAACTGCGGCGGAAGGCGGCCAGCGCCGGTTTCAGATCCGCGCTTTGCCAGCCGGGAAGATCGGAGAAAGACGCGTGCGGCAAGCGCGCGGCTGGGGCCTGGCTGAACCACCAGACAGCCAAGCGCCGCCAGCAGCAGCGCAACGACGACCAGAGCGACAAGGGTCTGCGCGCTCAGGGCAAGCGCGCCGCTGGTTGCGACCAGCGTCCAGGTGGGACTGGAGGCGCCGATCTGGCGGGCAAAGGTCCAGACATCGGTGACGTCGCGCTGGACATAATCGCCGGAGGCCGGCGCGCCATGGGCGAACTGGGCGCGGAACGAGACGGTGATTTCGGCGGTCTTGCCTTCCAGCGTCGCTTGGACGATCCGCGCATCGGTGATGCCCGCCAAGGTTTCCGCCGGCGGCGCGGTGCCCGGCTCGGCGATGTCGGCATCGAAGGCCTTGTAGACTTCGTCCGACAAAAGCGGCTTCAGGCTGGCGCGGTCGCCGCCGGCAAAGGCCTTGAGGATGATCTCATAGGCCGAGCGCGCGCCGCTTGAGGAAATGACCGGTCTCGAAACTGGGATCGGCCAAGCTGGATGTCGAACAGGCTGCGCGCCTGGGGTTCGGCGGGCCGGTCCGCCGGCAGGGCGCGCAAATTGGCCGCAGGCGGAATGGCCGGGAGCGCGGTCCTGGGGCTGCGGTTCATGGCCGGTGCGCCGGCCCAGCATGGTGTAAAGCCGGAACAGGATGACGCCCGCGACCATCGCCGCGATCAGGATCTCGATCAGTTGCGCGTCCGGCATTTCGAGCGGCCCAAACATGCGCCGAACCCTAGCCCCGGGGACCCCTCCAGGGTCCAGAAGCGGTCCGGCATCGAAGAACGCCGCAGGCCCGGATTACGCCGCGCTTGTCCTTGTCAGGAGTGCCATCCCGCATGGTAGCGCGCGGGCCGCCATTAAAGGGAAAACAGAATGAGCAGCGGTGGAACGGCAATGCCAGGCCCGGCGAGGGAACGCCCTCGCTCCCCAATCTTCCAGATCGTGGGCCAGTACATCAAGGATCTGTCGTTCGAGAATCCCGGCGCGCCGGCCGGCCTGACCCAGCGGCCCCAGATCGAGTTCGGCATCGACGTCCAGGCCAGGCGCGGCGACGAGCCTGCATTTCGAAGTCGAGCTGAAGCTGCGCGTCCATGCCAAGAGCGGAGACCGCCAGCTTTTCCTGCTTGGAGCTGGCCTATGCCGGCCTGTTCCGGCTGCAGAATATTCCCGAGGAAGCCATGCAGCCGATCCTGCTGATCCAGGCGCCGCACATGCTGTTCCCCTTCGCCCGCCGCATCGTCGCCGATGTGGTGCGCGACGGCGGCATGCCGCCCTTGATGATCGAGCCGATCGATTTCGTGGCGCTGTATCCAGGCCAAGATGGGCCAGGCGGCGCAGCAGCCGGTCGCGGGCAACGCCTAACCGGTTTACTCAGCCCAGCTCCAGATCGCGCTTTGTCGCCCAGTTCCTTGGCGACGAAGGCGGCATGGCGGGCGATTTCCTCCGCCGTGATGCGGGGCAAGAGCGGCTGCGGCCGCTGGCCGCGCGCGGCCGCCACCTCGCCTGATGGCTTTCGGCCGCGATTTCGACCGGCGCCAGCGCCAGGCCGCGCTGCCGTCCGCCCACCAGTTCCAGATAGACTTGGGCGGTCAGCTCGGCATCGAGCAGCGCGCCATGCTTTGCGCGCGCCTGAGATCGATGCTGAACCGCTTGCACAATTCGTCCAGCGAATAGCGCGCGCCGGGAATCTTGCGCTTGGCGATCTCGATCGTGTCCACGGTGCGCGCCATGGAGAGCGGCGTGCGGCCCACGCGGGTCAGTTCGGCATTGATGAATTTCATGTCGAAGCTGGCATTGTGGATCACCAGCACCGCGTCGCCGACGAATTCCAGGAACTCCTCCACCATATGGGCGAAGAGCGGCTTGTCGCCGAGGAATTCGGCGGAGAGGCCGTGAACGCGCTGGGATTCGATCGGCACGTCGCGTTCGGGATTGAGATAGAATTGCTTGGAGCGGCCGGTGGGAAAATGATCCATCAGCTCGACCAGGCCGATTTCGACGATCCGGTGGCCCTCGCCCGGCTCGAAGCCTGTGGTTTCGGTGTCGAAGACAATTTCACGCATCTGCGTACAAGCTTTGTTCCGGATATCGGCCAGGATCATTCTCAC
Source organism: uncultured Alphaproteobacteria bacterium (assembly GCA_963766265.1). Classification (GTDB taxonomy): domain Bacteria; phylum Pseudomonadota; class Alphaproteobacteria; order Micropepsales; family Micropepsaceae; genus Rhizomicrobium. The sequence goes on from CAVXYX010000001.1 coordinate 500,398, forward strand.
CTGTTCGCGGGCGTGATCCAAGCCCTTGTCGGTCATCACCACATAATGCGCCTGTTGACGCTTTTTCGCGTCGTCCATCTGGCGGGCCTTGAGGGCTTCGAATTTTTCCGCCGTCATGCCGGGCCGCGCCAGCACGCGGGCGCGCTGCATCTGCTTCCGGCGCGCTGGCCACCACCACCGCATCCATCTCCTCGTCCGCGCCGGTTTCGAACAGAAGCGGAATATCGAACAGGATGATCGGGGCGGTGGCTTCGCGGAGAAATTTCTGCGCGGTCTGCCGCCACCAGGGGATGCACCAGCTCTCCAGCCTCGGCGAGCGCGGCGGGATCCTTCACCACCAGCGCCGACAAGCGCGGCGCGGTCCACCGCGCCGTCCTTCACCGCGCCGGGAAATTCGCGGCCGATGATTTCCACCGCCGCGCCGCCCTTGGCATAAAGCCGCGCGATGGCGGCGTCGGCGTCATGCACCGGCACGCCTTCGGCGGCGAAAAGTTTGGCGGTCTCGCTTTTGCCCATGCCGATGCGAGCCGGTCAGCCCGATGACAAAAGGCTTAGGCATGTGAAGCGCCTGTTCCAGGCAGATGCTGCGCAAGCCCGTCCGTGACTTTGGGCCTGACGCCGAAAAACGCCTCGAAAGAGGGCACCGCCTGATGCATCAGCATGCCCAGCCCATCGATGGCCGCATGGCCCCGCGCCTTTGCCTGTTTCAGCAAGTCGGTTTCCAGCGGATTATAGACGATATCCAGCACCGCGGCGCTGGCGCGCAGCCGCGCCAGATCCAGCGCCAGCGGCGGATGGCCTTTCATGCCGGCGCTGGTGGTGTTGATCAGAAGATCGCGCCTCGCCCGCCGCCTTGCTCCAGTCGTTCGAGACCGCCGCGCATCCAGTGTCGCTTGTGCACCATGGGCTGCAGCGCCTGCGCCAGCATGACGCCGCCTTGTCGGCATGGCGGTTGAGGATATGCACCTTGGCCGCGCCCAATTCGTCCAGCGCCAGAATCGCGCCGCGCGCCGCGCCGCCCGCGCCCAGAAGCACGACCGTCCGGCCCTTGCAGGTCGCCCAGCCTCTCGCGCATGGATTCGCGACAGTCCGACCGTGTCGGTGTTGCGCGCCTTCGATGCGGCCGTCCGCGATGGAAGATCAGAAGATTGGCGGCGCCGGCCGCCTTCGCCGCGGCATCGCAATGATGCGCCAGGGCGAAGGCCGCTTCCTTGTGCGGCACCGTGACATTGACGCCGCGAAATCCCGCGCGCTGCAGGCCGCCGATCACCCGGGCGAAATCTTCCCGCGGCACCGCCAGCGGCACCAGCGCGCCGTCGACTTTTCAATTCGTCCAGCCAATAGCCATGCAGAGGGGCGACAGCGAATGGGCGATGGGCCAGCCCATCACGCCCGCGATCTTGCCTGCACCCGTGAGCATCATGACTCCAGCAATCCTTGCGCCCGCAACTGCCTCCAGCACCGGCAGCAGCGGCAATCCCAGGATGGAGAAATAATCGCCTTCGGCGCTTTCGAAAAGCTGCGCGCCCCGGCCTTCGAAATGATAGCCGCCCACCGAGCCCAGCAGCGCTTCGCCTTCCCGCGCCAGATAATCGTCCACGAAGGCCTCGCTGAGCACCCGCATGGTCATGCGGGCGTGGGCCGTATGGTGCCAGAGGATCTGCGCCGTCGCGGGCCAGGGCCGCCGCGGAAACCAGCTGATGGGTCTTGCCCGACAGCTGCAGCAGCACGGCCCGCAGCGCCGCCAGATCGTGGCTTTTGCCGATCATTTCGCGTTCCCAGCGCCAGGACCGAATCCCCGCCCAGCACGATGTCGCCGGGACTGCGGCGCGAGACCATCGAGCGCTTTCTGTTCGGCCAGGGCATCTGCGCGATGGCGCCGGCATCCGCTGCCCTTGGCGAGCAAGATCTCTGCATCAGGGCCGGTTCATTGATGCGGCCGGCGTGACGATGAAATCCACGCCGGCGGCCCGCAGCAGGGCCTGGCGGGCTGGGCTGGCCGAAGCGAGCAGCAGCCGGCTCACGCGCTTTTCTCCCGCCGCTCGGTCAGAAGATTCATCACCGACGCGGCGGTTTCCTCGATCGAGCGGCGCGAGACGTCGATCTGCGGCCAGTCATGTTGTTCGAACAATTTGCGGGTGGCGGCGATTTCGGCGCGCACCGTGTCGAGATCGATATAGTTGGTGTCGCGCTCCTCGCCCATGCTGGTCAGGCGGTTGCGCCGGACCTGCACCAGCCGGTCGGGCGAAACCCACAAGCCCACGACCATCGGGCCCTTGGCCTGGCGTCAGGACGAGCGGCAGCGCCATGCCGGGCACCAGGGGAATATTGGCGGCGCGGATGCCGCGAATGGCGAGATAGACGCAGGTGGGCGTCTTGGAGGTGCGGCTGGCGCCCACCAGGATGACTTCGGCGTCGTGGATCGTGTCCAGGGACTGGCCGTCATCATGCTGGATGGTGAAATTCAGCGCCTCGATGCGGGCCAGATAGCGCTGGTCCACTTCATGCTGCCCGCCGGGGCGATGGGTTTCGGTGATGCCCAGGAACCTGGACAGCTCGGTCACCGGCCGTTCCATCACATCCACGCAGGCGATGCTCAGCGAGCCGCACCGGGTCAGCAGCATCTCGCGCAGTCGCGGATTGACCAGGGTGAAGAACACCAGGCCCGGGACTGATGGCGATATGATCGATGGAGCGTTGAGCTGATGTTCGCTGCGCACCAGGGCATAGGAATGAACCTGGACATCGACGCCTTCGAACTGGGCCAGCGCCGCATTGACGATGGCGTTGAGCGTCTCGCCGGTGGCGTCCGACACCAGATGAATATGGAATTTTTGACTCCACAAACGTTCCCGATTGCTCCACGGATTATCCGTTTATGCCCGCTTCGCGCCCCTGTGGACAGCGCCAAATCGGGGATGCCTGTGTGCGCAACTCGCTCGAACCAAGGTCGATGCCTCTGGACAAAATCGCGCCGAGCCGTCTTCCCTCAAGCTCTTGAGTTCATTGGGCCCAGGCACTAGACGAAGCGGATACCAACCGAAAGCCTCCACAGCCCACAGGCCTTACATCATCTTCATCAACCTATCTTAAGAGTCTTGTTATGAAGGTTGCGTCTGTGAAGTTAGGGATTGTTCTCTTCAATCTGGGCGGACCGGACAGTCCGGAAGCGGTCGAACCGTTTCTGCGCAATCTGTTTTCGGATCCTGCGATCATTTCCTTGCCGGCGATTGTGCGAAAACCCCTGGCGCGGTTCATCGCGCGGCGGCGGGCGCCCTTGGCGCGGAAGATCTATCGATCATATCGGCGGGCGTTCGCCGATCCTGGAGGAAACCCAGGCACAGGCGCGGGCTTTGGAAGCGGCGCTGACGGACGCCGGCGCTGGAGGCCAAGGCGGTGGTGGCGATGCGCTGCTGGCATCCCTTCAGCGATGGCGCAGCGGAGGCGCTGCGGCGATTTGCGCCCGGACCGGATCGTTCTTCTGCCGCTCTATCCGCAATTTTCCACGACCACCAGCGCGTCTTCCTTCCAGGATTGGGACCGGGCCGCGCGCAAGGCCGGTCTTGCCGTGCCGGCGACCCGGGTCTGCTGTTATCCGGCCAATGCGCGGTTTCATCGCCGCGCCGGCGGCAAAAATCCGCGCGGCGATGGACGATCCGGTCGCCGGGCTTTCCTATCGGCTGCTGCTTTCGGCGCATGGCTTGCCCAAACGCATGATTGCAAAGGGCGATCCCTATCAATGGCAGGTGGAGCAAACCGCGCGCGCCCTTGTGGATGCGTTGGGGATAAAAGATCTGGATTGGTCGGTTTGCTACCAGAGCCGGGTCGGGCCGCTGAAATGGCTGGAGCCGTCCACCGATGCGGAAATCCGCCGCGCCGGGCGTGGACGGCAAGGGCGTGGTGGTCGCGCCCATCGCCTTTGTCAGCGAGCATTCCGAGACCCTGGTCGAGCTGGATATCGAATATGGCAAGCTTGCGCGCGAGGCCGGCGTGCCGGATTATCGCCGCGCCGCGACGGTGAGCGCCGATCCGGCTTTCATTGATGGATTGGCGGGACTGGTGCAAAAAGCGTGCGCTGGCGGAACGGCCGGTCTGCGTCAATGACGGCGAAGGCCGTATCTGCCCGGCAGACATTCGGGCGCTGCGGCTATCGGGAGAGCATGATGGACAGATTCGCATTCGCAACACGCTGGCCGATTACATTCCCTGGTTTCTGGCCTTCCACATCATCGCGGTGATCACCTGGATGGCGGGCATGCTCTATCTGCCGCGGCTGTTCGTCTATCACACCCAGACCAGGCCGGGCTCCGAAGGTTCGGAGCGCTTCAAGGTGATGGAGCGCAAATTGCTCCGGGGGATCGTCAATCCCTCGATGATCGCGGTGTGGATTCTGGGGCCGCTGCTGGCCTGGCTGACCGGCGCCTATCTGGATCTCTGGCTGCAGATCAAATTCGTGCTGGTGGTGGTCCTCAGTCCGGCATGCACGGCTTTCTGGTGCGCTGCTGGAGGCGATTTCGAGGCGACCGCAACACGCGCTCGCGAGCGGTTTTTACCGGATCTTCAACGAAATCCCGGCGGTGCTGATGGTTCTCATCGTGATCCTGGTCGTGGTTAAGCCATTTTCATAGACCCACCTCCGGCTTTTCCAGCGGATCGCGCGCATGCGACGGCCGGATCCGCCGCATGAATTCCCGCGAGGGAATGCGTGCCTGATCAAGTTCGACAATCCATGTTTGCAAGGCCCGCAAATCAGGCTATAACGATCCGTTCTCCAGATCCGCGCGGCATGGGTTCAGCTGACGCTGAAGGCCAGAAGCCGGTAGCGGATCCAGCCACTTCCCGATGAATCTGTTGCCGGGGCCAAGACGGCCCGTTTCATCGGTCCAATTCCTCTCTAGGTGTTCACATGACCGTTCAAGAAGGCCTGCAAGCGATGAAGCTGCAGGATCTCAAGAATAAAAAGCCCGCCGACCTGCTGTCTTTCGCCGAGGAGCTCGAGATCGAGAATGCCTCCTCCATGCGCAAGCAGGACATGCTGTTCGCGATCCTCAAGGAACTCGCCGAGCGCGATGTCGAAATCATGGGCCAGGGCGTGGTCGAGACCTTGCAGGACGGCTTCGGCTTCCTGCGCTCGCCGGAATCCAATTACCTGCCGGGTCCCGACGATATCTATGTTTCGCCCTCGCAGATCCGCCGCTTCGGTCTTCGCACCGGCGACACGGTGGAAGGCCCGATCCGCGCGCCCAAGGATGGCGAGCGCTATTTCGCGCTGCTCAAAGTCACCACCATCAATTTCGAGGACCCCGAGCAGATCAAGCACAAGGTCCATTTCGACAATCTGACGCCGCTCTATCCCACCCGCTGGCTCAAGATGGAGCTGGACGACCCCACCCTCAAGGACAAGACCGGCAGGGTCATCGACATCGTCGCGCCCCAGGGCATGGGCCAGCGCGCCCTGATCACCGCCCAGCCCCGCACCGGCAAGACCGTGATCCTGCAGAACATCGCCAAGGCGATCTCGGCCAATCATCCGGAAATTTTCCTGATCGTGCTTCTGATCGACGAACGGCCGGAAGAAGTCACCGACATGCAGCGTTCGGTGAAGGGCGAAGTGATTTCCTCCACCTTCGACGAACCGGCCACGCGCCACGTCCAGGTCGCCGAAATGGTGATCGAAAAGGCCAAGCGCCTGGTCGAGCACAAGCGCGATGTGGTGATCCTGCTGGACTTCGATCACCCGCCTGGGCCGCGCCTACAACACCGTCGTGCCGTCATCCGGCAAGGTGCTGACCGGCGGCGTGGACGCCAACGCCCTGCAGCGCCCCAAGCGCTTCTTCGGCGCCGCGCGCAATATCGAGGAAGGCGGCAGCCTCACCATCATCGCCACCGCCCTGATCGATACCGGCAGCCGCATGGACGAAGTGATCTTCGAAGAGTTCAAGGGCACCGGTAACAGCGAAATCATCCTGGACCGCAAAGTCGCCGACAAGCGGGTCTTCCCCGCCATCGACATCATGCGCTCGGGCACCCGCAAGGACGAGCTGCTGGTCGAAAAGGGCACCTTGGCGAAAACCTATGTCCTGCGCCGCATCCTGGCGCCCATGGGCACGGTGGACGCGATCGAGTTCCTGCTCGACAAGCTGCGGTCAGGCGAAGAACAACAGCGACTTCTTTGAAGTCGATGAATACCTAAACGGTATTCATCAGCCCCCTCCGGTCTACGCTGGCCCAAGGGCCAGCTACGACCACCTCCTCCACCAGCATGCTGCGCATGCGCGGGGGAGGCGGGTCTCGGCCAAGACGCACCACTGCCCTTTCGAGCGTGGCCTTTAGGGAATCAAAACCGTCGCGCCGATGGTCTTCTTGGCGGCCAGTGCTTCCTGCGCCTTGGCGGCGTCCTTCAAGGCAAAGCGCTGATGGACCGCGACCTTCACCGCGCCGGATTTGATCACCGCGAACAGATCGTCGGCGGTTTCCTGCATTTCCTTCGCCGTGCGGGTGAAATGCGCCAGGGTCGGGCGCGTCAGCATCAGCGAACCCTTGGTGGCGAGGATGCCCAGCGGGAACGGCGTCACCGGGCCTGACGAATTGCCGAAGCTCACCATCAGGCCGCGCACCTGAAGGCAATCGAGCGAAGCCTCGAACGTGTCCTTGCCGATGGAATCATAGACCACCGGCACGCCCTCGCCGCCGGTGATCTCGCGCACTTGCTTTTCCCAGCCCGCGTCGCGGGTGTTGAGCACATAGTCGCAGCCATTCTCTTTGGCGAGCTTCGACCTTGTCCGGGCGAGGTGGTGCTGCCGATCACGGTGGCGCCCAGATGCTTGGCCCATTGGCAGGCGATCTGGCCGACGCCGCCGGCGGCGGAATGGAACACGATGGTTTCGCCCGCTTTCACCGGATGAATGCGGCGCAGCAGATATTGCGCCGTCATGCCCTTGAGCATGGAGGCGGCGGCGACTTCGTCGCTGACGCCATCGGGCAGCTTCACCACCTTCTCGGCCGCGACATTGTTGGCCTCGGCATAGGAGCCGATGGCGCCGCTGCAATAGCCCACCCGCTCGCCGACCTTGAAGCCGGTGACGCCTGCGCCCAGCGCTTCCACCACGCCGGCGGCTTCCGAGCCCAGGCCCGACGGCAGCGGCAGCGGATAAAGGCCGCTGCGATGATAGATGTCGATGAAGTTCACGCCGATGGCGGTGTGCTTGATGCGCACCTGGCCGGGGCCGGGCGCGGGCAGGTCGTAATCCTTGTATTCCAGGACTTCGGGGCCGCCGGTCTTTTCGAAACGAATGGCTTTTCATGGCTGTTCCACTTTCATGCGTGCCTTCATGCTTCGACGGGCTCAGCATGAGGATTTTGTTTATATCCTCACCCTGAGCCTGTCGAAGGGCGAGGCGCGTCAGTAAGCGCCTAATATGCTGACGGAAGAACGTGGCGCTGCGGATATTGGCAGGTCCGCCATCGGCCTTGTCGTAATGCGCGCCGCCCACCCGGGCGAAGGCATGGTTCATCAGGGGATAGCGGTGGATGCGTGACATGGGGATTGCCCTTGAGGCCGGCCTCGATCTTGGCCTGCGCGTCGGGCGGCACATATTCGTCGGCTTCGGCGATATGCAGCATCAGGGGATGTTTGATGTTCTTCGGCTTCGTCCAGCCGGTTCTGGATATTGACGCCGTAATAGCCCACCGAGGCATCGGTATTGGTGCGGGCCGCGGTGAGATAGGCCAGCTGTCCGCCCAGGCAATAGCCCAGCGCGCCCACCTTGCCGGTGCAGCCGGGAAGCGCGCGCAGATAATCGATGCTGGCCTGGATGTCGGTCGACGCCCTTGTCGACGTCGAAGCGGCCCATCAGGTCCGAGCGCCTTTTTCCAGTCGGCGTCGGTCTTGTCGGTGAGCTGGATGTTGGGCTCGAGCCGCCAGAACAGATCGGGCACCAGGGCGAAATAGCCGCGCGACGCCATGCCGTCGGCGATGTCGCGCATCACCTGGTTGACGCCGAAAATCTCTTGGATGACCACCAGGCCGGGACCGCGGTCCGGACCCGGGACTGGCAAGATAGCCGCTGAAATCGCCGTCCTTGCCTTTGATGGTGACCGTCTGTCCGCTCATTGCTCTTCCCACCGCGCTTTTTTCGTATGTTAGCCGGGCTCCGCACTCAAGCGTTGCCGGCCACGGCACCGGCCGAAGCGGGTTTGCGGGGGCAGGGTGAGCACCTGGCTCAGCGTCACCGCGCTGGTGATCGGCGCCGAGCAGGTATTGCGCTGGCAGAGATAGGCGGTGGGCGCGCCGTTCTGCATGCCCTTGCCGAAGGCGGGATGGCCGGTGGGCAGCGCCTCGCCCGATCTCCACCACATACAGCAGCCGGTTGGGCAAGGCCTTGCCCCAGACGGTGCGGATCAGTTCCTGGGTGCGGGGATTGTTCCGTGGACCCACCACCACGATCTGCAAGCCGGTGGCGAAGGTCTCGAGGCCGTTGATGTAGGTCGGCGCAGGACGCCCAGGCGCGGCCATACTCGTCGGCAAAGCCATCCAGCATGGCGCGCGCGCGCTCGCCATAAATGCCCTCGCCGGTGATCATGCCCAGCCGGGTCAGGACCCAGATCATGGTGCCGTTGGCGGACGGCGCCGCCTGGTCGTAGAGCACGCGCTGCGCGCACGATCAGCGGTTCGGCGTCGTCGGCGGTGGTGCAATAGCCGCCCTTCTCGGTATTCCAGAAATGGGTGTCCAAGGTCGCCACCCAGCGCTTGGCGGCGTCGAGGAAGCGCTGCTCGCCGGTCACTTCCCACAGATGCAGCGCCGCGCGCGCCATCATGGGCATAATCGTCGGCGAAGCCCGGCGCGCCGCGCTTGCCGCCATTGGCGGCGTGATAGAGCCGGTCGCCGTCGCCCAGGGCTTTCACCACCGCATCGAAGGCGTTGATCGCGGCCTGCACCCAGTCGGGGCGCTCGAGCGCCGCGCCGGCCTGGGCCAGGCGCGGAAATCGCCAAGCCGTTCCAGTCGGCCAGCAAGGTTTCGTCGCGCGCCGGGGCGCACGCGCTTGTCGCGCGCCGCCAGCAGCATGCCGCGCTGCTTGGCCAGCAAGGCCTCGTCGGCCTCGGTCAGTTGCGGCTGGGTATGGCCCATGCGGCGCAGGAATATTGCGGCCCATGATGGTTGCCGTCGCGGGTGACGCCATAGACCGCCTTGAAGCGCTGGCGCGAAGGTGCCGGCCAGGGCGGCATCGATTTCCGGCTTCGCTCCAGAGATAAATTTGCCTTCCTCGCCTTCGGAATCCGCTTCCAGGCCGGCGGCGAAAGCGTCGTCCAGCTTCAGGTCGCGCAGCAGCCAGTCGACGGTTTCCTCGATGCGCTGGCGGCAAAGCGCGTTGCGGTTGAACTGCCAGATGTCGGTCATGAATTCGATCAGCAGGGCATTGTCGGCCAGCATCTTCTCGAAATGCGGCACCAGCCAGCGCTCGTCCATCGGTGTAGCGGAAGAAGCCGCCGCCGACATGATCGTAAAGGCCGCCCAGCACGCAAGTGTCGATGGTGGTGGTGACGAGCTGCATGAATTGCTGAATGCCGGTGCGCAGATAGGCGCGCCACAGCACTTCCAGGAAGATGGTCTGGGGAAATTTCATCGTTGCCCGATCATGGCCGCCCAGGAAGATGTCGTAGCGCTGGCCCATGCGCAGGGCGGCGATGTCGAGCTGGATGGCTTCGGCCTGGCCGCGCATGTCGCGGTCGAGCAGGATTGGCCAGCTGCTCGATAGGCGACCTGGGCGTTCGTTGGCGACGTCTTCGGGCTTGTCGCGATAGAGCGTCGGCCATGTCGGTCAGGACGCGGCTGAAGCGCCGGCTGGCCCAGCCGCTCTTCCTTGGGCAGATAGCCGCCGACGAAGAAGGGCATGGCCCTTGGCGTTGAGGAAGATGTTGAGCGGCCAGCCGCCCTGATGGCCCATGAGGTTGGAGGCGGCCTGATAGATCTGGTCGAGGTCGGGACGCTGGTCCCGGTCGACGATGACGGGGATGAAATTCTCGTTGATCAGCTTGGCGGTCTCGGGATCGGAGAAGCTTTCCCGGTTCATCACATGGCACCAGTGGCAGGCGGAATAGCCGATGGAGAGGAGGATCGGCTTGTCCGGCGCTTCGGCCTCGGCCAGCACCTCGTTGCTCCACACCCGCCAGTCCACCGGATTGTCCTTGTGCGCCAGAAGAAAGGGGCTGGTGGCGTTGTCGAGAGCGTTCATCGCTGGTTCCATTGGGCGCGGCGATGATGGAAAATCGCCGGAGGTTTGAAGGCCGCGCTTCTTAGCCGAAACTGCCAGTCCCCGGAAGGGCGGCCATGGGCTGATAAGGCACAGTCAGGAAAGGGTGAATGCGCATGAAAATGCATATCGAGCTGGACATGACCCCGGAAGAGGCCCGCGGGATGATGGGCCTGCCCGATGTCGCCCCCCTGCAGAAGCAGATGATGGAGGAGATCAAGGCGCGCATGACCAAGGCCATGGAGCGGGCGACATGGAAAGCCTGATGCGGGCCTGGATGCCGCTTGGGCGGGGCGCGAGGCCTTCGAGCAATTCCAGAAATTCCTCTGGGACAGCGCCAGCATGGTGACCGGGCGGCAAGCCCAAGGAAAAGCCCTGATATAAGCGCCTGAAATCCGAGACGATTTTCGCCCTGGCCAGCGCGCCGGGCCGGGCCGGCGTGGCGGTGGTGCGGGTGTCCGGGCCCGAGGCCGGGACGGCGTTGGAAGCGCTGGCCGGCGACATTGCCCCTGCCCCGCAGCGCGCGACGCTTGCGCACGCTTGCGGCATGGCGGCGCCGAGATCGACCGGGCCCTGGTGCTCTGGTTTCCCGGGCCGCGACAGTTTCACCGGCGAGGATGTGGCGGAATTCCATATCCATGGCGGCCGGGCGGTGCGCGAAGCCCTGTTCGCGGCCTTGGCGGATCTGGGGCTGCAGCCCGCCGAGCCGGGCGAATTCTCCCGCCGCGCGGTGGAGCATGGCCGGCTGGATCTCACCCGGGCCGAGGCCATGGCCGATCTGGTGGATGCCGAAACCCCGGCCCAGTTGCGCCAGGCGCTGCGCCAATATGACGGCGCGCTGGCCGCGCTTTATGAGGGCTGGCGGGCGGCAGCTGATCGCGGCCCTGGCCCGGGCCGAGGCGGCGATCGATTTTTCCGATGACGGCGTGGGCGAGACGGAATTCGCTGCCGCCCGCGCCGGCGCGAAGAAGATGATCGCAGGCCATCGAGGCACATCTGGACGATCAGCGGCGCGGCGAAGCGCTGCGGGAAGGCCTGCAGGCTGGCCATCGTGGGCCCGCCCAATGCCGGCAAAAGCTCGCTGATCAATGCCCTGGCCCAGCGCGATGCCGCCATCGTCTCCGAGATCCCCGGCACCACCCGCGATGTGATCGAGGTGCGGCTGAATCTGGGCGGCTATCTGGTGCATGTCGCCGACACGGCGGGCCTGCGCGAAACCGCCGACGCCATCGAAGCCGAAGGCGTGCGCCGGGCGCTGGCCGCAGGCCGAGCGCCAGCGATCTGGTGCTTGCTGCTGCGGGACGGCACTGCTCCGTATACGGATCATCGACGGTATCGCGCCCGATCTGATGGTCTGGAATAAAAGCGATCTTGCCGGGTTTTCAGAAAACGCGACGGGATTTCGCTGTCGCTGAAAAGCGGCGAAGGCTTGGCGGAATTGATTGTCAGCGCTCACCGCGATGGTGGCGGAACGGCTGGAAACAAAGGGCGAAGCGCCTGCCCTGACCCGGCCGCGCCATCGCCAGGCGCTTGAGCGAGGCGCTGGCCATCGCTTGCGTCATGCGCCTCGCCGCGCCGTGCAGCCGGAATTGTTCGCCGAGGATCTGCGCCTGGCGCTGCGCGCCATCGGCCGCATCACCGGCCGGGTCGATGTCGAGGAATTGCTCGATCAGCGTCTTCCGGGATTTCTGCATCGGCAAGTGAGACGCGGTCCGCGATTGCCCGACCGTCCCAGATGCGCGTATTTGACCGCGCATGACGGGCTTACGACGTCATCGTGATCGGCGGCGGCCATGCCGGCTGCGAAGCGGCGGCGGCGTCGGCGCGCGCCGGCGCCCGCACCCTGCTGCTCACCCACAGCTCGAGACCCTGGGCGAAATGTCCTGCAATCCCGCCATCGGCGGGGTGGGCAAAGGCCATCTGGTGCGCGAGATCGATGCGCTGGACGGGCTGATGGGCCGGGTCGCGGATGCGGCCGGCATCCAGTTCCGCCTGCTCAACCGCCGCAAAGGTCCGGCCGTGCGCGGGCCCCGCGCCCAGGCCGACCGCGCGCTCTATCGCGCGGCGATGCAGGCCGCGCTGGCGCAGATTGCCGATCTGGAAATCCGCGAAGCGGCGGCGGAAGACCTGATTTTGAAGGACGGGCGCGTCGTCGGCGTCATGCACCGGCGAGTGGCGAGGAGATTCTTTGCTGCCGCCGTGGTGCTGACCACCGGCACTTTTCTGAATGGCCTGATCCATATCGGCGAAACACAAATTCCTGCCGGCCGGATGAAAGGCTCGCCAAGGCGACGGCGGTCGAGCCGCCTTCCCTCGGCCTGTCCAAGACGCTTTATGGCTTCGGCCTGCCGATGGGCCGGCTCAAGACCGGCACGCCGCCGCGCCTGGACGGCCGCACCATCGATTGGGCGTCGCCTGGAATTCCAGCCCGGCGACGATCCGCCGGCGCCTTTCTCCTTCCTGACCCGGGCGATCACCACGCCGCAGATCGCCTGCGCCATCACCCGCACCACCCTTGCAGACCCACGCGATCATCCGGGCCAATCTGCATCGCGCGCCGATGTATTCCGGCCAGATCGCATCGACCGGCCCGCGCTATTGCCCCTCCATCGAGGACAAGGTCAGCCGCTTCGCGGACCGCGAAAGTCACCAGATTTTCCTGGAGCCAGAAGGACTTAACGACGACACCATCTATCCCAACGGGATTTCCACCTCCCTGCCCCAGGATGTGCAGCTGGCGCTGCTGGCCACCATTCCGGGCCTGGAAAAAGCCGTGGTGCGCCGGCCCGGCTATGCCATCGAATATGACTATGTCGATCCGCGCGAGCTCACCCCCGCGCTGGCGGTGAAGACCGTGCCGGGCCTTTATCTGGCCGGCCAGATCAACGGCACCACCGGCTATGAGGAAGCCGCGGCGCAAGGCCTGATGGCCGGCTTGAATGCCGCCCGGGCCGCCGGCGGCCAGGAGCCCGTCATTCTGGACCGGGCCCAGGCCTATATCGGGGTGATGATCGACGATCTGGTGACCAAGGGCGTGAGCGAGCCCTATCGCATGTTCACCTCCCGGGCCGAATATCGCCTCACCCTGCGGGCGGACAATGCCGACCAGCGGCTGACGCCCCTGGGCGAGAAGGCCTGGGAATTGTGGGAAAGAACGCCGCGAAGCAGCCTTTGCCGACAAGCTGGCCAGGCTGGCTGTTTCACGTGAAACAATGACGGACCCTGTCCCTTACCCCCAATGAAGCGGCCAAACATGGCTTGCCGTCCGCCAGGATGGCGTCCGCCGCACGGCCTTGGACCTGCTGAGCCTGCCCCAAGTGGATTTCGCCACACTCACCCGGATCTGGCCGGAATTGGCGGGTTTCGCCCCGGATATCGTCGAACAGCTGGAGATCGACGCCCAATATGCCGGCTATCTGGACCGCCAGGAGGCCGACATCCTGGCGTTCCGCCGGGATGAAAGCCGGGCCCTGCCCGCCGACCTGGATTATCGCGCGGTGATCGGGCTTTCCAACGAAGTCCGCCAGAAGCTGGAAGCGCATCCGGCCCGCCACCCTGGGCCAGGCCGGCCGCATCGAAGGCGTGACGTCCGCTGCCCTCACCCTGGTGCTGGCGCATGTGAAAGGCCGAGCCAAGAAGCGCCAAAAGTGCCTGAGTCCGGTCTTCGGAGCCGAGGAATTCGCCGCCGCGACCGGTGTTTCACGTGAAACATTGGCCCGGCTGAAGGCCTATGCGGACGCTTCTGCCGGACTGGAACGCCCGCCACAATCTGGTTTCCGCCCGGTCCCTGGAGGATCTCTGGCGGCGGCATTTCTGGGATTCCGCCCAATTGGCGCCCCTGGTCCCGCCGAGACGCCAAAACTCTGGCCGATCTGGGCTCCGGCGCCGGGTTTCCCGGCCTGGTCCTGGCGGAACTGTTGCGGAGCCGGGTCGCAGGTGACCTTGTACGAAGCCACCGCCAAGAAATGCGCCTTCCTGCCAGCCGCCGCCGAGCGCATGGAGCTTGCCGGTCATCATCGAGAACCGCGCGGATGGAGGACGCAGCGCCCCAGCCGCTTCGATGTCGTCACCGCCCGGGCCTGCGCGCCCTTGCCCAAGCTCTTGGCCTATGCACAGCATTTCATGGGCCCGAACAGCGTTTGCCTGTTCCTCAAGGGTCAAAATGTGGGGTCTGAATTGACGGAAGCCCATAAATCTTGGAAGATGAAAGTCAGGCAGATCCCAAGCCTGACCGATCCTTCGGGTGTAATACTGGAGCTGAGGGAGCTGTCGCCGCGATGACCGAACCCGCGCAAAAAGCCGCGCGTGCTGGTCGTCGCCAATCAAAAGGGCGGCGTCGGTAAGACCACCACCGCCATCAATCTGGGCACCGCGCTGGCCGCGGTCGGCGAGCCGACCCTGGTGATCGACATCGACCCGCAGGGCAATGCCTCGACCGGACTGGGCATGCCGCGGGCCGACGCGCAAGATCACCACCTATGACGTGCTGATGGGCGAGGCGAAGCTGGCCGACGCCATCGTGCCCACCCGCATTCCCGAATCTGTCGCTGGTGCCGGCGACGGTCGATCTGTCGGGCGCCGAGCTGGAATTGATCGACAAGCCGCGGCGCAATTTCATCTTGAAGGACGCGCTGGCGGAATATTCCGTACACGGAGCAACAATGCCTTTTCCTATGTGCTGATCGATTGCCCGCCGTCGCTCACGCTTGCTCACCATCAATGCGATGACGCGCGGCCGACGCGGTGATGGTGCCGCTGCAATGCGAGTTCTTCGCGCTGGAAGGCCTGAGCCAGCTGCTCAAGACCATCGAACTGGTGCGCGCCAATCTCAATCCGTCGCTGGAGATCCAGGGCATCGTGCTCACCATGTTCGACAAGCGCAACAAATTGTCCGACCAGGTCGCCGCCGATGTGCGCCAGAATATGGGCGAAAAAGTCTATTCCACCGTGATTCCGCGCAATGTGCGGATTTCCGAAGCGCCCAGCCATGGCGTGCCGGCGCTGGTCTATGATCTGCGCTGTCCCGGCAGCCAGGCCTATATCAAGCTCGCCGGCGAATTGATCCAGCGCGAGCGCATCGAGGCGGCGCGGCATGACACCCAAGGAAGAACGGCCGCGCGGCTTGGGCCGCGGCCTGTCGGCGCTGATCGGCGACGAGGCGGCGCCGACGCGGGGCGAAGCGCCGGCCAAGGGCAGCGCGCACCTTGCCGGTGGCGTTCCTCAAGCCGGGCCGATTCCAGCCGCGCAAGACATTTCGCCGACGAGGAGCTGGCCGATCTGGCGGCTTCGATCAGGGAGAAGGGCGTGCTCACGCCCATCCTGGTGCGGCCGCTGGGCGCCCGACGCTTATGAGATCGTGGCCGGCGAGCGGCGCTGGCGCGCGGCCCAGATGGCCAAGCTGCATGACGTGCCGGTGGTGGTGCGCGAGATGGCCGACGCCGAGGCGCTGGAGATCGCCATCATCGAGAATGTCCAGCGCGCCGATCTCAATGCGATCGAGGAGGCGGCCGCCTATCAGGAGCTGATGGACCGCTTCGGCCACACCCAGGAGCAGGTGGCCCAGGAGGTCGGCAAGAGCCGCCCCCATGTCGCCAACACCCTGCGGCTGCTGCGCCTGCCGGAAGCGGTGAAGGCGCTGGTCCGGGAAGGCAAACTCACCGCCGGCCACGCCCGAACATTGTTAGGCGCCGCCGATCCGGAGGCCGCGGCCAGGGAAATCCTGGCCGGGCAGATGAATGTCCGGCAGGCCGAACAGCGTTCGGCCAAAGAAGCCAAGCCCGGTGGAAAACCTGCCAAGGACCCCAATATCGCCGATCTGGAAGCCAGTATTTCCAACAGCGTTGGGGCTGAAAGTTCAGATCATCCACAAAGGGGATAAAGGTGGGGAAGTCCGGATTTCCTATACCAGCCTGGAGCAGCTGGACGAGATCACCCGCCGGCTTAGCCGCAGCTAAAGCCGCAACCGGCCGCGGCCAGCGCCGCGGCCGGATCGATCCGGCCGTCATAAAGCGCCCGGCCCACCACCACGCCTTCGATATTGGGCTCGTTCGCCGCGACCAGGGCTTCGATATCGGCCAGCGAGCCCACGCCGCCCGACGCGATCACCGGAATCGACAGCGCCTGGGCCAGCGCCGCGGTCGCCTTCACATTCACGCCCTTGAGCAAGCCGTCGCCATCGATGTCGGTGAACAGGATCGCGGCCACGCCGGCATCCTCGAAGCGCTTGCCCAGTTCGACCGGCGTCAGTTCGCTCACCTCGGCCCAGCCTTCGGTCGCGACCTTGCCGCCCTTGGCGTCGGCGCCGACCACGATCCGGCCGGGATGGGCGCGCGCCGCTTCTTTCACGAAGTGCAGGATTGGTCAGCGCGGCGGTGCCCAGGATCACGCGCGTGATGCCGGCCGCCAGCCAGGCCTCGACCGCCGGCGCGGTCGCGAATGCCGCCGCCCAATTGAATGGGCAGCGATCGATGGCGGCGCGGATGGCACTTGATCGCCTCCGCATTGGCGCTCTGGCCGGCAAAGGCGCCGTTCAGATCGACGCAATGCAGCCAGTGAAAACCCTGGTCCGCGAAACTGCTTCGCCTGCGCCGCCGGATCGGCATTGAACACGGTGGCGTCTTCCATCACGCCCGCGCTTCAGCCGCACGCAGTGGCCGTCTTTCAGATCGATGGCGGGAAAAATGATCATGGCTGTCCAGTTCAGGAAATTGCGAGAGCAGCTGCAAGCCGACGGCCTGGCTCTTCTCGGGATGGAATTGCGTGCCGACGATATTGTCGCGCCCGACCGCGGCGGTGACGGCGCCGCCATAGTCGGTGGTCGCCAGAAGATCGCTGCGCGCATCGGGCTTCAATTCAAAGCAATGCACGAAATAGGCATGCGCGCCTTTGCTCGATGCCGGCGAACACGGGATGGTCTTGCACCGTGATCGATCTCATTCCAGCCCATATGCGGAATCTTGAGCGACGGGATCGGACGGGCTGCATCGTCACCACTTCGCCGTCGATCCAGCCCAGGCCCTTGTGAACGCCGAACTCGCGTCCGACGCGTCGCCATCAACTGCATGCCGACGCAGATGCCCAGGAACGGCTTGCCGTTCTTGAATCACGCTTTCGTTCGAGCGCCTCCACCATGCCGGGAACGGCGCGAAGGCCCCGCATGCAATCGGCAAAGGCGCCCACGCCGGGCAGCACGATGCGGTCGGCACTGGCGCACGCGGTCGGGATCGGCGGTGACGATGATCTCGTGGCCTGGTCTCGCCGGCGGCCCGCGCCAAGGCCTTCGCCGCCGAGGCGATATTGCCGGAGCCGTAATCGATCAGAGGCGGTACGCATCAGGATGATCCCGGAACGCGGGCTCTATAGCGGCTTACGAAGCGGTTGTCGAAGCTTGGCCGGGACCTTCCGCCCCCTCTGCGCGAAGCGCATGGAGGGGGAGGTGGCCGTAGCAGCGCTTGCGATGCGAAGGCCGGAGGGGGTCAACTAATTATCGTCCATCTTGAGCGCGGCGATGAAGGCTTCCTGGGGAATGTCCACCTTGCCGAACTGGCGCATCTTCTTCTTGCCCTCTTTCTGCTTGTCCAGGAGCTTGCGCTTGCGGCTGATGTCGCCGCCATAGCATTTGGCGGTCACGTCCTTGCGCAGCGCCGAAAGGTTTCGCGCGCGATCACCTTGCCGCCGATCGCCGCCTGGATCGGAATCTTGAACAGGTGGCGCGGGATCAGGTCTTTCAGCTTCTCGCACATGGCGCGGCCGCGGCCTTCGGCGCGCTGGCGGTTGACGATCATGGACAGCGCATCCACCGGCTCGTCATTGACCAGGATGGACATCTTGACCAGATCGCCTTCTTCGTAATCCTCGATGTGATAATCGAAGCTGGCATAGCCGCGCGACACGCTTTTCAGCCGGTCATAGAAATCGAACACCACTTCGTTCGAGCGGCAGCATATAGATCACCATGGCGCGGCTGCCGGCATAGGTGAGTTCGACCTGGCGCCCGCGCCGGTCTTCGCAAAGCTTCAAGCACCGAGCCCAGATATTCGTCCGGCACCAGGATGGTCGCCTTGATCCAGGGCTCTTCGATGTGGTCGATATAGGTCACATCCGGCATGTCGGCGGGATTGTGCAGTTCCTTCATCGTGCCGTCATTCATGTAGATGTGATAGATCACGCTGGGCGCGGTGGTGATGAGATCGAGATTGAATTCCCGCTCCAGCCGCTCGCGCATGATCTCCAGATGCAGCAGCCCCAGAAAGCCGCAGCGGAAACCAAAGCCCAGCGCGGCGGAGCTTTCGGTCTCATAGGTGAAGCTGGCGTCGTTGAGATGCAGCTTGCCCAGCGCCTCGCGCAAATCCTCGAACAGCGCCGCATCGACCGGGAAGAGGCCGCAGAACACCACCTGCTGCGCCGTCTTGAAGCCGGGCAGGGGCGTGCGGCGTGCCCTTGCGCTCGTCGGTGATGGTGTCGCCGACCTGGGTATCGGCCACCTGCTTGATCTGGGCGGTGATGAAGCCGACTTCGCCGGGCCCCAGTCTTTCCACCGCGACTTTCTTGGGCGTGAAAACGCCGATCTGCTCGACCTGATAGACGGCGTCGGTCGCCATCATGCGGATCTTCTGGCCCTTCTTCAGTTCGCCATCGACCACGCGCACCAGCACCACCACGCCCAGATAGGCGTCGTAATAGGAATCGATCAGCAGCGCCTTCAGCGGCGCGTCCAGCGACGCCCTTGGGCGGGGGCAGGCGGGTGACGATCGCTTCCAGCACCTGGTCGATATTGAGGCCGGTCTTGGCCGAAATCGGAACGGCGTCGGATGCATCGATGCCGATCACGTCCTCGATCTGCTGCTTGATCCGGTCGGGCTCGGCGGCGGGCAGGTCGATCTTGTTCAGGACCGGCACGATCTCCAGCCCGGCATCGATCGCCTGATAGACATTGGCCAGGGTCTGGGCTTCGACGCCCTGGCTGGCGTCCACCACCAGCAGCGCGCCTTCGCAGGCGGCCAGGCAGCGGCTGACTTCATAGCCGAAGTCGACATGGCCGGGCGTGTCCATCAGGTTCAGGACATAAGTCCTTGCCGTCGGCGGCCTTGTAATCCAGCCGCACGGTCTGGGCCTTGATGGTGATGCCGCGCTCGCGCTCGATATCCATCGAATCGAGCACCTGGTCCTTCATCTCGCGGTTGGTCAGCCCGCCCGTGACCTGGATCAGCCGGTCGGCCAGGGTGGATTTGCCATGGTCGATATGGGCGACGATGGAAAAATTGCGGATTTGGGCGAGGTCGGGCATGGGGTCTTTTTTGCTGGCCTACCGCTTCGCTGCTTGAGGCCGGGGGGGGTCTAGCAGGCCCGCCTTGCCGCCTCAACAGCCGTTTTGCCGGGCGGTTCGGCCATGCCAGACTGGCCCTAAGATGTTGAATTACCTCTATCTCGACTATGGCGGGCGGGCGCGCTACCGGGCCGAGCTGAAATACAGCCTGATTTCCCTGCAGGCCGAACTGGACCCGGCGCGGGCCCGGATCGTGGTGGCATCGGATGCGCCCGGATCTTTACCGCAACTGGCCGGTCCAGGTGATGGATATCGCGCCGCGCATCCGGGAATGGTCGGGCAACGGGCTCTATCACCACCGCATCAAGCCGGCCCTGGTGCGCGAGGCACTCGCCCGATTCGCCGAGCCGGTCCTGTTCCTGGATTCCGATTCCATCGTCCGGCCCGGCTTTCATGCCGAGGTGGAGGAGAAGATGGCGGACCACGGTGGTGGTGAACCGTTTCGAAAAGCACAATCCCTTTCCGCCGCTCAAGGGCTTTCGCACCCAGCTGCCGCATCTGGGCGCCTATCGCTATGACGTCGCCCATAGCTGGATGTTCAACAGCGGGCTGATCGGGATGGAGCCCGCGCATCTTTCGCTTGCTGGACGACACACTGGCGATGATCGACGCCCTGATCGGCCGGGCCAAGAAATTTCCCGCCATCGAGCAATTCGCGCTGTCGGAAGTGCTGCGGCTGAGCCAGATGCCGGATGGCGGAAATTCACGATACGCTTCCTGCATTATTGGCAGGGCCGCCGGCGCATCTACATGGCCAACCGCATCGCCAAGACACTGTCGCCCGATTGGGACGATCTCACCCCGCCCAAGGAATGGGCGCGAGATGAATTACTGGGCGGTGCGGGCCTATAATTATTATTACGGCGTCACCCACGCGCTGGAGCTGTTCAAATGAGTGCGCCGGCACTGAAGGACATCTGGCCCGGGCAATCGGTGCCGCTGCTCAAGGCGCTGCATATCCTGACCCACAATGGCGGGCTGAACGCGGATTCCCGGCGCAAGCTGAAACAGGTGCAGCATCTGGCGCAGCTGATAAAGCCCGCGATCGATGCGGTGCTGAAAGAGAAGGACCAGCCCGTGCTGGCCGATCTGGGCGCGGGCAAATCCTATCTGGGCTTTATTCTCTACGATCTTTATTTCGGCCCGGCCGGGCGGGGCAGGGTGGTGGCGGTGGAGACGCGGCCCGAATTGATCGCGACGGCGAAAAAAATCGCCGAGGCCAGCGGTTTCGACCGCATGGAATTCGTCGAAGGCCAAGATCGCCGACACGGAAGTGGGGCCGGTGGACATCGTCACCGCGCTGCACGCCTGCGACACCGCGACCGACGAGGCGATCCTGTTCGCGCTCAAGCATGAGGCCAAATATGTCGCGCTGGTGCCCTGCTGCCAGGCGGAACTGGCGCGCGAATTGGAAGACGCGAAAGGCCCGCTGGACCAGCTATGGCGCCATCCCATCCAGCGGCGCGAATTCGGCGCCCATCTCACCAATGTGCTGCGCGGGCCTGTTCCTGGAAGCCCATGGCTACAAGGTGCGGGTGACCGAACTGACCGGCCTGGAACATTCGCTGAAGAACGAATTCATCTTCGCCGAGCGGCATCAGCGCGCCAATCCCGCGCGCCCGCGCCGAATTCGAAAAGCTGGTGAAAGAAATCGGCGCGCGCGCCGAAACTATCTGCATGGACGCTCGGTCGGACCCGGAGCGGTTAACTGCGAAGCGTCGCGCCGCGTTGCCTTGGTGACGCCGGCGACGATCTTCTCCGCCAGTGCCTCGATCTCGGCTTCGGTCAGGGTCTTGTCCTTGGGCTGGACGCGCACCGCGATGGCGATGGACTTCTTGCCTTCGCCGACATTCTTGCCTTCATAGACATCGAACACCGACACGCTTTCGATCAGGGCGCGGTCGGCCATTTTGGCGGCCCTGACGATCTCGCCCGCCGCCACTTTGCGCATCCACCACAAAGGCGAAATCGCGCTCGATGGCCTGGATAGGGCGAGGGCGACGAAAGGCGGCGCGGCGCCTTCGCTCTTGGGCTTCGGGAATGGCGTCGAGATTGATCTCGAAACCCGCCACCGGGAATCTTCAGGTCGAACGCGGCCAGGACTTTGGGATGCAATTCGCCGAACCAGGCGATCTGCTTGGGTCCCAGCGCGATGGTGCCGCTGCGGCCGGGATGAAACCAGGCCGGCGCGCCCGCCGTCGACCGGCGCGGTCATGGGCCCGCCCATCGCCGCTTCCAGCGCCGCGAGCATCGCCGCCTTGGCGTCGAAGACATCGGCGGCATGGCCGGATTTGCTCCAGTCGCGCGACACCAGCGCCGATGATGATGCCGGCCGCGTTGGTGGTTTGCGCTTCCGGCATGCCGCTCTGGAAAGCCGCGCCGATCTCGAACAGATGCAGATCGGGAAATCCCCGCGCCGCATTGCGCGCCGCCGCCGCCAGCAGCGACGGCAGCGGCGAGGGCCGCAGCGCATCGAGATCCGAGGCGATGGGATTGGACAATTGGCGCGCCTCGTCGCCGCCGCCGAACAGTCTGCGCCTGGTCGCGGGCGATGAAGGAAAAGCTCACGCATTCATTGAAGCCGCGCGCGGCCAAGGTCGCGGCGCACGGCGCGGCTGCGGCGCTGGGCCGGGGTGAGCACCGGCTTGGCCACGGCGCGCTC
Organism: uncultured Alphaproteobacteria bacterium; assembly: GCA_963766265.1. Taxonomy (GTDB): domain Bacteria; phylum Pseudomonadota; class Alphaproteobacteria; order Micropepsales; family Micropepsaceae; genus Rhizomicrobium. Next base: position 522,637 of record CAVXYX010000001.1, read on the forward strand.
GCGCTCCAGCGGCACCGACGGCACGTCGGTCAGGCCGTGAATGCGCACGATCTCTTCCACCAGATCGGCGGGGCCGTCTATGTCGCGGCGACAGCTGGGCGGCGTCACATGCAGAATGTCGCCATGCTCGATCACGGTGAAGCCCAGCCGCGACAGGATGCGGATGCTTTCGTCGGTATCGACCTGCGATGCCGCCCAGCTTTTCGACCAGCGCCGGATCGAAATCGATATGCTTGTGCGGCGGCGGCAATTCGCCCGCGATCACCACTTCGGAGGCTCGCCGCCGCACCATTCCAGGATCAGCTGGGTGCAAAGCTCCAGGCCGGGCAGCACGAATTCCGGATCGACGCCGCGCTCGAAGCGATAGCGCGCGTCGGAGATGATGCCCAGCTTGCGCCCCGCGCGCGCGACGCGGGCCGGGATCGAACCAGGCGGATTCGATGAAGACGTTGTTTGGTCTCCAGCGAACAGCCGGTGTCCTCGCCGCCCATGACGCCGGCGATGCCGCGCGCGGACTTGTCGTCGGCGATCACGACGGTCTCGCTGTCCAGCATGTAGGTCTTGCCGTCCAGCGCCAGCACTTGCTCGCCATCCTTGGCCATGCGGGCGTGCAGATTGCCGCGACAGCTTGTCGGCATCGAACACATGCAGCGGCCGGCCGCGATCCTGGGCGATCAGATTGGTGGCATCCACCAGCGCCGAAATGGATTTCATGCCCACCGCCTTCAGCCGGTCCTGCACCCATTTGCGGCGAGGGGCCGTTCTTCACATTGCGGATCAGCCGGCCGGCGAACAACGGGGCAGGCATTTTTGTTCTCGGGCGTGAAGTCCAGCGAGATGCGTTTGGGGCTGGCGAATTTGCCCGCCACCGGCTCGATCTTTCTGGTGTGCAGCGTGCCCAGCCCGGCCGCGGCCAGATCGCGCGCAATGCCGTACACGCTGGCCGCATCGCCGCGATTGGGCGTGATGGAAACATCGATCACCGGATCGGTAAGGCCCTAGCGCGGCGGCGGCCGGGCGCGCCCACTTTGCTGTCGGCGGCAAGTTCGATGATGCCGTCATGATCTTCGCCCAGCAGCAGTTCGCGCGCCGAACACATCATGCCGCGCGATTCCACGCCGCGGATGGTGCCGATCTTGAGCGCTTCGCCGGACGCGGGGATGACCGTGCCGGGCCGCGCCAGCACCACCTTGATTCCGGCCCGCGCATTGGGCGCGCCGCAGACGATCTGCAGCGGATCCTTGTCGCCGGCTATTGACCATGCAAAGCCGCAGCTTGTCGGCATTGGGATGTTTCTCGGCGCTGACGATCTCGGCGACGGTGAAATCCTTCAGCCGCGCGCCGGCATCCTCGATGCTTTCGACTTCCAGCCCGATGCTGGTGAGCTTGTCGGCGATGGTCTGGACATCGGCATCGGTGTCGAGATGCTCTTTCAGCCAGGAGAGGGTGAATTTCATTTGCTGCAGCCCTCCGTCCAGGGTGGGAATGTCGAGCGCGGCAAAGCCGTAATGCCTGCAGCCAGCGCAGATCGGATTCGAAAAAGCTGCGGATGTCCGGGATGCCGTATTTCAGCATCGCCATGCGGTCCAGGCCGAAGCCGAAGGCGAAGCCCTGATAGCGGTCGGGATCGATGCCGCAATTGGCCAGCACGCTTGCGGATGCACCATGCCCGAGCCGCCCAGCTCCAGCCAGTCATTGCCGTGGCCGAACTTGATCTTGCCCGGCACGGAACGGTCGCAGCGCATGTCCCATTCCAGCGCTGGGCTCGGTGAAGGGGAAAAAGCTGGGCCGGGCGCGCAGCTCGAGCTCGTCGATCTCGAAAAAGGCCTTGCAGAATTCCTCGACCGTCCATTTGAGATGGCCCAGATGGATGCCTTCATCCACCACCAGCGCTTCGACCTGGTGGAACATGGGCGAATGGGTGGCGTCGGAATCCACGCGATAGGTGCGGCCCGGCGAAATGATCGCGGATGGGCGGCTTCTGCTTCAGCATGGTGCGCACCTGCACCGGCGAGGTGTGGGTGCGCAGCACATGGGCTGCGTGCCGTCCGCCTGCGGCGCGACATAGAACGTGTCCTGCATCTGGCGCGCGGGATGATCGGGCGGGATGTTCAGCTTGGTGAAATTGTAGTCGTCATATTCGACGTCCGGGCCTTCGGCGACGGCAAAGCCCATATCGGCGAAGATGGCGGTGATTTCGTCCAGCACCTGGGTGATGGGATGGATGCTGCCTTGCGGCTCGGGCGCGCGGCGGCAGGCTGACATCGACCGTTTCGGTCTTGAGCCGCGCATCCAGCGCCGCATCGCGCCAGTTGCGGCCTTGCGCTGCGGCGATGGCTTCGCTCACCGCGTCGCGCAGGCCGTTGAGCAGCGGGCCCTGGACTCTTGCGTTCGTCCGGGCTCATCGCGCCCAGCGTCTTCAGCAGTTCGCTGACCGAGCCCTTCTTGCCCAGCGCGGCGACGCGCATCGCTTCCAGCGCGGCTTCGTCGCCGGCCGCCGGAATCTGCGCCAGAATATCGGATTGAAGAGAGGCGATATCGGTCATGCAAACCAAACCCCTGAAAGGAATCAGCGGCCCGCCTTCATAGCAGGCCGCTTGCTCCGATGGAGTTTGATATTCAGGCTTTCGCCGTACCTGCCTGATCCACCAGAGCCTTGAAGGCGGCGGGCTCGTGGATGGCGAGGTCGGAGAGCACCTTGCGGTCGATCTCGATACCGGCGCCGGCGAGCCCGCTGATAAATCGGCTATAGGTCAGGCCATGCTCGCGGCACGCCGGCGTTGATGCGCTGGATCCAGAGCGCGCGGAAATTGCGCTTCCGCTCCTTGCGGCCGATATAATTGTGCTGCAGCGACTTGTCGACCGCGGCATTGGCCGTGGTGATGTTGTTCTTGCGGCGGCCGCGGAAGCCCTTGGCCTGCTTGAGGACTTTCTTGCGGCGGGCGTGGCTGGGTACGGAGCGGGGGGCACGTGACATGGTCGGATCTCCTCACGCCGTACGGCATCCAGCGCTTGACGCGCTGGGTTTCGGATACGGACAGGACCGCGGTGCCGCGCAGATTGCGGGTGCGGGCCGGCGAATTGTTGATCAGCCGGTGGCGCTTGCCGACCTGGTGGGTCTTGATCTTGCCGGTCGCGGTGAATTTGAAGCGCTTTTTGGCGCCCGACTTGGTCTTCATCTTGGGCATTTTGCTCTCCTCTGGCGGCCGCAGGGGCCGGTCGCTTTCATGGGTCGCCACGGCATGCCCCGCCGGGCGGCCCGAAAGAGGGCGCGTTTATCTGGAGTTGGCCGAAATGCAAGCGGGCCAGGGCTTGAACAGAGCCAAGCCGGACCGCCGTTCAGGGAAATCTATTCGCTCGCCATGGCCGTCGCTGCCTTGCCGGCGGTCCCGGGTGGGAGAGGCGGAGGAGCTGCCGGTGACCCCGAAATCCCGGGATTTGCTGCCGCCTTCGGCCAGCTCGAAGCCTTCCGCCGCCAGGCCGCGCTTGAGCAATTCGCGCACCGCCGCCGCCCGGCTGGGCATGCGCGTTGCAAAGCGCCAGTTGTCCAAAGCATCCAATTCTTCAGCCGTCAACATGATCTGCAGACGTTCGCCACGCGGCAAATCATCAGTCATGACAGTCAAATCTCCTCGATTACTCACAATGAGTAAACTTAGCACGGAACAATAGTTCCGTGCCGGAGAGTTCAAATTCTGTTCCCCATGAAGCCGCTGACATTGCTGATGCTAATTTCATCCTGGGATGCGGGCTGGGGCACGCAAATCGCCGGGGGCTGGGTTCTTCGCCTGAACCTCGCCATATTCGTCCCTGAAGATATGCGAGTCGCCCTCGATGTGGAAAGCCAAGCTATTGAAATTGCTTCATAATGTGTCGCTCTGGCTGTTCTGGCCCGGCGTCGCCTTGATTGCCTGGGGCGAACTGACCCCTAACCCGCCCGATCTCAGCGCGATCCTGGCCTGGGACAAGGCCCAGCATTTCATCGCCTATTTCGGCCTGGCCGCGCATGGCCACCATGGTTCTGGGCCTGCAACCGCCGGCTGGCATGGGCGATCCTGGGCGTGATCCTGTTGAGCGGAGGCTGGAAATCCTTCAAGGCTATACCGGCCGCGATCCCGATATTTTCGATTTTGCTCGCCAACACGCCGGCGCCTTGGCCGGCACTGGCGGTGGGCATCTTGTGCTGGTCGCGCTTGCGCGGGCGCGTGCTTGTTGGCCGCGCCGCCCCTGATTAGCCTTCCGGGTCCAGCGAATGCATATGTCAGGCGGGGATCGCATGTTCGAAGAATTCAAGAAATTCGCGATGCGCGGCAATGTGATCGATCTCGCGGTCGGCGTGATCATCGGCGCGTCCTTCACCGGCATCGTCAATTCCCTGGTCAAGGACATCATCATGCCGCCGATCGGCCTGGCACTGGGCGGCGTGGATTTCTCGAATTTCTTTGTCGTGCTCAAGGGCGATCGCGCCGTGGACACGCTGGCCGCCGCCGCCGCCGCCAAGGACGTGACCATCAATTACGGCTTGTTCGTCAATGCGGTGATCAATTTCCTGATCGTCGCTTTCGTGCTTTTCATGCTGCTTCGGCAGATGAACAAGCTGGTGGCGCCAAGCCCGGCCACCGAAGCTGCGCCGCCGCCGTCCGAGGAAATCCTGCTCTTGCGCGAGATCCGCGACAGCCTGAAGGCAAGAGGATGAAAGGCGTCGGCCTTTGCGAGCGTGGCGCTGTTCTTCTGGCGCCGCTGCCGCTTGCCGCCCAGACCGGTACCCGACGCGCGCGGCAGCGGCTTTCTTTCCGTCTATGGCAGTTTTCATCCCTCCGACGGCATTCCCGACGCGGCAGGCCGGGCGCGGCTTCAGCCCTATCTGTCGCCCGCGCTGAACAAGCTTCTGGCCGACGGCGCGGCGGCGCAGGCGCGCTTCTCGGCCAAGATCAAGGATGCGCCGCCCCTGATCGAAGGCGATCTTTTTTCCTCCCTGTTCGAAGGCGCCACCCAGTGGAAGCTTCCAGCCTGCGCCATCGAGCGGCGAACCAGGCGCGCTGCCCGGTCGCCTTCGCCCATGCCGAGTCCCACCGCCAGCGATGACTTGGACCGACACGCTGCTCCTGGTGAACACGCCGCAGGGCTGGCGGGTGGACGATATCGCCTATGGCGGCGGTTTCCAGTTCGGCAACACCGGGCGGCTCAGCGACACGCTGAAGACCGTCACCAGCGAAGCGCCTTGAACTGGTAACGGCTTCCTCGCCGATCTCCGATATCGGGCGAATGGAAGGACATAGACATGGACAAGACGGGAAAAAGCGACAGCGAGTGGCGGCAGCGAACTTTCACCCGAGCGCTACCGGGTGCTGCGCCAGCATGGCACCGAGCCCGCCGGGCACCAGCCCGCTCAATCATGAAAAGCGCAAGGGCGAGTTTCTCTGCGCCGGCTGCGGCGCCGAACTGTTCCAGTCCGGCACCAAATATGAAAGCGGTTCGGGCTGGCCCAGCTTTTATGCGCCCATGCCCGACGCGGTGGAAACCACCACCGACAGCAGCCACGGCATGGTCCGCACGGAGGTCCATTGCGCCCGCTGCGGCGGCCATCTGGGCCATGTTTTTCCGGATGGGCCGCAACCCACCGGCGAGCGCTATTGCATCAACGGCGCGGCGCTGAATTTCAAGCCGGAAGACCGGTAGAAATAAGAAAGGCCGCCACCCGAAGGACCGCGGCGGCCTTTCACAAAATGAAAACTATTCGTCCGCCTATTCGCCCGGCGCCTTGGAGTGGCTGCGCGCTTCTTCTTCGGCGGCGCGCAGCGCGCCTCCTTGCGGACCATCCAGCGCAGCTTCGGCATCCTTGCCCATGGCGGGGATTTCGGCTGGCATGGCGCTTCACGAAATGCGGCTTCGTCTTTCAGGAAGCTGCGCGAGGCCTTGATAGTCGCCTTCGCCGACAATCTGTTTCTTCTTTTTCGGCGCGGCTTTTTCTTGGCGCGCGGCTTTTCTGGCGGCCTTGGCTTTCGGCCTGGCGGCTTTGCGGGCGGCTTTCTTGGGCTTGCGCGCCTTGCTCTTCTTCGCCTTGGCTTTCGCGCGGCGCGCATGGCGGCGGCTGTGCGCCTGGTGGACTTTCTTGGTCTTTTTCGCTTTCGATTTCTTGGCTTTGGATTTTTTTGCTTTGGATTTTTTCGCTTTGGCCATGGATCACTCCGTTCAAATGGAAATCGAGCTTATGCGCGTTGACAGCAACGGGCGAGCGATTTTGATTCGTTCCCGACGCGGTCGATCTAGCGGTCCATCGCCAGCCGCTCCATCAGCCATGATGCCGCTGGTCCAGGCGGCGTGTCGCGGCGATGGACGTGTGGAAGCGGTATTGCGCATTGTCCCAGGCATCGATGGCAAGCCTGACCAGCCGCCCGCGCTTGATGTCGTCCGACACCATCGGCTTGGGCATCGAACCCCAACCCAATCCGGCGAGCAGCAGCGCATGCTTGGCGCCCAGATCCGCCAGCCGCCAGCTTTTCACCGCCACCACGCCGAAATCGCGGTCCCGGGTCAGGGACGAGCGATCGGTCAGAACCAGCTGGACGTGATCGCGGGCATCGGCGCTGGTCACCTTTTCCATGCTCGCCAAGGGATGGTCGGGATGCGCGACCGGGATCAGCTTGACCGATCCCGCCGGTCCCCGCACCAGAAGATCATTGGTGATCTCCAAGGGGCCGGAGACGCCGAACATGGCGTCGCCATCGAGCACCGCTTCGGTCACCGCGCCCAAGCCTTCCACCTGAAGGCGCACGCCCACGGTGGGGAATTGGCGGCGGAAATCGTCCAATGCCTTGACCAGCAATTTGGCGGGCAGCATCACATCCACCACCAGGCGGACTTCGGCTTCCAATCCCTGGATCAGGCCCCGCGCCTTGGCGATCAACCCGTCCAGCGCGATCGCCAGACCCCGCCCATCGGCCAGGATGGCGCGCCCGGCATCCGTGAGCTGGGGTTTGCTGGCGCCGGCGCGGGCGAACAGAGTCAGGCCCAGCTGGCCTTCCAGATTGGCGATGGCGTAGCTCACCGCCGAGGTCGCCCGCCCCAGCTTGCGGGCGGCGGCGGCAAAACTGCCGGTTTCCACGATCGCCAGGAAAACCGAGATCTGGTCCAGGGTAGGGGAGCGGGGCTCCATTCAACATTCCTGAACACGAAAGTTCAAGAATATCCCAATTATCAGAACAAGCCAGGCGCGTCATACTCTGATTTCCTGAAAACCCGCCTGGAGGACCCCGATGGCCAAGATTCTGATCGCCTTCTATTCCCGCACCGGCACCATCGAAGGCTTGGCCAAGGCCGTGGCCGAAGGGCGCCGAGGCGGCAGGCGCCGAGGTGCGCCTGCGCCGGGCCCGCGAACTGGTCGGCCACGACATTCATGAGTTCGGTGCCGGGCTGGAAGGAATCCGCCGAAGCCATGAATGCCCGCTATCCCGCGCCCGACCGTGGAAGATGCGGAATGGGCCGACGGAATCGTGTTCGGAACGCCCACCCGCTTCGGCTCGGTGTCGTCGGAATTGAAGGCCTATATCGACGGGCTGGGCGGGCTTTGGGCCAAGGGCGCGCTCAACGGCAAGGTGGGCTCGGCCTTCGCCGGCTCGGCCACGCCCCATGGCGGCAATGAATCCACCATCATCTCGCTCTACAACCCGCTGGCGCATCTGGGCCTGATCATCGTCCCCACCGGCTATGCCGATGCCGCCATGTTCAAAGGCGCGGGCACGCCCTATGGCGCCAGCGTGGTGTCGGGCAATCCGCCGTCCGGGCCCCACCGCCGACGAGTTGGAGGTCGCGCGCCACCAGGGCCGCAGGGTTGCGAAAGTGGCGGAGGCCTTGCGCGCCTATGAACGGGCAATTGAATTCGCATCGCCTGCGCGGGCTTTCATTGCCGAGCGGAGGTCCCAATGAGCGAACTTCTTTATCTGGAAGATGTTTTTGTCGGGCAGCGTTTCGTCACCGCCACGCATCCGTTGACCGCCGACGAGATCAAGGCGTTCGCCCGCGCCTATGATCCTCAGCCTTTTCACACCGACGAACAGGCCGCCAAAGACACTTTCTTCAAGGGCCTGGCGGCCAGCGGCTGGCACACCGCCGCCATCACCATGCGGCTGCAGGTGGACAACGGCCCCAAGATCGCCGGGCGGCATGATCGGCGCGGGCGGAGAATTGTCTTGGCCCATGGCGGCGCGGCCGGGCGACGAGCTTCGGGTCGAAAGCGAAGTGATCGGAGGTGACGCCTTCGCGGTCCAGGCCCGAGCGCGGCTTCGTCACCCTCAAAAGCGAGACGAAAAACCAGAAAGACGAAGTGGTGCAACTTTTCACCGTCAAGCTCCTGATCTGGCGGCGGCCCGAATACGGCTTTTGACCCACTCTTTTTGACCATCCTGGCGCTTCGATTAGACAGGCATCTGACGCTTGGTTTAGAAGGGCGCGCATGCTGGACGATCTGAAAGCCAATAACCGCGCCTGGGCCGAGCGCATGGTTGCGCACGACCCGGATTTCTTCAAGCGGCTGGAGCGTCAGCAGGGCCCCCAATATCTCTGGATCGGCTGCTCGGACAGCCGCGTGCCCGCCAATGAGATCGTGGATCTGGCGCCGGGCGAATTGTTCGTCCATCGCAATGTCGCCAATCTCGCCCCGCCCCAGGACGCCAATTATCTTTCGGTGCTGCAATTCGCGGTGGATGTGATCAAGGTCCGCCACGTGATCGTGGTGGGCCATTATGGCTGCGGCGGCATCGCCGCGGCGGTGGATGGCCAGCGGCGCGGGTTGGTGGATCACTGGCTTCATCCCATCCGCGAAGTGGCCGGACGAGCATCGCGCCGAACTGGAAGCCATCGCCGATCCGCAAAAGCGCAACGACCGGCTATGCGAACTGAATGTGATCCGGCAGGTGAAGAACGTCGCGTCCGACGTCTTCGTCCAGGATGCCTGGGCGCGGGGCCAGGATCTCTCGGTGCATGGCTGGGTCTATTCGCTGGCGACCGGCCTGGTGAACGATCTCAATGTGACGGTGAGCAGCACGAAGCCGTAATTCAGTCCGGCACGCGAATATGGTCCGGCGCCTGGTCTTCGAAATAGCGTTGATAGGCTTGGGCGCAACCATCCTCGAGATGCCGGGCAAAGCGCACAGTGTCGAACAAGGGTGCGCTTGCTCGCAACCCGGCCAGCTTTGCCTTCAAGGCCGCCAGCTTGTCCGGATCGCGGGCAAGCTCCAAGGCAAGCCGCTCATATTCGTCCGCTGAATCCGTGATCAATTCGGGAAGTCCCGCCGCCCGCAAAAGACTGGCGGCGACGCGTGCCGCAAATCCCCGGCCCGCAAATGTGATCACCGGCAGCCCTGCCCACAGCGCATCGCTGGCGGTCGAATGGGCGTTGTAATGGAACGTGTCCAGGAAAAGATCGGCCAGGCGATGGCGGGCAAGATGCTCCGCCATGGCAAGGCGCTCGGCAAAGACAATGCGGTCGGGATCGATGCCGCGTGCCGCCGCCGCATTCCTCAGGTTGCGCCGCGCATGGTCATTGGCGCCGCTCAACCACAGCACGCTGCCTTCGGTCCGACCCACCAGGCGCATCCAGATGTCGAACTCCCTGGGTCCGATCTTGTAGCTGTTGTTGAAACAGCAAAACACCACGCCCCGTTCCGGCAGGCCCATGTCGGCGCGGCTGATGGCGCGGTCTGAAATCTCCCGCCCGTCGTCGCTGGGCATGAAGCTGTGCGGCAGATGGATGATCTTTTCGGAGTAGTATTTCTCGCTTCCCGGGGGAATGAGCGTCTTGTCCGCGATCAGATATTCCATGAAGGGAGCGCCCGTCGTCCCCGGATAGCCCAGATAGTTGACTTGGATGGGCGCGGCCCGGTGGGCAAAAATCTCCGTTCGCGCATTCTCGGTATAGCCCATCAAGTCGATGGCGATGTCGATGCCATCCGCGCGCGCGCGCTCGGCGATCTCCTTGGCATCCAGGGCATGGACATCGTGAAACACCTCCACCGCCTTAGTGGCGCGGATACGCTCCGCGTCATGTGCAGGCGGGCCAAAAGAATAAGCATGCACCTCGAAGCGCGAGCGATCATGCGCTTCCAGCAATTTGGCGATCAGGTGCATCACCGGATGATTGTGGAATGCGGCAGAGAAATAGCCGAGGCGGATGCGCCGGGGCCGGGTGGAAGGACGCGGCATCGGCGCCAATTCGGGGAGGGCAAAGCGCTCGGCGGCAAAGCGCTCGGCTCTGGTGCAATGCCGCTCCGGCGCGTCTTCCAGCGGGAACAGCACAAACGGCCTGACCGCATATCCCTCCACGCCCAGCGTGGCGAGGGCATCCGTGTCGGCGCGAAGCTCGTCCCAATCGCAGGTCAGCGCGGCCTGATAGAGCTTCTGCCCGTGCGAGTCGGCAAGATTGGGTTGCAGCTTGATCGCCATGGCGAAAGCCGCGTTGGATTCCCGATACCGGCCCAGTTTGCCCAACGCGATGCCCTGCTGGACGTACGTCGCGGCATGGTCAGGCCGGAGCTTGAGGGATGCGGCGAAGCAGGCGACAGCTTCCTCGTTGCGGCCGAGATGGCGAAGCGCGATGCCCATATTGTCATGGGCTTCGACGAAATCCGGCCTGATCTCGATCGCCTTGCGATAAGAGGCGACCGCTTCTTCGTTGCGCTTGAGGGCGTGAAACACCACCCCCAGGCTGTAATGCGCGTCCGCGTAACCGGGTTTGAGGCGCAAGGCGTTGCGGAAACAGGCGGCCGCCTCTTCATGGCGGCCAAGATGGCTGAAAGTCTTGCCCAGATTGGCATGGGTTTCGGCGATATCGGGGCGGATGCGAAGCGCCTCGGTAAAACAGCCGATCGCATCATCCCAATTCTCCAGCGCCACATGAGTGTTGCCCAGGAGGTTGTGGATGAATGGGGCATCGGGATAGTGCTGCGCCAGATCCTCGCCCTGTTGCTGGACGGAAGCGAAATCGCCTTTCCGGTAGAGCTCCGACACAGCGGAGAATTGCGCCGAGCGGTGATCGAGCGCCGCCAATGCCTCTTGCGCGGTCCGGTTGGCGGGATCGTGTTGCAGCACCGCCTGATAAATTTGCCTGGCCTGCTGGGTTTCGCCCCGTTTGGCCAAGGCTTCCGCCCGCTTCAGTCCTTCGTCAAGAGAAACCGCCACCACCAACGCCCCGCTCACTGCGGCAAGAGCTTAATCGAAGCTTTGCGTCAAGCGAAGATCGCGCGACGACGCGCCCACGCTGATGTTTCGTGCGCCTTGCGGCGTGACCCAGTCGTGGCGCGCCGCCGACCAATATTGCAGCTGGCGCGGGGGCACATGCAGCGTCACGTTTTTCGTCTCGCCTGCAGTTTTTCCTGAAGCGTCATCTGGCCCAGCAGCCTGTCCACCCGCGCATTGCCCGTCACGGGAGGCGCGGCTGGTTGCGCGGAGGCGAGAGACGCGCCGCAGGTCAAGGCGGCGAGAATAGACAAAATTTTCGGGAGACGGTTCAGAAGGATACCCCGTTGCGTGGCGCCTCCCTCGGCCGCTTCGCGGGCTCGAAAAGGCGCTTCGCTTATGTCCTGGCGCCCACTCGCACCCTTTGGGTGCTCCGTGGCGCTCAGTTTTTCTAAGCTCGCTCGCTTCGCTCACTCGCTAAGAAAAACTGGCGCGCCCGACAGGATTCGAACCTGTGACCTCTGCCTTCGGAGGGCAGCACTCTATCCAGCTGAGCTACGGGCGCTTTCGAGGAAGGCTATAGCCAAAATCCTAAAGCGTCGCCAGCGCCTTGACCACCACGCTTTTGGCCACCACGCTTTCCGCCAGATCCCCGGCATGGGCCGGTTGCAGGATCAGCCGCGCCGCCATCAGGTCCAACCCCGGCATGAGAGTTCCTGAGCACCCGCGCCGGGCCATAACCCCGTGCTTCCGCCATATTGCTGGGCTGGCCCTGGCTTATATCCAGGATGCGCAATTTCCGGATCCGGGCCAGATCCTCGGTGGCGATGGCGCGCAGTGCGGCGAATGACCAACTCTGGCTGGCCCCGGGATCGTCCAGGTTGAGGCCATCTTCATTTTCCTGCTGCCGCCAGGCAAAGCCGAATGGATTGAGGGCGTGAACCAGGACCAAACGCGTGCCCGGCAGAGGCACTACCTCGCTCTCCAACAATGCGGTGAGGATGTGTGATCCCAAAAGGCCTGCCTCGCCATCGCCCCCCGTGATCACCAGAAGCGCCTTGGCTGCCTCGCGCGATCCGAGGGCGACGGAATCGATGAAAAGGGGCTTGCCGTCCGGACCGAGCGCGGTCGGATGCACGCGGGCGATACTGTCGCCATGGGCGCGCTCGCAGGCGGCAATGAAGGCCTTGCGGGCGTTGCGGTAGTCCTTGGCAAAAGACGCTTCTGCTTTGTCTGCCATTGCCGCTACTCTAGCGCCGTCTGCAGGGAAGGAAAGATGACGCGGTTCGGTTTGCTTGAGGCGCTGCGCGCCCGCCCCATCGCCGATCAGTCGGCCGCGCGCCTGGCGCGCAAGGATTTTCGCAAGAAGATTTCCATCCGCCGCGACAATGAATTTTATCGGGGAGCCGGTGGTCGAAGTGCGCGAGCTAGGCCTCAAGGGCGCCAATTATTATGCCGGCAGCTTCAATCCGCCCTATTGGCAGCCTATCGCGGGCGCGACCGAGAAGCTGCTTTTGCGCCGCACGGTGGCGGAGAAACTGCGCAAGGTGGATGCGCGCGCGCGTCAGGCCGGGCTGGAATTGTTCCTGTTCGATGCCTGGCGGCCGCAAAGCGGTCCAGGCTTATTTCCATGACGTCTGGATGCCGGGCGAACTCACCCGCCGCGATCCCACACTCAAAGGTGCGCGCCTCACCGAGGAAGTGGAACGTTATTGGGCCGCGCCCAGCGCGGATGCGGAATCTCCCGCGCCGCATGCCACCGGGGCGGCGATGGACCTCACTTTGCGCTGGATAGACGGCGAGGCTTTATGGATGGGCTCGTTGTTCGACGACGCCACGGCACTGGCCGCCCGCGACCGGTTCGAAGCGCTGGCGCCGGACAATTTTTCTTTCTCCGATCAGGAAGCGCGCGCCAATCGCCGCTTGCTGCATTGGCTGATGACGGAAGAAGGGTTTGCCGGCCATCCCGAAGAATGGTGGCATTTCTCCTGGGGCGATCAATTATGGGCGGCGCTCACCGAGGCACCCGCGGCGCATTACGGTCTGGCGCACGTTCCAGAACCCTGACGTTGCGCCAAGCACAAGCAGATGGGGTCAATCAAATCAGTGAATAATTCTCAGTGCGACCTGGGCGAGAAGAATCTTCGCGCCTTTTTTGCCCAAGGCGCGGTCGGTGACGTCCTGCAAGCCGCTCGGCGATTTCGCCGACATCAGGCTGGGCGGTGGTGCGCACGGAGCTGGCGGTGAAGGCCATCAGGTTGCGCACATAAGCATCGCGCAGCACCGGCATGGACCGGGTCGCCAGGTCGCGCAAGGCGGCGATCGGGCACATCCAAGCCCACGCCCACCATCAGCATGCCTTGGGCGCGGTTGTCATCGACAATGGTGGTGTAGATGGGATCGAGCGGAAGATAGCTCTTGGACTGGGTGATCTTGTGTTCGGGCGCCTTCTGGGCGTTGTCATTATCGTCGGCGTGCGCCGCCAAGGTGAGCGCCGCCAGAAGCCCAAGACTGAGACCGGGAAAACGAGACCGCATGGCGCAAAACTAAGCCATGGAATGGTAAACCGTCGGCTAACGCTACGGGCCGGGCAGGGCGCCCCAGCACTAAGCTCCTGGGTAGACGCCATAAATCCGGAAGCGGGCCGGGCCCCGCGAAGGCCGGGGTGCCCATCCATCTGGAAAGTATCGGTTCGGTCAGGCGAAAGGCTGGTGGAGCTGAGCGGAATCGAACCGCTGGCCTCCTCATTGCGAACGAGGCGCTCTCCCAACTGAGCTACAGCCCCGAACCGGTCTCGCCGGGAAAAGCCCCGGCAAGGGCGAGGGTTTTAGGAATAGCCGCTCGACCCGTCAAGCAGCGCCGAAGCAGGTTCCCGCGCTTGCGGGCGGGTGGCAAGCCTCGCTACAACAGCCATGACCAACCCCATCATCGCCCTGATCATCCTGCTGCTCGACATTTATTGGTGGGTGGTGATCATCGCCGTGATCGTGAGCTGGCTGATCGCCTTCAACGTCATCAACACCTACAACAATTTCGTGCGCACCGCTGCTGCGGGTGCTGAGCCCTGACCGAGCCGGTGTTCCGCCGGGTCCGCAAAGTGGTGCCGCCGATGGGCGGGCTGGATCTTTCGCCCCTGATCGTGCTGATCGTGATCTGGTTCATCCAATACACCTTGCTCTGGGCGTCCAGCCCGCTACGGTTTCTGATTCCATGACCGCCACCATCATCGACGGCAAGGCGTCGCGCCGCGCAGTCTGCGCGAAAAGATCGCCGCCGAAGCCGGCAGCGGCTGAAATCCGCGCATGGGCTGGTGCCGGGCCTCGCCACCGTGCTGGTGGGCAACGATCCGGCGTCCGAAGTCTATGTCCGCAACAAGGGCAAGACCGCCGAGGCGCTGGGCTTCAAATCGGTGCATATGCGCGCTTCCCGCCGACACCGGCCAGGACGCGCTGCTCGCCAAGGTGCGCGAGCTGAACGCCGACAAAACCGTGCATGGCATTCTGGTGCAATTGCCGCTGCCCAAGCATCTCGACGAGGCCGCGGTGCTGGATGCGCTCGATCCCGCCAAGGATGTGGACGCGCTGACCCCCACCAATGCGGGCCTGCTGCTGTCGGGCCGGGCGCATCTCGTTTCCTGCACGCCGGCGGGCGTGATGCTGCTGCTCAAGGAATATGTCGGCGACATCGCCGGCAAGGATGTGCTGGTGATCGGCCGCTCGCTGCTGTTCGGCAAGCCGGCGGCGCAATTGCTGCTGGCCGCCAACGCCACCGTGACCATGGCGCATTCGCGCTCGCGCGACCTGCCGGCGCATCGCCCGGCGCGCCGACATCCTGGTCGCCGCCATCGGCAAGCCGGAATTGGTGCAAGGCCGACTGGATCAAGCCCGGCGCGATGGTGATCGATGTGGGCATCAACCGCGTCGATGCCGGCGGCGGCAAGACCAGGCTGGTGGGCGATGTGGATTACGAAGCGGCCAAGGAAGTCGCCGGCGCCATCACGCCGGTGCCCGGCGGCGTCGGCGCGATGACCATCGTCTGCCTGATGCAGAACACGCTGATCGCGGCATGCGCCCAGAACGGGCTGCCGCTTACCCGCGCTCTAGAGTCTTTTCTCTCAGATCTTTGGCCAGATCGTCCGGCGAAGCTCGCTTCGTCATAGAAACGAGACGAGCTTGCCGTCCGGACCCATCAGATAGATCACGCTGGAATGATCCATGCCATAATTGCCGCCGGCGCAGCGGCTGTTTCTTGGCATAGACGCGATATTCTTTTTCCACCTGCGCGATCTGACCCGGCGTGCCGGTGAGGCCGACAAAGCGCGGCCCGAAGGCCGCCAGATATTTTTTCAGCACCGCAGGCGTGTCGCGCGCCGGATCGATGGTGATGAAGATGGGCACGATGCGGTTCTGGTCCGCGCCCATCTTGTCCAGCGCCGCCGCCATCACCGCCAGGGTGGTGGGGCAGACATCGGGGCAGAAGGTGTAGCCGAAATAGATCAGCTGATATTTGCCGTGAAAATCCGTGCTGGAGCGCGTGCTTGCCGTCCTGGTCGGTCAGGGCATAAGGCCCGCCCACCGCGATCTGGCCGCTGACGATGGTGCTGCCCAAGCCGCGGCAGCATTTCGCTTTCATGCCACAACAGGCCGCCCGCCATGGCCGCGGCCAGCAGCAGATACGGGATCAGGGCTTCCTTGGTCTTGAACATATTTTTTAAGTACCCCCTCCGCCCTTCGCATCGCAAGCGTATTGGTCGTGACCTGCCTCCCCCGTGCGCGCGGAGCGCGCTGAGGGGGGAGGGTGAGTAGCGGCAGCGTGCGAACGTGCAGCGCTTGCGATGCGAAGGGCGGAGGGGGAACTGACGCCATGGACGACCAGCCCGCCAAGCCGGCGAAACCCCGGCTTTATGTTCCTTCGCCGACCGGGCGCGGAGCGCGGCCGGGTGCGGCTTGCGCACCTTGTCCAATCTGCGCTGGCTGGCGATCGCCGGCCAGTCGGCGGCCCTGTTCCTGGTCTATTTCGCCTTCGGCTACACCCTGCCTCTGGGCTATTGCGCGATCGCCATCGCGCGTCAGCGCCGTACTGAATATGGTGCTGGCGCTGCGCTATCCGCCCAGCCATCGCCTCGCCAATCGCGAGGCCAGCTATTATCTCGCCTTCGACGTGCTGCAGCTGGCGGCGCTGCTCTATCTCACCGGCGGCATCACCAATCCCTTCGCCCTGATGTTCGTGGCGCCGGTGGTGATCGCGCGCCGCCACGCTCAATCTCGGCAACACGCTTGATCCTGGCGGGCATCGCCTTCGCTTCGGTCAGCCTCATCGGCGTGTTTCACCGTCCGCTGCCCTGGCCCGCCGGCGAGGTGCTGGTGCTGCCGCAGCTTTATCAGGCCGGCATCTGGGCGGCGCTTGGTGATCGGCATCGGCTTCACCTCGGTCTATGCCTGGCGCATCGCTTCGGAATCCACCCGCATGTCGGCGGGCCTTGCCGCCACCCAACTGGCGCTGGCGCGCGAGCATCGCCTGGCGTCGCTGGGCGCGCTGGCAACGGCGGCGGCGCATGAATTGGGAACGCCGCTTGGCACCATCGCGGTGGTGGCGCGCGAATTGGAGCGGGCGCTGCCGGAAAATTCCGCCGAAGTCGAGGATGTGCGGCTGTTGCGCGATCAGGCCGAACGTTGCCGCGCCATCATCGCCCGCCTGGCCAATCCGGAAGAAGCGATGCTGGGCCAGGCGGCGCGCCTGCCCTTGGGCGCGCTGCTGGACGATATCGCCGGCTCCGCATCGCGGCGAGGACGTCGCCATCGACGTGGACAGTGCCCCATGGCGACGCCGACAGCCCGCAG
Source organism: uncultured Alphaproteobacteria bacterium (assembly GCA_963766265.1). Taxonomy (GTDB): domain Bacteria; phylum Pseudomonadota; class Alphaproteobacteria; order Micropepsales; family Micropepsaceae; genus Rhizomicrobium. The sequence continues at coordinate 539,649 of CAVXYX010000001.1, forward strand.
CCGCAAGTGTGGCGCGCGCCGGAATTGCTGCATGGCCTGGGCAACATCATCGAGAATGCGGCCGATTTCGCCAAAACGCGAAGTCGCGGTGCAAGGCTCACTGGGACGCCGGCAATCTCCAAGTCGTGATCGAGGATGACGGCCCCGGCTTCGCGCCGGAAATTTTCGAGCGCATCGGCGAGCCCTATGTCACCTCCCGCCCCGGCCATCATGCGCTGGGCGAAACCGATATCGGTCCCGGCGAGTTGGGCGAGCATGAAGGCATGGGCCTGGGCTTTTTCATCGCCAAAATCCTGCTGGAGCAGACCGGCGGGGCGGTGAAGGCGCTCAATCCGCCGGCGGCGGCGCGCGCGTTTCGGTCACCTGGGCCCGGGGCGTGATCGACGGCGCCGAGCCGCCGGCACAGATTGAGGCGGATTAAGGGCAACGCATATTGGGCTTGAGACCGATTGACGCGCCCGGCTCAGGGTACTATGTCCCCCGCCGTTAGAGCGCTGGCTGGAAGCCTGAGGCCCCTTCGTTGGAAGGTGGCGATTTCCGCCGAGCCACATCTTTAGGAACAACATGCCCGAAGACAAAACGCTCCTGATCGTGGAAGACGACCGCCCGCTGCGCGAGCGGCTGGCGCGCGCCATGGAAGCGCGCGGCTTTACCGTGGCGATCGCGGAGTCGGTGGCCGAAGGCCGCGCCCGCGCCAAGGAAGCGCCGCCCGCCTATGCCGTGGTGGATCTGAAGCTGGATGACGGCAACGGCCTGGATGTGGTGGAGACGCTGCACACGCGTCCGCCCCGACGGCCGGGTGGTGGTGCTGACCGGCTTCGGCAATATCGCCACCGCCGTGGCGGCGGTGAAATATGGCGCCATCGATTATCTGCCCAAGCCCGCCGATGCCGACGACATTCTGGCGGCCTTGATGGCGACGCCGGGCTCCAAGCCCAAGCCGCCGGAAAATCCCATGTCGGCCGACCGGGTGCGCTGGGAGCATATCCAGCGCGTCTATGAATTGTGCGGGCATAATGTGTCGGAAACCGCGCGGCGGCTGAACATGCATCGCCGCACGCTGCAGCGCATTCTGGCGAAGCGCAGCCCGCGTTAGCGCGCGCTCTTTTTTTCTTCGCAGGCCGGTGCGAGTTTCTTCGCCGCGCGCTTTTTCGACTGTCTTGGCTTCGATCCGCAGCAGGCGCGCCGCCAGCAGATCTTTCAGCGTTCCCTTGTCCAGCTCGGACAGCCGCGCCAGCAGGTAAGGGAAATTCTTGTAATGGTCGGTGATGTAGAAGAGCTTGGGCTCGGCCTCCAGCATCACGTCGCGCATTTCCATCGAACCGATCGCCAGCACCACCGCTTCTTCCTTGTGTGCACGCGGGTAAGGAATTTCTCGGCCACGAAAATGGCGGGCTTGCCGAAATAAGGCCCTTCGCTGGCGCCTTCGAATGACAGCGCGATCTTGCGCGCTTCGCTTCTAGTCAGCGGCATCGGGTATCACCAGATTGGGAGACGAGGTTTCGGCAATGGTATCCAGAATCGCCGAGAGCCGTTCGGCCGCCACCTTGGCGAAACTGATGGTCACGGCCTTGCGGCGGCTGGCATGCAGCGATTGCGCCTCGGCGGTCTTGACGATGGCGCCGCCATAACGGTCGGCCACGATCAGGCCGGTCTCGGATGGCACATGTTCGGGCGGAAAATCGGGCGGGATGGCGAAATAGAACAGGTCGCAATAATCCAGATATTCCGGCCATTTGTCGTCGCCGCGCAGATCGGCCAGCGCCACCTTGATCTCGACCCCCAGCATCTCGCCACCCGGACCGATCGCCGCCACATCCAGCCGCCGCCCATTGGGCAAGGTGAATTCCAGGATGGGCGAGAAGCCTTCCTGGATCAGCAGGCGCGAGACCCCGCGCGCCACTTCCGCCGCGGTGGAGGTGGAGATCACAGCAGCCTCTCATAGAAGCCGCCGAAACCGCCGTCCTTCGCCACCAGATGGATTTCCAGGATCCAATGCCGGTCGCGGCCCTTGCCGTCGGGATCGGTCATGGGCTTGGGGTTCAGGGGACTGATGCGGTTGAACGCCTTGTCGCCGGGGATCAGGGCATGGGCGAATTCGCTCACGATATGGCCCGCGATCTTGCCGCCAAAGCGCCAGCCGGAATCGTCAGCCGCTTTCTGCGCATACGCATAAAGCGCGGCGCCGCTCATGCCGGGGTCTTGGTGATAATGCGCCTGCACTTCGGTGAAAATGCGCGGCAAGTCGGCCACCAGCCTGTGCTTTTGCGGATCATCGCCCAGCACATAGCTTCTGCCGATATCGGCTTCCCAGGCTTCGAACACCGGCCCCAGATCGACATAGACGATGTCGTCTTCGGCAATGGTCCTGACCGGCGGATTGTCGCCGGCGATGGTGATGCTGTTGGCGCCGGCCCGCACGATGCGGCGATGCCAATGTTTCTCGACCCCGAATTCGCGTTCTGCCAATTGGCCGATTTCGTCTTCCACCTGCCGTTCGCTCACGCCGGCGCGGACCAATCCGTCCCGCTCGATGGCGTCGAACAGTTTCAACGCTTTGGCTTGCGCGCGTTCCAGCTCGGCGCGGCGGCTGTCTTCGATAGATGCAAAAAGGCTGCTCATGGCGGGATTGGAACACCGCCCAGCGGCAAGATCAATTATGGGACGGCATTCAGTGCCGCTCGCTGGGCGAGCCTTCGAGCAATCAACAACCGCCCGCCGTCTCAATGACGATCGCTTAACGTCCCTTTTGTCGAGGCGGGCGCGCCTTCCAGCCTTTCGTCGGGCGCCACCGCCTGACGCAGCGCCCTGGCCAGGCCCTTGAAGCAAGTCTCGACAATGTGATGGCTGTTCTCGGCATAGAGATTTTCGATGTGCAGGCAGACCCCGGCATTCTGGGCGAAGGCCTGGAACCATTCCTTGAACAGTTCGGTGTCCATCTCGCCCAGCTTGGGCTTGGGGATGTTCACCCGCCAGACCAGATAGGGCCGGTTGGAGATGTCGATGGCGACGCGGGTCAGCGCCTCGTCCATCGGGATCAGCGCCGAACCGAAGCGGGTGATGCCGGAGAAATCGCCCAGCGCTTTTTTCACCGCCTGGCCGATGACGATGGCGGTGTCTTCGGTGGTGTGGTGGAAATCGACATGCAGGTCGCCCTGGGCCCGGACTTTCAGGTCCATCATCGAATGGCGGCCGAAACTTTCCAGCATATGGTCCAGAAAGCCGATGCCGGTGTCGATGTCGCACTCGCCCGTGCCATCCAGATCGAGCGAGACGGTGATTTCGGTCTCGCGGGTTTTTCTTTCTACCGTCGCGGTGCGCATTCAAATCTCCATCAACAGTCCTGGTCCGCCTCCCCTGCGCGCGCGTGAGCAGCGCTGGCGGGAGAGATGGCCGTAGCGGCGCTTGCGACGCGAAGGCCGGAGGGGGTCAAAGCTGCTCTATAGCAGCGGCGTAGCACCCCGTGAATCCTTACAACAGCGCAGGAAATGTCAAATTTGGCATATCCTGTTGACCCCCCCGCGATTCCCTGTAAAGAGGGGCCGCCCCAATCCCTAAGGACAGAGCAGATGGCGCGGTCGGATTATCTCTTCACCTCGGAAAGCGTTTCGGAAGGCCATCCCGACAAGGTCTGTGACCGGATTTCCGACGAAGTGGTGGACCTGTTCTTCCGCGAAGGCCCCAAGGAAGGCATGAGCCCCTGGGACATCCGCGCCGCCTGCGAGACCCTGGCCACCACCAACCGGGTGGTGATCGCGGGCGAGACCCGTGGCCCCAAATCGGTCGGCCCAAAAGAGGTCGAAGCGGTGGCGCGGGCCGCGATCAAGGATATCGGCTACGAGCAGGACGGCTTTCACTGGGAAAAGGCCCAGGTCGAAGTGCTGCTGCATGCCCAGTCGCCGCATATCGCCCAGGGCGTGGACGCCAGCGGCAACAAGGATGAAGGCGCGGGCGACCAGGGCATCATGTTCGGCTATGCCTGCCGCGAGACCCCGGTCTTGATGCCGGCGCCGCTGCACTACAGCCACAAGATCCTGCAATTGCTGGCCACGGCGCGCAAATCCGGCAAGGAAAAGACGCTCGGCCCCGACGCCAAGAGCCAGGTGACCCTGCGCTATGCCGGCGGCAAGCCGGTGGAAGCGACCCAGATCGTGCTTTCCACCCAGCATCTGGACGAGAAACAGACCTCCGACGACATCCGCACCATCGTCGAGCCCTATATCCGCCAGGCGCTGCCGGCCGAATGGATCACCAACAAGACCGTCATGGCACATCAATCCCACCGGCGCCTTTGTGGTGGGCGGTCCCGATGGCGATTGCGGCCTCACCGGCCGCAAGATCATCGTCGACACCTACGGCGGCGCGGCGCCCCATGGCGGCGGCGCCTTCTCGGGCAAGGATTCCACCAAGGTGGACCGTTCGGCGGCCTATGCCGCGCGCTATCTGGCCAAGAATGTGGTGGCAGCGGGCCTGGCCGACCGCTGCACCATCCAGATCGCCTATGCCATCGGCGTCTCCGATCCGCTGTCGGTCTATGTCGATACCCACGGCACCGGCAAAGTGGACGAAGCCAAGCTGGAACGCGTGCTGCCGCAGCTGATGAGCCTCAAGCCGCGCGGCATCCGCGAGCATCTGGGCCTCAACAAGCCGATCTATGCCCGCACTTCGGCCTATGGCCATTTCGGCCGCGAGCCGGATGCGACGGCGGCTTTTCGTGGGAAAAGACCGATCTGGCGGAGCGGCTGAAAGCCGCCGTCTGATTTTCTGCCCCCTCCGGTCTACGCTGGCCCGAGGGCCAGCTACGACCACCTCCCCCGCCAGCGCGCTTCGCGCGCGCAGGGGAGGCGGGCCTGTGCATGGGATAGGCTATGGCGGAGTCCGACTTTCATGACCGGAGACGCGGCCAGCTTTACGGACGCCGCAAGGGCCCCAAGCTTTCGGCACGTCAGGCCGGGTTGCGTCGAACTCTGTTGCCGCAGTTCGCCTTCGATCCCGCCAAGGAAGCGCAGGCGCAGTTTCCGCAAGGCGTAAAGGCGCTTTGGCTGGAAGTTGGCTTCGGCGCGGGCGAGCATCTGCATCAGCTCGCCGGTGAAAATCCCGATATCGGCATGATCGGCGCGGAGCCTTATGAAATGGGCGTGGCGAAGTTGCTGAGCAAACTCGCCGAAGAACCGCGCGCCAATATCCGCATTTATGAAGGCGATGGCCGCGACATCATCGCCGCCTTGCCCGACGGCTCACTGGACCGCTTCTTTCTGCTGTTTCCCGATCCCTGGCCCAAGACCCGGCATCACAAAAGGCGCTTTCTGCAGATGGAAATGCTGGACGAGCTGGCGCGGGTGTTGAAGCCGGGCGCGGAATTGCGCTTCGCCACCGACGACAAATCCTATCTGCCTTATGCACTGGAGCGCCTCGACCGCGCATCCGGCATTTCGAGTGGACCGCGCAAGGCCCCAGCGATTGGAAAACGCGGCCGGAAGGCTGGCCGCCCACACGCTATGAAGCCAAAGCGATCAAAGGCCCGCCTAGTTACCTGGCGTGGCTTCGTAGAAGGCCTCGACCCGGCACCACGCGGTCCTGGCTCGTCTGGTCGCACAGCGAATAGCTGAAGCCTTTCTGGATCGCCCAGGCGCCCACTTCGCCTTTCTTGTTGATGGCGAGAAAGCCGACTTGCAGCATCTTGGCTTCGGGCTTGCGTTTCAGGATGCGCTCCACCGCGGCCTTGCAGGCGGCTTGCGGGCTCATGCCACCTCGCATCAATTCGACCACCAGGAAACTGCCGACATTGCGGATGACTTCCTCGCCCATGCCGGTCGAAGTCGCGCCGCCCACCTCATTGTCCACATAAAGACCCGCGCCGATGATGGGGCTGTCGCCCACCCGGCCACGCATCTTCCACGCCGCGCCCGAAGTGGTGCAGGCGCCCGACAGATTGCCATGGGCGTCGATCGCCAGCATGCCGATCGTGTCGTGATTGTGCGCTCCGCCCGGCGTGCCCAAATTTGTCCCTTGGCCGTAGCTTTTCACTTCGATGTTGGAAACCGGCTGATATTTCGCCGTCTTCCGCCATTTCTCCCAAGCGGCGCGCGATTCCGGGGTCAGCAATTCTTCCTTCTTGAAGCCTTGTTCGATGGCGAATTGGGTGGCGCCTTCGCCGACCAGCATCACATGCGGGGTTTTCTCCATAACCGCGCGCGCCACCGGGATGGCGTGGGCGATATGCTCCATGGCGGCAACCGCGCCGCAATTGCCATGTTCGTCCATGATCGAGGCATCCAAGGTCACATGCCCGTCGCGGTCGGGGTAGCCGCCGCGGCCTACAGTGTGATTTTTAAGATCGGCTTCCGGAACCATGACGCCTGTTTCCACTGCATCCAACGCCCGGCCGCCCTTGGACAGGACCGTCCAGGCGGCTTTGTTGGCGGCCACCCCGAAAGGCCAGGTGGAAATCACACAAGGGATCTTCATCTGGATGCCGGCGGGACCGGTTGCCGCCGAGGCCGGTTTGGCGAACAGGGCGGGGGCGAGCAGCGAGGCTTTGATCATGGAACGGCGGTCGGTCATGAAAGGGTTTCCCGGCAGGACGGGCCCAGCGCACTAGGTTTTTCCCCTCCCGTCAACCGGGTCCCGGGGGAACCGCTCCTGTCTTTCCATCATCGCAATGGTATGAAGTGGGCATGGACAACGAACGCGAACCCGGCTTTTTCACCGGCCTGAACAGCAGCGATGTTGTGGCCATCGGGATTGCCCTGATGTTCTCCCTGGGCGGGCTTTACCTGATCTGGCGCTTGCTGATCGGACCGCCCTTGTTCGAACCCGCCATCCAGGCGCAAATCAAGGCCATCCAGGAGAGCGACCAGCCCACCACCCAGAACTCGGTCCATACCGGCCCGGGTGAGGTCGCCGTGGGCGTCGGCGGCCCCAGCCAAAAAAAGCACTAAAAATCGGAGGGGGTTGATAAAGACCCCTTTCCGGCCTACATAGCCACCCATCCCTAACAACAAGACCTGTTGTGTGGCGGTCGCAAGACCGCCGCGGGGAAAAGGTTTTGCCTTTGGAGTATCGCCATCTTTACGCCGGCGTCGCATCTGGAGCCCGTCTTTGAACCCGTGATCGAAAGCGCGGGGTTCAGGCTCGTGCGCCTGCGCATCATGGGCGGCGCAGCACAAGACGCTGCAGATCATGGCCGAACGCGCCGACGGCAGCATGGATGTGGAAGGGTGCACCCAGCTTTCGCACGCGCTGCTCGATTTCATCGAAGCCGAGAACCCCATCGAGGGAGATTACGAGATCGAAGTCTCCTCGCCCGGGATCGACCGGCCGCTCACGCGGATCAGCGATTTCACCCGCTGGAAGGGCCATGAGGCCAAGATCGAACTCACCGCGGCCCTCGACGGGCGCAAGCGTTTTCGCGGCCAGCCTCGAAGGGCTGGACGGCAACGACGTCATCATCACCGCACAAAATCAGCGCATCCAGTTTCCCTTCCGCACCATGCACGAAGCGAAGCTGGTTCTCACCGACAAACTCATTCAGGAAGATTTGAAGGCGCGTAAGAGCGCGACAAGTTAGGAAGATTAGGAGACGAAAATGGCCAGTACCGTTGCCGCCAACCGGCTTGAACTTTTGCAGATCGCCGACGCTGTCGCCCGCGACAAGTCGATCGACAAGCAGGTGGTGCTGACCGCGATGGAAGAAGCGATGCAGCGCGCCGCCAAGGCCCATTACGGCGCCGAGAACGACATCAAGGTCGATATCGATCCCAAGACCGGCGAAACCCATGTCTCGCGCTATCTCCATGTGGTCGAGCTGGTCGAGAACGACAAGATCGAGATCTCGCTGGAAGAAGCGCGCCGCCGCAATCCCGACGCCCAGGTGGGCGACATCATCGCCGAGACCCTGCCGCCGGTCGATTTCAACCGCATCAATGCCCAGAACGCCAAGCAGGTGATCGTGCAGAAGGTGCGCGATGCCGAGCGCGAGCGCCAATATGACGAATACAAGGATCGCATCGGCGAGATCGTGCATGGCGTGGTCAAGCGCTCGGAATTCGGTTCGGTGGTGGTCGATCTGGGCAAGGCCGAAGGCGTGGTGCGCCGCGACGAGATGATCCCGCGCGAATCCTTCCGCGCCGGCGACCGCATCCGCGCCTATATCTATGACGTGCGCCGCGAAACCCGCGGGCCGCAGATTTTCCTCTCCCGCTCGCATCCGCAATTCATGGTGCGGCTGTTCGCCCAGGAAGTGCCGGAAATCTATGACGGCGTGATCGAGATCCGCGCCGTGGCGCGCGATCCGGGCTCCCGCGCCAAGATCGCGGTGATCAGCAAGGATTCCACGATCGATCCGGTCGGCGCCTGCGTCGGCATGCGCGGCGTGCGCGTCCAGGCGGTGGTGCAGGAGCTTCAGGGCGAACGCATCGACATCATTCCCTGGTCGGCGGAAGCGGCCACCTTCATCGTCAATGCGCTGGCGCCCGCCGAAGTGACCAAGGTGGTGCTGGACGAAGACACCCACCGCGTCGAAGTGGTGGTGCCCGACGAGCAATTGTCGCTGGGCATCGGCCGGCGCGGCCAGAATGTGCGGCTTGCCTCGCAACTCACCGGCTGGCAGATCGACATCCTCACCGAGGCGGAGGAATCCGAACGCCGCCAGAAGGAATTCGCCACCCGCACCCAGCTCTTCATGGAATCGCTGGATGTGGACGAGACCGTGGCGCAGTTGCTGGCCTCGGAAGGCTTCGCCACCATCGAGGACGTGGCCTATGTCGATGTCGGCGAACTCGCCCAGATCGAAGCCTTCGACGAAGAGACCGCCCAGGAACTGCAAAGCCGCGCGGTCGAATTCATCGAAGCGCGCAACCGCGAAATGGACGACAAGCGCAAAGCGCTGGGCGTCGAGGATGCGGTGCTGGAAGTGGAAGGCGTCAGCCCCGCGATGGCGGTGGCGCTGGGCGAAGGCGGGGTCAAGACGCTGGAAGACCTGGCGGGTGCGGCCACCGACGATCTGCTGGGCTATTACGAAACCAGCAAGGACAAGGAGCGCGTGCGGGTGCCGGGCGCGCTGGAAGGCTTCAATCTCACCCCCGACGACGCCAACGCCATCATCATGAAGGCGCGCGTCAAGATCGGCTGGATCGAGGAAGAGCCGGCCTGGAAGAGCCCGTTGAAGAAGCTCCGGCGAGGAAGCCGACCGAGGCCTGATGACAGCGGCGGCGCGCAAAATGGACGAGGACGGAGCGATGCGCGAACGCCATGATGATGGCGGCTCTCACTCGCGCGAACTGCTTGATGAAGGCGCCTCTCGCTCACGCGAACGGCGCTGCATCGTCGTCGGGCGAAATCATGCCTGACAATCGTCTGATCCGTTTTGTCGCTGGCGCCGGATGGCCAGGTGGTTCCCGATGTGGCGGCCAAGCTGCCGGGGCGGGGCCTGTGGGTTACGGCGACGCGGAAGACGATCGGCGAAGCGGTGGAGAAAAAACTTTTCGCCCGCGCGGCGAAAGCGCCCGCCAATGCTTCGGCCGATCTGGCCGAGCGCACCGAAAAGGCGCTGGTTGACGCGCATGCTGGGCGATCTGGGGCTGGCGCGGCGTTCCGGCGCCCTGGTCCTGGGCTTCGACAATGTGCTGCGCGCGCTGGACAGTCCCAAGCCGCCCCGATTGTTGATCGAGGCCCGCGACGGCGCCGGCGACGGCAAGCGGAAACTCTACAACGCCGCGCATGCGCAGAGGCGTGAAACCCCAGCTGATGGAGTGTCTTACCAGCGCCGAATTGGGCTTGGCCTTGGGACGCGAGAATGTGATACATGCCGCCGTCCAACCGGGCGGGCTGGCGGAACGTTTGATTTTTGACGCGGAGCGTCTTCAGGGCTTCCGCGCCCGGTCCGGAAACGAAAGAGATTCATGAGCGATACCGACGAAACCAAGCGCCCGAAAACGCTGTCGCTGAAGAAGACGGAAACCTCCACCGTCAAGCAAAGCTTCAGCCATGGCCGCACCAAGGCGGTGGTGGTCGAGAAGAAGCGCACCCTGGGCGCGCCCGGCGCCTGCGAAGGCGGCGGACAAGCCGGCGGCGCGCGCCGAAAAGCCCGCGGCCGCGGCAGCGCGGAAGCTGCCAAGCCCGCCGCCAAGGCTCAGCCGCCGCGCGCGCGGCGTGGTGCTGCGCCAGCTTTCCGACGAGGAAAAAGCCCGCCGCGCCACAGCCATTGCCGACGCCCGCGTCTCCGACGCCGAGGCCCGCCGCCCGTGCCGACGAAGACGCGCGCAGGCGGGCGGTCGAAGAAGAAAAGCTGAAGGCGCGAGCGCGCTGCCGCCGAAAAGCGCAAAGCCGAAGAAGACGCGCGCAAGGCCGCCGAAGCCGAAGTCCGCCGCCATGCCGAAGCCGAAGCCGCGCGCCGCGCCGATCCCAAGGCCGTCGCGCCGGTCGCCCGCTGTCGAAGTCGCGCGCCGCCGCCCGGTGCAGGAAGAAGAAGAAGAAGCCGCAGACCAAGAAGGTCGGCAACAAGATCATCCCGGTCAAAGCCCGCCACGCCCAAGAAGGCGGGCGAGGGCGAGCGCCGCCGCGGCAAGCTCACCGTCACCCGGGCGCTGGAAGGCGATGACGAGCGCATGCGTTCGGTCGCCGCCTATCGCCGCCATCTGCAGCGGGTCAACAAGGGCCATCAGGTCGCAGCAGGCCGGTCCTGCCGGTCCGCGCGACATCATCGTTCCGGAAACCATCACCGTTTCCGAACTCGCCAACCGCATGGCGCGCCGCGTCGTGGATGTCATCAAGGTCCTGATGAAGAACGGCATGATGGCGACGCCCAATGACGTGATCGACGCCGATACCGCCGAACTGGTCGCCACCGAATATGGCCATGTGGTCAAGCGCGTGGCCGAAAGCGACGTGCTGGAAGGCCTGACCGGCGCCGCCGACGCCGAAGGCACGCTGGTGCCGCGCCCGCCGGTGGTCACCGTGATGGGCCATGTCGACCACGGCAAGACCTCGCTGCTCGACGCCTTGCGCAAGACCGATGTCGTTGCCGGCGAAGCCGGCGGCATCACCCAGCATATCGGCGCCTATCAGGTGAATCTGAAGTCGGGCCAGAAGATCACCTTCCTGGACACGCCCGGCCATGCCGCCTTCACCGCAGATGCGCGCGCGCGGCGCCAAGGTCACCGATCTGGTGATCCTGGTGGTGGCCGCCGATGACGGCGTGATGCCGCAGACGGTGGAAGCCATCGCCCATGCCAAGGCGGCGGGCGTGCCCATGATCGTGGCGGTCAACAAGATCGACAAGGGCGACGCCAATCCCACCCGCGTCAAGACCGAACTTCTGCAGCATGAAGTGCAGGTCGAAGACATGGGCGGCGAGACCCAGGCGGTCGAAGTCTCGGCCACCAAAGGCACCAATCTCGACAAGCTGGAAGAAGCCATCCTGCTGCAGGCGGAAATTCTCGACCTCAAGGCCAATCCCGATCGCAGCGCCGAAGGCGCGGTGATCGAGGCCAAGCTCGACAAGGGCCGCGGCCCCGTCGCCACCGTGCTGGTGCAGCGCGGCACCCTGAAAGTGGGCGACATCGTGGTGGCCGGCTCCGAATGGGGCCGGGTGCGCCTGTTGCAGAATGATCGCGGCGAGACCGTGAAAGAGGCCGGTCCCTCCACGCCCGTGGAAGTGCTGGGCCTGTCGGCGGCGCCCGAAGCGGGCGACGAAATGGTGGTGGTGGAATCCGAAGCGCGCGCCCGCGAAGTGGCGGAATATCGCGGCCGCAAGCGCCGCGAAGCGCGCCAGGCCTCGTCCTCGCGCCAGACGCTCGACCAATTGCTCAAGACCCGCGAAGCGGGCGAGAAGCGCCTGCTGCCGCTGGTGCTGAAGTCCGATGTGCAGGGTTCGTCGGAAGCCATCCAGGGCGCGCTGGCCAAGCTCGGCACCGATGAAGTGGGCGCGCAGATTCTGCAAGCCGGCGTGGGCGGCATCACCGAAAGCGACGTGATCCTGGCGCATGCCAGCGGCGCCGGCGTGATCGGCTTCAATGTCCGCGCCAACGCCCAGGCGCGCGAGCGCGCCAAGCGCGACGGCGTCGATATCCGCTATTACAACATCATCTATAACGTCGTGGATGACGTGAAGGCGGCGCTGTCCGGCCTGCTCGCGCCCGAAACGCGCGAGAAATTCCTGGGCAATGCCGAAATCCTGGAAGTCTTCACCATCTCCAAGGTGGGCAAGGTCGCCGGTTGCCGCGTCACCGAAGGCACGGTGCGGCGCGGCGCCAAGGTGCGCCTGATCCGCGACAATGTGGTGATCCACGAAGGCGAGCTTTCCACCCTGAAGCGCTTCAAGGACGAAGTGCGCGAGGTGCAGGTCGGCCAGGAATGCGGCATGGCCTTCGCCAATTATCAGGACATGCAAAAGGGCGATGTGATCGAGTGTTTCGAGGTCGAAACCATCCAGCGCGCGCTGTGAGTGGTCCCATGTCCAGGAACCGTTCTCCCCGCGGCGGCGGCCGCGCACATCCCGTCATGACCGCGACGCGAGCTGGGCCCCTCACAGCGCCAGCTGCGAGTGGGCGAGATGCTGCGCCATGCCCTGGCGGAAATTCTGCAGCCGCAACGAAATCCGCGATCCCGATCTGGACGGCGTCTCGGTCACCATCACCCAGGTCAAGCCGTCGCCCGACATGCGCTATGCCACGGTCTATTGCGAGCCGCTGGGCGGCGAGAATGCCGAGCCGATCATCGCCGCGCTCAACCGCCACAAAGGTTTTCTGCGCGGCGAGATGGGGCACATGATCTCGATCAAATTCACGCCCGATCTGCGCTTTGTCGAAGACCAGTCCTTCGCCGAAGCCGAGAAGATCGAAAATCTTCTCAAGTCGCCGGAGGTCCAGCGCGATCTGACCGCGACCGATCAACCCGAAGCCGACGATGAATAGGAAACTCCGGCTTTCTTCCCCGCGCGGCGCAGCCGCTGGCGGGGGAGATGTCTCTGAGCGCTTGCGCGAAAGAGACAGTGGGGGCAAATGGCCCGCGTAAAAAAGGCCAGCCGGTCCATGGCTGGGTGATCCTCGACAAGCCGTCGGCATGACCTCGACCCAGGCGGTGGCGCAGGTGCGCCGCATCTTCGACGCCCAAAAGGCCGGCCATGCCGGCACGCTCGATCCCCTGGCCACCGGCATCCTGGCCATCGCCCTGGGCGAGGCGACCAAGACCGTGCCCTATCGTCCAGGACGCGGCGAAGATCTACCGCTTCACCGCCCAGCTGGGGCGAAGCGCGCGACAGCGACGATGCCGACGGCAAGGTCACCGGCACCTCGCGATGTCCGCCCCAGCCCGGAGGCGATCGAGGCCATGCTGCCCCGCTTCACCGGCGCCCTGACCCAGGTCCCCCCGGCCTATTCCGCCATCAAGGTGGCTGGCGAGCGGGCCTATGACCTGGCCCGGGAGGGGGAAGAGGTGACTCTGGAGCCCCGCCAGGTCCAGGTCTATGAGGCCCGGCTGGTGGAGCGCCGAGCCGGACCGGGCGGTGTTCGAAATCCTTTGTGGCAAAGGGACTTACGTCCGTTCCTGGGTGCGCGATATGGCCCTGGCCTGGGCACTTTGGGCCATGTCTCGCGCGCTGCGGCGGACCCGGTCGGGGCCCTTCCAGGAAAAAGACGCGGTCGGGCTGGAAACACTGACCCCTTTTATGCATAGTCCCGCCGCTTTTGCGTATCTGAAGCCCCTTTCGACCGCGCTGGACGGCATCCCGGCGCTGGCCGTAACGGGCAGCGATACGGTCCGCCTTCGAAGCGGCAATCCCATCCTCATCCGCGCGAATATGTTCGCCCGCATGGAAGAAGGATTTGCCGGCGAGGGCGGGCTCCAGGGCGACGGTCTTCCTCAAGGATCGAGACGGACGCGCCCGTGGCATTGGCCGAAATCGCCGATGGCGAGCTTCGTCCCTTCCGTGTTTTCCAACTTTAAGGACCGATGACCGATGATTACGCCTGAACGCAAGAAAGAATTGATCGCCGAATACGCGACCAAGAAGGGCGATACCGGCTCGCCGGAAGTCCAGGTCGCGATTCTCTCCGAGCGCATCTCCAACCTCACCGAGCATTTCAAGAACCACGTCAAGGACAATCATTCCCGCCGCGGCATGATCAAGATGGTGTCGCGAGCGCCGCGGCCTGCTCGACTATGTGAAGGCCAAGGACGCCAAGCGTTATGAGGCGCTGATCGCGCGCCTGGGCCTGCGCCGCTGAGTTCGCATTCACACAGAATTGGCGTGGCATCGGCGCGATGCGTGCCGGGCCACGCTTTTGCTTTTGCGCAGGATGAGCCTGCGCGGAGAGCTGGTCCCATAGGGGGACCATGACGACGCCTCGACCGCGATCCGGCGGCGGGCAATGACGAAAGAAAACCAAAATGTTCAACGTACACAAAGAAAGCTTCGAATGGGGCGGCCGCACGCTGACCCTCGAGACCGGAAAAATCGCGCGCCAGGCCGACGGCGCGGTGCTCGCCACCTATGGCGAAACCATCGTGCTGGCCACCGTGGTCGGCGCGCCCAACCCCAAGGAAGGCGTGGATTTCTTCCCGCTGACCGTCAATTACCAGGAACGCTATTACGCCGCGGGCAAGATTCCCGGCGGCTATTTCAAGCGCGAGCGCGCGCCGACCGAGCGCGAGACGCTGACCTCGCGCCTGATCGACCGCCCCATCCGCCCGCTCTTCGCCGACGGCTATCGCAACGAGACCCTGGTGGTGGCGCAGGTTCTTTCCCACGATCTGGAAAATGATCCCGATATCGTGGCGATGGTCGCGGTCAGCGCCGCGCTGACCATTTCCGGCCTGCCCTTCATGGGCCCGATCGGCGCGGCGCGCGTCGGTTACATCGACGGCGAATACAAGCTCAATCCGCCGATCGACGACATGGCCGAATTCCAAGCTCGATCTGGTCGTCGCCGGCACCCATGACGCCGTGATGATGGTGGAATCCGAAGCCCAGGAACTCAGCGAAGACGTGATGCTGGGCGCGGTGATGTTCGGCCACAAGGAAATGCAGACCGCCATCAACGCCATCATCCGCCTGGCGGAAAAGGCGGCGAAGGAACCGCGCGCCGTGCCGGAAGATGTGCATGCGCCCGTGCGCGCCAAGCTGAAGGCGGCGGCCTCCGCCGACCTGACGGCGGCGTTCAAGCTGCCGATCAAGTTCGAACGCCGCGACGCCCTCAGCGCCGCGAAGAAGAAATTCGCCGCCGAATTTGTCGGCGAAGGCGAAGGCAAGGTGCCGGCGAATGTCTATTCCGGCCTGATGCATGACGTCGAAGCCGATGTGATGCGCAACGCGGTGCTGGACACCAAGAAGCGCGTCGATGGCCGCGATCTCGACCACGGTGCGTCCCATCGTGGCGCGAAGTCGGCATTCTGCCGCGCACCCATGGCTCGGCGCTGTTCACCCGCGGCGAAACCCAGGCGTTGGTGGTCGCCACCTTGGGCACCGCCGAAGACGAGCAATTCGTCGACAGCCTGGAAGGCACCAGCAAGCAGACCTTCATGCTGCACTATAATTTCCCGCCCTACAGCGTGGGCGAAACCGGCCGCATGGGTTCGCCGGGCCGCCGCGAAATCGGCCATGGCAAGCTCGCCTGGCGCGCCATTCATCCCATGCTGCCGGCGAAGGAAAGCTTCCCCTACACCATCCGCGTGGTGTCGGAGATCACCGAATCCAACGGCTCGTCCTCGATGGCCACGGTGTGCGGCACCTCGCTGGCCTTGATGGATGCGGGCGTTCCCATCGCCAAGCCCATCGCGGGCATCGCCATGGGCCTGATCCTGGAAGGCGAGCGCTATGTGGTCCTGTCCGACATTCTGGGTGACGAAGATCATCTGGGCGACATGGACTTCAAGGTGGCGGGCACCGCAGACGGCGTCACCAGCCTGCAGATGGACATCAAGATCGCCGGCATCACCGAGGAAATCATGAAAGTCGCGCTGGCGATCAGGCCAAAGGCGGCCGCACTTCACATCCTGGGCGAGATGGACAAGGCCATCCATGGCGCCCGCGCCGAGCTGGGCGAACATGCCCCGCGCATCGAGCAGATCAAGATCCCCACCGACAAGATCCGCGACGTGATCGGCACCGGCGGCAAGGTGATCCGCGAGATCGTGGAAAAGACCGGCGCCAAGATCAACATCGAGGACGACGGCACGGTGAAGATCGCCTCCGCCGACGGCGAGTCGATCAAGGCGGCGCTGAAATGGATCCGTTCGCTCACCGCCGAGCCGGAAGTGGGCGAAATCTATGACGGCAAGATCGTCAAGGTGATGGATTTCGGCGCTTTCGTGAATTTCTTCGGCCCCAAGGACGGCCTGGTCCATGTCAGCGAATTGGCGCGCCAGCGCGTCGCCAAGCCGTCCGACGTGGTCAAGGAAGGCCAGGCCGTGAAGGTGAAGCTCCTGGGCTTCGACGATCGCGGCAAGGTGCGCCTCTCCATGAAGCAGGTGGACCAGGCGACCGGCGAGGACCTGTCGAAGAAGCCGGCCGAAGCGAAAGCGGACGCCTGCACGCTAAGCCGGTATCGGCATGGAGAACGCCCGCCGTCACTGGCGGGCGTTTTTCTTTTGCCAGTGAAGCGTCTGCCGCGTTAGGTTTTGACCGCTTCTCGGAGAGGTTCCCGCACTTTGACAGTCCTGATGCGGCTGGTTGCCCTGATCATGATCGTGGCCGCGCTGGTGCTGTTGGGCGCGGACGCGCTCACTTCGCTGGAACGGGGCGGCGAGATCACGGTGCGGTCGTTCGGCGCGGTCTGGGCCGCGCTCAATCCGGCGTCGCTGGCCCGTTTCAAGGATTGGGTGCAGCACGACCTGCCCTTCATGGCTCAAGGCGTTTATTCCGCGCTGGTGATTCCGGGCTGGGGCCTGATCGGCGTGGTCGGGGTTCTGATTGCCTTCATCTTCGGCCGCCGCACTGGCGTGGAGTAATCAGGCCGACTTCTTCTATGGCCGCAGATTGCTTCTCAGTTGGTCCGTTGGAGCTTGTCCAGCCGGTCGCCCAGCGAGTCGGCGACATAGATCGTCTTCAGGTCTGGCGATAAGGCAATATAATGCACTTCGGTATATTGATTGGGGCCATAGCCGGTGGAACCGGTCCAGCCTGTCACCTTGCCATCCCAGTCGAGCTTGAAGATCATGCCGTCTTGGCCGGCTGCCATCCATAAGCCCGCCTTTCGAATCCACGAAAAGCCCGCCCACCTGATTCTTCATCTGAATGGTGTTGAGTCACTTGCCCTGCTGGTCCATCACGATGATCTGGTTGGCGGTCCGGTCGGCGATATAAAGGTCGCCCTTCTTGTCCAGCACGATGGAATGAATGGTGGCGTTGGAACCATCCGCGTGTTTCATGCTCCAGCTCGTGATGTATTTTCCGTCCTTGTCGAAATGCAGCACGCGCGGATCGCTGCCGCCATGTCCAGTGACCACCCAGATATCGTCCTTTGGTCCGAAGGCGACATCGTTGGGCTGATTGAAGAGGTGCTGGCCGGTTGCTTCGTCCCAAGCGCCGACTTTGCCCTTGGTGCCGAGCGTCATCAGCACGCGACCGTCAGAATCGAGTTTCATCACCGTGTTGCATACAATGTCTGTGAGCCAGATATTGCCGTGGCGATCCAGTCTGAGCCCGTGCGCTTGCGCCGCGATATTGTCGGCGAAACTGCGCAGCAATTTGCCGTCGGCATCGAATTCCATCAGCTGGTTGATTGCCGAACGCTGGAACACCAAGAGGTGCCCATTGGCCATGACGGCGACATCGGCGACGCCAACATATTTGGTGCCTGCCGGCGGCGGGGGCGTCTGAGGCAGCCTGATAGGGCAGCATGGGCGCATCCGGAATCGGGTAGGAACCGGGCGCGGCCGGTTTGCGGGGCGGCAGCGGCACCGCCGGCGGCGCAGCCTCGATGCTCGGTTGGGCTTCCCCATAACTTGTAATGGCGGTGCATCTGGCTGCCGCCTCTGCTGCCTGGGCTGCTTCGCGCTCGGCCGCAGTCCGGCGCGGCGGTGTCGCGGCATCCTGAGCCAAAGTCGGTGATAGCGTCGCGACCGTATAGAGAATTGCGGCACAGGAAGCCGCCAGTTTGGTCTTCATCTGCATCACCCCCAATGGCGGAACATCTGTTTTTCCCCGGAACCCACAACACATCGCCCATGCCCTGGTCGTTGGCGGTGCGTGCCATCACGAACAGATGATCCGATAGCCGGTTGATATATTGCAGCAGCGCGGGATTGACCTTTTCCTTGGCCGCCAGGGTGACGATGGCGCGCTCGGCCCGCCGTGCAATCGCCCGCGCCAGATGCAGATGCGCCGCCAGCGCCGTGCCGCCCGGCAGGACGAACGAAGTGAGCGGCGACAGCCCCTCATTCATGGCGTCGATTTCCCGCTCCAGCCGCTCGACCTGGGCGGGTACGATCGCTAAGGTCGCCCTCGCCCTCTCCCGGCATGCTGAGATCGGCGCCCAGGTCGAACAGATCGTGCTGGATGCGGGCCAGCATGGCGTCGGTATCGCCTTCGGCATCCATCCGGGCCACGCCGATGGCGCTGCTGAAGTTTCGTCCACCGCGCCGATGGCCTCGATGCGCGGCGAGGATTTGCCCACGCGGCTGCGTCGGTAAGTCCGGTTTCGCCCAAATCGCCGGTCTTGGTGTAGATTTTATTGAGTTTTATCATGACCGGAAATCTCGCCAGGACGCGCAGTTTAATCCCCTTGCGACCGCCATCTTAAGGAATATGATCCGGCCCGCCCAGCCAAATAGAGAGCCACATGCCGGTGGAAGTGCCCGAAATCATTGAAGTCGATTCCACCCGCGTGGCCTGCGACGGCATTGGCGGTGGCTTGGGCCATCCGCGCGTCTATCTGGAAATGGGCGACGAGAATTTCGTCGAATGCCCCTATTGCGACCGCCGCTTTGTGCTGCGCGACGGCGCCACAGGATCACCATTGAGCTCTGAAGAAGGGCGATCACCTCTATCTGGTGGACGGCTCGGGCTATCTGTTCCGCGCCTATCACGCCTTGCCGCCGCTCACCCGCAAGTCGGACGGCCTGCCCATTGGCGCGGTTTCCGGCTATTGCAACATGCTGTGGAAGCTGCTCGAGGACATGAAGGCGGGCGACGCGCCCAGCCATCTGGCGGTGATCTTCGACGCCAGCGAGCGGACCTTCCGCAACGAGATCTACAAGGAATACAAGGCGCACCGTCCGCCCGCGCCCGAAGACCTGATCCCGCAATTTCCCCTGGTGCGCGAGGCGACCCGCGCCTTCGGCGTCTCCTGCATCGAGATGGCCGGCTATGAAGCCGACGACTTGATCGCCACTTACGCCCGCATGGCGCGCGAAGCGGGCGCGCGCTGCACCATCGTCTCGTCCGACAAGGACCTGATGCAGCTGGTGGTGGACGGCCAGGTCGAACTTTTCGACACCATGAAGAACAAGCGCATCGCCTCGGCCGAGGTGATGGAGAAATTCGGCGTCGGCCCCGGACAAGGTGGTGCAGGTGCAGGCCCTGGCCGGCGATTCCACCGACAATGTGCCGGGCGTGCGCGGCATCGGCATCAAGACGGCGGCGGAATTGATCGGCCAGTATGGCGACGTCGAAACGCTTCTGAAGCGCGCCGGCGAGATCAAACAGAACAAACGGCGCGAGACCATCTGATGGAGAATGCGGAGAATGCCCGCATCTCCCTCAAGCTGGTCACGCTGGAAGACAAGGTCGCGATCAAGGAACAGCCGGACGAATTCGCGGTCCATGACCCCGACGCCAAGGAATTGATCGCGTTCCTCAAGGCGATGGAATTTACCTCCATCATCAAGCGCGTGGCGGCGCAGTTCGAGATCGAGGATTTGGAGGCCATCGCGTCCGATCGCGCCGTGGCCAATGACCCGGTTCCGAGGATCGAATTGCCGGAAGCTGTCCCGCAAGCGCTGCCGGACGATGCCGCCATCCGCGCGCCCATCAATCACGACACCTATGCCACCGTGACCACGCCCGCGGAACTGGAAAGTTGGGTGGCGCGGGCACGTGCCAAGGGCGTGGTCTGCGTCGACACCGAATCCACCTCGCTCGACCCGATGCAGGCTGTCCTCTGCGGCGTCGCCTTGGCGGTAGCGCCGGGTGAGGCATGTTACGTCCCTTGCGGCCATCGTCCCGGCGATGTGCTGGCGCTGGGCGGCGAGATCGTGCAGATGCGCGAGGCCGATGCCCTCAAGATATTAAAGCCCCTGCTGGAAGATCCGGCGGTGCTGAAGGTGGGCCAGAATCTCAAATATGACGCGCTGATGTTTCTTCAGCGCGGCATCCGCCTTGATCCCATCGACGACACGATGCTGATGTCCTATGTGCTGGAAGGCGGGCTGCACGGCCACGGCATGGACGAATTGTCCGAGCTGCATCTTTCCCACACCCCGATCGCCTTCAGCGAAATCGCAGGCAAGGGCAAGGACAAGGTCGCGTTTGACTGCGTGCCGGTCAAGGAAGCGACCAGATATTCCGCGGAGGACGCCGACGTCACGCTCCGCTTGCATCTTCTGCTCAAGCCCAAGCTGGGCGAATTGGGCAAGCGCACTGTCTATGAGACGCTAGAGCGTCCGCTCACCATGGTTCTTGCCGACATGGAGCGGGCAGGGCATCACCATCGATCCCGACATGCTGCGCCGCCTTTCCAACGATTTCGGCAAGATCCAAAGCGGCCTGGAAACGGAAATCCACAAGCTGGCGGGCGAGACTTTCAATATCGGCTCGCCCAAGCAATTGGGCGACATTCTGTTCGGCAAGATGGGGGTCGAGGGCGGTCGCAAGACCAAGACCGGCGCCTGGTCCACCGATTCCGACATGCTCGAGGATGTCGCGGCCCAAGGCCATCCGATCGCCAAGAAAGTGTTGGACTGGCGGGCCTTGGCGAAATTGCGCGGCACCTATACCGACGCATTGCCAGGCTTCATCAATCCCAAGACCGGGCGCGTGCACACGTCCTATGCGATGGCCTCAACCTCGACCGGTCGGCTCGCCTCCACCGATCCCAATCTGCAGAACATCCCGGTGCGCACCGAGGAAGGACGGCGTATCCGCCAGGCCTTCATCGCCGCCAAGGGCAAAAAGCTGATCAGCGCCGACTACAGCCAGATCGAGCTTCGCTTGCTGGCCCATATCGCCGACATTCCGCAATTGAAGAAGGCCTTCGCCGAAAATCTC
Organism: uncultured Alphaproteobacteria bacterium; assembly: GCA_963766265.1. Classification (GTDB taxonomy): domain Bacteria; phylum Pseudomonadota; class Alphaproteobacteria; order Micropepsales; family Micropepsaceae; genus Rhizomicrobium. The sequence goes on from CAVXYX010000001.1 coordinate 560,854, forward strand.
GACATCCATGCCATGACCGCGTCGGAAATCTTCGGCGTGCCGGTCAAGGACATGCCGGCCGAAGTGCGGCGCAGGGCCAAGGCGATCAATTTCGGCATCGTCTATGGCATTTCGGGCTTCGGCCTGGCCAATCAGCTGGGCATTCGCCCAAAGCGAAGCCAGCGATTACATCAAGAAATACTTCGCCCGCTTTCCCGGCATCCGCGACTATATGGAAAACACCAAGCAGCTGGCCCGCACCCATGGTTTCGTGGAAACCCTGTTCGGCCGGCGCATCCATATCCGCGAGATCAATTCCAAGATTCCGGGCTTCCGCGGCGGGGCGGAACGCGCCGCCATCAATGCGCCGATCCAGGGTTCGGCCGCTGACATCATTCGCCGCGCCATGGTGCGCGTGCCCGGCGCGCTGGCCGGAGAAGAAGCTATCCGCCAGGATGCTGCTTCAGGTGCATGACGAATTGATTTTCGAAGCGCCGGAAAATGAGGTGGACGCCACGGCCACGCTGGTCAAGAGCGTGATGGAGAAGGCCGCCCTTCCCGCGGTTGAGATTTCCGTGCCTCTGGTGGTGGAGGCGCGGGCGGCGGACAATTGGGACGCCGCGCATTGATGCAGGGCTTGGGCCATGCGCGCCCCGCGGCCCTTAGGCTGCGATCAGGCCCAGCCCCATTTCGTCCGTGATGCCCACCTTGTTGAGCTCGGCCATCAGCGCCGCCAATCCGGCATCGCTGGCCGGCTGGCCGGCGAAATAGCCATCCAGAAAACCGGGCTTGGCCAGGCTATCCATCACCGCGTCCCGCACCTTGGCCAGAACCAGGCCGTCGGTGAAGAAGCCGCGTGGCGTCAGTTTCAGCAAGGTCTGGACTTTCTCGACATGGGTTTGATTCTTCGCGTCCAGGCCTTCGAACAGCTTGCCGCGCACGGCCACATCCCAGGCCAGCCGGTCCATCTTGTGCGACGATCTCGTCGCGCTGCACTTCGACAAAGCTTGCGCGCCGCACCCGGCCCTGCAATTGCGCCAGGCGCTGCAGCCGGGGCAAGACGGCGACATTGGGATTTTGGAAGAAATTCTCGAAGCCGGCGGAATTCATCACCGGAATGATGAAGCCGGCCAGTTGCCGCTTGTTTTCGATGCCGATGATATTTTCTTCGACGAACAGAAGCCGCTCCATCTTCTCGTCGGGCTGGCAATCCTTGAGATAGAGGCTGAGGCTTTCCTGCGTCACCAGACGCTTGGAGCGCAACGTGAAGGCGGCGATCAGGTCTTCATGGCTGAGATATTTGCCCACGCCGAACACCACGCGGTTGGCGAGGCGGCGCAAGCGCCTTGAGTTCCTCCACCAGCGAGTGCGGGACAAAGCCGCTTGGCGCTCTTGAATTCGGCGACGATGCGGTTGGCGATGGCGGTGCGCGCCTCGGGCAATTCGTCGGCGGCAAAGCGTGCTGCCAGCGGCGCCAGCCCCTCTTGATTGGCGCCCGCGGCGTTGCCCAGGAACAGTTCCACCAGGCAGGTGCATCGCCTCGGCGAGATTCTCCGCGTTGCCGATCAATTCATGCAGCGCCGTGGGGCCGCTGAGAATTTCCGCCATGATGGCGTCGATGGACGACAGCACCAGGGCACGGGGCAGCGTCCGCGTCCGGCGCCGTTCGCAGGATTTCCAGCAGCGCCGAGACCTTATCGTTCCAGCCCTCGGCATCCTTCAGGTGCCGCGCCAACGCGCCATTGAACAGATAGGCCGCGTCGCCCTGGCCGGCCAGCTTGACGGCCAAGTCGGCGAATTGATGGACGTGGGGATTGGGGAACGAGCCTTTGCTTCTGGTCGCGATAGACGCGCTGGAAGGCCTGGGTGGTGAGTTCATTCAGGCTCTTGATGATCTGTTGCACCGGCACCGCGGTCGCAGAGGCCTGGGCCACGGCGATTTTCTGGATGGCGTGCTGATAGACGGTGCCGGTCGCTTCCAGCTTCTCCAGCATGTCGGCGCGATGAATCAATTCGGTGATGGTGATCTTGTTGCGGCGACAGGAAATCGACGAACAGCCGGCCCATGGTCTGGCGGGCATGGTAGGAATAAAGATCGTCCGGCTTGAAGCAGGGCAGCGCCTGGGGCTGTTCTTCCTTGGCCGTGGCTTCCTTGATCTCGTTGCGGCCATCCTCGAAGATCTTCAGAGGTGAGATAATCGCCGCTTTCCTCGTTATAGGTTTCCTTGACCACCTTGACGCCGGTGGCCTGGTCTGTCGGCCATCAATTCCTGCGCCTGGTTGAGCGCGCGCGTCGCGGTCGCCCGTCACTTCATGCAGCGTCCAGCCGCCCTTGGCGCCGACCCGGCGGAAGACTTCGTAATGAATTTCCCTGGCCATGCCGGTAGTTTGGCCGGTCTTCCCTTGAGACAGCGTTAAGCTGTCTGAAGGCCGTTAACGCCTGCGGAAGACTTGCTAACCGCACAGCGGGCAATGCGGATCGGGCGCCAGGCTCACGGTACGGAAGCGCCAGGCCAGCGTGTCGGTAATCAAAATTTTACCGGCCAGGTTTTCGCCGATGCCGGTGATTTGCTTCAGCACTTCCAGGGCTTGCAGCGATCCCATCACGCCGGCGGCAGCGCCCAACACGCCGGTCTCCGAACAGTTGGGCACGGTGCCGGACGGCGGCGGCGCGGGGAACAGGCAGCGATAGCAGGGATAGGCGCCGCTCTTGTCCCAGGCCTTGAAGGTGGCGAGCTGGCCGTCGAATTCCGTCACCGCCGCCGAGACCAGGATTTTCCTGGCCGAAATAGCAGGCATCGTTGATCAGAAAGCGGGTCTCGAAATTGTCCGAGCCGTCGGCGACGATGTCATAGGCTGCGATCAGGCTTTGCACATTCTCCGCCGTCAGCCGGACGTGATGCGGCGTCACCTGCACGCCGGGATTGAGCGCGTGAAGATGCTCGGCGGCGGCTTCCACTTTGGGCCGCCCGACATCCTTGGTGGCGAACAGGATCTGGCGCTGCAGATTGGAAAGGCTCACCGCATCGTCATCGACGATGCCGATCCGGCCCACGCCCGCTGCCGCCAGATAAAGCGCGCACGGGCTGCCCAAGCCCGCCCGCGCCCACGATCAGGACCCGGGCGGCGCGGATTTTCGCCTGCCCCACCCCGCCCACTTCCCGCAGCACGAGGTGGCGGGCATAGCGGTCCAATTCTTCGTCGCTCAAAGTCATGGCTTTGCTCTACCGCCAAGTGGCCAGGGGACCAGTGGGCCGGCGGATGCCCGTCCGGCCCGCCCAAAATGCCGACAGATGCTGCGGCGATTTATCAAGTCTCTGATTTCGTTATTTTTTCCAAAAGTCTCGCCGCTTCTTCATTGTGACAGCGAGCGCCATAAGTTTAGGCTCGCGGCATAAATCAAATGGAGCCGACCCCATAACCGGCGGCTCAGGGGGCAATGGAGTTCGCACGCAACATGTCTGCCTATGGTCTGGAAGCATCAGGGCTTCCGCAATCTGAAAGCCGTCAATTGGAATCTCAACCGTGCCGCCCTTTACGAAGAGGCGATCCGCCGCGGGCGAAGGCCATGTCGCCAAGGATGGTCCGCTGGTCGTCCTGACCGGCCAGCACACCGGCCGCTCGGCCACCGACAAATTCGTCGTCAAGGACGCCCAGACCGAACCCCATGTCTGGTGGGACAACAACAAGGCGATGACGCCTGCGCATTTCGATGCGCTCTATGCCGACATGATGGCCTTCGCGCGAAGGCAGGGAGTTGTTCGCCAAGGATCTGTTCGGCGGCGCCGACCCCACCCATCGCATCAAGGTGCGCATCGTCACCGAATATGCCTGGCATTCGCTGTTCGTGCATCAGCTCCTGATCCGGCCCGACGCCGAAGAGCTCAAGAATTTCGATCCCGAATTCACCATCATCGACCTGCCCAGTTTCAGCGCCGATCCCGCGAAGCATGGCTCGGCCAGCGCCACGGTGGTCGCGGTCAATTTCACCAAGAAGCTGATCCTGATCGGCGGCACCTCTTATGCCGGCGAGATGAAGAAATCGGTCTTCACCATTCTCAACTACATCCTGCCGCCCAAGCGGGTGGTGCCGATGCATTGCTCGGCCAATGTCGGCAAGGATGGCAAAAGCGCCATATTTTTCGGTCTTTCCGGCACCGGCAAGACCACGCTTTCAGCCGATGCGTCGCGCACTTTGGTGGGCGACGACGAACATGGCTGGGGCGAACATGGCGTCTTCAATTTCGAAGGCGGCTGCTATGCCAAGGTGATCCGGCTCTCGCGCGAGGCCGAACCGGAAATCTATCTCCACCACCGAACGCTTCGGCACGGTGCTGGAGAATGTGGTGATGGATCCCGAAACGCGCGAACTCGATCTCGACGACGCGAAATATGCCGAAAATACCCGCGCCGCCTATCCGATCGATTTCATTCCCAATGCCAGCGAGACCGGCCGCGCCGGAAGTCCCGACAATGTGATCATGCTCACGGCCGATGCATTCGGCGTGTTGCCGCCGATCTCGCGGCTGACGCCCAGCCAGGCGATGTATCACTTCCTTTCCGGCTTCACCGCCAAGGTGGCGGGCACGGAAAAGGGCCTGGGCAAGGAACCGCAGCCCACCTTCTCGACCTGCTTCGGCGCGCCTTTCATGCCGCGGCATCCCACCGAATACGGCAATCTGCTGCGCGATCTGATCGCCGCCAATGGCTCCGATTGCTGGCTGGTGAATACCGGCTGGACCGGCGGCGCCTTCGGCACCGGCTCGCGCATGCCGATCAAGGTCACGCGCGCCCTGCTCAACGCGGCACTGGATGGAAGCCTGGCGGCGGTCGAGATGCGGGTCGACCCGCATTTCAAATTCCGCGTGCCGGTGGCGGTGCCGGGCGTGGAAAGCCGAGATCCTCAATCCGCGCGAGACTTGGGCCGACAAGGCGGCTTATGACGCCCAGGCCCGCAAGCTGGTCCAGATGTTCCGGGACAATTTCAAGAAGTTCGAGGCCCATGTCGGCCCGGACGTCTTGCAGGCGGCGCCGGTTTTGGCCGAAGCGGCGGAATAATTTTTCGCCCCCTCCGCCCGCTCGAGAGCGTGCTACGGGCACCTTCCCCACCAGCGTGCTGACGCACGCCCGGGGGAGGCGGGTCCGGCCCAAGCTTCAACAGGCGCCAGGTCGGCTTGGTCGAGAGATGGGGATTAGATAATCAATCCTTCCGGTAAACCCAGACCCGCGCCGGCGGCAGGTTGGCCCAGACCATGGCCGTGCAGCCCACAGCTGTGGCCCAGGGGCGGCTGGCGCGGGCGCATGCATGCCATAGGAAAACTGGATCAGGGCTGCGCCCGGCAGAAGCCGGTGCATCAACGCCTCGACATAGGCGCGGCGGCGCGGCCACGGGAAAATTCAACAGCGGGATGCCCGAAACGATGGCGGCGAAGTGTTCGGCGTGCCGCGTCCCAAGCGTGCGGGTGAGGTCGAAAGCGTCGCCCCGGATCACCTGCACCCCGGGAAAGCGCGCGGCAATGCCGGCGGCGAAATCGGGATCATATTCCACCGCGGTCAGCCGCTCGGGCGCGATGCCGCGTTCCAACAGCGCCTGGGTGATCACGCCGGTGCCCGGGCCCAATTCCAGCACCGGACCGGGACGTGCAGGATCAATCTGGTCGGCAATGGCGCGGGCCAGCGCCCGGCTGGAGGGCGCCACCGCGCCGACATGTTTGGGACGGGCGATCAGGGCGCGCAGGAAGCGCAGATTGTCCGTAAGCGGATCGTTGCGGAAGGGCTTTGGTGCGCATGACGGCGGGCACCTTACGCGGTCTGGCCGCCTTTCCAAAACTCTTTCAGCTTGGCGAGGAAACCTTCCGCCTCGGGCTGGCAGCCCTCCTTGCTCTCGCCTTCGAATTCGCGCAGCAATTCCTTTTGCCTGCTTGCGTCAGCTTGACCGGGGTCTCGACCGCGACCTCGATATAAAGGTCGCCGCGCTGGGCGCTGCGCAGGACCGGCATGCCCTTGGCCCGGAGGCGGAATTGCCGTCCCGGCTGCGTGCCTTCCGGGATCGTCACCTTTGGCGCGGCCGCCGTCCAGGGTGGGGACTTCGATGGTGCCGCCCAGGGCCGCGGTCACGAAAGACACGGTGGCGCGGCAATGAAGATTATGGCCGTCGCGCTGGAAGATCGGATGCTCGGCCACCGACAGGAAAATATAGAGATCGCCATTGGGCCCGCCATTGGCGCCCGCCGCGCCTTCGCCGGATAGCCGGATGCGCGTGCCTTCCTCGACGCCGGGCGGCACATCCACCGTGAGGGTGCGTTCCTTCTGCACCATGCCCGCGCCGCGGCAGGTCTTGCAGGGATGGCGGATGATCTTGCCGCTGCCGCGGCAATGGGCGCAGCTGCGTTCGATGGTGAAGAAGCCCTGGGTCGCGCGCACCTTGCCGTGGCCGGCGCAGGTCGGGCAGGTCTCGGCAGTGTGTGCCGGCTTCCGCGCCCGAGCCGTGGCAGGGCTCGCAGGCGACCATGGTGGGCACCTTGATCTCGGCGGAGCGGCCGCGAAAAGGCCTCTTCCAGCGTGATCTCCAGATTGTAGCGCAGATCCTGGCCGCGATTGCTGCGGCGCGAGCGTCGCCCGCCCATCAGGTCGCCGAAGAAATCCTCGAACACGTCCGAGAAGCTGCCGGCGAAATCGAACGGATTGCCGCCGCGCCCGGCCCATGCCGGCTTCGAAGGCGGCATGGCCGAAGCGGTCATAGGCGGCGCGCTTCTGATCGTCCTTGAGGACGTCATAGGCTTCGCTGATTTCCTTGAATTTGACTTCGGCGGTCGCGTCGCCGGGATTGCGGTCGGGATGGAATTTCATCGCCAGCTTGCGATAGGCGCATTTCAGCGTCTCGACGGTGGCGCCCTTCTGGCAATCCAAGGGTCTCGTAATAACAGCGCTTGCTCATGGCCCCGCAACTCTAATCCCGCCCCCTGAATGAAAAGTAAGCCCCCATGCAGTTTCTTGCACAGGGGCTTATCCTTTAGGCCGCGCCTTTTTTGTTGTCGTCGACTTCCTCGAAGTCGGCGTCCACGACATTGTCGTCGGCTTGGCGGCGCCTCGCACCGTCGGCGGCGCTTCGCCCGGCGCGCCTTCGGCCTGCTGCGCCTTGTACATGGCCTCGCCCAGCTTCATCGAAGCCTGGGCCAGGGTGTTGGTCTTGGCCTTGATGTCGTCGGCGTCGTCGCCCTTGACCGCTTCCTTCAGGTTGGCGATGGCGGTTTCGATCGCCTGCTTCTGGCTGGCATCGACCTTGTCGCCATGCTCGGACATCGCCTTCTCGGTCGAATGGATCAGGGCATCGCCCTGGTTCCTGGCCTCGATCATCTCGCGGCGCTTCTTGTCCTCCGCGGCATGGGCTTCGGCGTCCTTGACCATCTTCTGGATGTCGGCGTCGGACAGGCCGCCCGAAGCCTGGATGCGGATCTGCTGCTCCTTGCTGGTGGCCTTGTCCTTGGCGGTGACGCTGACAATGCCGTTGGCGTCGATGTCGAAGGTGACTTCGATCTGCGGCACGCCGCGCGGCGCGGGCGGAATGCCCTGCAGGTCGAACCGGCCCAGCGACTTGTTGTCGGCCGCCATCTCGCGTTCGCCCTGGAACACGTTGATGGTGACGGCGGTCTGGTTGTCGTCCGCGGTCGAGAAGATCTGCGACTTCTTGGTCGGGATGGTGGTGTTGCGGTCGATCAGCCGGGTGAAGACGCCGCCCAAGGTCTCGATGCCCAGCGACAGCGGGGTCACGTCGAGCAGCAGCACGTCCTTGACTTCGCCCTTCAGCACGCCGCCCTGGATCGCGGCGCCGATGGCGACCACTTCATCCGGATTGACGCCCTTGTGCGGCTCCTTGCCGAACAGCTGCTTGACGGCTTCCTGCACCTTGGGCATGCGGGTCATGCCGCCGACCAGGATCACTTCGTCGATCTGCTGCGCGGTGACGCCGGCGTCTTTCAGCGCCTGCTTCACCGGGCCCGACCGTCTTCTGGATCAGATCGTCCACCAGGCTTTCCAGCTTGGCGCGGGTGATCTTGATGGTGAGATGCTTGGGGCCCGACGCATCCGCCGTGATGAAGGGCAGGTTCACTTCGGTCTGCTGCGCGCTCGACAAGCTCGATCTTGGCTTTTTCCGCCGCGTCCTTCAGGCGCTGCAGCGCCAGGCGGTCGGACGCGCAGGTCGATGCCGTTTTCTTTCTTGAACTCGTCGGCCAGGAAATTGACCACGCGGGTGTCGAAATCCTCGCCGCCCAGGAACGTGTCGCCATTGGTGGACTTCACTTCGAAGACGCCGTCGCCGATTTCCAGCACCGAGACGTCGAACGTGCCGCCGCCAAGGTCATAGACCGCGATGGTGCCGGACTGTTTCTTGTCCATGCCATAGGCCAGCGCCGCGGCGGTGGGCTCGTTGATGATGCGAAGGACTTCCAGGCCCGCGATCTTGCCGGCGTCCTTGGTGGCCTGGCGCTGCGCGTCGTTGAAATAGGCGGGAACGGTGATGACGGCCTGCGTCACTTTTTCGCCCAGATGGGCCTCGGCGGTTTCCTTCATCTTGGTGAGGATGAAGGCGGAGATTTCGGACGGAGAAAATTTCTTGTTGTCGCGGCCCTGCACCCAGGCATCGCCATTGTCGGCCTTGACGATCTTGTAGGGCACCATGCCGATGTCCTTCTGGGTCATCGGGATCGTCGAAGCGGCGGCCGATCAGCCGCTTGATGGCGAAGAAGGTGAATTCGGGATTGGTGACGCCCTGGCGCTTGGCGGGCTGGCCGATCAGGCGCTCGCCATCCGGGGCGAAGGCCACGATGGAGGGCGTGGTGCGGGCGCCTTCGGCATTCTCGATGACCTTGGGGGCCGAGCCTTCCATCACGGCGACGCAGGAATTGGTCGTGCCCAGATCGATGCCGATTACTTTAGCCATTTTAAGTTCCTCTCACACGGGCATGGGGTCCTGACCCTGACGGCGTCTTCCGGCCCATCCCATTGAAATCTATGACAAAATGTGGCCCACGGGGAAACCCATGCTGCACTACAGGGGGTATATAGGGTGGGGGTCGCGCAGCTTGCCAAGGCTGGCACGCTGTAAAAGCCCGGTTTTTCAGGGATTCAGGGCCCGAATGGCATGGATCAGGATAGGCCTCGAACACAGGCCCAGGCCAGATAGGGCAGGAACAGCAGCCCCGCCCACCGGTCCTGCCGACCAGAACAGGAGGTGGTGGCCAGGATCGCAGAACCGCAAGCAGGCCGATCGCCGCAAGCGCGGGCCCGATCTGGTGGCGGCCGAAAAAGAGCGCCGTCCAGACGAAGTTGAAGGCAAGCTGCAGGGCATAAAGCGCCATCGCGGTGGACTTGAGGCCGGCGACTTTCCAGGCCCGCCAGGCCGCCACCGCCATCAGCACATAGAGCGCGGTCCAGACCGGCGGCGAACAGCCAGTTGGGCGGCGTGAAAGGGGGACGCGACAAGGCCGGCGTACCAGGTGGCGAGATTGGGCTCGGTGAACAGGCTGGCGGCCGCGCCCACCGCCAGGCTGGCCAGCAGGAAAGAATAGAGCGGCCGCCGCCCCGCGCGCTTGGGATCGTCGGCGGAGTCCAGGAAACTCATCAATTATGGCCTACCGCTTTGCTGCTGAGGCCCTGCTGCGCGTGATCGGCAAGGATCGAGGCGATGCGAGGCCGAGACTTTCTTGCCGGTGGGGATGTGCAGGAATTCGTTGGGGCCATGGGCGTTGGAATGCGGCCCCAGCACGCCCGTCACCACGAATTGGGTCTTGGGAAATTTCCTGCCCAGCATCGCCATGAAGGGAATCGAGCCGCCTTCGCCCATGAAGGCCGGCGGCTTGCCGAAATGCGCGTTGCTGGCTTTGTCCAGCGCCTTGGCCAGCCAGGGCGCAAGCGCGGGCGCGTTCCAGCCATTGTCGCCCTGCGCGTCATCGAAACTGACTTCGCGCGCCATAAGGCGGATCGCTTCCAGTTCTTTTTTCACTGCCAGCCTCGCCGTTTCCGCATCGAACAGGTGGGCGGCAGGCGCAGCGACAATTTCAGGGTCGTGTAAGGCAAAAGCACATTGCCGCCATTTTCCGGCGGCGGGATAACCGTCCATCGCCGGTGATCGCCAATTGCGGCCGCCAGGTGCGGTTCAGGATCAATTGCGCCGGTGTCGCTCCGCCATCGGCTTCATGCCCGGCGGCGAAAGGCAGCTTGGTGTAAACCTCGTCGCCCAGGATTGCGGCCGCCGCCTTGGCCTGATCCTGGCGCTCGGGCGGAATCTGCACGAACAGGGAATCGATCTTCATCTGCCCGTTGGCTTCATCCTCGATGCGCGAGAGAAGCTGGCGCGCGATGCGGAAGGACGACGGCCACCACGCCGCTGGCGTCGCCGGAATGCACGCCTTCGGTCAGCACGCGCACGGTGAGATTGCCGATCACCATGCCGCGCAAGGATGGTGGTGAGCCACAGCTGGTCGTAATTGCCGCAACCGGAATCCAGGCACACCACCAGATCGGGCGTGCCGATCCGTGCCGCCAGATGATCGATATAGAAGGGCAGGTCGGGCGAACCGGATTCCTCGCACGCCTCGATCACGATCACGGCGCGGGCATGGGCGATATTCTGTTCTTTCAGTGCCAGCAGCGCGCTGATCGCGGCGAACATGGCATAGCCGTCATCGGCGCCGCCGCGCCCATAAAGCCGGTCATTCTTGAGCACCGGCTCCCAGGGACCGGGGCTTTCGGTCCAGCCCGTCATCTCCGGCTGCTTGTCGAGATGGCCATACATCAGGATTGTGCCGGCATGCTTTGCCCGGCACTTCGATGAAGATCAGCGGCGTGCGGCCCGGCAAGGCGCACCACTTCCAATGACGAGCCGGGCAATTGCTTCAGCTTGTCTTTCGCCCAGGCGGTGAACATCTCCACCACCTTGTCCATGTGGCCGTGGCTTTCCCACTCGGGATCGAAGGCCGGGCTCTTGTTGGGGATGCGGATATAGTCGGTGAGGGCGGGAACGATCTCGCCGATCCCAGATCGCATCCATGAAAGCTTTTGGTCTTATGCGCGTCCAGCATGGTCAATCATTGATGTCATAGGCGGCGACGATGGCCGCATTGTAGATCTCGCTCATCTTGGCCCCCAAAGGCGCGATCTGCACGGATTTTTCCAGACCCACCAGCAGCGGCCCCATCACATTCACGCCGCCCAATTGCTGCAGCAGCTTGGTCGAAATCTGGGCCGAATGCATCGCCGGCATGATCAGCACATTGGCGGTGTCGGTGAGGCGCACGAAGGGATAAAGGTCGAGCTTGGCGCGGTCCAGCGCAACGTCGGGCGCGAATTCGCCGTCATATTCGAAATCCACGCCGCGCGTGTCCAGGATATGCACGGCCTCGATGATGCGCTCGCTGCGCTCGGAACGGGGGAAGCCAAAGGTGGACGAGGCCAGCATCGCCACGCGTGGTGTAAGACCCAGCTTGCGCGCCGTCGCCGCGGCGCGGATGGCGATGTCGGCCAGCTGCTCCGAATTGGGCAGTTCGGTGATGGAGGTGTCGGCCACCAGCACGATGCGGCCCTTGGCGAAGATCACTTGCAGGCCGATGGGGCGCACGCCATGTGAGGCGTCGATCACGGTGCGCACATCGGTCAGCGCGGCGGCATAATTGCGGGTGACGCCCGTCACCATGGCGTCGGCGTCGCCCGCCGCCAGCATGGAGGCGGCATAGATGTTGCGGTCGTTGGTCACCATGCGCACGGCGTCGCGGTAGAGCACGCCCCGCCGCTGCAGGCGCTTGTAGAGCCGCTCGACATAGGGCGTGACTTCCTGCGCCGACAGCGGCACGCGGATTTCCAGCGCATGCTCGTCCAGCCCGATATTCTGGAAACGCTGGCGCACCACATCGGCGCGGCCCACCAGGATGGGCTTGCCCAGGCCGGAATTCTGGAAGGCGTAAGCGGCGCGGATCACCGCTTCGTCCTCGCCTTCCGCGAACACCACCCGCTTGGGCTTGGCGCGCACCGCCGAGGTGATGGTCTGGAACAGGATGGCGGAAGGATCGAGCCGCGCCGACAATTGATAGGAATAATGATCCAGATTCGTGATCTCGCGCCGCGCCACGCCGGTCTTGATCGCGGCTTCCGCCACCGCCCGGCTCACCCGGCTGATCAGACGGGGATCGAACGGTACCGGGATGATGTAATCGGGACCATAGACCGGCCGCGAGCCGCGATAGGCCGCCGCCACTTCGTCCGGCACGTCCTCGCGCGCCAGCGCCGCCAGCGCTTCGGCGGCGGCGATCTTCATCGGTTCGTTGATGGTGCGGGCCCGCACATCCAGGGCGCCGCGGAAGATATAGGGAAAGCCCAGCACATTGTTCACCTGGTTGGGATAGTCGCTGCGGCCGGTGGCGACGATGGCGTCGGGCCGCACCGCCTTCACGTCTTCGGGCGTGATCTCGGGATCGGGATTGGCCATGGCGAAGATGATCGGCGCCTTGGCCATGCTCTTGACCATCTCCTGCGTCACCGCGCCCTTGGCGGAAACGCCGATCAGCACATCCGCGCCCACCAACGCTTCTGCCAAGGTGCGCTTCTTGGTCACCACCGCATGGGCCGATTGCCATTGATTGAGATCGGTGCGGTCGCTGGGCAAGACGCCGACTTTGTCCACCGCGATGCAGTTGTCGGGGCGCACGCCCATCGCCTTGATCAGTTCCAGGGTGGCGATGCCCGCCGCGCCCGGGCCGTTCAGCACCACTTTCATCTCCGACAATTTGCGGCCGGTGATGTCGGCGGCGTTGATCAGTCCCGCCGCCACGATGATGGCGGTGCCGTGCTGGTCGTCATGGAAGACGGGAATGTCCATCATCTCGCGCAGCTGCTGCTCGATGATGAAGCAGTCGGGCGAGCGGATGTCTTCCAGATTGATGCCGCCGAAGCTGGGGCCCAGATAGCGCACGCAATTGATGAAGGCGTCCACGTCGGAGGTGTCCACTTCCAGATCGATCGCGTCGACATCGGCGAAGCGCTTGAACAGCACCGCCTTGCCTTCCATCACCGGCTTGGCGGCGGCGGCGCCCAGATTGCCCAGGCCCAGGATGGCGGTGCCGTTGGTGATCACCGCCACCATGTTGCCCCGGGCGGTATAATCGAACACCGCGTCGGGATTTTCCGCGATGGCGCGGACCGGAACCGCCACGCCCGGCGAATAGGCCAGGCTGAGGTCGCGCTGGGTCGCCATCGGCTTGGTGGGGGTGATTTCCAGCTTGCCGGGCTTGGGCTGGCGTGAAAGGAAAGCGCTTCCTCATCGGTGAAGGTGGGGCGGTCGATGGCCATGGGGTCCGTCTGAGCTAAGCAATCCACAGATTATCGGCCGGACGTGTCAGCGTTGCTGCCGGGCCAGGGGAAACCCAGTCTGATAGGCTTTTCGCCATGACGGAACAACCATCCCTCTCCGCCGATCTGGCGCGGCGACGTCACGCCCATGATGGCCCAGTATCTGGCCATCAAGGACGCCCATGAGGGCTATCTCCTGTTCTACCGGATGGGGGATTTTTACGAGCTCTTCTTCGCAGATGCAGCAAAGGCGTCCGAGGCCCTGGACATCGCCCTGACCAAGCGGGGCAAGCATCTGGGCGAGGACATCCCGATGTGCGGGGTGCCCGTCCATGCCGCTGAATCCTATATGGAAAAGCTGATCCGCAAGGGCTTCCGGGTGGCGGTCTGCGAGCAGGTCGAGGACCCCGCCGAAGCCAAGAAGCGGGGCAGCAAATCCGTGGTCCGGCGCGAAGTGGTGCGGCTGGTGACGCCCGGCACCTTGACCGAAGACGCCCTGCTGGATGCGCGGTCGTCCAACATCCTGGCGGCGTTGGGCCATGCTGGGAGGGGCTGGCAGCGACTTCGCGCTGGCCGCCGCCGACATGTCCACCGGCGCCTTCTGGGTCGCGGCCTTGAGCGAGCGGGAGATCGCCGCCGAACTGGCGCGGGTCCGTCCCCGCGAGCTTCTGGTGCCGGATGGATTGCTGGCGCATGAGGCGCTGGGCGCGACTCCTCAAGGCTTCGGCGCGGCGCTCTCGCCGCTTGCCGTCCAGCCGCTTCGATTCCGCCCATGGCGAACGCGCGCTGACATCGCATTACGGCATCGCCGCGCTGGACGGGCTGGGAAGTTTCAGCCGCGCCGAATTGTCGGCGGCGGGCGCGCTGATCGCCTATCTGGAGCTCACCCAGAAAGGCAAGCAGGCGCGGCTGGCGCGGCTGAAGCGGGTGGCGCCGTCGCATTTCATGGCGATCGATGCCGCCACGCGGCGCAATCTGGAATTGACCGAGACCTTGTCGGGTGCGCGCAGCGGCAGCTTGCTGTCGGTGATTGACCGCACCGTCACCGCGCGGCGGGCGCGCGCGAATTGGCGGCGCGGCTGGCCGCGCCTTTGACCGATGTGAAAGCGATCGCGGCGCGTCATGTTTCGGTGGAATTATTCGCCGGCGACAGCGAATTGCGCCGCCGCTTGCGCGAAGCCTTGCGCGCCGCGCCCGATCTGTCCCGCGCCCTGGCGCGCCTGTCGGTGGGGCGCGGCGGCCCGCGCGATCTGGCCAATCTGCGCGATGGCATCAAGGCGGCGCGCGCGTTGCGCGAAAGCCTGGCGCAGATCGCCTTGCAGGGCGAAGCCGCCGATGCGGCCGACGCCATCGTCCAGAATGTGGCGTCGGTCTCGCGCCTGGCCGACCGGCTGGAATTGCTGCTGGTGGACGAGCCGCCCTATCTCGCCCGCGACGGCGGCTTCATCAAAGCCAATGTCCATGCGCCTTTGGACGAACTGCGCACCCTGGCGCACGAATCCCGCCGCGTGATCGCCGGGCTGGAAAACCAGTACCGCCAGATCGCCCAGGTGCCGCAGCTCAAGATCAAGCATAACGGCATCCTGGGCTATTTCATCGAAGTGACGCAGCAGCATGGCGACCGGCTGATGGCGATGAAGGATCTGTTCCGCCATCGCCAGACCATGGCGGGCGCGGTGCGGTTTTCCACCGACGAACTGGCCAATCTCGCCAGCCGCATCGCCGAAAGCGCGGGCGCGGCGCTGGATCTGGAACGCGGCGCTGTTCGACGAGATGGCGGCGCTGGCGCTGGAACATGAAGCGGCGCTGGGCGCCATCGCCGATGCGCTGGCGGTGTTGGATGTTTCGGTGGCGCTGGCGGAATTGGCGGTGGCGGCGCGCTATGTGCGGCCCACGCCTCGACAATGGCTTGGGCTTCCGGATCGCGCGCGGCCGTCATCCGGTGGTGGAAGCGGCGCTGCGGGCCGACAATGCGCGCGGCTTTGTGCCCAACGATTGCGATCTCTCGCCCAACGGCCGGAAATGGAAAAGCGCGCGCCTGTGGCTGGTCACCGGTCCCAACATGGCGGGCAAATCCACCTTCCTGCGCCAGAATGCGCTGATCGCCATTCTGGCCCAGATGGGAAGTTTCGTGCCGGCGGATGCCGCCCATATCGGCATCGTGGACCGGCTTTTCTCGCGCGTGGGCGCGGGCGACGATCTGGCGGCGGGCCGCTCCACCTTCATGGTCGAGATGGTGGAGACTGCCGCGATCCTCAATCAGGCGACGGCGAAGTCGCTGGTGATCCTGGATGAGATCGGGCGCGGCACCGCGACCTATGACGGCCTCGCCATCGCCTGGGCGGCGGCCGAGCATCTGCACGAGACCAACAAGAGCCGCGCGCTCTTCGCCACGCATTATCACGAGATGGTGGCGCTGTGCGAACGGCTCGCCGCCATGACCTGCGTCACCATGAAGGTGAAGGAATGGAACGACACCATCGTCTTCCTGCATGAAGTGACGCCGGGCGCGGCGGACCGTTCCTATGGCATCCATGTCGCCAAGCTGGCGGGCCTGCCGCAGGCGGTGGTGGAGCGCGCCGAGGAAGTGCTGCGCGCGCTGGAGGAAGGCCGCGAAGGCCATCAACCCTTGGCCCGGATTGACGATTTGCCGCTGTTTGGCGCCAGCGCGCCTGCGCCCAAGACCAACGCGGTGGAAGAGGCCTTGAAGGCGGTCGAGCCGGATGCGCTCTCGCCCAAACAGGCGCTCGAGATCCTCTATGACCTGAAGCGCAAGCTGCCTTAGACTATCGACCATGGCCGAAGCCAAACCGCGCATCCGCAAATTCCTGGTGGTGGTGGACAAGACGCCCGAATGCCGGGTGGCGTTGCGCTATGCCGCCCGCCGCGCCCAGCACACCGCGCGGCCGGGTCACCTTGCTGGCGATCGCCGCGCCGCCGGACTTCCAGCAATGGCGCGGCGTGGAAGCGATCATGGAAGACGAAGCCCATGCCGAGGCGGAGGCCCTGGTCCACGCCGCGGCCAAGACCGTGAACGAACTGGCGGGCATGATCCCGGAACTGGTGATCCTGCAGGGCCGCAAGACCGAATGCGTCAGCCCAGCTGCTGAAAGAGGACAAGGACATCTCGATCCTGGTCCTGGCGGCGGGCACCGGCAAAGCCGGTCCCGGGCCCCTGGTCTCCATGTTCGCCACCGGCGTCGCAGGCCATTCCGGTGACCATCGTCCCGGGAACTCTGACTGACGCGGCCATCGACGCCATTGCCTAGGGCGGCCGCGGGCCGATAAAAGGCGCATGGCGGGAAAAATCATAGTCGCGGTCGCGGTCTTTGTCGGTGGCGGTGGTGCTGTGCATGGGGCTTTACACCCTCTGGATGGGCGGCGACGGCGGCGCGCACCTGGTCCAACAAGCTGATGCGGATCCGCGTCCTGGCGCAGTTCATTGCCATCCTGATCATCATCGCGGTGCTCTATTTCAGCGGCATAATCTCAACTTTTAGGCTGACCCAGCGGCGACGTTGAACCGGCCGCGCCTTCGCTTATATGTAAGCGCGCCGCGCGGACGGTCCGCGCAATAAAGTTTCACAGCTGGAACTTATCGAAGCCACGTGCTATGGCGCAAGACGCTGTACGACAAGATCTGGGATGCGCATCTGGTGGAGGAGAAGCCGGGCGAGGCGCCCATTCTCTATATCGACCGCCATCTCATCCATGAGGTGACCAGCCCCCAGGCCTTCGAAGGCCTGCGCAACACCGGCCGCAAGGTGCGCCGGCCCGACCTCACCTTGGCGGTGGCCGACCACAATGTCCCCACCAAGGACCGCGCCAGCGGCATCACCGATCCGGAATCGCGCGAGCAGATCGAGACCCTGGCGAAGAATGCGCGCGATTTCGGCGTCGAATATTTCGCCATGGACGATATCCGCCAGGGCATCGTCCATATCATCGGCCCGGAGCAGGGCTGGACCTTGCCCGGCACCACCATCGTCTGCGGCGACAGCCACACCTCCACCCATGGCGCGTTCGGTGCGCTGGCGTTCGGCATCGGCACCTCGGAAGTCGAGCATGTGCTGGCGACCCAGACGCTGCGCGCCCAGCAATCCAAGAACATGCGCGTCACCGTGAACGGCAAATTGCCCGAAGGCGTCACCGCCAAGGACATCGCGCTGGCGGTCATCGCCAAGATCGGCACCGCCGGCGGCACCGGCTATGTCATCGAATATGCCGGCGAGGCGGTGCGCAGGCCTTTCCATGGAAGGGCGCATGACGCTCTGCAATCTCACCATCGAAGGCGGCGCGCGCGCCGGCCTGATCGCGGTGGACGACACCACCATCAATTACATCAAGGGCCGCCCCCGCGCGCCCAAGGGCGCGGCGTTCGAAGTCGCGGCGCATGAATTGGCGCAGCTGCAGTCGGATCCCGACGCCAAATTCGACGCCGAAGTGAGTTTGGATGCGCGCGACATCGTGCCGATGGTGACCTGGGGCACTTCGCCGGAACAGGCGCTGCCGATCACCGGGAATGTGCCCGATCCCGCCCGCATCGCCGAAGCGCACAAGCGCGAAGCGGCTCAGCGCGCGCTGGATTATATGGGCCTTCAGGCCAACATGAAGCTCACCGACATCAAGGTGGATCATGTCTTCATCGGCTCCTGCACCAATGGCCGGATCGAGGATCTGCGCGCCGCCGCCGAGGTCGCCACGCGGCCGCAAGGTTGCCCAGGGCGTCAACGCCATCGTGGTGCCGGGCTCGGGCCTGGTGAAGGAGCAGGCGGAAGAAGAAGGCCTGGACCAGATGTTTCTCGACGCCGGCTTTGAATGGCGCGAGCCGGGCTGCTCCATGTGCCTGGCGATGAATGCCGACAAGCTTCAGCCGGGCGAGCGCTGCGCCTCGACCTCCAACCGCAATTTCGAAGGCCGTCAGGGCCGCGGCGGGCGCACGCATCTGGTGTCGCCCGCGATGGCGGCGGCGGCGGCGGTGACGGGTCGCCTCACGCGACGTTCGGTCTCTTCTAGTTCGTCCGCCCATCCTCCGCATCCGCGCAGGCCTCTCGCTTTCCCGCGCCGAGACGCTCGCTCAGAAAAAACTGATCGGGTCCACATCCACGGTCGCGCGCACGGCGGCGGGGATTTTCACTGCGCCAGCCAGGCGCGCAGATAGGCCTGCATGTCCACGCCTTTGGCCGCCTGCACCAGCAGCCGCTCGCGCGTCTGGCCGCGCAGCAGGGAATAGAAAGCCGGCGTCGGGTCCCCACACTTTGATGTCCTTGGCGGGCGGCGCGGCCTTGCCCAATTGCCGCGCGATCTCGCGCACCTGTTCGCCGTCATGAGCCGGAGACCACGATCGCGGCCAGCCGGCCAAAGGGCGGCGCCGCCACGCGCTCGCGATAGAGCCGCTCCTGCTCATAGAAGCCGTCGCGGTCGCCGTTGACCAGAGCCTGCATCACCGCGTCGTGCGGATTGCGGGTCTGCAGCAAGACCAGTCCCGGGCTTTTCCGCCCGTCCGGCGCGGCCCGACACCTGATGCAGCAATTGGAAGGTGCGTTCGCGCGCGCGCAGATCGCCGTCCGCGCCGCCCAGATCGGCGTCGATCACGCCCACCAGGGTGAGTTGCGGAAAATGATGGCCCTTGGCGATGATCTGGGTGCCGATCAGGACGTCGATCTCGCGCTTGGCCATGGCGCGGATGGCGGCCTGGGTTTCCGCCGGGCCATGCAGCGTGTCGGACGAAGCGATGGCATAGCGCGCATCGGGAAAGAAATGGGCGAATTCTTCCGCCACCCGCTCCACGCCGGGGCCGCAGGCGATCAAGCGTGTCTTGCGCCTTGCATTCCGGACATTCCGATGGGTGCTGCAATCTCATAGCCGCATTGATGACAGGCCAGCCGCTTGCGATAGCGATGCTCCACCAGCCAGGACGAACAGTTGCGGGCAGGTGAACTTGTGGCCGCAGGCCTGGCACAAGGTCAGCGGCGCATAGCCGCGCCGGTTGAGGAACAGCATCGCCTGTTCGCCCGCCGCCAAGGTCTGTTCCAGCGCCCGCGCGCAACGGTGCGACAGCCATTTGGCGTTTTCGTCTTCGGCTTTCTCGTGGCGCAGATCGACGATGCGCACCTCGGGCAATTCGGCGACGCCATGGCGGCTGGCCAGTTTCAGATGGCTGTAGCGCCCGCTGGTGGCATTGACGAAGCTTTCCAGCGACGGCGTGGCGCTGGCCAGGATCACCGGGCAATTCTCGATCCGCGCCCGCACCACCGCCATGTCGCGGGCGTGATAGATGGCGCCATCCTGCTGCTTGAAGGCCTGCTCATGTTCTTCATCGACGATGATCAGGCCCAGTGCCGCGAAGGGCAGGAACAGGGACGAGCGCGCGCCCACCACCACTTGCGCTTCGCCGTTCATCACCGCGCGATAGGCCCGCCGCCGCTCCTTCTGCGACAGGTCGCTGTGCCATTCGGCCGGGCGGATGCCGAAGCGCTGCCGCGAAGCGTTCCAGGAATTGCACCGTCAGCGCGATTTCCGGCAGCAGGATCAGCACCTGCTTGTCCCTGGCGCAGCGCTTCGGCCACCGCCTCGAAATAGACTTCGGTCTTGCCCGAGCCGGTCACGCCGTCGAGCAGATGGGCGGAGAACTCCTTGTCCTGCACCGCGCCGCGCAGCACCTCCGCCGCGCGTCGCTGGTCGGGATTGAGTTCGGGCGCGGCGAAATCGGGATCGGGCGCGCGGAAGGCGGCGAATTCCGGCAGCTCGGTGGGTTTCAGCGCGCCCGCGCTGGATCAGGCCGCGCACCACGGCGGGCGACACATTGGCGTCTTCCGCCAGGCCGGGCACGCTGCGCGCCAGGCCGTCTTCGGCCACCGCCAGCACGCGCCGCCTGGCATCGGACAGCCGGGCGGGATCGGTATCGCCTTTGACATAAGCGATGCGGCGGGTTTCGGGCTCGAACGCGCCCCGCGAGCGCAGCGCCATCGCCAGGATCGCGCCCGGCGGGTTGAGGGTATAGTCCGCCACCCAATCGATGAAATCGCACAAGCGCGGCGGGCAGGCGCGGAAGGCCTTCCAGCGGCTCGGCGATCTTCAGCCGGTTGTCGCCGACGGTGCCTTCGGCGGCGCCCCACACCACGCCCAGGCTTTCGCGGTTGCCCAGGGGCGCGGCAACCAGCATGCCCCGGGCCGCGTTTACTCCCCGGGGCAGTTTGTAGTCATAGGCGCCCGCCAGCGGCAAAGGCAGCAGGACGCCCGCGCGTTCCACCGCTGGCAGATGGGTGTTTCGGCTAACAAACGAGCCCGGTTCAAGATGTCGGCCTCATGGGGTAGCATTCGCTGCCTCGCCAAGGCCGTGCCGTCAACAAAAAGGTCATTGGAACACCCCATGAAAATCTTTCTCGACACCGCCGACGTGGCGGAAATCCGCGAATATGCCGCCACCGGCCTGGTGGACGGCGTCACCACCAATCCCTCGCTCGCCGCCAAGACCGGGCGCGACTATGTCGAATCGCTGAAGGAGATCTGCGCGCATCGTTTCCGGCTCGGTCAGCGCCGAAGTGCTGGCGACCGATTTCGACGGCATGATGAAAGAGGGCAAGGCGGTTTCCAAGATCGCCAAGAACATCACCATCAAGGTGCCGCTGACCTGGGATGGGCTGAAGGCCTGCCGCGCGCTGTCCAATGACGGGCTGATGGTCAATGTCACGCTGTGCTTCTCGCCGGTGCAGGCGATGATGGCGGCCAAGGCGGGCGCCACCTTCATCTCGCCCTTCATCGGCCGGGTGGACGATGTGGGCGAGGACGGCATGGGCCTGATCCGCGACATCCGCGCCATCTATGACAATTACGGCTTCAAGACCGAAATCCTGGCGGCCTCGATCCGCAGCGTCAGCCATGTGCGCGAAGTGGCGCTGGCGGGCGCCGATGTCGCCACCATGCCGACCGAGATCTTCAAGAAGCTGATGTCCCATCCGCTGACCGACAAGGGCCTGGCCGCCTTCATCGCCGACGCCAAGAAGGCGAATGTGACGATCAAGACCTGACGACGGGCAATGGGGCGTTCGCCGGACGATCTGCAGAAACTCTGGCTCACCTCGCTGCGCCATGAGCGGCGCGCCAGCCCCAACACCTTGCGCGCCTATGGCGACGACGTGTCCCGCTTTCTCGGCGTTTCAGCGCGAGCATCTCGGCGGCGCGTTCAGCGAGCAGCAGCTGGCAGAAGCTGCAGCCCGCCGACATCCGCGCCTTCATCGCCCAGCGGCGCGGCGAAGGCTTGGGCGCGGGCGGCGTGCAGCGGGCGCTGGCGGCGATCCGCAGCTTCTACAAATTCCTCGCCCGCGAAGGCATTCTGGAAAATGCCGCGCCGCGCGCCGTGCGCACGCCGCGCGTGAAGCGCGGCCTGCCGCGGCCGCTTGAGCGAAGACGGATGCCGCGCGCGTGCATGGAAGAAGCGGGCGAACATGACGTGGAATGGCTGGGCGCGCGCGATGCGGCGCTGCTCACGCTTCTCTATGGCGCGGGCTTGCGCATTTCCGAAGCGCTTGTCGCTGAAGCGCGGCGATGTGCCTTTGGCGCGAGACGCTCACCATCCTGGGAAAAGGGCCGCAAGGAACGGCCGTGCCGGTGCTGCCGCTGCTGCAGGAAGCGGTCGACGACCTATGCCGCGCAAATTCCCTTTACCGGCGCGCCGTCCGCGCCGCTGTTTCTGTCCCGCCGCGGCAAGCCGATGAGCGCGCGCGAGGCGCAAGGCCTGATGCAGCGGCTGCGCGGGCGGCTGGGCCTGTCGGAGCGGGCCACGCCCCATGCCCTGCGCCATTCCTTCGCCACCCATCTGCTCCAGGGCGGCGGCGACCTCCGAAGCGTGCAGGAATTGCTGGGCCACGCCTCGCTTTCCACCACCCAGACCTATACCGCGATGGATATGCGCGCGCTGATGGAGACCTATCAAAACGCCCACCCGCGTGGAAAAGCCTGACAGTTCCAGTTGTCCCGGCGGGGTATTTCCTTTAAAGGTCGCGCCGCTTTCGGAAACCGGTTACATACCCTCCGACAGGCACTTTTTGGGCCGCCTTAGCTCAGCCGGTAGAGCATCGCATTCGTAATGCGGGGGTCGCGTGTTCGAAGTCACGCAGGCGGCACCATTCAGAACCCCGCAGAAGCGGATCACCTTTTGGCGGCCTTGGACGCCTGATATGCGGTGGTGGAGTTCGCGGTCTTCGCGCTCTTGTCCTGTTTGGGCTTCTTCTTTTCGCGGTTACTTTTCTGTTCTTTGCTCATTTTCGCGTTTCCTCAAATCAGTAGCCCCCGGACGGGCTGGCTCGGTTTAAGCCGTGCGATAGCCGGGCTGGGTCATCAATGCCGCAATCCGGTCAGGATCGAGCCGATAGAATCCGTCGATGGCGACAGTGACCTTGAGGTGGGCTTCGGCCTGCTCCGGCGCTGTCAAGCTCCCCCACTTTCGCACGCACTGAATTACCGTGCCGGCGCGACATAAATGGGCGGACGTAAAAAGAGTTGCTTCTGTATACCAGGGGATCGAATCCATGGCCCAACATAACACGAACCGACGTCGCTGAGGTAATATATCTTGTCGCCATCAGCATGACAGCTATCACGGTAAATATGGCCCCCTGTCTGATTTAGGGGGTCGCGATTCTCGAGGGTACCGAGTGGAGAGAATGAGACTGGATCAAAATGAGTTAAAGGCAATCGCCGACCGAACCCTGCGACATTACGACCAAATTGCTCCGCAATTCCGGGCGGCCACGCAAGATCACGACGTGAGCCAGAACATCCAGGCGCTCCTTCAGCACATCGAGGGATCAAAGCCTTTCACGATCTTGGATTTCGGTTGTGGCCCTGGACGGGATTTGAAGACGTTCACCGAGCTTGGCCACGTTGCTATCGGTCTGGACGGATCATCCAAATTTGCTGCGATAGCTGAGGCTCTTGAATTTGAAGTGTGGCAGCAGAATTTCCTTCAGCTCAATTTGCCCAATGAGCGCTTCGATGGGATATTCGCCAACGCGTCCTTGTTTCACGTGCCGTGCCAGGAGTTGCCCCGTGTCCTGAAGGAATTGAAGGCCACGCTGAAGCCAGGCGGGGTGCTATTCAGCTCCAATCCACGCGGATCAAATCAAGAAGGCTGGTCGGACAACCGGTACGGCACATTCCACGATCTGGAAGCATGGCGAAACTACGCGACAGGTGCCGGATTCATCGAACTCGCACATTATTGCAGGCCTGCAGGACTACCGCGCCATGAGCAAACATGGTTGGCCAGCGTATGGCGAAAGGTCTGATTGGCTTCACGCAGGCCCCATCCCTTCAAACCCTCAGATAGCCGAAGAAAAAACCAGCGGCGGCGGTCCCGGCGCGAATGGGCTCGTCCAGCGGGATGGTGGAACTTGTTTCGCCACGTTCCTGCCGCAGGATGATGTTTTGCTCCAGAAAGCTTTCTGGAGTTGCGATGCGCGGAACATCGAGCCGGGACCAGCGCCCCGAAAGGCCGGTGCTGCCGGGAGGCCCCAGACGTCTCAGTGATGGCGCGCCACCGGGTCAGCGTCGCCGCCGCCTTCTGGCCGGGGCCTTTACCGTCGCTGCACACGTGATCGTGTTCGCCGCGCTGTTCTGGCCGCGCCCTGTCCCCCCGCGCTCGCACACAGCGCCTCAGCTGCCGCCTTTGCAGGTCAGCCTGCTGGAAACACCCAAGCCCACACCACTCGGTGCGCCCGAGCCCAGGCTGCTTCAACCTGCGGCCGTTGCGGCAACGGCGCCGCATCTTGCCGCGCGTGCGTCCACACTTTCGGCTACCACGGCGCCTGACACATCGGATTTCTTGAGCGGCTCGCAACTCGCGGGCGCGGTCATCGTGGGCGAAGGCGGTGGCGGAGGTGGAGGCACATGCGATATGGCGCGGGTGGTGCAACAGGCATTGCGCCGCGATCCCATGGTGCGCCAGGCGGTGGAAGACACCCACCGCTCAGGCAAGGCGATCATGGTCTGGAACGGCGATTGGGTGCGCAACGGCGATCAGGACGGCAAGGGCCTGTCGGCGGTGCGCGAGGCCATCATGTGGGAAGTGGGATTTGCGCCGGCAGCCTGCCGCAACATGCCGATGCACGGGCTGGTGCTGTTGTCCCTGGCTGATGGTGGCACGCGCTTCGCGGTCGGCGCCGGCGATTGGCGCTGGTCGGATCTGTTGGGCGTCCGAGGCCGAGAAGCGGCGCGCTGAAAGCGCGTGAGCAGGTCCAGTGGACCTGCGAAAGCGACGAGCGCCGCGAATTTAGGCAAGCGGCGGGCAGGGGCCGCTCCGGCGAGCGGCCCCTTTTTCGTCAGGACATCACGATCAACACAACGCGGCGGTTCTGCGCCCGCCCGACGCGGGTCTTGTTGTTGGCCACCGGATCCTTCTCGCCATAGGAGATGGTGTTCATCCGGTTCAACGCCACGCCATGCTGGTTCATGTACAGGCGCACCGCTTCGGCCCGCTCTTCACCCAGCCTTTCGTTGAGCGAGGCAGTTCCGGCGGCATCCGTATGGCCCTGGATCTCCAGGTAAACATTGCGGTTGTCGTTCTTCAGCTTGTCGACGAAATCCTGCAGACGCTGCTGGGCTTCCGGCGAGAGCTTCGAACTGTCCGGCGGAAACTTCACGGAATCGTCCGACAAGACCATGGAATAAAGGAATTTGCCCTCGGCCAGCTTGCCGGCGGCCTGGCGCGGCTAAGCGCGTCCTGGGTCGTCTGGTCGAGCTGGGTCAGATGGGCCTGATGCTGGTCCACTTGGCTTTGGGTGGCCTGCGTTTTGGCGTCCACTGCCGCCACATGCTTATCGACATAGTCCTCAGTCGCGCAGCCCCCAAGACTAAGCGCGGTTGCAGCCAAGGCTGCGGCCGCGAAGATGGCAGGTCTTACTTTCTGCATCGGTGTCTCTCCCGTTGTCCCCTGTTAGCGCCAAAAAGCTGCGCGTACAGTGTGGCGGAAATTGGGGTGATTTTGGGGGCAAATGCGGCTATCTGTTAACGCTGGCCACACAGGCGTCATCATTCTCGGCCGTCATTCTGGGGCATGACATGAACCGTCGCACGCTGCTTGCTTCGTTGACCGGAGGTGCGGCGATCTTGGCGGCCGATGGGCGCTTCGCCTGGGCGCAAAGCGATGGCCGCCCGGGCCCCCGCAATCTGATCACTGATGTGGCGGGCCTCAGCGTGGGCCAAGCCGATGATCCCAAAGTGCGCACCGGCGTCACCGTGATCCTGCCCGAAGGCCGCGCCACGTGCGCCGCCGATGTGCGCGGCGGCGGTCCCGGCACGCGCGAGACCGATGCGCTCAATTCCTGGAACCTGGTGCACTCGGTGGATGCCGTGGTGCTGTCGGGCGGCTCGGTCTATGGCCTGGCTGCCGCCGATGGCGTGGCGGCGTGGCTTGGCGCGCATGATCGCGGCTATGGCATGTCGCCGGCTGCCGGCGTTCCTAAGTCACCCGTGATCCCGGCGGCGATCCTTTATGATCTCGCCAATCGCGGCGACAAGGCCTGGGGCCTCGAACCCGCCCTATCGCGAGTCTGGGTTTGCGCGCGGTCGAAAGCGCGGGCGCGGATTTCAAGCTGGGCACCGCGGGCGCGGGCTATGGCGCCGAAGCGGGCGCGCTCAAGGGCGGCACCGGTTCGGCGTCGTTACGTCACCAGGGACGGCATCACGCGTCGGCGCGGTCGTTGCCGTCAATTGCCTGGGTTCGGTGGTCGTGCCTGGGGGCAAGAATTTCTGGGCCGGCCCGTTCGAGATCGGAAACGAATTCGGCGGCCTGGGCGCCAGCGCCAAGCGCGTGATGGGCGAGGATTGGGGCCAGACCAAAGCCAATCCCGCCGCCCGCGCCAACACCACCATCGCCTGCATCGCCACCGATGTCGGAACTGGACATCGACCAGATGAAACGCGTGACCATGATGGCGCAGGATGGATTGGCGCGCGCCATCCGTCCCATCCATTCGCCGTTCGACGGCGATGTGGTGTTCGGGCTTTCCACGGCCAAGCAAAAGATCAAGGGCCCCTCCGCCGATTTCGCGGTGGCGCGGATCGGCTCGATCGCCGCCGATGTTCTGGCACGCGCTGTGGCGCGCGGGGTCTATGAGGCGACATTGCCGCCCGGCATGGAAGGCAAAACCTGGCGCACCCTGTGATGGGGATGTGCCTATAATGTCTCCCGCCGCCCGCATCGTCATCGGCCTTGTCATCCCGTTCCTGTCGGTGATCCCGACGGTGCCGTTGCTCAATCATCTGCCGATCGCGCCGTTCGGCATTCCGCTGGGACTTTTGTGGCTGTTCGCGGCAATTCCCTTGGCGTCGCTGTGTCTGGCCATCTGCTGGTTCGGCCATGACCGCGATCTTCCTGATGAAGACATCGCCGCTGATTATGATGCGGGCCGCGAACCATGACGGCGGCCTTTCTCGGCGATCATTCTTCTTTCGCTTGCGTTGGCCGCGCTTTCGCGGCGCGGTCATCCGGTCCAGAAGGCCGAGGATTTCTTTGTCGCCTCCGGCCAATTCAACGCCATCCTGTTTTTCTTCCTGGCGGTGGGCGAAACCTACAGCATCGGCTTCATCTTGGGTTATCCCGGCGGCGTCTATGCCGGCGGCACGGGCCTCGCCACCTGGTTCCTGGGCTATATCCTACTGGCTTTCGTGGTGGGCTATTTCCTCAATCCCCTGATCTGGCGCGCCGGGCCGCATCCACGGCGCGGTGACGTTGCCCGATCTGTTCCGCCGACATTTCGACAGCCGAGCGCTCGAACTGGTGGTGGCGGGCGCGAGCTTGTTGTTCCTGGTGCCGCTGGGGATGCAGCAATTTCTGGGCCTGAGATCATCCTGAAGGAATTGGGCTCGGGGGATTTCGCCGTTGGTGCTGACTATCGCTGCGGGCGTTCTGGCCTTCGCCTATATTGCGATCTCCGGCATCCGCGCTTCGGCTTATGTCGCGATTTTGAAGGACATACTGTTGATCCTGGCGATTTTGCTGACGGGCCTGGTGGCGCTTCGGCATTGGACAGAGGGCCCGGCCGATGGCGACCGCGCAGTTGAAGCTTGGATCGCAGCCGACGGCGCAGACCGATCTATTTTCCGTCACCACCATCCTGCTGCAAAGCGTGGGCTTCTGCCTGGTGCCGCAGACTTGCGCTTATATTTTCACGGCCCGTTCGGCAAAGGCGAT
The DNA here is from genome assembly GCA_963766265.1 of uncultured Alphaproteobacteria bacterium. GTDB lineage: Bacteria > Pseudomonadota > Alphaproteobacteria > Micropepsales > Micropepsaceae > Rhizomicrobium. The sequence continues at coordinate 588,368 of CAVXYX010000001.1, forward strand.
CGGCGCGCCCAGATCACCATGCCGCTTTACATGGTGATGTTTCCCGTTCCTCACCCTGGTTGCTTATTTCGCTTTGCGGCATCCCATCGCGCTTGCGTCGTCGAATGAGGTGTTTCCGGCGGTCGCTCGCGTGCTTTTGCCCGCGCCCTTGGTGGGGCTGGTGCTGGCGGGCGCGGCGTTGTCGGCGTCTGGTGGTGTTGACAGGTATTTGTCTTGGCGATCGGCTCCCTGGTTTCGCGCAATCTGGTGCCGGGCCTGAGCAACAGCCAGCAGCGCCAATGGTCGAAACTGGTGATGGCGCTTTATCTTCTGCTTTCCATCGCGGGCGCGGCCACCTCGTCGCAGTTGCTGATCACCATCAACAATCTCTTCTATTTCGGCATCACCCAGTCGCTGCCCGGCATGCTGGGCATTCTGTTTCTTCGCCGCATGCGCGCCTCCGCCATCATTGCCGGCATCATCGCGGGTGACGTGGTGGCGATCGCGCTTTTTGAATTCGCGGTTCCGCTTCATGGCGTGAATGCCGGTTTTGTCGGCCTTGCCGTCAATGCGGGGATTGTTTTTACGGCGCTTTATTTCTTTCCCGACCGGGAGCGAACTCCGATTGCTGCGCGTCCTCAAGTAGCGAAGCGGTAGGACATCCAATAATGCATCCCTTGAGCGGCAAAAACCCGGCTATTAGGATGCCGGCATGATCAACGAACAGCTTTTCATCGCGGGCCGCTGGCGGCGCCGCAGAAATCCACTCTTCCCGTCGAAGATCCTTCTACCGGCGAGACCATCGGCACCATGGCGGCCGGCACCGCCGACGATGTGGATCAGGCGGTCGAAGGCCGCGCAAAACGGCCTTTCATGGCGCCTGGGGCGCGCTCAACGCCGCCGAGCGCGGCCGCATCCTGGCGCGCATGGGCAAGATCGTGGAAACGCGCATCTGACGCCTTGGCCGAATGGAAGCCCGCGATGTGGGCAAACCCCTGAAACAGGCGCGCTCCGATGCCGTGGTGCTGGCGCGCTATCTGGAATTCTATGCCGGCGCCGCCGACAAGCTGATGGGCGAGACCATTCCCTATCTCAACAGTTATACGGTTTATACGTTGCGCGAGCCGCATGGCGTCACCGGCCACATCATTCCCTGGAATTACCCCATGCAGATCGGCGGCCGCACCGCCGTCGGCGTCGCTGGCGGCGGGCAATGCCGTCGTGGTGAAGCCGGCGGAGGAGGCCAGCCTCACCGCACTGGCGTTGGCGCGCATCGCCCAGGAAGCCGGCGTGCCCGACGGCGCCTTGAATGTGGTGACCGGCACGGGCGAAGAGGCGGGCGCGGCGCTGGCGGCCCATCCGGGCGTCGATCATATCTCCTTCACCGGCTCGACCGAAGTGGGCGCGCTGGTCCAGGCGGCGGCGGGCAAGAATGCCGTGCCGGTGACCTTGGAGCTGGGCGGAAAATCGCCGCAGATCGTGTTCGCCGATGCCGATCAGGAAAAGGCGCTGCCATTCCTGGTGAATGCGGGAATCCAGAATGGCGGGCAGACCTGCTCGGCCTCGTCGCGCCTTCTGATCCAGCGTCCCATCTATGACGAGCTGACCAGGAAATTGGCGGAGCGCTACCGCGCCCTGCGGGTGGGCGCTGCGCGCGACGATCTCGATGTCGGTCCGCTGATTACCGCCAACCAGAAATCCCGGGTCGAGCGCTATATCGAGCTGGGCCGCAAGGATGGGCTTGCCGTGATCGCGGAAGGCGCCATCGCCTCCAACGCGCCGGCCGGCGGTCATTTCGTGGCGCCAATCCTGTTCGGCGATGTTCCGCCGGATCATATGTTGGCCCAGGAAGAGATTTTCGGACCGGTGCAGGTGGTAATCCCATTCGATTCCGAGGAAGACGCCATCCGCATCGCCAACGGCACGCCCTATGGCCTGGTCGCCGGCGTCTGGACGCGCGACGGCGGCCGCGCCATGCGGCTGGCGCGCGCGGTGCGTTCCGGCCAGGTCTTTGTCAACAATTACGGCGCGGCGGGCGGCGTGGAATTGCCCTTCGGCGGCACCGGTCGCTCCGGCCATGGCCGCGAGAAAGGGTTCGAGGCGCTTTACGCCTTCACCCGGCTGAAAACCGTGGCCGCGTTCCATGGCTGAGCGGCTCCAGGACAAAGTCGCGATCGTTACCGGCGGCGCGTCCGGTTTCGGCGAAGGCATCGTGCGCCGCTTTGCACAGAGAAGGCGCGCAGGTGGCGATCGCCGATCTCAATGACGAGGCGCGCGCAGAAGCTGGCGAGGGAGGTCGGAGGCCTGGCGGTCCGCGCCGATATTTCGCGCGGCGCCGACGTCAAGAGCGCTCGTTCAAGGCCGTGCGCGCCAAATGGGGCGAGATCGATATCCTGGTGAACAATGCCGGCATCGGCCACAAGCCCCAGCCGCTGGACACGCTGTCCGAAGAGGCTTTCGACCGCATCCTGGCGATCAATGCCAAATCGGTCTTCCTCACTGCGCGCGAGATCGTGCCCGCCATGAAGGCCAAGAAGCGCGGCGCGATCCTCAATATCGCCTCGACTGGCGGCGTCAGTCCCCGGCCCAATCTCACCTGGTACAATGCCTCCAAGGGCTGGATGATCACCGCCACCCGCGCCATGGCGGTCGAGCTGGCGCCGTTCGGCATCCGCGTCAACGCGATCAATCCCGTGGCCGGCGAAACGCCGCTGCTGGCGACCTTCATGGGCGAGGATACCCCGGAAATCCGGGCCAAATTCCTGGCCTCCATTCCCATCGGCCGCTTTTCCACGCCGCAAGACATTGCCGCGGCGGCCTGCTTTCTTTGCAGCGATGAAGCGTCCATGATCACGGGCGTTGCCTTGGAGGTGGATGGTGGCCGTTGCATCTGAGCAAGATTCGGGGCCTGGACGCGGTCCTGAGCGAGATCGACAGCCGCGCGGGACGAGATCGTCGCGCTGGCCCGGACCTGATCCGCTTTCCCACCGTCAATCCGCCGGGCGAGGCCTATCGCCCCTGCGCGGAATTTCTCGGCGCGCGGTTGAAGCGCCGCGGCTTCGAGGTCGACATATGTGCGGGCCGAAGGCGCGCCGGGCGACAATGACAAATATCCCCGCATCAATGTGATCGGCCGCCGCGAAGGTCCGCGGCCGGGGCCTTGCGTGCATTTCAACGGCCATCTCGATGTGGTGCAGACCGGCGCGGGTTGGACGGTCGATCCGTTCGAAGGCGTGGTGACGCGACGGCAAGCTTTATGGCCGGGGCGCCTGCGACATGAAAGGCGGGATCGCCGCCGCGGTGGTGGCGGTGGAAGCCCTGCTCGATTCCGGCATCGAATTGCCGGGCGCGCTGGAAATCTCCGGCACGGTGGACGAGGAATCCGGCGGCTATGGCGGCGTCGCCTATCTGGCGGAGCGCGGCTGGTTCTCGAAGCCTCGGGTGGATCATGTGATCATCCCCGAACCGCTGAACGTGGACCGGGTCTGCATCGGCCATCGCGGCGTCTGGTGGGCGGAGATCGAAACCTTGGGCCGCATCGCCCATGGCTCGATGCCGTTCCTGGGCGACAGCGCGATCCGCCACATGAGCGCGGTGCTGGAGAAGTTCGAGCATCGAGCTTTATCCGGCGCTGGCCGCGCGCCATTCCGACATGCCGGTGGTGCCGGACGGGGCGCGCCAATCCACCATGAACATCAATTCCGTCCATGGCGGGCAGGCGGAAAGCTTCGAAGGCCTGCCCGCGCCCTGCGTGGCCGATTCCTGCCGCATGGTGATTGACCGCCGCTTCCTGATCGAGGAATCGCTGGACGCAGGTGCAAGGCGAAGTGAAATCGCTGCTGGACGGGCTTGCCGCGCGAACGCCCCGGTTTCCGCTACAAGCTGCGCGAGCTTTTCAGTGTCCAGCCGGTGATGGCGGACCGCAATGGTCCCGGTCGCTTCGGCGACGGCCAAGGCGATCCGCGAGGTCCTGGGGCGCGACGCCAAGATCGTCTGCTCGCCCGGCACCTACGACCAGAAGCATGTGGACCGCATCGGCCGGCTCAAGGACTGCATCGCCTATGGTCCGGGCGTGCTGGATCTGGCGCATCAGCCCGACGAATGGGTGGGCATTCAGGACATGGTCGATTCGGCCAAGGTGATGGCGCTTGCGGCCACGGACCTTCTCACCCGGGCATAAGAAAAACCCCGCGCTTTCACGCGGGGTCTCTCAACCCTTCCCGGCTTTCTCCCCCGCATCGCGGAGCGATCGCCGAGGGGAGATGTCTCTGAGCGCTCGCGCGAAAGAGACAGTGGGGGGGCTAAAGATGCGCCTTCAAGGTCACCATCACGCTCATGGGCCCTTGGAAGAAATATTGATCCGTGCTGGTGGCCGGAGAGCTACCGGTGCCGCCTTCGGTAATCAGGACGGCAGCCCGACTGCTGAACAGATTGTCGACATTCACCGCGACTTCGTATTTCGAGAAATCATAGGCGATCATGGCGTTGAAATTTCCATAGGCCGGCAATTTGTAAAGGGGGTTATTGGCGGTGTCGGAATATTGCTGGCCGGTATATTTGTCGGTCAAGCCGAAGCGCCAATCGCCACCCTGGTAGTAGATACCCGCGGCCGCCGTCCAGAACGGCGCGTTGGGTTGCCACTTCCCGCCCTGGGCCACCGAACGCATGACGGAGCCGTTGGCAAACACGGAAAGCCCTTCGGCATTCATGCCGAACAGGTTTTGGAAGGCATAAGTGCCCTCGCCCTCGATACCCTGATAGGTCGCCTTGCCATTGTTGATGAAGCAGGTGTCGTTCACGTTGCCCGGGCAAGGTTGGCTGATGTAATTGTTGTTGATGGGGATGTAATAAATGTCCGCGTCGAAGGTGTAGTGATCGGCGTAATAAACCGTGCCGACTTGAAAGTTGGTGGTGGTTTCCGCTTTCGGGAAGGCGGTAGTTTGCGTGCCGCCCTCGAAGGCAGAGATGTCCGGCACATAAATGCCCTTGGCATATTCGCCATAGACGCTCCACGAAGGCTCGATCCGGTAATTCATCTGCAGGAAGGGCAGCGTGTCGGTGGTGGTGAAACTGGCGACGAAATTCTGGCCCAGCGCGTTATAGGGCGCGCAGGCCAGATCGATGCCGCAGGTATTGCCCTGCTCGACGGGAGCGTTCACCGAGTGATCCCAGTGGACATATTTGACGCCCGGCGTGATCAGCAGATTCTCGGTCGGCCTGATATCCACTTCCAGCGAAGGGCTGATACTGGGTCCAGTCTGAATATTCGTCGTCCTTGGAATAGCCCAGGCCGGGAACGAGGTCGGAGCCTTTCTTGGCGGCGCAGGCCGCCGCGGCCTGGGTTGGCGTGTCCTGCAGATAGACGGCATTGCCGGTGGTGGCGCATTGATTGGCGTCGAAATAATATTTGTAGCGATGGGTGCCCTGGCTTTCGACCAGATGCCGGCGCGGACTTGACCGGTGATGTCGCCGATCTGGTAGTCCTGGGAAACACGCAGCACGTCGCCCCACACGCGATAGGCATTCTGCTTGTCATAGGCCAGCAGATCGTTGGGGTGGTTCACGCCAATAACATCGGTGGCTTTGTTGCCCGAGAGAGTGTCCCCCGATGTGTCAGCCTGGATCTGCGGCAAGGTCTGGGTCTGGCTGTTGGGGCTGAACGTGTGGTTCCAATAGGCGTAGGTGTAGACGGTATTATCGACATCAGAAGCCCTTGCCGATCTCGCCGGTCAGCCGACATATTCGAAGTCGGTGGATTTGGTGGTGTAGTTGTAGGCCTGGTAGGTCGGCAGGGTGGGATCGTTCTGCTGCAAGGAGAAATTCTTGCCGTAAATCATGCACCTGCGCCGGAGTGAGGCCGTTATTGTCGTCCAGATGCTCCTTCAAGTAGGAGTAATCGGCGAACACCGTGACGGTCCAGTTGGGCGCGAACGTATCCTGCGACCTTCACCAGCGCGTTGGTTGTGCCCAGATTCTGTAAACTCAGCGCGCCTTGGGATTCCATGTGCTGCACATTGAACAGGCCCTTGGCCTGGGTGCCGCCCAGATCGTATTCGCCGCTTTGCGCGTTGGCGTTGACGATCCAGGTCGTCGAAGCTGCCATAGCTCGCAAAACCCTTGGCGATGGGATCGTCGCCCAACGTCTCGGAAAACAGCTTGACGGTGCCGCCATAGGTGTTGGCGCCCAGATTGCCGGCATTGCCGGGGCCGCGGTCCACATTGATCGAGCCGATGGTGGTGGCGGGAAAATAGGAAATGTTGTGATGGGTGGGGCCATTGGTGTCGCCGAACGGAATATCGTCATACTGCATGGCGAAGTTGCCGTCGGGCAGGCCGCGCAGCGTGTTCTTGGCGCCGCCGTCCGACAGGCCGGGGCCGTTGGGATCGCCGCCCGTCATCGAAGGCACAATGGACAGGATGGTCACATAGTCCGCCTGGGGCGCGACGAAATTCTCGATATAGGACTTGTTGATGATGGTTTCCGGCTCCATCGTGGTCAGCGAGGATTTGGCCGGCGCGGCATCGGTGTTGAATTGCGCGGTGCCGGTGACGACCACGGTTTCCAGCGGTTCGCCGGTGGTGGCGTCATTGACGGCGATTTGTTGGGCGGCAAGGCAGGGCCCGCGAAAAACAGGGTCGCAACGGCCAGCGCCAGGCTGGCGGATGAATTTCTGAGACGGCTGGAAATAACTGTGGACATAATGACACCCCTCGTTGGTCAAAAATCCGACAGGGGTGAGCACAAGCGTCAGCGCAATCGCGTATTTCGCGAAAGCCCAGTGCCGGATGATCAGATGAGAATGTCCCCGTTTCGCGCGCGCGTGGATGGCATGGATGCTTGACGACTTGATGACAATGAAAGGCGTGCGCGAAGCTGTTGGAATATGACGTTCAGATGACGAATTCCCGAAAACGGAAATGCTGCAAGCGCTTGAGTGGCGATACGCGTCTGCGTCCGCCATTCATGAAGTTTTCTGAAGGTTGCGCCGCGTCATGGTTTTGCGTTTTTGAGCGCCGCGATTTCACCGGCCGGGACTTCGCTCATGCCTTTGACGAAGCAGGGGTGGGGAATGTCGCCCACGCTCTGGCTGATGCGAAGCTCGAAATCCAGGGGCGAGCAAATCGTGTTACTTCCGTGAAGGACGAGAATCAGATGGGCGGCCGGAAAGGCGGAAGCGCCACAGGACTGGGCAAGGTCCAGGCGGTAATAGTGATAATTATTGGTGCGAATGTAGAGCGTCTTGTCGCCGCCGGCGCGCCACCAGCCGCTGAACTGGCTGTCGTTGAAACAGTGTTTCAAGGATTGCGCGTTCGCCGCCGCCATGCCCGACAGCATGAGTCCCAGGATCCCGGCAACCAGTGGGATTTTGCGCATCGCCTCGCTCCCAATGCCATCAGGATCAAACGCCGGCGATTGTGCAAATTCAAGCCGGCTTGGTTTTGCGCCTGCGCAGTCCCGCATAGAGACTGATGGCGGTCAGCGCGTAAAGCGGCCATTGCAACGCTTCATTGACGCTTCGGGGCAGCACAAAAGACGCGATGCCGAAACAGAGGCCGGCCATCAGCGAAATTGGCGCCAGGGAAATCCCACATGCGAGCGGCGCGCCGCTTTCCACGCCTTGATCTCGTCCTCGACCGAGGGTGGCGTCCGTTCCGGGTGACGCGGACGCAAGCAATTTCTCTGTCGGCTGGAGCGGCGCGGGCGCGGCCGGGGAAACGAAACTCGCTTGCGGCATGGCGCGGCGGCCGAAATTTCGGCGGTGTTCCATGGATCACTCCAGGGATGGGCCGCCAAATATCGCATGACAGGATTACTCGCCTCTTAAGAAGAAGGGGCCCGTTTTCGCGGGCCCCTTTCGTCAATGCGCATCGCGGTAAATCTGCCGGCTGATGCCGTTTTCATTTTGATTCAAAGACCGGTGATCGGCGCGGGTGAGATGGCTGCGATCGAAATGGGCGTCGAAGCGTTCATCGGCGTGCACCATGCGGTCTTCGCGGTGCAACCGCGCCGCCTGACGGGCAGAGATATCTCCCGCCGGCTGAAATCGCGGTCGATGCGCCGGTCTTGGTTGGCCAGACGATGATTGACCTCGACGCGGCGGGGATGTCTTTGGTCCCATGTCGCCGCAGAGGCGCTGGCGATGCCCGAAAGGCCCAGCGCCGAGGCCAGGGCCAGGACGAGTGCGGAACGGTTGATGACAGTCATGACTTGCTCCATGGTTGATGCCGCAAGGCATCGGCACCCCTTCACGGTCGCCAGTCTCGGGCCGGCCCCCTGAACCGGCTCTGGCCGGTAAATTCATGGATCATTCATCAAAGCCGGGGTGTGGAACAGGCCTCACATATCCGTCTATAGTGGCTGGCTTAAGGCGGTCCAAAGGCCGCTTCGCACAGGCGAGATATTTCGGGAGGGGATTCAATGCGTAAAACGACTTTATTGGCGGCGACGGCTTTGCTCGCGCTTTGCGGCGCGGCCTATGCACAACAGGATGTCGCCACCGACATCACCAATGCCCAGGTTCAGGCGGTCCTGAACAGCGGCCAGAAATCCGTGGACCACACCTTGAAGGTGGTGGATCTGGGCGCCTATCAGCTTTCCGTCGCCGTAATAAAACGCGGCCCGACCGGCCAGCGTCCGGCGGGCGCGGCGGCCCCGCCAACGTCCCGCTAATGCGGTGCCCTGCGGCATCAAGGCGCTTCCGGCTGGCTCCAAGCCGCCGTCAGCGGGCGGCATCTCGCATGACGATACCGACGAGACTTATATCGTGATCGCGGGCTCGGGCACGCTGATCACGGGCGGCCAGGTCATGAACGGCATGCGTTCAGGCCCGGACAGCGAAGTCACCAAGATCCTCAATGGCCCGTCCTGCAGCGGCCAGATCGTGGGCAATTATGTCGCCCGCAAGGTCACAGTGGGCGACATTTCGGTGATCCCGAAGGGCGTGGCCGCATGGTTGGACGGACATCCCCGAAGGCGGGGTGACTTATCTCAGCGTGCGTCCCGATCCCAAGAAGGTGTTGGAGCATGGCTACGTCAATCCGGCGATCAAATAGTCTCGAACTTCTGCATCGCAGCATAACCTGCGACAGGCGCTGGATCGCATCCGGTGCCTGCTTGCTTTGCGGTAGGCCTCATCCTATGAAAGCTGTCAAATACCGGAGGGGCGAGGGCGCGTTCCGGTCCTCGCCCTCAAGGGGAAAGCGAATGTCTCGGAAAATCGCAGCACCGCGCCTGGCGTCGGTCGCGGCGATCGCACTTTTGTCAGCGTTGGGTACGGCATCGGCCCAAAGCACCGGCCAGCCTTCGACCGCCAAGGGCGACTGGCCCATGTATTTCGCCGATCCGTCGGGCTCGCGCTATTCGCCGCAAGACCAGATCAATGCCTCCAACTTCAACAAGCTGCAGCAGGCCTGGCACTTCAAGACCGACAATCTGGGCGGCCGTCCGGAATTCAAGCTGGAAGGCACGCCGCTCGAAATCAACGGCACGGTCTATACCACCGCCGGTTCGCGCCGCGCCGTGGTGGCGCTGAACGCCAAGACCGGCGAACTGAAATGGGTCTATAGCATGGACGAAGGCATGCGCGCCGCGCTGGCGCCGCGCCAGCTTTCCGGCCGCGGCGTGTCCTATTGGACCGACGGCAATGGCGATGACCGCATCCTCTATGTCACGACCGGCTATCGCCTGGTCGAACTCAATGCCCATACCGGCCGTCCCATCGAATCCTTCGGCGATCATGGCATGGTGGATCTGAAGGTCGGGGCCTATACCGGCGTGCAAGGCCAGCCCGGCGAATACAAGCAGATCGATCTCGTGACCGGTGAGATCGGCCTGCACACCACGCCCACGGTGGTGAACAACACCGTGCTGGTGGGTTCGTCCTTCAAGGAAGGCTCGCAGCCCCTGGAAGTCGAACAACACCAAGGGACTGACCCGCGCCTTCGACGTGAAGACCGGCAAGCTGCTCTGGACCTTCCACAACATCCCGCAAAAGGGCGAGTCCGGTTACGACAGCTGGGAGAACAACTCCGCCGACTTCAACGGCAACACCGGCACCTGGGCCAGCATGACCGTCGATCCGGAACTCAACAGCGTCTATGTGCCGATCGAAGATCCCACCAATGACGCTTATGGCGGCGCGCGTCCGGGCAACGATCTGTTACGGCGACAGCCTGGTGTGCGCTGGATCTCACCACCGGCAAGATGAAATGGTACTACCAGATCGCGCATCACCCGATCTGGGACTATGACATGTCCTCGCCGCCGCTGCTGGTGGACATCACTGTCGACGGCAAGACGATCAAGGCGGTGGCCGTCCCGAGCAAGGAAGCCTATCCTCTATGTGTTCGACCGCGTCACCGGCAAGCCGATCTGGCCGATCGTGGAGAAGCCGGTGCCGCAAAGCACCGTGCCGGGCGAAAAGACCTCCAAGACCCAGCCCTTCCCCACCAAGCCCGCAGCCTATGCGCGCCAGGCCGTCACCACGGACGATCTGATCGACTTCACGCCGGAACTGCGCGCCAAGGCGGTGCGATATCATCAAGAAGAACTACACGATGGGCCCGATGTTCTCGCCCGCCGTCGTGGGCAAGCCGGGCGGCCCCTACGCGGTGATGGATATCGGCACTCTGGGCGGCGGCACCAACTGGCCGGGCGCCGGCTTCAATCCGGAAACCCATGTGGTCTTCACGCCGGCAGCCAATGCCGGCGTGTCGCTGATGGGTCTGGTCGAGCCGCCTGCCGGGCTTGACCGACAACAGGTATCTGGAAGGCACGGCGGGCCAGCCGTTCCGCATCAACGGCGGTCCCGGGTTTCGGCTCGGCCTCGGACGCACCCAAGGTCAGCGCCGACGACGCCAAGCTGGCGGCGGTTCTGGCCGCGCATCCGCAAACCGCGATGGCGCCGCCGCCGCCCCGCAATGTGGACGGACTGCCGTTCGTCAAGCCGCCTTACGGGCTCGCTCACCGCCATCAATCTCGATACCGGCGACATCGCTCTGGCAGGTGCCCCATGGCGACACGCCGGATGAGATCCGGAACAATCCGGCGCTCAAGGGCCTGAACATTCCGCAAGACCGGACAGCAGGCAACCGTCGGCGAAGTCGATCACCAAGAATCTGGTGGTGGTCGGCGATCCGGCTAAATTCGACCCAGCCCGGTCATCCGCGCGGTGCTTATCTGCGCGGCTATGACCAGAAGACCGGTCAGCAAGTGGGCGCGGTGTGGATGCCCGCGCCGCAATCCGGCTCGCCCATGACCTATTCGCGTGGATGGCAAGCAGTACATCATCGTCGCGGTGAGCGGCGGCAATTACTCGGGCGACTACATCGCCTACAGCCTGCCTCGCGAACTAGGACTGAAACGCGACAGGCCGCTCATCAGGCGGCCTGTCGCTTCGCTGCCAGTCAAGAATAAGACCTTCACGTTTTTCAGCGTGGGGGTCTTTTTCGCTATTTGGGCTTTTGTTCCTTGAACAGGATCTTGGCCTCTTCCTTCGCATCGGTGGAAAGCGGAGTTTTGCCGGAAGGCACGCCATTCTGGTTCAGGATGAAGGCGGCCAGCGCCACCGCGGTATCGGGGTCCATGCTGCCGGAATTGTCGCTGGGCCCGATATGGATGTGGTGCACCAGGTCAGCCATGGTCTGGCCGTCCCATTCCACCATGAAGCCAGGGGAGGCCAGCGCCGGGTCGCCTTCGTCCGGAACGCCCTCCAGCGCCTTGCCATGGCACTCCGAACAGGCGGAGGGATAGATCTTCGCTCCCTGCACCGCCTGCTCGTCGGTATAGACGCCGGCCCAGATATTGGTGGTGGTGGCAGTTGGCGCGCGGCATTGCCTTGCGCCAGCGCGGGCAGAGCCGCCACGGCCAAGGCGGCCAGAACCAGCGGAAATCTTGACATGCCGAACGGCTCCTCTGCCGCTGGTTTCCAAGATCCGGCGGAGTTTTTAGATAGCGCCACAAAAAAAGCCCGCGCAAGAGATGCATTCTTCGCCAGTTCGGCGGTTCATCGCGATTGCCGGCATCCATTTTTCTGGACAGGGCCGGCGTTTCGATAAAATTCGCCACCTGAGAAAGCCATGGCAAATCGCACCCAGACCCGCCGGATATTCACTTCCGCCGCGCTCGCGCTTTTTCTGGCCGGCGCGCGGGCAGAGGCCCAGTCCGCCCATTACAAGGATGGCGAATTCACCGGCGAACCGGCCGAGATCCTTTGGGGCTTTGTCCAGGTCAAGGCCGTGATTCAGGGCGGCAAGATCGCCGATGTGCAATTCCTGCAGATGCCCTTCGATCGCGCCCGCTCGGTGGAGATCACCGACTTTGTCAAGCCGCTGCTCAAAAGCGAAGCCATCAAGGCGCAAACCGCCCAGATCGATTTGGTCTCGTCCGCCACCATGACCAGCCTCGGCTTCCGCGAGACCTTGGCTTCGGCCTTGGCCAAGGCAAAAGATTAGACGAGCTTCTGCAGCCTCATCGCACGCTCAGCGGGGATAGGGCCCGTCTGGCGGCGGCGGCGGTGGCGGATAATCGCTGGAGGCGGACCATAAGCGCGCCGATAGCAGGCGGAGGCGGATAATCACCGCCGGTAGCCAGGCGGAGGTGGCGGCGGCGCGTAATAATCCGGGCGGCGGAGGCGGCCGTAACCGCCATTCATGCAGGCATAATAGGTTTCCGAATAACGCCGTTGCACATCGGCCGCCGCTCGATCGGCGTTGGCGGAGCCGACCGCCGTGCCGGCCAGCGCGCCCACGCCTGCGCCGATCGCGGCACCCGTGCCGGCATTGGTCCGCCGATGATCGCGCCCAAGCGCGGCGCCGCCCAAGAAGACCGCCCACGGTGCCGTTGGTCTGGGCGCGGTTGGCGGCCTGGCCCGGTGTCGTATAGCCGGTGCTGGCGGCCGCGCTGTGGCGGCAATACATGTCGCGCGCCGCTGATCAGAGGGCGGCGGCGGCGGTGGCGGATAAGGTTGGGCGATAGCGGCGGTGCCGAAAAGGACCAATCCAAGGCTGATCAAGAGGGACGGTGCGGCGCATCTTTTTGAACTCCATAGCCCCTAACTGTCATAACGCATGGCGGGGTCAAACGGCGGCATCGGGTGGTCCAAATGGCCGCAACGGCCTGCAATCCGGGCCATATTACGGCAGGATGAAGCTCAAACGTCCAAGGAAACCAAATCCGGCGCATGGCCAAAATGACAGATAAGGACGAACAAAGCCCGATATCGGGAGCCATATCCGCCTGCATGATCTTACGGTCCTGTCGGACAATCATTATGTGCTGCGCAAGGCCGAATTCGATTTTCGCCGCGGCGATGGGCGCTGGCAGCGCCAGGCGCGGGAATCCTACGATATTGGCGATGGCGCGGCGGTCTTGCCCATGGATCGCAAACGCTCGCTGGTCTTGATGGTCCGGCAATTCCGCTGGCCCGCCTTCGAGAATGGCTATCGCGACACGCTGATCGAAGCGATTGCCGGCAAGCTGGACGGCGACGATCCCGAACAATGCGCCATCAAGGAAGCGGAAGAGGAAGCGGGAATCCGCATCCAGCAATCTCCAATGCGTCTTTCACTGCTTCATGAGTCCCGGCGCGGTGAAAGAACGGTTGAGCCTGTTCGTGGCCGACTATGATTTCAACCGCCCCCGCCAGAAAGGCGGCGGCCATGAGCAGGAAGGCGAGGATATTGCGACCATCGAATTGCCGCTTGCGGACGCGCTTGCGATGGTGGCGCGGGGCGAGATCCTCGACGCCAAAACCATCATGCTGCTGCAATGGGTGGCGCTGAATCCGCGCTAGGCGCTGGAAGAATAGTCACGCCGGGCCCAGACCCGGCGTGACCGTAGAGTTTGGCTTACGCCAGATTGGCCTTGTACAGCGCCTCGAGATGGCCCCAGGCGCGTTCCGCATCCGGCTTGTTGTAGATCGGCTTGCCGTTCTGCATCGGCATGTCGCGCACGCACCAGCCATGGATGGTGCCGGCATAGACCTCGACTTCGCCGGGCACATGGGCCGCGGCGAACGCCGCCTTCAGCTTGTCCTTGGCGTCGGGCTGGCGGTCGTCATCGCTGGCGGCGACGGCGAGATACATGTGCGCCTTGAATTTGGGGATCAGCAGATGCGGGCTGTCCGGCTTGTCGGTGACCAGCCCGCCGCCATGGAAGGTGGCGCCCGCGCCGACGCGGTTGGTCATGGTCGCCGCGGTCTTGAACACCAGCGGTCCGCCCATGCAATAGCCCTGGGTGCCGATCTTCTTTCCGGTATCCACTTCCTTCTGCGCATCCAGGAACGCGACATAGGCGGCCGCATCGCGCTCGATCGCGCCGGCCTCGTTGATCGGCCCGGTCCAGCTTTGCATCTTGGCGCGGAAGCCTGCGTCGTTGAAATCCACCTTGCTGGCATCTTCCATCACCGGCGCCTTCTGGGTGCGGTAGAAGGGATTGGGCACCAGCACGGCATAGCCTTCCGCCGCCAGCCGCTTGCCCATCTCGCGGAAGGTGGGGCGCAGGCCGAACACATCGGTCCAGATCAGCACGCCGGGATGTTTGCCCGGTGGCGGGATGGAAGTAGGCGGCATCGCAGGTGCCGTCCGGCGTCTTGATCGTCACGTCGCGTTCGGTGACTTCCAGCGCGGCTGCCGGCGTCGCACCCGCGGTCACGCTCAATCCCGCGGCGACCGACAGCGCCGTGAAATCGCGGCGCGATACGACTTTTCGCGTCTTGTCCAGTCCTTGTCCATGCCATTCCCTCCACAAAAATGACGCGGCAAAGCCTAACGCATCGAGGCACGGCGATCCAGATTGCGGCGTCGACTGGATACGCGCGTAAATCGCCACGTGCGTAGAGTGGTGGCGTATTCCGGGGCAAAGGATGGCCCGCGCATCTGCCAGGGACAGATCGCGTTGCGCGGCATCCGCACTGGGACTGGGGCTATTGATGCTTGCGGGCTGTGATGCTGTCGAGCATCGCGCAGGAGCCTGACGAAGACCAGGGCCGAGGTACCAGAAGATTCGCATACCGAACGACAGGAACGGGACAATTATTCCACCTGCGTGAGCCAGGGCGCATGCCGGGCTCGCCGGAGAATTTGGCATGCCAGCTCGAGCTGGCCAAGAAACAAGCAACAGCCGGCCAAGCCGCAAAGCCCTGCCGAACAAATCGCCCTGAACCTTACGCGGCCTCTTCCAGCTCCAGGAAGATTCCGGGATCCGGCCGCACCGTCATGGTCATCACGGGGTGCGGATCGGGCAGGCTGGGCCGGACGCGGAAGCGCGCTGACCAGGGTGGCCAGGATGATCTGCGCCTGCATCATGGCGAAATCGGCGCCCACACAGACGCGCGGCCCCGCGCCGAACGGCAGATATTGATACTTGTCGCGCTTGGGTCCCGCTGACGGGATCGAAACGGTCCGGGATCGAATTCGCTCGGGCCGCTCCCACCACAATTGATGGCGATGCAGCGCCCAGATGGGAAGAAACACGATGTCGTTGGGCCGCATGGTCCGCCCGCACAATTCATCCTTCGCCACCACGGTGCGGGCCAGAAGGCCCGACCGGCGGATAAAGCCGCATCGCCTCTTCCAGCACCTGCTTGACGAAAGGCATGCCGGCAAGATCCTGCGGCGCGGGCGGCGCGGCCCTGAAGCTGCGCCTGCGCTTCGCGCCGCGCCCGCTCCTGATAATCGGGCGTGTTGGCCAGAAGATAGAGCGCCCAGGAGATCGCCAGCGCCGTGGTCTCATGGCCCGCGACGATGAAGAACTGCATGTTGTGGATCAGGTCTTGCGGCGTTCATGCGATGGCCGGTTTCGGGATCCTCCGCCGCCAGCATGTGATCCAGAAGATCGTCGGCCTTGCCCGTGCTTTCTTTGCGGCGCGCCTCGATGGCCGCCGCCACCATGCCATGCATGGTGCGGACCGAACTGCCCGCCAGCAATTCGCCGGGCCGGGGAAACCATTCCGGAAAGCCCAGAAAATCCAGCAGCGAGGCGCGGCCCGCGGTCTGGAAATATTGGGTGATGGCGTCGGCTGAAGGTGGCGCTGTCGAAATGCTCGCGTCCCGACAGCGCCACATCGCAGATCACATCGAAGGTCGCGGTCAGCATTTCCGAGACGATTTCGGCGCGCCCATCGGCGCGTCGCCAATTTCGCCGCGCGCGCGTTCGGCGGTCGCGGTCATCGCCGGCGCCAGCGCCACCACATTGCGATGGGTGAAGACCGGCGTCACCGCCTGGCGCTGCCATTTCCAGTCGGCGCCATCGGCATTGAACAGGCTTTCGCCGATGGCGGGCCGCAGCATCCGGCGCATGATTTCGGATTTGGGATAATTGGCGAGATTGTCCAGCATCACCCGCTTCATGCCGGCGGGATCGGCCAGCATGTGCCAGCGGATCAGCATGTCGCCGGAGACGATGGGCTGGCGATAGGCGAGGCCCGGAATGATCTCCAGCACATTGCGCCGGGCGATCATAGGCGGTCTCGATGCGGCTGAGGCGCCGCCGATGGATCGGCGCGCCTGCCGGGATGAAAGCATCGGGCGCGCCTTGCGCGACCGGCTCAGGGTATGGTTGGCCATTCATGGGCGGCAGGTATTTCCGAATGGGCGGTGACTTTGACGGGGCGATAGGCATTGGCGATCACCCGCATGGTCTCCGACAGCAGCCGATCGAAATTCACGCTTGCGAGCTTGCCGGCCAGGTGAAGGACGATCACGCCATGCAGCGCCGCCCAGAAGATCTTGGCGATCATGCCAGCGTCACCTTCCAGCACGCCCATCTCGACCAGCATGTCAACATGGGCGCGCATCAGGCCGCGAGCGCGCCGCTCCTGCGATTCCAGTTCGGGGATGGTCGCGCCGCCCGGCTGCGCCAGATCGAACATCAGCCGGTAATTGGTCCGTTCCTCGAGCGCGAATGTGACATAGGCCCGGCCCATCGCGGCGCTCTTGTCCAGTTGCGAGCCGTCGGTAGCATGTGCGCCTTCCAGCCGGTCGGCGAAGCGGCGAAAGGCCCTGGCCCGTACCACCGCAAGAATCTCGTTCTTGTCCTTGAAGTAGCGATAGGGCGTCATGGCGCTCACGCCAAGGCGGGCCGCCAACTCGCGCATGTTGAAGGCCGAGGGGCCGCGCTCGACGAAGAGTTGCGCTGCGGTCTCGCACAAACGTTCGCGAAAATCGGCGACGTCGGTTTCGCTCAAGCCGCGGGCCATGTCCCTAGCCTTTGAGTGGCGTTCGGACCGCCATTGTTTCTCCGAATTGCGGCGATACGCCAGTGGGCGGGGGAGATTAAATCGCTCGCAGACGCAATATTGGTAAAAGCTTTCTTTCCCGGCATAATTGCGCAAGACGCCCGTGAAATGGGGATCGGCCTGGCTCGCGCCGAAACATTGGGAGGGACAAAGCATGATGCTCCGCCGCCTATTTTTTGTTTCACTGTTTCTCCTGGGGAACACCGCGTTGGCAGCTGCCGGCAACGCGCCCAATTCCCAGCCCAATCCCTTTCGCACCATCCGCGATTTCTTCAAATTGCCGGCGGGCCGCGCCATGGGCTCGACCAATTCGGTGGCGGTGGATCATCAAGGCGATATCTGGGTGGTGGACCGTTGCGGCGCCAATGACTGCGCCGGTTCCAAGCTCGATCCGGTGATGGAGTTCGACGCCGGCGGTAATTTCATCAAGGCCTTCGGCGCGGGAAAGTTCCTGTTTCCGCATGGCATGACCATCGACAGGGACGATCATATCTGGGTGGCGGACGGCCATGTGGGAAAGGGCATCGGCGATGACGTGCTGGAATTCGACCGGAACGGCAAGGTGCTGCGCACCTTGGGCAAGCCCGGCGTGGCTGGCGCAGGGCCCGACACGTTCCGCGAGCCCAACGCGGTCCTGATCGCGCCCAATGGCGACATCTTCGTCGCCGACGGCCATGAGCCTGGGCCGGGCACAATGCGCGGGTGGTCAAGCTCGATCGCCACGGCAAATTCATCCTGCAATGGGGCAGTCACGGCAGCGGGCCCGGTCAGTTCGAGATGCCGCATGCCCTGGCGATAGACACCAAGGCCGGCTGTTCGTGGCCGATCGCGGCAACAACCGGGTGCAGATATTCGACCAGGACGGCAAATTCATCGCCCAATGGTCCCAGTTCAGCCGTCCCAGCGGCATCTATGTCGATGCCAATGACGTGCTCTATGTCACCGACTCCGAATCTACCGACAAAAAGGGCTATGGCTACAATCCCAAATTCCAGCGCGGGATGCGGATCGGCAGCGCCAAGACGGGCGACGTCAATTATTTCATTCCCGACCCCGATTTGGGCCACGCCGATCCCGACACCAGCGCCGCCGAAGGCGTCTGGGTTGACTCCAATGGCGTGATCTATGGCGCCGAAGTCGGGCCCTAAGGCCGTCATTAGATATGTGAAAAAGTAGAGCGGCTTGGACGTAAGACGAGCCCCAGTGGGCAGCCCGTCTTGGCCGAGGCTTTCTCCCCCCGTGCGGCGAAGCCGCTGACGGGGGGAGATGTCTCTGAGCGCTTGCGCGAAAGAGACCGAGGGGGGAACGATTAAGCCGTCAGCACCCTCTTGTGCAGCCGGCCGATGGCATCCAGCCCCGACAGAACCGCGCCTTCCTGCCAGGCGGGCAGGCGCGAGCAATGTTCGCCCGCCAGCACGATGCGCCCGTCGATGGCGCAGATATTGTCGTAATTCTTGGCGCGGTTCTCGTCCGTCCAGCGGCCCGAGCAGCCCAAGGTCCAGGGCACGCGATGCCAGGCGACGCCCACGCCGCTTTTATATTCCTTCAGATATTGCGGATGGATCTTGGCGCCCTGTTCCAGCGCCGCCTTGATCTGATCCTGGGCCGACAGCGCCTCGAAATTCATAGGTCGTGGGGCTGTCGCCGAAGATATAACCGCCCAACAGCACGCCGCCGCCCTGGCGATGATAATCGTTCGAAGGATAGCTGATGTTGGAGATCGGCTGGTCGGTATAGGTGATGCCGCCATAGATGTCGTCGTCTTCCTCCCAGAAGCGGCGCTTGAATTCCAAGCCCACCTTGAAGGCGGCATCATAGGACAGCGAGTTGATCGCGTTCCTCATCGGCGCGCCCACATTCATGGGGATCTGGCCCAGGACCGAGGCGGGAATGGTGCAGACGCACCAATCGGCATGCGCGGTCTGCGCCGCGCCGCCCTTCTTGGAATTGATATAGGTGGCGGTGACGCCCTTGGCGTCCTGCTTGATGTCGATGACTTTGCAATTGTATTTGATCAGCACCGCCCAGCTGACGGCCGAAGGCCTTGCCGATCATGCCCATGCCGCCGGTCGGCCTGGAACAAGGGCGTCTGGAATTCATAGATCTTGCCGGCGATCGCCGAAAACCACATGCCGGAGCTGAACAACTCCTTCATCGGCAGGGGATCGGAATCGACTGGCAGCGGGCTCAAGCCGCCGCCCGGCTCGACGTCGAAGCCGCGCATATTGCTGGCGGCTTCGCTTTTCTTGTATTCGTAATTCTTGTCCAGCGCGCCCCAGAAGCGCAGCACCTGCAGCAGGCCGTCCTTCTCGTCCTTGGAGATGGCGCCGCTGAGCTTGTCCTGGGACGTGGCCTTGGCGAGAAGCTCGCCGATATAGCCGTCGAAATCCGCCGCGATCTGGCGATAACGCTTGCGGCTTGCCGCCGAACGCCTTGGTCGAATGGACATAGGCGTTGTAGTTGACCATCACGAAGGAATCGAGCGGCACATTGAGCTGCTTGCAGTAATAGAGCAGGCCGCGATGGTGATAGGGAATGCGCCAGGGGCCGGGATTGAAATAAAGCCCCTTGTCGAACTCGATATGCTGGGTGACGCCGCCCATCTCGGTATAGCTGTCGCCGCCATAGAGCGACCAGTTCCGCCCGCCGGGCCGGTCGTTATATTCCAGCACCTGCACCTTGTAGCCGGCCTTGCGCAGTTCATAGGCCGCGGTCATGCCCGCCAGGCCGGCGCCCAAGCACCAGCACCGAAGCGCCCTTGACATCGCCCGGCAATTTGATCGGACCGCTGAAATCCGAGGTGCCGGCATAACCCATCGCCACCATCATGTCGTACATCACGGCGCTGCCCGCCGTGGTGCCGATCAATTTCAACAGCGACCGGCGCGACACGGCATGCCGGTCTTGATCCATGTGCTCCACGATTTTCTCCCTCGTGATGCGCGCGATACTAAGCGGGAGGCCGCGCTTTCGGGAATCGAACGGCCAAGCTGCGGCGCTTTCGCGCAAGGGCGGAAGGCCATTTCCGGGACGGGATTTATCCATTCTATATCAATGGCTTAGAGACGCATTCGCTGTAAATCGAAAAACCTCGGCGCTTCATCGCGGCATGATGCGGCGCAATGTTAAGATTGTTGCCTTTACAGCTTTCTCATTCGCGATGAGATTGCGGGATCGGGTGCATTCGACGCGTGAGCGAGCGCAACGCGATATCGCAAAATACGAGAAGTCAGTTTTTCTAAGGGGAAATCATGTCACTAGGCAAAAAGAAATATGTGATGGGCGCGGGTCTGATGGCCGTGCTCATGGCCGGGTCGGCCTTCGCGCAGACCGGCGGCCAGAATGTGGATTGGCCCGTCTATCTGGGCGACATCACCGGCAGCAAATTCAAGCCGCTGGACCAGATCAACGCCTCGAACTTCTCCAAGCTGGAAGTGGCGTGGCGCTTCAAGACCGACAATATGGGCAACCGTCCCGAATTCAAGCTGGAAGGCACGCCGCTGGAAGTGGGCGGCGTGGTCTATGCCACCGCCGGTTCGCGCCGCGCCGTGGTCGCGCTGGACGCGGTGACGGGCGAGCTTCTCTGGGTCCATGGCGAGAAGGAAGGCGCGCGCGGCGCCGCCGCTCCCCGCCAGCTTTCGGGCCGCGGTCCGGTTTATTGGACCGATGGCAAGGAAGCCCGCATTCTCTATACCACGCCCGGCTATCAGCTGATCGCCTGGACGCCAAGACCGGCCAGCGCATCGCCATCTTTCGGCAATAACGGCGCGGTGGATCTGAAGGCCGATGACGACCAGAAGATCTCGCCCGATCTGACCACCGGCGAAATCGGCTGGCAGTCGGCGCCGACCGTTGTCGGCGACAAGGTGCTGATCGGTTCGGCCTTCCGCGAAGGCTTCACGCCCACCAGCTTCAAGAACAACAAGGGTTCGGCGCGCGCCTATGACGTGCGCACCGGCAAGAAGATCTGGGAATTCCACACCATCCCGCAAAAGGGCGAACCCGGCGCGGAAACCTGGCTGGACAATTCCAACGAATATACCGGCAACACCGGCGTGTGGACCGAAATGACCGCCGACCCGGATGGCGGGCCTGGCCTATCTGCCGGTCGAACAGCCGACGTCGGACTTCTATGGCGGCAAGCGTCCCGGCGACGGTCTTTATGGCGACAGCCTGGTGGCGGTGGATCTCAACACCGGCAAGCCGAAATGGTATTTCCAGCTCATCCATCACGAGATCTGGGACTTCGACATGTCGTCGGCGCCGCTGCTGATGGACATCAATGTCGACGGCAAGCCGATCAAGGCGGTGGCCACGCCCACCAAGATGGGCATGCTCTATGTCTTCGACCGCATCACCGGCAAGCCGGTGTGGCCGATCCCGGAGAGGAAGGTCGAGAAGGGCAATGTGCCCGGCGAATGGTATGCGCCGACCCAGCCCATTCCCTCCAAGCCCGCGCGCCTATACGCGCACGGGCGTACGATCGACGAGTTGATCGACTTCACGCCCGCGCATGCGTGCCGAAGCGGTGGAAGCGGTCAAGAAATACAAGATCGGTCCGATCTACACCCCGCCGGTCGTGTCCAATCCCAACGGCCCCATCGCCACCATCATGGTGGGCGCGGCCAATGGCGGCACCAACTGGCCGGGCGGCTCCTTCAATCCGGAGAACCACACCGTCTATGTCTATGGCTGCAACAATTGCATGTCGCTTGACCGGCTTGGTGCCGCCGCCTCCGGGCATGACCGATCTGCCCTATGTCGAAGGCCTGGCCGGTCAGAAGCATCGTGATGGTCAATGCCGCCGGCGCCGATCAGGGCGCCGACGCGGCGCCCGCGCCCAAGCGGCCGGCGCGTCCGCCGGCCGGTGGTGGCGGCGGCGGTTTCCGCACGGTCTCACCATCCAGGGCCTGCCCTTGCTGAAGCCGCCTTACGCGACCATCAGCGCGATCAACCTGGATAAGGGTGACATCGTCTGGCAGGTCGCGCATGGCGACACGCCGGATGCCATCCGCAACAATCCGGCGCTCAAGGGCATCAATGTGCCCCGCACCGGCCAGGCGGGCTTCAACATCGGCACCCTGGTGACCAAGAGCCTGGTGATCGCGGGCGACGGCCAAGTCACCACC
Organism: uncultured Alphaproteobacteria bacterium; assembly: GCA_963766265.1. Classification (GTDB taxonomy): domain Bacteria; phylum Pseudomonadota; class Alphaproteobacteria; order Micropepsales; family Micropepsaceae; genus Rhizomicrobium. The sequence continues at coordinate 610,713 of CAVXYX010000001.1, forward strand.
ACGCCCGATCATCCGCGCGGCGCACCGCTGCGCGCCTATGATCAGGCCACCGGCAAGGAAGTGGGCAATGTGCTGATGCCGGCGCGCGCAGTCGGGCTCGCCGATGACCTATATGGTCAATGGCAAGCAGTACATCATCGTCGCGGTGTCGGGCGGCGACTATTCCGGCGAGTATATTTGCTACACGTTGCCGGATAATGGCTGATCGCTGACACATCTAATGGAAACGGCCCCGCCAAAACGGGGCCGTTTTCTTTTGTGGCCTGGCTGGAACCGGCCCCATGCGCCCTATTTCAGGGTCGATCCCCAAGTTCGATTTCACCAAAGGAATATCCCCATGGTCAACGCGGCGAAATCAGGCAGCTTTCTCGATCGGCGGCAAGGCGAAAGTCCATCGCCTGGGTTTCGGCGCCATGCGCATCACCGGCGACGGCGTCTGGGGCCCGCCCAAGGACAAGGCGGAAGCGCTGGCGACTCTCGAAACGGGTGCCCGAACTGGGCGTCGATTTCATCGACACCGCCGACGCCTATGGCCCGGAGGTTTCGGAAAATCTCATCTGCGAGGCGCTTTATCCCTATGACGGGCTTTTGATCGCCACCAAAGGCGGGCTTACCCGTTCGGGTCCCGAGCAGTGGGCGCCCAAGGGCGATCCCGATTATCTGATCAATGCGGCGAAGAAAAGCCGCGAACGGCTCAAGGTCGAGACCATCGCGCTTTGGCAATTGCATCGCATCGATCCCAAGGTGCCGCGGGGCGAGCAATTCGCCGCCATCAAGACCTTGCTGGATGACGGCGTGATCGCCCAGGCCGGCTTCAGCGAAGTCTCGGTGGAAGAGATCGAGGCCGCGCGCAAAGTCTTTCCCGTCGCCACGGTGCAGAACCACTACAATCTGGTGACTCGCGGCAGCGAGGATGTGCTGGACTTATTGCGAGAAGCATGGCATCGGATTCATTCCCTGGTATCCGCTGGCGGCGGGCGATCTGGCGCGGCCGGGCTCGCTGCTGGACGGCATCGCCAAGAAGCACAAGGCCACGCCGGCGCAGATCGCGCTGGCCTGGGTCTTGAAGCGCAGTCCGGTGATGCTGCCCATTCCCGGCACCGGCAAGGTCAGGCATCTGGAAGAGAATGTCGCGGCCGCGGAGATTGTCCTCAGCGACGAAGAATTCCGTGCGCTCGACCGCGAAGCCAAGAAGAGATAGCGACCGCCAGGCAGTCGAGGTCCCCCTCCCCAACGCACGCGAAGCGTGCTGGTGGGGGAGGTGGCCGTAGCAGCGCTTGCGATGCGAAGGCCGGATGGGGTCGTTAAAGACGCGTTGCTTCCAGGCTTTCGGGATCGGACAGCAGCGCCACCCAATCCTGCCGGGTGAAGGCTCCGGTATCGCGCCGGCGCGCCGCCTCGGCCAGCGCCGCCAATTGCTCGCGCGGCATTCTGCGGTGTCCGGCGGCGCTTCCTGCAGCAGCCTGCAGATGCAGCGCCATCACCGCGGGATCGTCCAGCACCAGCTGGCGATAGTCCGATCCATCCGCCGCGGCATTGCGGCCGTGCCAGCAATTGCTGGGCGCGCTTCAAGACCGGAATGACGACGGTTTCGCTGGGCACCAGGAAGGTGCGCGCCCGCGCCAGCGCCTCCCCCAGGCGCAAGGACTGGAGCTGGTCTCGACCAGCGGCATGGCCAGGATCAAGCCGATCAGCAGGGGCAGGAACCAGGCCAGGCTTTCGGGCGCAAAACGGTAAAGCGCATAAGTCGCCGCCGCGCCGATCAGGGTGTGCGGCCAGAAATTCCTGCACTACGAACCAGAAAGGCAAGGCGCGGTCGCTGCGGGCCTGCTCGGTCCAGCCGGTAGCGCGGCCCAACAGGATGTTGAGCAGAAACCAGCTATGCGACCAGCATCGCCACCGGCGCGAACAGGGTGGCGAACAGGCTTTCCAGCAGCACCGAACGCAGGACGCCGGCGACGCCGCCATGTTCCTTGACCGCGCCGGGTTGGGTCAGCACCACCACCACGGCCAGCAGCTTGGGCGCATAGAGCAGGATCAAGGTGGCGATGGTGAGCTGCAACAGCGGGATCGCCTGGGGGACCAGCAGCGGCAATTCGGGTTGGCGTCCGAAATACGTGAAGGGTGCTATTCCCGATGGGAGGAACATTTCCAGCCCCGAAACGACCAGCAGCAACAGCCAGAGCGGCGAAGCCAGATACGACATGATGCCCATCGCCATATGCAGCCGCGACGGCAGCTTCAACCCTTGCGCCAGAACGATGCGCGCATGTTGCAGATTGCCCTGCGCCCAGCGGCGGTCGCGCTTGAGATGGTCATAGATCGGTGGGGGGCGGTTCTTCGTAACTTCCGCCCAGATCGGGCGCCATCCAGACTTCCCAGCCGCGCGCTGAGCAGAAGCGCAGCTTCCACGAAATCATGGCTCATGATCTCGCCGCCAAAGGGCGCGCGTCCCGGCAATTTCGGCAAGCCGCCTGCTCGATTGGAACGCGCGCACGCGGATGATGGCGTTGTGGCCCCAGTAATTGCCGTCGCCGCCTTGCAGCCAGCAAGTCCCGCATTGTAGGTTGGGCCATAGGCGCTGGAGGCGAATTGCTGGATGCGGGCAAAGCAGGTGCTGCGGCCCACCAAGGTGGCCGGCGCCTGGATCAGCGCGGCGCTTGGGATTGGCGTCCATCAGCCGGACCAGGGCGTTGAGCGTCTCACCGCTCATCACGCTGTCGGCATCCAGCACCAGCATATAATCGTAAGCCGCGCCCCAATTCTCGCAGAAGTCCTGAATGTTGCCGCTCTTGCGGCCCACATTGCGGTGGCGATGGCGATAGAAGACGCGCGCTTCCGGCTCCAGGGTAAGGCGCAGGCGCTGCCATGCCACTTCCTCCGCCACCCAATTGGCGGGATCGGTGGAATCGCTGAGGATGAAAAAGTCGAAGCCTTGCGCGCCGCTGGCGGCCAGCGAATCCAAGATCGCCTGCACGCCGGAATATACCCGCGTCCACGTCTTCGTTATAGACCGGCATCAGGATGGCGGTGCGTGAGGTTGATGGCTGCGCGCTTTGCATCAGCGGCAAGAGCCGCGCGCCGGTCAGGCGGGCAAAAGCGCCGAACACCGCCAGCCAGAACGAGACCGTGACCCAGCCGAACAGGATCGCGAACAGGATCAGGAACAGGAATTCCAGCGCGTCAATGCCGTCGACGCGCAGGACTTGATAAAGCTTGAAGACCGCGCCGGCGGTTGAAAGGACAACCAGGAAGAGAAAAACCCATCGCCGGACAGCGATGTCAGACACGACGCTTGGTGGCCGTCACGGGTCGGGCCAGTGTCGGCAGCGTTTCCGCCATCAGCCAAGCCAATCCGGCGGTGGCCAGGCGCGGCAGGGTCCAGGGGACCAGGGGCTGGGCGGGCATGGGGGTAAAGTGGCGCGGCGGCAGTGGCTGGCGGGCATAAACTCGCCTTGCAAATGAAATCCGTCGCGATCCATGAAGGCATGCCTTTGGAAGTCTGGCAGGGCTTGAAGGTGCGCGAACATTACGGCGAAATCATGGATCGGGCGGGGAGAATTCGCGGTCCTGGAGAGGTACGGCCTTGCCCCAACTTTTCCACCTTTGACCCCTACTTGGCGTTTCTGCCTGGAGCTTGATGCATGACCCCTTTTGACCGCCGTGAAGTCCTTGCCGGCCTCGCCATTCTGGGCCTGGTTCCGGCAGTGCGAGGGGAGGCGCAGCCTAACCCGGCCGTCGGGCCTCAAGCTCGGGCCGCCCGCGCCATTTACTTTCGAAAGGCTGCGCGCGCAGCGCCAAAAAGCTGGCGGAGACCGCCTACCAAGCGGCTGAGCCTCCGGCAAAGGCCATCATCCAAGGTGTGGATTTCGACAAGGTCCAGAAAATCCGTTTCCGCCCGGAAGACGCGCTGTGGCGGGGCGTCGCGGGCGCCGACCCTGTCGCCTTTTTCCACCTCAACAAATATTCCGGCCGATCCGGTGGACATTTTCGCGCTTCAGAGCGGGCCCGACGGCAAGGACAGTGGCGCGCGAGATCCTCTATTCGCTCGGATTATTTCGACTACAGCGCGTCCGGCCTGGACCCCAAGCCTCTGGCCAAGCTGGGCTTCGCCGGCTTCCGGGTGATGGAAAGCCAGATCTCGCCGGTGGACTGGCTGGCCTTCCAGGGGGCCAGCTATTTCCGCTCCGCCGGCCAGGACGGCCAATATGGCGCCTCCGCCCGGGGCGTCGCCATCAACACCGCGCTCCAGACGGCGGAAGAGTTCCCCCGCTTCTCCCAATTCTGGCTCCAGGAAAACGGACCAGACGGTGATCGTCTATGCCCTGCTGGAAGGACCCAGCGTCACCGGCGCCTATCGCTTCGATTGCGTGAAAGACGCGAAGCAAGGCGGCGCGGTGGTGATGAATGTCCATTGCGATCTGTTCTTCCGCGCCGACATCACCCGGCTGGGAGTCGCGCCTCTGACCAGCATGTATTGGTACGGCGAGAATGAACGCCCAAGGCGGCCGACTGGCGTCCGGAAATCCACGACAATGACGGGCTGGCGATCTGGAACGGCAAGGGCGAACGCATCTGGCGGCCCCTGATCGATCCGCCCAAGCCTGCAGACCAATGCCTTCGTGGACACCAATCCCAAGGGCTTCGGCCTGATGCAGCGCGACCGCGATTTCGAGAATTACCAGGACGACGGCGCGTTCTATAACAGGCGTCCCGGCATTTGGGTCGAGCCCAAGGGCAATTGGGGCGCGGGCGCGGTGCAGCTGGTGGAAATTCCCACCGACGACGAGACCCACGACAATATCGTGGTCTATTGGCGGCCGGAAAAAGATGTCAAAAGCGGCGACAAATTGAGCTTCGACTACCGCCTTTATTGGCAGGATGGCGAGCCCAATTATCCCAAGACGCTGGCCAAGGCGGTCGCCACCCGCATCGGCCGCGGCGGCATTCCGGGCCAGCCGCCGCCGCCCAACAAGCGCAAATTCGCCATCGACTGGCAAGGCGGCCCGCTCGACCAGTTGCAGCAGCGCTATGACGTGACGCCGGTGGTCAATGTCTCAAACGGCAGGGCCGACGGCGCCTATGTGATCAAGGTGGTGGGTACCAATCGCTGGCGCTCGCTGTTCGATATCACGACGGACGGCAAAATCGCCGATCGACCTGCGCTGCTATCTCAAGCTGGGCGACAAGACCGCTCACGGAAACTTGGATTTATCAGTATTTCCCTTGAGCCCCAGCGCGGTGGGGATGCTGCGCGGCGATGTTGGCGACCGAAAGCGAGTTCTTGTCCACGCCTGGCGGGCACCAGATCGCCCGTCTGCCAGGAGAAGAACAGCAGGATCGTGTGATTGGTCTGGTGCGAGATGCCATATTGCGGATCGGTGGTGGCGATCAGCTTGCCGGTCTTGGCGTCATAGCCGGTGGCGACGAATTTGGCGACGCCCTTGTCCTGGGCGCTCTTGAACAACGCGATCTCCGGCACGGAGACCGAGGTGCCGATGGGGAAAAACGGCACCTGCAGCGCCGGAATGCCGATCAGAAGCGCTTTCTCGTCGGTGGACAGCGCACCCGAGGCGACAGTGACGATGGCCTCGGCTTCCTTGCGGTCATCCACCAGCATCCAGGCCCTGGCGCAGGAACTGGGTGCGGATCGCATTCAGGGCATAGCCATCGTCATAGCCCTGGAAATATTGGTGGTCGATGAAGACCTTGGTGTTCCTGGGAATGGCCAGCGAAAGATCGCTGGCGGCGCGATCGGCGGCGGTCGAGATCAGAAGCTGCTCGGTGGCGGTGCGCTGCGGGACGCTGGCGCGCTCGGTGGTGCAGGCGGACAAAGCCAAGCCTGCAAGCAAGACAAACGCCACGCCAGTCCGCGGATAAAGCGGCATCTTCGACAGCCCTTTCTCCCCTACCTGCGGCGAAACTGGCATATCGGTAAGGGAACGTGAACCAAAAATTTGAGGTTACGTTTTTTTCAGGCCATCATTTTGAATTCGTGGATGATGGGTCTTGGGCGGAACCTTTCGCCTCGGCATGCCGGCCCAGTGATGCGTGGCCTCAGTGAGGCCCGGCTTCAGTGATGATGCAAGGCGGCGCGCTGTTGGCGCGCGGCGGGATGGTGCACCACCATCGCCACGGGAATGGTGGCGACATAGATCAAAAGCCCGCCGGTGAGCGTGGCCCAGGGCCAGATGATCAAAAGCATCGCCAGGATGCCGCCGCAGACCCCGGCAAGGAATCGATGCTCGCGCTGAAGGCGCATATATTTGATGGAAGGCGTGGGAAGCCGGCTGACCATCAAGGCCGAAGTGATGGCGATCATGGTGCCCACCACCCAGGGCTCGCGCACGATGTCGCCGTTCCATTGGAAGCTGATCAGCATGGGCAAAAGCATCATGCAGGCGGCGGCGGGCGTGGGCAGGCCGGTGAAATAGGGATTGGCCTTGGTCGCGCCTTCGTCGCGCACGCTCTGGACATTGAAGCGGGCCAGGCGGATGGCGCTGCAGGCGCAGAAGATCAGGGCCGCGATCCAGCCGCCCGCGCCCATGCGCGCGAGGCTCCAGATATACATGATGATGCCCGGCGCGACGCCGAAACTCACCAGATCGGCCAGCGAATCGAGCTGCGCGCCGAAGCGGGTGTCGGCGCCGAACATGCGCGCGGCGCGCCCATCCAGCATGTCGAAGATCATGGCCAGCACCACGCAGGCCACCGCCGCATGCCAATTCGCATGCAGGGCGAAGCGGATCGCGGTGGCGCCGCTGCAAAGGCCCAGCAAGGTCAAGGTCGAAGGCACCAGCTTGCTGATGGAAAGATCTTCCAGCTTCTCCAGCCGCGCCGCCACGATCTGCCGCGCGCGCGCCCGGCGGGCGCCGCGTTCGCGCTTCGCCGGCGCCGCTTGTTGTTGCTGCTCGTTGTCGCTCACGTGTCGAACCTCGCCAATATGGTTTCGCCCGCTCTCACGATCTGGCCTTCCTGGGCGATCGCCATCGCGCCCGGCGGCAGATAGACATCAACCCGGCTGCCGAACCGGATAATGCCAAATCGCGCGCCCTGCTGCACCCCCTGACCTTGGGTCAGGTCGCAGACGATCCGCCTCGCCACCAGGCCCGCAATCTGCACCACCGCCAGATCGCGGGTTCCATCGTCGCCTTCGGGCCGCAGCCTGAGCGACATGCGCTCGTTATGGATGCTGGCCTTGTCGAACGAGGCGTTGAAGAATTTTCCCGGCCGGTAGGATTTGGCGATCACCGTGCCTGACACGGGATTGCGGTTCACATGCACATTGAAGACGTTCATGAAGATGGAAAGGCGTGGGCGCGGGCGTTCGCCCAATCCCAGTTCCAGGGGCGGCACGGCTTCCACCACCGGCAGCATGCGCCCATCGGCGGGACAGATGATAAGACCCGGCTCGCGCGGCGTGATGCGATCGGGATCGCGGAAAAACGCAACGCACCACAGCGTGAGCGGCAATAGGATCACGCCCAGCCACAGTGAAAACAGGAAGGCCAGCAGATTGACCGCGGCAAACAAGCGCGATGAACGGCCAGCCTTCGCGATGGATCGGCAAGGTCACGGCTGAAGGTCTTTCCTGTTTGCGCCGTGCGCCACGATGTTTCTCCTAAAGCAAAAGGGGCGGCGTGCCAGCCGCCCCTTTCAGAGATGCGGTATCGCCGTTAAGCCGCGCGGCCGCCGCTGAAGGGAAAGGAACCGAACGCGCCGGCCTTGACGCTGCCCGAAAGCTTGTCGCCGTCCACTGTGCCCGCGAATTCCAGAGTCATCGGCATGGGCGAAGTGATCGAGGCCGACCAGGCTCACATTGTTGCCGTCGACCTTGCCGTTGGTGACCGGCTGGGTGCCCTGCATGGCGGTCTGGGTGCCGGTCAGGGCTTGCCGCCCTCGGCTTTCAGATCCAAAGTGGCTTTCTGCGCGCCCATCGGCGAATTGATCGTGATTTCCCATTTTCCGTCGATGGCCATGCCTGCTCTCCGCTGAATGTGGGGGCATCTTTAAAGCCTCAAAGAGGCGGGCGCAAGTCCGCAAACTGTCCTGTTACCCGTGCGACGCAGCCCGTAGCCATGAATTCAAAGGCTTAGCCGGCGCCTGGGGTTCTTTTCGCCGGCCCTCCATGCTAACGCCTCTGCCATGAGCAAGCGCCCCGCCATCACTCTTGAAGCCCCGGGAAGGCCGCCGGGCGCGCGCCGGCGCGCCCTGGATTTTCTCCAACGAGATCGCGCGCCGGCGGCCAAAGACCTGGTCCCCGGCAGCGCGGTGGACGTCAAATTCGATGACGGCCAGGATTTGGGCAGCGGCTTCTTCAATCCCAAAAGCCTGATCGCGGTCAGGCTGTTCGCGCGTTCGCTGGGTGTCGCGCCGCAGCCGGGCATTTTTCGCGCAACATCTGGCGCGCGCCCTGGCGATGCGGGAGCGTTTTATGCCCGGCCCTTCTATCGGCTGGTGCATGCCGAAGGCGACGGCTTGCCGGGTCTGGTGATCGACCGCTTCGGCGATGTGCTGGTGCTGCAGATCACCATCGCCGGCATGGAAGCTGGTGCTTGAGCCACTGATCGCGGCGCTGCGCAAGTTGCTCACACCCGGCGACCATCATCCTGCGCAACGACACGCCCGTCGCGCGCTCTGGAAGGCTTGCCTTCGTATGTCCGCGCCGAACTGGGCAACGCGGGCCGCATCGTGGTGGAAGAGAATGGCGCGCGCTATTTCGCCGATCTGGGCGCAGGGCCAGAAGACCGGCTGGTATTACGACCAGCGCGACAACCGCGCCTTCATCGCCGGGCTGGCGCGAGGGCGTACGGTGCTCGACGCCTACAGCTATACCGGCGGCTTCGGCATCCTGGCGGCCAGGGCGGGCGCCAACGAAGTGATCTGCCTCGATTCTTCGGAGCCGGCACTGGCGCTGGCCGAAGAAAGCGCGGCGGCGAACCGGCGTTTCGGTCCGCGCCGTCAAGGCGGACGTGTTCGAGGAATTGACGCGGCTGGCGGCGCAGAAAGAGAACATTCGACATCGTCGTCGCCGATCCGCCGCCTTTCGTGAAATCCAAAAAGGATCTGGAACCCGGCGCCAAGGCCTATCGCAAGCTGGCGCGGCTGGCCGCCGACGTCACCGCGCCGGGCGGCCTGCTGCTGCTGGCGTCCTGCTCGCACAATATTCCGCTGGAGCGGTTCGCCTCCGAATGCGCGCGCGGGCATCTTGCGCAGCGGCCGCAACGCCGCCTGATCCGCAGCGCGGGCGCGGGGCCCGATCATCCGGTGCATCCCATGCTGCCGGAAACCGCGTATCTGAAGGCGCTGGTCTACGCGCTGGATTAATTTCCTCGCCTCGGTCGGGCAGGGCCTCCACAGCGGTTACGGCGCGGAGGCGGGTGACGAGCATTAGATCGTAACCTGGGTGCCGAGTTCGACCACCCGCCCCGGCGGCAGGTGGTAGAAGCGCGCCGGCGCCTGCGCGTTCGACGCCAGCCACATGTAAAGCGCCACCCGCCAGCGGCTGAGGCTGGGATGTTCGCCCGGCACCAAGGTCTCGCGGCCCAGGAAGAAGGTGGACTGATCCATCTCCAGCGCCAGGCCATGGGCGCGCGCCAGCGCCAGATCTTGGGGAATGTCCGGGCTTTCGAAAAAGCCATAGACCAGGCGGGCGATGAAAAAGCCCTTGCCCAGTTTTTCCACCGCGATGCGGCGCGCCGGCCGGCACGAAGGGCGTATCCGCCGCCGTCACCGTGGCCAGCACCACGCGCTCATGCATCACCTTGAAATGCTTGAGGCTGTGCAGCAGCGCGCCCGGCACCATATCGCTGCGCGCGCTCATGAACACGGCGGTGCCGGCCACGCGCTGGGTCATCTTGTCGGCGCGCTCCAGGAACAGGTCGAGCGACAGCGACCCTTCGCGCACTTTTTCCATATAGACGCGGCGGCCGACCCGCCATGTGTCCATCACCACGAACACGGCCGCCGCCACCGCCAGCGGCAGCCAGCCGCCCTGCACGATCTTGAGCGCATTGGAGGCGAGGAAAGCCAGCATCCATCAGCCCCAGCACGCCGAACACGCCGAACACGGCCCATTTCGACCAGCCCCAGCGATGATAGGCCACCACGCCCACCAGCACGGTCGAGATCACCATCACGCCGGTCACGGCGATGCCGTAGGCCGACGCCAGCGCATCGGAGGATTTGAAGATCAGCACGATCAGGATCACGCCGACGCCGAGCAGCGACATTGATGCGCGGCACATAGATCTGTCCGCGCTCGATCGCCGAGGTGTGGCGGATCTCCATGCGCGGCAATTGGCCCAGCTGCACCGCCTGGCGGGTGATGGAGAAGACGCCGGAGATCACCGCTTGCGAGGCGATGATGGTGGCGGCCGTGGCCAGTATCACCATCGGATAATGCGCCCAGGGGGGCGCCAGGGAATAGAACAGGAATGCGCGTCTGGCTCGGATGGGACAAGAGCAGCGCGCCCTGGCCGAAGTAATTCAGGATCAGGGCGGGAAAGGCGAAATAGAGCCAGGCCCAGCGGATCGAGCGCGCGGCCGAAATGGCCCATATCGGCGTAAAGCGCTTCGCAGCCCGTGACTGCCAGCACCACCAGAGCCCAGGGTGACGAACGCGGTCCAGGGTTCGTGCGCAAATAGCGCCACGCCATACAGCGGATTGGCGGCTTCAGAATCTGCGGCGATTTGATGATCGCGCTGATGCCCAGAACGGCGATGACAACGAACCACACCACCATCACCGGCCCGAACAGCTTGCCGATCTTTGCCGTGCCGCGGCTTTGCAGAAGAAACAGTCCGATCAGGATGGCGAGGGTCAGGGGAAGCACCAGAGGCGTGAATGCGCCGCCGCCCGCGTTCAGGCCTTCCATGGCGGACATGACCGAAATCGCCGGCGTGAGCATGCCGTCGCCATAGAACAGCGCCAGGCCCAGCAGTGCGGCGACGCCGATGGCGGTCTTGACGCCGCGGCTCACCGGCGCGCGATGCGCCAGCGCCGCCAATGCCAGCACGCCGCCTTCGCCATTGTTGTCGGCGCGCATGATGAAGACCACGTATTTGATCGTCACCACGATCACCAGCGCCCAGAAGATCAGCGAGACCGAGCCATAGATCGCGGCGATCGCCGGCGCATGCCCGCTCGCGGCCGCCTGCGCGGTTTGCTGCATGGCGTAAAGCGGCGAGGTGCCGATATCGCCGAACACCACACCCAGCGCGCCAAGGGTGAGACCAAATTCGCGCTTGAGCGACGCCCGTGGTTCGGCGGCGACTCGCGGCAGGCGATTGACGGCCTGGACCGGACTCGACAGAGTTCACTTGGTGGACGTTCACGGGGACGGCTCATGGTGAGGACAGCTTCTCAGTCGAGAACGCTTCTAATTGGGGCGGTTGCCCGGCGGGCGCGGGAAAATAGGCTTTTCGACGGGCGCGGTTCAAATCCCCAGGCCAGGCGCTCAAAATTGCCAAAGAATTGGAACGATCGGCCTTCATCCGGCCTGGCGCCGGGTGTCGGCTTGGGCGATGCGGTCGGTGGTCGCGCCTCCGGCCGGGCCGATGAAGCCTTGCACGGGATAGAATCTTCCACCCCAGGCCGCCGGTCTTGATGTTCCAGACCCGAACCTCGCTCCAGTCATTGGCGCTCGAGACATCGGCGACCGGATCGTCGACATAGATCGCGCCATCATCCAGCCAATTGGCATGATCGACGCGGATTTCGCGTGGACTCGCGACCGCGCGCACCACCGCGACATGGCCGCTCTTCGGTCCGGAATAGCCGGCCAGCACCATCACCGAGCCGATTTCGGGCGCGGCCTCGCGGGGGAATTTTCCCGCTGCCTGATCCCACCAGGTCCAGGCATCGCCATAGAGCTTCACGCTGGAATGCTCGCGCGCATAAGGCACGCATTGGATGGGCGATGAGCGGCGTGGTGACCGCGGCGCTGGATGCGGGTTCGGGCGGGAAGCGATTTCATAAACGGCGCGATCGCTGGCGCAGCCCGCCAAGCGCCGCCGCCGCAAACGTGAGCACGATGATCCGTCCCCAGACCCGCATAAATCCCCTTTGCCTCTCGGAGCGTGAAGAGCAAGCTCGCGAAGTGTAAAGAGGCGATCAGATGGTTAATAATTTATTTACTTCGGCCTTAATTATTCGCCGGGCGTGATGCGGCTGCGCACGGGTTCCCCGGCGCCGGATGCGCCCATGGCGCCGATCGAAACCAGTCCGGCCACGGCGAAAAAGAAAAACACCGCGCTCCAATTGGATTCGGCAAAGGCGAAGATCGGCAAGCAGCACGCCCGCCACCAGTTCCGGCAAGCCGCGCCAGCCACCGGCATGATTCTCGCCCACCCGCGTGGTGCGGTTGAAATCCATGCCTGGTGCTGAAGAAGGCCTCGAAAGTGGCGCGCGTGTTGGCCAGGATCAGGCCGGACGGAAACACGACAGCAAGCAGCAAGGCGCGGGTAAGCCTGGGTTCATGTTCCTGACCCAGCATGCGCTGGCCGAGATAGAGATAGCCGATCGACGAGGCCAGGCCCAGGAACGTGACGATCAGGCCCAGGAGCGCCACGGCGGAATAATAGACCACGCCCATATACATCAGCGTCAGCGAGATCGCGGCGCTGGCGAAGGCCAGCATGTAGAAAGCGAACTGGCACATCTGCAAGCGTCATCGCCGCCTTCTTCCAGAGCGGCATGCGGCTCGCCCAGACCTGCGGCAGCAATTTGCGCGCGACTTGCGCATGGCCCTTGGTCCAGCGCGCCTGTTGCGCGCGCCAGGCGGCGGCGGTTTGCGGCAATTCGCCCGGCACGATCAGCTCGGGCAGCATGGCGGCGCGCCAGTCCCGCATCGTGCAGCGCATGGAGAGATCGAGATCCTCGGTGAGCGTGTCGCCGGTCCAGCCGCCGCCATCCTCGATCGCGGTGCGCGACCACACGCCGGCAGTGCCGTTGAACGAGATGGGCAAGCCGGCGCGGAAGCGGGCTTCCTGCTCGACCGCGAAATGGGAATCCAGCAGCAGGCCCTGCACCCGCGTCAGCCAATTGGCGTTGCGGTTGGCGTGGCCCCAGCGCGCCTGCACGAAGGCCAAGACCGGAATCGCCCAACAGCACCGGCACGGTCTTGCGCAGGAAATCGGGCGGCGGCACGAAATCGGCGTCGAAGATCGCCACATAGGGCGCGTCGCAATGTTTGAGCCCGAAGGCGAGATTGCCGGCCTTGAAGCCGGTGCGGTCGCCGCGGCGCAGGATTTCGAGCTTCACGCCTTCGGGCGTCACGGCGATGGCGTCGCGCGCCAATTGCGGCATGGCCGTCGACTGGTCGCCGTCATCCAGAAGCTGAATGGTGAGCCGGTCCTAGGGCCAGTCCATCCGGGCCGCGGCTTCGACCACGCGGACCGCCAACAGGCCTTCATTGCAGACCGGGAGCTGCACCAGCACATGGGGCAATTCTCCTTCAGGCAGGACAGAGGGGTGAAAGGGATGGGGATTTCCGGAAGACCCGCACCCAGGCCAGCACCGCCAGCTGCACCGAAAGCGTGCAGACCGCCACAAGAATGCAGGTAAGCGCAAACTGCAGGGCCAGGGAGAGACCAAGGAAAAGACCGTGCATGGCGAAAATTAGCGTCCCCAAAGGCTTAAATCCCGCCGGAACGGGGGATTTTCGCATTAACGAATAAGCCGGGCAAAAAGGCGAAATGGCCGTCCCGGCGGGTTTTACGCCCGGCACGGACCGGACGCCCGCAACTTCTTACGCCCGGCCATGCTTTATCAAGGGGGAACGGACCATGAAAGCCCCGGCGGCCGCAAGATCGCCCCGCCTGGTCCAAGCTTCCCTTTAAGGAAAGCGGCTCTGGGCCCTCGCCGGATCAGGAAGCGGTGATGGTCGGCGGCGCTTTCGTTCTCGATCAGCGCATGGCCTTCCTCGCCGCACATATGCGGGATGTCCACCACCGACAAAGGATCGCTCGCCAGCACCCAGATTGTTTCGCCGGGGGCAAGCGCCGCCAGCTTCTTGCGCGCCATCAGCGCCGGCAGCGGACACTTCAGGCCGCGCAGATCAAGCTCTTCCATCTGCTCGCAACCTAGGTCTACCTTCGCGAACCGGGCTCCTATGCCCGCCCGGCACAAGTTAGCGCAGGGGAAAGCGCATGAGTCTTGCCGCCGCGATCAGGCGCGAAGCCATCTATCTCAGTCATATCCTGCGCACCTTGGTCGCTGCTGGCGCGGATCAAGCCCGACAGCCGCCGCACCATCGTGGACATCGTCGAAAAACAGGCGCGCGCCACGCCCGATGCGCCCGCGCTCTATTATCTCGACGAGGTGATGAGCTATCGCGCGCTTCGATGCCCGCGCCAATGCCTATGCCCATTGGGCGCTGGGCCAGGGATTGAAGCGCGGCGATTGCGTGGCGCTGCTGATGGAGAACCGGCCGGATTTCCTTCTGCTGCTGGCTGGGCTGTTCAAGGCTGGGCTCTGCGTCGCCCTGATCAACACCAATCAGCGCGGCCAGGCGCTGGCCCATTCCATCGAGGTCGCCGGCGCCAAGCATGTGATCGTGGGCCAGGAACTCGCGTCCGCCTTGCGGGCCGCGGAAAGTTTTTTCACCGTGCCCGCTGCCCCGCTGGGTCCAGGGCGGCGCGCAGGACGGGATGAGCGATCTCGATCAGGCGCTGGCGGTGCTTCCCGCCACGCCGGTGGGCGATGCGCCGAGGCGCAAGGATGCACCGCCAAGGATCGCGCTTTCTTTATCTACACCTCCGGCACCACCGGCCTGCCCAAGGCCGCGAATTTCAGCCATATGCGCATGCTCTTCATGATGTCGGGCTTTGTCGGCGCGCTGAATCCCAAAGCCGAGCGACCGCATCTATAATCCGCTGCCGCTCTATCACGCCACCGGCGGGGTTTGCGCGCGTGGGCGTGGCGCTGATGTCGGGCGGCGCGGTGATCCTCAAGCGCAAATTCTCGCGTGGGCGAGTTCTGGCAGCGACATCCACAAATACGACGCCACCATGTTCGCCTATATCGGCGAGCTTTGCCGCTGGCTGCTGAACGCGCCGCCCGCCGCCCATGAGCGCGATCATCATATCCGCGCCATCACCGGCAATGGGCTGCGTCCCGAAATCTGGAAACGCTTCCAGGACCGCTTCGCCATTCCCCGCATCGTCGAATTCTATGGCGCCACCGAAGGCAATGTCTCGATGCTGAATTATGACGGCACGGTGGGCGCGGTGGGACGGGTGCCGGACTATATCGAATGGCGGTTGCCGGCGCGCGTGGTGCGTTTCGACATCGAGACGCGAGATGCCGGTGCGCGGTCCCGACGGGCTTTGCATCGAATGCGGCCCTGAGGAGGCGGGCGAGGCGCGTGGGCAGCATCTCGCAAGCGCGCGGGGCGCAATTTCGAGGGCTATACCAAGGCCGCGGACACGGAGAAGAAAATCCTGCGCGACGTGTTCAAGAAAGGCGATGCCTGGTTTCGCACCGGCGATCTGATGCGCCGCGACGAACATGGCTATTTCTATTTTGTCGACCGCATCGGCGACACCTTCCGCTGGAAGGGCGAGAATGTCGCCACCAGCGAAGTCGCCGAAGCGCTCTCGACCGTTCCCGGGATCCGCGAAGTCAATGTCTATGGCGTGAGCGTGCCGGGCGCCGATGGGCGCGCCGGCATGGCGGCGCTGGTGGTGGACAGCCATGTTCGACGTCGCCGGCCTGGCGAAGCGGCTGGAGGGCCATCTTTCGCCTTTCGCGCGGCCGGTCTTCCTGCGGCTTCAGCCGGAAATCGAAGTGACCGGCACTTTCAAGCAGCGCAAGGTCGAATCTGGTGAGCGAGGGCTTCGATCCCGGCAAGATCGCCGATCCGCTTTACTGGTTCGATCCCGCGACGCGGCGGTATGAGAAGCTCACCGCCGTGATCTATGACGATATCTCACACGACCGCATCAAGCTCTAGCGCGGTTCCAGGAAAAGTGTGCAGCGTCGATACGCTGCCGCTATCAACTCCGTCCGGAACCGCGACAAAATAAACTAGGCGAAGTCCTTCGCCAGCGCCGCGCGGGTCTCTTCGCTCAAGACCGCCATATGGCCGTAATTGCCGTGGCCGACGCCGATCACCACGCGCTCGCGTCCTGAAGCGCGCGATCTGGTCTTTGGTCAGCTTGAAGCGCAGCCAATGCACCGATGAGGTCTTGCCGTCCGCCGTGGTGCGGTCGTCATATTCGGTGGGCGTGGCGGCGATGCGGTCGCCGCCGATTTCCATGAACACGGTTTCTTCGATACCGCCCAAGGTCAGCAGCGTGGCGTTGCGGCGGTTGGCGTCCTCGATCTCCAGCATCAGGGTGGCGATCAATTCGTCGCCCTGGGGGATCAGGGGATTATAGACCTCCAGTTCGCCCAGAGCCTGCTCGGCGCCGCCTTTCTCGATGCGCAGCATCTCCATCACCTGCAGCCACATGGTCTGGTAATTCTCGAAATAGAAAGTGGCGAAGGGCCCCACTTCCACCCGGCGATGTTTCTTCAGCGCGATCGCCTCGCCGCGCAATTCCTTGCGCCTTGCGGCGTAGTCGCGATCGGAAAGAATGTCGGCCGGCGTGATCTTGCGGGCGGCGGCGGGCATCTCAAATCTCCAATCCATAGGCGCGGGCCATGATCTGGATGGGATGCTCCGGCTCGCGCGCGCCGCGTTTCGGTGTGGGCGACGATATGCTGCGCGGCCAGCGGGCAATCCGAAACGATATGGCCGCGCTTCTGGGTGTTGGCGGCGCGGAACACCGGGACGGCCCACTTTCACCGCCACGTCATGGGTGGGCTCGACCACGCCGAAGGTGCCGCCATGGCCGGAGCAGCGCTCGATCACATCAACCGGCGTGTCCGGGAATGAGCTTCAGCATCTCGGCCGCCTTGGGGCCCATATTCTGGGCGCGGGCGTGGCAGGCCAGATGCACCGTCACGCCTTCCGGCAGCGGCGGCAAGCCCGTCCGGCAGGCCCTCTTTCTTCGCCACATCCACCACATATTCGTCGATGTCGAAGACATGTGTCGGCGACGCGTTTCACGTCTTGATTGTCGGGGCAGATCAGCGCCCATTCGAATTTCAGCATCAATCCGCAGGACGCGGTGAGGGCGACGATGTCGTAGCCCTGGTCGATCAGCTTGACCAATTCCTTCGAGACCTTGGCGGCATTCTCGGCCACGCGCGCCAGATTGGCCTGTTCCAGGA
Source organism: uncultured Alphaproteobacteria bacterium (assembly GCA_963766265.1). Classification (GTDB taxonomy): domain Bacteria; phylum Pseudomonadota; class Alphaproteobacteria; order Micropepsales; family Micropepsaceae; genus Rhizomicrobium. Next base: position 627,934 of record CAVXYX010000001.1, read on the forward strand.
ACGGCATGCCGCAGCAGCCGGGATAGGAGACGATGGTCTCCACGCCGATATGATTGAGCACGCTGCGCGCCGCCATGCCGGTGACGGGGTGGTTGTAGTTGACGAAGCAGGTGGCATAGAGCGCCGCCTTGCGCTTGCCGAAGGCCGGCGCTTCCGGATTGGGCACCAGCGGCTCGCCGTGGTCGGCCGAAACGAAAGTCCGGCTGTGGAATTTCGGCAAGCGTGGCCTTGGGGTCGATATGCGCCACTTTTTCCATCACCGCGCGCATCGGCTTGTTGGATGTGTCCGACGCCCAGTTGATCGATGGGCGAGGCGAAGCGGGCCAGCGTGCCATTGCGGTCCATCTCGGCCAGTTGGCCTTGGGTGAAATCCTTCTTGCCGGCTTTGCGCTTCGGTGGCGCGATGGCGCAGCATCAGATGCGGGAAATCCACATTGAAGGGATGCGGCGGCACATAAGGGCATTTGGTCATGAAGCACATGTCGCAAAGCGTGCAGGCTTCGACGACGCGGCTGAAATCTTCCGACTTCACGCCTTCGACATCTTCGGTCGGGCTGGTGTCGATCAGGTCGAACAGGCGGGGAAAGGAATCGCAAAGATTGAAGCAGCGGCGGCAGCCATGACAGATGTCGAAGACGCGGCGCATCTCCGCGTCCAGCTTCACCGGATCGGTGAAGTCCGGATCCTGCCAGCGGATGATGTCGCGGGTGGGCGCTTCGAGGCTGCCTTCGCCTGTCATGACTGCTCCAGGTGCGGTGCGCCGGGACTGGGCCCGGCTCCCCCTTCCGCGCGAAGCGCATGGAAGGGGGAGATGCCGTAGCTCGCTTTCGAGCGAGCGAAGGCAGAGGGGGTTACTTGCCTAGAGTGTCGAGCGCTTTCTGGAAGCGGCCGGCATGGCTCTTTTCGGCCTTGGCCAGGGTCTCGAACCAGTCGGCGATTTCGTCGAAGCCTTCCTGGCGCGCGGTCTTGGCCATGCCCGGATACATGTCGGTGTATTCGTGGGTCTCGCCCGCGATCGACGGCTTTCAGATTGGCGTCGGTGGCGCCGATCGGCTCGCCGGTGGCCGGATCGCCCACTTCTTCCAGATATTCCAGATGGCCATGCGCATGGCCGGTCTCGCCTTCGGCGGTGGAGCGGAACACGGCGGCGACATCGTTATAGCCTTCGACATCGGCCTTCTGCGCGAAATAGAGATAGCGGCGATTGGCCTGGCTTTCGCCGGCGAATGCTTCCTTCAGATTTTCCCAGGTCTTGGTGTTTTTCAGGGCGGGCATGGGGGCCTCCTTTGTGCGGGGCCGGACGAGATTGGCCCCGCCGAGAGGGCCCTGTCAATAGATTAGAATAATTCTAATAAAGAATGTTCTTCAGCTGGCGGAGGTAAATCAAAATCAGCCGCGCTTCACGCGCACGACCACATCCACCCGGTCCACGCGCCATGCCGGCTGGGGGGCGCGGGAACGCCGGCGACGCGATATGCCTCGCCCGGGATGTCGATCAGCCGCCTTCGTCTTCCAGGAAGAAATGCTGGTGATCGCCGGTATTGGTGTCGAAATAGGCCCGCGCCGCATCCACGATCACCTGGCGCAGCAGGCCCGCATGGGTGAATTGGTGCAGAGTGTTGTAGACCGTGGCCAGCGAGATCTTCAGGTCCAGCCCGGCGGCTTCCTCGTGCAGGCTCTCGGCCGTCACATGCCGGTGCGAGTCCTTGAACAGCAGGCCGGCCAGTTCCACCCGCTGGCGCGTGGGGCGCAAGCCCGCGGCTGCGCAGCCGCTCGACCGCTCTTGACCATTGTCACGCATGGTCTTGACCATCGGTCCAAAGTTCCCTTTGTGAGCGGCCTGTAAGGTGCGGCCGATCCTTGCTAGAGTGACTGAAGTTACATCGTTAGAATGCTTCTAAGCAAGCGATGGGCAGAAATTGTGGCAAGGCGCGCTGACGGCCTTTTGCGCTCATTCTGCGGTCAGTGGACGTTCGGAACATCGCTGGTCTTGAAGGAACAGGACAGTGGACAAGCCGGTGAAAAAATCGAGTTTCGATCTGGCGGGCCTGCTCGCCTGCGCCCGGGGGGAACTGTTCGGTCCCGGCAATGCCCAGCTGCCGCTGCCGCCCATGCTGATGTTCGACCGCATCACCTCGATCACCGAAGATGGCGGCGAGGACGGCAAGGGCGAGGTCGTGGCCGAACTCGACGTCAATCCGAATCTCTGGTTCTTCAAATGCCATTTCCAGGGCGATCCGGTGATGCCCGGCTGCCTGGGGCTGGATGCGCTGTGGCAGATGGTGGGTTTCTTCCTGGGCTGGATGGGCGGCATCGGCCGCGGCCGCGCGCTGGGCGTGGATGAAGTGAAATTCACCGGCATGGTGCTGCCCGACCGCCAAGAAGATCACCTACATCGTCGATCTCAAGCGCGTGATCATGCGCAAGCTGGTGCTGGGCATCGCCGACGGCATCATGAAGGTGGACGGCAAGGTCGATCTATGAAGCCAAGGGTCTGCGCGTCGGCCTGTTCACCGATGCGGCGGCGGCCCTGACCAAGGCGGCGCCGCAACGGCATCGGTCTGAACGAATTTCTGCCGTCCTGTACAGGCGGAATGGTTCAACGCTTCGCGCCCTAGGGCTGTGAGATGCAAAAGGGTGTTCATGCGGCGCGTCGTCGTCACCGGCCTGGGCATTGTCTCGTCCATCGGCAACAATGCCGAGGAAGTGACGCAATCTTTGCGCGCAGGCCAAGTCGGGCATCGTCACGGCCGACGATTATGTGCGGCTGGGATTCCGCTCCCAGGTCCATGGCAGCCTGAAGATCGATCTCGATGCAGCTGGTGGATCGCCGCGCCCGCCGCTTCCAGGGCGATGGCGCGGGCTATTGCTGGGTGGCGATGACCCAGGCCATCGCCGATGCCGGCCTCGACCGAAAAGGAGATCTCCAATCCCCGCACCGGATTGATCGTGGGTTCGGGCGGGCCCTCGACCAAGGCCATCGTCGCCGCCGCCGACACGGCGCGCGATCCCGCCAAGGGGCCCAAGCGCATCGGTCCCTTCGCGGTGCCCAAGGCGATGTCGTCCACCTGCTGCGCCAATCTTTCCACCTGGTTCAAGACCAAGGGCGTGAATTATTCCATTTCCTCGGCCTGCTCGACCTCGGCCAATTGCATCGGCAACGCCGCCGAGATGATCCAGTGGGGCAAGCAGGACATGATGTTCGCCGGCGGCGGCGAGGAACTGGACTGGACGCTTCAGCGAATTGTTCGACGCGATGGGCGCGATGTCGTCCAAATTCAACGCCACGCCGGAAAAAGCCTCCCGCGCCTATGACAAGAACCGCGACGGCTTCGTCATTTCCGGCGGCGGCGGCATCCTGGTTCTGGAAGAGCTGGAGCACGCCAAGGCGCGCGGCGCGAAAATCTATGCCGAACTTGCGGGCTATGGCGCGACCGCGGACGGCGCCGACATGGTGGCGCCGTCGGGCGAAGGCGCGGTGCGCTGCATGCAGATGGCGCTCGCAGAACGTGAAAGCGCCGGTGGATTACATCAATCCGCACGCCACTTCGACGCCGGTGGGCGACATTCCCGAGATCAACGCCATCCGCGAAGTGTTCGGCGACAAGATGCCGCCGATCAGCGCCACCAAATCGCTCACCGGCCACAGCCAGGGCGCGGCGGGCGTGCATGAAGCGATCTACACGCTTTTGATGATGCAGAACGATTTCATCTGCGAAAGCGCCAATATCGAGGAACTCGATCCCGCGGTCGAGGGCGCCAATATCGTGCGCAAGCGCATCGACAATGTGAAAATCAATACCGCCCTGTCGAACTCCTTCGGCTTCGGCGGCACCAACGCGTCGCTGGTGTTTCAGCGACTGGAAAAGTGATGCCCGACCATGGAACAGAAAACACCGCGCGAGGCGCTCATGGCTGAGGCCAAAACCGGAATGATGGCGGGCAAGCGCGGCCTGATCATGGGCGTCGCCAACGATCATTCCATCGCCTGGGGCATCGCCCAGATGCTGGCGTCGCAAGGGCGCCGAGCTGGCCTTCACCTATCAGGGCGAAGCGCAGGCCAAGCGCCTCAAGCCGCTGGCGCGCAGTCGATCGGCAGCGAGATCATGCTGCCGGGCGATGTGGAAAAGGATGCCGAACTGGACGCCGTGTTCGCCGCAGCTGAAGCAGGAATGGGGCGGGCTCGATTTCCTGGTCCATGCCATCGCCTTCTCCGACGCCAAGGAATTGAAGGGCCGCTATGTCGATACCACCCGCGCCAATTTCCTCAGAAGCCTGGATATTTCCTGCTATTCCTTCACCGCCGTGGCGCGCCGCGCCGCGCAGCTGATGACCAAGGGCGGCGCGATGGTGACGCTCACCTATCTGGGCGCCCAGCGCGTGATGCCCAACTACAATGTGATGGGCGTGGCCAAGGCGGCGCTGGAAGCCTCGGTGCGCTATCTCGCCGCCGATCTGGGCCGCGAGCAGATCCGGGTCAATGCGATCTCCGCCGGCCCGATGCGCACCCTGGCGGGCAGCGCGGTGGGCGATGCCCGCATGGTGTTCAAGTGGAACAAGACCCATTCGCCCCTGAAGCGCTCGGTCGAACTCAATCATGTCGGCGGCGCGGCGCTTTATTTGCTCAGCGATCTTTCCGGCGGCGTCACCGGCGAAGTGCATTTCGTCGACGCCGGCTTCAATGTGGTCGGCATGCCGCCGACGGCCGATCTGAAGGGCTGGACGCCCGAGAATGGCCTGGACGAGAACGCCGGCTGATCATCCGCTGGCCATGAAACTCAATCAGGTCACGCTTCCCGCCAGCGATCTCGACGCCTCCATCGCTTTTTATAAGACGCTTGGTTTCCGCCTGATCGTGAAGAACGATCACTATGCCCGGCTGGAAAATCCTTCCGACCATTCCACTCTGTCGCTGGAGTTGCGCGAAGATGGCGGCGACGGCGCGCATGTCTATTTCGAATGCGACGATCTGGATGCCAGGGTGGCGGCGCTGAAAGCCGACGCCGTCCGTTTCGACAGCGGCCCGGAAGACAAAAGCTGGCTGTGGCGCGAAGCCTGGCTCAGGGATCCCGCCGGCAACAAGCTTTGTCTTTATTTCGCGGGCGACAACCGCCGCTTCCCGCCCTGGCGTCTCGCAAAATAAGGAAACGCGGGCGGAAGGTTATTTTTGGTGGCGGCGTGGGCGAAGCGGTCGAACAGATAGTGGCTGTCCATCGGCCCGGGCGAGGCTTCGGGATGGTACTGGACGCTGAAGACGTCCTTGCCTTCCACCGCGATGCCGCAATTGGTGCCGTCGAACAGCGAGACATGGGTTTCCTTCACGCCCTTGGGCAGGGTGTCGCGGTCCACCGTGAAGCCGTGATTCATCGAGACGATCTCGACCTTGCCGGTCTCCAGATCCTTCACCGGATGATTGGCGCCATGATGGCCCTGCGCCATTTTCTTGGTCTTGGCGCCCAGCGCCAGGCCCAGCATCTGATGGCCCAGGCAGATGCCGAACAGCGGCACGCCGCGATCCACCACGCCCTTGATGGTGGGGATGGCATATTCGCCCGTCGCCGCCGGATCGCCGGGGCCGTTCGACAGCAGCACGCCATGCGGGATCGTGGCGCATCACTTCGTCCAGGTGGCATTGGCGGGCACCACGGTGATGTCGGCGCCCTGGCCCGCCAGCAGGCGCAGGATGTTCCGCTTGACGCCATAATCGATCACGGTGGCGCGCCAGGTCGGCTTCGTCTTCCTTGCCATAGCCTTCGTTCCAGGCCCAGGGCGTCTCGTTCCAGTTGTAGGTCTGGCGCGCGGTGACGTCCTTGGCGAGGTCGAGACCTTCCAGGCCGGGAAAGCTTTTCGCCTGTTTCAGCAGCGCGGCGTGATCCAGCGCGCCGCGTCGCCGGCATTGGCGATCACGCCATGCGGCATGCCTTTTTCGCGGATCAGGCTGGTGAGGGCGCGGGTGTCGATCCCCGCCACGGCGGGGATGTTGTGCGACTTCAGCCAGCGGTCCAGCGCCGCCAGGCTGCGATAATTGGAGGGATGCTCGGCATCGGCGCGCACGATCAGGCCGCGCACCGCCGGGGTGATGGTTTCGATGTCTTCGGCGTTGGTGCCGACAATGCCGATATGGGGAAAGGTGAAGGCGACGATCTGCCCGGCATAGGAAGGATCGGAGAGGATTTCCTGATAGCCGGTCATGGCGGTGTTGAAGCAGACTTCGCCCACCGCCGCGCCCGCCGCGCCGAAGCCCACGCCTTCGAAGAAAGTGCCGTCGGCCAACATCACGCCCCCGCGCGACGAGCGGAAGCTGGGTCTGGGCGTCGGGCATGGGAGGCGTCCTTGGATTTGCGCGAAAATAGGGATGCGGGCGCTTCGCGGTCAACATCGCGCGACGCACATATTACTCCTGCATTTTCAATGCGTTGTACTTATCCCCGGTTTCGCGTAGGTTCCGCTTCTTTCCCAAAAGGCCCGAAATTCATGTCGCTCCGCCAGAAACTCAACGACGCGATGAAAGAGGCGATGAAGGCGAAGGACGCCAAGCGCCTGGCCACCGTGCGGCTGATGCTGGCGGCGCTGAAGGACCGCGACATCGCCGCCCGCACCGAAACCAGCCGCGACCTTCTGGGCGACGACGAAATTCTTTCCCTGCTGGCCAAGATGATCAAGCAGCGCGAGGAATCCGCCGTCGCCTTCGACGCGGGCAAGCGGCCGGAACTGGCGGCGGGCGAGCGCGAGGAGATCGCCATCATCCGCTCCTTCATGCCCGCCCAGATGGACGAGGCCGGCGGTGAAGGCGGCCGCCGCAAGCGTGATCGCGGAACTGGGCGCTGCCTCGATCAAGGACATGGGCAAGGTGATGGCGGCGATGAAGGAACGCTATGCCGGGCAGATGGATTTCGCCCGCGCCTCGGCCATCGTCAAAGACAGCTGTCGGCGCCGAAATAGCGCAGCCATTTGGCGTCGCGCCGCGTTCGCTGATTTTCACAGGCGCCCGATTTCTGCAGCCGCATGTTTGCGCCCGTTCGAGGCTTTCGCTAGATGCCCATGCGCTATGGCGAAGGATTGCTGGAGGAAATCCGGCGGCGGACCGATCTGGTCCAGCTGGTGGGCCGCCGCGTCAAGCTGATCCGCAAGGGCCGGGTGATGTGGGGCTGCTGCCCCTTCCATGGCGAAAAATCGCCCAGCTTCAAGGTCGAGAATGAGCGCCATGCCTACAAATGCTTCGGCTGCGGCGCGGGCGGCGACGCCTTCAAATGGCTGATGGAGACCGAGGGCCTGAGCTTTCCCGAGGCGGTGGAGAAACTGGCCGGCGAAGCGGGCGTCGAACTGCCCAAATGGTCGCCCGACGACGAAGCGCGCGAAGCAGAAGCGCAAATCGCTCTACGAGATCGTGGAACTGGCGGCGCAATTCTATGAAGCCCAGTTGCGCGAGCCTGCGGGCCAGAAGGCGCGCGACTATCTGAAACGGCGCGGACTGGACGGCGCAGGCGGCCAAGCAATTCCGCCTGGGCTATGCGCCCGCATTCCGGCCAGGCGCTGATCGAATTCCTCAAAGCGAAAAACATCACCCAGGACGACATGCTCGCGGCGGGCCTGGCGCGCCCAGCCGACGGCAATCGCCGATGCGCGATTTCTTTTTCAACCGCGTGATGTTCGCCATCGCCGATGGCAGGGGCCGCGTGATCGCCTTTGGCGGCCGGGCGCTCGAAGAAGACGCCAAGCCCAAATACATCAACAGCGGCGAGAACACGCTCTTTTCCAAGGGCCGCAATCTCTACAATTTCGCCACCGCGCGCGCCGCCGCCATCAAGGCCGGCACCGTCATCGTCGCCGAAGGCTATATGGATGTGATCGCGCTGGTGCGGGGCGGCTTCGCCCATGCGGTGGCGCCGCTGGGCACCGCGCTGACCGAAGACCAGCTCCAGCTTTTGTGGCGCACCGCGCCCGAACCGATCCTGGCCTTTGACGGCGACGACGCCGGGCCGAAGGCGGCCGCATCGCGCCGCCCATCTGGCGCTGCCGCATCTGAAGGCGGGCTATTCGCTTGCGTTTTGCCTTCCTGCCGGCAGGCGAGGATCCGGACAGTTTCCTGATCGGCAAAAGCGGCCCCGCGGCGATGGCGGCTCTGTTGGAGGCGCGCGCTGCCGTTGTCGGAAGTGCTGTGGCGCGCCGAAACCGAGGGGAAGGATTTCTCCACCCCCGAGCGCCGCGCCGGGCTGGAGCGGGTGCTGTCGGCCATCATCGGCCGAGATCACCGACGCCAAGGTGGCGGATTATTACCGCCGGGATTTCGAGCAAAAAATGTTCGACAATTTCAAGCGCCGCCCGGCCCCCAGCGCGGCGGTCCGAGCAGGGTCGCCCGTTCCGGAACCCGTCCTTCCAGGTCCTGCCGCCAGGGCCAATTCTACCAGGGCCCTCCCGGCCCCAGCCAGGGACGGCGGAAGCGGTGTCCCCGGCCGTCAAAGCCAGCCTTTTGGCCCGGGCCGGCCAGGCCGGCAAGGCCAGGGAGGCGGCCCTGAGCCGCAAGGAGGGCGAATTGGCCGCCCTGCTGCTGGAACGGCCTGCCCTGGCGCTGCCCATGGCGAGATACTGGCGGAGCTCGCCTTTCAGCGACCCGCTCGCTTGACAGGCTGCGCCACGAGCTTTTAAACCTCGCCGCCTCCGGCTCCAGCCTTGAAAAAGCGCCGGTTTTGACCCATTTCGATGCGTCTGGGAATGGCCGAATTGCTGGCGCGTCTGGGCGTCAGACCCAAGCCCGGCGCCGCACCGCCGGAATCCGTGCCGGAGGATGAAACTGAAGCCCGTTTCTTGCGCGCCGCAGCGGATTTTCGCGCCATGGCGGAGTGGGAGCCGGAACGGGACCGCGCCCTTCGGCGCTTTGCCGCCGAAGGCAGCGAGGAATCCTGGCGCGAAGCGCGGCGGTTTCTTCGCTCTCCTCACGAATAACGCGGGTGGCAACGTTACCAATTCATGCCCCACTATCGGGGACATAAGGACAACGAACTGTGGTGAGCAAATCCGTCTTGACCAAGAAATCGGCCAAACCGGCCTTGCAAGCCGGCCAAGAAGCCGCCGCCAAGCCCGCCGCCGCCAAGACCGCGGCGGTGAAGAAGTCGGCCAAGCCGGCGCCCAAGCCTTCAAAGCAAGCCCGTCGAAACCGGCCAAGCATGCCGTCAAGCTGCAAAAGCGCGCCCAAGCCGGTCAAGCCCGAGCCGAAAGGCAAGGCGGCAAAGCTGGCCAAGCCCGAACCGGAATTGAAGGGCAAGAAGGCCGCCAAACCCGACGTCAAGGGCGCCAAGACCGCGCCCGCGCCGCCGCAACTCGTCAAGCCGGCCAGCCAAGATCGCGCCCAAAAAGCCGGGCGAGAACGAAACCCCCGGCGACGCCGATAGTCCGCTGCTGGATATGTCCGATGTCGGCGTGCGCAAGATGATCGCGCGCGCCAAACAGCGCGGCTATGTCACCTATGACGAACTGAACAAGGTCCTGCCGTCCGACAAGACCTCGTCGGAGCAGATCGAAGACACGATGGCGATGCTCAACGAGATGGGCATCAATGTCATCGAAAGCGAAGAGGCCGAGGAAGGCGCGGACGAAAATCTTCCCGCCGTCGCCGAAGGCAGCAAGGCGCTCGCCACCACCGCCAAAATCCGGCGAGCAATATGACCGCACCGACGATCCGGTGCGCATGTATCTGCGCGAGATGGGCTCGGTCGAGCTTCTGTCGCGCGAAGGCGAAATCGCCATCGCCAAGCGCATCGAGGCCGGCCGCGAATTGATGATCGGCGCGCTTGTGCGAAAGCCCGCTGACCTTCGAAGCGCTCACGGTGTGGCGCGACGAATTGAACGAAGGCAAGGTTCTGCTGCGCGACATCATCGACCTGGAAGCCATGTATGGCGCCGGTCCCGATGGCCAGCCCGCGCCGGTGCCGCCGCCGGTCGGTCCCGACGGCAAGCCGCTCAATGGCGTTGCCGTGCCGGCCGCCGCCGAATTCAAGGCGCCGGAATTCAAGAAGCCGGAACCGCCCAAGCCCGAGCCCAAGCCCGCGCCCAAAGCGGACGGCGAAGCCGGCTGAAGGCGGCGAAGCCGCCGCCGCCGATGGCGCGGCCGATGGCGATGATTTCGACGACGAAGGCAATCTGCCCTTGTCGGCGATGGAAGCTGCGCTGAAGCCCCAGGTGCTGGAGGCGCTGGACAACATCGCCGGCCTCTACAAGAAGCTGGGCAAGCTGCAGGACGCCTCGGTCGAAGCGGCGCTGGGCGCGGACGAGCTGTCCACCGGCCAGGAACGCCGCTTCAAGAAGCTGCGCAGCGAGACCATGGACCTGGTCAAGTCGCTCAAGCTCAACAACAACCGCATCGAAGCCCTGGTCGACCAGATGTACGGCATCAATCGCCGTCTGGTGTCGCTGGAAGGCAAGCTGCTGCGCCTGGCCGAAGCCCATGGCGTGGACCGCGCCGAATTCCTCAAGCAATATTTCGGCAACGAGCTCGATCCCAATTGGGCGCGCCGCGTCGGCCGCCTGACCGGCATCGGCTGGCACGATTTCGTCACCGAGGAGCGCGACAAGATCAAGGCGCTGCGCGAAGAGATCCAGGCGCTGGCGCAGGAAACCCGCCAGTCGGTCTCGGAATTCCGCCGCAACGTCCAGACGGTGCAGAAGGGCGAGCGCGAATCCGGCGTCGCCAAGAAGGAAATGATCGAGGCCAATCTGCGCCTGGTCATCTCCATCGCCAAGAAATACACCAATCGCGGCCTGCAATTCCTCGACCTGATCCAGGAAGGCAATATCGGCCTGATGAAGGCGGTCGATAAATTCGAATATCGCCGCGGCTACAAATTCTCGACCTATGCCACCTGGTGGATCCGCCAGGCGATCACCCGCTCGATCGCCGACCAGGCCCGCACCATCCGCATTCCGGTGCACATGATCGAGACCATCAACAAGCTGGTGCGCACCAGCCGCCAGATGCTGCACGAGATCGGCCGCGAGCCGACGCCGGAAGAACTGGCCGAACGCCTGGCCATGCCGCTGGAAAAAGTGCGCAAGGTCCTCAAGATCGCCAAGGAGCCGATCAGCCTCGAGACGCCGATCGGCGACGAGGAAGATTCCCATCTGGGCGATTTCATCCAGGACCCCAATGTGGTCCTGCCCATCGACGCCGCGATCCAGGCCAATTTGCGCGAAACCACCACCCGCGTGCTGGCGACGCTGACGCCGCGCGAGGAGCGCGTGCTGCGCATGCGCTTCGGCATCGGCATGAACACCGACCACACGCTGGAAGAAGTGGGCCAGCAATTCAGCGTCACCCGCGAACGCATCCGCCAGATCGAAGCCAAGGCGCTGCGCAAGCTCAAGCATCCGTCCCGCTGCCGCAAACTCCGAAGCTTCCTCGACAACTAACGACGGCTATCGGCACTCCGCGTTGCTCACGACCCAAAGAGACATGGCAATCCATAACGACCAGAAATTCACTGAACGCATGAACACGGCCGCCAAGGCGCGCGCCGAAATGCTCGCCAAGGCCAAGGCCCGCGCCGAAGCCGCCAAGGCCACCGCCGACGAGCGCGCCAAGGAACGCGCGGCCATCGCCGCCGCGCGCGACGAGCGCCAGGCCAAGCGCGCCGAAGAGAAAAGCGCTGGCCGCGCTCGAGGCCGAGAAGCACCGCATGGCCGAAGCAGAGGCACGCCGTCAGGCCGAGGAAGAAGCCAAGCTCGCCGGCCGAGAAGCCAGAGGCGCGAGGAGTTGCAGACCGGATGGCGCAGCTTCTGAACGAGCAGAAAGCGGCGCGCGACGCGCGTTATGCGGCGCGAAAAGAACGGCAGAAAAAAGGCCGCCGCTAAGCGCTATAAGGACGCCTGCGCGAAATGTTCCTCGCGCAGCGCGCGCGCTCTCTGTCGCGCAAAGTTCCGACTTTCAAATTCGCCCGGGCCTGCTTTAGATTTTGGCTGCGGGGTTGAGCATGACTCCCTCGCAAATGTTCAGGCTCGCGCGGAATTCTCGGTTCCGCCCCGAAGCGTCATCAACTTACCGGGTCAGAAGAAGGAATGCGCAATGGAGACCTGTGGCGTCGGAGAGTACAAGAATGTTTTCAAATACCCGGCCGAGGACGAATGCCTGGTCCGGCGGCTGGGATCGGCGGTGATCGCTTCCTGGGGCGCTTTGCCGGAACCGGTGCGCGAGAAATTCCTGGCCGAAGCCCGCGCCGCCTGGGACCGCGAATATTACGTCTCGCATCTCGGCGACAGATTGGAAGCGATGGTGCGCCGGCGCACCGCCTGACCTGCAAAATAAAAAGCGTACCCGCGCGGGACGCGCGAGTACGCTTTTCAGGTCTTCAGGCGACGCCGAACGCCGCCAGCAGCACCATCACCAGGCCGACGATCGAGACCGCCCAGACAATGGTGCGCACCACCTGGATGCCGAGCGCATAGACCGGCACATAGACCAGCCGCGCCCAGAAATAGAGCTGCGCGCCCAGCGCCGACATGTCTGGTCGTGCCGGTTCAGCACCGCCACCAGCATCACCGCCACCGCGAAGAAGCCGAAAGTTTCGCGGAAATTGTTGAAGGCGCGCACCAGCCGGCCTGCCGTCTTGCCGACGGCCGCCGATGGCGGCACGTCGCGCGAACTCAGATTGTAGGGCAGCCCCACATCCTTGTTCGTCGCCATGCTGGCGATCACAAGCTGCACCAGACCCAGCACCACGCTCCACAACAGCATGGTGGTTTCCGGCATCATTGCATTCATGAAATAGCCCTCCTCCCGTGAAATGATTCGATCCTATCACGGGACGGGACGCTTGGCCCCTCAGGCGTAGTTGAAGCTGACGGAGATGCGTGGCCTTTGGCGCGGTTGGGCTCGACGCCGTGGCGCAGCCAGCTTTCCCATAACAGCAGCATGCCCGGCTTGGGCGCGATGGTGACGAAGGTGCGATTTTCCGGGCTGGCCTTCTTCTTCCTGGGCGGGCGCCGCCATCAGCATGGCGCAGGCGCGGGTCTTCGAAGCGGATCGCGCCGGCCTTGTCCGGCACGGTCACATAATAGGTGCCGCTCACCACCGAATGGGGATGGATATGGGCGGCATGGACCGCGCCTTTCTCCATCACATTGATCCAGAGACTGTCGAGCGTGAGCTTTGCGCCGCCCAAGATCGAATTGCGCGTCGCGCGCGAACAAGCGCGACATGCCGGGCGATGTCCCGCTCCAGCTCCGCCAGCACGCTGGCCCGGCGCGTGAGATCGTTCAGCGAGGCATAGGAGGTATAGCCGCCATAGCCATGCTCTCGCGCCCAGCGCTGCCCGGCCTGGTCTTCGGCGGCAAGGCCCAGGCAGGTTTGTTCCAGCACGCGGTTTCGCGGCAGCGGAAAGCTGCGCCTGATAGAGCCGGGTGGCGAAGAGGGTCTGGAACCTAGGCATTCTAGCCCCGAACGTTAGTGGTTATTTGACCAATAGGATGGCAGAACTGCGGTCCTGTCAAAGGGGACCTCATGCGCATCGTTCTGGCTTTCATGCGCCATCGCCGCGCTTGGCGCTCGGCCTGTCCGGCTGCGCCGTGGTGGATGCAGGCGTCGCCGTGGTGGGCGCGGGCGCCAGTGTCGCGCACTGTGGTGGGCACGGCGGCGATGTCGCCGGCGATGTCGATCAGCGCGCCGTTCGGCGGCAGCGACGATTCCGACGACAAGAAGAAAGTAGATTAGAAATTATCCTTGCGCCTGCCGGATCTCGCCGAACACGGCGACATCGCTGGCCTTTTCCATTCCCAGCGTCTTTCGGATTTCCGGCGAATGCCGGCCGCAGGAACGGGTTGGTCTCTTTTTCCAGCCCCATGGTCGACGGAATGGTGGGCCGCCTTCGGCCCGCGCCGTCTTCACCTCGTTCATGCGCGCTGCCCAGCGCCGTATTGCCCGGCTCCAGGGTCAGGGCGAAGCGGCCATTGCTCTCGGTATATTCATGGCCGCAATAGATGCTGGTCGCATCGGGCAGGGTCATCAGCTTCGACAGGCTGGCCCACATCATGGGCGGATCGCCTTCGAACAGCCGCCCGCAGCCCATGGCGAACAGCGTGTCGCCGGTAAAGGCATTGCCCTCGATCACAAAGGTGATGGCGCCGCGCGTGTGGCCCGGCACTTCCAGCACCCGCACCGGCTCGCCCGCGAAATTCCAGCCCGACTGCTTCGTCCACGCCGATATCCATGCCCGGGAATGCGCGCCGCGTCCTTGCCCGGCCCCACCACCTTGGCGCCATAGGTCTTCTTTCAGCGCCAGATTGCCGCCGGTATGGTCGATATGATGATGGGTGTTGAGAATAAAGCTGGGCCGCCAGCCCAGCCGGTCCAGCGCCGCGTTGACCGGCGCCGGCTTCCGACGGGTCCACCACGGCGCAATGCGTCGCCCGTCCTTGACCAGATAGGCATAATTGTCGCGTCAGGCAGGGGACGATTTCGATTTGCACGGTCATGGTTCCACTTTGGGTCAGGCCAACAGCCTAGCATTGCGCGGCCCCGCATTGAACCGTTCACGCGCTTCGGATTACCGATGTGCGCAATGGATGTGCGCGGTCTTGAGCGAATTCTATGACAGCCCCATGGGGCAGCGGACGCGGCGGCTGATCTTGCGCCGCTTGCGCCAGCTCTGGCCCGATGTCAGGGGCCGGCGGCTGCTGGGTTATGGCTTTGCCCAGCCCTATCTGCGCGCCTTTCTGCCGGAAGCCGAACGCTGCATCGCCGCCATGCCGGCTGCGCTTGGGCGACAGCGGTCGCCTGGCCGCAAGGAGAAATGCCTCACCACCCTGGTCGAGGAAGACGCGCTGCCTTTCCCCGACGCGTTCTTCGATCTGGTGCTGGTGGTGCATGGCCTGGAGGAAGCGGAAGGCTTGCGGCCGCTGCTGCGCCAATTGTGGCGGGTGCTGGCGCCGGAAGGCCGGCTGCTGATCGTGGCGCCCAACCGCGCCAGCCTGTGGGCGCAGGTGGAACGGTCGCCCTTCGGCCATGGCCGGCCCTTCTCCCGCAGCGAACTGGATGCAGCTGCTGCGCGGCGCGCTGTTCGTGCCGGAGCAATGGCAGCGCGCGCTCTATGCGCCGCCCGTCGCCAGCCGGGCGCTGATCGGCAGCGGCGCGGGCTGGGAGAGATTCGGCGGGCGGCTTCTTCCCGGCCTGGGCGGCGTGCATATCGTCGAAGCGGGCAAGTCGCTTTATGCCCCGGCCACGCCCGCGCGAGCGCGCGCGCGCACCAGCGCCCAACTCAAGACCGCTGGCACGGAATGACGGATGCCCTTCGCATCAGACCGGTGCTGGCGCAACGAACTAAGCTTCTAGTTTTTGCGCAGCAGGAAGATCGCGCCCTGGGCCAAGAGATTGGGGCCCCAGGCGTCGGGCCGCATCTCGCCCGCCACGCCGTCTCTCGTTCAAGGCCAGGGCGCGGTCGATCACCGCGCCACTGCGTCCGCGCCAGATCGACGAAATCGGCCAAGGTGCAAAGATGGATGTTGGGCGTGTCGTACCAGTGATAATCCAGCGCCTTGGTGCGCGGCATGCGCCCTTGCCAGCAGCAGCGACAGCCGCACCCGCCAATGGCCGAAATTGGGCAGCGAGATCGCCGCCTGCCGCCCGATGCGCAGCAGATGCTCCAGCACCTGGGCGGGCTTTTCCGTCGCCTGGATGGTCTGGCTGAGGATCACGAAATCGAACACCTGGCCGGGATATTCGGCCAGGTCGGTGTCGGCATCGCCCTGCACCACCGCCAGGCCGCGCGCCACGCAGGCATTCACATTCTGCTGCGAAAGTTCGATGCCGCGCCCGTCGACCTTCTTGGTGCGCACCAGATGTTCCAGCAGCGCGCCGTCGCCGCAGCCCACATCCAGCACGCGCGCGCCGTCGGGGATCATCTCGGCGATCGCGGCAAGATCGGGCGCGCAGATTCGAGCGCGGCGCTCATGCCAGCCTTCCGCTGCCGCCACGGCGTTGAGAAAGCCCCGCACCGTGTCGAACATTTCCGGCTCGTCCAGCAGGAAGGCGTCATGGCCCTTGTCGGTCTTGATCTCGACAAAGCTCACCTTGGCCGCCACCGCGTTCAGCGCATGGGCGATGCGCTTGTTCTCCGCCGGTGGGAAACAGCCAGTCCGAGGTGAAGGAGATGATGCAGAAGCGCGTCGGGCGAGTCGCGGAAGGCGTCGGCCAGCTGGCCGGCATAGTCCTCCGCCAGGTCGAAATAATCCATCGCCCGCGTGATGTAGAGATAGGAATTGGCGTCGAAGCGGTCGACGAAGCTCATGCCCTGGTGGTGCAGATAGGATTCGATCTGGAAATCCGGCGCGAACTGGAACGACAGCGCTTCGCGGTTCTGCAGATTGCGGCCGAATTTCCGCTGCAGCGCCGCTTCCGAAAGATAGGTGATGTGCGCGGCCATGCGCGCCACCGCCAGGCCCTTGGACGGGCTGCGTGCCGTGCAGCTGATAGTCGCCGCCCTTCCAGTCGGGATCGGCCATGATCGCCTGGCGGCCCACTTCGTGGAAGGCGATGTTCTGCGCCGAATGGCGCGCGGCGCAGGCGATGGGCATCGACGGCGCGCACGCGCTCGGGATAGGACGCCGCCCATTGCAGCGCCTGCATGCCGCCCATCGAGCCGCCGATCACCGCCAAGCAGCGTCTCGATGCCCAGCGCATCCAGCAGCATGGCCTGGGCCCGCACCATGTCGCGCACGGTGACCAGCGGGAAAGTCAGCGCCGAAGGGCTTGCCGGTCGCCGGATCGATCTCGGCCGGGCCGGTCGTGCCCATGCAGCCGCCAATGACATTGGCGCAGATGACGAAGAAGCGGTCGGTGTCGATGGGCTTGCCCGGTCCCACCATGGTCGTCCACCAGCCGGGCTTGCCGGTGACGGGATGCTCCGAGGCGACGAACTGATCGCCGGTCAGCGCATGGCAGATCAGGATGGCGTTGCTCTTGGCCGCGTTGAGCGTGCCATAGGTCATGTAGGCGATGGTGAAAGGCGACAGCGTGCGGCCGCAATCCAGCTTCAGCGGCTTGTCGGGGCCGAAGGTCACGGCCTTGCCGGCATCGGCCTCGGGCGCGCTGAGCGGCCTTAAGAAATCGCGGATTTGCCGTTTCGGTCATGGCAGTCCAACTCTCGGAAGGCGTAGCTAAGGTGGCTGTGCCCCCCTGTCAACGAATGGCGGCTGCGTCCAGGTCCGCTCGGCTTTGCTTTTGGCGCGGCCCTGCCACTATCAATACGGCCCTTTTTTGGACGCCTTTATTATGTCCTACCGCTTCGCTATTTGAGGACCTCTATGGCACTGACGCCCAAGCCCGGCATCCTGGACATCACGCCCTATGTCGGCGGGCGCGCCGCCGTGGCCGGCGTGGAGAATGTCATCAAGCTCTCCTCCAACGAGAGCCCGCTGGGCCCGAGCCCCAAGGCGGTCGAGGCCCTGGCCAAGGCCGTCGCACGATCTTGAGCTTTATCCCGAAGGCAGCGCCCAGATCCTGCGCGAGGCGATCGGCGAAGTCTATGGCCTGGACCCCGCGCGCATCGTGGCCTCGGGCGACGGCTCGGACGCCTCCTCACCATGCTGGCGAACGCCTATCTGCGGCCCGGCGACGAAGTGCTGTTCAGCGAGCATGACTTCATCCTCTACAAAATCGCCACCCTCGCCAACAGCGCCATGCCGGTCGAGATGCCGGACCCGAATCTGCGCTTCGATGTCGATGCGGCGCTGGCGCGGGTGACGCCGACAAGACGCGCATCGTGTTCATCGCCAATCCCAACAATCCCACCGGCTCCTATATCAGCCATGAGGAAATGCGCCGCCTGCATGCCGGGCTTGCCGCCCGACACGCTGCTGGTGATCGACGCCGCCTACAGCGAATATGTGCGCAAGAACGATTATGAAGCGGGCATCGAGATGGTCTCGCGCTTTCCCAATGTGGTGATGACCCGCACATTCTCGAAGGTTCACGGCTTGGCGGGCATGCGGATCGGCTGGACCTATGCGCCCGCCGCGGTCTGCGATGTGCTGAACCGCATCCGGGGCCCTTTCAATGTCTCGATGATGCAGCAGCACACCGGCGGCGGCGGCGATCCGCGACCGCGCCCATGTCGAACGCTCGGTCGCGCATAACGAGCAATGGAAGGCCTGGCTCACCGAAGAGATCCGCAAGCTGGGCCTGACGGTGGATGAGAGCGTGGCCAATTTCATCCTGATCCAGTTCCCCAAGGGCAAGAAGAGCGCCCGGAAGGCCGACGCCTTCCTGAGCGCACAGGGCCTGATCCTGCGCGGCGTGGCCAATTACGGCTTGCCGGATGCGCTGCGTCTGACCATCGGCACGGCGGAAGCCAACCAGCGCGTGGTCGCAGCGTTGCGCGAATTCATGGAACGCGCCTGATGTTCAACCACGTCGCCTTGATCGGCCTGGGCCTGATCGGCTCGTCGCTGGCCCATGCCGTCAAGCGCGCACAATCTGGCCGAACGCGATCGCCGGCTACGATGTCGAGCGAGAAGGTGCGCAAGCGCGCCGCCGAGCTGGAGCTTGCCGCCATCGCCGCCAATCCCGCCGATGCGGTGAAGGATGCCGATCTGGTGATCCTCTGCTCGCCGGTGGGCAGCTACAAGGAACTTGCGGCGGCGATCGCGCCGCATCTCAAGCCGGGCGCGATCCTTTCCGATGTGGGCTCGGTCAAGGGCGCGGTGGTCCGCGATGTCGCGCCGCTTCGTGCCCAAGGGCGTGCATTTCCTTCCCGCCCATCCCATCGCCGGCACCGAGCAGTCGGGCCCCGATGCCGGCTTCGCCAGCCTGTTCGATGCATCGCTGGTGCATCATCACGCCGCTGCCCGGCGCCGATGCCGAGCGCGTTGGCGAAGCTCAAGCAATTCTGGGAAGGCTGCGGCAGCCAGGTCGAGGTGATGGATCCCGGCCATCACGATCTGGTGCTGGCGATGACCAGCCATGTGCCGCATCTGATCGCCTATAACATCGTGGGCACGGCGCATGACCTGGAAAAGGTCACCGAAGGCGAAGTGATCAAATTTTCCGCCGGCGGCTTTCGCGATTTCACCCGCATCGCCGCTTCCGATCCCACCATGTGGCGCGACGTGTTCCTCAACAATCGCGACGCGGTGCTGGAAGTGCTGGGCCGCTTCAACGAGGATCTGAGCCTGCTGCAGCGCGCGGTGCGCGACGGCAACGGCGACGCGCTGTTCGATCTTTTCACCCGCACCCGCGCCATCCGCCGCTCGATCGTGGATATCGGCCAGGATTCGGCGGCGCCGAATTTCGGCCGCGACAGGAGTGACGGCGAGGAAAAGTGAGCAGCACGTGTCAGCGTGCGATCGTTGTCGCTACGCTGCTGCCAGGCAACTCCGTCCGGGCGCGCGACCAAAAAAGATCCGAAAAATCAGTAGAACGGAAACAGCAGCGCCCGCAGGCCCGGTTCCAGTCCGGCGTTCATCTTGTCGCCGGTCACGGCGCTGGACTGAATGTGCAGCGGGCCGGTGACGATTTCGCCGCTGCTGATGCCGCCATGCCATGATCGCGTCCATCCAGCCGGTGCCTGCCCAGCCAGCAGGCGGGCGAAAGCCGAGCCCTGGGTGACGCGGCTATAGATTTCCAGCGTCCGGATGTGATCGCCGAACGGCGTGACCGGCGCCTTTCACCTCTGCGGCGCTCAGCATCAAGTCCAGCGCATCGGTCTTGGGATCGCGGCGCATATGGAGTTGGGCGCGGCCCGCGGTGAAGGCCGCGCCGTCGCTGTCCTTGCCGCCCGCGTCCAGCATGTCCAGGTCGAAGCGCGCCAGCCCCTTGCGCCGGCGATGGAGCTGGCGCGCAGGCTGGCGGGCAGGAAATTAAGCTGATGGCGCACGCCGTCGGCGTCGGTCCAGGCCAGGGTCTGGTGGCCCGCCGCTTCGAAAATATCCTGGGCGCGGCCATAGGTCAGGGCATGCAGGGCGAAGTGGTCGCTGTGCCAGACCAGCGGCCCGCGCGGGCCTTCGGCGCGCACCAGGAGATCGCTGAACACCACATCGATGCGGAAGGGAAAACCGGAAATGGTCTGGCTGGCCCAGGACAGCGTGACGCCGGGGATCGCCTGATGCCCGTTCATGGCCTTGAGCTTGTTGTCGAGCGCGCCGGCCAGGACCCACCAATGGCTCATCGCCCAGGCGGCCAGCGCAAGGAACAGCGCCAGCGGCGCATAAAGCCAGAAGCGGCTGGAATATTTCATCGTCCAGCGCGACACTCAGCCGCACTTCGAATAGCCGCAGGACAGGCAGGAATCGCAGCCTTCCAATTTCACGAAGCTGGCTTCGCCGCAGCGGGGGCAGAAATGCGCCGGCGCGCCTTCGCGCGGCACCCGGTGGCCAGCGCGGCGGGCGCGGGCGCGCATGGCGCGGGCGTCCAGGAAGCCGATCTCGATCATGTGCCGCTCGATCACTTCGCCGATCGCGGCCAGCAGCGAGGGCACATAGCGCCCGCCCATCCATTGCCCGCCGCGCGGATCGAAGATCGCCTTCAGTTCGTCCACCACGAAGGAGACATCGCCGCCGCGCCGGAACACCGCCGAGATCATCCGCGTCAGCGCCAGCGCCCAGGCATAGGCTTCCATATTCTTGGAGTTGATGAAGACCTCGAACGGCCGCCGCCGCCCGTCCTTCTCGATATCGTTGATGGTGATGTAGAAGGCGTGGTCGCTTTCCAGCCATTTGATCTTGTAGGTGCGGCCCAGCAGCGCGTCGGGCCGGTCGAGCGGCCTGGTCATATAGACCACGCCGCCGCGTACTTCCCGCGGCGCGGGCAGCGGCAAGGGCAATTCCGGCTCGTCGCTACAGGATCGCCGCTTCGGCCGGGAACGCGGCTGCGGCTCTTCGATCGACAGCACCGCGCCGGTCACGTCGTTGGGGCGATAGGTGGTGCAGCCCTTGCAGCCGTTCTCATAGGCCTTGAGATAGACGTCCTTGAACGCCTCGAAGGAAATCGAGGCCGGCACATTGATGGTCTTGGAGATGGCGCTGTCGATGAAGGGCTGCGCCGCCGCCTGCACCGCCAGATGATCGTCCGGCGTCAAGTGTCTGGGCGTTGACGAAATAATCGGGCAGCGCGGCGTCCTGCGCCGAACCGCGCGCGGAATTCGCGCGACGGCATAATCCTCGACCGTCTCCTCGCGCTTGCTGCCATCGGGCTGCAGCACCTTGCGGTTATAGCTGAAGGCGAACACCGGCTCGATGCCGCTGGAGACATTGCCCGCGAACAGCGAAATGGTGCCGGTGGGCGCGATGGAGGTGAGCAAGCGCGTTGCGGATGCCATGCTGCGCGATGCCGGCGCGGATATCGTCGCGGCAGCGCCAGGATATGCGGCCGGGCGAGATATTCGCGCCGCGTCGAACAGCGGGAACGCGCCTTTCTCGCGCGCCAGCTCCACCGAGGCGCGATAGGCGGCATGGCTCAGGGTCGACAGCCAGCTCTGGATCAGCGCGACGCTTTCCGGCGAGCCATAGCGGGTGCGGCAGAAGATCAGCGCATCGGCCAAGCCCGGTGACGCCCAGCCCGATGCGGCGCTTGGCGATGGCTTCCTGGCGCTGCGCGTCCAGCGGAAAGCGCGACACATCGATGGCATTGTCCAGCATGCGGATCGGCGGTGCGCGGTCAGAGCCGGCCAGCTCGTCCAGATCGAGATGGGCGTCGTCCTCGAACGGATTGCTGCACCAGCTTGGCCAGATTGATCGAACCCAGCAGGCAGGCGCCATAAGGCGGCAAGGGCTGCTCGCCGCAGGGATTGGTGGCGGAGATGGTCTCGCAATAGGAAAGATTGTTCTGCTCGTTGATGCGGTCGATGAAGATCACGCCCGGCTCGGCATAATCATAGGTCGAGCGCATGATGCGGTCCCACAGCGCGCGCGCCTTCACCGTGCGATAGGCCTTGCCGCCGAATTGCAAGGTCCAGTCGGCGTCATCCGCTCACCGCCGCCATGAAGGCGTCGCTGACCAGCACCGACAGATTGAAATTGGAAAGCCGGCCGGAGGTGCGCTTGGCGTCGATGAAAGTCCTCGATATCGGGATGATCGCAGGCGAGCGTCGCCATCATGGCGCCGCGCCGCGAGCCCGCGCTCATGATGGTGCGGCACATCGCGTCCCACACTTCCATGAAGGAGACCGGGCCGGAGGCGTCCGCGCCCACGCCCTCCACCGGCGCGCCTTTGGGCCGCAAGGTCGAGAAGTCGTAGCCGATGCCGCCGCCCTGCTGCAGCGTCAGCGCCGCTTCGCGCAGGGCGGAGAAAATCCCGTCCATGGAATCGGGGATGGTGCCCATCACAAAGCAGTTGAAGAGCGTGACGCTGCGGCCGGTGCCCGCGCCGGCCAGGATGCGTCCGGCGGGCAGGAATTTGTGATCCGTCGAGCGCGCGGGCGAACGACTGCGGCCGGCGCCATGCGCTGCTCGGGCGCTTCCGCCATGCGCCAGGCTGGCCGCCACGCGCGCCCAGCTGTCCGCCGACATCGCGGTCCAGGGGCGTGCCGTCGGCCGCCTTGAAGCGGTATTTCATGTCCCAGATCTGGCGGGAAATTTCGCTCATGGAAGCCTACCAATCACAAAGACGGCGATTGCGCCATCGCTCTCTAATATGGCCGTTGTTCATGAAATGTTCCAGAGCCCAGATTAACCATCCCTAAGGCTCCGCCGTCACCGCCGCTTTGCCTCGACGATGGCGCGGATGCGGTCGACCTGGG
Organism: uncultured Alphaproteobacteria bacterium; assembly: GCA_963766265.1. GTDB lineage: Bacteria > Pseudomonadota > Alphaproteobacteria > Micropepsales > Micropepsaceae > Rhizomicrobium. Next base: position 650,649 of record CAVXYX010000001.1, read on the forward strand.
CGCGATAAAGGATCCAAAGGAGGGACAATCCCTTGGCGCCACGCGCGGGCAGGAGGCGCGCATGCACCTGCTTCAAAATGCGCAAGCACGCCCTCCGTGTCTCCTGCCTTGACCGGCCTTTCCAGATTGTTCGTTGAGTTGGGTGCGGGGCGTGACCGCCGACAGATAGATGGCGATGTTGCGGCGCGCGCGATCGGCGACATAGTCGGGCGAAGCTTTGGCGTCAACGCTTTTTTGCCGTCCAGCACCACGAACACCCAGCCTGGACCGGCGGCGCGATTGGCCTGTGGCACGTCTTTTTCATAAACGGACATCAGCATCACGCCGCTGAGATCCGGCCGCCAGGAAACGTCGAGTTCGGGCAGGAGCCGCCAGCCGCAAAGAAAGTCGCGGCACACCGGCGGGCGCTTGTCATAGATGCCGCAACCCCTTTCGACCAGATGCACGCACGTCGCGCCTGATGTTTTGCGCAACTCCGGTGTGTCGATCTTGAGCGCTACGCAGCACGCCTGGCAGGGGCCGCAGACTTTTCTCCGCCGGCTTCATGTTCTCCAGCAGGCGGCTGGTGGCGGTTTCGATGCTGCTCTTCCAGCCGCGCCATGAATTCGCGCCGCTTCAGCCGGCGGGATCGGCTCCAGGAATTCCAGGCTGATGGTGCCGGGATATTTGCAGAAGCCTTGCCAGTAACGCCCGGAATTCAGCGCCACCGGCACGCAGGCGACGTCCAACAGGCCATAAAGCCCCGCCACGCCGGGCTTGTAGTCGGGCGCGCGCGCCCGGCTTTTTGCGGGTGCCTTCCGGGAAGATCAGGATCGGGCGGCCCTCGCGCCAGCACCGCTTTCCGCGGCATGGGCCATGCGCCGCAGCGCATCGGCGCCCGCGCCGCGGTCGATGGCGAATGGCGGCCGCCTTCCACAGATACCAGCCGTAAAAGGGAATGCGCAGCAATTCGCGCTTCAGCACGATGCCGGGATCGTCCAGCACCAGATAAAGCGCCAGCGTGTCCCACATGCTCATATGCTTGGACGCGACCAGCACGCCGCCTTTGGGCGCGTCCCCGATCTGGCGCTCGCCCAGCCCGGCAAAGACTTTCAGGCCCCACAAGCGTCGCGCGCGCCCAATCGCCGCGCCATCCGCACCGTGGCTTTGCGCGGCAGCGCCAGCAGCGGCAGGAAAATGATCGCCATGACCGCCGTGAGCAGACAGGAACCAGGCCATGAACAAGGCCGAACGGATGGCGGTCATGCCCTGCGCCATGCTGGTGGTGATCAGGCTGGCCAGATATTTCACATATTCGCGGTGCAGCAGGTGGATGGTGCGCGGATGCCGCCACCAGCCGGCAAGATCGATGCGCTCCTGCTCCACCGGATAGGGCAGAAGTGCACATCCGGCATGGCGGCGGAGAATTCCTGCAGCGAACGCGGCATGTGATAGCGCGCGGTCACCAGGATCAGGCTGTGGAAATGATGGCGCTGCGCCCAGTCCGCGGTTTCCTGGGCGTTGCCGCGGGTGTCTTCCGCCGCATAGCCGAGATCGGCGCAGCAATCGAAGCGCGGCCCGCCATGGACGAGATGTTTCAGCGTCTCCTTGGTGGTGGCCTGGTCCACGCCGCTGATCAGAAGCCGTTTGCCCACGCCGCTCTCGAACAGGGCCGCGGCGCGATCGAGCCGCGTGTCGCCGCCGGTCAGCACGACGATGCCGTCGGCGCCGCTGAGCATCGCGCCGGCGTCGTGGGCAGAAGCGAGACGAACAGCGACAAAGCCCAGCACATAGGCCAGCGCCACCAGCATCACGCCATGAAGAAAGCCGCGCATCATGCGCCGATTTAATAGATGGCACGCACCACCGAAAGCACCGAGATGCGCGCCGTCGCCCAGGCGATCAGCGCGGTGGCGGCCGGGACCGCCAGCAGCCAGGGCATTTCCGTCCAATCCAGCGACAAGGGCGGCAGGAACGGCACCGCCTCGACGCCGAAATGCTCCAGCCCGCCCGCGCCCAGGAACAGCAGCGCCGCCAACAGCGTGCCCAGCAGCGCCGCGCACCAGCGCGGAAATGAAATAATGCCGCTCCACCGTGCGCGGCGATGAAGCCGGCGCGCGCGCCCATCTGATGCAGCAGCGCCACCATCTCGTGATGCGCCTCCAGGCCCGCGCGGGTGGCGAAGGATACCGCCGCCGCGGTGGCGACCGCGATCAGGAGCAGGATGCCATAGGCGGAATAGCGCACCGTGTCGGCGATGGCGCGACAGCCGCGCGATCCAGCGGCGGTGATCGTCCAGCATCGCATGCGGCGCCACCTGTTTCAGTTCTGGCGGCGAGGCCCGCGACATCCACCTCCGCGCCCGGCACGAGCGACGGCGTCGATCAGCCGGGGCAGGGGAATGTCGGCGGTCAGACCGTCCTTTGCCCACCCAGGGCTCCACCAGCGCGTCGAGTTCGGCGTCGGACAAAGGCGCGGCATGGGCGATGCCGGGCGTGGCGCGCAGCAGGTCCACGCCGCGTCGGTCTCGCGTGTCCAGACGCTGGCGCGGCGTCGCCTGTTTCCGGCGGCAGGATCTGCACCGTGAGCTTCGCCGGCCAGGCCCTGACTGCCAGCCTTCGGTGGCGCGGTCGGCGATCAGCGAGGCGCCCAGCGCCAGCGCCGCCAGGAACGCCATCACCGCGATGACGAAATCCAGCGGCGCCGCGCCCTTGTCGCGCGGCAGGACGGTGCTTGTCTCTTTCATGACGCCGCGCTCACGGGCGTGCGCAATTCCACCAGCCGCCCATCCACCAGCCGCATCTCGCGCGCGCGGGTGGCTTCGATCAGGGCGCGGTCATGGGTGGCGATCAGGACCGTGGTGCCCAGCCGGTTCAGTTCCCCGAACAGGCGGATCAGCCTTGCGCCCATTTCCGGATCGACATTGCCGGTGGGCTCGTCGGCGATCAGAAGATCGGGCCGCGCCACCACGGCGCGGGCGATGGCGACGCGCTGCTGCTCGCCGCCCGACAGCGTGGGCGGACGTGCATGCATGCGGTCGCCCAGCCCCACCCAGGACAGCAATTCCTTCACGTCATGGGCGTAATCGTCGTCCCGCTCGCCCGCCAGCCGCAGCGGCAGCGCCACATTGTCGAAGGCCGAAAGATGGTCGAGCAGCCGGAAATCCTGGAACACCACGCCGATGCGGCGGCGCAGCGGCGGCAGGTCGCGCGCGGCTGCGCGGTGGCCAGGTCCTGGCCGAACAGGGTGATCAGGCCGCGCGACGGCGGCTCGGCCAGATAGATCAGCTTCAGCAGCGTGGTCTTGCCCGCGCCCGAAAGCCCGGTCAGGAAGGTGAAGGAGCCGGCTTCCAGCACGAAGGTGACGTCGCGCAGCACTTCGGGCCCCGGGCCATAGCGCATGCCGACATTTTCGAAGCGAACCATGGTCCGCGACCATAACCGGCGCCTGCCTTGCGGTCATCCGGCGTGGCCCCTATTTTCGGCTGCAAACGTCGATATCGCCGCATGATTCTCACCTGTCCCGCCTGTGCCACGCGTTACCAGGCCGACGAGGCGAAATTCCCGCCCGAGGGCCGCAAGGTGCGTTGCGCCAAATGCGGCCATGTCTGGCACCAGCCGGGCCCGGTGGCCGCGCCGGAGCCCGACGTCGCCGCGATCACGGCCGAACCCGAGCCCGACGCGACCGGCCGCAGCCCGAGCCCGAGCCCGCTGTCGTCCGCACCCGCGCGCGCTCGCGCCCAGGCCGCGCCGTGCGCCGGACGCGCGAGCCCATCGCGCTGGGGCGCGCATGCTGGGCGTGGCGGCGGGCTGGGTCGGGCTGATCGCGGTGGTGCTGGTGATCGGCTATTCCGCGGTGCGCTACCGCCAGGAGATCGCGGTGATCTGGCCGCAATCGGCCGGGGTCTATTCCAGCCTGGGCATGAAGGTGAAGCCCACGGCATCGATTTCGCCCATGTCGATTATCACCGCGAAAGCGAGGACGGCCAGGTGGTGCTGGCGGTCACCGGCGACATCGTCAATAACGGCGACCGCGAATTGCCGGTGCCGCAGAGCGTGCGCGTGACGTTGAGCGACGCCAGCAATCACGAACTCTATCATTGGAATTTCACGCCCGATGTGCAGACCCTGAAGCCGGGCCAGTCCGTCGCCCTTCCTCACCCGGCTTTCCAGCCCGCCCGCCGCCGCCCGCCATCTGGAAGTGCGTTTCGCGCCCAATGGCTGACGCAGTGACCGCGCTACCGGTTCTGTTCAGCGCCGAAGCAGATCGCGACGCGGGTCGCGAGCTGGCCGCGCGAGATCGCCGCGCGCCCGCTGAAGCCCGACATCGCCATGCCCATCCTGGTGGGCGGCTTCGTTTTCGCCGCCGATCTGGTGCGGGCGCTGTCGCGAGGAAGGCGTGGAGCTGGAAATCGAAATGCTCTGGCTGCGCTCCTATGGCGACAAGCGCGTGGCCAGCGCGATCTCGATGATCGCGGGCCCGTCGGAACAGATCGCCGGCCGCCATGTGCTGGTGATCGACGGCGTGCTGGACGCGGGCCGCACCATCGACAAGGCGGTGTCGCTGATCGAGGCGGCGGGCGCGGCCAGGGTGCGGGTGGCGGTGTGCTGGACAAGCAGCGCGCCGGACGCGGTGGCCAAGGCCGATCATGTCGGGCTTCGCGATCGGCAATGATTTCGTCATCGGCTATGGCATGGACGATGCGGGCGACCGGCCTGCCTATATCGCGGTCTGACTGCCTTATCATCGGGTCGGCAAAGCTCGACTCCTGGACCGCTCTAGAATTCCTTGCAGCAGCCGGTCGATATAATCCAGCTCCTGCGGCGGCGGCCGCGTTCGCCGGCGCGGCTGCGCAGTTCCTGCAGGATGTCGCGCGCCCGCGCCAGATCGTTGGCATCCGGCAGCTTGATGCCGTTGCCGGGGCCGTTCTGGCCGCGGCCCAGCGGATCCTCGCTGCCCTCGTCCTGGTTGCCGTTGCTGCCATTCTGCATCTGCTTGGCCAGTGCGTCGGCGCCTTTGCGCAATCGCGTCCAGCGCGTTCTTCTCGGCATTGCTGGCATTGTCGAGATCCTTGCCGTTCAGCGATTTCTGCGCCTGGTCCATCGCCTTGCCGGCCTTGCCCAGCGCTTCGCCGCAGCTTGACCCAGCTTCTGCATCGCCTGGTTCAGCTTCTGGCGCAGCTCGTCCTGCTGCTTGGCCAGGCCTTGCGCGCCGCCATCCTTGGGATCGCCATTGCCCTGTTGCTGGCGCAGCGTCTTGTCCATCAAGGCGCGCTGCTGGCCCATCAGGTCGCCATATTGCTGGATCGCCTGGTTGAGCTCGCTGTTCTGCTGCTGCGCCGCCCTGGCCGTTGCCAGACGCGCTTTGGACGATGCTGCATATTCTCCAGCATGTTCTGCAGCACCGCCAGCATCTGCGCCGCCTGCTCGCGATTGCCGCTGGCGGCCAATTGCTGGATCGCCTTCATCATCTTCTGCAGATCGTCGCGGCTGATGGTCTTGGCGTTGGGATCGTCGGCCTGCTGCTGCTGCTTGCCGTTCTGCGCGGATTCTGCGCCAGCGCCTCCATGATAGCGCTGCATCGCCTGATTGTAGCGCTGCAGAAGCTGGTCGATCACCTCCTGCGGCGCATGCGCCGCCAGCGCCGCGGTGATCAGCGCCTGCAATTCGCGCAGATTGTTGGCGGCGGTCGAGCATGCCCTTCTGCTCGATCGCCATCGCGATCTGCCACAGCAGATCCTCGACATGGTGCGATGTCGCTCTGCGCGTGCGCCGAACGCACGCCCCAATAGGCGGCGCGGATGCGCGGCATAGACGCCGGGCTGGTCGGCATAGAATTTGTCCGGCGCGATGGTGAGCGCATTCAGCATGTCGGCGACGGCGCGGCGGTCTCGCGCGGTCCACGCTGGTGGCCAGCGCCTGGCGCTGCTCGATCAGGGCGCGCGCCAGGGGATCGGTGAAGACGCGCTCCGGCAGGCGGAAGGTGACGGTCTTGCTGCACGCCGACCTGGCCCGCGCCGTCGCGCGCTTCCAGATGCGCGTCCACCATCAGCCCGGCATAGGGATGGCCGGTGAGATCGGAATAGCTGGTCTGCGCCACCGTCTTGGCGGGCGCCAGCGGCAGATCGACCATCAAGGGCGCGCCGGGCTTGCCATGCGGGTCGGATCACCACCTGCGCCGAAGTGACGCCGTAATCGTCGCTGGCCTTGAAGGCGAATTTGACCGCGTCGCGCTCGGTCACCGAAGGCGGCGCGGTGAAGGCGATCACGGGCACATGGTCGGGAATGACCTGCAGCGTCCAGTCGCCGATGCGATGGCCGCTGGCCTGCACCCGCACGCGGCCGTCATGGGTGAGCTTGGCGGTGGCGGCATATTCGCCCGCCTCGCCGGCGAAGCGCGGCGGATGCATGTCGCCGATGGAGACGCCGGGCGCATGGCGGCGCCATGGGCGCGCAGATTGAGGATCGAGCCGGACGGCACCGCGATCACGCGGCGCTCGCCCGCCGGCAGATAGATCGGCGCAATGCCGGTATAGGGCGGCGGATCGACCCAGGCATCCAGGCTGACGCCGGCGGCGGCGCCGCTGTCGAAAGCGCCGGTCAGCCGCGTCGCGCCAATCGCCGCGCGCCACGATCAGGCTGGCCGCCAGCAGCACCAGCAGCACCAGATGCAGACGCGCAGGGATCGCGGGCATCGAAATCGGGATCGGGCCAGGCCACACGCAGCCGATCGCGGCAAGGCGCGGGCCTGATGACGCGCCCACAAGCTCCATCGCCACGGGATCGCCGCCGCCCGCCATCAGCCGGTCGTCGCCTTCGGAAATCGGGCGGTGCGACAAGCTGCTGTCGCGCTCCAGCCGCCGCGCCGCGTCCTGCCAGCTCGGCCAGCGCAAATCGCGAAAGCCATTTTCCAGCGCCAGTCCCGTGGCGGTGATGGCGGCGGCCAGGATCAGCGATTGCACGATCCAGGGAATGACAGGAACAGGCCGAACAGGGCGGCGGCGAAATAAAGCCCGACGATGCCGATCGCGGGCCACAGCGCCGGCATCACCCGCTCGACCCCAGGACAAAGCGCGCGCAAGCCCAGGCGGCGCGCTCAGCCGCGCTGCCGCGGACCTGGCGTCAGTCCGGCCAGCCAGCCGGGGATGCGGTCTTGGGCGATGAGCTCGTCATGGGTCAGTCTGGCGCGAACAATGCTCCATTCCGCGCCCTTGACCAAGACCTCCGGCGCGGGCGGGCGGGCATTGTAGGACGAGGCCATCACCGCGCCATAGGCGCCCGCGGACAGGATCGCCACAAGATCGCCCGATTTCAGTTCGCGGCAAGGACCGGGCGGCGGCAAAAAGATCGGAGGTTTCGCAAACCGGTCCCACCACATCATATTTGATACGCTCGCGCGCCGGGCTTTGGTTCCCTCACCGAGCACGATCTCGTGATGGGAATCATAAAGCGCCGGCCGGATCAGGTCGTTCATGCCCGCATCGAGGATCAGGAATGTCTTGGCGTCGCCCTGTTTGACATAGATCACCGCGCGCACCAGCACGCCGGCATTGGCGGCGATCAGCCGGCCCGGCTCGAAGATCAGGTCGGCAGCCCAGACCCTGCGGTCACATTCTGTCACCACTGCGCCATAGGCGGCGGGATCGGGCGGCGGCTGATTGTCTTCGATATAGGGCACGCCCAGTCCGCCGCCCAGATCGAGGCGCGTGATGGCGTGGCCATCGGCGCGCAAGATCGCGACCAGCTCCGCCACCCGGCGGAACGCGGCATCGAACGGTTCAAGCTCGGTGATCTGGCTGCCGATATGGACATCGATGCCGACGATCGCGATGCCCTTCGAGCTGGCCGCGCGTGCATAGGCGGCGCGGGCCTGGCTGAAGGGGATGCCGAATTTGGTTTCCGATGTGCCGGTGGTGATCTTGGCGTGGGTCTTGGCGTCGACATCGGGATTGACGCGCAAGGTGACCGGCGCGCGTTTGCCCATCGCCAGCGCGACGCCGTTCAGCGCTTCCAGCTCCGGCTCGCTTTCGACATTGAACTGGTAAATATCCTCGGCCAGCGCCAGCTTGCATTTCGTCGCGTCGTCTTGCCCACGCCGGAAAACACGATTTTGCCGGCGGCAATGCCGGCGGCGCGCGCCTTCTTCAATTCGCCGCCCGACACCACATCGGCGCCCGCGCCCAGCTTCGCCAGGGTCTTCAGCACGGCGAGATTGCCGTTGGCCTTGACCGAAAAGGCGATCAGCGAGTCTCCGCGGGAGCGCGCCGCGCGAAAACCTTGTAGTGCCGCTCCAGGGTGGCGCTGGAATAGCAATAGAACGGCGTGCCCACCTCGCGCGCCAGATGGGCGAGCGGAACCTCTTCGGCGCAGAGCTCGCCGTTCTTGTAGGAAAAGAAATTCATCGGGTCTCAGCGGCCGATGGGATAGGGCGGGCGCGAGGGATCGGGCTGGCTGCGGGGCGTGGTGGTGCCGTCCGGCTTGGCCAATTCGCTTTTGACGCCGCAGGACGCCGCCGCCAGCGACAAAAGGGCGATCAGCAGAAGTTTTTTCATTTCAGCTTCTCCCGCCAGAATGCCAATCTGTTCCTTCACGCGCGCGGGCGCGGTGCCGCCCAGACTCATGCGCGAATTCACCGAGGCTTCAAGCGACAGGACCGTGAACACATCCTCGGTGATGCCGGGGTCGATTTTCTGCATCTCGGCAAGCGGCAACCTTGTCCAGCGCGACGTTCATCTCTTCGGCGCGTTTGACGATGCGTGCCCGCGAATGTGATGCGCCTCGCGGAACGGCTTCTTCAACACCCGCACCAGCCAGTCGGCCAGATCGGTGGCGGTGGGAAACCCGACTTCGGCCGCGGCGCGCATCTTCGCCGTGTTCGCCGTGAGGTCGGCAATCATCGCCGCCATCGCCGCCAGCGAAAGCTCCAGCGTATCGGCGGCGTCGAACACGCGCTCCTTGTCTTCCTGCAGGTCGCTGCCATAGGTGAGCACCAGGCCCTTCACCACGGTGGCCAGCGCGACGAAATCGCCCAGCACGCGGCCGCGTCTTGCCGCGGATCAGTTCGGCGGCGTCGGGATTGCGCTTCTGCGGCATGATCGACGAGCCGGTGGTGAAAGCATCCGACAGGCGCACAAAGCCGAAAGCGGGCGTCGACCATTGCACCAATTCGCCCGCCAGCCGCGACAGGTTCACCGCCGCGATGGCTGCCGCCGCCAGATATTCCAGCGCGAAATCGCGCGCCGAGATCGCGTCCATCGAATTGCGCATCGGCCGGGCGAAGCCCAGCGTCTTGGCCGTCACATCGCGGTCGATGGGGAACGACGTGCCCGCCAGCGCCGCCGCGCCCAGCGGCGATTCATTCATCCGCTTCTTGGCGTCGTCGAAACGCCCGCGGTCGCGCGCGAACATCTCGACATAGGCGAGGAGATGATGCCCGAAGGTGACCGGCTGGGCCGGCTGCATATGGGTATAGCCCGGCATGATGTCGCCGGTGTGCTGTCTCGGCCTGCGCGATCAGCGCGCTGGCAAAGCGCCAGCAGGCCCTGCGTCGGCGCGCTCGCACGCCGCGCGCACCCAGAGCCGGAAATCGGTCACCACCTGGTCGTTGCGCGAGCGCGCGGTGTGCAGCCGCCCCGCCGCCGGGCCGATGATCTCGGCAAGCCGCGCTTCGATATTGAGATGGATGTCTTCGAGTTCGCGCTTGAAGATGAATTTGCCCTCGGCGATTTCCTGCTCGATCTGGTCCAGGCCCTTGAGGATCGCTTGGCAGTCCGTCTTTGGCGATGATCCCTTGCGCTGGCCAGCATGCGCGCATGGGCCCGCGAACCGGCCAGGTCTTCGCCCGCCAGCCGCTTGTCGAAATCGATGGAGGGGGTAATCTCCCTCATGATCTGGGCGGGACCGGTTTCGAACCGGCCGCCCCACATTTTATTTGCCGTCATCGTCCTTCAAGAGGTCCCATGCCGAACCGCACCTGGCTTACCACCGCCTTGGCCGCCCTTTTGGCGGTGGGGGTTCTATATGGGATTGGGTACGGACCTGTCCACGCAAAGCCCGCCATGCCGGCGCCGCTTTCGGCCGAAACCGAGGCCAAGGCGGCCGCGGTGCCGCAAACCCCGTTCATCGATGCGGCGGGCGGCAAGCATCGTATCGCCGACTTCAAGGGCCATTATGTGCTGGTCAATCTCTGGGCCACCTGGTGCGCGCCCTGCGTTTCCGAGCTGCCGGCCCTGGCCAAGCTGCAGGCCTCGGTGCCCGGCCTGAAAGTGCTGGCGGTGGATGTGGGCCATGACAAGACCGACGTGGCCGCCGCCTTCCTCAAGAGCCACAATGTGGCGCAGCTGGGGACTTATGTGGATACCGACCTGGCGCTGCTGCACGCCTTCGGCGCTTATGGACTTGCCGACCACGGTCCTGATCGATCCCACGGGAAGGAAGTCGCCAACGCCGAAGGGCCCGGCGAATGGGCGTCGCCGGCCTCCATCGCCTATTTCAAGAGATCTGACGAAGAGCTAGGCGCGGGTCCTTCGCGCCGCCGAGCGGCCGTTATCAGCGCGTCGGAACGGGGTGCTCGCCGCGATAATCGTAGAAGCCGCGGCCGGTCTTCTGGCCCAGCCAGCCGGCTTCGACATATTTCACCAGCAGCGGGCAGGGCCGGTATTTGGAATCCGCCAGGCCTTCATAGAGCACCTGCATCACCGCCAGGCAGGTATCCAGGCCGATGAAATCGGCCAGCTGCAGCGGCCCCATGGGATGATTGGCGCCCAGCCGCATCGCGGTGTCGATCGCGTCCACATTGCCCACGCCTTCATAGAGCGTATAGACCGCCTCATTGATCATCGGCAGCAGGATGCGGTTGACGATGAAGGCGGGGAAATCTTCGGCATAGGCGGCGGTCTTGCCCACATGCTTGACGATGTCGAGCGCCGTCTGGAAGGTGTGGTCGTCGGTGGCGATGCCGCGGATCACTTCCACCAGCTGCATCACCGGCACCGGATTCATGAAATGCAGGCCGATGAAGCGCTCCGGCCGGTCGGTCGACGCCGCCAGCCGCGTCACCGAAATGGACGAGGTGTTGGTGGCGATCATCGCGCTGGGCGACAGCCGTGGGACAAAGATCCTGGAACAGTTTCTTCTTGACCGCTTCGTCCTCGGTCGCGGCCTCGATCACCAGTTCGCGGTCCTTGAGATCGTCCATGCGACTGGGTGGTGCGGATGCGCGCCATGGCCGGCTTGATCGCGTCCTCGCTGATGACGCCCTTGGCGCGCCTGGCGCTGCATGTTCTTCTCGATGCGCGCCAAGCGCTTTGCCCAGCGCGTCCTTGTTGAGTCGTCCAGCACGACGTCATAGCCCGCCAGCGCCAGGACATGGGCGATGCCGGTGCCCATCTGGCCGGCGCCGATCACGCCGATGCGTTCGAATACTCATGGAACTACCTTTGCTTCAGATTAGCGGCCGCGCTTGGCCAATTCTTGATCCATTTCCGGCAGCGCCTGGAACAGGTCGGCGACCAGGCCGAAATCCGCGACCTGGAAAATCGGGCGCTTCTTCGTCCTTGTTGATGGCGGCGATCACCTTGGAATCCTTCATGCCGGCCAGATGCTGGATGGCGCCGGAAATGCCCACAGCCAGATAAAGATCGGGCGCCACCACCTTGCCGGTCTGGCCCACCTGATAATCGTTGGGCACATAGCCCGCATCCACCGCCGCGCGGCTGGCGCCCACCGCGGCATGCAGCCGGTCGGCGACCTTCTCGATCAGCTTGAAATTCTCCGCCGAGCCCAGCCCGCGTCCGCCCGAGATCACGATCTTGGCGGAGGTGAGTTCGGGCCGTTCGGAATTGCGACAGGGCTTCGCCCACGAATTTCGCCGTGCCCGGATCGGCAGCGGCGGCAATCTTTTCGATTGCCGCGCTGCCGCCTTCGCCCGCCGCCTTGAAGGCGGTGATGCGCACGGTGATGATTTTCTTCGGCAGCTTCGCTTCCACCGTCTGGATGGCGTTGCCGGCATAGATCGGGCCGCTCGAAACGTGTCGGGGCTCACCACTTTGATGATTTCGGAAATCTGCGGCACGTCCAGCTTGGCCGCGACGCGCGGAAGGATGTTCTTTCCGTTGGTGGTGGCGGGCGCGAGGATGGCGTCATATTTGTCGGCGAGAGAGAGGATCAGCGTCTCCATCGTCTCGGCCACCATATGCGCATAGAGCGCATCGTCGGCGACCAGCACTTTCTCCACGCCCTTGATCTTGGCGGCCGCCTCGGCGACGGCGGCGCAATTCTGGCCCGCCACCAGCACATGCACCGGCGTGGAAATGGAAGCCGCCGCCGTCACCGTCTTGGCGGTGGCGTCGCTCAAAGTCTTGTTGTCGTGTTCGGCGAGAACCAGCGAGGCCATCAGATCACCCCCGCTTCGCTGAGCTTGTCCACCAGCTCGGCCACGCTCTTCACCTTGATGCCGGCGCTGGCGCTTGGCGGGCTCGGTCACTTTCAGGACTTTCAGGCGCGGCGTGACATCGACGCCGTAATCGGCGGGCGTCTTTTCCGCGATCGGCTTCTTCTTCGCCTTCATGATGTTGGGCAGCGAAGCGTAGCGCGGCTCGTTGAGCCGAGGTCGGTGGTCATCACCGCCGGCAGCTTCACCTCCACGGTCTGAAGCCCGCCATCCACCTCGCGCTCGATCTTGGCCGACGCCGTCCGTCCAGTTCCAGCTTGTGGGCGAACGTGCCCTGGCCCCAGCCCAGCAGCGCCGCCAGCATCTGGCCGGTCTGGTTGGAATCGTCGTCGATCGCCTGCTTGCCGGTGATCACCAGCTCGGGCTTTTCCTCGTCGACGATGGCTTTGAGGATCTTGGCCACCGCCAGCGGTTCGACCTCGCCGTCGGTCTTCACCAGGATGCCGCGGTCGGCGCCCATCGCCAGCGCCGTGCGCAAGGTCTCGCTGGCCTGCTGCGGCCCGATCGAGACGGCGATGATCTCGCTGGCCTTGCCTTTTTCCTTCAGCCGCACCGCTTCCTCGACCGCGATTTCGTCGAAGGGGTTCATGGACATTTTGACATTGGCGAGGTCGACGCCGGTCTGGTCCGCTTTTGACCCGGACTTTGACGTTGAAGTCGATCACCCGCTTCACGGGCACCAGCACTTTCATGGCGTTATCGGATCCCCATGGGGCGGTTTTTGAACTCCAGGCGGAGGCCCGCCATCCCCTCTCTTGTGCGGCGCAAACACTAGGCGCGGCTATCCGGCCTCGTCAATCAAGCCGCACGCTGGAGGGGAATTGGTTCCGGAAAATCCATGACTTATACTGCAGTGCAGCACGAACATGGATACTCCCGCCACGGAATGTGGTTCCGCGAGGGTCAAAGCCTGGAATCCAGGGTTGAGCGCTATTTCAGGGTGTCCAGATAGGCGACCACATCGGCGATCTGGCCTTTGCTGGAGATGCCGCCAAACGCCATCTTGGTGCCGGGGACCATCTTGGCGGGGCCGGCAACCCATTTCGACAGATTGTCGTCGTTCCAGGTGAGGCCGGCGGCCTTCATCGGACCGGAATAGTTGAAGCCATCGACGCGTGGCGGACTTGCGGCCCGCAATCCCGAACAGATTGGGGCCCACGCCATTGCCGCCGTCCTTTTCCACATTGTGGCAGATGGCGCAGCGCGCGAAGACGGCCTTGCCCTGGGCGGCGTCGCCCGCCGCGAAAGCCGGGCTCGACAGCAGGCCGGCCGCGATCAAGCGACAGCGGCGGCGATTTTCCCATACGACATCAAATTTTCCTTCTTAGTCTGGGCCCCTGCTGCGCTCAGATTTACATGCGCACGCACTGGCTATTTCAACACGCAAAATTGTTCAAAACGCCGCATTTCCGCCGCTTTTCGCCTTGGTGCGCAGCCCTCGGGCGTGCACTGGCATTTCACGCGTTCGGCACGTATGAAGGGCCGGGGCGCCATCTTAAAGAACAAGCAGATCGTGCAAGATCGAGGATCAATGCGTCCCCGCCTTTTGGCTTTGAAATCCGCCGTTCCGCCCTATGCCATCGCCCAGACCGAAGCCGCCGAATATGCCCAGAGCCTGTTCAGCGAAGGTGCGCGACATGGCCCGGCTTTATCCCGTCTTCGCCAATACCGGCATCGACCGGCGTTATTCCTGCGTGCCGATCGAATGGTATCTCGGCGATCATGGCTGGATGGACCGCACCGAGCTCTATGTCGAAAATGCCGTGGACCTGCTGGAGACGGTGACGCGCGCGCCTTCTGGATGAGGCCAGCCTCAAGCCCGACAGACATCGACACCATCGTGGTGGTCTCCACCACCGGCATCGCCACCCCCAGCCTGGATGCGCTGCTGGTCGAGCGCATGGGCCTGCGCCGCGACATCCAGCGCCTGCCGATCTTCGGCCTGGGCTGCGCCGGCGGCGTGATCGGGCTTTCGCGCGCCGCCGATCTCGCCGTCGGCCAGGCCCGGCAGCAAGGTGCTGTTCCTGGTGGTGGAGCTTTGCGCGCTCACCTTCCGCAAGAACGACATCTCCAAAAGCAATATCGTCGCCACCGCCCTGTTCGGCGATGGCGCGGCGGGCGCGATTCTTTCCACCGAGGGCGACGGTCCGGCATTCGGCGCGGCGGGCGAGCATACCTGGCCCAATTCGCTGGACGTGATGGGCTGGGACATGGCCGAGGACGGTTTGAAGGCGCGCTTCGCCACAAAGCATCCCCGGCCTGGTGGCCAGCGATTTCCGTCCGCTGCTGGATCGAATTTCTGGCCCGCAACGATATCGCTCTGTCCGAGATCGAGCCTTCGCCTGCCATCCCGGCGGCGCCAAGGTGCTGGATGCGCTGGAAGACGCGCTGGAGCTGCAGCGCGGCGAGCTGGAGGACAGCCGCTCGGTTCTGCGCGACTATGGCAACATGTCGGCGGTGACGGTGCTGTTCGTGGTCGAGCGCATGGAGGTGCTGAAGAAGGCCCAGCGCACGCTTGCTGACCGCGCTGGGTCCGGGCTTTTCCGCCGCCTTCCTGATGCTGGATGGCCGATGAGTCGCATCTGATCGCCTACGCCATCATCGCTCCTGGTGGTGCTGCAACGGCTGGGCGAGCTGGCGCTCGCCAACCGCAATACCCGAAGACTGAAGGCGCAAGGCGCGGTGGAAATCGGCGCCGGCCATTATCCCTTGATCGTGCTGCTGCACGCGGCGTGGCTGCTGGCGGTGCTCTGGCTTCTGCCGGCACCGGCTCGCGATTTCATTGGCCCTGGCTGGCCGTCTTCGTGCTGTTGCAGGTGGCGCGCGTCTGGGTGATCGCCAGCCTCGGTCCCTACTGGACCACGCGCATCATTTCCGTGCCCGGCGCGCCGCTGGTCAGGCGCGGGCCCTACCGTTTCGTCCGCCATCCCAATTATCTGGTGGTGGCGGGCGAGATCCTGGCCCTGCCGCTGGCCTTCGGCGAAATCGCGGTGGCGATCTTTTTTTCCCTCGCCAATGCGGTCGATTCTGTTCTGGCGCATCCGGGAGGAGGAGAGGGGCCTCGCGACCAGGCGGGATTTGGGCTGACAAGAATGATCAGCATCACCGAGCCGTCAGACAGCGAAACAAGCGCCGCTCTCTGGCTGGGCTTCGCCGCCATGTGCGTGGGCATGTTCATGGCGGTCCTGGATATCCAGGTGGTGGCGTCCTCGCTCACCGCCATCCAGACCGCGCTGCATATTCCGCTGGGCCGGCTGGGCTGGATCCAAACCGCCTATCTGATGGCGGAAGTGGTGGCGATCCCGCTCACCGGAATTCTCACCCGCGCGCTGTCGCTGCGCTTCCTGTTCGCCGCCGCCACGCTGGGCTTTGTGATCGCCAGTTGGGCCTGCGCGCTGTCAACCGGCTTCGATGTCCTGATCGCCGCGCGGGTGGTGCAGGGATTTTTCGGCGGCATGCTGATCCCGTCTGTCTTCACCGCCGTCTTCGTGCTGATCCCCCAGCGGCACCATATTCTCGCCACCACCATGGCCGGCGTGGCTGCGCTGCTCGCGCCCACCTTGGGGCCGCTGCTGGGCGGCTGGCTCACCGAGACCCAGTCCTGGCACTGGATCTTCCTCATCAACATCCTGCCGGGTTTGGTCGTGGCCTCGGTCGTGCTGATGACCCTCAAAAGCGAGGCGGCGGATATTGCCGTGCTCAAGCGCCTCGACGGCCCCACGCTGCTATTGTTCACGATCTTCCTGGCCGGACTGCAATGGCTGTTGAATGAAGGTCCCCATTATCATTGGCGAGGCGCCTATATCTGGGGCCTGATCGCCGTTTGCGCCGCGGCCTGGCCTGGGGCATCCATCGCGCGCTCTCGGTGGCGCATCCCTTTGTGCATCTCAAGCGCTTCCGCAAACGCGGCTTCGCGCTGGGCTGCGCGCTGAGTTTCGTGCTGGGCGTGGGTCTTTACGGCTCGGTCTATGTTCTTTCCGTGTTCCTGGGTCTGGTGCGCGGTCACACGCCTCTGGTGATCGGGGAAATCCTGATGGTCTCCGGCGGGGCGCAACTTCTCACCGCGCCTGTCGCGGCATGGGCGGAAACAAAGGCCAACGCCAAACTGCTCACGCTTTTCGGTTTCGCCCTGTTCGGGCTTGGCCTGATCGCCAACGGCTTCACCACCCAGACCAGCGACTTCGACCAATTATTCTGGCCGCAAGTGATGCGCGGGCTGGCGATGATGTTCTGCCTTTTGCCGTCCACGCGTTGCGCGCTGGAGCATTGGCAGCCGCACGAAGTGGCCGAAGCCAGCGGCCTCTTCAACCTGATGCGCAATTTGGGCGGCGCGCATCGGCATCGCCCTGATCGACACGATTCTCACCGAGCGCACCGAAGGCCATATCACGCGCCTGGTGACGCGGCTTCAGGCCGGCGATCCCAGCGCGGCTCGGCTGGCCGGCCTGCCGGCCAGGCTCTTCCAGAATCACGCCATGGGACCGGTGGACCCGGTGACGCGCGCCATGATCGAGCCTCTGGTGCGGCGCGCCGCCCTCACCCAGTCCTGCAACGAGGCCTGGTTGATTCTGGGCGCGTTGTTTCTTCTGGCGCTCCTGCTGGTGCCGGCAATGACCAAGCCGAAAGCCGCAAGCGCCTTATAGCGGTCGCTCCCGCTCTCGCGGACGCTCACCTTTGATGGTCGCTCCCGCTCGCGCGGAGGCTCACCTTTGATGGTCGCTCCCGCTCGCGCGGACGCTTCTAGCGTCCCGAGGTGGGGCCCGAGCCCGGCGGCTTGACCGCGGTCGCGTCCGCGTTCGCCTGCTCATTCACTGGAGCGATCGGCGCGGCGGCGGGCGGCGAATTTGCAGCCATGCCGGCGGATGCGTCGCTGGCCGTCGAACTGGAATTGATGGCGAGGCCAGTATTCTCCTCTTGCGCCAATTGAGTTGCTGATCGTTGAGCGCCTTGGTTTGCGCGCGCTCCTTGGGCGTGGAGGGGTGATGGGTGAAGGCCTGCGCCCCGCCTGCCAGACACACAAGGGCTGCTGCGCCCAGCATGACCGTCCGGATGCTTCTCATGAAAATCTCCTTGGCTATCTGTTGGTGAAACGAATGTTGGGCGTGCGTCGTTCCGCAGTTCCCCCGCCCGCACGCAGGAACCTTCACCGCCCCAGGTGATTTTCTAAGCGATTGCATTTTCCGATTGCGAAAGGATTTGGCCATGCTTGGAACCATTTTGATCATCGTGCTGCTTCTTTTGCTTTTGGGCGCCTGGCCGGCTTGGCCCTACAGCAGCGGCTGGGGCTATTACCCCTCGGGCACCCTGGGCCTGGTGCTGGTGATCGTCCTGGTGCTGGCGCTGATGGGCCGGATTTGACCTTGTCCGGTGCCGCGCCATGGCGAAAAGAAAACTGCTTGAAGACATCAAGGCGCGTCCCGGTCGCTTCTATCGCTGCCCGGCGATGTGATGCGGGATCGCCGCTTCGACGATCTCGAGCGGCTGGAAATTTTGCAGGCCTGGGCGGCGGAAGGCGATCCGGAATTCGCACAGCAGATCGGCGACGCGCTGGGGGACATCGAGCGCCGACTGGCGCCCAGCGATCACGCGGCGGAATAGGAGAGAGCATGGCCACGACGGATGATCACAAGGACCTGAGTAGCCAAGGATGCCCGCCAGGGCGTGGAAACCGGCACGGTGCGCTGGGTCCTGCGGATCAGCCTGGGCCTGGCGGTGCTGGCCGGCATCATCATCTATTTCAGCTTCTTCCGCCTCTAAGCAGGCCGCCTGCGGAGGGGGTTGACGCCAACGGCTCCGCCCGTCACCTAGACCTGTCGAGGTCGGGCCGGGATCATGCACAGC
Organism: uncultured Alphaproteobacteria bacterium; assembly: GCA_963766265.1. Lineage (GTDB taxonomy): Bacteria > Pseudomonadota > Alphaproteobacteria > Micropepsales > Micropepsaceae > Rhizomicrobium. Next base: position 668,919 of record CAVXYX010000001.1, read on the forward strand.
GCCGAGCTTTCCATCATCGTTCCCACCTACAAGGAACGGGGCAATGTCGCCGAACTGGTGCGCCGGCTGGATGCCGCGCTGGCCGGAATGGCGTGGGAAGCGATTTTCGTCGACGACAATTCGCCCGATGGCACCGCGGAGGCGGTCAAGGACATCGCCCCGGGGCGACCGGCGCGTGCGCTGCCTGCGCCGGGTGGGCCGCCGGGGACTGGCCGGCGCCTGCATCGAAGGCATTCTCTCTTCCGCCTCGCCCTTCGTGGCGGTGATGGACGCCGATCTCCAGCATGACGAAAAAGTCCTGCCGCAGATGCTGAAGCGGCTGCAGGACGGCGGCGTCGATCTGGTGGCGGGCACGCGCTATGTCGAAGGCGGCAGCGCGGGAAGTTTTTCCGAGAAGCGCGGCGCGATCTCCCGCGCCGCGACCAGGCTCACCCACCGGCTGGTCGGCACCAATCTCAGCGATCCGATGAGCGGCTTCTTCATGATGCGCCGCGAGCGCCTTCGAAGCGATCGCGCCCGCTCTGTCGCCGGTGGGCTTCAAGATCCTGCTCGACATCGCCGTCAGCGGCGGGCGACGCGGCTCGCCATCGCCGAACAGCCTTATGTCTTCGGCAAGCGCTTCGAAGGCGAGAGCAAGTTCAATGCCCAGATCGGCGTGGAATTCCTGGGACTTGCTGCTGGCCAAGATGACGGGCGATCTGGTTGATCCGCGCTTTCATCTTTTTCGCCATCGTCGGCAGCCTGGGCCTTGTCGGTGCATCTGGTGGCGCTGAGGCTGGCGCTGATATTCCTGCCCGATGCCTTCCGCGCCGCCCAGATCATCGCCACCCTGGTCGCCATGACCAGCAATTTCCTGCTCAACAACGAACTCACCTATCGCGATCGCCGCTTGAAGGGCGCGGCGATGCTGCGAGGGTTCGTCCTGTTCTGCCTGATCGGATCGGTGGGCGTGCTGACCAATGTGGATCTTGCGTCCTGGCTTTACTACCAAGCGCCAGGTCTGGTGGGTGGCGGGCGCGGCCGGCGCCATCATGGGCGCCTTGTGGAATTACGCCATGTCGACTCTGTTTGTTTGGCGCGCGCGGTGAGCGCGCGGGGTTCGTTTGGCGCGCTCGGTGAGCGTGCAGGGAGGCGTCTGGCCGCCTTACTGGTACGCGTTATGGCGTGCGCTGATCGGCCTGCGCCTGGTGATGGCGGCGGTGCTGCCGCTGTCCGCCGACGAAGCCTATTACTGGCTTTGGTCCAAGCATCTGGCGGCGGGCTATTACGATCATCCGCCGGCCATCGCCTTTGTGATCCGCTTCGGCACCTTGCTGCTCGGCGACAGCGAATTGGGCGTGCGACTGGGCGGCGTGCTGCTTTCGATCCTGGCGAGCTGGTTCGTCTGGCGGACGGGCAGCTGATCCTGAAGGACGATAGGCGCGCGCGCGCTGGCGGCGCTGCTGTTCAATCTCACCTTGATGATCGGGGTCGAGATGCTGGCGGCGACGCCGGACACGCCGTCATGAGCGCCACGGCCGGATTTCTTTTCTTTCTGGCGAAGGTCGAAGAGCACCGGCGACGGACGCTGGTGGCTGGGCGTGGGCCTGAAGGGCGGGCTGGGCCTGCTGGCCAAATATTCCGGCCTCTTTGTCGGCCTGGGCGCGCTGGTCTGGCTGTTGGCCAGCCCAAGCGCGCGCGCCTGCCTGAAGACGCCCTGGCCTTGGGCGGGCGCGCTTCTGGCGCTGGTGATTTTCCTCCCCAATCTCTGGTGGCAGAGCAACCATCACTGGATGACCTTTGCCTTCCAGTTCGGCCGCGTGACGGGCGGCCATCTCACCGGCCGCTATCTTCTGGAATTCCTGGGCGCGCAGCTGGGCCTGGCCACGCCATTCATCCTTATACTGATGATATGGGGCGGCATGCGCGCGCGGACGTCGCGACGATCCGCGATTTCTGCTTCTGTGCCTGATCGCTGCCGGCGCTGGTCTATTTCCTGATCCATGCGCTGCACGACCGGGTGCAGGGCAATTGGCCCTGCTTTTCTTTATCCCATGCTGGCGATCCTGGCGGCGGACGCTTTCGGCCATGACGAAGAGCGCTGGGCGTCGCGGTGGGTTTCGCGTTTGGCGATGCCGGTGGCGGCGCTGGTGCTGCGTCGCCGCTTATCTCCAGGCCTCGACCGGGCTTGTTGCCGCTCAAGGGCGATCCCTGGCGCGCCTGCTGGGCGTGGGCATGCGCGATGCCGGCAGGACAGATTGTCGCTGATGCAAGGAGCAGAAAGGCGCCGACGCCATTCTCGCCAGCGATTATGAGATGACGGCGTGGCTGCGCTTTTACGCGCCCACGCTTGCGCGTGATCGCGGTGGATCAGCCCGACCGCTATCTCGAAGCGCCCACGGTCCAGGCCGGCGACGGGTCCGGTTTTGTATGTCACCGACCGCGACGCCGACCGGGACCTGCTGACGGAATTTGCGCACCGTGCACGCGCCTGCCTGATCTGGTCCGCGCCAGGCAGGCCGGCCGATTGCCCATTATTCGCTTTGGCAATTGCAGGCGCCGCAGGCATGCCGATCGAACGGCAAAATGCCTTGAAAGAGAAGATGTTTTGGATTTTTTGGGGAAGAGAGCGGACACCCGAGGCGGGCTGTCGAAGGGGCTGGGGGCGTTCCGGATCGGACGTCCGCTCGGGGTAAAGAACGAAGGGCCCGGAAGTTCGTTCCGGGCCCCGTCTCATTTTTTCACAATTTTTGCGCCGATCCGTGGCGGCGGTGTTGGCGGCGCTTTCGCGCCCGACGTGAAATCGGCCGAACCGAACAGCAGGCCCAGCAGCAGCAGGCCGGCGATCGCCGCTTCGATGGGATGTTCGATAATGCGGTGGGGTATACGCATGGTCACGCCCTCCTTGCTCGCCACGAGTCAGATGGGAGGCCTGCCGCGTAGCGCGCCGGAAAAGGCGCTGACGATCAAGAGGATGACGAAAACGATCAACAAAAGTTTGGCGATGGTGGCGGCCAAGCCGGCCAGGCCGAAAAAGCCCATATAGCCCGCCACCAGGGCCAGAATCAGAAAGGTCAAAGCCCAACCCAGCATGGATAATTTCTCCGGAGATGCGTGAGCAGAACGCCCGCTCAAGCCGTCCCGTTCCTGGAAAACTATTTCTTGGCCTTGTTGCGATTAAGGAACATATCGGCGGCGCCGGCCAGGCCCGCGCCCACCACCGCGATCCAGGGCGTCTCCTTGGCCAAGGCGCGCGAACAGCGCGGTCATGATCTGGCGCGCGCCCGACGACGAGGCGGGCTTGGGTGGGCGCGTGCTGATCGACCGCCAGGGCCCAGATCAGGGGCGGCAGCAGGAAGATCGCGCCCGCGATCACATCGCCCCATGCCGCGCCCACATAGGGCTCAAGCGCGGCGGCGATGCCCAAGCCGATCAAGCCGACGCCGAAGAAGATCAGCGCCACGCCCACCATCAGCAAAAACGCTTTTGCGCCCAGACGCGCGAACATGAATGTCTCCGGAAAGAATGCCCGCTTAGCCCGACCTTTATCGCGGAATCAGCGGCGAAGGAAGATCGCGCCCAGGAAGGCGCCGATGCCGCCGGCGATCAGCAGCGAGGTGATGGGCTGCTCGCGCACCTGGGTGCGCAGATTTTCGGTATTTTCCTCGGCCCATTCCTCGGCGTCCTCGCGGAATTCGCCGGCCATCACCTTGGCTTCGCGTGCGGCTTCTTCCGCCAGCCGCATGGCCCGGTCGGCCACATCCTCGGCCGAGCGCATGGCGAGCTGGGCGCGCTCCGACGCCGCCACGCCGACATCGCCGGCCAGGCCCTTGATGTCGCCCTGCAGGGCCTCGAAATCGTCGCGCAAGCGCGTCAGGCGCGCATCGATGCCGGTGGCGGTTTTCTTCTTCGCGGCCATGTCAAATTCTCCAACGCAAACTCATACGAAAGATAAATCAGCGTTTTCAGGCCGCCTGTTTCGCCACCGGATGGAAAAACAGCGCCTGGCCCACCGTGGCCTGCACCGTCTCGGGCAGGAAGGGCTTGGCGATCAAATAGGTGGGCTCGGGCCGTCTCGCCGGTCAAAAGCTTTTCCGGATAGGCGGTGATGAAGATCACGGGAATATCGAAGGACGACAGAATCTCGTTGACCGCGTCGATGCCCGACCCGCCTTCGCCCAGATTGATGTCGGCCAGCACCAGGCCCGGACGCTCGGATTTGGCCTTGGCCACGGCTTCGTCCTTGGTGGCGGCGGTGGCCACCACCTTGTGGCCCAGTTCGGTCACCAGATTTTCCAGGTCCATGGCGATGATGGGCTCGTCCTCGATGATCAGGACCCTGCTGGCCAACTGGCTGTCGATGGTCTTTTGGGCGTCCAGAATGGCGGCTTCGACCTCTTCGGGGCTTTCGTCGATGATGAAGGCGGCTTCTTCGGGGCTGAAGGCCTCGACTGCGGTCAGAAGCAGGGCCGCCCGCTTGGAGGCGGACAGCGCCTTCAGGCGGTTTTCCGGGCCTTCCCGGCCTCGGACCTCGTCGTAATGCTCGGCCCCGGACTGCCAGATGGCGTGGAACAGCCGGTAAAGCCCCACCCGGGGCGGGACCCCCTCGGTCAGGCTCTCATCGCCTTCCAGAAGGGCCGTCAGCGCGGCCCGGACATGGGCATCCCCGGAGGCCTGCGACCCTGTCAGCGCCCGGGCATAGCGGCGCAAATAGGGCAGGTGCGGCGCAAGGGTTTGCGTCATGCTCATGGAAAGGCTCCTTCGGGGTAAATCAAAGCGCGAATTGGAAATTCACGCCAGCCGAAAAAGTTCCCTGGCCGGCAGGAACCTTTCCAACCAGGGGGCGTTCTGGTCCCTAAGGGGCGCGAAAACCGGCGGGATTGTGACGCCTTTGGAGTGCTCATCCTAGATGCAATGGGATACCACAGTGTCGAACGAGGAAAAGCCGAACGAAAAAGCCCGTGCCATACGGGCTCGCCAGCGGGCCATCGGGCGCGAACTCCGGCGCATGTACGACGATGTCGCCCAGGAGCCGATACCGGACGATTTCCTGGATTTGCTGCGCAAAATCGACGACGCCGAGGATGCCCGCTCGGGCAAGAAGGTGTCGTGATGGTAGCTCCTTCCCCCATGCGCCAGCATGTCGAAACCGGCAAAGATGATGGCGACGGCGATTTCAAGACTGAGCTTCTGGCGCTGATTCCGTTCCTGCGCGCCTTCGCCCGCTCGCTCACCGGCAACCAGGAAGGCGCCGACGATCTGGCGCAGGAAACGCTGGTCAAGGCGTGGCAGAGCCGCGCCACCTTCATCCCCGGCACCAATCTCAAGGCCTGGCTGTTCACCATCCTGCGCAATCAATTCTATTCCGACCGCCGCCGCGCCTGGCGGCAGGCGCCCTGGGACCAGGACGCGGCCGAGCGCATTCCCGGCGGCGGCGAGGACCAGATTTTCTCCGCGCAATTGTCCGACACGGCGCGCGCGCTTGCGTTGCCTCTCCGACGAACAGCGCGAAGCGTTGATTTTGGTGGGTGCTGGCGGCTTTTCCTATGAAGACGCGGCGGCGATCTGCAAATGCGCGGTCGGCACCGTGAAAAGCCGGGTCGCGCGCGCGCGCAAGGCGCTGATGGAAATCCTCGACGGCGATGATACGCTGGAAGGCGTGACGCGGCCCGCCGAAGGAGACGCCGCCCGTGAGATCATGGCGCAATTGGACCGGCTTACCCCGACGACGGAGTCAGGGGACCCCGGTGGAAAACGCCGCCCCAAATAATCTCTCCGACAGCGCATCCGCAGGCCGATCACGGCTGGACGCTGCGCCAGCGGCTGCTGCTGATCATCACCATCGCGCTTTTGCCGATCGTGGTGGTCAGCATCTTCCAGGGCGTGGAGCGGGTGAAGCGCGACACCGAGGATGTGAGCGCCCAGCTGATCCAGTCGGCCCGCGACCACCGCGGCCGACGAGCAGAGAATGTGCTGAACGCCGGCGAGCAGATCCTGCGCGCCATGGGTTCGCTCAAGGATGTGCGCGAGATGAGCGGCAATTGCGACGGCATCATGGCCGACGCGATGATCGGGGTGAGCTATTTCACCAATCTCAGCCGCATCGATGCCAACGGCACGCTGGTCTGCTCGGCGGTGCCGCTGGCCAAGGGCATCAATATCGGCAAGCTGCCCATCTTCCACGCGGTCAAGGTCGGCCAAGGGCGTGGTGGTGGGCACGCGCAGTCCACCAGCCTGGCGACCGGCCGGCCGGTGATCGGCACCCAGCTGCCGCTGCACAAGTCCCGATGGCAGTTTCGACGGCAGCGTCGCCATCACCCTGGATGCGCAATGGTTCGGCTATCTGCTGCGCGCCCATCCCTTGCCGACGGACGCGGTGGCGGTGATCTATGACCGCAACGGCGCCATCCTCGCCACCAATGACGACACGGTGGCGCCGGCGATCGCGGCGGCGGCGAAGAAGGCGGGCTTTCCCGAGCGGGGTTTCGCTGGACGCGCGCCAGGGCGGGCGCAAGCCTGGCGCTTCGGCAATATCGCGCTTCTGGGCAACACGCTGTTCGTCGCCTTCGGCCGAGCGCGAAGCGCGGCTGTTCGGCCAGACCTATCTGCATGTCGGCATCGATTTCCTGCTGCCGATCGCCATGATCCTGTTCGCCTGGATCGCGATCTGGATCGCCACCGACCGCCAGGTGACGCAATGGATCGCCTATCTGCGCCGCATCGCCATCGCCTATCGCAGCGGCCATTACACCATCCGCCCCGACCTGGCCGACGCGCCCACCGAATTCAAGCAGTTGGGCGAAGCGATGAGCGAGATGGCCGAAGGCATCCAGGACCGCGACCGGCGCCTGCGCGAGTCCGTCAACATCAAGACCACCCTGATCCGGGAAATCCATCACCGGGTGAAGAACAATCTCCAGATCGTGATGAGCCTGCTCTCCATCCAGGCCAACCAGGTCAAGGACCCGACGCGCGCGAAGCCCTGATGCAGGCCCAGACCCGCATCAATGCGCTGGCGCTGGTGCATCGCATCCTCAACGAACTGGAAGACCAGTCCACGCTCGACCTCAAGCAGCTGCTGGACGAATTGTCGCGCCAGATCGCCGAAGGCATGGGCGACACCAAGCATGTGCGGGTCGAAGTGGACGTGCCGCACATGGTGGTGTCCAGCGGCGTCGCGGTGGCGGTGGCGCTGTTCACGGTCGAGGCGCTGACCAATATCTTCAAGCATGCCTTCCCGCTCCAGGCCCAGGGCGTGATCCGGGTCGAGCTCTGAGCCCGACGGCGACGGGCGGCTCAAGCTTTCCATCGCCGATGACGGCATCGGCTTTCCATGGACGAGACCGGGCAAGAGCGTGGGCTCGCGCCTGATCCGCACCTTCGGGGCCCAGTTGGGCGGGGTCTCCTCGGTGCGCTCGGACGCCGGGCAAGGGCACGGTGGTGGAATTGGTCTTCCCCGACCCCGCGCTGAAGGACCGGGGCGAAGCGCCGCGGATGCCGCCCAAAGCCCAGGCTGCGGTGGCCGAATAGCAGCCATCAGCGCCAAGAAATCCGGTTTTCTCGGCCAGCCGCCCCGGCTATGGTCCGGCCCGCAAATCATCCGCCTTATCAGGCAATGGCTTCATGGCTGACAGTTTCGACGCAATCGTCATCGGCGGCGGCCCCGGCGGCTACAATGCCGCCATCCGGCTGGGCCAACTGGGCCTCACGGCGGCCTGCGTGGACAAGCGCGGCAGCCTTCGGCGGCACCTGCCTCAATATCGGCTGCATCCCGTCCAAGGCGCTGCTGCACGCCAGCGAGCGTTTCCATGAAGCGCGAAAGCGATTTCGCCAAGCTGGGCATCAAGGCCAGGTCGAGCTCGATCTGCCCGCCATGATGGCGCAGAAGGACAAGGTGGTGGGCGAGCTCACCAAGGGCGTCGAATTCCTCTTCCGCAAGAACAAGGTCGAAGGCATTGTCGGCGAAGGCGCGCATCACCGCGCCCGGCAAGGTCGAAGTGAAAGGCAAGGACGGCTCCATCCGCAGCCTTGTCCGCCAAGCACATCATCATCGCCACCGGCTCGGACGTCGCGCCGCTGCCCGGCGTCACGATCGACGAAAAGCAGATCGTCTCCTCCACCGGCGCGCATCGCCTTGAAGGAAGTGCCCAAGAAAATGCTGGTGGTGGGCGCGGGCGTGATCGGGCTGGAACTGGGCTCGGTCTGGAGGCGCCTGGGCAGCGAGGTGACGGTGGTGGAATTCCTCGACCGCATCACGCCCGGCATCGACCTGGAAGTGTCCAAGGCGTTTCAGCGCATCCTCACCAAGCAGGGCATCACGTTCCAGCTTTCCACCAAGGTGATGGGCGTGGAGAAAAAGAAGACCGGCCTCGCCGTCACGGTCGAGCCCGCGGCGGGCGGCGAGAAGACCGTGATCGAAGCCGATGTGATGCTGGTCGCGATCGGCCGGCGGCCCTACACCGACAATCTGGGCCTGGACAAGGTGGGCGTGGCGCTGGACAAGCGCGGCCGCGTCATCACCGACGCGCATTACCGGACCAATGTGGCGGGCATCTATGCCATCGGCGATTGCCGCGAAGGCCCGATGCTGGCGCACAAGGCCGAGGACGAAGCCGTGGCGCTGGCCGAACTGATCGCCGGCAAGGCGGGGCATGTGAATTACGACGCGATTCCGTCGGTGGTCTACACCTTCCCGGAAGTGGCCGACGGTGGGCAAGACGGAAGAAGAGCTGAAGGCCGCAGGCGTCGCCTACAAGGTCGGCAAATTTCCCTTCACCGCCAATGCCCGCGCCAAGACCATCATGGCGACGGAAGGCTTCGTGAAGATCCTGGCCGACGCCAAGACCGACCGCGTGCTGGGCTGCCACATCATCGGGCCGGAAGCCGGCAATCTGCTGGCCGAAGTGGTGCTGGCGATGGAATTCGGCGCGTCGTCGGAAGACATCGCCCGCACCTGCCATTCGCATCCCACGCTGACGGAAGCGGTCCGCCAGGCGGCGATGGCGGTCGAGGACTGGACTATGCAGATATAGCGCTTGTCTTTTGCGCTCCGAGTTCGTCGCGCGTGCTCACGTGCTATCCGCACGCTCCGCGCGACGCTCCTGCCCGGATCGCAAAATCCTGCGCGCTGAGTTCGCGAGTCACCCCCGTGAGGCGCGGCCAGCGCCGAGGGAAGCGGATCCATCCTTTTGGGCGCCAGGCGCACATGCTCGGGCCGCACACCCAGGCCGATGAAGCGGCCGGGGAATTGCCGCGCCCACGGCCATGCGATTAAGCCATTTCAACAGGCGCGGCGGCTTGGGCTCGGCGCCGCTGCAAGGCGCGGCGCCAGCACGAAATTCTGCGCCAGCACCTGGAAGGCCTGGATCACCCGGGTGGGAAATTCGCGGCGGCGCTGAACCTTTTTGAGGTCGCTGAATTTGGCGATGCCTTTCTGCAGCACCGGGCCCAGGATATTGGCGGTCGCCACCGCGTCCTGGATGGCGAGATTGATGCCCACCCCGCCCACCGGCGACATGGCATGCGCCGCATCGCCGATGCAGAGAAGCCCCGGCCGCGCCCATTGCTTCAGCCGGTTCACCATCACGGTGAGAAGCTTGACCTGGTCGAAATCCGGTGATCGCCTCGTCCACCCGGCACGCGGCAAAGCCCGCGACCTCTTTCAGCCGGTCGCGGAATTCGCGCCAGCCCGCTCGCCTTGATGCCGTCGAAACCGCCTTTCGCGATCAGATAGGCGCATTGCCAGTAATCGTCGCGCGGGATCATCACAAAAAACTGGCCGCCCTTGACCCGCGCCACCAGATCCTGGCGGATCGCCTTCTTCCATCGGCAGCCTCAGCCACAACACATCGAACGGCGCGCCCAGATGCTTGACCTTGCAGGCCCGATTTGTCGCGCAACACGGAATGGCGCCCGTCGGCGGCGATGGTGAGGCCGGCGCGAATCTGGACATGGCCATTGGGACCGGTGGCGAGGATGCCCGACGATGCGGCCATGCCTGGGCCAAAGGTCCTTGGCCTCGGTCTCCATCAAGAGATGGAAATTGGCGAAGCGTTTGGCCTCGGCGGCGAGGAAGTCCAGAAAATCCCATTGCGGCATCAGGGCGATGAATTTGCAGAGCGTGGGCAGGCGCGAGAAATCGCCGACGGTGAAGTGGGCGTCGCCGATCTCCACCGTGCCGCTTCTGATCTTGGTGTGCGGCAGCTTGAGGAATCGCTCCAGCAGCCCCAACTCATGCATGACTGCAAGCGTCGAGGGATGCACCGTGTCGCCGCGGAAATCGCGCAGGAAATCCTTGTGCTTCTCCAGCACCGTGACGTCCACGCCGGCGCGCGCCAGAAGATAGCCCAGCATCATGCCGGCCGGTCCGCCGCCGGCGATCACGCATGTGGTGGAGATCTGTTCCATCAGGCAGGCAATCTGTTGCGATGCGCGGTCTTATCAGACGGGCCGGGACCACCTATATTCGCTCCATGCAACCATCAAGAAAAGGAGGTGATCCAGTGTCTCATTGTCATTCCGTATGGGGCGTGCCCCGCCACCTGGATCTCGCTTCCTGCGGGGTCCCGGCCTAGGGGACGCTCTCAGCGACGACAATGCGGAAGGCCGTGTCCCAAGGGGCACGGCCTTTCTTTTTGAGGGCGGGCAGATCGCAAAATGAGCTGCGCCGAAACTCTGTTGGGCGCGCTCGGCACCTCGGAAATGCATGTGGTGGCGGCGCTGGACAAAAGCCCGCGCCTGATCGAAGCGGTGCTTTGATCCCGCCCGCAAAAAAATTCTGAAAAGGAATTTTCGGGGTTGAGGTCTCTTCTGTCGCACGGTATCTTGCTGTACAAGCTATCTTGTACCAGTTAATACGCCGTCGCCAGCCGGGAGCCCGCAATTTCAATTTTTCACAATATTTCCAAATGCTTAGTAATAGCCTTGATCCTGACGGTGTCCGGGCGCTCGCAGGCGCAGACGGCCGGGGCGGTTCTGGTCTATCCCGCCAGTTACTTCGCCGGCGTCCAGCTCAATACCGCCTATGACATGGTCACGCGGCTGCCCGGCTTCGTCTTCACCGACACCAACACCCAGCAGCGCGGCTATGCCGGATCGATGGGGAATGTCTTCATCAATGGCGCGCCGCCGGCCGCCAAGACCAATGTGCTGAGCGACATTCTCAGCCGCATCTCCATTTCCCAAGTGGACCGCATCGAAGTGATCCGGGGTGGCGCACCCGGCATCGACATGCAGGGCCTCACCGTGATCGCCAATGTGGTGCTGAAACAAGGCGGTCAGGACCATGTGATCGTCACTTTGGCCAACACCTCCTATGGCGACGGGCATCAGGGACCGGCCGCCAACGTCGAGTTCGACGGCGGCATCGGCAACAGGAATTATGACCTGGTCTTGTCGCGCATCAACACGCTGAACGACGATTCCGCAGGCAACGGCATCGGCACGACCACCTTTCCGGACGGCAGCATTGTGGTCGACGGTTCGCACCGGCGCGGAGCCGAGAAAGTGGGCTGGGGCATTAACGGCTCATGGGTGCAGCCATTGCTGGAGGGCGGGCTCTCCACCAATCTCATCCTGCAGGAGACCACCTATAACAGCGCGGTCTTCTATGACGCGCCCGGCGCCGCCGATTTCCCCTCCAGCCAGAAAGTGCGCAGCGCCGAATTGGGCGCCAACTGGGACCGCCATTTCGGCTCAAGCGAGCTCACCATCGTGGCGCTGCAAAGGCTGGAGCGCGACCAGAACGACAACGCCTCGATCACCAGCAGCGCGGACCAGACGTTTCATTCCGTCAGCGACACCAGCGAGAGCATCCTGCGCGCCACGCTGCGCTATATCACCTCCCAAGCCCTGATGATCGAGAGCGGGCTGGAGGGCGCCTACAACACGCTCAACGGCAACTCCAGCTATGTCTCCAATGGCGCCCCGATTCTGCTGCCGGGGGCCAATCCCAGCGTCAATGAAAAGCGCGGCGAAGCCTTTGCCCAGTCCAGCTGGAAATTCGCGCCCGACTGGTCGCTGGAAGCGGGCGCGCGGGTGGAGTTCTCCACCTCCAGGCCCAAGGCGTGCCTTCGCAAAGTTTCATCTTCCTCAAGCCGCGCGCACTATTGAGCTGGTCGTTCACTGAGGACAGTCAAGCCCGGTTTCGGATCGAACGGACGGTGGGTCAGCTCGATTTCAACAATTTCATCGCCTCCAGCAATTTCGCCCAGAACGGCGTCAGCGCGGGAAACGAGAATCTGAAACCCGATCAGCATTGGCAGATCGAAGGCGACTACGAATATCATTTCTGGGATCGGGGTGCGCTGGTGCTCAGCGCCACGCGCGATCACATCACCGACCTGGTCGATTATGTCCCGATCGGCGACGGATTGGATGGGCCCGGCAATATCCCCCACGCGCTCAGCAGCACCTATGACGTCGAGATTTCCATGCCGCTCGACCGGCTGGGCATCACGGGCGGCACGCTCAAGCCCTCGCTGGTGTGGCGAGATACGTCGGCCAAGGATCCCGTGACGGGCCAGACCCGCGCGATTTCCGGCACGCAGAACCGCACCCTGGCGGTGGATTTCCTGGAGGACATTCCCGCCTGGCATTCCAGCCTGGATTTCACCATCCAGACGCCGTTCGAGCGGCCTTATTTCCGCATCGCGCAGGTGACGTATGTCCGGCTGATCACGCCCTATGTCGGGCTGCAATGGGACTACAAGCCCGAGCCCGATTTGGACCTGCAGATCAAGTTTTTAAATTTCGTGCCGTATCAATTCGACATCATCGAATATAATTACGCCGGCCCGCGCAACATGTTTCCGCTCACCTCGATCCAGGACGAGCACACCCATTCCCTGCCCAGGCTGTTCATTCAATTGCGCAAGACATTCTGACGACGATCAGTTCGCCGGCGCCAATTCCCGCGCCTCCCAGCCGCCCAGCTTGAGCGCCACCGCCATCGCCGCCTGGCGCAATTCATCGCCCAATGCGCGGTCGTCGCTGGCGCGCGTGATCACCATGCCGCCCACGCACAGGGCGGCGATGGCAAGGGCGGAGCCGCGGCTGGACGCGCCCTGCTCGAGAATGGCGACCATGCCTTCGAACGCGGCCTGGTAGGCGCGTTTGGCATGGGCGCTGGCGCGCGCTACGTCGCTGGGAAGCGCCACCATCGGGCAGGCATTCTCGACATCGTCGAAATGCGCGTTCGAGAGATAGGCGCGGACGATCTGCGGCGCCATTTCAGCGTTCTCATCGAACGCCTCCATGCCTTTCCAGCCGCATGCCCATTCGGGATTGGTGAAGAAGCAATCCAGCACCTCGGCGTAAAGATCGCTCTTGCTTTCGAAATGCCGGTAGAAGCCGCCATGAGTAAGGCCGGCCTCCTTCATGATGTCGCCAATCGTGACGCCGTCGAAGCCCTGGCGGTTGAAAAGCTTGCGGGCGGCGGTGACGATCCGGGCCCGGGTTTGCTTGCTGTGATCCAAGGGATAAGGCATGCGCTCCCCCTCTCTCTTTGCCGGGAGGCTAGCACAGCCCTGAACGCAAAAGATGATCTTGAACATTTTTTGCCCTGAGGCATGGTTCTCGAACGAGGTGAGGGAAATCTCATGGCTTGGAGTATGGGCGGCATGGCTTTGGCCCGGCGGCAATTTCTGATGGGCGCGATCACTGGTGTGATCACGGGCGCGGCGCTTGGCGTGGCCAAGGCTGTGGCTGCACCGGTCAAATCCACCCCCAGCCTGCACCAGGAGGTTGATTTCCCTGTTTCTCCGCATCGCGTCTATGCCGCGTTGCTGGACGAAAAGGAATTCGCCGCCATCACCGGCGCGCCGGCCAAGCTGGGTGGCCGCGAAGGTGATGCGTTCTCGCTGTTCGGTGGGGCCATCGTCGGCCGCAATCTCGAGCTGGTGCCCGACCGGCGCATTGTGCAGGCATGGCGGTCGGCGGATTGGGGTCCAGGCCTGTATTCCGTCGCCCGGTTCGAACTGAGCGCGGTGGGGCAAGGCACGCATCTGGCGTTCGACCAGGTCGGCTATCCCTTGAGCGATTACGCCTCGCTCGTGCCCGGCTGGCATTCCCATTATTGGGAGCCGATGAAGAAGTATTTCGCGTCGAAATAGCCATGGTGGCCCCGGGGCGCGCGAAGCGAAGGGCCGGAACGCTTTATGGAATGCAGTGGTGGCCCCGGTCTGAGTTGAACAGACACGTCCCTTTCGGAACAACGGATTTTAAGTCCGGTGCGTCTACCAGTTCCGCCACGGGGCCCCTCATAGCAATCAAATACTTAGGACGAGAGCCAAGTGCAAATGGGATGACGACGCCCATTCCTGACGCCAAACTGTCGCGAATATACGGGCATTGGACTTTGGACCAACTGTCCCGGCGCCCGGCCAAGCGTATTTTGGTTCGCGCCGCGAAGCCGGGCGTGCGTGCCTGCACCGAAAAAAGCGAGGTCGTCATGAGCAACCACCAGGATTGCTCTCCGTCACATGCCAGTGCCGGAAGCCGGCGAGGTTTCCTGAAGACCGTCATCGGCTTTGGCGCGCTGGCGGGCTTTGGCGTCGGCCGGCCAACGCCGTCTTTTGCCGCGTCCTTCAGCCGGGAAGAGCGGGACCGGATGACGCCCGACGATGTTGTCGGCTTGCTCAAACAAGGCAACGAACGTTTTCTCAACGGCAAGATGCGCGCCCACGACTATTCCGCGCAACGGCGCGCCAGCGCGGCAGATCAATATCCGGCCGCCGCCATCCTCAGCTGCATCGATTCGCGCGTGCCTCCGGAAATCATCTTCGATGCGCAGGTCGGCGATGCCTTCAGCGCGCGCGTCGCCGGCAATGTCATCAATGACGACGTGATCGGCAGCCTGGAATTTTCCTGCGCGCTGGAAGGGTCCAAACTGGTGCTGGTGATGGGCCACACCTCTTGCGGCGCGATCAAGGGCGCCATCGAGGGCTCTCAGCTCGGCCATCTCACCGGCTTATTGGAGAAGATCAAGCCGGCCGTGACGGCGACCAAATTCAACGGCGAGCGCAGCAGCAAGAATGAGGCTTTCGTCGACGCCGTGGTCACCACGAATGTCCGGCGCACGGTCGAGGACATGCGGCGAGGGAGCGATGTTCTCGCCAAGCTGGAAAAAGACGGCAAGGTCAGGATCGCCGGCGCCGTCTACAGCCTCTCCACCGGCAAGGTGGAATTCCTCGCCTGAGCCTGGCGTCCTTACGCCGTCCCCACCTCCTTCTCCACCGCATCCGCAAACGTGTCCACGTCGCGCAAGGTCGAGTAGATGTGCGGGGTGACGCGCAGTCCGTCATACTGGCCCGGAAGCTCCACCCTGGCCGTGACGATATTGTATTTGTTGTAGAGGGTCTCATACATCTTGCCGGCATCCACCCCGTTAAAGCCCATGAAGCCGATGCCGCAGGACAATTCCGGGCTCTCGCTGTGGAGAATCTTGACCTTGGGATTTTCGCGCAAGCGATGCGCCCAGCGGTCGCGCAGATAGCGCAGCCGCGCGGCCTTGCGGGGCACGCCGATATTCTCGTTGAACACCAAGGCCTCGCTGATGGCGTTGGGATTGGCGGCGGGATGGGTGCCGATTTCCTCGAACTTCCGGATGTCGTTTATTTGCTTGACGTCGGACGACATCAACGACCAGGTCTCGGCAATCCGCTCCTTCTTCACATAGAGAAAGCCCGTGCCCACCGGGGCGCAGGTCCATTTGTGCAGCGAGACGCCGTAATAATCGCAATTGAGGTCCGACAGTTTGTAGGGGAAATGGTTGAAGGCGTGCGCGCCGTCCACCATCACGGGAATGCCCTTGGCATGGGCCATGTCGCAGATGCGGCGCACCGGGAAGATCACGCCGGTGCGGTTGGTGATGTGGCAGATCAGGATCAGCTTGGTCTTGGGCGTCACCGCCCGCTCGATGCGGTTATAGAGATCGTCCGCGCTGGTCACCGGCACGGGAAAGGAAATGGTCTTGAGCACGATGCCGTCCCGCCGCTCGCGCTGGCGGAAGGTCATCAGCATGCGCGGATAATCCTGGTCGGTGGTGAGCACCTCGTCGCCGGGCTTGAGTTCGATGCCATACTGCACGATCTCGTTGGACTCGCTGGCGTTGCGCGTGATGGCCATTTCCTCCGGCGAGCAGCCCGCCACGCGCGCCAGGTTCCCGCGCACCCGCTCGATCTGCGGATAGAGAACATTGACCATGGTCTGGATCGGGCCCATGTCGGAATATTCGAGATAGCGCTTCATGGCGTCCTGCACCGGGATGGGCGCGGGGCTGCAATAGCCATTGTTGAAATTGATGACGTTGCGATCGATGGTGAAGGCGTTGCGGATATCCATCCAATAATCTTCGTCCCGAGCCGCAGCTTCGGGCGTCTTGTCCGCCACCGAAGCG
Source organism: uncultured Alphaproteobacteria bacterium (assembly GCA_963766265.1). Classification (GTDB taxonomy): domain Bacteria; phylum Pseudomonadota; class Alphaproteobacteria; order Micropepsales; family Micropepsaceae; genus Rhizomicrobium. The sequence goes on from CAVXYX010000001.1 coordinate 685,294, forward strand.
GAAGCAGTCGCGGCTTTTTCCGCGGCGTTTGCCTGAAACGAGACGAGAGAGATGGCGCCTGTCGCGATTTGCAACGCTTGTCTGCGATCCATGAAATCCTCCCGTGATGATTTCAATCCTCAGGAACGGCCATCAGAACGGCCATAACTGGCTGAGGAAGTCTTTCTTCTCGGCCGGCGCGGCTTGGTCCGGCGGCGGCACCAGATCCTGTTGCGCCTCCGGCGCGGGCGACAAGCCCAGTTCGGCGCGCACCGGCTGGGCCGCGCCATAATAGCAATTGAGCCAAGTGTGATCGTCGCCGATGCCGTCGCAGCGCGCCGCCGCCGCCTTTACGTCGTCGCGCGGGCCGGCATGCGCCGCGGCAAGCGGCACGGCCGCCAGGACAAGCGCAAGAAGATGACGCGATACCATTGCCCACCCCCACAGCCCCAATACGCTCAAGGATAGGCCTTCGCGGAATGGTTGTGAAGCGGCGGATCAACGCCGCTTGCGGGGACCTTTGCGGATTTTTTGCACCGCGTTCAGCCCGGCAATGCCGATGACGAGGCCGATGCCGAAGACCAGGGTGCTGTTCCAGCCCGTGACGGAAGCCAGCGCGGCAAAGGCGAGGGCGAATAGGATGGCGGCTGCGATCGCCAGGACAGTCCAGGCATGTTCACGCATCTCGCCTCTCCTTCATGGCGATGTCGAGGTGGTCATGGTGGACGAACCCGATCCCGTAAGATGGCTGGCGGACAGCAAGGCGGCGCCGAGGCCCAGAACGAGGACGCCGCCCAGGAGATAGATTTCGGCGGTCTTGGACATGGCTTCCTTCACGCCGGCCGGCTTTCCGGCGGCAGCGGCGGACGGTCTGCGCACGTGCAGCAGCCGAGACGAACAAGGCCATTGCCGATGCGACCACCATCCGCATTCAGAGCCTCCGCGGGACCGAACGTCATCATCATATCGCGATTTGAAGGTACACGCTGGCGACATTGGCGATATTTGACGGAACTAGGATGCCGGTCCCGCATATGTCCCGCCAGGTGGTTCAGGGGATAAAGGTATTGAAGAGCAGAAGGCATTATCTGGAGCGCGCGGCCTATCTGCGCCGCCTGGCCGAGGACGCCGTCACCGAAACGCTGCGCTTGTCCTGCCTGAGAAAGGCGCAGGAATGTGAAGCGCTGGCGGAAGAGGCGGCCCGGGCGGACGGCGATGACGGTTTGCCGGGCGAGGCCTGACTGAAATGGGCAGGCATGTGGCTGCCGTGCTTTATGTGGCGGCGATGGCGGCCCCCATCGCCGGCGTGGATCTGGCGTTCCTCCGAAATCGATTCTGGGAACGGCTGATCGTGAATATCGGGATTGTTCTGGTGTTCGCGGCTTTCTGGCTGAGATTTCTCAGGCGCTTCTAGAACCAGATATCCGCGGTGCGCCGTCCGTCCGGACCGAGACTGGTGAAACTTTGCAGGCCTTCCCAGCGGACGATCGGGAGGTGGGCTATGGCCTCAGGCTCGGCCATCCTGAGATTGACGGCGGTGCGGACGCGGCCTTCGGCATCCGGCTTGAACGCGCGGTAATGGGTGACGCAGCCGCACACCGCGCAAAAATGAAAGGCGACGCCGGGTTCATGATGGGTGTTGGAGCTTCGCACGTAAGAGCTTATGGGGCCGGAAAACTCGGTCCGATCCCCCTTAAGGTCGTAAGCCCATAACACGCCATAGCGGCGGCAGATGGTGCAGTTGCAGGTGGTGGCGCTCTTTGGCACCACATCGAACTTCCAGCGGACGGCGCCGCAATGACAGGCACCCTCAATCATCGGCCGGTGACAGCGGCTGGTATTTCTGCGCCTGTCAGGATCCTGGGCAGCTTTTATCTCTTTTTGGCCATGCGCGGCTTGGGAGCAGCGACGGGCTCAGCCGCCTTCGCCTTGGCTTTTTCCTGGGCGGCGGCTGTGATTGCCGCCCTGCGCTCGATGGCGGAAGCGGACATATCTTCGGGGGTCTTGGGCATTGGCTCTCCGGGGTTTGGCGGACCGTAAACCCCCGACCGACCCCCTTCAACCCTGCCCGCGGCTTCAAAGTGTAACAGCGCCGCTTAGGCGATTATCTTGCTAACTAGTTGATTTTGCTTACACAGCATAGGCATGCTCAACTTATGATTGTGGACATTTGACTCTCCAGTTTCCCCGCCTATAGTCCGGCGCCTTTCGAGAACCAAGGATGCCAGTGACCTCATGAGCAAGCGCGCAAATTCCAAATACAAGATCGACCGCCGCATGGGCGAGAATATCTGGGGCCGCCCCAAGAGCCCGGTGAACAAGCGCTCCTATGGTCCGGGCCAGCACGGCCAGCGCCGCGCCAAGAAGCTCTCCGACTATGGCACCCAGCTTCAGGCCAAGCAGAAGCTCAAGGGCTATTACGGCAACATCACCGAGCGGCAGTTCCGCAAATATTACACCGACGCCTCGCGCCGTCCCGGCGACACCGGCGAGAACATGATCGGCCTGCTCGAGAGCCGTCTCGACACCGTGGTCTATCGCTCGAAATTCGTGCCCACGCCGTTCGCCGCCCGCCAGCTGGTCAGCCATGGCCATGTCAAGGTCAATGGCCGCCGCGTCACCATCGCCTCCTACCAGGTCAAGCCCACCGACGTCGCTGGAGCTGTCGCCCAAGGCCAAGCGAAATGGCGCTGGTGCTGGAAGCCTCCAAGAGCGCCGAGCGCGACACGCCCGATTACATCGAAGTGGACCACGGCAAGATGACCGCCAAGCTGCTGCGCACGCCCAAGCTGGCGGATGTGCCTTATGCCGTGCAGATGCATCCGCATCTGATCGTCGAATTTTATTCGCGCTGACGCGCGAAGGGGGAGTTTTACTCGCCCCGAGCGTGGATTGAAGAAAACGCAAAGCCCGCAAGCTTGCTTGCGGGCTTTTTCTTTTGCCGCCAGGGATTACTCTTGTCGCCCGTGCGGGAGGATCGTGGCGCATGAGCTACAAGCTATATGGCGATCTGGGATCGGGCGCTTTTTCGGCGGAAGCCGCGCTGGCCGAAGCCGGCGCGCCCTATGAATTCGAACTGATTTCGCTGGAGAAGGGCGAACAGAAAGAACCGCGTTTCTTGAGCCTCAATCCCAGCGGCAAGATTCCGGCGCTGCGCCTGCCGGAAGGCGAGATCGTCACGGAATTCGTCGGCCATCCTGCTCACCCTGGCCGATCATTTCCCGCAGAGCGGGTTGTTGCCGCCCCAGGCCGCGCCCGCGCGCGCCACCGCCTATCGCTGGCTCGCCTTCATGGCGAGCGAGATCTATCCCTTTGTCGAGATCGTGGATTATCCCGCGCGCTTTGCGCCGGAAGGCGCGGCCGCCGAGGCGCTGCGTGAGAAGGCCCGCGAGCGGGTGCGCGAACGACTGCTGCTTGATCGAGCGGGTGCTGGCGGGGCCGTTCCTGCTGGCGGGCGGTTTTTCGCTGCTGGATATCTATGCCGCCATGTTCTCGCGCTGGAGCGTGGGGCCGGAATGGCGCGAACACAATCTGCCGCATCTCAACCAGCTGGCGCGGCTGGTCTCACCAGCGCCCGGCGATAGCGCCGGTGTGGCCGCGGCACTTTGAACGGGGCTAGGTCTTTTGCCCTCTGGCGGCGTCGCTCGTCGCTCATGGGCGTCTTGCCCACATCGCTCCTCGCTTCTGGCCAGAGGCCAAAATACCAAAGTCCCGCGAATTGGGTTTTAAGAGACGGGCTCCAGCGCGACGCCGCGCTCGGCCAGGTAGGGGCGAAGCTCGTCCGCCTCGAACATCTCGCGCAGGATATCGGCGCCGCCGACGAATTCGCCCTTCACATAGAGCTGGGGAATGGTGGGCCAGTTGGAGAAATCCTTGATGCCCTGGCGGACATCCGGGTCGGCCAGCACGTCCACGGCTTTGAACTTGACGCCCAGATGGGAAAGAATCTGCACCGCCATGGAGGAAAAGCCGCATTGCGGGAAGACCGGCGTGCCCTTCATGTAGAGCAGGACGTCGTTGTTCTTCACATCTTCGGCAATGCGCGCCTGGACATCGGACATGGGGACGGACCCTTTGCAAAGACCGGTTTGATCTAAGCACCCCCTGGCCCAAGGGTCAAGACGGCGCATGACGCCGCGCGCTGAACGCCGCAATTTGCCGCTGTTGCTGGAAGGGGTTTCCCGCAAGGACCTGGAGGCGCGCGCCGGGAAGATATCGGCCGCCTATCGCGCGGGCGGAACCTCGGCGGCGGCATCGCCGACCGGCATGGACGCATTGGCCTATCTGGTGGCCCGGTTTCCCGCCACCTATGCCGCGGCGCATGCGGCTTTGCGCCGGGTGGTCGAGGCGATGCCGCAATTTCGCCGTCAAGCCTGCTGGATGTGGGCGCGGGGCCCGGCACGGTGGCTTCGGGCGCGCGCGCGAGTATGGCCGTCGCTCGATGCCGTCACATTGCTCGAGCCCAATGCGATGTTCCGCGACGGTGGCGCAGGAATGTATGCCCGATGCCAGGATCATGGCGGGTGGATCTGGGCGGGGCGCTATCCTGCCGCCGATCTGGTGACGGCCGGTTATGTGCTGGCCGAACTTGCCGTGACGCAGGTAGCCGCAAAGATTGCGTGCGAATTATGGCGGGCGGCGGACGCAGATGCTGGTGCTGGTCGAGCCGGGAACGCCCGAAGGCTTCGCCCGCATCCGCGCCGCGCGGCGGCATTGATCGAAGAGGGCGCGCATGTCGCGGCACCCTGCACCCATGACAGTGACTGTCCCATGTCGGAAAGCGACTGGTGTCATTTCTCGCAGCGCCTGGCGCGCTCGCGCGATCACATGATCGTCAAATCGGCGTCCGTGCCGTTCGAGGATGAGCGCTATGCCTATCTGGCGGCGTCGCGCGCTGCCGGCTCGCGCATCCGCGGGCACGCATCATAAAGCCGCCGGTGGAAGCAAAGCCCGGCAATCACTGCTGCCGTTATGCGACGCATCAGGGCTTCGCGACTGCAATTCGTCGCCGCGGCGCGACAAGGAGCAGTTCCGCGCCGCCCGCAAGAAGGGATGGGGTGATTTGTTCTAGTCCTTGGCGCTGGTGGTGAGTTGCAGCGCATGCAAGGTGCCGCCCATATGGCCCTTGAGCGCGGCATAGACCATCTGGTGCTGCGCCACGCGGCTTTTGCCCTTGAAGGCAGCGGATGCGACCATGGCGGCGAAGTGATTGTCGTCGCCCGCCAGGTCGCGGATCTCCACATCGGCGTCGGGGAACGCTTCCTTGATATAAGCCTCGATCTCGCTGGCTTTCATGCCCATGGTATCTCAATTCGCGCTTCCTAATTCGTGAGCGGGATTTCTTCGCCGCGCCATGAAGCGGGGGAACCAGCCTTCATGGCGTCGCGCAGTTGTTTCAGGCTCACGCGTTCCTTGTCGTTGATCATGAGGGCGTCGCCGCCGGTCTTGCCCAATTCGGCCACCGGAATATAGGCGGCGCGCGCCTCCGCCACGATCTTCTCGGCTTCCGCGAAGGGCGCGGCGATCAGATAGCGCGCCTGGTCTTCGCCGAAGAAGAAAGCGATCGCGTCCGCCAGCGACGCCTGGCCGATATTGGCGCCGATGCCGCCTTGCAGCGCCATTTCCGCGACCGCCACCAGCAGGCCGCCGTCGGAGAGGTCATGCACCGTGTCCGCCCGGCCCTTCTCGATCAGGCCGCGCACGAAATCGCCATGCTTCTTTTCGGCCGCCAGATCCACGGGCGGCGCGCCGCCTTCTTCCTTGCCTTCGATCTCGCGCAGATAGATGGACTGGCCGAGATGGCCCTTGGTCTCGCCGATCAGGATGATCACGTCGCCTTCGCGCTTGAAGCCGATGGTGGCGATGCTTGGACACGTCCTTGATCAGGCCCACGCCGCCGATCGCGGGCGTGGGCAGGATGCCTTCGCCATTGGTCTCGTTGTAGAGCGAGCAATTGCCGCCGATCACGGGGAAGTCGAGCGCCCGGCAGGCTTCGCCGATGCCTTCGATGCCGGCCACGATCTCCCACATGATCTCGGGCTTTTGCGGATTGCCGTAATTGAGATTGTCGGTGACGGCCAGCGGCGTGCGCGCCCGACGCGGTCAGGTTGCGCCAGGCTTCCGCCACCGCCTGCTTGCCGCCTTCGAAGGGATCGGCGCGGCAATAGCGCGGCGTCACATCGGTGGTGATGGCCAGCGCTTTCTTGGTGCCATGCACGCGCACCACCGCGGCGTCGCCGCCCGGCGGCTTCGACCGTGTCGTTCATCACGCTGTGGTCATATTGCTCCCAGACCCAGCGGCGCGACGCCATGTCGGGCGTGGCCAGAAGCTTGGCCAGCGATGGCCGACCGGCTCGCTTCTTGTCATAGGCGGGCTGCGCCGGTGGCGGGTGCGCGCTTCACAAAGGGCCGTTCATAGACCGGCGCTTCGTCGGACAGCGACGTCACCGGAATGTCGGCGACCACCTCGCCCTTGTGCTTGGCGATGAAGCGGTGGGTGTCGGTGGTGATGCCGATCACGGCGAAATCCAGCTCCCATTTGCGGAAGATCTTTTCCGCTTCGGCTTCGCGCCCCGGCTTCAAGCACCGCCAGCATGCGCTCCTGGCTTTCCGACAGCAGCATCTCATAGGCGGTCATGTTCTCTTCGCGCTGCGGCACCTTGTCGAGATCGAGCTCGATGCCGCTGCCGCCCTTGTCGGCCATTTCGGCGGAGGAGGAGGTGAGGCCCGCCGCGCCCATGTCCTGGATGGCGATGATGGCGTCGGTCGCCATCAGTTCCAGGCAGGCTTCCAGCAGAAGCTTTTCGGTGAAGGGATCGCCGACCTGCACGGTGGGGCGTTTCTCTTCGCTGTCCTCGTTGAATTCGGCCGATGCCATGGTGGCGCCATGAATGCCGTCGCGCCCGGTCTTGGAGCCGACATAGACCACGGGATTGCCCGCGCCCTTGGCGGCGGAGAGGAAAATCTTGTCGGTCCGCGCCAGGCCCACGCACATGGCATTGACCAGGATGTTGCCATTGTAGGAGCGGTGGAAATTGACTTCGCCGCCCACCGTGGGCACGCCCATGCAATTGCCATAGCCGCCGATGCCGGAGACCACGCCGGACACCAGATGCCGCGTCTTGGGATGATCCGGCTCGCCGAAGCGCAGCGCGTTCATCATGGCGATGGGGCGCGCGCCCATGGTGAAGACGTCGCGCATGATGCCGCCCACGCCGGTCGCCGCGCCCTGATAGGGCTCGATGAAGCTGGGATGGTTGTGGCGATTCCATCTTGAAGATGCAGGCATCGCCATCGCCGATATCGATCACGCCGGCATTCTCGCCCGGGCCCTGGATCACCCAGGGCGCCTTGGTGGGCAGCTTCTTCAGATGCGCGCGGGTGGATTTGTAGGAGCAATGCTCGCTCCACATCACGCTGAGAACACGCCCAGCTCGACCAGATTGGCGTCGCGGCCCAGCAGCGTCTTGATGCGGGCATATTCTTCGTCCGAGAGGCCATGCTCGCGGATCAGTTCAGGCGTGATGGCTGGTCATGACAGGGCTTCGATCAGGCTCTGGAACAGGGCGCGGCCGTCGGTGCCGCCGGTCGCGGGATCGACCACCCGCTCGGGATGGGGCATCAGGCCCAGCACATTGCGCTTCTCGTTGAGGATGCCGGCGATGTCGCGGGCCGAACCGTTGGGATTGTCCTGGTAGCGGAACATCACCCGGCCTTCGCCTTCCAGCCGGTCCAGCGTTTCATCATCGGCGTAGTAATTGCCTTCGCCATGCGCCACCGGAAAAGTCACGCTCTGGCCTTTGTCGTATTTGCGGGTGAAGGCGGATTGGGTTTCCTCCACCGACAGCGTCACCGGCTTGCAGACGAATTTCAGCCCGGCATTGCGCATCAGCGCGCCGGGCAGCAAGACCCGACTTCGGTCAAGCACCTGAAAGCCGTTGCAGATGCCCAAGCACCGCGCCGCCCTTTTCGGCATGGGCCTTGACCGCCTTCATCACCTGGGACTGGGTGGCCATGGCGCCGCAGCGCAGATAATCGCCATAGGAAAAGCCGCCCGGCAGCACCACCAGATCGACATCGGGCAATTCGCTGTCCTGGTGCCAGACCATGGCCGGCGTCTTGCCGGTCATCTCCGTCCAGCGCGGTGGCGGCGTCGCGGTCGCAATTGGAAGCGGGAAAAACGATGACGGCGGATTTCATGGCGTTTTCCTTTTCCCGGCACTCATCTTGGCGCGCACTTCTTCCAGCGATCTTGGGCGCGAGCTGCTTTGCTCCAGGCCGAAGCCAGTTCCAGTTTCCTGACTGTCGAGCTCGGCCCGCTCGCGGAAATATTTGGCGCCGATGCCGCTGGAATAAAAGGCGATCAGCTGATCGAGCTCGGCGTCGGTGAAGCGGGAGGCATAAAGCTGGGCCGACAGAAGCAGGAAATCGTGGGTCTCGTCCTGGATCTGGCTCTGCACCATGGTCGCGAAAGCGATTCCAGAATTGCGCGGTCTGGCCGGGATGCTCGTGCGTTTCCGCCGAGCACCACCCGCTCGACCAATTGGCATCGGCTTTCTGCCAGCACGGCGCCCGCGGAATCGGAGACTTGCAGGAATTTCATCGCTTTGGCGATATGGGGATCGGTCTTCAGCGCGGCAAGCTTTTCCGGCGGCTGGGCCAGCAATTGCTCGGCCGTCTGGGCGAAGGACGGGCGCGAGCGCGGCCAGAAGCAGGATCGGAACGAGAGATCAGCCGCGCGGCCTTCATAGAAAAGCGCCTATCTGATCTCGATCTCGTATTTCTCGATCACGGTGTTGGCCAGAAGCTTCTCGCACATCTCTTTCAGCGAGGCCTTGGCCTTGGCGGCGTCGGTTTCGGCGAGTTCAAGGTCGATCACCTTGCCCTGGCGCACTTCGCCGACCGCGTCGAAGCCCAGCCCGTTCAGGGCATGGCCGATGGCCTTGCCTTGCGGGTCCAGCACGCCATTTTCAGAGTCACAAAGACGCGGGCTTTCATTTGACCAGAACAGGTCCCTTGTTCTCGCCCTGGACCGATTCCGGCATGATGCCCAGGCGCCGCGCCACTTCGCTATAGGCTTCGACCACGCCGCCCAGATCGCGGCGGAAACGGTCCTTGTCCAGCTTCTCGTTGGTCTGCAGGTCCCACAGGCGGCAGTTGTCCGGGCTGATCTCGTCGGCCAGCACGATGCGCATGTAGTCGTTTTCCCACAGCCGGCCGAATTCCAGCTTGAAATCCACCAGCTTGATGCCCGCGCCCAGGAACAGGCCGGAGAGGAAATCATTGATGCGGATGGTGAGATTGACGATGTCGTCCAGGTCCTGCGGGCTGGCCCAGCCGAAGGCGGTGATGTGCTCTTCGCTCACCCAGGGGTCATGCAGCCCGTCATTCTTGTAATAATATTCGATGATGGAGCGGGGCAGGGCGGTGCCTTCCTCGATCCCCAGCCGCTTGGACATGGAGCCGGCGGCGACATTGCGCACCACCACTTCCAGGGGAATGATCTCGACTTCCTTGATCAGCTGCTCGCGCATGTTGAGGCGGCGCACGAAATGGGTGGGCACGCCGATGCCCGCCAGCTGGGTCATCAGATATTCGCTGATGCGGTTGTTGAGGACGCCCTTGCCTTCGATCATGGCCTTCTTGGTGGCGTCGCAGGCGGTGGTGTCGTCCTTGAAATACTGGATGACGGTGCCCGGCTCGGTGCCTTCGTAAAGGATCTTGGCTTTGCCTTCGTAGATGACGCGGCGGCGTTTCATGGGAATGTCCTTCGAGCGCGCCCGGGCGCGCCTCAACTAACTCACGCCGGTAAGTCAGGCGTGACTGGAATTTAGGGAGGCGGGGGCCCCGGGGCAATGATTCCCGCGGCCGCAGGCCCGCATAGCGGGTTCCCGTCCACAGGAAGTCAGAAAACTAATCTATTTCAACTAGTTAGCTGCCGAAGACGCGGGCGAAGATCGTGTCCACCTGCTTCAGGTGATAGCCCAGATCGAACATGGCCTCCAATTTGGCGCGCGGGCAGCGCCTTGGCCACGTCCGGATCGGCTTTGAGCAGGTCCAGCAGATTGCCTTCGCCGTTCCAGGCCCGCATCGCGTTCCGCTGCACCATCCGGTAGCTCGTCCTCGCGCGAGACGCCCGCCTGGGTCAGCGCCAGCATCACCCGCTGGCTGTGGACCAGGCCCCGGGTGCTTGTCGAGATTCTCCTGCATGCCGGTCGGGATAGACCACCAGCTTCTCGATCACCCCGGTCATGCGGGCAAGCGCGAAATCCAGGGTGATGGTGGCGTCGGGGCCGATATAACGCTCGACCGAGGAATGGGAAATGTCGCGCTCATGCCACAGCGCCACATTCTCCATCGCCGGCAGCGCATAGGCGCGCACCATGCGGGCCAGGCCGGTGACATTCTCGCGTCAGCACGGGATTGCGCTTGTGCGGCATGGCGGAAGAGCCTTTCTGGCCCGGCGAGAAATATTCCTCGGCCTCCAGCACTTCGGTGCGCTGCAGATGGCGGATCTCCACCGCCAGCCGTTCCAGCGACGAGGCCACCACCGCCAGCGCCGCGAAATAGGCGGCATGGCGGTCGCGCGGGATCACCTGGGTCGAGACCGGCTCGACGGCAAGGCCCATTTTCTTGGCGACATGTTCTTCCACGCGGGGATCGATATTGGCGAAGGTGCCGACCGCGCCGGAAATGGCGCAGGTGGCGATTTCGGCCCGCGCCGTCACCAGCCGCTGCCGCGCGCGGGCGAATTCGGCATAGAAGCCCGCCAGCTTGACGCCGAAGGTGGTGGGCTCGGCATGGATGCCATGGCTGCGCCCGATGGTGGGCGTCATCTTGTATTCGAAGGCGCGTTTCTTCAGCGCCGCCAGCAGCGCGTCGGTGTCGGCGATCAGAAGATCGGCGGCGCGCATCAGCTGCACATTCAGGCAGGTGTCCAGCACGTCCGAACTGGTCATGCCCTGATGCACGAAACGCGCTTCCGGCCCCACGATCTCGGCCAGATGGGTGAGGAAGGCGATCACGTCATGCTTGACCTCGCGCTCGATCTCGTCGATCCGCGCCACGTCGAATTTGGCGTTTCGGCCCTTTTCCCAGACTTTGCGGCCGCCTCCTTGGGCACCACGCCCAGTTCGGCCAGGGCGTCGGTGGCATGGGCCTCGATCTCGAACCAGATGCGGAATTTGGTCTCGGGCGACCAGATCGAAACCATCTGTTCGCGGGCATAGCGGGGGATCATCGGCACTGCCTTCTCAAAAGGGGCTTCTAGCAAAGGCGCGAGCCCTTCGCCAAGCAAGCTTGACGAAGGACCTGGGGATGCCGGATTTTGCGGGAAAAGGAGCCCCAAATGCCCGATGTCAGCACCTTTTTGTGGTTCAAGGAAAAAGCCGAGGAAGCCGCGCGCTTCTATGTCTCGCTCCTGCCCAATTCCGGCATCCAGAGCGTCAACCATTTGCCCGGCGACATGGCGGTCAGCACGGTGGAATTCACGCTCGAGGGGCGGCCTTTCACGATCATGGAATCCGCTCTAGGCGCGGAGCCGTTCAACAATTCCGTCTCGATCGTGATCCTGTGCGACAACCAGACGGAGATCGACGGTCTCTGGGCCGCGCTCCTCGATGGCGGCAGCGCAATGGCCTGTGGCTGGCTCAAGGACCGCTATGGCGTGGTCTGGCAGATCACGCCGCGCCGCTTGATCGAGATGATCAGGGACAAAGATCGCGCCAAGGCCGAGCGGGCCCTGGGTGCCATGAACCGGATGGTGAAGCTGGACATCGCCCAGCTGGAGCGCGCTTTTGATGGCCAAGTGGGCAACGGTTAAGCGTCAGGCCCGCCGCGTGAAACCGTCATCGCTCCAGGCTTCGCTGCCCACGCCGTGATGCACGGTGAAAAGCCCGTCGGGATCGTATTTCGCCTTGATCGCCGCCAGCCGGGGATAATTGGTGCCCCAAAAATCCTCCCGCCAATCGGCGTCGAAGAAATTGCTCTCCGACACATAGGAACCGGCATCGGGGGCGAGCGCGCGCAGGATGGCGGTGGCGCGGTCGACGCCCCGGGCGCCGTCTTCGGCCTTCTTCTGGTCATGGGTGGGCGGCAGCCCCGGATAGCGCGGACGCTGCCGCCGGTGGCGATGATGGCGAGGCAAAAGGCGTCCATCACTTTGGGATTGGTGGCGGTGTCGCGCGCCGCCTCGATGGCTTGGTCCGGCGCGCCGGCCAGGCCTTTGTTGAAATGAAGCCGGACAGTCATCGCCGCGGCTGGCGCCGAACAAGGCGTCCGCCAATTTGGGCCGGGCCGCTTTTTCCAGCAGCGATTTGGGCAACCAAAGCGAGTCATAGCCGTAGAGGAAAATGCCCACCTGCTTTTTCATCGTCGCTCCACCAGGCGTGAATGGAAGACGCGCCCGGCCGCGCGTCGTAGCTCAGATTGGTCGAACCCGCCCGGTGCATGCCCTCCACATCCCAGTAGCCGCGTGCCGGGTTGCCCCGCACGTGCAGGCCCGATGTCGAAAAGGCCGGCCCTTGCGCGTGCAGCCCAATCCACGAAGGGTTGCCAGGCGGCGCGCGCCTCATCGGTGCTCAAGTCCGGCCGAGGCCATGGAGATGTCGAGCACATTGTCGGAGGAGAAGGTGATGCCTTCGCCCCAATGCGGGTTGAGCAGGGCATCGGCATAGAAATCCACGAACCGCGCCAGGAGGCGGCGAAAATCCTGGTCCGAAGCGGCCTTGATGGTGAGGCTGGCGCCACCCAGAAATTCCGGCAGATCGTGCGTCTTGAGCGTGAGGCTGGTGACCACGCCGAAGCTTCCGCCGCCGCCGCCTTTCAGCGCCCAGAAAAGGTCCGGATCGTTGCAATCATTGACGGTGCGGAGTTTCCCGTCAGCGGTGACGATGCTCGCCTCAACGAGGCTCGAAGCGGCGGTGCCGTAGCGTTTCGAAAAAGACCCGAAGCCGCCACTCTGCACCAGGCCCGCAACCCCGACCGTCATGCAGCCGCCGCCCTGGATATAACGCCCGCGCTTTGGTGATCACGGCGTCATAGGCATCCACCCACATGGCGCCTGCCTCGATAGTGACGGCGGGAACAGGCGCGGTGTCGCAGCCTTGCGGCACGAAGCGATCATGCAAGGTGATGGCGTGCATGGCGCGGGTCCAGACCAGAAGCGAATCCGGCGCGTTGGAAGTGCCCTGATAGGAGTGGCCGCCGCCTTTCACCGCCAGACGCAGCCGGTGCGTCACGCGCGAAATTCACCGCCGCCACCACATCTTCCGGCTTGCGCGCGGCCACCGCATAGGCGCTGGGCTTGGGCGACCAGGCGTTGAGCCAGCCCGAGGTCTGCGTTCCGCCAGCCTGGTCGCCAAGGAAGAAGGGATTGCCGATTTCTTTTAAGGCGCCCGTGCAACCGCTGGCGGCCGCATCCGTGGCGCACATCGAATAGAGACCGTCCGGCCGGAGCAGATTGCCGTCCACTTGCGCGCGAAGCTTGTCCCATTCCGGCGCGGTGGGCCAGCCGGGGTCGCCGGGCCGCACCCGCCGGAACGGCGCGGCCATGGCTGACCATAATGGCGCGAAAGAAAAAGCGGCCGCGCTTCCCAAAAGATTTCGCCGGGTGATGGTCACAGCAAGCCCAGCGATTTGAAGCTGGCATGGCCGCCGCGGCCGATCACCAGATGATCGTGAATGGCGATTTTCAGCGCCTTGGCGGCCGCCGCGATCTCGCGCGTCATGGCGATATCGGCCTTGGACGGGCGTGGGATCGCCGCTGGGGTGATTGTGCACCAGGATCAAGGCCGAGGCGCCATGCTCCAGCGCGCGCTTGACGATCTCGCGCGGATAGACGGGCGCGTGATCCACCGTGCCCTTGGCCTGCACTTCGTCGGCGATCAGGACATTCTTGCGGTCGAGATAAAGAACGCGGAATTCTTCCTGCGCGGCGCGCGCCATCGCCGCCATGCAATAATCGATCAGCGCCGACCAGGACGACAAAGCGGGCTTGCCGATGACTCTGGGTCTGGGCCAGACGCGCGGCGGCGGCTTCCACGATCTTGAGCTGGTTGACCACGGCGTCGCCTACGCCTTCGATTTCCATCAGCCGCTGGCGGGGCGCGGCGATCACTTCGGCGAAGCTGCCGAACCGCGCCAGCAAGGCTGCTGCGCCAAGGGCTTGGTGTCCCTGCGCGGGATGGCCGCGAACAGCGTCAGTTCCAGCAATTCATAATCGGGCAGGGATGCCGCGCCGGATTTCAGGAAACGCGCGCGCAGTCGTTCGCGATGGCCGGCATTGGGATGAACGAAGGGCACGCTTTCGGACGGCGCGGGAATCGCTTCTGCGTCCGCAACCCCTTGCACGTCAGAGATAGGGCGGCTTGTGCCAGCCTTTTGGCGAGAGAGTGAAGATCTCGACGCCATTCTCCGTAACCCCCACCGAATGTTCGAATTGCGCCGAGAGCGAGCGGTCGCGCGTCACCGCGGTCCAGCCATCGCCCAGAACCTTCACGCCGTAATTGCCCAGATTGATCATGGGCTCGACGGTGAAGAACATGCCGGGCTTGAGCGCCATGCCGTGCGCCGCCTTGCCGTAATGCACGATGTTGGGCAGGGCGTGGAAAATGCGGCCCAGGCCATGGCCGCAGAAATCCCGCACCACGGCGCAGCGTTCCTCGCCTTCGGCATAGGATTTGGATGGCATGGCCGATATCGCCGGTGGTGGCGCCGGGCCTCACCGCGCGATGCCGCGCATCATCGATTCGTAGGTGATGTCGATCAGCCGCATCGCCTTCAGTTTGACGTCGCCCACCGGATACATGCGGCTGGTGTCGCCATGCCAGCCATCCAGGATCACGGTGACGTCGATATTGACGATATCGCCGTCGCGCAGAGGTTTGTCGTTGGGAATGCCGTGGCAGACCACGTGATTGATCGAGGTGCAAACCGTGTGGCGATAGCCGCGATAGCCCAGGCAGGCGGGAAGGGCGCCATGCGCGACGACATAGTCATAAGCCACCTTGTCCAGCGCCGCGGTGGTGACGCCGGGCTTCACCAGCGGCACCAGCAGGTCCAGCACTTCGGCGGCCAGCCGGCCGGCCCGGCGCATGCCCTCGAAATCCTCGGGCTTGTGCAGGGTGACCGCGAAATGGGCTTTGCGCGCGGCTTCGAAGACTTTCGGTGTCGGGGATCAGGCTCATGCCCCGAATATAGGCGAAAGCGGCGCTTTTTCCAGGGCGGAAGCGGGGCAAGTTCGGGCGAAAGGCCAAGAAAACGGCCATGGAACCCGGCAAAACTTAATCCAGCTTCAGCTGCTTGGCTTGCGCGTCCAGCGCATCCAGCGCGTCCTGCTGCCCGGCGAAGGTCTTGCGCGCGGTGACAAGCGCGTCCTGGGCCTCGGCCCGTTCGCCCAGCACCATATAGGCGCGGATCAGCCGCTGCCAGCCGCCCGCGTCATTGGGATTCTGCTTGAGCCGATCCGCCAGCATCGCCACCATCGCCTTGGGATCGGGCGCGGCGCCGGATTGCGCGGTAAGCATGGCGATGCGGTCCACCAGCGCCTGATGCAGGGGCGAATTGGCTGGCGCTTCGGCCAGAAGGCTGTTCCACAACGCCAGCGCGCCCGCCTTGTCGCCATGCGCCGCCAGCGCAGTCGCCCAGGAAGAAACGCGAGGCCGGTTCCTTGGGATTGAGCTTCAAGCGCGGCGCGGAAGGCCGCTGCCGCTTCGTCGCTCACCTGGCCGTTGGCGGCGGCCACCAGGCTTCGCCATACAGCGAATCCAGGCCGGCATCGGGATGGCCGGCTGTGATTGGCGAGCGCCACGGCGCGGGCATAGGCCTTGGCGGCTTGGCGCGCGATCGCCCGCGGCCATGTAACCGCGACCCAGATAGATCCAGGCCTGCATGTCGTCCGGCGCCTGGCGCACGCGCTTGATCAGAAGCGCGATCAGGCCGTTGACGTCGCGCGTCTGCACGCCCTGCGCCGAGCGCCAGGCGAGATAAGGCTGGCCCAGCATCCAATAGGTGCCGCCGCCCACGCCCAGCAGCAACAAGCGCGATGGCGCCGGCCAGAAGGCGCGCGGCCCTTGAGCGCTTGTGCGCGCCACACCGGCAGGACGGCGAAGCCGATCGCCAGAAGCGCGACCGCGACCAGCCCGATGACAGGAATCGCCTTCACGTTTGTTTGCCCCGATATTTGTTTCTTCACCAGCGCCACGATCATGCCGCGGATGGTGCGCACTTCCTGGTCGCTCAGATGCGAGCGCAGGATCATGGCGCGCATGTTGCGCACCATCGTCTCTTTCTTCGCCGGCGGATAGAGGAACTGGGCTGCGTCCAATTCGCGCTCCAGATGCTCGAACAGTGCCACCAGTTCGGCGCGTGGCGCCGGCACGGCGACGGTTTTGCGCGGTCGGCTGGCGCGGCGTGGCGTCGGCCGATTTCAGCCATTCATAGCCGATCAGAAGCACCGCCTGGCCCAGATTGAGGGAGGGAAATTCGGCGGTGGGAATGGTGATGGCGGCGTCGGCCAGCGACATTTCGTCATTGTCCAGCCCGGCCCGCTCGCCCCCGAACAGGATGGCGGTGGAAAGCCCTTGCCGTGCTGGCGGCGCGCAGGCGCTGGGCCGCGGCTTCGGGGGTGAGGATTTCGCGCAGCACGTCGCGGTCCCGCGCCGTGGTGGCGAAGACCAGCCGGATGTCGGCCAGGGCCTCGGCCGCGGTGTCGAACAACCGCGCGCCGCTTCGATGATGTCGCCGGCGCCCGACGCCAGGACCTGGGCGCGCTCATTGGGCCAGCCGCATTGGGGCGCGATCAGGCGCAGATCGCGCGAGGCCGAAATTCTTCATCGCCCGGGCGGCGGCGCCGATATTTTCCCCCATCTGGGGGTGGCTGAGGATCACGGCGGGGGCGGTCATTTGCGCCTTTGACGGGTTGGCGGTGGCAGGTTATTTGAGGCCCCCGCTATAGCCCCTCCCGCCCCATCTTTCGAGGAAAAGTCATGGACAAGATCAAGGTCGCCAATCCGGTCGTCGAACTCGATGGCGACGAGATGACCCGCATCATCTGGGATCTCATCAAGAAGAAGCTGATCCTGCCCTATCTGGACGTGGACCTGCATTATTACGATCTTTCGATCGAGAACCGCGACAAGACCGACGACCAGGTCACCATCGACAGCGCCGAGGCGATCAAGAAATACGGCGTGGGCGTCAAATGCGCCACCATCACCCCGGACGAGGCCCGGGTGGAGGAATTCAAGCTCAAGAAGATGTGGAAGTCGCCCAACGGCACCATCCGCAACATCCTGGGCGGGGTGATCTTCCGCGAGCCCATCATCTGCAAGAATGTGCCGCGCCTGGTGCCGGGCTGGACCCAGCCCATCGTGATCGGCCGCCATGCTTTCGGCGACCAGTACCGCGCCACCGATTTCCGTTTCCCCGGCAAGGGCACGCTCACCATCAAATTCGTGGGCGAGGACGGCAAGGTGATCGAGCACGAAGTGTTCAAGTCGCCCGGCTCGGGCGTGGCGATGGCGATGTACAATCTGGACGACTTCGATCCGCGATTTCGCCCGCGCCTCGATGAATTACGGCTTGAACCGCAAATATCCGGTCTATCTGTCGACCAAGAACACCATCCTCAAGGCCTATGACGGCCGCTTCAAGGATCTGTTCCAGGAAGTGTTCGACAAGGAATTCGCCGCCAAGTTCAAGGACGCCGGCATCACCTATGAACATCGCCTGATCGACGACATGGTGGCCTCGGCGCTGAAATGGAGCGGCGGCTATGTCTGGGCCTGCAAGAATTACGACGGCGACGTGCAGTCCGACACGGTGGCGCAAGGCTTCGGCTCGCTGGGCCTGATGACCTCGGTGCTGATGACGCCCGATGGCAAGACGGTGGAAGCCGAAGCCGCGCATGGCACGGTGACGCGCCATTACCGCGAGCATCAGAAGGGCAAATCCACCTCGACCAATTCCATCGCCTCGATCTTCGCCTGGACGCGGGGCCTCGCCCATCGCGCCAAGCTGGACGACAATGCCAAGCTGGCGAAATTCGCCACACCCTGGAAAAGGTCTGCGTCGCGACGGTCGAAGCGGCTACATGACCAAGGATTTGGCGCTGCTGGTCGGTCCCGAGCAGAAGTGGCTCACCACCGAAGGCTTCCTGGACAAGGTGGACGAGAATCTTCGCAGGGCGATGGGGTAACCTCCAAAAGCGCTTGTCTTTTGCGTCCTGGGTTCGTCGCGCGTGCTGACGTGCTTTTCGCGCTCTGTGCGCGACGCTGCTGCCCAGGCCGCGAAAATCCCGCGCGCAATTGACATTTGGAATAGTGGGGAAGACGCGGCTATTCCGCGGCTTTGCGCGCTCTTTTCTGCGTGTACATCGCTTCGTCGGCCTTGGCGATCGCGGCGTCGGCATTGTCGCCGGCTTTGAGCTCGAAGGCGCCATAGGCGAAGCTGATCGGGAATGGCGTGGCCGTTCCATTGCGCCGGCGTGCGTCGATCGCTTCGTCCGCCAGCCCATCGGCCTTCTTCAAGGCCTGATCCTGGTTGGCATGCGACAGAAGGATGGCGAATTCGTCGCCGCCCAGCCGGCCCACGCAATCGCTTTCGCGCACATGGGAAAGCAGGATCTTGGCGAACTGGGTGAGCAGCGCGTCGCCCGCGGCATGGCCGAGCGTGTCATTGGTCTGCTTGAGATAATTGAGATCGAAATAGATCAGCGAGGCGGGCGTCTAGTAGCGGGTGGTGAAGGCGATATAGCGGGTCAGCTCGCGGACAAAGGCGCGCCGGTTCAACAGCGGCAGCATGTGATCCTGGTCGGCGGTTTTTCCGCTTCGTCCAGGCGGGTGCGGGTCTGCGACAATTCCTGCGCGCAGACTGTCCATCTCGCGCATGAACGCCATGATGGCGTCGCGCACGCGCGGCGTGAGTTCGGCTTCGGGAATGCCGCGCACGTTGGGCGGCAGTAGCCGCCGCCGATCGTGTCGAGCATCGCCGAGCGGGTCCATCTGCATAGGCGACGGCAGCCATCGCGCGGGCTGACCGGGCGGAAGAGCGTTCGAGCTTTCATCGTTTGCGTTTGCCCCAGGATCGGTGCTTTAACGACTCGTTTACTATGCACAGGAATGGTTAACGAAGCTTAAACGGCTCTTTTCATAAGGTTTTTCAGCCCTATACTGCGCCGCTTCCTGAAGCCGGCCCCCGAAAGGCGATTCGAAGCATGCCCCCCAGATCCTCGAAAAAGCCCCGCGGACCCGCCGTCGGCATCATCATGGGCAGCCAGTCCGACTGGTCCACCCTGAAAGCCGCGGCCGACATCCTGGATGCACTGGGGGTGGCGCATGAGACGCGCATCGTTTCCGCCCACCGCACCCCGGACCGCATGGCGGACTATGCCAAGGAGGCGGGCGGCGCGGGGCCTCAAGGTGATCATCGCGGGCGCGGGCGGGGCGGCGCATCTGCCGGGCATGGTGGCCAGCATGACCACCCTGCCGGTCCTGGGCGTGCCGGTGGAAAGCCGAGCCCTGAAGGGCCTGGATTCGCTTCTCTCCATCGCCCAGATGCCGGGCGGGGTGCCGGTGGCGACCTTCGCCATCGGCGAAGCGGGCGCCAAGAATGCGGCGCTGCATGCCGCCGCCATCCTGGCGCTGTCCGATGCCGCGCTGGACAAGCGGCTGAAGGCCTGGCGCGCCAAGCAGACACGCGTCCGTCGCCAAGTACGCCCAAATGAGCGAGATCAAGCGCCTCGCCAAACCCGTCCCGCCGGGCGGCGTGATCGGCATTATCGGCGGCGGCCAGCTGGGCCGCATGCTGGCGATGGCCGCAGCGCGGCTGGGCCTGAAGGCGGCGATCTATAATGACGAGAACAATGCGCCCGCCTTCCAGGTGACGCCGCTGCAGATCGCCGCACGCCTATGACGACCGCAACATGCTCACCGGCTTTGCCGAGATCTGCGACGTCATCACCTTCGAATTCGAGAATTTGCCGTCGGAATCCATCGCCTATCTGGCCAGCCTCAAGCCGGTGCATCCCGGCCAGCGCGCGCTGGAAATCACCCAGGACCGGTTCACGGAAAAAAGCTTCGTGCAGTCCGCTGGGTCTGAAGACCGCGCCCTTCGCGGCGGTTTCTTCGCAGCGACGATGCAGCCAAGGCCTTTGCCGCATCTGGGCGGCCCCGCGATCTTGAAGACGCGGCGCCTGGGCTATGACGGCAAGGGCCAGGCCAAGGTCGCAAGCGCCGAAGAAGCGGTGCGCGCCTTCGAAAGCTTCAAGGCCGCGCCCGCCATCCTGGAAGGCTTCGTCGATTTCGCCTTCGAGGCTTCGGTGGTGGCGGCGCGTTCGGCCGGACGGCAGCTTCGCGGCCTATGATCCGCCCGAGAATATCCATGAGAACCACATCCTGCGCCGCTCCATCGTGCCGGGACGCTTGAGCAAGGCGCAGGCGACGAGGCCAAGGCCATCGCCCAGAACGATCGCCGAGGCGCTGGATTATGTCGGCGTGCTGGCGGTCGAATTGTTCGTGGGCCAAGACGGCGCGCTGACCGTCAATGAGATCGCGCCCCGGGTGCATAACAGCGGCCATTGGACCATCGAGGCCTGCGCCTGTTCGCAGTTCGAACAGCATATCCGCGCCGTGGCGGGCTGGCCGCTGGGCGATCCCGCCCGCCATGCCGATGCGGTGATGGAGAACATCATCGGCGCGGAAGCCGATGCCTGGGAAAGCCTGGCGCGGTCGGGCGCGCTGCATCTTTACGGCAAGCGCGAGGCCCGGCCGGGCCGCAAGATGGGCCACGTCACGTGCTGAAGCGTTGACGCGCTGAAGCCGTTGACGAAGTGACTTCGCCCCATAGGTTCCGGCCCCATGACGACGCGCAAAACGACCACGACGAAGACGACCAAGCCCTGCCGGGCCTGGGCACGCGCGCGCGACTGAAAATTCGCGAAGCGAACGCCGAAGCCGGGCCCCGCAAGGACGGGGCCTTTTTTATTGCCGAAAGAGAAGAGAGATGAAGAACAAGACTGTAGCGATCGTCGGCGCCACCGGCGCGGTGGGCCGCGAATTCATCGGCTGCATCGAAAGCCGGGGGATCGGGGTCGAAATCGCTGAAGCTTCTGGCCAGCGCGCGCTCGGCGGGCAAGAGCGTATCCGTTTCGCGGCCAGAATCTCATCGATCGAGGAATTGAAGGACGATTCCTTCGACGGGCGTGGACATCGCGCTGTTTTCGGCCGGCAGCGGCATCTCCAAACAATATGCGCCGCTGGCGGTGAAGGCGGGCGCCGTGGTGGTGGACAACAGCTCGGCCTTCCGCATGGACCCGGACGTGCCGCTGGTGGTGCCGGAGATCAATGCCCGCCGGATCAAGGACCACAAAGGCATCATCGCCAATCCCAATTGCTCGGCCATCACCGCGCTGGTGCCGCTTTGGCCGATCCATCGGAAGAACCCCATCAAGCGCTTGATCATCTCCACCTATCAGGCAGCCAGCGGCGCGGGCGCGGCGGCGATGGAGGAATTGGAGCAATCCACCCGCGCCTATCTCGACGGCAAGGCCTTTCGCGCCCAAGGTGGTGCAGCATCCTTACGCCTTCAATGTCTTCAGCCACAACACCGCCATCGACATGGCGACCGGCTACAACGACGAAGAGACCAAGGTCATCCGCGAAACCAGGAAGATCTTCGAGGACGAGCCATCGCCGATCGGCGTCACCTGCGTGCGCGTGCCGGTGCTGCGCGCCCATAGCGACGCGATCACGTTCGAGTGCGAGAACCCGATCACGCCGAAGACGAGGTGCGCGCGCATTCTGGCGAAGGCGCCGGGCGTGAAGATCGTGGACGACCGGGCCAACAATTATTTCCCCATGCCCAAGGACGCCTCGGGCCAGGGCGATGTCCTGGTGGGCCGCATCCGCAAGGATCTGTCGGATCCGACGGGCAAGTCCATCTCGATGTTCGTGGCGGCGGATCAGTTGTTGAAGGGCGCGGCGCTCAACGCAGTCAGATGCAACACCCATCTGCCGCGAAGCTCTACATCTTCCCCGATGCGCATGCGCCGGGGATGACTGTCGCTTTCGGTTTTGCCCAGGCGGCGAAGGCGGGAAAGTTCGACAAGGCTCTCCTTGGCCTTGGCCTTGAACTTCTCGAACTGCATCACATTCTCGATGCGGGCGTCGAGGAAGGCTTCGGTGGCGCTGCTCGTCTTCGCCGGTATCGTTGAACCAGCGCACCAGCACCGAGCCATAGACGCCGGCCAGGATGCGCGCGCTTGGTGTAGAAATTGAAATCGGTGGAGGTGTCGCCCGCCGCGCGCCACATCGCATCCACCGTGCGGTACATCAGTCTTGGCGCCGAGCGCCGGCATGCATGGGCAAGGTCAGAGCGCCGCGGCGGCGCGCCGCGCTGCTTCCTTGTGCGGCTCCAGCAGCGCCAGCCGGGTCAGGACCGCGATCTTGATGCGCTCGCGGATCTTGAGCTTGCCCAGATCCATCGCCGCCAGCTTCTTCTTCCATCGCCGCATCGACGGAGGCGGAGAAATATTCGATCAGCGACAGCAGGCCCTTCGGGAAACAGGCGCGCCAGCGCGGCCTTGTCCGCGCCCGCGTTTTTGCCCGCCTTGGCCAGCACGCTGTCGGTGAAGCCGTCGAAGGCGGCATCCTTCAGCGCCGCTTTCAGCACCGCGTCCTTCAGGCGTCGTCGTCTCGTCATGCGGTCGTGTCGTCTCTGACGCGGCTCTCTTTCTTCTTCCTGGCGGGCTTGTCGGTCATCGTCATTCTGCCGGAGCGAAGTGACGGATTTCCGATTCGAAGATCAGCTTGGAAAGATCGCTCCATCCGGCCGGGATAAAGCCGCCCGTCCAGATGATCCACCTCATGCTGCACCACCCGGGCGTGGAAGCCGCGCGCCGTCGCGCGTCGATGGTCTGGCCGTCGGGGCCGAACCCGCGATAGCGGATATGGGCGGGGCGCTCGACCCAGCCGCGCAGGCCCGGAACCGACAGGCAGCCTTCCCAGCCGCCTTCGGTTTCGCCGTCCAGGACAGCGATTTCGGGGTTGATCAGGACGGTCAGGGGCGCGGTGTGGTCGAAGCGTTCCTCCTCGGACAGGCCGGGATCGGCTGCGCTCGCCCGGGGCCTGGAACACCACCAGCCGCAGCGGCACATGGACCTGGGGGGCGGCCAGGCCGGCGCCATTGGCGTCGATCATGGTTTCGACCATGTCATTGACCAGGCGCTGGATTTCCGGGGCCCTGGGGTCGGCGACCGGGGCGGCGATCTGGCTCAGAACGGGATGGCCCATGCGGGCGATTTTCAGGATCATGGCCGGAAATATGGGGCTGCGGGCGGAGCCGGTCAAAGCCCGAAAGCGTTAATTCCGGCAGGTAGACAGGCGCAAAAGCCTTCTGTTATCAACCGCGCCTTCCAAATCGGAGCTTTTCTTTGCAGATCATCGTCCGCGACAACAATATCGACCAGGCGCTCAAGGCGCTGAAAAAGAAGATGCAGCGCGAAGGCATTTTCCGGGAGATGAAGCTGCGCGGCGCCTATGAGAAGCCCTCCGAGAAGCGCGCCCGCGAGCGGGCCGAGGCCGTCCGCCGCTACCGCAAGCTGCAGCGCAAGCGCGTCCAGCGCGAAGGCCTGATCCCGCGTTAAGCCGGTTTGGATTGTTGAATTTCGAAGAAGCCGCCCGGAAGGGCGGCTTTTTTGTTGCCTGCGCCTGAGGCAGACTGACGGCGTTCTGGGACGGGGGTTCCAATGGTCGCGTCCTTTACGCAACGGCCTTCTGGCAGAGAAATCGCCAAGCATGCCTGGGACAGCACCGTCTCGGGCGTGCGCGCTATGCCGGCGCTTTTTCTGGCCGCGTTCTTTGTCGGGATCATACTGAGTTCTGGCATTGACCTATTCATCCCTGAGGCGCCTGACAGTGCTTGGGCATTTCCCGTCGCTCCAGGGCTTTGCAACTCGCCTATGACGCAGTCCAAGGCATTGGCGGATTTCTCACTGTTCACCCTTGGGGGCTGACGCGCATCATTGCCACTATCATCGTCGTCGGAGTGTCGGTGCATCTGGCGATGATCTTTCCGGCCGTGGCGATTGAAGCCGGTGCCGATGACTGGCAGTCGCGGATCGCCCAAAGCTGGCGTCAGATGCAAGGCAATGCCTGGCTCCTAATCCGGGCCGGCATAGTCGCCTTTCTGCCCGTGATCATACTCTGGGTGATTGTCGCCATCTGGATGGTTTTACTCGGTGTGATCGCGCGCGGCGTGGTGGGGCCGATTGCGTCTCTTGGCCTGTTCCCTCGGTTGTGGTTGAACGCGGCGCTTGCCGTGATAACGGTTTTGTCGATCGCGTTGGGCGCGGCGCTGGCGTCCTGGACTTATGCCTGGATTCGATCGGATCGTTAGGCGCAGTCGGCGCAGACCGCCACTTCCACGGTGACGTGACTGAGACCGGGATAGTGGAGGCGCAACGCCGCCTTGATCTCTTCCGCCGTGGTGGGGCCGGGCGAAACCAGCGAGACGATCAGGCCCTGATGCCCGGGGCCTAGCCGCCAAAGATGCAGATCGGCGACGCGGGCACCCAAATTTTCCTCGATGGTGGATTTGATCGCGCCCGACATTTTGGGATCGGCGTCGGCATCCAAGAGCACCATGGCGCTGTCGCGGATGAGCCCATAGGCCCATGACGCGATCACGAAAGCGCCCACCAGGGCCGCCACCGGATCGAGCATGCCCAACCCGAAATAATAGCCGCATGCCAAGGCGACGATCGCGAGCAGGCTGGTGCCAGCATCGGCCAGCACATGGACATAGGCGGCGCGCATATTGTTGTCGCCATGGCCATGGTCGTGATCGGCGTGTTCGTGCGCATGGCCGTGATCATGCCCATGATTGTGGGAATGATCGTCCTTGAGGATGAAGGCGCTCACCAGATTGACGCCCAGCCCGATGCAAGCAATCAGCAGCGCCTCGCGATAGGCGACCTGGGCAGGATGGACCAGCCGGGCGATGGATTCGCCGGCGATCGCGACGGCCGTGAGGCCCAGCACGATGGCGCTGGAAAAAGCCGCCAGATCGCCGAACTTGCCGGAACCGAAACTGAAGCGCGCATTGGCGGCATGGCGCCTGGCTAGCCAATAGGCGCCGGCCGCCAGGCCCAGCGCCCCTACATGGGTCGCCATATGCACGCCATCGGCCAGCAGCGCCATGGAGTGGAAAGCGAGGCCGGCGACGATCTCCACCACCATGAACAGGGCCGTGACCGACGCGGCAAGCTTGGCGCGCGATTCGGACCTTTCATGACCTTGCCCCAGGAACATATGCCCATGGGTCCAGATGCCGTGACCGTGCGGGTCGGCGTGGCCGGTATGGGCGTGATCTTGTGCCATGATCGCAGTTTAACCCGACGCGCCGCCGGGTTGGAACCACATTCCCATGACGGTCTCTTGAATTGGATTAAAGGCCGGGCAAGGCTTGGGTTGCGGGTCTTTTCAAGGATCGGACGATGCGGGCCAAATTCATTGCATGGAGTTTAGTCTTGGCATTGCCGGGCCTGGGCTCGGCCGTTGCCGCGCCGGGCGATGTCTTCAAACAGCCCAGCACCCTTCCCTATCACGCGCCCGATTTCGCCCACATCAAGGACAGCGATTTCACGCCCGGGCTGGAAGAAGGCATGAAACAACAGCGCGCGGAAGTTGCCGCCATCGCTGCCAATCCCGCCGCTCCCACCTTCGACAACACCATCGTCGCGCTGGAACGGTCGGGCCAGATGCTGGACCGGGTGTCGGACGTCTTCTCCGATCTCACCTCGGCCAATACCGACGACACGCTGCAAAAGGTGGAAGAGAAAGAGACCCCGCGCCTCGCCGCCCACCACGACGCCATTTATATGGACCCCAAGCTTTTCGCCCGGGTGAAGGCGATCTATGACCGGCGCGACCAGCTTCATCTCAGCCCCGAGGCCATGCAGCTGGTGAAGGTGTATTACCAGCAATTCGTTCATTCCGGCGCGCTTCTGTCGGAGGCCGCCAAGGCCAAGCTGCGCGCCATCAATACCCGCGAGTCGGGGCTCGAAACCAAATTCGAGCATCAGCTTCTGGCCGCCACCAAGGCCGGCGCGCTGGTGGTGGATGACGTCAAACAATTGGACGGTTTGAGCCCGGCCGAAATCGCCGATGCCGCCAATGACGCCAAGGAACGCAAGCTCGCCGGCAAATGGGTGATCCCGCTCCAGAACACCACTCTGCAGCCCGCTCTTCTCTCCCTCACCAACCGCGATCTGCGCGGGAAGCTTTACAATCAGCGCTGGACCGCGACCGAGAAAGGCGACGCCAACGACACCCGCGCGGCGATCGAAGAGATTGCCCAGCTGCGCGCCCAGAAGGCGAAGCTGCTGGGTTATCCCAACTTCGCGGCTTACACCCTGTTCGACCAGATGGCCGACACGCCGGGGAAGGTCGAGGCTTTCCTCAACCGCCTGGTGCCCGCCACCGCGGCCGAGGAAAAGCGCGAGGCTAAGGAACTGCAAAGCGTGATCGACAAGTCGGGCACGCAATTCCCGTTGAAGCCCCGGGACTGGGATCACTACGCCGAGCAGGTGAGAAAGGCCCAGTACGATTTGGATGAGAACCAGCTCAAGCCCTATTTCGAGCTCGACAATGTTCTCAAGAACGGCGTCTTCTATGCCGCCAACAAGCTCTATGGCCTGACCTTCAAGGAGCGCAAGGACATCCCCGTCTGGCAGCCGGACGTGCGCGTGTTCGAAGTCACCGATTTCAACGGCAAGACGCTGGGCCTGATCTATTTCGATTATTTCAAGCGCGACAACAAATCGGGCGGCGCCTGGATGAGCAATCTGGTCGAGCAATCCCATCTGCTTGGCAACAAGCCGGTGATATTTAACGTGGGCAACTTCACCAAGCCCGCGCCCGGCCAGCCCGCGCTGCTCAGCTTCGACGACGTCACCACCATGTTCCATGAATTCGGCCATGCCTTGCATGGCTTTTTCGCCGACCAGGACTATCCCACCCTGTCTGGCACGGCGGTGGCGCGTGACTTTGTCGAGTTCCCATCCCAGTTCAACGAGCATTGGGCGCTCGATCCCGAGGTGCTGGCCCATTACGCCATCGATTACCGCACCCATCAGCCCATGCCCAAGGCCCTGGCCGACAGGATCCGCAAGTCACAGACCTTCAATCAAGGCTATCAGCTGGGCGAATTGCTGGCCGCCGCCGAACTCGACATGCGCTGGCATGAGCTGGCGGCCAGTGCGCCCCGTCAAAAGACCGACCCGTTCGAAGCCAAGGCCCTGGACACGATGGGGCTGGATACGGCGGACGTGCCCCCGCGCTATCGCTCCAGCTATTTCCTCCACATCTGGAGCAACGGCTATGCCGCCGGCTATTACGCCTATCTCTGGACCGAGATGCTGGACGACGATTCCTATGACTGGTTCGTCCATCATGGCGGGTTGTCACGGGCGGGCGGCCAGCGTTTTCGCGACCTGATCCTGTCGCGTGGCCACACCATGGATTATGGCCCGATGTTCCGCGCCTTCTATGGCAAGGACCCCGATATCGGGCCGATGCTGGCCCACCGCGGACTTGCTCCTCAATAGGGGCAGCACGTCTTGGTCGCGGCTTTTTTCCCCCGCATGGCGAAGCCATCGGCGGGGGAAAATGTCTTTCGAGGGTTTATCCCTAGAAAGACAGATGGGGGACTATTTATTCCAAGTAGAGGCGATATGGGTGGGGTCGCGCTGCGATTCCCGTTCCGACATCAGGAAGTCATAATAACCGCAGCTTTTGTCCCCAGGATAGGAGCGGCAGATCTCCGGCCGGGCTTCATAGATGGTGCAGCGGCGCTTGTCGGTGTCGAAGAAGCGGCAGATGCGGCCAAAATGCTCGTCGGCCTTGCGCCGCATGGCATAGGGCTCATCCCCGTCCACCTTGGTAAATTTGACGCGGGCTTCCTCGAAGCTCAGGCCGAAATGCCGGCCAAGGCGCTTCACGTCACGGCTGTTCAGGGGGATGACAGGGATAAGAACAGCAATAACCTGGGCATTTCGAACAATTATAAGCCACAGCACTCTCGAACCGGAGGTTGCAGAAAGGGCGCAAGCGATAGCACGAACCGTAAACTCCCGGTCAAGGAAATTGGTCCGCCGGATTTTCGCCATAAGATCGTGTTGCTATCTTGCCAGGGGCTATTCTTTCGGGCGGGGTGTGCGTACCAATTGCGAGGCTTTGGGCCTGCTCCCCCACATGATGTCGAATGACTAACAAAAAGCCGGTCTTCTTTGACGCGACGGGCAGGCGCGCGGCCAGGCTGGCGACCTTGGGCTGGACCGCGGCCTTGTTCACGCTGGTCGTGGCGATCGGCTTTGTCGCCAGCCTGATGATGGCCAAGCCTGTTCCCAATGTGGACCTGCCGGGCCGCGCCTATGCCACCAATCCGCCCGAGCTGGTGAAAAAGGCGGTCGCGCCCGGGCTTCTGAGCCAGGCCTCGCGCCTTGCCACCGAGGCGCGCAACCGCCGGCTCGAGAATCTGCGCCAGCGCCGCCTGCGCAACGTGATGCCATCCAGGGTCCTGCCGGCGATCCTGGCCCCTCAAAAGGGCCGGCCGCTGGCGATCGGCTTTTATGTCAATTGGGGCGAAGAGGGTGACGCCAGCTTCGATTCCTTGAAGCGGGCGCTGCCGCATCTGGATTGGGTGATCCCCAGCTGGCTGACGTTGACCGGGACCAACATCGCCTTCAAGGCCAATCTGGACCGGCGCTCGATCAACTATATCCGCGCCAACAAGCCCGGCGTCGCCATCCTTCCGGTGATCCAGAACGCCACCAATGGCGCCTGGGACGGGCAGGGGCTGGCGCAGGCTTTTGGCCGATCCGCGTCGCGCGGAAAAGCTCGCCAACCAGATCGTGAATTTCCTGGCCGCCAACAAGCTTCAAGGCATCACCATCGATTTCGAGAATGTGCCCAATGACGCGCACGGCAATCTCGAGACGTTCCTCGCTCGGCTGTCCCAACTGTTCGCGCCGCATGACTGGATCATCGTCCAGGCCGCGCCGTTCGACGACAGTGACTGGCCCTACAAGGCCTATGCCCAGATCGTCGATTACACCATGCTGATGGCCTATGACGAGGCGGACGATTCCGGCCCGCCGGGCGCCATCGCCGGGCAAGGCTGGTACGAGAGCACGCTGGACCAGCGCATGCGCGAGCTGCCGGCCGATTCCACCATCATCGCGCATCGGCACCTATGGCTATGACTGGATCAATGGCGGCCAGGCCAATTCCTTGGGCTTTGCCGACGCCATGGTGGCGGCGCGCGATTCCGGCGCCAAAATCGAATTCGACGACCACCAACAATCCGCATTTCTCCTATCGAGGAAGCGACGGCACCAAGCATGATGTCTGGTTCCTGGATGCGCGTCACCGCCTTCAACCAGATCCACGCCGCCGATCCCTATCAGCCGGCCGGCTATGCGCTGTGGCGGCTGGGGGCGGAAGATCCCACCGTGCTGCCGCTGCTGGGCCGGCCCTACAACGCGCCCGCGCCCAACGGCCTGCATGCCATCCCCACCACCGATGACGTGGATTTTGACGGCAATGGCGAAATCCTGCGCGTCGAGGCCAACCCCACGCCAGGCTTGCGCAGCTTCGAGATCGAGAAGGGCACCGGCGACATCGTCGACGAGTCCTATACCAGACCTGCCCACCAATTACTGTGATCCGCCGCGTGGGCCAGGTGCCCAAGAAGATCGCGCTCACTTTCGACGACGGCCCCGATCCGGAATGGACGCCGCAGATTCTCGACATCCTGAAGGCCAAGCATGTGCCGGCGACGTTCTTCGTCATCGGCGCCAACATGGAGGCGCATCCCAGCCTGGTGCAGCGCATCCTGGCCGAAGGCCATGAGGTGGGCAACCACACCTATCACCCATCCCAATCTGGCCGACACGCCGCTGACGGCGGTGCAGGCTGGAACTGAACGCCACCCAGCGCCTGTTCGAGGCGCTGACCGGCCGCTCGATGCGCCTGTTCCGCCCGCCTTATCTGGGCGACGCCGAACCCACCGATGCCGACGAGATCGTGCCGATCGTCGAGGCGCAGAAGCTGGGCTACATCACCGTCGGCACCCATGTCGATACGCTGGACTGGCAGATGCTGCCGGTGGACCAGATGATGAAGCTGGTCGAGAAGGCCAGTCAACAACCCCAATCCGCGAGCTGCGCGGCAACATCGTGCTGCTGCACGATTCCGGCGGCGACCGCAGCCAGACCATCAAGCTGTTGCCCGTCCTGATCGACCAGCTGCGGGCCGAAGGCTATAGCTTCGTGCCGGTATCGAACTCTGGGCGGCTTCACCCGCGATCAGGTGATGCCCAAGCTGCCCTGGACGGTGATGCTGTCGGCCGACCGCGTCGTCTTCCTTACCCTCTCCTTCATCGGCCAGTTCCTTTATTACTGTTTCATCGCCGCCATCATCCTGGGCGTGGCGCGGCTGTTCGTGCTGGGCGGGCTGGCGATCCAGAACCGGCTCTGCGAGCCGCAGCAAGCCGCCGGCAATTGCCCATACGCGGCGAAACCGTCTCGGTGCTGATCCCCGCCTATAACGAAGAGAAGGTGATCGCGGCGACCGTCGAGCGCATCCTGGCCAGCGACTACGAGAATCTGGAAGTCCTGGTGATCGACGACGGTTCGCTGGACCGTACCGCCGAAGTGATCCGCCAGCGCTTCGCCGGCGAGAAGCGGGTGAACCTCATCTCCATCGCCAATGGCGGCAAGGCCCATGCCCTGAACACGGGACTGCATCAGGCGACGGGCACGGTGGTGGTGGCGCTGGACGCCGACACCCAGTTCAATTCCGACACGATTTCGCGGCTGGTGCGCTGGTTCGCCGATCCGGAGATCGGCGCGGTCGCCGGCAACGCCAAGGTCGGCAATCGCATCAACATGATCACGCGCTGGCAGGCGCTGGAATATATCGTGGCGCAGAATCTGGAACGCCGCGCGCTGTCCGCGCTCGATACGCTGACCGTGGTGCCGGGCGCGGTGGGCGCGTGGCGGCGCGAGATCTTGCTCAAGCTGGGCGGCTTTCCCGCCGACACCTTGGCCGAGGACCAGGACCTCACCATCGCCATCCAGACTGCGGGTTATCGGGTGATGTTCGACACTTCGGCCATCGCCTGGACGGAAGCGCCCGCCACTTTCCGCGGCCTTGGCCAGCCAGCGTTTCCGCTGGTCGTTCGGCACGCTGCAATGTCTGTGGAAATACCGGCGCATCACCTTCAATCCCGCGCTATCGGCGAATTGGGCATGGTGGCGCTGCCGCAAGTCTGGCTGTTCCAGATCATTCTCACCACGCTGGCGCCGGTCGCCGATCTGCTGTTGGTCTGGCAGTTGGTCGGGCCAATGGATCGCCTACAAGCAGCATGGCGCGGAATTCACCGACACCGACCTCAAGCTGATCGGCGTCTATTATCTCGTCTTCATCGTCGTCGATCTGCTGGCGGCGATGGTGGGCTTTATGATGGAGCGGCGCGAGGATTGGCGTCTGCTGCTTGTGGCTGCCGCTGCAACGCTTCGGCTATCGCCAGCTGATGTATTACGTGGTGCTGCGCTCCATCGCCACGGCGATGCGCGGTCCCTTTGTCGGCTGGGGCAAGCTCGAACGGCACGGCACGGTGAAGACGAGCCCCGCTTTCCGGATTTAGCCCTGCATCAATGAAAATCGCGTGAGGGCGGCAGCACCCGCACATTGCGGGGATGGCGATGGGTGGGCGCGACCGGGGGCAATGCATCGCCGGAGAGAAGCCTGAGGTCGAGGCTGCGGTCTGTCATCCGCTCCGCCATCAGATGCACCACGCCTTCCGGGCTTTTCTGCACCTTGCCTTCCACCAGCAAGAGCCGCGCGCCCATCACTTCCTTGCGGAAACGAGCGAAGGTCCGTTCCCACACCACCACATTGCAGATGCCGGTCTCGTCGGAGAGGGTGATGAAGATGGCGGTGCCTTCGCCGGGACGCTGGCGCACCAGCACAATGCCCGCGCAACGCACGAAAGCGCCATCCGCGAAACTGCCCGCGTCCTCGCAGGAGACGATGCCCTCCGCGTCGAGGCGCGCGGCGCAGGAATTCGGTGGGATAGCCTTTGAGCGAAAGCCGGATGGTCTGATAGTCGGTGAGGACATGTTCGCTCAATGTCATCTGAGGCAAGGGCGCAATATATTCCGCGCCTTGGTCAGGTGCCGAAAGCCGGGCGAACAAAGGCAGCGGCTTGTCGTCGGGCAACCGGCGCACCGCCCACAGACCTTCGCGGCGGTCGAGACCGAAGCCGCGCAAGGCATCGGCTTCGGCCAGGATGACCAGGGCGCGTTTGGAAAGTCCGGTGCGGCGGGCGAAATCGGCGAAATCGCGATAGCCGAAACCGCGATTCATTCATGACGGTTTGGCCATCGGCTTCGCCGAGACTGTCGATCTGGCGCAAGCCCAGCCGCAGGCAGAGCCGGCCTTTCTCGTCGCGCTCCAGGGTCGAATCCCAATGGCTGAAGGCCGCGTCGGGCCCCAGCACCTTGACGTTGTGATCGCGGGCGCAGCGCACGATCTCGGCGGGCGCATAAAATCCCATGGGCTGGGAATTGAGCAGGGCTGCGGCGAACGCGGCGGGATGATGTTTTTTGATCCAGGCGGAAATATAGACGAGAAGCGCAAAACTGGCGGCATGGCTTTCCGGAAAGCCATAGGAGCCGAAGCCCTTGATCTGCTCGAAACAGGCGCTGGCGAACTTCTTCTTCATACCCGCGCTGCGATCATGCGGCATCGACGAATTTTTCCTGGAAGGTGCCGATGGTGCCGACATGTTGCGGAACGTTGCCATGGCGCGGCGCAAGCCGTTGGCTTCGTCCGGTGTGAATTTGGCGGCGACAATGGCCATCCGCATCGCCTGTTCCTGGAACAGCGGCACGCCCAGCGTACTTCTCGAGCATTTCTACAATTCATTTTGCGGAGTTGCGTGACCGGGATGTGGGAATGCAGAAATCGTTCTGGATTAGCGACGTTTTTCTTCGCGCCGTTGCAGATAGGGATGAACCATGCCGCCCTGGATCGGGCCGGGCCGCACGATCGCCACCTCCACCACCAGATCGTAGAATTTCCGCGGGCTGCAGTCGCGGCAGCATGTTCATCTGGGCGCGGCTTTCCACCTGGAAAACGCCGATGGCGTCGGCGGCGCATAGCATGTCGTAAACCAGCGGATCTTCGGGCGGAACCGTGGCAAGAGTCAGGTTTCTTTTCTTGCGCTTTTGCATGCGCATGGATCAGTCGAAGGCTTTGCGGATGCAGGTGAGCATGCCCAGCGCCAGCACATCCACTTTCATGATCCGGA
Source organism: uncultured Alphaproteobacteria bacterium (assembly GCA_963766265.1). Lineage (GTDB taxonomy): Bacteria > Pseudomonadota > Alphaproteobacteria > Micropepsales > Micropepsaceae > Rhizomicrobium. The sequence goes on from CAVXYX010000001.1 coordinate 718,648, forward strand.
GGGTGTCGAGATCGTCCTTGTCCCATTCGATGAAGCTGCGGTCTTCCATGGCGGCGGGCCCGATCGGCACGATCGTATCCAGATGGTCTTCCGTGAGGACGAAGCCGCCGACATGCTGGGAAAGATGGCGCGGGAAAGCCTGCCAACACTTCGGCGAAGTTCACGGCGCGAGCGACCACTCGGTTGGCGGGATCGCGCTCCGCCCTGGCGGACTTGTTGCGGCTCAAGGCCGTCGCCATGATGGCCCCAGACGGTGTCCGCCAATTTGCCGGTTACATCCTCGGTAAGGCCGAACACTTTGCCCACTTCGCGGATGGCGCTTCGTGAGCGATAGCGGATGACGGTGGCGGTTATCGCGGCGCGCCGCCGGCTGTAGCGCTCGATAAATGTGCTGGATGACTTCCTCCCGCCGCTCATGTTCGAAATCGACATCGATGTCGGGCGGCTCGTCGCTGTCCTCATTCAGGAAGCGTTCGAACAAGGTCTCGAAACTGATTGGGGTCGACACGCGGTGACGCCCAATACGTAACAAACAGCGGAATTGGCGGCGGAGCCGCGCCCCTGGCATAAAATTTCTTCTTGCTTCCGGCAAATTTCACGATATCGTGCACCGTCAGGAAATAATGCGCGATCTGCTTTCGGCGATGAAGTGCAGTTCTTTCGTTGCCAGTCGCGCGACCTTGAAGGGGCGTCGTGCCGGGATAGCGTCGTTTGAGGCCGGCTTTGACAAGATCACGCAGATGTCCGTCGGCTGTTTTTCCGGGCGGCACCGGTTCATGCGGATAATTCTGTTTTATCTTGTCAAGGGAGAAATTGATCTTATCCGCGAATCGCAATGTTTCGGAGATCGCGCTTGGCGCGTCGCGAAACAGTCGCTGTCATCTTCCGTGGAGATTTCAAATGCCGTTCGGCATTGGCTTCAAGACGCCTGCCGGCCGCCACGCAGAGTGGTATGCTCGCGGATGCAGGTAACAACATCCTGCAATGGCCGCTGGCTCGGCCTCATGGTAGAGAGCGTCGTTGACGGCGATCAGGCGCGCCCCGTTTCCTGGGCAAGGTTCCGAAGCGCTCTCAGATGGCGGCGGTCTTCGCCGGTATAGAGCATGGCTGCCGCCAGCCAGACCGGCCTCTCGAAGCGCATAAGTATCGCGCGCACTTTTTCCAGGTCCGTTGATGGCATGACGATAGCCAGCAGGCCTTCGCGATACTTCAAGAAATCGTCGAAGGTGAGAAAACATTCGCCCTTTTGGCGCGCTGGATTTGCCATGGGAAAGCAATCGACAAAGCCGGCCATACGCATCGCGATCCCGTGGATAGACCAGAATATCTGGCGTGCCATCCTGGAAAACCAGACGCGCGCCTACCAGCAAACGAGGTGGGGTACCCGGCATAAGTTCCTGCCAGGCATCATGGGCGCGCACCACGCCCGCCAAACTGTTGCGGTCGGCGATGCCGATGGCGCTGTAGCTCAGCGCCGCGGCCTGAGTCACGAACTCGGAGGGATGCGAAGCGCCGCGCAGGAAGGAGAAATTGGTGGTGACCGCCAGTTCCGCGTAACTCACGCGAAGATTCCTTGCAGATACCAACGCGGATGGACCGGTCAGCGATTGACGTCCGTCGCGATAAAGCCAAAACCGTAAGCCGCGGTCGGTTTCGACACGAAAATAATCCCGCGCGAGGCCGTCTTTCTTCCACCATTCCATGGCGATGCGTTCAGGTCCTTCGGCGCGAGCAACATGGAACTCGGCCTTGCGCCAACGGAAACGGCGCGGCGCGTCCTTCCGGCGCGATGAACAAAGGCGCGCTAATTTCCTCGGGCTTTTCCAACAGCCTGAGCGGACGAAGCGGCGGGTCATTTTCTTTGCGCCTTCGCACCCATGTGCCTTGGAAGTCGCGATCCTGGGCCGGGATCGCCACGCTTTGCGCTTCGGGAATGTGAGTGTCCTGGGCCACGAAACGCTGTACCCGGTGTTCGCCAAAGCGCGCGGCCAGGCGATCCACCAGGAACGCGATCTGCCAGCGGCTATTTTCATTGTCGTCGAAGCTGGCGGTGACGATCTGGTTTTTCTCGGTGAGCGAAGCTTCCAGCCGGATCACGTCAAAGCCGAAACCGGGGTCCAAAGGATCGGCCAGTGCCTCCAGCCGCTCATTCAAAAGCCTGAGCATCACAGCGGGATCGCGCAAAGGCGTGCCGGTCTTGACGGAGATGCGCTCCACCTTGCCATCGGCGCGGAAAAAGAAAGCTTCCAGCATGGCGCAAGCCTTGGCCGTCGCGTTCCAGCATCTCGCTTAAAGAGATCGCCAGGGCATGAAGGCTGGCTGTGATCACCTCTTTGGTGATCACCGGTTCGGCGAAGCGTTGCTCCGCCCGGAAGTCGGGCAAGGGCCGGCGCGGCGCCAGTGGCTTTTCGTGCCGCGCCCAGCATCACATCCAGGCGGGTGACGAAGTCGCCGCCGAAACGCGAGGCCGAGTTCGGCGCGGCCGCGCTCCGCCACTTGGGCGATGGTCTTGAGGCCGGCGCGCTTCAAGCGCCCGCATGATGTCTTCGCCGCAATCCAGCGCCGCGACGGGAAGCGGCGCCAGCATCCGCGCATTCTTCGCCGGGTGGCGCGATCGTATCCTTGGCATGGCGCGCGAGCGCCCGCGCCGCCAGCGCAAGTGCCGGCAATGGCGCCTTGCACGGCAAAGCCCTGGGCGGCGATTTTGTCGCATGCACAGCGACAGCAGTGTTGCTTCGCCGTCGAAAAGATGCGCTACGCCGGTGATGTCCAAGAGCAGGCCTTGCGGCGGATCGAGCGCCACCAGAGGCGTGAAGCGGTCGCACCAATCCGCGATCCGCTCCAGCAATGCCACGTCCGCCTTTTCATCGGCGGGCACGATCTTGCAGATTTTGGATCATGGCGCGGGCATTGGCCAAAGGCTGGCCGCGGTAAAGTCCCTGGCGCGCCGCCGCTACATTCAGGGCATGGACATACAGCGCATTGTTGGCGCGTCCGGCCACCACCAGCGGTGCTTTGGCGAAGGCGACGCTGTCAGGCGAAACGGCCTTATGCGAACCGGCCCTATGCGAAACGGTAAGACGCGTCAGCCGGTCGGTCGAAAGGCGCGGCAGCCACAGCGCCAATATGCGCCGTCTCTTGGCGGAAGATTCCATCTTGCGGATTCCATTCCATGATCCATTCGCCCAGTCCGCCCAAGCGATGCCGCGTCAGCCGCGCGCAGATAGCGAGGCGATCCCCAATCATCGTCATCGGTGACGGGCGCTCAGGCTTTGCACCTGCCAACGCGTGGCGGCGGCGCTGGGCCGTGGATCGCCGCCTTCGCGCAAGCATCAAAAGCGTGACGCCGCTTTCTTCCGCGATCAGCCCCAGCCTGCGGCTTGCCGGAAGGTCCAATGCATGGGCTTGGCCTTCCAATTCCAGCACCACCGCGCCCATATGGGGGCAGGCAAGAATGTCGGCGGCGGCGGACAGCGCGTCTTCGGCGTTGGCGGCGCGCAGCAGAAGCAGATTTTTCGGGGTCGCCGCCCAGTTCCAGAAATCCCGTGGCCGAGAGCGCGCCATATTCCATCGCCGCATAGTCCGGCCGGATCCAGAACAAGCGGCTTTTTCCCCATCTGCCCGGATGGCCAGGCAGGCGGCGAAGCCGCTGGCGCCCCAGTCGCCGCGCGAAGATTTCATGCTGGGCGCCGGGCCTCAGACCGCCGCCCAGCACGGCATCGGCGTCGGGCAAGCCCAAAGGAATCGCGGGCCGGTCATGGGGCAGGCCATAGCGGCCAGAAAATGGCGCAAATCTGCCAGTTTTTCCTGTTTGTTCATGTTATGTTCCAGATTACTTTCACCCGCTCCAGAGTCAAGTGCGGCAATTGAAAGCGATCCCGCCATGTTGCGCCGCAACTGGTACCTGTGGCGTATGTGTGCAAAAAGCGCTGGAACCCCGGATTTTCGCTTGTCTCACGGGAGTGGCAGGGTTTGGGTTGGGCTGAATTAAAGGGAATTTGGTCAGGCGATGAGCTTGCCGGAGAAGCAAGGTCTTTACGACCCGCAGGAATGAGCATGATTCCTGCGGCGTGGGCTTTGTCGCCAATATCAAGGGCTAGAAATCCCACGGCATCATCGGCCAGGGCTTGCAGCTCCTGATCAATCTCGACCATCGCGGCGCGGTGGGCGCGGACCCCCTGGTGGGCGACGGCGCCGGCATCCTGATTCAGATTCCCGATGCGCTGCTGCGCGAATGGGCCAAGAGCACCGGGCGTCGTGCTGCCCGAGCCCGGCAAATATGCGGTGGCGATGTGTTTTTTGCCGCGCGAGGCCAAGGCGCGCGACATCGTCATCAAGCAGTTCGAACATTTCATCAAAGTCGAAGGCCAGGTGCTGTTGGGCTGGCGCGACGTGCCCACCGATCCGGCCGGCCTGGGCAAGACCGTGCTCGACCAGATGCCGCTCATCCGCCAGGCCATCGTGGCGACGGGGCCGCATGTGAAGAACCAGGATGCGTTCGAGCGCAAACTGCTCGCCATCCGCAAGCAGACCCAGAATCCGCTGATCGATCTGGCCAAGAAGCACAAACAACCGGCCATCACCCAGCTTTATATGCCCAGCTTCTCCACCCGCACGGTGGTCTATAAGGGCCTGCTGCTGGCGCATGATGTGGGCCGCTTCTATCGCGACCTCACCAATCCGCTCACCACATCGGCGGTCGCGCTGGTGCATCAGCGCTTCTCCACCAACACCTTCCCGAGCTGGAAGCTGGCGCATCCTTTCCGCTTCATCGCCCACAATGGCGAGATCAATACGGTGCGCGGCAACGTCAACTGGATCAATGCGCGCCGCCGCACCATGGAGTCCGAACTGCTCGGACCCGATCTCGACAAGATGTGGCCGCTTATTCCGCACGGCCAATCCGACACCGCTTCAGCCTGGACAATGCGCTGGAGCTTCTGGTGGCGGGCGGCTATCCGCTGGCGCATGCGGTGATGATGCTGATCCCGGAAGCCTGGGCCGGCAACAAGCTGATGGATGCCAGGCGCAAGGCGTTCTACGAATATCATGCCGCGCTGATGGAGCCGTGGGACGGCCCCGCCGCCATCGCCTTCACCGATGGCCGCCAGATCGGCGCCACGCTCGACCGCAACGGGCTTCGCCCCGCGCGCTACATCGTCACCGAAGACGATCACGTGATCCTGGCGTCGGAGTCCGGCGTGCTGCCGGTGCCCGAAGAGAAGATCAAGCGCAAATGGCGGCTGCAGCCCGGCAAGATGCTGCTGATCGATCTGGAAGAAGGCCGCATCGTCGAGGACGAAGAGATCAAGGCCAAGCTCGCCAATGCCGAACCTTACGAGGAATGGCTGCGCCGGGCCCAGTACAAGCTGGAAGAATTGCCCGACGTGCCGGAAGAGGCGCGCGCCAAGGCCAACGATCCTTCGCTTCTGCTCGATAAGCAGCAGGCCTTCGGCTACACCCAGGAAGATCTGCAAGTTCTTCCTGGAGCCGATGGCGGCGGCTGGCCGACGATCCGGTGGGCTCGATGGGCGCCGACACGCCGATCGCCGTGCTCTCCAAGAAGCCCAAGCTGCTCTACAATTATTTCAAGCAGAATTTCGCCCAGGTCACCAATCCGCCGATCGATCCGATCCGCGAGGAATTGGTGATGAGCCTGGTCTCGATGATCGGGCCGCGGCCCAATCTTCTGGGCCGTGACGCGGGCGCGCACAAACGGCTGGAAGTCGACCCAGCCCATCCTGACCAACGCCGATGTGGAGAAGATCCGCGCCATTTCCGAACTGGTGGACGGCGCCTTCCGCACCGCCACCATCGATTGCACCTGGCCGGCCAGCGAAGGCGCGGACGGCCTGTCCAATGCCATCACCCGCATCTGCTACAACGCCACCGACGCGGTCCTGGCCGACAACAATATCCTGATTCTGTCGGATCGCGCGGTCTCGCCCGAACGCGTGCCGGTGCCGGCCGCGCTGGTCACGGCCGCGGTCCATCATCACCTGATCCGCCAGGGCCTGCGCATGCAGACCGGCCTGGTGGTGGAAACCGGCGAAGCCCGCGAAGTGCATCATTTCTGCGTGCTGGCGGGTTACGGCGCCGAAGCGATCAATCCCTATCTCGCCTTCGAGACGCTGGAGCAGATCCGCGTGCGCGCCAATCTCGCGCTCAAGCTCCTATGAAGTGCAGAAGAATTACATCAAGGCGGTGGGCAAGGGGATTTTGAAGGTGATGTCCAAGATGGGCATCTCCACCTATCAATCCTATTGCGGCGCGCAGATCTTCGACGCGGTGGGCCTCTCGACCGAGTTCATCGAGAAATATTTCACCGGCACCGCCTCGACCATCGAAGGCATCGGCCTTGCAGGAGATCGCCGAGGAAAGCGTGCGCCGTCATCGCGACGCTTATGGCGACAATCCCATCTATCGCAACGCGCTGGATGTGGGCGGCGATTATGCCTTCCGCCTGCGCGGCGAGGACCATGCCTGGACGCCGGAAAGCGTCTCGCGCCTTCAGCATGCGGTGCGCGGCAACAATCCGGCCGAGTACCAGCTCTTCGCGCAAGGAGATCAACGAGCAGAATGAGCGCCTGCTCACCCTGCGCGGCCTGATGAACTTCAAGCCGGAAGGCGCAGGCATTCCGCTCGACCAGGTCGAAGCGGCGGGCGGAGATCGTCAAGCGTTTCTCGACCGGGGCGATGAGCTTCGGCTCGATCTCGCGCGAGGCGCACACCAATCTCGCCATCGCCATGAACCGCATCGGCGGCCGCTCCAACACCGGCGAAGGCGGCGAAGAGCCGGACCGTTTCGTGCCGCTCGCCAATGGCGATTCGATGCGCTCCAAGATCAAGCAGGTGGCGTCGGGCCGCTTCGGCGTCACCACCGAATATCTGGTCAATTCCGACGACATCCAGATCAAGATGGCGCAAGGCGCCAAGCCCGGCGAAGGCGGCCAATTGCCCGGCCACAAGGTGGACAAGGCGATCGCGAAGGTGCGCCATTCCACGCCGGGCGTCGGCCTGATCTCGCCGCCGCCGCATCACGACATCTATTCCATCGAAGATCTGGCGCAGCTGATCCGCGACTTGAAGAGCGTCAACCGCAAGGCGCGCATCTCGGTCAAGCTGGTGTCGGAAGTGGGCGTGGGCACGGTGGCGGCGGGCGTCGCCAAATGCCGGGCCGATCATGTCACCATTTCGGGCTTCGAAGGCGGCACCGGCGCGTCGCCGCTGACCTCGCTCACCCATGCGGGCAGCCCGTGGGAAATCGGCCTGGCCGAGACGCAGCAGACTTTGGTGCTGAACGGCCTGCGCGGCCGCATCGCGGTGCAGGCCGATGGCGGCTTGCGCACCGGCCGCGACGTGGCGGTGGCCGCGCTTGCTGGGCGCCGACGAATTCGGCTTCGCCACCGCGCCCCTGATCGCCTCGGGCTGCATCATGATGCGCAAATGCCATCTCAACACCTGTCCGGTGGGCGTGGCGACGCAAGACCCGGTCCTGCGCAAGCGCTTCACCGGCCAGCCCGAGCATGTGATCAATTATTTCTTCTTCGTGGCCGAAGAGCTGCGCGAGATCATGGCAGTCGCTGGGCTTCCGCACGGTGGCCGAGATGGTCGGCCGGGTGGACCGGCTGGACATGAAGAAGGCGATCGCGCCATTGGAAGGCCAAGGGCGTGGATCTTGTCCCGCATCCTGCATCAGCCGCAGAAGAAAGCCCGGCGTCGCCATCCATCATTGCGAGTCGCAAAATCACGGACTGGACTCGGCGCTGGATCACGACCTGATCGCGGCCTCGTTGCCCTCCATCGAGCATGGCCAGCCGGTGCGGCTGGAACGCACCGTCCGCAATGTCGACCGCACCGTGGGCGCGATGCTGTCGGGCGAAGTGGCGCTGCGCCACGGCCATGCCGGCCTTCCGGAAGACACGATCTCGATCCGCTTCACCGGCACCGCCGGCCAGTCGTTCGGCGCCTTCCTGGCGCGGGGCGTCTCGCTGGAGCTGATGGGCGATTCCAACGACTATGTCGGCAAGGGCCTGTCGGGCGGCCGCATCGTGGTGCGCCAGCCCCGCAATATCCGCCGCGATCCCACCGAGAACATCATCGTCGGCAACACCGTGCTTTACGGCGCCATCGCCGGCGAAGCCTATTTCGAAGGCGTGGCGGGCGAGCGTTTCGCGGTGCGCAATTCCGGCGCCATCGCCGTGGTCGAAGGCACCGGCGATCATGGCTGCGAATATATGACCGGCGGCGTGGTGGTGGTGCTGGGCAAGACCGGGCGCAATTTCGCCGCCGGCATGTCGGGCGGCGTGGCCTATGTCTATGACGCGGACGGCCAGTTCGAGAAATTGTGCAATCCGGCGATGGTGAAGCTGGAGAAAGCTGGCGCCGACGTCCGGCGCGGAAGATCCCGAGATGCCGCGCCAGCGCTCCCTCAGCGTGTTCGATGCCGGCATGGGCGACCTTCTGCGCTTCGACGCCGAGCGCCTGCGCATCCTGGTCGAGCGCCATCTGCTCCACACCGGCAGCGCGCGCGCCAAGGCGTTGCTGGAGGATTGGGACGGCGTCGCTGCCGCGCTTCGTCAAGGTGATGCCGACCGATTACGCGCGCGCCTTGACAGAGATGAAGAACGAGCAGCGCCAAAGCGGTCGCGGCTGAATAGAGCACCAAAGATATGGGAAAAGTCACCGGCTTTCTGGAAATCGAGCGTCAGGATCGCGGCTATGAAAAGCCCGAAGTCGCGCGTCCACAATTACAAGGAATTCGTCCATCCGCTGACCTATGCCGAAGTGGAGAAGCAGGCGGCGCGCTGCATGGATTGCGGCATTCCCTTTTGCCATCAGGGCTGCCCGGTCAACAATCTGATCCCCGACTGGAACAATCTGGTCTATCGCGACCAGTGGCGCGACCGCCTCGGACACGCTGCATTCCACCAACAATTTTCCGGAATTCACCGGCCGCGTCTGCCCCGCGCCGTGCGAAGCGTCCTGCACGCTCAACATCCAGGACAACCCGGTCACCATCAAAACCATCGAATGCCAGATCGTGGATCGCGGCTGGGAAGAAGGCTGGATCCGGCCGCAGGTCGCCGCCAAGAAGACCGGCAAGACCGTGGCGGTGGTGGGCTCGGGCCCGGCGGGCCTGGCCTGCGCGCAGCAACTGGCGCGCGCCGGCCATTCCGTCACCCTGTTCGAGAAAGTCCGACCGCATCGGCGGGCTGCTGCGCTACGGCATTCCCGACTTCAAGATGGAAAAGCATCTGATCGACCGCCGCATCCGCCAGATGGAAGCCGAAGGCGTGGCGTTCCGCGCCGGCGTGGAAGTGGGCGTGAATATCTCGATGCCGATGCTGCTGGCCGATTACGACGCGGTGGTGCTGGCGGGCGGGGCCGAAGCGCCGCGCGATCTGCCCATTCCCGGCCGCGACGTGGCGGGTGTCCATTTCGCCATGGATTTCCTCACCCAGCAGAACAAGCGAGTGGCGGGCGACAGCGAAGAGAAGGCCGCGCCGTCAGGCGCCCTCACGCGCCAAAGGCAAGCATGTGGTGGTGATCGGCGGCGGCGATACCGGTTCGGACTGCATCGGCACCTCCAACCGCCAGGGCGCGCTTGTCGGTGACGCAACTGGAAATCCTCGCCAAGCCGCCGGCGCAGGAAAACAAGTCGCTGGTGTGGCCGGATTGGCCGCTCAAGCTGCGCACCTCCTCCTCCCAGGAAGAAGGCGTGGCGCGCGACTGGTCGGTGCAGACCAGGCGCGCCATCGTCGAAGACGGCAAACTCACCGGCCTGGAATGCGTCCGCGTCGAATGGAAGCTGGGCGATGGCGGCAAGATGAATCTGGTCGAAGTGCGCGGGCAGCGAATTCATGCTGAAGGCCGAACTGGTGCTGCTTGGCGATGGGCTTTGTCGGTCCGCGCAAGCAGGGCTTGGTGGAGCAGGCGCAGGTGGCGCTGGATGCGCGCGGCAACGTCAAGGCCGACACGCTGAGCTACAAGACCAGCGCCGCCAAAATCTTTTCCTGTGGCGACATGCGCCGCGGCCAGTCGCTGGTGGTCTGGGCGATCCGCGAAGGGCGCCAATGTGCGCAGAGGTGTTGACGAGTTTTTGATGGGCGCTCCGAGCTGCCTCGTTGAGAGCGCGCCCAGGCCGATTATTTTTGTGTTAAAGATTTTCAGCTCACGAAGTGCCGCACCGCCGCGGCACCACGGGCGTCAAGAAGCGCGAAAGCCCAGAGGATGGCCGAGGCGGTATTGGCGATCTGGAACGGCCAGAATTCCAGCTCGCTCATGCCCGCCACCAGCGGCACGGTGGCGCGAAACGGGCCCAGGAACCTGCCCAAGAAAATCGCCCAGGTGCCGAAGCGGTGGAAGAAATGGAGGCCCTTTTCCATCTGGTCCTCGTAATGGCGGAACGGCCAGATGTGCAGGATCTGGTGGTGATAGTGAAAGCCGATCCAGAACGAGATCCAGTCGCCCAGGATCGAGCCGATCACCGCGCCCGCCCAGGCGGGGATGACACTGATATGACTGGCGCCGATCACCGCGCCCAGGGTGATCAGGAGGAAGGTGCCGGGGATGACGAACGACACGCCGACAAAGGATTCCGAAAAAGCCACAACAAAGGCGATGGGGAAGCACCAGATGGGATGGGCCCGGGCGATGCCGGTGACCCAGGGGGTCAGCTCATGGAAAAACCAATGAAAGAACTGGTGCACGTATCTCTTGCTTTCAATTCGCAACAAAGCCAGGCGAGCGCCGGCGGGGCTGACATACAGCGGCGCGCGCCGTCCATAGGCCAGTGGGTCCCCCGCCGCGACATTTTCGACAAATTTACGTTCAAGTCGCTGCTAATGGACCTCGTGGAGCGTAGATGTAACGAGGCGGCCTTAAGGAACCGGACCCCATCATTGCCGGTTTTGCATGTGCCCGGCCTCAGGCGGCGATGCAGCGGCCCTTTTTCATGGAATTTGGACAGATGAGCATCGAAGGCACCGATAAGCACCTCCCCCATGCCCGCACCCCCTATGCGGGGCCGGACCGGGACAGCTCTTCCACCTGGGGAGGGGTCAAAGCGCTGGGGGCGGCGCAATCCGCGCCTGTCGCGTGGATCGTCTGGGCGGTCTGGGGCTTGCGCTCGTGGCGCTGTTGGTCTGGGCGATCTATCCCAAGCCCCAGGTCAACACCCGCTTCAATCAGGGCGCCCAGCCGGTCGGCGTCGCCGCCGGCGGTCGAGCGGCCCCATCAACATCACGCTCAACGCGCTGGGCACGGTGACGCCGCTGGCCACCGCCACCGTCACGCCGCAGGTGGGCGGCCTTCTGACCAAGCTCTATTTCACCGAAGGCCAGATGGTGAAGGCGGGCGATCTTCTCGCCCAGATCGATCCGCGGCCCTATCAGGCGGCGCTGGACCAGGCCAAGGGCCAGCTGGCGCGCGACCAGGCCAATCTCGCCAACGCCAAGGTCGATCTCACCCGCTATCAGGCGCTGGCGGCGCAGAACGCGATCTCCGAGCAGCAATTGGCGACCCAGGCCGCGCTGGTGCGCTCCGACGCCGGCGTGGTCGAAACCGACCAGGCCAATGTCGAAACCGCCGCGATCAATCTGCGGCTATACCCGCATCGTCTCGCCGGTCGACCGGCCGCGTCGGCCTGCACCAGGTGGATGTGGGCAATATCGTGCATGGCGGGCCAGGCCACCGGCATCGTGGTGGTGACCGAGCTGTCGCCCATGTCGGTGGTCTTCACCGTGCCGGAAGACAATATCTCCCAGATCATGGGGCGCGTCTCGCGGCGGCGCGGTGCTGGAAGCCGACGCCTGGGACCGCAGCCAGACCAACAAGCTCGCCACCGGCAAGCTCGCCACCGTGGACAATGTGGTCGATACCACCACCGGCACGGTCAAGCTGCGCGCCATGTTCGACAATACCGACAGGCAAGCTGTTCCCCAGCCAGTTCGTCAATATCCGCCTTCTGGTGGACACGCTGCAGAACCAGACCGTGATTCCCGTGGCGGCGGTCCAGCGCGGCGCCAGCGGCACCTTCGTCTTCATCGTCAATCCCGACAAGACCGTCAACCAGCGCAGCGTCAAGCTGGGCGTGCAGGATGGCGACAAGGTCGCCATTCTCGACGGCCTGAAGCCCGGCGACACGGTGGTGGTGGACGGCGCCGACCGCCTGCGCGACGGCTCCGAGGTCGTCATCCCCGACCGCGGGTTCGCAGAAGATCGCCGCGCCTTCGGGCGCCGCCAGCTGATGCGGCGCGCACGGCGCAGCGCGCCCAGGCGCAGGCCGTGATCACCAAGTCCTGCGGCGCCGACATCGCCAAATTCTGCACCGGCCAGACCGGGCGCGGCGCGCACGCGCTGCCTGGCCCAGAACCGCGCTTCGCTGTCGGGCCGACTGCAAGACGGCGCTGGCGTCGCTGCGGCGCAGTGGCGGCGGCGGCGGCGTCCGGCGGCGGCGCGCCCTGATCGGCACGCAGCATGAATCCCTCCGCACCCTTTATCCTAAGGCCGGTGGCGACGTCGCTTCTGATGATCGCCATCATGCTGGTGGGCTTGGCCGGCTATCGCTTCCTGCCGCTCTCGGCGCTGCCGGAAGTGGATTATCCCACCATCCAGGTGCAGAGCTTTTATCCCGGCGCCAGCCCCGATGTGATGACCACCTCGGTCACCGCCATCCTGGAGCGCCAGTTCGGCCAGATGCCGGGCCTGAAGGAAATGTCGTCGGTGTCCTCGGCCGGCTCCTCGGTCGTCACGCTGCAGTTCGACCTCAATCTCAGCCTGGATGTCGCCGAACAGGAAGTGCAGGCGGCGATCAATGCCGGCGGCAGCCTGTTGCCGCAGCTGCCGGTGCCGCCGGTCTATGCCAAGGTCAATCCCGCCGACGCGCCGGTGATCACGCTGGCGATCTCCTCGCCCAGCCTTCCCATCACCACGGTCGAGGATCTGGCCGATACCCGCATCGCCCAGAAAATCTCCCAGCTTGCCGGCGTGGGCCTGGTGAGCATTTCCGGCGCCCAGCGCCCGGCCGTGCGCGTCCAGGCCAATCTGCAGCAGCTGGCGTCCTATGGCCTCAACATCGACGACCTGCGCACCACCATCAACAACAACAATTCCAACGCGCCCAAGGGCAGCTTCGACGGCGCGTCGCAGTCCTACACCATCAACGCCAACGACCAGCTGCAGAGCGCGGCCGATTACGCCAACATCGTGGTCGCCTACAAGAACGGCTCGCCGGTGCATCTGTCGGATGTGGCGACGGTGATCCAGGGCGCGGAGAACAACAAGCTGTCAAGCTGGGCCAACATGACGCCCGCCGTGCTGCTGAATGTCCAGCGCCAGCCCGGCGCCAACGTCATTGCGGTGGTGGATTCGATCAAGCAGATCCTGCCGCAGATCGAGGCGGGGCTTGCCGGCCTCGGTCGACGTGAACGTGCTGACCGACCGCACCAACACGATCCGCGCCTCGGTCGCCGATGTGGAGTTCGAGCTGATCCTGGCGGTGGTGCTGGTGGTGCTGGTGATCTATCTGTTCCTGCGCAACCTGCCGGCCACCTTCATTCCCAGCCTGTCGGTGCCGCTTTCCATCGTCGGCACATTCGCCGCCATGTATCTGTTGGGCTATTCGCTCAACAATCTGTCGCTTGATGGCGCTCACCATCTCCGCCGGCTTCGTGGTGGACGACGCGATCGTGATGATCGAGAACATCTCCCGCTATCTCGAGCAGGGCTACAAGCCGTTCGATGCCGCCATGAAGGGCGCGGGCGAAATCGGCTTCACCATCATGTCGCTGACCGTGTCGCTGATCGCGGTCTTGATCCCGCTGCTTTTCATGCAGGAAGTGGTGGGCAGGCTGTTCCGCGAATTCGCCGTGACCCTGGCGATCACCATCCTGATCTCGGCGGTGGTGTCGCTCACCCTGGTGCCGATGCTGTGCGCCAAGCTGCTGCACAGCCATGCCGAGGAAGAGAAGCGGCAAAGCGGCTTCCAGTACCGCATCGAGCGAATATTACGAGCGCTTGATCGGCGAATATGACCGGCTGCTGCAAATGGGTGCTGGCGCCATCAGCCGCTCACCATGCTGGTGGCGGTGGGCACCCTGGTGCTCACCGTGCTGCTCTATATCCTGATCCCCAAGGGCTTTTTCCCGCTGCAGGATACCGGCTTCATCCAGGCCATCACCACGGCCGGCCCCACCGTCTCCTTCGACGAAATGGCGCGGCGCCAGCGCCTGCTGGCCCAGAAAATCCTGCAAGACAAGGATGTGGCCAGCCTGTCCTCCTTCATCGGCGTGGACGGCACCAACACCACCCTCAACAGCGGCCGCTTCCTGATCAATCTCAAGGACAAGAGCGAGCGCGACGGCGTCACCGACGATCATGGACCGGCTCGCGGCCGACGCCCATGCGGTGCCGGGCATCACCTTCTATCTCCAGCCGGTGCAGGACCTCACCATCGATTCCACGGTAAGCCGCGCCCAATATCAGTTCGTGCTGCAGTCGGCGACCACGGCCGACCTCAACGCCTTCGTGCCCAAGCTGCTGGCCCAGCTGCAGAAGTCGCCCGCGCTGCGCAATGTCTCGACCGAATATCTCGACCGGGGCCTGTCGGCCTTCCTCACCGTGGACCGCGACACCGCGGCGCGCTTCGGCATTTCCGCCGCCACCATCGACAATGCGCTCTATGACAGTTTCGGCCAGCGCATCATCTCCACCATCTTCACCCAATCCACCCAGTACCGCGTGATCATGGAGGCCAATCCCAAGCTGCAGAACACGGTGGCGTCGCTCAACGACATTTACCTGCCGTCATCCCGGGGCGGCCAGGTGCCGCTTTCGGCCATCGCCCATGTCGATCAGCGCACCGTGCCGCTGCAGATCGACCATCTGGGCCAGTTCCCTTCGGCCACCTTCTCCTTCGATCTGGCGCCGGGCTATTCGCTGGGCGCGGCGGTCAAGGCGGTCAAGGACGGCCGAAGATGCGGCTGGCCTGCCCCCGGCATCACCTCCCAGTTCGAAGGCTCGGCGGTGGCCTTCCAGGATGCGCTGGGCAACGAAGTGCTGCTGATCATCGCCGCGCTGGTCACCGTCTATATCGTGCTGGGCGTGCTTGTATGAGAGCTTCATCCATCCGGTCACCATCCTCTCGACCCTGCCTTCGGCGGGCGTGGGCGCGCTGCTTGGCCCTGATCATCACCGGCCATGATCTCAACATCGTCTCCATCATCGGCATCATTCTGCTGATCGGCATCGTCAAGAAGAACGCGATCATGATGATCGACTTCGCGCTGGAGGCCGAGCGCAACGAAGGCAAGTCGCCCACCGAGGCCATCCATCAGGCGGCGTTGCTGCGCTTCCGGCCCATCCTGATGACCACGGTGGCGGCCCTGTTCGGCGCGCTGCCGCTGATGCTGGGCTCCGGCATGGGCTCGGAGCTGCGCCATCCCCTCGGCATCTCCATCGTGGGCGGCCTTCTGGTGAGCCAGCTGCTCACCCTGTTCACCACGCCGGTGATCTACATCTATTTCGACCGCTGGGGCCAGGACCTGCGCGAATGGCGCGCGCGCCGCCGCGGCGGGCCGCGCCACGGCGACCTCAGCCTGAGGAGAATCGGCATGAATATGGTCGCCGCTCTTCATCCGCCGCCCCATCGCCACCACGCTGCTGGCGATCGGCCTGGCGCTGGCCGGATTGGGCGCGCTGTTCCTGATGCCGGTGGCGCCGCTGCCGAACATCGATCTTCCCACCATCGTGGTCAGCGCCAGCATGGCGGGCGCCAGCCCCGAAGTGATGTCCACCACGGTGGCGACGCCGCTGGAGCGGCATCTGGGCGCCATCGCCGAGGTCACCGAGATGACCTCGCGCAGCTCGGTGGGCTCCACCCAGGTGGTGCTGCAATTCGACATCAGCCGCGATATTGACGGCGCCGCGCGCGACGTCCAGGCCGCGATCAACGCGGCGCATGCCGATCTGCCGGCGGCGCTGCGCTCCAATCCCACCTACCGCAAATTCAATCCGTCCAGCTTCCCCATCATGATCCTGGCGCTGACCTCCAAGACCCTGACGCCCGGCCAGATCTACGACCAGGCCTCCAACATCCTGCAGCAGAAACTGTCCCAGATCTCCGGCGTGGGCGATGTCTCGCTGGCCGGGCGCCTCGCTGCCGGCGGTCCGCATCGAACTCAATCCGCCGCGCCCTGTTCAAATACGGCATCGGGCTGGAGGACGTGCGCGCCGCGATCTCCTCCGCCAATGCGCCAACAGCCCCAAGGGCGCCATCGATCAGGGCACCCAGCGGCTCCAGGTCTATGCCAACGACAATGCCACCGCCAGCGTCCGACTACAGGACCCTGATCATCGCCTACCGCAACAATGCCGCCGTGCGGCTCCAGGATGTCGCCGAGGTCTATGACGGCGTCGAGAATATCCGCAACATGGGCATCGCCAATGGCAAGCCCGCCGTCCTGGTGACCATCACCCAGCAGCCGGGCGCCAATGTGATCGAGGTGGTGGACAGCATCAACGCCATGATCCCGCAATTGCAGCAGGCGTCCTGCCGCCCGCGATCGATCTGCACGGTGATCCAGGACACCACCATTTCGATCCGCAATTCCGTGCGCGACGTCGAAGATGACGCTGATGATCTCCACCATCCTGGTGGTGCTGGTGGTGTTCTTCTTCCTGCGCAATCTGGCGCGCCACGCTGGTGCCGGCGGTCTCGGTGCCGCTGTCGCTGCTGGGCACCTTCGGCATGCATGTATCTGCTGGGCTTCAGCCTGGACAATTTCTCGCTGATGGCGCTGATCGTCTCGACCGGCTTCGTGGTGGACAACACCATCGTGGTGCTGGAAAACGTCACCCGCCACCTGGAATTGGGCGAGAGCCGGCTCGAAGCGGCGCTCAAGGGCGCGCAGGAAGTGGCCTTCACCGTGCTTTCCATGAGCATTTCGCTGGTGGCGGTGTTCTTGCCCATCCTGCTGCTGGGCGGCATCGTGGGCAGGATGTTCCACGAATTCGCGGTGACGCTCACCATCGCGATCTTCATGTCGCTGATGGTGTCGCTCACCGTGACGCCGATGATGTGCGCCTATCTCGATTTCAGCATCGGAGGAGGACGAGAACCGGCTGATGCGCGTGGCGCGCGCGGTCTTCGACAGCAGCCTGGATTTCTATCGCCGCACGCTGGCCTGGTCGCTGGACAATCCCAAGACCATCATGTTCATCCTGCTGGTGGCGGTGGTGCATGAATGTCTATCTGCTCGATCATCGTGCCCAAGGGCTTCTTCCCCCCGGTGGATGAAGGCCGCATCAACGGCAACATCCGCGGCGACCAGAGCATCTCCTTCCAGTTGATGCAGAAGAAATTCGTCCAATTCGCCAACATCATCCGCGCCGATCCGGCGGTGGCGCAGCTGGCCGGCTCGATCGGCGGCGGCGCCGGCGGGCGGGGCGGCGGCGCCACCAATACCGGCAGCTCTTCATCACCCTTAAGCCGCCGGCCGAGCGCGGCTATGTCACCACCGACGAGGTGATCGACCGGCTGCGGCCCAAGCTCGACAATGTCGCCGGCGCGCGCATGTTCCTGATCGCCGTCAGCTCGACCGGCGTGCGCGCCGGCGGCCGCCAGGGCAATGGCACGCTTCAATACACCATCCAGGCCGACACGCTGGACGAACTGAACCAATGGGTGCCCAAGATCACCGACGCGCTGCAGAATGTGCCCGAACTGCAGGACGTCAATTCCGACCAGCAGGACAAGGGCCTGGAGGTGGATCTGAAGATCGACCGCGCCACCGCGTCGCGGCTGGGCCTCACCGCCTCCCAGATCGACAACACGCTTTACGACGCCTTCGGCCAGCGCCAGGTCTCGACCATCTACAAGGACAAGAACCAGTATCATGTGGTGATGGAGGTGGCGCCGGAATTCTGGCAGAGCCCCGAAACCCTGCGCGACATCTATGTTTCGACCTCCGGCAACGATCAACGGCACCCAGGCCAGCGCGCGGCGCCGGCGGCGCCTTCGCCGGCGCGGCCACCAGCCGCGGCTGCCGGCAGCATCGACATCGGGCGGCACCAGCACATCGCTCCGACACTGACGGCAGAGCCGCGACCCGGCGGCCGGCGGTGCGCAACCAGCAGCTCAATGCGCATCACCAGACACCGCGCGCGGCGGCGGCTCGACCGGCTCTTCGGTCTCCACCCGGGTCGAAACCATGGTGCCGCTGTCGGCCTTTGTCAGCTACGGGCCCGGCACCACGCCGCTTGTCGGTCAATCACCAGGGCCCGTTTGTCGCCACCACCTTTTCCTTCAACCTGCCGGAAGGCGTGACCGGGATCAGCGACGCGGGCGATCCAGCGCACCATGGCCGAGATCGATGTGCCGATCTCGATCCATGGCGAAGCGGCGGGCACCTTCCAGCTGTTCCGGAAATCGCTGGCCAACCAGCCGCTGCTGTTCCTGGCCGCGATCATCACCATCTATATCGTGCTGGGCATGCTCTATGAGAGCTATGTCCATCCCCTCACCATTCTCTCCACCCTGCCGTCGGCGGGCGTGGGCGCGGTGCTGGCGCTCCTGATCTTCAAGACCGATTTCAGCCTGATCGCCTTGATCGGCGTCATTCTGCTGATCGGCATCGTCAAGAAGAACGCCATCATCATGATCGATTTCGCCATCGACGTGCAGCGGCGCGAGAAATCTGGATTCGCGCGAGGCGATCTACCGCGCCGGCCTGCTGCGCTTCCGTCCCATCATGATGACGACCATGGGCGCGATCCTGGGCGCGTTGCCGCTGGCGATCGGCTTGGGCGAAGGCTCGGAATTGCGCCAGCCGCTGGGCATTTCCATCGTGGGCGGATTGCTGCTGAGCCAGGCCTTGACGCTCTACACCACGCCGGTGGTCTATCTCTATCTCGACCGCTTCGGCGCATCTTCGGCCCAACAGCTGGAATCGCTGGTATCACGGCAGCGAAGGGCGATCCAGCGTCAGGGCGGTCGGCAGACGCCGCGAACCCGCCGAGTGAGGCGCCGGCCGGCGCAACACGATTCAATGAAATTCAGAAATTCGGCAGGTCGCTGTCGGGCGCCTTGCCGTTGTTGATCTGGGCGGCGCGGTTCTGGCGATAGAGGCTGCGGGTGGTGGCGTAGAAATCGATCGAGGAGCGTTCGATCTGTTCCACCGTGTCGATATTGGCGGCGCGGTCATCCAGCACGCCAAGGCCGCCGCGCGACGATCATGTAAAGGGTGGAGTTGTTCCAGCTCATATAGGTGAGAGGGTCGAAGGCGATATCGACGCCCGTGCCGACCAGGTCGCGCGGCGGCTTGGGGCCGACGAAGGGCAGCACCAGATAGGAGCCTTCCGCGGCGCCTGCCTTGCCCAGGGTGATGCCGAAATCATTGTCATGACCGGGAATGCCCATCTTGCCGGCGACATCGATCAGCCCGGCCAGGCCGACAGTGGAATTGATCACAAAGCGGCCAAAGGTGTCGGCGGCCTTGTCGGTCTCGCCCTGCAGCACGTCATTGACGAACACCACCGGCGCATTGAGATTGGTCAGCGCGTTGTGGATGCCGTCGCGCGCCGGCTCGGGCACAGCGTGCGATGTAGAATTTGGCGACGGGCGTGGCGACGGCATGGTCCAGCTGGACGTCGAAATCGAACACCGCGCGATTGGTCGGCTCCCAGGGATCGTTCTGGGCCACGCTTCGCGGGTCTTGGTCGCGCACGCACCCAGCGCCAGGCTTGCGCATAAAGCGGCCAAAAGGGATACGCGGAGCTTCATGCCCACCAATTACGGAACTTGAAATAAGAAAAGGTTAAGGATGATTCGTCTCAATAACGGCTAATATCGGTATTGGTGCCTTCCGGGGCAAGGGGTGAGGCGCCCCAGGATTCCCCTGAAATATTGCCATGGGTTGTGGGGCTTTTGCGCCTTGGGCGCCAAATTTCCTGGGGACGGCCCAGGCAGCACGCCGCTATCGTCAGTCAACATTGCTGATCATCCATTTTGTCGGGGCAGCCGGCGCTGGGACGACCGTCAAAAAGGCTCCGCTGGGGAAGATGCGAGCTTGAGCGCGCCGGTCATGGCGGCCAGGTCCAGAAAATAGAGATAGCGATAATCGCAGGCGATCGAGATGACGAAAAAGCTCAAAGCGAACAGCAAAGACGCCGCCAGAAGACCCGCGATGGCGATATCCGAGCCACGGCCTCGCCAATCAGAAGGGCCAGGAACAGTACCGCCAGGAGAGCGAAGACGAGATGGGCAAAGACCGGCGTGCCCACGAAACGCGCCACATAGAAATAAAGGAAGCGGTCCTGGGGGCGGATGTGAGGCTTGAGGCCCAGCGCCGCCATCACATCTTTTGGCCCATCCACCCCCACCACATCGGGGTGGCAGACCAGAAGATCGGGCGGCGCCACCACCCAGCCGAATACCGGCCAACGCATCTTGAGATAGAGGCCGGGATGGGTGAAGACCAGGCCACGCCAGGCCGCGAAAATGACGCCGGGCGGGGCGCGGCCGATCTCGGTCTGAAGCGCGGGCGCGCCTTCCAGCGTGTCCACCAGATGCGGCGAATAAAGCGGCACGCCTTGGTCGCGAATGGCGGCGTCAAGGCGGGGCGCCTTCTCTTCCAGCGCGGGATAACGGACATGGGGATCGAGCTTCGCCGCACCCACCAGATCATAGGACTGAGCCAAGCGGAGTTGGGCCTGGCTGCCCTGGCCGCCATCGCTTCTGAAGCTCAAGGCGAAATTCGCCAGCACAGAAAGCGCCAGGCTTGCCATCAGCAACCCGAGGCCATAGCGCCAACCGGCGCGGCGTGAAATTTTCCTTGTCGCGATCATGCCCAGCGACAGAGCGGCGATCGGGGGCAGCAGAAACCCATTCTGCCGCGCCAGGGCCGCCAGAGCGAGCAGCGCCACCGACCCGACAAGCCATGCCGCGCGCGCCCGCGAGTTCTCCCATTTCGCTGCCGCGGCTGCCAATGCCGCGAAGGCGGCGATCGCTGCATCCGCGAACAGTACGTCCTTCCAGATGGTCCCTTGATAAAGGATCAGTTGCGGCGTGAGAAAGAGCAAAACGGTAATGAGGGACGCGCCCACGCCCGGGTGGCCCAGGCGTAAAAGGGTGAGCCAGGCGCCCCCCAAAAGCAGAACCATGAAGGCCAGAAACAGGCCCGGCCCGGGGAGAAGGGCGTCGAACAGGCCCAAAAGCCAGGCCATCACCACCGGGTGCCAGCTGTCGTAATGGCCGCTTCGCCCATCGGCCAGCTGCACCACCGAGTCATAGGACATCTGGCCGGGCCAATTCAGGGCCAGAATCGCGGCAAAACCGGCCAGGACCAGTCCTGGCGCCAGATATTTCCAGGATTTATTCGAGCCCACTCTCGCCTATGTCCCCGAGTTGCGGCACTGTCGCACTTCTTTTACATGCCCTAATTCAATAAAGACTCATAAGAGCTGTTTTTCGTAAAGCGGGCTTCGGGGGAATATGCTGTACGGGCGTCTGTTGCTGGGGGTTGCGGCCTCGGCCTTGTGGCTGGGCACGGATATTTCGCCTTCATCGGCCCAGACCACGAGCGATAGCTCCGTCACGGGACTTGAGACCGTGATCGTCACCGCCCGCAAGCGGGCGGAAGACGCGCAAACCGTTCCCATCGCCATTACCGCCTTGAACCAGAATGATCTCGACCAGCTTCATATCCAGACCATTCAGGATCTGTCCTCGGTCGCGCCGTCGGTGAATGTCGAGCCCAGCACCTTCCGCCAGGACACGATCAATATCACCATTCGCGGGCAGCGCAATTTCGACAGCTCCGCGCAAGGCGGCAATCCCGGCCTCTCCTTCGACACGGCTTCGGCTGTCTATCTCGATGGCGTCTATTATGCCCGCGCCTTCGGGCTGACGGGCGCGATTTACGACATGAGCAGCGTCGACGTCCTCAAGGGTCCGCAAGGCACGCTGGTGGGGCGCAACACCACCGGCGGCGCGATCCTGCTTACGACCAACGAGCCTACGGACGAATTCGGCGGCTATGTGAAGGCCATCGCGGGCGATTACGATCAATATGGGCTGCAAGGCGCGGTGAACATTCCGCTTTCGGACACGGTGTTCTTCCGGGGCGCTTTCTCGGCACTGGGCAACAAGGGCTATATCGCGGAATTTCTATACCGACCCCGCCACCGGCTACAGCAACAGCCAGCCGGCCGAGGGCACCCAGAAACTGGCAGGGCGGTTCTCGCTCAAATGGGTGCCGGACGACACGTTCAGCTTGCTCGTGCGCGCGGACCTGTCCGAGGAGCATGACACCGGTTCGACCTATCACGATCTGGGTTATTTCGTCGGCACCACGTTGGCTACCGGCAACAAACCTTCCATCTGCAACATCCCCGGTACCTGCACGGCTTTCACTGACTTTCTGGGCCACCAGATCGCGCCCTATTTCACCACGGTGAACGCCAACAACACCGGCACCATTAACACTTCGCCGGCCGCCTATAACGCCCTGATCAATTCGGTGAACCGCGAGCAGGCCTATGGCTTCTGGAGCACCGAGCAGACGCTGAGCAACGAAGATGTCGGCCATTACCACACGGTGTCGGCGACCGGCGACAAACTGTTCGGCGATGTCGACGTCAAGCTCCTGGGCGCCTATCGCTGGTTCGACAGTTTCGGCTCGTCCAACAGCCGGGGCCTGTCCTACGACACCACCAATTTCACTTATGCATTCCCGCGTTACCAGTCTTGGGAATCCGAGCTCACGGTCAACGGCAATGCGCTCGACAATCGCCTTAAGTGGACCACCGGTCTGTTCTTCTTTCAGGAATCCAGCCCCAACGACGGCGGCTCCGAATACTTGTTCCTGCCCAGCGCCGGCTCCCCGGCGGCGGTTGCAGGCAAGCAGATCACGGTCACCGACTGGGCGAACAATGGCGAGCGCAACACCAGCTATGCGGCTTACGCCCAGGGCACCTACAGCATCACCAGTGACACGCGCTTGACGCTTGGCGCGCGCTACTCGCTGGACCAGCGCAGCGCCTACATGGACACCACGACGATCCGCACGCCTGCCACGGCGGCGACCAGCAGGGCGGTGACCAACGGCGTCTTCGATCCAACAGGGTTCACCTATCTGGGCACGACCTATCCCGGCCAGACTATTGTCTGCGGGCTCACCAACGCGGGCGGCATTCCGCTTCCGATGGCGCAATGCCCCACCACGATCAACAAAAGCTTTTCGAAACCCACCTGGACGGTGGCGATCGATCACGATCTCTTCGACAAGACCATCGTCTATTTCACCAGCCGGTCCGGTTACCGCTCGGGCGGCATCAACACCCAGGCCGCCAATCCCGCCGTGGCGGTGGGGCTGCCGGAGAATGTGCTGGACTTCGAGGCCGGCGTAAAATCCGATTGGGAGCTGTGGGGAATGCCGCTGCGCGTCAATGTCGACGCCTACAACACCCAGTACAGCGACATCCAGATCGCCGTGACGATGCCCAATGTTGTCCTGGCCACGGGCCCCGGCGGCGTGGGAGCCTGCACGCAGGCGATATTCAACGCCGGTCAGTGTCTGGGCACCCAGAATTCCACGGTCACGCTCAACGGCAAAAGCGCGCGCGTCTGGGGCGCGGAATGGGACATCACCGCGATTCCCGTCCCCCAACTCACGCTGGACTGGACGGGCAGCTATCTCGACGCCCGTTACACGAATTTTGTTTTTGCTCCCCCGCCGGGATATCTCGAGCCCACCGGGACCAGCAATCTCACCGGCACGCCGTTCCCGCTGCCCGCCTGGCAGACCAGCGTCACCGCCAATTATTCTTTCGGGCTGCATGAGATCGGCGACCTTCCGGTGGGAGACCTGATGCTCAGCGCGCATTATTTCTGGCAGAGCCGCTATCTGGCGGAACTGCAGAATTACAATCCTTCGCAACAGACCTCGCCTTACGGGCTGCTCAATCTGCAGCTCACTTTGGTCGATATCGGGCGGTCCAATTCCGATCTGTCGCTGTTCGTCAACAATGCGGCCAACCAGAAGGCCTGCGGGCCGGAATATGTGGGCGTGCTGAATTCCGCGCCCAACGCCACGTTCGGCGTGGCCGGCACATCGGGCGTGCTGCAATGCGTGCCGCTGGCCCCGCGCATGGCGGGCCTCCAGGCGATTTACCGGTTCTAATCAGGTGGTGATTAACGCGCCGACTTGACCTTCAGCAGGGTCATGTCGAACACCAGGGTCTGGTTCGGCGGAATGTCGCCGCCGGCGCCCTGGGCGCCGTAACCTAGCTCCGACGGGATCACCAATTCCCAGGTGTCGCCTTCCTTCATCAAGGACAGGGCCTCGACCCAGCCGGGAATCAACTGGCCGGCTGGAAAGGTCGCGGTCTGGCCGGGCTTGGTCTGGTCGAACACTTTGCCGCTGATCATCCAGCCCTTGTAGCTGACGGTCACCATGTCGTCGGCATATTGCGGCGCCTTGCCGGTGCCGGCCTTCAACACACGATATTGAAGCCCATCCTTGGTCTTGAACACGCCGGGACGCGCCGCATTGTCGGCCAGGAATTTCTGGTTGGACGCCGCAGAGAGATCGTATTTGGCCTGGGGCGCCGCCTTTTGCGCCAAAGCGAGCATGGGTGCGCACAGAAGTGCGGCGGCGGCAAGCGCCAGAATGCGGTACATGGGACCTCCGTTAGCTATTGTCTTGGGCTTAATCTTGACCAGGTCGCCATCGCGAATGGCGTCGGGTGGATTGTCGATCACGCGGTCATCCAGGGACAAGCCCGATCCCACTTCGACATTGGTGCCGAGGTCGCGCCGGATGGTGACGACCTTGAGCTTCACGTGGCTGTCGGAACCGACCGTCGCCACCATCATCCCCTGGTCGCGGAACATCAAGGCCGTCGCCGGTACATGGACCGAGCCGGCCGCCCCAGGAATGGTGAAGTGCATCTCGGCATAATCGCCGGGCTTGATCAGGCCGTCCCGGTTGTCCACCTGGAACTGAAGCAATTGCGTGCCGCTCGAGCTGGCCACAGCCTGGGCACTGGCCGCCAGCTTGGCGGTGAAGGTGCGGCCCGGCATCTCGGGTACGGTAAAGGCTGCGGTCATACCGTCGTGCACGTCGCCCGCTTCGGTCTGGGGCACGCGCACATAGATGCGCAGCTTCATCTCATCCGCCACCGTGAAAAGTGGCGTCGCGCCGGGTGTGCCGACCAGGACCAGCGCGCCTACATCCACGGCGCGGGTGGTGACGATGCCGTCGAACGGCGCCGTCAGGTGCTTGAAGGATTCCATCGCCTGAAGGTGATCGAGATTGGCTCTTGCCGATGCCACCATGGCGTTCTTGGCCGCCAGGTCGCTGTCCTTGGCATCGGCATCCTGGCGCGCCACCGCGCCTTGCGCCAGAAGCGTATCCCACCGCTTGGCGGTGACTTCGGAAAGCTTCTGGTTGGCGATGGCGGTGTTGAGATCGGCCTTGCCCTGCGCCAGCTGGCCGTCGAGATCGGGCGTTTCGAGATCGGCCAAGAGCTGACCAGCCTTCACGGGCGTGCCGATATCCACATACCATTTCCGCAGATAGCCGCTCACCCGCGCGTAGATGGGCGCGTTGATCCAGGGCTGAACCTCGCCGGGCAGGATCAAGGCTCCGCCCTTGACGCCGGACAATTTCACCAGCTCTACGGTTCGGGTGTCCTGGTCATGCGCCCAGTCCGCCGCGCGATGGTTGTTGTAGTAACGCCAGCCGACGCCAGCCACGACGACCGCGCCCGCCACGCAAAGCGCCGTCACGGCCCAGAATTTCAGCCTGGGCGGCGTGGTGTGGCGAAGAATGTCAGGCTGGTCACGCATAAATTTCTCCGGTCTGGGGTCCGGCTTTGACATGAGGCTCGCAGGCCACCTTTTGGTCGCTGCCTGCCTTTTTGCCATGGACGATGCTGAAGACCACGGGCACGAACATCAGGGTGGCGATGGTGGCAAAGAGAAGGCCGCCGATCACCGCGCGACCCAAAGGCGCATTCTGCTCGCCGCCTTCGCCCATGCCCAGCGCCATGGGCAACATGCCGATGATCATGGCGAGCGCGGTCATCAGAACGGGGCGAAAACGGGTGACGCCGGCCTCAATTGCGGCGCGGAGCGCGTCTCCCGTGGCGGCCAGCCGTTCGCGCGCGAAGCTCACCACCAGGATCGAGTTTGCGGTGGCGACGCCCATGCACATCAGGGCGCCGGTGAGCGCGGGCACCGAGAGCGTAGTCCCGGTGGCGAACAGCATCCAGACAATGCCCGCCAGCGCGGCGGGAAGCGCGGTGACGATCACGAACGGGTCGAGCCAGGACTGGAAATTCACCACGATCAGAAGATAGATCAGCAGAATGGCGCCGATCAGGCCGAGGCCGAGACCGGAGAAAGCCGTGTTCATGGTGACGATCTGGCCGCGCATCACCATGGTGTCGCCGCGAGGCATTTCACTCCTATGCCGTTCCATGATCCGTTGCACATCCGCCGCCACCGCGCCCAGGTCGCGATCCTGAGGGGTGGCATAAAGATCAGTGGTGGGCAGGATGTTATATTGCGAGACCACCGCCGCGGAGCGGGTACGGGTGATGGTGCCAAGCGCGCCCAAGACTTGAGGAGCGGCGCCGTTGGTCGACGTGACCGGCAGATTGAGCAAGGCTTCGAGAGAGTCGAGCTTGTATTCCGGTGACTGTGCGATGATGTTGTACGAGACGTTGGACTTGGGATCGAGGAAGAAATTGGGCGCGGTCTGGCCGGTGCCGGCCAACGCAGTAGCCAAGGCGTTGGTGACGTCTTTTTCCTGAAGACCCAATTGGGCGACGCGGGCGCGGTCCACGGTGAAATTCAATTGCGGCGTCTCATCGGATTGCTGCATGCGGGCATCGGCGATGCCGGGCACGCCGCGCATCTCGCGCAGGATTTTATCGGCAAAGGCTCTGGTCGCTTCGTGATTGGCGCCGGTGAACTGAACGTCGATGGGCGCGGGCGAGCCGAAGTTCAGGATCTGGCTGATGATGTCGGCGGGCGGGAACGAGAATGTGGTGCCAGGGAATTTGCGCGGCAACGCCTCACGCATCTGCTTCACATAACCGGCAGAGGCATGATGATCCTCGGCCAGGCTGATGAAGACGTCGGTGTCATAGGTTCCGATGACGCCGGTATTATTATAGATCTGGTTGATCGCGCTAGGGGGAACGCCCAGGCTGTCGACGATGGCCGTGATCTCGCGCGCGGGAATGATGCGGCGGACTTCCTTTTCGATATCAGCGATCTGCTGGGTGGTATCCTCGATCCTGGTGCCCACGGGCGCGCGCGCATGAAGGGTGAGCTGGCCGGTATCCACCGAGGGAAAGAAATTCGACCCCAGGAAGGCAAAGAGCAGGAACGACACCAGCACTGTTGCCAGGAAGCCGGTGACGAACAGCCTGCGGTAATTGAGCGCCAGCGCCAGAAGATTGCGATATCCCTCGCGAGCGGTCTCGAAACCGGCCTCGAAGCGGCGTTGCATGCGGGCGAAGATATGATTGCCCTGGGCCATATGCATGGCGTGATCGGCGGCATCGGCGTCATGGGCGCCATTGAGATGCGGCTTGAGCAGGTAAAGCGAGAGGGTGGGCACCAGGGTGCGCGACAGGATGAACGATCCGGTCATGGCGAACACCACGCTCATCGCCATGGGCACGAACAGGTAGCCCGCGACTCCCAAAGCGAGCATCGGCACGAAGACGATGCAGATGCAGAGCAGCGCCACGAAGGCCGGCTGCACGATCTGGCGGGCGCCGTCGAGGATGGCGGTGCGCACATCCTTGCCATGCTCGAGATGCCAATTGATGTTCTCGATCGTGACCGTGGCGTCGTCCACCAGGATGCCCACAGCCAGCGCCAATCCACCCAAGGTCATGATGTTGAGCGTCTGGCCGCTGGCCCATAGCCCGATCAGCGCCACCAGGACCGAGAGTGGAATGGAGGTGGCGATGATCAATGTGGAGCGCCAGCTTCCGAGGAACAGAAAAATCATCAGGCTGGTGAGGAGAGCCGCCAGGGCGCCCTCTCGCACCACGCCGGAAATGGCCGCCTTCACGAAAATCGACTGATCGTTGAGAAGATCAATCTTGAGCGTGTCAGGCAGACGCTGTTTCAAAAGCGGCAAAAGGTCTTTCACTCCCTGCACCACGTCCAAAGTGGAAGCTGCGCCATTCTTGAGGGCGCTGAGGAGAACGGCGCGGCTTCCATCCACATGGACAATGCTGCCCTGCGGCATGTTGCCGTCGGTGACGTGCGCCACGTCGCGCATGAACACGGTGGCGCCGTCGGCCGTGGTCTTGACCGGCGTGCCGTTCAGGCTCTCGGCGGACTGCGCCGCGTCGTTGAGTTGAAGCACATATTGATACGAGCCGATTTTGACATTGCCGGCGGGAATGATCTGGGTTTGGTTGGCGATGGCGGTCTGCACATCGGTAGCCGAGACCTGATGCGCCTGCATGGCCTGCGGATCGAGGTCGATCTGCACGTCGCGGTTTTTTCCGCCATAAGGCGCCGGAACGTCCACGCCCGGCACTGCTATCAGACCGGGGCGCAGGCTGTTGGTCGCCAGATCCTGGAGCTGCCGTTCGGACAAGGTCTTGGATGACAGCGCCAGTTGCAGCACCGGCACGGTCGAGGCGTTGTAATTGACGATGAAAGGCGGGGTGCTGCCCGGTGGCATGAAGCGGACGGCATATTGGGCGACGCCTGTGACTTGCGCCATCGCGGTTGGAATATTCACGCCGGGTTGGAAGAAAATCTTGATGATGCCGTTGCCGGCGATCGACTGGCTTTCGATATGTTCGATGTCGCTGACGCCGTTGGGCAATTGCCGTTCGAGCTGGGTCACCATCCGGCCGGCGATTTCCGCAGGCGAAAGGCCGTTAAATTGAAGCCCGATCGCCACCACGGGAATACCGATATTGGGGAAAATGTCGGTCGGTGTGCGAAGCGCGGCCAGCGGCCCGAAAATCAAAATGCCGATGGCAAGCACCAGGAAGGTGTAGGGCCGGTCCAGTGCAACGCGCACGATCCAGGTCATAAGGGCGTCGTCTCCGAACCGTGGCGATCCAATGGGCAAGCGTCAGATGGGCAACTGCGCGCACGCCCGCCCAGGCGCGCTGCCCCGACCCTGTACGGGCGTATGACCGTGATTATCAAGTATAGTCCAAAAGGGGCGCTGGATAGGCACCGGGTTGTCGCAAGTTATGGCGGAACCCGGCCGTTTCAATTTATGCTTACATAAGAAACATTTGGCTGGCTCGTGCGGGTCCGGTGATGGCCAGCGCCACCGCCTCGGCGAGCTTGATCCCGTCCACGCCCGCCGAAAGTATCCCCCGGCATAGCCCGCGCCTTCGCCGCCCGGGTAAAGGCCTCTGGTGTTGGTGCTCTGGAAATCGGCCCCGCGCGGCACCCTGACCGGCGATGAGGTCCGGGTCTCCACGCCCGTGAGAACGGCATCGTCCATGGCGAAGCCCGGAATCTGCCGGTCGAAGGCGGGAAGGGCCTCGCGGATCGCCGCTATCGCATAATCGGGCAGCGCGGCCGAGAGGTTGGTGGGCAGCACGCCGGGACGGTAAGACGGCATCACCGATCCCATGGCGGTGGACGCGCGATCCTTCAGGAAATCGCCCACGCGCTGCGCCGGGGCGGCATAATTCTCTCCGCCCAGCAGGAAGGCCTGGCTTTCCCAGTGGCGCTGCAAGGCGATCCCGGCCAAGGGACCAGTGCCATAGGGCGCAAAATCCTCCGGCATAATTCCCACCACGATGCCGGCATTGGCGTTCCTCTCGTTGCGGGAATATTGGCTCATGCCGTTGGTGACGACACGGCCTTCTTCCGACGTCGCCGCCACCACCGTGCCGCCCGGGCACATGCAGAAGCTATAGACCGAGCGGCCATTCCCCGCGTGATGCACCAGGCGGTATTCGGCCGCGCCAAGCTGCTCGATGCTTTTCCCATACATCGCCTTGTCGATCAGGCTTTGCGGATGCTCGATGCGAAAGCCGATAGAGAAAGGCT
This sequence comes from uncultured Alphaproteobacteria bacterium, assembly GCA_963766265.1. Taxonomy (GTDB): domain Bacteria; phylum Pseudomonadota; class Alphaproteobacteria; order Micropepsales; family Micropepsaceae; genus Rhizomicrobium. The sequence continues at coordinate 748,709 of CAVXYX010000001.1, forward strand.
TGGCCTCGATGGCGACCCCTTGGGCGTGAAGCATGGCAAAGACGTCGCGGGCGCTATGGCCCACCGCCAGCACCACATGATCGGTCGTGATCTCTTCTCCGCTTTCGAGTCGCACGCCTCTGACCTGCCGGTCTTCCAGGGTCAGCCCGGTGACCTTGTTCTGGAAGCGGTATTCGCCGCCCAGGCTTTCGACAGTGGCGCGCAGCGATTCCACCATGGTCACCAGCCGGAAGGTGCCGATATGGGGATGCGCTTCGATGAGAATGTCTTCCGGCGCGCCCGCCCGCACGAATTCACTGAGAACTTTGCGGCCCAGATGCCTGGGATCCTTGATCTGGCTGTAAAGTTTGCCGTCGGAGAAGGTGCCCGCGCCACCCTCGCCAAACTGGACGTTGGATTCGGGTGTGAGGATGTTCTTGCGCCAGAGCGCCCAGGTATCCTTGGTGCGCTGGCGCACGACCTTGCCCCGCTCCAGAAGGATCGGCCTGAAACCCATCTGGGCGAGAAGCAGGGTAGCGAATAGCCCGCAAGGCCCCGCACCCACCACGACCGGCCGCACAAAAGTCTTGGGCGCATGCGCGACGAATTTATAACGGGTGTCGGGTGCGGGCTGGATGTTGGCGCGCCCGGTCAGCAGCGGTTTCTCGTCCTCGACCGCGACGTCCAGGGTATAGACATAAAAAATCTTGGACTTCTTGCGCGCATCACGCCCGCGCTTGACCACGGTAAAGTCTTTCAGCGCGTGGGGCGCGATACCCAACTGCTTGAGGATCGCGGCGCGCAAATCCGCGGGCGAGTGATCGATCGGCAAGCGGAGGGATGTAAGCCTAAGCATGGACGAATGGATCAGTGTGCGGGGAGGGGAATGGCGGTGGTGAGTTTGAGCTCCTCCATCGCAAAGGCGCCCGAGACATCGGTGAGGGGCGCGGCCCGTATCAGCTGCTTATAGACACGGTCATAACCGGCGATATCGGCGACCCTGATCTTGAGCAGATAATCCACTTCACCGGTCATGCGATAGAATTCCACGATTTCAGGAATGGTGCGCACCGCCCCGGCGAAACGCTCCAGCCATTCCGGGCTGTGCTCGCCGGCGCGCACCATCACGAACACGGTGGTGCCTGCGCCCAGTTTGGCCGCGTCCAGGATGGCGACCCGCTTCAGGATATAGCCGCCTTCCTCGAGCTGGCGGATACGCCGCCAGCAGGCATTCTGGGAGAGGTGAATCGCTTCGGCGATTTCGCCAATGGAACGCGAGGCGTTTTCCTGTAGCAGAGATAGGATTCGCAGGTCTGTCCCATCCAGATGGCCAATCATGGTATATTTTCACACATTTTAACGGTATTGCAATAGTTTATGGGATCAAATTCGATGGAATACGCAATATATTACCTCCCGATGTCAATGGGGTCTTGGCCATGTTCGCGCGGCTTTTCTTCACCCATCCCCAGTCCGTCGGCGAAAGCTACCTGGAGCACCAGCGCATGGCCTTCTCCTTCGCCGGTCCGCTGCTTCTGGCAGGGCTTGCCTGTCTCCTCCATGCCGTGATCCCCGGGCTTTGCGAACGCACCGCGTCCAGCCGGATCGAAATGCTGCACGCTCGCATGGTGAGCGGTCGCCGCGCGCGCTGAGACCCGCGCAAATCTTCTTCCAGTTTTCGATTTCGAAATTCACGCGAAGCCTTCGCGCAAGTTCCGCCATTCATCTTCCACGCTGCGCGAAGATGAATGAAGCGGCTTGTACCATTCTGCTCCAAAGGGCCAGAAGAATGCGGTGCAAGAGAGAAGTTCCGTACAGGGAACATCTCTGTCCTTATTCTGTGCGAAAGATTGCTTGTTTCGTTTTATTGCGCGTTCGGCGCGATTTCTACGCGCGACATGAATGCAGCATGAATGGCGAAAGGAACTGCGGTCACAATCGCCATGACGAATTAAAGAAATTCTTTTCTCCGGACAGAATTGATTTGACGTCAGACTCGATTCGGGAAAATGCTCTTAGCGAATGGGGGGCTCCAGCGATTTAAAGCTGAGCCCATCGCGCAATAGAGAGTGCCATGAGATGGGTCTCGCCGGCCGCAATAGCGGTCGCAGTGCTCAGTTGCGCCTTGTCGCGCGCTGAGGCGGAAATCGATACGCACTGGCTTATCGATTCCAATTCGAATTGTTCCCTGTTCGACGCCAACGCCAAGGCGGGCGACAGCGTGAGCTGGTCCGGGGACTGCGAGAACGGTCTCGCTAACGGCCGGGGCACAGCGGTCTTCACCAATACCGGCAGGCAATTCGAAAGTTTCACCGGCAGCTTCGCCAAGGGCATCGCCCAGGACGGACCCGTCTCCGTCAATTGGGGCGGTGGCTGGCACTATGAAGGCGACGAAGTGGGCGGCCAATTCTCCGGCGCCGGCGTGTTGGTGAACGACGCCAAGGACCGGTTCGAAGGCATTTGGATCACAGGCAAGATGAACGGCCACGGCACGCTGGTGCGCGCCAATGGCGAGCGCTACGAAGGCGAGTGGAAGGACGATCTGCCCAACGGGCAGGGCACGCTCACTCGTGCCGACGGCAAGGTGGTGAAGGGCCTGTTCCACGACGGCAAGCTGGAACAAGCCGCGCTTGATACCGGCACGCCGGCCAAGCTCCAGCCCGCTGACATCGCCAAGAAGGACGACACCAGGAAGGACGACGGCAAGAAGGACGTGCCCGAGGCGCGCGCCTTCGAAGGCATCTCCGGCAAGACGTTGACCGGCGTGGATGGTTCACGCATCGGCCTCAATCTGATCGAAGGCGGCATCGAGCGGCAGATCACCGACATGGGAGGCCAGCCGAAAAAGACCACCTTTACCTTCATGAATGATCGGCTGGGCACGGTGGTGGAGGATGGCGGCCAAACCGCGGGCGCCAATGTCACCGGCTTCTTCCGCTTGACCGATACCGGCGTCGAAGTGCGCTATGCCGATGGCCGCAGCGAGATGCTGACGGCCACGCCCGACGGCGGGGTCTCGATGCAGCGCTCCGCCATCAATGGCGATGTCTCTTGCCGCAGCTGGTACCCCGAAGGCCATATCTTCAGCGATACCGACAAGAAGCTGGCAGTGGCCGAATATGCCAGTCACCTGGGCCTGGGCGCCGCGCCCAAGGAAAGCTGCCAGGGCGCGGCCGCGCCGACGGCTGCTGCGCCGCCGCCCGCATTCCATCCGGCGGAAGCCAAGCCGCATGAGAGGCCGGCGCGGATCAAACCCACCAGCTTCATCAGTCCTGTCGCACCCGGTGCGACGAACCAAAGTCCCGTCGCGCCTAGCGTGACCAGCCAAGCCACCAAGCTCGCGGCGCTGATGCCGGTAACGGTGAAGAACTCGGTCGTGCACTCCATCGACGCGGGCGCCGATGCCGCCGCCGCGCCGCCTGTGGTGACCACCGCGCTGGCGCCCTCGCAGGCCAGCCTCCGGCCACCCGGACAGCGTGATGCCTCGGCCTGCCTGAGAATCGAAAGCGACGGCAGTCACTGGGACTTCCACAATTCCTGCGGTTATAGCGTGCAATTCTCTTATTGCATGTGGCGCGGCAGCGAGCCTTTGGCGGCTTGCGACGGCGGCCACGCGATCTCGGGCAGCGTCGGCGCAAACAGTATCGCCACGCTCACCAGCGACACGCGCTTCGGCGGCAAGGAAGACAATCATGATTTCCGCTGGGTCGCCTGTGATGGTGGCGCAGGAGAAGTGGTCGCGCATCTCGATCATGCCGATCCGCCAAGCGGTCGTTGCGAGAGGGCAAGTGTCGCCGCCAACCAACATTGAAGGTCGAAGGGAAACCCCATGATACACTGGAAAACCGCCTCTGCCGCCTTGCTCAGTCTTGGCCTGCTCGCCCAAGCCGCACAGGCCGCGGCGCCTCTCTGCACCACCCAGGACGAATTGGGCGCGCTGCGCACTGCGGCGCTGCAGCAGCAATTGATGGTGGCAGGCCTCACCTGCAGCGACTCCGAGGACTATAACCACTTCGTGCTGGCCTACCGGCCCGAGCTTCAGAAGTCCGACGCCGAGCTCAAGGACTATTTCATGCGGCGCGGCGGCGAACGCGGCGAAGCGGATTACGATACGTTCAAGACCAAGCTCGCCAATCTGGCGTCGCTCAGCGACAGCGCCAATGGTCGCGCCTATTGCGCCAACGCCCGGGTCGCCTTCGAAATGGCGATGCACGATGGCCAAAGTCTCGCCCATTATGTCGCCAGCCAGCAACTGGTGGTGGCGCTTCCTGAGCAAAGATTGTGCGTGGCCGACCAGCAGGTTCTGGCCGGCGCCAATACCAGTCCAGCCGCGGGCGTGAACGACGAAGTGATCATGCCGCGCCGCTCTGCGCCGCCCCAGCTGGGCAGCGGTTCGGTCCAGGTTGCCGGCGTGCCCGGCTACACCATGCCTGCTTCGCCTTACCGGAACAGCAACGAGATGGTGGCGCTGGCGCCACCGCCGCCGGCCGCTCCCGCGCCAGCCGCTTATGTGCCGCAGACAAACGACTATTATGCGGATGAGGAAGCCCCGCCGCCCCCACCCCCGCCGCCGCGCCGCGCTTACTATGGCGCACCGGCCTACAGCGCACCGGCCTACAGCGCACGGGCCTATGGTGCGCCGGCCTATGGCGCACCGGCCTGGCCGCAGGGCTGGGGACAATATCCTTATCCGCGGCGCTGGTACGGCTACGGCTATTGACGTTGCCGCGCCAGGCTGGCGCGCGCCTTAAATGGCGCGCGCCATTGCCTGTTTGATCTTGCGGACCGCGGATTCATTTGCGATTGCCCGGCGAACGCCTGAGCGCAAGCGATGGTGGGAATACAGTCAAGCGGTGAACACTTCAGAAGAAGGATGGCGGTGCCGGAGGGGTTTGGAGCGGTTTGCGCAGCAAACGAAATGGTCCGGCGGACCATTTCGAGCGACAAACGCCGCGAGCTTGGGCGAGCGGCCGGGAATCCCGTCAAGCGGTGAACTATTCGGAAGAAGGATGGCGGTGCCGGAGGGGTTTGGAGCGGTTTGCGCAGCAAACGAAATGGTCCGGCGGACCATTTCGAGCGACAAACGCCGCGAGCTTGGGCGAGCGGCCGGGAATCCCGTCAAGCGGTGAACTATTCGGAAGAAGGATGGCGGTGCCGGAGGGGTTTGGAGCGGTTTGCGCAGCAAACGAAATGGTCCGGCGGACCATTTCGAGCGACAAACGTCGCGAGCTTGGGCGAGCGGCCGGGAATCCCGTCAAGCGGTGAACTATTCGGAAGAAGGATGGCGGTGCCGGAGGGATTCGAACCCTCGATACGGCTTTTCAACCGTATAACGGTTTAGCAAACCGCCGCCTTCAGCCTCTCGGCCACAGCACCACTCTAAATCTCCAGCCTGAGAGACGAGGCTGAAGGCACTCCTTAATTGCCCGCTTGCGCGGGCGGGGCAGCCTCTCGGCCACAGCACCACTCTAAATCTCCAGCCTGAGAGACGAGGCTGAAGGCACTCCTTAATTGCCCGCTTGCGCGGGCGGGGCAGCCTCTCGGCCACAGCACCACTCTAAATCTCCAGCCTGAGAGACGAGGCTGAAAGCACTCCTTAATTGCCCGCTTGCGCGGGCGGGGCAGCCTCTCGGCCACAGCACCATTCTAAATCTCCAGCCTGAGAGACGAGGCTGAAGGCATTCCTTGTTGCCCGCTTGCGCGGGCGGCGGTTCTTTTGCCCCAGATTGGAGTAAGGCTCAAGGCGCGCCAATTCGATTGCGGAGCGGTTCCCTGCCGCAGAGCAATATATTGAATTTCGAAGGCAATTTCGTGCCTTGCCAGGCCGCGCGGCAGGGCGCAGCCTTTCCCCAAGACCGAGCACACCCGTTTCGCGTGGCGCAGGTCGCGCGAAACGATCTTCAGTCAGAGGAGCGCTTCCCCATGCAAGTCAGACATATTCTCCAGCAGAAAGGCCGCGATATCGTCGCCATCTCTGCCGGCGGTAACAATGGAAGCTGCCGCACAGCTTTTGGCGAAAAAGCGCATCGGCGCCGTGATCGTGAAAAGCGGCAAGGGCGGGCTTGCCGGCATCCTGTCGGAGCGCGATCTGGTGCGGGCCATCGCCGCCGAGGGCGCCGCGGCGCTCGGCCGCGAGGTCGCGGCCTATATGACCAAAAGCGTCGCTACCTGCCGGGAAACCGACACCGTGGAAGATCTGATGGAATTGATGACGCGTGGCCGCTTTCGTCATGTCCCCGTGCTGGACGAAGAACAATCCCTGTGCGGATTGATCTCGATCGGCGACGTGGTCAAGACCCGCATCGCCGAGACC
>CAVXYX010000001.1:757500-966587 GCA_963766265.1 uncultured Alphaproteobacteria bacterium
CCCTCGCCTTTAGTTGCCATCATTCAGTTGGGCACTCTAGAGGGACCGCCGGCGACAAGCCGGAGGAAGGTGGGGATGACGTCAAGTCCTCATGGCCCTTACACCCTGGGCTACACACGTGCTACAATGGCGGTGACAGTGGGCAGCTACTTCGCGAGAAGCGGCTAATCCCAAAAAACCGTCCCAGTTCAGATTGTACTCTGCAACTCGAGTACATGAAGGTGGAATCGCTAGTAATCGCAGAACAGCAGGCTGCGGTGAATACGTTCCCGGGCCTTGTACACACCGCCCGTCACGGCATGGGAGTTGGTTCTACCTTAAGACGGTGCGCTAACCGCAAGGAGGCAGCCGGCCACGGTAGGATCAGCGACTGGGCCGAAGTCGTAACAAGGTAGCCGTAGGGGAACCTGCGGCTGGATCACCTCCTTTCTAAGGATCGATGTTTCGGATTCGGCTCTCACGAGCCGTCCCAAACATCGTCACTAGACAATCGGCGACCTTGCCGCCGCCTTCGTTTCCCTTCCTTTTCCGTCGATGTCGCCGCGGGCATCCGCGTGCGCGCGCTGTGACTGAAGCCTCATCGGGCTTGTAGCTCAGTTGGTTAGAGCGCACGCTTGATAAGCGTGAGGTCGGAAGTTCAAGTCTTCCCAGGCCCACCACTTAGCCGCGCGCCAAGCTGCCCTGCGATCGAATGCGAACTACCTGCCGACTCAAACAACGGGGCCATAGCTCAGTTGGGAGAGCGCGTAGCTTTGCAAGCTTGAGGTCGTCGGTTCGATCCCGATTGGCTCCACCATCTTCCTCGAAATGTGGAAGTTGGTCATGGTAGATCGCCGAGAGGTTCTTAGCAGCGACAGAAACGCAAACAGCTTCGGACGCTTCGGAAGATGCTGCTGCAAGACTTTGACATTGTGAAGGCGGGATTAGCCGGTTCGCACAACCGGTTGATCTCAATACGACACTCAAGACTGATCGCATGGAAATCCATTCCGAGGCGAAACGTCCGGTGTACGGAGTCGTTCGTACGCTGGCTTTGTTTCTGGGCATGGAACGAATGCTGAGCGATCAAGCGTTAAAGCAAGGGCATCTGGGGGATGCCTTGGCACACACAGGCGATGAAGGACGTAGCACGCTGCGATAAGCTGCGGTGAGGGGCGAGCACCCTTTGACCCGCAGATTTCCGAATGGGGAAACCCAATCCGCAAGGATTATCTGTCACTGAATACATAGGTGAGAGAAGCAAACGCAGGGAACTGAAACATCTCAGTACCCGTAGGAAAGGACATCAATTGAGACTCCGTTAGTAGTGGCGAGCGAACGCGGACCAGGCCAGTGGCCTTCGTTTAAGAACCGGAATGTTCTGGAAAGGACAGCCATAGCGGGTGATAGCCCCGTACGGGTAGAAAGATCGAAGGTCCTCGAGTAAGGCGGGACACGTGAAATCCTGTCTGAACATGGGGGGCCCACCCTCCAAGCCTAAGTACTCGTGTGTGACCGATAGCGAACTAGTACCGTGAGGGAAAGGTGAAAAGCACCCCGGCGAGGGGAGTGAAAGAGACCTGAAACCGGATGCCTACAAACAGATGGAGCAGGCTCACCAAAGGTGAGCGGCTTCGTCGACCTTGCTTTAAACGCAGAATGTCGTCAACGTGATCGCCGCGGGAAACCGTGATGCGATCTGCGCGATGATGCATGTGTTCGTTTATTGTAAGGAGATGAGAAGATTCGCATTTGGCGAGAAGTTTTGATGCTCGTCTTTGGCGAGCCTGTGACATCGTACCTTTTGTATAATGGGTCAGCGAGTTCGTCTGTCTAGCAAGCTTAAGCCGTAAGGCGGAGGCGCAGCGAAAGCGAGTCTGAATAGGGCGACTGAGTTAGACGGATGAGACCCGAAAGCAAGTGATCTAGCCATGACCAGGTTGAAGGTGCGGTAACACGCACTGGAGGACCGAACCCACGCCTGTTGAAAAAGTCGGGGATGAGTTGTGGCTAGGGGTGAAAGGCCAATCAAACTTGCAGATAGCTGGTTCTCTGCGAAAGCTATTTAGGTAGCGCGTCATGTATCACCATCGGGGGTAGAGCACTGGATGGGCTAGGGGGCTTCACCGCTTACCAAACCTAACCAAACTCCGAATACCGATGAGTGCTGAGCATGGCAGACACACGGCGGGTGCTAACGTCCGTCGTGAAGAGGGATAAAAACCCTGACCTACAGCTAAGGCCCCCAATTCATGGCTAAGTGGGAAAGGATGTGAGGTTCCCAAAACAATCAGGATGTTGGCTTAGAAGCAGCCATCATTTAAAGAAAGCGTAACAGCTCACTGATCTAAATAAGGAACTTTGCGCCGAAGATGTAACGGGGCTCAAGCCACGAGCCGAAGCTTAGGATTCACCGCAAGGTGAATGGTAGCAGAGTGTTCCGTATGCCTGCGAAGGGTGAGCGTGAGCGAGCCTGGAGGTATCGGAAGTAAGAATGCTGACATGAGTAGCGATAAAGAGGGTGAGAGACCCTCTCGCCGGAAGTCCAAGGGTTCCTGCGTCAAGTTAATCTGCGCAGGGTTAGCCGGACCCTAAGGCCAGGCCGAAAGGCGTAGCCGATGGGAATGCGGTAAATATTCCGCAGCCTGTGGGAAGTGACGGATCACGTAAGTTGTTCGACCTTACTGGATTGGTCGGGCCGCGAAGTGGTCCCAGGAAATAGCTCCCACGTATAGCCCGTACCCCAAACCGACACAGGTGGACTGGCAGAGTATGCTAAGGCGCTTGAGAGAACGATGTTGAAGGAACTAGGCAAATTGCCCTCGTAACTTCGGAAGAAGAGGGCCCGGTTTTTACGCAAGTGTTAGCCGGGGGCACATAGCAGGGGGTGGCGACTGTTTACTAAAAACACAGGGCGCTGCGAAATCCAAAGATGACGTATAGCGTCTGACGCCTGCCCGGTGCCGGAAGGTTAAGAGGAGATGTGAAAGCGTTGAATCGAAGCCCCGGTAAACGGCGGCCGTAACTATAACGGTCCTAAGGTAGCGAAATTCCTTGTCGGGTAAGTTCCGACCTGCACGAAAGGCGTAACGACTTCCCCACTGTCTCCAACATCGGCTCAGCGAAATTGAATTCCCCGTGAAGATGCGGGGTTCCCGCGGTCAGACGGAAAGACCCCGTGCACCTTTACTGCAACTTTACACTGGCATTAGGAATGGGATGTGTAGGATAGGTGGTAGGCTTTGAAGCGGAGGCGCTAGCTTTCGTGGAGCCGTCCTTGAAATACCACCCTTTTTGTTCCTGATGTCTAACCGCGACCCGAAACCGGGTCCGAGACAGTGTATGGTGGGCAGTTTGACTGGGGCGGTCGCCTCCCAAAGAGTAACGGAGGCGCGCGATGGTAGGCTCAGATCCGGTCGGAAATCGGATGTTGAGTGCAATGGCAAAAGCCTGCCTGACTGCAAGGTCGACGGACCAAGCAGAGACGAAAGTCGGTCATAGTGATCCGGTGATCCCGCGTGGAAGGGTCATCGCTCAACGGATAAAAGGTACGCCGGGGATAACAGGCTGATCGCACCCAAGCGTCCATAGCGACGGTGCGGTTTGGCACCTCGATGTCGGCTCATCACATCCTGGGGCTGTAGCCGGTCCCAAGGGTATGGCTGTTCGCCATTTAAAGTGGTACGTGAGCTGGGTTTAGAACGTCGTGAGACAGTTCGGTCCCTATCTGCCGTGGGTGTTCGAAACTTGAGAGGACTTTTTCCTAGTACGAGAGGACCGGAAAGAACGTACCTCTGGTGGATCGGTTGTCACGCCAGTGGCATAGCCGAGTAGCTAAGTACGGACGAGATAACCGCTGAAAGCATCTAAGCGGGAAACTCACCTCAAAACCAGGTTTCGCTTGAGAGCCGGGGAAGACTACCCCGTCGATAGGCCAGGTGTGTAAGCGCGGCAATGCGTTGAGCTTACTGGTACTAATCGCTCGATTGGCTTGATCGCAAGCAGCACCGTTTCATGTCTGGAAACAAAGCCAGGCATGAATTCCATTACCAAAGCTAAAATTCGGTCGCCGTGTCGTATTGTGCGTCCTCGTGCGCTTACTCGCGCGGACGCGCGTTCTTTTCTGCCCTTTGCCGACCTGGTGGTCATAGCGAAGGAATTCTACCCGATCCCATTCCGAACTCGGCCGTTAAAGCCTTCTGCGCCCATGGTACTGCGGCTCAAGCCGCGGGAGAGTAGGACGCTGCCAGGTCTGCCAAGGGCAGAAAAGAACAACCCGCCATCACAATTCAAAAAAGCCCCGCAGGAGAAATCATGCGGGGCTTTTTCTTTTATTCGCTGTGGAACGCCGGCCGTTCGCCAGAGCCGGAAGGAAACTCAGTCCTTGGCGGCCTGCAGCATCGGCGCTTGGCGATGAAGCCCGAGATCGCATAGACGTGCCCGCCGAAACCTTTGGAGCGCATGTCCCATACCCGAACCTGGCTCCAGTCGTTCCGGGCGCTCACATCCAGCACCGGCGTGGCATGATCGATCTCGCCATGATTCTGCCAATTGGCCTGGTCCACCCGGATCTCGCGCTTGGAAACGATGGCGGTCACCACCGCGACATGGCCTTTCTTCAGCCGAGGCGAGGCCGCGAACACCATCACTGCCTTCTCCGCCGGCGTGGCGATGCGGGCATAGAGGTTGCGCGCCCGCTCCCACCAAAATTTGGCGTCGCCGAAAATATTCAGTCCGGTCAGCCCGCGGGCATATTCCACGCAAAACAGTTTGTGCAGCGGCGTCTCGACCGAAGGCTCGGGCAATTGCGCCACCGCCACCGTCGGCAACGACAGGCGTGGCGAAATCGGCGAGATTGACGGTCTCGGCGATGCTGCCGGGCGCGGTGATCGGTAATGGGCGCGCATCCGCGGTCGGCGCGGGAATGTCCTCGACCGGCGCCGGAGCGCCAAAGCCGAAGAAGTTGGCGACATCGTCGGTGACCCCGGCCTGGGCTGAAAGCGGAGCCGCGACGCATCAGGGCGGTTGCCAGCGGCAGGATCCAGGTTCGGAAATTCGGCATAGGCGGCACTCCGGCTTTGCTTTCACGTAGATGCCGATGCAGGACCCTCGCCCCATCGGCGGCATTGTCGGACATGCGGTGTTGGTGAGTTCCAACCCCCTTCAGCCCGCGGGAACTTAATCAAGTCACAGATCCTTTAAAAAGACGTATCTCGAGTCACGGAACCGTGGCCAGAAAGCACACACTAAATCTTGGACTTGCTTGATTTTTCGCCGGCTATGGAACTTTTGCAGATCAAGCCGGGAACGTCCCGTTTCCTGGCCATTCCGGGCACAAAAAATCCGCCGGCTGCATCACCGGCGGACCTATTGGATTGCCCCCGTCTGTCTTCCTCGGGACAAACCCTCGGAAATCGTTCGGCGAACTGGCCGTTCGCCTCAATCCCCCGCCAGTGCGCTTCGCGCCGCGGGGGAAGAAAGCCGGGACCAAGACGCACTGCCCGATCCCGACTTGGAAACTATTTCTTCTCAACCATCGCCAGAGACTTGAACGACATGCTGGTCGGGCTTGATGCCGTCGTCCGTGGACGACATCACCGCCATGATCTTGTGATCCTTGCCGACCACAAAGGTGACGCGCTCGATGAAGCCATGGCCGATCTCGACGCCGCGCACATCCTTCGGACCCGCCTTGGCCGCGCGTGGTCTTGAGATTATAGGACTTGGCGATCTTCAGGCTTTCATCCGAGGCGATGGGGAATTTTCCGGCGCAGAAATTCGGGATCGGCCGCGAATTGATTGAGCCGTTCCAGATTGTCGGCCGAAACGCCGATGATGCTGGCGCCCGCAGCATCGAACTTGTCGTGGTTCTCCGCGAAAGTGTGGGCTTCCAGATCGCAGCCGCCGGTATAGGCGGACGGATAGAAATAGACCACCACCGGGCCCTTCTTCAGCGCTTCATTGAGATGGAAAGTGAAATCCTTGCCGCCCAGGCTGGCGGTGGCGGTGAAATCCGGCGCGGTGTCGCCCACTTTGAGAGCGGCGAAAGACGGCGCGGCGAACAGAGCGGCTGAAGGCCACGCCCAAAAGCAGTTTCTTCATAACATAACTCCCCATAGTGGTGTAAGGGGCGGGAACGCTATCACAGCGCCGCCCCGAGCGGGAGCGTCTCCGCGCGCGTAAAAACACCGTAAAATCAATGCTCGGGATGGCACGCCGTCAAGGATTCGTCAGGGCCTCGCCGCTTCAAATCGGTATAGGGCGTGCCGTCCTTGTGCAGGTACACTGGTGTCCGCGCTGGCATCGAACGTCATGTCGATATCGGAATATTCGCCCGTATCGCTTTTCGTCCGCGTGCCGATTTCCAGCACCAGGGCGTCCTGCTCTCCACGATTCTGCAGGTGATGCCCGTTCCTGTCGCCGGCCTTGAAGCCGGCGCAATCGCCCGCCTTCAGGATTTCATGCCGTCTTCGGTGACCAGCGCGACTTCGCCGGACAGAACATAGACGAACTCGTCCTGTTCCATGTGCCAATGGCGCTGGCTGGACCAGGCGCCCGGCGGCAAGCGCAGGAGATTGATGCCAAATTGGGTAAGGCCGGCGGCGTCGCCCAGCTTCTTGCGTCCGCGAGCTCTGCAAGGTTTGTCGAAGGGAGGCGGATAAAGCGTACCGATGATCTCAGGAAGCTGGGCTGGATCGATGCGCTTGACCATCTTGCCTCCTAGCCCTCGGCGATAGGCCTCGGGCGTTCGTCACCCCGGCTTACTCCTTGGCGCGCTCCACATAGGAGCCGTCTTCGGTCATCACCACGATGCGGGTGCCGGTGACGATGTGGGTGGGCACCATGGTGCGCACGCCGTTGGAAAGTTGCGCCGGCTTGAACGAGCCGGACGCGGTCTGGCCTTTCATCACCGGTTCGGTATCCACCACTTCGAAGGTGGCGCGCTGCGGAATTTCGATCGAGATGGGACGGCCTTCGAAGCTCTGCAGCTGCACTTCCATGTTTTCGGTAAGATACGGCGCGCGGTCGCCGATCACGTCAGCGGCCCACCGTGACCTGGTCGAAGGTCTCGGGCTGCATGAACACATAATTGTCGCCGTCCTGATAAAGGTAATTGAAGGATCTGATGCTCGACAAAGGCCTTTTCCACGCTGTCGGTGGTGCGCAGCCGCTCGACCGTCTTCACGCCGTCGGAGATGCGGCGCATTTCCAGATGGGTGACGGGGGTGCCCTTGCCGGGATGGATATTCTCGGCCGTCAGCACCAGGTAAAGCTTGCCGTCCTTCTCCAGGACATTGCCTTTGCGCACGGAGCTGGCGATAACCGAAACCACGGAAAACCTCTTTTTTACTGCCTTCAAACCCGATATTGGCGGGGTCTTTAGCAGGGAGCGGCCGCGGAGACAAATGCCCTGGTGGGATGCCGAACGCCACGCCGACCGCCGCCCCCTCCTGGCGCTGAGGGGCCGGATCAAAAGCGGGTTGCGCGCCTGGTTCGAGGGCCGAGGTTTCGGCGAAGTCGAGTGCGGGATACTGGCGGCGTCGCCCGGCAATGAGGCGCATCTTCATGCCTTCTCGACCAGCCGTGTCCGCGCCGACGGCACAGCAAGAGACGCTCTATCTCCACACCTCGCCGGAATTCGCCGCCAAGAAATTGCTGGCCGCGGGCGAAACCAGGATCTTCGAATTCGCCCGGGTATTCCGCAACCGCGAGCGCACCCGCCTGCACGCGCCGGAATTCACCATGCTGGAATGGTACCGCGCGGGCGAAGACGTCGCAGCGGTGATGGAGGATGCGCTGGTGCTCACCCGGCGCGCCGCCGAAATCGCCGGAGCCAAGATTTTTGATCCATCGCGAACGGGAATGCGATCCGTTCGCCGAAGCTGAACGGCTGAGCGTAGCGGACGCTTTCCGCATTCATGCCGGCATCGAGATTCTGGATATGTTGGACGAGCGCGGGAACGCCGATCGCGATCTCTTCGCCACGCGGGCGCGACGCGCGGGATTTTCCGTCACGACCGAGGATGGCTGGTCGGACATCTTCTCCAAGATGTTGGCCGCCGCGATCGAGCCCCGTTTGGGGCAAGGCCCGCTCACATTGCTCACCGACTATCCACGGATCGAGGCGGCGCTGGCGCGGCCCAAGCCGTCCGATCCCCGGCTGGCGGAACGGTTCGAGCTTTATGCCTGCGGTGTGGAGTTGGCCAATGGTTTTGGCGAACTCACCGATCCCAGGGAGCAGCGCCAGCGTTTCGAAGCCGAGATGACTGAAAAGCAGCGCGTCCATGGCGAGCGCTATCCGTTGGACGAGGATTTTCTTGCCGCCTTGGGCCGCATGCCCCAGGCCTCCGGCGTCGCGCTGGGATTCGACCGGCTGGTGATGCTGGCCGCGGGCGCCCCCCAGATCGATGATGTTTTATGGACGCCCTTATCTCCCGATCCTTAAGGCCCCCGATCCATGAGGGGCCGCTTTGCATCCCCGGGGGTGGCAAAATCCCCCCTCTCACGGCATTTTCCGACCCGCCATGACCGATACCGCCGCAACCCGCCAGGCCGTCCAGAACACCACCTTCGCCGTGCTGTTCGCGATCGGCTTCTGCCACATGCTGAACGACATGATGCAGGCGCTCCTGCCTGCCATCTACCCGTCGCTGAAGCAGGATTTCCATCTCAACTTCACCCAGATCGGCCTTATCACTCTTGCCTATCAGATCACCGCCTCGCTGCTGCAGCCGATGGTGGGCTATTTCTCCGACAAGAGGCCCATGCCCTATTCGCTGGCGGCCGGCGCGGTCTTCACCTTGATCGGCCTGCTGGGCCTTTCCATCGCCGGTTCCTATGGCGCGATCCTGATCTGCGCCATGGTGATTGGCATAGGTTCGGCGGTGTTTCATCCCGAATCCAGCCGCGTGGCGCGCATGGCGTCGGGCGGAAGGCACGGCCTGGCGCAATCCGTTTTCCAGCTGGGTGGTAATACCGGCTCGGCGCTGGGACCGCTGTTGGCGGCGGCGCTGGTTGCGCGTTATGGCCAGCAGCAGCATCGCCTGGGCGGGTCTCTTGGCGCTGATCAGTATCATTGTGCTTTATAATGTGGGCACCTGGTACAAGCATCACGGCCTGGCCAGGATGCACCATCACGCCCACGCGCATCACAATCTGTCGTCGATGAAAGTATGGGTGTCGGTGACGATCCTCCTGATGCTGATGTTCTCCAAATTCTTTTATCTCGCCAGCATCACCAGCTATTACACCTTCTATCTGATCCAGACTTTCCACGTGTCGGTGGCGAATGCCCAGGTGCATCTGTTCCTGTTTCTGGGCGCGGTCGCGGCCGGCACCATGGCGGGCGGGCCCCTGGGCGACCGCTTCGGACGGAAATATGTGATCTGGTTGTCCATCTTGGGCATCCTGCCTTTCACCATGGCGCTGCCTTACGCCAATCTGTTCTGGACCAGCATCCTCTCGCTGATTATCGGCGTGGTACTGGCCTCGGCCTTTCCCGCCATCGTGGTCTATGCCCAGGAATTGCTGCCGGGCCGGGTGGGCATGATTTCGGGCATGTTCTTCGGCTTTTCCTTCGGCATGGGCGGCATTGGCGCCGCCGTGCTGGGGTGGCTGGCGGACCAGACCAGCATCACCTTCGTCTATGAAGTGTGCGCTTTCCTGCCGGCGATCGGACTTTTGACCGCATTCCTACCCAATATCGGCGGCGAGAAGAACGCCATCCCGGTGGTGGATCCCGAGCCGTGACCATCCAGGCCATGACCATTCAAGATGTGGCCAGAAAATATGCGGTGGCGGTGTCGCCCGCCATTCGCGCCTTGATTGACGCAAACGACCCCGCCGATCCCATCGCGCGCCAGTTCCTGCCCGATGTGGCGGAGTTGACGGTGACGCCGGAAGAATTGCCTGACCCCATCGCCGACGAGGCGCACGCGCCCGTCAAAGGCGTGGTTCATCGCCATCCCGACCGCGTGTTGCTCAAGGCGGTCAATGCCTGTCCGGTCTATTGCCGCTTCTGTTTCCGCCGCGAGATGGTGGGCCCCGGCAAAGGCGCGCTGTCGCCATCCGAACTGGCGGACGCGCTCGCCTATATCCGGAGCCGGCCGGAAATCTGGGAAGTGATCCTCACCGGAGGCGACCCGTTTATCTTAAGCCCGCGCCGGATGCGCCAGATCACCGAGGCTCTGGCCGAAACCGATCATGTGAGGATCATCCGCTGGCATACGCGCGTGCCAGTGGTCGAACCGGACCGCGTGACGGAAGAATTGGCGGCAGCCTTGATCGCGTCCGGCATCACCCGCTTGGGTGGCGGTCCATGCCAATCATCCCCGCGAACTGGGCAAGGATGCGCGGGCGGCCATTGCACGGCTGGCGAGAGCGGGCGTGAATCTGGTGAGCCAGACGGTTTTGCTCAAAGGCGTGAATGATGATGTGGAGACACTGGCGTCATTGATGCGCGGGTTCGTCGAAGCGGGTGTCAAACCTTACTACCTGCATCATCCCGATCTGGCGCGCGGCACCTCGCATTTCCGCCTGGGCATCGAGGACGGACTTCGCCTGACGCTGGCATTGCGGGCGAAAATCTCCGGCCTGGCCCAGCCGCTCTATGTGCTCGACCTGCCGGGCGGTCACGGCAAGGTGCCGCTGGACTCGCGAAATGTAGAGAAGACCGAGACCGGCCATCGCGTCCGCGATCTCGCGGGTGAATGGCACGACTATCCGCCGTCACATTCGGTCTGAACCGGGACCCTTGCCGCGCAGCCGCTTGAAGAATGCGCTCACCTTGTGGCGATTCTGTTCGCGCCACACCACGCCCTGATCCGTCACCCAGTTGAGCTGGATCACCCGGCGTGGGCCCTCGAAGGGATGGAAACCGTGCCAGGCATTGGGCTCATTCTTGAAGATCAGAAGCGTGCCTTCGTCCGGCGGCACTTCGGCGATCACGTCTTCCAGATCGGTGGGCCCGCGCAACAGGCGCAATCGGCCGGTCTTCGCCTCCCACGCATTGTTCATATAGATCAGCACCGTGATCAGCTTGGTGCGGCTGTCGGTATGGATCTGGCCATCGCGCGCCGCAGAGACGCCGCGCGCCGTAACCATGGTTGGCCGGCCTTTCAGATCCACGCCCAGTTTTGTTTCCACCGCCCGGGTGAATTCCGGGCCCTGGATCGCCGCCATGAATTCGGCAAAGGCAGGACCATATTTGAGTGTCGGCAGGGGAAAGGAGCCGGGGTGGGCGACCAGGGGATAATCGGCATTGATCGCGCCCATGGCTTCGGCGCGCACGAAACGCGGCACCATCGCGTAGGGAAACGGCTCGGGCATCAAGCTGGCGGCTTCGAAGGCGGCAAGATCGATAGGCAATTGGGGCATCATGGGGAAATACTATTTGCGCCTGAAAAACGCAAAATCTCGGCATCCCCAGGTTGCCCTTGGCCGCGGAAACCTTAGATATAGGCGATGTCCTTCCTGCAGTCCCAGCCGTCCAATCCCTGGACCCGCCAGCCCATCTTCCGTGTTCCGGGCGCGGTGGTGGGGTTGATCCTGGTCCTGGTGCTGGCCCATGTCGGGCGCGTGTCGGTGCCGGAACAATTGTCGGAACGGCTGATCAGCCGCTACGCCTTCATCCCGGCCCGCTACAGCCACGCTTTTCTCGCCACGCACAATGTCGATCCCGGCAGCTTCTTCGATCGGGCGATTCCGTTCGTGAGCTACATGGCGCTCCACAACGACTTCACCCATCTTGCCATCAACAGCCTTTGGCTTCTGGCGTTCGGGCCGATCGTGGCGCGCCGCTTCGGCGGCCTTTTGTTTCTGGCGTTTTTCCTGATCTGCGGCATCGCGGGCGCCGCCACGCATCTGGCGTTCAACTGGGGCTCGCTCGTGCCGGTGATTGGCGCGTCCGGCGCCATCTCGGGCCTGATGGGGGCGGGATTGCGGCTTCTGCCTACCCAGGCGCCATGGGCGGTACCGGGCGACGATTCTCTTGCGCCGATTTTCTCGCGCCAGATCGTGATTTTCACGGTGATCTGGCTGGCCATCAATCTTGCGGCAGGCCTTACCGGCTTCGGGCTTGGCGGCGAGCAAGGCATGATCGCATGGCAGGCGCATGTGGGCGGTTATGCTGCGGGCTTGCTGCTGGTCGGCCCGTTTGACCGGCTCAGGCCTCGGGCCGCCGTGTAACACATTGAGTTAGCTTGGTATTATTTGTGGCGCCGCCCGCATTGCGGCCGCGTCCCACCCTGTCTATAAGCCCCCGCTTCCCAACCGCCAAAGCCCAGAGTCCATGGAAATCCGCAACATCGCCATCATCGCCCATGTCGACCATGGCAAGACCACGCTGGTGGACCAGCTTCTCAAGCAATCCGGCTCGGTGCGCGAGAACCAGCACATGGCCGAGCGCGCCATGGATTCCAACGACCAGGAACGCGAGCGCGGCATCACCATTCTCGCCAAATGCACCAGCGTCGAATGGCACGGCACGCGCATCAACACCGTGGACACGCCCGGCCACGCCGATTTCGGCGGCGAGGTGGAGCGCATCCTCTCGATGGTGGACGGCGTGGTGCTGTTGGTGGACGCGGCCGAAAGCGTGATGCCGCAAACCAAATTCGTGCTCTCCAAGGCGCTGAAGCTGGGACTGAAGCCCATCGTGGTGATCAACAAGATCGACCGCCATGACGCCCAGCCCAGGGAAACGCTGGAATCGATTTTCGATTTGTTCCTGGCGCTGGACGCCAACGACGATCAGCTGAACTTCCATTATCTCTACGCTTCCGGCCGCAACGGCTGGGCGGTCAGGGAGTTGGAAGACGAGCACAAGAATCTCGACCCGCTGTTCCAGTTGATCGTGGATGACGTGCCGCCGCCCAAGCCGCAAGCGTCTTGCCGGCGACGAGCATCCCTTCAAGATGCTGGTGACCACGCTCGAGGCCGACAATTTCCTGGGCCGCATCCTGACCGGCCGCATCGAATCCGGCGTCATCACCACCAATCGCAACATCAAGGCGTTGAATCGCGACGGCGAGATCATCGAGAAGACCCGCGTCACCAAACTTCTGGCCTTCCGGGGCCTCGCCCGCGTGCCGGTGGATCGCGCCGAGGCCGGCGACATCGTCGCCATTGCCGGGCTGGAAGACGCCACCGTGGCCGACACGCTGTGCGATCTCACGGTCGAGGAGGCGATCCCCGCTCACCCCATCGATCCGCCCACTTTGGCCATGACCCTCTCGGTCAATGACTCTCCGCTGGCGGGCCGCGAAGGCGACAAGGTGCAAAGCCGCGTCATCCGCGACCGGCTGTTCCGCGAGGCGGAAGGCAATGTCGCGCTCAAGGTCAAGGAAACCGGCGAGGGCGCTTTCGAAGTGGCGGGGCGCGGCGAATTGCAGCTCGGCGTCTTGATCGAATCCATGCGCCGCGAAGGCTTCGAGCTTTCGATCTCGCGCCCGCGCGTGCTTGTTCAAGACCGAGAATGGCGAGCGGCTGGAGCCGATCGAGGAAGTCACGGTGGACGTGGACGACGCCTATACCGGCGTGGTGATCGAGAAGATCTCCGGCCGCAAGGGCGAGATGGTGGACATGCGGCCCACCGGTGCCGGCAAGACCCGCATCGTCTTCCATGCTCCGGCGCGCGGCCTGATCGGCTATCACGGCGAATTCCTCACCGACACGCGCGGCACCGGCGTGATGAACCGCATGTTCCTGGATTACGCCCCGCACAAGGGCCCGGTGGGCGGACGCATCAACGGCGTCTTGATCTCGACCGAGGATGGCGATGCGGTGGCCTATGGCCTCTGGTACCTGGAAGAGCGCGGCAAGCTGTTCGTCGTGCCCGGCACCAAGGTCTATGAAGGCATGATCATCGGCCAGAACGCCAAGGACAACGACCTGGACGTCAATCCCACCAAGGCCAAGCAGCTCACCAATATCCGCACCACCTCCAAGGACGAGGCGGTGAGGCTCACGCCCATCGTGCCCATGACCCTGGAACAGGCGATGGCCTATATCGAGGACGATGAGCTGGTCGAAGTGACGCCCAAGAACATCCGTCTGCGCAAGCGCGAATTGCTGCCGCATCTGCGCAAGCGCGCCAAGCAAAGCGCGGACGCCTAAGCTCTTGAACGAAACGATGAGGCGGGCGAGGCTAGTGCCATGACCGTCGCGCCCGACCTCGTCGCACCTGAATTGGTCGCATTGGCCCATCGCCTGGCCGACACTTCGGGCCAGGTGATCCGGCCCCTGTTCCGTCAGCGCATCGACGTGGCGCACAAGAAAGGCAAGCACGATTTCGATCCGGTCACCGAAGCCGACAAGGGCGCCGAGCGCGCCATCCGCGAGCTGCTCGCCCGCGAGCGGCCGGATGACGGCGTGCTGGGCGAAGAATATGGCGAGCGCCAGGGCTCGTCCGGCTATCGCTGGGTGCTCGATCCGGTCGACGGCACCCGCGCCTTCATCACCGGGCGGCATGAATGGGGCTCGCTGATCGCGCTGGAGCAGGACGGCAAGCCGGTGCTGGGCATTCTGGACCAGCCGGTCCTGGGCGAACGCTTCATCGGCGTCGAATGGCGGCGTCGCATTTGATCCAGGCGGGCCAGGCGTCAGCCCTCGCGGTGCGCGCCTGCGCAGCGTTGAAGGACGCCGTGCTCTGCGCCACCGATCCCGGCGCCTATTTCTCCCGCGAGCAGCTTTCCGCTTTCTCCCGCGTCGAGCGGCAAGTGAAGATGACCCGCTATGGCGGCGATTGTTATCTGTTCGCGGCGCTGGCGCTGGGTTTTGTTGATGTGGTGATCGAAGCGGGTTTCCACGAATGGGACATCGCCGCGCTGATTCCGCTGGTCGAAGGCGCGGGCGGCGTCATCACCGACTGGCAAGGCGGCTCCGCGCTCAGTGGCAAGACGATTCTCGCCAGCGGCGATGCCCGCGTGCATGCAGGAAGCGATGAAGCTTCTCGCCGGTTAGCGAATTCCCAATTGCGGCGAAATTGGCGCGGCTTTCCGCGGGCGTCCCATTCTTGCCGCAATGATGCCTTGTCCGTTGCTGCAACGTCGCGATCGCCGCTTCACGTTTTCTTACTGAAACCATCATAGCTAGGGCAGGAGAACGCATGAGCGATATGCGCAATTTTGGCGCCGGCACGGAACCGACGCCGATGTCGGAAAAGATTCGCGAAACAAATTTCGGCTCCCAGGCGCAATTCCGGGATACCGGGGGCTTTTCCAGTTTCCATCACACCGAAGATGCGGACGAAACCAGCAGCAACACCGCAAAGATGATTGGCGGCGCGGCGGTGGTTCTGTTGCTGTGCGGCGCGGGCGCTTATGCCTATATGTCGTCTAGCGCAACGTCCAAATCCCCTGTCTCGGCCAGCAGCCTGCCTTCGCCCAGCGCACCCCAGGCGGTGGCCGCCAATACGCCGCCACCAATCCAGACCGCGCCCGCGACGCCGCCGTCTGCGCCTTCGGGCAGCGCTTCCGCGCTGGCAAATTCGCCTTATGGTTCGGCGCCGATGAGCGCGCGGCCCGCGCACGGTAAGGTTGCTTCCGCAATGCCTGCGCCTGCCGCAGCGCGTGAGGACGCCACCGCCGATAAGCCTCCTGTGAAGACGGCGCATGCCCGAATCCGCAAGGAGAAGTCGCAGGAAGCCACCGAGAACACGCCAGGAAGCGCAGGTGACCAATCAGCTCAACAGCCAGGAAACGGCGACCGTGACGGATAAGAACCGCGCCGCGGATGTGAAGGGCGACGCGATGCGTCGGCGGCGCCGCCGACCTCTGGCACCGCTTCGGCCACCGCAGCCGCGACCGCGACGCCGCCTGCCAGCGCCTCGTCCAGCACGGCCACCGACAACAATGTGGCCAGCAATGGCGCCGCCACCGGCAGCACAAGCGCAGCACCACGCCGCTGCCCACATCCGCCGGCCGGCTCCGTCTTCGTCCCTGGCCAGCGACTGGTCAGCCGGCCGCCTCGGCCCCGCAGAATCTGTCGCCGGCGCCCTCCGAGACACCCGGCCCAGCCGGCGCCTACCGACGCCGGCCCGGACCGACCAGCAGCAGCCTGACCAGGCTGCCCAGCCCAGGCTCAGCCGCAGTAAGCTCGGGTCTTGAAGAGAATTGCGCCTCAGCGGGAAACCGCTGGGGCGTTTTTCTTTGAGGAAGGCATCCGTCGGCCGCCCACCATTGCGCGCGCAAGGGATCGCGCTCCATCAGGATTTCATGCTGCGGCGTCTGTGATTTCCACATACTCGCGCGTGCTGGCATCCGCGCGGCGAAGGCGCGGACCGCTTCGGTGTCGCAGACGCGGTCGTGGCCAGCGCCGATCAGCAAGCGAGGACGTCTCGATAGCCTCGGCATAGCCCGGCTGCTGCGACAGATCGATGGCATGCAAGCGCCGCCCCCAGCCAGCCCCAGGTGGGACCGTTCAGGCGCAATTCCGGATCGGCGGCGAGCAGCGCCTGGTTGCGGGCATAGCGCTTGGGGTCCGAGGTGACGATCTGCAGCGCGAAGGGCAATTTCAATTGGTCGCGCTTGGCCATGCCCCAGACGAAATCCGGCGACGGCCCGTTGCGGTTGAGATGGCTGGCGATCCGTTCGACCAGCCACCAGGGCACGCCGCGCGGATTGATGCCCAGCATGGGCGCGCAGAGGATCGCGGCGGCGAATTCGCCCGGCACATCGTGCAGCCGGCGCAGCAGGATATTGCCGCCCATCGAATGGGCCACGACGATGGGTCTGACTTTGGCTTCCGCTCCGCCGCCATCGGCGTCACCACTTCGCGGATCACCGTATCGAGATCCTGGTCATAGGCGGCGAAGTCCTCGATATGCGCCTTGCGGCGATCGGGCAGCAGCCGGTCCGAGCCGCCTTGGCCGCGCCAATCGAAGGTGACGACGGAAAAGCCGCGGGCCCGCAATTCGTCGATCACTTCGAAATATTTTTCGATGAATTCGGTCTGGCCGTTCAGAAGCAGGCAGACGCCGCGGGCCCTCGGAGTCGAATCGGGCCACGCGCAACTTGACGGCGCCGGCGGCAAGCAAGAAGGGGCAAAGCTGTGAGCGGCGGCGAGCAAATTATTGATCCTTGTGTCGTTTTGGTTTCGCAATTCGCCAAGCGCCCGATATTTCGGAGAAGCAGACTTCGAAGCCACGACACTGGTCAGTTTGCGTGGGCGCGCCTTTGTGTTCAAGCTTGCGGGATGCAGACCAGACGCGATGCTTTGGCTCGGACCTGTTTTCTGGTCCATATCGCCGTTCTGGTCACGGTGGTCCTGGGTTGGCTCCTGCCGCAGCAGGGCTGGCTGATCGCCTATCTGATCTTCCTGCCGGCCATGATCCTGCATTGGTAGCTCAACCGCGATGCCTGCATCCTCAACAATCTGGAGAATTGGCTGCGCCATCGCCGCTGGCGTGCGCCCGAGGCCAACCGGGAAGAGGGCGCGTGGCTGCGCACGCTTCTGGCGGACACCACGGGGGTCCGCTTGACCCAGGCTCAGGTGGACGCCCTGATCTATGGCGCCGTCGCGCTTTTTTGGCTTTTGGCGCTGGCCCATCTCTTCCGGAAATTTTGAGCATTTCCGAAGCCTCCCGCGGGGCTTGAAGGGCGGGGTTCCACGCCCATCTCAAACGCGTTCCGGGGGCTTCGGCACCGGAAAAACACAACGCTTTTAGGAGGTTGTCATCATGCGTTTGGATTATTCGCCTTTCTTCCGTTCCACCGTCGGCTTCGATCGTCTGCTTGATCTGCTCGATACGGCCGACGCCGCCCAAGGTTATCCGCCTTACAATATCGAGCGCAGCGACGAGAATAATTATCGCGTCACCGTCGCCGTCGCAGGCTTCGCCGAAAAGGATCTCGGCGTCGAAGTCGCGGACGGCGTCTTGACCGTCACCGGCAAGCGCGAAGACCGCGGCCCCGCCGGCCTATCTGCATCAGGGCATCGCCGGGCGCGCTTTCGAGCGCAAGTTCCAGCTGGCCGAGCATGTCGAGGTCAAAGGCGCCAAGCTCGAGAACGGGCTGCTGCATGTCGATCTCGAGCGCATCGTGCCGGAGGCCAAGAAGCCCCGCCGGATCGTGATCAATGCGCCGGAACTCAAGACCATCGAAGGCGCCAAAGCCGCCTAACTTATAACTCGTCGAAGCACACCCTGACTGTCTCCCCCGCACGGCGAAAGCCGTTGGCGGGGGAGATGCTTTTGCCTTTCGTTTTTTGTTGTTTGGTGAGCCTCGCTGTCCGAAGCAGTGCGCCGGTTCATGTCAATGGCCTTGTGGACACCGACCCGCAAAGGCGGGATGAGCGACATCGAGGAACTGAAGGCCCAGTTCGCGCAGATATTCGCGCGTTTCGGGGCGCCGCCGGCCGACATGGATTTCGCGGCCGGACAATTGGGGCCCGGTCTCCGGGGAATGGGGCCGTCCCGCGCGCGCCCAGTCGGGCCGGGTGATTCTTTATTTCCATGGCGGCGGCTTCATCGCCGGCAGACCCGAAACCCATCGCGGCTTGGCGGGCAGGCTGGCACATGCCGGCGAGGCGGAGCTTTTTTCCGTGGGCTACCGGCTGGCGCCGGAATTTTTCTTTCCCGCGCCGGTTCGCGACGGCATCGACGCCTATCGCACTCTTCTTGCCCAGGGCTTCGACCCTCGCCAGGTGGTTCTGGCCGGGGACGGATCCGGCGGCGGCCTGGCCTTCGCCGTGGCGCTGGCGGTCCGCAATGCCGGTCTTGCCATGCCCGCGGGCATTGTCGCCCTGTCGCCCTGGGCCGACCTCTCGCTCTCGGGCTGGTCGCTTCTCACCAACCAGAAAGGCGACAATGCGCTCAACTGGACGCTCTTGTTCCAATGCGCCCGCCATTATTTGCGCAAGGCCAATCCCGCCGACGCCTACGCCTCTCCGGTGTTCGCCAATCTCAAGGATTTCCCGCCGGTGATGGTCCATGCCGGTTCGGCGGAGATTTTGCGCGACGACGCGTCCAAGCTGGGCGACCGCGCGGCCGAAGCGCAAACCGCGATGAGCGTGGAGATCTATGACGGCATGGGCCATCTCTTCCAATGCGAACGGGAGACCAACGAGGCCAAGGTGTCGCTGTCGCGGCTGGGCCAGTTCATCCGCAACAAGACGCGGATCGAGGAGGCGTCATTGCCTCAGCCGGAGACTTCCGAGTCCACTTGATGCCGGGTCGTGAGTTTCTTCCCCCGCATGGCGGAGCCATTAGCAGGGGAAGATGTCTCTGAGCGCTTGCGCGAAAGAGACGGATGGGGTCAGCCCAGCGCCGCTTCCGCGAATTTCATCGGCAGTTTGGCGCCGGCAAGCTCGACGTTGGTCATGTCGGCATCGCGCAAATCCGCCGTGCTGAGATTGGCGCAGGAGAAATCGCTGCCTGTCATGCGCATGCGGCGCAAATCCGCGCCCCGGAAATCGGCATAGCGCGCTTCGGCGTGATCCAGCCGCGCAGGCAGCAGCCGCTCGCTGGCGATCAGCAGGGGGCCGAGCTTGGCTGTCGCGCAGATCGGCGTGATTGAGCTTGGCGCCCGACAGATTGACGCCCCGAAGATCAGCGCCATGAAAGCGGGCGGAGCGCAGATCGCAGCCGGAAAGATTGCTGCCCTGGAGCGAGGCGCCGGTGAAGTCGATGCCGTAGAAGGTGGCGCCCGGCGCGATCAGGGCGGTGAGCTTGCGCTTGGAAAGATCCTTCACCCAGCGCAGGTCCAGGGCGGAGAGATCGGCGGGCTTGCCGTCGCGGCCGTCGCTTTCGGCCCAGCGCGCATGTGCCTTGAGCATCGCCTCGATCCGCTCGCTCTCCGACGGGTCGGGCTCGGACTTCTCGGTGAGAATGCCGGAGAGGTCGGCGCCATGGGTGGTGGCGAGGTCGAGCTTGGCGCCGATCAGGATGGCGCCGGCAAGATCGGCGCCGGTGAGATTGCAGCCCGAGAGGTCGGCATTCTCGAGATTGGCGCCGGTGAGCCGCGCCTGGCGCAGATTGGCGCGCGTCAGGCGGCAGCCTTTCATCATCGCGTCGGTGAAGTCGGCCTGCACCGCGATCGCGCCGGTGAGCCTGGCGCGCTCCAGATTGGCCGAATTGAAGCATGGCGGCGGGAAGTTCGGTCGGTCCCACATCATGTTGCAGCAAGCGTAAATTTCCGTAACGGTCCTTTTCGGCGATCGTGCCTTCGCGCATATCCGCTTCGAACAGGTCGGTGCCGATCAGATTGGCGCCCCTGAGAGAGACGCCCCGAAGATCGGTGCGGCGCATCAAGCGCCTTCCAGATTGGCGCGGCGAAGATCGGCGCCGAAGAAGCTGGCCGTGTCCAGCCGGGCATCCGGCGAAATTGGTCTCTTCCAGCACCGCGCCGGTGAAATCCGCGTCCGCAAGGTTGCGTCCCGACAGGTCCAGTCCCGACAGGTCGCGAGAAGGCGAAAGTGGCGCGCGCGCCGCCCACGCGGCCGGAATAGAGGGTTTCGTGGCGGGTCGACCGCCTCCAAAACCTCCTTCTGAGTCAATTTGGCGAAGCCGGTATGGCGGGCTTGATCATGCGCGGAATGCGCTCGATTAAGCCTTTTTCACACTGGGAATATTGGCCCGAACCAGGCCTAACACCTGATTAAAACGTGAAAATTTGCTGTTGAACGCCGGCGCGGGCCGGGTACAAAGGCGGGCCGGGACCGGGCCCGGGCGGACAAGGCGGGAAGCAGCAAAAGCGGCGATCCGAAGGCCGGAGCCAGATCAAGGGTTTGCAGCGGCGTATCGGCTCCGTGCGGTCCTTGACCAACAATTAAAGAGGTTTGGATTTTGACGAAGCACCGCCTGATGCTTTCCGCCGCCACGGCCGCGCTGCTGGCTGCGCCATTGGCGTCTCCCGGCCCGCGCCGACACCACCCATGACCAACACCAGCAAGACCGCCATGAACACAACCACCGACCGGCAACATCACCATTCAGTCGGGCGGCGGGGTCGAGATCAAGGCGGCTCATTCGCCGGCCGTGACCATCAACTCCAACAATTTCCTCATCAATCAAGGCAGCGATCTCCAACATCAACACCGCCAACGCCATCGGCGTGGAGGTGAACCACGTCGCGCGGCAATATCGTCAACAGCACCGGCATCCTCAATCTGGGCGCGATCACGCTCTACCGGCACGGGCGCCGGCAAGTCCGCGATCATCATCGAAGGCGGCAACACATTTTTCGCGCCGATCACGCTGGAGGCCATCACCACCACGGCGGGCAGCGCCGCCACCACTGTGACCGGTTCCGTCGGTGCAGGTGGAGGGCGACGGCAGCAACGTCTTCACCCTGTTGCAGGGCACCACCATCGATGGCGACGTGGTGCATGGCCGGCAGTCTGGGCCTCAGCCGCCAGCGCAATTCCACCACCGCGGGCAATACCGCGTTCGATATCGAAGGCAATCTCCAAGGCAATCTTCTGATCGGCCAGGCGTTCGATCGTGAGCTCGATCGGCAATCAGGCGCGCGGCATGTTCATCCTGGGGCCGATCAGTCCCTGCGTGGACAATGCCGGCGTGGGCTATACCTGCGCCAATGGCGGCACCGCCGCTGGCGTCGAGCGGCGCCTTCGCCAATTTCGGCACCATCACGGCGGTCGGCATGCAGGTTCCCCAATCGCAAGCGGCGGCAATTTCGAGAGCGGCAGCGCCATGGTGATCGCCAATTCGGTGGCGGGCGGCTTCTTCAATGCCGGTCCCTCGACCTGCAACGGCACCATCGCCACTGCCACGATCAGCGGCAATGGCGACATCGGCGCCACCAGCAGCGGCACGGTCTTCTCGCCCGTCTTTGCTGATCGATCCGTCCCAATCGGTGACGGTGACCCAGGCCACGGTGCGCGGTCCGGCCTTGTTCGGCCCGGTTCCCAGCACGGTCGATTCGGTGGATGGCGGCAGACGGCTATGCCTTCATCAATCACGGCACGTATCTCGGCGGCCAGCCGACCGACCTGGATATCAGCTCGCTGGCCGTGGCGATCCAGGGATCATCGGCGACCAATTACACCTGCCTCAGCGGCTCGGCGACTGCCTGCACGGGCGTGCCGACAACGCCGGGAACGCTCGCGACCACGAGGCGGCCTGCTCAATACCGGCACCATCCGGGCCCAGGCGATCACCAAGGAAAACACCACCTCCAACATCACGTCCGAGGCGTTGTTCATCGGCGCCTTCACCACCGTGCCCAGGCTGGATGTGGCGGGTGAGTTCGTCAGCGGCACCACTTTCACCTCCGGCACCATCACCGCCGTGGTGCAGGTCCGGGCGGCGGCATCGCCACCGCCATGCAGATCGGCAACCAGGCCGTCGTGCCGCAGATCGACGTGCTGCAGCATGGCACCATCGACGCCACGGTCTCAGACCAGCACCATCTCGCCCGACGCCATCAACGCGCACCGCGGCTCGCCCTTCACGCAAAGCGCCACCGCGATCCTGGATCAGTCGGGCAGCGTCGGATGATCAACAATGCCGGCGCGATCCTGGCCGCACCACCACCGCAGACGCCCGGCGCCAACGCCTCTGTGGTGAACAGCAGCCCAGGCCATCAACCTGCTCGCCGGCACCACCGGCAACACCGTGATCAACAATAGCGGCATCATCGAAGGCGATGTGCTGTTCAATTCCGGCGGCGGCGGCAACATACTCAATGTCGGCAATGTCGGCGACGTCACCAATCCCAACGACACCAGCGGCAACGCCAACAGCCACCATCGCGACGTGCAGGGCACGGCCGTCACCAACACGCCCTTCAACTTATGCCACCGTGTCCGGCCGCATCGACGGCACGGTCTCCGGCGGCCCGCCCATCACCGAAATCGGGCTGCTCAATTTCGGCTCCGGCATCGGCAATCTGCTGCATGTCGGCGGCTTCGGTTATGTCAATAGCGTGATCGTGTCCGCGCCCGGCGGCGTCGATGTCCAGGTGGACAATAACGGCCAGCTCTTCTGTCGCCACCAACGCGGCGGTCCCCACGTTCAATGTCAGCACCTGAATCGTGGCCAGATGGCGGCAACTGGGCCTCACCATCACCCAGAACAACACCTCGTCTTCACCCCGGTGGTGCTGGCGCACCAACGGCTCCGCACAATCATCGATGCCAACGCCAAGATCGGCCTGCAATTCGGCAGCTTCATTTCATCGGGCACGACGGCGGCGGGCGATGGCCAATCCCACGCGCTCAGACCGTGGTCCTGATCAGCGCGCCGGCTGGCGCAATTTTGCGACACAATCGCCAGCGCAGCAAAATCCCGTGCTGGCGACCGAAGTCCCTTTCCTGTTCGATGCAGACGATACGTCGGCGACCCCTGTCGTCAGGCATTGTCTTCGACACGGCAACAGCACCTGCTGCTCACGCTCACCCCGCGCGTGCCTGGACCGGGCACCACCGACCAATCCCGGCCTGGGTCTCACCGGCGACGCACTGGCTCTGTTTCCCTTCACGGCCGCGGCGCTGGCCAACGATCCCGCTGCTGGGCGCGGCCATCGCCACCAACATGACGCATCTACAAGACCAATGGCGTGCCCTCGAGCGGCATCAACGTGGCCGCCAGCCAGCAGAAGACGCAGCAGTCTTCTCGCAATCACACCCGACGTGTCGGGCGGCACGCGCCAGGTCGCGATCATGATCACCGACCAGGAAACCGGCCCGGTCGCGGCGCGCCAGCGGCTGTTGCGCTCCTATGCCAATCAGCCGGGCGAACTCACGCTGTGGAGCGAGCGAATTCGTCGGCAACATCAACAACAAGGGCCGCGGATGACGCCAACGGCACGCTCACCAACTACAAGGATCATGGCTTCGGCTTCGCCTTGGGCGTGGATTCCGGCTCGGCGCGCGGCGGCTGGTATGGCGGCGCGCTGAGCATCTATCGCGGCGATGTCAGCGAGACCTTGCCGCGCGACAGCCTCACCCATGAACACTGGTACATGCTCACCGGCTATACCGACTGGCGCGGCAAGCATGTCTTCCTCGATACCACCGGCACGTGGGCTATGGCAGCTTCACCGGCAACCGCGCGCTGGTGATCGGCGACCAGGCCCGCGACGCGGTTGGCAAGCGCGCCGGCCTGTTGGGCGTCGCTGGGCGCCACCGCGGGCGTGTTCCTGAACTATGGCTTCCTTACGCTCGTGCCGCATGTCGCGCTCGACGGCCTTGCCACCCGCGAGGAAGGCTATACCGAAAATGGCGGCGGCAACGGCATGGACCTGCAGGTCGCGCCTTATTACGCCAATTCGCTGCGCGCCTCGGTGGGCAGCGATTTCACGACCAATTTCGATCTCTGGGGCGCCACGATCACGCCGGAAGCGCGGCTGGGCTATCGCTATGACATGGTCAACATGCCGGTGAAGCTGAAGGCCGGGTTCGTTTCGACCGGCGGCCTGCGGACGCCCGGCAATACCTTCACCTTTGTCGGTCCCGATCCCGACACCGGCAATGCGGTGGCGGGCTTGAGCCTGGGCGCCGGCACCGATACCTGGCACTTGGGCGTCAATTACGACTGGATCCGCGGCAACAACGGCTCCACGTCGCAGGTCGGGCACTGCTCACCCTGCTCGGTCGTATCTGACCAGAACGTCTTGGTCCCGGCAGATGGGGGCAACTATTTCTCCGCCGCCAGCGCGATGAATTTCGCCACATGCTCTTCGGGCGTGGCGAAGGCGGTGGCGATGCGCGCCACCACTTTGCCGTCCTGGGGCGGAAGCCAGTCATGGAAATGCGCGCCGCCGGCGCGCAGCCGCGCGGCCTTGTCCGCGCGGCATGCGGGCGAACACCATGTTGGTCTCGACCGGAGCACGCAAGCTCGATCCCCGGCACCTGCTCCAGCGCCTTGGCGATGCGCCCCGCCAGGCCATTGGCATGCGCGCCGCTCTGGCAGCCACAGATCGTCCTTCAGCATCGCCTCAAGCTGCGCCGAGACGAAACGCATCTTGGAGGCAAGATGGCCGCCCCGCTTGCGGCGAATGCGAAATCCTCGCGCCAGGCTCTTGGTCGAAAAACACCACCGCTTCCGCCGCCAGCGCGCCCGCCTTGGTGGCGCCGAAAGCACAGCACATCGACGCCGCATCTCCAGGTCGCGTCCGCCGGGCTGCAATTCAGATACGCCATGGCGTTGGCGAAACGGGCGCCGTCCATGTGCAGCTTGAGGCCCTTGCGCATGCGCCAGTCTCGCTGATCGCGGTCGAGTTCGGACGGCGTATAGACCGTGCCCAACTCGCTGGCCTGGCTGAGGCTGACCGCCTTGGGCTGGACGCTGTGAACGCTGCCATCCAGGCCGGTCAGGCCCTCGGCGATCGTCTCCGGGCGTGATCTTGCCGTCCGCGCCGTCGAGCCCGATCAACTTGGCGCCCGAGAAGAATTCCGGCGCGCCGCATTCCGACGTCATGATGTGGCTGTCCTTGTGGCACAGCACCGCGCCATAGGGCGGCGTGAGACAGGCCAGCGCCAGCGCATTGGCGGCCGTGCCGGTGAAGACGGGAAAGACCGTCACCTCGCGCTCGAACAAATCGTTGAAACGGGCGGTCAGACCCTTGGTGATGGAGTCATTGCCATAGGCCAGCGCGGCGCCGTGATCGGCCGCCTGAAGCGCGGTCCAGATTTCGGGCAGCGCGCCATAGGCATTGTCGGAAGCGAAATTCATGTTGTCTCACCAGCTTCCCGTATTGGCCATGGATGCCCAGGGCTCCCGGGGCGGCAAGCGGCTGGCCCTCCTGCAGGAACTCGATCGAAATGCCGTCAGGCGAGCGGATGAAGGCCATATGGCCGTCGCGCGGCGGCCGGTTGATGGTGACGCCGGCGGCCATCAGCCTGTCGCAGAGCGCGTAAATGTCCTTCACGCGCATAGGCGAGATGGCCGAAATTGCGTCCGCCGGCATAGCTTTTTCGTCCCAATTCCAGGTCAGTTCGACCATCGGGGTTTTGTCGCCGGTGCGATTTTCGTCTTCCGGGGCGGCGAGAAAAACCAAGGTAAAACGGCCTTTTTCGTTGTCGGTGCGCCGCACTTCCTTGCAGGCCCAGCTTGGCGCAATAAAAATCCAGCGCCTGCTCCAGGTCGGAGACGCGCACCATCGTATGCAGATACCGCATGGCCTATTGCCCTCCCATTGCCAGGCGCGACTTTCCGCGAAAGGCGAAATCGCGCAAATCCAAGGCGCCATCTTCTCGACTGTCACAATCAGCTGATTGGCACAGGATTTTTCGCCGCATCCTGTGACACAAAATCCGTGAAAGGAACTATGGCAACCCTTTATCAGGGCGGCAAAATCTATTGCTGCTCTGCGAGGATTCCCGACCGGCGTTCCGGCTGTGGAACCGGAATCCATAGCACTTATCTGGATTTTAGCCCTGCCCTGCGCACGCCCCGTTCATGCTGCGACGTGCGAAATGAGGCGGAGGCGAGTGTCGCGAATTTCGTCCTGCGACAGCATCGTCGCAGCTTGCCCAAGATGCTAAGCCGGTCAATCGAATTCGCCTTTCCTCTTGCCAAGCGCGATTACCATTGCTTTAAGAAAGCCCAACGAGCGCTAGCCAATGGCGCCAGGTTGGGAAGAATTTTGTCTCGATCCCAAGTTTGTTAGCCCGGCGCAGTGCGCGCCGGGTTTGTCTTGTCTAGTGAGCGAGAGCGCATGGAACGTCCACATCATCTAAAGACTGGCTCAACACGTCCAACAGCAGCAAGCTGACGGGCATCGTCATCGTCGTCCGGCATTCACGTCGCCGGCGATCTGCGGCCCTGGTCACCGCGCTGGCCTCCGGCCAGATCATGAAACAGATTCAGGACATCAAGGCGTCGGTCGAAGCGAGAAGAGATGCCGCCCAAGGCGCCGCCGCCGCCGCCGCCGGATCTGGCGCAAGCCGCCGCCGCCGGCCGCCATCGTTCCGGAAATTCACCATTCAGCAGGAAGCGCCGCCGCCGCGGTCGACCACGGCGCCCAGGCGCCGCCGGCGCCGCCGCAAGTCCGCCGGCCGTCCGGCTGCGCCGACCGAGCTCAAGCCGATCCGCGCACGCACACGCCTGCCGCCCTATCCCACTATCTCCCAGCGTCTGGGCGAGCAGGGCACGTCGCAGCTTCAGGTGCACATCAACACCGAAGGCGCGGTCACGCGATTGCAAGATCGCGAAATCGTCCGGCTCCGAACGCCTCGACACCGCGGCCTGCGAATATGTGCAAGGGCCACTGGAGATGGCAGCCGCCGACGCAGGAGGGCAAGCCCGTCGCCGCCAACACGATGGTGTCCGTCGTCTGGAACCTCAAGAGACGCTCAGTAACCACCAACTTCAACTTATCTGCTTATCCACGGAGTGAGAAAATGAACTTCAAGACCCTGACGATCGCAGCCGCCATCGTCTTCATGACCGGCCTGGGCGCTGTTGCTCCGGCTTCTGCCCAGAACGCCGCCCCCGCGGCGCCTGCCGCTGCCGCGCCCGCCGCGCCGGATGCCAATGCGCTGCTGCCGCGCCGGCTCCGGACGCCAACGCCAATGCCGCCGCGCCGGCCCCGGCCAAGGCCGACAAGCCGCCGCTGCCGCCGCGGCCGCCGACCAGTCCACGCCTTACGGTCTCAGCCACATCTGGGCAACCGGCTCTATCGTTTCGCGCGGCATCCTGATCGTTCTGGCGGTCATGTCGCTCGGCACCTGGTACATCTTCTTCACCAAGTGGATCGACCAGCAGCGCATCCTCGGCCAGGTCAAGACCGTCGAGAAGAAGTTCTGGACCTCGGCCACCCTCAATGAAGGCATCGACAAGCTGCCCAAGGCCTCGATGTTCCGCGGCATCGCCGAAGCCGGCGTCAACGCCTCCACCGGCGGCACCAGCCTGGTCGGCATGAATGACTGGATCGGCATGTCGCTGACCCGTCAGCTCGAAGACGCCAACGGCAAGCTGCAGGGCGGCGTCACCTTCCTGGCTTCGGTCGGTTCGGTCTCGCCGTTCGTCGGTCTGTTCGGTACCGTCATGGGCATTCTGCAACGCCCTTATCGCCATCGGCGTGGCCGGTCAGGCCTCGATCGACAAGGTCGCGGGTCCGGTCGGTGAAGCGCTGATCATGACCGCGCTCGGTCTGGCGGTCGCCGTGCCGGCGGTGTTGCTCTACAACTACCTGGTTCGCCGCAACAAGGTCATCACCGAGAAGCTGCGCGCGTTTCGCGGGCGACCTGCAGGCCTACCTGATCACCAAGAGCAAGTAAGTCGTAGGCCAGATTGCTTAACACGCGGAGATTATAGTCATGGCCATCGACGTCCAACACGCTCGTCGCGGACGATGAGGCGGCAGCTGAACACCGACCATCAACACCACCCCGCTGGTGGACGTGATGCTGGTGATGCTGATCATCTTCCTGGTCACCATTCCGGTGATCGTGAAGACGTATTCCCGTGCAGCTGCCGACCTATCGCAATATCGTCACGGTGACGAAGCCGGAAAATATCGTGATCGCGGTCGACGGGAACGAGAACATCTACTGAACAACAACGACACGCCGATCGATCCGAGCCCGAACTTGCAGGACTCGACTGATCGCTGCGCTCGAAGCACGCCATCGCCGGCGCACAAGCAGTTTCCCGGAAGTCCATATCCGCGGCGACAAGAATGTGCGCTTCGAGGCGGTGGGCCGCGTGATCCTGGCCTGCCAGCAGGCCGGCATCCTGAAGGTCGGCTTCATCACCGAACCGCCACAAGCTGGACGCCTCGCAGTTATTGATCGGCTCGTTTGTTTAGAAGGTAATCGCACCATGTCAATGAATGTCGGCAATGCCAGCGGCGAAGGCGAGGTGATGGTGGAAATGAACACCACGCCGCTGATCGACGTGATGCTCGTTCTTCTCACCCTGCTCATCATCACCCTGCCGATCCAGACCCACGCCGTGAAGCTGGACATGCCCACGCCCAATCCGACCGCCGCCGACCGTCATTCCGGAGTCGGTGGAACTGGGCGTGGACTTCGACGGCACCGATCACCTGGAACGGCGACTGCGGTGGACCGCGCGACGATGGACTCCTACTTCGCGGACGCGGCCCGCAAGGACCCGCAGCCGGAAATCCATATCAATCCCAACCGTCTCGCCAAATATGACGCGGTGGCCAAGGTGCTCGCCGACGCCCAGCGTCTGGGCGCGACCCATATTGGTTTTACCGGGATTGACCAGTATAACTAGGCGGTGAGGGACATGGCCGCGATTGAAAAGCGTGCGGCAACCCCGCACGCTTTCCTTTTTGTGACGATCGAAGCGAGGTCTTGTTATGACTGCCAGTAAACTGCGTGCCGTTGCTACGGCGTTCCTTCTCGGCACCGCCGCGATTTGCGGCGGCGCGCATGATTGCTCTCCGTGCCCGCCGAGGCCGCCGTGCGCGCCACGGTGGGCAAGCCGCTCCTGGAAGCGCAGGAGCTGGCCGCCAAGGGCAACTACAAGGCCGCGATGGCCAAGGTGAACGAGGCCGAAGCGGTGTCCGGCAAGACCGCCGAGGAAACCAAGATCATCGCCGCAGATGAAGGAATATATCGCCGTCAAGTCGGGCGATACCTCCACGCCCGCCGGCGCCAAGGCGAAATTCGCCAACGACTATAACGCGCGCAAATACAAGGACGTGATCGACG
Organism: uncultured Alphaproteobacteria bacterium; assembly: GCA_963766265.1. Lineage (GTDB taxonomy): Bacteria > Pseudomonadota > Alphaproteobacteria > Micropepsales > Micropepsaceae > Rhizomicrobium. Next base: position 787,069 of record CAVXYX010000001.1, read on the forward strand.
ACGGCGAAGCGCTGAAGAAGAACGGCGCGCTGGACGCCACCTCGATGCAGATCGTGGCCCAGGCCTATTACCTGTCGGGCGACAAGCAGGGCTGCCTCAAATACATCAAGAGCAATTTCGGCGCCAATCCCAGCGACACTACGCTCGAAGCTTCAGATGCGCTGCGCCTACGACGCCAGCGATGAGGTCACGCAGCGCCAGGCGCTGGAAACCCTGGTCGCCCACACCGGCAAGACCGAATATTGGAACGACCTGCTCAAGATGAGCGAGCGCGGCCAGGGCATGCGCGACCATGACACGCTGGATGTCTATCGCCTCAAGCTGCTGACCGGCACCATCAGCGGCAAGGACGAATACACACCTTGGCGCAGCTCGCCCTGCAGCTGGAATTCCCGGCCGAAGCCGCAGGCGGTGATCGAGAAGGGCCAGGCCGCCAAGCTCCTGACCGACGACCGCAGCAACAAGCTCCTGGCGCTGGCCAAGAGCCAGGCCGCGGCCGACCAGCGCCGACAGGCCAAGAATCTCGCCGCCGCCCAGGCCGCGCCCAAGGGCGATCGCGCTGGTCAAGATCGGCGAAGACCAGTGGGGCCAGGGCAAGGCCAAGGACGCCATCGCCACCATCAAGGCCGGCATCGCCAAGGGCGTCGACGACAAGAACAATGCCCAGATCCGTCTGGGCATGGCCTATATCAGCGCCGGCCAGAAGGCCGACGCGCAGAAGGCGTTCGACGCCGTCAAGGCGCCCCGCCACCGACAAATCGGCGATGGTCGCCCATCTCTGGTCGCTCTACGCGCGCCACTGATCACGGCTTCGACAGCGCAAAATCGAAACGGCCGCCCCGTCGGGCGGCCGTTTTGTTTTTGGGCCATCGCCTACGCTGTGCCCCACGCTATAAACGGGCGGGAGGCCCCATGCCGTTTCTCACGCCCGACGAGAGTCGAGGCGCTGCTTCTCAGCCTGAAAATCTCCTCCGTCGCGGTGGCGGTGGCGCTGCCTTTCGCCACGGCCACGGCGCTGCTCCTGTCGCGCAGCTTTCGCGGCACGCAGCGCTGCTGGACGGCATCGTGCATCTGCCCCTGGTGCTGCCGCCGGTGGCGATGGGGTTCATCCTTCTGATGATCTTCGGCACCCGCGGCGGGGTGGGCGCTTTCCTCAAGGATCATTTCGGCATCGTGCTGGTGTTCCGCTGGACGGGCGCGGTGCTGGCCAGCACCATCTTCACCTTTCCTTTCCAGGTGCGGTCCATCCGGCTGGCGCTGGAGGCGCGGGACCAGGGCCTGGACGAGGCGGCGCGCACCCTGGGCGCGGGCTGTCTTCGACCGGCTGGTCAACATCACCCTGCCGCTGGCGCTGCCGGGCCTGGTGGCGGGCGCGATCACCGCCTTTGCCGCCTCGCTGGGGGAATTCGGCGCCATCATCACTTTCGTTTCCAACATTCCCGGCGAGACCAGAACCTTGCCGCTGGCGATCTATACCGCGCTGCAGACGCCGGGCGGCGAGGCCGAGGCGGCGCGGCTCTCCGCGCTTTCCATCGTGATCGCCTTCCTGTTCCTGCTCGCCGCCCAGGCCATCATGCGCCGCGCCACCAGGAAGGACGAGGCGATGAGCGCGGAAGTCGCCATCCGCCATCGCCAGGGCGCCTTCACGTCTGGATGTGGCATTCACCGCGGCGCGGCGGCGTGACCGCTCTGTTCGGGCCTTCGGGCGCGGGCAAAACCAGCATCGTGCATGTGCTGGCGGGGCTGACGCGGCCCGGACCACGGCCGGATGGTGCTGGAAGGCCGTACCGTGCTGGACACCGAGAAAGGCATCTTCGTGCCGCCGGAAAAGCGCCGCGCCGGCCTGGTGTTCCAGGATGCGCGGCTGTTTCCCGCATATGAGCGTGGAAAACAATCTCCTGTTCGGCTGGCGGCGCAATGGGAAAGCGCGCCGATGCGGCGGAGATCGCCCGCGTCGATCCGGCTGCTGGGACTCGAGACATTGCTGCAGCGGGCGCCCAAGCATCTCTCGGGCGGCGAGAAAAGCCGCGTCGCGCTGGGGCGCGCGCTTCTGGCGATCGCCCGACATCCTGCTGCTGGACGAACCGCTGGCCAGCCTGGATGCGGCACGCCGCGCGGAAATCCTCCCCTGGCTGGAACGGCTGCGCGACATCGCCCGCGTGCCGATTTTCTATGTCAGCCATTCGCTGGACGAAGTGGCGCGGCTGGCCGACCAGGTGGTGCTTCTGGACAAGGGCAGGGTGGCGGGCGTCAAGGCAGCGTGTTCGAGGTGCTGGCCGGGCCTGGGCGCGGAAAAGCCCCTCGGCGCGGTGCTGGAAGCGGCGGTCAGGCGACAGGGAAGGATGGACTCACGCGCACTGCTGTTCGACGGCGGCAGGCTTCTGGTCGCCGAAGCGGCCGAAAAGGGAAAGAAGGTGCGCGTGCGCATCGGCGCCGACGAGATACTGATCGCGCGCGAAGCGCCCACGGCCATCAGCGCCAACAACATCCTTCCCGTCACGATTTCGGACGTGATCGGCTGGACGGCGCGCGGGCGGAAGTGGACGATGCGCTGCGGCTCGGCGCGGCTGGTGGCGCGCGTCACGGCCGCTTCGGTTCAGCGGCTGGAGCTGGCGGCGGGCAATGTCCGGCCTTCGCCGTGATCAAATCGGTGACCGTCGAAGGCGACTAAAGCGGGCCCCGGAAGACCAGTTTCTTGGACAAGCGTGAAATTGAAGATCAGGCCCGCCAGGACGCCGCAGGCCTGGGCCACGAATTTGTGGTTGAAGGGCGACGCCGCAAAACTGCACCAGCAAGACGGAGGTTCCGTAATTCACCACCGCGCCGACGCCATTGGCGCCGATGAATTTCAGCCATTCCTGCATGGCTCCCGACAGGCTGCGGGCGCGGCGCTCACGGAAAGTGAGATAGCGGTTGCCCAGCCAGGTGAAGGCCATGGCCACAAAAATCGACAGGGCGCGCCCGGTCTTGAAATCCAGACCCGCATACGCCCGTGTCCCACGCCAGCACGCCGGTATCGACGATATATCCGCCCGCGCCGACCAAGGCGAAGCGGATGAAAGGATGGCGCAACAGATATTGCGTGACGCGCGCGGCCCGGCTCACGGCTTGTCGAAGCGTTGAGCGCGCTGCGGCGCGATCGGCGTCGGGCTCCTGCGGGCCCGGGAATGGCGAGATAGGCCATGCGCTTCAATTCCCAGCGGCCCCTGCGTCACCGTATCCAGGATCAGGCCGCAGGTGAGCGACAGGAAGGCCAGCAGCATCAAGCCCGGTCGCCAGCACCGCGGTAGGCAGGCGCGGCACCTGGCCGGTCCTGAGATATTCCGTCACCACCGGCGTGCCGATCGAGCAGGGACAGGGCCGCCAGCACCAGGAAGAAGAAGGAGAAGAACACCAGCGGCCGTTCCTCGCGCACCAGATAACCGATGGTGGAGAGGATGCGAAAGCCGTCGCGCCAGGTGTTGAGCTTGGACACCGAGCCCACCGGCCGTTCCTTGTAGCGGGTGTCCATCTCCATCATCGGCATCATCAGCCGCACGGCATGGATGGTGAGCTCGGTCTCGATGCCGAAGCCCTGCGCCGTCAAGGGAAAGGATTTGACGAAGCGGCGCGACATCACCCGATAGCCGCGACAGCATGTCGGTGAGCTTGACGTCGAACAGAAGCGCGGCCAGTCCGGTCAGCAGCCGGTTGCCCAGCACATGGCCCGGGCGATAGGCGGCGGCGTCGGTATGGATGCGCCGGGCGGTGAGGATGTCGGCGCCCGCGGCGATCAGGCTCGCCACCATGCGCGGCGCTGCGCTGGCGTCATAGGTGTCGTCGCCATCCACCAGGACATAGATATCGGCTTCGATGTCGGCGAACATGCGCCGCACCACATTGCCTTTGCCCTGGCGCTGCTCGCTTCGGACGATGGCGCCCGCCTCGCGCGCCCGCGCCATGGTCTGGTCGCGGGAATTGTTGTCATAGACATAGATCGCCGCATCCGGCAGCGCCTCGTGGAAGTCGTGCACGACTTTCCCGATCGCGGCTTCCTCATTGTAGCAGGGCACCAGGACGGCGACGCGCGGGCTCATGATCTCAGGTCTTTTCTCGATCAGCGGGCACCATTGATAGGTCCCCACCAGATTGGTGTCGAATTGCTGGCATTCCGTCCAGCGGATGGCAAGGCCGTAATCGGCCAAGCGCGTCATGGGCCCGGCCCATGTCGGTGGCGTCGGCGATCAGGTAAAGGTCGCCGCCCGCTGCGCAACTGCGCCGCCACGCGCCGGCGCATTTCCTTGGTGAGGAAGGTGCCGTCCTTGGGCTGCACCATCCAGCCATCGATACGCAGGATGGGAATCTGGTGCGGCAGCGAGGGCGCGATGAAGCCCATCGGCGCATCGCCCGTCATCAGCACCATGGTCTTGTCGGGATGGGGGATGGGCGGCAGCGCCACCTGGATATAGGGATCCTCGACCGGCGCGCGCTCCAGGAAATCGCTGCGCGCCGTCACCAGGATGGCGAAGCACAGCGCGGCCAGAATCAGATAGCGGCTCCGGCGCGGAAGCGGAAACAGGCCCACCGCCGCCACGATCAAGGCCGGCGCCAGCATCTCCAGCAGGATGATGTAGCGATAGATGGCGAAGAAACGCAGCCACACGAAATAGCTTGCCGCGGCGAAGGCGAACAAGGGCAAGGTCACGCGCTTGTCGAACAGGGCGTCGTCGCTTTCGCGGCGCATCAGCCAGATCGGGATCGCCGGGATCACGGTGACATAGGCCACCAGCACGCGGATATCCTGGAAGCCCAGATCGTCGGCCACATGCCAATCGATCGAGAACAGGAAGGGGAAGAAAAGCTGCGCGCCAGAAATGGAACGGCACGAAACGCAGGTCGCGATAGGGCAACGCCAGCGCCAGCGGCGAGCGCCAATAATCGTTGAAATAGGGAAAGAGCGGATTTCCCGTCAGCGCCTTGATGTGGAGCATCCACCAGGCGCTGAAGAGCAGGAAGCCCAGTACGCCGCCGATGCCGCCGGCGATCAGCCGCAGCGCCTTGCTGCTTGAGATTGCCGCCCAGCGCCAGCAGGGCGGCGGCGAAGCCGATGCAGAACGGCATCTCCGGCAATTTGAGACCGAAGGCGCAGCCGGTGATGAAGCCCGCAAGGCCTGCGATCGCAGCCGCGCGCCCCGGCGGGCCCATCGCGCAACGTTTCGCGGTTCAAGATCAGGATGGCGAGCCCCGACAGGACGAACACGCTCATCACATTGTCGTAATAGGTGGTGCCGAACATCGAGAGGGTCAGCGCGCCGGCCTGGCCCAACAGCGCCAGCGCGCCCGCGCCGATCTCGCGGTCGGCGATGCGAAGCCCTTCGCGCGCGATCAGATAGAGCGGCACCACATTGGCGCCTTGCACCACGCCCAGCACGCCCAGCGCGATCCAGGCATGGGTGTGAACCGCCAGCCAATAATAGGGGATGTCGAGGAAGGGATTGTAGTAGCTCGCCTGGTGGGCGACGACCACGTCCAGCGCCTCGCGATGATTGAGAAAGGCGTAAGGCGCGTACCAGTGATAATTGCGGAAGTCCCAGCTGGTGTCCTTGCCCAGCACGATCACGAAGGCCGGCCCAGAACAGGGTGGTGAGCAGCAGGAACGCCACCTCTTTGGCCGAAAGCAGGCTTGCGCGGGACGAGGCGGCGCGGGGCGGCGGCGTCATGGAGGGATAGGTGGCCTGACCTTGGTTTTGACATTGGTTCTAGCCCGTGGCGGGGGCAGGGGAAAGGCCGAAGCATCCCGCGGTCTTAAGCCTATAATTGTCTTTCGGGTTAAGCGCTTAACCTTTGCTCAGGGCTCGTCCGGTTCGACGATGATATTGCGCAGGAATTGCAGGGTGCAGGCCCGCCAGGAATGCTCCTCGGCGAAGCGGCGGGGGGTGAGGGCGCCGGGATGGCGGGCGATCTCCAGAGCCCTCAGGCAGGCTGCTCTCAAGGTCCTCGTCCAGGGCCGCCCACGGGGGCGTCCCCCACCACGTCCAGGGGCCCCTGGACCGGGTAGGCGGCCACGGGAATGCCGCAGGCCAGCGCCTCCAGCAGAACCAGGCCGAACGTGTCGGTGCGGCTGGGAAAGACGAAGACGTCGCTGCCGGCATAGGCCTGGACCAGAGCCTCGCCCGACAAGCGCGCCCAGGAAGCGCGCGCCGGGATAGCGGGCTTCCAGTTCGGTCCGGGCCGGGCCGTCGCCCGACCACCACTTTGGTTCCCGGCAGGTCCAGCTCGAGAAAGGCTTCGATGTTCTTTTCCACCGCGACGCGGCCGACATAGAGCCAGACCGGGCCATCATAGGGCAGGTGCGCTCCGGCGATGGGATGGAAATGGTCCACATCCACGCCCCGCGACCAGATGCGCAGATTGGTGAAGCCATGCGCCTGCATCTCGCGCTTGAGGCTTTCGGTGGCCACCATCATGGCGGTGGCGGGGCCGTGAAACCAGCGCAGCCAGCGATAGACCAACTCTTCCGGAATCAGGGGAAAGCGCGCCCGCACATATTCGGGAAAGCGGGTGTGGAACGAGGTGGAGAATTCGATGCCATGCTTGAGGCAGATGGCGCGCGCGCTCATCCCCAGCGTGCCTTCGGTGGCGATATGCACCGCATCGGGCGCGAAATCGCGAATTTCCTTTTCCAGCCGTCGATGCGCGGAAACACCGCCAGCCGGATTTCGCGGTAGGTGGGAAGCCCGATGGTGAAGCGGCCTTCGGGCGTGGCATAGCGCACGTCATGGCCCAGCGCGGTCAGATCTTCGCCCAGCACTTCCAGGGTGCGCACCACACCATTGACCTGGGGTCTCCAGGCATCGGTGACGATGAGGATCTTGAGATGGGCGGCGACGCCGGGAATGGGTCCCGGCATCAGACGCCTGGTCCTACGCGGGTATAAGCGCGGGCACTGCCGCTTCGGCGGAGCCCAATGCCGCGTGTCTCTGAGAAGGACTGGCCCAGCGAAGAATCTCCAGATTTCCGCGGGCATCTTCGACAAGGGCGCTGCAGCTTTCAACCCAGTCTCCGTCGTTCAGGTAAAGCACGCCGCCGATATGGCGGATCTCGGCATGATGGATATGGCCGCAGACCACCCCGTCCACGCCCCGCGTTTGCCGCTTCCGCCGCCACCGCTTCCTCGAAGCGCGAGATATATTCGACCGCGTTCTTGACCTTGTGCTTCAGCCAGGCCGACAGCGACCAGTAGGGCAGGCCCAGCTGCTTGCGGACCTGCGAACAGAAGGTCGTTCCAGGAGAGCGCCACGCCATAGGCCCAGTCGCCCGCATGGGCCAGCCATTTGGCGCAGGCGATCACGCCGTCGAAACGGTCGCCATGCAGCACCAGAAGGCGCTTGCCGTCGGCGGTCTCATGCATGGTCTCGCACGCCACCTCGATGCCGGCGAACAGGCGGCCGGCATAGTCGCGGGCGAATTCGTCATGATTGCCGGGGACGAAGATCACCCGCGTGCCATTGTCCACCTTGGCGAGAATCTCGGCCACCACCTGGCTTTGCGCGTCGTTCCAATACCAGCGGCGCTTGAGCTGCCAGCCATCGACGATGTCGCCCACCAGAAACAGGGTGGCGCATTCGTTATGGGCCAGGAAATCGGCCAGCGCCTCGGCCTTGCAGCCGCGCGTGCCCAGATGCGTGTCGGAGATGAAGATGGTGCGATGGTTGCGGCGCGGCCTGAATGCCTGGCCGGCGCGGATCGCGCCTCGCGGCGCAACTCAGTGCTTCGGCGCCTTCGAACCAGGCGCCGCCACGAAGAGGCGAGTCCAGAAAGGACCGTGCCATTCGGGTCTCCCGCTTTCGTCCGGGTGCGTCCGGATTCCGCGCCCGGATGCGGGGAGTAACTGACCCGCGCGAATCTTTTGTTGCGGGCAAAAGACGGACTGATGAATCCGGTGGAACCGGTGCGGGCAGGTTGCTCCGCTTCATCATTTTTCGCCTGTTATTGCGCCGCACAATTGCCTTAATTCCGAGGCAGATGCCCGAAAATCCAGCAGCAGCCATGTGAAATTGCAGGATTTAATTGGGATAATTTCGCACCGCAAACCATATTTCAGGACTTGCCGGCGCAAATCGAGTTCCATCATATTGTTGCAGCGCGGTATTGCGGATCCGTCCGCGAAGCCGCCGCCCTTCCTGGGCGTTTCCTCCCTGAACTTGGCCGCTTCGGCATTCCAAAGCGGCCTTTTTTCTTCATGCGCGGATCATTTGTCCCTGGGCGTCGCACATGCTCACGTGCTACGCACGCTCCGCGCGATGTCGTGCAAGGATCGAAATCTCGCGCCGCGTCTTATTCCGCCGCCAAGGGGAAGGCGCGCCCGCCCAGCAGCGCGGGATCGATCGCGGTGAGCCGCGCGAGCGTTCGATCAGGCGCTTTTTCAGGGTACTCGAAACCGGGTTTGCGCTGGATGCGGTCTTCGTCGAGATAAAGCGCGCGATTGATCTCGATCTGCAGACCGAACAGGCCCTGTGCCGCCGCGGCCGTACAGCAAGCGTGGTGTAGCCGCCGGCATAGGGCGCGTTGCGGGCGATGGAAAAGCGCCTGCCGACGAAGGCATTTTCCGCCCAGCCCGTCAGAAGCGGCGGCGCGGATGCGCCATAGCGGTCGCCCAGCACGATATCGGGCACCGACAGCGCCGACGGCATGGAGTGGCAATCCACCACCACGGCGACGCCAAAACGCTTGACGCGTTTCGGCCGCCAGACTCCGCCAGCGCCGCGTGATAAGGCCGATAAAGCCGGAAAGCCGCAGCTCCGCTTCGCGCGGACGGCAGTTTGCCGGCATAGATTTCCGCGCCGTCGCGCACGATGCGGGGAATGACGCCCAGGCCGGCTGCGACGCGCGGGGCTGGGCGTATCGATCGGCGATGTCCAGCGCCGCGTCGAACATGCCGCTGTCGAGTTCGCCGCTGGCGCGGTTGACGTCGCAATAGGCGCGGGGAAATTCCGCCGCGATCAGCGGCGCGCCCAGTGTCGGCGACGCCGGAAAACAATTCATCGACGAAAGCGTCTTCGGAGCGGCGCAAGGTCAAAGGATCGAGCCGGCTCTGCGCGATCAGGCTTTCGGGATAGCGCCGGCCGGAATGGCCCGAGGCGAAGACGAACGGCACGGTCTGGACCTGGGGCCTGAATCACCCGGAACGGCTCGGCCAGAAGCGCGGCCAGCACGGGGTCCTGGGTCAAAACGCCTCGCGTCTCAGCTGCCGGAGTGCAGGTCTCCTTCAGGGCCGGAAGGCGGGCGCGCCATGGTCGGTTCTCGTCTCAAGGAAGGACAGGGGAGCCTAAACAGGCGTCCGCCCGCTTTCAAGTACGGGACACTTGTTTACGGTTCCCGGATATGGTTTTTACTGGGGACGGGCAAGGGCGCGGGCAGGCGATGGCGCATATCCTTTTGGCGGAAGACGACGAATCCCTGCGCAAATTCCTGGCCGCGGCGCTGGTCAAGGCCGGCCATGCCGTGACCGATTTCGGCGATGGCGGCGACGCCTATGAATGCCTCAAGGGCTTCAGCTTCGACCTTCTGCTGACCGATATCGTGATGCCCGGGATGGACGGGATCGAGCTGGCCAAGCGGGCGGCTCGAAATGAATGACGGCGCTGAAGATCATGTTCATCACCGGCTTTGCCGCGGTGGCCCTGCATCCGGCCTCGGGCGCCCCAAACAGGCCAAAGTCCTGTCCAAACCCTTCCATCTGCGGGAAATTGTCGCCGAGGTGGACCGGATGATGGCGGCCGCATGACGGCATCGCGCTTTTCTTTCCGGCCGGGGCGGCTATAGAGGCCGCCCGCGGGCACGGCGAATGTACGGGCGCGTTAGCTCAGCGGGAGAGCACTACCTTGACATGGTAGGGGTCCACAGGTTCGATCCCTGGCGCGCCCACCACTCCTAAGTTGAGTCCCTGCAAGGGGAATTTCCATTTTGGAATAGTCGAACCCCCGGCCTGAAAACCAGCACTTAGAAGTAAGTTGGAAGTATGCGCGTCTGGCCCGAGTAAGTTCCGGTCGGTGAGGCTGTTGAGCTCCACCATTCCTCAATTGCCGCCTTGGCATCCGCCAGGTGGCGTGGATCGACTTTAATATAACGCTCGGTCGTCCGCTGTAATGCTGATGGGCTGACGAGACATTCCCGTGCTAAATTTATAGCCGTTCGCGGAGTGTTTCGTAAGGAGCTTTTCCATTGAAAGCGCCATGGGGCCTGGAGAGGTTGTAGAAGCTTTCCCATTCGGCCAGTTTTTTGTGAAGATCGACGTCATCGGTGTAATTTAGCAGCTGATAGAATTCTTGTTCATCGGTTCGATGCGAGCGTTCGACTTTGCCGTTTAATTGAGGGGACGCTGGTTTGATGTAGGCATGCCGAATCCCTTGATCCTCGACATGCCAGTGAAACTTTGCCTGAAACTCGTGGCCATTATCGGTGCGTGCTTCCCGGGTTCTAAACGGGAACTTGGCGATGACGAAGTCGATGAATGAGATCGCATTAGCCTGGGTGTGACGTTCATAGATTTTTAGCGCTCTGACACGAGTCGCGTCATCAATTGCGGTGTACTGGTAGCGCTTGATGGTTTTTCCATCTTTTCCTTGGAAAGTCAGGAACTTGACGTCGACCTGGATCTGATGGCCAGGCACCTGTTTCTCATAACGCTTGGTGTGGATTTTGCGAACACGTGTGCCGCTGGGAAGCTTGCTCACGCCATTGCGCTTCAAGATCCGATAAACCCCAGCATCAGAGATCTTGATGTCGTGATAGCGCGCAAGATACCAGACGATCCGGATCGGCCCCAGATGATAGGTCTGCCGCAGATGTAAAACCTTCTCGACAATCTGCGGAGGCGTCTGATTGGCCGGGTTCTTCGGGGTCGTCTTCCGATTTGCCAGTCCGGCTTCACCCTGGCTCTGGAAGGCTGTTCGCCAGCGATAAAAGCTCGCGCGGCCAACACCAAAATACCGACAGGCCTTGCCAACATCGCCTATCTGCTCAGCATGTTTGAGAACCCGTAGTTTGCGCTGAATATCCCGTTCAATCTTGGTCATCAAAATCACCCTTTCTGCCCAACAGGGCTATTTAAAAGGATGTCTCGCAAGTCCGTACATATCTACAATTCGCCGGTACAATGCTTGACAACGCAACCTTCGATGGGGCGGTCTTGATTGGCGTAAAGGTGTCGGACCTTCGCGTTGCGCCGGAGCGGCTAAAGAAATGCATCAAAGAGCCAAATCCCGAATGAAAGAACCGCCTTCCCCAATATCTTGCCTCACTGGACGATGCGCAAAAGTGGGCGGAGACATCGGGTCACGAGGGCAAGCCCGCGAGCTTTGAAGGCGAGGATATTCGCTTACTTGCCCACCATATGAAAACAAGGGTGCTAACCGGCACAAGAGCCATTTCAGCCGAGGCCCTGCTTGCGAGAAGGCTCCAAGAATTTCGCCGCCAGTTCCCAGGATAACCCGTGATGCAACGATGCCGATTGAGCCGCTGCTCTATCCGACTTCCCAATCGACATCGCCGCGCAGGTCAGCGGCTATATTGCGTAATTCTGTGTCCAATCGTTCGCGTGTGCTTCGCCAAGGGAGGCGAAAAACGAACTCGATCCGCTCCTTTTCCGCCGATCTATGTTCGGCAATTATGCGGCAACCATGCTGCTTCAAGAGAAGGCGATAAGCCTTCGCGCAATCCGCCGTGCGCCCTTTGGCCAGTCCTTCTACCCGGATGCGGAATGGCGGGCTGGAATCGAAGAAATAAATCAAGGCGAATGAGAAGACCGTGATTATCACCGCAAAATGCAGCAAACCAAGTCCGGCAACCAAGCCCGCCAAGGTTACGACAATTAGACGAACGGTATCGCGTGTCGAGTCCGTTGAAGAACGGAACCGGATCAGCCCCCCGATACCGAATACGACGACACCTACTACCGTGCCGAACTCGCGGACCGCCACACCGATCACCGCGCCGATAACAGCATACATGACGTACACGTGTGGCATATCCGCTTCGTGGAGGTGATCTATGGTGCGCCGGGTTGCAGGGTGGTAGCCAATCAATGCCCCGAGCGCGGAGGCAAGGACCAAGGTACCGACTGAACTCAGGATAAATCTCGTATCGAGCAGCCCTGCCCACCCCAAAGCCACGTGTGCCGCCGGTTGCCCATCAAACAAACCCTGCCCGAGCGATTAATTCGTTGGAATGTGGACCATTGAAGAGGTTACCCTCAAAACTTTGTATAGAGTCGGGCTAATGGCGGCAAGCGGTCGAAAGAATGGCGCAAGGATTAGGGCAGGCAGGTCCCCAACACGCCGGCGAAATCCCGAGGCGAGCCAATCTGGTCGAAAAAATCTCCTAAATATTTGTCTGCTTTTTGGCGGTACCGTTCATTCAGCTCTGGTGTCCGATCGACGATGGCCAGTAGTGATGCCCGACGAGGCAACAAGTTCGATGCCAACGCCTGCGCCTGAGCGTTGTGCTGGCAAAAGCCCCTATAGCGCCGCACTCGCACGTTAGCGACGCGGATGCCATCAGGAGGCACGGCGTAGGGCGCATCGACCAAGCCTGAATAATCGAAATCATAAGGTATTCCGATTAAATCGGTTATCTCGCCTTTTGCACCCACAGAGTCGGGAATTGTGGCAACAATCCTGCCCCGACGCCCCGGCGGTCATTGCCCAATCAAGATTGCTGATCATGTATTGGAACACCGCGAAGCGCGCAGCTGCTGCCGGATCCAATTGTGATACCGAAATATGGTTGACACCTCGCAACCGGACTTGACCGTTACGGCGCGCAACGTCGTTTATGTCCTCAATAAAGAACCCCATGCGGGTGGTAATCTCCACACCATTTTCTTCAGTGTAATTGACCTTAACAAGGCGAACGCCAAAACTTTCGGGCGTGAGGGCTTGATACAATTGATAGGCAGCGTATTCGAGCAAGACGCCTTGCTGATACTGCTCGGGCGATTGGCAGTGAGTCACAAGTTTGAGCGCCTTTTGCCCTTTGAAGATGGACGTCTTTGGGGGTTTTTGGGCGAACGTAACGCGTAAGGGTGGGAAGGAACAGATTTGCTGCAAACGGCGAGTTATCCCGCGCGTGGACAGCATAATTGGGAGCGCCTCTGGCGCCGGTCCTTCCACCTTAAGTAAGCCAGGAACGGGAGCAACGCCCACTTTTCTCGACAAGTTGCCAATAGGCCCGCTGATTGTCAGATTGATAACCCCATCGCTTACGAAAAGAGGCTTGGCGCCGGGCGTCGCGAACCCCTGCTGTGCCGGCAAGAGGATCGCAGCTAAAATTGCGGCGCGGGTCGTCTCCAGAATTGTGCGCATCCCGGTAGCCTCCCCTATTTTATCGATGATCGCTCCACAGCATGTGGAAGAAGTGTGCTCTGCGAAATTTCAAGATAAAAGAGAGGCCCGCCATAAACCTTCGATATTCCTGTATCTATCCGTACCAGCTTGCCGCCATGCGAGATTTCAATTCCCGACATGATCGGCGTATGGCCTATCACGATCCGCTTGGCACCGTAAGCCGACAGCAATTGTGTCAACTGATCCTCCACTGGCGGCTCAGGTGGGGCGGTCGGATCGAGCGCCAGCTTTTCGCCATTTGGCACAACTAAGCCACGATACCAAAGAGGGCCGACCGGATCATTTGTGATGGCGCTCGGGTCTGTAGTCTGTGCTCGCAGTGCAGCGCTGACCTGCCGGTTTATCTCTGCGATGGACAGGTGGACATAGGCCGGGCTTATGCCGGCATGCACGAACAGCGTATCCTGAAGCAAGGCTACGGCGGGATTGTTGACGATCCAGCGACCGATCTTGCCATCCGGCCGCCAAGCCAGTTGGTGTTCAATGCTGCCGAGTGGTGTCGCCCGATACCACGCTTGCCGAACGACGTCATCCGTCATCTGAGGATCGCCTTTGCGATATCTGGCGGCGATCGCCGCCTTGTTTGCTTCATAGACGGCTTCGCGGCGGCGTTCCGAATCTCGGTCGACGAATGCCGCATAATCCCCGGCGGACACATAGCGCAGGTCCCCCGTCATGTTCATTGCCTCGTGATTGCCCACCAAGGCGACGACTTGGCCATTGTCGCGAGCAGCCTGGTTTTGTAGCCGCACGAAGTCCTGAACAATCTTGAGCGAATCCGGCCCGCGGTCGACGACATCACCGGTCTGGACGAGAGTGGCGCCTTTTCCGACCCAGTTGCCGTCGTCATCAATCAGGCGAGCACCACGTGCAATATCACGCCACGCCGCAAAGTCGCCATGCAGGTCACCGACGGCAACTATCCGGGACAAGGGACTCGTATTGGCCGCCGGCGCCATAGCCAGGGTCAAGATCATCGTCAGCCAGTCACGGCGAGTCCAAAGCCGCTGCAAGCCCGCTCCCATTTTGCTTGGCAATGTTGTCTTATCGCAGTTCACTGTGCAAGCACGACAGTCTGGGCTGAAGCGGAGCTCTCTTTGCGGCGTATGTATAAGGTTATGATCATCCGGCATGCGGAAAAGCATCAACATGGGATGTATGGCCGCGGAGTTGATGAAGCCGGTCAACCGACCCGCCATGAATTGACGGTGCGGGGATGGCAGAGGGCAGGCGCCCTGGTGCAGTTCTTTATCCGGCCGAGGTCCAGATCTCGGGGGGCGGCGATTCAGGCCCCTTGCTCAATCTTTGCATCGGATGCGACCAAGCAAAGCCCGAGCTTACGTGCAATGCATACCGCGGGACCACTGGCCGCTGCGTTGGGGCTGGAAATCAATTCTCACTTTGCCGAAGGGCAAGAAGAGGAACTGGCAGCCGCCGTGCTCAACGCCCGGCCGCCTGTCCTCATTGTGTGGCATCACGGCTACATTTCTAGATTAGTCCGGAGAATCGCCGGTGAGAATATTGGGTGTCCCACGAATTGGCCGGAAGACCGGTTCGACGTAGTCTGGCTATTGGAGCACGGTCCCGAGCGGAGTTGGATTTTTTCGCAGGTGACGCAGTGTCTTCTTCCCGGCGATTGCGCGGACGTGATCTAGTCGACGCACGAGGCTCGAGATGCATATTCGGGGAACAGATGCATTCGCCGATCGCGATGCTGGAAAACAGGGAGAATTCTGCACAAAGCCCGAAAAACTCGCTTGGCTTCCACGAAAGTCACGCAATAGGGCCCTTCCCGCATCGTGGAGGGCGTGCGGTGGATGTTGGCGAAAGGGGAGCGCACCTGCAACAAACGCAAGAAGGGGACGGTGCTGATGCAACGGGGTTACTCTGAGGACCCAGAGTTAGCGTAGCAACGCTGTGATGATTGCTGCCACGCCGAACAGACATGCGGCAAGGTTGAGGGTGACCGTTAGGTTGAGATTGACTAATCGCCTTTTGCTTCCACTTTTCATGCGCTAATTTTGCGCCTTACCCCGTGTTAGGACGAGTTGTTTCATTCTGTTCCTCCACAAGTGGGAAATCGACATCTGGCGCGCGGCCGAGCGGATGCGGAAGCTCTATAGAGCCGATGCCGCCATTCACGCCGCGATGCGAGCGGACAAGCTGATGGATCAAGCAGATGTTGAGGGATTTTCTGTAACGGGGCCGCTGAAGGCGTGGCCCATGCCATCCGGCTTCTCCGCAAGGCTGAACCAATCGCCCAAATCATTGACCCCCTGAACCGGCTCATGGAGCAGCGGTAGGTCCCCTGCCTCTGTTGCCCCAAGTACGCCGTCACCGGCGACACCATTGCTGGATAACGGGAGCATGAGGCGTTCCCCGGCTTGGAATTCACCTTTGACTTGGTAGATGCGGCCGTGGCCGAGGAATATTGCAGGCTCCGCGATCACACGCGCAAGCAAAGCGCGGGCCATTTGGTAGCGATCCGGCGAGGTGTGGATTTGCGCCAGCGTCAGGCCACGAAAACTTTTTCCGTAGGCACGGGCGATGCGGTCGCCCGCCAGGCGGCCAATGAACTCGTTGGATTGCGCATCGAATTTGTAAGCCCAAACGACCGGCAAATGGGGAGCAATCGCTTTAGGCCGGATATTCTCCCACGACGGCATTTTCTTGGTACCCCGCACCTCATGCCAATGAAGTGCCACCGCCCGCAATGCTGGCGAATTCGATAGACTGGCAGAATTCCAGGGTATCCATGCCACCCCCAATCCGGGCACGGACAATAGGCGATCGTATATGAAATAATTGTCAATCGAGGTCGGCCTGTCGCATCCTCGAAAGGCCGTGCGATTAACCGTTCTTGCACTACCGCTTTCGCTATGGTCGCATCCGGTCTACCCCGTCTGGGCGCGCCGGAAAGTTGTTGAATTGGAGCGGGCGAAAGGGAATCGAACCCCTGCATGCAGCTTGGAAAGCTACCGTTCTACCATTGAACTACGCCCGCGAGGCTAGCCCTCCCAACGCGCCAGGACCCGCTCCGCTTCACGTGTCCAGCTTTCAATTGTCTCAACGAGATCGGTGCGCCCTTCAGCTCTCAGCCGCGCCAGCTCGCGCTTCCAAGCGGTAACGTCCCGCCGGAACTCACCCATTAGCGCTTCGACTCTCTCTCCAGGGCCTTCCATTTATATGATCCTAGGCACCCACGCTCCCCGGGTGGAAAAGGCCCGGGGACGCGGAGGGGCGTCGCCCGGGAAGTCAAAGAGGGAACCATGTCTTGGGGTCACTCTAACCGGCGGGCATAACGCGCTAAACAACTCGTTCACTTTATGGTTAGCCGCCTTGGTTTTGAGCCATGGCGACAGTTAAGGCGCCAATTTCGATGCCATCGACCATCGGGACACCCTGTTACCCAGCTTCTGATTGCAAATGGACCGTGCAATCTAGAAGAGTTTCTTGTGCCGTCCGGTGCTCCGGTGCGGGAATTGGGAGCTTCATAACACTTCATAAATGGGCAAAGAGCCGATGGTGTGTCGTTCACCATCGGCCCTTCGGTTTCTTTTCGCTGATGCGTGAAGCGGAAACTGTATCGTGTTTAGGCTTGCATCCCCTTCTTGCGGCGGCGAAGGGCAGCAACCCGCGCGGCCTATGTCGTGGAGGAGAGAGTGGCGCCATGGGTCTCGCATACGCCCAGACGAAATCAAAACAGAAAAAGGCTAAGCCAGCCAAGTAGGTTTAGCTTTCAAAATCGCCTTGGCGTTTGTGCTTTTTCGACTTCGCCATAATGGCAGCGATTTGCCAAGTCCATTGAACGACTTGGACGACCGCCAGCAGCAGACCGACAACGGCAGCTGCGCGATCAATGGTTTCCCAAGGTATGCGGCTGGCATTTTCGAACCCGTACTCGAACGTCGGTCGAGTTGAGGGGATCACGGGGAAGTTTGCTGTTATCTCCGGTCGCTTGATCACTTCGATGATGCCCGCAAATATCAGGCAGTATATTGCGTACCGCAGAAAACGCGTGTCCAGCTCTTTGACGATATCTCGCCACCTATTCATGGGAGAATGTTATCGCAAAGCGATTACTTCATCCATGCCTTCTTCTCGCAAAATAGGGGGCAGGAGCGCGTGACTTCAGCGCGAGATTTCCACCAGGGCGTTCTCGAAATCCACTCCTACCAAACTGCAAGGCCAATGAAGATGGTGCAGAATGGTGTATTCCTATGCGAGATGGAATCCTCTACGGCTACGTGACCGTCAGTATCAGCCAGGGTACAGAAACCTTGAACGAGCCGTTTCGCGCGTCGAGGTGAACCTCACCATTGAGCGCATTCCATTCGGTGAGAAGAGACACTTCGATCAAGGACCATGCTTGCGCCGGAACGTAAACGCCGCTGGTATCGAGAAACTCGTCGAAGGTGATTGTTGTGCTGTCGTCTCCGCCGAAGAAGCCACCGCTCGCATAGGCACTTGCCAAGATGGTGTCCTGGACGATCGAGCTAACCGATGAGTCCATTCCCCAAACGGTAGTTCGCGCACGCACGGTTGCTCGCGCCTCGGAATCCGGGAAGAACCACGCTGCAACGCCGTTCCAGTCGGCATCAACCGAAAGGTACGCATTGACGGCCAAGCGAGCGCCCGCGGTCAGGATTACTGGTTTGATCTCGGGGTTCTCCCACAGCGTAAAGAAGCTGAGCCGGCCGAGACCCGTTGCGCCGACTGAGTCACCGGAAGCGTCGAACCCGTACTTCGCCCAGCTGTCGAGGGAGTTGATCGAAAAGTCGTACACCGTCCCTTCATCTGCGAAACTCCGGATGAACGTGACCCGATCAATGATGATGTTCATGGGGGTAGTAGGAGGAAGTGGCGGCGCCAGATCTTTGAGCCGGCGCTCCGCCTCGGCTGAACCTGCGACCGCCCTTTGATGTGCCTGCCGGAGCCGCTCACGCCGCGCCTCGGAGCGATCGGCTGCGAGAGCGTCTAAGCGGTCGACGTCTAGCCCACCGTCTTGCAGCGCACGCAGTCCCGCGTCGCTGTTGTCGCGACCCATTTCGGCCCGTACGCGGAGTGTTTGGGGATCCTCCCTGCGCGTTCGAGCGATGCGCGGCACCACCACCGTCTCGACGAACGCTTCTGCTCGCTGCAGCACATTCTGTTCGATCGTTTGCTTGTTCATGATCGGCGTTCTCCCCAATGATCGCCGTCATCCGGCGGGACCGGCGGACCGGAGCAAGGTATGCCGCCAATAATTGGATATCCATTTCCCGTTGGTCCAACCCCCGGAACCGCCGAGGAACGGGGTTATTCAATACAAACGGTCACCAACGGTCTTGGTCCGCCGGAGGCAGACTTCCGGCCAGGATTGCTTAGGAGCGGGGGTCCGTTTTTACTATTCCAATCGTAGTCGTCCCACCTTACCCGGGGTTCCCTCGGAGTTCGGGCACAACCGGCTCGCGAGGCGGCGAGAGGGAAGGCTCGGCCCGGCGGAAGGCAACTTTCCCAAGGAAGCAGAAGGACTTAGGCTGGTCCTAGACCTGCTCGGATAATGATCGTCAATGTATTTACCCCCTTCGACTAAAGGCGGCGTTTCTCCGGACGCCCCTGCCCCGAGGCCACCGCATTGCGCCATCACAAAACTGCGACGAGCACATGAGGCTTCTCGCACGTGGTCAGTCAGGATAAGTTAGATCGGTTCGTTGGGTGTTCCGGATGCCAAACCAGAAGTCCATGTGGCTATGACACATGTCGAGCCAATCGCATTATATGCGGCCAGCTTCGCTTTTGGCCTGTTGGGCTTCGTCAATCTTTACGGCAGCAAACACGTGCAAGCGGTCTACCGGCTTTGGCACTTTCCTCATCACTGGTTTCGCGTCATAGGCCTTGTGGAGTTGATGGTGGTAATCTTACTGGTCATGCCGCAGACGCGAATTTGGGGGATTTTCGGCGGCGGCATGCTCGCCTTCGCCACCGTGGCGACCCTGCTTTACCAACGCCAATACCTTTGGTCGCTCCTCGCGATCCTGCTCTTAGTCAGCCTTGTTCCAGCGTCACTGGCACGCCCCTAGAACTACTTCCGCCCGAATTAAGAGAATTCCGTTAAAAGCTAGACCGAATGGCGGCCATATCGCCGTGGTCCTCGCCTAACGATGGGAAACCTAGTGAAATATGGGCTCCCCGATGCAATACTCGGCGGCATGAGCGATCGCGAAGAATACCCTGTCGTGGTGATTTGCGCAAAATGCAACACATCCGGAGTGGCGTTGCTTTGGGACGAACATCGACGGTGGTCGTTCTTGGATCACGAGTCTGACACCCATCTTCGCTCAGCTCCGGACGGCTTCAGCGCGGTCGAAACACATTTGGGGTTCAAGTTTATCTGTAACACGTGTGGCACCCCTGCCGAGGTGCAAGATTACGGCTCGTAATCGCGAAGCAAGGCCGCCGAAAGTTGCGCGCTGTGCTCTCATCTAGCCGGTGCTTAGAACCGTGGTATTCTTTTTTGCACCAGCACATATATCTTATCTCGCTATGGGCGGAATTTTTATGAAGCAGCGGATGCGCAACGTTGCCGACGCAATGAAGCATCGTAGGCATTGGCTACCGTTGTGAGCACCTCCCGCGATCAAGTTGTGTGCGGCCTCGCGACGTGCTGATGCAGCCGGCCTCTAAATTCCAAGCCACGTCGCTTCTTAACGCAATCGTAGAGCAGCGCCGAGGACGAGCATTCATGCGCTCAAACGAATAAACCACGCGCATTTTTCCTGTTGGAAAACCGATAATTGCGCTCTATGTATTGGGGCAGAGGGGACAGCGATGAATGTCGAGACTGGGTTAGCCCTAGTGACTCTGCTTGCTTTTGAAGCGAAGCATTTCTTGTGTGACTTCGTGCTGCAAAGCAAACGTCAAGCTAGTAACAAGGGCTTTTACGGTCATCTTGATGGATTGACCCATGCTGGCACTCATTGTGTTTTTACGATCCCCGTGTTGTTGATTCTAACTCATTCGGCCGCCATAATCGCGCCGGTTGTTATCAGCGAATTTTTGGTCCATTACCATGTGGATTGGATCAAGGCGCGCACCGAACGGCTTCGGAATTGGACTGCCAGCGATAATATCTTTTGGACTGCGTACGGCGCTGACCAATTTGTGCATCAGGTGACCTACATTGCCATTGTAGCAGTTGTGTTGAGCTTGCCACAGCCTGTTACGCTAGCGTAAGACGCGGCTGAAGAACGTTTTCATCTTACTGAGCAGGTCTGTCGCGTCTTGCGCTTTCGCCATCGCACGGCGCGTATGCTCGTTTAGATGGTCCAAGCGCTCAGCCAGCACCTGACTGAAGCGCTGAAGGAGTTCAGGAGACGCACGCAGCAACTCTTCAATTGGCTCTTTGGTGACTTCCAGCGTGCGCAAGCGTGTTAGCGCCGTCACCGTTGCACTGCGGGGCGCGCCGGTCATCAACGACATTTCTCCAACAATGTCTCTTGCTGCGAGGACTGCGATTTCGCGCGGATCGCCCGAAGTGGAATCGATAGTTATCCCTGCCGCCCCTTCGAGAATAATAAACATCGACGAGGCTGGCTCGCCCTGCCGCATTAATACGGCACCTTGTGGAAATTGATGAATTTCGCAGCGCCTTGCCAAAAGCTGCAATTGCTGTTCATCCAGGACATCCGAGAAGAGCGCAGCATGGCGCAATCCCTCATGAACCTCATCTCGATCCATAACATCTGAAAAATGAGGATGTTCAACCATCTCCACGCGAGTGAGAGGCATGGGAAGTGCGTGCTGCTGCACGACGTCGAGCAGAGCTTTGTACATCAATGATTTCGCCTCGCTCGGCAATATTGCGTCCGGATTTGCGTAAAAACGAACATGATAAAAAAGTGTATCCCCCTTGACATTATCAATAACAACATCGGGGGTGGGCAGTGCGGACATGCTCGGCATCCGGCTAACTTTGATTGCCTCTCCTAACAACAACTCCATAACGCGCTCACATGGCAAGCGGCTATCGACGCTGATCTCCACCGAATATCTTTTTCCATTCCTCGGTCTGCTATGGTTGAGCACCGGATTAGATGTGGCCGTGTGATTTGGAATCATCAACTGCCGACCATCTTCGAGCGTCAAAAACGTGGCGCGCCAGGTAATTCCGGTGACGCGGCCATAGGTTGGTTCAGCATGCTCGGAATATACCGTAAGCCAGTCGCCGATTGCATAAGAGCCCTCCAGATTTATCGAAAGGCCGCTAAACAGATCCTGAATTACAGTTTGAAGAGCAATGCCCAATAGGATTGCCGTAGCGCCCGACGCCGTAATAAGGCCGGCAAATGAAAAACCCTCTTGCCACCACAAAGCGACAGAAAGCGCGCACAACACTATGGCGATGGTCAGCAGGTCGCGGATGAGGGCTGGTGTTTCGCGGCCGCGACGCCGGCGCCAATAACGATGCCAATAAAAGAACCGAATAAGCCCGTCGAATAACAACGCGGCAACCACAATGAGCACCACGTTCAGGACGTGCTCAACTGGCAGTATCGCTGTACCGCCCATTTTGGCGGCCAGTGGATTGATCAGCCAAAAGCGGGCAAGGAGAAGAATAGCCAACGCGAGTATTGGAACGAATATCATTTGTCCGTCATCACCATTTTTACGCCAACTGCGCCTTGGCGCAGCCTGTTCAAATGCAGCATGACGCAAGGGTCATCTGGCCGGACTGCAAGCAAGTCGGCGAACAGATCAGCTGCATTAGCGCGCTGTTCCTTAAGATGATCGTATGCGTGAGCGTAAGCCTCCACAAATTCCGGCGCGTATACCCCCTCGTGCAGAGGCTCCCAAAGGTCAATTGCTTCAGTTTTTCCCTTTAGAACGACGGATGCAACAGGGCGGAATGCGATATCAGGACACAAAACGCGAGTGGCTTCGCTGACGCAGAGACGCGTACCAAAGTACTTGTTGATTCCTTCGAGCCGCGCTGCCGTATTCACTGCGTCGCCCTGCGCCGTATAGGTGAAGCGTGCTTGGCTTCCAAAATTGCCTATCACGGCGGTCCCGGTATGGACGCCGATACGAGTAGCACCCAAAGGTAAGCCGGCATTGTCCTGCGCAATGCGAAATCGCTCGGTAAAGTCGTCAAGCGCTAACATGCAACGAACGGCTTTTTGGGCGTGATCCGGAAGATCAATCGGAGCATTGAAAATTGCAAACACGGCGTCGCCAATGAATTGGTCCACCATTCCATCATGCTTCATGACAATTTCGGTCATCCCGTCCAGATAGCCGTTCAGCAGTCGCGCCAGATCTCGCGATTCCAACTTTTCTGACAGGGTAGTGAAATCCTGAATGTCCGAGAAGAGGTAGGTCATCAATCGGCGATCACCCTCTAGCGACATCCGGGACGGATCGCGAACCAATTGCTCGACCACCTTGGGCGCAACATAATGAGCGAAAGCCCCCTGGATAAACTCCCGCTGCCGGCGCGCCTCTCGACCCCCCAGGGAATCTTGGACGCCAAAGGCGGCGATCAAAGCCAGGGCCGGTGCAACCAAGCCAATCATTTTATCCGCCAAATGAAACAGAGCGGCTCCAACCACCCACAGGGCAATAACCAAGAGAGCGGCCGCCAGTATGCGCATCAATAATTGCGCATTCCACATTCCGAGCGCGGCACCGAGACCCGCGAACAATATGGTAATGGCGAAATCTATTGCCCAGTGCACCAGCGGTGATTTGCGCCCGCTCAACAGTTGCGAGACGCTGTGAGCCTGAATAACCACGCCTGGAAGCTGCCCTGCATCGCCGGCCATGATTGCTGAGAACGGAGTGCGATGGCGATCCACCAATGTAACATCAGAACCAATCAAAATGATCTTGTCGCGAAACCAGCTATCCGGCATAAGGCCTGCGGCGAGCGCAGATATTTGACGAAAGGGTTTCGGATCGGGATCCGTCGATGTTGGTGGGGGGCGCCCATGCCAGATTATGGGCACCTCGGCCGCAGGAGTATTAACGCCAACCGCTGCCGCCAGCGCCCGCGCGAAGCCGTATATATACTTCCCGTCCGCCCAGGCGCCGGGGAAAACGCTGCGGGCTGTGTCAAACTGATCGGTCGGCAAATCGGCAAGTCCCCGCCGGCGTATGGGCACCATGGCATCCTCGAACGATTGCTGCTCTGCCGAGAGTGTGGCCGCGGATCGAATGTAACTGACGACCAAGGGCAATTTCATTTCAGCTAGCGTACCGCGCAGCGCCGCATCCTTGGCGGCTTCCGTTGGCTGATCGAGTAAAAGATCCAAACCGATGGCCGTGGGCGAGTGGCTTTCGAGTTTCTGCAAAAGATCGCTGACAAATTTGCGATCTACCGGAGAGCGGTAGGTGAATTGCTGCAAGGTGGGCTCGTCTATCGCTACTATAACAATAGCGGCATCCTGAGCTTGCCTCGGCGCGAATACCGATGCGACTTCCCAGTCCTGCACGAATTGATTGACTCGCGTCAACAGGGAAAGGTGATCGACCGCCCCATACGCTAACGTAGCACAAAGTATTGCGACCCCCGCCAATCCTGCCGCCTTGAGGATTGGCCTCTCTCTTGGGCCGACGGCGAACGCTTGCAACCAGCGCATCACTTAATGGTCTTTACCAGTGCCTCAGCTTGCTGATCGCACCCCTTATCTGCCATCCAAGCAGTACGCATGGCGTCGTTCGTAAGGCTGGATGGAAGCAGAGTCAGGGTCAGCGCCGATTCCATACCGCCCAAATTCAATAAGTAGGTCTCGCCGCCACGCATCGGCACGTCGGTTGTGATGGACAAACGCGCTTGACCGGCTGGCCACGATGCCTGCGATCTCCAACTTCGATCGGTTGGCGCGACAGCAAATGTCACGCTAGGTTTCACGTCGGGGCGCCAGAAAATTGGCGTTTGGTTTTCGAGAATGCAACCAGCACCGCTATGGCTCGCATCTATCAGCCACGGATCGGGCAATGCCGCCAGTACCGCGCCGCGGGTCGTGCCGAACTCGCCGCTGCGCGTCTGTCGCTGGGAAACCAGCGCGCCTAAGGTTTTTGACAAATCGACGCCGCCGCCGCCCACCGCCGCCGGCGGTCGATTGTACGGTCCATCCAGCTTCAGCGTCGAGCCGGTTTCGGAGATTAGCGTCACGTGCTGACCTTGCCTTAAAACTAACGGGGTCGCGGCATCCAGCGTTGTTCCCAATCTTAGGTTTATGCCCCGCGCCTCAACCACGACCAACGAGGCGGCAGCCGCCCCGTGCGCGGCCAATGCACACGAAAAGAGAGCCAGAACCAGTGCGCGATTCATGTTTTACCTCCTCCTGCGCCTATAATTGTGAATGCCGCCCAATCAAAAGGATGTGCGGTGACAGTCTGGGAAATCATAGAAAGTTGTGCCCGACGCAATGCTTCCATTATGTCCTGATTGGGATCGTGCGTCAGGTTGGCAAAGACCGCCGTCATCAATTGTGTCGTCGCCGCAGACGGCACTTGCCAGTTGCTAGCCAAAACCGCCCTGGCGCCAGCATTGAAAAATGCATCCGCCAATCCATCCAGCGCGCCGCCTCCGAAACCTGTTCCACCCGCCGCTGCGGTGTTGCACGCGGACAACACCACGAGATCAGCATTGAGTTTTAGTCCTGCAATTTCACTAGCGGACAGAAGGCCATCGCTGGCAGTGGACATGTCGGCGCGATCTGGCGGCGAAAGCACAAGGCTGGGTTCAGTCTCGCAACGCAATTCGCCCGGCAAAAGGCCATGAGTAGCAAAATAAATGACCCTATATTGGTCGAGCGGTTTTGCGCGGAGAGCGTCTTCGGTCGCGTTCGCGCCCAGCAGGACATCTGCAGGCGACGCACCAAAATCAACGGCGACCGCGCGGACCTCAGCGGCTGTGTCCGGCAGAGCCGGCAAAGATTTCAGCGAAGACAAATTTGCGGTGCCGGCCTCTTGGCAGGTAGATGCCAGCGTATCCAGAGCACTGCCAGAGTCGGACCCTCCCGAGAATGCCGGGTTGCCAAGCCCTAGGAATGCGCGCGGCGCAACGGTGCGCTTTGCGCTCCGTAGCGTAACGAATGCGCGCGCAGACGGAACTTGCGCAATGGCTGTACGTCTTATCAGCCACGCGGCGCCGTCGTAGCTGCTTCCCTGTGCCGGGTCTTCCGTGACCAGCAATGAAAAAGGCAGGCTCGCCAATGCGCCACTAGAAGCAATAATAAGATGATCAATTCCTTCAAGCTGCGGCTCTACTGGGCCCAGCAGCGTATGGTACAGTCCATAAGAGATTTTCAGGCTGAAATCCTGCAGCTTTCCGACGCGCAGAACCAATGCACTACGCAAGTCGCTAACATCAGCTGCGAGGGCCGTCTCAGTAGTATTCACTGGGCTGACCGTCAGCCCCGCCTTGGTGACTAGCAGAACATAACTGGTCCGCACACCGATCACGAAACTGACGAAAGCGTCGTGCGCACCAAGTAGTGATTGAAGTTCAACCAACGGCACCACGCGAGGCGAAGCCAAGACGGTGTATCCTGGGAAATCGACGCGCACCTTCGCCAATAGGGCGTCACTCTGCGCCGCGGTGGTGGCGAGCTTTGCGCTAAGGCCTTTTTCGCGATCAGCATTTCGATCATCGTCCGACTTGGCGCGCTCGCTTGCTAGCGCGACTCGCAAACCGTCGGCCACACGCGCTGCTTCTTCTGCATTGCGCACTTCATCCGCAAGCGCTGGATCGGCTGCCGCCCGCCGTGCCGCAACTCGGGCAATGGTCTGGTCCGCGATACCAGAATCTATCTTCTGAATTGCCGCGAACATTTCTTCGTTCAATGTTCTGCGTTCTTCCGCGCTGGCGTCTATGGTGCTAGCCGCCCCCAAAAACGGGGCAATCTGATCGGGAACGATTTGGACACGCGCAATTTCATCTTTGTCCAGAATTTTGAAAGCGCTTCGGAATGCGTCAATGGCTGCAGGGTAGAGCTGCTGATCGGCATAAAAGGCACCCAGCCGCAGTTGGGCCATGGCAGTAGCCGTACCATTGCCGAATATCTTTTCGTCCATGCTGGCTGCCGCGCGCAGATCGCGCTCGGCGGGTGCAACGCGGTTTTCTCGCGCGCTGATCTCCCCCATAAGTGAGACAATCTCCGGCCGCCAAGAGAGCGGCAATTCCGGGTGCCGGGTCACAATATAAAGAGCTTCCTGAGCGGCGGCCTCCGCACCTGGCAAATCACCTGTTCGCATTGCCATTTCTGCCTCGAGCCAAAGGTCGTGCGCCAGGTCGCCCTCCAAGGCGGGCGGCACATCGACGGTCTGATCGGTTACATCCAGACTGGGCGTTTTTGCGTCGTTTATATCCTTGCGCCGTGCCGCTACGGCATTACGGGCATATTGCAGGGCATCGCCATAATTTCGCTGGTTAGCCGCATCGAGTGCGCGATACGAAGCAAGACGAGCCCGGGCCGATACTCCCGAAGCGCTCTGGATAATCGGATCAGCGCGACGGAACAGAGCGGCGGCCTCGTCGAAACGACCTTGATTGCTGACTTGGACCGCCAATTCGATCAACATTTGACCGACAGCAAAAGAGTCGGGCCCGAACAACCTCGTCTCGATATCTAGTGCATTGCGATAGGCCGTTTCGGCCCCCGAAAAATTACCGCTTTCAACGTCCTGTCGCCCTTGGGCAATCGCCTTGAGATAGCTTGAATAGGCAGAGGCCCCAGCCCCTAGCACGCGACTGGAGTATTTGGTCTGTATGATGGCTTGCGCGGTGGCACTCTGCGCCGACGAAAAGCTCGCACCAGAAGATGTGACGATCGCAGCTTCGAGGACCGGCAACATAGCCGGCAAACCCTCGGCACCCCATAGTCCGTGCGCATTGGCCGAAACAAGAATAATCTGCGGCCGGTCGGTGCTCCGCGCCGTGCAAGCGACCAAAAGCCCGTCGCCGCCCAAAAGGTCTGCGTCATCGCACGTCGCATTCTCGAAGCCATTTCCGGGAACGGACTGCGCCGCCGCCAAGAGGCTAGCTTTCCGCTTGGCTGCATCGCTTGGCAAGCTCAACGCCTCTTCGGTGGACCACAAAAATCCCGCTGGGCTGCTTTCCGTTCCGCAAACGATTTCCTTATTTTGCAGGTGGCAGGTTTCGCCCGACAGATCCTTTCCGAGATCGCTCCCATCGGTTGCGGCGAGGGCAGGTGCCGCTGCCAATGCCGCAAGCGCGATGGTGACACGCAGGATTTTGGCGACCATTTCTCTTACCTCAAAACCGCATGCTCGCATTGACCAAGATTTTTGTTGCCCGGCGACCTGCGTCACTGCCTGGAACGGCTCTCAATGTCTGGGAAACTTCCAGCCCAAGGTTAGCATTATACGCCAATGTAGAGCGCATGCCGCCGCCGACCGAGGCGATGGTTTGGTCCACCAAACTGGCGTCCATGGAGGCACCGTCCTGGATATAGTAGGTACGGCCTGCGTCGAAATAGGCGTAGGGTTCGATAGCAAGCAATATGGAATTGTCGAGCCGTTTGTCGTAGCGCAGTTCAACCGAGCCGCCGAGACCTTGGTCACCGTTTATGCTGCCAGGATCGTAGCCACGGCCGACAATCTGGGAGCCGCCAAAGGAGATCAGCTCGCCCGTAATCAGCGGTGAGAATGAATATTGCCCTTGCCCCGCCAGGGCGACGGAAAAATCGCTCCACAGCGGTTGGATGTAAAACGCCAAGCCGGTGACTTTTGTGAAGTCCGTGGAGCCACCTTTGCGCGACAACTCGGCCGAGTTCGTCTGGAGTTGCACCCAAGATTGGCAGCCCCTGCGCCAGATCCACGGTCGAGGACCAAGATCCACCTAGCGAGTTGCTGCGCAGCCAAGTAACCGCCAGATCAAATACACGCCATTGATCGTGACTGACATGTGTTCCTAGGATATTGACGTGCGCATCTTGCACCGTGAAGCCGCCTTCCAGTGCTAGTGTTTCCGCCCGCGATCGTATTATTGGATAGGAAAGCCTTGGTCCGGCGGCCCAGCCGACATTTAATATGTTGAATGCTGTCAGCGTGGAACCCGGTTCACCATGCTCAGCGGAGACAACCAGGGATGCAAGCGCGCCATCCTCCCCGATAGCGTCACGATATCTCAACTCGCCAGCAAGATGCTCGCTGGCATCAGGCGATGTGGTTAGGGCAGCGCTGAGCTGATCAGCGCCGAAAAGCGAATTGATTTGTACGTCGCCAGTCACAGTCCATAGGCCCGAAAAGTGCGAGCCGCGATTATCAACTGCCATGCCGCCCGACATGCGGGGCTGGTCGATATCAACCACGATGTCGGATGCCCCTGGCGTGTCAAGTGCCGGCCTTAAAACACCGCTCGCTGTCACGCCGGGCAAATCATTGGCGAGCAATAGTTCCCGTTCAATATGAGAAACGTTCGGTGGCGTGACTCCGATGTCGCTTTTTAGGTAGGCCGTGACCTGATCAACGGTTGCGGGAAACCCGCCCTGAACACTCACATGTGCGACATGGCCTTCCGTGATGTTGATCGTAAAAATTCCGTCGCGAACGCGCTGAGGAGGAACATAGGCGCGCACCAGGAGGTATCCTGCCTCGCGGTAAGCCTGTTCAATTGCATCGGCAATGTCCAAAATATCGGCCAGGCCCACTTCCTTACCCAGCAGTTTTTCGTACAGTTTGCGAAATCCGGCAGCGGGCAAAGCCTTCGCGCCCACAATCCGGATGTCTTTAAGGATAAACCTCACTTGGTCTGCCGAACTTGGAACAGGCAAGCGGTCCGGCTGCTCGATGCGAAAATCGAATTCCGGTGGGCCCAGTCTCTCTGGCGACGGACGGTCCCGTCCCGGCTGGACTGCCCCTGATAAATTTGCGGTGGGTGGAGCAGCAGGATTGACCTGCGCCTTGGCCGGGCCAGCGAAAACTGCGCCGCAGCACAGCGCAAATAAGGCCCGCAAGACCAAGCCTTGGAGCAGCGATGGCCGCTTTCGCTTACGCAACGATGAAGCCCCCTGATAGCTGCGAATTTGGCCACACTGCCTCTTCAACCCATACCCCGTGCAACACGGGCTTGACGCTATTGCCACATTGCTGAGTTTCCCCAGGCCGGCCACAAAACGTCGTCGCCAATGGTCGCCGCCGTCCGCGTTCTGCCAGACTGCGCGTGCAACAGCCCCGGGATGACGATGCTGTTGTTGCCATTCGCTGAGGGCCCACCGTTGAGGCTAGTCACAATAAAATCTGTGGCGAGGTCGACGGACGAAGGCGGCTCCGAGCTGCTCGGACTATTGGAACCGACCGTAGAGCCAAGGTTCGAGGCAGCCTGGTTGCCCACCCCTCCAATACTCGAGATTTGGTACGATGCGATGGTTGTGGCTAGTTGGATCACGTCCGCTTGGGTAGATGTGATAAAGCCTATCAAGGTGGGAGGCGGCGCGTCGGTCGTGGCCGGCGCCGAAGGGGCCGATGTGGCCACCACGATGGGAGGCGGCGCATCCGTCGTGGCCGGCGCCGAAAGGGCCGATGCCGCCACCACGATGGGAGGTGGCGCATCTGTGATGGTCAGCGCCGAAAGGTTGGATGCCGCCTGCACAAATACGTAATTGGGAGCACTGAGACCCGAGCCGAAAAGTGGATAATTGCCGGCCAAGCTCGATGCCTGGGCGGGCGTACTAAAAGAGAGCGAACCGCTAGTGGCCGAGGACTGAGTTTCCCCATTCACGAAGCCGATCACCGAGCCGCTGAATGGGGGGTTGGCTGCCCCGACGAAGCGGCTGGCAGGATCCGCCGAGTAGACCAGGACGGCGGGTGTGACACTCAGGTGTCCCGCAGCATTTAAAGCGAGGCCATAATTATCGCTTACGGCAAAGCTGCCCGCAGTTAGCGCGATGGCATAGGGACCGCCGCTAACGCTCGCACCAGCACCCGCGCCGCTTGAGGTGAGGGATGGCGTGCCACTATAAACGGTGGGGGCCGCATCACCTATATATGCATTCGCAATGCCACCATTCGGCCCGCCTATGGTGTAGTCGGCGGCGACCGTGCCGGTACTATCAACACCATAGGTTTTGGAGATATCGTTTGAGGTGACGCTAATCACCGGCTGATAGGCAAAGACGTACCGATTGCCACTGATCGGCACCGCGCCCGGATAGGTGTTGTCCCAAACCGCAGTGTTGTGGCTGTCGAGATTTCCGAACGTGTCATCACTAGGGTTTTCAGAATAAATCAGGAACCGGCCGCCACCTGTGAGCTGCACCGCGCTGCTGCCTGCATCATTAATGAAACGATTTGCCGCCGAGAGCACTAAAGCATTGCGTGGCGCCCCGGCCGTCAGCGTCGCGCCAGAGACGAGAGACAGATCGCTTGCAGAGATTGCGGTGATGGTACCTCCCGCCGATGATGTACCCAGATAAGTTGCAAGCGAATTGTCGAAGGATACATTGCTGCCGCTTTGGAAAGTAGCCGCGCCAGCGACTTGGTTGTTGGTATTTGCGAGATCAATATTTGCGTCGGCGGAGGCAGTCAGATTGGTCACCACGATGGGCGCGCCGGTGTCCTGTAGAATGCTGCCAGCAGACAGCGTTAAATTACCGGGCACCTGACCCGGGTCACCTCCCTTCAGATTGACGCCGACGTCGGTGCCCACCGCTCCGATCGTGAGCGCACCGCTCGCGCCGAAACCGCTCGCGGACAAGAAGAGGCTGGCGCCATCCGTCTGCACCGCTATCTGCGCACTGCCAACCTTCAAGGGACTGGCGGACGTGCCGATGCTGCCGCGGTCTACGCCGTTGGAATGGAGCTGTAGGTCGATGAACTCGGCAGAGACTCCCCCGAGGGTTATGGCGGCCGGACCGTTTAGGCCACCAGAACCGCCGGGGTCTTTGGCCGACAGAACGACGGTGCCGCGGTTGTATTCGATAGAACCCGAGCCGTTGATGGAATGACCTGCTCGCAGTTGCAACGTGTTACCCGCGCCCGAATTGCCGACGTTTACATCCGCCAAAACGGTGATGTCGAAGTTCGCCTCTAGGGTGACGTCGCCAAGTGTCAGCGCGGTGACTATCGTGGCAGGCGCCACTGTTACACCATCAGTCGTTGCGAATGACTGGTTGACGGTGCCTGTCCCTCCCGTGTTGATCACGATGTTTTCGGGGTCAAGTAGCCAATTGCCCGGAGCCCCTTTTGCCGCCAGCGTGCTAACCGATGCGTTATTCGCGACATTAAGTTGGCCGCCCGAGGTTTCAACTTGTCCACCATTACCAGAATGGGCTCCGCCCTCTGCGCTTACGCGGCCAGCGAACCGCGTGTCTTTATCGGACCAGACCGCCACATTGCCGCCGTTCCCGGTTTTGATTGCATTCGCGTTGATCGTCGCGGTGCCGACCGTGGTGCTTTGCGCGTTGGGCTCAGGGCCAGCACCGTGGAAATTGCCGCCTATCAAAACTTCGCCACCGCCTGCGTCCCCCGACACGTCAATCTTCGCACTATCGGAAACTGCAACTTCCCTCCCCAACATCTGGACTGTTCCTCCGGTTTCTCCAGCCTTCTTGCCCGAAGCGTTGAGTGAACCGCTGTCGCTGGCAGTACCATTGCCCGCGTCCAACACGACCTCGCCGTCTTCCATATGCGCGGACGTCGCTTCCACGAGGCCCGTATTGTTGACTACGCCGTCTGCAACATCGGCGGCGGCGCGCGCGGTCATCAGCACCTTGCCACCAGGCGCTCGGATAGTTCCGGAATTGGAGACATCGGCCGATTGGGCAGTGCCCTTGCCATCAGTCGTTTCGCCAGCAACTGGCGCGGTCACCACATAGCTAAGAAGATGGTCGCCGGCAAAATCAATCGTAAACGCCCTGGCGCCGCCAAGCACTACGTTGCCCGCGGCCGCTTCAATCATGCCTGTGTTCGATACAGACGATGCAGACAGGACCACCGAGCCCCCGTGGGCCGCGTGGATGGTCCCGCCATTTTCCACTGTGGCACTCGTGATGCCCGTGAAGTTATAGCTGCCTGCCAAGAAGTCGCCGTCGGCAATGTCCGAGGTCGTCGCAAGTAATCCCGCTACGTTGATTTTTGCGCCTTGTCCGAACAGCACGCCGTTCCGATTGATCAACCAAACTTGTCCATTAGCATTGATCGCGCCATTAATCTCGGACGCACCGGGGCCAGTAATTCGATCGAGCGTGATTGCAGCCGAATTGGGTTGGCTAAACTGAACTTGCTCGCCGCTAGCGATCGAAAAGTTCTGCCAATTGATGACAGCCTTCTGGCTGGATTGGGTTATTATCGTACTGGCGGCGCTGGGAGTTGTAATTTGGACTTGGCCGGCGGCGATGTTCGGGCCACTCGGCTGTGCGCCCGAAGGCAAAACGCCAGCCGTTGAAAACAGCGACCAAAATCCAAGCGCGCAACAGTAGCGGTAGGCCACTCTGCCGCCGCGCAACCAAGCTGTTGCCGCTCCCTCGCCCACCTTGTAGCCCACCGCTTGCGCAATCGCACAAAACTTCGCGTGACTTATATGTGCGGTCTCTGCCCCCGCACGGTTGGGATAACTTAGCTAAGATTTTCCAAGCTGTGCAATGCGAGGTAGCCCCCCAAAACCTCCAAAGCGGTGGCATTCTTTGGAGCTGACTATCCCAGCGTCCCTTTAATCCATGTTGGATCAATGCCTTAGCTTGCAACGTAAGGCGTCGCGCCGCCTTTACTCTCTGTACGGAAAAGCTCGCCCATCGAGGCCTGGTAGGCACCGCAATGAATGCGCGGACGCCAGAAGAGCCAATTACCCAATACCTGAAGCAGTCGTCATAAAGCGCAGGACCGAATTCTGCACAATTACGAGAAATTGCCCTCCGCTCGCGGGCGCCCAAGGCCGTCGATCGTTATGAGGTTGCGCTTCGGGCGTTCCAACTGATGCAATTTGCCTGACAGTGAGGAACAGCGGGCGAAGAACGCAGTTACGCCACCACCACTTGGCCGCGATCGAGATCACGCAGCATATAACCTGTTTCCCATTCCGTTTTGATGAAAGTGCCGCCCGTAACGATGGAAAAATCGCGATGCTTATTGGGACCGGCAAGGTGAACAACGTGATGACCTCGAGCGTTCGAACTGGACCTTTTTGAGCGACGTACTATCGCTCGAACACGGGCGATCAGTTCATCCTTGTGGAACGGCTTGGTCATATAATCGTCGGCCCCGAAACCCAGTGCCTTGACCTTGGCATCAACCATGGCATTGCCGGACAGAATAAGGACCGGCGTCTCTACCCCGGCGACGCCGAGTGCTGTCAGCACTTCAAAGCCGGACATGTCGGGCAACTGCAGATCGAGGACGATGATATCGTAACGTTCACGAAGCTTACCGAGGCCAACCCCTTGCTCGCCGAGGTCCGCGGTGTAAACGCTGTGGCCGTCGCTCCGCAGCGTCAATTCGATGCTCTGCGCCATCGCGCGGTCGTCTTCAATCAGCAATATACGCACGTCGGGCTCCTGGGCGTCATCCAAAACCGCGGTCGAACAATAAGCCGGGGGTGGTTAACAGTCGCTTTTTGCATCGCCAGTGCCGGCGAGCCGCCACGCTTCTCCCTGAAGGCAACGAACCGCCAGAGTTTCCTGGTTGGCGTTCTCCATGCGTTAACGCCACTTAATGCCCTGTAGCAAACGGTTCATATCAATTCTGCTTTAGGCATAATCTACACGACAAATCGCTCTGAGGGACAAAAGGTCCCGGATCGAAGAGTTTTGCTCATAAAGCAGCCCAATAGACCGGGACAGCAAAGGTGCCTTCCTCCTGGAGGTTGTCTCAAATACGAGCGGCTTTGGACAAGTCCGGTCCGGAAGCGGGGCCAATATGGACAAAGTGAATTTCGGCTTTCGGCCACGCGCTGCTCGTCCGTAACCATTGGCGGCAGCTTTGCTCACAGCTATAAGCTGACAACCTTCTCTTCGATATTGCCAACCAACGCCAATGCCGGCGCAAGACTGGTTTTGTCAGCGGCCGCTATGAGTGCGGGATCAGGTGCGGTTGCGTATGTGCCAGTGATGCCCTTTTCGGCGTGGCCAAGGCGGGCTGAAAAGCCTCTATTGAGTTCGAAATCGGTCGGCGGTCACAGCCGGTTCTAGGCGCTCTCACAAGGTTGGGTGTAGCGACTTTTGACCCGAAGCGGACGCCGAGACGGAGTCCTCCAGACAACGATTAACTCTCGGCGCGCCTAAGGCTTCTCTAGATAGGCGCGCGCCACCGCGTCGGAAAGATCGCCGATGGTCCAGCCGGGATAGCGCACCTTCATCTCCTCTGTTACCCTCCTTCCGGCCGCGTCAGCAGCGACGCCTTGCGCTTTCAGCGTATGTGCGCGCTCATCCAGCGATTTCAAGAATTCTTCCTCCTGCGTGAACAAGGTCGACGCGTCGCCAGGCGGACTGTGATCGGGCAGTACGATGCGGGTTCCCAGCGGCTCGAGCGCCTTCACGGTTTTCAGCCAATCTGCCGGGCCGGTGCCCGCGCCTAGGATGGCGGGGCCGGTCTTATTTTGGATTACATCGCCAGTGATGAGCACACCATCTTCCTTCACCAGCGCTTCCTCGTCACCCAGCGTGTGAGCGGGGCCGCGATAGGTGAGAAGTACATTCACATCACCCAGGGAAAGGGGATAGTCCCGATCAAAGGTGATGTTTGGCTTGCGGTAATGGACATCGTCGAGCAGACCGGCAAAAGCGGGACGCGCCTGGAAGCGGGCGAGCATCTGATTGTTGTCCTTTTCCAGCTCTTCCTGCTGTACTTTGGGCCGGATCAGGATCGTGCCTTGGGGAAAGCCAGCTTCACCCGCCGCGTGTTCGGGATGAAAATGCGTGGTGGTGAGATAGAGCTTGGGCGACTTGGACAGTCTGGCCGCCAGCTTCGCGACTGTGGCGCCATTCTTCGGCCCAAGCCCGGTGTCCCCCACCAGTGTCGCCTGGCTTCCCACAACAATTGCGACATTGGGAAAGCCATATATCACGTAGACATGCGGCGTAAGTGGCTTGGCGTCATCCGGCAGAATGAAACCAACAGGCTGTGCGATTGCGGTAAGCGGGATGGCGAGCGCGGCGAGGCCGCAGTTACTGCAACGACGAAACGCATCGCGAGCCTCCTCGGTTGTTGCTCGATGGTAGTATATGCCCATCTCCGGGTTGAACGCACACCTACGATGCGGGAGGGCCCGCAGTGACTTTCAGCCATCTGCAGGACGCGATCAGCGAAATCCCAATGCCGTTCGGCGAGAGTGCTCGTGCCGAGCTTGATGCAATGTCGGAGGGTTTGTTCGCCAGTAAAAGTTGAATTTGTGGCTTTCAGTTGAAGGAAGACGTGGATACCCAAGTTTCCTTCTTCGCCGACGTTCCGAAGACAAAATTTGCTCGGCGCAGGGCGATGTCCGCCTCCGGCGCAAACGCGGCATTTGGGTCGCCCGATAACGCTATCGGGATTTGGCGGACAGAGAGAATTCGAACCCCGAGATCGCCGCTTAGGGGCAACTCCATTTGGTTAGGCGTAATGGGATGGCGGTGCTAACGGCAACACTTGTGCATCCCTGCTTCTCATAACGCTGCTGATACGCTGTGCTGTTCGATTTGCTGCAGCAATAAGAGCATCATCCGGCCGGCGAATATAATGCCTAGCCGTCACGCTCCTCTGGGAATGTCCCACCAATGCAGCGATCGTGGCATCGGAATAACCTTCGTCCGCGGCCGCACTGGCGAACGTCCGACGCAAGTCGTGCGACCTGGCGTCGTCCAGCCCGGCTATGTTGAAGAGGGTGGCAATTTGCTTCTTGAGATCCGCGCTGCAGGCACCTGGCTGGTCCGCGCGATCGGGATCGGCTGATGTCTCGTTCGGAAATACCCAGATGGGCGATTTCCGCTTCAAGCCCTGGGGGAGGCTTATTGCCGGCGACCCGATCGGACGCACCGACTTGCCCGTCTTGGTCGCGGAGAGCCTCAGGCAATGCCCGGGGATGTCCACTTCGCTCCAGCGGAGGCCGACGGCCTCTTCGCGCCTTAGACCAGTCAACGCAATGAGCAGGAGGGCCGTCACGGCGTCAGGCAGCTCGGCTGCTTTCTCGTCCAGCCCATTGCCGAGAGCTCGCAGCTCGGAGGAGCTGCAGACCCGATCTCGCGGTGCGTAGCGGGCCGTCT
This sequence comes from uncultured Alphaproteobacteria bacterium, assembly GCA_963766265.1. GTDB lineage: Bacteria > Pseudomonadota > Alphaproteobacteria > Micropepsales > Micropepsaceae > Rhizomicrobium. The sequence continues at coordinate 823,634 of CAVXYX010000001.1, forward strand.
CGACCAAGAGGGACGACACCCTGGCAGCCGTCCCCCCACCGCCTTTGACGATGGCTTTGCCGCGCTGCTTGGTCTTGTGGACGCCACGAGTGCGGCCTTGAGTAATCTGGTCCACCATGCGCTGGACATCGGCCCGTGTGAGGTCCTGGGCCAATGTCGAGCCGATCAGGGGCTTGATGTGGCGGCTGACTTTGCCCACGTCGATCGCCACGGTCGAGGAGCGCTTGGGTACCCGAAATCGGGTCAGGACCATGCCGGCGTGTGCCGCCTCCATGTAACTTTCGCAGAGTTCGCCAACCTTGATGGCGGCGCGGGCCTCCCACCTCTCGCGCTGGGGGATCCTTGCCAAGCGACGCCTTGCGGATGATTTCCTGCGCCTCTGTTCGCGCATGGTCGACCGTGAAGACCCCGTATGGGCCGATCCGCAGTCGGCGCGTCCGGCGTCCTACGCGAACCTGGGCGATGAAGACCTTCTTGCCGGTCGGATGGACGCGCACGCCGAACCCAGGCGTCCCCGAGCACCAGACGAAATATTCCTTCTCGATGGGTGACGCCGCATCAACAGTTCGTTTGGTCAGATTCGGCATTTGCGGTCCCCTTTTTTCCGGCCAAATTCGGAAGCACATCGGAAGCAAACGGAAGGAATTCAGCGGAATCACAAGCTACGATAATTTCTTCCGAGAGTGCAAATGGTGCAGTATTATCAGACACTAAATGAACATTCGGGAATTTTGGTGCATCACCAGGAAACACCAATTTTTCGAGTTGACATGGCAGGGGTCACAGGTTCGATCCCTGTCACGCCCACCATTTTAAGCCCGTAAAGGCATCGCTGTTCCACATTTTGGGCGCATCACGACCCCAATTGATAGGACAGCTTGAGCTCCAGCTTGAGGCGGTAGACCGGATAATCGTCGAGGCCAGGGGCGCTCAATTCCAGGGAGGTGACGAGCCGGTTGCCAATGGTGTAGCCGATCTCTCCGTCCAGCGGCAGAAACAGGCGGCCGGTCTGGCCGCTCACTTTGGCGCCAAAATTGTAGCGAATGTCATTGGAGGGAAATAAAACGACAAACCATTTATTGGGTAGCGCGATCCGCAACTCCGGCGAGAATTGCAGATTGCTGCTGGCGTCGAGGCAAAACTTGGGCGAAGGTGAAGGAGTAGCGGAACTCGGCCAGGAAGTAACTGCCGGAACTGATTTCCGGAAGCATGTATCGGTATCCCCCAAGGGGCAGCATGTCCCAGTTGCCACTGCCGAACTGGCTGCCCGATACGGCGGGGCTTCTGATCTCGTCCCCCAGTCCCACCGCCTGACGGTCGTCCAGCGTGCGATCTACATACCCGGCAGCGCGCAATCGACCCACGCCCGTTTGATAATCCCCATCAGGATTCGCTGCCGACATTGCATTGCTGAAAGTGAGTGGACGGTCCCCCCGCAGGCCAAGCTGCCAACCGGGGATGAAATCATCCTTGAAGGTTCGGCGCAGGATCACCTGTTGCTTGTCGTTACGCGTGGTCTTCGAGTTATTTTCAAAGCGGTAGCGGACGTCGAACGTCCGCACCGGACGGGTGATATCTTCGTCATCGGCCGCCTGCCCGCTCTTGTCTTCGTTGGGCGTTTGCGCGGCGCCGACTTCTTGGGCTTGCGCGCAAGAGGGATGGGGCCCCAGGAACAGATCCAGCGCGTACACCCAGCGGCTTGATCGGTCCGCCCATCGCATCCGGGAATGCCTTGTGCCTTTCCCTTGATGCTAAACCGCGTGCCGGCCTCTGCGATTGGACCTAGGTCTAACCATAAAAGTCAGGATGGGTCGGGCGGTGCGAGTGGGCCAAGACGCAAACGCATCCGCAAGTTGGGCCAAGGCCCTCCTGCCATCCGTGCGACCAAGTCCAATATCGCAGCGCGATTCCCCCAGGGCGCCGCCTGGCGGTTAATTCGCGCCCCCGGAATTCCTGGCCTCGCGGTATACCGGCAGGGGGCTGAACGCGCGGCGATGCCGTTCCGCCATGATGATGGCGGCCAGCGAAGTGGGTCTCAGTCGGTGCTGCGAGCACAGGCTCTCGATACTTTCGCCCCGGTCATATGCCGCGAGAATTTGCCGGTTTCTCTCTGCGGTTGGCATTCCTTTCATTTCGATCCTCATTCATGACATTGGAATTGAAGCAAATGGCCAAGACCGGCCCTTAAGCGGTGAGATTCGACACCGATTGGATGATAGCAGATCGAATGGCCGGTCGCGCGCGCCCATTGTGCGACCAAAGTCCAATAGAAGCCACGGCTTAAGGGTTCATGGTTCCTGCTCGCCGACTAGGGGCGCGCCGCCATTGATCAGACCGACCGAGGAACCGCCTAATCTAAATGCAATGAACACCGCGATGTCGTCGGACAGGACGCTAATGGCGTGGACCCGCACGGCTCTTTCCTTCTACGGCTTCGGCTTTGCGCTCTACAAAATCCTGACGGAAATTCAGATCGCCGGCAAAGTTGTCATTCGCGACAATGCCCCGAGGAATTATGGGCTGGCGCTCATCGCGATGGGAACCGTCGGTATGATAATGGGAACGATCGAATATTGGACAACGCTCGTGCAATTGCGCCGCATTCAACATGTCGGATTTGCACGCGCGAGTTTCATCGTCGCGCTGTGCATGTGCCTTGCCGGAATATTCTTGCTGATAAGCATCATCGTCAAAATGTTCTGAGATCACTTCTGACACGCGCCAAATCCGGCGTGGCGGCGGGCAGATGGTTGGGCTTTGGTCCAATTGCCTGGCGGCCCCAACGTCATCTTATTGCGCCTTGTTGCCCGTGGTTCGCGTGCCCCGGTGGCCGCCGATAATCGGCACTTTTCCACTCCAATGGCCGCGCGGATCGCATCGCCGATCCGGCGGTGAGAACCCGTTTTGGCCATGCGGGCCGGGATCGCAATCGTCGCCGGCGAAGCGGCGCCACCCAGGTGAAGGAGAACTCCATGGCGAAAACGGGCAAGCCCAACATCCTGATTCTCTGGGGCGACGACATCGGCATCTGGAACATCAGCCATTTCAGCCGCGGCATGATGGGCTATCGGACGCCCAACATCGACCGCATCGCCGAAGAAGGGGTCGACCTTCACCGACTACTACTCCCAGCAGAGCTGCACGGCCGGCCGCGCCTGCTTCATCACCGGCCAGAACCCGATCCGCACCGGCCTCACCAAGGTCGGCATGCCCGGCGCCACGGTCGGCCTGCAGAAGGAAGATCCGACCATCGCCGAACTGCTCAAGCCGCTGGGCTACGCCACCGGCCAGTTCGGCAAGAACCATCTGGGCGACCGCGACGAATACCTGCCGACCGTGCACGGCTTCGACGAATTCTTCGGCAATCTCTATCACCTGAACGCCGAGGAAGAGCCGGAGCTGCCCGACTATCCCAAGGACCCGGCCTTCAAGAAGAAGTTCGGCCCGCGCGGCGTGCTGCACTGCAAGGCCGACGGCAAGGGCGGGCAGACGATCATGGACACCGGCCCGCTCACCAAGAAGCGCATGGAAACCATCGACGAGGAGATCACCGACAGGCGCTCGCCTGGATGGAGACGCAGGCCAAGGCGGACAAGCCGTTCTTCCTCTGGTACAACTCGACGGCCATGCACTTCCGCACCCACGTCGCCGAAAAGAACCTCGGCAAGAGCGGGCAGGATCCCTACAGCGACCGGATGGTCGTCCACGACGAGCAGATCGGCCAGATGCTCGACAAGCTCGACGAACTGGGCATCGCCGACAACACCATCGTCATGTACTCCACCGACAACGGCCCGGAGAACGACACCTGGCCGGACGGCGCCAACACGCCCGTTCCGCGGCCAGAAGGACTCCAACTGGGAAGGCGGCTGGCGCGTGCCCTGCTTCATGCGCTGGCCGGGCAAGATCAAGCCCGGCTCGGTCTTGAACGGCATCGTCTCGCACATCGACATGTTCCCGACGCTGCTGGCCGCTCGCCGGCAACCCGGACGTCACCGAGCAACTGCTCAACGGCTGCACGGTCGGCGGCAAGAAATTCAACGTCCATCTCGACGGCTACAACATGATCCCCTACCTGACCGGCGAGGTCGAGGAGAGCCCGCAGAAACGCCATCATGTACTTCAGCGACGATGGCGAAGTCATCGCGGTGCGGGTCGGCGACTGGAAGTTCCATCTGGCGGTGCAGCGCGCCAATACGATGCGGCAGTGGGCCGAGCCGTTCGTGAAGCTTCGGCTGCCCTACATCATGAGCCTGCGCCGCGACCCGTTCGAGCGGGCCGAATACAACTCGAACACCTATCTGGACTGGATGGTCGATCACGTGCCGCAGCTGTACCTGATGCAGGCGGTGGTCGCCGCGCAGATCGCCGACTTCGTCAAGTTCCCGCCGCGGCAGAAGCCCGCCTCGTTCAATCTGGACGCGGTGCTGGCGCAAGTTTCCAGTCACGGCCATTCGTAACCCCGATACGATCAGGCCGGGTGAGCCCCGATGGCAGAGCCGGACCGCCGGTCTCTGCCTTCGCGGGTCCATGCACCGAACCGCACAAGCCGAGGGCATCGAAATGACACCAAAACAAGGCGTCCGCGACTTCTACGAAGCAATGCCTTACCCGGCGCCCGTCGCCAATGTGGATTTGAGCCGGGATGCCTATGCCAATCCCGGCCGTTCCCGGGCGCTGCTGCATCTGATCTGGCCGGACGGGACACCGGGCGGGAAGCGGAGGATTCTGGTGGCCGGCTGCGGAACCTCGCAGGCGATCCGCTATGCGTTGCGCGAGCCCAATTCCCACGTCACGGCCATCGACATCAGCGAGGCGAGCCTTTTCTGCGCGCGCGAGCTTCAGGAACAATACCAGTTGAAGAACCTCGAACTTCACCACCTCTCGCTCACCGATGTCCGGGCGCTGGGACGGAGCTTCAACCAGATCGTCTGCACGGGTGTGCTGCATCACCTTCTCGATCCTGATGTGGGGCTTCGCGCGCTTCACGATGTCCTCGAACCGGGCGGCGCCATGCAGATCATGGTTTATGCGCGCTACGGGCGGAGCGGAATCTATCTGATGCAGGAATATTGCCGCCTGCTCGGGATCACGTCGTCGGACGGGGATTTGGACGATCTCAGCGCGACCCTGGGCCGCTTGCCGCAGGATCATCCGCTGGCGGGACTGATGCGCAAGGTCAAGGATTTCCAAACACCCGACGCCCTCGCCGACGCGATGCTCAATCCCCAGGACAGCGCGTACGCCGTGCCCGAGATCTACGACTGGCTCGAACGCTGCGGAATGGCGTTCGGGCGCTGGTTCGAGCAGGCGCCCTACCTGCCGCAATGCGGCGCGATGGCCCAAACGCCTCACGCCGCGCGCCTGGCGGCCTTGCCCGCGCCCGTGCAGCACGCGGCCGTCGAGCTTTTCCGGGGAACGATTACCCAGCATAATTTCATCGCCTACCGCAAAGCCTGCCCGGCCCGTCCCATTCAATTCACCGACGAGCAGTGGCGGGCCTACATTCCCCTGCGGCTGCCATGGACCCTGTGCATTCGCGACCGCGCCCCCGCGGGATACGCGGCGGTTCTGCTGAACCCCGCGCACAAGCACTCGGAATTTGTCCTCCCGATCAGCGCTACTCAGAACGATCTTCTGGAACGGGCCGACGGCATGCGAAGCCTGGGCGAAATCGTCCAAGGCGCCGGCGGCGACGCGCTTCCCGCCAGGGATTTCTTCCAGAAACTATGGCGCTACGACCAGGTGGTTTTCGACACATCGCGGTGCGAAATCCGCGCCTGAAGCTCGAACCGACCTAATAGCCCGGCTTGCCATGCAGTGCCTTCCGCCGGCCCGCAAAGTCGCGCGCGCGGAAATCATTTTGATAGGGCGACGCGCGTTGAATAAGATGAGCTTCGGATCGGCTGCGGAGCGTTTGACATGTCAAGCAAGGTTTACGGGCACGCGGCGTCGGCGCTTGAAGGTGTCGTGTTCGACGGAATGACAGTGATGGCCGGCGGCTTCGGCCTTTGCGGAATTCCCGAGAATCTTGTTGCGGCATTGAAGGAGAACGGGGTCAAGGACCTCACGGTGATTTCCAACAATTGCGGCGCCGACAATTTCGGTCTCTGGATGCTTCTCAACAACGGCCAGATCCGGAAAATGATTTCCTCTTATGTGGGTGAGAACAAGCTCTTCGAGAGCCTGTACCTGTCGGGCAAGCTGGAACTTGAGTTGAATCCGCAAGGAACGCTGGCAGAGCGCATCCGCGCCGGCGGCGCGGGCATTCCCGCCTTCTACACCAAGACCGGCATGGGCACGGTGGTCGCCGAAGGAAAGCCCGCCGAAATGTTCGAAGGGGAGACTTACCTGCGCGAGACTTGGCTTCGGGCCGATCTGGCGATCGTGAAAGCCTGGAGAGGCGATCACGAAGGCAATTTGATCTACCGCAAAACGTCCCGGAATTTTAATCCCAACATGGCGACAGCCGCCAAGATCACCATCGCGGAAGTGGAAGAGCTGCTGCCCAATGGCAGTCTCGACCCGGACCAGGTCCACACGCCCGGCATTTATGTGAACCGCATCCTTCAAGGCAGGGACTACCAGAAGCAGATCGAGTTCCGCACCACCCGGCCGCGTGCGCAACAAAAGGGAGCGGGATGATGTCCTGGAGCCGGGAAGAACGGGCGGTCCGCGCCGCCAAGGAGTTGAAGGACGGCTATTACGTCAATCTGGGGATCGGCATTCCCACCCTGGTGGCAAATTACATTCCCCAAGGGATGAGTGTGACGCTGCAAAGCGAGAACGGCATGCTGGGGATCGGGCCGTTTCCCTTCGAGGGCGAGGAAGACCCGGACCTGATCAATGCCGGCAAGCAGACGGTGACGGCTTTGCCGACCTCCAGTTTCTTCTCCTCCACCGACAGCTTCGCCATGATCCGTGGCGGCCATATCGACATGGCGATTCTGGGCGCGATGGAAGTCTCGGAGGAAGGCGACATCGCCAATTGGACCATTCCCGGCAAGATGGTGAAGGGCATGGGCGGTGCGATGGATCTGGTGGCGGGTGTCAAACGCGTGATCGCGGTGATGGACCACACCAGCAAAGCCGGCCAGTCCAAGATCCTGAAACGCTGCACCTTGCCGCTGACAGGCAAGGGCTGCATCGACATGATCATCACCGATCTCTGCGTCTTCCAGGTCGACCGCAAGGCCAAGACGCTGCGTCTGCTGGAATGCGCGCCGGGAGTTTCCCCTGACGAGGTGAAGGCGAAGACCGGCGCCACTTTCGTCCGGTGATATCTACGGCCCTTTAAGCCTTGGGCCGCGATCGCGAAGCACCTTGCTCGTGTGCCGCCGCAAATCCCCTGCCTTCTCCTCCATGCCGAGCGTCATATTGAAGCACAGCGTCCCGCCAGCGCGTTCGTACGAAAACGTACGACTGTAAATTCAAATAGTCGCGTTGACATCGGCTCAACAGGAATTATGAAAGTTTTTTTCTGCATATTTGCTGAAGGGCAGGCACACAAACCGCGCTTCCGAGTTGTAGCTTACGGAGACGTGCGGTGAGCAGGGATTTTCCCGACCCAATTTACTTTTCGCGCCGCCAGTTTTTTAAAGCTGCGGCTATCGCGGTCGGCGCCCTAAGCGGCCCGCTGGCCGGAAACGCCAACGCCGAAGCGGGGGGTGTTCTATGCAATCCGCTGGTCAAAAAACCCAACGTCGGCGCGCAATGGGACGGCCTCAATCTTGGTGGCGGCTATGGCGACATCAGGTGGGGCTGGGGCCAGTATGGTCAGGGCAATTGCGACAACCCTCTGCTCAACTTCTTGAACCAGTTTCACGACGAGTGGAATTGCTTCCTGCGGGGAACACTTATCCGCGGCGTTGATGGCTACCTGCCGATCGAGGATCTCGCTGTAGGCGACTTGCTGTTTACCCATTTTTCCCGCGCCGTGCCGATCCGAGAAATCATCCGTTACTCCGTATCCCGCCGTGACGATGGCCGCTGGCCGGACGAATCCATGCCCGTGCGCGTCCGCGCGGGTGCGTTTGCCGAAAACGTTCCCGCCCGGGACCTCTTCATCAGCGACTCGCACGCGATATTCCTGGGCGGTGCCTTGGTGCCGATTGAAAGCTTGATAAACGGGAAGACCATTTCCTTTGACGATCGGACGGATCTCGATGTGCTCGAATATTTCCACGTCCAGTTCGACACGCATGATGTTATCGACGCCGAAGGCCTCCTGTGCGAATTGCACAGGGACGAAACAATGGCGCTATGTGCCCCGCTCGCATTGAACGGCGGGCGCAGCCGGATGTACTCCCATCTTCGCAGCGCCATGGCCCCGTTCCTGGACCGGCGGCAGCCCCTCGATCGGATTCGTGACGGCTTGGAAGCGCGCGCTGGTCTTTGACGGCCGGTCTCGCGCAAAACAGCACTCTTGGGCTCACTCTGAAGACATCCGGGATTGCGAGGCTGCTGGACAATGCTTGTGCATCAGGGGCTTCAGGCATAGTAAGGCGCCATGGGCGCCCCGGGGGAAAACAGCATTTTGGGGAAAACATCCATTTTGTCGGTTGGCCGGAAAGGGGCCACGGGTTCGGTCCCCACCGCGCCCGGGCTCGACCGCTCCGCGCCATGAGCCCGCTCGATCTTCTCGCCCGTTTCAAGGATGCGCGCGTGCTGGTGGTGGGCGACGTGATGCTCGACCGCTTTGTTTATGCCCGCGTCTCTCGCATCTCGCCGGAGGCGCCCGTGCCGGTCCTGGCGGTGGAGCGCGAAGCTTTGAGCCTGGGCGGGGCGGGCAATGTGGCGCGCAACATCGCATCCTTGGGCGGTCAGGCGACCCTGATTGGCGGCAAGGGCAAGGATGAATCCGGCGCGCGCATCGACGCGCTCCTCTCCGAGGCCGCGCGCATCCACAACGCGCTCTTCACCTTCGATCACGGGCGGACCACGGAGAAGATCCGCTACATCGCCGATCGCCAACAGGTGATGCGCGCCGATTATGAAACGCCTTGGCGCGACCTGGACCATGGCAGGATTCTGGCCGCGGTTCGCGAGGCGATTGTCACCCATGACGCCTTGGTGATCTCGGACTATGCCAAGGGCTTCCTGCCGCCCGCCTTGGTCAAGGGTCTGATCGCGCTCGCCCGCGCGCAGTCAAAACCTGTGATCGTCGATCCCAAAGGCGTCGCGTTGTCTCATTATGACGGCGCCACCGTCATCACGCCCAACAAGCATGAAGCGGCGGTCGCCACCGGCGGCGAGGCGGAAAGCGAGCCGGGTGCCGCGGCTTGCGCGCAGAGCATCCTGGCCGCGTTGCCCAGCCTATCCGCCGTGATGATCACGCGCGGCGCCGCGGGTCTTTCCTTGATGGCGAGGGGCGGCGATGTCGCCCAAATCGCGGCGCGGCCGCGCGAGGTGTTCGATGTTTCCGGCGCCGGCGACACGGTGGTGGCGGCGCTGGCGCTGGCGCTGGCGGCGGGAAGCGATCTTCCCGGCGCGGCGATGCTGGCCAATATCGCCGCGGGGATCGCGGTGACCATGGTGGGAACCGCCGCCGTGACCGCGGATGAATTGGCGAGCGAACTTCACGCCCAGCAGCTTGAAAGCGCCGAGAAAAAAATCGCTTCCCCGGAGCGCGCCCTGGAATGGCTGAAACTCTGGCGCGCCAAGGGCCGGCGCATCGGCTTCACCAATGGTTGTTTCGATCTCATTCATCCCGGGCATATTTCCCTGTTGCGGCAGGCCCGCGCCAAATGCGACCGGCTGGTGGTGGGACTGAACTCGGATGCTTCGGTCAAGCGCCTGAAAGGCGCCGGCCGGCCGGTCCAGGACGAAATGGCGCGCGCCATCGTCCTGGCATCGCTGGCGATGGTCGACCTGGTGGTGATCTTCCGCGAGGACACGCCGGAGACGCTGATTCAGTCGCTGAGGCCGGACGTGCTGATCAAAGGCGCCGACTATAAGCGCGAGGATATTGTCGGCGCGGATTTCGTCGCCTCTTATGGCGGCGAGGTGGTGCTGGCCGATTTGGTGCCCGAGCAAAGCACCAGCTCTTTGATCGACCGCGCGCGCGAATGACTTCGTTGAAGCGGGCGGCTTTTTTCGACCGCGATGGCGTGATCAATCTCGATCATGGTTTTGTGGGGAGCGTGGATCGCTTCGAGCTGGCGGATGGGGCGGCGCGCGCCATCCGGCTTTGCCGCGACGCCGGTTATCTGGTCTTCGTGGTCACCAACCAGGCGGGCGTGGCGCATGGTTATTTCGACGAGGACGCGATCGTCGCGCTTCATCATCATATGCGCGCCCTGCTTGCCGCCGACGCCGCGGACATCGACGATCTGCGCTATTGCCCGCATCACCCTGACGCCAAGCGCGCCGCCTATCGCAAGGATTGTCCCTGGAGAAAGCCCCAAGCAGGGATGATCCTGGATATCGCCAAATCCTGGCCGGTCGATCTCGCCCATTCCTTCCTGATCGGCGACAAAGAGAGCGATTTGGCAGCGGCGCGCGCGGCCCATATGCACGGTTTTCTCTACCGTGAGGGACCGCTCGACCGCTTTGTCGCAGGCGTGATTTCCCGCATGGCGGGGACGGCCTGACGCGTCATCCCTGCTGCTTGCGCGGGGTGCGACCCTGTGTAACCCTTGGGCTGGGATGGGTTTTCGGGGAGTCGGGGATGGCGGCATGGGATCTCGACCGGCGGCGTCTGATCCAGGGCTCGCTGGCGCTGAGCGGCCTGGGCCTGGCTGGTTGCACCACCGCCATGGGACCGCGCAAAGGTCTCAATACCGCGGGTTTGGGCGCCGACGACATTCCGCCGCCGCTGGCACCGGTGCGCGCCCATTCCGACCGTCTGTTCGACATTACCGTCTGCCTGCGCCCCTTCCGTGCCAAGGGCCCGCGCATCGAAGCCGAACAGATCGGCGACACGCTGGTGGTGCACAATTACGGTCATGGCGGCTCGGGCTGGTCGCTGTCCTGGGGTTCGGCCAATCTGGCGATACAAAAAGCGCTGGTGAACAGCCCCAACCAGGTCGCGGTGATCGGCTGCGGCGTGATCGGGCTCACTTCCGCGATCATGGCGCAGCGCGCCGGCGCCGCGGTCACCATATATGCCCGCGATCTTCTGCCTCAAACGCGCTCCAGCCGCGCCACCGGCAGCTGGACACCGGATTCGCGCATTTCGCTGCGCGACGAGGCCGGCCCGCAATTCGGCGAACTCTGGGAGCAGATGGCGCGCTTCTCCTTCAAGACCTATCGCCAATATCTGGGCTTGCCGGGCACGCCGGTGGAATGGACCGATCGCTATACGCTCTCCGACATTCCACTAGAGCAAGCGCGCGCCGAAGCAGAAGAGCAGAAACCGGGCGATCTGATTTTCGGCCAATATAACGACCGCATCCGCGATCTTACGCCGCGCGCCCAGGAATTGCCCGAAGGCGCCACGCCTTTCCCGGTCAAATATGTACGCCGCTCGGAATCGATGCAGTTCAACATCGCCGATTACGGCCATACCCTGATGACCGATTTCTTCACCGCGGGCGGCAAATTCGTGCGCAAGGAATTCCATGCGCCCAATGATCTGACACAGCTGAAAGAGAAGGTGGTGATCAACTGCCCCGGCTATGCGGCGCGGGAATGGTGGAACGACAATTCCATCGTGCCGGTGCGCGGCCAGATCGCGTGGCTGATCCCGCAGCCCGAGGTCAATTACGGTTTCAACTACAAAAACATTTCCATCCTGTCGCGGCGCGATGGCATCGTCGTGCAAGACCTGAATGGCGGTGACATGCGCGGCTACAACAACAGCCGCGAATTGGCGGACCGGGCCGAGGCCGATAACGCGGTGGGCGTGATCGCCGAACTCTATTCCCGCTTCCGCGCGTGAGCGCATGCGCTTGACGATCTCCTGCCTGGTCGTGGGATTGCTCCTGGCTGTGTCCGCCTTGTTTTGGACGCCACCCGCTTGGGCCGAAAGCGGCGAGATGCTGTTCAACGACAATTGCGTGGGCTGCCATCAGGTGGGCGGGACGGGCGTGCCGGGCGAATATCCCAGGCTTGCCGGGCGCGTCCATGCGATTGCATCCGACGCCAAAGGCCGCGCCTTTCTGGCGCAGCTGATGGTGACGGGCATGAGCGGGACGATCAGCGTGGATGGCCGCAGGATTCTGGGCATCATGCCGGGCTTCGGAGAGCTGAAGGATGACGAGTTGGCGGCGGTGCTGAATTATGTCGTGGGGCTTGGCGGCCGGAAGGGCCCGGCATTCACGCCCGGCGATGTGAGAAAAGCGCGCCTCGGACCCGAAATCACGCCGGAGGGAATGGCTGCGACCCGCAACCTCCTGTCCGGCGCGCACGTCATTCCTTGACGGCGCGCGGTGTCCAAGACGTGAAGGCCAGAGCCCATAGTCCCACCAGGGCCGCCACGGGAATGAAACACAGCAACGCCCACCAAGGAGAAATGCCCATGCGCTTGAGAACCAGGCCCGCGGGTATGGCGAACAGGGCCAGGCCCAGCATCAGCGTGATGATGGTGGAAGTATCGAGCGGCATCATGACAGTCCCCAAATCGAAATCCCCATCGCCAGCTTAAGCATGTGGCGGGGCCGAGAAAACCTCTTTTCTGCTCATTAATTTCTTGGGTTTGCCGCCTCCGGGGCTTAAAGGAGCGGATGCTTGGGCGCTTTACCCGGTTGCGGCATCACCGCATGCTCTGGTTCTCGGGCCGCCGCTGGCGGATGCGCCTGGTGCTTTGGGGCGGCGCGATCGCGGTGGGCGTGGTGGGTGTGGCTTTCGCCTGGGCCGCCAACCGCGCGCAAGACCTGTTCCAATCCATGCTCGTCTCGCCTTGGCTGGCGCTGGCGCTGACCCCTGCGGGCTTTGTTCTCTGCGCCTGGCTCACCCGCGTAGCGTTCTCCGGAGCGCAGGGCAGCGGCATCCCCCAGGCGATCGCCGCGCGGCGTCTCAAGGACGATGCCGCACGGACACGCCTTTTGTCCCTCAAGCTGACCGTGGGAAAAATTCTGCTCACCTTGATCGGACTTTTGACGGGTGCCTCCATCGGCCGCGAAGGTCCCACCGTGCAGGTGGGCGCCTCGATCATGCTGTCTGCGGCGAAGTTGGGCGGCATGGGACGCGAAAAAGGACTGATCCTGGCCGGCTCGGCGGCCGGCGTGGCGGCGGCGTTCAACACGCCTTTGGCGGGAATCGTTTTCGCCATCGAAGAGATGAGCCGCGCCTTCGAAAACCGCACCAGCGGGTTGGTGCTGATGGCAGTGATCCTGGCCGGCCTCGCGTCGCTGGGGATGGTGGGCAATTACAGCTATTTCGGTCACTCGACATCGACCTTGGCGGGGATGGCCGATTGGATTGCCGTGCCCCTTTGCGGCGTGTTGGGTGGCCTGCTGGGCGCGGCATTCTCCGCGCTGGTGGTCAAAGGGTCCGTCCGGTTGAAACATTGGATCCAACCGCAGCCCATGGTCCGGTCGTTATTATGGGCGTTTGCGTGCGGCCTGCTGGTGGCGCTGTGCGGTTTGCTCAGCCATGGCGCAACCTATGGCACCGGCTACCAAGCGGCTCGCAACGCCGTCGAAGGACATGATCTGGCGGCGAGCTTCGCGCCGCTCAAATTCATCGCCAATACCGCGTCCACGCTGTCGGGAATTCCCGGCGGCCTGTTCTCGCCCTCCCTGTCGGTGGGCGCGGGTCTGGGCAGCCTGGCCGCCAAACTGCTGCACGCGCATGCGGTCGGTGCGATCGCGCTTCTGGGCATGACGGCCTATTTTGCGGGCGTGGTGCAGGCGCCCATCACCGCCTTTGTGATCATCGAGGAAATGTCGGATGCCAGCGCCATGGTGATTCCCCTGATGGCGGCGGCTTTTATCGGCTACGGCGTCAGCCGCATCTTCCAGCGCGAGTCGGTCTATCACGCCCTGGCGCGAAACTTCCTGGCCGAGTTGCCGCCCGCGCCGGACGCCCAGGCTTCCGAGCATCGATCTCCCGAGCATGAGAACAGCGCCCGCCAGCCATGACTTGCAAGGGCCCGCGCATCTTACCATTGTGCCAGCCCTCATGGCTGCCCGGACGGTCCTTCCCCGCACGAATGATTCAAGGCTGGACGATTGGTCGCCGCAGCTTCTGAAATCGCGGCTTTACGGCCAATTGCTGGTGGACATCATCGTCGGCCGGCTCGCGCCGGGCGAAAGGCTGGATGAGCAAGGCCTGGCCAAGCGCTATGGCGGCGGGCTTGCCGGCATACGCGAGGCGTTGGCGCGGCTGGCGCTGGAGGGGCTGGTGCTCCGGCGCGCCCGCGTCGGCACGATGGTGGCGCCGCTGGATCTGGTGGAAGCGCGCGAAGCCTTTGCCGCCCGCGCCTTGGTCGAGATCGAATGCGCGGGGCTCGCCGCCCGCCTTGCCACCGAGGCCGACACCGCCGGCATTCGCGCCACCCTCGAAGGCGGCGAGAACGCCATCGCCAAAAATGACGTGCGTGCGCTGGCGGCGATGGACGAGGCGTTCCATGTCGCGATCGCTCAGGCCAGTCACAATCGCACCCTGGCCAGGATGGTGATGACCCTGCATCACCAGACCGCGCGCTTCTGGCTCAACACCATGCATGAACCTTCCCCAGACGAGAATCGCCGCGCCCTGGCCCAGCATCGCGCTTTGGTTGATGCTGTCGCCGATCACGACGCGGCGCGCGCGCGCGCGGCGATGCGCGAGGCGCTGGGCGATTTTCCCTCCGACCTCAAACGGGCGTGGGAAAAGCCGTGAGCTTGCGTCCTTCGATTTCGCTCGCGGCGATGAGCATGGTTTTCTTTCTCATCACCGCCACCACCTTCAGTTCGCTTGGCGTGGTCCTGCCGGCCATGATCAGCGAATTGCATTGGAGCTGGGGCGCCGCCGGGACCGGCTTCTCGCTTTTGGGCGTGGCCGCGGGCATCACCGCCACCATTCCAGCCAGCATGATCCGGCGGCTGGGGGTACGCGCGACCCTGGTGACGGGAAGCCTGGTGATGGCGGGAGCGTTTCTCTGCCTGATGGCGACGCATGGTCTGGTGCTTTATTTCCTGGGCTGCCTGCTTGCGGGGCTTGGATTCACGCTCTTGGCCACCGTGCCCGGCACTTATCTTCTGGCGCGGTTGTTCGCCCAACCATCCTTTCCCTTCGGGCTCTATTTCACCGTCGGCGGACTGGGCGGCGTGGCCGGCCCGGTTCTTTTTCTCTGGGTGCAGGCCATCACGGAAAGTTGGCGCGCCTATTGGCTGGTATCGCTGGTGATCGTGACCTTGGCGGGGCTTCTCGCCGCGATGCTGGTGGATGCGAAGACCGACGTGCGCGCGGGAAATGAAAAGGATCCTCATACCGCCGCAGATGAATGGACGGCCAAGGCGGCGCTGAAGACGCCGCAATTTGCCGTGCTGGCCGCCGCCTACAGCATCTTTCCCTTTGTCGGCATCACCGTGAATGCCGTGGCGGTGGGTCATCTGATGCGCCATGGCGTGAGCGTGGCCATGGCCGGCGGCGCGATGAGCCTGGAGGCGTTGTTCAACGCCGGCGCCCGCTTCCTGGGCGGCGTGCTGGTGCGCTGGATCAGCGCCAAGATGTTGCTCTTGCTGGCGCTGGTGCTGATGCTCGCGGGCCTGATGGCGTTGAGTCTGGCCCACGGCACGCCGTTGATGATCGTCTATGCCGTGGGCGTGGGCGCGGGCTATGGCCTCACCTTCTTCGCCTCGACCATCATGCTCCTGGATTATTTCGGCCGTAGCCCCAATCTGGAATTGTTCGCTGCGGTCAATCTGATTTCCACCATCGGCGCGGCCGGTCCGGCCTTCGCCGGCTTTGTTTCCGACCATGCGGGGAGCTTCGTCCCCGCGTTCGTCATCCTGGAGGCTTTGGTCCTGGTCGTGCTGATCGGCGTAGCCCCCATGCACCCGCCCAAGCGGAGGGCATGATGGCAAAATTTGGAGTCTTTCTTCCCGTGGCGAACGGCGGCTGGATCGTCTCGCGCACCACGCCTCTGCTCGATGGCGGCTGGGCGCAGAACCGGAACGCCGCCTTGATCGCGGAAGAAGAAGGCCTGGATTTCGTGATGTCGATGGGAAAATGGCGGGGCTTTGGCGGCTTCGACCGACCATTGGGGCACCTCGCTGGAATCGGTGACCATGATGGCCGGCATTGCCGCGCTCACCAAGCGAGTCAAAGTGTGGGCCACGCTCCACGCCATCCTGCACAATCCGGTGGTGGTGGCGAAGACGATCGCCACGCTTGACCATATTTCCGGCGGCCGCGCCGGACTCAACATCGTGGCGGGCGCCTATCGCGGCGAATTCGAGCAGATGGATGCCTGGGACGAAAGTCTCGATCATGACCGCGCTATGATCTGACCGAGGAATGGACCCAGATCGTCAAACGTCTTTGGGCGGAGCCGCGGGTGGATTTCGCCGGCAAATATTTCTCCATCAAGGACTGCGTGTCCGAGCCCAAGCCGCTCCGCCGTCCTGATCTGATTTGCGCCGGCATGTCCGGGCGGGGCTTTGACTTCTCGGTACGCGAAGCCGATATCTGTTTCATCGGGGGCCGCGACGAAGCCGAGACGCGTGCGGCATCGCTGCGCGCCAAGGAATTGGCGGCGAAGTTGGGCAAAGACATCAAGACGTACGCGATGTGCACCGTCATTTATGGAGGAAGCGACGCCGCGGCCGAAGCGACGGCGCAGAAATACCGCGACGGCCTGGACGAGGGCGCGGTGCTGGGGATGCTGGAAAGTTATGGCGCAAACCTGGCGGGAAAGGACAACGCCATGGTGGCGCGCGCCAAAGGCGCCTTCATGACCCATACCGTGATCGGCGCGCCCAAGACCTGCGCCCAGAAAATCTCAGCCTTTCTCAAGGAATGCGCGCTGGATGGCCTGATGCTGATCTTCGCCGATTATGAAGAGGGCTTGCGCGTAGCAGGACGCGAGATCTTGCCGGGCCTCGGATCATGAGCGCGCTCGGGGATTGGATTGCGCCCTCGCGCACCGCGCTTTTGCTGGTGGACTGCCAGGTGGATTTCGCGTCGCCCGAGGGAGTGATGGCGCGGCAAGGTTATGACGTGACGGCTGCACATGGCCGCGATCCGCAATGCCGCGCTCTTGGCCGATGCCGCGCGCAAAGCGCGCGTGCCGTGCCTGTTCGCGCGCCTGATCACCCGGCCGGGAGAAGAAATCCCGGCGATGCGGGAATGGAGGACGCGGCGCGGCCATGAAGACGATCCCACGCCATGCCGCGAAGGCAGCAAGGGAGCGGCGTTTACGGGCGTCATGCCGCGCGATGGCGAGGCGGTGTTTTCAAAGGATCGCTACAACGCCTTCGCCGGCACGGCGCTGGATGGGCATTTGAAGGCGCAGGGGCGCGACACGCTGGTGATCGCGGGCCTCACCACCGAATGCTGCGTCGATTCCACCGCCCGTGACGCTTTCGAGCGCGACTATCACGTCTTCATCGCCTCAGACGCGGTGGCGGCCTATGAGGCAGACCTGCACGATGGGGCGCTTAAGGCGTTGGAGCTGAATTGCGCCATGCTCGCCACCAGCTGCGGACATCGCCGCCTCTTGGAAATAGTGATGTATTCCCAATCAGTTAGGCTGCGGCTGGTGGCCGCGCTTGGCAATTTTCTGTGAAATGTTAGAAGAAATGTGACGTCCCTTCTCATCTCTTCCTCATGCATTTCCTATTTCGCTATGTGCCCGTCGCCTTTGCTCTCCTAGGCTTCAGCCTACCGGCTTTCGCCCAAGAGGTGGTCGAGACCGTCATCGTCACCGGCGACCGCGCCCATCTGATCGAAACCCGGCCGGACGACACGGCGCTGGGCCTGGAATTGCCTTTGCTGGAAACCCCGCGCGCGGTGACGGCAGTGAGCGACACCACCCTCGACCGCTATGGCATCACCGGCGTGGATACGCTGACCGCGATCACGCCCTCGGCCTATACCGCCAGCTATTACGGCGTGGAAGGCGCGGTCAATTTGCGCGGCACCCTGGCCGAATCCTATTTCAAAGGTTTCAAGCGGGCGGAAAATCGCGGCACCTATACCACGCCCCTGGGCGACGCCGCCGAGATCGAATTGGTGCGCGGCCCGCCCTCGGCGATCTTCGGCGCCTGGCAAGGTGGGCGGCCTGGTCAATTTCGTGCCCAAAAGCGAAAGCGCGAATGACGCCGATGTCTCGGCTGAAATCACCGCCACCTATGGCAGCTATTCGGAGCGCAATCTCACCGGGCAGGTCGGCATGCCGCTGATCGTTCGGCGCGCTCAAAGGCGGCGTACATGCCTATGGCGAGATCGACGATTCCTTCAGCTACTATCGCGGCATCCATCCCAGCCATCAGTTGCTGGAATTGAGCGGCGATTTCGCCAGCGGTCCCTGGGTCGCTGTCGTCGGATTACATGTATTACCATTCCAATGGCGATGTGCAGACGCCGGGCTGGAACCGTCTGACCCAGGACCTGATCGACAACGGCACCTACATCACCGGCAGCGACACATCGCTATCGACCCACGGAAAGCCCAGCTCACTTTCAACGATCTGGGCGGCAATCCCTATATCTTCAGTCCCAACCTACACGCCGCTCTATATCGCCATGCCCGGCTGCGGCGCCTGCACCGACGCGACCCATACGCTGGATAGCGGCTTGGGCACCACGCATCTCGACTGGCGCACGGTCTATATCGCGCCCGGCGTGGATTTCTCCAACACCATCACCCATACCGGCTTTGTCGAACTGGCGCCGCGGCCTGGACGATGGCGACACGCGTCCGTCTGCAGGGCTTTGTCGATACGCTGTCGAATGACCGTTTTGTCTCTTACGGCTTTCCCGCCTCCTATCGCACCCTGATCGGCGAGACGCGGGCGCGCTACGATTTCGCCGAGGATTTCGGCCATCTCACCATGATGAATATGGTGGGCGCGTCCTATCGCTATGTGCAGGCGCGTCGGCAAGGAGAGTTTCAACAGCGGCGTGATCGCGCTGGACCGGCGCGACATCAGCGTCGCCGGCGATGCCCAACGACATTTTCGCTTCGCCGTTCAACACGATCCCGCCCGGCGCAGGTAGGACTGGGCTGGGAGAATGATGTCCACAGCACCACGGCGGATGCTGGCGCTGTTCGCGACCTCCGACATCGCCTGGGACAAGAAACTCGATCTGATCCTGGGTGGGCGCTATGACGCCTACAATGTCCGCTCGGTCGATCTGGGCGTGCTGCCGTTCGAGCCGGCAAGCGGCGCAAGGCGGCAAGGGCTCGTTCACCTACTCCGCCAGCCTGAACTACAAGACCGATTTCGGGCTGGTGCCCTATCTCACCAATGCCAAGTCCTCCGCCATCGAGATCGGCCAGGCGAGCCAGGTGCTCGACCTCGCTGCTGGCCAATGACGATTGGCTGTCCGCGTCCTTCCTCAACGAAGCGGGCGTGAAATTCGCTTTTCTCGACCAGCATCTGGTGGGATCGCTGGCCTGGTACCGCCAGGAACGCACCCAGCTGCAGCAAGGCGGCGGCGTCATCACCGTGATGGGCACGCGTTCCAAAGGCGCGGAGGCCGAGATCCGCTATGTGATGAACCCGAATATCAGCTTCACCCTGGCGGGAAGCCTGCAGCACACCATCGTCAAGGGCCCGGATCACAGCTTCGCCTATATTCCGGCGCGCGATGCCGGCGTGTCGCCCGGCCAACGGCTTTGGCGGCGCCTATGTGGTGTTCGATTTCTCCAGCCTGCCGGGCAAGGCGGGCAATTACGAAGACACGCTGATCCCGCATGCGGTGGTCAGCCCCTATCTCACCTACACCAGCGACGACCAGAATTGGGGCGCGACCTTCGGCGGCACCTATGTTTCGCACACCGCGCAGACCGTGCCGCGATCCGATCCTCTTTCCCGCCTATGTCGCGATGAATGCGTCGAGCTTCTTGCGGATGGGGCCGTGGGAGGCCGACGTGAATGTCAACAATCTCGCCGATGCGCGCTATTTCACGCCCGACGCCGACACCTATGCCAATCTGGCGGCGCTGCCCGGCATCGGCCGCACCTGGCGCATCACCATCAAACGGGATTTTTGACCCGATAGGCGTCGCGAGGACGCGGCACATCTCGCCGCAGCGCGCTGATCGAAATCGCCGTCCAGCTTGTCCGCCAGATGCAGCACCACCAGGCCATGCAGGCTGGCCCAGAAGACATGGCCGATCAGCTCGGGATCGCCTTCGTAATAGCCCTGCTCCACCATCATGCGGACATGATCGGTCATGGCGGCGCGGGCGCGGGCTTCCGCGTGCGCCAGTTCCGGCGCGCTCGACGCCCTTGGGCTCGGCGAAGTCGAAGATCAGCCGGTAGCAGGTCTGCTCTTCCAGCGCGAAGCGGATATAGGCGCGGCCCACCGCGGCGCTTCTTTCCGGCGGCGTGCCGGGCGTCGCCAGCGCCCGCTCCAGCTGATCGGCCAGCCGGCTGAAGGCGCGCGCCCGGATGGCAGAGAGAATCTCGTCCTTGTCGCGGAAATAGCGATAAGGCGTCATGGCGCTCACGCCCATTTCGGACGCCAAGCAAGCGCATGTTGAAATTCTCCGGCCCCCGCTCGACGAACAGCCGGGTCGCCAATTCGCAAAGCCTTTCGCGGAAGCCGGTGATGTCGGTCTCGGTCAGAACGCGGGGCACGAGCCAATCCTCTGATATGATTGCGCAACGTTACTTTTTACGCCGTACATCAACGCAGCCAAACGCAAGCCGGCCTGCCATGCTCCATTGGAGTCATTCGGGGGAATTTGTTCCCGGTTACCGCGGCCGAAACGGAATGTCGCCTATTGGGTGGCGGGAACGGGCGCCGCCTTGGCAGCATCGCTATCTAAACGCACCAGCATTTCCGCGGTGGGGTAAGCGTCCGCCGGCAGGTCATGGGCCAATTGATATTGGCGAAGCGCGGTGCGGGTCTTGCGGCCGAGAAGCCCATCCAGCTGACCGGCATCATAGCCCAGCGCCACCAGATCGGTCTGGAAGCGCATGCGGTCGTCGCGCGACAAGGACTTTTCGCCCCGCGGCCAGGGCGCCTGGATGCCCGGGCGGTCCATCATGCGGTCGGCCAGCAGGCTCACCGCCAGCGCATAACTGGCGGCGTTGTTGTATTTCATGATCTGGCGGAAATTGTTCAGCAGAAGAAGCGCAGGTCCATGCGCGCCCGCCGGCAGATACAGGGCCGCCAGGTCGTCGCCCTGGGGCAGGGCGGCGCCCGAGACAAGCTTCAACCCCCGCGAGGCCCATTCTGACACGGGTTTGAGAGTGCCCAGATCGGCGTCCTGATAGGCGAACCTTGCGGGCAGGCGCACTTCAAAGCCCCAAGGCTTTCCCGCCTCCCAACCTTCGCGCTGGAACAGAACCGCGGTCGAGGCCAGCGCGTCGGCGGGGAATGCCAAAGATCGATCTTGCCGTCGCCGTCGCCATCGGTGGCATATTTGAAGAAGGTGGACGGCATGAACTGGGTCTGGCCGATGGCGCCCGCCCAGGACGACACCATCTCGGACGGGGTGTAATCGTTCTGCTGCAGCAGTCTCAACGCCGCGATCAATTCATGCTGGGCGTAGATTTGGCGGGGACCGTCATAGGCCTGGGTGACGAGGGTCGCGAAGACATTGTAGCTGCCAACATCGCGGCCATAGTCGGTTTCCATGCCCCAGATCGCCACCAGGATCTCGCGGGGCACGCCGGTCTTGGCTTCGATGCCGGCCAGCATGGCGGCGTTCTGCTCCAGAAGCGCTTTGGCCTGGGTCATCCGACGGGCCGAAACCGCACCGTCCAGATAGGCCCAGACCGGGCGCACGAATTCCGGCTGCTCGGCGATGATAGCCTTGATGCTGGGGACTGGGGCGATCCCCGCCATCGCCCGGTTGTAGGTTTCCGGCGTGATGCCGGCGGCGACCGCCGTGGCTCGAAGCCGCGCACAAAGGCCTGGAACTTTTCGTCCCCGCCCATCGGCGGCAGGGGCGGCAGCGCCGGGGCCTGCGCCACGGGCGCTGGCGGGGCAGGGGCCGGGGACGGCGAAGGGGCCGGCGGCCTTCCCACGCAGCCGGCCAGGACCATCAGGCAAAGGGCGGCGAAAGCGGGAAAAGAACGGCACATGGCCCCTTTTACCATGCTTTTGCGCCATTTTTTCCTTACAAATCCGGCGTTTTTGCGCGGTTGACAGGTGGGAGCCGCCTGAATAGTTTCCGCGCCTCTTTGCGGGCCCCCAAAAGCCCCTGAAAGCCCTGACGGTTTAGAAGGCAGTGTCATGAAGGTTCGCAATTCCCTCCGGTCGCTCAAGAAGCGGGACAAGGACTGCCGCGTAATCCGTCGCAAAGGCCGGGTCTATGTGATCAACAAGAAGAACCCGCGCTTCAAGGCCCGCCAAGGCTAAGCCCCTTCAAGGTGACAGCAACGCATCTCGGGGGATTAGGATTTATCTCCCCATGCGCAAATTCGCGTTGCTCGCAATATTCTGCCTTTTGGCGCCGGGCGCGATCGCCGCGCCTAGCGAAGAAGACAAGCTATTCGCGCAGCTCAAGGCCGCGGACTCGGCCGAGACCGCCAAACCCATCGAAGAAAAACTCACCCAGCTGTTTCGCGTCTCCGGCAGCCCCAGCGTCGATCTGCTGATGACCCGCGCCGGCACCGCGCTCAGCCAGGCCGACAACGATACCGCGCGCGCCCTGGTGGATGCGGTGACGCAGGTGGCGCCCCACTATGCCGAAGGCTGGCGGATGCGCGCCCATATGCAGCAGGCCGCGGGCGACGACAGCGGGCGCGATGATCTCGTTGCAGCGCGCGGTGGTCCTCAATCCCCGCCAATTCGCTGCCATGACCGAACTGGCCGAGATGCTGGAAGATTATGGCGACAAGCCGAGCGCGCTGAAGCTGTATCGCCGCGTGTTGGTGTTGGACCCGCAAATGAAAGTCGCCACGGAACGCGCGAAAGCTTTGGCCAAAGAAGTCGAAGGCCAAGGAATCTGACTTTCAAAAATCTCTCGAAGCGTGGCCATGACCTTTCTCCCCCGCGCATGCGAAGCATGCTGGCGGGGAAGATGGCCGTAGCAGCGCTTGCGATTCGAAGGCCAGAGGGGGAAAAGATAGCAATGGTAGGAACTATCTAGTTCCTACCATCGCAACTCTAAGCATATTCGTCGTGCCGGTGACGCCCAGCGGCACGCCGCCGGTGATCACGATCCGGTCGCCTTTGGCGGCGAAGCCTTCGCGCTCCGCGAAGTCCACCGCGTTGTTCACCATCTCGTCCAGATTGTGGACCTCCTCCGCGGTAAGGCAATGCAGGCCCCACACCAGCGAAAGCCGCCGCGCCGTATCGAGCGAAGGCGTGAGCGCGATGATGGGCGCGCGCGAACGTTCGCGCGCGGCGCGCAACGCGGTCGAGCCGGATTGGGTCCAGCAGATGATGGCGCTGGCCTGGATGGTCTCGCTCACTTCATGCATCGCCGCCATGATCGCGTCGGCGGTGGTGGCTTCCGGGCGGATTGCGCTGGGAATCGATCAGGCTTTGATAAAGCACATCGGATTCCACCTTGACGGCGATGTGATCCATCATCGTCACCGCCTCGACCGGATGGGCGCCGGCGGCGGATTCCGCCGACAGCATCACCGCGTCGGCGCCGTCATAGACCGCGGTCGCCACGTCAGACACTTCCGCGCGGGTCGGCGTGGCGGACTGGATCATGGATTCCAGCATCTGGGTCGCAACCACCACGGGCTTGCCCGCCTTGCGCGCGGCGCGGGTGATCTGTTTCTGCAAGCCCGGCACCGCTTCCAGCGGCAATTCCACGCCCAGATCGCCGCGCGCGACCATCAGCGCGTCGCACAATTCCAAGATGTGATCCAGACAGGCCAGCGCCTTGGGCTTTTCGATCTTGGCCAGGACCGCGGCACGGCCCGCCACGATCTTTTTCACTTCGGCGATGTCCTCGGGCCGCTGCACGAAGGACAGCGCCACCCAATCCACGCCCAGCGCCATCGCCGCGTCGAGATCGGCGCGGTCCTTGGGCGTGATCGCGGACACGGGAAGCAGGGTATCGGGCATGTTGACGCCCTTGCGGTCCTTGATCTCGCCGCCCACCACCACCACCGCGTCGGCATAGGTGTCGGCCCGCTTGGCGAGGCGCAAGCGTACTTTGCCATCGTCGATCAGGAGCGCGTGCTTCTGCTTGATCGCCTGGAAGATCTCCGGATGCGGGATCGGCACCTCGTCCGGATTGTCGCTGGTTTGGGCCAGCACAAGGCGGATACTCTCGCCCTCCTTCAAGAGTCGCGGGCCCGCCCTTCAGCACGCCCAGCCGGATCTTGGGGCCTTGCAGATCGACCAGGATGCCGATGGGCCGGCCCTTGGCTTCGGCCAAGCGCGCGCAGATCGCGATGCATGCGCTTCAACAAATCATGCGGCGTGTGACTCATGTTGATGCGGAACACGTCGGCGCCGGCCTCGAACAGGGCGTCCATCATCTCGGGCGTGTTGGAAGCAGGACCGAGGGTGGCGACGATCTTGGTCTTGCGCTGGCGTCTCATGCGGGGCCTGAGCCTAGTTGGAAAGGGTTTGCGTCCAGTCCGGCGCGTTGCCGGTATCGACTTCGAAGAAGCCGCGCCGGTCGAACCCGCGCTTGGTGCAATCCTCCCGCCCCGGAATAAGGAATTTCTCGCCCGGCGCGATGCAGAAATGGGTCTTGCCTTCCCAAGTGCCGGCCGCGCTGTCGGCGGCATAAAGATAGTAATAGCGGGCCTGCAGCGGGCCGCTGACCAGCCGGGCGCAGGTCTTGGGCGTCACCATCCACCAGCCCTGGCTGGACCAGTGCGTGCCGTCGAAATGCCCCAGCGCCACCCGTGTGCTGGTATCGCCTTTGTTGCAGACATTAAGGGCGGCTTCGGCCGGCGGCGCGGCCAGGACCGTTGCAAACGCGAGAAACAGGATGGCAGGCACCGCGCGACGCATGGCTGGGAGCATTTGGGGTCGCGGGACGTCCGTCAAGGGGCTGCTTGCCCGGAACCGAAGCGCATTTTACAAGCCCGGCACGATGGATGCGCCCTTCACGCTGATTCCTTCCATGCCGGAAAGGCGAGGCCCGCTTCTTTTCCTGTGCGATCATGCTTCCAACAAGGTGCCTCTGGCCTATGGCGACCTGGGGCTGCCCAAAGCCTTGTTCGAGACGCACATCGCCTACGATATCGGCGCGGCCGAAGTCGCCGCCGCCTTGGCGAAGACCTACGGTGCAGCTGCCCTCTTGGGCGGCGTGTCGCGCCTTCTGATCGATCTCAATCGCGGACCGGGCGATCCCACCCTGGTGATGAGGCTCTCCGACGGAAGCATCATTCCGGGCAATCGCGGCGCGGACGGAGAGGAAGTGGCGAAACGGCTGAAGCAATTTCATGCGCCCTATCACGCCGCGATCCGCGAAGAAATCGCGCGCATCGGCGAGGCGGCGATCCTGATCTCGATTCACAGCTTCACGCCATCCTGGAAGACCGTGGCGCGGCCTTGGGAAGTGGGCGTGCTTTATGGCCGCGATCAAAGGCTGGCCGTGCCGCTGATGAAACATCTGGCGGCGGCGGGCTTCACGGTGGGCGACAATGAGCCTTACACCGGGGCGCTGGAAGGCGATACGCTCGACACCCACGGCACCAGGACCGGCCATGCCAATGTGCTGATCGAGATCCGCCAGGACTTCCTTGCGGACGCGGACATGGCGAGGGCTTTCGCGCCACGCCTCAAGCCGGTGCTTGATGCCAGCCTGGCGGATATGGAATCTGGCGGGGAGGGAGCATTGCGTGGACGATAAAACCCGCACCGAACTGGAGGCGTCGGTCTATCGCCGCCTGGTGGAGCATCTGCGCGCCCGCACCGATGTCCAGAATATCGACCTGATGATCGTGAGCGGTTTTTGCCGCAACTGCCTGGGCGACTGGTACCGCGAAGCGGCGGCGGAAAAAGGCATCGCGCTGGAGAAGGACGAGGCGCGCGGCCTGGTCTATGGCATGCCGCCGGCGGAATGGAAGAAGCGCCATCAGAAGGAGGCGACGCCGGAACAAATCGCTGCCTTCGAGCAATCGCAGAAAACCCACAGCCAGCGCTAAAACCGCGCATTGCGCCGCGCAGGCCCCGAGGCTAGGGTCCGCGCCTTTTCCGAAAATCCGAAGGTTCTCGATCCCAATGGCAAAATCCGGCTTCGCCAAAGAACATTTGAAGTCTTTCGTGGACCGCATCGAAAGGCTGGAGGAGGAGCGCAGCGCGCTCACCGCCGACATCCGCGAAGTCTATTCCGAGGCCAAGGGAACCGGCTTCGACACCAAGATCATGCGCCAAGTTGTCCGGATGCGGAAATTGGACAAGGCCGACTTCCAGGAACAGGAAGCGATCCTGGATCTCTATTTGAACGCGCTGGGAATGCGCTAGCCGGCCCGGCGGATCGCGTCCTCCAGCGCCCCGCCTTCCTCCAGGCCGAATTCCTTGAGTTTGCGGTAAAGCGTGGAACGGCCGATGCCCAGCCTGCGCGCCACTTCCGACATATGGCCTTCATAGCGGCCGATCGCCATGCGGATGATGTCGGATTCGATTGCTTCAAAGCGGCGGAACTGGCCGGCCGCGTCGGTGAGCGGCAACACATAAGGCGCCGCTTCCGAAGCGTTTCCACTGATCGGGCGGGTTGCCGCCACGTTCGCCGTCGCTGGTGCGCCGGTGTCCATTCCCATGGCGGCGGCGATCTGGGGAAAATCGCAAAGGTCCAGCACCGGCCCGTCGCACAGGACCACGGCGCGGAAGATGGTGTTCTCCAGCTGGCGCACATTGCCCGGCCAGGCGAAATGCTCGATCAGCTCCGCCGCTTCCGGGGTCAGGCCGGTCACGGATTTATGCTCTTCGGCGGCGAAGCGGGCGATGAAATGACGCGCCAGGGGCGCGATGTCGGCAGGACGCCCGCGCAGCGACGGCACCAGGATGGGAAAAACATTGAGGCGGTAATAGAGATCCTTGCGGAAACTGCCTTCGAGCGCCATCTCGCCGAGATCGCGATTGGTGGCCGAGATGATGCGCACGTCCACCTTGACGGGGCGCTTGGACCCGACCGGATCCACTTCGCCTTCCTGAAGCGCGCGGAGCAGCTTCACCTGCATATCCAGGCGCAGTTCGCCGATTTCGTCCAGGAACAGGGTGCCGCCATCGGCCTCCTGGAATTTGCCCAGATGCTTGTCGGACGCGCCTGTGAAGGAGCCCTTCTCATGGCCGAACAGCAGCGATTCGATGAGGTTCTCCGGGATCGCGCCGCAATTGACGGTGACGAAAGGCTTGCCGGCCCGTGCCGAGGTGCCCTGGATGGCGCGCGCGATCAGCTCCTTGCCCGAGCCGGATTCACCCTCGATCAGGATGGGAATGTCGGACTGCGCCGCGCGCGCGCCCAGTTTCAGCACCTGTTTCATTTCCGGCGAGGCGGCGATCAAATCGTCGAAGGTGAGGCGGTTGTCGGCCTTCTTCTTGAGCTGCTTCACTTCGCCCGACAGCGTGCCGATCTTGAGCTGGTTGCGGATCGAGACATTCAGGCGTTCGGGGCTGGCGGGCTTGACCAGGAAGTCATTGGCGCCGGCGCGCATGGCCTGGACCGCGGCCTCGATGCCGCCCCGGGCGGTCAGCACGATCACGGGCAGGTCGGGATGGGTGGGCCTGAGTTTGGCCAGCACTTCCAGCCCGTCCATGTCGGGCATCACCAGGTCGAGCAGGATCAGGGAAATCTCTTCGCCGCGGGGGCCACGGACGAGATCGAGCGCGGGCTGGCCGCCCGGCGCGGTGATCACGGCCATGCCGCTGCGGGTGATCACGGTCTCCAGCAAACGGCGTTGGACCGGATCGTCATCCACCACAAGAATCGTCTGCGCCATGGCCAATTTCCTGAAATGGAGGCTCATTGTGCTGCCACAGAGGTAAACGGGGGGTTTAAGCCTGTCCTTTTGCGGCACAGTCTGCACGGGTAAGGAAAAGTGCGTTTTCCAGCCCGGCGAACCCTTCCGGGGGGCTCGGAAGAACATTCTGTCGCACCTTTCCGGGGGGGCATAAGCGATTGCCGCCAAAGCGGTCTTTGCTATATTGCCCCCGCTTCATTTCAGGCGATTCCATCCTCATGGCCACCAAAGACGATCACTACACACCGGGCTCGATGGATATCAGCCAGCATCAGCGCGCCTATTCAGGCTTCTTAACATTCGTCAAATATTCCCTGGGGTTCATCCTCCTGGTGATGGTCTTCCTGGCCATTTTCCGGACCCACGGGTAAGGGGTCGGGGGGTCGGGGGCTATGAAACTCGCGGTCCCCAAGGAAACAGCCTCCGGTGAGACGCGGGTCGCCGCGACTCCCGAATCCGTCAAAAAACTCAAAGCCCTGGGCTTGGACGTGGCGGTGGAGACCGGCGCGGGTGCCGCAGCTCACATCGCCGACGCCGATTATGCCGCGGCCGGCGCCAGCATCGCGCCCGATGCCAGGACCCTGCTCGCCGACGCCGATATCGTGCTCAAGGTGCGTGGTCCCAGCGCCGCCGAAAGCGGCTTGATCAGGCAAGGCGCGGTGGTGGCCGCTTTGCTTGCGCCCCACAACGAAAAGGCCGCGATCGCGGCCTTGGCGGCCCAAGGCGCGGTCGCCTTCGCGATGGAACTTTTACCCCGCATCTCCCGTGCCCAGGCGATGGACGTGCTGTCCTCGCAAGCCAACCTCGCCGGCTACAAGGCGGTGATCGACGCCGCCGCCCAGTACGGCCGCGCCATGCCGATGATGATGACGGCGGCTGGCACCATCGCGCCGGCACGCGTGCTGGTGATGGGCGTGGGCGTCGCGGGGCTGCAAGCCATCGCCACCGCGAAAAGATTGGGCGCGATCGTCAGTGCAACCGATGTGCGCCCCGCCACCAAGGAACAGGTGGAGTCGCTGGGCGGTACCTTCGTCGCCGTGATGGACGAGGAATTCAAGAACGCCCAGACCGCGGGCGGCTACGCCAAGGAAATGTCGCCGGAATACCAGGCCAAGCAGGCGGCCCTGATCGCCGACACGATCAAGAAGCAGGACATCGTGATCACCACGGCGCTGATCCCGGGCCGAAAGGCGCCCATCCTGGTGAATGAAGAGATGATCAAGTCGATGAAGCCGGGTTCGGTGATCGTGGATCTGGCGGGCGAGCAAGGCGGCAACACCCCCCTCACCAAGGCGGGAGAAGTGACGACAGTCCATGGTGTCACCATCATGGGCTACACCAACCTGCCGGGCCGGTTGGCGGCGGATGCGTCGTCGCTTTATTCCCGCAATCTTTTCAATTTCGTCTCGCTCCTGGTGGACAAGAAGACCGGCCAGCTCGCCATCGACTGGAATGATGAGATCGTCAAAAGCGCATTGGTGGCGAAAGACGGCCAAGCGGTGCATCCGGCAGTGAAATTATCATGACCCCCTCCGCCCTTCGCTGGCTCGAGAGCCGGCTACGGGCACCTCCCCCACCAGCATGCTTCGCATGCGCGGGGGAGGCGGGCCAGGGAAAGGTTTAGATATATGGAAGCGATTGATCCTTTTGTTTTCCGGCTTTCGATTTTCGTGCTGGCGATCTTTGTGGGCTATTTCGTGGTCTGGGGTGTGACGCCGGCGCTGCACACGCCCTTGATGAGCGTCACCAACGCAATCTCTTCCGTTATCATCGTGGGCGCCTTGATCGCGGTGGCTCTGCCCGCGCTCAACAGCGCCTCCTGGGACTCCAAGATCCTGGGCTTTGTCGCCTTGATCCTGGCCAGCGTGAACATCTTCGGCGGCTTCCTGGTCACCGCGCGCATGCTCGCAATGTATAAAAAGAAAGGCGCGAAATGAGCGGGCAAGCCGACATCGCGGCTCTTCTCTATCTCGTCGCCGGCGCTCTGTTCATTCTGGCGCTCAAGGGCTTGTCGTCGCCCGCCTCCTCGCGCGCGGGCAACCGCAACGGCATGATCGGCATGTTGATCGCCATCCTCACCACGCTCTGGGTGGCGGGCGTCTCCGATCCGCTCACCTGGGGCCTGATCGTGGTGGGCATCGCCATCGGCGGCTTGATTGGCGCCGTCACCGCCAAACGCATCGCCATGACCCAAATGCCGCAATTGGTGGCGGCGTTCCATTCGCTGGTGGGCCTGGCGGCGGTCCTGACCGCGGCCGCGGCGCTTTATTCGCCGGAGGCCTTCGGCATCGGCGCGGAAAACGCCATCCGCACCCAGAGCCTGATCGAGATGAGCCTGGGGGTAGCGATCGGCGCCATCACCTTCGCCGGCTCGATCATCGCTTTCGCCAAGCTCAACGGCAACATGAGCGGCGCGCCGATCATCCTGCCCGCCCGCCATCTGCTGAATTTGCTGATCTTCGCCGTGATCGTCGGCCTGATCGTTTATTTCGCCATGAGCCAGCCGCATTGGGCATTTTGGGCCATCACCGGTCTCTCCTTCCTGTTCGGCATCACGCTCATCATTCCCATCGGCGGCGCCGACATGCCGGTGGTGGTCTCGATGCTCAACTCCTATTCGGGCTGGGCGGCGGCCGGCATCGGCTTTACCTTGGAGAATACCGCGCTGATCATCACCGGCGCGCTGGTGGGCTCATCCGGCGCCATTCTCTCCTACATCATGTGCAAGGCCATGAACCGCAGCTTCATCTCGGTGATCGCGGGCGGTTTCGGCGGCGAGACGGCTGGTCCCAAAGGCCCGGCGGAAACCCGCCCCGTCAAGCAAGGCTCGGCCGACGACGCTGCCTTCATCATGAAGAATGCCGCCAGCGTGATCATCGTGCCGGGCTATGGCATGGCGGTGGCGCAGGCCCAGCACGCGGTGCGCGAGATGGCCGACAAGCTCAAATCCGAAGGCGTGAAAGTTTCCTACGCCATCCACCCGGTGGCGGGCCGCATGCCCGGACACATGAATGTGCTCCTGGCGGAAGCCAATGTGCCTTATGACGAAGTGTTCGAGTTGGAAGACATTAACTCCCAGTTCGCCCAGGCCGACGTTGCCTATGTGATCGGCGCCAATGACGTCACCAACCCGTCGGCCAAGACCGACCCCAAATCGCCGATCTACGGCATGCCGGTGCTGGATGTGGAAAAAGCCAAGACTGTGCTGTTCATCAAGCGCGGCATGGGCTCAGGCTATGCCGGCGTGGAAAACGAGCTTTTCTTCCGCGACAACACCATGATGCTGTTCGGCGACGCCAAGAAGATGACCGAAGAGATCGTCAAGGCGCTGGGGTGAGGAGCGGTGCGGGCGAAGCCCGCAGGAGCATGTCCAGTGGACGTGCGAAAGCGACGAACGGTCCGTAAGCGGCAGCGTCGCGCGGACGCTCGGCCGAGCGGCCGGGCGAAACCTCAGACCTTTACCGTGAGCTTGGGCGAGCCGCCGGATAAAACAAAACGCCACCGCCCTAAGGCGATGGCGTTCTGCGGCTCGCGAAGTTTTTCGTACTCAGGTCCGTCGCGGCATCGCCAGGATGGCAAGGCCCATTTCAGCCAGGATGCGCACCACCATCAAGGCGATGAAGCCGCCCACCAGGCTGCGGATGATGATGAAAATACCAGCCTGCAACGGATGGCGGCGCATCATGAAGAAGCGGCGTGCTTCTCGGCTGCGATAAAAGCCGCGCGGTCCCATCGGCCGCATCGCCTGGGCGCCTTGTTGCGGCGCTTGCGGGGTCATGGCGTTGGGCGGATTGGTGTTCGCCGCCATTGCCGGCGGGTTGGTCATGGGTGCGCGGGTGGCAAGGCTCACGCCCCGCACCAGCCCGAAGATGACGCCCAATGCGATCAGGATCAGGGCAAGCGCATAAAGCCAGCGGATCGCCCGCTCGCCCATGGATGTTCTGAAAGAGAGAATGTCGGTTGCAGCCATGTTTTCCTCCGTGGCGCCCCTATTTCGTTGGAGGATATTACCATGGAACCTGGCCCAACCTTGTCATATGTATGTCAGGAGGCACGGGTCTTTTGGCCTCCGGCGTCCGCACGCTGCCGCTGCGCTATTTGAGCCCGGCTTTTTGATGGGCTGCCGCTGCGCTATTTGAGCCCGCCCATGGCGCAGACGATCTTCCATTCCTGGGGCGTAACCGGCTGAACCGAGAGGCGAGAGCTTTTCACCAGGACCATGTCCGACAGTTTGGGATTGGCCTTGCATTCCGCAAGCGTCACATGGCTTGGGGAACATCCTTGACCGCCTTCACCACCACCAGGCCGAAAATGCCTTGTCTCGTCCGTGGGATCGGGGCGGTATTCGCCGATCACTTCGACGATCCCCACCACCGCCTTCTCCTCGCCGGTGTGATAAAAAAAGCCGAGATCGCCTTTCTTCATCGCCTTCATGTTCTTCTTGGCGATGTGGTTGCGCACCCCGCTCCAGGGTTCGCCCTTGGCGCCCTTTTTCTTCTGCATCTCCCAGGACCAGGTTTCGGGTTCGGTTTTGAACAGCCAGTAATTCATTCGCTTTTCAACCTCCTGCTCATCAGCCGCGTCAAGCGCTTCGGAAAGCGGCAGTTCGCCCGACCAAAAGATCGGCCATGGCTTCGGCAATGGGAAGCTCGATCTGGTGCGGCGCGCGCCCGTTTGACCAGGGCCGGCGCGGTCGCCACGCCTTCCGCCAGCGGATGGCCGGGCGCCTCCAGTTCGGCCAGGGATTTGCCCTGGCCCAGGCTCGACGCCGAAGGAGAAATTGCGCGAGCTTTTGCTGGTGGCGGTAAGCACCAGATCGCCCAGGCCGGAAAGGCCCATCAAGGTTTCGCGCTTCGCGCCCAAGGCTTCGCCCAGCCGCGCCAGTTCGGCGAAGCTGCGCGCCAGAAGGGCGGCGCGCGCATTCTCGCCCAGGCCCAGGCCTTCGACCACGCCGCAGGCGATGGCATAGACATTCTTGGCGGCGCCCCCCAACGCCACGCCGGTCACGTCGTCGCTGGCATAGGGCCGGAAGGAGGGCGCGCTCAGACTGGCCTGCAGCCTGCGCGGCAATGCCGTCTTCCGCGGCGATGGTCACGGCGGTGGGAAGGCCCTTCGCCACATCGCGGGCGAAGGACGGGCCGGACAGGATGGCGCAGGCGCGCCGGGCACGGCCTGCCCCACCATTTCATGCACCAGCGGCCGGTATCTTTCTCGATGCCCTTGGCGCAGATCACCAGCGGCGTGCCGGGCGCGATCAAGGGCGCGAGCGTGCGCGCGAAATCTCCCAGCACCTGGGCCGGGCGCGTCAGGAGAAGCGCATCGGCCTGGACCGCGTCCCGAGATCGCCGGTGGCGCGCAAGATTTCGGCAAGGCACGCCGGGCAGGAAGCGCTTGTTCTCGCTGGTCGCGGCGTATGTCTTTCGACCACATCGTCTTCGCGCGCCCACAACAATAGTGTCGCGTCCCGCGGCATGAGCCGCGACGCGCCAGCGCCGTGCCCCAGGCGCCGCCGCCCAGAACGGCGATGCGGGAATAAGGTCGGAGCTGGTCATGGGCCGATCGGGACGCGGTTGCGTGCGCGAAAGTGAGATGATTTGGTGGATCGGCAAAGCCCGAACTTAGCCCGATCATGCGCCGCTCTCGCCATATTGCCTTTTTTGCCTGGCCGTCACCTGCCCGCGGCGCCTTGTCCCTGCTGCCTGGGCCGCGCGCTATCCCGGCACCTATAGCGAAGCCGAAGGCGCCGATGCTCGACAAGCTCAGCGCCTATCTCAATGCCGATCCACACGCTGAAAAGCAATTTCGTGCAGCTGGGCCCGGAAGGCGATCTGGCCCAGGGCGAATTCGACCTCGCCAAGCCGGGCAAGCTGCGTTTCGCCTACAATCCGCCCAGCCCGGTCCTGATCGTGGCCACCGGCGGCAGACATCTATGTGAAGAATTCCCGCTCAACACGGTGGACCGCAGCTCGACTGTCCGATACGCCGCTGGATCATGCTGCTGAACCAGGATGTGGATCTGCGGCACAATCCCGCGGTCACCAGCGTGGAACAGCAGCCCGGCGCCCTGATCGTCCATGCCCGCGCCACCACCACCCGCAACCAGAGCAACATCACCCTGGTCTTTTCCTATCCCGCCATCGAACTGCGGCAATGGATGGTGAAGGACAACCAGGGCGGGACGACCACGGTGGCGCTGACGGGCGTCCAGACCGGCGTGGCGCTGCCGGATGCGCTCTTCGCCGTCCCGTGAAGGACCCAGCGCCAAGGCAAAGATAGCTTGACTATGTGCGTAAGTAATAACTTACGGTAAGTAATGACTTACGAAGTAGTATTGGATGCACTTGGCGATCCCACCCGCCGGCTGATATTCGACCGGCTTGCGCCGGGCCTAGTTCGGTCGCTGCCCTGGCCGCCGGGCTTGCCGGTCAGCCGGCCGGCAGTCTCCCAGCATCTCAAGATCCTCAAGGAGGCCGGGCTGGTCACCGACGAAGCGGTGGGCGCGCGCCGGCTTTATCGGGCGGCATCCGGCGGTCTGCTGGCGTTCTGCGGGCCTGGCTGGACGGTTTCTGGAACAGATTTTCGTGCCGCCTATCAGGCCGAAATTCAGCGCCAGATGGATGAACGGAAAAACACCTGATGCGTGCGCCGGCGCGATGCAAGGATCGCGCAATACGACCTATGACAAATACGCAACTGTCACGCTGAATTATTTGTAAAACGAAAAAAACTTGAAAAGTGTGTCTTTCAGTGCATAGGTTGGATTTGGAAGACAGGTTGGTCCGGTAGGCTCTGCCCCCCCGCTCGCACGCTGGACCCTGTTTTCCGCGGATGCCGGTTAATCCCCTCCAGGCATCCTATGCGCGTAACGGCGCATTCACGCCCGGCTTCCCCGGCCGGGCGTTTTTTTATGGTCGCGCGGCGTCACAGCTACGCTGCTGCTAGGTGACCGCTATGCGCTGGTCGACGCTCTGCCGGCTGTTCCTCAGTCGGGCGTTTTTTATGCCGCTGGCGTGACCCGCCGCAGCGTGAGATTGATGCGGCCGCCGCCGGGGATCAGCGACGAGCTGCCGGGCCGGATGCGGTCGATGCCGTGATAGGCGAGCCGCGCCGGGCCGCCGAACATCACCACATCGCCGGAGGACAGCGGCACGCTTCGGGTTGGGCCGCGCCGCGTCTCGCCGCCGATGCGGAACAGGGCTTCGTCGCCCAGCGACACCGACACCACGGGCGCGGAAAATTGCGTTCTCGTCCTTGTCCTGATGCAGGCCCATGCTGCGCGCCGCCGCGATAAAGATTGACCAGGCAGCATTCCGCGTCGGGCGCCTCGGCGATCTCGCGCCACAAGTGCCATCAGCATCGGCGGGAATTTCCGGCCAGGGCTTTGCCGTGACGGGATGGGTCGCCTGATAGCGATAGCCGCTTCTTGTCCGAGACCCAGCCGAGCGGGCCGAAATTGCTTTCTTCGACCGAGAAGGCCTTGCCCGATCCCGGCATGCGCGGGCCGGTAGAAAGGCGCCTGTTTCAAGGCGCGCCAGCACATCGTCCAGCAAGCGCTTGCTGTTCGGCGCTGGAAAATTTCTCCCGCCACAGACATCACGCCCGGCGCGAGCGGCGACGCTCACTTCACCATTGAAACGGGCTGCGGGTGGGAGTGAGGAAGATGCCGCCATGGGTGTCGGCAAGCCCGCGTGCTTCCAGCCAGTGCTTTCAGCCGTTCGGGCGTGTAGTGGTCCGCGATCCATTGGCGCCAGCGGCAGGCCATGCGCATCCTCGGCGGCGAAATCGAGAAAGGGCCGCAGCCAGCGCTGATGCTTCTTGGGAAAATGCAGATAGGGAAAGCGCGCATATTGCGCCCGCGCCTGCCGCCATCGCCGCCCAGCCGCCGCGATGGATGAGATAAAGCGCGGCGGCGAAGCTGGTGCGGTCCTGGCCGCCCGAGCATTTGAGCACAAAGGGCCGGGGCGCGCTGTCGAAAGCTTCGATCAGCCGCACCAGCATGGGCGGGTGGGAAGCTTGCGCGAATCCAGCATGGCGTCGAGATGGGCGATGCCGCGCGCTGCCGCGGCGCCGGTCTCATTCTTCCACCAGGAGAGATCGTCGTTGCGGCCGCGCAGATTGATCAGCGGCCTTGATGCCGCGCCTTTCCAGAAAGGGACCGACGCCGCCGGCCCAGGCCTGGGCCGCGCGGGCGCATTCGCCCGGCACCACCCAGTGGAAATTGTAGAGAATATCGCCGACGGACCGCATAATGGCGCGCTTATAGCAGAGCGGGAGAGACGATGCGCATCTCCAAAGCGGCGCTGAATCGCGGCTGGGTCTGGTCCACCGGGGCTGGGTGCTGATCGTTTATGCGGCGCTCGCTGGCATGGACATGTGGCTCAAAGTCGCTGACCGGCGTCTCCACCACCGATCTGCAGGGCTTTCCAGCGCGGCGCAGTTCCGTCTCGCCTTTCATGCCTGGGCGCCGGAACCCTATGCGGCCCGCGCCGGCTTCATTCTGGGTTTCGATTATCTGGTGATGCCGCTTTATGCCGCGAGCTTCTTTCTTCTCCGGCGTGATCGTGGCGGAGAGTTTCACCCCGGGCAAAAGCCCGCTTTCGCCGCTATGTGCTGATGGCGGCGATGGTGGCGCCGGTCGGCGCCCTGCTGGATGCGGTCGAAAACGCGCTGAACTGGCCATGCTGCTGAGCGGCGCCGACCGACATCTGGCGCGGATCGCCTTCAGACGTCTCCAACGCCAAGACCGTGGCGGTCACGGTGGGAATTGTGCTTCTGATCGGGCGCGGTGGTGGCCAAATCGGCTTGCGCAAGGCCCGCGGCGCGAACAACGATCGAGCCCTGATTTCGCGACCGAAAGCCTCCGTAATACCGAGGCTTGACCGGCAAACGCTCTTTCCGTATAGTGCGCCGCTCTTCGGGAACTCCGTGTTTCCGGAAAATCTTTTCATTTCAAGGAATTAGACCATGTACGCGGTCGTCCGCACCGGCGGAAAACAGTATCGGGTTGCCAAGGATTCGGTCCTCAAGGTGGAAAGCCTTGCGGGCGATGTCGGCTCCAAGCTCACCCTGGGCGAAGTGCTGATGCTGGGCGGCGACAAGCCCAAGCTGGGCGCGCCGCTGGTCAAGGGCGCTTCGGTCGAGTGCGAAATTCTCGAACACGGCCAGGGCGAGAAGGTCATCGCCTTCAAGAAAAAGCGCCGCAAGAACACCCATCGCAAGCGCGGTCATCGCCAGCACTTCACCAAGGTGAAGGTGCTCGGCATCTCGGCCGGCAAGGAATAAGCCATGGCGCACAAGAAAGCAGGCGGTTCATCCCGCAACGGTCGTGACTCGGCCGGTCAGCGTCTGGGCGTGAAATTGTTCGGCGGCGAGAAGATCGCCGGCGGCAATGTGATCGTGCGCCAGCGCGGCACCAAATTCTGGCCGGGCGAGAATGTCGGCATGGGCAAGGACCATACGCTTTTTGCCCTTTGCGACGGCAACGTCGCCTTCAAGACCGGTTTCAAGCGCCGCACGTTCGTATCCGTGATCGACGGCGCCAAACCCGGCGGCGAAGATCGCGGCGGAATAGGCGGCTGAAGACATAGGCCGCCAAGAAATTGGCGGCCCATATATGCGAGGGAGATGGTCCGCCATCTCCCTTTTTTGTTTCCCTCGCAAACAACGGAGCGGGGAAACGTGTCATGTCATTTGTGGAGAGCGAGAGACTGATATTGCGGCCGCCCAGGCACGCCGACATCCAGGCGATGGCGGTTTGGCTGGGCGATTTCGCAGGTGTCGCGCAATCTGGCGCGGGTGCCGCATCCTTATGGCGAGGCCGATGCGGAGGATTTCGTCGCCACGCGCGGGCGCCATGGCGATGGCCATTATGCCTTCTGCATCACGCGCAAGAGCGGCAATCTGTTCATGGGCGGCATCGGGCTTCATCTGGAAGATGCAGGGCTACGAATTCGGCTATTGGCTGGGCAAGCCGTTCTGGGGCATGGGCTATGCCACCGAGGCGGCGCGCGGCCTTGGCTGCGATTCGCGTTCGAGCGCCTGGACGCGCCCTTTCTTTGGGCCGGGCTGGTTTCACGACAATCCGGCCTCCGGCCATGTGCTGGCCAAGCTGGGGGCGCGCCATAATGGCAGCCGGATGCGCCGATTGCGCTGGCCCGCGGCGTGGAAGTGCTGTGCCATGAGATGCTGTTGACGCGGGAGGCGTTCCTCTCGAAAAAGGCCGCTTAGGAGAGCGTCAGCGCGCGACCAAAGAAAGACTATCATGAAGTTTCTCGATATCGCCAAGGTCTATGCCTCCAGCGGCGCTGGCGGCAATGGCTGCATCGCGTTCCGGCGCGAGAAATTCATCGAGTATGGCGGTCCCTATGGCGGCGATGGCGGCAAGGGCGGCGACGTCTGGGTCGAGGCGGTGGACAATCTCAACACCCTGATCGACTACCGCTTCCAGCAGCATGTGCAGGGCCAAGAATGGCGAAGGCGGCATGGGCAAGGTGATGACCGGGGCCGATGGCACCGACGCCGTGATGAAAGTGCCGGTCGGCACCCAGATCTATGAAGAAGATGGCGAGACCTTGATCGCCGATCTTGACGAAGACCGGCCAGCGGGTGAAGCTGCTGCGCGGCGGCAATGGCGGCTTCGGCAATGCGCATTTCAAGAGCGCCACCAACCAGGCGCCGCGCCACGCCAATCCCGGCCAGCCGGGCGAAGAGAAGATCCTCATCCTCAAGCTCAAGCTGATCGCCGATGTGGGATTGATCGGCATGCCCAACGCGGGAAAGAGCACTTTTCTGTCCCGCGTCTCGGCGGCGCACGCCCAAGATCGCGGACTATCCTTTCACCACGCTGGAGCCGCAGCTGGGCGTGGTGAAGATCGACGCCACCGATTTCGTGCTGGCCGATCTGCCGGGCCTGATCGAAGGCGCGCATGAAGGCGTGGGGCTGGGCGACCGTTTCCTGGGCCATGCCGAGCGCTGCAGCGTCATCCTGCATCTGGTGGACGGCACGGAGGAAGACGGTAGTCGAAAATCTACAAGACCATTCGCGCCGAACTCAAAGCCTATGGCCATGGCCTCGAGCGCCAAGCCCGAGATCGTGGCGCTGAACAAGATCGACGCCATTCCGAAAGCGGCGCTGGCCAAGAAACGCGCGGCGCTGGAGAAAGCCTGCAGGCACGAAGTCCATGTCATCTCCGGCGTTTCCGGCGCGGGCATCCCCACGGTGCTGCGCGCGCTGGCCAAGGAGATTCAGAACAAGCGCGCCAGAAGAAGCCCGCCAAGACCATCGAAGCCGCCACGAAAAAGCCAAGGCCGTCAAGAAAAAGAAAGAAACTGGGCGCCATGAGCGGGCTGTTTTCCGGCGCCAAACTGGTGGTGGTGAAGGTCGGTTCTTCGCTGCTTGGTGGACGGCAAAAGCGGCGCGCTGCGCCGCGACTGGCTGGTGTCGCTGTGCGCCGATGTCGCCGGCGCTGCGCCGCCAGGGTACCAAGGTGATTCTGGTTTCCTCCGGCGCCATCGCGCTGGGACGCAATCTTCTGAAGCTGCCGCGCAGGCGCCTTGCGGCTGGAAGAAAGCCAGGCCGCGGCCGCGGCCGGCCAAGTGCGGCTGGCCCAGGCCTATTCCGATCTCCTGGCGGACCGAGGATCTGGTGGCGGCGCAGATTCTGCTCACCTTGGGCGACACCGAAGAACGGCATCGCTATCTCAATGCCCGCGCCACGCTCAAGACCTTGCTCGATCTGGGCGCGGTGCCGGTGATCAACGAGAATGACACGGTGGCCACCGCCGAAATCCGCTTCGGCGACAATGACCGGTTGGGCGCGCGCGTCGCCTCGATGATGGGCGCGGACAAGCTGATCCTGCTCTCGGATGTGGACGGGCTCTACACCGCCAATCCGGCGCGCGACGCCAACGCCAGCCATATTCCCGAAGTCGCCGCCATCACCGCCGAAATCGAAGCCATGGCGCGGCGGCAGCGTTTCCGGATTGGGCAGGGGTGGCATGACCTCCAAGCTGATCGCGGCCAAGATCGCCACCGGCGCGGGCTGCGATGTGATCATCGCCAAGGGCGAAAGCCTCCATCCCGTCGCGGCCATCAGCGAGTGGCGCCCGCCACACGATTTTCCGCGCCAGCCTCTCGCCCGCCCTGGCGCGCAAGCGCTGGATCGCGGGCGGCCTCAAGCCCGAAGGCACGCTGGTGATCGACGAAGGCGCGGTGAAGGCGCTTTCCGAAGGCAAGAGCCTGTTGCCGGCCGGGAGTGCGCCAGGTGGATGGCCGGTTCGAGCGGGGCGATGCCGTGCTGGTCAAGGACCGGCAGGGCCGCGAAATCGCGCGCGGCCTGATCGCCTATAATGCGTCCGACGCGGAGCGGATCGCCGGCAAACGCACGGTCGAAATCGAGGCCATTCTGGGCTATCGTGGCCGGGACGAGATGATCCATCGCGACGATCTGGCGCTGAGCCATGACCGTGCACGACAAGAATGACGCCCTCATGGCGACGATGACGGCGGAGATGATGGCGATCGGCGCAAGCCGCGCGCGAAGCGGCCCGGCCGTTGCGCGAAGCCGATGATGCCACCAAGACCAAGGCGTTGCGGCGAAGCGGCGCGCGCCATCCGCGTCCGCAAGGCGGAAATCCTCGCCGCCAATGCGCGCGACCTGGAAGCGGCGAAGGCCAACAACATGCCCGCGCCCATGCAGGACCGGCTGGCGCTCAATGATGCGCGCATCGAAGCCATGGCCAAGGGCGTGGAAGAGGTGGCGGCGCAGCCCGATCCCAATGGCCGCGAACTCAAACGCTGGACCCGGCCCAATGGTCTGGATATCGCGCGCGTCTCCACGCCCATCGGCGTGATCGGCATCATCTATGAATCACGGCCCAATGTGACCGCGGATGCGGGCGCCATCGCGCTCAAGGCGGGCAATGTCGCCATTCTGCGCGGCGGCTCGGATTCGATTCATTCCTCCGTCGCCATCCATGCCGCGATGGTGGAAGGATTAAAGGCGGCGGGCCTGCCGGAAGCGGCCATCCAATATGTGAAGACGCCCGACCGCGCTGCCGTGGGCCTGATGCTGGAAGGTCTGTACGGCGCCATCGATCTGATCATGCCCGCGCGGCGGCAAGGGCCTCACCGGCCGGGTGATGCGCGAAGCCCGCGTGCCAGTGCTCGCCCATCTCGAAGGCATCTGCCATGTCTATGTCCACGACAAGGCCGATCTCGAGATGGCGCGCAAGGTGGTGATGAACGCCAAGATGCGGCGCACCTCGATTTGCGGCGCGGCCGAGACATTGCTGCTGGATCGCGCCGTGCTCAAAAGTCACGGCCTTCCTATTCTGGAAGATCTGGCCAAGGCCGGTTGCGAAATCCGCGGCGACGATGCGGTGCGCGGCAATTTTCCCCGCCGCCAAACCCGCGACGGAAGAAGATTGGCGCACCGAATATCTCGACGCCATCATCGCCGTGCGGGTGGTGGACGGGCTGGAAGCGGCAATCCGGCATATCGAGCATTATGGCTCGCATCACACCGATTCCATCCTCACCGATGACGAACAGGCGGCGGAGACTTTCCTCAACGCACTCGACAGCGCCATCGTGCTGTGGAACGCCTCGACCCAGTTCGCCGATGGCGGCGAGTTCGGCATGGGCGGCCGAAATCGGCATCGGCACCGGCAAGCTGCATGCGCGCGGGCCTGTGGGCGTGGAACAACTCACCACCTTCAAATATGTGGTGCGCGGCACGGGGCAGACGCGTCCGTGATGCCCTATCGCTTCGCTACATGAGGGCCTGTCCTTGAATTGGCTTCGCCCTCCCGGACCCGCGGCGGATGGTTTGCGCATCGGTCTTCTGGGCGGGTCCTTCAATCCGGCCCATTCCGGTCATCTCTATGTGAGCGAAACCGCGCTCAAGCGCCTGAAACTCGATTCCGTCTGGTGGCTGGTAAGTCCCGGCAATCCGCTCAAGGACGAGGCCGGCATGGCGCCGTTCGCGGCGCGTCTGCAAAGGCGCGCGGGCAGTGGCCGAGCACGCATCCCCGCATCCATGTGAGCGGCCTGGAGCAGGGGTTGGGCACCCGTCTACACCATCGATACGGTCACGGCGCTTGGAGCGGCGCTTCCCCCAAATTCAATTCGTCTGGCTGATGGGCAGCGACAATCTCGCCCAATTCAGCCGCTGGCGGCGCTGGCAGGAACTGGCGCGCAAGATCCCCATCGCCGTGGTGCAGCGGCCGGGCAGCATTCTGGCCTCGCTCAACGCGCCCCTGATCCGGCGCTTCGGGACCACGCGGGCGATTGTCCCGGCCCGCCCGCCGTGATGATCCTGGACGGCGCGCGCAATCACGAAAGCGCCACAAGGCTGCGCGCCAAAGTGCTTTGGGGGCCGCTCTTGGGGCCACGCAGCGCCCATGCTAGATTTCACCCTTAAGTTGGAGACACGCCCCTGACACGCAAGAAAGTGCCCGCCAAACCATCACGTGAACGCACCGCCAAAAAGCCGCCGAAAGCCAAGTCGAAAGCCGCCAAGGCTCCGCCCAGAAAATCCGCGCCCAGGAAACCCGCCAAGCCCAAAACCAAGCAAAGCGGCGCCCCGCCCACGCAAGGCGCCTGCGCCCAGAGCGAGCTCTTGAAGCGGATCATCGCCTCGCTGGAAGACGACAAGGCCGAAGCGATCGTCACCGTCAATCTGGAAGGGCGCTCGTCGCTCTGCGACGCCGCCGTGATCGCTTCGGGGCGCTCGTCCCGCCATGTGATGTCGATCGCCGAACATCTGGCGCGCCGCCTGAAGGAACAAGGCTATGGCACCCGCCCCGTCACCGGCGCAGCCCAGGG
This sequence comes from uncultured Alphaproteobacteria bacterium, assembly GCA_963766265.1. GTDB lineage: Bacteria > Pseudomonadota > Alphaproteobacteria > Micropepsales > Micropepsaceae > Rhizomicrobium. The sequence continues at coordinate 866,395 of CAVXYX010000001.1, forward strand.
CGATTGGGTGCTTGGTCGATGCGGGCGATGTGATCGTCCATGTCTTCCGTCCGGAAGTGCGCGACTATTACGATCTGGAAGGCATGTGGAACGTCGCCTCGCCCAGCCGGGCTTAGACAACGCGATGCGTCTCACCATTATCGCGATCGGTAGTACGCGGGGAAGTCGGAGCATCGCCAGGAAAAGTGTGAAGCGGTTTTCCGTCCGGCGATGCGACCAAAAATGAATCGGACGGCAAGAGACTGGATATGCGGCTCACAATCCTGGCTATAGGCAGCGCGCGTGGAACGTCCGAAGGCGCCTTGTGCGACGAATTCCGTGACCGCGCCGTCAAGCTGGGCCGCAATATGGGTTTCACCCAGGTCGCGGTCGAGGAGTTGAACGCGGGCAAGGCGCGTGACGCCGCCACCCGCATGACGGACGAAGCGGCGCGGCTTGTCGGCAAAAGTGCCCGACGGCGCCCATGTCGATTCTGCTGGACGCCAAGGGCAAGGGCATGACCTCGGAAGATTTCGCCGAGATGCTGGGAAGCCTGCGCGATGTCGGCACAAGGGAATCTGGCTTCGTGATCGGCGGCCCCGATGGGTTGAAGCCGCTGCCGGGCCAGAAGGCGGGACGCAGCCTGGCGTTCGGGCCCCAGACCTGGCCGCATCTTCTGGCGCGCGTGCTGCTGCTGGAACAGATCTACCGCGCCATGACCATCCTGGCTGGCCACCCTTATCACCGGGCATAATTTAGCCTCTCTCTTCCTTGGAATAACCGCTCGGCCAAGACGGGTTGCCCTTTTTCAGTTTTTCTTAACCATGTTGGACGATGCTTGCGCTGTCGGAGTGGACGCCCATGGAAATCAAAGGCACCAGCAGGGTCGAAAGCGCCGCCATCAGGCGCAAGACCGTCACTGCCAATACGGGCGGAACCTTCGCGGTCTCCGACGCGCCCGAGGCGCATGCACAGATCGTCACCGGACCCGGTCCCATCGCCGCGCTGGATTCCATCCTGGCGCTGCAGGACATGGGCGATGCCACGGACGGCCGTTCAAAGGGCTCGCCCATGGCGAGCAATTGCTCGAGATTCTGGATTCGGTGCGCGACGGACTTCTGGCCGGCGGCATTCCCCGCGCCACTCTCAATCGCCTGGCGGTGGCGGTGACGCGCCGCCATGACAGTCTTCGCCGATCCCAAGCTGCAGGACGTGCTGGATCAGATCGAGCTGCGTGCCCATGTCGAGTTGGCCAAGCTGGAGCAGCTCGACAAGCGCGTCGCCTGAGGCGCGGACCTTTTGGCCACTGGGTCCGTCGCTCGTCGCTCATGGGCTTCTAGCCCACATCGCTCCTCGCTCCTGCCCAGCGACCAAAATCTCTCGCGCCTGGCGGAATAAGCGGCCGGAAACGCTCTAAAGCCCGAGGAAGGGCTGAAATCCGCCAAAGATCATGCGCTTGCCGTCGAAGGGCAGGCCCTTCTCGAATTGCTTGAGGCGCGGGTCTTCGATCGCCTTTTTGGTGATTTCCTTGCGCGCCTCCGGCAGTCGTAGACGATCCAGGAGAAGATCACGACCTCGTCATCCTTGGCCTGCACGGCACGAGGGAATGACGTCACTTGCCATAAGGCGTGTCGTCGCCCACGCATTCCACATAGTCCCGCGCGCCATATTCGCGCCAGATCGGCTCGCAGACGCGCGCCATCTCCTTGTAGTCCTCCAGCCTCTCCTTGGGCACGGCGATCACAAAACCTTCGACATAGGCCATGACATCCTCCTGTGCGATCCGGTAGCGAATATTGCGCTCAGTTGCGGACAAAGAAAAAGGGCGGCCGAGGCCGCCCTTTGGTAGATTGGTCTAAACCGAAGGATTAGAGATCCAAGAGCATACGTTCCGGGTCTTCCAGATTTTCCTTCACCCGCACCAGGAAGGTGACGGCGTCGCGGCCATCCACCAGGCGGTGATCATAGGACAGCGCCAGATACATCATCGGGCGGATCTCGACCTTGCCGTCGATCGCCATGGGGCGGGGCTGGATCTTGTGCATGCCCAGGATGCCCGACTGGGGCGAATTGAGGATCGGCGTGGACATCAGCGAGCCGAACACGCCGCCATTGGTGATGGAGAAGGTGCCGCCCTGCAATTCTTCCAGCTTGAGCTTGCCGTCGCGGGCGCGGATGCCGAAATCCATCACCGCCTTCTCGATCGCCGCCAGCGAAAGCTGGTCGGCATCGCGCACCACCGGCACGACCAGGCCCTTGTCGGTCGAAACCGCGACGCCGATGTCGTAATAGTTCTTGTAGACGATGTCGTCGCCTTCGATCTCGGCGTTGACGTTGGGCAGTTCCTTCAGCGCGGCGACGCAGGCCTTGACGAAGAAGCCCATGAAGCCCAGGCGCACGCCGTGCTTCTTCTCGAAACTGTCCTTGTATTCGCTGCGCAGCGCCATGACGCGGGTCATGTCCACTTCGTTGAAGGTGGTGAGCTGGGCGGCGGTGTTCTGCGATTCCTTCAGGCGCAGCGCGATGGTCTTGCGCAGGCGCGACATCGGCACTTTTTCCTCGCGCTCGGCATGGGCGCGCGGACCGGCAGGGCGCGGCCGCCGGCTGCGGCGGGCTTGCTGGCGCGGGCTTCCAGCGCGCCCAGCATGTCGCCCTTGGTGACGCGGCCGTCGCGGCCGGTGCCGGCCACCGACGATGTGGGAACGCCGCGTTTCTTCGCGCGATGCGGCGGCGCCGACGGCATCGCCGGCGCTTCGGTCTTGGGCGCGCGGAGCCGGCGACGGCTTGGGCGCTTCGGCTCTTGGCCTGCCGGCTTGGCGGCGTCGGGATTTGCGGCGGCGGACGGCGGCGGCCTTGCCGGCTTTGCCTTCGGCGATCGCGCCCAGGACGCGCCGACCTGAACGGTGGCGCCGGCCTTCACGGAAATGGATTCGATCGAGCCGGCGGCAGGCGCGGGCACTTCCACCGTCACCTTGTCGGTCTCCAGTTCCAGCAGCGGCTCGTCGCGGGCGACGCTTTCGCCTTCCTTCTTGAACCAGCGCGCGACCGTGGCTTCGGTCACGGATTCGCCCATCGCGGGCACTTTGATTTCGATGCTCATAAAATCCTCTTGCGGGCGAAACGCGTCCATCACAAAGTCAAAGCGTCGTTCAGGAACGCGGCCAGTTCGGCCAGATGCTGTTTCATCAGGCCCGCCGCGGTGGAAGCATATTCCGGCCGTCCGACATAGCGCGGCCGTGCCTTGCCGCCCAGTGCAGCGCTTCCAGCCGCGGCGCCACGAAGGTCCAGGCGCCCTGGTTCTTCGGCTCTTCCTGGCACCAGACCAGCTCGGCCTTGGGGAAGCGGTTGAGCTCTTGCGCCAGCACGTTGTCGGGGAAGGGATAGAGCTGCTCCAGGCGCAGGATCTGGATGCGGTTCTCGCCGCGCTTCTCGCGCTCTTCCATCAGGTCGAAATAGACCTTGCCGGAGCAGAGGACGACCCGCTTGATCTCGGCATCCTTGACCAGCGTGACGGTGGTGGCGCCGGGCACGCACTTCGGCCTGGTCGCGCAGCACGCGATGGAAGGACTGCTGGAGCTTCCATGTCGGAGAGGAACGAGACGCGCGCTTGTGGCGCAGCAGCGACTTCGGCGTCATCAGGATCAGCGGCTTGCGGAACGGGCGGTGCATCTGCCGGCGCAGCATGTGGAAATAATTGGCCGGCGTGGTGGGCACGCAGACCTGCATATTGTCCTGCGCGCAAAGCTGCAGATAGCGCTCCAGCCGCGCCGAGGAATGTTCCGGCCCCTGGCCCTCATAGCCATGCGGCAGAAGCATCACGAGGCCCGACATGCGCAGCCATTTCATTTCGCCGGAGGCGATGAACTGGTCGATGACCACCTGCGCGCCATTGGCGAAATCGCCGAACTGCGCTTCCCACAGCACCAGCGCTTTGGGCTCGGCGGAGGTGTAGCCATATTCGAAGCCCAGCACCGCTTCTTCCGACAGAAGCGTGTCCACCACTTCGAATTCGCCCTGGCCTTCGCGGATATGGTTGAGCGGCAGATAGCGTTCTTCGGTTTCCTGATCGACCAGGGCGGAATGGCGCTGGCGAGAAGGTGCCGCGCGAGGCGTCCTGGCCCGACAGGCGCACATCCATGCCTTCGTCCAGCAAGCGTGCCGAAGGCCAGCGCTTCGGCGGTGGCCCAGTCGAAGCCCTTCGCCGGTCTCGAACATCTGCGCCTTGGCTTCGAGCTGGCGCGCGATGGTCTTGTGCAGATGGAAGCCTTGCGGCGCGGTGGTCAGCGCCTTGCCGACCTTCTTCAGCATATCGTCCGGCACGCCGGTCTCGCCGCGGCGGTCGCCGCTCTTGGGCGCGGCGGCAAGACCCGCCCAGCGCCCGTCCAGCCAGTCGGCGCGGTTGGGCAGATGCGATTTGGAGGCGTCGAATTCCTCGTCCAGCCTCTGGTTGAAGCGCCGACTGCATCGCCGCGATATCGGCCTCGGTGAGCGTGCCTTCGCTGACCAGCTTCTGGCGTAGAGCTGCAAGCGTCGTGGGATGGTCCTTGATCGCCCGGTACATCAGGGGCTGGGTGAAGGCCGGCTCGTCGCGTCTCGTTGTGACCGAATCTGCGATAGCAGAACATGTCGATGCACGACGTCCTTGTGGAACAGCTGGCGGAATTCGGTGGCGATGCGCGCGGCATGCACCACCGCTTCGGGATCGTCGCCATTCACATGGAAGATCGGCGCCTGCACCATCAGCGCGACGTCGGTGGCATAGGGCGACGAGCGCGAATAGATCGGCGCGGTGGTGAAGCCGATCTGGTTGTTGATGATGAAATGGATCGTGCCGCCGGTGCGGAAGCCCTTGGTGCCCGACATGGCGAAACATTCCGCCACCACGCCCTGGCCCGCGAAGGCCGCATCGCCATGGATGAGCAGCGGCAGCACGCGAGGCGCGGCTCTGCATGTCGCCCAGCTGATGCTGCTTGGCGCGCGCCTTGCCCAGCACGACCGGATCGACGGTTTCCAGATGCGAAGGATTGGCGGTCAGCGACAGATGCACCTGGCGGCCGTCGAACTCGCGGTCCGATGAGGCGCCCAGATGGTATTTCACGTCGCCCGAGCCTTGGACTTCGCGAGGGATTGGCGCCGCCGCCCTGGAATTCGTGGAACAGCTGGCGATAGGGCTTGCCCATCACATTGGCGAGCACGTTCAGCCGGCCGCGATGGGCCATGCCGAGCACGATCTCCTTCACGCCCAGCTGGCCGCCGCGCTTGATGATCTGCTCCAGCGCGGGGATCGTGGACTTCGCCGCCGTCCAGGCCGAAGCGCTTGGTGCCGACGAAACGGGCGGCGGCGAATTTCTCGAAGCCTTCGCCTTCGATCAGCTTGTTCAGGATCGCCTTCTTGCCTTCGGGCGTGAAGGTGATCTCCTTGTCCGGCCCTTCGATGCGGCGCTGCAGCCAGTCCTTCTGCTCGGCATCGTTGATGTGCATGAACTCATAGCCGATGCGGCCGCAATAGGTGCGCTTCAGGAGATCGACCATCTGGCGCGGCGTGGCGCGTTTCCAGGCCCAGCACGCCGTCGATGAAGATCGGCTTGTCCATCTCCGCGTCATGGAAGCCGTAGAAGGCGGGATCGAGCTGCGGATGCGGCTGGCTGCGGCGATGATCTTCAGGGGATCGAGATCGGCTTCGAGATGGCCGATGACGCGATAGGCGCGCACCAGCTGGATGGCGCGGATGGAATCCTGCGCCACGGCGCGCGCATTCTCCGGGCGTCGCGGCGCGGCTTTGGCGGGCGCGGGCTTGGCGGGCGGGGCCGGTTCGCCGGTCGAGCGCGCCGGTGAGATCGTCCTTGCGGACAGCGAGGCTTTGCGGTCGCGCCGCCAGGCGGGGCCGCGGCCCAGCTGGGTGGGGGTGAGGCCCTGCTCGCCCAGGCTGGCGAAATAGGCCTGCCAGCTCCGGATCGACGGAGTCGGGGTTCGCCAGATATTGGGCGTAGAGCGCTTCCATGAAGGCGGCATTGGTGCCGGACAGGAAGGAGGTGGCATCGAAGATGTCGTTCGAGGCGCGGTTGACGCGGTCTGACGGAGATTGTTCTGTCATTTCAGATATTTAAGGGTCAGCTTGTTGGGCTTGACCTGTCCTGGGGCCGCTGAGGCGCGGGCTGTTCCGAGTGGGTGGCGTGGTACCGGTTTTAGCGCCGCCAATTCAACGGCGATTGCAGTTAATATGGGCTCAAAAGCCCGCAATTACGCGCTATAACCCCCGATGTTTCGGGGGATCGGCAGCCATGCAGATTCAGGCTGTGAAATTTACTTGCCGGCGAGCAGTTCCACCATGGTGGTGCCCAGCGCCGCCGGGTTGGGCGAAACCCGGATGCCGGCCGCCTTCATCGCCTCGATCTTGCTGTCGGCGCCGCCCTTGCCGCCGGAGATGATGGCGCCGGCATGGCCCATGCGGCGGCCCGGCGGCGCGGTGACGCCGGCGATGAAGCCGACCATCGGCTTCTTGACCTTGGAGTGCTTGATGAAGTCGGCGGCGTCTTCCTCGGCGCTGCCGCCGATCTCGCCGATCATGATGATGGATTTGGTTTCGGGATCGGCCAGGAACATCTCCAGCACGTCGATATGCTCGGTGCCTTTGACCGGATCGCCGCCGATGCCGACGCAGGTGGTCTGGCCCAGGCCCACCGCCGTGGTCTGCCCCACCGCTTCATAGGTGAGCGTGCCGGAGCGCGAGACGATGCCGACCGTGCCGCGGCGATGGATGTGGCCGGGCATGATGCCGATCTTGCATTCGCCGGGCGTGATCACGCCGGGGCAATTGGGTCCGATCAGGCGCGACTTGGAGCCGCACAAGCGCGCGCTTCACCTTCACCATGTCGAGCACCGGAATGCCTTCGGTGATGCAGACGATCAGCGGCATTTCGGCGTCGATCGCTTCCAGGATCGCGTCGGCGGCGAAAGGCGGCGGCACATAGATCGCGCGAGGCGTCGGCGCCGACCTTCTCTTTCGCTTCGCGCACCGTGTCGAACACCGGCAGGCCCAGATGGGTCGTGCCGCCTTTGCCCGGCGAGGTGCCGCCGACCATCTTGGTGCCATAGGCGATGGCCTGCTCGGAATGGAAGGTGCCCTGGTTGCCGGTGAAGCCCTGGCAGATGACCTTGGTGTTCTTGTCGACGAGAATGGACATTATTTGCGAACCCTTCACCGCTTTGACGATCTTCTGCGCGGCATCGGCGAGATCGTTGGCGGAGATGATGGCGAGGCCCGATTTGGCGAGGATTTCCTTGCCCAATTCGACATTGGTGCCTTCCAGGCGCACCACCAGCGGCACGTTCAGCGAGATTTCCTTCGCCGCGGCGACGATGCCTTCGGCGATGATGTCGCATTTCATGATGCCGCCGAAGATGTTGACCAGGATGCCCTTCACATTGGGATCGCTGACGATGATCTTGAACGCCGCGGTGACTTTTTCCTTTGACGCGCCGCCGCCGACATCCAGGAAGTTGGCCGGCTCGCTGCCATAAAGCTTGATGATGTCCATCGTCGCCATCGCCAGGCCCGCGCCATTGACCATGCAGCCGATCTCGCCATCGAGCTTGATGTAGGAGAGATCGTATTTGGAGGCTTCGACCTCCATCGGGATCTTCCTCGTCCAGGTCGCGCAGCGCCTGGATGTCCTTGTGGCGGTAAAGCGCGTTGTCGTCGAAATTGATCTTGGCATCGAGGCAGACGACCTTGCCGTCCTTGGTCACGACCAGCGGATTGATTTCCAGCAGGCTCATGTCCTTGGCGATGAAGGCGTCGTAGAGGCTCTTGACCACCTGGCCGATCTGCTTGGCGGTGTCGCCTTTGAGCTTCAGCGCGGTGGCGATCTCGTTGCCGACATAGGGCGAATAGCCGGCGGCGGGCTCGATCTGGAAGGTCTGGATCTTCTCCGGCGTCTTGTGCGCCACTTCCTCGATGTCCATGCCGCCTTCGGTGGAGGCGATGAAGGCGATGCGGCTGGTGGCGCGGTCGACCAGGGCGGAGAGATAAAGCTCGCGCTCGATCGCCGAGCCGTCCTCGATATAGAGCCGCTTGACCACGCGGCCATGCGGGCCGGTCTGGTGCGTGACCAGGGTCATGCCCAGCATGCGCTTGGCTTCCTTCTTCACGTCCTCGATGGACTTGACCACCTTGACGCCGCCGCCCTTGCCGCGGCCGCCGGCATGGATCTGCGCCTTCACCACCCAGACCGGGCCGGGCAGGCTTTGCCGCCGCCTGACCGCTTCTTCCACCGTGAAGGCGGGCTTGCCGCTGGGCACGGGCGCGCCGAAGCCGCGCAGGACCTCTTTGGCCTGATATTCGTGGATATTCATGGGGTTTTCCGGGAAGGGAGGCTTGAAATTGCGCCGCACAATAGCAGCCGAAACTCGGGGCGCAAGGCGACGGATTATGCCTCTTTGCGCGCGCCGGTGATGGGCGAACTGCCGGAAAAGAGCGGGCCGAGGCGCATGGGCGTCATTTTATTTTTTACGCGTGCTTGCCGATATGGGACACGCAGCCCTTCAAGTCCCGCGATGGGATGAAAGGGCGGCGGTCTCCCGGCCCGCGCAGGCAGCGTAAAGAGTGGCTGCGCCAATTCGCGTGTCCGGTCGCGCTCTTGCGGCCTTTTCAAGGTTATCGCCCGGCTTGGCACGGCTTCTGCTCTGTTCTCTCCCAAAAGACATCCTGTTCCGTTGCGGGGCAGCGAAGGACAACGCGATGAAGCACAGGAATTCGCATCTTCTGGTGGGCTATTGGAGCCGAATCCGGCGCGGGGGCGAGATACCCGATCAAACCGATATCGATCCGCGCGCCATCAAGCGGCTTCTCCCCTACGCCTTCATCCTGGATTGCGAAAATCCGATGCGGCCCGTCTATCGCCTGGGCGGCACGGCTTTGTGCGAGCGCTTCGGGTTCGAGTTGAAGGGCACCGGTTTTCTTGCCCACTGGGATACACGCTCTTCCCTGTCGCTGACGGGATTGTTGAGACAATCGCTCAAGACCAGAAAGCCGCTTTGCCTCTCCTCTGTCGCCGTCACTGCTGGTCATGACACGTCCGAACTGGAGACCATCCTCACGCCGGTGAGTTTCAATGGGGGCGAGCCCCGGCGCTTTTTCGGCTTGGTGCAGCTTCTTTCCGACCCGGCGCCGCTTCTGGGCCGCGTAATCGCATACGAAAAGCTGGTCGCCTCCAAGCTGGTCCAGGAAGATGACCCCAAACAGGACCAAGACGATCTTCCGCCGCCGCCCACCCGCGTCGTGCTCAGGTCGCATCCCAAGGCGCCCTATCTGGGCCTGGTGGTGAGCCATGACCAGCCCAACCTTTCCACCTTCGACGCCACCGAATTCCTGCGGAAGATGTTCGACTGCTTTTGGCGCGCGGCCAATGGCAACGAGCAGCCGCGGTTCGGACTTTGATTTTTGAGAGAAGCGCCTAGGGCTGCGGCTTAGGCGGCTGGCGGTTGGGGTCCTGGGTCTGGGCCTGGGGATTTTGGCTCAGCGGATTGTCCACCGGGTCATTGTGCATGATGTCGCGATGGATCGCGAGGTCATACTGTTTCTGTTGGAGATAAGGCACTTCATAGCGCTCGATCTTGGCGCGATAATCCTCGAAGGTCTTTTCATCGTCCGCCGTGCGCTTGTCACAGCGGTCGGCCGGCAAATGGGCCTGCTCCTGGCACCACATGTCGAAATTCATGGTCTTGACGCCGTAATTCTGGCCGCTCTGGGCAACAGCGCCAGATGCCAGGAACAGTGTCAGCGATACGAATGCGCTTGACCGGACCGTGCCTCTCATAACGCGGAGCTTATGCCCTTCACCCCATCTTAAATAGCCCCGGTTTTTTCATGTGTCCCATCCGGTTTTCATGAGAGACAATTTAGCCACGCTGTTTTTGAGACCCCCATCTGTCCGCCACGCGGGCAAGCCCGCAGGCGGACATCTTCCCCCGCCAGTCGCTTGGCGACGCTGGGGAAGAAAGTCACGACCAAGCCGCGACAATCAAGGAATGAGCGCGATCACACTTCGGCGGTTCTTCGCTTCCTTTACGCCGTCAGGCGTCGGCACCGCCAGATCGGTCTTGCCCACGCCCGATGCCTGGATGGCGTCGCGGCGCGCGCCCATATCCACCATGGCCTCGACGACCACATTGGCGCGGCGAACCGACAGCCGCTGGTTGTAAGCTGCGCTCCCCGACGTATCGGTGTGGCCCACCACGGTGATGCGCGACTGGCCGCCGGCGCGCGCGGTATTGATCGCATTGGTGATTACCGCCAGATCTTCCGCCGTCAGTGTCCAGGAATCCAAATTGAAATAGGCCGTGTAATCGGGCGGCGCCGCGGGCGCAGGCGACCGGCGCGACTGCCACCGGCGGCGGTGGCGGCGGCGGACGCGGTCGCCACTTCCAGCGCCCGCAGCGAGCCGTTCAGCGCGGCGCGGCAATCCTGCGCCTGGGACGCGAGATTGGAGGCGCCGCTGTCCAGCACCCAGCAATCATAATCGGCCTGGGCGCGAGCGGCCTGGTCGGGAAATTGATCTTTGCCCCGCGCGATCGCCCGCGACCAGCCGCGCGCGCATACCCTGCGCCACTGCGTCGGCGGGCGCCTGCTCGGGTGCGGGCTCGTTGCCTTTTGCGGCGTCATTGGCCTTGGCGTGGAAGGCATCGGCCACTGCGTCGGCTGGATTTTCCGGTCCGCTCGAAGATGCCGGTCAGGTCGCTGAAGAAGCCGGTATCTTCGGCTTGCGGCGCGGGCGCCGACGCCGCCTGGGTGGAAAGATCGGTATAGTTCTTGAACAGAGCCTGGCTGAAAGGCGAACCCGACGCGGTCACGTCTTCATTGCCCGCGCATCCGGCCAGCGACAGGCTGACGCCAAGAAAGGACGCGCTCATCAGGCGCGAGCCGCGCACGCGAATGGAAAAGCTGCATCAATGGCCCCCGCCCTCAAGATCGGCGAAATCAAGGCACATAATAACCCGCTGCAAGGATTTCGTTAAGCGGTAATCACCCCAAACGCTTAGGAAGCGTGGAAGTTTGGTAACCGATCTATTGAGGCGGGGAGCCTTACAAAAGGGCCGGCAGACCATTCGAGGATACGGCCGCTTTCAGGCTTGTCGTTGGTGATGACGGACGCTGAACCGACCCGCAAGAACCATGCCGAACGCAGGCGTTTCCGCCGCGTGCGCCTAGATTTGCCTGGCCGGCTTTTCATTCCCGCCGACGGCAAGGAAGCGCCCTGCCACGTCAGCGATCTTTCGCCTGGCGGCGCCAATGTGGCCTGCGAGCTGACGCCTGCCACCGGCGCTCAGGTGGTTCTGTATGTGGATGGCTTCGGCCGTTTCGAGGGCCAGGTGGTGCGCCGCGACGATGAAAATTTCGGCGTGCGTTTCTCCTGCACGGTTTTGAAGCGCGAACGCATCGCCGAACAGCTCACGCTGTTCCTCAACAAAGCCCTGGTGGAAGGGGCGCTCTTGCGCCGCGAGCGCACCAACCACAAGGAATTCGCCAAATTCACCCGCGCCGATGGCCAGATCGTCTATTGCGAGATGATGGACATTTCCGCCAGCGGCGTGTCGCTGCAAGCACCGATATCCGCCCCGCCATGGGCGAATTCGTGCTGATCGCCCAGATGGCCGGCCGCGTCGCCCGCCATCACGACAAGGGCATCGACATCGAGTTCGTCGGCCAGCAGGCGCGGAGCGGAAGCGCCGTCGCCAAACTGGATCGTTAGTTCGCTGACTCCATCTTTTCTCGAAGCGTTGGCCCTGACCCACCTCCCCCGATGCGCGCGAAGCGCGCTGATGGGGGAGGCTCAGCGCCGTAGCACGGCCCTGCGTGCGAAGGGCGGAGGGAGGCATCAAACGAACATGGAACGTCGCGGAACTAAATATCCGCGAGTTTATGTATCTGGCTGTTGGCGAGCGTCAGTTTGGCGATAGACAAATCGCCAGTGGTTTCCAGCGCCCCCAGGAAGGCTCGGGTGCGCTCCAAGGCCTCGGCCTGTGACAGCGCCCAGGCCGCAGCGCCTTCCAGCGCATCCTGCGGCGTCGCCGTGCCGGCTGAGCTTCGCCAGCAAGATTTTGCGACAAGGCGCGCTGGGCGGCGAACAGATCGTCCACCAGCCGGCGGATGGCGAGGCGGTCCCAATGTTCCGACGCGGAAATGCGCGCCGCCAGCAGGCGCAACCGGTCCAGGCCCAGTTCGCGCGCCGACGCCGAAATAAAGCGCCGCCACGGCGCGATGTCGTGCCGGTGGTGCGCGCCAGCTGTGCGATCTCCGGCGCAACGCCCAGAAGCGGCAACAAGCGCGATGTCGCGCGCCAGTTCGCTCGGGCACGCCGGGCGCGGCGAAGCGGGCGATGCGCGCCTCCGATTCCTGCGCTTCTGTTCGGGGGAAATGAAATTCTTGTGGCCCGCGCGCAGAGCTTCTCGACGCCGGCGCGGTAAAGCGCGATGGATGCCGGCCAGATCGTCCTTGGCCGGGACATGGGTAAGAAACCACAAGCCCAGCCGGCGCAGGATCTCCGCGATCTCGGTATAGAGCTTGATCTGCACTTGCGCCTCGATCTTGCCGTCCAAGCGCGTCGATGCGGGTCTTGAGCGCTTCCAGTCCGAAGGCGCCTTCCGCCACCGTGAAGGCGCGCGCCACTTCCGCGCCGCTCGCGCCCGACATTTCCTTCATGCGGGCGACGAAGACCGGGCCCGCCAGATTGACGATGCGGTTGGCGATGGTGGTGGAAATGATTTCGCGCTTGAGGCGATGCTGGCGGCAGCTCGGCGGCGAATGTCTCGGCCGCCTGTTTTGGGAAATAGGCGACGAGGGTGGCGGCGAAGGCGTGGTCGTCGGGCAGCGTGCTGTCCAGGATCTCCGCGTCCAGATCGAGCTTGGCATAGGCCATCAGCACCGCCAGCTCGGGCCGGGTGAGGCCTTTCTTGTCGTTCTCCAGTTTCTGGATATCGGCGTCGCTGGGCAGGAATTCCACGGCGCGGTCGAGCTTGCCCTTGGCTTCCAGCGCGCGGATGAAGCGCGCGCCGGCATCGATATCGCGCGGCCGCTGCCGTTTCGGCCACCGACAGGGCCAGGGTCTGGTCGTAATTGTCGGCCAGGACCAGGCTCGCGACCTCGTCGGTCATATTGGCCAGCAAGCGCGTCGCGCTTCTGGGAATCGATCTCGCCCCGGCGATAGGGGCCGCAGAGCAGGATTTTCAGATTCACTTCGTGGTCCGAGGTGTCCACGCCGGCGGAATTGTCCACCGCGTCGGTGTCGATGCGTCCGCCGGCGCGGGCATATTCGATGCGGCCCAGCTGGGTGACGCCCAGATTGGCGCCTTCGCCGATCACCTTGGCGCCCACCTCGCTGCCATTGATGCGCACCGCGTCATTGGCGCGGTCGCCGGCACCTCGAGATTGGATTGCGCGGCGGACTTGACGAAAGTGCCGATGCCGCCGAACCAAAGCAGGTCCACCTTGGCCTTCATCAGCGCCTTGATCAGCGCCAGGGGCGAAAGCTTGGCGTCGCTTGGTGCCGATCAGCGCCTGCACTTCGGGCGTCAGCGGGATTTCTTTCAGCGTGCGGGCGAAGATGCCGCCGCCCGGTCCCAGCACATCGCGGTTGTAATCGTCCCAGCTGGAACGCGGCAGGTCGAACATGCGCTGGCGTTCGGCGAAGCTCTTGGCCGGGTCGGCTTGGGATCGAGGAAGATATGGCGATGATCGAAGGCCGCCACCAGCCTGATATGCTTGGACAGCAGCATGCCGTTGCCGAACACGTCGCCCGACATGTCGCCCACGCCGATGACGGTGAAATCTTCGTTCTGGATGTCGCGGCCCATCTCGCGGAAATGGCGCTTGACCGCTTCCCAGGCGCCGCGCGCGGTGATGCCCATCTTCTTGTGGTCATAGCCATGGCTGCCGCCGGACGCGAACGCGTCGCCCAGCCAGAAGCCGCGCGCCTCGGCGATGCCGTTGGCGATGTCGGAGAAGGTCGCGGTGCCCTTGTCGGCGGCGACCACCAGATAGGGATCGTCCTCGTCATGGCGCACCACTTCGGGCGGCGGCACCATCTGGCCATCGGGCTTGAGATTGTCGGTGACGTCGAGCAGCGCGTTGATCAGCATCTTGTAGGCGGCGACGCCCACGCTCATGAACTGGTCGCGGGTCGGATTGGCGGGCATGGTCTTGGGATAGAAGCCGCCCTTGGCGCCCACCGGCACGATCACGGCGTTCTTGACCTGCTGTGCCTTCACCAGGCCCAGAATCTCGGTGCGGAAATCCTCCCGCCGGTCCGACCAGCGGATGCCGCCGCGCGCCACCTTGCCGAAGCGCAGATGCACGCCTTCCATCTGCGGTGAATAGACGAAGATTTCGCGCCAGGGCCGGGGCGCGGGCAGCTCGTCGAGCTTGGCCGAATCCAGCTTGATGGCGATCGTCGCTTGCTCCGTCCTGGTAATAATTGGTGCGCAGGATGGCGGGATCACATTGCGGAAGCGGCGGATGATGCGGTCATCGTCCAGGCTGGGCACGTCGGCAAGCGCGGTTTCGATCGCCTCGGCCAGCCTTTTCGCGTCCGAGTTCGGAATGCGATTTCGGGATCGAGCCGGGCATGGAACAAGCCGGTGAGAAGACCGGCGATCTCCGGATTGCGGGCCAGCGCCTGCTCCATATAGTCCTGGCTGAACGGGAAGGCGGCCTGGCGCAGGAATTTCGCCACCATGCGCAAGATCACCACATCGCGCCAGTCCAGCCCCGCGCCGATCACCAGCCAGTTGAAGCCGTCGCTTTCCGCCGCGCCGCCCAAGACGGCATGAAACACGTCCTGCAGCGGCTTCTTGATCTCTTCCAGCCCGGCGGCGTGGCCGTCGGCGCGCTCCATCTGGAAATCCAGAATGGCGCTTTCCTCGGTCCAGCCATCGTCGCGCTTGAAGCGAACCGGGATAGGCGTCTTCCGCGATCACTTTCAGTCCCAGATTCTCGAACACGGGCAGCGAGACCGAGAGCGGCAGCACTTCGCCCAGCACATAAAGCTTGAGACGCAGCGCGCTATGGGCGTCATCGGCTTTGCGATAGGCGCGGGCTTCGACCTTCAGCCCGCCCTGGCGCGACGCCAAGGCTTTCCAATATCTCCAGATCCGCCGCCGCTTCTGCCGGCGGAGAAGACGCCGCGATAGCCGGGCGTGAACTGCGGCGCCGCGCGCGCTGAGGCGGCGCAGGCCCTCGGCGCGGCCATGGCGCGCCGACAGCGCTTCCAGAAAAGCGTCGTCCCAGGTCTGGATGGCGTCGGCGATCTGGCGCTCCAGCGCGCGGATATCGACATTGGGCCTCGGGACCGCGGTTGCGGCCGATGATGTAATGGATGCGTACCAGGGCGCTTTCATCGTCGATCGCGGGGATCGAGGCCGACATGCGTCCATCCAGGGCTTTGGCCAGGATGGCGTGGATCTTTTCGCGCAAGCCGCCATTGATGTGGTCGCGCGGCGCGAACAACAGCGCCGAGACGAAACGGTCGAAACGGTCGAAGCGCAGGAACAGCTTGACCTTGGGCCGCCCGCCCAGGCGCAGGATGCCCATCGCGGTTTCGAACAATTCGTCCTCGGAAATCTGGAACAGCTCGTCGCGGGGAAAGTGTCCAGGATATGGGCCAGCGCTTTGCCGTCATGGCTGGCGGGGGCAAGGCCGGCGCGCGCCATCACCGCGGCGCATTTGGTGCGCAAGCAGCGGCATTTCGCGGGTGGGAAGGCTATAGGCGCTGGAGGTGAAGAGGCCGACAAAGCGGCGCTCGCCATTGAAGACGGCCATGGGCGTCGAAAGTCTTGACGCCGACATAATCCATATGGGCGCGGCGATGCACCAGGCTGCGCGCATTGGATTTGGTGACGATCAAAGGCTCGGGCTGGTCGAGATAGGCGCGCACGTCCGCCGTCAGGGCCGGACGTTCCGCGCTCTGGCGGATCACGCGCGCATCCTCGTCGGAAAGCGCGCCCAGGCCGCTGCCGGGCACCGGGTCCAGCCGGCCATGCTCGCCGTCGGCGGTCAGCGCATAATCGCGCGCGCCCAGGAAGGTGAAATGATTGTCGCCCAGCCAATCGAGGAAGGCCAAATCCTCGCGCGATGTCGGCGCCTTTCGGCGGATGGGCGGCCAGGCCGCTCGCGCGCTTCTTTCAGCCGCGCCAGCATCGTCTTCCAGTCGCGCACCGCGTCGCGGCCTTGGCGTAAAGCTGGCGGTGAGATTCTCGATCAGCGCCTTGGCGGCGGTCTCGCTCGAGATTCGCATCCACCACCAGCACGATCACGCTGATGGATTTGCCGTGCGATATCGAGGATGGGATGGAAGGCGGCGCGGATGCGCGCGCCCGCGGCGATGGCTGCGGCCAGCGCGGTGTCGAACAGGAAAGGCCGGTCGTCATTGACGGCGACGACCACACTTTCCGGATCCTGGACATCCTCGCAAGGCAGCACGCTCATTGGATCTCGCCAAGCTTGTGCTTCTCCGCCTCTCCCAGCGCCGCGCGCGCCAATGACGCCAGCGCATTGGCGTTGCTGCGGGTGATGTCTTCGCTGGCCGCGCCGGCGAACAGCGCGTCGAAGAATTTCCGCTCGTCGTCCCTTTTCAGAAGTGCGCGGGCCTCTGCGCAGCAGCGTCCTGGCCGCTTCATCTTCGGAATGAGGGCAGGTCATGGACGGTCATGGGACGTCTCGCATGGCTGGGAGAGGTTAGTGCGCCGCGATTATGCTTCCGCGACAGGGAGGTTGCCAGGAATCCCGGCGGCGGAATTCGAGCCGGGGCAATCCGCAAGTCAGGCTTGGGGAAGAGCGGCAGGATGAGGCTCGCGATGGCGCAAAAGAGCACCCGTGAACAATCCCCATTGCAGGATCAAAATCAAGCTCATGTCCAGCATCGGCGTGGGGGAACGCGCGGATCAGCGCGGCCGCCGATCGTCATCAGGCCGGCGGGAACCAGGAAAAGCGTGAAGCCTGCGGCGTCGGTCAGCGAGCAGCGCCAGCGCAAGGCT
The DNA here is from genome assembly GCA_963766265.1 of uncultured Alphaproteobacteria bacterium. Taxonomy (GTDB): domain Bacteria; phylum Pseudomonadota; class Alphaproteobacteria; order Micropepsales; family Micropepsaceae; genus Rhizomicrobium. Next base: position 883,402 of record CAVXYX010000001.1, read on the forward strand.
GGGAATGGCCATGAAGAAAAGGACATCCGGGACGCCGAGATGGGCGGGAAGGACCAGAAAAGCGCCCGCACCCCAGGCGACGCCCATGTAAAGAAGCACCAGGCGCAAGGCGTTAGCCGTCCTGGCGAAAGGCGCCGGATGAACAGGGCGGCATGGGTGCGGATATAGCAGTCGCAAAAAGCCCATCACGCCGATCAGGATCAGGAGCGCCCAGGAGAAATCGCGGCCGATGGTGTGGTTCCTCGCCAAGACGAGCACCAGGGTCGTCATCAGCATGAACAGGAAGGCGGCATGCACCGCGCCGGCTAGAAAGCGCGCCAGCCGGCTCGCTCTGGCGCGTCTCGCGATGCAGGCGGGCAAGCTGATCGAGCGCATCCAGCGGCAAACTGGAGGAATGCGATGAGCAAGCCGTCATCCGTAAGCGCCATGGCCCCCGCAAGCCCAGAGAATCACAGACATTTCCAGGCTCGACGGACCTGGTTAACAAGACCTTAATAACGTGAGTCTGATCTGATTCGCGATCCCCATGACAGCGCGCCCTGGTGGTTTTCGATCTGGAATTCACGGCCTGGGAAGAATCCATGGCCGGGCGATGGGGCGCGCCCGGAGAGTTCAAGGAAGTGGTGCAAATCGGCGCGGTCCGTTTCGACCGGGACAGCCTCGCCGTCACCGCCAGTTTCGATTGCCTGGTCAAGCCGCGCATCAACGGCGTGTTGTCGGACTATTTCGAGCGCCTGACCGGCATGACCAATGCGCGGCTGGCGAAAGAAGGGGTGGATTTTGAAAATGCCTATCGCCGTTTTATCGAATTTGCCCAGGGCGACGCGATCGCGTCCTTCGGCCGTGACGAATGGGTGCTGGAAGAGAATATCCGGCTCTATGGCCTGAAGGAGATGCCGCCCCTTCCGCTCTTCCTGGAATTGCGGGATTGGTTCGACCGTCAGGGCATCGATCCCAAAGGCCTTCATTCCTGCGATATCGGGCCTATGCTGGGCATTCCGTTCGAGGGCCGAATGCACGACGCGCTTTGCGACGCGCGTTCGATCGCGGCAGGCATGGCAGTGTTGATGAGGCGCGGAGCGAAATTGTCTATTGTGACCCCTCCGCCTCTCGCACGCCCGAGGGCGCGCTAGCGGGCTCACGAACCAAGCTTCAAGAGATGTTAAGCCGGTTCCTGCAACGCCAGCATCTTCCCCAGCGCGTAAGCAATCGCGCGCGAGGAGGCACGGCCGGCGGCGCCGGCGGACGGGACGAAGCTCACCAGCAAGGTGCGGCCGGAAATCGCGATGGTGGGCTTGTCGCCTTCGACGATGCGCACGGAATCGAAGCGGCGGGTGAAGGCGGCTGCGGCCGGCCGGCGTGGCGATCATGCGTTCGATCCCCATCCCGCTATTGACCAGCGTATCGAAGCCATAGGCGCGCGTATCGTCGCTGCCATTGAGGATCGCGGCGTCGGCGGAGAAATGCAGTTTCAGATGCTGGGTATAGGCGAGATGGCTTTCCTCGTCGGCCAGCGCGGCGGCAAGGTCTGGTGACCGGAACGGTGAGCTTGGGCGGCATGGTGGCGTCGCCGGTGCGCGTGGCCGGCAAGCCGCCGGGCGCCTCCTGGGTATAAAGCGTGACCCCGCCCCAGACGGAGATTTTCAGCGCCAGCGCGCCGGTGTCGTATTTGAGCTCCCGCCCGCCCAGCGCCACCCGGTCGCCATAGAGGACGAAATTCTCCGGCCCGCCATCGAAGCGCAGCAGATATTTGTCGCCATACGGGATGATGCGTGAAATTGATGTCGTCGGCGGCGCTATAGCTCGCCCGCCGCCACATCGCTGACCCGTTCGGCCGACAGCCGGGCCGCCATGGGATCGGAGGGCTCTTGCGCCAGCGGCTTGCCCAAACCCAGGAGCGACAAGGCCAAGCAGAACGGGAATCGCGCGCGCTTTCATCTCTTTGTTCTTTTTGCCCCGGCCGCGCATCCGCATGCCTCGCCTGGCTCGAGGGTGGCGCGCGAATAGGCGATTTTAAGCCTGCGGAGGCCGCAATCGCGCCAAAAACGCTATCTTTTCGATGGCGATTTTGACTAAATCCGGCGCAGCCGAAAGCAACCGCCCAAAGGGAGCATCCCGTGAAGACGAGACCTCAGCCACCCCGACAGTTTCAAATGCCGCCGCACCCTGAAAGTGGGAAGCAAGAGCTATGTCTATTTCAGCCTGCCGCATGCGGAGAAGAACGGGCTCAAGGGCATTTCCAAGCTGCCCTTACTCGATGAAGGTGCTGCTGGAGAATCTGCTGCGTCACGAAGACGGCCAGACCGTCAAGGCCGACGATATCCGGGCGGTGCATGCCTGGCTCAAGACCAGGACCTCCGACCGCGAGATCGCTTTCCGTCCCGCGCGCGTGCTGATGCAGGATCTGACCGGCGTGCCCGCGGTGGTGGATCTGGCGGCGATGCGCGATGCCATGAAAAATCTGGGCGGCGATCCGGAGAAGATCAATCCGCTGGCCGAAGTCGATCTGGTGATCGATCACAGCGTGATGGTGGACAATTTCGGCGCCAAGGATTCCTTCAAGAAGAATGTCGCCATCGAATATGAGCGCAACAAGGAGCGCTATGCCTTCCTGCGCTGGGGCCAGCAGGCCTTCGCGAATTTCCGCGTCGTGCCGCCGGGCACCGGCATCTGCCACCAGGTCAATCTGGAATATCTCGCCCAGACGGTGTGGACGCGCAAAGCCAAGGAAGGCGGCAAGACCGTCGAGATGGCGTTCCCCGACACGGTGGTGGGCACCGACAGCCACACCACCATGATCAACGGCCTGGCGGTGCTGGGCTGGGGCGTGGGCGGCATCGAAGCGGAAGCGGCGATGCTGGGCCAGCCCATCTCGATGCTGATTCCGGAAATCGTGGGCTTCCGGCTCACCGGCAAATTGCGCGAAGGCGTCACCGCCACCGATCTGGTGCTGACCGTCACCCAGATGCTGCGCAAGAAGGGCGTGGTGGGCCGCTTTGTCGAATTCTATGGTCCCGGCCTGGACGAGATGTCGCTGGAAGACCGCGCCACCATCGCCAACATGGCGCCGGAATATGGCGCGACCTGCGGCTTCTTCCCGGTGGACGGCGAGACCATGCGCTATCTCAAGAACACGGCGCGGGCCAATCCCCGCATCGCGCTGGTGGAAAAATACGCCAAGGCGCAGGGCCTCTATCGCACCAAGAAAAGCCCCGATCCGGTCTTCACCGACACGCTGTCGCTGGACATGGCCAAGGTCGAGCCGTCCATGGCGGGTCCGATGCGGCCGCAGGATCGCGTGGCGCTGTCGGACGTCGCCTCGAATTTCGCGGGCCATCTGATCAGCACCTACAAGAAGGAAGGCGACGCCAACAAGCGCGCCAGGCTGGAAGGCTCGGACGCTTCGATCGGCCATGGCGATGTGGTGATCGCGGCGATCACCTCGTGCACCAACACTTCCAATCCCTCGGTGATGATCGGCGCGGGCCTGGTGGCGCAAAAGGCCGTCAAGCGCGGCCTCAAGGTGAAACCGTGGGTGAAGACCTCGCTGGCGCCGGGAAGCCAGGTGGTGACGGATTATCTGAAGAAGGCGGGCGTGGACAAAGGCGCTGGACAAGCTCGGCTTCGCACTGGCGGGCTATGGCTGCACCACCTGCATCGGCAATTCCGGGCCCTTGCCCGATCCCGTGACCAAGGCCGTCACTGACGCCGATCTGGTGACCTCGGCGGTGATTTCCGGCAATCGCAATTTCGAAGGCCGCGTTCATCCCCTGGTGCGGGCGAATTATCTCGCCTCGCCAATGCTGGTGGTGGCCTATGCGCTGGCCGGATCGGTCAACATTGATCTCACCAAGGAACCGGTCGGCTACGACAAGAAGGACAAGCCGGTCTACCTCAAGGATATCTGGCCTTCGCCTGAAGGAAATCGCCATCGCGGTCCGCAAGGCGGTGAAAGCCTCCAACTTCAAGTCGCGCTATGGCGACGTCTTCAAGGGCGACGCCAACTGGAAGAAGGTCAAGCTGGTCAAGGGCCAGACCTATCAGTGGGACATCGGCTCGACCTATGTGAAGAACCCGCCCTATTTCGAAGGCATGAAGCTCGAGCCCGCGCCGGTGAAGGACATTCAGCGCGCGCGCGTGCTGGCGCTGTTCGGCGATTCCATCACCACCGACCACATCTCGCCCGCCGGCAACATCAAGGCGACGTCGCCCGCCGGCGTCTATCTGCAGGAACGCCAGGTCGCCCAAAAGGATTTCAATTCCTATGGCTCGCGCCGCGGCAATCACGAAGTGATGGAGCGCGGCACCTTCGCCAATATCCGCATCCGCAACGAGATGATGGGCGGCAAGGAAGGCGGCAACACGCATCTATTACCGCGAGGTCAGGGGCGAGGGGCAGCAAATGTCCATCTTCGACGCCGCCGAGGCCTATAAGAAGGACGGGCTGGAGACGATCGTCGTGGGCGGCAAGGAATATGGCACCGGCTCGTCGCGCGACTGGGCGGCCAAGGGCCCCAAGCTCTTGGGCGTGCGCGCGGTGATCACCGAAAGCTTCGAGCGCATCCATCGCTCCAATCTGATCGGCATGGGGGTGGCGCCGTTCTGTTTCGAGGCGGGCAAGAGCCGCAAGGATTATGGCTTCACCGGCCGCGAGATCGTGGACATTCCCGGCCTCTCGGGCGGCATCAAGCCCCGCATGCGGATCGAGGCGACGATCCATCGCCCCGATGGCGCGACTGAGAAGCTGCCGCTGGTCCTGATGATCCTCACCGCCGATGAAGTGGCCTACTTCAAGAATGGCGGAATTCTTCCCTATGTCCTGCGCAACCTGATCGCCGCGTAGGCGCTGGTCTTTTGGCCCTTGGGTTCGTCGCGCGTGCTCACGTACTTTCGTACGCTCCGCGCGACGCTCCTGCCCAAGGACCAAAATCCGGCGCACCCGAGGTAGTGGATTCAAAAAAAGCCATGTGGGGCGCATAATCCTGCTCCACATGGCTTTTTCATTTGATTCGCTTTCATGGGATTTGGCTGGCGGGCTCATCCTTCTCGCCGTCTCCATCGCGAGCTGGCGGATGGCGCAAGGCCTGCGCGTTCCTATCCGCGTCCATCTGCGTTTTGCCGCCGTGCTGCTGGCGGCGCTCGCCGTGTCGCTGCCGGTGCCCGCACCCGGCCTTGCCCTCAATGTGGCGTTTCTTGCCGCCAGCGGGGCGGGCGCGGCGCTGGCCCTGGCTTTCTGCTTTCCCCTGGGCGCGCCGGCTTGGCTTTCCGGCGCGGCCTTGGCGTCGGCGTTTGCCGCGGGGCTCAGTGCATCGCTGGCGGCCATGCCCGTCCTGGCGCTCGCCTGCCAGGCGATGGCGGCGGCCTATATCCTGGTCACCAGCCTTTCGCGCATTCGGGAGAACCGCGCCGCAGGCATCGGCGCGGCGCTGGGTGCGGCCTCGTTGTTTCTGGGCGGCCTGGCGGTGATGGCTGGCGCGCCCCTTCAGGCCGCGCTGTTTTTCGCCTCGGCGCAGGGTCTTGTGACGCGGGCCTTACAAAAGCCGGTCGAAGACGCGGATGCGCGCGTAGAGCTCCTTGTAGGCGGCAAGCGCGCCTGAACCCTTCTGCTCGGGATCGGGCAGGAGCTGGCCCAACAATTGGGTGATGAAAGTTGGAGTAAAATTAAAATCAGATTGCGCGTGCCGGAACGAGACATCGTTCACTGTCCCGCAATGAACCAGCGTTTCGTCGATCTCTTCCTGGGTGTTTTGCGCGGATGTTTCCTCCTGCTCCGGCAGGCCCGCCGCTAAGCCGCTGGCGGAATTGAGCGTTTTCGACGCGCGGGCGCGCTTGGCGGCCGCCCTGGCGGCGCCGGCAAACGACAAAGCGATCGGATCGATCAGGCTCATGGGCGGAAAAACGCAAGGCCCGGGCCATAGCTCCGCTTTAATATCGCTTACCCCTTTTTTAAGTGGTGCGCCGCCATACTCGCGCCTGGGTAAGGGCCAAAAAGGCTTAAGGCCAAAAAAGGCCAGGATGGTGGATTTTGCTTCAGAAGACTCTGCATAAGGGTATGGACGCGCGCGCCCAAATGGGCGCCGTCCATGAGAATGCGCGGCTGAGATTGGCCTCGCAGGCGGCCCGCACGGTGGTGATGGACTGGCAGGTCGCCGACGACCGCGTCCAATGGGATGGCGCCACCGACATCCTGCCTTTTTCGACGGAAAGCGGCACGGCGCAGCAATTGCTCGATACCGTGACGCGGGCGGGGCGGGACGAATTGACCGCGCTTCTGGAAGACCGTTCGCCCTATTCCTCGCAATTCGAACTCAATCTGGAAGTGGCCTCGGCCTTGGGTGCGGTGGGCTTCACCTTTGCCGGCACGCGTGTGGCCGACAGCGAGGGCCGCACCGAACGGCTGATCGGCATGCTGCGCGAGACCACCGAAAAACAGCGTGAGATGCAGCGCCTCACCTATCTCGCCACCCGCGACGAACTCACCGGCCATCTCAACCGCAACGCGCTGCGCATCGAGCTTCAGATGGTGATCTCGCGCGCGGTGCAGGAAAGCCGGCATTGCGCCTTCCTGGTCGCCTCGATCGACCGGCTGGCCATGATCAATGACGGCTATGGCTTCGACGCCGGCGACGAGGTGATCGTGGGCGCGGGCGAGCGGGTGGCCAAGGGGCTGCGCGCCAACGACATTATCGGCCGCACCGCTGGCAACAAATTCGGCGTGATCCTCAAAAACTGCAAGGAAAGCGAAATCGCGGTTGTCGCCGAGCGGCTGCGGCGCGCGGTGCGCGATCACGCCATCGAAACCAGGGCCGGCAAGGTCTTCGCCACCATTTCGGTGGGCGCGGTGTGGCTGCCTATGGCCGCCGCCAACAGCCAGGACGCAATGCTGCGCGCCGAGCAGGCGCTGGAGCGTGCCCGCGCCAACGGCCGCGACGGGTTCGCGGCCTATGCGGAATCGCCAGCAGCTCGAAACCGCGCGGCTGAGGCAAATGGGCATCGCCGACGAAGTGGTGCAGGCGCTCAAGGATGACCGCCTCCGCCTTGCCTATCAGCCCATCATCGAGGCGGGCAGCCGCCAGGCTACGCACTATGAATGCCTTCTGCGCATGCTGCGTCCGGACGGCCAGGTGATGAATGCCGGCTATTTCGTGCCCGCCGCCGAGCAGATGGGCATCGTCCATCTGGTCGACCGCTTCGCGCTGGAAACCGCGGTGGGCGTGCTGGAGCGGCATCCGGAACTGGTTCTGGGCGTCAATGTCTCGGGCACCGCGGCCTCGGACCCGATCTGGCTCCAGGGCTTCGTCGATTACGTCTGCGACCATCGCGCCGTGGCGAACCGGCTGCTGGTGGAATTGACGGAGACCGCCTCGCTCTCCCAATTCGAGGAGAATGCCCGCTTCGTCTCGCAATTGCGCGAGCTGGGGGTCAAGGTGGCGATCGACGATTTCGGCGCCGGCTTCACCTCATTCCGCAATCTGCAGATGATGCATGTCGATGTGGTCAAGATCGACGGCTCTTACGTCAAGGATCTCTCGGCCAGCCCGGAGAACCAGGTCTTCGTCCGCACGCTCACGGGCCTCGCCAAGAATTTCGACATGAAAGTGGTGGCGGAATGGGTGGGCTCCGACCAGGACGCCGCCCTCCTGGAAAGCTTCGGCGTCGATTATTTCCAGGGCTTCCATTTCGGCGAGCCTGATCTCCAGCCCGCCTGGTCGCAGGACGAAGAGCCTATTTGTTCCGCTGACTGAGCTCGGAGAGCTGCCGGCGCATCGCTTCCATCTCGCGCTTGAGCGCTTCCACGTCGCTGGAGGCCGGCTTCTCCTCGGCCGGCTCTTCCGCCTTGCGACCCGGGGCGGCGACTCCGAAAGGCGAGAACATCTGCATCGCCCGTTCGAACATGGCGAGATTCTGCCTGGTGAGATTCTCGATCATCTGATTGCCGCCGCCCATGGCCTCGGCGATGCGGTCGCGCATGGCGCCCTGGTTCTTGGTGAAGCTTTCCATGCTCATGTCGAGATAGCCGGGCACGAAGGCCTGCAGACTGTCGCCATAGAAACGGATCAGCTGGCGCAGGAATTTGATCGGCAGCAGATTTTGGCCCTTGGCCTCTTCCTCGAAGATGATCTGGGTCAGGACCGAACGGGTGATGTCTTCGCCGGTGCGCGCATCCTGGACTTCGAACTCGGTGCCTTCCTTCACCATTCCAGCCAGATGGTCGAGCGTCACATAGCTGGAGGTCTGGGTGTTGTAGAGCCGCCGGTTCGCATATTTCTTGATGACGACCGGCTCGTTCTTGGTTTTTTCTTCCGACACGCGTTCCCCGCTAACTGATCCCGCCCCGTGGATTTTTCTTGGAGGGCCCCTTGAGGGCAAAAGACAACATCATGGCGCGAGGTCCGTCCAGCGCCATTTTTGCAGCCGCAACATCCCTGGCCCGCCGAAACGAGCGATAATGCCTTGGCAAGGCTGGATAATTTCAGCGCGGTTTACCGAGCCTCGCATTCGCGGCATTTTGCAGGCGAGGTTAAGCGCCGGAGGATTTCGAGATGGAAGAGGTCGTGATTGTTGCGGGCGCGCGCACGCCGGTGGGCGCGTTCAACGGGGCATTCGCCACCGTGCCGGCGCATCAATTGGGGCAGGGTGGCGATCGAGGCGGCGCTGAAGCGCGCGCGCCGTCGAAGCGGGCGAAGTGAGCGAAGTGATCCTGGGCCAGGTGCTGACGGCGGCGCAGGGCCAGAATCCCGCGCGCCAGGCGCGATCGCCGCGGGCCTTCCCGTCGCCACGCCGGCCTGGGGCATCAACATGGTGTGCGGCTCGGGTCTTCGCGCCGTGGCGCTGGGCGCGCAGGCGATCAAGAATGGCGACAGCCGCATCGTGGTGGCGGGCGGCCAGGAATCCATGAGCCAGTCCACCCACGCCGCCTATCTGCGCGCCGGGCAGAAGATGGGCGACCTCAATTTCATCGACACCATGATCCGGGATGGATTGTGGGATGCCTTCAACGGCTATCACATGGGCAACACCGCCGAGAATGTCGCGCGCGAATGGCAGATCACCCGCGAGGAGCAGGACCGATTCGCCGTCGCCTCGCAGAACAAGGCGGAAGCCGCCACGCAAGGCCGGGCGCTTCAAGGACGAGATCGCGCCCGTGACGGTGAAAAGCCGCAAGGGCGAAACGGTGGTGGAGACCGACGAATATATCCGCGACGGCGTCGACCTATGAGGCGATGGCGGGCTTGAGGCCCGCCTTCGCCAAGGACGGCACCGTCACCGCCGGCAATGCCTCGGGCATCAATGACGGCGCCGCGGCGCTGGTGCTGATGAGCGCCAAGGACGCCGCCGCGCGCGGACTGACGCCGCTGGCCCGCATCGCCAGCTGGGCGCAGGCCGGCGTCGATCCCAAAGTGATGGGCTCCGGGCCCATTCCCGCTTCGCGCAAGGCGCTGGAGAAGGCGGGCTGGAAGGCGCCAAGACCTCGACCTGATCGAGGCCAATGAGGCCTTCGCCGCCCAGGCCTGCGCCGTCAACAAGGACATGGGCTGGGACACCACGAAAGTGAACGTCAATGGCGGCGCCATCGCCATCGGCCATCCCATCGGCGCCAGCGGGGCGCGCGTGCTGGTGACCTTGCTCTACGAGATGGGCAAGCGCGGCGCCAAGAAAGGCCTCGCCACCCTTTGCATCGGCGGCGGCATGGGCATCGCCATGTGCGTCGAACGCGGATCAGGGTCTGCGCCGGACAAGAAAAGCAGGCCGAAACGGCCGCGGCAGAAACGGGAGTGGGCAATGGCAAGGGTTGCGGTGGTCACCGGCGGTACGCGCGGGATCGGCGAAGCGATTTCGGTGGCGCTTGAAGGATGCGGGCTACAAGGTCGCCGCCAATTACGCGGGCAATGACGAACGCGCCAAGGCCTTCGGCGCCAAGACCGGCATCGCCGTTTTCAAATGGGACGTGGCGGTCTTCGAGGATTGCGCGGCGGGCATCGCCAAGGTCGAAGCCGCAGCTCGGTCCGGTCGACGTCATCGTCAACAATGCCGGCATCACCCGCGACGCCACCATGAAGAAAATGGGCCGCGACTCCTGGGACCAGGTGCTGGATACCAATCTGGGCGGCTGTTTCAACATGTGCAAGGCGGTGTGGGACGGCATGCTGACCGCAGCTTCGGCCGCATCGTCAATATCGGCTCGATCAACGGCCAGGCCGGCCAATATGGCCAGGTCAATTACGCCGCCGCCAAATCCGGCATCCATGGCTTCACCAAGGCGCTGTCCCAGGAAGGCGCCGCCAAGGGCATCACCGTCAACGCCATCGCGCCCGGCTATATCGACACCGACATGGTGGCGGCGGTGCCCGGCGACGTGCTGGAGAAGATCGTCGCCCGCATTCCCGTCAAGCGCCTGGGCCACGCCCATGAAATCGCGCGCGGCGTGCTGTTTCTGGTCGCATGACGATGCCGGCTTCATCACCGGCTCCACGATCTCGATCAATGGCGGTCAGCATATGTACTGAGGTGCGGCGCATTGCGTCGGGTTCAGATACGCGCCGCGATGATCCGCGTCCCTCACCGCCGGAGAAAGTCCTTCGCCGATTTCGTGCTATCGCGCGGCGACCGGCGAGATGTTCGCCGGACCTGCGGCTTTCCCGATTCGACGGCTGGCGAAGTGCTGGTGGTGGAAGGCGCCAATGGCGTGGGCAAGACTTCGTTGCTGCGCCTGATCGCGGGCTTTCTTCCGCCGGCCGCCGGCACATGTCAGCATCGCCATCGATCAGCGCGCGGTCAGCGATGGCGAAGAGCGTGGCCGTTATGTGGGCTGGCTGGGCCATCAGGACGGCATCAAGCCGCAATTGAGTGTGGGCGAGCAGCTGGAATTCTTCGCGCCGTCTTTATGGCGCCCGCACCGCGCTGGAGCCGGCGCTGGAGCGGGTGGGACTTTCGCGCCAGCGCGCTGTTGCCCTGCCGCTATCTTTCCGCCGGCCAGAAGAAACGCCTGGGGCTGGCGCGGCTTGATCGTGTCGGCCGGCCCTTGTGGCTGCTGGACGAACCTTTCGCCGCGCTGGACACGCATGGGCGGGCGCTCGCGGCCGAATTGATGCAGGCCCATTGCGTCACCGGCGGCATCGTGGTCGCCGCCAGCCACGATCCGTTCGGCTTTGCACGTGCGCTCGCTGCGGCTGGGGGCGGCATGAGCGTCGCCTTCGCAAGTCTGCTGATGCGCGATCTCAGGCTCGCCGCCCGCTCCGGCGGCAGCGCGGCGCTGGCGCTGGCTTTCTTCGCCCTGATGGCGACCTTGGTGCCGCTGGGCGTGGGCGCGGATTTGCACCTGCTGGCCGGATCGCGCGGCGGCGTTCTTTGGGTGGGCGCGGTGCTGGCGGCGCTGCTGTCGCTGGACCGGCTGTTATCAGGGCGATTTCGATGACGGCAGCCTGGACCTGATCGCGCTGTCGCCTCTGTCGCTGGAGCAGGTGGCGCTGGCCAAGTTTCTGGCCCATTGGTTCTCCACCGGCCTGCCGCTCACCTTGCTGTCGCCGCTTGCTGGCGTTGTTTTTCGGTCTTCCGGCGCACGGGCACCGGCGATGCTGTTGCTGTCGCTGCTGATCGGCACGCCCGCGGTGAGCGCGGTGGGCGCGATCGGCGCCAGCCTCACTCTTGTCCTGAAGCGGGGCGGCCTGATCCTGCCGCTGCTGATCCTGCCGCTCCTGGCGCCGGTGGTGATTTTCGGCGCGGGCGCGGTGACGCGCGGCGCTGGATGGGATCTGTCCAATGGCGCCCTGGGCCTGCTGGGTCGGCCTTCTCGCTGGCGGCGGTGTTGTTGTCGCCCTTCGCAGCCGCCGCATGCGTGAGGCTCAATCTCGCAGGGTAAGATATTTGTTTGGTCGCATTCCCGGACGGAAAACCGGTGCCCACTTTTCCTGGGAATGCTCCTGACAAGAAAGGACTAAACAGCATCATGTTCCGTTACGCCAATCCCGCCATCTTCATGCGCCTGTCGGGCGCGCTGCTGCCCTGGGTTTCGCGCGCTGCCGCTGATCGCGCTGGCGCGCCGGGCTCTTTCTGGGATTCCGCGTGCCGCCCGATTACCAGCAGGGCATGACCGTCACCATCATGTTCGTGCATGTGCCCGCCGCCATCGTGGCGGAATCCGCTTATGGCGCTGATCGCGGTCGCTTCGCTCTTCTCGCTGGTCTGGCGCCATCCCCTGGCCGACACCGCCGCGCGCGCCGCCGCACCCTTGGGCGCGGTGTTCACGGCGCTGGGCCTGATCACCGGGTCGTTGTGGGGCCGGCCGATGTGGGGCGCCTATTGGGTGTGGGATGCGCGGCTCACCAGCTTCCTGCTGCTGCTGTTTCTCTATCTGGGCTACATCGCGCTCTGGAACGCGATCGAGGACGAGACCCGCGCCGCGCGCGCCGCCGCCATCCTGGCACTGGTGGGCGCGGTCAATCTTCCCATCATCAAATTCTCGGTCGATTGGTGGAACACGCTGCATCAGGGCGAAAGCATTCTCTCCGGCCAGATCGCGCCGGTCTTCCTCTGGCCGCTTCTGACCATGGCGCTGGGTTATATGCTGTTGTTCGCCGCGCTCTGGATGGTCCGCATCCGTACCGAGATCGTCAATCGCCGCGCTCGTTCTCTGATGCAGAGGGGTGAGGCGGCGTGAGCAGTTTCTTCGCCATGGGCGGCTATGCCGCCTTCATATGGCCCGCCTATGGCGTCTCGTTGTTGGGCTTGGTGGCGATGATCTGGCAAAGCTGGGCCGCCTGGCGTGCGGCGCAAAAGCGGCTGGCCGCGCTGGAAGAGGACAAGACGATGAAACGCTGGATCTACGCCGTGCCGGCGGCGGCATTTCTGGTGCTGGCCTTTTTTCTGTTCCGCAGCCTGTTCGGGCCAGCCGCCCGATGTCTTGCCTTCGGCCCTGATCGACAAGCCGGCGCCCGATATCGGCCCCACCGCCATGGACGCCAAGACGCCCGGGCTTCAGCCGCGCCGATCTCGCTTCGGGCCATGTCACGGTGATCAATTTCTTCGCCAGCTGGTGCGTGCCTTGCCGGATGGAGAGCGCGCAATTGATGGCCTTGTCCAGGATGCCGGGCATCACGCTCTATGGCGTGGATTACGAGGAGCGCCAGCCCGGCGCCGGGCGCGCCTTCCTCAATGAGCTGGGCGATCCCTTCTCGCGCATCGTCTCCGATCCTCATGGCGCGGCGGGCATCAATTGGGGCGTCTATGGCGTGCCGGAAACCTATGTGGTGGATGGCAAGGGTATGGTGCGGTTCAAGCTGGTGGGCGGGCTTACCGCCGACGCCATGACCCAGCAGTTGCTGCCGGAAATCGAAAAAGCCAGGCAGGCGACCTGAGCCAAGCAACCTGAGCCAGGCGGCTTAATGATGGTCATACGGCTGGCCGATGCTCCCGGAAACCTTTTGCTAACCTTGATTTCCTACTCTGCGGTGATGCAGATCAGCGCCTCCACGCTTCTCGCCAGCCAGCAGGTCGGGCCAGGCTCACGCCAAGCCCGCGCCGGGTTTTGCGCGGCCCTCGAAAAAGCGTCCGGCTTTCAGCCCTTGCCGTTGAAGCAGACCGCGCCGGCAGCGGATGCGCTTCTGGACGCGCTGGCGCCCACGCCCAAAGGGCCCCAGAAGCTGGGGTCCGCCATCGACATCAAGGTTTAGGCAATCAGATCCGCTTGCCGTTCCGGCGGCCCATTTTGTGGGCTTTGGCGGCGCCGTTGCCGGCATAGGCCTCGGCGGCCGAGGCGATCTGGGAGAGGGACTTCACGAATTTCTGCCGCTCGGGCGCGGGCAGGGCGTCGAGCAGGGCCCGCTCTGCCCGGTCGGCCGCGTTGCGCGCGCCGCGCAGCGCCTTGCGGCCGGATGGGCGAAATGGCAATGGCGTTGGCGCGCTGATCTTCCTCGGTCCGTTCGCGGGACAACAGGCCCCGCTCCAGCATCCGGCGCACCATCTCGGCCAGCGTCGAGCGATCGATCCCGGTGATTTCCACCAGCGTGGTCTGGCTTGCGCCTTCGTTATGCTCCAGCGCGCAGAGAAGCGTGAATTGCTGTTTGGTGAGTTCGCGCGAGCCGGCTTCGCGCGCATAGAGGTCGCCATAGAATTGCTGGCAGCGGCGGATCAGGTGCGACGGTGCTTCGGATAATTCAAAGCCTCCATTCGCCTTACGCTGACCCTTCAACATGGACTGACCCCCAGAACGATATGGACGCGAGACAAACGGACCTGCTAGCGACGCGAATGGACAAAGCCGTGGATGAGGGACGCACTAAACAGCAATGCGTGGCCCGACGCCAGTGTAAAAAAGATTTTGTGCGGCGAGGACCGCCATTCTCGCGAACTGGTTTTTTCTTTCCTGTTGCCGTGACGTTCCATCACCTTTTGTGTCGCGGCGCAATTCGCAAGAAGACACAAAGCGTTGTATGCGCCGCGCACCTCCGCACATCTATTGCGGAGGGCAATCGTCCCTAGACGGAGCGGCGGCCCGCGTCAGCTTTCCGGATTGACATGATGCTTGAGCAGAAAGGGGGTTTGCGCAAGCGCGAACAGAAAGATCAGGGACATGATGCCCCAGACCTTGAACGAGACCCAGGTCGCGGTGGAGGTGTTGCGCCATACCGCTTCGTTGAGCGCCGCCAGGATGAGAAAGAACACGCCCCAGCGCCAGGTGAGGCCGCGCCAGCCTTTCTCGGTAAGATCGAAGGCCTCGTTAAAAACGTATTTTATGAAAAGGCGATTGAACGACAATCCGCCCAGAAGCGTGGCGCCGAAGATCGTGTAGAGCACGGTCGGTTTCATCTTGATGAAGACATCGTTGCGCAGATAGAGCGTGAGCCCGCCAAAGACCATCACCAGGATCGCGGTAATCAGGGGTATGGGCGAAAGCCGTTTCTCCAGATGCCATCCCAGCGCCAGCGTCACCAGCACCGCGACCATGAAGATGCCGGTGGCGACAAAAATGCCCCCGAATTCGAAGGACAAAAAGAAGATGAAAAGAGGCCCGAGATCGAGCAGAAGGCGGCGGATTTGCGGATTCATGCCGGTCCTATAAGTGCTTGGGCGAAGGCCTGGGCGTCGAAAGGTTGAAGATCGGCCTCGCCTTCACCAACCCCGATGAAATGCACCGGCAGCTCGAAGCGGGCCGCCAGCGCCACCAGGATGCCGCCTTTGGCGGTGCCGTCCAGCTTGGTCATGATCAATCCCGACAGCGGCACCTTGGCCTGGAAGGCTTCGACCTGGGTGATGGCGTTCTGGCCGGTGGTCGCGTCCAGCACCAGGAGCACGGCGTGGGGCGCGGACGGATCGCGCTTCTTGAGGACGCGGGCGATCTTTTCCAGCTCGGCCATCAGGTCGGTCTTGTTGGAGAGCCGGCCCGCGGTATCGATCAGAAGAATGTCGGCCTCGTCGCGCTTGGCTTTTTCCAGGGCCTCGAAAGCAAGGCCCGCCGCGTCGCCGCCCGCCTTGCCGTGAACAAAGCCCGCGCCGGCGCGTCCCGCCCAGACCCCCAATTGCTCGATCGCCGCGGCGCGGAATGTGTCACCCGCCGCCAGCACGACTTTCTTGCCTTCGCCGGTCAGCCGGCGCGCCAGCTTGCCGATGGTCGTGGTCTTGCCGGTGCCGTTGACCCCGGCCACCAGGATGACGAACGGCTTTTTGCCGGCATCGATGGCGAGCGGCTTTTGCAGGGGCGCCAGCGTGGCCGCGATCTCCTGTGCCAGAATGGCGCGCACTTCGTTGTCGCTGATCTCGCTGTCATAGCGGTTCTTGGCCACCAGCCCCGCCAGGCGGTGCGCTTCGGCCACGCCCATATCGGCGCGGATCAAGGCTTCCTCCAGCGCCGCCACGGTCTCGGGCGTGAGCTTCTTCTTGGTGAACAGGCCGGTAATGCTGCCGCTGAGACCGGCGCTGGATTTGGCCAGGCCTTTTTTCAGGCGCGCGAACAGGCCGCTCTCTTCGGAGGGGGCTTCGCCGAATGTCCTCATGCCGCTTTGCCCAGAAGCCTTGTTCCATCGCTGCCGGTGACCAGGACCGGCACGATCCGTCCCGGCGCGGCCGCGCCTTCAAAGGCCCCTTCGAAAGCCACAGGCGCGAAACATTCGCTGTGGCCGAAGCCCGGTTTTTCCACCAGCACGGAACGGAGCTTTCCTGCCAGGTCAGCGAAGCGCGCCCTGAGCGCCGCTTCGCCTTTGGCGCGCAATCTTGCCCCCCGCGCCTTGGCGATTTCATGGCCCTGTTGGGGCATGCGCGCGGCAGGCGTGCCTTTGCGGGCGGAATAAGGAAACACATGAAGCTGGCTCAACGCCGCTTCGTCCACCAGTCTGAGACTATTCTCGAACATCTCTTCGTTTTCGGTGGGAAAGCCGGTGATGAAATCGGCGCCGAAAGCGGCGTCGGGCCGCAGCCGGCGCACTTCGGCGCAGAACGCAATCGTGTCGGCGCGGCTGTGGCGGCGTTTCATTCGTTTCAGGATCAGGTCGTCGCCCGACTGCACCGAGAGATGGAAATGCGGCATCAGCCTTTCCTCTTCGGCGATGGCGCGCATCAGGTCGGGATCGGCCTCGATGGAATCGATCGAGGAAAGCCTCAGCCGCTGCAATTCGGGCACCAGCTTCAGAAGCTTTCCCGCCAATTGGCCCAGGTTGGGCGCACCCGGCAGATCGGCGCCATAGGAAGTTAGGTCCACGCCGGTGAGCACGATCTCGGCAAACCCGTTCTCCACCAGGCGGCGCGCTTCGGCCACCACCGCGCCCATCGCCACCGAGCGGGAATTGCCCCGTCCATAGGGGATGATGCAGAAGGTGCAGCGATGGTCGCAGCCCGTCTGCACCTGCAGGAAGGCGCGGGTCTTGCCTTCGAAATGGTCCACCAACTGGGGCGCCACGTCGCGCACGTCCATGATGTCGTTGACGCGCACCCGCTCCAGGCTGCCGATGCCGAAATCGGCATAGGCGCGTGAGTCGAATTTTTCCTCATTGCCCAGGACCGCGTCCACTTCCGCCATGGCGGCATAGGTTTCGGGTTCGGTCTGGGCGGCGCAGCCGGTAACGATGATGCGCGCGGTGGGCCGCTCGCGCTTGAGCTTGCGGATGGCCTGGCGCGACTGGCGCACCGCTTCCGCCGTCACCGCGCAGGTGTTGACCACCACCGCGTTGGTCAATTGCGCTTCGCCGGCGCGCAACCGGATCGCCTCGCTGTCATAGGCGTTCAGGCGGCAGCCGAAAGTGACGACGTCAACGGCCATATTGGTCCAGGTCGATCTCACCCATAAAGGACAGCGTGGCGGGGCCCGTCATCAGGACGTGGTCATCCTCGCGCCACTCGACCATTAGCGGTCCGCCATCGAGTTGCACCTCGGCCTTGCGGTCGGCCAGGCCGCGGCGCACCGCCGCCACCACAGTGGCGCAGGCGCCGGTGCCGCAGGCCAAGGTCACGCCGATGCCGCGCTCCCAGACCCGCATGCGGATATGGCCGCGGTCGATCACTTGCGCGAACTCGACATTGATGCGGTTGGGAAAGAGCGGATGGCGCTCGATCCGGGGACCCAATTGGGTCACGGGCGCCTTGGCGGCGTCTTCCACGAACAGGATGCAATGGGGATTGCCCATCAGGACCGCGGCGGCGGAAATGGAGGCGCCCTCCACGTTCAGGGGGAATTTGTTGGTGTCCACCGCTTCGGCCAGCGGGATCTCGTTCCAGGCAAGCTTGGGAATGCCCACGTCCGCCGTCACCAGGCCCTTGCCGGCATCGTTGCAGATCAGCATGCCGCCCCGGCTCAAGAGCTTGATGCGGGAAAGGCCCCGCTCGTCCATCAGGATCCGGGCCACGCAGCGTGTGGCATTGCCGCAGGACTCCACTTCACCGCCATCGGCGTTGAAGAAGCGCACCGAGGCATCCACCTGGGCGTTGCCGGGGGTGATCAGGACCAAAGTGTCACAGCCCACGCCGAAATGGCGGTCGGCGATGGCGCGCGCCTGGGTTCCATTCATGGGGATGGCGCGGTCGCGCGCGTCGAACACCACGAAGTCGTTGCCAAGGCCTTGCATTTTGCGAAAGCGGGTCGTGCCGGTCATGGTCGCCTTATAGGGCGCGAAGGAGCGTTTTGCCATTGCCGGAGCGCGGCAAAAACCGCCAAGCTGGCGTGTTCCATCCGGAGCCGCCATGACGCGCCTTTCCCTGACGATCCTGGCCCTTGTTTCCTTTGCCTTTGCCGGAGCCCAAGCCGTGACCGATCCCTATGCCTGGCTGGAAGATATCCATGGCGCCAAGCCGCTCGCCTGGGTCAAGGAGCAGAGCCGGAAGTCGCTCGCGGTGCTGAAAGCCGATCCGCGCTACCAGAAAAATTATCAGAGCGTGCTGGACGTGCTGGACGCGCCCGACCGCATCCCCAGCGGCAGCCTGGATCACGGCTTCGTCTATAATTTTTGGCAGGACGCCAAGAATCCCAAGGGCGTGTGGCGGCGCACATCCATCGCCGACTATGCCAATCCCGCGCCGCATTGGGACGTGCTTCTGGACGTGGACGCGCTGGCCAAGGCGGAAAAGGAAAATTGGGTGTTTGAGGGTGCGGAATGCGCGCCCAAGGAAACGCGCTGTCTGATCCGGCTGTCGCGCGGCGGCGGCGACGCGGTGGTGGCGCGCGAATATGACCTGAAAGCGCGTCACATGGCATCGGATGGCTTCACGCTTCCCGAAGCCAAGACGGATGTTTCCTATCTTGATGACGATACGGTGCTGTTCGGCACTGATTTTGGCAAAGGGACGCTCACCAAATCCGGCTATGCCCGCATCGTGAAATTGTGGAAGCGGGGCGCGCCTGTCGCCTCGGCCAAAACGCTCTATGAAGGTCAGGTGAGCGACGTCGCGGTCTCTCCCGCCGCCTTTCATACCCGAAAAGGCGATTTCGGCCTGGTGATCCGCGCCGTGAGCTTCTTCGAAAGCGAATATTACGCGCTCGATGCCACCAAGGGCACGGTTAGCAAGCTCGACATGCCCTTGTCGGCCGACGTCAAAGGCATGATCGATGGCGCGCTGATCGCCACCTTGCGCGAGGATTATGCCGTGCAAGGGGCCCATTTCGCCAAAGGGGCGCTGGTGGCGTTCCGCGCGGGGCAAATGCCACAGCGCATCTATGCGCCGGGACCGCGCTCGGCCATCGAGTCGGTTGGCGTCGGAGAGGACGCGGTCTATGCCGCCGTCACCGGGAATGTGATCGGCTCGATCCATGTCTTCATCACGGACGGCAAAGTCTGGTCGGATCGCAAATTGGACTTGCCGCCAGGCGGCGCCGTGGATGTGGTTTCGGTCAATGATTTCGGCCCGGAAGCGATGTTCAATTTCCAGAGCTATCTGATCCCGCCCACGCTTTATTTCACCGACGGCAAGGCCGGCGCCGCGCCCCGCGCCATCAAATCCCTGCCGGCGCGCTTTGATGCATCAAACCTCGTCACCGAACAATTCGAAGCGACCTCGAAGGACGGCGCCAAGATTCCCTATTTTGTCACAAGGCCGAAAAACCTCCATGGTCCCGCGCCCGCCGTGCTCTACGGCTATGGCGGTTTCGAAATCTCGCTCACCCCCAGCTACTCCGCCAATTTCGGCCGGCTCTGGCTCACCCATGGCGGCATCTATGTAGTGGCGAACATCCGTGGCGGCGGCGAATTCGGGCCGGCCTGGCATGAGGCCGCCACCAAACTCAACCGCCAGCGCGCCTATGATGATTTCGCAGCCGTGGCCGAGGATCTGGAACGAAAGGGCCTCACCACGCCCGCGCAATTGGGCATCATGGGCGGCAGCAACGGCGGGCTGCTGGTTTCGACCGTGATGGTCGAACGGCCGGAATTGTTCGGCGCGGTGGTCTGCCAGGTGCCGCTGGTGGACATGATCGCCTATACCCATATCGGCGCGGGCGCGTCGTGGGAGGGCGAATATGGCGATCCCGCCGATCCCAAGATGCGCGATTACATCCTCACCTATTCGCCGTACCAGAATGTAAAAAAGGATGGGCGTTATCCGCCCGTGCTGTTCGTCACCGCCACCAGCGACGACCGGGTGACGCCGGCGCACGCCCGCAAGATGGCGGCCAAGATGGAAGAACAGGGCCATGATGTTCTTTTTTACGAGAACACCGATGGCGGCCACGCCGCCGCCGCCGACCACAAGCAGGCGGCAGAGATGTGGGCCTTGAGTTTCGTTTATCTGGCGGAAAAATTGGGTCTTAAGTCCTAGAAATCCCCGGAAAATCTCAGCAATTTGATTTTCCGGCGGGGAGCGACTAAAACCCGCCCGTTTCCGGAAAGACCAAAGGCCTTTCCGGTCCCCGCCCAGGCGGCGGGGATCGCCCCCAGGCAGCGCGTGGCGCCCCCTGGGGCGAAATTGCTTGGAGTTGGACGATCTTGTTTGAGAATCTTCAGTCCCGCCTCACCGGCGTATTCGACAAGCTCAGAGGGCGCGGCGCGCTCTCCGAAGCCGATGTCGATGCCGCGCTGTCGGAAGTGCGCACCGCCCTGATCGACGCCGATGTGGCGCTGCCGGTGGTGAAGGACTTTGTCGAAAAGGTTCGCCCCCGCGCGGTGGGGGAGAATGTGATCCGCTCGGTCAGCCCTGGCCAGCAGGTGATCAAGATCGTCCATGACGTGCTGGTGGAAACGCTGGGCGCGGAGAATGCCGCGCTCTCGCTGGGTTCGCCGCCCGCGCCCATCCTGATGGTGGGCCTGCAAGGCTCGGGCAAGACCACGACCTCGGCCAAGCTGGGCCTGATGCTGCAGACGCGCGAGAAGAAACGCGTGCTGATGGCGTCGCTGGACGTCAACCGTCCCGCCGCGATGGAACAGCTGCGCGTCCTGGGCGAGCAGGCGGGCGTCGCCACGCTGCCCGTGGTGGCGGGCCAGGATCCGCTCGCCATCGCCAAGCGTGCGCTGGCCTCGGCCAAAGTGGGCGGCTACGACGTGCTCATTCTCGACACCGCCGGCCGCCAATCGATCGACGAGCAATTGATGACGGAAGTGGCGGCGATCAAGGCCGCCACCCATCCGCATGAAACCTTGCTGGTGGCCGACAGCTTGACCGGCCAGGACGCCGTCAATATCGCCAAGAACTTCAACGACCGGCTCAGCCTCTCGGGCATCATCCTGACCCGCGTGGACGGCGATGCGCGCGGCGGCGCCGCGCTTTCGATGAGGAGCGTCACCGGCGCGCCGATCAAGTTCTTAGGAAGCGGCGAAAAGCTGGACGCGCTGGAAGCCTTCCATCCCGAGCGCGTGGCGTCGCGCATTCTCGATATGGGCGATGTGGTCTCGCTGGTGGAAAAAGCCGCCGAGACGCTCGACAAGCAGGAAGCGGAGAAGCTCGCCGCCAAGATGAAGAAGGGTCAGTTCGACATGAACGACCTGGCATCGCAATTGAAGCAGATGAAGAAGCTGGGCGGCATGAAGGGCCTGCTCGGCATGCTGCCCGGGGTGGGCAAAATCAAGGACCAGCTGGATGCGGCGGGTCTCGATGACCGGATACTCACCCGCCAGGAAGCCATCATCCAGTCGATGACCAAGACCGAGCGCGCCGAGCCCGATGTGATCAATGGCTCGCGCCGCAAACGCATCGCCGCGGGTGCAGGCGTGGAAGTCTCCGAAGTCAACAAGCTCCTCAAAATGCACCGCCAGATGGCGGACATGATGAAGAAAATGGGCAAAGGCGGCCGCATGCCGGCGATGCCCGGAATGGGCGGAATGCCCGGTGGATTGCCGCCCGGAATGTTTCCGCGGCGTTGAAATTTGAACGATTGAACGAAAGGGAAAACCAATGGCACTTCGTATTCGTCTGGCGCGCGGCGGCACCAAGAAACGCCCGCATTACAATGTGGTGATTTCGGATTCGCGTAGCCCCCGCGACGGCCGCTTCATCGAGAAGATCGGCTTCTACAATCCGCTGCTGCCGTCGGATCATGCCGACCGCATCAAATTGGATCTCGACTCCGCCAAGGCCTGGATCGCCAAGGGCGCGGTGGCTTCGGATCGCGTCCACAAGATGCTGGCCAAGGCCGGCCTGGTGAAGGCCCGCGTGCACAACAACCCGCAAAAGGCCCAACCCAAGAAGAAGGCGCAAGAGCGCGCCGCCGCTGCCGCCAAGGCCGCGGAAGAAGCGCCGGCGTCCTAACCGGGAGAGCGACAATCGCGCGCGACATCCTCCTCGCCGCCGTCATCGGCGCGCAAGGGTTGAAAGGCGCGGTGAAGGCCAAGCTCTTCACCGAGGCGCCCGAAGGCCTTGCGCGTTACGGCGTGCTCAAGGACCGGCACGGCAAGCGTTTCGAAATCACCGCCATCCGTCCCGCCAAGGACGGCGAGGCGGTGATTTCTTTTTCCGGCATCGCCGATCGCGATGCCGCCGAAGCGCTCAAAGGCACCGAGCTTTTCATTGCGCGGAACCAATTGCCGGCGCCGGGCGAAGAGGAATTCTATCATGCCGACCTGATCGGCCTGGAAGCGCAGGACAGCGAAGGCCGCATGCTGGGCAAGGTGGCAGCGATCCACAATTACGGCGCCAGCGACGTGATCGAGCTTGTGCGGCCCGATGGCGACAGCGTGCTGTTGGCTTTCACCCGCGAGACCGTGCCCGTGATCGATATCGCCGGCGGCCGGGTGGTCGTCGCGGTGCCTGAAGACGATGAAGGCGGCGACCATGTCGAGTGAGCGTGGCTGGCCGGCCACCGTCCTCACTCTCTTCCCCGAAATGTTTCCGGGCCCGTTGGGCGTCTCGCTGTTGGGCAAGGCGCTGGCAAAGGGGCTGTGGTCGCTCGACGTGCGCGACATCCGCGAGCACGGCCTGGGCAAGCATCGCACGGTGGACGACACGCCCGCCGGCGGTGGGCCGGGCATGGTGATGCGCGCCGATGTGGCCGCAGCCGCCATTGACGCCGTGGAACGGCGGGGCCGGCCATTGATCTATCTCAGCCCGGGCGGAAACCCTCTCACCCAGAGCCGGGTGCGGGAGCTGGCGGCAGGCCCGGGCGCGGTGCTCATCTGCGGCCGCTTCGAAGGACTGGACCAGCGGGTGATTGCGGGCCGCGGGATCGAAGAAATCTCCTTGGGCGATTTCGTGCTGGCGGGGGGCGAGATCGCCGCCATGGCCCTGGTCGAGGCTTCGGTCAGGTTGATCCCCGGCGTCCTGGGCGACCAGGCCTCCACAGAGGAGGAAAGTTTCGCCGGCCATCTCCTGGAATATCCTCATTTCACCCGGCCCCAAAACTTCGAGGGCCAATCGATTCCAGAGGTATTAACCAATGGAAATCATAAGGAAATTTCGAAATGGCGTCGGGCCCAGGCCGAGGCCCTGACCCAGGCGCGCCGACCCGACCTTTGGACCCTCTATGAAAAGGGCAAGGGCTAGGCTATACGCCCCCGCTCATTCGAACAGACCGCCGTACGGAGACCACCAGATGAACCTTTTGCAGACGCTCGAAGCCGAGCAGATGAAGGCTGTGCGCGCCACGCCGCTGCCCGCTTTCCGTCCCGGCGACACGCTCAAGGTCAACGTCAAGGTGGTGGACGTCACCTATGACGAAAAGACCAAGCAGAACAAGACTCGCGAGCGCCTCCAGGCCTTCGAGGGCGTCTGCATCGCCCGCCAGGGCGCAGGCCTGAACGAGGCCTTCACCGTGCGCAAGATCTCCTATGGCGAAGGCGTGGAGCGCGTCTTCCCGATCTATTCGCCGCTGGTGGATTCGATTGTCGTGGTGCGCAAGGGCAAGGTGCGCCGCGCCAAGCTTTATTATCTGCGCGGCCGCACCGGCAAATCGGCCCGTATCTCCGAGCGGACGGAGAATGCCGGTCCCGACACCTCGGCCTGATGCCAGAAAGTCCCGAAAACAGGGGCTTTTCGATACTATCCCACGGAAAATGCAAAAAGCCCCGATTTTTCGGGGCTTTTTTGTTGTTCCCCCACTTGCGAAGCCAAGAAAACCAGTAAAACTGGGCCTATCGTTAATTCGTTAAGAGGGAAACTCCCATGGCCACTGTTCCTGCCAGCAAACCCAAGGTCGAAACCGTCTCTACCCGCCAGCTCGCCAGCCAGCTCGCCGAAAAACATGAGCTATCGCAAAAGAGCGCCAATGCGATGCTGGAAGACGTGATCGCTTTGATCACCAAGCATCTCAAGAAAGGCGCCCGCATTCGCTTGAATGGCCTGGGCATCCTGGTCGTGCGCAAGCGCGGTCCGCGCATGGGCCGCAATCCCGCGACCGGCGAAGCCATCAAGATCAAGGCGTCCAAGAAGGTCGCGTTCCGCGCCTCCAAGGAGCTCAAGGAAGCGATCTGATCGTCGTCTTTGCGACGTGAAAGAAAGGCCGGGCGCTGGTTCGCCCGGCCTTTTCTTTTGGCGGGGCGATATTTTGTTTGATGGTCGCGCTGCCCGGGCGCGGACGCGCCGGTTTTTTTGATTGGCGCCTCCGGCGCCGCTCGGATAACCGCTCCTTGCTGCGCTCGTCCCACTTTTCCTGGCTGGCGCTCCTTGCCATCTTGCTCCTTGGCCGCCCAACGGCTAGGTAGCGGCCCGGTTTTTCATCAGGCAAAGGACCTTCCCATGGCGCGCAAGAAAATCGCCCTGATCGGCGGCGGACAAATCGGCGGCACGCTCGCCCATCTGGTTGCGCTGAAGGAACTGGGCGATGTCGTGATGTTCGACATCGCCGAAGGCCTGCCGCAGGGCAAGAGCCTGGATCTCTCCCAGGCCGGTCCGATCGAGGGCTTCAACGCCAAGCTCAAGGGCACCAACAATTACGCCGACATCAAGGGCGCCGATGTGGTGATCGTCACCGCCGGCGTGCCGCGCAAGCCCGGCATGAGCCGCGACGATCTTCTGGGCATCAATCTCAAAGTGATGGCGGCGGTGGGCGAAGGCATCAAGGCCAATGCGCCGGACGCCTTCGTGGTCTGCATCACCAATCCGCTGGACGCGATGGTGTGGGCGCTGCGCCAATTCTCCGGCCTGCCGCACAACAAGGTGGTGGGCATGGCGGGCGTGCTCGACAGCGCCCGCTTCCGCCATTTCCTGGCCGAAGAAATGAATGTCTCGGTCGAAGACGTCTCGGCCTTCGTGCTGGGCGGTCATGGCGACACCATGGTGCCGATGCCGCGCTTCTCGACCGTGGCCGGCATTCCGTTGCCCGAGCTGGTCAAGATGGGCTGGATCAAGCAGGAAAGGCTGGACCAGATCATCCAGCGCACCCGCGATGGCGGCGCCGAGATCGTGGGCCTGCTCAAGACCGGCTCGGCCTTTTACGCGCCGGCGACCGCGGGCATCGCCATGGCGGAAAGCTATCTCAAGGACCAGAAGCGCATCCTGCCTTGCGCCGCCTATGTGAACGGCGCCTATGGCATCAAGGATCTCTATGTCGGCGTGCCTACCGTGATCGGCGAGAAGGGCATCGAGCGCATCGTCGAACTGGAGCTGACCGCGCGACGAAAAGGCCGCGCTCGCCAAGTCCGCCGACGCGGTCAAGGGCCTGATCGACGCCTGCAAAAAGCTTGAGCCGAAGCTGGTTTGAGAACCGCTCCGCCCTACGCACGCTCGAGAGCGTGCTACGGGCACCTCCCCTTCCAGGCGCTTCGCGCCGAAGGGGAGGGTGGTCACGACCAAGCTTCTAAGCCGATTGGACAGGGCGTCTTGGCCCCGGCTTTCTTCCCCCACGCCGCGAAGCGGCTGGCGGGGGAAGATGTCTTCCGAACCCTTGTGGTGAGGAAGACAGATGGGGGTAATCAATGATTTATCGCCGTCGCGATCTCTCCCTGTTCGTGGGATCGCGATTTCTTTCCACCTGCGCCATGCAGGTGCAGTCGGTGGCGATCGGCTGGCAGATCTACGACATGGTGCGCACGCCGCTCGCGCTGGGGCTGGTGGGGCTCTGCCAGTTCGTGCCGATGTTCCTGCTCACCTTGCCGGCAGGCGAGATCACCGACCGCTTCAACCAGCGGCGCGTCTATGCGTTGGCGGCAGCGCTGCAGGCGCTGTGTTCGCGCGCTGTTCCTGGTCCTCACATTGTTCGCGCCGCACCGCGCGCTGCTGTTCTATCTGGTGCTGATCCTGTTCGGCGCGGCGCGGGGCTTCGCCGGTCCCGCCGGCCAGTCGCTGCTGCCCTTCCTGGTGGAGCAGGAAAGATTGCCGCGCGCCATCTCGATCAATTCTTCCGCCTTCACTGCCGCGGTGATCGCCGGTCCAGCGCTGGGCGGCTTTCTCTATGCCGTGGGTCCCATTCGCCGTCTATGCGCTGTGCATCTCTGGCTTTTTCGCTGGCGGCCATGATCGTGTCGCAATTGGGCGGGCGGCGGCACCGTCCCGACGCCAACCTGGCCAGCCGGCTCGAGCGCGTCGCCGAAGGCGTGGGTTTTGTCCGCTCGCGCCCGGTGGTGCTGGGCGCGATCTCGCTCGATCTGTTCGCGGTGCTGTTGGGCGGGGCGACCGCGCTTCTTCCCGTCTATGCCCGCGACATATTGCATGCGGGCCCGATCGGGCTGGGTTTTTTGCGCAGCGCGCCCGCGGCGGGCGCCTTCACGGTCGCCTTCGCGCTCACCCGCCCCCAGATCGGCGCCCATGTCGGCGCCAAGATGTTCGCCGCGGTGGCCGTGTTCGGGCTTTCCACCATCGTCTTCGGCCTTTCCACCTGGTTTCCGCTCTCGCTGCTCGCGCTGTTCCTGCTGGGCGCCAGCGACATGGTCAGCGTCAATATCCGCTCGTCGCTGATCCAGCTGGCGACGCCGGACGCGATGCGCGGCCGCGTCTCGGCGGTGAACATGCTGTTCATCGGCGCGTCCAATGAATTGGGCGAGTTCGAATCCGGCATCACCGCGGCCTTGTTCGGCACCGTGCCCGCCGTGGTGCTGGGCGGGTTGGGCACGCTTCTGGTGGTGGCGGGCTGGATGAAATTGTTTCCTCCGCTGCGCCATGTGAATCGCTTCAGCGACGTCGCCGTGCCGTCCTGATTTGGTCGCACGGCGGCCGATGCTCTGTGGCTCAGAAATTGTAGCTGAGATGGATATAGCCGCTATGGGGCGTGATTTCCGCGCCATAGGTCAGGCCCGGCGGGTGATAGCGGGTGGTGAAGATTTTCGAGAAGCCGAAGGCGAGGCCCGCGCTTGCCGCCACGTCGTACCAATGATGCTGCTTGGCTTCGACCCGGGTATAGCCGGTAAAGACCGCCGCGGCATAAGCCGGCACGCCATATTCCCAGCCATAGCGGTCCCACAGATATTGCGCCGGCGCGAACGCCAGCGCCGCGGTATCGGAAGGGAAGGACATGTAGTCGGAGCCGTCGGGCCGCTCTTCGTGCACGATATGCTTGAGCGCGAGGGCGGTGCCCACGGTCGCGACCGTATCGACGGTAAGTTGCGCCAAGCCCACCGGTCGTCCTGATAAAGGCTGATGCCGCCCGCCACCAGGGGAAGCGCGATCGCCACCGCCTGGCCGGAAGTCGTACGAGCGTCGGCATGGGCGGCTTGCGCGCCGCCGGCCAGAAGAAGGGCGGCCAGACGCCGTCCCGCGCGGAAAATCTGTAAGACATTTCAAGCCTTTTAACCGCTTGCGGACGGCCCGCAAGGGCTTCCTCGCCGGCTTTGGGAATTTGTAGGGTTTTCAAGCGCTCCGCCGCCTGAAATGGTGGAGCCAAAGGGAGGCCGTCCATGACATTCCTGAGAGGCTGGACACCGCGCGAGCGGCACGCGGTGATCGCCTCTTATATGGGCTGGTCGCTCGACGCTTTCGACTATTTCGTCCTGGTGTTCGTGATTCCTGACGTGGCCCAGGCCTTTCACACCGGCATCACATCGGTCGCCTTGGCGCTCACCTTGACCCTGGCGTTTCGTCCGCTGGGGGCGTTCATTTTTGGCCGCCTGGCCGATCGTTTTGGCCGCCGCCCGGTCCTGATGATCGATATCGCCCTCTACTCGGTGTTCGGATTCCTCACCGCCTTCTCGCCCAACCTCACGGTCTTTCTGGTGGTGCGCGCCCTGTTCGGCGTGGCGATGGGTGGCGTGTGGGGCATCGGCGCCTCGTTGGCGTTCGAAACGGTCGGCCGCGAAAAGCGTGGCTTCGTCTCCGGGCTGATGCAATCCGGCTATGCCACCGGTTATCTGGTGGCGTCCCTGGTGTTCGGCTTCCTGTTCGCAGCCCTCGCCTGGCGCGGCATGTTCATGGTGGGTATCCTGCCCGCCCTCTTCCTGATCTTCTACGTCTGGCGTGCGGTCGGAGTCGCCTTCACACGATCTCGAGCGCGGCGCGCAAATCGGCGTGCCGGTGCTGGCGCTTCAGGTGGCGGCAATCGGACTTGCCGGCTTTCTCGCCTTCTGGATTGGCGCGCATCTGCTTTACCCCCGTTTCGGCTGGGTTGGCGTGACCGCGCTGGTTCCCCTGGCGGCAATCATTGCGTCTCTCGTTTCCAGCTATGTGCGGCGCCATTGGAAATTGATGCTCTATGTCGTGGTCATGATGACGGCGTTCAACTTCTTCAGCCATGGCACACAGGACATCTATCCCTTGTTCCTGCAGAAGCAGCGGGGCTTCGATCACGCCACCGTCTCGTTGATCGCGGTGCTCTACAATATCGCGGCCATTGTGGGCGGGCTCACGGTGGGAAGCCTCAGTCAGCGCTTCGGCCGCAAGCGCGCCTCGGTCGCGACCGTGCTGGTCGCGGTGCCGGTGGCGTTCCTCTGGGCTTTCTCCACCAGCGCGGCGCTGCTTGGGCTGGGCGCGGTCATGATGCAATTCATTGTGCAGGGCGCTTGGGGCGTGATACCGGCGCATCTGAACGAGATTTCCCCCCGCGACGCGCGCGGCACGTTCCCGGGCACGGTCTATCAATTGGGCAATCTTCTCGCGTCGGCGAATGCGGTCTTGCAGACCAGTATCGCCGAACGCACCGGCGGCAATTATGCGATCGCACTTGCTGGCGTGGCGATCGTCTCGGCTTTGATGATCGCGCTGTTCATGGGGCTCGGGCCCCAGGCGCAGGACGTGGAGATGGTCTAGGGGCGTCGGCGCGCTCAGGCCTTGACGTATACGTCGACGCGGTCGGCAGGTCCTGAAATCGTCGGCGCCGCCCATGGCGCGCACATCGATGCGCTCGGCGGGAACGCCGTCATCGATCAAGACCTGGCGGATCGCCAGAGCGCGCTTGAGCGACAATCGCCGCGCGTCCGAACTCTTGTCGCCGCGTGTTCCGCCAAAAGCCTGGATCTGCACCCGGGCCGAGGCGCTGGTCATGGCAGCGTTGAGATCGCCGGCCAGGAACTTGATCGCACCCAGCGCGGATTGCGCGGGATCGGCGGCCTGGGGCGCGAACAGGATCACGCTGCGCTTGGTGAGGCCGGGCGTGGCCGGTTCGGCGGGAGGCGGCGGCACGGCGCTGGCGGGCGCAGGATTGGCCTTGGCCATCTGCTTGGGCGGCGAGGCCTTTGGTTGGGGCGGCGGCGGCGGCGGGGCTGACGCGGAGGGCGCGGACGCGCCGAAATTGAGCCCGGCCGCGCCCTGGTCCATGCCGAAGCCGGGATTGTAGGCGGGCTGGCTGTTCGCCGGCACGGTGGCAACCGGTCTGGTATCCGCCTTGGCCTGCCGGACGGGCTTGGACGCCGGTTTCGGCGCTGGTTCGGGTTTTGGCTCGACGCGGGCTTGCTTGACCGGCGGGGGAGCAGGTTTGGGTTCCGGTTCGGCACGAGCTTCCCGAGCAGGAGGCGGCGCAGGCTCAGGCTTGGGCTCGGCGCGGGCTTGCTTGACCGGCTTGGGCGCGGGCTGGGCGGTTTCATCCGCCGCCGCTTCGCGCCTCTGCGCCGCCACGCTTCTCCTGGAGGGCAGGTGGAGACGGACCACGCCCACGTCCCTGGAGCTTTCGCCCGGCTGAAGCAGCGGACGCACCACCCGCATATATTGGCCGCCGGGATAGAGCAGGGTGTGGCCGCCGCGCGCGACGGGATTGACCGTCACGTCATTGCCGCGATCCACGGTTTGGCTGAATGCCAATCCCGGCCAGGCAAGCCAGGCACTGGCCAGCAAGGCGAGTTTCAAGTGACGCATCGACCTTGCCCGGTTTTCGACAGAGCTACCCCGCGCCTAGCCTAGCCGCAATCTAACGCTTTGCAACAACTACCAAATGCCGCAGATTTGTTCCGCCGCGAGGTTTTTTTGGCCCGATCGCCCGGAGAAATTCCCGCCCGAAGGTGACGTTAAGGAGATTTTTCCATGAAAACCCGTGCCGCTGTTGCCTATGGCCCCGGCCAGCCCCTGGTGGTGGAAGAGGTGGATCTGGAGGGGCCCCGTGCCGGCGAAGTGCTGGTCGAGATCAAGGCTACCGGGGTCTGCCACACCGACGAGTTCACCCGCTCGGGCGCCGATCCCGAAGGCCTGTTCCCGGTGATCCTGGGACACGAGGGCGCGGGCGTGGTGGTGGAAGTTGGAGCGGGCGTCCTAAGCGTGAAGCCGGGCGACCATGTGATCCCGCTTTACACGCCCGAATGCCGCCAGTGCAAAAGCTGCACCTCGCACAAGACCAATCTCTGTACCGCCATCCGCGCCACCCAAGGCAAAGGCCTGATGCCGGACGGCACCAGCCGCTTTTCGCTCAAGGGCAAGCCCATCCATCATTATATGGGTTGCTCGACCTTCTCGAACTTCACCGTGCTGCCCGAGATCGCGCTGGCCAAGATCCGCCCCGACGCGCCGTTCGACAAAGCTTGCTATATCGGCTGCGGCGTCACCACCGGGGTGGGCGCGGTGATCAAGACCGCCAAGGTCGAACCGGGCGCCCATGTGGTGGTGTTCGGGCTGGGCGGCATCGGCCTCAATGTGGTGCAAGGCGCGCGGCTGGCGGGCGCGGCCATGATCGTGGGCGTGGACCTCAATCCCAGGCGCGAGGCCTTGGCGCGGCAATTCGGTCTCACCCATTTCGTCAATCCCAAGGACGTGAAGGGCGATCTGGTGGCGCATCTGGTCGAGCTTACCGGCGGCGGCGCCGATTATTCCTTCGAATGTGTCGGTCATGTGGATCTGATGCGCCAGGCGCTGGAATGCACCCATCGCGGCTGGGGCGTCTCAGTGATTATCGGGGTTGCGGGCGCCGGCCAGGAGATCAAGACCAGGCCGTTCCAACTGGTGACCGGCCGGGTGTGGAAAGGCACCGCCTTTGGCGGCGTGCGCGGGCGCACCGAAGTGCCGGGAATCGTGGACTGGTACATGGATGGGCGGATCGCGATCGATCCCTTGATCACCCACAAGCTGCCTTTGGACCGCATCAACGAAGCCTTCGACCTGATGCATGCAGGCGAAAGTATCCGCACCGTGATCGAGTTTTAAATCGCGTTTAGGCGCGCGCGTCCTTCAGCAATTTCCGCAACTGGGGATGCAGCATGTCGTTGGCGCAAAGCATCTGGCCGTTGGCGAGCATCTGGTCGCTGCCATTGAGGTCGGAGACCATCCCGCCCGCTTCGCGCACCAGCACGATGCCCGCCGCCATGTCCCAGGGCTGCAACCCATGCTCCCAGAAGCCGTCGAAGCGGCCGGCGGCGACGTAGGCCATGTCCAGCGAGGCCGCGCCCATGCGGCGGATACCGGCGCTGACGTTCATCACCGCGCCCATTTCGGCCAGGGCGCGGGCGTGACCCTCCTTGCCCATGAAGGGCAGGCCGGTGGCGATCACCGCGGGCGCCAATTCCTTGCGCGCCGCGACGCGCAGCCTCTTGTCGTTGAGATAAGCGCCATGGCTCTTCTCGGCGGTGAAAAGATCGTCGGTGACGGGATTATAGACCACGGCGGAGACCAGCTGGCCTTCCCGCTCCAAGGCAATGGAGATGGCGAATTGCGGAATGCCATGCATGAAATTGGTGGTGCCATCGATGGGATCGATGATGAAGCGATGGGTTTTGTCGCGGCCTTCGACTGCGCCGCCTTCCTCGCCCAGGAAGCCATAGCCCGGCCGCGCCTTGCTCAATTCCTCGATCAGGATCTTCTCGGTGCGCTTATCGGCGGAGGTGACGAAATCGGCCGGACCCTTCATCGAGATCTGAAGGTTCTCCAGTTCGCCGAAATCGCGGATCAAGGGGCGGCCGGCTTTCCGCGCCGCGGCGATCATCACATTCAAGGCCGGAGAGATATAAACCATCAGGCTTCCGCGCGGCGCACATAGGAGCCGTCTTCGGTTGCGACGATGATTCTTTCGCCCGCGCCGATAAAGGGCGGCACCTGGATCTTCATGCCGTTTTCCAGCACCGCGCTTTTGTAGGATGGCGCCGCCGTGCCGCCTCTCAGCACGGGATCGGCTTCGGCGACGGCGAGCGTCACCTGCACCGGCAATTTGATGCCAATGGGACGGTCTTCATAGAGTTGGACCAGGGTCTTCATCCCGTCCTGCAGGAAGCGCGCCTGGTCGCCCACGAAATCGGCGGCACAGTTCGATCTGCTCATAGCTCTCCATGTCCATGAAGGTGAGCATGTCGCCCGAGGCATAGAGGAACTGGAAGTCCTTCTTCTCCAGATAGACTTCCTCCACCGTCTCGTCGGAGCGGAAACGCTGGTTGAGCTTGGTGCCTTGGGTGACGTGCTTGAGTTCGACCTGGTTGTAGGCGCCGCCCTTGCCGGGTTTGACCTTCTGGGTCTTTACCGCCATCCACAGCCCGCCATCGAATTCGATCAAGGTGCCGGGGCTGATTTCATTGCCGGTGATCTTGGCCATGGGGAATACCGCCCTCCTTCGGGCGTTTGTTGACGGTCAGCAGGGTCAAAGAGCGCGGGGGTTCTAGCAGCGAAGCCCCGGTGGGTCAAAACAGGGCATTAAATGCCTTAACTGCGGCCTCTGGCCCATCCGGGTGTTCCCAGACCCCGGCAGAAACGGCGAGGAAATCCGCGCCGGCTGCCACCAAGGCGGGAGCGTTGGCGATGGTGATACCGCCAATCGCCACCGCCGGCACCACCATCAGTTCCGCCCACCATTGGAGCAGCGCGATATCCGCCTGGGTCTTGGGCGTTTTGGTTTTGGTGGGAAAGAAGGCGCCGAACGCGACATAGTCGGCGCCCGCCTCGGCCGCCTCGATGGCGAGGTGGCGGCTGTCATGGCAGGTGACGCCGACGATGCGCGACGGTCCCATTGCCGCGCGGGCCTCCGCGTAAGACGCGTCATCCTGGCCCACATGGACGCCATCGCAGCCCAATTCGGCGGCGAGATCGGGCCGGTCGTTCAGGATGAAGGCGCGCGCCGCCGGCTTGGACGACGGGACGCAACACATCCACCGCGCGGCGGATCGCGTCGTCGTCGCTGTCTTTGAGACGAAGCTGGAAACTTGCCACATCGCCGCCGGCCAATGCCTCGCGCAAAGGCGTGACGAAGTTCGCCGCGGAAAGTTTCGGCGGTGAAATCAAATAAAGACGGCATTCCGACATTTATTGACCCCTCCGTCCTTCGCTGGCCCGAGGGCCAGCTGCGGGCACCTCCCCTACCAGCGCGCTCGCGCGCGCGCAGGGGAGGCGGACCTGTGCTTGGGTCACGATCAGCTTAAGCAGCTTTCTTTTCGTCGGCCTCGGTCCATTTGCCCAGCGCCGCGAGGCTGTTCATCAAAGCGCGGTGGGCGAAGGCGGCTTGCGCCTTGGCGACATTGTCTGCCTTGCCGCTCCACGCCACTTGCGGCGCATGCTGCAGCGCGCGGCCATAGGAGAAGGTCACCGGCCAGGGCAGGCCGCCGATGGCGTTGATGGCGGAAAGATGCGCGGTGGCGTCCTCGTCCGACTGGCCGCCGGAGAGGAAGGCGATGCCCGGCACCGCCGACGGCACGCATTCCTTCAAGCACTTTCACCGTCGCCTCGGCCACTTCCTGGACCGAGTTCTGCTTGGCGCACTTCTTGCCCGGCACGATCATGTTGGGCTTGAGCACCATGCCTTCCAGCGCCACGCCGGCGAAGAAAAGCTGCTGGAACACTTCCTTCAGCACCCAGGTGGTGACGCGCTCGCAAGCGCACGATGTCGTGGTCGCCGTCCATCAGCACTTCCGGCTCGACGATGGGGACGATGCCGTTCTCCTGGGCCAGCGCGGCATAGCGGGCCAGCGCCTGGGCATTGGCATTGATGCAATTGTAGCTGGGGATGCCGGGGGCGATGTCGATCACCGCGCGCCATTTGGCGAAGCGCGCGCCCAGCTTGTGGTATTCCTGGAAGCGCTCGCGCAGGCCGTCCAGGCCCTTCGGTCACCACTTCGCCGGTGCTGCGGCCAGCGGCTTGGCGCCCTTGTCCACCTTGATGCCGGGGACCGCGCCCGCCGCTTCGATCAGCTTCACCAGCGGCGTGCCGTCCTTGGCCTTCTGGCGGATGGTTTCGTCATAGAGGATCACGCCGGAGATATGGCCTTTCATGGCCACGTCGGTGCGGAAAAGGAATTCGCGATAGTCGCGGCGATTGTCTTCGGTGTTGGTGACGCCGATCGCGTCGAAGCGCTTCTGGATCGTGCCGGTGGATTCATCGGCGGCCAGAAGGCCCTTGCCCGGCGCCACCATCTTTTTGGCGATTGCGTTCAATTCCGTGAGATTCATCGTCAGCCTCTTTATCTATTTCTTGCATGGGCAGCCTTCAGCGCTTCCACGCCGGGCAACTCTTTGCCTTCCAGCCATTCCAGGAACGCCCCGCCTGCGGTCGAGACATAGGAAAAATCATTTTCCACGCCCGCATGGGCCAGCGCCGCGACCGTATCGCCGCCGCCCGCCACCGACAAAAGATCGCCCGCCTTGGTCGCCGCCGCAACCGCTTTCGCCGCCGCCACGGTTCCCTGGTCGAAAGGCGCGCATTTCGAAGGCGCCCAGAGGGCCGTTCCAGACCAAGGTCTTGGTCGTGATCAGGCGGTTCTGGAAGGCCTGGACGGTGGCCGGGCCCACATCCAGCACCATTTCGTCGGGGGCGATCTCGCCCGTCGGAACGGTGCGGTGGGCGGCGTCTTCCTTGAATTCCTTGGCCACCACCACATCGCTGGGCAGAAGGATCACCGCGCCGCTTTCGGTCGCCATGTGCACGACCTTGCGCGCGGTCTCCAGATGGTCGGCCTCGTACAGCGACTTGCCGATCGCGATGCCTTCGGCGGCGAGGAAAGTGTTGGCCATGGCGCCGCCGATCACCAGCACTTCGACGCGGCTCACCAGATTCTGCAGCAGCTCGATCTTGGTCGAGACTTTGGCCCCGCCAACCACCGCCAGCAGCGGCCGCTCGGGATCGCCCAGCGCCTTTTTGAGATGGGTAAGCTCGGCTTCCATGGCGCGGCCCGCCGCGGACGGCAGCAGATAGGCCAGCGCCGTGGTGGTGGCATGCGCGCGGTGCGCGGCGGAGAACGCGTCATTGACGAAGATGTCGCCCAGCGCCGCCACCTGTTCGGCGAAGGCCGGATCGTTCTTTTCCTCGCCGGCATGGAAGCGGGTGTTTTCGAGCAGAAGGACTTCGCCGTCCTTCAGCGCCTTCACCGCGCTTTCCGCTTTCGGCCGACGCAATCCTCGGCGAAGGCGACCGGGCGGCCGATCGCCTTGGCCAGCGGCGCCACCACCGGCTTCAGCGACATCGACGGCACCACCTTGCCCTTGGGGCGGTCGAAATGGCTGAGCAGGATCACCTTGCGCGCCCTTGTCCGCCAATTCGCGGATGGTGGGCGCCTGCCGCTCGATGCGGGTCGCGTCGGTGACCTTGCCGTCCTTCAACGGCACATTGAGATCGGCGCGCACCAGGACGCGCTTCCCCTTCACTGCAAGATCGTCGAGCGTGTTGAATTCCATGCGGGTTCGGAACCTTGAGGCTTAGAGGAACTTCCCCATCGCCACCGCGGTGTCGCCCATGCGGTTGGAGAAGCCCCATTCATTGTCGTACCAGGTCATGATCGAGACGAAGATTGCCGTCCATCACCTTGGTCTGGTCCAGCGCGAAGCTGGACGAGGCGGGATTGTGGTTGAAATCCACCGACACCAGCTTGTCGCGCACCACGTCCAGGATGCCCTTCAAGCGGTCCCGACGGCGGCGGCGATGATCGCCTGGTTCACTTCTTCCACCGTGGTCGCCCGCTTGGCGATGAATTTCAGATCCACCAGCGAGACATTGGGCGTGGGCACGCGCACCGAGACGCCGTCCAGCTTGCCTTTCAGTTCCGGCAGCACCAGCCCCACCGCCTTCGCGGCGCCGGTCGAGGTGGGGATCATCGACAGCGCCGCGGCGCGGGCGCGATAAAGGTCCTTGTGCATCTGGTCCAGCGCTGGGCTGGTCGTTGGTGTAGGAATGGACCGTCGTCATCATGCCCTTCTCGATGCCGATCGCGTCGTTCAGCACCTTGGCCACCGGCACCAGGCAGTTGGTGGTGCAGGACGCGTTGGAGACGACGATATGATCCTTGGTGAGTTTGTCGTGGTTGACGCCATAGACGACGTGATGTCCGCGCCGTCGGCGGGCGCCGAGACCAGGACGCGCTTGGCGCCGGCTTCCAGATGCAGCGCGGCCTTGTCGCGGGCGGTGAAGATGCCGGTGCATTCCAGCGCGATGTCGACGCCCAGTTCCTTGTGCGGCAGTTTGGCCGGCTCCTTGATGGCGGTGACCTTGATCTTGTGGCCGGCGGCGGTCATGACATCGCCTTCGACCGTCACCTGCGCGGGAAAGCGGCCATGCACGCTGTCATAGCGCAGCAGATGGGCGTTGGTCTCGACCGGCCCCAGATCGTTGACAGCGACGATCTCGATGTCGCGCCGCCCGCTCTCCACGATCGCCCGCAGCACCAGCCGCCCGATGCGGCCGAAGCCGTTGATTGCAACCCGAACCATCACCCTCACTCCTAACGCTTATTCAACGCCGTCTTGGCCGCTTCCGCCGCCGCCTCGGGCGTGATGTGAAATGCTTGTAGACATCCTTGGCCGGCCCGCTGGCGCCGAAAGAATGCATGCCGATAAAGGCGCCATCGGCGCCGATATAACGGTCCCAACCCTGGCGTACCCCCGCTTCGATGGCGATCTTGACGGTGCCGGGACCGAGCACGCTGTCACGATATTGCTGGCTCTGTTCCTCGAACAAGGCCCAGCAAGGCATGGAGACTATGCGCGCAGGCGATGCCGTCCTTGGCCAGAAGGGCGCGCGCCTGCACCGCCAGCCCGACTTCCGAGCCGGTGGCGAGAAACGTGAGCTTGGCGCCCGGATCGCGCCACCAATTCATAGGCGCCCTTGGCCGACAGATTTTCCGCCGTGTGGGTGGTGCGCACCGTGGGCACGTCCTGGCGCGAGAAAGCCAGCAGGGTGGGGCGGTCGGCATGGTCCAGCGCCAACTGCCAGCATTCCGCCGTCTCCACGCCGTCGGCGGGCCGCATCACCAGAAGATTGGGAATGGCGCGCAACGCCGCCAGATGCTCGACCGGCTGGTGGGTGGGCCCGTCTTCGCCGACGCCGATGGAGTCATGCGTCATCACGAAGATGGTGCGGATGCCCATCAGCGCCGCCAGGCGGATCGAGGGGCGGCAATAATCCGAGAACACCAGGAAGGTGCCGCCATAGGGGATCACGCCGCCATGCAGCGCCATGCCGTTCATCGCCGCCGCCATGCCGTGCTCGCGGATGCCGTAATGGATATAGCGGCCGGAATGATCGTCCGGCGTCATTTCGGTGATGTTCTTGGTCTTGGTGTTGTTGGACGGCGTGAGGTCGGCCGAGCCGCCGATGGTGATGGAGAGGCCGCCATTGATCACCTCCAGCGCCTTCTCCGAATGTTTGCGGGTGCCGGCTTCGGGTTTCTCGGCGCTCATCTTCTCTTTGAGCGCGACCAGGCCCTGGCGCACGGCGTCGGGAATGTGCGCCGCGATGGCGTCGTCGAATTCCTGCTTTCTTGGGCGAGGCATTCTTGCGCGCCATCCACTCGGCATAGGCCGCTTTGCCCTGTGCGCCGATGGCGCGCCATTGACCGAGCAGATCGTCCGGCACGACGAAGGGCGGGTAATCCCAGCCCAGTTCCTTGCGCGTGGCGGCGACTTCTTCCGCGCCCGGCGCATCGGAATGGGCCTTTTGCGTGCCCTGGCGGTGGGGCATGCCGAAACCGATGATGGTCTTGCAGGCGATCATCACCGGGCCTTTGGCGTTCTGCGCGGCGCTCAGCGCGCGGAACACATCGGCGGCGTCGTGGCCGTCGCATGCATCGGTGATCCAGCCCGCCGCCTGGAAGCGCTCGATCATGTTGGTCGATTCCGACAGCGAGGTGGACGCCGTCGATGGTGATCGAATTGTGGTCCCACAGCACGATCAGATTGTCGAGCTTGAGATGGCCGGCCAGCGAGATCGCTTCGTGGCTGATGCCTTCCTCCAGATCGCCGTCGCTGGCGATCACATAGATCTTGTGATTGACCAGATCCTCGCCGAAGCGGGCATTGAGATGGCGCTTCCGCCAGCGCCATGCCCACCGCATTGGCGATGCCCTGGCCCGAGCGGGCCGGTGGTGGTCTCGATGCCCGGCGCGTGGCCGTATTCGGGATGGCCGGCGGTGCGGCTGCCCACACTGGCGGAAACGCTCCAGCTGATCGATCGTCATGTCCGGATAGCCGGTGAGATAGAGCAGCGAATAGAGCAGCATCGAGCCATGGCCGGCCGACAGCACGAAACGGTCGCGGTCGGGCCAGTGCGGGATGCTGCGGGATCGAATTTCAGGAAGCGCGAGAACAGGACCGTGGCCGCGTCGGCCATGCCCATGGGCAGGCCGGGATGGCCGGACTTGGCTTTCTCCACCGCGTCGATGGAAAGCATGCGGATGACATTGGCGAGGCGGCGGGTTTGAGCCTGCTCCGGCGGAGCCTTGGTATTGGTCATTGGTCGGTTTCCCGGGAGGGTGTGGAGGCCTTAGCGAGGGGGGTCTGCCGCCGTCAAGAGGCGGCCCACAACTACCTAACGCAAATGCGTTGACCCTCTTTCCCGGCGCGGCCTAAGGTCTTTCGCGGCCTCAAGATATGGAAAGATATGAGCCGGCTGGATTTGGCGGAGAAGCGCGTCGCCCAAGCGCTGGAAAAGCTGGAAAAGGCGGCTGCGAAACCGCCGGCCGTGGCGAAGCCGCAGCCCGATCAGAGGCGCCATGGCCGAGGAGCGGGACCGGCTTCTGGCCCGCATCGCCCAGCTGGAAGACGAATTGGCCGCATTGTCGAGCACCAGCCAAGAGGTCGAAGGCCGCCTGGACGGGGCGATCAGTGAAATCCGCGCCGCTCTAGCGAGGTAGTTCGATGCCCCTGGTCAATGTGATGGTAAACGGCCGGGCCTATACGATCGCCTGCGATGAGGGCGAGGAAGAACATCTGCGCGAGCTGGCGGCCACCGTCGACGCCAAGGCGCGCGAGGTCCTGAGTTCCGTGGGCCAGGTGGGGGATGCGCGGCTGCTTGTTGATGGCGGCGCTCCTGATCGCCGACGAACATCATGGCGGCCGGGAAGAAGCCGCCGGCCGCGAGTGCCGGGCATGCGGCATTGGCTGCGGAACTGGAAGAGCGCGTCACGGCCGCGGAAACCAAAGCGGCTGTGGCATTGGAACAGGTGGCGAGCCGGCTGGAACAGATTGCCGCTGGCCTCGCCGCAGCCTAGAGTGAATTCAGGACGGTGACTGCCTCGCGCGTCAGGTTAGCGATGCCCAGGGGCCTTAATGGTACTCACCGGGAGCTGTCCCTGGCCGGGGTCGTGGCCCTGGTCATATGGCGCCCACCTGCACTGCAGGCCCGTGAGGATCCAAACACCAACGGCGAATGCGGTGCCGTCCGCCATGCCCGATAAAGCGCAACTGCGTGAGTTGGCGCGCCAGCGCCGGGCGCTGCTGCGCGACGCCGATTTCGCGCCATGCCTTGCCGGTCATGCCGCGTTGCTGGCGCCCACACCCGGCATGATCGTGGCCGGCTATCACGCCCATCAGGACGAAGCTGATCCCGGCCTTGTTGCTGAAAGCGCTGGCCGGGCGGGCGCGCATGTCGCTTTTCCGCGCGTGACGGCCAGGGATGCCGCACTCGAATTTCACTTGGTGCCGGACGGCGAATTTCTCTCGCCGGGGCGCCATGGCATTTACGAGCCTTTGGCGCATTGGCCAAAAGTGGTACCCCAGCTTCTTCTGGTGCCGCTGCTTGCCTATGACGATCAAGGTTATCGCCTTGGTTATGGCGGCGGCTATTATGACCGCACGCTGGCCAGGCTTGCCGGTGCGCGCGCCATCGGCATTGCCTATGGCGGCCAAAGAATGGAAAGCCTGCCGCATGACAGCCACGACTATCCCCTCGATGCCGTCCTCACCGAACAGGGCTTGAAAGAATTCCCGCGATGAAAATCCTGTTTCTGGGCGACGTTATCGGCAAACCGGGCCGCGACGCGGTGGCGGCGGAATTGCCCGGCCTGCAAGACGCGGCTTGCCCCCGATCTGGTGATCGCCAATGGCGAGAATGCCGCCCATGGCTTCGGCCTCACCCGCGCCATCGCCGAGGAATTCTTCGCCATGGGGATCGACGTGATCTCGACCGGCAATCATTGGGCCGACCAGAAGGAGATCCTCACCTATATCGACAAGGAGGACCGCATTCTTGCGGCCTGCGAATTATCCCAAGGGCACGCCGGGACGCGGCGCCAATCTCTATCAGACGCCTCATGGCAGCGTCCTGGTGATCAATCTGATGGGCCGGGTTTTCATGGACGCGCTGGACGATCCCTTCGCCGCGGCGGAGGCCGAGCTTGTCCGCCTGCCCGCTGGGCCAGGCCGCCGACGCCATCGTGGTGGACATGCATGCCGAGACCACCTCGGAGAAGATGGCGATGGGCCATTTCTGCGACGGCCGCGCCAGCCTGGTGGTGGGCACCCACACCCATGTGCCCACCGCCGACGCCCAGATCCTGCCGGGCGGCACCGCCTATCAGAGCGATGCGGGGGCCTGCTGCGATTACGATTCCGTGATCGGGATGGACAAGGCCGAGCCGCTGCAGCGTTTTGTGCGCAAGATTTCCACCACCCGGTTTTCGCCCGCCACCGGGCCGGCCACGGTCTGTGGCGTGTTCGTGGAGACCGGCAAGGGCGGCCTGGCCACCCGTATCGCGCCTATCCGGGTGGGCGGGCGGCTGACGCCAGCGCTTCCCTAAGACAAGTGTGACGCTCAGCCGGTCAAGCGCAGCGACTGCTCCACCGCCCCACCCAGCCGCCGCCATTCGTCCGTGAGATCGAACAGCCGCCGCACGCCTTTCGAGGTGAGGGCGTAATAGACCCGGGTGCGGCCACCCGCCGGGCGGCGCTGGGTCTTGAGCAGGCCGTCGGCCTCCAAGGCATGAAGCAGGGGATAGACCACGCCCTCCTTGAGAGCGACGACGCCATCGGTGGCGGTGCCGATCGCGGCCACGATCTCATAGCCGTACATCTCCTCCCGGGCCTTCAGGAGACTGAGGATCAGAAGCTTCGGCACCCCGGACATGAAGGGAGGATTCGCTGCCATATCTTCTTTATACCTATTATTGATAGGCTTAAGATACCTATAATAAATATGTATAAAAATCACATCGGTAAATCAGGTGATTAAGGGTAGGCATGACAGGAGCTTTTCTGGCGCGGGAAGCCGGCGGCGCGGCAAATCAGGGCTTGCGGAGCGCCTGGGAGGCAGCTATCTCGCGGCTCCCATTCGGACAGACCCATGGCCGGCCATAGTCAATTCAAGAACATCATGTTCCGCAAGGGAAAGCAGGACAAAGAGCGCTCCAAGCTCTTTTCCAAGCTCGCCCGCGAAATTACCGTGGCGGCCAAGGCCGGGCTGCCCGACCCGGCGCACAATGCAAGGCTGCGCACTGCCATCGTCGCCGCCAAGGCGGAATCCATGCCCAAGGACAATATCGAGCGCGCCATCAAGAAGGCGGCGGGCAGCGATGCCGAGAATTATGACGAGATCCGCTATGAGGGCCGCGGCCCCGGCGGCGTCGCCATCATCGTCGAAGCCATGACCGACAACCGCAACCGCACTTCGGCCGATGTGCGCTCGACCTTCGCCAAATATGGCGGGGCGATGGGCGAGACCGGCTCGGTCACCTTCCTGTTCGATCATGTGGGCGTGATCGCCTATCCCGCCGCCAAGGGCAGCGAGGACCAGATGCTGGAAATCGCACTGGAAGCGGGTGCTGACGAATGCATCTCCGATGGCGACGCCCACGAATTCGTCACCACGCCGGAAAGCTTTGCGCCCGTGCGCGAGGCGCTGGAAGCCAAGCTGGGCGCGCCACAGTCCGCGGCGATCACCTGGCGGCCGCAGAACACGGTGGCAGTGTCGGATGACGCGGGCGAAAGCCTGATGAAGATGATCGAGATTCTGGACGATCATGACGATATCCAGAACGTCTATGGCAATTACGAGCTCTCCGACGCCCTCATGGCGAAGCTGGGCGGCTAATGGAACGTCGCGGGCGCATTCTCAAATATGTCGAGATGTGCCGCGAAGAGGGACTTAGCCTCCAAAAGGGCATGAATTACTGCCCTCGCAGTGATCACTCCATATTGCTGATGTCATTGCGGAAAGACGCGCCTTATCGGGACAGAGTTCGAAGATAGCGGTCTTACATTGATCTATGAGGGTCATGATGCCCCCAAGAACGCATCCACGCCTTATCCAAAAATTTTAGATCAGCCATATAACCTCCCGTCCGGTCGTTTGACCGAGAATGGAAAATTTCTCGAGGCCGCTCAAAAAGGCAAAAAAAAGAATCCGCCCCTCGGCGAGTTCGCGTTTATGAAAAGCTGCGTGATGGCATATGGGCAGACAACGGCGAATTTGCACTGGTTGACGCATGGCAAGAAAGCGACGGAAAGCGTCAAGTTTTTAAGTTCAAACTGGTCGTTGGCGAACAGGAAATGTCCGATACGAGAGCTCAACCGCCAGAAATCGATCGAAGCCGCGTAATTCCCTCCGCAGTCAAACAAGAAGTTTGGTTACGTGATGGTGGCAAATGCACGCTTTGCGACGCAACGGACGAACTCCACTTCGACCATGTCATACCTTTTTCGAGAGGCGGATCATCGCTTCTGGCGGGCAATATCCAACTACTTTGCGCGCGGCATAACCTGCGGAAACGTGACAAAATTGAATAGGACGCCGAGTTAGCCCATCCTCTATCCAGCATCCTATAGTCGCGCCAGAAACAGCACAAAGTACGTTGAAGCGTGCGAACGGAACAGGCACAAAGGTGCCATGGCCGCCCTGGCGATTCGCATTCTTGGCCTCGATCCCGGCCTCACCCGGATGGGTTGGGGGATGATCGCGCTTGAAGGCACGCGCCTCTGCCACATCGAACATGGCGTGATCGCCACCCGCTCCACCATCGGGCTGGGGCAGAGGCTGATGATCCTGCACCGGGAGCTTTCCGCCGTGATGGCCAGGCTTTCGCCGCAGGCGCTGGCGGTGGAGCAGGCCTTTGTCGCCCGCGATCCTTCCGCCGCGTTGAAGCTGGGCCACGCCCGAGCGGTGGCGCTTCTGGCGGGCGCCGAGGCCGGCCTGGAGATCGCGGAATATTCGCCCAACCAGATCAAGAAATGCGTGGTGGGCGCGGGCCATGCCGGCAAGGAGCAGGTGCAATTCATGGTGCGCCGTCTTTTGCCCGCCAGCCGCGTCACGCAAGCCGATGCGGCCGATGCGCTGGCGGCGGCGATTGCCCATGCCCATCTCGCCGGAACCCGCGCGCGCATGATGGCCTCGCAATGATCGGGAAGCTTATCGGGCATCGTCGATTCCGTCAGCCGAGGACGGTGTGATCTTGGACGTGAACGGCGTGGGCTATCTGGTGCAATGCCCGTCTTCCACCCTGTCGCGG
The DNA here is from genome assembly GCA_963766265.1 of uncultured Alphaproteobacteria bacterium. GTDB lineage: Bacteria > Pseudomonadota > Alphaproteobacteria > Micropepsales > Micropepsaceae > Rhizomicrobium. The sequence continues at coordinate 927,207 of CAVXYX010000001.1, forward strand.
CTGGCGGCGGGCGTGCATGCCAGCCTGATGATCGAAATGAAGGTCAGCGAGGATGCCATCCGGCTTTACGGCTTCGCCTCCGCCGAGGAACGGGAATGGTTCCGTCTGCTGCAGACGGTGCAGAGCGTGGGCGCCAGGGTGGCGCTGTCGGTGCTGTCCACGCTGAGCTCGCGCGAATTGCAGCGGGCGCTGGCGCTTTCCGACAAGGCGATGATCGGGCGCGCGCCGGGCGTGGGGCCCAAACTGGCGCTGCGCATCACCACGGAACTGAAGGACAAGGCGCCCGCCATGATGATGCGGGGCGATGGCGAGTTCCACGCGCCGGTGACCGCGCCGCGCGGTCCCTCCGCCGATGCGGTGGCGGCCTGGTGAAGCTGGGCTATTCCGACGGCCAGGCGGCGGAAGCGGTGGCGCGCGCGCTGAACGATCTGGGCGACAGCGCCGAGACGGGTTCGCTGATCCGCGAAGCTTTGCGCGGGATGGGGCGCTAGATGGCCAAAGGGAAAAACGACGCAGACCGCATCGTCACGCCGGAACGGCTCGAGGATGACGCGCTGGAATCCTCGCTGCGGCCCAAGCGGCTGGCCGATTTCGTGGGCCAGCAGCAGGCGCGCGAGAATCTTTCCGTCTTCATCGAAGCCGCCAAGGCGCGGGGCGAGGCGCTGGACCATGTGCTGTTCTCCGGCCCGCCGGGCCTGGGCAAGACCACCCTGGCGCAGATCGTGGCGCGCGAGCTGGGGGTGAATTTCCGCTCGACCTCGGGCCCGGTGCTGGCCAAGGCGGGCGATCTCGCCGCCATCCTCACCAATCTGGAACCGCGCGACGTTCTCTTCATCGACGAGATTCATCGCCTCAATCCGGCGGTGGAGGAAATCCTTTATCCGGCGATGGAGGATTTCGAACTCGATCTGGTGATCGGCGAAGGGCCGTCGGCGCGCTCGGTGAAGATCCAGCTCGCGCCCTTCACGCTGGTCGGCGCCACGACCCGCTCCGGCCTGATCACCACGCCGCTTGCGCGACCGCTTCGGCATTCCGATCCGGCTCAATTTCTATAATACCGAGGAACTCTGCTCGATCGTGGCGCGCGGCGCGCGCGTGCTGGGCTTCGATCTGACCGAGGATGGCGCGCGCGAGATCGCGGGCCGGGCGCGGGGCACGCCGCGCATCGCCGGACGCCTGCTCAAGCGGGTGCGCGATTTCGCCTCGGTGGCCGGCCACGCCAGCGTGGATGCCAAGATCGCCGATGCGGCGCTGACGCGGCTGGAAGTGGACCGCAAGGGCCTGGATGCTTTCGACAAGCGCTATCTCAGCCTGATCGCCGAGAATTTCGGCGGCGGCCCGGTGGGCATCGAAACCATCGCCGCGGCGCTGGGCGAAGCGCGCGATGCCATCGAGGAGATCGTCGAGCCTTATTTGATGCAGCAGGGCTTCGTGCAGCGAACGCCGCGCGGGCGGCTTTTGACCGGCGCGGCCTATGGCCATCTGGGCCTCAACCGCGCCGCCGCAAAGCCCTGCCCAGATCGGCCTATTCTCGGACGACAATGAATGACGCCGTCGAAGGCTTGGGCCATTTCGACGGCAAGACCCATGTCCTGCCGCTTCGCGTCTATTACGAGGACACCGATCTGTCCGGCGTGGTCTATCACGCCAATTATCTGCGCTACATGGAGCGGGCGCCGCACCGAATTCTTCCGCCTGGCGGGCGTCGAGCAGCATGGCCGAACTGGAAGCCGAAGAGCCCACCGCCTGGGCCATCCGCGAGGTCCAGGTGAGCTATCATCGCCCGGCGCGGGTGGACGACGCGCTCAGCGTCACGGATCGTAGCTGACGGCGCTCTCCGGCGCGCGCATCGGCGCGGTGCAGAAGATCTATGCCGGTGAAACCTTGCTGGTGGAGGCCGGATCGAAGCTGCATCATCACCTTAACAGGCAAGCCGCGCCGCCTGCCGCAGAGCTGCGCGATTTGTTGACACCTTTTCTTGCAGAAACAGATACTTGAAAGTGATTCTTCCCTGGCGCCCTACTTCGGCCAATTTTGAATGCGCATCCTCTGCCGACGCGTGTCCTCGCGCGAAACAAGGTTGTTCCCATGACATTGAAGCGCGTGCTCGCCCCTGTCTTTTTTGTCATGCTGGTTGCCATGCTGGCGTTCGCTGGCCAGCCCGCATCGGCGCAGCACGGTCCGGCCGCGGCGCCGACCGGCGCGCCCGCCGACACCCAGCCGCTGGCGCCCGCCCGCGCTGCTCCCACCACCAATGTCGATATCGGCGGCCTGGCGCAGGTCGCGAACGTGACGGGCGGCGGCTTCTCGATCGTCGAAAGTTTCCTGCGCGCCGACGTCGATGGTGAAAACGGTGATGGTGCTTCTGCTGCTGGCCTCGCTCTGGTCCTGGGCCATCATCATCAACAAATGGATCGCGCTCGGCCGCTTGAAGCGCAAGGCGGCGCAGCTTCGAGAAAGTCTTCTGGTCGGGCCAGTCGCTGGACGAGCTTTATCAGCAATTCGCCGCCCATAACGATCATCCCATGGCGGCGATGTTCGTGGCGGCGCTGCGCGAATGGCGCCGCGCCTTCGAAGGCGGCGCGCCCAAGGAAAGCCAGATCGCCGGCATCAAGGAGCGCATCGACAAGGCGATGAGCGTCACCATCATGCGCGAGACCGACGGCATCGAGCGGCAGCTGGGCTTTCTCGCCACGGTGGGCTCGGTCGCGCCCTTCATCGGCCTGTTCGGCACGGTGTGGGGCATCATGAATTCCTTCACCGCCATCGCCGCGCGCCATGACACCACGCTCGCCGTGGTGGCGCCCGGCATCGCCGAAGCCCTGTTCGCCACCGCCATGGGCCTGTTCGCGGCGGTTCCGGCGGTGATCTTCTACAACCGCTTCATCAACGAGATCGGCCGCTACGCCAACCGGCTCGACGCTTTCGCCGACGAATTCTCCGCCATCCTGTCGCGCCAGCTGGAAGAGAAGGTGCGCTGATGCCGACCGTCATGCACCATGTCGGATCGCGCGGGCGCCGCAAGCGCAGCCCCGCCATGTCCGAGATCAACGTCACGCCTTTCGTCGACGTGATGCTGGTGCTGCTGATCGTCTTCATGGTGACGGCGCCGCTTCTGACCGTGGGCGTGCCGGTGGATCTGCCCAAGACCCGGGCGCCGGCGCTGGGCCAGGACAGGGAGCCGCTCTCGGTCACCATCGCCAAGGACGGCAAGATCTATCTGCAGAAGGAAGTGGTCGACCGCAGGATGCAACTGGTGCCCAAGCTCCAGGCCATCTCCCAGAACGGCTATGACCAGCGCATTTTCGTGCGCGGCGACAAGACCGTGGATTATGGCCGGGTGATGGTGGTGATGGGCCTGCTGGCCAGCGCGGGCTTCACCCATATCGGCCTGGTGACCGATGTCGCAAAGCCAAAGCCAGACGACAAGCATTAAGCGGGCCCTGCGGCCAGCGCCCGCCGCGCCCCACCACGGCGCGGGGTCCGCGCGCGGGCCTGGTGCTGTCGCTGTCTGCTGCATGCCGGCCTGATCGCGGCCACCTATTTCACCTGGTCGCGGATGGTGAATGTCTCGGAAGAAAGCCATTCCGTGCCGGTCGATCTCATCACCGTGACCAAGAAGACCAATGTCGCGGCGATGGCGCCGCCGCCGCCGCCCGACGCCGCCAGAAGATCGAAATTCCGCAGCCCGCAATGGAAGCGCCGCCATTGCCGCAGTTCGAGCGACGTCGAGCCCGCGCCCGAGCCGCCCATGCCGCAATATCAAGATCAAGCCGGAGCCGAAGAAGGCGCAGACAGCCCAGGCCACCGAGACCACGCCCAAGAAACAGACCAACCAGGATTTCGCCGCGCTGCTCAACAAGCTCACCGCGCACGCCCAAGACGCCGCCCAACGCCAAGGTGGGGCCGCGCACGGTCGCAGGGCATCGGCGCCGCCAACGCCATGACCGCCGATCTCGCCGATGCGCTGAAAAGCCAGATCTATCAATGCTGGAGCCCGCCGGTGGGCGCGCCCAACGCCAACGATCTGGTGGTGGATTTCGATCTCACCCTCAATCCCGACGGCACGCCGCGGCAGCGCCACATTCGGCCGCGCTGTCAGTCCGGCAATCCCTATACCCGCGCCGCCGCCGAAGCGGCCCGCCGCGCGATCTTTCAATGCCAGCCTTATAAACTGCCGCCCGACCGCTACAGCCAATGGCGCGAGATCAATCCCTTGCGCTTCGATCCGCGCCAGATGATGAATCAATGATGCCCAGAAAGGCCCCTTCGGGAACGAGAATCGGACAAAAGTCTTTGGAGAATGGCATGAGGAAACTGCTTGCTTGTCTGCGCCCTGTTCCTGGCGGCGCTCGCGCCCTTGCCGGCGCTGGCCGCGCTTGCAGGTGGATGTCACCCAGGGCAATGCCCAGCCGCTGCCCATCGCCATTCCCGATTTATCTGGCAGGCGATCCCACCCAGGCGCAGGCCGGCGCCAATATCGCCCAGCGTGGTGCGCGCCGATCTCGAACGCTCCGGCCTGTTCAAGCCGATCGATCCCAAGGCCTTTGTCGAGCACATCACCAACATCAATGTGGCGCCCAATTTCGCCAATTGGCGGGTGATCAATGCGCAAGGCCTGGTGGCCGGCCAGGTCGCGCTGCAGCCCGACGGCCGGCTGAAAGTCGATTTCCGGCTCTGGGATGTTTATGGCGAGAGCCAGATGCTGGGCCAGCAATTCTTCACCCAGCCGGAGAATTGGCGCCGCATCGCCCATATGGTCTCGGACGCGATCTATGAGCGCATCACCGGCGAGAAGGGCTATTTCGACACCCGCATCGTCTTCATTTCGGAATCCGGTCCCGGCCATCAAGCGCATCAAGCGTCTGGCGGTGATGGACGAGGACGGCGCCAATCCCATCTTCCTCACCCGCGGCGATTATCTGGTGCTGACGCCGCGCTTCAATCCCACGGCGCAGATGATCGCCTACATGTCCTATATCGCCACCAAGCCGCGCGTGTATCTGTTCGACCTGGAGACCGGCAAGCAGGAAGAGCTGGGCAATTTCCCCAACATGACCTTCTCGCCGCGCTTCTCGCCCGACGGCAACAAGGTGGCGCTGGCGCTGGAGAGCGGCGGCAATTCCGACATCTATGTGATGGATCTGCGCTCGCGCGCGATCCAGCGCCTCACCACCGATCCGGCGATCGACACCGCGCCGTCCTTCTCGCCCGACGGACGCCAGATCGCCTTCGAATCCGATCGCGGCGGCTCCAAGCAGATCTATGTGATGAATGCCGACGGCTCGAACCAGCACCGCATCAGCTTCGGCGCCGGCGAGAACGGCACGCCGGTCTGGAGCCCGCGCGGCGACCTGATTGCCTTCACCAAGCAGCAGGGCGCCATTTCGCCATCGGCGTGATGCGTCCCGACGGCTCGGGCGAGCGCATGCATCACCAACGCCTATCATGACGAAGGCCCCACCTGGGCGCCCAACGGCCGGGTGCTGATGTTCACCCGCGAAGCCTCGAACAATCGCGGTTCGCAGATCTGGTCGGTTGACGTCACGGGCCGCAACGAGCAGCGGGTGATGACGCCGGGCGACGCGTCCGACCCGGCCTGGTCGCCCCTCATTCAATAGGTGTAATCCCGCCGCTGCGGACTTTGTGTTTCCGTTGGTAACATGACAGGCTGCGAAAGCTTGATTCTAAGGAAAAATTTGCTTGCGCTAAGGGGTTCCCGAGGGGCATATGCGGATCAAGCCCTGAGGGGGCGGTTCGCCAATTTAAAGCCAAAGCAAAATTGAAATTACCGGATTTTTGGCTCTTTTTGCCGCCTTATACGTTTCGCCCTCGGGTGGTCATTTCCTCAGGCACCACCGCGCCGCCTTCACTTTCTCGGGAGATCAATTGCCATGATGAAATTTTCCAGCACGTTGAAATTTGCCGCCTTGTCCGCGGCGCTGCTGCTGGCCGCCTGCACCCACAAACAGGAAGCGGTCAACACCGCTCCGCCGCCGGCGCCGCCGCCGCCTCCGCCAACAGCCAGCGCCGTTACGTCCAGCATCATTCCGGGCAGCGCCCAGGATTTCAAGGTCAATGTCGGCGACACCGTCCATTTCGCCTTCAACCAATACAATATCGAAGACAACGACAAGGGCACGCTGAGCAAGCAGGCGGCCTGGCTTGGCCGCTATCCGTCCGTCCGCCTCACCATCGAAGGTCATTGCGACGAGCGCGGCACGCGCGAATATAACCTCGCGCTGGGCGCCCGCCGGGCCAATGCCGTGAAGGAATATCCTGGTGGCCCAGGGCGTTTCCGCCGGCCGCCTGGAAACCGTGTCCTATGGCAAGGAACGTCCGATCTGCACGGAATCGAACGAGGATTGCTGGGCGCAAAATCGCCGCGGCGTCAGCGTCATCACGGGTGGCGCGAACTCGTGATCGCCGTCTAAACTGGTGGAAGGGCGCGGGAGTCGATCCCGCGCCCTTTTCTTTTTCGACGAGGACGACTATGAAGACGCGCGCTGCCATTCTTGCCTTGAGCCTGGTGCTGTCTGGTGCGGCGATCACCGCACTCCCTGCCCATGCCCAGCTGTTCGGCGAAAGCGACGAAGAGAAAGCCGCGCGCCAGGCGCATGAGGACGGCCAGGATGCCCAGATCACCCAGATGGGCAATCGCGTGCAGGAGCTTGAGGACAAGGTGCAGAAGCCTCACCGAAACCCTGGCCAACGCCACCGGCGCCAACGAAGAGCTCGCCCACCAGATTCAGGAACTGCGCCAGAAGATCGACGCGCAGCAGAAGGATTTCGCCTACCGGCTTTGCATGATGTCGGCGCAGCAACTGGGCGCGTGGCGACCAGGGCCTGAATTGCGGCGGTACCGGCGCCGGCAATCCGCCGTCGCCCGCCGCGGCGCAGGGAGCGGTCAATCTGGCGCCGGGCACGCCCTTGCCGCCCATCAACAGCGATCAAGTGGCCCCGGCCGTCCTGCCGTCACAGGACATGGCCGTCTGGCGCGCCCCAGCAATTGGGCAGGCCGCCGGGCACCTTGGGCACCTTGCCCGCCGGCGGATATGCCCGCTGCTGCCCCACCGCCGCGCAGCAGCAAAAGCCAGTATGACCGTGCCATGAACATGCTGGCCAAGGCGCAATATGCCGAAGCCAGCGCCGCCTTCCGCGCCTATGCCGACGCCAATCCCGACGACAAGGACCTGTCGGCTCAAGCGATCTACTGGATCGGCGACATCGCCTATGTGCAGCACGATTACTCGACTGCGGCGCGCGCCTTTGCCGAGCAGATCAAGAAATATCCCGACTCCACGCGCAGTCCCGACAGTATGCTGAAGCTGGGCCAGTCGCTGCTCGCGGAAGGCCAGACAGCGGAGGATGCACCACCCTTGCCGCGCTCAAGACCAAATATCCCAGCGCGCCGGCCGCGACGCTCGCGGCCGCTGCCGGCGCGCGCAAAGCCGCCTGCCGCTAGCCCGGCGAAAAAGAGCGCTTGCCGTTGGACGATCTCTTCGCGCGCGCGATGACGCGGCGTGGCCGCGCCTTGGCCGGCGGCGGTGGCGGTGTCGGGCGGCGGCGATTCGCTCGCCCTGATGCATCTTCTGGCGGGCTGGGCCGAAGGCGGGCGGCCTGCGCCAAGCCAGCGGCCCTGATCGTCGATCATGCCTTGCGCGATGGTTCGGCAGGCGAGGCCAGGAAGGCCGCCGCCGCTGCCAAGAAGGCAGGCCTCGCCGCGCACATCCTCACCCGCAAGGGCGCCACGCCTAAATCCGGCATCGAGGCGTTGGCCCGCGATGCCCGCTATGGCCTGATGGGAAGCTGGCTCAAGCGCCGCGGCATCGTCCACTCTCTATGTGGGCCATACCCTGGACGACCAGGCCGAGACATTCCTGTTGCGCCTGGGCCGGGGCAGCGGACTGGACGGGCTTTCGGCCATGCGGGCGCTGGCGCCTTTTCCCGTGCCGGGTTTCGAGGATCTGACTCTGGTGCGGCCGCTGTTGCGCATCGGCCGCGACCGAGCTGCGCGCCTATCTCAGGGCATCGCCGCCAGGATTGGCTGGAAGATCCCATGAACAGCGAAGCCCGTTTTGCCCGAAGCCGCATCCGCGCCCTGATGCCTGCTGCTGGAAGCGGCGGGGCTTTCGTCCACCCGCATCGCCGACGCGGCGGCACATCTCGCCCGCGCGCGCGAGCGCGCTGGAACTGGCGACCGAAGCCGTGCTGGCCAGGGCGGCGCGGCCCGACGGCCAGCGCGTGATCCTGGATGCCAAAGCCCTGGCCGCAGCGCCCCGCGAAATGGGCCTGCGCGCCCTGGCGGCGCTTGCTGATGGCGGTATCGGGCGAGACCTACGGCCCCAGATTCGAGGCGCTGGAACGGCTGTTCGACGGCCTCGCCCAGGATGAATTGGGCCGGCGGTGCGACACTTCATGGCTGCCGGCTATTCCCGGCGCCGCGCGCCGCCCAGCTTTTCGGCCCGGAAACGCTTGTTTTGGCGAAAGAAAGTTCCAGGAAGGCCGCAAAAAGGCCTTAACCTATGTGTCCCCTGTCCAATTGCGGAGCGGGCACGAATTTCTTAACGTTTTGAAGGCTGGCAATGCGCTAGAAACGTTCCTATCTAATGAGAAGTCCGGGGGCGTTGAGCGGTGCCCGCGCCCGGGCCTAGGCCCTGATGAAAGGACGCCTCTTTGAACAATCTGCGAAATCTCGGCCTTTGGATCCTGATCGCGGTCCTCCTGGTGTTCCTGTTCAACCTGTTCCAGGGGACGGGCACCCATGCCACGGCCAGCGCCATCACCTATTCCAAATTCAACGAAGAGGTGGTGCAGAACCAGGTCCGCAAAGTCACCTTCCAGGGCGAACAGGTCAAAGGCGAGCTGGTCACCGGCCAGCCCTTCACCACCACCGTGCCCGCCAACGACACGACGCTGTGGCCGATGCTGAAGGCGCACAATGTCGACACCGCGGTGATCGCCGGCCGATGACGGCATGCCGTCTTTGGTCGGCATCTTCGTCAACTGGTTCCCCATGCTGCTTCTGATCGGCGTGTGGGTGTTCTTCCTGCGCCAGATGCAGTCGGGCGGCGGCAAGGCGATGGGCTTCGGCAAATCGCGCGCCAAGCTTCTCACCGAGCGCCAGGGCCGCGTCACCTTTGAAGACGTGGCGGGCGTCGACGAGGCCAAGGACGATCTGAAAGAGATCGTGGACTTCCTGCGCGATCCGCAGAAATTCCAGCGCCTGGGCGGCCGCATTCCCAAGGGCGTGCTGCTGGTCGGCCCGCCGGGCACCGGCAAGACCTTGCTGGCGCGCGCCATCGCCGGCGAAGCCAATGTGCCCTTCTTCACCATTTCCGGCTCGGACTTTGTCGAGATGTTCGTGGGCGTCGGCGCAGTCGCGCGTGCGCGACATGTTCGAACAGGCCAAGAAGAATTCGCCCTGCATCGTCTTCATCGACGAAATCGACGCGGTCGGCCGCCATCGCGGCGCCGGCCTGGGCGGCGGCAATGACGAGCGCGAACAGACCCTCAACCAGTTGCTGGTCGAGATGGACGGCTTCGAGGCCAATGAAAGCGTGATCCTGATCGCCGCCACCAACCGGCCCGACGTGCTGGACCCGGCGCTGCTGCGTCCCGGCCGTTTCGACCGCCATGTGGTGGTGCCCAATCCCGATCTCGCCGGCCGCGAAAAGATCCTGCGCGTGCATCTGCGCAAAGTGCCGCTGGCGCCCGATGTCGATCCGCGCGTCCTGGCGCGCGGCACGCCCGGCTTCTCCGGCGCCGATCTCGCCAATCTGGTCAATGAAGCCGCGCTGCTGGCCGCCCGCCGCGGCAAGCGCGTGGTGATGATGACCGAACTGGAAGACGCCAAGGACAAGGTGATGATGGGCGCGGAACGCCGCTCCATGGCGATGAGCGACGAGGAAAAGAAGCTCACCGCCTTCCACGAAGGCGGCCACGCCATCGTGGCGCTGAATGTCATTGGCTCCGATCCCATCCACAAAGCCACCATCATTCCGCGCGGCCGCGCGCTGGGCATGGTGATGCGCCTGCCGGAACGCGATCAGCTGTCGCTCACCCGCCAGAAGATGCTGGCCGATCTCTGCGTCGCCTTTGGCGGCCGCATCGCCGAGGAACTGGTGTTCGGCCATGAGAAAGTGACCACCGGCGCGCAAAGCGACATCGAGCAGGCCACCCGCATGGCGCGCGCCATGGTGACCCGCTTCGGCATGTCGGACAGTCTGGGCCCGATCGCCTATGCCGAGAACCAGGAAGAAGTCTTCCTGGGCCATCAGTGTCTCGCGCACCCAGAATATCTCGGAAGCCACGGCGCAGAAGATCGACTCGGAAATCCACCGCATCATCGACGAGTGCTATGCCAAGGCGAAGGACATCCTCACCACCAACCTGGCGGACCTGAATCTGCTGGCGCGCGGCCTGCTTGGAATATGAGACGCTGACCGGCGACGAGATCATCGGGCTGCTCAAGGGCATTCCGCCGGTGCGCACGCCATACGAAGACCCGGTGCTGCCGTCCCGTGGCGAAGGCACCTCCGTCCCCGCGGCCGGCAAGCCGCGCGGGTCCGGGGCCGATCATCACGCCCGAACCCCAACCCGGACATTGACGGCGATCGCAATATGTTAGAAAGGGCGGCCTTCGGCCGCCCTTTCTGTTTGCTCTTCTGACCATGAAAATCCTCGGCATTCTCAACATCACCGAAGACTCTTTTTCCGACGGCGGGAAATTTCTCGCCCCGGAAGCGGCGCTGGCGCATGGCCTCAAGCTGCTGGAGGAGGCGCCGATATCCTGGATATCGGCGCGGCGTCATCCAATCCCGACGCCCGGCGGTTCCGCCCGAAACCGAGATCGCGCGGCTGCAATCGGTGCTGCCCGCGCTTCGCCAGAAGGGCGCGGTCATTTCCATCGACAGTTTCGCTGCCCGGTGCAGCGCTGGGCGCTGGGCGAGGGCGTGGACTATCTCAACGACATTCACGGCTTCGCCGAGCCGGCGCTCTATCCCGAGCTGGCGGCGGCCAAGGCCAAGCTGATCGTGATGCACGCGATCCAGGAGCGAAGGCATCGCCACCCGGGCCGATGTGCCGCCCGGGCGAGATTTTTGCCCGCGCCGTCTCCTTCTTCGAAAAACGGCTGACCGGCCCTGACCCGGGCCGGGATCGCCCGCGACCGGCTGATCCTGGACCCCGGCATGGGTTTTTTCGTCGGCAGCGATCCGGAGAATTCCCTCACCTTGCTCAGGCGCCTGCCCGACCTCAAGGCCCGTTTCGGCCTGCCCATGCTGGTGTCGGTGTCGCGAAAATCCTTCTTGCGGAAAATTACCGGCCAGAGCGACCCCGCCGGCTTGCCGGTCCTGGCCGCCGGCCTGGCGGCAGAGATGTTATGCGCGTGCTTCAGGGCGCCGATTATATGCGCACCCATGCGCCGGGGCCCTTGGCCGCGGCCCTGAAGACCCGGCTGCCTGGAAGCCATTGGCGGCGAGGGATTTTTACTAAAGCCGGCGTTAGAATAGGATGGCGGCCGGACCGCCGCTCGAGCAGGGTTGATTCGTATGACGCGCAAATATTTCGGCACCGACGGCATCCGCGGCCGCACCAATGCCTCGGTGCTCACGCCGGAGATCGCCATGAAGGCGGGCATGGCGGCGGGCCGCATCTTCACCCGCGGCGCCCATCGCCACCGGGTGGTGATCGGCAAGGATACGCGGCTGTCCGGTTACATGATCGAAAGCGCGCTGGTCTCGGGCTTCACCGCCGTGGGCATGGATGTGTTCCAGTTCGGCCCCTTGCCCACGCCCGCCGTCGCCATGCTGACGCGCTAGCTTGCGCGCCGATATCGGGGTGATGATCACCGCCTCGCACAATCCCTACCAGGACAATGGCATCAAATTCTTCGGCCCCGACGGGCAGAAACTGTCCGACGCGGTGGAACTGGAGATCGAGCAGCTGATGGATGGCGGGCTGGAGGCAGGCCTCGCCACCGGCGGCGAACATCGGCCGCGCCAAGCGCATCGATGACAGCCAGGCGCGCTATATCGAATTCGCCAAGCGCACCTTTCCCCGCAATCTCAGGCTGGACGGCTTGCGCATCGTGATCGATTGCGCCAATGGCGCCGCCTACAAGGTGGCGCCGGAAGTGTTGTGGGAATTGGGCGCCGACATCGTGTCGCTGGGCGTCACGCCCGACGGCCTCAACATCAACCTGGATTGCGGCTCGACCGCGCCCCAGGCCATGTGCGCCAAGGTGCGCGAAGTGCGCGCCGATTTCGGCATCGCGCTGGACGGCGACGCCGACCGGGTGGTGATGGCGGACGAGGAGGGCCAGATCATCGACGGCGACCAGATTCTGGCCCTGATCGCCAAAAGCTGGTCGAAAAGCGACATGCTCAAGGGCGGCGGCGTGGTCGGCACGGTGATGTCGAATGCCGGGCTTGACCGCTATCTGGGCGGGCTGGGCCTCAAGCTGGCGCGCGCCGCGGTGGGCGACCGCTATGTGCTGGAAGAGATGCACAAGGGCGGCTTCAATGTCGGCGGCGAACAATCGGGCCATGTGATCCTGTCGGATTTCTCCACCACCGGCGACGGACTGGTCGCGGCGCTGCAGGTGCTGGCGGTGCTGGCGCAGGAGGGCAAGCCGGCGTCCGAAGGCGGCGCATCTCTATGAGCCGCTGCCGCAGGTGCTGGAGAATGTGCGCTTCCGAAGGGCTCGCCCCTGGACGATGCGCGGGTGAAATCCTCGATCGATGCCGCCAAGGCCAAGCTGGGCGAGAATGGCCGCGTGCTGGTGCGCAAATCCGGCACCGAGCCCTTGATCCGGGTGATGGCGGAAGGCGAAGACGAAAAGACCGTGCGCGCCGTGGTGCGCGCGATCGCCGGCGCCATCGAAGAAGTCGCTGCCTAGGCGCTCGATGCCGCGCCTGCTGGTGATCGCCGGCTCGGATTCCTTCGGCGGGCGCGGGGCTGCAGGCCGATCTCAAGACCGCCCAGGCATTTCGGCGTCTATGCCCAGACGGCGGTGACCGCGGTGACCGTGCAGGACACCGGCGGCGTCCATGGCGTCGAGGCCATCAGCCGCCGGACATCGTGCAAGCGGCAGATCCAGGCCGCGCTGGGTGATATCGGCGCCGACGCCATCAAGATCGGCATGCTGGGCAATGGCGCGCATCGCCGCGTGCGGTGGCGGAAGCCCTGAGCCAGGAACTGCCCTGCCGCTGGTGCTCGATCCGGTGCTGGTGTCTTCCAGCGGCCGGCTGCTGCTGGATGAACAGGGCATCGAAATTTTGAAAACGCGCCTGCTGCCGCGCGCCATTCTGGTGACGCCCAATCTGGCCGGAATGCGAAGCGCTGACCGGCATCCGGCCCGACAGCGACCATGGCGGTGCAACGCGCGGCGGAGGCGTTTGCGCTGCTGGGCGCGCGCAATCTGTTGATCAAGGGCGGGCATGGCGACGGCGCGACGGTGCGCGATGTGCTGATCGTAGATGGCGGAAGGCTTTCGGTGTTTGAATCGCCCCGCCAGGAAACGCCGCACACCCATGGCACGGGATGCGTGCTGTCCACCGCCATTGCCTGCGGTCTCGCTCAGGGCAAGGCGCTGACGACCGCCGTGCGGTTGGCGCACGACTTTGTCCAGCACGCCATCCGTACCGCCCCCGGCCTCGGCTCCGGCCACGGGCCGTTGAATCTTTAGTACCCCCTCTCCCCTTCGCACGCTCGACGAGCGTGCTACGCGGTATCTCCCCCGCCAGCATGCTGACGCATGCGCGGGGGCGAATGGTCACGGCCAAGGCGAACCAGCGCTATCGAAGCCAGGCCGTGCACATTCCTCCCCTGTGCGCGCATGAACGCGCTGACAGGGGAGGTGGCCGTAGCAGCGCTTGCGATGCGTAGGCCGGAGGGGTTTCTACAATAAAAGGATCTCTGCACCATGATCGTGTCGTCGCGATCCGGGCTGGTGGAAAGCAGCGCCACCGGCGCGCCGATCAATTCCTCCACCCGGCGCACATATTTGATGGCGTTGGCGGGAAGCTGCGCCCAACTGCGCGCGCCATGGGTGGATTCGCTCCAGCCTTCCAGCGTTTCATAGACCGGCGTCAGGCGCGCCTGCGCGTTGGCGGCGGCGGGCAGATGATCCAGCATCTTGCCGTCCAAGCGTATAGCCGGTGCAGATCTTGATCTCGTCAAACCCGTCCAGCACGTCCAGCTTGGTCAGCGCGATGCCGTCCACGCCGCCGGTGATCACGGTCTGGCGCACCAGCACCGCGTCGAACCAGCCGCAGCGGCGCTTGCGTCCCGTCACGGTGCCGAATTCGTGGCCGCGCTCGCCCAACTTTTCGCCGATGGCGTCTTTCAGCTCGGTGGGGAAGGGGCCTTCGCCCACCCGCGTGGTGTAGCTTTTGACGATGCCCAGCACGGTGCCGATCTCGCGCGGGCCGACGCCTGCGCCCGCCGCCGCTTGCCCCGCCACCGTGTTGGAGGACGTGACGAAGGGATAGGTGCCGTGATCGATGTCGAGCAGCACCGCCTGCGCGCCTTCGAACAGCACGCGCTTGCCCGCTTTGCGCGCCGCATGCAGTTCGCGCCAGGACGAGCCGATGAAGGGCGTGATTTTGGGCGCGATCTCGCGCAAGGACTTGCAGCAGCGCGCCGGCGTCCGCTTCCTTGTGGCCGAAACCCCGGCGCAGCACATTGTGATGCGCCAGCAGCCGCTCGATCTTGGCCGGCAGGGCGCCGAGATCGGTAAGATCGATGGCGCGCAGCGCCCGGCGGCCCACCTTGTCTTCATAGGCCGGGCCGATGCCGCGCTTGGTGGTGCCGATTTTCTGGCTGGCCGCTTCTTCGCGCATGGCGTCCAGCTCGCGATGCAGCGGCAGCACCAGCACGGCATTTTCCGCCAGGACCAGCATGTCCGGCGTGACGGTGAGCCCCGCCTGGCCGACCCGCGCGATTTCCTCCAGCAGCGACCAGGGATCCACCACCACGCCATTGCCGATGATGGAGCGCTTGCCTTGCACCACGCCGGAAGGCAGCAGCGACAGCTTGTAGGTCTTGTCGCCCACCACGATGGTGTGGCCGGCATTGTTGCCGCCCTGGAAGCGCACCACCATGTCGGCGCGGTTGGACAGCCAGTCGATGATCTTGCCTTTGCCTTCGTCGCCCCATTGGGCGCCGATCACGGTCACATTGGCCATGGATATACCGTACCCGGATGAATTTCATGAGCGCGCGCCGGACGCGACGGCACGGTGACCATTTATAGCATGGGATGGCCCCAGGTAAGGGGCGTTATGACGCCCCCCACTGTCTCTTTCGCGCAAGCGCTCAGAGACATCTCCCCCCGCCAACGGCTTCGCCGTGCAGGGGGAGAAAGTCATGACCAAGGCGCAGCAATTTCTTGCGGCTGGGTCGAGATCCAGAGGGGTTAGTAAAACACCCCGTAGTCCACCTCGATGATTATCGCCGTCTGTCTGGTCGATCAAGAGCGCGTCATCGCCCACCCGGACCCAGATCGCGCCAAAAGGCGGCGGCGGCAGAGCATAAATGGTGTAATCCATCAGCCAATATTGACGCGCCCAGAACAGGGGCGGCAGGGTCTGGCCCCAGCTCCAGCGGCGAGCATAATAGCCCGGGGCCGGCGATAGGCGGCAGCATGAAAGCGGCGTGGGGCGTTGAAATTCTGATGATAGTTGCGGGCGCTGCTGAAATCGCGATGGGAACCGCCTGATCCGCGCATGGCGTTGGCAGGCGCGGTGAGCAGGCCGCGGATTGCCGCGCATGGCGTTCGACGGTTCGTTGGGGTGCGCTTGGAAATTGCCGTGATTGGCGTTCGGCGGTTCGTTGGGATGCGCTTGGAAATTGCCGTGATTGGCATTCGACGGTTCGCTGGCTGGCCGCGCCGGCTGGGCGCCGCCGTTCTGCCGGCCGGATGTGTGCTCGGGGCCGCCGCGCGGCGCGGGATTGGCCTGCGCGGCCGGGCGCGGGCGCCGGTCCGCCTTGAGGTGCGCCGCCGCCATGGGGCTGGCCTCCGCCATGCTGCTCGCCCTGCGGCGGGCCGGCCTGGTCACGATGCTCGCGATCCTGCGCGAACGCAGGCGGAAAACCGGCGATCAGGCCGACAATGGCGGCCGAGACAAGAAATTTGCGCATAAATCCATCCCCGGATTGGCAAACGCATAACACAAAGGCGCGGCATAAGTTCCATTTACGGCGCGGCTCACGCTGTTATGGTCGCCGGCGGTGGAGGGCGCATGATCACGCTGATTCTGGCAGTGGCCGAAATGGCGTGATCGGCAAGGAAGGCGCGATTCCCTGGCGCATCACCGACGATCTCAAGCGCTTCAAGCGATTGACCATCGGCAAGCCGGTGGTGATGGGCCGCAAGACCTGGGACTCGCTGCCGAAAAAGCCGTTGCCGGAGCGCACCAACATCGTGGTGACGCGTCAACCCGGCTGGCAGGCGGATGGCGCCATGGCCGCGTCTTCGCTGCCGGATGCGCTTGCCAAGGCGACGCAAGCGGCGGAAGTGATGGTGATCGGCGGCGCGGAAATCTATCGCGCGGCATTGCCTCTCGCCGAGCGCATCGAATTGACGGAAGTGCATCGTCCGTTCGAGGGTGACGCGCTTTTCGCCTTTGACCGCGAGGCCTGGAGGGAAGTGACGCGCGAAGAACATGCCACGCCGGACGGGCTTGCTTTCAGCTATGTGACGCTGACGCGCATTTAATGTTCCCCCATCTATCTGTCCGCCAACGCGGGCAAGCCCGCAGGCGGACGTTCGGCGAACTTGGTCGTTCGCCTCAATCCCCCGCCAGCCGCTTCGCGGCGTGACCGTGAACCGGATGGGGTGACACGGAGTGCCTCAATTCCGTGTTCGCGCCCTACGCTGCCGCTAGGGCGGGGAAGAAAGCTAGGACCAAGACGCGCTGGCGTTATTCGAAAATGATCTTCGGCATGGCATGGGTCTCGCCCTGAAGCGCGGCGGCGACTTTCTCCGCCACCGCCAGGAAGGAGCGCGCTTCGGGCCCATCGGGCATGGTCGCCATCACCGGCGTGCCTGCATCGGAGGTTTCGCGGATCAGGGGCACTAGCGCGATCTCGCCCAGGAAGGGCGCGCCCATTTTCTCCGCCGTCTCGCGCGCGCCGCCATGTCCGAAAATGTGATGGGCATGGCCGCAATCGGGACAGACAAAGACGCTCATATTCTCGACCACGCCCAGGATCGGCACCGGGTCTTCTTGAACATGGCGATGCCTTTCTTGGCGTCGATCAGGGCGATGTCCTGCGGCGTGGAGACGATCACCGCGCCTTTGAGCGGCGCGCGCTGGGCGATGGTGAGTTGGGCGTCGCCGGTGCCCGGCGGCATGTCCAGCACCAGCACATCCAGCGGGCCCCAGAGCACGTCGTTCAGCATCTGGGTCAGCGCCGACTGCACCATCGGCCCGCGCCAGATCATGGCTTCGTCTTCCTTGACCAGGAAGCCGATGGACATGGTCTTGAGGCCGAATTTCTCGATCGGCTTGATCTTCTTGCCGTCGCTTTCGGGCTTGTGACGGATGTCCAGCAGGCGCGGCAGCGATGGGCCGTAGATGTCGGCATCCAGCAAGCCCGACCTTCAGGCCCAGCCGTGCCAGGCCCAGCGCCAGATTGACCGCGACGGTGGATTTGCCCACCCCGCCTTTGCCGCTGGCCACCGCGATGATGCTGGCGACGCCGGCAATGGCGCTTGCGGCCGAGGGCGGTTGGGGCGGCGGCCGGTGCGGCGCGCCTTGATGCGCGGTCAAGACCGCGGTGACCGACAGGATGCCGGGCAGCTTTGCCACCGCCGCTTCGCTGGCGGCGCGCAGCGGTTCGGCGGCCGGGCCCTGGGCGGGCGGCACTTCCAGGGCAAAGCCGACATGGCCGTCCCGGAGCACCAGGCCCGGCGATCATGTTCTGCTGCACCACCGAGCGGCCCGAGACGGGGTCGATCACCTGGTCCAGGGCATGGAGAATATCGTCACGCGTCGCGGGAATTGCCATCGCCGGCTCTATACGGCCGTCCCAGCCCGAAACCAACAGGCGCCAGAGCCATCTCGGGCCGGAACGAGTCATCCTGTCCGCGGTTTAAGGAACCCGACGGCAAAGGGCGGCAAACGGCGTTTAAATGCCTGTTTGGCGGGGCCCCCGCGTGGGCTGTTATGCTTCGGGCGCGATTTCAGCCACGCCCGCGGCTTATTTAGGACGGATGACATGCGGTATGCGCTTGCTTTTTGTGCCGCTCTGGCGTTTGCGGGCGCTCCCGCGCATGGCACGGCCGGCGCCGGATTCCTTCGCCGACCTGGCCGCCAAGCTGCTGCCCACCGTGGTCAATATCGCCACCTCCCAGACCTTGAAGGCGCCGCCGCCGCGCGGCCATGCCCAATGTGCCGCCCGGTTCGCCGCTCGAGGATCTGTTCAAGAACTTCCTGGGCCCCAATGCCGAGCGGCCTCGGCATGTCACGTCGCTGGGTTCCGGCTTCATCATCGATCCCGCCGGCTTCATCGTCACCAACAATCACGTGATCGAGGACAGCGACCAGATCACCGTGACCTTGAATGACGGCTCCAGCCTGCCCGCCAAGATCGTGGGCCGCGACACCAAGACCGATCTGGCGCTGCTCAAGGTGGTGCCCAAAAAGCCTCTGCCCGCCACGCATTTCGGCGACAGCGACAAGGCCCGGATCGGCGACTGGGTGATGGCGATCGGCGATCCCTTCGGCCTGGGCTCGACGGTGACGGCGGGCATCGTCTCGGCGCGCAACCGCGACATCAATGCCGGCCCCTATGACGATTTCATCCAGACCGACGCGCCCATCAATCGCGGCAATTCCGGCGGCCCGCTGTTCGACATGGACGGCAATGTGATCGGCATCAATTCGGCGATCTTCTCGCCCTCGGGCGGCAGCGTCGGCATCGGCTTCTCCATTCCCTCCAACCTGGCGCGCGATGTGGTGGCGCAGCTCAAACAATTCGGCGTCGCCCAGCGCGGCTGGATCGGCGTGCGCATCCAGCAGGTGACGGACGAGATCGCCCAGGGCATGGGCTTGCCCGACACGCCAAGGCGCGCTGGTCGCCGATGTCACCGGCGGCGGTCCGGCCGCAGAAAGCGGGCCTGCAAGAATGGCGATGTGGTGGTCGGCTTCGACAGCAAGCCGGTCGCCGATTCGCGCGAACTGCCCCGCATCGTCGCCGCCACGCCCATCGGCAAGACCGTCAATGTCGACGTGCTGCGCAAGGGCAAGAAGCAGAGCTATCAAGCATCGTGATCGCCAAGCTGGACGAAGGCCCACCCGACAAGCCGGGCAAGAAACTGCCGCCGCCCGCCGGCCAAGCCGAAATCGAAAGTCTCGCAACTGGGTCTGTCGCTGGCGCCGCTGGATGACGGGGCGCGGGCCAAATACAAGCTGGCCGGCAATATCCAGGGCGTGGTGGTGAGCGACGTCGATCCCGACAGTCCTGCCGCCGACAAGAATTTCCGTCCCGGCGACGTGATCGTGGAAGTGCAGAGCCAGCCGGTGAAATCGCCCGCCGATGTCGAGGCGCGGGTGGATGCCGACGTCAAGGCCGGCAAGAAGGTCGAGCTGATGCTGGTGAGCCGGAACGGCGATCTCACTTATGTCGGGCTTCGCCTCGACTGATTTTTGAACCCCTCCGGTCTTCGCTGGCCCGAGGGCCAGCTACGGCCACCTCCCCTTCCAGGCGCCGCGCGCCAAAGGGGAGGAAGGTCATGACCAAGCTTCGAGAAAATTAGACCTTCACGATCTCTTCGTCCGTGTAGCCCTGCAGATAGAGCAGCGCGGTCAGATCATTGTGATCGATCGAGGCGCCGGCGGCGGCGGCGACCACGGGCTTGGCGTGATAGGCCACACCCAAGCCGGCGCGCTGGATCATGGCCAGATCGTTGGCGCCGTCGCCCACCGCCAGCGTTTCCGCAAAATCCAGATTCAGCCTGGCCGCCGCTTCTTCCAGCGCCTGCAGTTTGGCTTCGCGGCCCAGGATGGGATGGCCCACTTCGCCGGTGAGCGCCTCGCCGTCATCCAATAGCGTATTGCCGCGCTCGACATGAAAGCCCGCCGCCTCGGCTACGCGCGACGTGAAATAGCCAAACCCGCCCGATACCAGCATGGTATGGGCGCCGTTCTGCGCGCATGGTGGCGAGAAGGTTCTTGGCGCCGGGATTGAGCCGCACGCGTTCGGCATAGGTGCGCTCCAGCGCGCCGAGCGCCAGGCCCTTGAGCATGCCCACCCGCTCGCGCAGCGCCGCCTCGAACTCCAGCTCGCCGCGCATGGCGCGCTCGGTGATGGCGGCGATCTTGGGCTTGAGCCCCGCCATGTCGGCCAGCTCGTCCAGGCATTCGACATTGATGATGGTGGAATCCATGTCGGCGACCAGAAGCTTCTTCTTGCGCCGTGCCGTTGCCACCAGATTGATGTCGAGCTTCAGGCCTTCGGCCAGCGCGCGCGCCTCGGCCAGCGCGGGCTCGGCCTCGTCCTCGCCCAGCGGCAGATCGAAGGCATGGCCGGGCGACAGGATATGGGCGCGGCCCAGCTTCAAGGGCGCGAACAAATCCGGATCGGCGCCGGCGCCGATGACATTCAGGACAAACGTGGACATTGTGGCTCTTATGCGATGCGACGCCGTGCTTATTGCAGGCCCGACCGCGAGCGGCAAGTCCGCCGCCGCGCTGGCTTTGGCGCAGCCATATCGGCGGCGCGCTGATCAATGCCGACTCCATGCAGGTCTATCGCGAAGCGCCCATCCTGACCGCGCAGCCGGACGTCGAGGCGCAGCGCGCAAGCGCCGCATCTGCTCTACGGCCATGTTCCGCGTGCGCGAGCTTTATTCGGTGGGACGCTATGCCGAGGATGCGCGCCGCGCGCTGGCGGAGGCGCGCGCGCATGGGCAAGTTGCCCATCTTCGTGGGCGGCACTGGTCTTTATTTCACCGCGCTGACGGAAGGGCTTGGCGGAAATTCCGCCCATCCCGCCGCGATGCGCGCGAGCGCGCGCGCGCGCTCTGCTGGATGAGATCGGCGTCGGCGAACTGCATGCCCGCCTGGCTCGCGCGCGATCCCGAAACGGCGGCGGAGCTGCGTCCCACCGATCCGCAGCGCGTGGTGCGCGCCTGGGAAGTGCTGGAGGCGACCGGGCCGGCCGCTGGTTCAATGGCAGCAAGACGCAAGGCCCGCCGGTGCTGGAAGGGCTGATCGCTTGGCCCGCTTCGTGCTCGATCCGCCGCGGCCGCTGCTGCGCGAAACGCATCGCGGAACGGTTCGAAGCCATGCTGGACCAGGGCGGCGCACGAAGAGGCGCTGGCTCTGGCCGGCCTCGATCCCGCTTTGCCCGCCGCCAAGCTCCTGGGTCTGCGGCAATTGCTCGCCCATGCCCAGGGAGGGCTGTCACGGGAAGCGGCGATCCGGGAGGCGGTCACCGCCACGCGTCAATTCGCCAAGCGCCAGATGACCTGGTTTCGCAATCGTATGGCGGATTATAACTGGTTTGACCCAGATCGGAGCAATATTATTGCTTTATACGATGCATTTTGTTGTATGAAATTGCTTGACGGCGGGTGCGCTGCACCCTAACGTGCCAGCCGATGAGAACGCACTGCCGTACTTATTTGGAGGCCGTCGCCCGAACGTGGTTAACCCCGCGTTACCGGACGATGGCGTGTGATCAAGGGGCGGAAACGCCCCTTTATCTTTGGTGCCGAGCCAGGGGATATGAGTCTAGGGGACATGACTATGGATGCGAACATTGGCGGCAACGCGCCGCCGCCCGAAGCACCGTCAGCGAGACGGTTTCGTTGACCGGCGCCGAGATGGTGGTGCGCGCGCTCAAGGACCAGGGCGTAACCCATATCTTCGGCTATCCCGGCGGCGCGGTGCTTCCCATCTATGACGCGCTGTTCGCCGACAACGGCATCACCCATGTCCTGGTGCGCCACGAGCAGGGCGCCACCCATGCCGCGGAAGGCTATGCCCGCTCCACCGGCAAGCCCGGCGTTGTGCTGGTGACCTCGGGTCCCGGCGCCACCAATGCGGTCACCGGCCTGACCGATGCCTTGATGGATTCCATTCCGCTGGTGGTTCTGACCGGCCAGGTGGCCACGCATCTGATCGGCACCGACGCGTTCCAGGAAGCCGACACGGTGGGCATCACGCGGGCCTGCACCAAGCATAATTGGCTGGTGAAGGACGTGAACGAACTATCGCGCACCCTGCACGAAGCCTTCCAGATCGCCACCCAGGGCCGGCCCGGCCCGGTGGTGGTGGACATTCCCAAGGATGTGCAATTCAAGACCGGCGACTATTTCACGCCCGGACGAGGTGCGCCATCGCACTTTCCGGCCCAAGACCGAGCCGGAACAGGCGGCGATCGCGCGCGCGGTCGAGATGATGGCGCGAAGCCAAGCGCCCGATCCTCTATACCGGCGGGGGCATCATCAATGCCGGGCCCAAGGCCAGCCTGGCGCTTGCGCGAACTGGCGTCGCTCACGGGCTTTCCGGTCACCTCCACCTTGATGGGGTTGGGCGCGTTTCCCGCCTCTTCTCCGCAATGGCTGGGCATGCTGGGCATGCACGGCACCTACGAAGCCAACAACGCCATGCATGATTGCGACCTGATGGTGTGCCTGGGCGCGCGGTTCGACGACCGCGTCACCGGCCGCATCGATGCTTTCTCGCCCGGCTCGAAGAAGATCCATCTCGATATCGACGCCTCGCAGATCAACAAGATCGTGCGGGTGGATCTGCCGATCGTCGCCGACGCCGGCCCGCGCCATCGCCGAGATGGTCAAGCTGTGGAAGGCCAAGGACGACAAGACGCAACCGGCGCTGAAGGAATGGTGGGCCACGATCGATGGCTGGCGCGCCAAGAAATGCGCTCGCCTATCAAGCCGTCGGAAGCGCTGATCAAGCCGCAATATGCGCATGGACCGGCTCTACGCCCTGACGCGGGGCAGGGACGTCTACATCACCACCGAAGTGGGCCAGCATCAGATGTGGGCGGCGCAGCGCTTCAAATTCGAGGAGCCCAATCGCTGGATGACTTCGGGCGGGCTGGGCACCATGGGTTATGGCTTGCCCGCTGCGGTGGGCGTGCAGATGGCCCATCCCGGCTCGCTGGTGATCGACATCGCCGGCGAAGCCGTCGGTGCAGATGACCATGCAGGAAATGTCCACGGCGGTGCAGTATGATCTGCCGATCAAGATCTTCATCCTCAACAACGAATATATGGGAATGGTGCGCCAGTGGCAGGAATTGCTGCATGGCGGGCGCTATTCCCATTCCTATTCGGAAGCGCTGCCGGATTTCGTCAAGCTGGCGGAAGCGTTCGGTTGCCTGGGGCTGCGCGCCGACAAGCCGAAAGAGCTGGACGACAAGATCCGCCAGATGATCGAGAGCCCCAAGCCGGTGCTGTTCGATTGCCGCGTCGACCCGGCGGAGAATTGCTATCCCATGATCCCGTCGGGCGCGGCCCATAACGACATGATCCTCTCCGCGCTCTCGGATGCCGCGGTGAGCGACGAAGGAAAGATGCTGGTGTGATGGCGAACGAACGTCACACCCTGACCGCCCTGGTGGACAATGAGGCGGGCGTGCTTGGCCCGTGTGGTGGGCCTATTCTCCGGCCGGGGCTACAATATCGAAAGCCTCACCGTGGCCGAGGTGGATCCCGCGGCGGGCACCTCGCGCATCACCATCGTCACCTCGGGTCCGCCCCAGGTGATCGAACAGATCGAGGCGCAGCTTCGCCGCGTGGTGCCGGTCCATGCCGTCACCAACTGGACCTTCGCCTCCGACGGGATCGAGCGGGAAATGGCGCTGGTGAAAGTCTCGCGCAGCGCGCTGGAGGCGGCGAAAGCGACGGCGGAGAAGTTCGGCGCCCGCGCCCTGGACGAGGGTGGGGTGTTCGAACTGACCGATGCGCCCGCCAAAATCTCCAGCTTCATCGAAGCCATGCGGGCGTTGGGCCTGACCGACGTCTCGCGCACGGGCGTTGCCGCCATCAGCCGCGACAACGAGTAAGCACGCATCATTGCATGTGACATATGAGCCGACGAACAATTGCCCCTTTTTCCCCGAGCGGATAAAAGGCGGGCGCAACGGAAGGGTCTTTGATTATGCGGGTCTATTACGATCGGGACGCCGATCTCAATCTGATCAAGAACAAGAAAGTCGCGGTGATCGGCTTCGGCTCCCAGGGCCATGCCCATGCCCAGAATATGCGCGATTCCGGCGTCAAAGACGTGGTGATCGCGGCCCGCCCGGGCGCCTCGGCCAAGAAGGCGGAAGCGGCCGGCTTCAAGGTGATGAGCGTCGCCGACGCCGCCAAATGGGCGGATGTGATGATGATGGCGACGCCCGACGAACTGCAGGCCGACATCTGGAAGGAACGATCTCGAAAAGAACATGAAGCAGGGCGCAGCGCTGATGTTCGCCCACGGCTTCAATGTCCATTTCCGCCTGATCGAGCCGCGCAAAGATCTCGACGTGCTGATGGTGGCGCCCAAGGGACCCGGCCACACCGTGCGCGGCGAATACCTCAAGGGCGGCGGCGTGCCCTGCCTGATCGCGGTGCATCAGGACGCCTCCGGCAACGCTCATGATCTGGGCCTGTCCTACGCCTCCGCGATCGGCGGCGGCCGCGCCGGCATCATCGAGACCAATTTCCGCGAGGAATGCGAGACCGACCTGTTCGGCGAGCAGGCGGTCCTGTGCGGCGGCCTGGTGGAACTGATCCGCGCCGGCTTCGAAACCTTGGTGGAAGCCGGTTACGCGCCCGAGATGGCGTATTTCGAATGCCTCCACGAAGTGAAGTTGATCGTGGACCTGATCTATGAAGGCGGCATCGCCAACATGAACTACTCCATCTCCAACACCGCCGAATATGGCGAGTATGTCACCGGCCCGCGCATCATCACGCCTGCCACCAAGGCCGAGATGAAGCGGGTGCTGGACGACATCCAGAGCGGCAAATTCGCCCGCGACTGGGTGTTGGAGAACAAGGCCGGCCAGACCTCGTTCAAGGCGACGCGCGCGCGCGGCGATCAGCATCCGATCGAAGATGTGGGCAAGAAGCTGCGCGCCATGATGCCGTGGATTGCCAAGAACAAGCTGGTCGACACCGCCAAGAATTAAGCGCTTGTCTTTTGCATCCTGAGTGCGTCGCGCGTGCTCACGTGCTATACGCACGCTCCGCGCGACGCTCCTGCTCGGTCCGCAAAATCCTGCGCGCCTGCCGGTAGAACTGAAGTGGAGGAAAGAATGATCAGGTTCGCTTCGCTTTTGGGCTTGACCATTCTCTTGGCTGCGCCGGCATGGGCCGATCCGGCCACTGCTACCCGGCTGCGCGACCAGGCGCTCACCGATCCCACCGCCTATCAGGTGCTGGAATCCCTCACCACCGAGATCGGGCCGCGTCCCGCCGGTTCGCCCGCCCAAATGCGGGCCCGCGACTGGGCCCTGGCGAAGATGTCAGCGCTGGGCTTCACCAACGTCCATGTCGAACCCTTCCCCAAACACGCCTGGCTGCGTGACGCCGAGAGCGCGGAGATTCTTGCGCCCTTTCCGCAGAAACTGGCGATCCTGGGCCTGGGGAATTCCGTGCCGACGCCGCCCGAAGGCATCACCGCCGAGGTCGTGGTGTTGAAAAGCATGGCAGAACTCAAGGCCGCGCCCGCCAATGCGTTCGCGGGCAAGATCGTGCTGGTCAACCAGCCTATGACCCGCACCCAGGATGGCAGTGGCTATGGCGCGGCAGTGGCGGCGCGTTACGCGCCGTCGGAAGCTTCGCGCCGGGGCGCCGTCGCCTATCTCACCCGTTCGATCTCAACCGGCACGGCGCGCGCGCCGCATACCGGCGCCACCATGTATGCCGCCGATGCGTCCGGATTCCGGCGGGCGCCTTGGGCGTGCCCGATGCCGACCTGATCGAGCATATGGCGGCGCGCGGTCCCGTGCGCCTGCATCTTTTGCTGCAATCGCATGTGGTGAACGCCACCGCCTGGACCATCTCCGGCGACGTAACGGGCAGCAGCCATCCCGACCAGGTGATCGTGGTGGGCGGCCATATCGACAGCTGGGATCCCGGCACGGGCGCGATCGATGACGGCGCGGGCGTGGCCATCAGCGCCGCTGCAGGGCATTTGATCGCCCAGTTGCCGCGCCATCCCGCCCGCACCATCCGCGTGGTGTTCTGGGGCTCGGAAGAGACCGGAGGCTCGGGGGCGGCCTATCTCGACATGCACAAGACCGAGCTCGACAAGATCGTGCTGGCCGGGGAAAGCGATCTTGGCAGCGACAATGTCTACAAGCTGGAACTGCCGCCGGGGGCGGCCGCCAATCCCCAGTTGCAGCCGCTCTCCTCGATCCTGGCGCCGCTCAAGATCATCGTCGCCACCACACCGGCGCTCGATGCGGGAAGCGACGTGGAAGAGATCCAGCATGCCGGCGTGCCGGTGCTGGCGTTAAGCCAGGACGCCAATCGCTACTTCGACTATCACCATTCTTCTGACGACACGCTGGCGATTGTGAAGCGCGATCAGCTCAACCAGAATGTTGCGGCATGGGCGGCCACGCTCGAGATGGTGGCCGACAGCGATCTCAATTTTCGCGCCGCCAAATAAACACCGCTTACAGCCAATGCGCGCTACCACCTAAATTTCGCGAAGCTTGGTCGCGACATGCCTCCCGAGCGTGCAAAGGGCGGAGGGGTTAAAATTAAGTGGGATTTTCCAAGCTGAATAGCTCCGCGTCATCGTCATACGAGAAAAGTTCGCTGAAGCGGCCCCAGCTCACCACGGTCTTCAGCGTGTCCTCCGCCGCTTCCTCGGTCATATGGTCTTCCAGTTCATCCAGGAAGCGGCGTCCGGGGCGCGGAATGGCTGGCGCGTTCGTCCAGCACCCGGCGGATATGCACCGCCAGCGGGACGTAATTCATCAAGGCGCGGGAGAAAATCTCCTTGCGCTCGTTCAGATCGGCTTCGGCGAAGCGCTTGCCCATATGGGTGAGCCTGATATCGCCGCCTTCCACATCGGCCAGGCGCATAAGCTGCATGGCCTCGGCCACCGGGAAGAGTTCGTCCACTTCCAGTTCCTGCTCATACGACGATGTCGGGCAAGTCCGCCTTGCCGTCATAGGGCGGCGCGGCCAGCGCCTCGATCAGGCCCGCGATCTGGTTGGGCGAGACATGGACCAGCGGCACCTCGATGCCGGCATTGCGCGCCTGCTGCTGTTGCAGCCTTTCGACCCGCCGCGCGGTCATCTCGACATAGATCTGATCCACATAATGCTCGAATTGGGGCGAGGTGCGGTCGCGCGGCTGGGGCAGGTCGATCTTGATTTCCGAACTCACCCGGCCGGGATTGGACGAGAACAGCAGCACCCGGTCGCACATCAAGACCGCTTCCTCGATATTATGCGTGACCAGGATGATGCCCTTGATCGGCAGTTTGCCATTGCCCCACAAGCTCGACCAGATCGGTGCGCAGATTTTCCGCCGTCAGCACGTCCAGGGCGCTGAAGGGCTCGTCCATCAGAAGAATATTGGGATGCACCACCACGGCGCGGGCAAAGCCCACGCGCTGGCGCATGCCGCCCGACAATTCGCGCGGATAGGCGCTTTCGTAGCCGTCCAGGCCGATCAGGTCGATGGCGGCCAGCGCGCGGGCGCGCATTTCCTCTGGGCGGCAGGCCCAACGCTTCCAGCCCCAACTGCACATTCTCCAGCACCGTGAGCCAGGGAAACAGCGCGAAGCCCTGAAACACCATCGCCACGCCCTGGGCCGGACCTTCGATGGGCGCGCCCATATAGGTGAGATGTGCCGCCCTGCGGCCGCGCCAGGCCGGCGATCAGGCGCAGCAAGCGTGGATTTGCCCGAACCCGAGCGGCCCAGCAGGCCCACGATCTCGCCCTGCTTCAAGGTGAGATTGACGTCGTCCAGCACCAGCAATTCCTCGCCGCCGCTCGCGGGGAAAAGTGCGGCGCACATGCTCGACATTCAGAAGACTGGTGCTGCCATGTCAGCCGTCCATGTTAAACGGAATTTGCGTTCGGCGTACCAGTAAAGCGGCCGCCACAGGATCCGGTTCACCACCACCACAAAAAAGCTCATGACGATCGTGCCCAGGACGACATGGTGGAAATCGCCCACAGTGACCGCGTCGGCGATATAGGCGCCCAGGCCGTGCGCGCGCAGCGTGTGATTGCCCCAGCTGGCGACTTCCGCCGACGATGCACGCGTTCCAGGCGCCGCCCGACGCGGTGATGGCGCCGGTGACGTAGAACGGGAAATACGGCGGGCAGGGCGACCTTTCTCCACCACAGCCAGCCATGGACGCCGAAATTCTCGGCGGCGTCGCGCAATTCCTGCGGCATGGTGCTGGCGCCGGCGATGACGTTGAACAGAATGTACCATTGGGTGCCCAGCACGATCAGCGGCGACAGCCAGATGTCGGGATTGGCATTCCAGAACACGATCAGCGACACCACCAGCGGGAACAGGATGTTGGCCGGGAAGGCGGCCAGGAACTGCGCCACCGGCTGCACGATGGCGGTGAGCTTGGGCCGCAGGCCCACATAGATGCCGATCGGGGTCCAGATCAGGCTGGCGATGCCGATCAGCACGATCACCCGGATCAGGGTGATGAAGCCCAGGCCGAAGGCGGTGGCCGCATCGCTCCAGCTGAGATTGGCATGGATGAAGAAGACATAGATGCGCCAGACGGCAATAGGCGCCCAGCACGCCCAGCAGGGCATACCAGATGATGTCGGCGACCCGGCTGTCGACCTCGGGCGCGCGCGGCCCTCAGGCCGAAGCTGGGCGGATGCCAGTAATAGGACCAGCGCATCATGTGCTCGAAAGGCGCGGTCAGCAGATCGAGCAGGCGGGAGCGGCGATAGACGGTGAGCGCCCAGGACTGGGGCGCTTCCTCCGACGGTTCGCTGGCGACGCGGAAACGGTCGGCCCAGGCCACCAGCGGACGGAACAGAAGCTGGTCATAGATCAGGATCACCACCAGCATCGCCGCGATGGCCTCGAAGATGGCCGGCAGGTTCTTCTGCGCGATGGCGACCGCGATCCAGGAGCCGATGCCGGGCAGGGCGATGTTGGTCTTGCCCACGCTGATCGCTTCGGAAATGGTGACGAAGAACCAGCCGCCCGACATGCTCATCATCATGTTCCAGATCAGCGGCGGCGTGGCGAAGGGCGCTTCGATCCGCCAGAAGCGCGCCCAGGCATTCAGGCCGAACATGCGGCCGGCTTCTTCCAGTTCTTCCGGCACGGTGCGCAGCGATTGATAGAAGCTGAAGGCCATGTTCCAGGCCTGGCCGGTGAAGATGGTGAAGACGCAGGCCAGCTCCGCGCCGAAGATGCGGCCCGGCGACAGCGACAGGAACCAGACGATGGTGACCGACAGAAAGCCCAGGATCGGCACCGATTGCAGGATGTCCAGCAGCGGCACCAGCAAGGTCCCGGCCCGGGGATTCTTCGCCGCCCAGGTGGCATAGGTGAAGGTGAAGACCAGCGACGCCCCCATCGCGATCAGCATGCGCAGCGCGGTGCGCAGGGCATAGCCGGGCAGGTCGGCGGGATTGAGCTCGAGATAATTGCCGGAGATGGAGCTCAGCGGATGGACCAGGAAGCGGCTGACATCGGCAAAGGCGACCAGGAAGCCCAGCACCAGGATCGCCGCCAGCACGTCCCAGCGGCTGGGCAGCAGGCGGCGTGCTTCGATCGAGACGGGCGGCAGGATTTTCATGTCCGGCAGGCCTTGGGATCAGAGGTGGGCGTTCGGGGCCGAGACAAGCATTTCCACATGCACACGTGAAAGCGCGGCTTTGTGACAGCCTCGCTGTTCTATTGTCGCGCCGGCAGCGAGAGTCTAATCCGGCAATTTCGAGGGCCGCTGATCCGCACGGTCCAGTGCGATGTGGGCCTCGAGCCAGGGCGCGGTCTCGGCCGGGGTGCGTTTGTCCTGGTCGCGGTCCACCATCAGATTGGCCTGCTGCATCAGGGGCAGGGGGATGCGCGCCGATCAGAGGGCTTAAGGCTCGCGAGAAAGCGCGGGTCATGGGCATGGGCCGGACCCACCAGCAGCACCGCGTCATAGGGCGGCAGCGCCTGCTTGGGGATCGGTCAGAATGACGAGGCCATAGCGGGCGATGCGGCCATCGCTGGAAAAGGCCGAGACCAGATCGGCATCCCCGCTCATCACCGCGCGATAGAGAAAATCGGGCTGATATTGCCGCCGCCGCATGGTGGAAATGCCATAGGCGGCGGCCACGCGCGCGCCATTCGGGCCGCGAGAAAATCTCGAAATCGCCGCCGATCATCAAGCTCGGGATGGGCGGCGAGATCGGCCAGGCTTTTGATGTGCAGCGCCTTGGCGCGGTCGGCGCGCATGGCGAAGACATAGGCATTCTCGAAACCCAGCGATCCCAGCAATGCGACGCCGTAGAGTCTGCGCGAGCCACGGCTTCAGTTGCGTCCAGCATGGCCTGGCGGCCCGGCATGTCGGTGCGGTGCATCGCATCGCCCCACAAGCGTGCCGGAATAATCGACATAGGCGTCGATGTCGGACGCGGCCAGCGCCCGAAGCGCCACGGTCGAGCCCAGATCGATCTTCTGGTCTGACGGCGAAGCCCGCCTGGCTACAGCCGGTCCGCCATCACGTCGGCCAGGATATATTGCTCGTCGAAATTCTTGGCCCCGATCACCACGCCGTCGCCGCGGAGCGCGCTCGGCATCAGGCCGGGGGCAAGCGCCGCCGCGATCAGAACCACCAGTCCCAGCGCCCGCCAGCGCCAGGCGCGGGCGCGAACGCTGCGCCAGCGCCGCTCCCGCCACCGCCAGAAGCAAATCCAGCACCAGCGCCAGCGCGGCGGCCGCCACGCAGCCGAACAGCACGAAGACCCAATTCTCGGTCTGAAGCCCGGTGAAGATGTAATTGCCCAGGCTGGTCTGGCCGATGGGCGTGGAAAGGGTGGTGATGCCGACCACCCACACGGTGGCGGTGCGGATGCCGGCCAGCAATTGCGGCGCAGCCAGCGGCAGCTCGACTTTGTAAAGGGATTGGCGCGGCGTCATGCCGACGCCCTTGGCCGCCATCAGGATGGCGGGATCGAGGCCGTTCAGCGCCGTGACCAGATTGCGCAGGATCGGCAGCATCGCATAGAGCGTGAGCGCCAACAGCGCCGGCAGAAAGCCCAGGGCGCGGAACGAAACGCCGAACAGGTCGCGCGTCAGCGCCGAAAGCGCCAGCAGCAGGGGATAGAACAGCGCCAGCAGCGCCAGGCCCGGAATGGTCTGGATCACGCTCACCAGGCCCAGGACCGGCGCACCAAACCGTTTGCTGCGCGCGGCGACGATGCCCAGCGGCACGCTGATCGCCACCCCCAGGATCAGCGCCGAGACGCTGAGGATCACATGCTGGCCGAGATAGTCGGGCAGAAGCGCCCAGGCTTCCTGAAAACTGGGCCGCTTCATAGCGCGCAGCGTCTTGGCCAGGGCCTGGGCGCGGCGCCGGGGCGTCTCGATCAGCTGGGCGACAAAGGGATCGGCGGGGCGGCTCACCAGCTCGCTGCGGCGTGCCGGTCTGCACCAGAGGTTCCTTCGCGCATCACCGCGATTCGGTCGGCCAGCAGCAGCGCCTCGGTCATGTCATGGGTGACCATCATGGTGGTGAGGCCCAGGCTTTGATGGATGTCGCGGACATCGGCGGCCACAGCTTCGCGGGTCACCGGATCGAGCGCGCCGAACGGCTCGTCCAGCAGCAGAATATGGGGCCTGGCCGCCAGCGCCCGGGCCAAGCGCCACGCGCTGGCGCTGGCCGCCGGAAAGCCGTCGCGGACGCCGCTCGCGGAAGGCGCCCGAATCCAGCTGCACCAGGGCAAGAAGTTCGTCGATCCGGGCCTGGATTCTGGCCTCGTCCCAGCCCAGCAAACGAGGGGTCACGGCGATATTCTCGGCCACCGTCATGTGGGGAAAAAGACCAGCTTCTTGAAAGACATAGCCGATCCCCCGGCGCAGCTGGACAGGGTCGGATTCGGCCACATTACGGCCCTCGATCCGGATGGTCGCCGCCATCGGGTTCGACCAGCCGGTTGATCATGTTCAGGGTGGTGGTCTTGCCCGAACCCGAAGGCCCGATCAGCACCAGGAACTCGCCTTGGCGGCATCGACAGGGTAAGACCGGAAACACCCTCTTTGCCGGAACCGGCATAGGCTTTGGAGACGTTGAGAATTTCGATCAAAGGAATCCGGCAGCTTCTTGTGGAATGCCATCCTGCGCGCCCTTGCCCTGCCACGCAAATTCGGCGTAAAACCCGGCCAACGAAGGAAAAAACGGTGATTTTACCGTCGCTTAAGTTCCTTCGTGTGAGCTAGCGAATTCGACGGGCGGAACGACGACAGGTCCATGACGAAGGGCGCACACGGCGACAAAAGGACTGGTGGAATTTCCGCCCGCGCCGCCGCGCGTCCTTATTCGAAAGCCCGTCCTTCCCTCGGTTCTTCGCGCGCGCTTCTTCTCCTTAGCAGCCCCTAGGCGGATGGCACGCGGGATGGTCTCGCGCTGCCGGCGTTTAGGGGAGAACTGTGAAAGGAGAGAACAGAAGCGCCACGCGGCGAACAGAAGGACCTACGTCATGACCGACGAACAGCACAAAGCCCGGCAATTGCAGAAGATCAAAATTTTCGACACCACCTTGCGCGACGGCGAGCAATCGCCCGGCGCGGCGATGACGCATGAAGAGAAATTGCGCATCGCCGAACTGCTCGACGAGATGGGCGTCGACATCATCGAAGCGGGCTTTCCGATTTCCTCGCCCGGCGATTTCAAGGCGGTGAGCGAGATCGTCAAGATCGTCAAGCGCGCCAGCGTCTGCGGCTTGGCGCGCGCCGGCTTCAAGGACATCGATCGCGCCGGCGAAGCGCTGAAGGGCGCGGTCAAGCCGCGCATCCACACCTTCATCTCCACCAGCCCCGTGCACATGAAGCACAAGCTGAATATGGGCGAAAATGCCGTGCTGGAAGCGGTCGGCGCCTCGGTGACGCGGGCGCGCAATTTCACCGACGACGTGCAATGGAGCGCGGAAGACGCCACCCGCACGGTGCCGGATTTCCTCTGCCGCTGCGTCGAAGTGGCGATCCATTCCGGCGCCACCACCATCAATATTCCCGACACGGTGGGCTATTCCACGCCGCAGGAATATTTCGAGATCGTCACCATGCTGAGGAACCGCGTGCCCAACGCGGACAAGGTGACCTTCTCCACCCATTGCCATAACGATCTGGGCCTGGCGGTGGCCAATTCATTGGCCGGCGTGCTGGCGGGCGCGCGCCAGGTGGAATGCACCATCAACGGCATCGGCGAGCGCGCCGGCAATGCCGCGCTGGAAGAGATCGTGATGGGCCTGAAGGTGCGCAAGGACATCATGCCCTTCACCACCAACATCAACACCACCATGCTGTCCAAGGCCTCGAAGCTGGTCTCCAACGTCACCGGCTTCCCGGTCCAGTACAACAAGGCGATCGTGGGCAAGAACGCCTTCAGCCATGAGAGCGGCATCCATCAGGACGGCATGCTCAAGAATGTCGAGACCTATGAGATCATGCGGCCCGAGGATGTGGGGGTGAAGGCCACCTCCCTGATGCTGGGCAAGCTGTCGGGCCGCCATGCCTTCCGCGACAAGCTGGAAAACATGGGCTATGCGCTCGCCGACGCCGCCATCGAGGACGCCTTCCGCCGCTTCAAGGACCTGGCCGACAAGAAAAAGCATGTCTTCGACGAGGATATCGCCGCCCTGGTGGACGACGAGATCATGCGCGGCCAGGACACGATCCAGGTCAAGGCGCTCAAGGTCGAGACCGGCATCGGCATCAAGCCCCAGGCGATCATGACCCTGTCGGTCAAGGGCGAGGACCGGCATGTGACCATGGAGGGCGACGGCCCGGTGGACGCGGTGTTCCGCGCCATCCGCGAGACCTACCCACATACGGCGACCCTGCAACTGTTTCAGATCAATGCCGTAACCGAGGGCACCGACGCCCAGGCCACGGTCAATGTGCGGCTGGAGGAGGACGGGCG
Source organism: uncultured Alphaproteobacteria bacterium (assembly GCA_963766265.1). GTDB lineage: Bacteria > Pseudomonadota > Alphaproteobacteria > Micropepsales > Micropepsaceae > Rhizomicrobium. The sequence goes on from CAVXYX010000001.1 coordinate 961,321, forward strand.
TACCGTCACCGGCAAGGCGTCCGACACCGACACGATGGTGGCGGCGGCCTATGCCTACGTGAATGCTCTTAACAAATTATTGGTGAAACGGGAGAAGCAGCGGCCTGAGGCGTTAACCATCGCGCAATGAGATCAAGACAAACTCCTCGCCGTAGGGTCGGGGTTTTTCCGCTCACACGCGACTTTTCGGGACACTGTTTCCTTAATCAAGGGATTGGCAGGTTAAGCATGTTCGGCAGTCTACTTGGCGCGCTTTCGAGCGACATGGCCATCGATCTAGGGACGGCGAACACGCTTGTCTACGTGAAAGGGCGAGGCATCGTCCTCAACGAACCTTCGGTGGTCGCCACCATGACCACCAGGAGCGGCAAGAAATCGGTCCGCGCTGTTGGCAACGACGCCAAGATGATGCTGGGGCGCACCCCCGGCAACATCGAGGCGATCCGTCCCATGCGCGACGGCGTGATCGCCGACTTCGAAGTGGCGGAAGAGATGATCAAGCATTTCATCCGCAAGGTGCATAACCGCCGCTCCTTCGCCAATCCCATGATCATCGTCTGCGTGCCGTCGGGCTCGACCGCGGTCGAACGGCGCGCGATTCAGGAATCGGCGCTGTCGGCGGGCGCCCGCCGCGTCTTTCTGATCGAGGAACCGATGGCGGCGGCGATCGGCGCCGGTCTTCCGGTTTCCGAACCCACCGGCTCGATGGTGGTGGATATCGGCGGCGGCACCACCGAAGTGGCGGTGCTATCCTTGGGCGGCATCGTCTATTCGCGCAGCGTGCGGGTCGGCGGCGACAAGATGGACGAGGCGATCATCGCCTATATCCGCCGTCACCAGAATCTTCTGATCGGCGAAGCCTCCTCCGAGCGCATCAAGAAGGAGATCGGCTCGGCGGCGGCGCCCGAAGGCGGCAGCGGCGTCACCATGGAGATCAAGGGTCGCGATCTTTTGAACGGCGTGCCGAAGGAAATCACCATCACCCAGCGCCATGTCGCCGAGGCTTTGGCCGAACCGGTGGGCGCGATCGTGGAAGCGGTCAAGGTGGCGTTGGAAGCGACGCCGCCCGAACTCGCCGCCGACATCGTCGACAAGGGCATCGTCTTGACTGGCGGCGGCTCGCTGCTGGCCAATCTTGATTCCGTATTGCGCAATGAAACCGGCCTTCCCGTCTCCATCGCGGACGATCCTTTGTCTTGCGTCGCGCTGGGCACGGGCCGGGTTCTGGAAAACACCAAGGGCATGCGTCACGTTCTTTCCACCGCGTTCTAGACTTGGTTGATTGGGCTGAAGGGGCCCATCGTCATGGCCAATGGCACCTGGAAAATCGCCCGGCGGGGCAATGCCCAGCTACCACTGGTCATTGTGCTGGCGCTGGCGGTGGCGCTGGTGTTGTTGGGCAAGGCGCAGGCCGATCTGTTCGACCGCGCCCGCACCGCGATCATCGACAAGATGCAGCCGCTGCTGGTGGTGGTGCATGCGCCGGTCAGTCCAGTTCGACCGCTTCGCTGGTTCCATCGACGAGCTTTTCACCGTCTACCGGGAAAATCTGGTGCTCAAGGACGAAAATGCGCGGCTGAAGCAATGGCGCAATGTCGCCGTGGTGATGCAGGACCGGGTCAAGCGCTATCAGTCGCTGCTGCATGCCGTGCCCGATCCGGATGTCCACTCGGTCCTGTCGCAGGTGATCGGCCGCGCCAACCGGCCTTTCCTTCAGACCATGATCCTGGACGCCGGAAGCGCCAGCAACGTCAAGCCGGGCGAGGCCGTGGTGGACGCGCGCGGCATGATCGGGCGCATCTTATCTCACCGGAAGCCACACCAGCTGGGTGATCCTGCTCACCGATCTCAACAGCCGCATTCCCGTCGCGGTCGCGCCCGGCAATCACCAGGCCATCATGGTGGGCGACAATACCGGCGATGCCGACGCTCGATACCATGTCGCAGATCGTGACCTTGCATGCGGGCGACCAGGTCGTGTCGTCGGGCGATGGCGGGCTTTTGCCGCCCGGCCTTCCCATCGGCACGGTGGTGGGCAGGCCGGCCAATATCGCGTGGCGCTGTTGGCCGATGCCGCCTCAGCCCAGGATGTCGAGATTTTGGCATTCCGTCGGCCGCCCGAAGAGTTGCCCGCCGACGCGCACAGCCAGCTTCCCGCCGTGGCGGCAGGATTGAAGCCGGCTGCGCCGCCGCCGCCGGCTCCCGCCGAGGCGCCGGTTTCCTCCGCGCAGGCCGCCACCGCGCACAACGCCCCGGTAAAACCTGTCGCCAAAGCGACGGCGCCGACACAAGCCGCGCCACCCGCGGCGGACCGCGCTGCCGCAAACCGCACAGCCTCGCCCGACGCGAGCGAAACCCCGACAGACCAGACCGATCAGGATCGATGAGCAAGATGGAGCTCAACGATCGCGCGGGGGCTGTGATGAGCGGGCGGTTTCTTTCCGCCCTGGTGCCCGTTTCTGTGCGGCTTGCTGGCCGTTCTGTTCTCGAACCTGCCTTTGTCGTTCACCAACGGGTTGGTGCCGGCGCCCCTTCTGGGCCTGATGCCGATCTATTTCTGGTGTCTGGTGCGCCCGGACCTGATGACGCCGGCCGCCGTGTTCGCCATCGGCCTGCTGCAGGACATTATGGCCGGCGGCCCGCCCGGCATCTGGACCCTGTCGTTCGTGGTGACCTATGCCGTCATCGAACGGCAACGTGAAGCTTTTGCGGGCCTGTCGGGCCTGGGCGCCGTCTTGGGCTTCGCCACATCGCCGCTTTGATCGCCTCGGCTTGCGCCTATGCCACGGTCGCGCTTTATTACTGGCATATGCCGCCGATCGGCCCCATTGTGGCGGAACTGGTTGTAACGGTTCTGTTTTATATTCCGGGCGCCTATCTGGTCGGCGTCGTCCATCGCCGCCTGGTCGGGCCGCTCAGGAGCGATTTCTGATGCCGCTGTTCGATAAAAAGGACAAGTCGCGCTACGCCACCTTCTCCCGCCGCTCGCTGGGGGTGGGGGGCGGGATGGCCCTGGTGTTCGCGGTCCTGGGCGGGCGGCTCTACCAGCTCCAGATCCGCGACGGCGAACGAATACATGACCGAGGCCGAGGACAACCGCATCAATGAGCGGCTGCTGGCGCCGCCGCGCGGCCGCATCTTCGACCGTTTCGGCGTCGAGCTTGCCAACAACCGGCGCAATTACCGCGTGCTGCTGGTGGCGGAGCAGGCCAGCGACGGCGTGCCGGAAGCGCTGGACACGATCGGCAAGGTGATCCAGCTCACCGATGTGCAGAAAAAGCGCGTGATGACCGAGCTGGCGCAGAACAAGAAATTCGTGCCCGTGCCGGTGGCGGAGAATCTCACCTGGGAGGAATTCTCCCGCATCAATCTGCATCTGCCCTATCTGCCCGGCGTGCAGCCGGATGTGAGCGAGACCCGCGATTATCCTTTCAAGGACGCGACTGGTGCATATCCTGGGCTATGTCGCCGCGGTCTCACCCGAAGACAAGAAGGGCAATGACGATGATCCGCTGCTGGATATTCCCGGGTATCGCATCGGCAAGCGCGGCATCGAGAAAGCAGTTCGACAGCATGCTGCGCGGCGCGGCTGGCGCCTCGCCGCGTGGAGGTAAACGCCTATGGCCGCGTGATCCGCGAGCTGGGTCATGAAGCCGGCGCGCCCGGCCAGGATATCTGGCTCACCATCGACAGTGAGGTGCAGCAATATCGTCTCCCAGCGGCTGGGCAATGAAAGCGCGGCCTGCATCGTCATGGATGTGCGACCGGCGACATCATCGCCATGGCGTCCACGCCGGGCTACGACCCCAATCTTTTCAATGTCGGCATCACGCCCGATCAATGGCACGACTTGACGGAAGACGATCATAAGCCGCTGCTCAACAAGGTGATGGACGGTACCTATCCGCCCGGCTCGACTTTCAAGACCGTGGTGGCGACTGGCGGCGGTGGATAGCGGGACTGGCGACGCCCGATTATCGCGTCGCCTGCAGCGGCCGGCTCACACTGGGCAACCACACCTTCAATTGCTGGGCCTGGAACCATCAGCGCGGCCATGGCTACGCTCGACCTGGTAGGCGGGCATCAAGAACTAGCTGCGATGTCTTCTTCTATGAGACCGCGCGGCGGCTGGGCATCGACAAGATTCAGGAAGCGGCGCTGAAGCTGGGGCTTGGCGCGCCGACCGGCATCGAATTGCCGGGTGAGAAGTCCGGCCTCATCCCAGTCCCGCGCCTGGAAGCAGAAACGCTATGGCGTGGCCTGGCAGCAGGGCGACACGCTGTCGGCGGCATCGGCCAGGGTTATGTCACCGCCACGCCGCTGCAACTGGCGCTGCAGGCGAGCCGCATCGCCTCGGGCAAGAATGTCTGCCCCCGCCTGGTGCATATGGTGGGCGGTGAACTTCGCCGCCGCGGAAGGCAGCGCCGCTCGACATTTCCGAGAATGCGCTGTCGCTGGTGCGCGAGGGCATGAACCAGGTGGCCAATGTGCCCGGCGGCACGGCCTATGCCTTCCGCATTACCCAGCCGGGCTTCGAGATGGCAGGCAAGACCGGCACCGCCCAAGTGCGCGCCTACAGCGCGGAGGAACATGCTGAGTGGCGTGACCAAGAATGCCGCCCTGGACTGGAAGCTGCGCGATCATGGCCTGTTCATCGCCTTTGCGCCGGTGGCCCAGCCCAAATATGCCTGTGCTTGCGTCGTCGAGCACGGCTCCGACGGCCATCCCCAGGTTCTGATGGCGCGCGACATCCTGCTCTTCACCCAGAAGCGCGATCCGCTTGGCATGCCCCCGCCTATCCGATCAAGGCGGCCGCGCTGTCCCGGAGGCGGCGCCGTCTGATGATTTCCCGCCCTTACGCCGTCGCCAAACGCACCCTCGGCATCGTCGACAAGCTGTTGGACGTGAATTGGGGCCTGGTGCTTGCTGATCACGCATCGATCGCCACTGGTCGGCATCGCCATGCTCTATTCGGTGGCGGGCGGGCATTGGTCCCCCTGGGCGCTGTCGCAATTCTCCAAATTCGTGCTGGGCTTTTTCATCATGGTGGTGGCGGCCTCGATCGATGTGCGCGTCTGGATGAGCCTTGCCTATCCCGCTTACGGCGTGGCGCTGCTGCTGCTGGTGGCGGTGGATGTGGCGGGTCATGTCGGGCCTGGGCGCGCAGCGCTGGATCATGCTGGGACCGCTGGAATTGCAGCCCTCCGAATTGATGAAGATCTCGCTGGTGCTGGCGCTCGCCCGCTTTCTGCACGGCAAGAGCACAG
>CAVXYX010000002.1:0-21611 GCA_963766265.1 uncultured Alphaproteobacteria bacterium
CTTGAACGTGCACGTCAATCAGGATCTTATCCTTTTGAGGAGCAAAAGCTCTATCCGATAATTCGTAGCTCTTGATTACGAGTTCATTTGGATGCCGACGTGCGCCGCCCACGCATCGGCACTCAGGCGGCCAATCTCACGGATACGTGGTCAACGTGGTAAACTAGATAGCCACCAATCGCGGGCGGACAAAAATCTCAGCGCGTAGGGCCTGCAACGGATCGAAAGCGATCGGTCGTCAGCGGTTGCGAGAACGCCACCACCTGAGCCTAGGATGCCACGCTGTGAACTTGCCGCACACGCCCCCCTAGTGACCTATGAGTTGAGTGGCAAGACCAGTAAAAAATCTAAGCAATACCTTCATTGCATCGCGGCAATGATTGGCTCTTCCCAATGCACACGGCGTAAAGACACATCAAAAAGGCAATGAAAAGTATTGTGATGGTTCCGTACGCTACAAAGGAATGGATATTCTGTTGCGACGGATCGCTACCTATAGTTTATGCGAGTACAGATTGGATGAGGCTAAAATCCCAAACGATCTTGTCGAGATTTGGCTTTACGAAAAGTGCAAATAGGCACCCCAAGAAGTAGCTGCCACCCGCGCCGCAGAACGTGCCGTAATTCGCGCGTGCGCGCTGCGAGATTTCTAAATTCGCATATGCGCTCTCCAACTGGTCTCTCGCATCGCGGTACTCTTCCCACTTCCAATCGTGGTTCCCTGATGTACCATTTGACAACTCATCTGAGATGGACATTGAGCCTTCCTTAGTTGTGGGGTGGAATATTGGTCCTCAAAATATCGTTGCCGGGTGTTAAAGCTCACCCTCTTTCCTCGCGGAAATATGCACCTCACGCTTCGCTTGCAGCCCTGGCAGTAGAAGCCACTGACGGCTTGTTGGAGCGGCAGTGAGGACATCAGTCTTGGTCGGTAGGTTTCCAATTTAGGTCAGGGAAGAGGATACGCCAGGGTTCTCGCGCGTGCTTGCGCCATTCCTCCCGTGCCTCGGAGACGTGGGGTACAGGCGGCGAAGGCGTGGCACTCTTGGCGTCTCTACCAGTCCCCCAATGGGCACCGTATTGAACAAAACGACCACGGCGACGCATGGCGGATCAAAAACGCGGTTGCTTCCATGGCGCGCGTAAGCGCAGCCGGGCATGCTTGACGCGCGGCGAGGTGTGGCGCCGGGCTTTCGCTTTCACCGGCAGACCACGCTCATCTTCTGTCCAAACGACATCCCAAGGCCCACGAAGGAATCCCATAGCGATTTCTGATCGGAAATTGAGAGCGTAGGGCAGGTTGGGATTGGGCACGCCATCCATCGGCAGAATTCTAGGCAACATGGGCGCGCGGTAACCGCGTTTCGCCAGCTTCACCTATGAGACCACGGAAACTCGTAACGCCGAGCTCAAAACGTGGGGATTTTTACCAATCATTAAATATATCGCCCCAACCTCTGCAATCGGGTGGGCAGCTTGGGAGCTGCCTATGAGATATCCTGTCGAACGTACCGCTTCCGGATCTGATGGAAGCGCCCCATCCCCGCCGACTCTGCTATTTGCCAAACCGGTGCGCTGGACTGCTCAGCGCAAGGCGGAACTGATTGTGGCAGTGCGTCAAGGCGATCTCGGCCAGGCCGAAGCCTGTAAGTGGTACAAAATCTCTCCCGAGGAATTCTCTCGGTGGAAGCAGCGCTATGAGCAGAATGGGCTCGAAGGCCTCAAAGTCTTTGCAAGGACCAAGCGGTCTAATGAGCCGCTTCAATCGCCGGTCAGATCGGACGCATTAGCTGCCACTCTAGAGCCCGACGCCAACACACGTATAAATTGTTATGATTGACGATATACAACTTATTAGGGAATTATTAAGAAAGTTAATCTATTTTTCTCGGGACCCTCAGGCATCTCTTCGCCGGCGGCGTCGAGGCCCAACCAGCTTTTCCGGCCCACCCCTGCTGGTTGGGCTTCACTCTGTGCGATCTCAGAAAAAAATGGTCGTTGCAGGTCTTCCAAAGTCCGGCGTTGGCGGAGACACGACACGGAGTCGTGAACTGGTTCGTTCCATAACGCGCCTTTCTTTTACCAGTTCGAGTGTCGTTTGCGGCGCCGATACTTGGACATCAGCCAGCGCGACGGCGCGCACGAGGGTCTGGGCGATGTTCATCGCTTCGCTCCTGCTCAAGAGATATTGGCCAACACGCTCCTCTCGTCCGGAGCCAGAGGGGGAGTATCCCTCTACAAACAGAGCGATATCACCATGCTCAGTGACACCAGTAGCCCACGTGTCCAGCAATAAGAGGCTTACCCACCCCGCACAATTGCGCGCCCAGCCGTCAAAGACTTTTCCCGCCATTGTCCAACCCTTCCCAGCTGGGAGGCCAAGAACACTTATAGTTAACGCATAATGGCAATATCGTGGCATGAACGCCTGGCAATCAACAAAACGATTGCCCATCAGCCGCCATTAACGGGCGCAGGTGAGACTTCGGCGAAAAGCGGGCTGCTGATAGGGGCACCGGCCGGATTGTTCCCGCAGCGGCGGATTGGAATTGGGCACGCCAGCTATCGACAGAATTTTAGGCAACATGGGCGCGCGTTCCCTTGGCATTGCGCATGATGTGCGCATGACCGAACAAGTCATCCCGAATAGCCATATGGCCCCATATGCGACCGTCCACGCTTGGGTCATTAGATCGTGCTGGGCATCGCGCGGCTTCTTGTAGCTTGAGCGGATGGGCTCCGGACTGCAACCCCGCCGCTCAGCGTCCGCAAGCTCCAGGCGCCACCCCTCATCTTCCGGCACGAACCGATAGCTCAAGCTACAGCAATAGATGCGGGCGAAGGCTTCGTCATTCTAAGTATCTGAACTATTTAGGTAAAATGGCGGTGATGCAGGGGCTAACCCACAAACCGAATTGCTCCAAGATTGATGCAATGATCGGGCACGTCGCGATGATCAAGTACTACGCTTCTGAAATCACGTGCTTTCAAAATTACGCTTCGACGCCGCAACTATCAGAAATTCCATCACTAACTATGACTGAAACGGGGCCCACCGATTTGCAGCAGTCATGATACGCGGCGGACCTTATAGCTGCGCCCTCGCCCTGGACACGCAAGTTGGAGCTGCCGAGCGCACTGGCGGTGACGGTTGCGACATAGAATCCAAGCTTCCTGAACCAGTGGGCCATGGTGGTGTCACCGTCGATCTGGCGCCATACCTCGCCGTTATCCAGCACCAACGTGAAAAAGCCATTACTGTCGAACTTGTAGGACGCCATGCGCCTGCTGCCTTTGATCGGCTGTTTGTCGAACATGCCGCCCTGGCCGGTACGCGCGGGTGGGCAAGGCTGTCGCGGGGCGCAGGGACCGCGACGGACACCAGGTCAAGATGCAGCTCAAGATATTGGGGATTCCACAGGGCATGATTGGTGTGCCCCATCGCGGTGAACACCACCCGGCCCTTGCCATAGTCATAAGCCCAGCCGACGGGCGATTTGGTGCCGCGATCCTTGAAGGATAGTCCGTCGCGATTCTCCGCCTCCAGGATGATGGAGCGCGGGTCCTTGTCGTAATCGACATAGTGCTGCTCATCATTGACGATGAAGGGATTCATGCCGGCGGTAATGGGATGGGCATTTTGGGTGGCATGCACCTCAAAAGGGCGCAAGGGCGGGTGGCCCCAGAACGCGCCGCCCATCACATCGCGGTAACTCTTGCTGAACAGGGAGATATGGCTGGAATCGTGCAACGGATAGAAGCCGCCGCCATTGGAAACAAAATTCTTGATGGCCAATCCCTGCTCCTCCGTTATCCAGGGTATCGACGTGACAGCGGGAAGGTCGCTCTCATTCTCCAAATTCTTCTCATAGTCGGAAAAAGCATCCGGTCCTGAATAGCCGTTCGGCCACTCCACGCCATCGCGCAGGATCAACAAAATCTGATAGGGCTTGAGCGATGCCGCGGACAGCCCGGCATAATCGATGGTGTAGTCGATTGGGATGTCCAGCGCGTGGAACACTCTGTTCAGACTGGTCCGGATGTAATTGGGATTGTGGGTGCGATCGCCGATAAGGGCCAGAGCGCGCGGTTTCGCTTGGGCTGCGGCGCGGGCAGGCATGCTAGCCAGGGCCGTACCAGCGATAACCAGGCGCCGCGAGATTTTTGATTCCAACAGCTTCATCGCTTGCTTTCCTTGCTTGCCGCTCCGAAAGGTCCGCACCGCGCTGGCAGCCCCAGACGCGGAATTATCAGCCCAGCCCTGCTACGGTGACAAAACGGGTTTGCAGATAGGCCTCGATGGCTTCGGTGCCGCCCTCGAAGCCGTGGCCGGACTCTTTCATGCCGCCGAAGGGCGTTTCCGGCAACCCAAAGCCGAAGTGATTGATCGACATCATGCCGCTTTCAACCCGGTCGGCCACGGTTTTCGCGGTGGCCGCAGATCCGGTGAATGCGTAAGCGGCAAGGCCGACCGGCAGCCGATTGGCTTCCGCGATCGCCGATTCGATATCGTCAAACGGGTTTATCATCGCGACCGGCCCAAACGGCTCTTCATTCATCAGCGCGGCATCCAGTGGAACATCGGTAAAAACCGTCGGCTCGAAGAAATAGCCTTCGCGCTGCACGCGTCGCCCGCCCAGGCGCAATTTCGCGCCCTTTGCAATGGCATCGGCCGTCAGACCTCTGCATCGCCTCGACGCGCCGCGCATTCGCCAGCGGTCCCATCTGCGTGGACGGATCCAGCCCCAGCCCAACCTTTATCGTCTTTGCAGCTTCGACAAACACATCGACAAATTTGTCAAAGGCCGGACGCTCCACAAGAAGGCGGGTCGGGCTGATACATATCTGTCCCGCATTGCGGAACTTTCCGACCACCAGCGCCTTGGCGGCGCTTTCGACATTCGCATCGGCGAACACCAGGACCGGCGCGTGGCCACCCAATTCCATCGTGGTCAGCTTCATATGCTGGCCGGCCAACGACGCCAATTGTTTGCCGACGGCTGTCGACCCCGTGAAGGAAATCTTCCGCACCAGGGGATGGGGCACCAGATAGGCTGATATTTCGGCCGGTACGCCGAAAACCAGATTTACGCTGCCGGGCGGCGCGCCCGCATCGACGAAGGCCCGTACCAGTTCGGCGCACGAGGCCGGGGTCTCCTCGGCGCCCTTGACGATGATGGAACAGCCCGCCGCGAGCGCGCTGGCGACCTTGCGGACAACCTGATTGATCGGAAAATTCCATGGCGTGAAGGCCGCGACAATGCCGACGGGCTCCCTGACCACCATCTGCGTGACATTGGCGGCACGCGCCGGAATGATCCGGCCATAAATGCGCTGCGCCTCTCCGCTCATCCAGTCGCACATTTCCGCGACGCGCTCTAGCTCGCCCCGCGCTTCCACGAGCGGCTTGCCTTGCTCCTGCGACAACAGTCTGCGCGATGTGACCAGTTCTTTCCCGCAGAAGCCTTGCGGCATCGGCGAGCACCTTGGCGCGCCGCAGCGGCGCCGCCTGGCGCCACTCGGAAAATCCGCGCGCTGCGGCAGCCAGCGCCACATCCAGATCGGCCATACGCGCCAGCGAAACCCAGCCGATTTGCTTTTCCGTGCCGGGGTTGAGCACCGGCATGCGCTCACCGGCGACTGCCTCGCGCCACTCTCCGTCGATCAACAGCCTGACATCGGCGATAAGCGACTCGTTCGTCATGGTCTTGCATCTGACAATTTTCTGTTTGCGAAAGCGCGGCTGGAGATGAACGCTATGGACCGGCCAAACGACTGTCAATTTGACGCGCTATACGCCTGATCAAATTGCCGCATGCGGAATTATGCGAACCTTGCGCGCATTGCTCACCCTTTGAGATGAAGGCACCGTTGGCGATTGATTCCACTCGCATAATAGGCATCGCACACTGCATTTTTGTTGATAAGCTCGGCACGCGTTCTAACGAACCACCGAACTCCGTTGCGAGGCGGCCCCATCGGGGACTGCCTGCGTTTTTTTCAGGAGAATTTCCATGGGTTCTGAGACGATCATGACATGCGCCGTAACCGGAGGGGCGCCGATTTCGCCAGGATCCGCCGTTCCGATCACGCCAGAGCAGATCGCGGATGAATGCCTTGCCGCCGCCGAGGCCGGGGCGGCGATTGTGCACATTCATGTGCGCGATCCCTCGACCGGCAAAGCCAGCATGGCGGTTGACCTTTATGCACAAGTCGTGTCGCGGATCAGAAGCCGCAACGCCGATCTGATCATCAATCTGACCACGGGGCCCGGCTCCCGTTTCGTGCCCGACAGCGCCGATCCGAAGCGCGGCGGACCCGGCACCTCCCTCACCCACCCTGCCGAACGGGTCGAGCATGTTTTGGCGCTGCGTCCGGAGATTTGCTCGCTGGACATCGCAACGATGAATCTCGGCCCGTCGCCCATCATCAACACGCCACCGCATATCCGCGCGATGGCCAAGCTGGTTCAGGACGCCGGCGTCAAGCCGGAACTGGAGGTGTTTGAACTCGGCCATCTCGAACAGGCCAAAGCGCTCATCGCGGAAGGGCTTGTCAGCGGCACGCCCTTTGTCCAGATATGCCTGGGCGCGCCAGGCGGAGCCCCCGCCTCACCGAGAACGATGCTGGGGATGCGCGATTATCTGCCGGCGGGCTGCGTTTGGAGCGCTTTCGGGTTCGGCGCACAATCCTTTCCCATGGTGGCGCAGGCGTTTCTTCTGGGCGGCCATGTCAGGGTCGGCCTGGAGGACAATGTCCATATCCGAGAGGGAAGCTTGCCGCCGGCAACGCCGAGCTTGTCGAACATGCGGTCAGGATTGTTCACGACCTCGGCGGGACAGTGGCCTCGGCGCCGACCGCGCGCCGCCTGCTTGGCCTGGCCTAGGCATCCGGCGGAATGAGGGCGCACGCAGTCGACAATTGCCAGCTTCCGTCCTTATGCCTAGGCTCCATGCCAAAGCCCGTCCAGCGGGGCCGGGGATCGCGCCATGTTTGATATCAGCCTGTTGCGTTGTTTCGTGACCGTGGCGGAAGAGATGCATTTCGGCCGCGCCGCGGAGCGCATGAACATGTCGCAGCCGCCATTCAGCCGGCAAATCCAGATTCTGGAGCGGATTCTCGATGTGCAGTTGCTCGAGCGAACCAGCCGGTCCGTCAAGCTGACGCCGGCCGGACAAAGCTTCCTTCCCGAAGCGCGGCACATTCTCCAGCTTCTGGACAATGCGACGTCGCTGGCAAAGCGTATCGCCCTGGGGAAGACCGGATCGCTCAAGGTCGGGTTCACGGCCATGACGGCCATCGGCATTCTTCCGCGCCTGGTGGCGGGGTTTCGCGAAACGTTTCCCGCACGCGGAATTGCTTCTGCAGGAGGCCAACAGCGCCGATCAGCTGCGGAAACTGCATTCTTCCGAGATCGATATCGCGATCGTTCGGCCGCCGCTGCCGCAAACCGCGCTCCAGTCTCTCTGTCTTTCGACCGAACCTCTCATAGCGGCGATTCCGGCTACGCACGCATTGTCGGCGAAATCGAAAATAAACCTCAGAGATTTTGCCGGCGAGCCCTTCATTTCCTATCTGCCCTACGAGGCCTATTATCTTTGCACCATGGTGGGAGATTTGCTCGCCACCGCCGATGTCACGCCAAACTATGTCCAGCAATTGACCCAGGTTCATGCCGTCATGGCTCTTGTTCACGCCGGCATCGGCGTGAGTATTGTCCCCGGGAGCGCGCGCCTGTTCAATTTCAGCAATGTCGTGCTGCGCCCGATCGCCGACCCTCAGCCCAGGCCTCTGGAACTTTTCATGGTGTGGCGCCCCGACAACTTGAACCCGCTTGTTCCGCAAATGGCCGAATTGGCGCGCAATATTGTCTCGGCCGCCAAAATGATCGCCGCGATGATTTCGCGGACGCGGAATCGCGGTTCAGGCATGCGGAAATCTCGGCGGATGAGCCCTTAAGGCCTCCTCGTTGACCTCGGTGCCCCATCCCGGCCCCTGCGGCAAGGCCATGACGCCATCCTGGATGGTGGGCACCTGGGTGACGAGGTCGTCCTTCCAGGGCACATCGTCGACATCGGTTTCCATGATCGCGAAATTTGGCATGACTGCCGCCAGATGGGCGCTCATCATGGTCGAAAGATGGCCGTAGAAATTGTGCGGCGCGCAGTTGATCTCGTAGCTGTCGGCCATGATCGCAATCTTGATCGCCTCCGCCAGCCCGTTCCATGGCACGTCGATAATCGCCACGTCGACCGAGCGGTTTTCGAAGAAGGGCCGATATTGCCGGCGCCCAAAAAGCGACTCGCAGGACGCTATCGGCATCCTGGCGCGATCGCGGATGAGGCGCAGCCCTTCGGCGTCATAAGCTATCAAGTTCCAGCCAGGCCAGGTTGAAAGGCTCGCATACCCGCGCCACCTTGATGAAGCCATCGGTCTTGAAATTGAAATTCACATCGAGATGAAGGCCCATGTCAGGTCCCGCGCCCTGGCGAAAGGCCGCCAGGGCGTCGGCGATCCCGGCGAGCAACGCGGGGTCGGCGTTGAGTTCGGGAAATCCCTCGCCGCGGTTGAATCCGGCCTGATGCATCGCGGGCGGATTGAGATCGAACCGGAAGATGTTGGTCTTGAGCGCCTTGAACCCGCGACTCCTTGACATGCCGGCCAAGGGCGACCAGATCGTCGAGCTTGCGCACGGGGTCGACACCCAATAGCTCCGGATTGCGGACGCGATAGCCGCCGCAATGCGACCAGTAGAGCGGCAACTCCTGGCGCACCGGCCCGCCGAACAGCGAATAGACCGGAACGCCCAGATCCTCGCCTTCACATCCAGAAGCGCATTCTCTATCGCCGCGATCGCCTGCTGGTTGACGCCGCCGGGCGCCTGGCGCGTGATGGCGTAAAGCGTCGCCGTAATCAGCTCGGTCGGGCGCGGATCTTTGCCGATCAGTGTTTCGGCCCATCCGCCGGATCGTCGTGGTCAAGCCCGCGCCGCCATAGCTCTCATTATACTCCGACCATCCGACGATCCCGTTGTCGGCGGTAATCTTCAGAAACGAGAAATCGCGCCAGCCCGCATCGCAATGCAAGTCCTCGATCTTGGCGATCTTCATCCGGTGTCTCCGTCAATAATTGGGCATGGCGCCAGCGCTGCGCGTCGCCGTCCTGGGTTGGTTTCGTCCAGCCACAATCACCCCCAGCGCCCCCAGCACGCTGACCAGGGCGATCGGCAAGAATGGCGAGCGCAAAACTGTGTGTCTCGGCCTGAATCCATCCGATCATGTAGCTGAAGAAAAATGCGGCCAGTGTTCCCAGGGCATTGATTTGCGCCAATCCCGCCGCCGCAACCTTCGGCCCGAGCCATTCGGACGAAAGCGCCCAGAACGGTCCTTTGCTGGCATAGCTTCCGATCGCGGTGATCGACCAGCAAAACCAGGGTCAGCCAAAAGTTGTCGGCGGTGAAATAGAACGCGACGATCGCTGCCGCCAGGGCGAGCAAGCGGAATAACGTTGTGCCACACACGCTCGCCCGTGCGATCAGAATTGCGCGCCCACAGGAACATGCAGACCGCAGCGATGCCGAACGGGAATCGCGGTCAGCAGACCGGTCTGGCCATTGCCAAAACCGAACGAGCGCACCAGCTGCGGCATCCACAATGTCAGTACGACGGCCGCGCCGCCGGCGCCCGCATAGGCGAGCGCCATGATCGAGCACATATTTGTTCGACAGCACCCGCCACAACGGCATGGGCGGCACGCGGCTGCGCGCGCGCGTGTTCGATTTCAAGCGTTTCTCTGAGCCAGTGTCTCTGGCGGTCTGTCAGCCACTGGGCGTCGGCGGGTTTGTCGGTCAGGAAGAACATGGCAGCAACGCCCAGGATGGCGGCCGGCGCGCCCTCGACGAATGAAAATCCACTGCCATCCGCCCAGACCGGCGAGACCGTTCATGCTGCTGAGAATTACGCCTGAAATGGGCGAGCCGATCAGACCCGACACCGGAAGCGCCAGCGAAAGAAGTCCCACGATCCTGGCGCGATATTCGGCAGGATACCAGTAGGTCAAATAAAGGACGACGCCGGGAAAGAAGCCGGCTTCCGCGGCGCCGAGCAAGAACCGCAGAACGAGAAACGAAATCGGTCCGCTGATCAGCGCGCACGCGGCCGACACCAGCCCCCAGGAGATCATGATCCGGCCGATCCATCGTCTGGCGCCAAATCGCTCCAGCGCAAGATTGCTGGGCACTTCCAGAAAGAAATAGCCGACATAAAGTATGCCGGCGCCGAGACCATAGATTTTCGGGATCCAGCCCCACAGCCGCATTCATCTGCAGCGCGGCAAATCCAAGATTTACCCGGTCGATGTAGCAAAGCAGGAAGGCGAAAGTCAGGAACGGCATAAGGCGCCAGGACACGCGCCGCATGGTCTGTTTTTCCAGGTCCGCGCCCGGCTCCGCCAAATCAGCCGCAATCGGTTCCGACATGTCCATCCCCAGACGTCTTATATTTTTGTGGCTGCGTCCTGCCCTGAAGCTGATTATCGCCCGCGCTCAGCTGGCGCGCCCGTGGGTCGGGCCGTCAATCATCCCTGAAAAACGTCCTCCCCTGAACTTTCATCCTGCAAGCGCACCGCGCCAGAACAATGCCAAATCCGTCATCGATCAATCTACCCTTTGAATTGCTCCTGCGGGGGCCATTTGGCACCGTCTCAGACATTCTAGGATCTACCAGGTGGGGCGCTGCCAGCCGGACATTGTCTTGGATGTTGGTTGGCGGGCCTTTCGCTCGCCCCGACGCCATTTTCGTGTCCGCGGCACATAACCGGACCAGCCGTTTGCCGAAAGCGCCACCGGCCCGATCGCAGGAGAATATATGATCATCGACGAGCGAACATATACCTGCCATCCGGGAAAGGTTAAGGCATTTCTCGAGGTCTATGAACGGCTGGGCAAGCCGATACAGTGGCCGATCGTCGGCGAACCCATCGGATTTTTCACCACCGAAACCGGCACACTTTGCCAGGTCGTGCATATGTGGAAATATGAAAGCATGGCCGAACGCGAACAATGCCGGCTCAAGCTTGCCTCCGCGCCCGGCTGGAGTGCCTATCTGGACGCTTCCATGCCGCTGCTTTGCGCCCTCGAGAATCGCATTCTGATTCCGGCCTCCTTTTCCCCGCTGAAATGAGCGATACCGCGGCTGAGAAGATGAACGGGGCCGAGAGTCTCCTTCGGACCCTGGTGGCCGGTGGCGTGGAAGTCTGCTTCGCCAATCCGGGCACATCGGAAATGCATTTTGTGGCCGCCCTCGACAGGGTCGATGGCATGCGTTGCGTTCTGTGTTTGCACGAGACCGTGACCACGGGCGCGGCCGACGGCTATTACCGGATGACGGGCAAGCCCGCCTCGACCTTGCTTCATCTTGGTCCTGGATTGACCAACGCACTGGCCAATTTGCACAATCTCAAGCGGGCACGCTCCGGGGTCGTCAATATCGTCGGCGAACACGCGACCTATCATCTGCGCCACGACGCCCTGCTCACCTCGGATATCCAGGCCATCGCCGGGACGATGTCCCATTGGGTGAAGACATCGACGCCTCGAAACGAACGTCGCGATAGATTGCGCCGAGGCCATCACGCGCTGCCTCCGAGCCACCGGGCCAGATCGCAACGCTTATTCTGCCCGCCGATGTCGCCTGGTCGCAAGCAGCAGGCCCGGTGACGCCCAAACCGGCGCCCCCGCCCGGGCAAGTCTCGGACGCTGCCATGGAAGCCGCCGCGAAGGCTCTGCAAGGCGAAGGGCGTGTTCTCATCATGCTCGGCACCCGGGCCTTGCGGGAAAAGGCGTTGCTCCAGGCCGGCAAAATCGCCGCCAAGACGGGCGCCAGGCTCAGCGCGGAGGTCGCGAATGCGCGGCTGCAGCGCGGCGCGGGCCGCGTCGCGGTCGAGCGGATGCCGTACCCCATTTCAGCCGCCCTGGAGACGACCCAGGGCGTGACCCACATAATCCTTGTTGGCGCCAAGGCCCCGGTGGCCGTTTTTGCCTATCCGGGAAAGCCGTCCCTGCTCTATCCGCCCCAGGCCGAAATCATCACCCTCGCCGCGCCCGGCGACGACGCGCAAGACGCGCTGGAAAGACTTAGCGATAGAATCGGCGCGTCAAAGAGCGTTGCCATTCTCAACACCCGCCAGTGCCCGGATCTTCCGACGGGCGCCCTTACGCCGCCGAAAATCGGCGCCATCCTCTGTCGTCTGCTGCCGGACCAGGCGATCGTTGCCGATGAATCGATCACCACGGGCCGCGGCTTCTTCAAGGACACACACGGCGCCGCGCCGCATGACTGGCTTTCCCTGACGGGCGGCGCCATTGGCGAAGGCCTGTCACTTGCCGTCGGCGCGGCGATCGCCTGCCCCGATCGAAAAGTCGTCGCCCTGCAGGCGGACGGGGCCGGCATGTATTCGCTGCAGGCGATCTGGACGATCGCCCGTGAGCGGCTGGACGTCACGATCTGCATCTGGGCAAACCGCGCCTATGCCATCCTGAAAGGAGAGCTGATTGGGGTCGGCGTCGAGCATGCCGGCAGAAAGGCGCAAAGCATACTGTCCCTCGCAGACCCGCCGCTCGACTGGGTAAAGCTTGCCGCAGGGATGGGTGTGGAGGGCGCACGCGTTACCTCCGCCGAAGCCTTCGCCGACCTGTTTGGCACCGCCGTTCGCCAAAAAGGGCCGTTTCTGATCGAAGTAGATTTAAGCTGATCGACGCAAAGGGTCAGGATTTGGCGATCAGTTTAAGGCCCTCGGCTTCCAGGCCGTGACGCACCTGGCAGACATTATCGAACACCATGGTGGCGCCGCCCGGCGTGTGGGCGGGCCAGTGCGGCAGGCCCGGATGGTTGGGATCTCCAGTCCGGGCGAAGGCGACATAAGCGCCTGACATGCGCTTGGACATCGCCAACGCTTCCGGGCGCAGCCCAGTGTAATTCGAACAGCGCACGGCATTGTCGAAGGTGAACACAAGATCGCTGGCATGAAAGGTACCGGGGCGGCCATCCAGCATCGGCGTATGCCAGTTATAGACATAGACATAGGAGGGCGCGGCCTTGAGCATCGACTTGCGTGCCGCCTGCTCCAAGGCAGGGCGGCGGAAGCCCTCGGCTGCGATGGCGCCGTAGATCTCGAACGTCGTGGCATTGGGCCAGTCCTTTCGATAGGCGGCGATAATGGCGGGGCCCTTGGCGCCGAACGCTTCGCCGACACCTTTCTGCAGTTCGGCTTCCGTCATCCGGCGGCCGCCTTCGCGGTCCAGGGCATTTTCTTGTTCGTTGAACACCGTACCGGTTATCAGCGGCACATGCGCCGAGATCGCCGGCGCATCGGGATCGAAGGGATGGCGCGGCAGCACCGTGCCGTCCACCGTCGGCCACCAGCCGGCCAAGCCATACTGGCGGCGGAATACCGGCGTCGCCGCCCCCAGCTTCTTGATCATTTCCGCGCCTGCGCCCACCAGCCGGTCCACCGGCATGTCCTGGAGCTTGTCTACATCGCCGTGCCCCAGGCCGAGCAGGCGCATCATTTCCTCCGTCATGGCCCGGGCCGTATCGTGGGATTCAAATTGCAGGAACGGCCCGCTCTGATTGATGACGCGGTGAAACAGGCCCTTGGCACTGGGCATTGCCATCAGGCACAGCACTTTGCCGCCGCCGCCGGATTGGCCGAAGATGGTGACATTGCCGGGATCGCCGCCGAACTGCGCGATATTGTCCTTCACCCATTGCAGCACCGCCACCAGATCCAGCAGGCCCGGATTGGCGACATATTTCGTGCCGCCCACTTCGGTCAGGTTCAAATAACCGAACAAGTTCAGACGGTGATTGCAGGTCACCACCACCACATCATGGCGCGCCAGGCTCTCCCCGTCATAGGAAGCGAGGTCCTGGTCGGAGCCACCCGAGAAACCGCCGCCATGATAGAACACCATCACCGGCCGTTTGCGATTGTCCTTGAGGCCCGGCGTCCAGACATTGAGCTGCAGGCAATCCTCGCCCGGCGTCATCTGGCCTTCGCCGCCATGGCACAGGAAGCTGAATTCGCCGCCGGGCCGGTTGTGGCCGTCATAGGAGAAATGCGCGGAATCGGTGTTGGGCTGGATGCAACCGCGGCCATAGCGCAAGGCGTTGCGGATGCCGGTCCAGGGCTTGACCGGCACCGGCGGCATGAAGCGGTTCTTGCCCGCCGTGGATTCGCCGTAGGGAATGCCCTTGAAGACGAAAATGCCGCTGCGCCACACGCCGCGCAGCTTGCCACTGGCGGTGTCCGCCACGGTCTTGGCGTCGGACGCGACAACCTCATCGTGGATTTTTTCCGCGGCCATAACCGGCGCCGGCAACAGGGCGCCGGCACCCAAGGTGGCCGCGCCCTTGAAAAAGGTGCGTCGATTGTTCTTCATTTTGATTCCCCTTGTAGGCGCCACTACGTCGTTGTCAGGACCAATACGCTTGCGATGGAATCCGGTGCCTGCGCCGGCAATTCCACGTCCAGGCCGCCGCCCCGTTTCGTCACTTTCAAGGGTGTCCGTGCCTTGTCCGCCAGCAAGTGCGCTCCGGTTACAGTGCGGGATACCTTGTCCAGGTGAAATGCGGTGCCCGGCCACTCGAAGAGATGGACGTAAATCTTGTCAAGGCCGGTCGTCGATCGCCATTTCCAGCTCGGCACGAACTTCGGTTTGCCGTTCTTGTCCTTTTCCGTGACCGAGAAGGCGCCCGCCTCGGCGCCAAACAGCGTCGGCTGGGTCGCATAAATCGACTCGCCGTTCACGGCGAGCCATTTGCCCATCTCCTGCAGCCGTTCAACCTCCGAGGCCGGAACTTCGCCTGTCGCCATCGGCCCGATATTCAGCAGATAGTTGCCGCCCTTGCTGGCGATATCGATCAGGTTCCGCAGCAGGGTCTCGGTGCTTTTGAAATTCGTATCGTCCTGCTTGTATCCCCAGGTGTCGTTCATCGTCATGCACGACTCCCAGTCGCGGCCTGGGAATCCCTGTGGCGGGATGTATTGCTCGGGCGTTTCCGTATCCCCGCGGTAGCCGCCACCCAGACGGTTATTCCAGATCAGCTTGGGATGCTCATTCAGGACCGCCACGATCTCACCCGCCAATTCCGGTGTCATCTCCTTGGTCGGCGTGTCGAACCACACAATGGCCGGAGCCTCGCCATAGTTCGTGAGCAGCTCACGGATCTGCGGAATGGCCTTGCTATGGAGATAGTCCGCAAAGCTGCCGTCCTGCGCCGGGTCCCAATGATTTGTCGGCGGCTTGTGCTGATCGAGTTTGGGAGTTGATCCAATATGCTGGAGGGCCGCTCCGCCTGGCGCCGTCCAATCCTGGTCCTGCGAATAATAGAAGCCGAGTTTTATGCCCTGGTTGCGGCACTCCGCCGCCAGTTCTTTCAGGGGATCGCGCTTGAAGGGCGTTGCCTGGACGATGTTGAAGGGATTTGCCTTGGAATCGAACATGGCAAATCCATCATGGTGCTTGGATGTGATCACGATGTATTTCATGCCCGCCGCCTTCGCCAGGCCGACGATCTGCGCCGCGCTGAATTGCGTCGGATTGAACTTCGGCGCCAACGCCTTGTAATCCGCCACCGGAATCGTGGCCGCATTCATGATCCACTCGCCGATCCCTGGCATCTGTTGACCATCCCAGCGCCCCGCTGGAATGGCGTAGAGCCCCCAATGGATGAACATGCCGAACCGGGCTTCGCGGAACCATTTCATCCGTTCGCTGTTCTGAGCGGGTGTCTCGGTGTCTTGTATGGACGCACAGGATGCGCGCCGCCTGTCGGAATGCGGCTGCCTTCAAGCTGCGCCCAGGCCCGCAACGGGTCAGCCAACACAGCCCCGGATGCAGCCAGAACGCCGCCTTGGAAAACGCCCCGCCGTGACACCTTCATGCATTCTCTCCTTGTCCGGAAGCTGTCTGGAAAATCCAAATACCCCGCGCGGGCTTGCCGGAAGCCCGCACAAGAGCCTGTCATGCGACGGTTGCCGGCAAAGAGACCATCGAAGGCACACCCGCGCTATTCAAGGCTATCACCGTATAGACATGCTTGCCGCCGGCCGGGGCCGAACTGTCCACATGTCTCATCTGGGGCAACGGAGCGACGGGCGTGTCGTGATAGGACAGCCCCTGAAAAAGCGGGCGTCCATAGACGACATCGGGAGGCTGTGTCGGAAGCCTCGCGATCCCGTGCCCGTCTCGAAGCACGATAAAGCCGCCAAGTCCGCTGGCGATATCCACGTCGGCGTCCCATGTAATCTCATTGCCGGAAGCGGCGTCGGCCTTCACCCGCACATTGACGGGGGCGGGCGGCGTGCCCGTGCCGCTCACCGTTCCGGTTCTGACATATTCCATCCAGATTTTCGCGATCCTCCCGTTGGGAAGCCACGCCGCCTTGTTGGGATCGCCTTTGAATTCCGCCGCCGGCACGGCCGTGTCGCCGAACGGAACGGCCAGCCATGCGGCGCTCATGTCCATCGGTTTCAAAATATTGGGCCAGTCCGTCAGGCGCATTTGCAGGCAGGCGTCAAAGAACGGGATCGCAAGGTAGCGGGAATCCCCGCACCAATGGCCGGTGCGCGGATCGGGCGCGAAGCCGATGGGCGCGCCCTGGGCCCGGTATTCCTGGAACGTCGCAACAGAGCCATTCCAGGGAAGCCTTCCTTTTTCGCCCATGCCAAAGTTGATCATGGTGGGGATTTCATAGATCGCGGGCGGGATTTTGGGCTGCGGGAAATTCAGGCTTCGGACGAAACGTCGCCGCGGTGCCGGAACGCAGGAAAGCGGCAAGCACGCGCTCCGGATGAAGCGTGCTCATCACATCGGACCAGATCCCGCCTCCCGAATGCCCCCAGAGACACCAGGGCGCGGTGGCGATCTCCTTATGACCGGACTTGGCCGCAAATTCGTCGAGAGCCTTGAGGAAGGCACGCTCAGAACCGAGTCTGCGGGTCGAACCACAATTCCGCGCCCCCCGGGGTCAGATCGATCGCATCATTGAGCACGCGATAGGAAGGCCCCAGAAGCACGCAGTCCCATTTTTTCGCCAGAGCCTGCCAATGCAGATCATAGGCAGAGGTTGCCCCGGCCTGGGCCGCCGGAATACTCGCGCCGTGCTGATGAACGATCACCGCCCGCACGGTCCGGATACCTTCGGGAATCCATAGAGTATAGGTGACGCCAATCTTCAACTCTCCCGCGGCCTGTTGACGGCGGATAGACAAGCTGCAGATATCGGCCCGCACTCGCTTGATGGCTTGAAAGGTCCCCAAGCGCTGTCGCCCGGATCATTGCCGGAAGGCACCGGGCGGTTCGCCGGGGTCTGAGCCTGGACGGCCGCAGATGAGAGGGATGAAGAGGTCAGGGCTGCGCCAAAGCCAGCCATGGCTTGCATGAAATCCCGGCGCCGACGTCTCATGTCCTGGTCCTCCCTGCCCGCCTGGATGTTAGTCGGATCGAGCGACCTGGCAATGCTCCGGCTCGGGCTCGCGCGATGGGAGCGTGTCACGCCGTGCGATCGTGCGGGGCTTGGCGTGGCTTTTTACAGCACGTCGTCCCTCATCGCCCTGGAGAGACAGTTCTTTGGTAGCCGGACAGCGATAGAGGGCATCCTGCAATCTTGCCGCGGCCTCAAACAGCGCCTGTCTTATTTTGACCTCTCGCGAAGCTGTCATTCGGCCCGGTTCGTCACCGGCTGAAATCGCCGCGATGACCCTGCCATGACTGTCTTTCACGGGCACCGCCAGGCATCGCGTTCTCAGGTGCGACTCGCGATCATCGATCGCAAATCCACAGCTGCGCACCGCTTCAAGTTCCTGGCCCAGCCGAACAGTCGAAGTGATGGTATAGGGCGTCAGGGCGACCAGCGGACCGCCAGCGATAAATGTTTCGGCCTCGTCCCTGTCCATGCCGGCAAGAAGGACTTTCCCGAGTCCTGAGCCGTGTGCTTCCAATTGTGTCCCGACGCGGGTATGCAGCGAAAAGCTGGTGGCGGAACAATATTTCCCGATACAGGTCACCATGCCATTTTCCAGAATCGCCAGATGAGTTGTGAGGTCGAGCGACACGGCCAGGTTCGCGAGAATCGGCTTGCTGGTATCGCGCAGCAGATCCAACAATGGAACGCCGCGGGAAATGGACAGAAGCAGCATCCCGGGCCGATATTGGCCGCGCTTTCCCTTGGTGAGGACACCGATCCCCTCCATGGTCTGGATCAGCCGGTAGCCCGATGCCGTGGGAAGGTTGGCGCGACGGCTGAGTTCGCAACCCGAGAGCCAACCCTCGGTGTCGCCAAACGCCTTCAGGATCGCGAAGGCCTTGATCACGGAGAAATTTTTCGGTGTCGCCACGCTCTGCTATCTGACCTTGAAGCAACCGAAACTCCCGATGCCGCGCTGGGCGGCGCCGGAGAGAACATTGACGAGCCCGTATCGATCAGTCAGCGAACCGCACGCCAACGCGGAACTGGCGGCCCAGACCATCATAGATTGCGGTATTATAGTTTCCACCGGCGCCATTATCCCCGCCCGAGTTGGGAATGATCGGCGGCGGCGTGTTGAAGGTATTATCGATGGCGCCGTATAACTGGACAGTATCGGTCCACCGGTACGACAGGCGCAGATCCATATAGGCGACGGTCGGGATCGAATTGTTGTCCACGTTCACCCCGTCCACCCAGCCATTGATGTTTTTGGCGGAACTAAGGAACCGGGTCTGAACAACGCCCACCCACGGGCCTTCGGAATAGGTCGCGGACAGGAGGAAGCGCAATTTGGGTCCGCCGACGGGCCCAAGAGTTTGGTTGTCAGCGGCAATGGGATCGAGCACACCGCCGAGCGCACCAGCGCCATCTGTTTTGACCAGGCCGGTACCAGCGTTGTTCGGTTGGGTCCTGGTCAGCTCGTCGTTATAGTTGCCCACCAGGTGCCATCCCAGCCGGCCCGAGAGCAGATCCATCTGGTAGTCGGCCGCGAAGTCCAGGCCCGAAGTTGTCTGGGCTGCCACGTTCACCGGACCAGCCGAAACGAAGTTCAACGCGCCATCGAAATCGGTTGCGAAATTGCCGAAATCCGTCCTCACGACGCCGTTCCCGTCCACTTCGGAGGTTGCGGTGGCGCCGCCGCTCGCGCCCTTGCCGAACAGGACGTTGCTGCAAGCTGCTTTTGAGCCGGTGAAACACTGCTGCACGATTTGCCCGGCGCCGGCGGTGAAGACCGCGTTCCTCATGGAGATCGAATACCAATCCATCGACAGGGTCAGGCCTTCGATCCAGTGCGGTGTCAGAACCATGCCGCCGGAGACCGTGGTGGCATTTTCAGGTTGCAGAAGGGCATTGCCCTGATTGACTGAGGTGAGGTTAACAGGGGCTCCGTTGCTGGGAGCGAAGGGACTGTTAAGCGGGGAGTGATTGAGCCCCGGCGGCACGCTGGTGAACAATTCCGAGATGTAGGGCGCCCGAATGTCGAACGACAAGCTGGTGCGCAGACGTATATCGTCGTTGACCTGGCTGGTCAGACCGAGTTTCCAAGTCTGCACGTCGCCGCTGGTGGAATAGGAGGTGTAGCGGCCGGCGGCATTGAAATCCAGCGACTGGACGAAATTGTCCTTCAGGATCGGCGCATTGACTTCCAGGAAGCCTTCCTTGACATTGTACTGGCCCGCGAACTCGCCGAAATTGCCGCCAAGCCAGCCGCCGGCTGAGGCGATCTGCAGCGGGTCGCGGATATCTCTCTGCTGTTCAAGGCGGTATTCGCCGCCGAACGCCACCGCGATCTTCCCGGCCGGCAGTCCCCAGGGCAACACACCCTGGGCCGAGGCCGACATCGTGGTCTGTTGCATGACGGCAGTCAGCTGGTCCTCGATCGCGGGATTGAGGCGGCCGGGGGAGATGTAATTTATCGCCGCCAGGGAGGCCACATTGGTGCCGAAGACGTTGAGCGGCACACAGGTTGGGACCAATCCGCCGGCCGCGATCGTCGCCGCGTGGGTGCTGTCAACGGGAGGTGTGACGCCCCAAGAGGTCGAGGTCAGGCTGGAACGGCAGGCGATGCTGCCGACTTGCGGTACCGGCGCGCCGGCCGCGGCCAGCGCCGCCGCCGCCGCCGGGGTCACGGAGTTGGCGCCCGTCGCGGTCACGCGCACCGCATCGACCGCATTGTTATAGTTCTGGACGAGCATGTTATTGGGCATGTGCATGCGCTCGCGGACTTGGCTGTGCTGCGCATTGACGTTCCAGGACCAGTTGTCGCCTAACTTGCCTTCCAGTTTGAAGACGCCGCGCATCAACTGACGATTAACTTCGTCGGTCGGATAGCCCAGGCTCTCCTGCATGGTCGCAAAGGTGGGATGCGCCTCCGCGCCAAGCGGGATGCCGACGACATTGTTCGTTCCCAGCGAAAAGTTGGGATGCCGCCAGCCTGCATCTGCGCCAGAATTGCCGGATCGAGATAGGCATTGTCTTGCTTGATCGTGAGGGTAATCCGTTTGGGGTTGGCCACGTTCTTGGCTTCCGTCGCGCCGAATTCGGCTTCGAACGACGCCGTGATGTCATCCGTCACCTGATAGCTCGCATAGCCGAACAAATTCGTGGTGTGATAGGGGGCCGCTAACATGAAATACTGATAGGTGCCGCCGGCCTCGGTCGCCGAACAGTTGTAACAGTTGCCCTTGGACGAGTTGGGCGTGTTGAACAAAGTTTGGTTCAGCGGGGTGCCAAAATTGAACGGGGTTTGCGTGCCGTTGACGCCGAACTCGATGCCCCTCAACGCATTCGCGGCGGCGGGAGTTGGCGCCCGAACCAGCGGCGCTGGCCGTGATCAGGCCGCCCTGGGTGTAGACATTATTGCCGCTGATAGAATGATACACACACATCGGGGCCGTGCCGACGCCGCAAACCGGGCTGACGGTGCTCGCGACCGTCGTCGCCGGGAACAGCTGGCCGGGACTCCACCAGCTGCGCTGGCTGACGAAGACGGTATCCGGGCTCATGGTGTAGTTGCCGGCCATCTCGATATGGCCGCGACCACCGAGAAAGTCGGTGCCCGCGGTGAGCTCGATCTTGTCAGATGCGGCGATCGTTCTGGCCAGTATCGCCGAACTCGAGCATTGGCTTTGAAGCCTTCGAACTTCTTGTTGATAATAAGATTGACGACGCCCGCGACGGCGTCGGAGCCCCAGGCCGCCGAGGCGCCGCCGGTGACGATGTCAACACGCTCGATAATGGATTTGGGCAGGGAGGCAAGGTCCACGCCGCCAGCGCCGCCGCCGGCGGCGGCGTTGCCGCCGCCGCCGCCGCCGGAGCCGTTGGAGGTGTTGGAGGTCACCACGCGCTGGCCGTCAAACAGAACAAGGGTTCTGGCGGTGCCCAGGTTGCGCAGTTCGACGGTATCGAGGATGGAATCGCCTGGGCTCGCATTGAAGGTGCGTGTGCCGTTGCTGGGCGAGTCGGATTGACCGACGGAGGGAAGCTCGCGGAGGGAGTCGCCGAGATCGACTTGGCGTCGTTCTCGATGGTTTGCGATATCCAACACCGTTACCGGCGTGGGCGCCTGATAACCCTCGA
>CAVXYX010000003.1:0-165824 GCA_963766265.1 uncultured Alphaproteobacteria bacterium
GTCATGAATTTGGAACGCGCATAAGGACTGATGGGTATTTCAGCGCATCTTCCGAAAGTGGCTGCGCCGCTTTTTCGGAATAGACGGCAGCTGTGGAGGAAAAGATGAATAGTTGTACGCCGCTTTCGACCAACGCGGCAATCAGGGCCCGCGACTTAATGACGTTGTTTTCATAGTAGCCTAAGGGATCCGCAACCAAGTCCGGAACGACGATGGACCCCGCGAAGTGAATGACAGCGTCTACCTGGTGCTCGGAAACCAGGCGTTTCACCAGGGCCGAATCGGCGATATCGCCTTGGACGAAGCGGGCCCCTTCGCCCACCTGAGCGCGCACGCCAGTGGAAAGATTATCCAGTACCACCACCTCGTCGCCGCGGTCGAGCAACGCGTAAACGGTATGGCTGCCGATATAACCGGCACCCCCCGTGACCAAAATCGTCATTATGTGATCCCCCTGCTCCGGCCGAGCACGTAGCTTGATTGCGGAAAGCTGAGTGTCCCTAACGCGGCAAGTCCGATAGGGTTCTAGTCAACAATTGGCGCTTTAGTCGCGCGCTTCCATGCAATCCAGACCCTTAGCCGAGAGGGCGGCACAGAGGGATTTTGGCCCTTTTCCGTCCGGAGCCACCCTCAGCCGGTAGTAGCGGCCTGCACCTGGCAGGTCGACGGCCATGATATGGGGTGAATAACCATCCAGAACGCTCCCTGCCTTCCCTAGGGCACGATTCCAGCCCTGGATGGCTTCGGCCTCAGTACGCCAGGCCCCCAGCTGGACTTGGGGCCCCAAGAGGCTCCTGGCTTCGTCCAGCGCCGGTTTAAGGGGAGGACTTCCTCTCTCATACGCAGCGGGGACCGGCTTCAGCGCGCGGACGGGGGCCCGAAGATGAACGGGCTGCTGCGATGGCACCAATTCGGCACGGGACAACTTCACGGTCGGAGGGTGAAGGTGGATAGGCTCGTCAAGCGAAGCTATCTTCTGATTCGCTAGGACGAAATCAGGGGCGACCGCGAGGGCCTTCGCGTAGAACGCCTTGGCTTGGTCAACCCTGCCCTCTGCCTCCGCTATCTGACCCAGACCATAATAGGGATATTGGCCTTGCGGATTGCCGGCAGCGAGCGAGGCTTGATAGTCGCGCCTGGCTTCGGCGAAACGGCGCAATCGGCGGTAGACATTCGCTCGGTTGTTCAATGCGGCAGCAAATTTGGGCAAAAGCGCTAGGGCGGCACTGTAATCCTGCAAAGCATCGTCAAAGCGGTTCATCCCATCCAGCAGAAGACCCCGAGCGAACAGGGCGCGGGCTTGCTCGTCTCGGTCTAATTGACGGCTTTCGATGGCCTCGGTGTAGTCAGCCAAGGCGCCATCCCGTTGGCCCGACATTTCAAGCGCATGGCCGGCTTCAATCAATTGAACGCCATGCTCGCGGGACGTCGGATCCGAAGCGGTAGATCGCGCCGCGCCGGGCCCTTGTGCGGCTGCCGCTCCCCCCAGGGCCAGGGAAGCCACCAACATCAGGACCGGAATGATGCTTGATTTTCTCATCCCACCGCTAGCGCCGAAGCGCTTAATTCCCCGCAAGTCCCGGAAAACTGGACATTAATAGCTGCCCCATGCCATGAAACAGGCCCTTTCGGAAACCATCAACATGTCCGTCACAAAGCCCGTCCGCAAAGCCGTTTTTCCTGTCGCCGGCATGGGCACCCGCTTCCTTCCCGCCACCAAGGCGGTCCCCAAGGAAATGCTGCCGGTGGTGGACAAGCCGGTGATCCAATATGCGGTCGAGGAAGCGCGGGAGGCCGGGATCGAGCAGTTCGTCTTCATCACCGGCCGCGGCAAGCATGTCATCGACGACCATTTCGACCATGCCTATGAACTGGAATCCCTGCTGGAGGCGCGCGAAAAGACCGCCGAGCTGAACAGCCTGCTGGAAACCCTGCCCCAGACCGGCTCGGTGGGCTTCATCCGCCAGCAGCAGCCGCTGGGCCTGGGCCATGCGGTGTGGTGCGCCCGCCATTTCGTGGGCAACGAGCCTTTCGCGGTGCTGCTGCCCGACGATCTGATGGTGGGCAAGCCGGGCGCCCTGTCGCAGATGATCGCGGCCTATGACGAGGTGGGCGGCGGCATCATCGTGGCGGCGGAAGAAAAGCACGCGAGGAAATCAAGCGCTATGGCGTGGTGGATCCCGGCGCCACGAACGGCAACGTCACCGAAGTGAAAGGCGTGGTGGAAAAGCCCGACCCCGCCAAGGCGCCTTCCAATCTGTGCATCATCGGCCGCTATATCCTGCAGCCGGAAATTTTCGCCGAATCTGGACCGCCAGGAGCGCGGCGCCGGCAACGAAATCCAGCTGACCGACTCCATGGCCCAGATGATCGGCAGGATGCCGTTTCCATGCCGTCAAGACCGATTGCGCGCGCTTCGATTGCGGCGACAAGGTGGGCTTCCTGCATGCCAATATCGCGGTCGGCCTGTCGCGGCCGGATATCGCGCCGTCACTCAAGGCCATCCTCAAGAGTATCGGGATGTGAGCGTAGCCAGCAATCGTTGTTTTTGCCCTCTACTGGTTCAGGTTGGTCTTGCTGGCTACGCTCACATCCCGATACTCTTGAGGATGGCCTTGAGTGACGGCGAAATATCCGGACGCAGCAGGCCGACCGCAAGGTTGGCATGCAGGAACCCCACCTTGTCGCCGCAATCGAAGCGCGCGCAATCGGTCTTGACGGCGTGAAACGGCATCCTGCCGATCAGCGGGCCATGGAATCGGTCAGCTGGATTTCGTTGCCGGCGCCCGTTCCTGGCGTCCAGATTCGGCGAAAATCTCCGGCTGCAGAATATAGCGGCCAATGACGCAAAGATTGGAAGGCGCGCTTGGCGGGTTCGGGCTTTTCCACCACGCCCTTCACTTCGGTGACGTTGCCGTTCGTCGCGCCGGGATCCACCACGCCATAGCGCTTGGTTTCCTCGCGTGACTTTTCCTCCGCCGCCACAATGATGCCGCCGCCCACCTCGTCATAGGCCGCGATCATCTGCGATAGGGCGCCCGGCTTCCCACCATCAAATCGTCCGGCAGCAGCACGGCGAAAGGCTCGTCGCCCACGAAATGGCGCGCGCACCAGACCGCATGCCCCAATCCCAGCGGCTGCTGCTGGCGGATGAAGCCCACCGAGCCGGTCTGGGGCAGCGATTTCGAGAAGGCTGTTAAGTTCCGCCGTCTTGTCGCGCGCCTCAGAAGCGATTCCAATTCATAGGCATGATCGAAATGGTCCTCGATGACGTGCTTGCCGCGGCCGGTCACGAAGACGAACTGCTCGATGCCGGCTTCCCGTGCTTCCTCAACCGCATATTGAATGACGGGCTTGTCCACCACCGGCAGCATTTCCTTGGGGACCGCCTTGGTGGCGGGAAGGAAGCGGGTTCCCATGCCCGCGACAGGAAAAACGGCTTTGCGGACGGGCTTTGTGACGGACATGTTGATGGTTTCCGAAGGGGCCTGTTTCATCGCATGGGGCAGCTATTAATGTCCAGTTTTCCGGGGCTTGCGGGGAATTAAGCGCTTCGGCGCTGGCGGTGGGATGAGAAAATCAAGCTTCATTCCGGTCTTGGGATTGGTGGCTTCGCTCGCCCTGGGGGGGGCGGCAGCCGCACAAGTGGCCGACGCAGCGCGGTCTACCGCTTCGGATCCGACGTCCCGCGAGCATAGCGTTCAATTGGTTGAAGCCGGCCGTGCGCTTGAAATGTCGGGCCAACGGGATGACGCCTTGGCTGACTACACCGAGGCCATCGAAAGCCGTCAATTAGACCGGGACGAGCAAGCCCGCGCCCTGTTTACTCGGGGTCTTTTGCTGGATGGGATGAACCGCTTCGACGATGCTTTGCAGGATTACAGTGCCGCTCTAGCGCTTTTGCCCAAATTTGCTGCCGCATTGAACAACCGAGCGAATGTCTACCGCCGATTGCGCCGTTTCGCCGAAGCCCGGCGCGACTATCAAGCCTCGCTCGCTGCCGGCAATCCCCAAGGCCAGTATCCCTATTATGGTCTGGGTCAGATAGCGGAGGCAGAGGGCAGGGTTGACCAAGCCAAGGCGTTCTACGCGAAGGCCCTCGCGGTAGCCCCTGATTTCGTCCTAGCGAATCAGAAGGTAGCTTCGCTTGAAGAGCCTATCCACCTTCACCCTCCGACCGTGAAATTGTCCCGGGCCGAATCGGTGCCATCGCAGCAGCCCGTTCATCTTCGGGCCCCAGTCCGCCCGCTCAAGCCGGTCCCCGCGGCGTATGAGAGGGTAACTCCTCCCCTTAAGCCGGCGCTGGACGAAGCCAGGAGCCTCTTGGGGCCCCAAGTCCAGCTGGGGGCCTGGCGTACTGAGGCCGAAGCCATTCAGGGCTGGAGCCGTGCCCTAAGGCAGGCAGGGAGCGTCCTGGATGGCTATTCGTACCATATCATGGCGGTCGACTTGCCAGGTGCAGGCCGCTACTACCGGCTGAGGGTGGCGCCCGACAGGGAAGGGCCAAAATCCTTTTGTGCCGCTCTCTCGGCTAAGGGGCTGGACTGCATAGAAGCGCGCGACTAAAGCGTCGCTTGTTGACTAGAACCCTATCGGGACTTGCCGCGTTAAGGATACTCAGCTTTCCGCAATCAAGCTTCGTGCTCGGCCGGAGCAGGGGGATCACATAATGACGATTTTGGTCACCGGGGGTGCCGGTTATATCGGCAGCCATACCGTCTACGCGTTGCTCGACCGCGGCGACGAGGTGGTGGTCCTGGATAATCTTTCCACCGGCGTGCGCGCTCAGGTGGGCGAAGGGGCCCGCTTCGTCCAAGGCGATATCGCCAATTCGGCCCTGGTGAAACGGCCTCGTTTCCGAGCACCAGGTAGACGCCGTCATTCACTTCGCGGGGTCCATCGTCGTGCCGGACTCGGTTGCGGATCCCCTAGGCTACTATGAAAACAACGTCATTA
Organism: uncultured Alphaproteobacteria bacterium; assembly: GCA_963766265.1. Lineage (GTDB taxonomy): Bacteria > Pseudomonadota > Alphaproteobacteria > Micropepsales > Micropepsaceae > Rhizomicrobium. The sequence continues at coordinate 4,957 of CAVXYX010000003.1, forward strand.
AGTCGCGCGCCCTGATCGCCGCGTTGGTCGAAAGCGGCGTACAACTATTCATCTTTTCCTCCACAGCTGCCGTCTATTCCGAAAAAGCGGCGCAGCCACTTGCGGAAGATGCGCTAAAAATACCCATCAGTCCTTATGCGCGTTCCAAATTCATGACCGAGTGGATTTTGGAGGACGTCGCTCACGCACATGATTTTCGTCCGATAATTTTGCGCTATTTCAACGTGGCGGGCGCGGACCCAAAGGGCCGCACCGGTCAATCCACCCCTAACGCCACGCATCTCATCAAGCGCGCGGCGCAGGTGGCCCTTGGTCGCGAGCCGTACCTCAATATTTATGGCACTGATTATCCCACGCCGGATGGTACCGGTGTGCGCGACTATATCCATGTCACTGATTTGGCCACGGCGCATGTGTTGGCGCTGGATGCGCTAAGGGCGGGAAGCTCGCCTGCGGTTTACAATTGTGGCTATGGCAGTGGCTTTTCCGTTCGCCAGGTGGTGGCGGGAATCGAGCGGGTGTTGGGAAGGGCGCTGCAGGTGAAAGAGGCTCCGCGCCGACCGGGGGATCCAGGCGTCCTAATCTCCGACCCCAGCCGCATCAAAAAAGCGCTGGGCTGGACGCCTGTCCATAATGATCTCCAAGGCATTATCCGGTCTGCCTTGGAGTGGGAGCGACGCTTTAACGCGTGATTAACCTGCCTTAATCCCGCCAATACCAAGCTGCTAGTCTCTGTTCCGGCTGGGGCGATCTCACGAACTATGCGGGCAAAAGAACATTTCGAGCAGACGGTAAGCTGGGCGCGGGCGCATGAGCGGCATCTGTCGGCGCTTTCGCTCGCGGGCGGCTTTGCTTTTGACAGCTATACCTTCGGCCGGATCGACCGGCCGCTCACCCAGCTGGTTTTCGTCATTTATCTGCTGGTGGCCGGCGGCTCGATCGCCGTGCTCCATGTCCTGGAATCGCGGTCCGACGACCGCAAGCCGTCCGACCGTACCCGCACCATCCTGATCGCGGTGGCGCAATTCGCGCTGGGTTGCCTCTTATCCGGTTTTTGCGTGTTCTACATCCGTAGCGCCTCGGTCACGCGCCTCCTGGCCGTTCCTGCTCTTCATGGCCGGCATCTTCATCGGCAATGAATATATGCGCCGCTACCATGCGCGGCTGGTGTTCTCGGCGTTGCTATATTTCTTTGCGCTTTATTCCTACGCCATCCTGCTGGTGCCGGTGGTGATCGCGCGCATCGGCACCGTTCCGTTTCTGATGTCCGGCGCCATTGGCGGTGTTCGTATTTTTCCTTTTTGTGCGATTGCTTGCGATATTAGGGCACGACCGCTACCGGCTGGCGCGCAAGCGGATCGCCGATCGGCATGGGGGCCATCACGGCCCTGATCAATATTTTCTACTTCGCCAAGATTTTCCCGCCCCTACCTTTGGTCTTGTCCGATGCCGGGATCTATCACGACGTCAAGCGTCTGGGAGGCGATTATCAGGCGACGAGCGAGGACGAGCCGCCGCGCTGGCGTGCTTTGTTCGGGACGTTTCCGGTGGAGCACATCCAACCCGGCGGCAAGCTCTATCTTTACAGCGCCGTGTTCGCGCCCTACCGGCTCTCCACACAGATTGTTCATCGCTGGGAATGGCGCAATCCCAAGAACGGCGATTGGCTGCCGCAGCAGACAGTTCGTTTCACTATTCATGGCGGACGCGCCGACGGGTATCGCGCCTACTCCCTGAAACACGCGCCGATGCCGGGTCAGTGGCGTGTCAATATCGCGACCGCTGACGGTCGGGCGATTGGTCGGGTCCGGTTCGCGGTCGAAACCCAGGCGGTGACGCCGGCCTTGTCCGAAAAGACACTCAGATAGCGGGACAATCCCCGCGCCTTGATTTTGTTAAGCTTTTGCTCCTATTTCATGGCCATGGACGCTCGTCTCAAAGATCTGGCCGCCGGCAAGAGCTCGATCTCGCATCTGCGCCGTTTGGAGGCGGAGAGCATCCACATCATGCGCGAAGTGGCGGGGGAATTCGCCCGCCCCGTGATGCTCTACTCCATCGGCAAGGATTCATCGGTGATGCTGCATCTGGCGATGAAGGCGTTCTATCCCGCCAAGCCGCCTTTTCCCTTGATGCATGTGGACACGACCTGGAAATTCCGGGAGATGATCCAATTCCGCGACGCCACCGCCAGGCGCCTGGGGCTCGAGCTGATCGTCCATGTGAATGAAGAGGGCGTGAAGCGCGGCATCAATCCCTTCGATTCCGGTTCGGCGCTTCACACCCAGGTGATGAAGACCGAAAGCCTGAAGCAGGCGTTGGACAAGCATGGCTTCGATGCCGCTTTCGGCGGCGCGCGGCGCGACGAAGAGAAAAGCCGCGCCAAGGAGCGCATCTTCTCATTTCGCGACCGCCACCATGGCTGGGATCCCAAAAATCAGCGGCCGGAGCTTTGGCGGGTCTACAACACCCACATCAACAAGGGCGAGTCGATCCGCGTATTCCCTCTCTCCAACTGGACCGAACTCGACATCTGGCAATATATCCTGGCCGAGAACATTCCCATCGTGCCGCTCTATTTCGCGGCCAGGCGGCCGGTGGTGGCGCGCGGGGGCACCTTGATCATGCGCGATGACGAGCGCATGCGTCTCCTCCCCGGCGAGAAAGTGGAAGAGCGTCTGGTCCGCTTCCGGACCCTGGGTTGTTATCCGCTAACCGGCGCGATCGAGAGCGATGCCGACACCCTGGAAGCGATTGTCAGCGAGATGTTCACGGCGCGCACCAGCGAACGGCAGGGGCGGCTGATCGACGGCGACGAGAAGGCGTCGATGGAAAAGAAGAAAAAGGAGGGCTATTTTTGACGGCGCCGCCCCGAACTTTCTCAATTCCTCGCCGCGCAGGAGAAAAAGACCCTACTGCGCTTTCTCACCTGCGGCAGCGTGGATGACGGCAAATCCACCCTGATCGGTCGGCTGCTTTACGACACCAAGCTTCTGTTCGACGACACGCTCCGGGCGTTGGAAAGCGATTCCCGGAAATTCGGCACGGCAGGCGAGGATATCGACTTCGCGCTGTTGGTGGACGGACTGGAGGCGGAGCGCGAGCAGGGAATCACCATCGACGTCGCCTATCGTTTTTTTGCCACCGACAAGCGCAAATTCATCGTCGCCGACACGCCGGGCCATGAACAATATACCCGCAACATGGCGACGGGCGCCTCGAATTCCGATCTCGCCGTCATCCTGATCGACGCGCGAAAAGGCGTGCTCACCCAGACGCGGCGCCATGCCTATATCGCGAGCCTGCTGGGCATCCGCCATATCGTATTGGCGGTGAACAAGATCGACCTGGTGGATTACGCGCAAGCCACGTTCGACAAGATCGTTGCCGATTTCTCGGCCTTCGCGGAGAAGCTTGGGGTCGCCAGCCAGGTCGCGATTCCGCTGTCCGCCCGTCACGGCGACAATGTCATCGCGATCAGTGATCGGATGCCCTGGTATCGCGGCCCTTCGCTGCTCGAACATCTCGAGAGCGTGGACATCGACAGCGCGCTTGCCGGAACGCCGTTCCGCCTGCCGGTGCAATGGGTCAACCGTCCGAATCAGGATTTTCGCGGCTTTGCCGGCACGCTGGCGGGCGGGCGGGTGAGGCCCGGCGATCGGGTTGCGTTGGCCAAATCGGGCCGGCTTTCCACCGTTGCGCGAATCGTCACCATGGACGGCGATCGCGGCGAAGCGGTCGCTGGCGACGCCGTCACGCTCACCTTGTCGGATGAGGTGGACATTTCGCGTGGCGATGTTCTTTGCGATCCGCATGCGCGACCGGAGGTCTCGGACCAGTTCGCGGCGCATCTTCTCTGGATGGGGGAAGAGGAACTCCTGCCTGGGCGCCAATATCTCCTCAAGCTCGCCACCAGCACAGTCCTGGTGACCGTTTCAGCTCTAAAGCACAAGGTCGACGTCAACACGCTAGACCATCTGGCGAGCAAGACGCTCGCCCTCAATGAAGTCGGTTATTGTAATTTTTCCCTGTCCCAGCCTCTGGCGTTCGACTCCTATCGCGACAATCGCGATATGGGCGGCTTCATCCTGATCGACCGCTTCACCAACGCCACGGTGGGCGCGGGCATGATCGATTTCGGTCTCAGGCGCGCCACCAATGTCCATTGGCAGGCGCTGGATGTGAACAAGGACGCGCGCGCCGCCATGAAGGGCCAGAAGCCGGCCATCCTATGGTTTACCGGCCTGTCGGGATCGGGCAAATCCACCATCGCCAATCTGGTGGAAAAGGCCCTTACTGCGGAGGGACGCCATACCTATCTGCTGGACGGCGACAATGTCCGCCATGGCCTCAACCGCGACTTGGGTTTCACCGATGCGGACCGGGTGGAGAATATCCGGCGGGTGGGTGAGACCGCCAAACTATTCCTGGACGCAGGATTGATTGTGCTGGTGTCCTTCATCTCGCCGTTCCGCTCCGAGCGCCGCATGGCACGTGAGTTGGTGGGCCAAAGTGAATTCATCGAAGTATTCGTGGATACGCCCCTGGAGGTCTGCATGACTCGCGATCCCAAGGGACTTTATGAGAAGGCCCGTACCGGCGCGATCAAGAATTTCACCGGCATCGACTCGCCCTACGAAAAACCCGAACAGGCCGAAATCATCTTGAAGACGGTGGAAGCGGCCGCGGAGGTCCAAGCGAAACGAATTCTGCGCTATTTGCGCGATGCCCGCTATATCTGACCCGCCGGTCAGACGCGGTAGAGGTCTTTTGCCAACCCACGAATTGGAGCAAGCCTACGCTGATCGGGGACCTTGTGGGGCGGGGCGCCGCCGGCGGGCTGGTCCAGCGCGCGCAATATGCTAACGGCAATATCGTCGATATAGATGAAATCGCGCCACAATTCGCCGCGATTGAAGTCACCAAAATCACGGGCCGACGACGTCGCGGCCTACGCTGACATAGCGAAAACCGGCCTGAGCCATTTGCGATGGCCGGTAGATGTTGCGCAAATCCACCAACAGCGGCGTCTTGAGCGCGGTTTTCACCTTGCCGAAATCGAGCGCGCGGAATTCGTTCCACTCCGTGAAAATCACCACGCCGTCAGCGCCTTCAAGCGCGTCATAGGCAGTGTCGCAGAAATCCACGGTCAGATGTTTTGCGGCCTCTTTGCGGCCTTCGGGATCATAGGCCCGGATCGTCGCGCCGGCCTGCTGGAGGTAGGGCAAGATCACCAGGCTGGGTGCATCACGCATGTCGTCGGTGTTGGGCTTGAAGGTGAGGCCCAGGACCGCGACAGTCTTGCCTTTCATGCCGCCAAAAGCGGCCTCGATCTTGCGCGCCATCGCTTGTTTGCGCGTGTCGTTGACGGCCATCACGGCCTCGACGATGTGGCTGGGCGCACCCATTTCCCGCGCGGTCCGCACCAGGGCCAAAGTATCCTTGGGGAAACAGGAGCCGCCAAACCCGGGGCCGGCGTGAAGGAATTTGCCGCCGATGCGCCCGTCCAAGCCCATGCCACGAGCCACATCCTGCACATCGCCGCCCACCTTCTCGCACAGATCGGCCATCTCGTTGATGAATGTAATCTTGGTGGCCAGGAAGGCATTGGCCGCGTATTTGATCAACTCGCTGGTTTCGCGGCTGGTGAACAGAATGGGTGTCTCATTGATGTAGAGCGGACGATAGACTTCCCGCATGACCTCGCGGGCGCGTTCGGTATCGCAGCCCACCACCACCCGGTCCGGGCGGCGGAAATCCTCGATCGCGGAGCCTTCGCGCAGGAATTCCGGATTCGAGGCCATGTCGAATTCCGCCTTGGGCCGTGCCTTGCGGATAATCTCTTCCACTTTGCGGCTGGTGCCCACCGGCACGGTGGATTTGGTCACCACCACCGCATATTTTGTCAGGGCCTCGGCGATCTCTTCCGCCGCCGCGAAGACATAGGAAAGATCGGCATGGCCGTCGCCATGCCGGCTGGGCGTGCCCACGGCAATGAACACGGCGTCGGCATCCTTTACCGCATGCGCGACATCGGTCTCGAAGGTGAGCCGGCCGGCCTTGGTGTTGGCCGCCACCACGTCCTCCAAACCCGGCTCGAAGATGGGGATAGCGCCCCGCTTCAGGCTCGCCACCTTGGCGGCGTCCTTGTCGGCGCAAATGACGTGATGGCCGAATTCCGACAGGCAGGCACCTGAAACCAGCCCCACATAGCCCGTCCCGATCATCGCGATGCGCATGCCAAGCTCCGAAATGCGCGACCGTTCTGGCCCGAAAGGCGTTTGTGTTCAAGGGCTCCAACTCTTGGCCCGGCGCAAAAAATCGGTTCAGGTAAGTCGCATGATTAAAATCCGCGACCTGGTGTTTGAATACCCGACGGCCCGCGCGCTCGACGGCGTCAGCCTGGATGTGGCGCCCAAGGCCATCACGGCTCTGGTGGGCCCCAACGGCGCCGGCAAGACCACGCTGCTTCGGCTGATGGCCGCGCTGGAGCCGCCTTATTCCGGCTCCGTCACCATCGACGGCCTTGATACGTGCAAAGAGCCGCGCGCCGTGCACCAGAAGCTGGGTTATCTGCCCGATTTTTTCGGTCTCTATGACGGGCTCTCGGTGCGTCGCTGTCTCACCTTCGCCGCCAAAGCGCATGGCCTGCCGCCGGAACAGGCGGTGGACGCGGTCACGGCCGCGGCCCAAAGCGTGGGGCTTTCCGATCGCCTGGGCCAGCCGGCCGGGGCCCTGTCGCGAGGCCTGCGCCAGCGCCTCGCCATCGCCCAGGCGCTGGTGCATGGGCCGGAGCTGCTGCTCCTGGACGAACCTGCCGCGGAACTCGATCCCCAGGCGCGAAGGGACCTTTCACGCCTGCTTGTGTCCCTGCGTGATAGGGGCATGACATTGATCGTGTCGTCCCACATCCTCGCTGAACTCGAAGATTATTCCGACCAGATGGTGATCATCGATCACGGCCGAGTTGCGGGCGGCTCGACCTTCAAGGGTGCGCAGCTGCACATCGTCCTGGCCGCGCCCGATCAGCGGCTCAAGGCGTTCCTCATGCATCAGGACGGGGTTGAAATTCTCCAGGCCGATCCGGCGCACGCGCGGGTCATCTGCCAGGGCGGGATGGAGCGGCGCGCCGCCCTGCTTCAGGGGTTGATCGGCGCGGGCTTCGCGGTGAGCGATTTCGGCGAGGATCGTCACGCCCTGGAAGAACTCTATTTTGCTCGCCTCAACCGGGAGACGAAACATTGAACCCGGAATTTCAGCGCAATCTTTGGCTGGAGCTTACGCCCGCTCGCCTCCTGCTGATGGCGGGGTTTGTCCTTTCGGTCCTTGCGATATTTTCAGCCGCTCCGCCCGGGCTTCCTGGTTCGGCCCAAGCCGCAACCGGGCTTTATTATTTTCTGGTGGTCTTATGGGGGACGCGCAACGCCGCCTTAAGCGTGATCGCCGAAATCCGCGAGCGGACTTGGGACTTCCAGAAGCTTGGCGCGATTTCGCCTTTCGCCATGATGTGGGGCAAGTTGTTTGGCGCCACCAGCTTCCTCTGGTTCGGCGGCATACTCTGTCTTCCTTTCATCCTTAATCCGGTTTGGCGGAGCGAAGGTCCGGCTGCCGCCGCCGCTGCGTTTGCGGTCTTGCTTCTTCAGGGCGTGCTGGCGCAAAGCGTGAGCCTGCTGACCAGCCTCAATCTCATCCGCCGGCGCCATAATTACTGGCGCCTGGACGCGTTTCTCTGCCAGGTCATGGGGATTGTCGCGGCTTTCGCGTCTTACGGTGTCTTGGGCCTTTTATCCGCACGGCCGCAGATGCAGATCGCGCCCTTCTCCTGGTGGGGCATGGCGCTCGATCCGCGGCGATTCCAATTTTTCTCCCTGGCGATCTTTGCCGCCTGGGCTTTGGTGGGAGCGGCGCGGGCGATGCGGCTGGAGCTTTGCAAGACCAACGGCCCCTTCGTCTGGCTCGCTTTCCTGGGATATTTGGCACTCTACGAAGCAGGCTTCGAGTCCTGGTTCGCCCGTGGCATCGCGGGTGGCGATCTTGCGCTTCACGCGGGTGCCATTCGTCTTGGCATCGCGGACCTGGCGCTGGCTTCCTCGGCCTATGGCATGGCCTTTCTCGAGCCCAAGGATCCCGTGCATATCCGCTGGCTGATGGGGCAAATGCGATCGGGACGGATCGGCCCGGCGTTCCTGGCGCTCGATTGCTGGATGCTGTCGTTCGCCGCCACTGTCCTGTGCACCCTGGCGCTGGCGTTGGTGTTTTGGCGCGATGTGCATCCCATCGCCGGCATCACCGGTCCGGCGCTGGTCCTGCCGCTGCTGGCGGCGCTGGGCTTTTTCACCCGCGACATCGCGCTTTTCGTATTTTTCCGCACCTGGTCGCGCGAGCGGGGAGATTTCGCCGCCGTGGCGGCGTTGGCGGTCCTGTATGTCGTCCTGCCGCAAATTGCCGGCCCGGCGCAAAGCCTGGTGCTGCCGCAGCTTAATGCGCCCGTCCTCGCCCTTGTCGCGGCTTGGGTGGAAGCGGCGGCGGTTTGGCTGTGGGCGCTAGCACGCATCCAGCGTCGGACCGGTTGAATTTACCTCTCGTTAACAAGTGGGAGCCTGAACGGTTTAGGGGACCGGTAACGTATTTTGGTGAGAATTGGTTCACCAAGAGGGGCCATTCATGAATTCTCGCGCCACCGCCATCCGGCGTTCTCCGGAGGAACCCAGCGTCTCGCCGGCAATGCTGGCGCTCCGGGATTTCTCCCAGCCCTGGCTCGATCTCAATGACAAGTCGGTCCTGGTGACCGGCGGCACCGGCTCGTTCGGCAAGCATTTCCTCAAGACGGTGATCGCCCAGTACAAGCCGCAAGCGCCTGATCATCTTCAGCCGCGACGAACTCAAGCAGTTCGAGATGGCGCAGGATTTTCCGACACGAGAAATACCCCTTCATCCGCTATTTCATCGGCGACGTGCGCGACCGGGACCGGCTGGAACTGGCGCTGCGCGATGTGGACTATGTGATCCATGCCGCGGCGATGAAGCAGGTGCCGACCGCCGAATACAATCCGTTCGAATGCATCCGCACCAACGTGTTCGGCGCGGAGAATGTGGTGAGCGCGTGCGCTGCGCCGCGGCGTCAAGCGCGTGGTGGCGCTGTCCACCGACAAGGCCGCCAATCCGGTCAATCTCTACGGCGCCTCCAAGCTCGCCTCCGACAAGATTTTCGTCGCCGCCAACAATCTGGCCGGCGCCGATGGCACGCGCTTCTCGGTGGTGCGCTATGGCAATGTCTTCGGCTCGCGCGGCTCGGTGGTGCCGTTCTTCAAGAAGCTGGCGGCGGAGGGCGCACGAGAGCCTGCCCATCACCGACCCGCGCATGACCCGCTTCTGGATCACGCTCACCCAGGGCGTCAATTTCGTGCTCTCCAGCATGGAGATGATGCGGGGCGGCGAGATCTATCGTTCCCAAGATTCCCTCGACCACCATTCCCCAACTTGGCCACTCTGGTCAGCCCCAATCTCAAGCAGCATGTCATCGGCATCCGTCCCGGCGAGAAGCTGCACGAGACCATGATCCCCGCCGACGACGCCCATGCGACCGTCGAACTGGAGGACCGCTACGTGATCCTGCAGGGCTTCGCCAACGGCGCGCGCGACGCCTATCTGCATCGCGGCGGCAGGCCGGTGCCGGAAGGCTTCAGCTATTCCAGCGACACCAATCCGGAAAAGCTGGACGCGCGAGGGCTGCAGACCCTGCTGCAGCTGGCCTATGCCTGACCGCGAATCGGCGACAGCCGGCGCCTGTCTTTCCTGCCTTATGGCCGGCAGGAGATCGGCGACGCCGACGTGAAGGCGGTGGTCGAGGCGCTGGTGTCCGGCTGGCTGACCACCGGTCCCCGTGTTGCCGAATTCGAACAGGCCTTCGCCGCCCATATCGGCGCGCGCGAAGGCGTTGCGGTCAATTCCGGCACCGCGGCGCTTCATTGCGCCATGCGCGCCATTGGGCGTCGGGCCCGGTGACGAAGTGATCGTCGCCGGCCATCACCTTCGCCGCTTCCGCCAATGCGGCGCTTTATGAAGGCGCCAAGCCGGTATTCGCCGATGTCGAGCCGGACACGCTTCTGATCGATCCCGCGTCGGTGGCCGCGCAGCATCACGCCAGCGCACCCGCGCCATCGTGGCGGTGGATTATGCCGGCCAGCCCGCCGATTATGACGCGCTTTGGGCGCTGGCCAAGCCGCGCGGCATCCGAATCATCGCCGACGCCTGCCATGCGCCGGGCGCGACCTACAAGGGCCGCGCCGCCGGCACGCTCGCCGACATTTCCTGTTTCTCCTTTCATCCGGTCAAGCATCTCACCACCTGCGAAGGCGGCATGGCGGTGACGGACGATCCGCGCATGGCCGCGCATATGCGCCGCTTCCGCAATCACGGCATCGACAGCGACCATCGCTCGCGCGAGGCGGCGGGCGCGCATGCCTATGACATGGCCGAGCTGGGCTTCAATTACCGCCTGCCGGACGTGCAATGCGCGCTGGGACTGGCGCAGCTGCAAGCGGCTTTCGGCTGGGTGGCGGCGCGGCAGAGAATCGCGCATGCTCTATGACGAGGCGCTCGCCGGACATGGCCGAAGTGCGTGCCGCTGAAGACCCATGCCGACCGCACCAATGCCTATCATCTTTATGTCGTGCGATTGATGGACGGGATCGACCGCGACCGGGTCTTCGCCCGGCTGCGCGCCGACGGCATCGGCGCCAATGTCCATTACGCGCCGGTCTATCTGCATTCCCATTATGCCAAGCTGGGCTACAAGCCGGGCATGTGCCCGGCGGCCGAAGCGGCAGCCGCGCAGATCCTGACGTTGCCCATGTTCCCCGCGATGACGCAAGCCGATGTCCGCCGCGTGGTGGGCGCGCTCACCAGAGCGACGGCGTAAGCACCAACTCGTCCTCCAGCGCGAAGGATTGCCCAGTCCAGATCGGGCAGGGGCTGCTCCGCCGCCGCGATGATCTCGTCCAGTTCGTCGCGCGGATGTCACGCCGACCAGACCGAAAGCGATCTCGCGGCCGCGACAGGACAAAGCCCAGTGCCGCCGCCAGCGGCGTTGATGCCCGCGTCCCGCAGTTGCGTCTTGCGCAGCTTCGCCAGATGCGGCGCGGCATGGCGCAGTTTCTCCGGCAGATTATCCAGAAACAGCAGGCCCTGCAGGAACAGCGAGCGGGCATGCATTTCCACGCCCAGCTCCTCCAGCCGCGCCAGCGTGCCGTCCGCCAGCAGCCGCTGGTCCAGCAGGCTGAAGGGAAGCTGCATCACATCGGGCCGGAAACGCTCCGCCAGCCGTGCCGGATCGTCGGCGACATAGACCGAGATGCCGATTTTCCGGAACATGCCGTCGTCGCTCAAGCCGCGCAGGGCCGCCCAAAGCGCCTCGCCGTCCGGCGCCTGCAGATCGCGACGCCGCATGCACCAGCAACGTATCGGCCTTCAGCGTCGGCCGCCGATTGCCGGGCGCGCGCGATCACCGCTGTCCAGACCATGCTCAGACCGATGGTCTTGGTGACGACGCGGAAGGGCGCAAGTATCAAGCTTCGCCAGCACCGTTTCCGCCTCGCCATAATTGGCGGCGGTGTCCAGCAAGCCGGATGCCGGCCTTCGGCCGCGCGGCTCAGGATGGCGCGGCATCTTCCGCGCCGGCACCTGGCCGCGTGCGTTGGAGACGCCATAGGCCTGGCCGAACTGCACGGTGCCCAGTCCCAGCTTCTCAAGCATCGCGCAGCATCCCTTTGACTTCGTTCGGCGATCGCCAGCGAAGCGGTGAGGCCGGGGCTTTCGATCCCGAACAGATTGACCAGGCCGGCAAGGCCATGCGTTTCGGGTCCCTCGATGCGGAAATCGGCGTTGGGATTTTTCGGGCCGCCGGTTTTCGGACGCACGCCGGAATAGCCGGGCGCCAGCATCTGCTGCGCGTCACCTCCGGCCAATAGGCGGCGATGCGCGGGCGCGAATTCGGCCGGCAAGGCGGGCGACACGGCATAGTCGATCGCGGCGGGATCATCGATGCGAGCCATTCGACATTCGGGCCGAAGCGCGCCGCGCCGCCCATGTCCAGGGTCAGATGCACGCCCAGCCCGCCCGGCTCCGGCACGGGATAGACCAGATGGCGGAACGGGCTTTTGACCATCAGGGTGGCGTAATTGCCTTTGGCCAGAAAAGTCGGCGGCACGAAGCGCCGGTCCAGGCCTTCGATCAGGCCCGCGATGCGCGGCGCCCAAAGCCCGGCGCTGTTGACGAGAAGCGGCGTCTCCAGCGTCAACGTCTCGCCCGCATTGCGACGGTCAGGCGGTAGCCGCTGCCGTGCGCGGGCGATGGCCGTCACTTCGGCATCGCGCACCAGACTGGCGCCGCCGCTTCGGCATCGCCCAGCAGCGCCAGCATATATGATGGCTGTCGATGATGCCGGTGGAGGGCGAGAACAGGCCCTCGGTGGCGGACAAGTTCCGGCTCCAGCGCCGCGATCTCGCGCCTGCTCGAGCGGCCTGCAGATCGTTGACGCCATTGTCGGCGCGCTGGCGCAGAAGATGCCGCCGAGCTGCTCGTCCTGCCCGGCATGGGTGGCGACGATCAGCTTGCCCAGGCGCTTGTGCCCGACGCCATGGCTTTCGCAGAAATCATAGAGGCGATTCGCGCCCTTCGACGCAGAGCGCGGCCTTCAGCGAGCCTTGCGGATAATAGATGCCGGCATGGATCACTTCGCTGTTGCGGGCGCTGGTTTCCATCGCCGATATGGGCGTTCTTTTCCAGGATCGACGACGTCGCGGCCCGCCTGCGCCAGCGCGCGCGCCACCGCCAGGCCCACCACGCCCGCGCCGATCACCACCGCCTCGGTCGAGAATTGTTCGCTCATCCGGTCCTGAGATAGCGCACCGCTTCGTCGCGGCCAAACAGATAGAGCAGCACCCGAAGATCTTCGCCGCGCGGCTCTTGAGATCGGGATCGCGCGCCAGGATCAGCCGGGCATCGTCATGGGCCACGGCCAGAAGGTCGGCATGCGCCACCGGATCGGCCAGGCGGAATTCCTCCATGCCGCTCTGGCGCCGGCCCAGCATTTCGCCGGGGCCGCGCAGCTTCAGATCCTGTTCGGCGATGACGAAGCCGTCATCGGTGTCGCGCATGGTGGCGAGGCGCGCTTTGGCGGTCTTCGCCCAGATGTGCCGTGATAGACCAGCAGGCAGGAGGATTTGCCGCGTGCCCCGGCCCACCCGGCCGCGCAATTGGTGCAGCTGCGCCAGGCCGAAACGCTCGGCATGTTCCACCACCATGATGGTGGCTTCGGGCACATCCACGCCCACTTCGATCACGGTGGTGGCGACCAGAAGCTGGGTCTCGCCGGCCTTGAAAGCCGCCATGGCGGCGTCGCGCTCCGCCGCTTTCATCTGGCCATGCACCAGCCCGACCTTCACGCCCAGCGACTTTCCTCAGCATCGCGGCGCGTTCCTTGGCGGCGGCGAGGTCGATCTTCTCGGATTCCTCCACCAGCGGGCAGACCCAATAGGCGCGCTGGCCGCGATCCAGCGCCAGGCGCAGATGCGCGATCAGGTCGTCGAGCCGCGCGGCGCTCATCACCCGCGTCTCCACCGGCTTGCGGCCCGGCGGACGGCCGGTGATGCGCGAAACATCCATGTCGCCATAGGCCGTCAGCGCCAGGGTGCGGGGGATGGGCGTCGCCGTCATCACCAGCACGTCGGCCGGCCGGCCCTTGCTCTGCAGCTTCATGCGCTGATGCACGCCGAAGCGGTGCTGCTCGTCCACCACCGCCAGGCCCGAGGTCGCGGAACGCGACATCCTCGGAGAAGAGGGCATGGGTGCCGATCAGGATATCGATCTCGCCCGCCGCCAGCCTGCGCCAGGGTCTCGGCGCGCTGGCGGGCCTTTTTCGCGCCCGGTCAGCGCCGCCAGCCGGATCCCGGCCGCTTCGGCATAGGGCGCCAGCGACGCCAGATGCTGGCGCACCAGCAGTTCGGTCGGCGCCATCAGCGCGCCCTGGAACCCTGCTTCCACCGCGCCCAGCAGCGCCAGCAGCGCCACGATGGTCTTGCCCGAGCCGACATCGCCCTGCAGCAGCCGCAGCATGCGCTTGTCGCTGGCCATGTCGGCTTCGATTTCGGCCAGCGCCGGCAATCTGCCCGTCGGTCAGGGCGAAGGGCAGGGCGGCGATGGCGCTTGCGCCTTCAGCTGCCCATCGCCGGCGATACGCGGCGCCCGCCCGGCGCCCGCAGCCGCGCCCGGATCAGGAGCAGCGCCAGCTGGTTGGCCAGCAATTCGTCATAGGCCAGCCGCTGGCGGGGCAAAGTGTCGGGCGAAAGATCGGCTTCATGCGCGGGCGCATGCGCCGCCGCCAGCGCCTCGTTGAAACGGTGCGAAACCGCGCTGGCTTGAGAAAGGCCGCGGTCCTGCCATTCCGGCATCGGCGGCACGCGTTCCAGCGCGCCGCGCACCGCCTTGGCCATCGACTTGGCGGTCAGGCCCTCGGTCAGGCCATAGACCGCTTCATGCTGCGGCAAGGACGCGGCATCTTCGGGCGCCACCACATAATCGGGATGGGCCATCTGCAGCCGGTCCTTGAAGCTTTCGATCCTGCCGGAAACCAGGCGGCGCGAACCCAGGCGGCAAAATCTGGTTCAGGTATTTCGCGTCGGCGCGGAAGAAGACCAGATCCATCACCGCGCGTGTCGTCGCTCACGCGCACTTTGTAGGGCTGGCTTTTCACCCGTGGCGGCAGATGATCCAGCACGCTCACCTCCACCGTGGCGATGCGGCCCGGCTCGGCGGCGATCAGCTTGGGGCGATAGGAGCGGTCGATCACGCCCACCGGCAGATCGAAAATCAGGTCCACCAGCCTGGGCCCGGCCACCTTGGCGATCAGTTTTTCCAGCTTGGGCCCCACCCCGGACAGGGTGCGGATATCGGCGAAAAGCGGGAACAGAATCGAGGGCCGCATGGGATGAAAGATATTGTTTCCCTCCTCCGTCTGCCACGTTTGGGCTTGGCGCTCCGGCTCGCGCCCAGGCACTGGCAAGACCGCCGGCGGACGTGCCTTGTTCAGGCTACGGGCGGGCGCTATATGCGCCCCCATGGATGACAGCGAAAAGGGTGGCTCTTCGGAGAACCGCCGCAAACGGCTTTTGTTTCGGGCACAGCGGCGCGGCTTCAAGGAGGTCGATCTGATCTTCGGCGCCTATGCCGAGGCCGCCTTGTTGGGCCTGGACGAAGGCGGGGCTCGACCAGTTCGAGGCGCTGCTGACCGCGCCCGACCAGGAGGTCTATGCCTGGCTGCGCGGCGCCGAGCCGGTGCCGGCCGAATATGACAATCCGGTATTCGCTGGGCTGAAAGCGGTCTGCGGCCGCAAGGGATACAGTGGAACGGCTAGATTACATCGCCAAGACCGACGGGCGGCTCACGGTCTCGGGCGCGCCCGTCGGGCTTTGACGCCTGGCTGGCGGCGGAAGCGGCGCGCCGGCGGGGCGGCCCGGTGCTGTTCGTCGCCAGCGACGAAGCCGCAGGCCGAGGCGTTGGCGGCGGCGGTGGCCTTCTTTCGCGCCCGATCTGCGGCTGCTGCCTTTTCCGGCCTGGGACTGCCTGCCTTACGACCGTGTCTCGCCCAAGCCAGATATCGAAAGCGCGCGGCTGGCCACCTTGGCGGCGCTGGCCAAAGGCATCGAAGGCCCGGCACTGATCGTGACCAGCGTGGCGGCGGTCCTGCAGCGCGTGCCGCCGCGCGCGGCCATCGCCGAAGCAAGTTTCGTCGCGCCGGTGCCGGCGAAGAGGTCGACCGCGACGCGCTGGTCGCGTTCCTGGCCGGCAATGGCTATGCCCGGGCGGGCACGGTGCGCGATCCCGGCGATTTCGCGCTGCGTGGCGGCATCGTCGATCTCTGGCCGCCCGGGAGCGGAAGAGCCGCTGCGACTGGATTTCTTCGGCGAGACGCTGGACGCGATCCGCAAATTCGACGCCGCCAAGCCAATTGTCGAATGACAGCGTGGAGCGGATCGCGCTTCTGCCCGCCAGCGAAGCGCCCCTTGAGTCAAGCCGCCATCAGCCGTTTCCGCGCCGGCTATGTCGCGGCCTTCGGTCCGTCCGGCGACGATCCGCTTTACGAAAGCGTCAGCGCCGGCCGCAAGGCGCAGGGCATGGAGCATTGGCTGCCGCTTTTCTATGACGGCCTGGACACGCTGTTCGATTATCTGCCGCGCTCGCTGGTGATGCTGGGCCATCAGGTCGAGGAGGCCAAGGCGGCGCGGCTGGAGGTGGTCTCGGATTGCTTACGACACCCGCGAGCAGTTCCGCCACCAGGAGCCGCGAGCACAAAGCCTCAAGGCTGCGCCCTACAAGCCGCTGAAGCCGGAAACGCTTTATCTGAACGACGGGGAATGGAAAGCCGCGCTGGCCCATCATCTGGTGCGCGATCTCACGCCGTTCCAGGCGCCGGAAGGCAAGGCCAGCGTCGATGCCGGCGGCCGCCAGGGCCGCGATTTCGCGCCGGAACGCACCGGCGGCAATCTCAATGTCTTTCAGGCGGCGGCCGATCATCTTCAGGCGTTGCAGGCGGCCGGCAAGCGCGTGGTGGTGGCAAGCTGGACCGACGGCTCGGCCGAACGCATGGGCGGCGTTCTGTCCGACCACGGCATTGGCGCCATCCGCCGCATCGAGGATTGGCCGGAAGCGCTGAAACTGGACATGCGCGCGCGGTGGGCCTGGCCTGCCTGGGCATCGAACGAGGTTTCGAGGCGCCCGATTTCGCGCGTGATGAGCGAGCAGGACATGCTGGGCGACCGCATGGTGCGGGCGCAAACGCGCCAGCGCCGCGCCCAGAATTTCCTCTCCGAAGCGTCTGCGCTTGCGCCCGGCGATCTGGTCACGCACATCGAACATGGCGTGGGCCGCTATCTGGGGCTGAAAGCGATCGAAGCCCTGGGCGCGCCGCATGACTGCCTGGAAATCCAGTATGACGGCGGCAAGCTGTTCCTGCCGGTGGAGAATATCGAGCTTCTGACCCGCTACGGCTCGGATGAGGGGCGCGCAGCTCGACCGCCTGGGCGGTGCGGGCTGGCAGCAGCGCAAGGCGCGCATGAAGGAGCGGGTGCGCGCCATCGCCGCCGAACTGATCCGCATCGCCGCCGCCCGCGAATTGAAATCGCTCCCGCCGGTCGAGCCGCCGCATGGCCTTTACGACGAATTCTGCGCCCGCTTTCCCTATCAGGAGACCGAGGACCAGGAGAAAGCCATCGCCGACGCCATTGCCGATCTGGGGCGCGGCCGGCCGATGGACCGGCTGGTGTGCGGCGATGTGGGTTTCGGCAAGACTGAAGTGGCATTGCGCGCCGCCTTCGTCGCCGCCATGGCGGGCGAGCAGGTGGCGGTGGTGGTGCCGACCACGCTGCTGGCGCGCCAGCATTACCGCGCCTTCGCCGAACGGTTCATGGGCTTTCCCGTCAAGGTGCGCCAGCTTTCACGTTTCGTGGACGCCAAGGACGCGCGCGAAACCAAGGAGGCGCTGGCGGAAGGCAATGTGGACGTGGTGGTTGGCACCCATGCGCTCCTGGCCGAAAGCATCAATTTCAAGCGGCTGGGCCTGGTGGTGGTGGATGAGGAGCAGCATTTCGGCGTCGCCCACAAGGAACGGCTGAAAAGCCTGAAGGCCGATGTCCATGTCTTGACGCTCACCGCGACGCCTATTCCGCGCACATTGCAACTGGCGCTGTCGGGCGTGCGCGACCTGTCGCTGATCACCACGCCGCCCATCGACCGGCTGGCGGTGCGTACCTTCGTGACGCCGTTCGATCCTTTGGTGGTGCGCGAAGCCTTGCTGCGCGAACATTATCGCGGCGGCCAGAGCTTCTTCGTCGCGCCGCGCATCGCCGATCTGCGGGAAGCGGAATCGTTCCTGAAAGCCACCGTGCCGGAAGTGAAGACGGCGGTGGCGCATGGCCAGATGAGCGCCCATGTGCTGGAAGATGTGATGACGGCCTTCTACGAGCGCAAGATCGACGTACTGATCTCGACCAACATCGTGGAATCCGGCCTCGACATTCCCACCGCCAACACCATGATCGTGCAGCGCGCCGACATGTTCGGTCTTTCGCAGCTTTACCAGATCAGGGGCCGCATCGGCCGCTCCAAGGCGCGCGCCTATGCCTATCTCACCACTCCGCCCGACAAGAAACTCACCGAAACCGCGACGCGGCGGCTGGAAGTGTTGCAGTCGCTCGATCAGTTGGGGGCGGGGTTTTCGATCGCCAGCCATGACATGGATATCCGTGGCGCCGGCAATCTTCTGGGCGAGGAACAGTCCGGTCATGTCCGCGAAGTGGGCATCGAGCTCTATCAGGAGATGCTGGAGGAGGCGGTCTCATCGCTGCGCGAGGGCGGCGATGGCGAGGCGGTCGAGGATCAATGGTCGCCGTCCATCAATCTGGGCGCCTCGGTGCTGATCCCGGAACATTATGTCGCCGATCTCAATGTGCGCATGTCGCTCTATCGCCGGCTTTCGAGTCTTACGACGCGCGGCGACATCGACGCGTTTGCCGCCGAACTGATCGACCGCTTCGGTCCCTTGCCGGAAGAGGTGAACCATCTGTTCGAGATCGTGGCGATCAAGCAGCTGGCGCTGGCCGCCGGGCGTGGAGAAGATCGATGCCGGTCCCAAGGGCGGCACCATCGCCTTCCGCAACAATGCCTTCGCCAATCCCGCCGCGCTGATCAAGCTGATCAGCCAGCACAGCGGCATCATGAAAGTCCGGCCCGACCAGAAGATCGTGGTGACGCGCGATTGGCCCACGCCGGACGACCGGCTGAAAGGCGCCAAGGCGCTGCTGACGCAGTTGGCGAAGCTCGCCGCCTAGGCGCTTTGGTCGTATTCGCTGGCGATGTTCTTGCCGGTGTAGTCCGGCATCAGCCAGACCGCGATCAAAGTGACAATGGCGCAAGCCGCAATGTAGCCGGCGATAGCATAGCCCGAGTGATATGTGGCGAACAAAGCGGTGGCGATCAGTGGTGCGGGGCCTCCAGCGATGATCGCGGCCAATTGGTAGCCCAGTGAAGCGCCGCTGTAGCGCAGCCTGGGCGTGAAGGCTTCGGCGATCAAAGCCGCCTGCGGGCCATATTGCATCCCATGCGGTATCAGCGAGAGCGCGATGGCCAGAAATGCCACCCAGGGCGAAGCGGAATCCAGCATGCCGAAATAGAGAAAGCCGAATGCGCCCACGGTCAGCGCGCCGATCATGTACATCTTGCGCCGCCCGATGCGGTCAGAGATGTGGCCTGAAAGAGGAATGGTGACAAACGAGATCATGGCCGCCACCAGGACCGCGGCCAGCACGAAATCGCGGGACAGTTTGAGCGTGTCGGAGCCATAGGAAAAAACGAAGGCGGTGAAAATGTAGAATGGCGCCTGTTCCGACATTCGCGCCAGCGCGGCGAGCAGGATTTCGCGCGGCTGCTTCCTGATCACTTCCAGGACCGGCGCGCGTTCGATCCGCCGCTCGGCGAGCAGCCTGCGGAAGGTGGGCGTCTCCAGGATGCCCAGCCGCACCCAAAGCCCCACGCCCACCAAAAGCACGCTCAGCAGGAAGGGCACGCGCCACCCCCAGCTGAGGAATGCGCTGCCCGACAAGGCGCTGAAAACCAGAACCGCGAGATTGGCGAGAAACAATCCGAACGGCACCCCGAATTGCGGCCAGGACGCGATGAGGCCCCGGCTTTGGTTGCGCGACCATTCCATCGCGATCAGGACCGAGCCGCCCCATTCGCCGCCCACCCCGATGCCTTGGATCACGCGCAAAAGCGTAAGCAGCACCGCCCCCCAGATTCCGATCATGGCGTAGCCAGGCACCAGCGCGATCGCGAAGGTCGCCAGCCCCATGCAAAGCAGGGTCGCGATCAGCGTGGCCTTGCGGCCGATGCGGTCGCCGTAATGCCCGAAGATGGCGGCGCCGATAGGCCGGCTGAGGAAACCGACAAAATAGGTCCCGAACGACAACAAGGTGGCAGTGAAGGTGTCGGTCTGCGGAAAGAACAGCTTGCCGAACACCAGCCCGGCGGCGGTGCTATAGAGGAAGAAATCATACCATTCGATGGTAGTGCCGATGGTGGAGGCGATGACGGCCTTGCGAAGCTCCGCTTCCGGAACGGCATCCGTCATGTTTGCGTCCACCACGCCGCCTTCCTCCCACCCGCTGGGTCATCTTCGTCATTCGAAGGCGGGGATCAAGGCTCGAGGAAAGTTTACCGGTGGTGCCATCCGCGCCATGGCGACGCTGCCGATGGCAGCCATTATCGTTCAATTCCGGTTCTGGCGGTGCGCAAGCCATGCTATGTCTGGTTGACAAAATCGGGGGCAGCATGAGCGCCGCATCGACGGGTTTTCTGCGCATCGCCACGGAAGAGGCCTATGCGCCGGCCGAGATGCTCGAGCGCTATCGCAGGCTGATCGACGAGAAAGGCACCGACGATCCGGGCTTTCTCTCGCAATGGTCTTATTTCCTGGGTAACGCCCAGATGATGCAGAAACTGGCCACGCGCTTCACGGACATCGGTGAAGGCCGCATCCGCGACATGGATGCCGCCGGCATCGACCGGCAGATCATGTCTCTCACCAGTCCGGGCGTGCAGATTTTCGACGCCGACACCGGCACTGCGCTTGCCACTTCGTTCAACGATCAATTGGCCGAGGCCGTTCGCAAGCATCCCGATCGTTTGTCGGGCCTCGCGGCGATCGCGCCGCAAAATCCCAAGGCTGCCGCCAAAGAGCTGGAACGCGGCGTGACCAGGCTGGGATTGAAAGGCGCGATCATCAATTCCAACACGCACGGCGAATATCTGGACGATCCAAAATTCTATGACATTCTTGCCTGCGCCGAGGCGCTGGACGTGCCGATCTATCTCCATCCCGCCACCGCGCCCCGCGCGGATGATCGGACCGATGATCGAAAAGGGGCTGGAGGGCGCCTTCTTCGGCTTCCAGGTCGAGACCAGCGTGCATCTGATGCGCATCATCGTCTCGGGCGTGTTCGACCGCTTCCCGAAACTCCAAATCATCGCCGGTCATGGCGGCGAGGGGCTGCCTTACTGGCTTTGCCGCATGGATTTGTTCCAGCGCAATTACCGCATCAACAACCGCTTCCCGCACATCTCGGCCTTGAAGCGCAATATCAGCGATTACATCAAGGAGAATATCCCCGTCACGTCATCGGGGATGGCTTGGGCGCCGGTAATTATGTTCATGCAGCAGGTGGTGGGTGTCGACCGGGTGATGTACGCGATGGACTATCCCTATCAGTTCGACATCGCGGAAGTGAAAGTGACCGACGAGATGCCGGTGAGCGCCGCCGACAAAAAGAAATTCTACCAGACCAACGCGGAGCGCATCTTTAAGCTGTGACAGACGCGGATGCGTTTCGACCACCCGTTGGTCTCCACACCCACACCATGCTATGGCAGCTAAGAGCGATCAAAAGGGGCGGAACATGAGCGCCGTGTCACAGGATCCTTCCGGGAAGAAACCGTCCTATATCCGCATCGCCACGGAAGAAGCCTATCTTCCGCAAGAGATACCGGGCCTTTACCGCAAATTGCTGGAAGAGAAGAAAGTCAACGATCCCGGCTTTCTTTCCCAGTGGGGCTACTTCCTGGGCAATGCCGAGAAGATGCAGAAACTGGCGGGCCGCCTGGTCGATATCGGCGAAGGCCGCATCCGGGACATGGACTCAACCGGTATCGCACGGCAGATCCTTTCGATCGCCAGTCCGGGGGTGCAGATATTCGATGCCGCACACCGGGACCTCGCTGGCCACGTCTTTCAACGATGCGCTGGCGCAGGCGGTCGCCA
Source organism: uncultured Alphaproteobacteria bacterium (assembly GCA_963766265.1). Lineage (GTDB taxonomy): Bacteria > Pseudomonadota > Alphaproteobacteria > Micropepsales > Micropepsaceae > Rhizomicrobium. The sequence continues at coordinate 26,823 of CAVXYX010000003.1, forward strand.
AGCATCCCGACCGTTTCTCGGGTCTGGGCGCCGTCGCGCCGCAGAACCCGGCCGCCGCCGCCAAGGAGCTGGAACGCTGCGTGACGCAGCTGGGCTTGAAAGGCGCGATCATCAACTCCAACACCCAGGGCGAATATCTCGACGAGCCCAAATTCTGGGACATTCTCGCCGCCGCCGAAGCGCTCGACGTTCCCATCTATCTGCATCCCGCCACCCCGCCCGCGCGCATGATCGGCCCGATGATCGAAAGGGGGCTCGAAGGCGCCTTCTACGGCTTCGCCGTGGAGACCAGCGTCCATCTTTTGCGCATGATCATGAGCGGCGTGTTCGACCGTTTCCCGAAGCTCCAGATCGTCGCCGGCCATGGCGGCGAAGGGCTGCCTTTCTGGCTGTGGCGCCTCGATCACTTCCAGCACAACTACCCGGAGAACAACCGCTTTCCGCACATGCCCAAGCTGAAGCGCAAGGTGAGCGAATATATGAAGGAGAATATCCCCATCACCACCAGCGGCATGTTCTGGGAGCCGGTGCTCCTGTTCTGCCAGCAGGTGGTGGGCATGGACCGGGTGATGTATTCGATGGATTATCCCTTTCAGTTCTCCGCCAACGAAGTGAAAACGGTCGACAACATTCCCATCAGCGACGCCGACAAGAAAAAACTCTATCAGACCAACGCGGAACGCGATCTTCAAGCTGTGACGGGCCGCGCCTGGGCGCGCATACTGGCCAGCAGCAGCAAGGCTAAGGTCAGCGCGAACGCCGGCACCGCCATCACCAGCAAGCATGGGCTCGGGCGGCCAGCCCAGCGCCAGAAACAGGCCGCCGAACAGGGGCCCTGCGATATTGCCCAGCCTTCCCACGCCCGAGCGCCCAGCCCGCGCCCGTGTCGCGCAATTCCAGGGGATAGACCGCACCCGACAAGGCGTTGATGCCGAGCTGCCCCGCCGAAATCCCCAGCCCGGTCCCGAACGCCAGTCCGGCGAAGAGCAGCGCCGTGCCATGGGCGAGGCCCAGCAGGATCAAAAAGCATCCGCCCATCGCCAGCATGGCGGCCACGACATTCTCGGTGCCGAACCGGTTGGCCAGCGGCGCGCTTGCCAAGGTGCCCGTCATGCCGCCCAGATGAAACATGGAGGCGGCGAGCATCGCGCTGGCGGTGGCGATGCCCAGACTGTGCAGCAGCGACGGCAGCCAGGAATTGATGAAATAGATCGTCAGCAGGCTGAGGAAATTGATCAGCCACAGAGTCAAGGTGAGGCGCGCGAAGCCGCCCTCGAACAATCGCGGAATTGAAGCAAATCCCCGCCGTTTGCGCGCCGTGAAGGTTTCCGGCAGCCAAAGCGCCAAGGCGGCAGCAAGATCAGCGGAATCAGCCCGCCCACGACAAAAACCGCCGGCCAGCCCAGATGCGCCATCAGCCGCGACGCCGCCACGCCCGCCCAGCACATTGCCGACTTGCACGCCGCACGTCATCGCCATCACCAGGCCGCCCTGCTTTTTTGGGCGGCGCCAGATCCGAAAGCAGCGCGATGGTGGTGGGAATGCCGCCGCCGATGCCGAGCCCGGTGAGCAAACGGGTGATCGAAAGCCAAGCCGGATCCTTGGTCAGGGCGGTCAGAAACGACATGAGGCCGAAGACCACGACGCGCGCCCATCAGCACGGGCTTGCGTCCCAGCCGGTCGCCCAGCCAGCCGCACAGGAGCGAGCCCAGAAACAGCCCAGCTTCCCGCCGTCAGCGCGGGGGTAAAAGCGACCGGCTTCAGATGCCAGACTTCCGAAAGCGCCGGCAGGGTGAAGGCCATGGCGCCCAGATCGTAGCCTTCGAGAACCAAGAACCAGAAAGCAGAGAAACGCGGCGCGATATACGGCGGTGGATTTGCCGCTGTTTGCAGCCTTGGCAGCTTGGCTGGCATCGAATGGCGGACTGGTCATGACTGAGAACTCACCCAGAGCGCAGAGGATGGCCGCTCGATTCTCTGCCAGACGGAGCGACAGTTCGGCCAAAGGCGAATTTCACCCGAGATGCCGAGAATGTCCATCTCGCCCAAGCTCCGCACATGGGCTAGGCTGATGCAGGGGAGGGGCGATCGCATGACGAACCGACTGACCCGCCGCGGCATGATGGCCGGGAGCGCGGCCCTGATTCCGGCGCTCGCCTATGCGCAAGGCAAAGCGCAGTTGGGTACGCCGCGCTCGGTGATCAGCGAACCGCCGCGCGAATTCGGCCCGCGCGCCCAGCCATCCATTTCGCCCGATCCCGATGTGCTGCGCATCGATCCCAGCTTCAACAATTTCCTGATTTCCCAGGAAGTGATCCATCGCGTCGCGACCGGCTTTCATTTCACCGAAGGCCCGGCCTGGAGCAGCGAAGGGCAATACGCGATCTTCAGCGACGTCAAGAATGACACGATCTATCGCTATATCTGGGAGAACGGCGAGGTCAGCGCTTTCCGCAAGCCGTCCTTCAACTCCAACGGCAACAGTTTCGATTATCAGGGCCGCCAGCTCAGCTGCCAGGATTTCTTCCGCCGCGTGGTGCGGTGGGAGATGGACGGCTCGATGACCGTGCTGGCCGACAATTTCGAAGGCAAGCCGCTCAACTCGCCCAACGATCTGGCGCCGCATCCCGATGGCAGCGTCTGGTTCACCGATCCGCTCTATGGCGCCGTGCTGGCCGAAGGCCATCCCGACGAGGGCGAAGGACCGATGAATCCCGGCGGCACTCGCGATCCCCATATCGGCAATACCGGCGTGGGGCTGCGAGGCAGCATGCACCAGGTGCTGCCCGCCAATGTCTATCGCTGGGACCCCAGCGGAAAACTGGAAGTGGTGGTGCCGTTCGAGCCGGGGCTGGGTCCCAACGGCATCTGCTTCTCGCCGGATGCCAGCAAAGTCTATCTGGTGCGCGGCGGCGGCCTTCATGTCGGCGATGTGCAGCGGCGGCAAGGTCGCCAATCTGCGGCCTTTCACCGATTGCATGGTGGACGGCATCCATTGCGGCCCCGACGGCATGCGCGCCGACAGGGCCGGCAATATCTGGTCGGGTTCGGCCGCGCCGTTGGGCTATGCCGGCGTGACGGTATGGAATCCGGCGGGCAAATTGATCGGCCGCATTCGCCTGCCGGAAGGCTGCGCCAATCTCTGCTTTGCCGGGCCCAAGCGCGATTTTCTTTTCATGGCCGCGACCCAATCGATCTACATGCTGCGCGTGAACATCCAGGGCGCCGCGCCGGGCTGACATCCGCAATATCGAAAGGGGAAGCGCATGAAGGTGAGATGGAGCGTATCATCGCGTCTTTGTGCGTGCTGCGGCGATGCGCGCGAAGTGCCGATGCGCAGACCCTTCCCGGCGCCCAGACCTATTCCGACAATTGCCAGAGCTGTCACGGCACCACCCTGGCGGGCGGACGCGGCCCCAGCCTGTTTGCGGCAAGCATGCTCTCCAGCCATTCCGATGACGCGCTGAAACAGATCATCAAGACCGGTGTCGCCAACAGCGAGATGCCGTCCTTCGCCGGCCGGCTCAGCGACGACGAGATCGGCCAGGTGATCGCCTATCTGCACATCCGGGGCGGGCAGCTCGCAGCCAATCCGCCCTTCGTGCCCAGTCCCGACGGCCAGGTGATCCACAGCCAGAAGCAGAATTTCAAGATCGAGATCGTCGCCTCGGGCCTGGAAACGCCTTGGGGCGAAACCTTCCTGCCCGATGGCCGCATGCTGGTCACCGAGCGCAGCGGCGCCGTTGCGCGTCATCGATCACGGCAAGCTTTTGCCCGAGCCGGTGCGCGGCACGCCCAAAGTGTTTGTGCGCCAGGATGGCGGCATGCTGGACGTGGCGGCGCATGATGGCTGGATCTATCTCTCCTATACCGAGGTCGAGCCGGGCGTGACGCCCGCGCCCGGCAGCGACACCGCGCCCAATCCCGCGCCGCCCACCATGACCGTGCTGGTGCGCGGCCATATCCAGCGACAATCAATGGGTGGACAGCCACGAGCTGTTCCGCGCGCCGCCCATCGCTCTACACCACCACCAGCGATCATTACGGCTCGCGCTTCCTGTTCGACGGCAAGGGCCATTTGTTCTTCTCGATCGGCGAGCGCCACAACATGGTCAATGCGCAAAGCCTGGCCACGCCTTTGGGCAAGATCCATCGCATCAACGAAGACGGTTCGATCCCAGCCGACAATCCTTTCGTGAACCTGCCCGATGCGGTGCCCTCGATCTGGAGTCTGGGCCATCGCAATCCCGAAGGCCTGTCCTTCAATCCGGTGACCGGCGATCTGTGGGAATCCGAGCATGGTCCCACCGGCGGCGACGAGATCAATGTGATCGACAAGGGCCATAATTACGGCTGGGGCCTGGCCTCCATGGGCCTGGAGCCGGGCATCCTGCGCCAGAGCGCGCCCAACACCGATCCGCCCATCACCTTCTACACCCCCGCCATCGCGCCCAGCGGCATCACGTTCTACAGCGGCGACCGATATCCGGGCTGGAAGAACAATCTGTTCGTGGCGCGCGCTGGCCGGGCAGGAATTGCTGCGCCTGGAGACCAAGGGCCGCCAGATCGTGGCCCAGGAGACCGCTGTTCAAGGAATTGGCCGGGTGCGCGATGTGATCGCTGGGACCGGATGGGTTGCTATATGTCCTGCTGCAGAATCCCACCGGCGGCGGCACGGGCTTGCAGCTCTCGGCCTCCACCGCGGGCATGGTGATCCGGCTGGCTCCCAGTGCCATGAGAAAGCATGGAACATACGCATGATGCCGTTTCACTGCAACTTCTTGCCGCCGCTATCTCGGGCGGCGCGGCCCATGCGCAAAACATCACCCGCCAGGAATGGGGCACGACCGACAAGGGTGAGCAGGTCGAGCTTTTCACCCTCAAGGGCGCGAACGGCTTGGAAGCGCGCATCACCAATTTCGGCGGCCGGGTGGTGGATTTGTATGTGCCCAACGCCCATGGCGGGAAGACCGATGTCGAACTGGGCTTCGACGATTTCGCAGTCCTATTACCGCAAGGACAGCATCTATGGCGGCCTGGTCGGCCGTTATGTCGGGCCGCATCAGCCATGGCGGCAGCTTTCCGCTGAACGGAAAGACTTATCAGCTGGAAAAGACCGTTCCCGACGCCAAAAATCGTGATCCATGGCGGCACCGCCGGCTTTCACAACAAAGTCTGGACGGCGAAGATGCAGGACGGTGCAGAGCCCAGCTTGATCCTGACGCTTGAAAGCCCGGACGGCGATGGCGGCTTTCCCGGCGCGCTGGCCGCCACCGTCACCTATACCGTCACCGGAATAACGAACTGAAAGTGGAATATCGCGCCGAGGCGATCGGCGGTCCCACAATCGCCAATCTCACCAACCATTCCTATTTCGCGCTGCAGGGCGAGGGCAATGGCGACATCTCCAACCAGACGCTGCAGGTCTTTGCGGACAAATACACGCCCGCAGACGCCGACAATCTGGAGACCGGGCGAGATCTTGCCGGTGGACGGCACGCCGCTGGATTTCCGCAAGCCCGTGCGCCTGGGCGATGTGCTGCATTCCAGCTTTCCCGCAGATCGCCATGCGCGGGGGCCTGGACATCAATTTCGTGATCGAATGGAAAGCCCGGAACATTGCGTCCAGCGGCCAGGCTGCACGATCCCGGCACGGGCATTACCATGGACGTCTCCACCACCCAGCCTTGCATGCAGCTTTATAGCGATGGGATCGGCGATCGCACCGTCACCGGCAAGGGCGGCAAGATCTACCGCACCTACTATGCCATGAGTCTGGAAACCCAGAATTACCTGGATGCGGTCAATCACCCGGAGTTTCCGGCCAAGCCATCCACCATCCTGGTGCCCGGCAAGCCGTTGCACGAAGTGACGGTCTTCAAATTCAGCCACAGCTAGCGCGGAGGATTTTCCCGCGCCAGCCATTGCCGTCATTGTCAGGCAGGTTTACCAGCCGCGATCGTAATAGCGGTCATAATATCCGCGATGATAGTAGCCATAACCGCGGTGCGCCCAATAGTCATAGCGTTGGCCATAACTGGGCTCCGACGTGAGGAAGCTGCCGGTCCTGGTCACATTGCCGCGCTGTGACGGCATGTCCGTCAGTTGCGAGCCGCTGATCGGCGCATCATCATAGAATAGGAATAGTCATAAGCCAGCGCCGGAACGGCAAGAACCGAAAGCGCCAGCACGGAAGGGACTAGGAACTTGAGTTTCATTGGGTCCTCCATCACAAACAGAACGCCCGACCGGTTGGGATGTTCATGGAAGTTCCAGCGCGGAACGGGGCAGTTTTGTGGCAGGTCTGACAGGCACGATAAGCGATGACCAGTTACGACATCGGGTTGGTGCCGGGACGGCAATGCGGCGACTGCACGGTCTGCTGCACCGTGATGGCGATCGACAAGCCGGAAATCCAGAAAGAAGCGGGCGTGACCTGCCGCCATTGCGTGGGCGGCTGCACCATCTATGAGACGCGCCCGCCTCTTTGCCGCGACTATCATTGCGGCTGGCGGCAATTGCCGATCCTGGATGAAGGTTGGCGGCCCGACCGGTCGGGCGTCTATGTGGAAGTGGAGCCGATCGAGGGCACGACAGGCTTGAGCCTGGTGCTGGTCGGCAATCCGCTGAAGACCGTCCGCCAGCCCTGGTTCATCGATTTCGTCGCCACCGGTAGTGCAAGGGGAACGTGCCCCTGGTCGCTGGGCATTCCCGGGCCCAAGGGGCATCAGGGCGCGTCGCTGCTTCTCAACACGCGCGAGATGCTGGCGGCGGCCGCACCAGTCGCGGGCGCAGGTGAAGGATTTGCTGGAGCAGGAATTGAAGCGGCTGAGGGCCTATGATTTTCCCAAGCGCGACATCGTCAACACCGGGAAACAATGTGGGCGAGCCGGCATGATTGCGCTCTCTGATTGAAGGGCGTAAGGGGCATTCCTGCTGCCATGTCCGAGAATCTCTTTTCCTTATTCGCCAAGGCCATCCCCGATCTTGATCGGGCATTTCTGCTGCCCGAGCCGCGGGAAGACATCAGCTTTCGCCAGGCCTTCGATTGCGCGGGCCGTTTCGCGCATCTTCTGGCCGCGCGCGGCGTGAAGCGCGGTGACCGCGTGGCGGTCCAGGTCGAAAAAAGCCCGGAAGCGGTGTTTCTCTATTTCGCCTGCCTCAGGCTGGGCGCGATCTATGTTCCGTTCAATCCCGCTTATACCGCCGACGAGCTGGCCTATCTGCTTTCCGATGCCGAACCGGCGCTGTTCGTGTGCGCGCCGGAAAAAGAGAGGGTGGCGCGGTCGGTGTTTCCGCAAGGACCCATCCTCACCTTGGGCGATGATGGAAGAACCGGCTCGCTGATCCAGGAGGCCAGGGACCTGTCGCCGGATTTCCCGGATGCGGACATGGCGGACAATGATCTGGCCGCCATTCTCTACACTTCGGGAACGACGGGCCGCTCCAAGGGCGCCATGCTCAGTCATGGCAATCTGAAATCCAACGCGCTGGCGCTGAAGACGCTCTGGCAATTCAGCGACAAGGACGTGCTGCTGCACGTTTTGCCGATTTTTCACACCCATGGCCTGTTCGTCGCCATCAATGTCGCCCTGGCCGCCGCGTCGTCCATCATCTTCCTGCCGAAATTCGACCCCGACCGGATATTCCGTCAGTTGCCGCGCGCCACGGCGATGATGGGCGTGCCCACTCTCTATGTCCGGCTTCTCGCCGATCCCAGGCTCGATCGCGCGGCCGTCAAGCATATGCGGCTGTTCGTGTCGGGCTCGGCGCCCTTGCCGATCGAGATCTTCACCCAATGGCAGGAACGGACCGGGCTCACCTTGCTGGAACGCTATGGAATGACGGAAACCAACATGAACACGTCCAATCCCTATGTCGGCGCGCGCAAGCCGGGAACCGTGGGCCTTCCCTTGCCCGGCACCGAGATCCGGATCGTCGACAAGAATGGCAATGCGGTGCCGCAAGGTGAGGTGGGCATGATCACGGTGCGCGGCCCTAACGTGTTCCAGGGTTATTGGCGCCAACCCGACAAGACCAAGGCCGAACTCGATGCCGATGGTTTTTTCATCACCGGCGATATGGGGCGTTTGGATTCGGACGGCTATGTCTCGATTGTCGGCCGCAGCAAGGAGCTGGTCATCACCGGCGGGTTGAATGTTTATCCGCGCGAAGTGGAAACCTCCCTCAACACAGTGCCGGGCGTGAGCGACAGCGCGGTGTTCGGCCTGCCGCATCCCGATCTGGGCGAAGGCGTCACCGCGGTAATTGTCGCAAACGGAAAGGAAGGGTTGACCGAGGCGCGCATATTGGCTGCGCTGGAAGACCGGTTGGCGAAATTCAAGCGGCCCAAGCGAATCTTGTTCGTGGACGAGATTCCCCGTAATGCGATGGGTAAGGTTCAGAAGGCCCTTCTCCAGAAAAAATATTCCGGCCTCTATTTGGAAGCCGGGTAAAGGACGACATTGCGAATTGAACCATTCCTGGCAAGATGGTGCAGGGTCGGGGCGTATGGAGGGGCGATGAACCGGGTAGCGATCACCATCGCCGTGATGGCGGCTTTATGTGGAACGGCTGAAGCCAATACCCGCGAGGATGTCCTTTCCGGGATCGCCCGCTGCAGCGCAATCGCCGATGACCATGCCTGGCTGAATTGCATTTATGGCGCGGCCCAGCCGATGCGCGGCCAGTTGGGACTGCCGCCCGCGCCTCCTTCTCAGACCAGCCTGGTGCCCGCCGCATCTGCGGCATCACCTCGTTTTTCCAGCCTGACTCCGGCGCCCACGGCCGCGCCGAAGGAAAGCGGCGGGTTCTTCTCTCGCATGTTGGGCGGCGAGGCGGTCATCACGGCCATGCCGCTTTCCTCGTATCAGTTCGATTCCCAGGGTTACTTCACCGTCACTCTGGCCAATGGCCAGGTCTGGGAGCAGCGAGACGGCCCCTTGGCGCATTGGCAACGCCCTGCCTCGCAATATGTGGTCACCATCAGCAAAGGCGCCGTGGGGAGTTTCAATCTCACCGTCGCGCATGAAGGCGCGCAATATAAAGTGCGGCAAGTGCCCACGAACGCCAGGCGCGGATGACCCACCGCGCCTGGTTCAGTTTGCGGCGCGGTCTATGGCGCGGCCTGAAGATGGCGCGCTTCGACCAGATTGGCGCGAAGCTTGCTCGCCAGGCTGCTTTGAATCTTGCTCACGGCGATGTTAACCGCCGTATCGATGCAGTCCTGCATCGCCGCGCCGGCATGTCGCCGTTTGCCTTCAGGCAAACCGCGCGGGCTGCGGCATCAAGTCGTTCGGCAAGAATCTTGGCGTCGGGCGACCGTGAAAGATTGAGATCGCCGAAAGGGACATCCACGCTTGCCTGGCTGTTGGCGAGCGCAGCGGTGGCGGTGAGAGCGAGAATGGCGGCTGCCGTAAAAACACGAAGCATGGTGATCTCCTTTAACTCGCGGTTAAGGCGTCTCACCCTGTGTCCAGACACTTCCGAAGATCGGCGGCCTATTGCAGTGCAGTATAGATTTAGCTCAATATTTATTGGGCGTCAATGAAAATTACTGCACTGCAACAATGCAGGTTGGCGCGAATGACGGCAGCGCCGATGCCGCATATGTGGGCAGCCGCCGAAGGATGATTGCTGTCGGCGGATGGTCGCCAACTAACGGCTCGGTGGGTGGCCATTGCAAGAATGGTTGCCCGACACTATCTCCTTCCATGTCCCCCGATGGAGAATGCTGATGGCCAAGCTTGCCGGGAAAATTCGTCCCGTCATTCAGGTAACCGAAGGTCAAGCCGTGTCCGATGGCGCAGGCGTGCGCATGACGCGGATGATCGGCACGCCGAAGCTCAGGACGCTGGATCCGTTCCTGATGCTGGATTTTTTCTCCTCCGACGCGGCCAGCGATTACCAGGCCGGCTTTCCGAACCATCCTCATCGCGGCTTCGAGACCGTGACCTATATGCTGGCCGGGCGCATGCGCCACAAGGACAATCACGGCCATGAAGGCGTGATCGAATCCGGCGGCATCCAGTGGATGACGGCCGGCCGCGGCGTGATTCATTCCGAGATGCCGGAGCAGACCGAAGGCCTGATGAAAGGCTTCCAACTCTGGGTCAATCTGCCCGCCCGCCTCAAAATGACCGAGCCGGCCTATTTCGAATTCGACGATCAGCGCGCTGCCTGTTGAAAAGCGCGATGGCGCCGCGGTCAAGATTCTTGCCGGGACGACCTCTTCGGGGACCGCCAGTCCCGTCGCCGAAACCCATGTGGAGGCGCGCTACTTCGACGTCACTCTTGCGCCCGGCGCCGTCTTCAGCGAACCGGTGCCGCAAGCAGACACCGCCGCCATCGTCCTGTTCGAGGGTGCGGCGGTGAGTGGGGGCAAGGCGCTCACCGCTCCGTCGGTGGCTGTTCTTGGCGAAGGCGACACGATCCAAGTCACGGCCGGCGCGGATGGCGCACGCTTCCTGTTTCTCAGCGGCCGGCCGCTCCAGGAGCCGGTCGCCTGGGCCGGCCCATTCGTGATGAACAACGAGGCCCAGCTCCGCCAGGCCTTTGCCGACTATCAGGCGGGCCGCTTCTGATTGGTCAGCCGGCCGGAACGGTCAGGGTGAAGGGCCAGACATAGGCTTGCAGCATGGCCAATACGCCCACGCCGCAACCGAGCAGGACCGAGGCCCAGAACACGAAGCGCAGGATGCGCGACTTCGCCGCCCTGCCAGCCGGTGGCGGCGACGGCGACGACGATGGACGAGATGCAGATGATCTTGCCCATCACCCCGCCGGTGGAATTGGACCCCGCCATCAGGACCGACGACACGCCAAGCTGATGGGACGTGATCATCTGCAGGCCGCCGAAAAGCGTGTTGGCGGCGGTGTCCGAACCCGTGGCCGCCACGCCCAACCAGCCCAGCATGGTCCCGAAGAAGGGATAGAAGAATCCGGTGCGGGCGAACGCCAGCCCCAGGGTCCCGTCCAGGCCGGCCGCGCTGGTGACGGAGCCCAGCGCCAGCATGGCGGTGATGGTGAGGATCGGGTAGCGGACCACGTAGCAGGTCCTGAGATAGTGCCGGATCAGGGTAAGCGGCGTGAAGCCCATCACGAACCCGGCGATGATGGCCGCGACCAGGATGCCGGTGCCGGCATAGCTGAGGAAGGTGAACGGGAACGCTACGGCCAGGGGCGTGGGCTTGGGGAAGGCCGGCGGCATCTGCATGATCATCTTGTCCACGCCCGGCACATGATAGATGGGCGAGAACAAGGGGTTGACCAGGTGCTTGAAGAATCGGTGGCCCAGAAAGCCACGACCACGCACAGGATCAGCCAGGGTATCCAGGCGCTGATCATCTCGCCGGTGGTGGGCACGGTGGTGAGAGGCACGGGCGGCTTCACGTCGCTGTGGGAATCGTCGGCAATGCGAAGCGCGCATCGGTCATCACATGCTTGGGCTGCCAGACCCTGAGGAACAGCACGATCCCGCCCAGGGCGGTCGCGCCGGCCACCACATCGACGATATAGGGGTTGCTATAATTGGAGATGAGATAGGCCGGAATGGTGAAGCTCAGGGAGGCCACCAGAAGGGCAGGCCAGACTTCCCACATCTTCTTCCAGCCGCAGAACATGTAGACCATCACAAAGGGGATGATCAGCGAGAAGACCGAGGATTGGCGGCCGATGATCTGGCTGAGGGTGAACGGGTCGATGCTGTGACCGTTGCCAGCGCGGTGATGGGCGCGCCCAGCGCGCCGAACGCCACGGTCGCGGTGTCGGCCAGGAGCGACAGGCCGGACGCCGCCAAAGGCGAAAAGCCCAAGCCCATCAACATGGCCGCGCTCACCGCCACGGGCGTGCCGAAACCCGCCGCACCCTCGAAGAAGGCGCCGAAGCAGAATGCAATGATGATCAGCTGCAGCCGGCGGTCGTTGGTGATGCGGCCCATCGAATATTGGAAAACGGCGAAGTGTCCTTTGTCCACCGTCAGGCGGTAAAGGAAAATGACGTTGACGATGATCCAGCCGATGGGAAAGAAGCCGGCGACGAAACCATAGACCGTGTCCTTGGCGGCCATGCCCGCCGGCATGCCGAAGGCGAAAATGCCCACGATGATGGTCATGGCCAGCGCGATGAGGGCCGCCCAATGCGATTTGATCTTGCCGCTGGCGATCAGCGCCAGCAGCGTCACGATCGGCAGCGCCGCCACAATGGTGGAAAAATCACATTGTGAAACGGGTCGTAGACCTGGCTCCAAGCCGCCATCATTCCCCCCTCGCAAGCGGTTAGGTCTTAAAGCAAAAATGCAAATTCGCCAAAGGGAAGCGGGGCGGGCGGCTCGCTAAGCGTTTGTTTCCTTGTTATTCCTTACCCAGCGTCAGGACCGGAAATCAGGACAAGATGCGCATTCTGATCGCCTGCGACTCGTTCAAGGACGCGTTGCCCGCCGTCGAGGTTTGCGCGGCTATCGCCGAAGGCCTGCGCAACAGCGGCAGGCAGGGGCTTCAGATACAGGAAATGCCGGTGTCCGACGGCGGCGAGGGCGTGCTCGAGATTCTGCGCCGCGCCTTGTCCCTTGCACCGGTCAATCTGGTAGTCGCCGATCCACTGCTCAGGCCCGTGACGGCCACCTATGGCCTCTCCACGGACGGGATGACGGCGCTGGTGGAAATGGCTCAAGCATCGGGACTGCAGCGCCTGACCGCGAGCGAACGCGATCCGCTGCTGACCTCGACCTATGGCACGGGTGAACTTCTGGCCGATGCCAGAAAGCGCGGCGCCAAGCGCGCCTTCCTGGCTCTTGGAGGCAGCGCCACCAACGATGCCGGCATCGGCGCCGCGGCGGCGCTGGGCTGGAAATTTTTGGGCGCAGACGGCAACGAAGTTCAGCCGGTCGGCGGTGCTCTTCATGACGTTCACCGCATCGTTGCACCGCAGGAGCTGCTGTTCGAGCAGGTCAATGTCCTGTGCGACGTGACCAATCCGCTGTTCGGACCCCATGGCGCGGCTTTCACGTATGGCCGGCAGAAAGGCGGCAGCGATGAAAGCCTGGCCCGGTTGGACCAGGGCCTTCGTCACATCGCCGCGATCGTCGAAAGACAATTGAACCGCCAGGGCTTGGCGGCGGTGCCGGGCGCCGGCGCCGCCGGAGGTTTCGGCTTTGGCGCGCTGGCTTTCCTGAATGCCAAGCTGCAGCACGGCATCGACATGGTCCTGGACCTGGTCGGGTTCGAGGACGCCGCGCGGGAGGCCGATCTCATCATCACCGGGGAAGGCCGTCTCGATGACCAGAGCGCCCAGGGGAAAGTGATCCAGGGCGTCTGCAGCCGGGCGGGAAAGGTGCCGGTGATTGCGCTGTGCGGGACTTTGTCCATCACCCAGGAGCAGGCAAAAGCCATCGGCCTCAAGGCCGCCTATTCGATCAATCCGGTTCCGAAACCTTTATCCGAGATGCTGGCGGCGACGGCGGCGAATCTGGAAAGGGCCGCGGCGTCGCTGTTGGCGCAGGCGTGACCTAGGCGACGCCTTCGACGATCCGGATGTCCCGTTCCGCGCCATCTCCCAGCGCCGCCAGGGCCTGGCGATAGGCCTGGCTTTCATACGCGGCGCTGGCCTTCTCCACGCTGTCGAACTCGATCAGCACGGTGCGCTCGGCGATGCCGGCTTCATAGGCCTTCGCCGCGCCGCCGCGCGCCAGGAATCGCCCACCCGCTGCCGCAATGGCGGGGCCGGCCAGTTTCGCATAGGCCGCCAGCTTCTCGGGATCGGAAATCCTGCGGTAGGCGGCGATCCAATAACCCTTGGCCATGGCGCCCTTCGTCTATTTTGATTGGCACCAGACCATGCCAGGGCAAAAACCGATTGCCAAGCAGTTCGCGTGGCCCGTCAGGGCTGGGCAAGCGGCGACCGATACGTTTTAATCGGCCGTCACAAATCCGTGGGGGGACTGGCCATGAGAATGTTTGCCGCCGCAATTGCCTTGTCGCTGGGCGCGCTGCCCGCCTGGGCCGCGGAGCCGGATGGCCTGACGCTGCCGCCGGGATTTCATGCCACAATAGTCGCTGACGGGTTGGGCAACATGACCCGCCATATGGCGTTCGCCGGCCCGAGCCGCCTTTATGTTTCCACCGAACGGCAGGGCAAGGATGCGCCCAATGCCGGCATCATCGCACTGCATCTCGATGCCCATCACGTTGCCGACAAGACGGAGCATTTCAGCACCATCGATAACGGCACCGCGATTGCCGTCTACAAGGGCGAACTCTATACCGCTTCGCCCAGCGCGCTTTATCGCTTCCATCTTTCGGGCAACGCGCTGACGCCTTCCGCGCCGCCCGAGATCATCGTCGACGAATGTGCCGGGCCGCGCCGCCCTCGCGTTCGACGGCAAGGGCAGTCTCTACATGGCGGTGGGCGGCGGAGGAAATGTCTGCGCGCCTCCCGGCACGCCCCGCACGGCGAAATCGGTCGGGCCCAAGCCGTGTCCCATCCTTGAGACGCGCGCGGGCGTGTGGCGCTTCGATGCCGCCAAGCCCGGCCAGAGCTGGGCTGACGGCGTGCATTACGCGACCGGCATTCGCGACACCAACGCGCTGGCGTTCGATCACGGCAGCGCTCTTCATGGTGATGTATGGCCGCGACCAGGCGGAAAAAGCCTATCCCGAGATTCTGTCGGCCGAAGATGGCGACCATGTCGCCGACGAAATGTTCCGGGTGGATCAGGGCGCGGACATGGGCTGGCCTTACACCTATTATGATTCCGCGAAGAAGATCCGGCTTGACTGCGCCGGAATATGACGGCGACGGCAAGACGGCGGCATCGGGCGCATATGCGGTGCCGATCGCGGCCTTCCCCGCCCATGTCGCGCCCATGGACGTCACCTTCTATGACGCCAAGAAATTTCCCGCCGCCTATCGCGGCGGCGCCTTCATTGCCTTTCATGGCGCGGGCGGCGGCGATCCGGGCGGTCATGACGACGGCTACAATGTGATGTTCGTGCCGTTCGACAAATCCGGCGCGGCGGGAACGCCGATGGTCTTCGCCGATGGCTTCGCCGGCCCCACGCGCGATGACAAGAATGGCAAGCGGGCGGCCTATCGTCCCGTAGGCGTCACGGTCGGTCCTGACGGCGCGCTTTATGTCTCCGATTCCCAGAAGGGGCGGATCTGGCGCATATGCCTATGGCGGCGAATAGGGAAGCAGGGCGCAATGGCGGCGAACGAGGAGCATGAGCGGTTTCTGACGCTTTTCCAGCGCATGGTGGACCACACCGATGCCTGGATCGCCAAGACGCCGCCGGACAAGCTCGACTGGGTGCCGATCCAGACCTCGGCCATGCGCTTCGGCGACCGGGTCTCGCGGGTGACCATCAAGGGCCTTGTCGCGCACATCGTGGTGGGCGAGGCGCATTGGGCGCATTTCCTGCCGGGTTGCGAGGATGGCGCGGCGATGTTGCCGCCAACCTATTCGGCGCTGGCCGAGGAATTCGAGAGGGGCGATTTCAAGGTGCTCGCGCATCAGGCGCAGGCGCGCAACATGGACGCTTTTCGCGCGCTGTCAGTCGCCCAGCTCGCCAAGCATGTGACATGGGTGGGACGGAGCTGGACGGTGATGGGATTTCTGTGGGGCGCCTATGCGCACCGCGCCTTCCATATCGGCAATATCGATATCTATCTGCGCCAGGCGGATGTGGTGGCGCCGGAATTCTTCGAATTCAATCCGGCGGTCATGGCCTGAAAATGAGGCGCGCCGGCGCTAATTCAAGAGTTCGGCGTGCCAGTCGCTTAAATTGCCGTAGCGGGAAATCACGTTGGTGATGTGATCGCGCTGGGCAGCGGTGAAATACTCCCGCCCGCGCCCGATCCGCCCTTCGTTGAAACGCAACTTCGTGCGGTACGACCAGACCTCGTTAAAGGCGTTGAGGCAATCCTTCTCGCTGGCAACGATCCCGGAATGCTTCAGGGCGGCGCGCATCGGCGGGACGGGGCTCGAGAGAAGGTCGGTGAAGCGGAGCGCCAACACATTGTCGGGGGCCTGGGCGGCATAATCCCGCCAGCTGGCGAAATAGCTCGCATACCAGGAAAGCAAGATGTCGATCAGGAATTCCTGCTTCGCCGGCTTCTGCCACTGCGCGAAGTCGGCGGGGAAACCCGCCTGGGTGGTGTCGCCAGCTTCGCGCGCTCGACGCGCGTGGTGCCGGTGAACCGCCAGACGTCCGAATGGGACGGCCTGGTGCATTGGTTCGACTTGAAGAACCATCCGCATGCCAAACGCGCCTATGCCTGGTCGGCGCCGATCCGCTGCGGCAGCAGGCCGCGTTATTTCGCGGTGCTGCATATAGGCGGTGTGAGAAGTCCGAGCGAGGCGGTCAGGGCGGCGATCGCCGCCGTGCGCCGCGCCGCCAAATAGCGGACGCTTCAGCAGTTCTTAACCACGCCTGATAGGCGGCAATTTCCGCGGCGATGCCCGGACGCACAGCCGCGCCGCCTCGAAGGTGAGCGGAATGCCCGCGTTCCTATTGAACGCAGGCCTTGGTCGAATCGCCCACCCACGCCTCGCAATTGGCCAAACTCAAATAACCCTGCGGCGATGCCGGCGCATTCGGGTCTGCGGTCGCCGGCTTCTGCAAATCCTTCAGCGGGATCTTGTTGACCTCGTCGATGATTTTCGCATAGGCCCGCGTGATCGCTTCCAGCCCGGTCCAGGACACATTGTCGGGCGTGTCGGCCACGGTGTGCATGTTCACGAAATCATTGGACTGCGCCACGATCCCTGGAAGGAACCAATAGAACCGCCCCAAATCCCCGCCGGGCGGCTTTTCGCTGGGCCGTGCCCATACCGGCACGCCGAATTCATGAAATGCGTCGACCGCGATCTTCTCCAGTTGCGGCCGCGACGGGCCGCCGGCATACCATTCCAGCGGGACCGCTCGCGGTTGTCGTTCCCGCCGTGCCGCCATGGGTAAGCACTTCTGCGGGATGTTCTTCATTGATCATCAACGCGGTCTTGGAGAAGAACTTGTCCCGGTTGGCGACCAGCCATTCGCGCCCGAACCCGCCGGGCTTGATTTGTGGTGTCCGTCGGTGCCGATGAAGATTATCGTTCTCCGGCGCTGGCTTTTGGGAATTTTCGCGAAATATTCCGCCAGCCCCAGCATGAGGCGACGCCGCTGGCATTGTCGCCCGCCGCGTCAAAGAAGCCGTCGCGATGCGCGATCACATAGATCGTCTCGTCGGTTATGCCTGGCAGCGTGCCCCATGACCAGATAGGATTTCTGATTGGGCAGCCAATTGGCATCCAGGCGGATCTTGACGTGCGGCGTAGCGCCGGCAGAAGCGCTGCCGATCAGGTCGCGGATGGTCTCGCTGTCCTTCGTTCCCAGATTGAAGGTCGGAACATTGGTGTAGGCGCGGTAGGATTGCGCATTGAAATTTCCGCCGCGCATATCGGTGGATAGAATCGCCGCGGCGCCATGATCCTCGGCGCGTTTTAATATGTCCGCTGGCCCGGCCTGATAGCTGGGCTGCGCCTTGACGAAGAGTATGGCTTTGCCGCGAACGTCACGGCGCGCGAAATCCGCTTCGCCGCCAAGCCCCACATAGACGACTTCCAGATCCAGTTCCTTGCCGCCGGTTGCCGGGCTTCCATAGGACGGCTCCGCCGAGAGAGCGGCAGGGTCTTGCCGCCGGCGTTCACCGAGACGCCCCATGACTGGGCCGACCATTGGGGATTGAAATAGTTGATCGTCTGGAGGTGGGTATCCGTCAGCCCGATCTGGCGGTATTTGTTCAGAAGCCAGTCCGCATCGGCATCGTCGCTGGGGGTGCCGGCCAGGCGGCCCCAGAATTGCGGGTGGCCATTGTCGCGGTAATGCTCCGCGATCCCTGCCTGCTCCGCCACATACTGCCAGATATGCTTGCCGTCGATCGCGCCATACCGCGCGCTTCCCGCGGGAACTGGCCAGTGAAGATATTCCGGAGCCGATGAAGAACCGGCCGGCGCGTGCGCGACATCGGTCGCGGCCGCTGTCGCCTGCTGGAAACCGGCGCACAACAGCAGCGAAGCAGCCATGCCTGCGAAGGCTGATACCGCCACTCTAGACTTCCCCATGCGTCGTTCCTCTTTCCCCGGGCGGTGTTTGCCGAGTCATATTAATACAGAAGGACGGCGGACCGAACAGGCGATCGATCCGTGCGACGACGCGTAACGATGCGCGCAGCGGTCTTTCAACCGCTGCGCGACTGATCATGCGAGTTGCGTTTTGTAGAGCGTGCCCAGATTCGACCAGGCGCGCTCGGCTTCGGCCTGGTTGTAGACGGCGCTGCCGGGCACGCACCAGCCATGATCGGCATGGTAGACCTCGACCGAGGCTGTCTTGCGCGCGGCGGTGAAGGCGGCTTTCAGGTCGTCTTTCACGGTCGGTTGCTGGGCATCGTCATTCTGCGCCTGGCAGACCAGATAGGTGGCATTGGTCTTGGCGATCAGCAAGATGCGGACTGTCGGGGTTCTTGGTGACTAGGCCATTGCCGCCATGGAAGCTGCCCACTGCCGAAATGCGGGTGGGATTGGCGGCGGCGGTGCGGAACGACAGCGCGCCGCCCATGCAATAACCCTGCACGCCAGCCTTCTTGGCCTTGTCGGTCTGGGGCTGCCCGTCCAAGAAAGCGATATAGGCCTGCGCGTCACGGTCGATCCCGTCATCGGTCATGGCGTTGCGGAAGCCGGTGAGCTTGGCGCGGGTGTCGGGATCGGAGAAGTTGATGTTTCCCGGCAGGACTGGCGCCCGCGCGGACCGATAGAAAGGATTGGGCACCAGAACCGTGTAGCCCATCGCCGCCAGCCGGTGGCCCATGTCGCGGAAGGCGGGACGAAGGCCCATGATGTCGGTCCAGATCAGGATGGCGGGATGGGTGCCTTGCGCGGGATGGAACAGCACCGCGTCGCATTCGCCGTCGGGTGTTTTCACCATCACCTCTTTTTCCGTCACATTGTCCTGGGCCAGCGCGGGGCTGGCAGCGAGGCCCGCCGCGCCCAGCGTCATCAGGCCGAAATTTCGGCGCGAAACGCGCGTGTCGGTGACCAGTCCAGGGTGAATGAATTCATCGCACATGTTTCTTCCCTCCTATTATGCCGATCCAAGGATAGCCGGTTTGAGCGGATCCCGCTTGCGATTGGACTGCAACACTCGGATTTTCGCCACTTTTTGCGTGTTCAAATTTTTTAAATGAAATCAACGTGTTATACTTGGTTTGCCATCCGACAGGTGCTGGCGCAGGCATGTTTCCATGTCCTGAAACACATCGCTCCAATCGTCGTCGCGTTTCTGACGGAACAGCCGCAGCGTTGGGTACCAAGGGCTGTCCGCGCGATCCCGCAACCAGCGCCAGTCCGGGGCAAATTGCAGCGCCACCCAGGCGGCACACCCAAAGCGCCGGCCAGATGCGACACCGAGGTGTCGTTGGTGATCACGAGGTCCATGCATCTCATGATGGCGGCCGTATCCACAAAGGCGTCCCCTCCGGCATCAAGGTCGTCAAAGCTTTCGACCGACATTCCGGCCGGCAAGGCATTCAAGTCGCCTTCGCCATCGCCTTTCTGCAGGCTGATGAGACGGACACCAGGCAGTTTCGCCAGAGGCTCAAGATGGTTAGCGGAAAAATCCGGCCGTTATGGCCCTTGATATGGGTGAGGCTGCCGCTCCAGCAGATGCCAATCTTGAAACCGCCACCGCCCAGGCGGGCGCGCCATTTTTCCACCAGCGCGTCGTCTGCCGCTATATAAGGGATTTTCGCGGGGATGGTTGCCAGCGTGGTGCCGAAAGCCAGCGGCAAGCTCATCATCGGCACGTGATAATCATAGGCCAGGGACGGATCGTCCAGCTCGACGAAAGTGATGAAATCGTCGCGCGGCGTCAGCAGGCGTTGCAGCTTTTTCTGGACATGAAACAGGATTTTCGCGCCGCGCTGATGGAGCAGCTCGAGATAGCGGTAAAATTGCAGCGTGTCCCCGAAACCATGCTCATAATGAACAAGAATGGTCTTGCCCTGGATATCCGCCAACGACGTGAGCAAGCGGCCGCGGAAAGACGCGATCGCCCGACATTTCCACGATTTTCCTTCGCCATTCGAAGTCCCGCCAGCCGTTTTCCATGTCGCCGGTGCAAAGCTCGGTGATGGCGCGGTTGAAATGGGCCTGGGCGAAATCCGGCTTTAAGGCGATGGCCTGGTTGAAACTGGCAAGCGCTTCCGCTGGGCGATTGAAGCAATTGAGAACACTGCCCCGGTTGCAATGGCCTTCCGCATAGTCCGGTTTCAGCGCGATCGCCTTGTCATGGCTGGCGAGCGCTTCTTCCAGCCGATAGAGATATTGCAGGGCCATGCCGCGATTGGACCAGGCTTCGGCATAATCCGGCTTAGCGGCGATGGCCCGGTCATAACTGGCAAGTGCTTCCTCGAAGCGCTCGGCATCGTTGAGAAGATTGCCGCGATTGCACCAGGCCTGGGCATAATCCGGCTTGAGCGCGATCGCCCTGTCATAGCTGGCCAAGGCTTCATCTGCCGTTTGAGCTCGCCGAGCGTCTTGCCGCGATTGTACCAGGCTTGGGCGTAATCCGGCCTTGAGCGCGATGGCCGCGTCGTAACTGGCCAGGGCTTCGGCAAAACGCCCCAGGTCGTAAAGCGCATTGCCGCGATTATGATGGGCCTGGGCATGGTTTGGCTTGAGCGCAATCGCCTTGTCGCAACTGGCAAGCGCGTCCTCCAGGCGCCCCAGACCCTGCAGGGCATTGCCGCGATTGGACCAGGCTTCGGCAAAATCCGGCCTGATTTGCGACCGCCTTGTCATAGCTGGCCAACGCGTCATCGAGGCGGCCCAGGCCGTAAAGCGCATTGCCGCGATTATAATGGGCTTCGGCGAAATCCGGGCTTGAGCTGGATCGCTTCGTCGCAGACCGCGAGCGCCTCTTCATGGCGGTCGAGCTGATTGAGCGCGGCGCCGCGATAGGGATCCGCGGCCGCGATCTTGGGATTGATCCGCACCGCCCGGCTATCAGCGTCCACCGCCCGTTCGAGATTTCCGGTCTGGTAGGCGATGACGCCCAGGCAATGCAATGCCGCGAAATGCGCCTTGTCTGCGGCCAGGACGTCTTCATAGATTTTTGCCGCTTCCGCCAGCCTGCCCTGCTGATGCAGCGCCAGGCCGGTCTTGAATTTGGCTTGAATGGCCGGCGGCGCGTCCCTCGAGCCGCTCACATCAGCACCAAGGCTAATCTCCGTACCATTTCTCTTCCACCAGAACCGAACCCACCGTGACGCTGATTTGCCGCTTCAATGCCGCGCGCTTGTCGTTGGTCAAATAAACCGACCGTGCGAGCTCGATAAAATCCCTGTCGAAAACACGCTGCGTCTCTTTTATGCGGATGCGGTTTTCATAATCCCACAGCATTTCATTAGTTCTTTTGAGTTCCGCAATCAGCGGCATCAGTTCATTTTTCGCGTGAACCCGCGCTGCGACAACTCTTAACTGGTTGAGTTCTTCTGCGACATGACCGGAGGCCTCCCGGTTTACGATATGCCGGTTCTTGATCTCCAGAATCGTTATCTTGTCGAACAACTCTCCCCAGGACACCGGTATCATCGGCGCCGGCGCCTCTGCGGGCGACTTTTCAGGCGGCGAAGTCTTCATTTCAACGTCGGTCATGCCTCAGAATACCGGATAGTCCCCATCTTGGTTGAGGAAAATCTCGCGCGGCAAGCCGAATACGGCTGGCCGGCGGGCGTGATGCCAGGCTGGGCCGCGGACGCTCATGCATGAAGAGCACCAAAATGACAAATGCGGGACTATCGAAAGCGATAGCCCCGCACCGTCAAGATCAAAGCCCGGCCGATAAATTACTCAGTAATTGAACCGCAAGCCCGCATGGTACATGCGGCCCAGAACGTCGTAGATGCTCGGGTTCACCGTCGAGAGGCCGTTGTTGCTGACGCTGTAGCCCGCGATGTTGGGCGGGGGCATATCGAGCACATTGTCCACCGACACATAGAACTGCATATTGTCGTTCCACTTGTAGCTGGCCGCGCAGGTCGAGATAGGCAACTGCCGGGACGCTGTTGTTGTCCACCTGAACGCCCGAGGTCCAGCCATTGACCAGATGGGCCGAGCTGATGATAGCGGGTCTGCACCGTGCCGGACCATGGGCCCTGGGTATAGGTGGCCGACAGGTTGACGTGCAGCTTGGGCACGCCCGCGAACAGCGAGGCGCCGCTCAGGCTGCCGGCATAGTCGTAGGTCGCCTGCGCGCCGGACGCCGGTCTTGACGCCGAACTCCGTTTGGGTTTCCTCGTCGATGTAGTTGCCCAGCAGGTGCCAGGCGAGATTGCCGCCGAGGAAATCCATCGGCGTAGTCGGCGTTGAAGTCCAGGCCCGAGGTCTTCAGGAAGCCGTTGTTGAACGGATAGGTGTAGAGGAACTGCAGGCCGTTCGGGTTTGAACTGTTCACAAGCGCAGGATTGTAGACCCAGTCGGCGCAGTAGCCGGTGCCCGCGCGGGTTGGAGGCGACGCCGTCGGGCGTCGGTGCACGCTGCTGACAGGCGGTCCGTTCAAAGGTCGTGCTGGGCGCAACGATGATGTCCTTCACGTTGATCGAATACCAGTCGAACGACATGGTCAGGCCCGGCACCCAATGCGGGGTCAGAACGATGCCGGCCGAAAGGTGATCGCCTTTTCCGGCTGCAGGTTGGGATTGCCGGCCGCCTCGGAAAGGGCCACGGCTTCGGTGACGTTGTTCTTGTAGTCGACCTGGCCGCCGGAGGCGGGAATGTCGTTGAACAATTCGGCCAGATTGGGCGCGCGGATGTCGAAGGACCAGGTGCCGCGAACGCGGATATCGTCATTGATCTGGCTGGTGAGGCCCAGCTTCCAGGTTTCCACCATGCCGCTGGTCGAATAGTTGGTCATGCGGCCGGCCATGTTGCCGTCCAGGCTGTCGACGAAGCCGTTCTTGATGATCGGGATATCGATTTCGGCGAAGCCTTCATGGATGTTGTACTCGGCGCTGATCGGCACGAAGTTGCCGCCGCCCAGGGCGCCCAGCGCGCCGAGGGGGTCGGCCGTGCTCACCATGGTTTCCTTGCGATATTCACGCCGAAGGCGACCGCCGGCGCGCCGGCGCCGGTCAAATCCCAGGGCAGCACCCCCTGCATGCCGGCGCCGGCCGTGTCCTCCTCCATGTTCAGGAGATAAAAGTCGTTGTGGTCCACGATGTAGTCGACCGCCGCGGGGGTCACAACGCCGGTGCCGAAGGGATTGTAAGGCACGCAGCCATTGGTGGGGTTGGTGAGGGTCGAGGCGGCAGGCGATGCTGCCGATGGCAAGGCCCGAGGTGCCCACATTCGCCGCCGTGACCGTCACCGCGTTTACCGCATTGGCAAAGTTCTGCATGATTTCGATGGAGTTATAATGCTCGTGCAGATGGGTTTCGCTGTGCTGGTAGCTGGCGTTCCACGACCAGTCGTCGCCGAGCGCGCCGTCCAAGCCGAAGACCCCGCGATAGAATTGGCGGTTGGTGACTTCCTCCGGCGTGCCGACGGCGTTTCAAGAATTGCTCCGGGCCTACGCCGGGTGTGGGCTTGGATGAAGCCGCCTGGCTGCCCCCGTGCTGGACGTGCCGACGCTGGTGACGGTGATGGTCTTCACGTCCCAGCGCGGTCATCTGCGTCTGGACGGAGGCCGGGATGAAGGCGTTGCCCGTGTTGACCACGGCGTTGGTCTGGATGGTCAGGCTCGAGCCCACGGCGCCGACTTTGCTGTACTGCAGCATCAGCCGACGCCTTGATATTCGGCGTGATCTTGTAGCTGCCATAGAAGAACCCCGTTTCCGTCAGAAGCGGGTAGGTCGCCAGGCCGATCTGCGACGGGGAGTTCGACTGGTTGGTCGAGCCGCCAAAGCAGCTGGTGTTCGATTTGCTGGTCGTGGTGGCGATGTAAGGGGGCAGATTGGCATTGGCAGTAGAAATTGCAATTGGGCGCCGTGAAATTCGATATCGCGCCGCCGGGACCGAATTGGATGCCGTTCATGGCCGTGTGGCCACCGCGGTTAAGCGGACCGCTGATGATGCCGCCCGGCGTGCTGCTGTTGCCGGCACCATTGATGATGATATCAGCTGCGGCACGGTGGGATTGGTCGCGGCATTGTAGGCCGGATTGGCGACCAGGGCCGGATTGTTGAACCAGTGCAACTGCGCCATGTAGGCCGTGTTCGGGGAGTCGGTATAGGTGACCGCCCATTCGACATGGGCGCGGTCGCCGATCAAAGTCGAAGCCGTTGGTGACCGTGAAGCCATACTGGCGCCGCGAGGTCGTGGCTGGTGTCCTGCAGGTCGATGGAGCCCTTCAGGCCGGTGAAATTCTTGTTGATGATCAGATTGACGACGCCGGCGACCGCATCCGAACCCCAGGCAGCCGAGGCGCCGCCGGTCACCACGTCCACGCGCTGGATCATGGCATTGGGAATGGTGTTGAGGTCCACGCCATATTGCACGCCGGCCCAGACTTCGCGCTCGCCGTCGATCAGGACCAGGGTGCGGGTGACGCCCAGATTGCGCAGATTGATGCTGCTGATGCCCACGGCGCCCGAATTGCCGGCGTTGCCCTGGGTGCCAGTTATGGGGCTCTGGGCGGTGCCCATCATGGGGAGCTGGCGCAGCGTCTCGCCGATATCGGCATTCGCGGCTTGCTGAAGTTGCCCGGAGTCGACCACGGAAACCGGCGTCGGCGCCGTGTAACCGGCGATGGAAATGCGCGAGGCGGAAACCACCACGGTCTCGGCGGCCTCCGCAGCTGTCTGTTGATCCGGCGCGTTCTGCGCCACGACCGTTTGCGGTTGAGGCTGTCTGCGCCAACGCGGCTCCCGCCGTAAGAGCAAGCATGCCAACACTGGTCACAAGACGAGCATGGATCTTCTTTGTACCTAAGCTACGCATTTTCCCTCCCCTGACGGCGGCCGATTATTGTGGCCACCTAATTTGTTTCGATTATTTTGAAGATTACCTTTTCACACTCTTGGGCGGCTCCAAACGAATTTCATCAATGCGCAATTCGCGTGAAAGAGCGCCCACACTCTCCCAAATCGTGTTCACTGCTTCGAATGCATCAGCGTTGCCGGGATCGGCATCCAGCCACGCTCTGAAGGCGGCTTCATCCTCGGGCGTACGATCGTCCGCTCGCAGGCGCGCCAGCCAATCTGCGGCCTCGCCGGCGGAAATAATGGAGGTGAAGCGCCGCTCCATCACCAGCCCTCGGTCCATTGCGCCAGGAAAAGAAGCCCCTTGGCCATATGCTTCTCGACCGCGCTCGCACTGATACCGAGACGGGCGGCAATTTCGTTGTATTTCAGTCCGTCCAGCCTGTGCATCAGGACAATCTCCCGGGTCCTGGACGACAATTGGTCCAGGCCAGCTCTCATCCGGTTAAGACGAACTCGATCAGCCACAACCACATCTTGAAGCGGGGCGGAATCTTCAAGCTGCGGGTTTATTGCCACACTCTTGAGGACTTTCGAGTGCCGGCAATTGTCGATATTGGCGTTAATCGCGGTGCGCACCAGGAAAGCGGCGACATTATCGACCTGCGCCTTGGCTCTATACCGGACGAACTTCAGATAGGCCGTGTGAAGCAAATCCTCGGCGTCGTCATAATTGCGCGTGCGAACCGCAATTTGCCGAATCAAATCGTTCCAAAGAGCTGTTCCGACTAGAATATCGGTCATGCCCGTCCCCCTCGCTCAGTGTAGTCTGAGACTTTCGGCCGCATTAGACAAATATATTTTGCGGGAAAGCTGAGGCTTCTGATTCTTCAAACGTCCGAAAATTCTGCCGTCGACCGACAAACAATGACCTAGCGGAAGCTTGACCTTGCATCGCAGCATGGGCGGGCGACAAGCACCGGTCGTCTGTGGACCTTTGCGTTGAGGTCTCCATTGCCAGGCCATTGCGCCTATGAAAATCTCATCCGAAGAACACCGGGGGGGCGAGGGCGCGTTCCGGTTCCTCGTTCCTCTCAGCAAGAGGGGAAACTAATGTCTCGGAAGATTTTAGCACGGCGCTTGGCGTCGGTGGCCGCGATTGCGCTGTTGCCGGCTTTGGGAATGGGACCGGCGGCGGCCCAAACCGCTGGTCGCGGCCAGCCTTCGACCGCCAAGGGCGATTGGCCCATGTATTTCGCCGATCCCTCCGGCTCGCGCTATTCGCCACAGGATCAGATCAACGCTTCCAACTTCAACCAGCTGCAGCAGGCCTGGCATTTCAAGACCGACAATCTGGGCGCGCGTCCGGAGTTCAAGCTGGAAGGCACACCGCTCGAGATCAACGGCACGGTTTACACCACAGCCGGCTCGCGCCGCGCCGTGATCGCGCTCAACGCCAAGACCGGCGAGGTCAAATGGGTCTACAGCATGGATGAAGGCGCGCGCGCCGCATTCGCGCCCCGCCAATTGTCCGGCCGCGGCGTCTCGTATTGGACCGACGGCAATGGTGATGACCGCATTCTCTATGTGACGACGGGTTACCGCCTGGTCGAACTCAACGCCCATACCGGTCGTCCCATCGAATCCTTTGGCGATCACGGCACAGTCGATCTCAAGGTGGGCGCCTATACCGGTGTGTTCGGCCATCCAGGCGAATACAAACAGATCGATCCCATCAATGGCGAGATCGGCCTGCACACCACCCCCACGGTGGTGAACAATACCGTGCTCGTGGGATCGTCCTTCAAGGAAGGCTTTCAGCCGCTGGAGGTGAACAACACCAAAGGCCTGACTCGCGCTTTCGACGTGAAGACGGGCAAGCTGCTCTGGACCTTCCACAACATCCCCCAAAAGGGCGAGCTCGGCTATGACAGCTGGAACAACAATGCTGCCGACTACAACGGCAACACCGGAACCTGGACGGGCATCACAGTCGATCCAGAGCTCAACAGCGTCTATCTCCCGATCGAAGACCCCACCAACGACCTTTACGGCGGCGCGCGCCCCGGCAACGATTTGTTCGGCGACAGCCTGGTGTGCGTGGATCTCACCACCGGCAAGATGAAGTGGTACTACCAGATCGTCCATCACCCGATCTGGGACTATGATTTGTCTTCCCCACCGCTGTTGGTAGACATCACCGTCAATGGCAAGGCCATCAAAGCGGTCGCCCTCCCAAGCAAAGAAGCCAATCTCTATGTGTTTGATCGCGTCACCGGCAAGCCGATCTGGCCGATCGTGGAGAAACCGGTGCCGCAAAGCGACGTGCCGGGCGAGCAGAGCGCAAAGACCCAGCCGTTCCCCACCAAGCCCGCGCCTTATGCACGCCAGGGGATGAGCGAGGATGAACTGATCGATTTCACGCCCGAGCTCCGCGCCAAGGCGGTCGCTATTGTCAAGAAGTACTACAGGTTCGGCCCCATGTTCTCGCCCGCGCTGGTGAGCAAAGTGGGTGGGCCCTATGGCGTGCTGGACATCGGCAACGCTGCGGGCGGCACCAACTGGCCCGGCGCCGGATTCAATCCGGAAACCCATGTCGTGTTTGCACCGGCCGCCAATGCGATGGTCGGCCCGCTGGGACTGGTCCAGCCGCCTCAGGGTCTGACGGACAATCGCTATGAAGCAGGTACCGCCGGCCAGCCATTCACGATTGCTGGCGGTCCGGGCTTCGGTTCGGCCTCCGACGCACCCAAAGTGAGCGCCGACCAGGCCAAGCTCGAGGCCGTTATGGCCGAACGTCCTCAGACCGCGACGGAACCACGGCCGCCCTTCAATGTGGACGGCCTGCCTTTCGTCAAACCGCCTTATGGGCTTTTGACCGCGATCAACCTGGATACCGGAAACACGCTCTGGCAGGTGCCGCATGGCGACACGCCGGACGAGATAAGGCTCAATCCGGCGCTGCGCGGCATGAACATTCCCAAGACCGGGCAGAACGGCAATGTGGGCGAAGTGATCACAAAGAATCTGGTGGTGATGGGCGATCCGCAAGTTACCACGCAGCCCGGACATCCCCGCGGCGCATATTTGCGCGCCTATGACCAGAAGACAGGTCAGCAGGTGGGCGCTGTTTGGATGCCCGCGCCGCAATCGGGTTCGCCCATGACCTATAGCGTGGACGGCAAGCAGTACATCATCGTCGCGGTGAGCGGCGGCAATTATTCGGGCGATTACATCGCCTACAGCCTGCCATCATCGCCGTAAGCCGGCATCGCGGGTCGTCGCAGGACGGCCCGCGGCCGCATGGATTGAAAAAGGCGCTTTGGGCAATATGATCCCATGGGGATTATGACCCTGTGAGGAGTGTTTTGGCCGTCTTTTGCAAATCCCCGGGAAAGCGGGCGGCCCCGTGACGCCAGGGGCGTCGCCGGATGTGCGGAGCATATTTTCCCAAGCTGTCGTGCATCATCAGGCGGGACGCCTCGACGAGGCGATTGTCTGCTATCGCCAGGCGCTGGCGTTTCGGCCCGACCTGGCCCCCGCGCACAACAATCTCGCCAACGCTCTTTGCGAATTGGGAAGGCTGGAAGAGGCTGAAACGAGCTATCGTCATGCGCTCGCGCTCCAGCCTGACCGGGCCGAACTGCATAGCAATCTCGGCACCGTGTTGTTCGAGCGGGAAAAATTGGACGATGCGGTGATCTGTTATCGCGACGCGCTGGCCCTTGAGCCAGGCTACGCCGAGGCGCTCAACAATCTGGGCGCGACCCTCCACCGCCAGGGAAAACTGGACGAGGCCGAGGCGGACATCCGCCGCGCGCTGGCCCTCAGACCGGACTATGCCGAAGCGCATGACAATCTTGGCACCGTGCTTTGGCAGCGGGGCAAGCCGGAGGAAGCCTTGGCCAGCACCCGCCGGGCGCTTGCCTTGGTGCCGGATTTCACCCGGGCGCTGACCAATCTCGGCTTCATGCTCAAAGAGCAGGGACGGCTGGATCAAGCCATTGCCGTATACCGCCGGCTGTTGCAGATCAGGCCTGGGGATAGCGACGCGTTGAACGGTTTGGCGGAGGCATTCGCGGCCAATGGCGATGCCGCGCTGGCGCTGGAAACCATCCGCCAGTCCCTCGAGAGCAAGGACACAGGGCACGCGAAGCGGATTTTCGCGGAAATCGTCAAGCCGCTTCGCGAGGCGTCCGACAATCCTGGGCTTCACCAGCTGATGGCGCGTGCCCTGAGCGAGCCCTGGGCCCGCCCAGCCGAACTTGCCCGCGCCGGCGCTGGTCTGGTCAAGCAGAGCGCACAGATCGGCGCAGGCATATCGCGGGCTGTCCAAGCCTGGCCACGGCTTTTGCCGGGACCGGAATTGTTGGGGCCCGGTGGCATGTCGGCGCTGGCGAAGGACGAATTGCTCCACGCGCTCCTGGTCTGCTCGCAGAACACCGACGTCGAACTGGAACGCTTCCTCACGATGGCGAGGCGTCTCCTTCTGGACGCGGCTTCGGGGGACGACGCGGATGGCGCAAGCTTGGAATTTTACGTCGCGCTGGCGCGCCAATGTTTCATCAACGAATATGTCTTCTTCCGCGATGACGCCGAATATCAGCATGCGAGCAAACTGCGAGACGGGCTCGCCGCTTCGCTAGCGGGCGGAATGCCGATCGCTTGCCTGCGGCTGCTGGCGGTGGCCGCCTATTTTCCGCTTCACTCCCTTTCCGGGGCCACTGCGCTTCTGGACCGGTCATGGCCGGAACCGGTCTCCGCGCTTTTGGCGCAACAGTTGCGCGAGCCGGACGAGGAGGCGCGACTGCGCGCGGCGATCCCCAGGCTCACGCCCATCAAGGATGGCGTTTCGCGCCTGGTCCAGGATCACTATGAAGAAAATCCCTATCCCCGCTGGGTTCGAATTCCTCGCCGGGAAAAGGCAATCACCGTTACCCAGTATTTGCGTCACAAATTCCCTTTTGCCGTCTTGGAGCAAAATGATGCCGGGGAAATAGCGGAGGTTCTCAGTGCCGGTTGCGGCACCGGTCAGCTCGCACTCGAATTTGCACAAGGCATAAGGTCGCGCGTGCTGGCCGTCGATCTCAGCCTCAACAGTCTTGGTTATGCCGGGCGCAAGGCGGCGGAACTGGGGCTGAGCGGAATTGAATTTGCGCAAGCCGATCTGCTGGAGTTGGGCGCAATCGGCCGCACTTTCGACGTCGTGGAAAGCTCCGGCGTTCTGCACCACCTGGCCGATCCCTTCGCGGGATGGCGAACGCTTTTGTCGCTGCTGCGGCCCAATGGATTCATGGTGCTTGGTCTCTACAGCAAAGTGGCGCGACGAGGCGTGGTGGAAGCGCGGGGGCGCATCGCGGAATGGGGTTATGGCGCATCCGGCGACGATATCCGGCGCTGCCGCCAGGATTTGCTGGATTTCGACAAAAGCCCGGATCTCGGCATCGCGGGCGCGGACGACTTTTTCGGCATCAGCAGCTGCCGCGACTTGTTATTTCATGGCCAGGAACATCTGACCGAGTTGCCTGTCATTGCCGCGTTTCTCAAGGACGATGATCTGACATTCCTGGGGTTCGAAACGGATCACGACACTCTTCTGGCCTACTGGCGGCGGTTTCCCGGCGATCCCGCGGCCACCGACCTTCGGAATTGGCACATGTTTGAAAGCGAAAACCCGGATACTTTCTCCGGCATGTACAGGTTCTGGATACAAAAGAGCGCCGCGCGCTAGGCGACGGCCTTGTCGGCACTCTCTTTCAGGCGCTGGCTGGCTCCGAGGCGCGAGATTTGGCGGGCTTGATCCCCGCGCCGGGCCATCCCATCAAGGCCAGGCTCGCAACCTCGTGCAATTCCTTGGTGGACGCCCCTGACGCGGCCTGCACGCAAATGCCGTTGGAGACCGCGAGCAGATAGCGCGCCAATGCGGCGGGATTGGCGCCTTTCGGCAAATCGCCGCTCTTGCGCGCGCGCTCCAGCTTTTGGCGGAGCGTTTTTTCCTTTTCGGCGCGATGGCGCGCCAGTTCGTCGGGGATCTGGATTCTCCGCAGGAAAGGCCGCTCTGCAGGAGCAGGCATCCGGGAGGATTCTGGCCGCTTGTATCCGCCGCGAAATCCGCCACGCCATGGAGAAAGCGTTCCGCCATTTGCCCCACATCGGGCGCAGCCATCACATATTCCATGAAGCTTTTGCGTCGCTCGTCATAACGTTCCAAGACGGCGCGGAACAAACCTTCCTTGCTGCCAAAACAGGCATAGAGGCTGGGGGAGTTGATGCCCATGGCGGCTGTCAATTCGCTCATGGACGCGCCCGCATACCCGTTGCGCCAGAAGATCGTCATCGCCCGGTCAAGGGCATCCTCCACGCAAAACCCCCGAGGCCGCCCGGCCCGCATAGCTGTCTCCCATTAAATTTGTGCCGCTCATTACATAATGCCCTTGAAGCCCGACTTCCAGGCCCATATCTGTGCTGGGCGTTACAGAATTCGGGGTTTTCATGTCCAATTTCGCCGACCTTATTCAGCCGGAAAAGTTCGTGGGCCAGGCCCTCGGCACGCCTAACCAATTGAGAAACAAAGCTTTCCTTGGTGCGGTGGCAATTGCCGCGCTGGCCGCCGGTGCGGGCTTTTTCGCATTTCATTCCCCTGGCAGGGCCCAGGTTCCCCCAACTCCTCCATTGGCCGTGACCGCCGAGTGGGTCCAGCCCCGGACGGTCCACCCATTCGCGCAATTCTCCGGCCGCATCAGTGCGGTGGACTATGCCGAGATCCGTCCCCAGGTGGTGGGCCGGATCACCGAGATCCGTTTCCATGACGGCCAGAGGGTCAAAGCCGGCGACATTCTCTTTGTGATCGACCCGCGTCCCTACGAAGCCGCCGCCGCCAAGGCGAAAAGCGATCTTCAAAGCGCCATCAACAACGCCAAGGAAGCGAAGGTGGAGCGGGAGCGGGGCGAGCGGCTGATCCAAGCGCATGCCTTGGCGCAGGAATCCTATGATCAGCGGGTTAATGCCGACGATGTCGCGCAAGCCGCTGTCGGCTCGGCCCAGGCGTTGCTCCAGCAGGCGCAATTGAATGTGGATTACGCCTATGTCAAAGCGCCGATCTCCGGACGGATCAGCCGGGCGGAAATCACCCAAGGCAATCTGGTGGGAAGCGCCACCACCGCGCCGCCCTTGCTGGCCTCCATCGTTTCGGACGACGGCGTATACGCCGATTTCGAGGTGGACGAGGCGACTTATCTGAATAATTTGCGCCGTCGCGCGGCAGGCGCCGACCAGCCGAAGATACCGGTCGAACTCCAGGTGCAGGGCGACAGCGGCCATATCTATCACGGCACCATCGAAAGCTTCGACAATCATATCGATACGGGCTCGGGCACGATTCGCGCGCGGGCGCGCTTCGCCAACGAAGACGGAAGCCTTGTCCCAGGCATGTTCGTGTCGGTGCGGATGGGAAGCGGCGAGCTCGACAATGCATTGCTGGTACCAGAACGGGCGATCGGCAACGACCAGAGCAAGCGCTTCGTCTTCGTGGTGGACCGCAACAATAAAGCCGAATACCGCCCGGTGACGCTGGGAGCCGAGGTTGATGGCCAGCGGGTCGTGACGACGGGACTCAAATCAGGAGACGACGTCATCCTTGACGGGCTGCAGCGGCTCGGTCCCGGTGCGGCCGTGACGGCCACGTCTCTGCGGCAGACCGCCAGCAACTGACAAAGCCGTTTCCGGGGAGGAGGCAGACATGAACCTGTCCAGATTTTTCATCGATCGTCCCATTTTCGCGGGCGTGATCTCGATCGCCATTTTCCTGGCCGGTCTGATCGCGATGACGCAGTTGCCGATTTCGGAATATCCGGAAGTGGTCCCGCCGTCGGTGGTGGTTACCGCGCTTTTTCCCGGCGCCAACCCCGAAACCATCGCCGACACGGTGGCGACGCCCCTGGAAGAACAGATCAACGGCACCGAGAACATGCTCTACATGTCCTCGTCTGCCGCCAGCGATGGCACCCTTACGCTCACCGCGACCTTCAAGCTGGGCACCGATCCCGATCTCGCCACGCAGCTGGTGCAGAACCGGGTGAACCAGGCCTTGCCGCGGCTGCCCGATGTCACCCGCAATCTCGGCGTCACCACCGTCAAATCCTCGCCGGACCTGACCATGGTCGTGCATTTGCGCTCGCCGACCGGGCGTTACGACATGCTTTATTTGCGCAATTACGCGGTCCTCAACGTCAAGGATCAGCTCTCGAAGATAGAGGGCGTGGGCAGCGTCCAGTTGTTCGGCTCGGGCGATTACGCCATGCGGCTCTGGCTCAATCCTGAGAAGATCGCCGAGCTCGGGCTGACCGCCGATGACGTGGTCTCCGCCGTGCGGCGCCAGAATGTCCAGGTGGCGGCTGGTGTGATCAATGGTCCGCCTTACGGCAAGAGGGGCGAACTCCAGCTCCCCATCAATGTCGAAGGCCGGCTCAGCGACCCCGACCAGTTCCGCCAGATCGTGATCAAGAATGCCGGAGGCGTGGTCACCCGCTTGGGCGACGTCGCCCGCATCGAGATCGACGCTTCGCAATATGGCCTGCGCTCACTTCTCAATAACGAGCAGGCGGTCGCCATTCCGATCTTCCAGGCGCCCGGGTCGAATGCGATCCAGATCTCCGATCATGTCCGCGCCACGATGGAGCAGCTTAAGAAGAACTTCCCCGAAGGAATGGACTATTCGATCGTCTATGACCCCACCGTCTTCGTGCGGGACTCTATTCGCGCCGTGATCCACACCCTGCTGGAGGCGGTGGCGCTGGTCGTGCTGGTGGTGATCCTGTTTCTGCAGACCTGGCGGGCTTCCATCATCCCGTTGCTGGCCGTGCCGGTTTCGATTGTCGGCACCTTCTCGGCGATGTTGTTGTGCGGCTTTTCGATCAACGATCTCTCGCTGTTCGGCCTGGTGCTGGCGATCGGCATCGTGGTCGATGACGCCATCGTGGTGGTGGAGAATGTCGAGCGCAGCATCGAGGCGGGACTCAGTCCACGCGACGCGACGGTGAAGGCGATGCGCGAGGTCACCGGCCCGATCATCGCCATTGCGCTGGTTCTTTGCGCGGTGTTCGTGCCGATCGCGTTCATCAGCGGATTGACCGGGGAATTCTATCGTCAATTCGCGCTCACCATCGCGTTTTCAACCATCATTTCTGCGTTCAATTCGCTCACTTTGTCTCCGGCTCTGGCGGCGCTGCTGCTGAAAAGCCATGACGCGCCGAAGGATGCATTGGCGCGGGGCATGGATCGGGTTCTGGGCGGGTTCTTCCGCCATTTCAACCGCGTGTTCCATCTGGGATCGGAAGGCTACAGCAAGGGCGTGGGCGGGCTTCTGGCGCGCAAATCCCGTGCCGTGATGGTCTACGGACTTCTTCTCGTTGCCACCGTCATCGGCTTCCAGAAAGTGCCGCCCGGCTTCGTGCCAATCCAGGACAAGATGTACCTGGTCTCGTTCGCCCAGCTTCCTCAAGGCGCCACGCTGGACCGTACCGAGAAAGTGATCCGGCAAATGTCCGAGATCGCCCTCAAGGATCCGGCCGTGGCGGGCGCGGTGGCGTTCCCTGGTCTCTCGATCAACGGCTTCATCAATAGCCCTTCGGCTGGCATTGTGTTCGAGACGCTGAAGCCGTTCGATCAGCGCAGCCGCGCCAACTCGGGGATGGCGGTGGCAGGGCGCCTGCAGGCCAAGTTCGCGGGGATTCCCGACGCGGTTATCGCAATCTTCCCGCCCCCGCCCGTGCAGGGGCTGGGCACGATCGGCGGGTTCAAGCTCGAGGTGGAAGATCGCACCGATCAGGGCGATGCCGTTTTGAATCAAGTGATGGCCCAGGTCCAGGCCAAGGCGGCCAAGGATCCGGCGTTGCAGGGTGTGTTTTCCAACTTCAACACCGGCATGCCGCAGCTTTTCGCGCATGTCGACCGGACCAAGGCGCAGCAACTGGGCGTGGACGTGCAGAACGTATTCGACACCATGCAGACCTATCTGGGCTCGGTCTATGTGGATGACTTCAATCGCTTTGGCCGCACCTATGAAGTGATCGCGCAGGCCGACACCCCGTTCCGCGAGAAGCCGGAAGACATTCTTCAACTCAAGGCGCGCAATCAGGGGGGCCAGATGGTGCCTCTGGGCTCCATCGTGAATGTGAGCGAAACCACCGGACCCGATACGGCCATGCGCTACAATGGCTTTCGCGCGGCCGACCTCAATGGCGGTCCCGCGCCTGGTTATTCCACCGGCCAGGCCCAAGCCGCGATCACGCATATCCTGGACGAGACCCTGCCCAAAGGCATGACCTATGAATGGACCGATCTGACCTATCAGCAGATCCTGACCGGCAACACGGCGTTGTTGGTTTTCCCCATCTGCGTCCTTCTCGTATTCCTGGTTCTTGCCGCGCAGTACGAGAGCTTGTTCCTGCCGCTGGCGATCATTCTGATCGTTCCCATGTGCCTGTTCTCCGCCATCACCGGGGTCTGGCTCACGGGCGGGGACAACAATATTTTCACCCAGATCGGTCTTTTCGTGCTGATCGGCCTGGCGTGCAAAAACGCGATCCTGATTGTCGAATTTGCCCGCGAGCTCGAGATTCAAGGGAAAGCGACGATCAGCGCCGCGATCGAGGCAGCCAGGTTGCGGTTGCGCCCCATCCTGATGACCAGCTTTGCCTTCATCATGGGTGTGGTCCCCTTGGTGATCTCCACGGGCGCCGGCGCCGAGATGCGTCACGCCATGGGCGTCGCGGTCTTCTTCGGCATGCTGGGGGTGACGTTCTTCGGTCTTTTCCTGACGCCTGTCTTCTACGTTTTGTTGAGGGCCCTGGAGAAGCGCGTCACCGGCACCGAAAAGGTCCACCACCACATCGTGCTGAGCCCAACTCCGGCGGAATAACCATGCGGGCACAAGACGCATTCGCGCAGAGAATGGCCAATATGCGGCGCCCGCATTTCGGGGCGCGGGCGATAGACCCCATATATGAGAGTGCAGGTTTTGGACGGCCAACATGTCAGCAATCACGCACTTTAAATTCGATGTATCCGCGCACGCCGATTACCGTCGCAGCGACTACATGTTCCCCCGCGCTCAGTCTCGTGCGCTCAGTCAGCGCGAATGGGAACACCCAACCCCGGCCCTTCGCTCATGGAGCAGCGTGCTCATTCCCGCCGTGACGGCCGCCGCGGCCATGACTGTGGCGCTGGCGGCGCTTTATTAGGACGCCTGTCATGATGCAGGAAATAGAAGGACTGGCAGTCGACTTTCTGGCTTTCGTCTATCTGGTCGCTGGCAGCGCCAATCTGATCGGCGGGGCTTTTGTCAGGCGGCTGTTCAACCAGTGGCAATATCCGGGACAATTCCATCGCGTGGTTGGCGCACTCGAACTCTTGTCAGCCGCTTTCTTGGCTTCTCCAGAAACGCGAATCCTCGGCCTTGTGATGGCCGGGGTCATCGGGTTCTTCTCGGTCGTTACCCTTCTGAACCACCGTCAATATGCCTGGTCGATACCGGCCATACTTATATTTGCCGCCGTCGCTCCCGCGGCTTTGATGCAAGGGTGAAGGCCATCCCCGCACCGCGTTGCAACACACGATTTCGGGCCTGAACGGCGAACGAGCGTCAAAACCCTGGCCTGTTCCGGGGAAATCGGATTTCATCGAGGCGCAAACAGGTTTCCATCCCGAGACGGATGCGGTTGGGCGTGACCACAAAGCGACATCTCCATGTGCGCGGCGGCAACACGGATGAGCGCGTCATTCATGTTGTCTCGTATACGGACTTCCTTTGTCCCTATTGCCGCCGCTTCCGCACCGTATTGAAGCGCCTGCGTCAGGCATTCGGCGAGCGCATCGCCTACACGCTACGCCACTTTCCGATCGAGCGTATTCATCCGGGGGCGATGTTCGCGGCCTGCGTGGCCGAGGCGGCCGGCAAGCAGGGCCGTTTCTGGGAAATGCATGACCGGCTATTCGACGAAGAGCCGCCTTTCAGCGAGTCGCGCATTCTCGATTTGGCCCGCGAAATTGGCCTCGACATGGAACGCCTCCGGGCCGATCTCGCCAATCCGGAAACGCTTGCGCGTGTGAACGCGGATATGGTGGAAGGCCGGCGGCATGGCGTCAGTGGAACACCGACCATCTTCGTGGATGGCGTACGCTATGACGGTGCGTGGGATTTCTACTCGATGGCCGACGCTTTCGAGCAGCCCGTGTCGGAGCGTATCCGCCGTTCCGCGCATGCATTCGCGAATCTGCCCGCTTCCGGCGGTCTCGTCTTGCTCATCGCCGCGGCACTGGCGCTGATCTGCGCCAACACGCCGCTTGCCGGACCTTATCACGCGTTCATCGAATCGAGTTTCGGCGTCGGCCCACCGGATACACCATTGTCGCTGACGGTCGGTGACTGGTTTTCCGAAGGGCTTCTGGCGCTTTTCTTCCTGCTGGTGGGCCTCG
The DNA here is from genome assembly GCA_963766265.1 of uncultured Alphaproteobacteria bacterium. Taxonomy (GTDB): domain Bacteria; phylum Pseudomonadota; class Alphaproteobacteria; order Micropepsales; family Micropepsaceae; genus Rhizomicrobium. The sequence goes on from CAVXYX010000003.1 coordinate 64,248, forward strand.
AAATCCGGCGGGAGATGACGGCCGGCGCGCTGTCCGATTTCAAGGCCGCACTGCTGCCCGTGATCGCGGCCATCGGCGGCGGCATCATGCCCGCGCTCATCTACCTTTTGTTCAACCGTGCGCACCCGCAAGGTTGGGCTGTGCCGACGGCGACGGACATTGCCTTTGTGCTCGGCATAATGGCGCTATTGGGAAATCGCGTCCCGCCACAGCTGCGCGTCTTCATCGCGGCCTTTGCGGTGATGGACGACATCCTCTCGGTGCTGACGCTCGCGATTTTCTATCCGCATAATTTCGAAGCCATCTGGTTGTTGGGTGCGGGCGCCACGATATGCGCGATGTATGTTCTGAACCGTAGTCATGTTTATGCAAGCTGGCCTTATCTTTTTATTGCGGCCGCCACGTGGTTCTGCCTGCATGCGGCCGGGGTGCACGGTGCGCTCGCAGGTGTCGTGCTCGCCGGCTTTCTGCCGACCCGGCCGCAGCCGGATGCTGGGCCGCTTCTGGCACAAGCCGCAAACGCGTTGGCGGCGCTCGAGATCGCGCAGAAAGACAAGAATGCGGACGGAAGTGACAGGAGCACGGTTCTCGACTGGGCCGGACGCAATCTTTCGGCTGCGAGCGAACGGTTGCTGTCTCCTGCCCACCGGATTGAGCGCGCAGTGGCGCCCTGGAGCACCTATCTTGCCCTTCCCCTGTTCGCATTTTCCGCAGCAGGCGTAAGCTTCAACGCCGACTTCTCCGCACCGGGCGCGCTTTCCATCGTTGCCGGCGTCATTCTCGGTTTGGTGGTCGGCAAGCCCTTGGGCATCGGGATATTCTCGTTTGCGGCGCTGAAGACCGAAATCGCGAGCGCGCCAAAGGGCGTCACCCTTCCCACTTTCATCGGCGCGATTTGCCTGTGCGGCATCGGGGATACCGTCGCGCTTCTTCTTGCCGATCAGGCATTCACCGAAAGCAGCGATGCGGCGATTGCCAAGATTGCCGTGCTGATCGGATCCGTGGTGGCCGCGGGGCTGGGTGCTGCCATTATCGCGCTGAGCCCGGTCTCGGGCTTTGCGAACATCGTGTCCAGCGACCGGTCAAACGAAAGCGATTGAAGGCACCCCGGCGTCTTCGAGGTGGTTTTTAGTCGCGCAGGTCAGCGAAAGAAACCAGTTTTCGGCGCCTTTCGCACCAAAGAGTAAGTCGAACCCCACGAAGACTGTCTCGAACGGTCAACCTTCCAACCTTTTTCAATTCGGGGTGATCGCGCAGGACCTGCGGCAACCGATAATAAGGTATGCGGCTATTCAGATGATGGACATGATGAACGCCGATATTGGCCGAGAACCAACGCAGCACGCCCGGCAAATCGTAATAGGAGCTGCCTGCAAGCGCCGCATCCTGCAGCACCCAGTTGTCATCACGCATCCACTGCACGTCCTCGAACTGGTGCTGCACATAAAACAGCCAAACACCCATGGACGCAGCGAGCAGCATGATCGGCAGATGCACCAGTAGAAACGGACCAATTCCCACCAGCCAGATCATCGCCACAACGGTTACGGCGATTGCGGCATTGGTCGCCATGGTGCTGACCCACGGGCGCCAGCCCATGCGCATTTGGTAAAACGGCAACCGGTGCTGCAGCAGAAACAAATAGGCAGCGCCAATTCCGAACATGACAATAGCGTTGCGATAGATGCGGTAAAAAATACGGCCCGACAGGGACCGCGCGCGATATTCTTCCACCGTCAGCGTTTCGATATCACCGATGCCCCGGCGGTCGAGATTGCTCGAGGTTGCGTGATGGATCGCGTGATTGCGCTTCCAGTAATCGTAAGGTGTCAGGGTCAGAACACCCAGAACGCGGCCAACCCAGTCGTTCACTGCACGGCCGCGAAAAAAAGCGCCATGACCGCAGTCGTGCTGGATCATGAACAGGCGCACCAGAAAACCCGCAGCCGGGATGGCGAGCAGGAGCGTCAACCAGTAGCCCACATCCAGTGATAGCCACATAAGGACCCAAAGCAGCACCAATGATGACGCTGTGACGCCGAGCTCAAATAAAGCGCGTGCCACGTCCGGCTCGCGATAGCGCGATAGAGCGAGTAATAAAGTCTTGGGCACGATCAAATTTACCAGCGAGTTTGGGCATCGGTTGCGAGCCCACTATGGCTACCTTGGGCGCCTAGAAACGGCCTAGTAAGACCAATGCCGGCGCGCAATGTCTGCAACAGACGCCTGACTACGAACATATCAGGTACCGAAAGGCAACATAATTCGCTTATAGAAACTGCCTGAAATCGCGTTGCGATTTTTGTTAAAATGAAAGTCCGCGAGGAGCACGGACTGGTGGCTGTGGACGCAGTGCTGCACGAACCATGCTCCGCTTGAAATTCCCTGCTAACAGGGAAAATAACAGGGAATTTGGGGAAATTTAGACCGCCGATCGGGTTTTTCAGACGAAAGCGCGATGGTAATTCAATGTCTTGCAGCGAAATTCCCTATGCCGGTGACAGGGAAATAAATCACAATAACAGGGAAGCCGCACAAAATAACAGGGAAAGCCCAGGGCGCCGCCGGTGTTCCAATTTAGGCGGCATCTACAACCGTTTTGACTATTGCCGCAGATGAGACAAGCGGTAGCAAAGTGGGAAGCCCGTCAAACCACCCCGTTGCGGCGCCCCCAGCGCTACCGATTTCTTCCTAGGCAACTGTGTTGAGGCGGACGTTCCAACGATACCCGCTGGATTTGCGAGTACAACTCGGGAAGGGCGACGATGGGCACAACTGTACCCCCTAGTGGCGGCGTGAAATCCCGCACTTTCGTTTAAGATCGTCCGTTTCTATCCTCACGTTGCCGCTAAAGGATTTGCCTCTTGCTTGACCGTCGTACCGTACTGAAATCAGGGGCCGCCTTCGCCGTTGCGGCCGCCGCGCCCATCTTGAGAGCCGAGGCCGCCGACGCCAGGCTCAGTGCCCTGTTCGACCAGTTCGTGCAGGAAGACCTTGATCTATCACCCACTTCCGCCACTGCCTATGGCCTGGACACCGGCAAACGGGCGCGACAGCGCAGCGAAATCGACGATGGCTCCCTGGCAGGCATTGCCAAGGCCAAGGCGCTGAATGCCACGCAGCGCCGCCGCCTTAGCCAAATCAGCCGCACCACCCTGGCCGGCGCGGACCAGCTCAACTACGACATCGTGATGTCTGGCCTGGCCGTGGCCGACGATGCCGGCAAGGAATTCAATTATGGCGGGCCTACGGCGGGTGCACCCTACGTCCTCTCCCAGCTAACCGGCAGCTATTGTACCCTGCCATCCTTCCTCGACAGCCAGCATCCAGTGGACAAAAGCCGACGCCGATGCCTACCTGGCAGGACTGGAAGGCTTCGCCCTTGTCATGGATCAGGAGAGCGAAGTCACCCGCCATGACATGGCGCAGAAAGTGGTGGCACCCGACTTCGCTCTGGCTAAGACCCTGCTGCAGATGAACCAGCTGCGTGCCGAGAAGGCGATGAGCTCCAGCCTGGTGATATCGCTGGTGAACCGCGTCAAGGCCAAGAGGATCGCGGGCGATTATGCCACGCCCGCCGCCAAGATCGTGGCGGAGAAAGTCTATCCCGCTCTCGATCGCCAGATCGCACTGGTGAAGGAGCTGCAGAGGAACACTCGCCATGACGCCGGCGTCTGAGCCCTGCCCAAAGGTGGGGATTATTATCGCGCCTCACTGGCTCAGTGGGTCACCACCGACAAGACGCCAGAAGAGATCCACAAGCTGGGTCGACATCGTCGCCGACCATTCGGCGAAGCTGGACGCGCTCATGAAGAAACTGGGCCTGACTAAGGGGACGGCCGGCGAACGCCTGCGCGCCATGTACAAGGGGTTGTTTCCATTATTTTATCGACCGCACCGACGGCACGCCTTTCAGTAGGTGCAAGAGATGCGCGCGCCATTATGGTTAATCCACAGTCCAATTGAATATTCATCACATAGATTTAGTATTGCTCTGGCCAAATTATTACGCCCCGGGGGATGACCACAATCGATAATTGAGGTTCCGATGCGTGATGACAACATGGCTCGCATATATGTTTTCCTCATCTGTGTTTGTTTAATCGTGAGCGCCTACTTCACCTTCTACCACTAAAAACAACGCGCTCGCGAAGGGATGGCGCGCGCACGCGCCGCTGTCGTGGCTCCAAGCTCAGGCATAATCGAAAAATTACGTGAGCTTCGGTTTCGCCTAACCGTTTGAAAGGCGGTTGACCGCGCGAATTGACCAAAATTCCTTCAGATCGACACTCAATCTCTTAATTCTTATCGTTCACCATTGGGTAAACGTTTGGCAGCGATTGATGGGCGAGCAGCCACAGGCCATGGCACACCGCAAGCAAAAGCGTTTTATTGCACGGCAAGCTATCGGCGGTCTGCTGACCAGTTTGTGCGCGGTGTTGTTGCTTGCAATCCTCTTTGCAAATATTCCGCCCGATTTTTGGAGCGCGGTTGGGCTTCTTATTTGGCTCGCGGTTGCGGGTGCGATCGGACTGTCAGTCGTACGGTCGATCCGCCGCGCAGACGACGCTCGATAGCCAGTGCACCAAGCACGGAAGGGAAGTACTGGACGACGGCCCTTGACCAACGGGCAGCGTCCAGCGTGGCCCTACTCTAGGCCCGCTAAACTTCAATGGGGCGGTCAAAGCTAAGTCCTAATTTCCCGTGCGGGTCTTGGGGTTGGGTCCGCCACTTGTGAAACAATATTTCAATGAGCTCCCCTTGACAGCAATGACGGAACCGGGAACTTTCGAGTGGCGCGTTGGAAGTTCCGGTTGCTGCGAATAGCACAACTCCTAGTAGGCCATAGAGATTGGGCTGCTTGATTTAGTGCCGCATAGATTTGGAAGAGGGCTGTTGTCTGGCTACATTAACAAGAAGCGGCTCTGGGAGTTCAGAGGGGACTTTCCAAAAACTAGGTCTCGATATTCGGGTTATCAATGCGCTCGCCGCCCAGGGCATATTTGCCTTGGAGGACCTTGCTCAGTTTACAGACGTCGATCTTGCAAGCCTTCGCGGAATTGGACCAAGTACTTGCAAAATTCTTCGAGGCTATCTGAGGAAACCAGACCAACTTCATTCGGAACACTCGCCTGCGACCTCATTGGTGCTCCCCGCGGAGATGCTGAGGGCAGTTGACGAGTGGCGCCTGGCACATCCCGGGGGTGTCCTCTCTAGAACAGAAGCGATCCACGCGATGGTGGACGTGGGCTTGGCCATCTTCAAAAAGTCGAAATTACCGTCGGAAACATAATTTAGTTTCTAGATGCTGTTGGTTCAGCAGTGCGAGCCCGCCCATTGGGCAACGTTTGACCACATCCGACAAAACACTGGGACAGACCATGGCGTTGCGCGTTGTGCAGACACTCAGGAAGGTCGAAAGCGTGACAAGGGCGTCTGCGTTTCATGAGTACCAGACAAAAAATGGGGCCGGGTTTTGAGCCCGGCCCCAAGTCATCGGGTATTGATAGGTGTCTTCAAACGAAGACGAGCGGACCGTGCGTGGATATGGTTAATGAATGATTAACCGGATCAAGCGCGTCCAGTAGCTGCTGAAATCAACAGATGGCGTGCCTGTCAATGCGAGTTCCGTGACGCGCCGAAGCTAAGCAGGAGCATCATCGTCCACGCGTCGTGCATCTCACGCTGTATTTGGAGGAAAGCACTTCCCTTGAAGCGGCTTCGTCGGCACTCAAGACCGTACCGGCCAATGGGCGCGATTTGACCCGAGACAGTGCAGCGTTTTAAGACCAACCCAAAAAGTATTTCGTTGCGCTCGCGGCTAATAACAGGCGATTGACGTTTGCGAGTTTTCTTTCCAGTTGGCCGGGTTCACATAATCGCCAAACATATGCGCGGTCCGTCTCCGCGATCTTGCCATTACCCCAGCTTGCGTCCCTTAAAGTTTTTCGCCGTCGTCCAGCGGACCTTGTGGAGCGAACACCGTAAGCTAATGAGATGTGCCAAGGTCAACCCAACGGAAGCTTCGGTCAACCGTGGTGTTCCCTGGAATAGGCTCACCAGCCAATCCTCTATCATCGGCGCGAACCTTGGGGTGTCGGGTCGCCTTTACCGCCAATTAATCGCTCGGCGTTAAAGTCGGCGTAACCAAGATATGCCGCCTCTATATGGAACGAGTATTCGAATGACGGTCATGGCCAAATCGGAGGTCGCATCGGACCCGAATGAGATGGCCCCATTGCGTGGGGCATTTCTAGAGACTGTTTATTTGGTTGAGCGAGCACATCACCAAATGCTGGAGGTAATTAAGGATGAATTGGATCGGCGCAATGAACTCGGTATCAATGGCGTTCAAGCTATGCTTATATTTGAGATTGGTGACAGAGTGATAACTGCCGCCCAGTTGTACAAGCGAGGCCATTATCAGGGCTCAAATATCTCACACAATCTAAAAAAACTAACTGCGGCTGGTTACGTCAGCCAGGGGCGTTCGCAAACAGACCGCCGCTCGATCCCGGTACAACTGACTAAAAAGGGCGAAAAAGTTACCGAAATGCTCGATGCGTTGTTCAACCGTCATCTCTCTTCTCTGGCGGCGGTGATCAATGTAGGAGACCGTGAATTGGGTGTAACCAATGCGATCCTCGGCCGCCTCGAACGCTGGGGAGGCCAACCGAAAACAAGACGGTCACGGAGATCAGGCCTTCTCCTGAGCGACTATGTCGATCGCGTTGGCGCCAAGTCTATCCGGGGCGTCACGAACTGTGCCGACCAAACCCCTGTCGACGGCACAGTAAAATGACAATGACGAGGCGGAACTATTTGGAATAAAGGCGCAGCGGTGATGATCGCGAAGCCGTGTCGCTTCGGGGGCAGTACTAGCCGCATGCCCAGCGAGATACTAGGCTGCAGGCGGTGAAGAGGGATTAAGCGCGGCTCGATTGCCTTTTCGGCGATAGACGCAATCTAAATCGCGCCAGACTTCAAACGGCCTTTCCTCGGCGATCCGTTTTGCGGCCCGGACTGCGGCGAGGTCGCTAAGATGCGCGCCTTCAATCACGATGTCTGTAGTTTTATCTGCGTGCAAAATGCGTATTTCATATTGGTGCATGGAAGCCTCCGGCTCCGACAGCGCCAATAGTTTCCGGGCAACTCCTTGAGTTTGTCTAATAAAAATCCCGACACTTTGTTCTCAGATTGCGCCCAATGAGTTCATATTGTGCCAAAGCAGGTGTGCGGACGTATGAAAGCGTACAGAGCGCACGTGGGAGCGTTAAATGGTGGGGCGAATGACAAACAATTTCACCGATGTAGCGTCTGAAGCGCCGCGCATAATGGTGGGTGAACCACGTCGCCCGATGATAGTGCATCATGCCGCGACAGACGGGCGCGAGCGGCTCGATGCCAAATACCGTTGTTGCTCGGGCAGAGACGACGTCCATTTCGCGCCAGGTTACGCGGACAATAGGCGCTGTTACTATTTGGCCGGAGGTTTTGTAATTTGCAGCAGAGCCAGCGACTTTCGAGCATTCGTCAAAGCTTCTTCCAAAAGCTCTAACAGGGCTGCTGCTTGCGTTGTTAAGTGCCCGCTATTCTCAAGTTCTGCCACAAGGCGGTATTGACGCCCAACAGCGGCTCCAGCCTCGGCGGCGATCCGTGTTGCGATCTCCTGCCGTATTTCTGTCCCCATTCAGTTGCCCCCGCTGCCCGCCAATTCTGCATCTTCCGTCAGCTTCACAATGGGCGGAAGGGAAAGCTACGACATCCGCGACGTCCCACACGCAAACGGTATAATATGCAGCGTGGGTCTTCGAAAGAATTAACGTTGTCAGCTTGGCTGGCGTTTGGGCGCTGAATGGCGGCTCGAAAAACGAAACGACCGAACCGCAGGCCGTTGTTGATTCCGTGAGTTGCTACCACCTGCGTGATATTCTGTCATGACTAACGCGAAGCTCAACGCCTTCAAACTTCTCGTAAGCGAAGTCGTGGGCGGACCGGCCGATAACGGGCAACCCGCGAAACCGAGAACGTGGCGCTCGCGAGGTTGGAGCGGGAAGTGGTGATCGAATCCACGTCGTCGGGTTGAAAACCTGAAGCTCTACCATTGAGCTATTCCCGCACTGGAATCATATCTCGCGACGCAAGAAAAAGGCGGCGGTCATGGGGGCGCCGCCTCTAGTTATTGTGTCGTGACATTCGGGCGATGGTAAAAGCTTAGTGAGCAAGTCCTAACAATTTGAGAAGTTTGTCGCGCCGTTCCTTGGCAAACCCACTATTTGTAAGGAATCTCAATGTACCCTTTGGTACGGAACGGGACGAGACTACGCCGTTGCCCAATTTGGGTGGGTACAGCGTTAAAGCGGGGGTACCAGAATGGTGGCTCAGGTGGTTGCTGACCTGCCGTGGAACGAGCGAGTAGATCGTTATCGGGAATTTGCAGAAGACGCGCTCCGCCAAGCCGCCCAAACAACTGATACTAAGTTGCGCGCGAACCATCTCATCATGGCGTCTGGCTGGCACGCGCTTGCGAGGAAGGTAGAGAAGGTCCGCGACGTTCCAACCGTCCCGGGTGCTGGAACTGAGGCCCAAAACTCTTCCGAGAGACCGCCCAAAAACTAGCGGCTCCTGCGGCTTTAACTTTTACCCGCCGGCAAGAAGTTCCATTGTACTTTGGGAGCGTTATCTTGGGGCCGGTTCGATGTTCAAGAGCGTTGGCGAAGTCATGGACGGTCTCGGCCAGGACGTTGTCCTGTGGAAGGTGGAATTAGTGCGTCTGCGCGCCGAAGGAGACTTTTCCACTTTCGAACGAATTGAAAAGTTGATAGCGACCGCCGAGGTAGTCCTTTCCGCCTGGAACAAGCCTGACGCTCGCCAGACCTAGGCTGCGTTTCCACCCGGCAAAGCGCCCATACAGGTATGTTTGCAGCGTCAATTGTGACGATTGCCGCTATCGTTTTGAAATTTCTCCGGCGTGCATCCTGAAATGCAGCACGTATAGGGGTCGCCGTACCTTCAGCCATTCGGTTCGACAATTAATCTGCCCAATTGAGGCTTCAAAGGTTGTGTCGAGGGTTTTTATTCCGGGGCCATGTCTCCCGAACCACCAAACTCCTTGGGGAAGTCCTTGAGCTTAGGTAGTCCGTCTCTCATGGGCAGTACTGTCTCGGAATAGTTGACATGAACCCCAGGCTTGAAATCCAATGTTGGGATCGTGGCGGCGAAAACGTCGACTAATCCCAGCGGCGGATGGTTTGCCATCAGATGCCCGCCGCACTTGGTGCAATACTGCCTCTGGCTGAGCGCCGTCTTCTGGAAGATTCCGACATATTCGGCGCCCTTTTTTATCTTCACCGCAGCCGGCGTCCAAAGGCTAAAGGCATTCACCGGGCCGCCTGACCAGGAGCGGCAGGAACTGCAGTGACAATACCCCATCGCTTCTGGTGCCCCCGTCACCTCAAGTTCGACTGCACCGCAAAAGCAAGTCCCAATATGCACAATCACTCTCCCCTCTTAACAACATGCCAGTCCGGCAGACCTTAACTCCGTGGACGTCAAGCAGATTTAGAGGACTAGGCGCTCACTGTGGTACGCACGATAGTATCACTTTGGGCCCATTCACGCCCAGGCCGTGATCATTTGAAAGGACACTGCGAACCCATTGCTGGCGAACATCTATTTGCTCTGCCGCTGCGGAAACCTACGAGGCCGGCCATTAGGCCAATGGCGGGCGCGGCCCGGCGAGAAAGCCGACCCCGCAATTATGTTGACTGCGCCCGGTGATTGGCGCGGCGCGCGAGGGGCTACAGATTTCCGTCGTATGAAAGTGGTTGTAGTGCAGCTCTAGCACCGAGACCTTGTCGAGTTCAGGCCCGCAAACCGTTCGGCCGAAGGTGCTGACTTGGCTCACGCCCAAGTGGGAACGATGCCAGTTTGCGCATCATCTGAACTCCTCACCGTTATGCCGCTCTACTTTATCTACCTATGCGTTTCTGTTGCGACCGCGGAAGTGACGCCGCCATGTGTATAGATGCAGTCATTGTCACGCCATACCTCTGCACTCTCATCGTCGCGACACATCTTCAGTGCGCTGCGGATAGCAATGAAATCACTTAGGTACTTTCCCGTGCGGATAAAAGCGACTTTACCGCTTGCATTGATTATTTGGGTTTCATATTCGGGCGTCGAGAAAGTTCTTCTCTGCATCACATCGATCTCCTAGGTCGCTAACTTCCAAGGTAGGACGCTGGACCCCGCTGACCCAATCGTCCATTGCACTAAAGTCCAAGGGAAGGTTACGGGCGTCCGCTACAGCGAAACGCAACGAATTCTGGGAAACCGGCGTTGGCCGGGTGGCCGACCGTGGCCCAATGATGAACAGCGCAACCCACCTGACCATCCGCCAAGAACGCTCCACCCCCTAGCCACCCCGCCAAACCGGGAGAAGCTGCAAATGAGCATGCATGTTTGTCGCCTATATTCGATGCGTTGGAAATTGGCTAACATGCGGGGGAAATAATACGTCAGGCTTCGCCCTGTTTCCGGCCCATCCTCCCCGCCCCGGCTTTTCGCTCGCAGTAGGTATTATCGGTCATAGGCTCAATCGCCTGCCCGCCGAAACTAGGGAAGAAGTCGTCTCGAAAATATCAACGGCGCTGAACTCAGTGCGAGTCACAGCAACCACCTGCCGCGCACGATATGCGGATTTCTTTTCACCAGGCCCTGCAAAGCTCGCGGTTGTTTCAGCCCTGGCGGAGGGCGCTGACCGCCTAGCGGCAGCAGAAGCATTACGGCAGGGCTATTGCCTTTCTGTAACGCTGCCCTTCGCGGCTTCCGATTATGAAAATGATTTTCACACCGAAGCGTCAAAAAGGGAATTCAGAGATTTTCTTGGCATCGCGAGCGCTGTGGTTGAATTGTCAGGGAATCGAAAAGATGAAGGTAGGGCTTACGAACAAGCGGCCCTCTGCGTGATCGATGCGAGCGACGTCCTCATCGCAGTATGGGACGGTGGTCCGTCAGCGGGTCGCGGTGGCACCACTGAACTGGTTTATGAGGCCGCACGCAGAGGCATGCCCATAATCCGTATCCACACCGCACCGAACAGTTCCCTGCATCTGCACTGGAGAGACCCCGGAACGCACTCCTCAGGAGCATCGTATTTCGACGAAGTTAACGCCTTAGGAGAGCATTGTTTCGCGAATGCGATAGAGCGCTTGGTAATCCCACCGAAATCCGCTTCAGAACAAAACAAATTGCGGGAGTATCTGTCGCAAACGTTCAAACCATTCAACGCGAGCGCCCAATTTCCAATGCTTATGGCACTGCTTGGAGTGCGGCGTCTTACATCCCGCGACTTTACGCGCAAACCGCTAGCTGAAGTTGCAAGTGAGACCGATACGAAAGGGATTCTCGCTCCAACAATTGTTAATGCCTACGTATGGGCCGACGAGGTGGCAGTCCGCTTTGGCCAGGTTTTTCGGGGTGCGTTTATTGCCAACTTTATGCTTTCCGCGCTAGCGACTATATTAGCTGTCCTCTCTTTCGCTCCGCCTTGGGGCCTTTTCGAAATCTTTCTCCTTCTCTTGCTCGCGATAAACACCTCAATCGGCCAAAGAAGGCATTGGCAGCCTTTGTGGATCGAGGCCCGGGAAGTCGCAGAGAGCCTTAGAATCGGAATGTTTGTGCATGCTGTCGGTTCGCGTACGAAGTTCCCGTTCGGTGAGGTACCTACCTGGACCAGCTGGTATGTTCGAGCTTTGCTGCGAGAGGCGGGTCTCCGCCGTGTCGTCTTAGATTCGGCGGGATTGAACGCGGTCAAAGATGAGCTTCAGGGATTTTTGGACAATCAAAGGCTTTACCATCAGAATACGGCCTCAAAATTTCATGCCTTGCACCATAGATTGGAAACTCTTGGCAGGTGGATGTTTATCGCAGCTTTCCTGACGTCGCTCGTTTTGTTTATCGCGCAGCAGTTCCATTTCTTTATGGGACCAACGTTCCGCCACTGGCTAGTGATTCTGCCGGCAAGCCTTACAGCTATTGCGGCTGCCGGATACGGTATCCGCGTGATCGGCGATTTTGAAGGGGCGGCGATCCGCTCGAGCAGAATGGCTCTCCAATTGACACAGCTATCCCAATTGTTAGGAAGCAGCGATCCTACACTTCACGCATTGCGGGACATTGGCCATCGTTCAGCAGACGTGATGTCTGGTGACGTCGCCAGTTGGCGCCTTGTCGTGGAAAGTCGAAAGCTTGAGGCTCCCGGCTAGTATACCGTCCATGGGCAGCGGGCTGACCGGAAGAGCGGTAGATCGGCAGTAAAGTGCTCCGCGGTTCAGATCATTCTCTTAATACTGACGTGGGTCTGACTAACCGGTTCGAGGCCGCTTGCCAGAAGTGTTGAGTTTAGAAGGGATCTTAAACTGCTCGCCGGGATTGACCGCTCTTCAGGTGCTTTGCGTTGTAGCTGTCGCGACGCAATGCGGACTTCCAGGTACTCGCGCAAATTGAATGCTAGATCCCCTATCAAATCACCTAATTGACGCCTTGGCGTATTCTTTGGTTAGTTAAGCTGGGGATGAGGATTTTTGCCGTGAGCTATGCTATACCGCGCAGCATGAGCTATTTACGGGCGGTCGGTGCTGCCGTAGCACTTTTGCTTGGGGCGGGCTTGGCTAGTCCGGCGTTGGCAACGCGCGGTATAGCCACAGACGAAACCCTTCCTCCGACGGTGCCCGCGTGTGATTTGGGGCAGCTGTCTTGTTCGGTTGCTGATTTTGTGACCGATGGCGCGTTGTCATCGTATGACCCTAACCAAGGTGGCTCCTCCGGTCCCGTCATGGCGGGCCCATTTGCGGATGTCTTCGTTTATTCTGATGGGTTGGTATCGATAGGCGCCCCGCTTCCGAACACTGCCTCTTTCATAGGCGGTCTCAGTCCCACAAATCTAGGAAACAATTACATTGCTGTGGGTTTCGCCGATTACACTCCTCCGCGAGTCCTGGTGGACCTTTTTCCTGCGGACAGTGGTGTAGGGTCGGAGTTAGATGTCTTTTGGACTTTCCACGGGCCGACGGGCGAGGACATATTCGGCCTCACCTTACAGCCTGGCACTGGCGGAACGTTTAACGCTACAGTCGGCTACGGAGCCTTCTTCGACTCCGACGGCTGGTTTAATGCGACTAACTTTGGCGGTGTTTCTCCTTCTTGCGACGTGACTTGTCTAGGTCCCGATGGTGACGATGGTGACAACGTTGTGGGTGTAGGTCTACTGGATGGCGCTCTGGTCGGCTCCAGTTACCCAGGAGGGCCTAAGGGCGATTTGCCCGGCGGCGCAGTGGGCCCAAACTTCACCTATGCGTCGGTCTCGTTCACCGTCGAGCCCAATGCTGTAACGCCTGTCCCTGAACCGGATTCTTGGACGATCATGATATTGGGACTCTTCGCGGTATTTGGCGTCGCACGGCGTTCCAGCCGGTTCAATCGCGTAGTCTCGGGTTGAACTTTGAATTGCCACGACTTTTTGGTCGCAACTGGCGAACCGCCGTTATGTTAGGGTGACCATCGCAATAGTGGTGTAGGCCAGCGGTGCGGTATAGCGCGTTCATTAGCTACAATTGCCATGATAAGCGCGTCGCAGCGTGGCTGCACCGTGCCATCGAAAACTACAGAATCCCGCCGCGTCTCAGAGGCAAGCGAACCCAGCTGGGTATCCTGGGTGCGCGGCTGCCTCCCGTGTTCCGCGATCGTGAGGAATTATCCGCCTCGGCCGACCTAAGCCAGTCTATCCGCGATGCCCTTACTGCATCGGGCGCTCTGATAGTGGTCTGTTCGCCGGACAGTGCGAGCTCGCGTTGGGTGAACGAAGAAGTGCGCAACTTCATCGCCCTTGGACGTCGCGACCAGATTCAATGTTTGATCGTGCGTAGCGCTCCCGAAAGTGGACAGGGCGATCCAGTGTGCGAATATCTGCCAAGGGCGCTATTTGAGAACGGGGGCGCAGAGCCCCTCGCGGCGGATTTGCGGGCGGGTCGTGATCGACCACAAGAAGCTGTCCTAAAGTTGCTGGCCGGAATCCTTGGTGTGCCCTTCGACGAGTTGCGCCAGCGCGAGCAGGCCCGCCGCCAGCGCCGCATGGTAGTTATTGTCGCCGGACTTGCCGCCGGTCTGGTGGCAAGCTCGGGTCTGGCCGCGGTGGCGTTCTTGGCGCGCAACGAGGCCGTGCGCGAGCGTGGAATTGCTGAACAGAAGACAATGACAGCCGAACGTACCGTCGACTTCGTTAAATCTCTATTTGAAGTTTCCGACCCGTCGGAGTCGCGCGGGGCTACGATCACCGCACGCGAGATATTGGATCGCGGCGCGCGCCAGATCGACCACGACCTGTCCGAGCAGCCTACTGTCAAAGCAGAGCTTTATACCACGCTCGGTGACGTCTACGCCGACCTGGGCCTTTACCACCAAGGCGAGGCCCTTGTCCGGCGCGGCCTGAAGTTGGTTGGCGTGGAAGATGCCACTCGGGCGCGCCAATACGCTGCGCTAGGAGATGCCGAGTCGCGTCAAGCCCGCTATGAGGATGCCATCAAAGCTTATGACCACGCGCTGGCCTTGGCCCGCGAGCCCGGCTCCTATCGTGCCGACTTGGTGTCGCGCATACTGGTTGGACTCGGTGAAGCGCAATCTGAAGAAGCGAAGTCCTCCTTGGCGCAACGCAACATCCACGAGGCGCTCGACCTGGACCTGAAGACGTCGGGCGCCACTAGCGGCAATGTGGCGCGCGACCTCGAAACGCTTGCCGAGTCGCAGGTCGCCAATGGTGACTTCGATGGGGGGCGAGCATCCTATAAGCAGGCCCTCTCGATCCGGCTGAAGACGCAGGGCGCCTCTCATCCGAGTGTAGCACAGGATCTGAATTCGCTCGGCGCGATTGCTTATTTTCAAAATGATCCGTCGGCGGAAGAGTATTATCGCAGGGCATTGGATACCTACCGTACCGTGTTAGGAGACAACCACCCGGAAGTTGCAACGACGATGAACAATCTAGCGCTGGTTAAACTCGAGCGACGCGATTTCATCGACGCTGAGCCCTTGCTGGAACACGCTGTTGAAGTGATTGAGACGCAGCGCAATGACGATTTCGACGATCTTGCGTTCGAATATGAGAACTTTGGCAGAGTGGAGCGTGGCCTCGGACACCTATCCGAAGCGGAGGCCCTGTTCCAAAAGGCCCTCACCGTTGCGCGGATGCATAAACATCGCAATCTTGCGCCTATTTTAGTTGATCTAGGGGACATGGCTTGTACGGCGGGAGATACCCGCACGGGCCTCGCACATCTTGATGAAGCGGCGCCGATTATGGCCGACACCTACCCGCACGTCCCCTGGCGTTTGGCCTGGGTGCAAATCACTCGCGCTGGATGCCTGCTGCAGCAAGGGCACAAGGACGAGGCCGCGCAGTTGCTGAAGGATAATATCGTGGTGTTGGAAAAGCGTTGGCCGAAGGCTACCATCTATGGCTTTAGGGCCGAACAGTTCGAGGCACGCGCAAAATAAGTCTTGAGCGTCTTCCCTTCAGCGTGCGTCGCTCTCATCTGGCGTCGATTTGATGTTGCCGAGATCTGCCGCAATTATGCCCGCCTGCGTCCCGGTCACGACGCCTCCGAACCAGTTGATAGCGACGCTTCCCACCAACTTGAGCCGGGCGGTGCTGGTGGATGACGATTCCAGGATGGAGAGCCGAGGGCCGATACACCGTCACTGAACCATCACCGGTCGGGAAGCCGTGATCCAGGAGACCTGCCATCGGGTGTCACGCTAGACCGCGGAAACGGCGGGTGAAGGGCGATGACTGCAATCGCTTCGTCAATGCGGTGACACGCGCTGAGCCCGCCGTCCCCTGGCACGATCATCGGTTCAGATAGGTTGGTTCCATCTTTCTTTTTCCAGCGGGTGTTCGCCCTCGCGCCCAGCGGTAATAGGCTTCGGGACTGTGAATTCGTCGGTAGGTTAACGTCCTGTTTCTTTGGCTGCCCGCAGCACGCACCGTGACGTTGGTAATTTCCCAGCAACAGACACTTCGGCGCGGCCTCTTCCATTTTTCGCCACAAGAGGTTCGCTCTTGCCTCGCACTGGTAATGGGTAATTAGCAGTCCGCGTGGCACTGTAGATATCCGAGATGGCGTCTGGCTCAAGCCTTGCGGAGAGCGAGAAGATCATGGAGAAATCCGAGAATCTCCGTCGCGTTGCCTGGTTCTATAACGGTCGTGAAGTGCGCGTCTTCCTTAGCGAAGTCAAAGAGTTTGTCAGGTGCTGGGAGCGCATCCAAGTGCGGGCTATGCTGACTTGGTTGGGTGTTTCGGCAGGCGTGAGATCTTTGAGAATTTGGCGTAGCGTCTCGTTATTCCGCACCAAGGTATCAGACCAAGCATCCGACAAATCTCGTCAGGACCGCCGCCAGTGCGGCCACGTATCGCTTCGGAAGGTCTCTGAGACGCTCTAATGGCCAGTTCCACGCCGGCGATAGGCCGTTGGGCGCAATTCTTGTGGTCTTGGCCGGATTCCTCCCGTTGATTTTCGTAACGACGGGATTGTTGATGCGGCTTGAGAAGCGGCGGCCAGGGCACCGCTTTCTAAGGGCCGTCTCCAAGGCCTGCCAGATCAGTTTTCGTTCCAACATTAATCTGGATTTTGTTCACTTCATCTGAGGTGGTGATCACTTTCATCGCGGCATTGAAGCCGTATTTATTTAGCACTGCGACAAGCGCAGCAGCGGCGGCCTTAACTTTGGTGTCTGCCCGGGGGTGAACAAGTACTTGAACCCCGGCTAATCCGTCAGGCAGAACCCCCTTGCTTCCTGAATCGTCTAACTTCCAACCGGCGCTGTTCAGGGGTTCATACAACAGAGTCGCAAAATTCACCGGTTCTTTGAGATTCCAAAAGGTTGTAACGGCCCATTGCTGTCCTGCAAATGGTTTAAGCGCTACTCTAAAACCGCGAAGAGTTTCGTCGCTAAAGGCGCGAGGGGCTTTAAGTCGCTGTAGCGCTTGCTGCGCTTCTTGCGCGCGGGCTGTTGCTCCAATCAAATCTTCTTCAGCTTCCTCAGCACGGGCATTGGCCCCAGCTGTCGCGATTTTCGATTGGGCCACATTGTCGGTCAGCACTGAGGCCTGCCGATGGAGCCGCACAACTTCCTCATTTTCCGCTAGTTCGTGCACAGCATACCGCTGGTTAACTAGCAGGTCGCGCCGTCCGCTGTAGCAATAGGAGAGGATCTGAGCCACTCCAACTAAGACAAGAGCACCGATGCTAACCCAGAAGAACACCTGAGCCAGCATTCCAGTTGTTTGGATTGAGTTCCAGCCCGGTAACCCCACGACATTCGGCGCCCCATTGCCCCACGCATCAATACCACAGTGGTAAAGCCAGTTCTATGGTCGTCCACATTGGCGTTGCAGGGCAGCTTTCGGCGATACCCGTAGCGTGCCGCCGTACCGGCCTGTCTTCGCCATTGCCCGTCCCCTGGGCACGCGACTGGACACCGTTACTTCCACAATGCAATCTCGCGAGACGTCGACGCGCCACTGCAACTCACGATGCCTACCGAACTGCGCCACCTCGGAAAGGAGAAGCGATTGATCGTCGCCGCGCATGCGGCCAAGACGAATCCGGACCCTGTGCTGATAAAGGCGATCGTGCGAAGGCATCAGTGGTTCGAGATGCTAAAGAACCGCAAGGCCAACTCTATCACTGACATCGCCACTGCTGAAAAGCTCCCACGAACCTATGTCGGCAGTGTCATTCGATTCTCGCTGCTTGCACCGGACATCACCGAGGCGACCCTCGAAGGGACCCAGCCGATCGATTTGAATCTCGACCGGCTCATCAATCTCTCCCTGCCCATCGACTGGGTCGAGCAACGCTCGGTCCTCGGCTTCAAATAGTCGCCGTCGCGGTTTTGCCTCTCGTTAGATCGCGAAATCGGAGGAATTTTGCCCGACTTCGCAACAAACGACCGATGCGTTCCTGGCACAAGCGTCAGTCTAAAACTCGCCCCGGGAGCAAAACCGCGCAAAGCGCACCTGATGACCGTTTTTGAGGGGCATTCACTGGCGCTCGCGTGCAATCCCGCTGCCCAGGCCTTTGAAATGTGGGGAGAAGTCGTAGCCACCGGAGAATGTCCTATACGGAGCAGACCGGGTGGCTGGCCGGGCAGTCCTTCTGAGCCAGTCTCCAGCCGATTCTCGCCCAATGTCCGCTAATAATTCAAAGCGGACATGGCGTATCGTATGGCTAAGTGGATCTCACGAGCGCTAGTGCCGCAACGCGGCATGGCGTCGATTTGCTGGACGAAAGGAGACGTATCTGCGCCACATGGTTTAGAACCCCACCAGATGATATACTGTAGAAAAGAGGGGCTTCCTGACATGAGCCAATGTAGAGGCGCGGAAGCGATTACCGGGTGCTCTGCGCTAAAGCCGGTGGAGAAGCGGCATGCGGTTGAAGCGTGCAATTATGGCGGTCGTGATAGGTGTGGTGGCCCTCGCGGGTCACGGCGCGCTCGGGCAAAGCAGGCAAATAATATACGCGTGGGCACCGAAGAGGGCGCCTCTCACGCCTTACATCTTCCCGAATAAGCCATTGTGGAAATTATCGGACGTTCTAGCGATGCATGCCGGGCAAAGAAGCTGGACCCAACCGATCCTGAGATCCAAGGACTTGGCCGGCGACTACCATCAGCTGGAGGCACGTGGGACCACCGCGCCATTGGAATATCCGGACAACCGGGTCTACATCATTGTCTGGGGCGGGCAGCTGCGTGTCACAATGGAAGGTCAGCAGCCTCTTGTTGCCACCAAGGGTTTCGAAATCGACATTCCCTTCCGTGTCCCCTTTACATTAGAGAATGTCGGTGATCAGCCCGCTCTGTGGTTTGAAATTCATCAGGCCAACGACTTACCTATCTATCCAGTCGCAACTCGCGACAAAAAGCCCGACGATCTACCCGGCTATCAATACACCAAGGTCATCTTGGAGGGAGGGGCGGGTACATGGGACGAGCACAACGAACCGTTTCTCGATTATTATAAGGACGTCGTGAGTGCGGGTGGCCGCGCGGGCGCTTTCATTTCCAGCGACCATATGTTTGTCAATAACATCCGGGGGATGGGCGTTCCCCGGCCGCCTGATTCCGACTTGGGTCACTTCCACGTCGATTTTACCGAGTCATGGTTCATCATGGAGGGTAAAATCGATTATCCGATCGAAGGTGTTCCCTCCTTCACCGCAGAGCCCGGCGATGTTGTAACCGCCGAGCTTGGTCGATGGCATCGCGCCAGTTTCAGTGCGGGCCAAAGGGACACGCGTGTTGCGATCAATCCATTTCCACGAGGGCTGCACGATTTCCCGGAAGCCTCAGGAGGTGGGCAGTAACATCACGGTGGAATCATCACAGACCGGAAATTTTTCGCGCCGTATTCAACCCTGAACTCACGTATTGCGGGACCAGTATGGTCGCACCCGCGACGTCATCATGGCCGGGCGGGCTGCTATATGTGTTGCTGCAGAATTCGACCGGCGCGCGCATGGGCACGGGGGATGCAACT
This sequence comes from uncultured Alphaproteobacteria bacterium, assembly GCA_963766265.1. Lineage (GTDB taxonomy): Bacteria > Pseudomonadota > Alphaproteobacteria > Micropepsales > Micropepsaceae > Rhizomicrobium. Next base: position 83,849 of record CAVXYX010000003.1, read on the forward strand.
CCCGGCGTGGTCGTGCGGCTGGTACCGGTCGACAATTAGCTCACGGGGGAGGAATTATTATGACGCTTTCTAGACGATCGATGCTTTACGGCTCGGCCGCCTTCGTAGCCGTCGTGCCGGAGTTAGCCTTCGGCCAAGAAGTATTCCGTAGTCCAAACGGTGCGGGTGCGACCACCGATAGCCGCCCATCGCCGCCCGCAGCTGGGCGAGGCATAGCTCAGGATACCGACTGGCTTCATTACGGCGGCGGATTAAGCAGCAGCCGTTATGCGCCTCTCGATCAGATCAACGGCACAAACTTCAACAATCTGCAAGTTGCCTGGCGCTACGACACTAATAAGTTGGGCCCGCGTCCCGAAACCAATTATGAGAGCACTCCCTTGGTAATCAAGGGGCGGCTCTATGTGACTGCCGGTGCGCGCCGAGACGTGATTTGCCTAGATGCGGCAACCGGTGAGCTCAGATGGATGCATAGCGAGGACGAGGGTCCTCGCGGTGTGAACGCGCCGCGGGCCTTGTCTGGCCGCGGTCTTTCCTATTGGACCGATGGTACGCGGGAACGCATTATCTATGTCACGCCGGGCTATAGGATGCTTTCGCTGGATTTAAATACCGGCGCGCCCGATCCAAGTTTCGGTCAGAATGGCGTAGTCGATCTCAAGCATGACGACGACCAGGAACTCGACCTGGTTACTTCCGATATCGGCCTTCAATCGACACCTCTCATCGCGAGCGGCGTGATCGTGATTGGGGCGGCACACCGGGATAGCAGTGTTCCTCGCGCAATCAACAATGCGAAAGGGTATATCCGCGGATATGACGCGGCGACCGGCAAAAGACTGTGGACTTTCCATACCATTCCGCGAAAGGGAGAGTTTGGATATGACACGTGGGTCGAAGCGGGTCAGGCAGAGAAGACCGGCAATGCCGGCTCGTGGGCCGAAATGTCGGCGGACGAGGAACTGGGGCTGGTTTATGTCGGTGTGGAAATGCCAACCGGTGATTATGTGGGGATGTACCGCAAGGGGGTGGGACTTTTCGGAGAAACAATCGTCGCGTTGGATATCAAGACCGGCGTCCGCAAGTGGCACTACCAGATGGTGCACCACGGATTGTGGGACCGGGATGTGCCGTGCGCTGCAATCCTGTGCGATCTGCAGGTCGATGGAAAAGCCGTCAAGGCCCTGGCTCAGCCGTCCAAGCAGGGTTTCCTGTATGTGCTCGACCGGACGAATGGCAAGCCCGTCTGGCCAATCCCCGAAGTAAAGGTCGAGAAGGGTGATGTGCCTGGCGAATGGTATTCGCCCACCCAGCCCATGCCTTCAAAGCCGCCCGCGTTCGACCGGCAGGGAACAAAGAGCGACGATTTTCTCGTCGACTTTACACCTGGAATAAAAGCCCGAGCGAAGGAGATCGCCGATCATTATATTCGCGGGGGCGTCTATCAGGCGCCGACGATGGCCACCGTGGATGGCAAATGGGGCAGTCTTATGCTTCCGGCTTCGCAGGGCGGCGTAAATTGGCCGGGCGGGGGCTACGATCCCGAAAACAAGATCGTCTACATCTATTCCAAGACGACCCTGCAAACGGCCGGCATAATCCCCAATCCGAATCCGAACTCGGATTTTAAGTTTATTCACGGGATACCTCGTGTCGGTGGTGTTGAAGAGAATGGCCGGCCAGCTGGCGGTGGTCCTCCGCCGGGTCAGGAGACACTCGACGGCCCAATTCGCATCGGAGACTTGCGGGTGGCTGGCCTGCCTCTGGTGAAGCCGCCTTACGGCCGCGTCACAGCATTGGACCTCAAAAACGGCACCCTCGCTTGGCAAATAGCGCATGGCGAGACGCCCGATAACTTCAGAAATCACCCGCTGCTCAAGGGACTCAATATCCCGCGCACCGGAGTCGCCGCCAATATAGGGCCGCTGGTTACCAAATCGCTGGTGATCATCGGTGACGGGGGCACCTTCACCGACGAGCACGGCAAGGTCGGTTCCAGGCTGCGCGCGTATGACAAGGCCAGCGGAAAGGAAATGGGCGCTGTTTTTATGGATGCGGGGCAGTCGGGAACGCCGATGACCTATGCGCTGGGCGGCTGGCAATACATCGTGTTGGCGATTTCGGGACCGACAGTGGGCGGCAGTCAGCTGATCGCGTACCGCCTGTCACAGATTTAGGGAGGATCTAACGGGAAAATAACAGGGAATTTAGGAAATTCTTCGCCGGTTCTGAGCTTTTCGAGGCAATTCAGCGCGTAAACCCAGACGGTCGGAATTCTCTGCGTAATGGAACAGGGAAATGATTCATGCGAACAGGGATGCGCTCGCCAGGATCAGAGAATTTTAAAACGCGGGTCATCGCTTCAGGGGGGATGAACGCTGGCGACACGCCTTCATGCAACGGAACGGTGTTCTGATGGCTGTATCCCTATCCATCCCGCGAGGATTTTCTATGGTGAAGAAAGACAAGTCTCGGCAAGTCTCCGCAAACGATCCCGATGCGGCACTAGGGACCAATAAAGGTCAGCAAGGCGTCCGCAAAGACCAGAAGGACCTGGGCAAGAACATTCCAAATCAGCATCGTGAGCACCAAGACCGGCATGGCGGCGGCGAAGGCGAAACCGGTATGCAACCCGGGGCAGGACATCCACGCGGCCGGTGAATCTGTCGATCTTTGACGAAACGAGATACCCAAAGTTCAACTCCCGTTCGCGGGAGATCAGCAAGTCCTCTGCTACGCTGCAGAGAACTGGCGATGATAGAGTTCTGAGTAAAGGTGGCCATTTGCCAGGAGATCAGCATGGACACCGCGCTCGACAATGCGGCCGTCCTGCACGACCAGAATTTGATCGGCCTTTAAGACTGTCGAAAGCCGGTGGGCGATGACAATCGAGGTCTGCCCTTTCAGGGCGATCTCGAACGCTTTTTGAATTGCGGCTTCGGATTCCGAATCCAGATGGGCAGTAGCTTCGTCCAAAATCACGACATCGGGCGCCTTTAGTAGCAACCGCGCGATCGAAAGGCGTTGCTTTTCCCCACCCGAGAAACGATAGCCGCGCTCCCCCACTAGCGTATCGACCCCTTCGGGTAATCCCGCGACCAAGGGCCAGATCTGCGCCGCCCTGAGTGCTGCCTCAAGTTCGGCATCGTTCGCGCCCGGTTTGGCAAAAAGAAGATTGGCGCGGATAGTATCATGGAAGAGATGCGCGTCCTGCGTCACAATGCCGATACGGCGGCGTAGCGAGTCCAGAGTCGCGTCGCGCACATCCATGCCGTTGATTGCAACAGCGCCGCTCTGAACGTCGTACAGGCGAGGGATCAGTTGGGTGATGGTGGTTTTACCGGCGCCTGAAGGTCCCACAAGCGCTGTCAATGTGCCGGGTTGCACCGTGAAACTTAGGTCGTGAAGAATGGTGCGCTGCGGTGACCGGTCGGGCACGGCAATGGATTCCAGCGATGCCAGCGACACTTCCGCAGCGGTGGGATAGCGGAACGAAACGCGGTCGAAGGTGATCCGGGCGGGGCCAGGCGGAACCGGAAGTGCATCGAGCCTTTCCTGTATCATTGAGGGGAGATCCAGGACCTCGAACACCCGATCAAACGACACCAAAGCCGTCATTACCGTGACCTGAACATTCGACAGGCCCGTGATAGGCGCATAGAGGCGACCAAGATAGGACACCAGCGCGACCAATGTGCCGAGATCCATTGTGTGCTGGATGGTGAGTAGGCCGCCCCAGCCAAAGGCGATCGCGGTCGCCAGCAAGCCCAGCAAAGTGAGTGCGGCAAAGAACACGCGGCCCAGTAGCGCGCGTTTGACGCCGATCTCGGCGACGCGGCCGGCGCGGACTTCGAAAGCGGCAGTCTCATCGGCTCTGCGTCCATAAAGCTTGGCAAGTTGGGCGCCCGCGACATTGAAGCGCTCGATCATCGTATTGTTCATGCTCGCACTGAGGTCGTAGCCTTCCCGCGCGATCGCCTGAAGCTTCCGGCCCATGAAGCGCGCCGGCAGAATAAAGACTGGAACCAGCGCCAGCGAGATCAGCGTGATGCGCCAGGACAGAAAAATCATCGCGCCCAGCACCAGAGCGACGGTGATGGTATTGCCGATGACCGATGATAGGACATCTGTAAAGGCGCTCTGTGCGCCCGCGACGTCGCCGTTGAGGCGACTGACCAGGGCGCCGGTCTGGGTGCGTGTAAAAAATGCCAATGGCATCTGTTGGATGTGATCGAACAATTTGGTGCGCATAGAGAGGACGATGCGGCTGCCGATGGTGGCGGCGAGATAGGATTGGACTAGGCCGAGCCCCGCATCGATCACGTATAAAAGCGCCGCAAACATCGCCAGCATGATCACTATGCGGGTGTTGCCACGCAGAATGCCGTTGTTTATGAGTTCGCGGTATAAGAGTGGATTGACCACGCCAATCCCGGCATCTAGTCCGACCACAACCAGAAACAGCCCGAGCATGCTGGCATAGGGGCGGGCAAAGCGTAGGATGCGCCCCGTAGTGCCAGGCTTGATGGTCTGTTCGAGGACGGAAGCATCCTGGCGCAGGGATCTCGCCGACCCTCTCATGCTCATGCGGCAACTAACCCTTAAATCCGCGCATTGTAACACGCCCCGTTGCGCTGTCTCTGCTCGCGCATTTCTGAATTTAGCGCAGGTACTGACAAGCTAACCAAAGCGGACATCGACACCGCAGCCACATTGTATAATGGGGCAACGGACTGCAAAATCATCTGATCCCTGGGCCTTCGCAATCAAACGGCCTCTATGCTGGTCGCTGCCTCCCTGGATCTGGCGCCATAGTGCACCAGCAGTTTGGCCCCGTACTTTGCTAGAGCTAACGCGGTGGCGCGCGGCCGACGCCGCGCGATGCCCCCGTGACCAAAGCGGTTTTTCAAAGGTGTCATCGCAATCTCCTGCATCCCGCATGTGAAATGCGCCAACGTCGCCGCCGAATTCAGATAGTCATAATCTAGTAGATTGCAACCGCGGGACGTGAGGGCCGAGAGGTGCGGGTGGGAAGCGTGTCATTCCCTCGGCCGACGCTCCGACGCTCGCAATGCCGAGCCTTCTCACCGGGATGGGTTGGTGCCAAGGTCTGTCGTCACACCACAGGAGAAGCCCATGGGATTATTTGACAACCTGGAAGCTAGGGCCGGCGAGATTACGAAGGAGACCGCTCTCTCCGTGACGGAAGTGCACGCGATCGCAAACACATTTCAGGCCAATCTCACTAGCAGTGACGGCAACCCAGAAGAGGCGATAGAGGCCGCAGCCGCCCAACATGGCGTCGATACTGGGACCGTGCGGGAAATTAATTCTCGGGCCGGTGGCCTAGAGAGTGAGATTGGCGATATTTCCGAACATTCCGTAAAACCCGGCGCCATCTAGGCTCAGGACCTATTAATTTTCTTGCGGATTGGCGGATTGCTTAATTCATTGATGGCACCGGGAGGTGCTTCGATGAGTGATCTGATTTGGCTGTCACGTGCGCAGATGCGCCGGATTGAACCTTACTTTCCACTGTCGCATGGCGTCGCGCGGGTCGATGACCGGCGTGTGATCTCGGGGATTGTCTTCGTGATCCGCAATGGGCTGCGCTGGCGTGACGCGCCGAAGGATTACGGTCCGCACAAGACGATCTACAATCGCTTCATCCGCTGGAGCCGTCTTGGGGTGTTCAACCGCATCTTCGCCGAACTGGCGAGAAAGGGCGGCAAGCCTGAGCGGTTGATGATTGACGCCACGCATCTCAAGGCCCATCGCACCGCTGCCAGCCTGCTCAAAAAGGGGCTGTTCCCCGACGTATCGGGCGCACAAAGGGCGGCCTGAACTCCAAGCTGCACGCGGTGTGTGATGGCGAAGGACGCCCGCTGGTGATGCTGCTTAGCGAAGGCCAGATGAGCGACTACAAAGGTGCAGCCTTGATGCTCGATGCGTTGCCGCCAGCCAAAGCCTTGCTCGGCGACAGAGGCTATGACGCCGGCTGGCTCCGTAACGCCCTGGCTGCACGCGGCATCGTCCCGTGCATTCCCTCAAAGTCCAATCGTAAAATACCGATCGCCCACGACCGCACACTCTACCGTCAGCGGCACAAGATCGAGAACATGTTCGGTAGGCTCAAAGACTGGCGACGCATCCATACCCGCTATGACAGATGCGCACACACCTTCTTCTCAGCCATCTGCATCGCCGCAACCGTCATCTTCTGGATCAATCAATGAGTCCTGAGCCTAGTAAAGCGGCCACGTGGGTCCGGTGCGCGCTAGCGTGGGATCGCTGGCCAAGCTAACGATCTCCTTCTGCGCCAGCAGCGCCGGCGCGAGTGCTGCATCCTTTTGAAGGCGGATGACAGCACCGGTGCGCTCGATTTCGGGTAGCCGAGTCCATTTGCGCACGCATTGGGCGAGAGAGCCGGCACAAAAAACGTGATTGCCTGAAATCAGAGACGCTTCGGCGTACCAAGCTGCCTCATGCATGGCAGGCTTTTATCACACTCATGGCCGCTGTCCAAACCCGCACGCAGTGTGCACACACAGTCGATGACACCCGCGGCAACCTCATGCGCGCGACATGGCGGGTGCGAGGTCGCCCAATAAGGCGGCAAACGCCAGTCCGCCGCGCACCTGATGACTTTGCGCGAGACGGCCATGGAACACATTGGTGAAATGCTCGCAATTCCAATGAAGAAAGCTATAGCGCGTTCCGAACATAGAGTTGGCGTTGTACAGCACGGCTGCGCCGGATGACCAAATTCTGCCTCGGTCATCACCTGGTTCCAAGTTGCCGCTGGGATGGACCCACCAGTTAGCGTGGGATTTAAAAAACCTAAATTTCGTCCCAACTCCGCGTTGATAACGGCAATCAGCCCTGAATAGAGTGGTGCTACTGCGCTAGTCCCTGTGGTAATGGAATTCCCATGCACGGTGATAGCGTAAGACGCGCGCAACACATTCACGTGAATCTGTTGGAGGCATTTACAAAGCAGGATTGAACAACCAGTTAGACCAACGGTTGACGGAGGAACAACATGACGTTGTCATACATCCCGCATGCAGGCAATTCGCGAACGCCAACCGACCGCCGATCCCGCGGTGCGCGTCCCTTTTTCATTTGAAGACGGCGATTGATGAGAACTCCAGGGGGTTCTGCTTTTTTTGCTTGGGAGCCTCGCGGCGTTGCCAGCGAAGGCTGACGACCAGATTGCGCGGGGGCGTTATCTGGCCCTTCTGGGGGATTGCGCTGGCTGTCATTCGGCGGCGCACAAACCGGCTTTCAGTGGAGGGTTACCCTTTACCGCCAGCTTCGGCACCGTCTATTCCACCAATATTACGCCGGACAAGGAAACGGGCATTGGCAGCTGGACCGAGGTGCAATTTTACCGTGCTTTGCACCAAGGCATCTCCGCCGACGGCCACCATCTCTATCCGGCGTTTCCTTATGTCTATTTCACTCGAATTTCCCGCCAGGATACCGATGCGCTATTTGCCTATTTGAAAAGTCTTACGCCGGTTCATGAGCCGCCGACGCCCAACCGACTGATTTTTCCATTCAATATTCGCGCTCTGATGATTTTCTGGGATTGGCTTTTCCTGCATGACAAGCGGTTCGAACCGGACCCTAAGCACAATGCGGAATGGAACCGAGGCGCGTACATCGTAACTGGCCTCGGCCATTGTGCCGCCTGCCACACACCCAAAAATATCCTGTTCGGGGATAAGAACGAGAAGTCCCTTACGGGCGGAGTAGTGGACAATTGGTTCGCGGCCAACCTTACTGGCGCGCAATGGGGTGGACTGGGAAAATGGAGCCATGCCGATTTGGCGCGCTATTTCGCCACTGGCCGCAACCGCTATGCTACTGCGGCAGGCTCGATGCAGGAGAAGGTCACTTTATCGCTTAGCCGGCTCACAGACGCCGACCGCAACGCGATCGCGTCCTATTTGAAGAGCCTGCCCGCGCGCGAATTATTGGCGCCGCAGGTCCCGGATGTGGCTCAGATGGCGCGTGGGGAAACCCAATTCGTGGAGCATTGCGCGGTCTGCCACAAGCCCCCGGGCGGGCGCGATCAGGTATCCAGCGCTGGAACACTGGCGGATTATCCCCAGCTAGCTGGCGATACGCTGGTGTTAAGTCGCGGTCCTACCACCGTGGTCCGTATCATCCTGGAAGGGGCTCAATCACCCCTCTCGGGGCATGAAAGCACCAGCTATTCCATGCCGTCCTTTGCCGCCTTGGGCAATCGCAACATCGCTGATGTCGCCACATATCTTCGCAATTCATGGGGCAACCATGCCTCCGCTGTCAGCAATTCTCAGGTCAAAAATTTACGCCGTGCAATCGCAAGCGAACCCCAAGTGTTTACGGTACCCGAATAGTTACTGTTTTGAGGTACCGGGCTGCTCTCCGTTGGGCGGCATGGGTTCGGTGAATTGCCAGGGAGTACTAGTATCCATCCTGCCGGCGGGGATCTGTTCGATATTGGGCGATTGAGGATGGAGTGAAGTCGTGGCCCCGAATGTGGCGCCGGGCTTCTCCGCAATGGATTGGATATAGCTCACCAGCTCCCAGATTGTCCGGTCGGGCAACATTGCGCCGAACGCCGGCATGCCGGCGGCGCGCCCTTGCGCGATATCCAGATAGATGTTGGCCGGAGAGCCGCGATAGATCCATCTGTCATTGGAGAGCGATGGACCCATCGCGCCCCCGCCGCGAGGCGCATGACAGCCCGAGCAGTTGAAGTTGTCGAAGTCCTTTTCGCCCCGGGCAGCCGCGTCCGGGTCGTCCTTCAAGGGGTTTTGGATGTCGGGGGAAAGGCCCCGCGTGCTACCGCCGGCATAAACTCCGGTGACGGGCACGCGCAACAATTTCTCGGGGGCGATCAAGCCACTATAGCCGGTCGCAAAATTTGGCCCCGGCCCCCGTCCGGGTTGCAAGATGCCCGCCAACGCCGCTGCCACCGCGATCACGATGATTGCGGCAATGGCAGCTATGATCCAGCTGAGCCTAGTCATGGGACAATCCTCGAGGCGAAACCAGCGGTACCCCGTACGATTGCAACAACGCGTGGATGGCATTGTGCTCACGCGCCAGCACGCGATCGAGGCGGGCACGCAAGGCGGTATCTTCCTTTCGCACGCCCACCGCGATGGCGAATTGGAAAGCGAGCGGTGCAAAAGACATCGTGTCGGTGATGGGTGTTACCGTCAGCGGCATTGGCGCGGTCTTGGCAAAATAGCCGCCTACCGGCCCCCACACGGCCGCCACGTCTATGAGCTTGCTGCTGACGGCCTCTATTAAGCGTGCGGGCGGATCGGGCTTGGCGTAATCGCCGCCACTGATCATGAACCCTCTAACGTTGTTGACGATGCCTTCGCGTCCCAGTGCTTCGGCCGGCGGTGTTGGTTCATCGCCCACCAGATGAACGCCCACGCGAAGCTGGCGTAACCGCGGATCCTTGAGGGAGGAGAGCTGCAATCCACGCGTGACGAAAACATAGGTCGAGGCGTAATAGGGCTTGGTGACCCCCACTTCGTCCAACCCTGCGGGCACACCTATTACTGCGTCGCAGAGATGCGCCTTGAGGCCGCGATCTAAGAAATTATCGGTCTGGCGCTGGAACACGAAGCGCGGCGTCTCACCCAAATCGCGAGCCAGCAAAAAAGCAATCTTGTTCTCGAAACCTTCGCCTTTTTGATTGGAAAAAGGCATGTTGTTGGGGTCGGCGCAGACGCCAAAAACCTTGGCTTTTTGGCTCGCGTCGCTGGTTGAAGCTGTTGCAGCGAGTGTCGTGAAGGCGAGCAATGCCGATGCGAGAATGCTATGGCGCATGGGGCGTCTCCGGTAGGGCGAATACTATCAGGGTTGAACCGCCACTGGTGACTGCAGGCAGGTCGTTGACCGCGCCGGCATAACCACCAGCGCGCCGTTTCGCACCCTGGGGTCGATCTCGGCATTGGCGATGGCGCCGGCCCAACCGCCCACGCCTGACAGCATCGCGATATATTGCCGGCCATCCTTGCCCTGATAGGTGATGGGCTGGCCGATAAAGCCGCGACGGCGCTCGGAATTGATAGAGCAGCTTGCCGTTGCTGGCGTCCACCACCTTGAACCAGCGGTCCATGGTGCCGTAGACGGCGATATTCCCGGCGGTGGCCATCGTGCCGCTCCAGACCGGGAATTTCTCATGGATCGCCCAGAGCTTTCTGGCGCTTCACCGGATCCCAGGCCGCGAATTCGCCGCGATAGCCGCCCGGCCCCGCATACATGTCCACGGTGGCGCCGACATAAGGCGTGCCGGCGATATAAGCCGACCTCGCCGGTCTTGAAGTCCATGCAAAGATGCTGGTGCGGGATGTAGAGAAGGCGCGTCAGGGGCGACTAGGCGGTGGGCTGCCAGTCCTTCACGCCGGGCGACGCCGGGCAGATGCCGGTGATGTTTTTGCCCAGCAGCGGCTTCAGCGCGTCGTTCATGATCGGGCCGTCCGGTCTTGAGGTCGAAGGACTTGATCGACGTCTGGGTGTCGTATTTGTCGGCGGAATAAATCTGGCCGGTCTGCGCGGTCGATCACGAACATGAAGCCGTCGCGGCCGGGATGCACCAGCACCGGACGCGTCTGGCCGTTGATGGGAAGATCGAGCAGCAGATTCTCGTTGATCTCGTCATAGTCGTAGAGATCGTGCGGATTGAGCTGGATCGGCCCATACCGCCTCGCCCGTATCGGCATCGCGGGCGAAAATGGTGGTGGTCCATTGATTGTCGCCTTCGCGCTGGTTGGAATTCCACGGCCCGGGATTGCCGGTGCCATAAAAGATGAGATTGGTCTTGGGGTCGTAGCTGATCCAGCCCCAGACCGGTCCGCCGCCCGACCTGCCAGCGCCCGGGTGGCCAGGTCTTGACGCCCAGATCCTTGCCTTGTGCGTCTGTATAATAGGGGTGGAAGCGCGCGCCGATCAGCACATCCTTGTCCGGACCGATGGAATAGGCCGCGCCAAACGATCTTGCCGGTGTTTTCGTCCAGCGCCGTCACCCAGCCGCGGATGCCCATCTCGCCGCCGGAATTGCCGACCAGGATTTTGCCCTTCACCGCGAGCGGGCGCCATGGTCAGGGTCTGGCCCTTGGTGATGCTCGCCCAGCTTGATGGCCCAGACTTCCTTGCCGGTTTTGGCGTCGACCGCGACGGTGTGATTGTCGAGCGTGTTGAAGAAAATCTTGCCGTTGTCATAGACCTCGCCGCGATTGACCACGTCGCAGCAGGCCACGCCCTGCGAGGAAGGGTCCACACGCGGCGAATATTTCCATTTGAGGTCGCCCGTTGGCGGAATCGAGCGCGAACAATTCGTTGGGATAGGCGCCCACCACATACAGCGTATCGCCGACCACGATCGGGGCGGCTTCCTGGCCATGGTTGGAGCCGACCGAGAAGGTCCAGGCCACCTGAAGCTTGCCCGGCATTGCGCGGCGTTGATCTGGTTGAGGCCGGAGAAACGCGTGCTGGCGTAATTCTTCGCCGGCATGATCCATTGCTTGTCGTCGCGGACAGCGAATCCAGATCGTCGGCAAGGGCCCGGACGACGAAAAACGCGGGCTACCAGCAAGAGCAGCGCCGCGACGCTTTTGCGCGAGGGAAATCGCCGATTTTTCATGAATGTCACCAGATGTGCGGAAGAGAGGTGGCGCGGCCATCCAGCGCGCAAACAGGAAGGTGGCGATACCGAAAAACACCAGATTGGCCGGCACCCACATCAGAAGGCCGGCGATCTGCTGATCGCTAAGCGGCGAAAGCCCGAAGGCGGGCGGCATTCTCGTGCGGCATGGGGCAATGGCGAGGGGGCGAACAGCATCACCACGCCAGGAAGATCGGTGACCACCGCCGCTGTCATCACCATCAGCGCCCGTCCCGCCATAAGAGAGCGCGGTCTCCGCTAACGCCGTGCTCCAGAAACAAGAAGGCGGCAGCAAGAAGATGCTGGCAAGCTCCAAGAATTCGCGTCACAGGACGGTGCGCCGCCCACTGAAAAGCCGCAGGCCAGTGCCAGAACAGGAAAATCGCCCACAAACAAGATCCAGGCCCATACCGGGCGGCATGGAGAATGACAGACCGCCCAGCCACCACAAGCGGCGCGGCAACCGCGATCAGCAGCAGGTGCTGCGCCATGTGGGCGGCAAACAGGGATTCCGCGATACGCGACAGCGGTGGCAGCATCGCGGCCGCAATAGCAGACAATCGCACCGATGATCGCGAGCGAGCGTATCAACCGAGGCATGGCGGCACCGTGAAGGAGGCGATGGCGTTGAACAGGATCGCAGCAGAAAAACCAGAGGCTGGAGAAAAGGCCCCAGATGGCCAGGAAACGGGCGCGACCCTCCGAGGTGGACTTCGCCGTATTTGTATGCGCGGAGCCGGTCTTCGCGCAGCAAAGCCAAGCGGTAATCCCGCCCGCTGCGGCCGCCAGGATCGCGACCACGTCGAAGGTATACAGGGCCGCCCGCAGCGCGGCCGATGAAGCAATAGCCTCCGGATGATCGCCGGGATAACAGCCATAGGCAGTGACGGCATAGTTGAGCATCAATTGCCCGAGCCAGAAGATCGGCGCGGCGCACGCGCCGAACAGCAGCGCGGCAAAGTTCACCGGGTGGTGCAACTCGGTGCTGCGTAGCGATTGCCCGTCATGCTCATGTCTTCAGTCCCAGCAGCGGCGTGATGTAGAAGGTGAAGAACACCGCCAGCCAGACCGCATCGACAAAATGCCAATAGAGCGCGCCGATATGGATATGGGCGTAGCGGACGCGGTTGAAATAGCCCCAGCGACGACCAGTAGGTGAGGGCCAGCAGGATCAGCACTCCCACCACCACATGCGCCATGTGGAAGCCGGTGATGGTGAAATAGAGCGAGCAATAGGGCGACGAGGAAAGGCCGAAAGGCTTCGCGACCCATTCGAAATATTGAATGATCAGGAAGATCAGCCCCAGCGCGGCGCCCAGGCCTAATCCCGCCACCAGGCGCCAGCTTGCGAGCCATGCTCGATACCGAATTGCGCCCAGCGCCACTGCCACCCGACGACGCCAGCAGGATGATGGTGTTGGGCAACGCCAGGGTCAGAGATCGGGCGCGCCGCCTTGCTGGAAACGTGCCAGGCAGATGCGGCTGCACGGCCAGGTAATAATAGCTGAACAGCAGATAGGCGAAGAGCGAGGCTTCGGTGAAGACGGTGAAGATCATCGCCCACCAACCGCTGGCGCGGGTGTCGATGGCGCCGACCGGCAATTTGCGCTCGAGGAAAGCTCGTTCAGCCATCACGCTCTCCCGCCCGGCGGGAACCGCCGTCTCGCCCAGTTTCGCTTCCGGCCAGAGCCAGGCGAAAATCGAGACTGTCGTGCCCAGCGACGCCCAGAATCACCACCCACCAATTCACCAGCGCCAGCCCCGCGGTGATGACGGTCATGGCAGAGCGCCAGTAGCAGCGGTACCAGCGTGTCGTCGGGCATTTTCAGGATCAGGTTGGGTTCGGCATCCAGCGGAGGTGGTGGCCAGTGTCTCGCTTCCCTTGCTCCAGCACCAGCCCCGTGCCGAGTGAAGCTCTTCTCTTTGCGCTCGGGATCTTCAGCCGGTCTTCCCATAAGGGATGGCGGCTCGCCACACTGGGGATCACGGCGAAATTGTAGGGCGGCGGCGGCGAGGGGGTTGCCCATTCCAAGCTGGGCGCGTCCCAGGGATTGTCGCCCGCGGGCATGCCATCGCTTGTAAGACTTCATCACATTCCAGATGAACAGCAGCACGCCCGACGGCGAACAGGAACGAGCCCAGGGTGGTGATGAGGTTGAGCCAGTCCCAGCCCATGCCTTCGCTGATAGGTGTAAATGCGGCGCGGCATGCCCAGCAGCCCGGAAATGTGCATCGGGAAAAAGCCGAGATTGAAGCCGACGAACATGGTCCAGAAATTCCAGCGGCCCAGCCGTTCGTCCATCAGTTTGCCCGGTCATTTTGGGGAACCAGAAATAGATCGCGCCCACCACGGGAAAGACATTGATGCCGATCAGCACATAGTGGAGATGCGCGACCACGAAATAGGTGTCGGTCAACTGCCAATCCACCGGCACCGAACCGGTCATGAAGCCGGAGACGCCGCCGATGGTGAACAGCACGATGAAGCTGGCGAAGAACAGGAAGGCGGTGGTGAAGACCGGCCGTCCCAGTCCAGATGGTCGCGAGCCAGGCGAAAACGCCCACAGCGCTGGGCACCGCGATAATGATGGAGGCGGCGCTGAAGAAGGACAGCGAGACGCCGGGCAGGCCGGTGGCGAACATGTGGTGCACCCAGACGCCAAAGCCCAGCACCATGGTGGCGACCGTCGCCAGCGCTACCACTGTGTAGCCGACCAGCGGACGGCGGCAGAACACCGGCAAGTCCGTCCGACACCATGCCCATGGCCGGCAGCACGATGGCGTAGACCCAGGGATGTCCGAACATCCAGAACAGATGCTGCCACAACAATGCCGAGCCCCCCGCGATCACGTCGAAGAAATGCGTGCCGAGATTGCGGTCCATCCAGAGCAGGAAGAAGGCGAGGCTGACCGCGGGAATGGCGAAGATATTGGCGGCGCTGGCGGTAAGCGTGCCCCAGATCAGGATCGGCACTCGGTTGATCGACATGCCCGGGCAGCGCAGCCGCAGGAAGGTGACGATGAAATTGATCGCGCCCACCGTGGTGGAGATGCCCAAAAGGATCATGCCCAGGGCATAGATGTCGATATTAGGACCGGCATTGTAAGCGCGCGCGGCGTAGGGAACGTAATTGAACCAGCCATCATTGGGGCCGAAACCGAGAAAGAAGGCGCTGTAAAGGAAAATGCCGGCGCAAAGATAGATCCAGTAGGACAGCGCGTTCAGCCGGGGAGCGCCATGTCGCGCGCGCCCAGCAGCAGCGGCCAGAGATAATTGGAAAAGCCCGACAGGACCGGCCCGGCATAGAGGAAGATCATCGTCATGCCGTGCATGGTGAAGAGCTGATCATACTGCTCCGGCGTAAGCAGATGGACGTTCGACCAAGAGAGTTGGAGCCGGAAGATCAGCGCCTCCACACCGCCTGCCACCAGGAAGGCAAAAGCAGTGACGATATAGCGGATGCCGATTTCCTTGTGATCCACAGTGGAAAGCCAACCGAACAGGCCCCTTTCGCTTTTCCACATTTTCTCGAGATGTTCCGCAAGTTGGGGGTTCTCGCGGGTGACGATGGGGGCACGCTCATAATCCGATGCGGTACTCATGCGCGCGCCTTCATTTCAAAGTTTCCAGATAGGCAAGAATCCGATCCCGCTGCTGCACGGTAATTTCCGGCGTGGGCATCAGGCTGCCCGGTTTCAGGCTTTGCGGATCAGCGATCCAGCGCGCCAATGTGGGTCCATCATTTGGAAGAAAGGCCGCGATAGTAGTGCGGGTCATCAGATGGGAAAGGTTCGGTCCCAGCGATCCCGCCGCGATCGTGCCCCGCACCGCATGGCAGCCGCCGCAACGCGCGTCGAATTCTGAAGCCCCGGGCGCGTTTAGGACCGCTGGCGATAACAACTGATTATCCCACCATTTGCGAAAATCTGCTGGCGTATCGGCGATCATCACCACGCCCATATGGGCGTGCTGGACACCGCAATATTCGGTGCATTGGCCGCGATAGAGTCCGGGGCGTTTCGCTTCTAGCCACGTCTCGTTGATCTGGCCGGGAATCGTGTCGGTCTTGCCTCCTAATTGCGGCACCCAGAAAGAATGAATTACGTCACCGCCGATCAGCCGGAACCGCACCGGTTGGCCAGCGGGAATGTGAATTTCGTTGGCGGTGATAAAAACACGGGATGGATCGGGGCTGTCATACTTGGCCTGCCACCACCACTGCTTTCCCGTGATTTCGATAGTGACGGCTGGTGGTGTTGGGGGCGCGATCACCTTGGCCAGAACCACCACGGTCCAGATCACGGTGAAGAGCAGGACCAGGCTGGACAGCCCCACGCCCACCCAAAGCCAATTTAGGCCGCCGTCGGCCGAACCGATCGGGGTTTTCTCTCCCGGCGCTATGGCTAGCCCTGGCCTTCTCCAGAGTGCCCCGGCCAGGAGAGCTGTGATTATGACGATCACGCTCAGCGCGATTACGAGCACCCCCCAAGTGAGTGCGATCACAGGGCCGGCTTTGTCGCCCGCTCCCGTCAGATACTGCAGAGGGGCGGCCGAGGCTGGCCCGTGCATGAGGAGCACAATGGCAAAGCCTGACCGAAAAGGCCTGAAGGTGTGCATCAAAGGAACCCCGAGATGCCGTAGGCAACCGGCATTCTGGGGAAATGCGCCACCCATTCAATTCGATCCGGGGATGTGGTATTTTGGTGGGAGATTCAATGAGCTAGCCTGGCGGCTAAATTTCCCCGCGCGGCAAGTTTCTCGTCCTTTGGCTTGGCGCCTCGATGTTGGGATAAGCGCCGCAATGGCAGAGATTGCCGCACATAAATTCCTTGATCTCGGCCCCGCTTCCGGCATGGCCTTCCTTGACGCACGCCGCCGCCGACTTGATTTGGCACCGCGTGCAATAGCCGCATCGTTGACCCGCCCGGAAATCGGCGTCCTCCCGATCTAGGAACCATCGCCACCGCCTTATGTTTTGTCTTCGGGGGGCGCACGGAAGGAGCAGTCATGGGAAAAACGGTGGGCGATTTCCTGCTGGAACGCTTGGAACAATGGGGCGTGTGCCGGGTCTTCGGCTACCCAGGGGACGGCATCAACGGCATCCTCACGGCGCTCGGCCGCCAATTGAAGAAAACGCCGGTCCCGATTGAGTTCATCCAGGCGCGCCACGAAGAAGAGGCCGCCTTCATGGCGTCTGGCCACGCCAAACTTACCGGCGAGGTGGGCGTCTGCCTTGCCACCTCTGGCCCGGGGGCCATCCATCTTTTGAGCGGCCTTTACGATGCCAAGCTGGATCGGCGGCCAGTGGTGGCGATCGTGGGTCAAGCCGCGCGGGCAGCGCTCGGCGGCCATTTCCAGCAGGAAGTGGACCTGCTCTCCCTGTTCAAGGACGTGGCCAGCGATTTCGTCCATGCCTGCACCGCCCCGGAGCAGGCGCGGCATCTCATCGATCGGGCGATGCGCATCGCCCAGGCGGAACGCACCGTCACAACCATCATCTTTCCCAATGACGTGCAGGAAATGGGGGCGGTGGAGACCCCTGCTCATACCCACGCCACCGTTCATTCTGGCGTTGGATTCCAGCAGCCGCGCGTAATCCCCCAGGAAGATGATCTCCAGCGGGCTGCCGACATTCTCAATCGCGGTGAGAAAGTCGCCATTCTGATCGGGGCCGGTGCGTGGAATGCCGCCGACGAAGTGATCGCGGCGGCCGAGGCTCTGCAAGCCGGCATCGCCAAGGCGCTTTTAGGCAAGGCAGTCTTGCCCGACGAGCTTCCTTATTCCACCGGCCAAATCGGGCTTCTGGGCACCACGGCGTCCTCCAAGATGATGCGCGAGTGCGATACGCTATTGATGGTTGGTTCGACTTTCCCCTATTCCGAATTCCTGC
The DNA here is from genome assembly GCA_963766265.1 of uncultured Alphaproteobacteria bacterium. Lineage (GTDB taxonomy): Bacteria > Pseudomonadota > Alphaproteobacteria > Micropepsales > Micropepsaceae > Rhizomicrobium. Next base: position 101,420 of record CAVXYX010000003.1, read on the forward strand.
CCAAGGAAGGTCAGGCCAAAGGCGTGCAGATCGACATCGATCCCGCCATGTTGTCGCTGCGCTATCCGATGGATGTAGCGCTGACTGGCGATGCCAAGCTCACGCTGGCGGCACTGCTGCCATTAATCAAGTCGAAGGCACGAGGCAAATGGCGGGAGGCTTTGGAAAATAATGTCGCCGAGATGTGGAAAGCCGAGGAGGCCCGCGCCCATATCGAGGCCAATCCGCTCAATCCGGAATTACTGTTCTGGGAATTCTCCAAGCGCATTCCCGACGATGCAGTGGTGGCGTCGGATACGGGCATGTGCACTACTTTCTTCGCTCGTGCCGTCAAAATGCGCCGCGGTATGAAGACGGCGATATCAGGAACGCTCGCAACCATGGGGCCGGCGGTGGCCTACGCGCTGGCAGCGAAATTTGCCTTTCCCGAGCGTCCAGCCTTCGCCTTTGTCGGCGACGGCGCGATGCAGATGCTCGGCATGAACGGGCTGGTGACAGCTGCCAAATACTGGAGGCAATGGGCCGACCCGCGTCTAGTCGTAGCGGTGATCAACAACCGCGATCTGGCGATGGTGAGCTGGGAATTGCGTGGGCTTGGTGGAGCGCCCAAGGTGCCCGAAACCCAGGATCTGCCCGATCTCGATTATGCTGCCCACGCCGAGCTTCTGGGCCTGAAGGGCCTCACTCTCGATACACCGCAGGCGGTAGGCGATGTGTGGAAGCAGGCGCTGACGGCGGATCGCCCGGTGGTGATCGACGTCAAATGCGACCCCAATGTGATCGCGCTGCCGCCGCACGTCACGTTCGAGCAGACCAAGAATTTCTTTGCTGCGCTGGCCAAGGGTGATCTGGATCGCGGCGCCATCCTTGATCAATTAAGGAAGCAATGGGCCGCATGACGGAGGAGACGATGGACAAGAAACTCGACGACAAGCTCGATCCCAAGGCCAAGGGTGCCAAAACCCCGCAAGCTGATTTCGATCGCAACCGCGACGGAGTTTATGGCGGTCTGCCCAAGGCGCGCGACGAAAAGGCTCCAGGCCCAGTACCGAAAGACCCGCATCCCCCGCGCTAACTAGCGCGAAGCAGACATCGCCCGAGGTCGCAGTGCAACCGTAACCATTACCTCCTGACTGCGTCACGCGTTTCATTCTTTCGTGGGGCAGCCAGAACGTTGAAACCGCTACTTCGATGCGATGGTGGGATTTACCCAGGCCATTCTTCATCACACCGTGCGATGGACGGAAACTGATGTAGTCCATGGTCAATTTCTCCGCGTTCCATTTAGATCTGACGCAGTAAGGCCGACCCTGCAAAACCTTCCTTCCGATGTAAGGTCCGCTAACTAAAATTGATCTTCCGGCCCGCAAAAGGGCAGCTCACCGTTAATTTACCCGCACCTTCTTCTTTTTGGCGAGATAGAGGCGGTTCATCACCTTGCACTCGTCGGCGGAGAAATTGTCCCGCGCGTCCGACCACACATTGCTCTCTTCTTCCTCGACGTGGTGCTCAATCAGTTCCTTGAGCACCTTGGCCATGGCGCTGAATTCCGGGAGGTGGCACTGGCGATCCTCTCCAGCTTGGCCAGGGTCTAATTGGCCAGCGCATGCTCGATGTAGCCTTCCTCGCCATTTTGTTTCGCGCCCTTATCTTTGAGGGCGATGATCGCGTCGTACAGCACTTTCTGTTCCGCCCGCAGGTGCGGAACGAGGGCTTTCTTGATCTGCCGGACCAGGGATTTGCGCTCGGCGACGCGGTCGCTTTCCACCAGCTGCTTGAGTAGGCCCGCGACCAGCTCATGTTCCTCTCTGAGGGTATCGAGCAGGTCAGCGTCGGGCTCCGTCCCGGTCACCGCTTTTTCGATTTTGCGTGCCGCCTTTTTCCGGCCTGGCCCGCACCGGCGATCCAGGAGCGGGCGTTTTCCGCTACGATTGGCTGTTCAGCACGGAAGTCATGAAGCAAGAACCGCGCGCTGGCGCTCTGGTTTCCAGGTGCAGGGACCGAAAGTTCCAGAGCCGCGTTCATTCTCAGGGACCATACAACGGCGAGATATGGCTGGAAGTAAGACAGCAAACGGAGCACTGCCAGCATTCCAGCCGGTCGAACTGGCGACTCTCGTGGACCACGTTCCACCGGGTAACGGTTGGATCCACGAAATGAAGTACGATGGCTATCGCTGCCTGATCGCGGTCGGCGGCGACCAAGCCAGGGCCTATACCCGGTCCGGCCTCGATTGGTCGGACAAGTTCGCGCCGATTGTGGCGGCGGCCGCTCGACTGAACGTGCGCTCGGCCCTGATCGACGGCGAGGCGGTGGTCCTCGATCCCAGTGGCAAGTCCAACTTCCAGGCTCTCCAGGCGACCTTGAAAGGGGGTAAGGCGGATTTGGTGTTCTTTGCCTTCGACCTGCTCAGTCTTAACGGCGAAGATCTGCGGCAGCGGCCGCTGCTCGAGAGAAAGGAACGCCTCGCCAAAATTCTGGGCAAGAGCAAAAGTAAAAGCACTCTTCGATACTCCGAGCATATCCGTGGTCAGGGCGAGAAGCTGCTCAACAGTTTCTGCGACGCGGGGCTGGAGGGCGTGGTATCCAAGCGGGCAGACAGCCGCTACAGCGGCGTGCGCTCGGAAGACTGGCTGAAGACCAAGTGCATCCGGCGGCAAGAGTTCGTGATCGTCGGATGGACGCCATCGGACAAAGCGCGAGGCTTCCGCTCCCTTCTCCTCGGGGTCAACGATAAGGGCAAGCTGCGCTACACCGGTAAGGTCGGCACGGGCTTTGACGGCGCGGAGATCGCGCGTCTCTTGAAACGCATGCGGCCATTGGAGCGCAAGGCGCCCACGGTCGACGCGCCGCGGGACGCGTCTCGCGGCGCCCATTGGATCGAGCCCAGGCTCGTCGCTGAAATCGCTTTCACCGAAGTAACGGCGGACGGTATTTTGCGACATCCTAGCTATCTCGGCTTGCGCGAAGATAAAAAGCCGGAAGCCGTGGTGGTCGAGAGAGAAAAGCCCGTCAAACAGGTACAGGCAGCCAACGGCGGCGGCGTCGCCATTAGCAATCGCGAGCGCGTCATCTTTCCCGAAGCGGGGATCACCAAGGGGCAGCTGGCCGATTACTATCATACGGTAGCAGAGGTAATGTTGCCTTGGTGCACCGAGCGTCCCATCAGCCTGATCCGTTGCCCCCAGGGCCGGGCCAAGAAATGCTTCTTTCAGAAGCATGACGCCGGCAGTTTCCGCGAAAACGTCAAACATGTCGCCATCCGGGAAAAGGATGGCAGTAGCGAATCCTATCTCTTCATCGAGAATGAAGCAGGTCTCTTGACCTGCGTGCAAATGGGCACCATCGAATTCCACGGTTGGGGCTCACGGGTGGAAGACGTCGAAAAGCCCGATCGGCTGGTGTTCGATCTGGACCCCGATGAAGGCCTGGATTTCGATGCCGTACGGAAAGCGGCGTTCGATTTCCGTACGGCGTTAGCCAATATTGGCCTTGAGACCTTTCCCATGGTGACCGGCGGTAAGGGCGTACATGTCATCGCACCGCTCACGCCTAAGGCGGAATGGCCGCTGGTGAAGGACTTTGCGCTGCGTTTTGCCCAAGCAGTGGCGGCTTCCCAGCCGGCCCGCTTCACCGCCGCTTTGTCCAAAGCCAAGCGCAACGGCAAGATCTTCGTCGATTATCTGCGTAACCAGCGCGGCGCCACTGCCGTAATGCCCTATGGCGTGCGCGCAAGACCACAAGCGCCCGTTGCGGCTCCCGTCAGCTGGGAGGAGCTGCGCAGGATCGACAAGCCATCGCATTGGCACATCGGTGACGCCAAACTGCTCGTGAAGCGTGCAGCCTCCAAGGCACTGCAGGGCTGGGGTCGTGCCGATCAGAGCCTCCCCAAGATATGAGCAGACCGATGCGGATTGCGACCTACAACGTCAACGGCATCACCAGCCGCCTTCCTGTTCTCATGCGCTGGTTGAAGGAAGAAAAGCCCGATATTGCGTGCTTGCAGGAACTGCGGGCACCGCAGGAGCGCTTTCCGCAAGCCGAGATCGCCCAGTTGGGATATCAGGCAATCTGGCATGGACAGAAAAGTTGGAATGGGGTGGCGATCCTTGCGCGTGATGCCACGCCGATCGAGACGCGCCGCGGGCTGCCAGGCGATCCGGACGACACCCACAGCCGGTATATCGAAGCCCGCGTGAATGGTATCCGCGTGGGCTGTGTTTATCTGCCGAACGGCAACCCGGCGCCGGGCCCCAAGTTCGACTACAAGCTGGCCTGGTTCAGGCGGTTGAACAATTATGCCAAAACGCTGCTCAAGACGGGCGAGCAAGTCGTCTTGTGCGGCGACTACAATGCGGTCCCGACCGACCTCGATGCCTATAAGCCGGAACGTTGGGTCGGGGACGCGGTCTTTTTCCCCGAGACCAAGGCGCTTTATGCCAAGTTGACCGGTCAAGGCTGGACGGATGCGCTCCGCAAGATGCATCCGGATGAGGTGATCTACACTTACTGGGATTATTTCCGGAATGCGTTCGGGCGAAACGCTGGCCTGCGCATGGACCATTTGCTGCTAAGTCCGGCGCTTGCGCCGCGGCTTCGAGCCGCCGGCGTCGACCGCAAGGTGCGCAGCTGGGACAAGACCAGCGATCATGCTCCCACCTGGATCGAGCTTGCGCCCAGGAACTGACGTCGATCTTCACAAAAAACTGGCCGAATGGGAAAGCTTCTACAACCTCTCCAGGCCCCATGGCGCTTTCAATGGAAAAGCTCCTTACGAAACACTCCGCGAACGGCTATAAATTTAGCACGGGAATGTCTCGTCAGCCCATCAGCATTACACAAGACCGTCGTGAAAGACGCCAACGGCAAAACCGTAATCAAACGGCATGGGGCTAATATGAAGAAGGTCCATACCGATCCGAACGGTGACAAAACCGTGGTCAAGAAAACCGTGGAATAGTAAAAGTTGAGCCTCGACCTGAAGAGGGCCGGTGGTCTACCCCGCCGACTCTTTATATTTGTAGCACCTCTTGTCGCGCCGCGACCCAACCAACGCGAGGGGGCATGTACGAAAGCGTTCCAAGATTATCCGTTCAGATAGGTAGGTTCCTTTTTCTTTTTCCGACGGGCGGCATAGGCTGAAGGTGGATCGAGCGGGACGGTTCCTCATACCAGATGCCGCGCAGCCCTGCAGCGAACGCCTAGCGCCCCCAAAGCCGAAGCTTCGTCGCAGCATGGCGAGTGTGGCTAGAAGTTGAGCCTCGGTTCGAAAAGAGCCGGTGGTCTAATCCACCGGCTCTTTTTCAGGCACTGGAAATCACTATAAGCCACGCGCGAAACTGCAGTCGAGTTAGATGGGGGCGGCAACTTAATTGCAGGAGCGGATGCCACAAGGTGCGCTGAGTGAGCATAAGTCGATTGGGAATTGCCCGGGCATTGGCCCGGGCTTTCCTTTAGCGATTTTTGTTGTCCTGGTCCGGCTTGCCGCTCTGGCCCTGTTTTCCGCTCTGGTCGTGCTGGGCACCTGCCTGCTTATCCTGGTCCCGCTGACCACCTTGGGTTGGCTTCCCGCCTTGGCTCTGCTGACCACCTTGACCCTGTTGGCTGCCCTGCTGGTTTTGGTTCGTCATTATTTCCTCGTTTTGGCTGATAGCCCCGACCAATCGGAAGCGCGTCAACCTTCAAGATGTTCAATATGTTCCCTTGGTGCGCAACGGTACGGAGCTGTCAGCCCTTCGGAGCTTCTAATTTAACTGCACAAAATGAAAAGAGCCGATGAGAGGTGACGCGTACGGCTCTCTTCCTGGAACTTCGCCCGCCGCTACACGGGCAGAGTCCTGCTTAATTGGTCATTGGCTTCCTGCGGGGAAAATAGAACGCGCATCCCACGGCGGCGAGGCCCAGCGGTAATGGGCTTCCGGACTGTGAATTCGTCGGTAGGTTAGCGTCCTGTTTCTTTGGCTGCCCGCACACGCACCGTGACGTTGGCAATTACCCAGCACCAGACACTTCGGCGCGGCCTCTTCCATTTTCCCCCGCGAGAGGTTTGCTCTTGCCTCACACCGGTAATGGGTAATTAACAGCCCGCGTGGCACGCTAGACATCCGAGATGGCGTCTGGCTCAAGCTTTGCGGAGAGCGAGAAGATCATGGATAAATCCGAGAATCTCCGCCGCGTAGTCTGGTTCTATAACGGTCGTGAAGTCCGAACAGGAATGTCCTACGACCTTGATGAGACCTTTGAGATCGCGGGATTTTTCGTTGCCATGCACCCTGATACCGCTGACGACTTACGCGAGCGTGGGTTGTTCAACGCTGTGTTGGTGCATTGATGACCGTCAGATATACTTCTCTTCCGACGGCATTTTGGGATGAACTACCGTCCCAATGGGCGCGCTCTGATATTCGCGCGCCCACCATGTGCGTCATAGCAACCGATCCTTACCAGCGCGACAATGCCTTGCTCGATAGCTGGGGCAACAAGCTGGTCGCCATTATAGATCCAAACCCCATCGGATTTGGACGGTAGCGCTTGAACTTCATGAAGCTCAGTTCCGCGCTCATGAGGTATGCCCAATCAATCATGATAGTTCGGCGCTTTATTGAAAATGCCCCGCGCGACAAGTACGGAAACACCATTATCCTGTCCCACCCGCGGAGTCGCTTCCTCAAGACGCTACGCGAGTGCGCAGAAGGCGTCGACAGGGCGTCGATTGCGGTCGACACCCAGCACAAGGTTGTTCTAGTCGAGCCGCTTCAACATCGCAGTGATGAAACCGATCGGATCGTCGTTCCTGCCTGTTGGGTGTTTGCCCAATCTGCGCTTTTTCTGGGAATGGGGTACGCTGGTAAAATGTGGGGTGCGTCGCCGCCACGTAGGGACTGGAAGCCCGCCGATTTGCCGACGGGCTTCTCGATGTCTCGCATCAGAGGCGATAACTCTCTCGCTCTTTACGAATCTGATCCGCGTCGTATGGCGCAAGGCTAGGATCATAGCCCCTCCATCCCGAACTGCGATACGCTTCAACGCGGGTGGTGACGTCGAATGCAGACCTATCCATGATCGCAGCATATTTAGGCGCGTCGTCGTCGGAGACCTTCGCGGTGACGATCGCACCGCCCCGACGCAGAGCTTCCGCGTAAAGCTCTGCATTTTCTTTACTGACGCCGGATTCAACGAGGGCGCCAACGATCCCTCCAGCTGCCCCGCCCGCCACCGCGCCTGCCGCCAGCGACGCAAGCCATCCGGCCGCGACTACGGGGCCGACGCCGGGTATTGCTATCATTCCGAGTCCGCGGCGGCACCAACGGCACCGCCAGCAATAGCGCCTAAGCCGCCCCCGGTCATTGCGCCCTCGGAACGGTCGTCCTTTCCATCGCGGTCTTTGTCGTGCTGGGGATCGACACTTTTGGATCCGGGCTTGTGCCATCCTTCGGCATTGCTGGCCACAATGCCTATATGGCTGTCACCAAGCCCGGCATTCTTAAGGTCTCGGACGACAGCTTCGGCCGAGGGGTAGTCGTTATAAACGCGCGTCAGGGTCTGGGTCATTGGGATCCTCAATGGTTGGATATGGTCCTGGGGCTAGTTGACGTTCCCCTGGTAATCGACGCTCACAGGCCCGGATTTACCGTCCTTCATCGCGGTGCCGCGCCAAACGCCACTTGTGTCTTTTCGCAGGTTCGCGACATTGGTGTAACCCTTCGCCTCGATCTGTGACTTGGCTTCTGCTTGAGTGAAGCTGTTGGCTCCAGAAACCGGCATCGAAGAATTATTCTGATGCATATCTTTGACGGCGGGATTTGAAGGGCCTTGCTGTGCGGGCATGTCCTGCGCAAATGCGAAGGACCCAAACAAACTCATCGCCGCAGCTGTCAGTACGATAACGCGCATATGATGGTTTCCTTGTTTGACTCCTACGCGTAACTCACCGGACTGATTGAGGTTCCGGATCTCCCAGATCTATTGCGTGAGGCCACGGCGAACTCGCTCACTCGCGGAACTTAGTCTTGGCCCGATTGTTCCCAAGACCCCACGAGAGGAGAACGATCATGGATAAAGACCGCATTGCCGGTTCGGCCAAGCAGGCCGGCGGCGCAATCAAGGAAGCCGCCGGCAAAGTGACCGGCGACGCCAAGTTGAAGGCCGAAGGTTCGGCGGAAAAGACAGCTGGCAAAGTGCAGAATGCCGTCGGTGGCGCGAAGGACGCTATCCGTGACGCTACGAAATAGGATGTTACGAAATAATTCGTCACGATTTCATGAGGCCCCGGTCGACCCGGGGCCTTTTTTCACGGAATGAGCCCATAGTTGGCCGGCCTTAGAACGGTACAGGCCGGCAAAATCAGGAAAAATCTGGTTTAGGGGTACCGACAGGACCTATTCGCGGGGCGTCGAGGCTGCGCCGGCGACAGCGCCCGTCCCGCCACCCACGGCCGCGCCGACCGCGGCGCCGGGCGCGCACCCGACCGGAAGCGTCACAAGACACCCGATCGCCGCGCCGATGCCGGCACCCGCCGCACCGCCTGCCACGGCGCGAGCGCCGGGATCCGCGTGCCAACGTCCATCCCGCTCGTAATATCCACGGTCATCGGCAGGGTCGGAGAGCCAGCGAACATGCGCATCATGCTGGTGGGCGTCGTACCAATCGGAGTTGTAGTAGGTGATCGGCGCGTCGGCCCCGTAGGCATACACCCGATGCACCCGCCAGCATGCGCCGTCCTGATTGCAGGCGACATAGGTTCTTTCGACAGTTTGGGCGCTGGAAACCGTGGGCGCCATCAAGGCTACGCCCGCAACAGCGAGAAACGAACTCAGTCCAAGCGCAGTATGAAACCTTCTCATGTGTCACCTTTCATTGCGGCCAGTCCTCCGACAGCTGTTCCGTGCCGCAATAAAACGAGTCCAAAAGACGATGGTTCCGGCCTTCGCTGCCGGCCGCGTTGCAACCCGCTACGATGAAACAGCCGGCAGGTTCCCGGCCTTCGTCCAGCTTGCGTCAATCAAAATCTGGCTTGGGTTTTGTCAACAGGACCCAGCTGACCAGTGTGCCCCTTGTTGTCCCTCCCGGTTACGGCTGACCGTTGCCGCCGGAGGCGCCGTAAACCTGACCGCTGGCGTAACTTGCGTCGCACGCCGCCAGCTGGACGTAGATTGAGCCCAACTCGGCCGGTTGACCGGGGCGGCCCAGCGGCGTCTGGGTACCAAACTTCTCCAGTTTTTCCATGCTCGCGCCGCCCGAGACTTGCAGCGGTGTCCAGATTGGTCCCGGCGCCACGCCATTCACGCGGAGGCCCTTCTTGCCCAGCTGCTTGGCCAGCGATTTCACGAAATTCATGGTCGCCGCTTTGGTCTGGGCATAATCGTAGAGCTCGGGCGAAGGATCGTAGGCCTGCTCAGAGGTGGTGACGACAATCGCCGAGCCGGGTTTCATGTGCGGGACGGCGGCTTTCAGAATCCAGAAAGGCGCATAGATGTTTGTCTTCATGGTCGCATCGAAATCTTCCGAGGAAATATCAAGGAAGGACTCGCAGCTCTGCTGGCGCGCGGCATTGCTTACCACGATATCCAACCCACCCAGCTTTTCGACGGCCTGCTCCACCAGCGCGTGGCAGAATTTCTCGTCACGGATGTCGCCGGGGATGGAAAAACCCTTCCTGCCGGATTCCCGGATCAGCGCCAGCACCTGGTCAGCGTCTTCCTGTTCAGCGGGCAGATGGTTGATCGCCACATCCGCGCCTTCGCGGGCGAAGGCGATTGCCGCGGCCCGCCCCATGCCGCTGTCACCGCCGGTGATCAGCGCTTTTCGGCCCAGGAGCCGGCGGGAACCCTTATAGCTGTTCTCGCCGTGATCCGGCGGCGGTTCCATCTTGCAGGCAAGGCCCGGCCAGGGCTGCTTTTGTCTCTTGAAAGGCGGCTTGGGATATTTGCTGCGAGGATCATCAAGCGCCGCTTGTCCACGCGTGAAGAGGCTTTCGTCCTTGTCCATCCCGCTCTCCTGGTTCGGCAGAAATTCGCGTCCGGATTCCCGGCGCTTAAGACAGAACCCGGACAGCGCGAGCGCGGTTCCAAGGATTTCGCGGCATGGCGGGAGCGGCGTTCCACGCCGCTCCCGTCTCCGCCGGGGACCTAATCGAGCGTGGGATATTCGAGCCCGTAAGCGGTGTAGATCTTCGAGCCGTAATCGGGCGTGTAGATGGGATCTTCGTTGGCGGCAAAGTGCGGTGCATTCTTCAGCGCATCTTTGTCCAGTTCCACCACATAGCCACCCTTGTCCTCGTCATATTCCAAGACCTCCCAGGGGAGCGGGTAATAGTCGGAGCCGATGCCCAGCATTCCGCCGAATTCCAGCACGGCGTATTCGACCTGGCCGGTCCGCTTGTCGACCATGAAATTATAGATCGAGCCCAACTTGTCGCCATCGGGATTGTACACACTCGTACCTTCCACCTTGTTCGACCCGATCAGAGATGCGGATTCATCAGTTTCGATGGCAGCCATTTCATTCTCCAGGAGCACCACTTGCGGCCACGGAATGTCACCGCACCTCGGCCCACCAGAGGAACGGTGCGTTCGCGGAAAGGATGCTTCGGAACTCCCTCATCACGTCAAACGTTGGCGGAGCATATTTCCCAGGAGATCCCCATGAGCATCACCACCCAGATCAAGAAAGCCGGCAAGAAAGTGGAAGAAGCGATCACTGGCGAAGAACCGCAGACCGATCTTCTCGATACCCTGAAAGAAGAGCATGAGATGGTTCAGGACCTTCTGGCCAAGCTGGTGGACAGCAACAAATCCGCCGAGCGCCGGTCGTTGCTGGCGAAGATCAAGGCAAACCTCGTCCCCCACGTCCGGGCGGAAGAAAAGGTTCTTTACGACGCGATCCTTGCTTTGAAGGAGAAGGGCGCCCAGCAGGATGGAGAGGAAGGCTATCTCGAGCACAATCTGGCCGACAAAACCTTGGCCAAGCTGGAAGGGATCAAGGATGCGCTCTCGCCCGAGTTTGGCGCGGCGGCAAAAGTGCTGAAGGAACTTGTGAACCACCACATCAAGGAAGAGGAAAGCGCCGTCTGGTCCGACGCCAAGGAGCATTTCTCGGCCGACGAGCGGAAGTTGATAAATCAGCGCTATCTGGCGCAGAAGCGCAAGATACACGTGAATTGACAATGCCGCCGAAGGACCGGGTCCACCTAACTAAAATTACCAATCCATGGCATTTCCTTTTAGGAACATAGCATTCTGTTTGCGGCCCCTTGGGAACTAGGAGCCCGGATGGTGCGTTGCAGGCGCAGCTTGGACGGGAGAACACTCATGAGACCCCACTCCTTAACCGCCACCAGCGCCTTTATTCTTTTTACCCTTTTGGGCAGCAATGGAACGTACGCCCAGGACACGGTATCCGCGCCTAATAGTGATGCTCAATATCAGGCTCAGCAGCAGCAATATCAGGAGCAGCTCCGCGAAAATCAGCGCGCCCGGCAGGACTATCAAAACCAGCAGCAGGACTATCAGGAACGACGCTCCCACTTTGAAGATCAGACGGCTACTTATGAAGCTCTGCGGGCGCGATATGCTTCTGAGCGCGCTGGTTATCGTCGATATGAGTGGCCGGCTCGATTTGCTGAATGGCGCCTAAAAAGCGACAGCAGCCTTATGAATGTCCAAGTACACCTCCTTAACGGCAATTCGGTCGGCAACGTCATCGGTATCGCGCACGCTCCCGATGGAGTAATCGAAGCCCTCCAGGTCATGTTGGATGACCGCAGTATCGTCTGGTTTGATGCCGGCGATGTGCGGTTCGACCAGTTCAACGGCACAGTCATCACCGACCTTTATCCAAGTGATATCCGGCAGATGGCAAGAGAACGGATTGGCTAATATCCCTGAATAGATTTTGTCTTCCTGAATTGTGAATTGATCTCAGGGCTGCGGCGGAAATTTTGATCCGGATGACATCCACAGCCGCTACATCGAAGCCTCGATCGGCGAACTGTCGATTGGATGTCTGTATCTTCCCAATGGAAATCCCGCGCCGGGGCCAGAATTTGACTACAAACTAGCCTGGTTTAAGCGAACTCCAAGCGTACGAACGGCAGGTTCTGGCGCAACGCCGTCCCTTCGTCTTGGCGGGCGATTTCAACGTTATGCCGACAGAATTGGAAGTATACCCTCGGGGAACCTTGTCGCTATCAACCTCGCTATGAAGGCCACCGAAGAACTGATTCCGTCGAGGTTTGGAAGGGGATTGCATCTACCCACATTGGCGAAATGCCTCGTTGGGCGCGGATTGGCTACATCTCAGGGTGAGACTGGCCCGCGGGCCCATACGGTTCAGAAATCAGGGGACCGAAGTTTTGCGTATTTTTAATCTAGCGCCTTGGCGGCCGCGCTTGAAATGCTTCTCGTCAAAACTACGTCAACCGCGAATGACCAAATGGTCACTCCTTATGGGAGAACCACGATGCGCTTTCACATGCTAGCGCTGGCTGCGTTACTTTCAGCAGGAACCAGCGCGTTTGCTCAGACCCCTGATTTCAAAGGTACTGTGGATGAGGTGACACCAGCGCTAAGAGCCAGGGGCGAAGCGGCGATCAACAAGGCCGGCTACCGCCCCGCCGTCCTTCAGTTCGCACAGGATGGTAACCTGTTCTTTACGGCCACCAAGAATGGACAGGAGTATGACGCCACCGTTACCCGCGACGGGAAGGTCTATTTCAGCAACGGTCTGCCCGCGGGCTCCTCGCCGCCTAGCTAATACCGGTGTCAGCTCGCGAAACGTGGGAGCCCGTAAACTCGTTGTTACGACAAAAAGGAGGACTATCCCATGTGTAATGCTGATGGGCTGACGAGACATTCCCGTGCTAAATTTATAGCTGTTCGCGGAGTGTTTCGTAAGGAGCTTTTCCATTGAAAGCGCCATGGGGCCTGGAGAGGTTGTAGAAGCTTTCCTATTCGGCCAGTTTTTTGTGAAGATCGACGTCATCGCTGTAATTTAGCAGCTGATATTTTCGACTCCATCGCTAAGTCATATGGAAGACAGAAAGCTGCACCTGACCTGAGCCCCTGATTTTCCTCCAGATTTGAGTAGAGTCCGTAGCCCGTAAGGAGACGGACGATGAAGCGATCAAGGTTCACGGAAGAGCAGATCATTGGGATTTTGCGTGAGCAGGAGGCCGGGGCGAAGACGGCGGACCTCTGCCGCAAGCACGGTGTCAGCAGCGCGACATTCTTCAAATGGAAGTCGAAGTATGGCGGCCTGGACGTGTCCGAGGCGCGGCGGTTGAAGATCCTGGAGGAAGAGAACCGCAAGCTGAAGAAGCTGTTGGCCGAGACCATGCTCGACATCGCCATGCTGAAGGAACTCAATTCAAAAAAATGGTGACGCCCGTCGTGGAGCGGCAAGCTGTGGCCCACCTCTGCCAGCAATTTGAGGTGAGCCAGCGCCGGGCGTGCCAGGTGATTGAGGCGGATCGGACCTCCATGCGCTATCGCAGCGTGAGGCCTGACGATGCCGGCCTGCGCGCCCGGCTGCGTGAACTTGCCGCTGTCCGGCGTCGGTTCGGCTATCGCCGCCTGCTTCTCCTGCTACGCCGGGAGGGAACGCTGGTGAATCACAAGAAGCTCAGGCGGCTCTATCGCGAGGAACGCCTGCAGGTACGCCGCCGTGGCGGTCGCAAAAGAGCCTTGGGAACAAGGGCTCCGCTGACCATGCCGCAAGGGCCGAACCAGCGTTGGTCGCTCGACTTCGTGAGCGATACCCTGACCGACAGCCGGCGGTTTCGGATGCTCGCTGTCGTAGATGATTTCACGCGCGAGTGCCTGACCCTGGTCGCCGATACCTCGCTCTCCGGCGTTCGAGTCGGTCGCGAGCTGGACGCCGTGATCGCCCGGCGCGGCAGGCCACAGACGATTGTCAGCGATAATGGGACGGAGTTCACCAGCATGGCGATCCTGGGATGGTCGCAGGAGACGCAAATCGCCTGGCACTACATTGCACCAGGCAAGCCCACCCAGAACGCCTTCATCGAGAGCTTCAACGGGCGCCTGCGAGACGAACTGCTGAACGAGACCTTGTTCGCCTCGCTCGATCATGCCCGCGAGGCACTGGCCGACTGGAAGGAAGACTACAACACCGTCAGGCCGCACAGTGCCATCGGCAACGTGCCGCCTGCCATCTACGCCAAACTCAGCGATCCCGAGATGCAACGGGTCGGGTCGCTTGAGCTGCCATGGGGCTCCGCGCCCCGCCCCGTTGCATCACCGAGCCAACACGGCTCAAATGAAGGTCGGGCTCTACTTCCAACTGGATGAAAGAAAGGGCTCAGGTCAGCTGCCCAAAGATCGTGCCGCAGATGCTCGCCAACCGCAGGTGAGGTCCCCAAAAAAGAGCAGGAAAACAGCCCTATTTTTGGTCGTGAGACGGCATTTACAGTCTCGGTGAGATTCGCCTGTTTTTTTTGAAAAACCGAACCGGTCTCTGATTTGACCGTCTCCGGTCATTGCGGAAATTTCTAATGAACGAGCGGAGACCGGCCGGGCGATTTTGCGGGGTTAGGGCTGGAAACGCCTGGTACGGGGGCCTCTGATGCGCGAGTCCGTTTGAAAACCGCCGGAATTTTCGCCTGAATTTGAGTTGGCTACTGGATTGTGGCGTTTGCGCTAATATACCGAGACTGGGTGGCTGGGGGACTAGGATTCGAACCTAGACAGGCAGAGTCAGAGTTTGCAGTCCTACCGTTAGACGATCCCCCATCGGGGCAGAAAGCCCAGCGGGACCGCCCGTTTAGACCAGCCCGCGTCCCCTTTCAAGCGACCCGTGAAAGGGCCGCAGCGGGGGTGTTACCGGGCCCGGGGCTGCGAGGCCTGTCGGCTTCTGACCCGATCTCCAGCGTCCTTGTCGGGCGCGCCAGGTGTGGCGAAACGAACGCGGAGGCCCCAGGCGCGAACCCACCTTTATTCTATGGATTGCTATCGCCGGTCATACCTTTTGGAACTTCAACATGAACTGATCGGTGCGACCCCTGATTACCGGATCGGACGACATTTTGGTGTGGTCGTCGGCGGCATGATGCAGGGCATCGCTTTCGCCTACCAATTTGAAGCCCGCCGCGGTTATTTCCTTGATAACCACGGATTTTTCGATGCGATGCACTTTGGCGATCCCGGCATCGTCGGTGCCCGGATTGGCTTGATGATCCAGGATGAAATAGATGCCGCCGGGCTTCAGACCGTCATAGACGCGCTTATTGAATGCGGCCATGTCCACGGGTCCATATTCGGCGACGTGCAAATCGTGGTAGTTCTGAGTCATCCAGACCAGATCGACTTTTTGCGGCGGGTTGAACTCTCCGAATTTCACCATCCCGATCGAAACATTGGCGTGGCCCGGCTCCGCGGCCATCTTGGCGTCATCGCCTTTGTCCCATTTTGGATTCTCAATGCCATAAATCTTGCCTTTTGGGCCGACGACATCGCTTAACATCCGCGTGTAATAGCCGCCGGTGGGGAAGAACTCTGCCACCAGCATGCCCGGCTTGACGCCCGCGAAGGCGATCGTTTCCGCCGGCGCGCGCAGCGTGTCACGCGCGCTGTCGGTCTTGGGCCGCGACGGATCGGTGACGGCTTTGGCGACATAATCGGGCACACTGGCTGCGAGTGAGGCGCCGGCAACGGCAAAGGAAAACGCCGCGCCGAGGATGATTGCTTTCATGGGATCGATCCTTTCAAGGCATCTCGCCAATTCCCGGAACGGGAAAAGCCAAGCGGGATCGCTCGTTTAGACCGGCCCGCACCGCCATTCAAGCGATAGGCGCAAGCTCACATATCGAGGATGCGCCTAAAGGGCCTTGCGCAACGACACGGCCAGATAGTTCAGGGCGTTTTCGTAATTGCCGTGCAGGACCACGCCCGATATCGGGTCGACGGCGTTGATGCTCTTGTTCATGGTCGCGCTTGCGCCGAAATAATAGGCGTAGCCGACATCCAGGAAAGTCATCTCGTTCAAGCGAATGTCGGGACCGAACCCGATCATGTAACGGTCCTTGTCGGGCACGCCGGCGTCGCGAAACCCGTCCGTCACGGGAGATTCGTCGTAACCCACGCCTGCCAGCAGGCTCCATGTCTCATTGAAGCGATATTTGCCGCCCACCGAGACCATCCAACTGTCGCGATAATTCTCGGTGAAAGCGAAAGTGGGGTTGGGTGGGGCGACGACGGCGACATTCTGGAAGACGTGCCATTGGGTCAATTGCACATCGGAAGAAAGGCTGAAATCGCTGGTGACACCCTGCGTCACGCTGGCGGTGAAGGAAGCGGGAAGGTGCAGATCCGTGCTCGCCGGCGCCGTGGAAAGGCCCAGCAGTGGGCTGGTGTCCGGCGCCAGTTTCAGCATCCCGTTCATTTTGTGCGCGATGTCGGACCGATAGGTGAAGCCCAGGCGCGTGCCCTGCCAGGGTTCGGCCAGGACGCCGAGATTATAGCCCCAGTTCCAATTGGTGACGCCGAGATGGAATGAACTATCTGGCGTTGGGGGTCCGAAAATCACCGACTGCGCAATGCCGGTTTCCAGCCCCAGGCGGAAATATTGCAGCGAGACGCCGCCGCCCACCGACAACCAATCGGTGAGCCGGTAGGAGATGTTGGGATTGATGTCGAGCGCGAGTGCGGATGTCTTGATGTTCACATAGCGCCCAGACCAGGCATTGCCATAATCTACGGTGTTGCCAAACGGCGCGGTGATGGCGAGACCGACCTTGGCGCGATCGTCTAGATCGAAGACGCCGTAGAAATGCGGTATCAGGGCGGCTTGCCCGATCTCGCGATGATTGTCGCCGGGCAGGGTAGTGCCCGCGATCGACGAGCTTCCGCTGAAATGCATGTTCGGAAGGACGAGCGCGCCGCCGGCTTCTACTTGCGTACCCTGAAGCTCACTCATTCCGGCGGGATTGTTGAAAACGGTCGAGACATCATCCGCGCGCGAGGCGTTGCCGGCGAATACAGTGGCCACGGATTCGGCGCTGTTTTCGCGCACGGCGAAACCCGCGGCTACGGCCTCGCCGCAATCTATGACCGATATTGCGCCGATCAGGCACAGAGCGCGCGTGGCATGGGGCATGGAAATGGCCGGACGGAGTGTCTGTACGTCAACTTAGCGGCTTCAGGTTAATGAGACGCTTACTGAACATCCGTCCGTACAAAGCGCGATAAGCCCCGGAAAAGCCTTATCCCTTGGCGGCCAGGCGGCCGATCAGGAGCTCGAAAAACCGCGGCGAATCCACATCCATGGCGACCTTCGTGTTGGGGACATATTTATCCCTCAGCACTGCCGACATAGACCCACCAAGCGTGGGCGCCGAGCCGCGGATCGCCATGCGATCCGCGGCCAGCTTCTCCATGTCGGGCTGCCGCGGTTGGTTGCCCTGGACGGGGCTATAGCCCACGGTCTCGCCCGCGGTGAGTTCACCCTTGGTCTCGATATCCACGTAATAGTCTTTCCAGGTCAGCAGGGAGGGATCGAGGAATGCCGCCATCGCCAGCGGATCGTGCATGTTGGGGCCGCCGAGAAAGCCTTGCGCGCGGTTTTGCTCGATGGTGTTGCGCGCGATCATCGCCGCGGCCTTGCCCACCGCGGTGCCGGCGGCTTCCAGTCTCTGTACATGCGCCTCGGTGAGCGCGGTCTTGCGCGTGACGTCCAGCCCTACCATGAAAAGCGGAATGCCGGACTGGAACACGATGCGCGCGGCTTCGGGATCGACATAGAGATTGAACTCGGCGGAAGGCGTGACATTGCCGCCGCGAGAGCGAGCCGCCCATCATCACCACGCCCTTGATCAGCTTCGCCAAGCCCGGATCGGAGGCCAGCGCGGTCGCCACATTGGTCTGCGGACCCAGCGTGACCAACGTCACTTCGCCGGGATATTTGCGCACGATCTGGCGGATGAAGACCGAGGCGGGATCGGCGATCGGGCTTGAGCTTGGGATCGGGGAATACCGCGCCGCCCAGCCCGTTCTCGCCATGGGCATAGGTCGCGGTCACCAGCCGGCGCTCGAGCGGCGCCTCGGCGCCGGCGGCCACGGGAATATCGGAACGCCCGGCGATATCCACCATGCGCAGCGCATTGGGCAGGGTCAATTCCAGCGGCACATTGCCGGCCACCGGCGTGATCCCTTCGATGCGAAGTTCGGGCGAGCGCATCGCCAGCAGCAGGGCGAAGGCGTCATCCACGCCCGGATCGGTGTCGATGATCACGCGCCGGGGCGCGCCCGCCGGCTGGCCCGAACGCGGGTGCGGCCGCCGCGCCGGCGACAAGCCCGGCGCGATGCCGCGACGAAGGTCCGCCGCGTCACCGATCCGATATTTTCTCGCCCATCTCTGTCCTCCCAAGCGCGCCTATCGCACCATAACGGCAGGCTGCGGGCAAATTCCACACCGTATCTGTTTCGCACTTGCGTAAAGGCCGCCGGTTGAAGCGGCCTAGAGTTGTGAGAGCTTCGCCCAGGCGAAGCTCGGGGGCGCGCATGTTTCAACCGGACAATTACGCCATCGCGCTCGCGATGATGCTGATCACCATGATCTGCTGGGGATCGTGGGCCAATATGATGAAGCTCACGCCGGGCTGGCCCTTTCCGCTTGTTCTATTGGGATTATGTGGTGGGGGTTTTGATCGTCAGCCTGATCTTGGGGCTCACCATGGGCTCGACCGGCGGACCCGACGCGATGCTGGCCAATCTCGGCCGCGCCGACGGGTCCAACATCGTTTATGCGCTGGCGGGCGGGACGGTGTTCAACATCGCCAATCTCCTGTTGGTGGCGGCGATCTCCATCGCCGGCCTGGCGGTGGCGTTTCCGGTGGGCATCGGCATGGCCCTGATCGTGGGCGTTCTGCTGAACTATGTGATCGCGCCGGCCGGCAATCCGCTGTTGCTGTTCGGCGGCGTGGCGCTGGTCCTGGCCGCGATCATGGTCGACGCCTTGGCCTATCGCGCGCGCGGCGACGACAAGCAGCCGATGTCGGCGCGCGGCCTCAAGCTCGCCATCGCCTGCGGCATCCTGATGGGCGTGTTCTATCCGCTGGTGACCAAATCCATCGCAGGGGCCAGGCGGACTTGGACCCTATTCGGTGTCGTTCGTCTTCTCGCTGGGCGTGTTTCTGTCGTCGTTCCTGTTCAACACTTATCTGATGCGCCGGCCTATCACCGCCGACCCGCCCTGCCATTTCGCGCAATATGGCGCCGCGTCGCCGGCCACGCATTTGGCCGGGCATTGTCGGCGGGGCGATCTGGGGCCTGGGCATGACCTTTTCGCTGGTCGCGGCGACCACGCATTTCGTGGGCACCGCCGTCTCCTATGCCATCGGCCAGGGCGCGACCATGGTGTCGGCTGCCTGGGGCGTCTTTGTGTGGCGGGAATTCGCCGGCGCGCCGGCGTCCGCGCGGCTATCTGCTGGCGCTGATGTTCGCGTTGTTCCTGATCGGGCTTGGGCATGGTGGCGATCGCACCGCTTTACGCATGAGCGACATTCTCGTCATCGGCAGCGCCAATATGGATCTGGTGGCGTTCGCCGGCCGCCTGCCGCAGCCTGGCGAGACGCTGCTGCGGCGCCTTTCACAGTTTCGAAGGCGGCAAGGGCGGCAATCAGGCGGTGGCGGCGGCGCGGGCCGGCGGCAAGGTGGCGTTCCTGGGCCGGATCGGGCACGACCTTTTCGGCGCGCGCCTGCGCAAATCGCTGCAGGACAATGGCGTCGATACAAGGCTCCTGGGCGAGGTCGGAGGGTCCATCCGGCGTTGCCATCATCATGTCGGGCGGCGGCAACAACATGATCGTGGTGGCGCCTGGCGCCAACGATGCGCTGTGACGAAGACGCCATCACGCAAACCAGTGTCGCGGGCATCCGCTTCGTGCTGGCGCAACTGGAAACGCCGCTTGCCGGGATCGTCAAGGCGGCAACGGCTCGCGCGGCAGAAGGGCGCCGTCTTCATTCTCGATCCCGCGCCGGCGCGCGTCGTTGCCGCCGGAATTGCTGAACGATGTGGACTGGCTGACGCCCAATGAAAGCGAGGCCGCGACGCTTCTGGGTGTCGCGGAGCTGGGCGAACCCGCTGGCGGCGGCAAGGCGATTGAAGGCGCTGGGCCCGCGTGGCGTGGTCCTGAAGCTAGGCGAGGCGGGGGTCGTCCTGCTGGAAGACGATGCGCCGCTTTTGCTTCCGGCGCACAAGGTTGAAGCGGTGGATACCACGGCGGCGGGCGATGCATTCAACGGGGCTTTCGCGGTCGCGTTGTCGGAAGGAAGATCCGCGATGGAGGCGGTGACGTTTCGCGGTCGCGGCGGCGGCGATCTCGGTGACACGCCATGGCGCGCAGCCTGCGATGGCTTCCCGCAATGAGATTGACGATTTACTCAGCCGGCCGGCCGTTGATTCGCACACGGATTTGCGATCCTGAAGGCGCAGCCTCGAAAACGCCAACGCATGTGATTGCGCAAAACCACCCGCCACGGGGGCGGGCCGAAAGCAACCCCGGAACGCGTCAAAAGAAAAACGCGGCCACCTTACATGCCGCGAGGATAGCTCTGTCCGGTCTGTGTCGTGTTGGAACTCAGCATTCCGGATTCAACCGCATACAGAGCAACGCCACCAATGATCAGGGCGATGACGATCAACGCGATAACTCTGGGCCTCTTTGATTCCACCTCGTCGGTGTGGTGGTGGAATTCTCCCAAGCTACTCATCCGTACCTCCCAGTTTCTCCGCCGACAGCGGCTGCTTCGTGCCAAATCTCCGTTTGTGATCCATCTACGCAAAACCCCGGCGCGAGCCGGGCGACGCAGATGAATATATCATCAAACAGCCTGGGCGGAGAGCGGAACTCCAACCATTTTGGATGAATTTTGGGCGCCAAGCTTACCCGATGGGCAGCCTTCGCACGTGCCAGATGGAGGACATCGCCCGCTATTGCTTGACGATCTGGCCGCGGATTTCGCCATCCGGGTATTTCTGGCTGTGAATGTCCAGATACATCTTCCCTGCCAGCAATTCGCCGGCTTGTTCGGACGAGATTTTGATGTTGCCGCTGATGGGTGACTCGGAGAGGGGAATGTCCAGGATCGATCCGGCTTTTTCTTCCTTGCCGACAGGGCCGTGAATATCGACTTTTGCGGGCGCCACGCCGTCATAGTTCACATAATATTGGAGCTCGCGGGCGGCGCTGTCGTAGGTGAACTGTGCCTCGGCAAAAGCGTCGCTTTGGGTCTCGGGGACTTCGCCGCTGCCCAGAAGATGCGCCACCAGGGATATGGTTTGCGCCTGCGCGGCGGGAATCGCGCCCAGGAAAAGCGGACCGGCTACGGCGAAGGCGAGGGACACGTGCTTCATCATGGTTCAGTCGTAATGTTTCACAGGGTAAGGGCGGTTGTCGGGATAGAAGCCGTTGTGGTTCGGCATCTGGACCTTGGGCAGTGACTTGGCATCCATCACCGTCTTCTTGTCGATGATGTTGGCGCGTCCCAGGATGAAGGCGACGAGGGAATAGACTTCGTCGGGTTTGAGCGAGCTGGGCGCGGTATAGGGCATGGCGCGCAGGATGTAATCGTAAAGCGTGGAAGCGTACGGCCAATAGCTTTCGACCGTGATCTTGAATTTGGGCGTGTTCAGCGTGCCGCGGCCGCCGATCAAGGCCGGCCCACCGCCCTGGGGCAGGTTGGGATTGCGCAGGCCTTGGAGACTGGCGCCATGGCACACGGCGCATTGCTCGGCATAGATCGTCTGGCCCTTTTCAAAAGTACCGCTGCCCGCCGGCAGGCCTTGGCCGTCCGGACGCACATCCTTGTTCCAGGCATCGATGTCGGCAGAGGCGGCCGGCGTGCCGAAAGGATAGTTCCCCGTTATAGCTCTGGCCCTGCACCGCAACGGGAGCAACCGAAACGCCAAGCGCCAGGATTGCGCCGCAAAGCCTTCGCCTATGCCATTGAGGACATTGGAGACGCTCCCATCCGCCGCAATTTTCCAGCTCTGGATGCCGTTGTAATGATAGGTGGGGCCGACGCCTTCGTTGGCGGTCAGGAACGCCTTGGTGGGCTGGACATAGCCGGTCTGGTCGGTCGCCCGGCTTTCGATGATGGTTTCGCTGCCGTCCCAAAACCAGGGATAACGGAAGCGCACATGCGCCTTGGGCAAAATCGGCTCCTGCAGCGACGCCAGCGCCCAGTTTTTGCCGCCATCGGTGGAGATCTCCACCCGCTCGATGGGCGCGCGGCCCGACCAGGCGATGCCGGTGATCTCGTAAAAGCCCTTGCCGGGAAGTTGCATGTCGCCCGAGGGAAATGTGATCAGCGACTTGGCTTCCATCACCCAGGTGAACTGGCGCGCCTTGCCAGTGAGGGTGATGAGGTCGGTGTATTTCCCCGTCTCCTCGCGGGTCATGAAAGGCTTGTCGCCGATCTTGAGGCGCCTCAGCCATTTGACGTTGATGTTGCCCTCCCAGCCGGGAAGGATCAGCCGCATGGGATAGCCATTTTCGGGCCGGATCGCTTCGCCATTCTGGGCATAGGCGACAAAGGCGTCGTCCATGATCTTGTCGATGGGAACGCTGCGCGACAGCATCGCGCCGTCGGCGCCTTCGGCCAGAACCCAGGCGGCGCCATCCTTGACGCCGACTTCGCTCATCAAGGTGCTCACCCGGACGCCGGTCCATTCCGATGTGCTGGTGAGGCCATGCGCCGCTTGCGCCGTCTTGGGGCCGGCGCTGCGCGCGGCGCCACCGGAATTGCCCGAACATTCAATGAAGATGGTGCGCGAGACGGAGGGGAACCGCTTCAGGTCCTCGACCGAATATTTCATCGGCTGGTCCACCATGCCATGGATGATCAGGCGATGCTGGGCAGGGTCGATGGTGGGCACGCCATTATGATGGCGCTCGAAATGCAGGCCTGACGGCGTGATGATGCCCCACAGCGATTGCAGCGGCGTGAGTGCATCGGTGCCCGCGGGCGTGGCTTCGCGCACCACCTTCTCGAATTGCGGAGCGCGTGCCATAATCGCTCTTGGCGATCTGGCCGGGCACGGTCCAGGAGCCTTCCGCGGTGCCGTCCTCGGCCGCCAGCGCACGCCGCGGGAGGACAGCCGCCGCGGCGGCTGCCGTGAGAAGGCCTCCGCCGCGCAAAATCTGGCGGCGGCTGGCCTTAGGAAACATCCCCTCCTTGCAGGCGCAATTCTCTTGGGGCGGGCCCTCCAGGTCGGTCTCGCCCGCCGGCTCGCCGATCAAAATCCCGCTCTCGCGTCTCTGGTCCATGTCGTTCCCCTGTATCCGGCAGGCCCTGACCGCCCGGCCTGGGATGCTTTTATAATGCTGTCTGGCCGCCAGCCCTTTGGCGGAGGCATCCCGGGCAATCGTGCCCAACTCGCGTGTCTGGGACAAGTCCCAGGCGGGATTGACGGATTCGGCGAAGGGACCCCGATTCCGGCCAAATAACTTTCGGCAGACTGCATCGGAAACTCCCGTGGAACGTTCATTCCCCCGGGGGGCGGTACTCTAACAGGAGCACCATTATGAAGTTGAAGATGTTCTTGGTTGCCGGAGGTCTCTCTCTGGGCGCATTGCTTGCTGCCGCAGCGCCGGCCTCGGCTTATGTCGCCTGCAACGCCGCGGGCGATTGCTGGCATACCGACCGGCACGTTGCCGTGCCGGGCGTAACTTTCTCCTACCATCCGGATGACTGGTATTTCCACCGCCATTGGGATGGCGACCGCGACCATCACTGGCGCGAATACCACGAAGGACGTGGCTATTGGCGCGACGGCGTGTGGATCACCCTCTGATCCTCGTGCAGTTCTAAAGCATCGACGCCCGTGGGCTTTTTGCCTGCGGGCGTTTGCCGTTTCAGATGCCGGACGACTCCGAGAATGCGCCGCTTCCCGGCAGCATCCGCGCCACGACCTCGTCATGCTTGACGAAATAATGATACAGCGCCGCCGCCACATGCAGCACGATGAAGCCCAACAGCACATAGAGCAGGATATTGTGGATGTCGCCCGCCTCATGGCCCCATTTCGAGCCGTTGGGCGCGATCGCAGGCAAGGTGACGACGCCGAAGAGATGCACGTCCCAGCCTCGCGCATTGGTCGCCGCCCAGCCCAGCAAGGTCATGGCCAGGATGAGAATATAGAGTGACCAATGGACGAGACCGGCCAAGACCCGCTCCCAGGGCTCCAGGGTGGGAATCTGGGGCACCGGATGAAGCAGGCGCCAGATCAGGCGCAAGACGATAAAGAACAGGATCGCCGCGCCCACCGAGAAATGCCAGGCCACCCAGCCTTCGTCCTGGGTGTGGCGGCCGATATGGGGCATGATTGAGCCGATCGCATATTGCGCCGCCAAAAGGGCGAAGATCAGCCAGTGCAGGATTTTGGCGACGGCGCCATAGCCGGGCGCCCGAGCAAATGACATGGGAGGCTCCTTCGAACAGGGCTGAATCACCCGCGGACCTGAGGCTTCTTCATTTCGCGCGTCGCGGCAAGGCGTAGGCGCCTCAAATTTCCCCAAGCCTTCAGGTGCCGGCGGGAGAGACCGGCCGCGCTTTCCCTAGGGAGATGCGTGGTATCAATCCTGGTGTGGCGCGCGCATAGGCATCGTAACCCGGGAAGGTCGCTTTCAGGATTTTCTCCTTGTAGCGCATGCGGGGGAATTGAAAGGCAAAGGCGGCGGCGATGACGAGATTCCCAGGTTCCTGAAATTGCAGGGCCATGCCAAGCATCGCCATCTGCGTCATGCGGTGCTCAGATATCGGCCTTGCTGCGGTAATTCGCGGATGCAGCGATAATTCCCATCGCGATCTAAAGTCCCGCGCCTGGGGCCTTCCTGCCGCGGAATTGGCGGGTTTTTGGCGCTGGCGCCGCCCCAAATACGGCTTTTTCCCGCATTCCCGTTCCGGATTAAAAGGGTTTTTCTTGACCTTTCCGCATTGCCACCCAAACTCGCGTAAGGGCTTTCTGCAAAAGGTTCCCATGGTCTGTCGAATTTTTTCGCGCAGCGCGCATGTCTTCGCCCTGATCATCCTGGCGTTGACCAGTTTCTCCGCGATGCCGTCGCGGGCGGACCAGGACCACGATGTGGTGCGGGCCACGCTGCCCAATGGCCTTCGCGTCGTGATCGTCCGTGACACCCTGGCGCCGGTGGTTTCGACTTCGGTGAATTACCTGGTGGGGTCCAATGAAGCGCCGACAGGGTTTCCCGGCACGGCCCACGCGCAGGAGCATATGATGTTTCGCGGCAGCGCCGGCCTCAGCGCCGACCAGCTCGCCAATATCGGCAGCATCATGGGCGGCGATTTCAACGCCAATACCAGCGAAGGCGTGACCCAGTATCTCTTTACCGTGCCTTCGACCGATCTCGATGTCGCGCTTCACATCGAAGCGTTGCGCATGGCCGACGTCACCGACAGCAAGGAGGGCTGGGACCAGGAACGTGGCGCCATCGAACAGGAAGTGGCCGAGGACATCTCCAGTCCCCGCTACCTGATGTATCAGCGCCTGCGCACCGCCTTGTTCGCCGGCACGCCCTATGAGCATGACGCGCTGGGTTCGCGGCCAACCTTCGACAAGACCACCGCCGAGATGCTCAAGAAATTCCATGATGCCTGGTACGCGCCCAACAACGCCGTACTGGTGGTGGCGGGCGATGTGGATCCGCAGGCGACGCTGGAAAAGATCAAGACCCTGTTCGGCGCCATTCCCGCCAGGACCTTGCCGGCACGCCCGGCCTTCGATTTCCGCGCCGTGGACACCGCGCCCATCCAGGTCGAGACCGACAGCCCCTGCCGCCACCAAGATGATCGCGATGCGGCTGCCGGGATCGGAGAGCGCCGATTTTCCCGCCCTGGAAGTGCTGGCCGATGTCCTCTCCAGCCGGCGTTTCGAGCTTTATGCCCTGGTGCCGCAAGGCAAAGCCATCAGCGCGCGCTTTTCGCTCGATCCGCTGCGCCAGGCCAGCATCGCCTCGGCGTCCATTTCGATTGCTCCGGGCGCCGATCTCGACGCGGCGGAAGAAGACCCTGCGCGGCATTCTCACCGGCGTCGCCAGGAACGGCGTGCCCGCCGAGCTGGTGGCGGCCGCCAAGGCGCAGGAATATCGCTCGGCCCAAACCCGCCGGAATTCGATCGCCAATCTGGCGGCGATCTGGTCGGATGCGGTGGCGGAGGAGGGCCTCGATACGCCGGATGAGGATCTGGCGCGGATCGAGAAAGTCACGCCCGAAGACGTCAACCGCGTGGCGCGCAAATATCTCGATCTCGAGCATGCCGTCACCGTGACGATGACGCCGCGCCAGGGCGCACGCCTGGCGGCCTCCGAACATGAATTTGGCGGTGAGGAATCCATCACCTTGGGCGAGGTCAAGCCGGTGGCGCTGCCGGACTGGGCGGAAAGCGCGCTCAACCGCCTGGACGTGCCGCAATCCACGCTCCATCCCACCGTCACCACGCTCGCCAACGGCATCACCCTGATCGTCCAGCCCGAGAATGTGAGCGACACGGTCAGCGTCTATGGCCATATCCAGAACCGGCCGGAAACCGAGACCGCGACCGGCAAGGAAGGCGTGGCCGAGGTCGTCAGCGCGATGTTCAAATATGGCTTCGAGCATCTCGACCGCATCGCGTTCCAGGAGGCGCTGGATGCGATCGGCGCCAGCGAGCGCGGCGGACCGGATTTCCAGCTTGCAGACGATGGCCAGCGATTTCGACCGCGGCCTGGCGCTTCTGGCCGACAATGAATTGCATCCGGCCTTTTCGCCGGCGGCGATGAAGCTGGCGCGCGACCAGTTCAGCCACATGATCGCCGCGCGCATGCAGACGCCGGCCTTCCTGGCCAGCAAATCGCTGCGCGAGTCCCTGTTCACCAAGGGCGATCCGTCCCTGCGCGAGCCGCGTGCCCGAGAATATCGGCCGCCTCACCATGGACGATGTGCTGAATTATTATCGCACCACCTT
The DNA here is from genome assembly GCA_963766265.1 of uncultured Alphaproteobacteria bacterium. Lineage (GTDB taxonomy): Bacteria > Pseudomonadota > Alphaproteobacteria > Micropepsales > Micropepsaceae > Rhizomicrobium. The sequence continues at coordinate 128,396 of CAVXYX010000003.1, forward strand.
CCGGCCCGATCTCACCACCATCGTGGTGATCGGCAAGATCACGCCGGAAAAGGCGCGCGCGGCGATCGAGAAATATTTCGGCGCCTGGAGCGCGGTCGGGACCTAAGCCCGACATCGATCTTCCCACGGTGTCCGCCAATCATGCCGCCACTTTGTCGGTCGCCGACGAAAGCAGGGTCCAGGATACCGGTCGCTCTGGCCGAGAATGTGCCGCTGGCGCGCAAGGATGCCGACTATTACGCGCTTTCGCTGGGCAACGCCGTGCTGGCGGGCGGCTTCTATTCGTCACGGCTGAGCAACGATCTGAGGAAAAAGACCGGACTGGTCTATTCGGTGGATGCCGATCTTGAGGCGGGCAATACCCGCAGCATCTATCATGGTCAGCTATGCCTGCGATCCGATCAACGTCGCCAAGGCGGCGGCCATCGTCAGCGACGAACTCAAGGATCTGCAGACCAATCCCGATCTCCAGTGACGAGCTTACCCGCGCCAAGGCCTATCTGCTGCGCCAGATACCGCTGCGTGAAGCCAATGTCGGCGAGATCGCGCACAGCTTCGCGGCTTTGCGCGACCTGGGCCTGCCCCTGGACGAGCCATCCCTCGCCGCCGGCCCGCTATGTCAATCTCGACGCGGGTGACGTCCAGAAGGCGTTCCAGAAATGGATGCGCCCTGGCGACCTGGTGCGCGTGAGCCAGGGCCCCGCGCCGCAATAGAGGGAAAAAACGGCCCCGAAACGGGGCAGTTCTTTCGTCAGTGCGGGTTCAATCCGCTCAATCGCGTTGCCGATCAGGGCGAGAAGCTCTTCGTCGTCGAACGGTTTGGAGAGGATCCCCAGCACGCCCTCGCGCTCGAGCGCGGCATCCAGGATCGCGTCGCGGCGGCCGCTGATCGCGATCACCGGAATCATGTTGCCGCGCGCCCTGCAGAAGCCGCAGCAGCTCCAGGCCACTCAACTCCGGCATGTAGAGATCCAGAACAAGACAGCCTTGCGCGCTGTGACGCGCGGCGCGCCAGGAAATCCTTGCCGCTGGCGAAACTGCGGGCGCGCGATCCCGTTGCTGGTCAGCAGCGATGCCAGCGAATCGCGTACTGCCCTGTTGTCATCCAAAACAAAGACAGGGCATCGGAATTGCCGCTCATTGTCTCAGGCCAGCGGCAGGCGGATCTGGAACGCGGCGCCGGGGCCGTCCCGCAGGGCCCGGATAGAGCCGCCATGCGGCTTCCATGATGGATTGGCAGATCTTCAGGCCGATGCCCAACCCATCTCGCTTGGTGGTGGCGAAAGCGCGAAACAGCTTGCCCGCTATTTCCGGCGGAAAGCCCGGGCCGGTGTCGCGGATCGTGATTTCGGCATAGCGGGTTTCCACCGCCGCGGATGAAATGAAAATGTCGCCTTTTTCCAATTCCGCCATCGCCTCCACGGCGTTGCGGATCAGGTTCACGAACACCTGCTGGATCTGGATCTTGTCGATCACCAGGCGTGGAATGCGCGGCTCCAGCTCCAGTTTGATCTTGATGTTGCTGTGCGCGGTGCCGACAAGGCCCAAGGTGACAGCCTCGCGGATCACCTGGTTGAGGTTCTCCGCGATTTTTTCGCTTTCCCGCTTTTCCACAAAGTCCCTGAGAGACCGGATGATGGTGCCGGCCCGGATGGTCTGGTCGGCGGCTTTCTCCATCGCTTCGCGGGCCTGGCGGATCTGCAGCCGGCGAGGGCGTCTCCGCGCCCAGGAAACGCGACGCCGCTTTGACATAATTGGTCACCGCCGTGAGCGGCTGGTTGAGTTCATGGGCGATGGCGGCGCTCATTTCGCCCATCGCGCTGAGCCGGCTCACATGGGTCAGTTCGGCCTCGAGCACCGCTTCTTTCGCTTCCGTCGCCTTCGCTAGCGTGACATCCCGGCATCGTGGTCGCGGTGCCGATGACGCGCCCGGCTCCGTCACGAACAGATGCCGCCGAAAGCGAAACCAGTATCTCGCTTCCGTCCTTGCAGCGGCGCACAGGTTTCGAAATTCGCCACGTTGTGCCCCGCCGCCATATCTTGGGACTAGTTTCTCCTCTTCCCCGAACCGGTCGGGAGGAAACAGGAAGGAGATGCGCCGGCCGATCGCATCCTGCCGCGTGTGTCCGAACAATCTTTCGCACGCCGGATTATAGAGATGAATGATGCCGCGACGCGTCCGTCACGACGATGGCGTCGATCGCGGAATCGATCAGCGCGGCGAAGAAGCTCTTGGCCCCGCAGGGATTGGCCGCTGTTGGTTAATTCCGACATACTCGTTTGGTCCGCCCTAACCATGCAACATGGCTAAACGCACAAGATCGGTATCGGAGGCACACGCGCCAGCGCCTTGTGGGGCGGCGGTATATGCCGCGTTAACGCTTATTGCAAAATCCTTTCTATCCAACGGCCGGAATGCACCGCATTTCGTGGTGCGCCGCAGGTTTACGCACTAATACGTATTTCGACCCGGCCGCGCCGCGCTTAGTTTGCGCCCGCCGCGAGGGTGGGCGGAGAGTGTCGTGGTTAACGTCGAAATGCGTCGAATTTTTGTCGTCGAGGACGACGAAGCGGTCCGCGCTTCGACGCGGACGCTTTTGGAGGCGCAAGGGTTTTGATTCGCGATTTTGCCGACGCGGAAAGCTTTCTTGCGGCGACCGACGGACGCGACGCGGACTGCATCGTGCTCGACCATAATCTTGCCGGAATGTCGGGGTTGGATCTCATCGCGGTCTTGCGGGCCCAAGGTGTCGTCACGCCGGCGATGATCGTCTCGGGCAATGGCAAGCCGCTTGTGAACTCGGGCCGCGAAGAAGGCGTCCATGCCGTCCTGCGCAAGCCGCTGGCCGCCGATGGGCTGCTCAATTGGCTCGAGCAGATTTTCTCCGGCCAGGCATGAGCCGTCCGCCGGAATGGTCCTTGGACGGACGAAACCCGCCGTCACCGGAAGAAACATTCCGCCCAAAAAGCTCCGCCTACGTATTATTGCTTATGCCGGTTCGTGGCGGCGCGGCTTTTTCCTCCATACTAAGTAGTCATCCCGGCTGGCGGGTGGGAAAGTACCTACGCGGAATCCCCAACTATTGATTCGCCGAATTAATCCCCAAGAATAGGCCATTCGCGCATTTCTGCGCGGCTGGGGAGACAGGGGCATGAAGCGGTTCATACGCGGCGGCGTGCGGAAAACGCGCGCGCGGGCTGGAATTTCTGTCGGCCGCGCGGGCGCTCTGCACCCGCGCGGAATGGTTCGGGTTAACGTTAATGGGGGCATCCCCGCCGCGCGCGGAGCGCGCGCCGGCGGAGTCCTGACCATGTGCGCATCATCCCTCGACACCCTTTCCTTCATGCTCTGTCTCATTGCGCTTGCCGGCGCCTGGTGGGCGTTCCACCGCCTGGGTCAGGTTCGCCGTGAAACCGGGGCAGCGACGTCGCGCGCCGAAGCGATCACGGCGTCCTATGCCGCGCTTCTCGACAATGCCCCGTCTGGCATCGTGGTGGGCCTGGGCGCGGAGCAGCTCTATTTCGGCAACGGCAAATTGCTGTTTGATCTTCTGATGGAGAGCCCCGACGCGGCCGAGGCCATGCGCGCGCTGCATCTGCTGGCGAAGAGAAGGGGCTGACTTCACGTCGACGGCGCGCGTGCCCGGGGGGGATGTTGGTATTGCGCGGCGCGCCGGTGGGCAAGCATGCCACGCTCTACATCAGTGAATTGGTGCGGGACGGGGCAGGCGACACGCATGTGATCGATCAACTGCCCCTGGCGATCGCCGTTTTCGACAAAAGCCGCAGGCTCACGCGTTACAATCGCGCTTACGCCCGCCTTTGGGGCCTCCCTGTCGGGTGGCTCACCACAAATCCGTCGCTGGGCGACATTCTCAATCTGCTGCGCGAACGACGCCTCGTTCCGGAACAGCGCAATTTCGCGGAATGGCGCAAAAACCAGATCGTGGCCGAGCCAGCCGACGGCGAAGACAATCGAGGAAACATGGCATCTGCCATTGGGGAAAAGCATACGCCTGGTCACCCGGCCACATCGCGATGGCGGCATATATATTCAATGCGAAGACATCAGCGAAAAATTGAAGCTGGAATCTTCGCTCAATCTTCTCACGCAAGTCCAGAAAGCCACCCTCGATACGCTGGACGAAGGCGTGGCGATATTCGGCACCGATGGCCGGGTGGTGCTGCACAATGCGCTGTTCGCACAGATGTGGCGCTTGACCGAAACCGATCTCACCGGTCAGCCTCATCTTGGCGAAATCGCCAAATTGTGCGCCAGCCGCATCGGTCAGGACGGCATGTGGGGCATCGTCGCGGCCGGCGTGAGCGCGGCGACGCCCGAGCGTTTCGGCGAATGGGGAAAAGCCAGGCGCGCCGACGGGCGCATGATTTCGCTGGCGCTGTCGCGGCTTCCCAACGGCGCAACCATGGCGAGTTTCGCCGATCTTACCGATCTCGAAAAGTTCCATTCCGTGGAGCGCAAGGCGTCCGTGACGCCTATTGCTCTCAAGTTCCATCAGTCGGCGTGAATAATATTTCCTCCGCCCACGGAGTTCCTTGTCGGCTGATGCATGTTTGACACGAGGAAAATATAGGCTTGGCGCGAGGTTGGGTGTAGACTTCCACGAATCACGCGGGGGCGCGTCCGTGCCTCGGGGAGACTCGGGTTGCACCGAAAATCCACGCGGTTGCGTTTCCATTGTGCCCGAAAGTTGCATGATAGAAGAGCAACACGTATTCATTGTGGATGATGACGCGGAAATCCGCGACTCGCTCAGAGTTCTCTTGGAGAGCGCGGGACTTCGCTCCCACAGCTATGGCTCCGCCGGGGAATTTCTCGCCGACGGGATACCGAAATTCGGCTGCGTGATCGCCGATATCCGGATGCCGGACATGAGCGGCCTTGAGCTGCAGGAAGAGATCGTGCGGTGCGATGGGCATCTGCCTGTGATCATCATCACCGCCCATGCCGATGTGCCCCTGGCAGTACGGGCGATGAAGGCGGGGGCGATCGATTTCATCGAAAAGCCGTTCGACGACGGGCAATTGATCGCCAGCATCCGCCACGCGTTCGAAGTGGGGACCAGGACGCGCAGCCGCTCCGCGGAAACCAGGGAAGCGCGCAAGCGGCTTTCGCTTCTCACCTCCCGCGAACGCAGCGTGCTGGACATCCTGGTCAAGGGCCGATCGAACAAGGTGGCTGCCTATGAATTGGGCATCTCGCCCCGGACGGTGGAAATCCATCGCGCCCACATCATGGACAAGCTGCACGCTGCCAGCCTGTCCGATCTGGTGAGAATTGTGCTGGTCGCCGACAATGGCGACGGACAGATTCATGCGGACGGCGCGAGATCCGAACCGCCGCGAATGGGTTGATCCCACTCGCGCTTACCGCCGGGGCAATTAGATTTCGATTGACGCGCGAAAGCAATCTGACTTCTCATGTCGGAAAATATGGCGACGGGCCGGCCGAAACGCCGGTACCAGGGTCCGGGGGAACGCATGGCCGAGAATCCGGTCGGGAAGGCGCTATGGAGCGATCTGATTCGTCAGATCGCGCGGCGAACCCGCAATCGCACCGATGCGGAAGACCTGCTCCATACCGCTTATCTGCGGATGGTGCGTCATGGCAGCCAGCATCCGGTGGCCGATCCCTCCGCCTACCTGGTCCGCGCCGCCTTTAACATTGGCATCGACAATTATCGCCACGAAAAGATCCTGCAGAATCAAGCGGAAGCCTCGGAGGTGGAGGATGGCGCCCCGCTTCAGGATGAGGTAATTGCCGCCCGCGTTCGTCTAGCCAGGGTAAGGGCTGGACTGAACAAACTGACCCCCAGGACCCGCGAGATATTCCTGATGCATCGCCTCGACAACCTCAAATACCACGAGATCGCCAGCCGGTTGGGCATCAGCCAGAGCGCGGTAGAAAAGCACATCGCCAAGGCGGTGCAGTTCCTCACCGAGTGGACCGAGGGCTGGTGAGATGCGGCGCTATTCGCCCGACCGGGGCACACTGAAGAAAGCCGCGGATTGGCTCGCGCGGCTGCGCGCCGATGACCGCAGCCTGGAAGATGAGCGCGCCTTTCGCGCCTGGCTGGCGGCAGACCCGCGCAACGCGGCTGCGTTCGACGCCACCAATACGACCTGGGAAAGCGTGGGGGCCCTGGCGCGGGATTTGCGCAGCGGCGAGGTTCAACTGGGGACTTCGGTGTCCAGGCGCAAGCTTTTGACGGCGGGTCTGGGCGCTGCTGTGGTCCTGGGCGGCGGTTTCGCCTTCTTGCAAAGCGCTTTTGCCGAGGTCTACCAGACCGAAATCGGCGAACAGAAACATATCTCGCTGCACGACGGCACTGCCGTCTTTCTCGACACTGACACCAAGCTGGTGGTGCATTTCAACGACAAGAACCGGATGGCGGAATTGCGCTATGGGCGCGCCAATTTCCGCGTTGCGGCGGACACGCAAAAGCGCGCCTTCGCGGTCAAAGCGGCGCAGAAGCTGGTGATCGGGACCCGGTCGACCTTCGATGTCGGCCGCGAGGGCGACCGTGTTTCGGTGCTGCTCATCCAGGGCCGCGCCACCGTCGAAAACAGCGCCTCGGATGCCGTGGGATCGCAGGTGCTGAGCGAGGGCGAGCGCCTGATCGCCACCGGCCCGCTGGTCAAATTGGACCGGCCCGACCTGTTGCCGTTGCTGGCATGGCACACCGGCCAAGTGGTGTTCGAGAATTCCGCGCTGAGCAGCGTGGTGGCGGAGATGAACCGCTATTCGACCGTCAAACTTGAAATCGATGATTTGCGTCTCGCCAACATGAAGGTGAGCGGCGTCTATCGTGTGGGCGACAATGTCCATTTTGCCCGTTCGCTGGAGCGTCTTCTGCCCATCACGGTCCGTGTGAGCGATGCCCGGATCGAACTCGTTGGCGATGAGGCCCGGATTTTGCAGGGGTGAGGCGAGCAAGGGGCGGCTCATTCTTTCCACATAAGACGGTCATCAGCGACAGGCCGCCGCCTTTGGTAGGAGCAATGTCCGTCAGGGGCTGGAAAATTCGCGCGCGTTTGGCCTCTGGCATCGGCATTCTGGCCCTTCTTGCCGGAACGGCGCTGGCGCAGGGCAGCAATTTCGCCTTGCCGGCCCAGCCGCTGTCGGAATCCCTGAAGGAGGTGGCCCGCGAGACCGGCCAGAACATCCTCTTCACGCCGCAAACGGTGGACGGCATCATCGCCCCGCCTTTGCGCGGCCAGATGTCGGGCAAGGACGCCGTGGATCTGTTGCTCAAAGGCACGCACCTCGAAGCCGAGCCCGACGGCGCGGGCGGCCTGATCGTGCGCGCGTCCGCGGCCGATCACCAGGAAGAAAACAAACGGGCGGTAGTCGGCCCTCGACCGGCTCCCGATGCCAGCGGGCAAAATGCGCAGCCGCTCCAATCCCCTTCGGTTCAGGCGGCGGCGCGCCTCGCGCCTCAGTCAATCACCATCGCCCAGCCGGCCGGACTGGGTGTGGAACAGGTGGTGGTCTCTGCCTCTCGCATCTCGATCGCCGGTTATGAAGCGCCCACGCCCGTCACGATGATCGGTCTCGACCAGTTGGAGCGGGATTCCCATTTCAGCATCGGTGACACGATCCGCACCTTGCCGGCAGTGGGCATATCCTCATCACCGGTCAATGGCGGGGGCGCAGCCAATATCGTCTCGGCCATCACCGGCGTCGATACCGTCAATCTTCGCAACCTCGGCGTCACCCGCACGCTGGTCCTGTTCGATGGCCAGCGCGTGGTGCAATCCAACATCACGGGCGGCGTCGATCTCTCGACCATCCCCGCCACCATGGTGCAACGCGTGGATGTGGTGACCGGCGGCGCGTCCGCCGCCTGGGGTTCGGACGCGGTAGCCGGCGTGGTCAATCTTGTTCTCAACAAGGATTTCTCCGGACTGAAAATGAATTTCGAGGGGGGCGACTCCTGGAAATGGGATCTGCCGACCTGGAAGGCCGAGATTTCCTATGGCGCGGATTTCGACGGGAACCGCGGCCATGTGATCCTCAGCGGACAGTATACCGGCAGTCCGGATGTGGTCTTTTCCGGTCAACGCAGCTGGTATCAGGCCCAGGCGCTGGTCAACAATCGGGGCGCCAACGGCCAGCCGGAATTCATCGTCGCCTCTAATGTGGGCCTCTCCCAAGCCACCACCGGCGGGTTGATCGTCGGCAACCCGGCTGGCGCAGCTCCCGGCAGCGCCGACGTCCTTCGCGGCATCCAGTTCGTGGGAGCGGCGGGGACACCCGCCTCCTTCGATTTCGGAAATATTTCCGGTCCGCTCTCCAACGGCGGTGACGCCCAGCATGCGGAGAGCGAGCTCAATGATCTCACGGTCGCCTACCATACCGCCACGCTGTTCGGGTACGGCCGTTATCAATTCGCGCCCAACATGGCGGCGTCGCTCCAGCTCAATTACGGCCAGTCCTGGACGGAAAATAATTCCGTGCCGGCGGTCAGGCCGGGCAATCTCACCATCCAGGCGGGAAATCCTATTTATTCCGGCATCCATCGCCGCAACCATGGCGGCGGACGGCATCCCATCCTTCAACCTGGGCAGCATCAACACCAACAACATCGCCGGCTTCGTCATTTGAGCGAGCGCCAACTGTCGCAGAGCCTGGGCGTGCCGGCGAACATTTCAACCACGTCAGCTGGTGCGCGGCGTCTTCACCCTGGAGGGCACCCTCGACCCAGACTGGTCCTGGAATAGTTATTACCAGCACGGAACGTTCAGGGTGCATCTTCACGTCCTCAACAATGTGGTCAACCAGAACTACGCCAATGCGGCGGACGCCGTGACCGTCACCAATGCCAATGTCGGGCGGATCTGGGTTGCAGGTCGGCACCATCGCGTGCCGCTCGACTTTGACCGATCCGACCAATGGCTGCCGGCCGCTGGACGTGTTCGGCGACGGCGTGGCCTCTCAAGGCGCGATCAACTACCATCACTACCAAGAACGATTTTGAAACCATCATCCTCAACGAAGACGTGGCGGCGGGCTCGATGCAGGGACAATTGCCCTGGTCGCTGCCGGCGGGACGGTCTCGTGGCCTTCGGCGCCGAATACCGCAAGGAAGGTGGCCGCACCCAGGCCGATCCGGGCGCCGTCGCCCGGCTCATATTCGGTCGGCAACTTCAACAATTTCGCCGGCCAATACAATGTCGAAGAGGGCTTCGCCGAAGTCGACGCCCCATTCCTCAAGGACAACATCGTCCAGAATCTCGATTTCGACGCGGCCGGCCGTCTCACCAGCTATTCGACCGCGGGTCTGGTGGAAACCTACAAGCTGGGCCTGACCAGCCGGGTCAATGACGATCTCCGGCTGCGCACCACCTGGTCGCTGGACATCCGTGCCCCCAATCTGAGCCGAATTGTTCAACAGCGGCGCCTCGACCTTGAGTTCGGCGGTCGATCCGCGCAGACGGCAAGAACGTGCCGATCTACACATTCGCGCGAAGGCAATCAGCGCGCTCGAACGCCGGAAATCGCCACCACAATTTCGGGCGGCGTGGTGCTGACGCCGCATTGGATCGACGGATCTGTCCATTTCGGCCGATTGGTATTCGATCCTCATCAGGCAGTCGATCTTCACGGCCTCCGCCAACACCGTGCTTGGCGCAATGCAATGCCAACGCGGCAATTCCTTCTATTGCGGGCAGTTGGTTTTCGGCGGCCGACGCACGGATCGCCGCTAACGTCGCAGATCGACATTCAGACCTTCCCGCAAAACGCCGCGTCCCAAACCGTGTCGGGCCTGGACTTCCAGGGCGACTAGTCATGCCGTTGTTCAACGGCATGCTGAACTGGCATCTGGTCGGCAATTACACCGACGAGCAGACCCAGAACGGCCGCGGGCGTCAATTTCGATTATGCCGGCAGCCTGAGCGAGGCGATTCGATTATCGAGGCGTGCCCAAATTCAAGGTGAACCTGTCTTCGACTTATGCCAAGGTCCCTGGTCGGGCACGGTCCAGGGCCGCTTGATCGGCGCGGCCAAACTCAACAATGCCTGGGGTCCGTTGCAGGTCGACGACAATCATGTGCCGATGGTCGCCTATCTGGATCTGCGGGCGTCCTACAAATGGAACGACAATCTCCAGCTTTATGCGGCGATCGATAACGTCACCAATGTGCCGCCGCCGAATCATTCCCGACACCCAGGCAAGCGGCCAGTCAGCCTATTATTTCGCACGCATCCGCGAAGACATTTACGACGCCATCGGCCGTCTATACCGCCTCGGAATCCGGACTCAATTTCCCGCCTTGAAGGACGGGCGTCAATGCAGCTCGATCAGGATCACGCCGCCCGTGATCAGCAGCGCACCCACGCCTTTCGGACAAGATTGCCCGCCGAAAGATCCTCGCGCCCGAAGCTTGGGAAAGAACAGGGTGAGCAGGATGCCGAAGAAGAAGACGAAGAGCGTGGTGGTGGAGGAAATCGCCGATACCACCGCCACCGGCGCCAGCAGGGAGGCATAAGCGCACGCTCAGCCCGCCACCCAGATTGATCAATTCATTGGCGGCATTCACGCCGATCACGGCGCCGGGATTTTGCCGGAACAAGGCCGCGAATTGGCGGCGATAGGCGGGCACGAGCAGAAGCAGCGCGCCGAACAGGCCTTCGCCGACAAAGGTCCAGAAGGTGGTGGTCCAGAAATCGTCGCGGATGGCGAAATATTTGAACAGCACGCTGGACAGCGCCAGGACGAAAGTCGCGCCCAGCATCAGGGCGATCAGGCCGCCCTTGAATTTTCTTGATCTTGCCGCCCGCCCTGCAGCGAAAGGCTCAATGCGCCTCCTACGATCAAAGCGACGCCCAGGAGCTGCGGACATGCCCAGCCTTTCATGCAGGAAAAAATATCCCAGCAGGAAGGTGAACAAGCGTGGAGGCCTGGAACAGCGGCGCCACCACCGACGCTTCCTCGCTCTGGATGGCGCGCAGATAAAACAGGATGGCGCCCATATAGAGCACGCCCGACGCCGTCATCACCGGCAATCGCCTTCCAGCGACGGTTTGAGAATGGCCGGCTCGATCCACCAGATGAGCGGCAGCAGCGCCACGCCCAAAAGCGCGGTGAACAGCATCAGGACCGCGGTGTCGCTGTCGCGGAAATACCGGTCCACCAGATATTTGTCGATATGCGTGGAAACCGCCCAGCAGACGGGCCCGCAAAACGCCAGAAGCAGCCACATGCGGGCCAGACTTTAGCGACGCGCCATGAACTGGCAATCTTTTCCCGCCGCCGGTCTCTCAGCTCGTGGCGCGCGGGCGCTTTTGACGGCACTTCGATGCGATAGATTTTGAGCGCCAGCCAATTCTTGGGCTCGAAACAATCCGCGCCGCCGCCGGTCGACGATGGCCGGCCTTGGACCACCGCGCCCATGTCGCAGACCACGCCGTCGTTCCAGCCGATGAAGCGGTAGCCGGCCTGGTCCATGCAGCCTTGGATCTGCTTGAAGGGCTCGCCGGGGCGGCGCGGGACGGGCTCTGGTCGGCGGCTATTTCGCAGGCGCCAGCTGGGCTTTCTGGTCGGCATAGCAGCCCGCCAGCGGCAACAGCAGCAGAAGCGGCAGAAACGTACGGATGGCCATGGAAAGCCCTGGATTTGCCCGGAAATCCTAGCCCAAACGGGATCGGGACCAAAGGGTTGCGGGCTAAAAACTTATATATTTTAGGGTCATTGAGTGCTTGGCGGCGGCCGGATTTGCTATGGCTAAAATCGGCCATGCGCAAGCGCAAAACCATGGCGGACGCCACGGACCGGCGGCGGCGGGAAGCTGCATCTCACCCCCGACTGCCTGGAGAATGCCTATGAATATCTGCGCACCACGCCGCCCTTCCGCCGGATGAATCTTCCGCATGCGGACAATCTCGTGTTCCGGGTGATGGGCGCGCGCGACCGCTTCGGCCATTTCCGCGGCCGGATCAAGACCATGCCCGACTTGAACGAGATCGGCGTCTCGGTCCGCTCGGTCAATTCCACCGATCTGCTGATGGCGACCATGGCGCATGAGATGATCCATCTCTATCAGCATGAGAATGGCAGCGCCACCCGGAACGCCCACAATGCCGAGTTCGAGCGCATCGCCGCCCGCGTCTGCCGCATCCACGGCTTCGACCGCGAAGATTTCTGAGAAGGACTAGGCCACCGCCTTGACGCGCGCGGGCGTGGCCGCCGCTTCGGTGTCGCCGCGCGCATGACTATATAGTCGCGGGTAAGCGGCAGGCTGTCGACGCGCTTGGCGATCTGGATCTGGAACACCACCTGCTGCTCGTGGCGGAACGCCATCTCGGCGCCGGCCAGGTAGAATTCCCACATCCGGCAGAAACGCTCGTCATAGAGCGCGGCGATCTCGGCGCGATTGGCCTGGAAGCGCCGCTGCCATTCCGACAGCGTCTTGGCATAGTGAAGCCTCAACACTTCGACATCGGTGACGATCAGTCCCGCTTTTTCGATCACCGGCACCACTTCGGACAGGGCAGGGACGTAGCCGCCCGGGAAGATATATTTGCGAATCCAGGCATTGGTGGCGCCCGGTCCGTCGGCGCGGCCGATCGTGTGCAACAGCATGACGCCGTCATCGGCCAGCACCTCGCGCGCTTTGGCGAAGAATTGCGGGTAATAGCGCGCGCCCACATGCTCGAACATGCCGACCGAGACAATGCGGTCGAAGGTTCCAGCCAGGTCGCGATAGTCCTTGAGCTCGAATTTGGCGCGCTCGGCCAGGCCGTTCTGCCTTGAGAGTTCCTGCGCCGCCGCCAATTGCTCGGTGGAAAGCGTGATGCCCAGCACATTGGCGCCGCGCTCGCGCGCAATATCCATCGCCAATCCCCCCCAGCCGCAACCGATATCCAAAACCTTGAGGCCAAGCCGGTCGAAATTGAGCTTGGCCGCGATGTGGCGCTTCTTCTCGGTCTGGGCGACTTCCAGCGTGTCGCCGTCGTGGGCGAAATAGGCGCAGGAATATTGCCGGCTCACATCCAGGAACAGGTCATAAAGGCGGCCTGAAAGATCGTAATGGTGATGGACATGGGCGCGCGAGGCGTGGACCGGATTCCATTGCGCGAAGGCGCGAAGCGCGCGCCGGGCCAGCCGCAACGCCCGATGGGTGCCGCTGGCCCCGCCGATAACGGCCATGTTGCCCATCAGGAGGTCGAGCAGGTCCACGACGGTGCCTTCCTCGATCTCGATCCGGCCGTCCATATAGAGTTCGCCCAGCTTGAGGTCCGGATCCATCCCTAAGGAGAGCAGCGCAGATTTGTCCTTGATGGCGATCACCACACGGGGCGCGCCCTCACCGTAAGTCACTGTTTTTCCGTTGGGAAAATGAACGGCCAGAGTTCCCCGACGAATGTATCGGCGCAACAGAAAGTCCAGCATGCCAAAGCCCCCCAAACATTCCGAATGGCCTCAAGTCCGGTAAACTGCTCTGTCCCCAAAAGAGTTGCCGATTTTTGGCCGGGAACCGCGCTTCTGCAAGCGGCTTTTCGGGTTAAGGAAGCCGATGCCATCCCGAAAACTCTCCACCTACCGTGCCAAGCGCGACTTCAGCCGGACCCGCGAGCCTAGCGGCGCGGACAAAGTGTCGGCGGCACCGCATCTGCGCTTCGTCATCCAGAAGCACGCGGCGACCAGGCTGCATTACGACTTCCGCCTGGAGTGGAAAGGCGTGTTCCTGTCCTGGGCGGTCACGCGCGGGCCCTCGCTGGACCCCGGCGAAAAAGCGCTGGCGGTCGAAGTCGAGGATCATCCGCTCGATTACGGGGACTTCGAAGGCACCATTCCCAAGGGCCAGTATGGCGGCGGCACCGTGATGCTGTGGGACCGGGGTTATTGGGCACCGGAAGGCGACGCCGACGCCATGCTGAAAAAAGGCGATCTCAAATTCGTGCTGGAAGGGGGGAAGCTGCACGGCAGCTGGGTGCTGGTGCGGATGCGCAACGACCGCAACGTGAAATACGGCAAGAGCAAACACACCAACTGGCTCTTGATTAAGCATCGCGACCAATACGCCAAGCCCGGTGACGGCGAGGGGGTCCTGAAGAAGATCGTTCGATCGCTTCGGGCCGCGATCTCGACCAGATCGCCGCCGGAAAAGGCAAGAAGCCCACCGCCTTCATGCGCCGCAAGAAAGGCTTCGCCGCTGACGCGGTCTGGAACAGCCGCAAGAGCGGCGCCGTGGATCGAGAATGGCGAAAGCGAAATCAAGCCGCCGCAAGGCAAGATGGCAAAGGCGTTGCCGCGCTTCATCGCGCCGCAATTGTGCCGGCTGGAAGAGCGACCGCCGTCCGGCGCGGGCTGGGTGCATGAGGTCAAGTTCGACGGCTATCGCATCCAGGCGCGCATCGAAAAGGGCAAGGTGATGGTCTTCGACCCGCAAGGGGTTGGACTGGAGCGACCGCTTTCCCGAAATCGCCCGCGCCTTGAAATCGCTCCCCGACGGCATCCTCGACGGCGAAGTGGTGGCGTTGGACCATGACGGCATGCCGGATTTTTCCGGCCTTCAGGTGGCGCTGTCGGAGAAGAAGACCGGCGACCTGGTGTTCTTCGTTTTCGATCTCTTGTTCGAGGGCCGCGAGGACCTGCGGGGTTTGCCGCTCACCGAGCGCAAGGCGCGCCTGGAAAGATTTCTTTCCGGCAGCAAAAGCCCCTTGATCCGCTATGTCGAGCATCTCAGCGCCAGCGGCAGCACGGTATGGGAATCGGCGTGCCGGATGGATCTGGAAGGCATCGTCTCCAAGCGGGCCATCGCGCCTTATGCTTCGGGGCGGGGCGATAATCTGGATCAAATCCAAATGCCGGGCCGGACATGAAGTGGTAATCGGCGGTTGGAGCACGACGGAGGGGAAATTCCGCTCGCTGCTGGTGGGCGTCCATAAAGGCAAGCATCTGGTCTATGTGGGCCGGGTGGGCGCCGGTTATGGCGGCAGGACCGTTGCGCGACTTCTCCCCCGCCTGAAAGAACAGGAAAGCCAAGTCCAGCCCCTTCACCGGCCGGGCGCGCCGCGCCACGAAAAAGGTGTTCATTGGGTCAAGCCCGACCTGGTGGCGGAGATCGAATTCGCCGGCTTCAGCGCCGACGGCATGGTGCGCCAGGCGTCCTTCAAAGGTTTGCGCGGGGACATGCCCGCGGATCGAAGTGGAGGCGGAAATGCCAGCAAGCGCCAGGAAAACGAAATTGGCAAAGCCGGTCGCCGTCAAAGCCAAGGACGGCAAAGCGAAAAATGGCGAGAGCCTGGTGATGGGCATTGCCATCTCCAAGCCGGACAAGCCGCTATGGCCCGATGCCGGTGACGGCAAGCCCGTGACAAAATTCGATCTCGCACAATATCTGGAAGCGGTAGGGCGAGTGGATGCTGCCGCACATCAAGGGCCGGCCTTGCTCCATCGTGCGGGCGCCGGACGGCATCGGCGGTGAGCATTTCTTCCAGCGCCATGCCATGCGCGGCGGCTCCAAGCTTTTCCGCGAGGTGAAAGTTTCGGGCGACCGCAAGCCTTATCTTCAGTTCGACCAGGCCGAAGCCTTGATCGCGGCGGCCCAGGTGGCGGCGCTGGAATTCCATCCCTGGAATTGCGAACCGGACGAGCCGGACGTGCCGGGCCGTTTCGTGTTCGATCTCGATCCGGCGCCCGACACGTAATTCGATCGCGTGGTCGCTGCCGCCAAGGAAATGAAAGAGCGACTGGAGGCGTTGGGGCTTCCCGCATTCTGCAAGACCACGGGCGGCAAGGGCCTGCATGTGGTGACATCGTTCAAGGTGGGCCGGCGGGACGGATTGGCTGGCCCGAGGCCAAGACGTTTGCCCGCGCCATTTGCGAGGCGATGGCGGCTGACAGTCCCGGCGACTATCTGGTCAACATGTCCAAGGCAAAGCGGACGGGCAAGATTTTCCTCGACTATCTGCGCAACGACCGCATGTCCACCGCGGTGGCGCCGCTGTCGCCCCGCGCGCGCGAAGGCGCCACGGTCTCGATGCCGCTCAATTGGAGCGAGGTGAAGAAGGGATTGGATCCGAAGGAGTTCACCGTCCGCACCGCGCCCGCGCTGTTGAAGCGCCACAAGCCCTGGTCGGGTTGGTGCGACAGCGAGCCATCGTTGAAGGATGCGATCCTGCGTTTCACCAAGCGCAAGTGAGCGTCAAGTTCACGCCGTTTTCTTTTTCGCCTTCTTGTGGAACAGCGCGCGCAACGATTTATTTGCGCGCTCCAGCACGCGCTTGCGCCTTGCGGCAAATCCTTTGCGTGCCGTCACGGGCCACTCCGATTAGTTCGCCATCGCGGCGCTGAGTATTTTTGCGCCATGCCGCCTTTTTTATAGGCGTCCTGCCAAAACAAGTATCAGCAGGATGATCAGGACCAGGCCCAGTCCGCCCGAGGGGCCATAACCCCAGCCCGCGCTATACGGCCAAAGGGGCACCGAGCCGAGGATCGCAAGGATCAATATAATCAACAGGATAAGCCGCAGCATGGAGTTTCCCTGTCGGTTCCAGGAACCAAACGTGGGTGTGAAAATTGGTTCACAGCGCGCAGGCAGAGCGGGCTTGCCCATTGCCTTGTCAGGTGATCAGCCTCGCGCCAGTCTTCGGCCGAAACGCGGCCTGACAGGCTGCGGCAATAGACGGGGCGAGGAAAGTGATAAACGGGTCCGATACCGCGTGGCTGATGATGGCCACGGTGCTGGTGCTGCTGATGACATTGCCGGCGCTGGCGCTGTTCTATGGCGGCCTGGTCCAGGCCAAGAATATTCTCTCGGTGCTGGTGCAATGCTGCGCCGTGGCCTGCCTGGTTTCGGTTCTCTGGTTCGCGCTGGGTTACAGCCTCACTTATTCCGGCACGGGCGATTTCGCTGGGAAATCTCCAGGCCGCTTTCCTGCAGAATGGCGACCG
Source organism: uncultured Alphaproteobacteria bacterium (assembly GCA_963766265.1). GTDB lineage: Bacteria > Pseudomonadota > Alphaproteobacteria > Micropepsales > Micropepsaceae > Rhizomicrobium. The sequence continues at coordinate 145,321 of CAVXYX010000003.1, forward strand.
CACCATGCTTCATCCGGGGACCAATCTTCCCGAAAGCGTGTTCGTGATGTTCCAGATGACCTTCGCCATCATCACGCCGGCGCTGATCATCGGCGCCTATGTGGAGCGCATCCGTTTTGCCGCCGTGCTGCTGATCTCGGCTCTCTGGCTTCTGATCGTCTATGTGCCCGTGGCCCATTGGGTGTGGGGCGGCGGCTGGCTGGCCAAGCGGGGCGTGATCGATTTCGCGGGCGGCATCGTGGTGCATGTCACCGCGGGCGTGTCCGCCCTGGTGGTGGCCTGGATGCTGAAGCCGCGCACCGACTTTCCCAAATCCGTCCGTCCGCCGCATGCGCCCTGGATGGTGATGGTGGGCGCGTCGCTGTTGTGGGTGGGCTGGTTCGGCTTCAATGCCGGCAGCGCGCTCGCATCCAATGCCGATGCCGGCATGGCGATGCTCACCACCCATCTTTCGGCGGCGACCGCCACGCTGGTGTGGATGGCGATCGAATGGAAGTCATTCGGCAAGCCCAGCCTGGTGGGCGCGGTGACGGGCACGATCGCGGGCCTGGCAACCATCACGCCCGCGGCTGGCAGCGTGGGCCCGATCGGCGCGGTGATATTGGGCGCTGCCGCCAGCATCATCTGTTACATGGCGGTCTATTTCGTGAAACGGATTCTGGTCGTCGATGATGCACTCGACGTGCTGGGCGTTCATGGCGTGGGCGGGGCGCTGGGGACGCTGACCTTGCCGTTCCTGGCCGGCCTCGGGCTGGGGGGCTCGGCGCTGCATCACGCTATCGGCGCGCAATTCCTGGTCCAGGCGGAAGGCGTGGGGGCGGCCATCGTCTGGTCCGCGCTCGCCACTTTCGCGATCACCAAATTCGCCGGTATGGTAGCGGGCCTGCGCGTCGACCGCGAGCATGAGATCCAAGGGCTGGACTTTGCCACCCATGGAGAAAGCGCATATCACACCAACCGATAGGCCAACCAACAGGACGAGGCCCATGAAGCTCATCATCGCCATCATTCAGCCGCATCGCCTGGATGCGGTGCGCGAGGCCTTGACCGCCATCGGGGTCGAAGGAATGACGGTCTCGGAGGTGCGCGGCTATGGCCGCCAGAAAGGCCATACCGAAATCTATCGCGGCGCCGAATATGCCATCTCGTTCCTGCCCAAGCTCAGGCTGGAGGTGGCGCTTCCCACCGCGCGTGTCGAAGATGCGATCGCCGCCATCACCAAGGCGGCGCGCACGGGAAAGATCGGCGACGGCAAGATCTTCACCCTCGATCTCGACTCGGCGCTCAGGGTGCGCACCGGCGAGACCGGCGAGCACGCGCTCTAGCGAGGCGGGTCCTTTGCCCCCCGAATTCGTCGCTCGTCGCTCATGGGCATCTCGCCCAACTGCGCTCAGTCTTCCGCGTCTTCTGCGCCTTCCGCGCCATGATGATGGGCATGGAGCTTGGAAGCTTCGGCGCCATGATGGGTGGCGTGCGCGCCATGGCCCGACGCGGTGTGGGCATGATGGGCGGCTGTCTCGGCCTGTTCATCCTCGTAATGTTGGGCCGCCATGCGGTGATGGTGAGCCGCCTTCTCGTGATGTTCGGCGGCGGCGTGATGATGCGTGCTGGCAGGGTGTTTGTGCGACATGAAGCTCTCCTTCTGGCTGGAGCCCAAAGAGACATCAGACCCGCAAAATAAACGTGTCAGGGCGCTCTCATTTTCACGAACGTCCCGGGATGGTAACCTCCGGCCGCCGGCTGCGAATTGAGGATGAGGGCCGGTGGTATGGGCATGGTTCCTCGAGGTGCCGTCATGAAACTTGTTCCCTTGTTTGCCGCCGCCGCGCTGTCGGTCCTGTCCGCTCCCGCATGGGCCGACGATCTGGATAAGCCGATCCCCGCGGCCCAGCTCGATCCCGCCAACGGCGCGGCCAGCGAGACAGTGGTGTTGGCGGGCGGCTGCTTCTGGGGCCAGCAGGCCGTGTTCGAACACGTCAAGGGCGTGACCAAGGTGGTGGCGGGCTATTCGGGCGGCGCCTCCAGTACCGCGGTCTATCCGTTGGTGACCACCGAAACGACCGGCCATGCCGAGTCGGTCCAAATCACGTTTGATCCCAGGACCGTCTCTTTCGGGCGCCTGCTGCAGATCTATTTCTCGGTGGCGCATGATCCGGCCGAATTGAATTTCCAAGGGCCGGACGAGGGGACCAGCTATCGCTCGGAAATCTTCTTCGCCACGCCGGCGCAGGAAAAGACCGCGCACGCTTATATCGCCCAATTGGGCGCGGCCCATATTTTCCCCAAACCTATCGTCACCAAGGTCGAGCCGCTCAAGGGCTTCTACGCGGCCGAGGGCTATCATCAGGATTACCTGATCCATCACCCCACCCAGCCCTATATTGTGATCAACGATCTGCCCAAGCTCGAAGCCTTGAAACGGGTATGGCCGGACTATTACCGCCCCGACCCGGTGCGCCTGGCCAGCCGTTAACGCCTTTGGCCAAATTGCCGCGAGCGGCCCTCAAGGCCTTACAATGCCGTCATGAATGGCCGGGCCTTCACCAAATCGGTGAAAGCCGGACGGAAATCCCCGCCCGCCGGTTTCTTTTGCGGATGTGATCTGCTACCTCCTCCGCCGGTTTTGAGGCTTTAAGCCGGGTTTTCCCGGCTTTCCCAACTGAGACGAGACTATTCATGACAAATATGACCCAGAAGCTGGTCATTGGCGCGGTCGCTTTGGTGATCGGGCTGTTGGTCGGCTGGGCGGTGCGCGGCGCGGCGACCTACAATACCTCCACCCAGGCAGTGACCGCTTATGGCTCCTGGCGCGTGGCCTGCCCCGCCGCCACCCAAGCCAATGTGAATTGCGAGATCGTGCAGGACGTGCTGGACAGCCAGACTCATTCCGAGATCGTGCGCATTGCCATCGGCAAGATGCCGGACGGCAAGCCCGTCCTCGACATGGTCCTGCCGCTGGGCGTGGCGCTGGAGCCGGGCGTGGGCCTGGTGCTGGGCACCGAGCCGATGCACACGGCGAAGTACCGCACCTGCACCCAACAGGGCTGCGTCGTCGATATCCCGATCGATCTGAAGCTGCAGAAGGAGCTGGGCGCCGGCAAGGACGGCCGTCTCCTGGTGGCGAGTCCCCAGGACACCAAGCCGATCGCGATCCCCGTTTCGCTTACCGGATTGGCCGACGCCCAGCGCGCCTATAAGCGCGATGAAGCCAAGCGTGGATCCTGGTTCTGGAGAATGGTGTGATGAAGATTTAGTCCTTACTGTCCGGCCTGGCGCTGGGCGTCCTCGCTTTCGGTCCGGCTTTTGCCCAGGCTCCCGCCGCGGCTCCGGCCGCGCCACCGCCTCCGCCCGAGGTCAAGAATATCGGCGACTGGCTGGTGCGCTGCTATCCCGCCCAGACACAGTCGCCGTGCGACATGTACCAGCAGCAGAATGATGCCAAGAGCCAGCAGCGCGTGCTGGCGGTGTCGATCGCCTATATTCCCCATGTCGACAAGCACGCGATCCAGATTTCCGTGCCGCTGGGCATTTCGATCGCCCGCGGCGTGGTGCTCCAGGCCGGAACCTTCAATTCGCCGGTCCTGCCTTATCGGCGCTGCGACCGGGCCGGCTGCTATGTGGAGATGTTGATCGACAATTCCACCATCGATCAGTTGAACCATGCCGGCAACGACGCGCTGATCAAGGTCACTGCCGACGACGGCAAGAATTACCAGCTTAAATTGTCGCTGAACGGCTTTACCGCCGCGCATGACTCCATGGCCGAACAGGCCCGCGCCAAGGCCAAGCCGGCCGATGGTGCGCCAGCCGCGCCCGCGGCTCCGCCGAAGAAATAACCGGCGACCGCATCGAACGACAAAGCCGCCGGCCAAAACCGGCGGCTTTTTTTTGGCTCCGAAGGTCCGGCTAGGCGGCCTGGAAGCGCAGCGCCACGCCGTTCATGCAATAGCGCAGTCCCGTGGGCTTGGGGCCGTCGTCAAAGACATGCCCGAGATGGCCGCCGCAGCCGATGCAGTGGACCTCGGTGCGCTCCATGTCGAGGGAATGGTCGGACGCGGTGAGGATGGCGTTGGGCAGGGGCTTCCAGAAGCTGGGCCATCCGGTGTGGCTGTCGTATTTGGTGTCCGACGAATAAACCGCCTGATCGCAGCCGGCGCAGTGATAGGTGCCTTTCTTGTAAATCATGTCGAGCGGGCTCGAGAAAGGCATCTCTGTCCCCTGGTGGCGCAGCACGTCGTAAGCGGCGGGCGAAAGAGCCTTCTTCCACTCCGCGTCGTTTTTCATCACGCGGTAATCCGCAAAAGCGGGGAGATTGCCGGCAAAGACGCCCGCGCTTCCCATCAACAACAGCCCGAGGAAGTTCCGTCTCTGCATGAGCATCTCCTGATCAGAAAACACTTCGTCCAGGCGCGGCAAAAGTTACGGAACCGGCAACAATGGGCGCCGTTACCTTCTTGCCAAATTGGAGAATAGTTATGGACAAGGACAGGATCAACGGCTCCGCCAATCAAGCCAAGGGCGCGGCGAAGGAAGCCGTAGGCAAGATGACCGGCGACGCCAAGCTGAAAGCCGAAGGCGCGGCCGACAAGGCCAAGGGCAAAGTGCAGAATGCCGTCGGCGGCGCCAAGGACGCGCTCCGCGACGCATCACGCCAATAAAATTTTAAGCATGCCGCAAATGCCCGGCTCCTCGAGGGGCCGGGTTTTTGCCATCCGGCATACTGTCTTACGTCGTCCCGGCGCGGTATAACGGGAGCCCCCAAGTCCGGCCCCAAGGAATACCGCATGACCCGCTTTTTGAGTTGGCTCCGCTCGATCATGGCGGCGGTGCTGAATGGCGTCGCCAAATTCGTCTTCCTGATCGTCCTGATTTTCGTAGTCCTGCTGGTGTATGGGCTGGCGCGGGGCGATGGGCTGCCCGGCAACATGGTGCTGACTTTGGATCTGCGCCAAGCGGTGCCCGATTCGGCTGTGACCGGTTTTTCGCTCAGCGGGCCCCAGCAAACCATCATGAATTACGTGTTTGCGCTCGATGCCGCGTCGCGCGATCCCAGGGTCAAGGGCGTGGTGATGCGGCTTGGCAATGGCGCGGTGTCGCTGCCCCAGGCCCAGGAATTGTCCGACAGCCTTCATCGCTTCCGCGGCCACGGCAAATTCGTGATCGCCCAGGCGACCGGCTTTCTAACTCCGGGCATGGGCGATTACGTGACCGCCATCGCCGCCAATGAAATCTGGGTGCAACCCCGGAGCGATTTCAAAGTCTCGGGCGCGGGCGTGGGCGAGATTTTCTTGAAAGGCCTGTTCGACAAGATCCAGGCCGTGCCGCAGATCGCCAAGCGCGCCGAATATAAGAGCGCCGCCGACATGTACATGGAAAAGTCCATGACCGACGCGGACAAGGAGCAGCTCACCGAAGTGACGAAATCCTGGCGTGACGAAGCGGTTGCGGACGTGGCGCGCGAGCGCCATCTCGACGCCGCAAAGGTGAGCGCCGATTTCGATTCAAGCCCGCAATTCGCCGAAGATGCCAGGGGCGAAGGTCTTCTGGACCGCATCGGCTATGACGATGACGCCATGAATGCGGGCCTGGGCCGCGCGGGCCAGAGCGCCAAGCTCACCAAGATCACCGATTACATCCGGACCAAGAATTTTAGCACGCCGTTCGGCGCCAATCTGGCGGTGATCGAGGCGGCGGGCGACATCGTCGATGGCACTGCCAAGGGCGACATCTTCAACAGCAATGCCGGCATCGCCAGCGACGATCTTTCCGAAGCCATCCGCCAGGCGGCACGCGCGCCTGGCATCAAGGCGATCCTGCTTCGGGTGGATTTGCCGGGGGGCTCGGTCACGGCGTCGGACCAGATCCTGGATGCGGTCAAGAAGGCCCAAGCCAGGGGCAAGCCAGTCGTGGTGAGCATGGGCGCCCTGGGCGCGTCGGGGGGATATTTCATCTCGGCCAGCGCCAACAAGATCATCGCCGAACCTGCGACCCTGACCGGCTCGATCGGCGTGCTCACTGGCAAAGTGGCCCTGGGCAAGTCGCTGGGGCTGGTGGGCGCCGAATTGGATGAGGTGGCGTCCGGCAAGAACACGCTGATGGATTCGGCGATGCAGCCTTACACGGCTGAGCAATGGACCGCGCTGAACCACGAAGCGGACGTGATCTATGACGATTTCCTGCACAAGGTGGCGGCGGGACGCCGTCTGCCGCTTGATCAGGTAAAGAGCGTGGCGGGGGGACGGGTATGGACCGGCGCGGACGCCAAGACTCATGGGCTGGTGGACAGCCTGGGCGGCTTCTGGACGGCCGCAAACACAGCGGCCCAGCTTGGGGGCATCCCGCAGAATCAGATCGTGATCCGGCTCTATCCCCGGCGACGCGGGCTGTTCGAGAACTTGAGCGGCCTGATGAGCCAGAGCGAGGCCAGCTTGAAAGCGCTGGAGGGTCTTCAGACCCTTGTGGCGTTGCCTGGGATTAAAAATCTGATAGGTGCGTTGGCGGATGCGCCTCGCAGCAACGTGGAGTTGAAAGCGCCCGGTCTTCCCCAATAAAAGGTTCCCTTACGGAAAGGGAAGGTTTGTCGGTCCCGGTTTCGGAAATATAATTTCCTGAGCGATTCCCGTTGGCGTGTGTTCGCCAAAATTGCGACATTGCTCCGCCGAACATTCCATGCGGGGGCACTGGACGTAAGGCCGAAAGCTTGTTGGAGAAAGTGCCATTTCTACCCCGCTGAATAAGCAAGACGCGGCCAAGCCGGTCGGCGAAATGAATTTCGAGACCGCGCTGAAGGAGCTGGAAACCATCGTCGCCCGCCTCGAGCAGGGCGAGGTCGATCTGGAAGATTCCATCGCCCTCTATGAACGGGGCCAGGCGCTCAAGACCCATTGCGAGGCCAAGCTGAAAGCGGCGGAAGGCCGGCTGGAAAAAATCGTCCAGGGAACCGGCGGGCCTTCTATCGGTGAAAGGCTGGATGTGGCATGAGCCCGGTCCCAGTCGTCCGCGTTTGCAATTCTGATGGTCGTGCCGTTTTCGGGGACATGGCACGAAACCTTGTTTGCCCCGCTTCGGTCACGCCATGACATCACCCAGCAAGACTCCGCTTCTCGATCAAGTTCAGGTGCCGGCCGATCTGCGCAAGCTGCCCAAACGGGCGCTGCGCCAATTCGCTTCGGAATTGCGCACCGATCTGATCGACATTGTTTCGGTCACCGGCGGCCATTTCGGCGCCGGCCTTGGCGTGGTCGAACTCACCGTGGCGCTGCATTACGTGTTCAATACGCCCGAGGACAAGCTGATCTGGGACGTGGGTCATCAGGCCTATCCCCACAAGATCATCACCGGACGGCGCGCGCGCATGCGCACGCTCCGCCAAGGCGGCGGCCTCTCCGGCTTCACCAAGCGCGCCGAGAGCGAATATGACCCGTTCGGTGCGGCGCATTCCTCGACTTCGATTTCCGCCGGCCTGGGCATGGCCGCGGCGCGCGATCTCAAAGGCGGCGACAATCATGTGATCGCCGTGATCGGCGATGGCGCCATGAGCGCCGGCATGGCCTATGAGGCGATGAACAATGCCGGCGCCGACAAGAACCGGCTGATCGTCATCCTCAACGACAATGACATGTCCATCGCCCCGCCGGTGGGGGCGATGAGCGCCTATCTGGCGCGGCTGGTATCCAGCCAGCCCTATACCGGCTTCCGCAATCTGGGCAAATGGCTGGCCAAGCGTTTCCTGCCGCGTGCCTTGTTCAACATGGCGCGGCGCACCGAGGAATATGCGCGCGGCCTCGCCATGGGCGGCACCTTGTTCGAGGAAATGGGCTTCTTCTATGTGGGTCCGATCGACGGCCACAATCTCGATCATCTGATCCCGGTGCTGGAAAATGTGCGCGACCGGATGAAGGGCCCGGTCCTGGTCCATGTCGTGACCAAGAAAGGCAAGGGTTATGGCCCCGCAGAGGCCAGCGCCGACAAATATCACGCGGTGTCGAAATTCACTGTGCTTACGGGCGAGCAGAAGAAGACGGTGGCCAAGGCGCCCACCTACCAGAAGGTCTTCGCCGAAAGCCTGATCCAGGAAGCCAGGAAGGACGACCGCATCGTGGCGATCACGGCGGCGATGCCGTCCGGCACCAGCTTGGACCTGTTCGAGAAGGAATTTCCCGACCGCAGCTTCGATGTGGGCATCGCCGAGCAGCATGCGGTGACCTTTGCCGCGGGGCTGGCGGCGGAAGGGATGAAGCCCTTCTGCGCCATCTATTCGACCTTCCTGCAGCGCGCCTATGACCAGGTGGTGCATGACGTGGCGATTCAGTCGCTGCCGGTGCGCTTCGCCATGGACCGCGCGGGCCTGGTGGGCTCCGACGGTCCCACCCATGCCGGCAGCTTCGATCTTGCCTATCTTGGCACGTTGCCCAATTTCGTGCTGATGGCGCCGGCGGACGAGGTGGAATTGACCCACATGGTCGCCACCGCGGTGGGGATCAACGACCGCCCCAGCGCCATCCGCTATCCGCGCGGCGAGGGCACCGGCGTGGCCCGCCCAGCGGCCGGCGTGCCGCTCCCGATCGGCAAGGGGCGCATCATCCGCGAAGGCTCGTCCATCGCCATCCTGTCCTTGGGCGCGCGCCTCGGTGATGTGTTGCTGGCGGCCGACAAATTGTCCGGCTACGGACTTTCCCCCACCATCGCCGATGCGCGCTTCGCCAAGCCGCTCGACACCGACCTGATCGCCAAGCTGGCGCGCGAGCATGAAGTCCTCATCACCATCGAGGAGGGCGCGACCGGCGGCTTTGCCAGCCATGTGATGCAGTTCCTGGCCTGGGAAGGGCTCCTGGAAAAAGGCCTGAAGGTGCGGCCCATGACCCTGCCGGACATCTTCCAGGATCAGGACACGCCCGAGCGCATGTACGCGCAGGCGGGGCTGGATGCGGACGGGATCGTCAAAGTGGCGTTGTCCGCGCTTGGCCGTTCCAACGAGGTGCCCAACGTCGTCGGCAAAATCGCGTAGGTGCGCGCCGACGTTTTTCTAGTTGAACAAGGTTACGCCAAAAGCCGCAGCGAAGCCCAGGCCGCCATCAAGGCCGGCCTGGTGAAAGCGGGCGGCGCGCTACTATCGAAGTCGTCCCAGGCCGTCGCCCTGGGTGCCAGCATCGAGTACCGCAAGCCCCATCCTTTTGTTTCCCGCGCGGGCGGCAAGCTGGCCGCCGGGCTGGATCATTTCCATCTCTCGCCGCAAGGCCGCGTCTGCCTCGATCTGGGCGCGTCCACAGGCGGTTTCACCCAGGTGCTGCTGGAGCGGGGCGCGGCGCGGGTTTACGCCCTGGACGTGGGCCGGGGCCAGATGGACGACGATCTGAGGCGTGATCCTCGTGTGGAGCTGCGCGAAGGGGTCAACGCCCGCGATCTTACTCTGTCCGATTTACCGAACCCATCACCGTGCTCACCGCTGACGTGAGTTTCATCAGCCTGAGGCTGGCGCTGGCGCCGGCTCTGTCTCTTGTCGCGTCCGGCGCCTGGGCGGTCGCCCTGGTCAAGCCGCAATTCGAGGTCGGGCAAGAGCGGTATCGGCAAGGGCGGCATCGTGCGCGATGCGGCCGCGCGTGCGGGCGCCCTCAAAACCATCGTGGATTTCGTCGCCGCGACGCCGGGCTGGCGCGTGCTGGGGACGATGGAAAGCCCGGTTCCGGGCGCCGACGGCAATATCGAATATCTGCTGGCGGCGTCGAAGGCATGACCCTCTGCCGGCATTTCGGTGTCTGCGGCGGCTGCGCCTTGCAGGACATGCCGCCGGACGTTTATCGCCACCACAAGCAAGGGCTGGTGGAAAAGGCGTTGGTGCGCGCGGGGCTGGGCCAGGCAATTGTGAATGGCCCTGTCCTGTCGCCCGGGAAAAGCCGTCGCCGCGCCGTGTTCAAGTTCGGCAAGGTGAAAGGCCAGGTGGTCGCCGGCTTCCACGCCGCGCGCAGCCATGTGATCGTGGACATGCAGGAATGCCTGGTGTCTGACCCCGGCATTGCTGGACTTCGCCGAGCTGCTGCGCCGCGCCTTGGCGCCGATCCTGGCCGAAGGCGAGAAAGCCGAGGTTCATGCAAGCGAAACGGACACTGGCCTCGATCTCGCGTTCCGCTGGCCGCGCAAGCTCACGCCGGCGCTCACCGCGGAAATGGCAAAAGCTTTCGCTGGCGCCGATGTCGCGCGCATCGTCTACAATGGCGAGATTTTGCTGGAACGGGCCAAGCCGGAAATCCATTTCGATGGCATCGGGGTTACGCCGCCCCCGCACGCCTTTCTTCAGGCCACCGATGAAGGCGAGGCGGCGCTTCGAGCCCAGGTCGCTGCGGCAACCAAGGGCGCGAAGGCGATCGTGGATATGTTCGCGGGGCTGGGCACGTTCGGCCTGCCGTTGGCGCGGCGCGCCAAGGTTCATGCGGTGGAACAGGATGGCGAGCGCGCTGGCGGCCTTGGCCGATGCTGCGCGCCGAACGCCGGGCCTCAAGCCCGTTACCACCGAAAAGCGCGACCTGTTCAAGACGCCGCTGACGGTCCTGGAGCTCAATCGCTTCGACGCCGCGGTGCTGGATCCACCCCGCGCCGGTGCGGAAGCGCAGGTCAAGCTGCTGGGCGTTTCAAAAATTCGACGCGTCGCCTATGTGTCCTGCGACGCGGCCAGCTTCGCCCGCGACGCGGCGATCCTGGTGAAGACAGGTTTCGCCATGGGCGACGTGACGCCGGTGGATCAATTTCTCTATTCCGATCACATTGAGTTGGTAGCCGGCTTTACCAAGCTTTAAGTTGGTCCAAAGCGCAGGCGGAGGGGTCAACCGATTTGCGCGCGATGCCTGAGCGCTTGGTCGGCCAGCACCAGCGCCATCATCGCTTCGCCCACCGGCACGGCGCGGATGCCCACACAGGGGTCGTGGCGGCCCTTGGTGACGATTTCGGTTTCCGCGCCCGACCGGTCGATGGTGCGGCGGGGCGACAGGATGGACGAGGTGGGTTTTACTGCGAAGCGCGCCACGATGGGCTGGCCGGTCGAGATGCCGCCCAATATGCCGCCCGCATGATTGGAGAGGAATACGGGCTTGCCATCATTTCCCATGCGCATTTCGTCGGCATTCTCTTCCCCGCTCATGGCGGCGGTGGCGAAGCCGTCGCCAATCTCCACACCCTTGACGGCATTGATGCTCATCATCGCACTGGCCAATTCATTGTCGAGCTTGGCGTAGATCGGCGCGCCCAGGCCGGCGGGCACGCCTTCGGCCACCACTTCGACCAGGGCGCCGACCGACGAGCCCCGCTTGCGTATGCCTTCCAGATATTCCGTCCACGGAGCAACTGCTGTGGCATCGGGGCAGAAAAAAGGGTTGTTCGCCGTTTCGTCCCAATTCCAGTTGGCGCGATCGATGGTTTGCGTCCCCATCGCCACCAGCGCGGCGCGGATCGTCACTTTGCCATAGAGCCTGTCCAGCACCTTGCGGGCGATGGCGCCCGCCGCGACCCGCATCGCGGTCTCGCGCGCCGATTGGCGTCCGCCGCCGCGATAATCGCGAAAGCCATATTTGGCGTCATACGTGTAATCGGCATGGCCGGGACGGTACTTGTCGCGGATCTCCGAATAATCCTTGGAGCGCTGATCCATATTCTCGATCAGGAGGCCGATGGGCGTGCCGGTGGTGAGCTGCTCGGTCATCCGCTCGTCCCGGAAAACGCCGGAGAGGATTTTCACCGCGTCTGGCTCCTGGCGCTGGCTGACGAATTTCGACTGGCCGGGACGCCGCCGCTCCAGGTCGCGCTGGATGTCGGCTTCGGTCAGCGGGATGCCCGGAGGGCAGCCATCCACCACGCAGCCGATCGCCGGCCCATGGCTTTCGCCAAAGGTGGTGACGCGGAAAAGATGGCCGAAACTGTTGTGCGACATAGCGAGGTCAGTCCTAGCCTATCGGCTTCGGATTCGACAAGGCGTCGCCCACGCCGGGAAGCTGGCTCACATCGCTTCCCCGGAGGCGAAAGACCACCCCCTGCGGCTCGTCCAGGGCCGACATCGCAGCCACGCTCAGACCCAGGAACAAGCCCCTCAGGATGCGGGTGAAGGCGCCATGGCTGACCGCGAAGGTGTCGCGGGCGAGGCTTGCGATCCAATCCTCGGCCCGCTGGCCACTTCGGCGTAATTTTCTCCGCCCGGCACATGCACATTCCATTTGTCGGCGGTGCGGGCATCGAACAAGGCCGGATTGCGGGCGCGGGCTTCGTCGTCGGTCAATTGGTCCCATTCGCCCAGATTGATCTCTTCGATGCGGGCGTCGGTAGTGTAGCCTTCCCGCGGCAGGCCCAGCGTCTCGCGCGCGATCTCCATGGTGACGCGGGCGCGTTCAAGCGGGCTTGAGACGAAGGCAAGGCCGGGCGCCATGCCCACTTCACGCTCGAGCGCGAGTCCGATAGCCCTGGCCTGTTCGCGGCCCCGCTCGGTCAAGGGCGTGTTCTTCCGCCCGGAGAAGAGTTTCTCGCAATTGGCTTCGGTCTCGCCATGGCGGGCCAAATAGAGCGTGACGCCCGGCTTGAGGCTCAGTCTTTCCCGCATGGTGATGGGTCTGGCCTATTCCTGCTTGCCCACCGCAATGTCGGGCGCGTCTTCCGCCTTCATGCCCACAATGTGATAGCCGCCATCGACATGGAGATTTTCGCCGGTGACGGCGCTGCCCAAATCGGAGAGCAGGAACAGCGCGGCATTGCCCACTTCGTCCTGGCGAACATTGCGGCGGAGCGGCGAATTATATTCGTTCCATTTCAGTATATAGCGGAAATCGCCGATGCCGCTGGCGGCCAGCGTCTTGATCGGCCCGGCCGAGATGGCGTTGACGCGGATGGCGCGCTTGCCCAGATCCTCGGCCATGTAACGGACGCTGGATTCCAGCGCCGCCTTGGCCACGCCCATCACGTTATAGTGCGGCATCACTTTCTCGCTGCCGTAATAGGTGAGGGTGACGAGGCTTCCCCCATTGTTCATCATTTTCTCCGCGCGCTGCACGACCGCGGTAAAGGAATAACAGGAGATGTCCATGGTCATGCGGAAATTCTCAGGCGTGGTGTCCACATAGCGGCCCTTGAGCTGCTCCTTGTCGGAAAAGCCGATCGCATGCACCACGAAATCGAGATTGTCCCAATGCTTGCGCAATTCGGCGAAGGCGGAATTGATCGAGGCTTGGTCCGAGACGTCGCAGTCGATCAGCGCCGTGGGCTTCAACGTCTCGACCAGGGGGGCCACGCGTTTCTTGAAGACGTCACCCTGGTAGGAGAAGGCAAGTTCCGCACCCGCGGCATGAAGCGCCTTGGCCACCCCCCAGGCGATGGAACGGTCGTTGGCGACCCCCATGACAAGGCCTTTTTTGCCCTTCATCAGGCCTTCGAATGTCATGCAAACTCCTCGTTCACTTAGCGCGCCGGATTTCTAGCCATTTGAGCCGGAATACCAGTGTGTCGGAGGAGTTACTTCATTCGCGCGCGGGGATCAAAATTCGATTGCCAGCCCTCGACAAAGCTTTTGAGTTGGGGGTCGGGCCGGTCGGGCAAGGCCACGACCAGGCGCACATAAAGGTCGCCTGCCGCTTCGCTGCCATGGGCGGGCACGCCCTTGCCCTTGAGCCGCAAGACCGCGCCCGAATTGGAGTTGGGGGGGATCGAAAGATTGACCGTGCCGCTCAAGGTGGGCACGGGCGCCTTGGCGCCAAGGACCGCTTCCTTCAGCGTCACCGGCAGGTCCATGCGCAGATCGTTGCCGTCGCGGGTGAGATAGGGATGCGGCGCCACCGTCACCTGGATCAGCACATCGCCATTGGGCCCGCCATTGCGGCCCGCGCCGCCCCGAGCCTTGACGCGGATCTGCTGGCCGTCCTTGAGGCCCAACGGAATCTTGACGTCGATCTGTTCGCCATTGGTGAGGACGATGCGGCGCGTGCCGCCCATCACGCTTTCGGCAAAGCTGGCGGTGATCGCGACGGCGAAATCCTCGCCGCGGGCGGGACGGTTTGTGCGCGCCCCGCGCCCGCGCCCGCCCATGAATTCGGCGAAGATGTCCTCCGCGGAAAAACCCTGCTGCTCGCCGCCCTGGTCGTTCCAGCTGAAATGGAATTCCCGGTCGGCGCCTCCCGGCGCCGCGCCGGCGCCGCCAAAGCCGAACGGATTGCCGCGAAAACCTCCGGCGCGGGGATCGAAGCCGCGCGGATTGCCGCTGGCGTCTATCTCGCCTGAATCGAATTTGGCGCGCTTGTCCTTGTCGCCGACGATGTCGTAGGCGGCAGAGATTTCCTGGAAGCGTTTCTTCGCCGCCTCATCGCCGGCATGGGTGTCGGGATGGTGCTTCTTGGCGAGATTGCGGAACGCCTTCTTGATTTCGGCTTCGCTGGCGCTCTTCGAGACGCCCAGGACTTGATAAGGATCGCGCATCAATTCTCCGGGCGGTTCAGGATTTGCCCACCGCCAATATAAGGGGCTTCAGCACAGGTTCTAGGGTGCCGGCGCAGGCACTGGTCCCAGCTGGGCCAGCCGGGCTTCTGCCTCTTTCATGCCGTGGCTGGCGGCGGCGGCGTAAAGACTGCGCGCCTTGGTCAGGTCCTTGGGCACCTGCTCGCCCGTTTCATAGAATTGGCCCAGTTCATATTCGGCGATGGGGTGATTGGCGGCGGCCGCGGCCTCCAGCAGCGGCAGAGCGCGCTCCGGATCGGGCGGGCCGGCTTCGCCTTTGATCAGCATGTCGGCCAGGTCGGCCTGGGCGGTGGGAAGGCCGCCTTCCGCGGCGCGCGCATACATCTCTTCCGCGCCCTTGGGATCCTTGGGCGTGCCCAAGCCTTTGCGGCGCATCAGCGCGACATTGCGCATCGCCGCCAGATCGTCGTCATCGATGGATGACCATATCTGATAGGCTTTCGCATAATCGGCGGCGTCGTAGGCGACGATCCCCGGCATCGAAATCGGTTTTGAGGCTGTCACCGGTCTTCGGTGGCGCAGCCTCCCGCTATGAGCCCCAGAAAGAGCGTCATTATCGGATAGAAATTGCGCATGGTACCCTGTCCATCCCGAGGCTAGCCTGCCGCAGCCGGGGATGCTACGCCAGAGCGATTATGGGCGAGATCGGCGGACCTTTGGATGACGGCGGCATCGCGCCCGAACGCGATCCCATCGAGCTGTTCGCGGCGTGGCTGAAGGAAGCAGAAGGAGTTGAGCCCAACGACCCCAACGCCATGGCGCTGGCCACGGTGGACGCGGAGGGCACCCCAATGTGCGCATGGTCCTGCTCAAGGGCGCGAACCGGGACGGGTTCGTCTTCTACACCAACCGCGACAGCGCCAAAGGCAATGAGCTTGCCGCCAACGCGCATGCCGCGCTCAATTTTCATTGGAAAAGCTTGCGCCGGGTGGTGCGAGTGAGAGGTCCGGTCAGCGAGGTAAGCGGCGCCGAAGCCGACGCCTATTTCGCCAGCCGTCCCAAGGACAGCCAGATCGGCGCCTGGGCTTCGGCGCAATCGCGCCCGATGGAAGGGCGCTGGACGTTCGAGAAGGAGATCGCCAAATACGCCGCCAAATATGGCGCTTGGCAAAGTGCCAAGGCCCGACTACTGGACCGGCTTCCGCCTGGTGCCGTTCGAAATCGAATTCTGGCGTGACCGGCCCTTTCGCCTGCACGACCGGCTGGTCTATCGCCGCGAGGGCGTGGCCCCCTGGCGCACCGGGCGGCTTTTCCCATGAGCGCGAGCTGATCTCGTGAGCGAGCCGATTCATGAGTGATCTGGCCGAGCAGGGCAGATATATGCGCCGTGCCGCGAAAGCTTCGGTGAGCGTTTCGCTGTTCCTGGTGGCGATCAAGACCTACGCGTATTTCACCTCTCATTCGGTGGCGATGCTGGCGAGCCTGGCGGATTTGGCGCTCGATCTTTTCACCGCCGGACTCAATTTGTTCGCCATTCATGAGGCGCTGACGCCCGCCGACAAGGAGCACCGTTTCGGCCACGGCAAGGCCGAACCTCTGGCGGGCCTGGCCCAGGGCGCCTTCATCACCGCGTCGGCGATGTTCCTGGTGCTCCAGGCGGTCGCAGCGGCTGATCAATCCCCAGCCCATCGATCATGGCCTGGCGGCGCTTCTGGTGATGCTGGTCTCGATCGCGATGGCGATCGGCGCTGATCCTCTATGAACGCAGCGTGATCAAGCGCACCGGCTCGCTGGCAGTGTCGGCGGACCAGACCCATTATCTGGGCGATCTCGTCACCAATATCGGCGTGGTGATCGCCATCCTGCTGGCGACGGTGCTGGGCTGGCAGCTGGCCGATCCCATCATCGCCCTGCTGGTCGCGGCGGTCCTGGTGGGAAGCGCCTGGCTGGTGTTCCGCAAAAGCCTCGACCAGCTGATGGACCATGAATTGCCGGACGCCGACCGCGAGAAGATCATCGGCATTGTGCGCGCCCACCCCCAGGTGAAAAGCCTGCACGATTTGCGCACGCGCGCTGCCGGGCTTTACACCTTCATCCAGGTTCATATCGAACTCGATCCCGGCATGCCGCTGGCCGAGGCGCATGCGGTGAGCGACGAAGTGGAACATGCGTTGTGCGCCGCCTTCGACAAGGCGGAAGTGATCATTCACCAGGACCCGGCGGGACTGGAAGAGGTACCAGAGCAGTCCGCCACAGCCGGAAATTCCTGCGAGATCCAGTCCCATGATCCGGGCCGCCTGGCTCTGGATAATGGTGTGGACGATGCGCGCGGCGAGGAACCAGAGCGGGCTCACCAGCAGCGACATGGCGATCACCGCAATGGCGAGCTTGTGACCGGCTTCGGACAGTACCCCCACCGTGACGCCGGCGCTGGCGATCACGAAGGAGAATTCTCCGACCGGAGACAGGAACAGCGAGGCTTCCAGCGCGGTGCCGAAACTCTCCCCCGCCAGCATCAACAGCAGCCAGTTGAGGAAGGTCTTGCCGCCCGTCACCACCACCAGGGCGGCCAGGATCACCCAGACATGGGCGACCAGATAGTTGAGATCGATCAGAAGGCCCACTGACAGGAAGAACACGAATAGAAGGATGCTCTGCACCGGCTGGGCCATGGTAAGGGCGCCGCGGCGAAAGCGTGGAATGCCCCACCGCCAGTCCGCCCAGAAAGGCGCCCAGCGCCGGCGACAAGCCCAGAAGGCCGGAGACCGTGGCGGCGGCGAAGCAGATGCCCAGCACGCCCAAGGTGCCGACGTCGAAATCCTTGAGCAGATATTCCGATCCGGGAAAGCGGAAACTTTTGACCTTGCCGAGGATGGCGATGAAGCCGCCCAACAGCACCAGCGCCAGCACCATTTTGAGGGCGATCAAGGCTTCGCCCAGATAGGTGGGCGGTGCGCCCATCCCGTTGGTGATCAGCAGCAGCGGCACCACCGCCAGGTCCTGCGCCACCAGGATGGCAAGCGCGAGCCGCCCGGCAATTGCTGTCCTTCTCGCCGGCATCCTCCATCATCTTCATCGCCACCGCGGTCGAGGAGATCGACAGCATGCCGCCGATCACCGCGCCGCCCAGCACTTCGCCCTGGACGAGCATGGTGAACAAAACCACCGATGTGATGGTGATGGCGATGGTCAGGGTGGTGACGGTCAGCGCCAGCGGCAGGAACCTGCGGAAGGATTGCAGCCGCATCTCCATGCCGATGATGAAGAGCAGCATCAGCACGCCCAGATCGGCCAGGGTCTCGATCGAGTCCGATGTTTCGATCAGTCCCAGCCCCGAAGGCCCCAGCGCCACGCCCACCAGGATGAAGCCGGCAGCCGCCGGCAGCGCGCATGCGGCTCATGGCGAAGCCCAGCGCCACGGCGGTGGCGAGGACGAGGGCAATCGCGGTGATGTTTTCGATGTGCA
This sequence comes from uncultured Alphaproteobacteria bacterium, assembly GCA_963766265.1. GTDB lineage: Bacteria > Pseudomonadota > Alphaproteobacteria > Micropepsales > Micropepsaceae > Rhizomicrobium. The sequence goes on from CAVXYX010000003.1 coordinate 163,205, forward strand.
TTCGGCCTCAAGTAGCGAAGCGGTAGGCCATTAAATAAGCGCCTCAAGTAGCGAAGCGGTAGGCCATTAAATAAGCGCCTCAAGTAGCGAAGCGATAGGCCATCAAAACAAGCCGGACAAGGAACGCCCGCGATGATAGGCTCAAGATATGACCGATCCCAAACACCAAAATGAGGGCAGACATTTGGAAGAGGGGCGCACGCTTATCCTCACCGGCGCCTCGCGCGGCATCGGCCACGCCACTGTCAAACGTTTTTCCAGTGCCGGCTGGCGGGTGATCACCTGCTCGCGCCATGCCTTCCCGGAAAATTGCCCCTGGGCGGCGGGACCTGAGGATCACATCCAGGTGGATCTGGCCGATCCAGCGGATACGGCGCGCGCGGCCGCCGGAGATCGGAAGGCGCGCCTCACGGACGGCAAGCTGCATGCCCTGGTCAACAACGCGGCGATCTCGCCCAAAGGAAGATGACGGCAAGAGATTGGGCGTGCTTCAGACCGACACCGAAACCTGGCGGCATGTTTTCGAGGTCAACCTCTTTTCCACCATCTGGCTGGCGCAAGGATTGAAGGAGGCGCTGGCCAAGGCACACGGCGCCATCGTCAACGTCACCTCCATCGCGGGTTCGCGCGTCCATCCTTTCGCGGGCGCGGCCTATGCCACATCCAAGGCGGCGCTTGCGGCGCTGACCCGCGAGATGGCGGCGGATTTCGGGCCCTTGGGCGTGCGGGTGAATGCGATCGCGCCGGGCGAGATCAACACCGCGATCCTGTCGCCGGGGACCGAAAAGCTGGTGGACGCCATCCCGCTGAGGCGCCTGGGCGAGCCGGCGGAAGTCGCCAAGGCAATCTATTATCTGTGTACGGACCAGTCATCCTATGTGACGGGCGCCGAGCTCCACATCAATGGCGGCCAGCACGTCTAGCCAGCCATGTTTGACTACCAGCGCAGCGCTCGGCGGCCGATCAAAGCACCGATCGCGGCGGCCAACACCATGCCCATCGTGTACCAGATGAGAATGAAGGGCGCGGTATATTCCACGCAATGGAAGGCATAGACGCTGGCGCCGCACGCCGCCCGCCAGAAGGCCCGCGCCCGCGCCGGCTCTGCGAAAGTCTGGGTCGGCGCCAATTTCTCGGAGCGCCCAGAACGCTGGCCACGAACGGCCGGCACCGAAAATGGTGAGAATGTCGATGGCGCAGACTTTCCAGGAATCGCCCATCACCAGTTGATGGCGGTTCGCCCCGGGCTCCATCAGCTGCACGACCGCCACTGTCAGCAGCAGGATAACCGGCACCAGCAGAAGCAGAGACGAGGTTTCCTGGCGCTGGCGTCGGAGCGGCCCAGCCGTTCCACCATCCATAATCCCAGGCACGGCGAAGCTCAGCGTGTAGGCGAGCTTCATCCAGAAGGCGCCACCCGCCATCGCCAGGGCCAGATCCGGCCCGCGGCCCCATCGCCACCAACATCAAAAAAGCCGTGACGCGAGGACGCCCAGGGCCCACCGCCCATCCGTCAGGACGCTGCCCACATAATGGGGCCACGGGGGCTTCTTCCAGATCGGGCGCTGAGATGGGCGATCAACTCGTCAGTTTTCACATCGCTGGCCCAAATCCCAATTCCTGCCCCAGCGATTTCACCGCGCGGTGCACGGTCACCTTGACCACGGTTTCGGACAGACCGGTGGCCTTGGCCTGTTCGGCGATGGAACGGCCCTCCAGCTTCACCGCTCGCACCAGATCGCGTTCTGCGGCGACAGCCGGGGACAGGAGTTTTTCCACGTCGCGCTTGGCGCCCGCCGCTTCGGCTTCGTCATGGGCGAAAAAGGTCCGGCGCGTCTTCGAGCGCCACCAGGCGCGGCGCCGCCGTCACGCGTGCCAGGCATCGATCAGCTTGTAGCGCCTGACGCCATACACCCACGCGTGGAGGGCAGGGCGGGGTCGTAGGTGGCGCGCCTTGTGTGTATCGCTTCAGGGACTCTGGGACCAGCTCTCCGCATCGGTCCCGACCCGCCTGGCGAAATATGCGCGCAGATGGCCGCTCAATTGGGGCCAGGAGACGGGAATAGGCGGCACGGTCACCGCCGAGACCCGCCAGCATCCAGTCGCGATATTGGGCTTCGGCGGCAATCAATTGGGCCACTTCCCCTCAATTCGGAGCGCGGCCGAAACGGTTACACCAGATGGTACATTCCGTAACCGGAGCCTGCTTTGAGGCGAATATTAGCCTTCCTCCGGGCTCCGGGAGGAAATAAAACCGCGTCCGGCCCGGAAGACCCTCTGTGAGGCGCGGCTTATTTAGCCTCGAAGGATTTCAGTATGTGGGCCACGGTTTCCCGGTCCTCGGCGCTGTGCAGCCAGGCCTGGGCCTCGTTAAGGCTCTGGAATTGCAGGGGGCACTTTGTGCGGCCGGTTGCGCTCGGGGATCGGCACCAGCACTTCGAAGGTTCCCGCGAAACGGGCATCCTTGGTCTCGGCGGCATAGGGCGGCGGCAGCTTGGGCTTTTGGTTTCACCAGCGATTCCAGGAAAAGTGTGAGCGGTTTTCCGTGAGGAACCGCGACAAATAAAACGCAGGCCTTGGCCGGTTTTCGGAGGCGTTCTATCAGCTTCTTTTGGCTTTT
>CAVXYX010000004.1:0-1758836 GCA_963766265.1 uncultured Alphaproteobacteria bacterium
GCCTCGAACATCAACAGCGCCCAGATAAGCCTGCTGTAATCGCGAAGCCCCGAGACATGCTGTTCGAATGCCGCGTTAATGAATTTGAGATCAAACCAGCCGGTCTCGCCTAGGAAACCCCCGGAAAGCGCAGTCCTGACTGTGCTTCGCAACGGACCTCGGAACCACTCCGCGAGGGGGACCGCAAACCCTTGCTTTGGCCGATATAACACATCCCTGGGCAGTCTGCTCTCGAGAGCACGCTTGAGAATGTATTTTCCTTCCCGCCCACGCATTTTCAGCTCGGCGGGCAGCGAAGTGGTCCAATCGGCAAATTTTTGATCGAGAAAGGGAGCGCGTACTTCAAGAGAGTTTGCCATGCTCGCACGATCGACTTTTACCAAGATATCACCCGGCAAATATGTCTTAAGGTCAACATATTGGACCGCAGAGAGGGCGTCATCAGTAGGAGCCGCTCTAAAATGCTGAGCTAGTTCTTCCCTAGCGTGGTATCCTTGCAGCTCTCTCATAAAACTCGAGCTAAACAGCGACCGTCGAATACCGTCGTCGAGCATTGAGACATTTAGGAAATATCCATTAACCGTTCCTTCTGCGAGCTCGAGTAGGGTCGCCTTAGCCCGGAACGGGCGAGGTGCCCAATCTAGTTTGGGATAAAGCCGACCGGCGCTTCGCAGCAACGGACCACGAAGGAAATCCGGCAAGATGCCCCGAAATTTTTCTTCCGTCCGATGCCATCGGTATCGACGATAACCGGCAAGAAGCTCGTCGCCCCCATCGCCGGACAGCGCCACAGTTACGTTCTCGCGCGCTAATGCACAGACCCGGAAAGTCGGAATAGCCGATGCATCGGCAAAAGGTTCATCATAGACATTTGCAAGACGGGCAACTAGGCTGAAATCATCCGCATCAACGATGCGTTTGTGATGGCGCGTTTTATAGCGGGCAGCGACTTGGTCAGCATATTGCGTCTCATCATACGCTGCCTGGGTAAAGCCGATCGAGAACGAATTCACGAGGTCGGATGTTTCGGCCATCATTGCCACTACCGCACTCGAGTCGACGCCCCCGGAAAGAAACGCTCCTAGCGGAACCTCCGAGATGAGTCGTTCCGGACGGCTTCACGCAGTTGGTCGACAAGCTCGTGTTGAGCTTGTTCTTCTGTCCTAATGAAGTGACCCCGTTCGAAGCAGAGATCCCAATATCGGACCTGTTCCAGCTTGGGCCGACCGCGAATGACGGTCATATGGTGGCCGGGCGGCACCTTGAGGATGTCGGAGTAGATAGACTTGCTTTCAGGGACATACCCGTAAGCGAAATAATCCTCGACGGCTGCCGGATTGATGCGACGCGGAACGTCAGGGCAGACGAGCAGCGCCTTCATCTCGGACGCAAAAAGCAAACGTCCATCGTGGAGCATAAGTATAGTAGAGCGGTTTCTTGCCAAAACGGTCGCGAGCTAGAAACAGAGCCTTCCGGTTTTCGTCCCAGATGGCGAAGGCGAACATTCCGCGCAGTCGATCGACCACGCCTTCGCCCCATTCCTCCCAACCGTGGACAATGACCTCCGTATCAGAGCGAGTCCGAAACCGATGACCTTTTCGCTCGAGCTCGAGCATCAATTCCTGGTAATTGTAGATTTCACCGTTAAACGTGATCGAGACCGTACCGTCTTCGTTGAAGAGCGGCTGTTGTCCTCCAGCAACGTCTATGATGGCCAGCCGGCGGTGACCCAGGCCCACGCCGGGGGCGATATGAAAGCCGCGCCCGTCCGGACCGCGATGCGCTAGCCGATCAGTCATCCGGTGGAGGAGGGCGGTGTCTATCGGGCGTTGGCCAACGATATCAACGATCCCGGCGATGCCGCACATTCAGCTTTCCTTGCCATAAAAGTGGGAATAAGAGCGAATGCTAGCCTCAAGTTTGGCGAAATAATATTCGCTGCCGGAGGCCGGCGGAGCCTTACAGCGGTCTAAGCCTCGCCCATATGCTACCCATTTTCAAGGTTGCCCGGAACCCTGCAAGAATCTGGGGGGTACCGACAACATGTTGGTTAACCACGCGATTAGGATGGTCGGGTGCCGCACTGGTATTGTTATTGACCCATTCGAGCAATCCGGTTCATTACGTGCGGGCGAAATGAAGGTGTCTCCTTGGCCATTACGTGGAAAATGGTTGCGTGTCTATGACGATTGTACCCGAAGGCCCATCGCATGGGCATTTGGATGGACTGAGGATCCTGCACGTCCTCGACCATTCTCTTCCCCTCCACAGCGGCTATTCATTCCGAAGCATTGCCCTGTTACGCGAACAGCGCCGATTGGGATGGAAAACGTTTCATCTCACAACGCCGAAACACACCGCGCTCGGACCTGATCTGGAAGAGATAGACGGCTTTACGTTCCATCGTACTCCCCCACTGCCACGGGTTGGCCGGGTTCCCGGAAGTGAAGAGATTGCTTTAATCCGATCTGTCGCCCGGCGCATCGAGGAAATAGTCGCCATGGAGAGAGTGGACATCCTCCACGCTCACTCGCCGGTTCTTAATGCACTGGCCTGCTTAATGGCCGCGCGACGGCTGCGGCTGCCGGTTGTTTACGAAGTTCGGGGTTTTTGGGAGGATGCCGCGGTTAGCCACGGCACAGCAACTGAGGGGGGTTTGCGATATCGCATAAGTCGCGCACTTGAGACCTTTGCATTGAAGAAAAGCGACGCAGTTACCACCATCTGCGACGGGCTTCGAAATGACATGCTCGGCCGCGGTATCGCCGGCGAGAAAATCACCATCATTCCAAATGGTGTCGATGTAACGGAATTTAAGTTCGGCACTTCAGCCGATCCCCAGCTCAAGGCGTCTCTAGATCTCCAGGGAAAAACGGTGCTGGGCTTTCTTGGCTCCTTTTATAGTTATGAGGGTCTTGATCTGCTAATTTCCGCGCTGCCAGCCGTGCTTATGGAGATGCCGGATGTGGTTCTCCTCTTGGTCGGAGGGGGCCCTGCAGAGGCCGCACTGCGTGAGCAGGCGCGGCAGCTTGGGCTTGAACAGAATGTCAGATTCGTCGGACGTATTCCGCACGAGCAGGTGCAAGATTATTACGCGCTGGTAGATATCTTCGTGTATCCGCGACATTCAATGAGACTTACGGAAATCGTCACACCATTGAAACCGTTAGAAGCTATGGCTCGCGGCGGAGTAGTGCTGGTTTCGGATGTTGGCGGTCACCGTGAACTCGTGACGGACTTTGAGACGGGCAGGTTCTTCCGCGCGGATGACGTCGGGTGTCTGTCGAGGGCTATTCTTGAACTGATTGCAGATCGGACGAGCGCGGACTCGATGCGAATGAGGGCGCGCCGTTTTGTGGAGGCGGAGCGCAGTTGGGCTCACAGCGCAGCGCATTACAAGGAGGCCTACGCTCGAGCATTGAAGTCCCATGCTGCGCCGATCGCGGCATACTCTTGAGGGCCTATAACCATGAGTGCGTTAGCGATTATCTCGGTGGCGGGCACCGAGCATAACTGGCTGGACCCTTTGCCGGCACCGACTGCAAGCCGGTGTGTTTCGACTGGCAGTTGGCTGCGTAGGAGGTGGTAAACAGAGCGCTCAACCTCGTCATTCGGGATTGGGGTTCCCAATGGCGCGAAATAGCGCTCTTTTCGCCGCAAAAAGGGAAACCGCTGGCTGCGGCGACAATTAACCGATCCGTGTGATATATGATTTCTTCTCGACGCGGTGTGCTATTTGTGGAGCTGTGCCTTGGAGCTCTTATAGGTATATTTTCCTATGGGCGCTAGCAGGCAAGAGAGGAGAGGGTAACGGATGCAGCCTTGGAGGGTACAGGCTTACAGCCACGTAACCGGTGCGTGGCATTACCGCTGGGCGGGAGTGGCTGTAGCGTGGATAGTCTGTTTGGTTGGCTGGGGCGGGTTGCTCGTGGTGCCCAACCAATTTCAAGCCGACGCAAAGATCTACGTCGATACCGACACGATGATGGGCCCCCTTTTGAAGGGCCTCGCGGTCAATTCGAATCCTGAGCAGCAAGTGGCGGTCATGCTCAATACGCTTCTAACCCGCCCAAATCTGGAACAGGTCGTCCGTCTCACGAATCCCCCGGGCACCTATTTTTCGAGTGCGAACCTAGCGCGGCAGGTCCAATCGATCCAAAGCCACGTTTCACTCAAGGCGCTCACGACTAGAAATCTCTTCGAACTTTCAGTCAGCGACGAAGATCCCAACAAGGCGCTTAATATCTCCCAGACGCTCCTCTCCATATTTGTCGATTCCAACGTCGGCAATAACCACAAGGATTTTGAGGGCGCGCAATCATTCTTGGACGATAAGGTATCCGAATATGAGAGGTTGGTTCGCCAGGCCGAACAAAGGCGAGCAGCCTTTCGCGAGGCAAATTTAGATATCATCTCGAACACCTTAACACCCGAGCAGGCGCGCGCAGAAATAGAAAAGGCCCACGAAGAGTTGGGCGCTGCTCAAGCACGCGTAGCGAGCTTGCAAGGTCAGCTCAAGGCAGTACCCAAGATTCTCTATGTGGATGCGCCTGGGCCACTGATCGTTAGCTCAGGGACGACCAATACGGCTACGGTCGGAAAAGGCGAGAGCCTATTCCAACGGCTGGCGGAAGCCAAACAGGCGCTGATCGATCTCAAGTCAAGATATACTGAAGATTTCCCGGATGTCAGAGCGGCCGAACGCGAGGTAAAAGAACTTGAGACCGAGCTCGCGTCGACACCGACCACCGGCGCTTTGCCGACGGGAAATCAATCGATCCCTAATCCTATTTATGTACAGATCCAAAGCAAGTTGTCAGACGCCATGACGGAAGCGGCGTTCCAGCAGCATCAATATAGCGATGCAGTTGCCAACCTGGACAAAGCGGAGAAGATGACGTCGCAGGCCATCGAGGTGAACGCCAAATTCGCCGATCTCGATCGTGACTACGATGTGCTTCATAAGACCTATCAAGATCTACTTGCGCGGCGCGAAGCGGCTCGCATCTCCCAATCGGTCAATGATGAGCGATCGACGGTCGACGTTCGTGTGGTTGAACCGCCGAAGAAGGCACCCTTCCCCTCTGCGCCCAACAGACCTTTGCTCAACTCAATGATTCTTGTGGTGGGCCTGCTCGCAGGAGTGGTAGTGACATTCGGACTCGGCATCATCGCAGGCCGGTTCTTTGTCAAAGACCAGCTCGTCGCCGAATTTGATTATCCGGTGATTGGCGTTGTAACCCGATTGACCATGGCTGATGACGTACTCAAAGCGCGGCGAGCCTATTCGCTTATAGCAGCATCTCTAGCAGTTCTGTTGTGTAGCTATGCCGGCATTCTGGTTGTCTTTGATGCAACGTTCAGGGGCGTGTTGCGAGATTTCCTATGACCGACAATCCAAAAGACTCCCTCAATCTTGTTGAGCGCATCGCCAAACGCATGGCCGCAGAGGCGGTACAGGGGATCAGCGCGCAGCCAGTTACGCCAAGCTTCGCCGAAAGGGTTGTACAAAAAGTGGCCCCTAAAGCGCCACTTCCGGCACCCGCGACGCTTGCCGCAAATGGTAATGGCTTGGCGCAAAATCAATTCCCTGAAGCACCGGCTACGGTCGCTCACGCGCGCGGCGGGACCACGGCCTCCCATTAACCAGGAACAACTGGAGCCCTCCGCAAAACAAACCCGTCTTGATTTCCGCGCTTTGCGGCAGAACGGCATGATCACGCCTGATAATATGTCCTCGCCCCTCTCCAATGAATATCGCGGTATCAAGCGTAAGCTTTTGCAGAAGGTTAGGGATGCTAAGACCCGCGCCGCGATCAACAATTTGGTCATGGTCACAAGCTCTCTTCCTCAGGAAGGAAAAACTTTCACATCGGTCAATTTGGCTTTGAGCCTCGCCGCCGAACGCGGACTGCGGGTGCTTCTCATCGATGCCGACGTGGTGCGGCCGTCTGTGAGCAACATGTTTGTTTCTCCCCCTTCGGAAGGCCTCACGGATCTGCTGAGGCGGAAAGGACAAGCAAGTGTCGGACGTACTCTATACCTGCGCTGATGTCCCGAATTTATCGGTGATTTTTGCTGGCAACCACTGCGCTGACAGCCCAGAGCTAATATCAAGTTCGCGGATGGCCAATCTGTGTCAGGAATTATCCACGCGTTACCCGGACCAGGTTATTGTGATGGACACTCCACCGGTTCTGGCCTCACCCGAGGCGGCAATACTTGCGACTTATGTCCATCAGCTGATCGTGGTCGTTTCGGCAGCACAAACCGACAAACATCAGCTTCGCAAAACGTTAGAAACGGTCTCCTCCTGCCCAAATGTTAGCTTGCTGTTCAATAAGGCGCCTGCCTGGAATGACGCCGAGTACAAGGGTTATTACGGTTATGGCTATGGGGCTCCCGTCTGCTGCGGGCGACACCGCTGCTTCGCAAACGTAGAACCCATGTTCACGAATTTTTATAATCTTCGGGCCGAGCCATTTCTTTTAACGCCGGATGAGCGGTTCTATTTTGAAAGCACCGTTCATTCCCAGGCGATGGCGCACCTCACTTATGGACTGACCCGCGGCGAAGGATTCATTGTCATCACAGGTGATGTCGGCGCTGGCAAAACCACCCTGGTCAAGCGCTTGATCGCGACCATCGATCCCAACAGAATTATCGCCGCCCATGTGGTGACGACGCTGTTGTCCGGCCATGATTTGCTGCACATGGTGGCGGCGGCCTTCGGCCTTGAGGATTTACCCCAAGACAAAAGTGCGCTGCTTCTTCGCCTGCAAAATTTTTTCAATGAGACATATCAACAGGCTCGACGCGCTCTCCTGATCGTGGACGAGGCTCAAAATCTCTCGGAAACCGCGCTGGAAGAATTGCGCATGCTGTCGAATTTTCAAGTCGGCAATGCGGCGCCCTTCCAGAGTTTCCTAGTCGGCCAGCCGCAGTTCCGGCGATTGATCGCCAACAAGAACTTGGAGCAGCTGCGACAGCGTGTGATTGCCTCTTACTACTTGGGCCCCCTGTCGAGCCAAGAATGTGGTCGATACGTTATGCATCGCCTCAATCAGGTCGGTTGGAATGGGGATCCGAAATTTGAGCCCAGTGCCCTTGGCGCACTTTTTCGCCATTCTGACGGCATTCCCCGGCGGATCAACACGTTGGGCAGTCGCCTAATGATTCTTGGGTTTCTGGACGAGTTACACACATTTACCGCAGAGGACGTAAACCGCGTCGCGGCCGACTTGGCCAACGAGACCGGTGTCACGACACTGTCCGAAGGCCCTGCGCCAAACCGACAGCGAGCAGCCGTCAACAGAGGCTATGGCGGAACGGGTGCTAGATCTCGAACAGCGGATCAGCCGGCAGGAACTCTTCGTTCGCCGGGTAGGAACGGTCGTGAAGCAATTTGTCCATCTGGCCAATTCGAACGATCGCTAGTCAGAGGGCGTTGTGGGGGAAACGGTGCGGCACGACGAATGTGATCCCATCGTCGGCTGGCGAAATCGGCCCCTGTTGGGTCTGTCCCCAGTCACGAACGCCATGACCGTCGACGTGGAAGATTATTTCCAGGTCGAAGCCTTCTTTCCCCACATCAAGCGGACGGATTGGGACAAGCATGAATGCCGGGTGGAGGCCAATGTTGAACGCATTCTTGAGCTCTTTGCCACCCACAAAGTCAAAGCCACGTTCTTTACGCTGGCCTGGATCGCCAAAAGATATCCCAGTATAGTGCGGCGCGTTGTTTCCTGCGGCCATGAACTCGGATCCCACGGCATGGCCCATATAAGGGCCGATCACCAATCTCGCGCCCAGTTCACGAATGACGTGGAAGGTGCCAAGAAGATGTTGGAAGACATTGGCGGCACTCCCGTTCTCGGATATCGCGCGACATCGTTCTCAATTACGCGCCAAAATCTCTGGGCATTGAGCGCCCTTGAGGCGGCAGGATACAAGTACAGCTCTAGCACCAATCCGATAAATCATGATTTGTATGGAATTCCGGAACAGCCCCGGTTTGCCTTCTATCCCTTTTCCGACAGTAGCTTTGTGGAAATTCCCGTCACTACAATGCGATTGTTCGGCCACAACTGGCCCGCCGGGCGGCGGCGGCTATTTCCGGCTTTTCCCTTATGCGCTATTTAAGCGGAACCTGAAGATCGTCCAATCCCGCGATCGCAAACCCTGCACCTTCTATTTTCATCCCTGGGAAATTGATCCGAGGCAACCCAGAATTGCCGGCATTTCCTCAAAAACACGCTTTCGTCATTATCTGAATCTGCACCGCACTTTTGGGCGGCTCCAAAGACTAGTCCACGACTTTCGCTGGTCAACCGTTGCTTCGGTGTACGCGATTGGCGACCGATCATGACCAAGCCGCGCAATATCCTGTTTCTCAGTCATCGCCTCCCCTATCCACCAAACAAGGGGGACAAGATCCGCTCTTATGCTCTGCTTAAGCACCTCGCTTCGAGAGGCACTGTGCATTTGGGTTGTTTTGTTGATGACCAAAACGATCTTGAGCATCTCGATGCAGTTCGGGCTTTAGCGCGGGGAGAATGTCATTTCGAATTCCTAGGTTCACTGACAAAGGCGGTCCGGGGCGTTCGCGCCTTGGCTGAAGGCCAATCCATCACGGTTGGCAGTTTTAGAAGTCCTCGTCTCGAGAGATTTCTGGAGCGCTTGTTCCAGGAACACCACTTTGACGATGTGGTGGTTTTCGGATCTGCGATGGCTCCTTATTTATTCAAGCCAAATTCGAGCCACATCGCGTTCTTTTCGACATGGTCGACGTCGATTCCGATAAGTGGCAGCAATATTCGGTAGCGTCGCGTGGTTTTCGCAAATGGATTTATGGGCGTGAAGCCCATACTCTCTTAGAAATAGAGCGGTCGGCAGCCAGAGTGTTCGGCAAAACACTTCTCGTTTCGGAGTTCGAAGTCGATACATTTCGCAACTTGGCGCCGGAAAGCGCGAACAAGATTGGTTCTCTCACCAATGGCGTGGACTGTGACTTATTTTGCGCCTGGAAAATTCGATAATCCTTTTTCGGAACAGGAAGCTTCCCATCGTAATGACCGGGCATATGGGATACCGGCCAAATTATGAGGGTGCGTTGTGGTTCGTAAAGGAGGTGCTCCCTCTCGTTCAAGAAGCGATCCCTAATGTCCGTGCATATTTTGTGGGCACGTCGCCCCCACCGGCGCTACGAGCTGTCGCCGGTGCCAACATTGTGGTTACCGGTCGGGTGACGGATGTAAGGCCTTATTTGCGCTTTGCCGGCGCAGTCATTGCGCCTTTGCAGATTGCAAGAGGTGTCCAAAACAAGGTTCTGGAAGCGATGGCCATGGCCAAACCAGTGGTCGCCACCCGCGAAGCGACACGGGGCCTGGGAGTTCGATCGGGCATCCATCTGTGGATTGCCAATGGGCCCCGGCAATTCGCTGATGCCGTTCTTTCTTCGCTCAAAGGAAATGAGAGAGAAACGGTCGTACAGTCTGCTCGTGATTACGTGATGAAAAATCATAATTGGGAATCTGTTTTCAGCAAGCTGGATGCCGATTTGGACAGAGTAAGGCGCAGCCAATGGTCCGATCCTCCCCAACCAAAACGTTCTTTGCTTGGCAATGAAATGAGCTATCCCGTCACCCCAGTTACCGCCGCAATCGGTGCCAATGAAAGCACGTTAAGCGCCTGGCGGAATCACGTTTTGGCACTTGGAATCGTCGTCATCCTGATTTTGGCTGAGTTTCATCACGCAGTTTCCGCGGCCCTCACGGTGTGGGTGGTGTCGCCAACTTTTTCCCACTGCTTTCTGATCCTACCAATTGTCGCATGGTTGATCTGGGAGAAAAGGGATGTGCTTAAGGCGACCACACCTACTGTTGAGCCCTACGCCCTCTTGCTGATCCTGCCGCTACTCGCGGGCTGGTGGCTCGGCCAGTTGTTGGCGGTGAACGAGGTCATACAATACGCGGTAGTTGGATTGATACAGACCGCCGTTTTCGCCCTGCTCGGCCCCAAGGTCGTCCGCCAGATTTGGTTTCCGATATTTTTCCTTCTGTTTCTGGTGCCCACTGGTGAATATCTGACTGGCCCAATGCAACGATTTGCTACCCAGTTCGTCGATGTCGGCCTTAATATCTTCGGCATTCCCCACTACACGGAAGGTACGGTCATTGAGCTAACCAATGGACGGTTCGAGATCGCCGAAGCATGCGCCGGTCTTCGTTTTCTAATTGCAACAGTTACGCTGGGTGTGCTTTTTTCCTATCTCGTGTATCAACGTATTTACAAAGTTGTCTTATTCCTATTTGCATCGGTCATCATTCCCCTGATCGGAAATGGCTTGCGGTGTCTTGGCATAATTCTGTTGGCGCATTTTACCAACAACGCTCTCGGTGCCGGAGCCGACCACATCATCTATGGATGGGGTTTCAACGTCGCCATCTTGTTGGCCGTGATTTTTGTCGGCTCAATGTTCCGCGACACGCCTGAGAAGTCTTCGCCGGTGACAATGCCGACTGCGAGCCGACCGGATCCAGCAATGTCCGTAGTCGTGGTCGCGCTCATAGCGGGGGCTCTGATCTCCGCTGGCCCCGCCTGGGCGTCGTGGGAGGACAGCGGAAGCGTCACGTTAAATCCGGCTGTGATGCGGGCCGCCTTACAATCCGGAGGGTGGCATGAGGTCTCTCCGAACGATGATTGGCGCCCCTACTTTCCGAGCGCGGATATCCGCTTACAAGAAGAGCGGCGCGATGGCCCCGAACCGATAGGCGTCTACATCGCTTATTACTCGCGACCAAGCGCCGGCCGGACGGTGACCGCGCAACCCAACAGGCCGTGGGATGACAAGGTTTGGAACGCATTCAGTGGCGGTGAAGTTAGGGCGAACCTAGGCACGTCCCCAATAGCGCTCAGAGAATTCGCCATTAGCTCCGGAACTGGCAGACGGTTAGTTTGGTTCACCTATTGGGTCGACGGTACAATTACAAATAACTCGATGCTTGTCAGGCTGTTGGGGGCAAAGGCTACCCTGATTGGTCAGGGGGGGCAGGCTATTATCGCAGTATCCACACCATTGGATGATTCCATTGAAGTGGTGCGGGCTCGCCTGGGCGCTTCAATCTCCTTGCTTGATCCAGCCGCGGACGCGCTCCACCACATGAGGGTCAGCTCAGTCGAAAAAGGGGGCTGATATGCAGGGGTCACTCGCTGAATTGGTATCGGAGGAAGGTGGCCGTCGTATGTGGTCAAGCAGATGGCCAACTCTACTGCGTCATCGCGGTCCCTAATAACTTGGGGTTACGCAAGAAGGGACGTTTGGGTTGGACTAGATCCTTTTTTAGGAACTTTGAGCCTCGCCGACCCTAGCTAAATCAGCAGGTTAACGGCGTGGATTTACCAATTTCGCCAGAATTGGCACGATTAGATTCATAGTGTGCCCGCCGGGTGCTATAATACTGCTCGATCAAGAGGTTAACGACGGGCTTGGGCTCATGCTCGTCTCCCCTTGGTGGTGGAGTGGGCATTGGGGCTTCGGTGATAGTTCAAGTTCTTCCTTTCGAGGTTGCGGCCTTCGCACTTCTTCCCTTCGACGAGCAGGGCCAAGGCGGAGTGGTCTTGGTTCGCCAAGGGAACCGGACCCGAAGGTCTGACGAAAGGTTAGCTGCAGCTGCGCCGTTGGATCAACAAGGAATTTGTCATTCCGCTGTTCCGCCTGTCATTTCGCAAGAGTTTCTTGCGTAAAGCTCCCCGGTCTTACCGTCACCGAAGTTCGGCCATTCTTCCATGGCGAGCAAGGTCCCTTCGCTAAACTGCATACCGGTGTACCAGGTAAGGTGGGAGCCAAAGCCTCCTTCGCGGCTACCAGGCTCTTGTTCTGCGCAGGGTACATGATGCTGGTTCTTACCACGGGACTCTACGAGCTTGTAGCACTCGCCTACGGCGTATTTGCGCTGATCCTGATGGTCCGTGGCCTACGCACTGCAACCGCGCGTTACTTCACCGCGGCGCTGGTGGGCACATCACTCTGGGCCCAGGTCGTCGTTCTAACTGCGCAGGGATTTTTACCGCTCGCCATTTCGGACGCGATGATCGCCTTGCGCGATGCAGCTTGGCTCGCACTTTCTTTGGCGCTTATGTATCAGAGGGCAGGCAACCGCCGTTCCTGGTGGCTCACATCAATCCTGACCGCCACGCTGATATCCTTTGACGTTTTTCTGTCCCTTACTCCAGGGGGCATGGGCACCGCGGCGGGCATCCACATTGACGCCGCACTGACGCGCGTATGTATTGCAATTCTCGGATTTGCTCTCATCGAGAATGTGTTACGCAATTCGCCGAGGTCAGACTTTTGGGCCCTTAAACATTGGGCCATCGGTCTTTCCGGCATCTTGTTTTTTCAGCTTATTGTGCGCGTTCCTGAATTCCTAACGCATAGTCCTATCTTCAACCAATCTCTGGCCAGTCCGCTGGTTTTTCTGATCGCACTTCCTTTCTTTGTCGTCAGTTCTACCCGTATCCCGCAAGTGCAACTCCGCTTCCATTCATCGCGGGCATTTGTCTTCCATACCACAACGATCCTCGGGGCAGGCGTTCTTCTGCAAGGGACAGCCTTGGCCGCATGGTATGTTCGTTCCTACGGGGGCACGAATGCGACCGCGCTCGCAATAGTTGTAGCATTCACAGGGGTGGTGGGCATCGCGGCTGCTGTTAGTTCAGGTGCGGTACGATCCCGTGTCAGGGTGCTGATTAATGAATACTTTTTTGCCTTCAAATATGATTATCGAATTGAATGGGAGAAGGTTATACGCGGTCTAACCTCTGACCTTGATACTCCTATTGCAGAACGGGCTTTAGGAGTTTTGTGCGATCTGCTCGATACACCGGGCGGGTCGTTATGGATATACCGTGATAGCTGGAAGCAATTTATTTCCGGTGCGAAGTTTGGCATGACCGTTCACGTGATGAGCTTACGTGAAGATGATAAGAGAATTGAAATCCTTCGCAAAGATTTACGTTCGCTAATCCAGTTCACGGATGCGGAAGGAACTGATCAGCAGTATTCCGCGCTTTGGTCCTTCGTCGATGAAGGCCGGATCCTAATACCTCTGCGCCAACGGTCCTCGCTCGTGGGTTTCGCAATTCTCGCGAAGCCAAGGGCGGACCGTTTCCTTGACTGGGAAGACGAAGCTCTGGTTCGTCTAGTTGCGATGCAAGTTACTGCTTATCTTGTCCAAGAGGAAACATCTCAGTCGCTAGCAGATGCTCGACAACTCGAAGACTTCAACAAGCGTTTTGCTTTCATAGTGCATGACGTCAAGAACACCCTCGGCCAGCTGAGCCTGATGGTACGGAACATTTCGCAATTTGGCGATCGCAAGGAGTTCCGCGATGATATGGTGATTACGTTGGGTAATGCCGTTGACCGGCTTACCTCGTTGCTGGCGAGCCTAACGGCCGTCGGCTCCCAACCGGTGGGCTCGGGCAGCCAACGTCGCGCCGTCGATCTTAATGAGTTTCTGGATAGCTTTTGCAACGAAAAGCGTGGCCTGGGCTACGCCCTGAATTTCGAGAAACTTTCAGTTGGGGCGCTAACGCTCACAGATAGCGATGCATTGCGGCGGGTTCTTGAACATGTTCTCTCGAATGCCTTGGAAGCATCACCCACGGATAGTCCCGTCGATGTCGCATTGAAACCAAAGGAAGATCTTTTCTTGATTAGAAGTAACTGACAGGGGGGCTGGGATGACGCAGCAATTCATCAAGGAAGAATTGTTCCGGCCACTAAAAACGACGAAGCGAGGTGGATCTGGCCTGGGGGCTTTTCAGATCAGGGAGCTGATGCGAGCTCTAAATGGAGACGTCACTGTCGAAAGCCAAGTCGGCGAAGGAACAGAAGTGACCTTATCCCTGCCGCGAATTCTGAGTTTTGCGGAAACATGAAAAAAACAGCTGTCACCGAACAGGAAGAGGATCAGCAGGAGCAGCGCGTGCTTCTGGTCGAGGACGATCTCGGCTTGCAAAAGCAGATGCGCTGGGCGCTCTCGCCATATGTCGTCGATCTTGCAGCGTCAAGAACGGAGGCACTCGAAAAGATGCAGAGTTTTTCTTTTCGGGTTATCGTTCTGGATTTGGGATTACCACCAGACGAGAACGGAGCATCTGAGGGACTGAAGGCGCTCGATGAGATTTTATCCGCAGCGCCGCTGACAAAGGTGATTGTTGCAAGCGGAAATGTAGAACGCGCGAATGCGGTTCGGGCCGTCGCAAAAGGCGCATTCGATTTCATCGCTAAGCCCATAGACAGTGACGTTCTCAAGCTGGCGATCGAACGGGCCATGCGCTTGTTCGAGTTGGAACAGGAAAATATGCAGCTTCGCAAGCTCTCCGACCGCGGCGCGGATGGCCTGGTTTATGAGTCTCAGAGGATGACAGAAATAGTAGGGATGCTACATCGGGTCGGCCCCATGGATGTAAGCGTGCTCTTGATAGGCGAGACCGGCACAGGAAAAGAGGTCCTAGCGCAAACATTGCATAATCTCTCCAATCGCAGGTCAGAACCCTTTGTGGCCATTAATTGTGCGTCTATTCCTGATAATCTCCTGGAGAGTGAATTATTTGGCCACGAGAGAGGCGCTTTTACCGGGGCAGTAAAGCGGACACAGGGAAAATTCGAACTTGCTGATAAGGGCACGCTTTTTCTGGATGAAATTGGGGACATGCCACTGTCTCTCCAGAGCAAACTCCTCCGATTTCTGCAGGAACGTCGTCTGGAGCGAGTGGGCGGTCGGGATCTGATCTCGGTAGACGTAAGACTGATCACAGCGACCAACCAAAAACTGGAGAAGCTAATCGGCGAGCAAAAGTTCAGGGAAGACCTTTACTACCGGATCAACGAAATCCGGATTGAACTGCCGGCCCTAAGAGAGCGCGGCGCGGATTCCATTGTCTTAGCCCAGTACTTTCTAAACAAATTTGCCAAGATTTTCTCCAAGAACATCGTCGGTTTCACGGGTGATGCGATAGACGAAATTTGCCAGCACTCCTGGCCCGGGAATGTCCGCGAATTGGAAAACCGGGTTAAGCGGGCTGTGATAATGGCAGAAACCAAACGGATCTCGTCAAAGGACCTCGATCTGGTGAGGGACGATCGCGGTACACCGCGATTTCAATTTGCACAAGCAGATTGAAAACTTGCAAAAGCGCCTTGTTGTCGAAGCCCTTGCCTACACAGATGGAAATATCTCGAAAGCCGCAAAGCTTTTGGGCGTCAGTCGCCCGCATTTATATAGCCTAATGGATGCCAAATGATTTTCGCGAATGGAGTTTGCCATGAAGTTTAGACTTGTCCGGCCTGGCTTTGCATTGTTTACAAGCGCCTCGGCAATATCTTTGCTGTGCTGGATGATGCCGGCGGCCGCGGCACTTCCAACTGCTGGCGGCACAAGTTCCAATGCCGCCGTCGCTCGCCTTGTCTCGGATGCTCAGGCCGCCCTCAAGGCGGGAAAGTTGCCCCTTGCGATCATAGATCTCAAGAATGCGAGCAGCGCCGATCCGCATAATGGCCAGATCCGGGCGCAGTTAGGTACAGCGTTGATGGAGGCAGGCGACTACCGCTCCGCGGAACAGGAGCTTCGTCAGGCCCGTCGAGACGGAGCGCCAGATCAACTTGCGCTGCCCTCACTGTTCCAAACGATGCTGGCGCTGAAAGAGGAAAAGCTGCTCCTGGACGAATTTCCCGAGCCGAATAACGCCTCTCAAGGTCGCGCCCGACATCCTCAAAGCTCGCGCGTTAGCGTTCCTGAGCTTGGGTCAGATGCAGGATGCTATCGGCGCGATGGACAAGTCATTGAGTTTGCGGCGGGACGTGCCTGGCCTCTTACTTCGCGCGCGGATCGCCCTCAAAGCGGAGGCGCCAGCCTCAGCTCTGCAGTTCACAAACGAAGCCATCGCGATGGCACCGAACAGCATAGACGCCCCCTTGTTTAAAGTGGCATTGCTTTTGGATACGAATGACTTGAATGGCACGTTGGCGTTGGCAGATCAGATTGTAGCGAAATTTCCTTCGAACCTTCCCGCCCAGTTCTCGCGCATAGAAGTTCTGATGCGCATGAAGCAAGATGCCAAGGCAAAGGTAGCAGTAGATGCGATACTCGCCAAAAATCCGGGATTGCCGATTGGAAACTATTATCGCGCGATGCTTTTGGTCCGCGCTGGTGACACCAAGGGCGCGTGGCGTATCGCGCAGTCACTTTCGCCGGAATTTCTAAGTTCGCAACCTCGAATTGCTCTTACGGTTTCGCAAATCGCCAATGTAGCTGGCAATTCGGAAACCGCCGCCGCGATCCTGGGTTCGGCGATTGGCCGTTTTCCTCAAGACACACAATTGCGATTGGCGTTGGCGGCGCTTCGGCTAAAACAGAATGATCTGAAGGGGGCCCAAAATACCATCCAACCGCTCAATGAGCTCGATCCTGGCACCGCGCAGGCACTAGCTAATATGTATCTTAGAAGCAACAAGTCAACTCTGGCGTTAGATGTCCTCGAAAAGCTAGCACAATCCGGTAAGGGAAGCGATGCAACGACGTTAGAGATCGCCCGGCTTGAGACGCAGATGGGGCAATCCGATCAGGCATTAAAAGACCTAACAGCCGCCGTTGATAAAAAGCCTGGTGACGCTGTGCTCGCGGATCTGCTGATTAATGCCCTAGTAGCGCGCGGGCGATTTGCCGAAGCGCTGGCGGTCGCCGACAAATTAGGCGCGGACCCAGCACAAGGGGTAGCATCGCTCGTGCTACGTGGTCAGGTGTTTTTGGTTCAAGACAAACTCGATGATGCTCTCGCATCCTATACAAAGGCCCTGCACGCCAACCCAAAGAGCGAGTTGGCACTTTATGGCCGCGCAACTGTCCTCGAACGCTTGCAGCGATTTGACGATGCGTCCAAGGACATTCGCGCCATTTTAGATGTGAATCCACGAAGCGTTGTAGCCTATATGAAGCTGGCCGAGATTGCGGCTCGGCAGGGCCAAAACGGACAGGTTCGCGACGTACTGGAGCAGGGGATCAAGCAGGTTCCCCAAGATCCCGCTCCTCGCATCGCGTTGGCCCGTTATTTGATCAGCCAGAACGACCGACCCGGCGCACTCAATGCGCTGAATGATCTTCTGAAAATACAACCTAACAATACGCAAGGCCTGGCGCTGCTCGGAACGGTTCAGTTGTCGCTTGGCAGAAAATCGGAAGCGGTTGGAACATTCAGGCGGTTGGCTCTTTTGACGCCGCGTGATCCCGGCTCCCAGATCCTCCTGGCCAGAGCTCTTTTTGTGAGTGGCGACCGGACGGGCGCTAATGCCGCCATGAAGAGCGCTGTTGATTTGGCAACTGCTTCGGCTGATGTACGGCAGGCACAGATCAATTTACTGCTTGCGGAGAAGGACGTTGACGGTGCAATAGCCGCCGCGCAAGCCTATAAGACCGCCCATCCCGGTACTGTGGCAGATCTTCTTGTGGGAGATACACTTGCGCGGGGTGGGCGCCGCGCAGAGGCCAACGCACTATACCAAAAGAGTTTTTCGGCGACACCGAACAGCGTCGTTCTAATGAGAATTGCGGAGAACTCCATTGCTACCGGCGATACAAAATCTGCAAGCGAGGCCCTGTCGAGCTGGATAGAGAAATCACCCAGATGACAATATGGTGCGGGTCGCATATGCATCGCTTCTGATGCAGCAGGGAAATAACGAGGATGCTGTGCGACAATTCCGAGAGGTTCTCAAAAGTGATCCTAATAATGTGCCAAGCCTGAACAATCTGGCGTGGCTTGTCAGAGATCAGGATCCCACCGATGCGATCACTATGGCGACCAAAGCAGCTTACCTGTCGCCCAATTCTCCTCAGGTACTCGATACTCTTGGGTGGCTCAAGCTTAAGCAGGGAAAGGCGGCCGATAGCCTGCCGCTACTAAAACAGGCGCATGATTTGAATCCTAGGGATGGCGAAATCTCCTACCATCTCGTCTCTGAGTTTCAGATGCAACGGGAAGCCACGATGCTGCAAGAGGGTTTCTGAAAGCACTACTGGCAAGTCAAAGCAAGTTCAATGATTTGGCAGCGGCTAACGAGCTGGCTCAAACTTGGCATTAGGTAGCTCGCAGAAAAAGACCTCTAGCCCAACCCGCGAACCAGCCAGGGACCCAGGAAATTAGCCAATGGCAGCGGCAATTTCTTCCAGGCCTTGATCATGAGCGCATATTTCGGGTTGAGCGGATTTTTGTCTGGCATCGAATGGCCTGGAAGAAAGTGATATTCGTATTCCAGCCACTCGGGATCGAAGCCCCAGTTTTTTTTAAAGGCAAACGCTCCTGTTCCCGCCTTGCTTCGCCCGAAATCGAATTTTTTGAATCCTCGCTGCTGCTGCATGGCGCATCACTTCCCAATAAAGAAGGTCGTTGGCGCCATTGCGGCGAGCTAGCGATGTGCCACCGCCGTAATATGGCAGGACTGTACTGCCGTGATAGAAATTGAGCACAGCGCTGATGGGGACGCCGCGATCCTTTATGGTTAGTGTGTCGCAATCCTTTCCAAACGTCTCAAGAAGAACAGAAAAGTAGTGTTTGGCGAATACTGGGGTGCCAAGATTGCGTACGCTTTCGGCGTAAACGCGAAATACGTCCCCGATATCGCCGTTCACTTCGCTCTGTAATCCGCTTTCCAGAGACTTGCGCACCACTGCTCTCTGCTTGCGGGGAATGGCCTGCAGGTTCACCTTGTCGTCAGGACTTAGAGCGCGACTGAACGTTGCATAGAGATCGGTTCGAGACGTCCAACCGTCTCGCGCGCCCTTGCGGGAACGAAATTCCAAGTAGGGAGCCCCGATCTCGCGCTGCAAAACGAGCGCCGCGCTGGTCAGTGCGGCGTCCGCTTCGTCATCCAAAGCGAGTACGCCGCCCTCAACACAAAAGGGCAATGAAACTAGCGCATTGCCAAACAGCACGCTTCGCTGAAGCACAAGCGGGAGAAGCCCGACTATTTCAGTACCACGTTCCGCAATCAGGTAGCGCGGCTCAAGCCGGAAGACGTTCCGGAATATGTCTCGCCAGCCGAAACGGTGAAAAAACGTTCCTCTCGGATGGGAGAGAACGTAAGCATCCCATCCGAGAGCATCCCGATCTTCTACTGATCTTGATTTTAATCTGGCCGCCCTGATCGTTCATTTGTAATGCGGCCTTACTAAAGGGCGTGCCTAATCCCCAAAGTTATCTTGTAGGTACTAACGCTTCCCGCCAACGGCGAAAGCTCGCTCAGCGAACTCGAGGATATCCTGTTGAGATAGTTCGCCTGCAGGAATATGTGTGTAACGCGCGACAAAGAATAAGCTACCTCGCCGTGCACCTCTATCGTCGAGGCATGGCCGCCAAACTCCTGGTTATTCGTGTAGGTTGCTCCCAGCGTCGCTACAGTTAAGGGATTGAGGTTGCGCGACGCCATGATCTGGCTTCCCCAGGAGTACACAATTGGAGGCCCCACGATATCCAGCCTCTAGTATCGTCCTTCGCGTTGCAAAGAGGGAGAGGGAGGCATTGGTTCGCTCCAATTCCTCGTGGAGAGACAAAGCCGCAGTCTGGTAGCGCGAGATCTGTTGGTCCAGGCTTGGATTGTCCGGCGATTGAATATTGAAAGATGTGAGCGAAGAAGCGGTGCCGTTTTCTAGGATGTCATCGCTGGACGTCAATGTGCCGTTCGGCAGGGCAGTAAGGCTGGTAAGGCTATTCAACAGTTGCCCTTCAGGTGTCTGAACATAATCATTTGCGGAAGCTGTGAGGAGACTAGTCGGGCCAAGATCGTATCGTAAATTGCCGATGAAGCTCAGGCTGTTGTATCGCTCGCCCGCTTGCGCCTGGAGTTCGAAGTGCTGCCCAAACGTCAGGCCGAAACCGCCAAGCGCTACCGGACCAGATATATTGCGCGTCAGAGGTATGGTGTTTGAAATCGAATCGTAGCCCGCCGTCGCAAGCAGCGACCATTCATAGTTAAGCGCATACCTTCCGTTCGCAATGCCGGATTTTTCGGACAGCAGGCTCTGTTGCCGGTCAGTTTCACTGAAGAGGCCAACCAGCTTCCAGTTCAGAATTCAAAATCGGTTCCGCTGGAAATTTCCTCAACAACGGATCGTATGGTTGTGTTTTCCGGACCGGGGATCCCAGGAATTGTATTGGCTGCTGACGTTCCAGCGGGAACAGTAAAGAAGACTTGCCCAACGCTGGGCATTGTTTTGAATGTCGCAAAATCACCCCAGTTGAAGTGTAAGTCGGGCGTTTCATAATAACCGTAAGAATTGTTGAAACTGCCCGGTACGACGGTGTTGCCAGCACTTACTACGCCAAAGTTGCTGGTCATGACGGGTTGTGCAAAAGCCCGTAAATCTAGGTCGAGGTATTCAGGGACGACATCTATCTTCCCGACTGCCCTGAGGGTGTTATCAATTTGCGTCGGCACCGTGCCCTGGGCGTAAAAATAGCCGAAAAAGCTATAGTTGGCGTCCAGTGTTATTCTGGCCGAATGCTCATGAAGGTCGGCAGCGAAACCTGGGGTCGACATGTAGTCTGAGCGGGATTGCCCTGCAATGCCCGCAGGATTGTTGACATACAACTCGCTGAGCGAGACGTTCGCGTTCAACTGGAATCCGGGACCCTGCAGTACTTCGGCATTTGGTGAGTTCGTCGGTGAATCTGGCGCAGGAGGGGGAGCTTGTGTAGTTGCAGGTCCGGATGGCGAAGCTGATAACGGCCCCGCAGGTGAACCCTCTACCGTCGAGCCTGCCGGAGGTGGCACTTGAGCATATGCGACACCGGTACCTGCAATAACGGTGGCCACGGCCGAGGACAATAAAAGGCGACCGACATGTGTCATGTGGACAGTAGACATCCTATTCCCCGGCAACGCTCAAGCGGCGTCCAAGCCCGAGCCTTATCAAAAATAGGACTGAGGGATAATGATGATGTCACCAGGACTAAGATCCGTGTTGGCTCCGAGGTCTCCGTTCTTCAGGAGATCGGCCAAGCGCACGGTTAAGTCCAGCCTCTTTTCCGTCCACATGACGTACGATTTTCGCTCTGTTACCCGCGGCGTAAGGCGTCAATCCACCGGCCGCAATCATAGCGTCCAGCACGGTCATGTGAGCCTGGTAGGGAATCGATTTGGGAGTGACTGCCTCGCCTACAATTCGAATTTGTTCGTTGTAGGCGCCCACAAAGTTAGTGACGATGACGGTAACGACGGGATCGGAAACAAATTTTTTCAGACGCTCTTGGATGTCACGGCCAAGCTGCTGGGGCGTTTTTCCCGCAGCAATCTCGTCATCGACGAGGGGGGTTGAGACGCGTCCGTCAGGCCGCACCGGGACGTTGGTAGACAATTCAGGATTGCGCCAAACCGAAACCTGGAGCATGTCGCCGGGCCCAATCAGATACGCCGCCGGTTCAGGCGGCGTAGCGGAGACAGGCGCGGCGGGTGTACCGGTACCCGTAGCCGTGCAACCCGCCACGGCCAGTGAGGCCAGGATGACTAGCTCAAAGACCCCGTGCCTTCTGACTTTCCCCTTCTTCATTTTATCCCCCGCGTGAAAAATTCGAACCACCTAGAAGTGTAAACATATCAATAGTTAAGCAAAAGCGCAAATGCACTGGGGACGGTAGAATTGGGTGCCGGGTGAAGGGGCGCGTCGTTATCTGCCGCCTGATTTTCTCAACGTCCCGATATGCAAACCCCTGCAAACCAGACGTTGGGCGCCTCGAGCATGTATTGCCTGTCCGATGCACAGTTCAGGGCATTTCTCACTCTACCGCTCTCCCCCTAGCGTCGAGAACGTTGCAGTCGTCCGGCATCAGCCGCCAAAATTTTTTATAAATTCTGCGCGCGACATAGGGTTCTCGTGTCGCCTCAGCGCCCTTTTAGCCGTTCCTGGACATCCCCGGGTTGAACCACTTGCCCGGCTCTATCGAGCACGATCCGCTGCCATTCAGGCGTGCAACGGCAGCCGTCACGGTGCCACTTTTCGATCCAGCAAGGGCTGCGCCAGAGGGGACCGGGTTGGGTCCGGAGCCGGTCAGAGCCGCGTCGAATCGGTTTCATCGGGGTCGGCCGCACTTGTTCAGGATACGCACACTAGAGAGTTTAGGCGGCTGGGCGAAAACAGTTCGTGGCTGCAGCGGGTCTTGTTTCTGGGGGCTCCTTCCGGCGCAGATGCGTCGTTCAGAAGATGGTCAGCTCGAGAAGGATGCCTGCTGGCCGAAATGTCTCGCCTGAAGTTGGGCCACAACGTCCTTATTAAGTGGCCAGAGTTCCCCGTTGGAAGTCAACAATTCCCAGACATCCGGTCTCTGGAGCCAGACACGCGCGAGTCCAGTATCGAGATGCCCATAGCATGGCTGCCTTCGACCATGGTAATTAACCTCCGGCCCCGCCAAGGGTATCACCATGCCGAGGCGCCGGAGCATTCGAAGGAGCGTAGGCTCCATCACGGCACAGATGTGGGTTATACCGCTTTAGATGCCATTGCGACGACAGCTTGCATAAGGCCAAGCGAGGTGTCCGGAATGCGTCGCCGGGCATCGTGATCTGTCGTTTCAAAACTTCCGACGACGGTCCCGTCTTCAGCACGGCGCCGCATCCTCTTTGAAATCGCAAAGCGGGAGATTTCTGCTGTGCCTCCCCATGGCAGGGAATTATTGTCGTGTGACATCAGTTCGTGTCGGCAAATCTGCCTTATTGGCAGGCCCATCCCCTCCCTTCCGGTGCGTGGCAGGATCAGGCGGACGGTCCCGACCATTTCGCCCGTTTCACGGTGCCGCAGCAGGCTGTGCATGGCTGCGGAATCAAACTGGTCGGTCTCAATTCCGTCGGGATTCTGCAGTGGATCCTCGAACGGGTTCTCAACGCAATACACTTCGTAACGTAAGCGAAAGCATTCCATTTTCTGCTCGGGGCTTTCGGCGTGAATCACCTCAAAATAACGGTTGTATAGGTCGATGAGACGCGCGTCTCCCAAGCCAACCGGAACTTCATGCGAACTCATGGAAGGAGACGGCAATGAAGTCGGATAGGCCATTACACCACCTGCCGTCGCGTGCTCGCCCGGGGAGTCCCGGTCTGGCCGCGATCCTATCGCCACGGTGGTTAATGGCTATTTAAAGGGGCGCGTAACGCCCGGGCGCGATGATGTCATTCGGGTCGAACAGCGACTTCATCTCGCCGACAAGTTGCCAGAAAGGGGTCTCCGGCCGGATCACCCAGTCCATCGCATCGATCGCCATACGGTAGGGGAGAAATCCTTCAGCGCGCCCCGCCTCGAGGAGGGCGCGATAGCAAGCTTGGGCCGAAGCCGTTTCGGCGGGATCGTCGCGGCGGAACAGTAGCGGCACGGAACTGTCAAAGCACCGGTCCGAAAGGCTGGTAAGCGTGATGAGCGGCTCGATTCGGTGCGCCCTGCATATGCGCTCGATCATGTCGACATATACACGCACTCGCTCCGGCCGCATCGGGATGAGCGGCGGATACCAGATGAGGCCGCAGCCATCACGCGCCGGGTCCAATTCCCGTCCGCGGTGTACGCCAAGTCCCGAAGTCCAGTAGGCGAGGTTCAAGGCCACTTCGCTTGGACGTCCAGCAAGTACCTGCATCGCCAGATCGAGCACCTCGGCCCTCCGCCGGTGCTGACGCAGGGGCCGAATAAGCGTGGTCAGCCGGTGAAGGCGGCTTGCCAGTTGAGGCGAGACGAAAGTAATGCGGCCCGCCACCGGTGCGAGGATGCGGCGCACCTCCCGTCGTGCCGCACGCACTACGGATGCCGTGCCATACAGCGCGCCGATCCCAGTCCAGGCGCGGGCTCGGCCGCCGCCAGCGAGATCCGTTACAACCGCAGCTGGCAAAATCCCGTCGGCGCCGACGCGTTCGCGGGGATAATCTGCGGACATGGAGAGGATCCGCCGCGTGTTCATGAGGTTGATCGAGCCGGCGATGCCACCGAGCGAACGCAGAATTTGTTGAACGGCCAGCACTGCGCGCTCGAGATCCGCGTCCTGCTTGATGCCGAACAAGAACGCTTGGATGCGCTCCGGGCGCGGTGCGAGCGCAATTGTCATCCGCGTGACGATGCCGAAGTTGCTTTGCGCAAAAAGCCCGTCAAGGTAAGGACCGACCTTCCATTTGAAGCCATTGTCCACCGCCTCGCCGCCGAGCTCCGCAAGCGGTGAGCGATAAAGGCGCCCGTCGGCCAGGACCGCCTCTATCCCCATCATGGCGCCGAAGTGATCGGCGTGGGGCGTGATGCCGTAGCCGCGCTCAAGCACGTTTCCGATAAGGCTGCAGCGCGGCCCCGCGCCCGTGGTCGGCACCAAGAATGGCAAGCCATGGGCGTCAAGATAGTCGCTCAGATCGCCTTGCGTGACCCCCGGCTCGAGGATGGCGAGGCCTCTGTCCGAGTCGATCTCAATGCGCTTTAAGCCGGACAGATCAAGGATGGCGCAGCCGTCCTGCACGGGGAGACTGCAGCCATACCCCCAATTGCGACCGGTGCTGACGGGATAAAGTGATACGCCGTGCTGCGAGGCCGTGGTCACGATCGCGCGCACATCCTCGATCGATTTCGGCTTAAGTGCAGCCGCGATTGTACGTTGGAACCCGGTTGTGGATGCACCATAGACCCGTTCGGCGTCCGGGCTATCCAGCACCGCGTCTCCGCCGAGCCTCGCCCGCCAAGCCTCGATGGCGCCCGCCAGATCGCCGCCACTTGTCATTGCGGGCCAATCAGGGCGTAGAAAGGCTCCAATTTGCCAATATCCCGAATTGCTCCCAAAGTCGTGGCTCGGGCGAGCCCTGTATAAAAGTGACGCCGGAGTTCGGGAGTAATTTTGGCTAAGCAATTGATCTGCCTGCCTATTTGCTGACCGTGTTCTTTCAATACTTGGGCCGCCATCGAAAAGAAAAAGGAAACTGTCCTCAAAGTAGGCAACTCTAGCTTATATCAATCATCAATCCGGTTGGGCCGTTAAAAACTGAGCTTAGGGCAGGTCGTGCGATGGGGCAAACGCGCAAGGGCTTCGCGCTCGAGGCAAAGAGATTTCAACGCCCTGTTCTGACCGCACAGCTCCTACTCACTGCAGCCATTCTAGCTTGGGTTCCCGGCAACATGGCAAAGCTGTGGCTCATGCTGCTTGTTTGGGCGATCGGCTTTGCCCGCGTTACGCGGGCCGAGCTCATCTTAATGATCTGCACCAATATCGTTTTTGTGGCGATGGACATCGCGACCATCAGCCAGGGTGCGTTTCGCTTCACGGCGCCCGACTTGCTAGGCCTTCCATATTATGAATTTCTGATGTGGGGATTTTATGTCCTCAACACGATCCGCTTCTTGGGCAAGGAGCCGCCACAAGCTGGGTCTATCGCCCTGGCAGTCGGCTTAGTCATTCTGTTCGCGCTGCCGTTCGCGCTCATCAGGGATTATCGCTTGCTTTTTCTAGCCTCGGCCATGGTCCTCGGAATTGGCATCGGGTTTTTCCACCGGCGGCGCGACTTTGCCTTCGTCGGCTATATGTTTCTCATGGGCGCTGTCATTGAATATACCGGTGTCCAATCTGGACAATGGTCCTACAGCGGGGCGACGCTTGGCGGTGTGCCGCTTTGGTTCGCCACGATGTGGGGGGGAGTAGGTCTGTTCACTCACCGACTTGGACTGCCACTGCTGCGGCATCTGCGGACTGCCTAAGGCAGCCTCAGAAACGACAAGAGGGGCCTGAGCCCCTCTTGTTTTGATCGCACTGGCGTTTAGGTCATGCCGATTTGCGGCGACGCGACCTGAAAAAGCCTGCCAATCCCAGCAAACCTGCGCCAAAAAGTGCCAGCGAGGCAGGCTCGGGCACCGTGCTGGTGCTCCCAGTTACCGGGTCATTGCTTAACAACTGCCAATTGCCCACCGGACCAACGTTCTTGCACTCGGCGGTACCGGTGTGGTTATCGACGCAGAAGTCGTCTTCGATACTGAGGTCCGGCATGAATTGGGCTGCGTCGGTTCCACCGTCAATAGTCGCCAATCCGTTTGCACTACCTCCATTCTCGATGACGCCCGTCAAGCCGGGGCCAGAGGTCAAAGTGTAGGTTGGGCTTACCGAATTTGTTCCGATGGTCCAGTTCAAAACGTCGGTAGCTCCGGCGGCGTTGGTGATGCCATTGTAGCACAACGTGTTGACCAGGCACCCGGCCGCGGTATACCCCGCCGTTCCTTGCTTCTCCAAGTTTGCCAGGGACAAGGTAAGGAAGTCGGCGTTTGGAATTTGGTAAAGTTGAAACTCTCCGCCCGTAGTTTGCGAGTTAAAGCCGGTGCCATTTGCGTTGGAAAAATTACTGACGCTGGTCGTCTGAATATTATTGAACACACCTACGTAATGGTACTTACTCATGTCCAAAATATTCACGCCGACGCCGCCGGCCGTGACCTGGTTGATAGAAAAAATGCCGTAGTTGTAACCACCCTCAGCGGGTAAAACGAACGTGTGGCCGCCGGCCACCACCGAGGTCGAGAGGGTAAAACCCTCGAAGTTGTTATAATCGAAAGCGACGGGTCCGGAGTACCCCCCGAGGTCGATTGGGTCGGCCATTGCCGGCGAAGCCAACAAAAAGGCGGCC
This sequence comes from uncultured Alphaproteobacteria bacterium, assembly GCA_963766265.1. Taxonomy (GTDB): domain Bacteria; phylum Pseudomonadota; class Alphaproteobacteria; order Micropepsales; family Micropepsaceae; genus Rhizomicrobium. The sequence goes on from CAVXYX010000004.1 coordinate 26,681, forward strand.
ACTGTCGCAACGCCACTTCCGGCCAGCAGAATACGGGAAATCATGTCATTCCTCCTTGAACACGCGCTTTGCTCTAACCTTGCACAAGAACAAAGCAACTAGCGTGCCAATATAAGGAAATCATGTGATTATCAATGAGTTAGAAATTGTCGGCGCCCATTTCTCATCCCGACTGTAAGAGTTTTTGACACCTTAGGTGCGTCTTGGCCCAGGAAATGCCAGAAAACCCAATGAATTTAGACATTTACCCAAGGTGGCAGCATCGTAAAATTTCGTGACAATAGGATCCTGTTTCGTCTGGCCTCCATACCGGCGGTGAGGGATGTAATGGATTTAAGCATATATATTCAGTTGGTTAGATGAGACCGCCTGTGTCTCTGCGCGATGACAACTGAGATGGGCTGCGTCGGCTTTCACGGCCGTTTCGTGTTCCTGGTCTCCTCGCTCGTTGACTTCGGCTCACCTGATCACTGGAACTTGCGGCCATGTCCCACGTCGGCCTGGAATTGGCGATCGCTTCCACGGCGGCGCGTTTGACGGGGCGAGGCCCAGGTGGTTCGAGAAATTCTTGGCCGGCACGAGGAGGACAAGCGCGGCTATATCTCGGAATATCAATCATCAAGCGACGATTGGAAGCCGGTGCGGTGCTACTCCAGCCGCTGCTGAAATTGAAAACGCGTCATACACTTAGTCCGCTCGAACCGATCGGTCGGATGTTCATGTCAGGCGGCGGCCCAATTCCGTACGTTGTTGGCAAGCTGATCATGTAGCACGCCGCCATCGGTCAGTACCTCCCAGCCCTGTCGTTGCGCGCGACGCGCATTCTCCAACATGTCCGGTAAGTAGCAATAGCACGGTTGCCGTATGCCGTGATACTCAACTAACGGCCCGATCGGCGTATAACAAATGCCCAAGCGCGCCAACAGGCGCAGGAGTTTCGGTTCCATGACGGCCGTCCAGAACAGCACATTGTGCTTGACGCTCTCGCGCAGCACAAATTGTACGAGGCTCAGGAATGCCAAATGGGCTTCTCGACCGACATCGCCTGGGCAATCACTGAAGCATCCGCTTGATCCGGCCCGCGGCGACGAAATTCCTTTGAGATGGCAAATCGCGATATCTCGATGCACTGCGTTAGATTGACGTAGTCGGATAAATCCAACGAACTCGGCTGAAGCAGCTTCATAATCGGAAAACTAGCCCGGGCACTGGCTTTCGGGAGGATCATGCGCACACCACCTATGGGTAGATGGGTGGGTCGATGGAGCAAAACACCCTGCAAGGCGTGCTCGTCATAGACATCAATTTCCAGACCATCCGGATGCTCTTCGGCATTCTCAAACTTACGCTCGAGACAATAAACTTGAAACCGCAGCGCATGGGCGGCCTCGAGCAATGCTGGCGTGTCGGCCAGAACTGTAGAAAAGTGCCGATCGTGTTGGGCAAGCAGTCCGTCGCCCCACAACGAACGATCGTTTCCAGCCGAATTAGCGGGAAAACCGCGGAGCACCGCGCTGTTGCGGATGATTGGATTCATGTGATGCGCTCTTCCAAATCTCTGCGCTCGCTTTAGGAGGAGCGCACTGCAAATCTGCCAAAGGGCTTCTACGAGTTTGAGCTATAGACGCGCTGCAATAGCTGTGCGCCGGTCGCCGATCGTATTTTTAAAAATAGTTAGTCAAACAACAGCTCTTGCCGCATGCCAGGCTGTCCCGCCGCAAAGCGGCTGTTCCCTCCACATCGCATCTCCGTTCCCTTCTTTAAAACCCGTTGAATACGGTTCGGTGCGGAATGGAGAAATTCCGCGGGCCGAACTTTTGAGGGGAGGCATGCTCAACCCCCAGCAAAACCCTAAAACAGATCCAAGAGAAATTGAAATAGGAACATTTTACGGATGGGCACGAAAAAGCTCAGTGGTCGCCCTTTTTTTGCCGCTCTTTTGCGTGCCGCGAAGCCCCGCCCAGTTTTGCTCGGCTAGATATTGGGGGAACCCAACGCTACTGGGGCTGACACGCAAAGTTCACTTCAGTTTTCTAAATGTCACGTTCTACCTCTGACACATACGGCAAGTGAGGCCGCAATGAAATCAGCCAACAAGCATTTTAAACTGGCTTAAAGGGCTCTTTGCGCGAAGGCTATTCCCGGTAAGCGTGTGGCTTAGTTTAATGGCTGAGGTATCCAGACAAGTTCAAAGCGCTCCGGAGAACTTAAGGAGCGCGAAGTGAGAAACTTTCCTTGGTTGGTTCGCCTATTCGATTCAACCCGGTCCATCGCACCGAGGTGAAGCCGCTTCAATAAGAGCGTCGGCCGCTTTAATGGGACCAAAGCCGCTAGCAGATGAATGATTTCCCTGATGATCAAATAGGCCAGCCCATACAAAGCAGCGGAAGCCGCTAGGGCAATGAACAGGCTTACACGGTAAGAAAAGCGTTCCGACTTTCGCGGGGGCGAGCTCCGCCGTGATCCCCAGAAACAGTTCCGATGCGATCAGCCACAGCGGCCTTCCGATTCGCTTCAAGAAACACCAGTAGAAGTTCACTGGTTGCAAAACTGTTAAAGAGGGCCTACCCACGAATCTGGGGATAAGACCTGTGTTGCCATCCTTATTGGCGGGAGCCATGGGGGAGGAAAGCGGTCGCTCCGAAAAGCCCAAACTGCAGCGTTTGGAAAGCTCCCTACCTCGAGGAACCGAGGCGGAAGGGCTAATATGTCACTGAAATCCCACACAATTGGAATTCTTTTAGAGAACACGGGCCGGCATTAAGGATAAATTCACTTTGTGGTTGCCTGTCCCCCCCCATTGTTCCAGCTTTTGAGGGCCAGTTTGGCCAAGGTTGGGCGGCATCTCGTTGGGCAACCTGCAACCGTCCGCGGAAGTTTAAATCACTGTAAAGTCTGGGTGGGCAAATGCTTCGTGTTTTCGGCCGTTACATCTATGCAGCGACCCTCGCGTTGGGCATCGCGGAAGCGGTGACAGTCTGCGCCATTATCTACGCTGTCGCCGTGATATTTTCAGGCAACTTAATTGATCTGCCGCCCAGTTTGGAGTTGGGCGCAGCCCTGATCGCCCTAGCCGTCGTTCTGATGATGCATTCCGTAGGCCTTTACGACGAAACAGAGCTAACAAATCTGCGACGCGCGCTGGTCAAGCTGGGATTTATCATCGGCCCAATTTTTGCGCTGGCCGTAATCACGACCGGAATACTTGCCAAAAGCGCTCTTGTGCCCATTTATCCTTATCGTTGGCAGTGGACGATCGCGCTTACGACATTATGGTTCGCATCCGTCTTATGTGGGCGTCTCTATTTCGCGCATCTTCACGATAGAGGAAAATTCGCAAGGCGAATTGCGCTTCTTGGGGACGTCCGACTTCTCGGACAAATGCGCGATCTTGTGAACTCGCGTCATGGTTCTATTCGGGTCGTCGCACAATTTGACGGGGCTGAGCACGCGACGACACTGGATCAAACATCGCTAGATCAAGCCCTGCTATGTGCGGTTACAGACGCAAAAGCACATGAAATAGTCGTTGACCAGGCAGTCCTCTCAAGTGTTCGGGCCGCGGATCTAATCCAGTTGCAGAGCCGCGGGTGTCCCTGTCATCGCGTTTCCAGATTTGTTCGAGCGCGAGACTGGCCGCGTGGACTTGAAATCGATCGAGCCACAGGCATTGATCTTTTCGCAGGGCCTAGGGCAAGGACACGTGTTCGATTTTGTGAAGCGCTTCGCGGACATCGCCGTAGCAATTTTTGGTTTAATTCTGTTTGCCCCCGTGATGCTTGCAGCTGCGCTGGCCCTTCGACTCGAAGGTTCTGGTCCTATTTTTTACCAACAGGAGCGTGTCGGCCGGCTTGGCAAGGCATTTATGATTTTGAAGTTCCGCAGCATGCGAATGGATGCTGAGCAAGGGGGCACTCCGCGTTGGGCTTGCGATCACGACCCTCGCGTCACCCCAATTGGGCGTATTATTAGAAGAGTGCGGATCGATGAGCTTCCACAGTTTTTGAATGTACTGCGCGGCGATATGAGCGTCGTGGGACCGCGCCCAGAAAGACCTTACTTTGTCTCCGAGCTGGGCGCAAAATTGCCATTTTATCAGAGAGCGCCACCTCGTCAGACCGGGAATTACGGGCTGGGCTCAAGTCAATTTCCGGTACGGTGCCTCGGTGGAGGATGCGGCGCAAAAACACTCGTATGATTTGTATTATCTTAAACACCGCAGCATCTCGCTTGATCTGATCATTCTTCTGAAAACCGTGCGCATTGTTCTTTTTGCCGAAGGTGGACGATAAGCCTGCTCCGGTATAACCGCTGCTAAAGGTCGCTTTATTTCGCCGGGATCGAAGTTTGGTCGAAATGCCGATTTCGTCACAGCGGGGACCGAAGTGCGCATTCAAAAAGCGCGATCGTTGGCCGGATCCGGGACCGCCTAGTTGCAAGTCCTCCGGGCGGCCGCTGAGTCTACACACGATACCGGATCTCGTTACTGGACTCGTTGCTGGTTTGGGATTTTTGTACTCCTTATGATGCGGCCTGCGCGAAGTGTGGTTTGGATTTGCGATCCGCCTAGCGTCTCTGTTGTGGCTAGCGCCCGCTTTGGAACCTTCTACTTGTTTACGAAGAACCAGGCGGACTGTTATCAGGAACAATCATGTTGGCCGGCATGCAGTGTTGGTCTTGACGCGTTTGTGCGGCTACAGAACGTCAGCACGACCGGTGGCGTCCGAACCACAGTTCGGCTGAGACGGGCAGACGTCGGCCAACGACTCTCTTCAGCCTCCGGGTCTCTGCGCGCACTACTGCGCTCATGACCTGATCGCGCCCCGCTTCATGGAAAGCGATCTCACCATCGAGAAGGTGGCGGATATTCTGGCAAGGGCCGCTCCCAAGGGTCTTCTGATGGTCCGCGATGAACTGGCGGGGTGGCTCCTGGGCATGAACCGCTTCAATGCCGGTGCCCGAGCTTTTTGGCTCGAGGCCTATGGCGGGCGGCCCTACAGCGTCGACCGAGTCAAGAGCGCTGGGCGCATCTATGTCCCCAGGCTCGCCGTCGCCTGGCACGGTGGTGTCCAACCCGGTCGTCTCGCCAAAGCCATGCAGGATGCCGATGACGGTTTGCTCGCTCGCTTCCTTTGGTTCTGGCCTGAGCCTGTGCCGTTCAAACGGCCCAGGGTCACGCCCAACATCGACTTTGCCCTCTCGGCCTTTGAGCGGCTCTCTATCCTGGGGATGACACCAGGGGAACGGCTTGCCCAGAATGTCCTGGCTGACATCTCTCGACCCGCCTGCCGGGGCACCAGCACCCATCATCGTGCCGCTAGCAGCACCAGCGGCCGTTCAGCTGGAGGCCTTCGCGCAAGAGATCCAAGCCAGACAGGCACAGAGCAGTGGCTTGATGAACTCCGCTCTCGGCAAGGCCCGCGGCCTCGTTCTGCGCCTGAGCCTCGTCCTCGCATATCTCCGCTGGGCAGCCGAAGACGGGATCACCCAGGCCCCAGCCGAGATCGAAGAGGATGCGCTCCAAGCCGCCATCACCCTGGTGAAGCAATATCTCATCCCCATGGCAGAGCGCGTCTACGGCAATGCCGCCATCTCACAACATGACCGCAATGTCGAAACGCTTGCGCGCTGGATCATGAGCACACGAGCTCGTGAAATCCATGTGCGCCATCTGCAGCGCAGCGAGCGGCTTCCCGGCCTCAGCAGTGCTCAAGACATCCACACCGCATGCCGCGCCCTCGTCACAGCCGGATGGCTTACACCGCCACCGCGTGGATCCAACAACGGGCGAGCACGGCAGGCCTATCAGGTCTGCAATTGGTCATGCGCGCCGGAAGCTTGACCTAAAGCCACGATTTTATTTTTTAGTAAGCGCAGCAAGTCGGAGCAAAACCAACGATGAGAGATTGGAGCTCGGAAGATGCTTAACCATAACGCGATTAAAGAGTTCCACGCTTTGTCCAATTTGGAACCCTTGCCGCTTGCCGCAGAATCTGATCTAGTTTCCATTGCTGCCCAATCATGCGGGACTGCCTCTGTGCTCGAAGCTGGCTATAAAATTAAGTGGAGCAAATTCATCGCCATCGCCGGCGTGGCCATTATTGGCGCCTATCTGTTGCGGACAGCTGACATCGGCAAGATTTTCGGGAGGGGAGACACACACGGGACTTCCCCTGAGCCATCACAAACCGAACCAAAGAATGTAACCATTGGGCGGTTCAAATGCTCCGCGAAAGATTCGGCGGAGGTGAAGCGGCTGACACCCCTTGATACCCAAGGCCAGCTTGAAACTGATAAGGCAGACCTACAAGCCAAGGGACGTGAACTAGCGGCGTTACAGGTGCAGATTGAGGCGGCACCCAGCAACGGTGTCGCTGGTCAAGACAGAATCTGACCCTCACAATCAAATGGCTGATCAATACAATTTGTTGCAGGGTACCTACGAAAGCGACGCGACCGCGCTCAAACAGAGAATAGACACTTTTAATTCGCAGACAGAGGCGCACGACGCTTATCTGGAGCACCATTGCGTAAGAATAAGCCCATGACGGGCTCCAACGACATTACCTGCCAATAAAGAGCCTCAGTGTCAGCAGAGTCAGTTGTGTCATGATTCTGCCTATCGGCGTTTCCGCTTCAATGCCAGCAATCTTGTTGCCCCGGCGTGTTCGTTTTGCCGGGCCCTGATCTGTCTCGACGATCTAAGCGATATGGAGGCGAGAGCCTATATGTTGGCCGACAACAAGCTGGCCGACCGGTCCACGTGGGACGAGCCTTTGCTTGCAGCGCATTTGAAGGAACTGTTTGAACTTTCGGTGGACCTCGATATTGAGGCCACCGGTTTTGAAGCTCCCGAAATCGATCTCCGGATTCTGTTTTTGGACGAGCGGGCGCTCGACACCGATGACAACTTTGAAGACGCCAAAGGCCCACCTCTAACGAGGCTTGGAGATTGCTGGGTATGGACCGCCGCGCCCTGGCAAATAATGATTATCGATCAGTCCGCCGTAGCTGATCGATGGCTCTGCCGGTCAGCGCCAATTCTGCCGAGCCCCCTTCAATCTGTCAGGACACTGTCTCCGCTATAGGCTTAGAACTTGTACGCCCACGGGCAGCGAAAATTCGCTGATCGTTGCCGTAAAATACGCTGTTCGTTGCCCAAAATTCCCTGTTATCCGCGCAACTCTTCCCTCATCCGAGACGAAGAAAATCGCGGTTTTCCTGGACTTTCGAGCATATTTAGGGGCTCAAACCTGCTGGAGTGAAAAAATTCCCTGATAACCGGCTCGCCCCAGGCAGCAAAATGCGGTCTCGGAATTCGCGTACGCCGAGCTAAGTCGTCCGATTTGCGCACGATTATTCTGGAGAACGTTAGTTCGGGATGGGTCTTGCGGATTGCGTGGCTGGCCGTTTGCAGCGATCCAATTCTACGCGCCGGAGAAACACCAGTGAGCTAGGTCGTACCGCCTAAAGTATAGGAACGGTCAACCAATTTGAGTAGCTGATCGTTCCGATCTGCAAGCAGGTGGGCTTGCCACCTCTTTTCCCCTAACGAGCCGTGTTGCAAATTCTTGCCTCTGGGCTAGCATCGCCGCCGCGAGCCTTGCGCGCGCGGTAGGGACAACATTTAGAACGGGGGTGGGTCATGCGCTTGGGGTTATCGCCCGCGTTGATCGCGGCGTTTGCAGTTATCTGCACAGCGGGACCCGTTTTTGCTGCTTCGGTCGATGACAAGACCGCTCAGAAGCAGACGGAGATTCCCAATTGCTCACATAAGATCGGAACGCTTGCGATACATGAGCCCCAAAATAATTGGTGGGGCCCCCTTGGTTTGGAATCTCCGGAAGCGCTTCTCAAAGTGTTTGTGATGAAGTCTGGCTGCTTCACGTTGCTTGACCGGGGGCAGGGATTTGCCATGGCTCAGCAAGAGCGAGCTCTCGCGAGTGGCGGCCAGCTGCAGCAAGGTTCAAATATCGGAATGGGCCAAGTGCGCGCCGCCGATTACGTTTTGGTACCTGACGTTGTATCCAGAAACGGAAATGCAAGCGGAACCAATGTCGGTGGGATCCTGGGTGGTTTTATTGGTGGCGGTGTCGGAGCATTGGTGTCCCACATCAATATTTCATCCAAAACCGCGGATGTCGTTCTCACGGTAACGAACGTGCGTACCTCCGAGCAGCAGGCAATGGAGGAAGGTCACGGATCGCAGACCGATGTCGGCTTGGGGTTCGGTGGTGGATGGGGCGGGTGGGGTGGCTTTGGCGGCGCCGGAATTTCAAGCTATCAGAACACCGCGATCGGCCAAGTCGTCGTGCTAGCGTACATTGATGCTTACACGAAGCTGGTATCCGATCTGGGCGGCCTGTCGGCGCAAGCTTCAGCGGATGCGCCAACGCAGGCCGTCAGTATGTCGCGTCCGGGGCGGCTTTACACATCTGCCTCCGAAAAATCGAAGATCGTGCGCCCGCTTGATTCTGGCGTGATGTTGTACCCCACCGGGAACAAAGACGGTGTGTGGTGGGAAGTTAAGGATGAACTGGGCAATCAGGGTTGGGTTTCGTCCCTCAATCTGACGCTGGCGAAGTGATCGATCGCTTGCGGGCAGCAGTGCGCAATTGAGAACGCCACGCACCATCCAAGGGAGAAGGGCGCGCGCGAAGGAACAGACTATTCGTCAAGACCCAGTGGCAGTTTCGGCACATCCCAGCACATCACGGGTTGTTGCGCAGTGCTGCTTCTAACAGTTCCCAAGTTCTGGCCGAAACGCGGACTTGCGCTTCACAAACTCTCCGGCTCCTGCAGCGTTCAATAACCCAGGCGGGTTTCTCCATGACGCGGTCAGCTGGGCCGGCAGTGGGACGGGTTTGGTTTGGTCATGCTTGGGCAGGACGGCATCAGCCAACCGAACCCCAAGAGCCGACGGTAACGTAGCTGTCGGCTCTTACGTCTTGACCATACCTATCGCCCCCGACGGCGCAGCGGCACGGCTTTCAATCGGACGTCGAGTGGTGATGAACCGATTTACTTTCGTCGGAGCGTTACGAGCGCATCCGCACGTTGGGAAATTTTTTAAAATCATTGTATGCCTGACGAGCTGGACTATCTTCTTTGCCACCGTTTCGGGCGAAGCGGGCCTCACTTGAGTAGCCAAGTCCTATAACCTGCAGTAGGGCTGCTGGAAGGCTTTGGAAAGGGTTCGCGAACCGCGCGATCAAGAAAGCGACGCGCGCTATCCAGAGTCGGCCAGCTGAAGCAACGTACCGGTAAAAACCACCTAAAATGCGCACCAAATTTCGCGCTTCGGCCTAACGGCAAGTTACGGCTGATGGGGCACACTGCCATTAGTCCACCGAATTTGGTCGGGAATAGCGGAAATGCTGGCCTCTCCTGGTTACGCGCCAACTATTATACCGCGTAACGAATCATTCGAATCGCTGGAACCACCAATGTTGACGCAGCAAGCCAGCGGCACCTCACTTGAATATTCGAGGCTCGTCGGCTGATGGCGCAAGCCAATGACGAGTATGCTTGGTCGGAAATCACAGATGCGCTCCGCGCAGCAGGATTTAGCCCTGATGGGCGACGGGGTGCCGCTGAAGAAGGTGCCGAGCAAGACCAGCCCACTCGGGGATCCAGCATTGCTCGGCCGTTGATATTGATCGGCATGGTGCTCGCTGCCGTTATCTCGTCTCTTGTTGCCCTAAACTGGTGGATGGATAGTCGCCAATTTGAAGTGACTGACGATGCGTTCATCGATACCCACATAGTTTACCTTTCGCCGCAAATCGCAGGTCTAGTGACGGCGGTCCGAGCGAATGACAATCAAGCCGTTCATAAGGGCGAGGTGATGGTCGAGATCAACTCCGCTGACACGGAGGCTCGGCTAAATCAGATCGTGGCCGCAAAGGCACAGGCGGAATCCCAACATCAGCAGGCGCTTGATACCGAGAAAAGCGCGACGGCACAGGCCGAGAATGCCGAGCGCGTACTTGCGCGCTACCGTCTTTTGCAGCGATCTTTACCCGCTGCCGTTTCTCAACAGCAAATCGATGAGGCTATTGCCACCAACACGAGTGCGGGCGCTCAACGCGACGCTGCCCAGCAACAGGTTGCGGGAGCAATGGCGCAGATCAATAACTATGCCGCTCAGCTTGCGGCAGCCCAAATCAGCCTTGACCACACTCGCGTGGTGGCACCCATCGACGGTCACGTGGCGCAGCGTAATGTTGCCGCGGGCGATTATGTTTCGCTTGGGCAACAGATGCTGGCCATTGTGCCGTTGCGGATGTGGGTAACCGCAAATTTCAAGGAGACGCAGGTTTCCAACATCAGGGCTGGCCAAAGAGTAACAATTGACGTGGATGCGTGCGGCTCTGCAACCTTGACGGGACATATCGAGTCCATTCAGCGTGGCGCGGGCCAGGCTTTCCAAATACTTCCACCAGAGAACGCGAGCGGAAATTACGTCAAGGTCGTGCAGCGAGTGCCGGTAAAAATTGCGCTTGATGCTGTGCCCGCCGACTGTCCCCTTGGTCCCGGGATGAGTGTCGTGCCGCATGTCAAGGTACGCTGATGGCTGTCGCCGACGCGATGACTGCCGGGTGGACAGGCGACCGCTCCGTTGCTGGAGACCGAAGCCCGTGGCTAATCGTGGCGATAATCTCGATCGCAACTTTCATGGTGGTATTGGACTCATCCATCGCGAACGTTGCGCTGGCCCATATGGCCGGAAGCCTTTCGGTAAGTTACGATGAGGCGACTTGGATCGTCACCAGCTTCCTGATCGCCAACGCGATTATTATTCCTGTCAGTGGCTGGCTAGCGGACGCCGTTGGTCGCAAACGCTATTACATGATTTCCATCGCGCTCTTCACCGGCGCTTCAGTGCTTTGTGGGCTGGCGCCCAATTTGCCCATCCTCATTATTGCGCGAGTACTACAGGGCCTCGGAGGAGGGGGGCTCGCCCCTGTTGAGCAATCGATGACGATTGATACTTTTGCGCCAAATAAACGAGGGCTGGCGCTTGCTGCCTACGGCACAGTCGTCATCGGCGGGCCGATATTAGGACCAACACTGGGAGGTTGGATCACCGATAATTTATCCTGGCATTGGATCTTTCTGATCAATCTGCCAATTGGTCTTCTATCCCTAGCTCTTGTCGCCCTTTACGTAAATGAACCGTCTGCGGTCAAAAAAAGCCGAGGGCTTTTGTTGCGCCGGGGAATTAGCCTTGACTTCGTGGGGTTTGCGCTGGTGGCTTTGTTTTTTGGCTGCCTCGAGGTAACCCTCGATCGCGGTCAGCGCGAAGATTGGTTTTCCAGTCCCATGATCAGTGTGTTCGCTATCGTCGGCGGTGTGGCGTTAGCTGCTCTAATACCATGGGAATTGTCACACAAGGACCCGATCGTACGCCTCCGCCTATTCGGGTCTCGTAATTTTCTCATATCGAGTCTCTTCACTCTACTGCTGGGCGTCATACTTTTGGGCAGCACCCAATTCATTCCCCAGCTTTTGCAAGAAGTATTAGGGTACAGCGCGACCAGTGCTGGCCTGGCGCTTTCCCTCGGCGGCCTTGCCACCCTCGTTGCCATGCCAGCAAGCGGATTCCTGACGACCAAAATCGATCCGCGCTGCTTGATAGCGTTTGCACTTGCCATTGAGGCCTTCGCCTTCTGGAATATGAGCACGCTGGACACACAAATGGCGTTCCGCGATGCCGCTATGATCCGCATGATCCAAGCTATTGGACTCCCCTTTCTATTTGTGCCGATCACGACAGTTGCATATATCGGTATTAGACCGGAGGTGAACAATCAGGCGTCAGCGCTTATCAATATTTCAGGCAATCTCGGGGGTACGCTCGGGATCTCTTCGTGCAAACCTTGCTTGCGCGCCAATTTCAATACCATCAGGCGCGATATGCCGAAACGCTCAATCCTCTGAACCCAAACTACGCTATTGGCCTACGTCATTTGACAACGGGGTTGGCGAATGCAGGTTTGCCACAATCTGCGGCAGCTAAGATGGCGATCGCCACGCTTTATCATTCGCTGCAGCAGCAGGCTTACATGTTGTCTTACATCGATGTCTTCCATAGTTTTGTTTGGATAATCGTCGCTGTGTCTCCCGCCATTTTCTTCTTACGGCGCCCGAAGAAGTTTGGAACGGGGGTTGTCCAGTGAGGAGGTCGGTGCCTATCATCGCGGCACTCCTCGCCGGCTGCGCGGTGAAACCTGGCCTGCATCCCCATGACATAGCGACCCCACCTTCTTATGCCGGCCTGCCGGCCACGCAGGACCAGTCTCCATTCAGTGCGCCGGTACCAGACGAGGCTGACCTGTCGCGGTGGTGGTTCCAATTTGGAGATGTCGAATTACGGAAGCTGATCACGCGTGGGCTGCAGTCCAACCTCGACATTCTTGCCGCCGCTTCTCGGGTTCGTGAGGCCCGCCAGCAAGAGATTATTGCTGGCGCAGCAGGTCTGCCTCAAATCGATGCCGGGGGATTTGGAGCAGGCGCACATTCCGATGCAAAACTTCTGTCGACGACTGCTGCCGGTCCGCTACGTTCCGGGGTCTTTGCCGCAGGTTTTGACGCGTCATGGGAAGTTGACGTCTTCGGTGGCGTTCGTCACAGCATCGAGGGCGCGCAGGCGACCACCGCAGCTGCAGTCTGGCGAATGCGCGACGGGGAAGTGGCCCTAACGGCAGAAATCGCGACGAATTACATCACATTGCGTGCCACACAGGGGCACATTGCCATCTTACGAGCAGAGCAAGAGGCACAGCAGGGCTTACTCGGAGCAATGAAGGCCCGAGCAGAAGCAGGATTTGTCACCCAACTCGAGGTAAACCAACAAAGTTCGCTAGTGGATTCGACCGTTGCGCAAATTCCGGAATTGGAAGGAAATGTCCGCGCGCTTGAACATGCCCTCGCGGTTTTGCTCGCCCAACAACCGGCTGCGATGATACCGGAACTTGAGGAAGCTCGCGCAATTCCAAGCGTTCCTTCCTCCCTGCCTGTGGGCCTGCCCTCTGATCTGTTACGGCGGCGGCCGGACGTCCGCGCGGCGGAGCGCGACCTTGGTGCCGCTACGGCAAGCGTAGGAGTTGCTCTTTCCGAATTCTATCCCAAATTTGATCTGATTGGCGCAGTTGCTTTAACAGGAAGCAGCCTAGGTGGGCCCAATTTGGCGGAACTAGGAATTGGCTCAATAACCTGGCCCGTTTTTCACTGGGGCCAAACCCAAGCCAATATGCAGGCGAAGGAAGAAGAAGAAAAGCAGGCATATTATGCTTATCGGAAGGCCGTGTTGACTGCTCTACAGAATGTGGAAGACGCACTTTCGCGGTACACAACAGAGCAACGACGGCTTGTCGCAATTGAGCGTGCTGACGCTACAGCAGAGGCCTCTAAAGCAATTGCCGTTCAGCAATTCCGTGTGGGAGCGGTACCCTACGTGAACGTATTGGTAGCTGAAACAAACGAGCTATTAGTGCGGGATCAGCTGGTGCAAGCCCGCGAGGTTTTCGCCATCGATTTGATTTCTCTCTACAAGGCCTTGGGCGGCGGGTGGGTTACCGACGCGGCCGGGAGCGATGAGTCGGTTGTACGCAGCGACGGCGCGGATAACATCACCGTTAGTGCCGACATGCGTGTGGTTGGCCCCACATTGCCAAGCCGCGCACATCAGGAAGGGTCAGTTAGCGGCATTAATGATGGTGGCGTTTTGCTACACCAAACGCGGTCTGGCTCTGAGGGGCTGAGCGTTGGCCGGGACACCAAATCCGTTTCGTCGTTTCCGAAGGAGCATGATCAGTCTACCGGCGGCTCGCAACTCCAACTCGGTGCCTGGCGAAGCGAAGCCGCGGCAATGGCGGGTTGGAACCGCGCCGTGCTTCGGGCTGGTGATATACTGAAGGGGCTTCATCCAGACATTGTTGTTGCTGATTTGCCGGGGAAGGGGCGTTTTTATCGCCTGCGGACCAAGCCGACAGGCCCGGGTGACGCGCCCAGCCTCTGCCAAGCGCTGATTGCTAAAAACTTAGAGTGCATTATGGCGGGGGAGTGAGTTAGGCCCATATCCGTTCCCACCCCAAGCATTCAGGGATGCGCGCCTCGGGAAACCCGATTGCTCCTTTGATGTCGCTGCCAGAAATCTTGCGCCTAAGTTAGGCGGTTAGCTGGAATATTTCATCCGTGCCACCGGAGCAACTTTGCCCACGCAAAGCCTTTTAAGTCTCTTACGGAAACCTTGCCACTCTTTCGTATTGAGGTCCAAAACCGCGCCACACGACGGACATGTCATTTCCTCGAGATCAACAAGCTTTGCGGCAAACTCGAAATTCTCATTTTCGCATTTGCTGCACGGAACTGGAAAGGGCACGACATAGGCTAGTTCACTGCCGATAAACATTCCCGAAGCTCCCTACGTTGAGAATCGAGTTCAGCCAGTATATGCCGGAATCTCATAAGTATGCATTCCAAATCCCAAATAACATTCGCTGAGGCAAGCTCACAGCCAAGGTAGCGGCGTCCCACGCGCGACTAATTCGTAATGGGAGTGCCACGACCCTGGTTTGAAGCCCGTTCTCTCTAGAGGGTTGAGGCAGAACAGGTAAAGCCACGATGGCAAAAACTTTGCAGCACGATTGCGGTGTACAGGACCAGGTAACTCATTTTGATAACTAGCGGGTTAACGCTCATTTTACCTGTGGAATTGTAAAGTCGCGAAGTTGTTCTTCGGCCTGCACGGACGTTGTCGGCCGGCAAGGTGGCGCGGGATTGAGTATGACAGCTGCTACAGTACTGTTGCTACTCGATGCGCTGGTTGCCGGTCTCTTTTTTCCGGGCGCGCTGCATTTTCTTCACTTTCGTGCGAGCGGCTTTCAGATAGCGGGCTTTGTTCTCGTTAATCTGCTTTTTTTCTACGCCTTAGGGTTTTATCGCCGCAACAGCCTCGCTGATACCGCCAGGGCGAACATGCGGGTGCCCTTGGCTGTTACTTTCGGCCTGGCAGGATCGACAATCTGCTTCGCGTTTATGAATATGACGCCTCCAGCGCAAGTTGTGGCGGTCGCGCTGTTTTGCAGCTGCAGCGCAGCCTGGATCGCCCGATTCATATTTTTGTTGTTCCGGCGCAGCCGCCTGTTGCGGCCACGCCTGTTGGTGATAGGTGCCGGCCGACGCGCCTTCGATCTTCTGTGGGTATTGAAGAGCCAAGGCAAGCATCTGCAATACGATGTCACGTTCGTGCACCAAGAGAGGTTCGGCTTGCTCGACCCTCGGCTTCGAGATGACCCCGGCAATCACATTGTGACGACGTCGGCTGATATCCTTTACATTGCGCGTCGCATTTATGCGGACGAGATTGTAGTTGCGCCTGATGAACGCAGAGGCATGAGTTTGGAGTCTCTTATTAGCTGCCGCACTGCGGGCTACCCAGTATGGCAATACATGGGATTCCTGGAAAAGGAAGCCGGCCGTATCGACATCAAAAGGTTGGATGTGGACTGGGTATTGTATTCTGACGGGTTTTCGATGGGGCTCCCCGGCCGCGCGATTAAGCGTGTCAGCGACATTTTCGCGAGCGTCCTAATCTTGTTCTTCTCTTTTCCTGTTCTTTTAGGAGCGATGGCAGCCGTTTGGCTCGAAGACAGAGGCACGATGTTCTATCGCCAGCCAAGGGTAACCCAAGGCGGTCGGACGTTTCAGATCTTAAAGCTTCGCACCATGCGCAAAGATTCCGAAGCATCAGGCCCGGTCTGGGCCGCGGTGGGCGACGCACGTGTCACTCGAATAGGTCGGTTCCTACGCCGCACCCGAATTGATGAGCTGCCGCAACTGATCAACGTACTCACAGGCGACATGTCGTTGGTGGGGCCAAGGCCGGAACGCCCAGAATTTATCGACAAGCTCGCAGATGCGCTGCCACTCTATCGCGAGCGGCATGCTGTGCCAGCGGGTCTGACAGGCTGGGCGCAGATCAACTACCCTTATGGTGCTTCGCTGGATGACGCACGATCCAAGCTCAGCTATGACCTTTACTACGTGAAGAAGTCCAATTTCTTCTTCGATTTCCTGATTATCCTGCAAACGTTGCGCGTCCTGATTTGGCCGGGCTGTTCCGTAAGATAATCCGACTGGTTCGCCGCTGACGTTAGTGATGTCTCAGGCGCTGCACGGATGCGGTCTGCAGGACGATCCAGGGATTGCGCGTACGGCGCCAAAGCTCGCCATCCACCTGGTCCCAAAGCGCGTCGGCTTCGTGACTCCAGCGCAGGTCGAGCGCCAGATTGCGCAATTCGGACAGTTCCGGCGGCAGATCCGGAAGCGGCAGATCGGGAAGCAGCAGAGCGACCATCAGCCCCTCGTTCAGAAGTTTGTCAAACGCGAGGAAGGCAAATAAGCTCCGGCGATGTCGGCGCCCTGCGCGAAATTCGACCCCGGCAGGACATTTTATCGCGGGATTTCCACCGCCATGGCCGTGGCTTCGCCGCCGCCGATGCAAAGGCTGGCGACGCCGCGCTTGAGGCCACGCGCCTTGAGCGCCGCGATCAAGTGGCAAGGATGCGCGCGCCCGATGCGCCGATGGGATGACCCAGCGCGCAGGCTCCGCCATTGACGTTGATGCGTGCCGCGTCAATGTCGAGCTCGCGCATCGCGATCAGCGCCACCACCGCGAAGGCCTCGTTGATTTCGAACAGGTCCACATCGCCCGCGCGCCAGCCGATACGGTCCAGAAGCTTGCGCATGGCGAACACCGGCGCGGTGGTGAACAAGGATGGCGCTTGGGCATGTGTGGCATGACCGACGATCCGCGCAATCGGCGCTGTACCGTTCTTCTTGGCCAAGGACTGCGCGCGTCAGCACCAGCGCCGCCGCGCCGTCGGAAATGGAGGCGGAGCTGGCGGCCGTGATGGTGCCGTCGGGCGCGAAGGCCGGCTTGAGGGTGGGAATTTTCTCCGGCTTGGCCCGGCCGGGCTGTTCGTCCTGCCGGATGGTCTCCTTGCCGGCCAGGACCGGCACGATCTCGCGTTCGAATGCGCCACTCGGCTGCGCGGCACGTGGCGCGCTCCAGCGAGCGCAGGGCGTATTCGTCCTGGACGCCGCGGCCGATCTGATAGGCGCGCGCCGTCTCTTCGGCGAAGGCGCCCATCGGCTTGCCGGCCTCGTAGGCGTCTTCCAGCCCATCCAGCAGCATCGAATCCTTGACGCTGTCATGGCCGAAGCGCGCGCCCTTGCGATGCTTGGCCAGAAGATAGGGCGCGTTGGTCATGCTCTCCATGCCGCCCGCCACCACGCACTCGGCGCTGCCGGCGGCAATCATGTCATGCGCCAGGATTGCCGCCTGCATGCCCGAACCGCACATCTTGTTCAGGGTCATGGCCGGCACATTCTCGCCTAGACCCGCGCCCAGGCCTGCCTGGCGGGCCGGCGCCTGGCCTTGGCCGGCGGCGAGAACGCAGCCCATCGCGATCTGGTCGATGGTGGGCGCGCCGGCGCGCTTTACCGCTTCCTTCACCGCGGCCGCGCCCAGTTCGGAGGCTTTCAAATCGGCGAACACACCTTGCAGGCCGCCGATGGGCGTTCTGGCATAACCGGTGATGACAATTGGATCGGATGTCATGCGCGGCCCTCTTCCAAGGCGCGCGCGATCACCAGGCGCTGGATGTCGGACGTTCCTTCATAAATCTGGCAAACCCGCACATCGCGATAGATTTTGGCCAGCCCGAATTCCTCCAGATAGCCATAACCGCCCAAAGTCTGGATCGCGCCGGAGCAGACCAGCTCGGCGGTTTCGGACGCCACCAGCTTGGCCATCGAGGCTTGGGTGAGGCAGGGGAGCCGGGCATCCTTGAGCGCAGCGGCGTGCAGAACCAGCTGCTCGTGCCGCTTCCAGCCGCGCCGCCAGATCGGCCAGGCGAAAACCCACCGCCTGATGCTGGATGATCAGTTTGCCGAAGCTTTTGCGCTCGCGGGCATAGCGGATGGCGGCGTCCAGCGCGCCCCGCGCCATCCCGATGCTTTGCGCGGCGATGCCGATGCGCCCGACTTCCAGATTGGCCAGTGCGATGGCATAACCCTGGCCATGCTCGCCCAGGCGAAGTTCGTCTTCCAGGAACAGGTTGTCGAAGCGCAAGCGCGCAGGTGTCCGACGCTTCCTGGCCCAGTTTATCTTCCACCTTTTCAACCTGATAGCCGGGCCGGTCGGTGGGGACCAGGAAGGCGCTGATGCCGCGCTTGGCCGCGGCTGGATCGGTGACGGCGAAAATCACCGCCAGGCCGGCGATCTTTCCCGAAGTGATGAATTGCTTGGCGCCATTGAGGCGATAGCCATTGCCTTCTCTTTGGTCGCGCGCGAGCGGATGGCGGATGCGTCCGAGCCGGCATCCGCTTCGGTCAAACCGAACGCGCCGATGCAGCTTGCCGTCCAGCAGTGCCGGCAGAAATTTCTCGATCTGCGCCTTGCTGCCATAGCGTACCAATCCGGCGCGACCAAGACTGTTCTGCACGCTGACGATGGTGGAGAGCGCGCCATCGGCGGCCGCCAACTCGATCAGGGCTACAGCATAAGAAACCATGTCGGCGCCCGCGCCGCCCAGTTCCTCGGGCACCATCATGCCCATCAGTCCCAGCGCCGCCAATTCCTTGAACAAGCGCGGACGGATAGCCCTTGGCGGCTTCGAAGGCGCGCGCCTGAGGGCGGATGCGCTCCTGGGCGAAGGCCCGCACCGTATCCTGGATCGTCTGCTGGGTTTCGTTGAGCAGCATGAAATCGCGCGCGAGTTAATCCCTCAGGGATGGGCCAGCAGGCGCGTGGTGTTCTTCACGCATTTCAAGGCGAAGTGGGAATTGACCGAGGCCACGCCGGGAAAATGCAGCAGCACCTTCTTCAAGAGATGCTCATAGGCGTCGATGCTGCCCACCACGATGCGCACCGCATAGTCGCTTTCTCCGCCCATGGTGAAACATTCCACGATCTCGGGCCGGTCGCGCGCCGCCTGCTCGAAGGCGACCAGCGTATCCTCGTCATGCGCCTTGAGCCGGATATTGGCCAGCACCGTGACGGCAAGCCCCATCACATGCGGATCCAGGATCACGGCGCGCTCGCGGATGGCGCCGCTTTCCTCCAGCTGCTTCACCCGCCGCCAGCAGGGCGTGTGGGAAAGGCCGACCCGCTGGGCCAACTCCACCATGGGCAGGCCAGGCGAATCCTGCAGCGCGCGGAGGATTTTTAAATCGACCTCATCCACGTAATATCATCCTAATATATCGTACTTTCAGTAGTATAATATTACTAAGTAACCGCAAGTGTATAGCAAAAATAGCAATTTTTGTTCCCGGCAAATGTGACACCCTGGGACCTGACGTTCGTTTAGAGACAAAACGGGCTCGAACCTGCCGTGTGTCCTTTCGACCTTCATATTCCCGCAACCATCGGCGCGGCCCGGGCGAGACGCCGGATTTCAGCCACCTGGCCATTCCCGCGGCCGGCGCCGCGCCCCGCCCCAGCCCCGACACCCGCGCCGCAAAGCTTCGGGAGATGGCCTATGGCCTGATCCGCGTGCTGGACGAGCAGGGACGGGCCGTGGGCCCCTGGGCGCCCGCCCTGGAGCCGGAGAGGCTGCGCCAGGGCCTGCGCGCCATGCTGCTCACCCGGCTGTTCGAGGAGCGGATGTTCCGCTCCCACCGCCAGGGCAAGACCAGCTTCTTCATGAAATCGACCGGCGAGGAGGCGATCAGCGCCGCCCAATCCATGGCGATGGGCCCGCGCGACATGTGCTTTCGCCACCTATCGCGTGCTGGCCTGGCTGATGGCCGGGAATTATCCCCTGATCGACCTGGTCAACCAGATCTTCTCCAACGAGAAGGATCCGCTGCAGGGCCGCCAGCTCCCCATTCTCTATTCGGCGCGCGATTACGGCTTCTATTCGCTCTCCGGCAATCTCGGCAGCCGCTTCGGCCATGCGGTGGGCTGGGCGATGGCCAGCGCCTACAAGGGCGATGACAGTCTGGCGCTGGGCTATATCGGCGAAGGCTCGACCGCCGAAGGCGATTTCCACGAGGCGCTCACCTTTGCCTGCGTCTATCACGCGCCGGTCGATCTTCTGCATCACCAACAATCAATGGGCGATCTCGTCCTATTCGGGGATCGCCGGCGGCGGAGGAAACGACGTTCGCCGTCCAAGGCCATCGGCTATGGCCTGCCGGGCCTGCGTGTGGACGGCAATGACTTCCTGGCGGTGTGGGCGGTGACGGAATGGGCCAAAGCGCGGGCCAAAGCCAATCTGGGCGCCACCCTGATCGAATTCTTCACCTATCGCGTCGCCGGCCATTCCACCAGCGACGATCCCACCCGCTATCGTCCCGCCGAGGAAGCAAAGGCCATGGCCGCTGGGCGATCCTATCGATCGCCTGAAGCAATATTTGATCGGTTTAGGTGAATGGGACGAGAAACGCCATGTCCAGTTCGAAGCCGAGCTTGGCGGAAGAAATCCGCAGCGTGGTGAAGGAGGGCGAGGCGGTGGGAACGCTTGGCCAGTCCAAGCCGCCCGTGAGCGAGATGTTCGAAGGCGTGTTCGAGCGCCCCGATTGGCGCGTCACCGAACAGAAGCGTGAGCTGGGGCTCTGACCATGCCCAGCATGAGCATGATCCAGGCCCTGAATTCCGCGCTCGACGTGATGCTGGGCGAAAATCCCGACGTTCTCGTGTTCGGCGAGGATGTGGGTTATTTCGGCGGCGTCTTTCGCGTCACCGACGGCCTGCAGAAAAAGCACGGATTGAAGCGCTGCTTCGACACGCCGATCTCGGAAGGCGGCATCATCGCCGCCGCCATCGGCATGGGCGCCTATGGCTTGCGCCCGGTCGCGGAAATCCAGTTCGCCGATTACATTCTTCCTGCCTTCGATCAACTGGTCTCGGAAGCGGCGCGGCTGCGCTATCGCTCCAATGGCGAATTCTGGGCACCCATCACGGTGCGCGCGCCTTACGGCGGCGGCATCTTCGGCGGCCAGACCCACAGCCAAAGCCCCGAGGCCCTGTTCGCCCATGTCACGGGCCTGTGCACGGTGATCCCGTCCAATCCTTACGACGCCAAGGGCCTCTTGATCTCCAGCATCGAAAGCAACGATCCGGTGATTTTCCTGGAGCCCAAGCGCATCTATCAGGGTCCGTTCGACGGCCATCACGAGGCGCAGGTGAAGCCTGGGCCGGGCATCCCTTGGCCGAGGTGCCGGCAGGCCATTACCGGGTCCCCTTGGGCAAAGCCCACGACCTTGCGCGAAGGCAACGACGTCACGGTGCTGGCCTATGGCACCATGGTGCATGTCGCCAATGCGGCGATCGAGGAATCCGGCATCGATGGCGAGTTGATCGATCTGCGCTCCATCGTGCCGCTGGACATCGAGGCGATCACACAGTCGGTGAAAAAGACCGGCCGCTGCGTGATCGTGCATGAAGCTTCGCGCTTTGCCGGCTTCGGCGCCGAACTCTCCGCTCTGGTGCAGGAACGCTGCTTCTGGAATCTCAAATCGCCCATCGTCCGGGTGACTGGCTGGGACACGCCCTATCCCCACGCCTTCGAATGGGATTACTTTCCCGGGCCCGCCCGCGTGATCAAGGCGCTTAAACAGAGCATGGAGGATTGAGGATGGGCCAGTATCTGTTTCGTCTGCCCGATATCGGCGAAGGCGTGGCCGAGGCCGAGATCGTGGCCTGGCATGTGAAGGTGGGCGATCACATCAAGGAAGATCAGCCTCTGCTCGATGTGGTGACCGACAAGGCCACGGTGGACATGTCGTCGCCGGTCGAAGGCACGGTGACGGCGCTCCATGGCGAAGTGGGCGCAAGGCGCCGGTGGGATCGGTGCTGGTGGAATTGGACGTGGCGGGCGGCACGGCGCACCCAGCCGGCGAAACCGAACAGGCTGAAGCCCAACAGGATGTAGTCCAGAATGCCCGCGCCGGCGAAGAGGCCGCAGCGGCGAAGCCGATCGTGGCGCACAATGACAATCCCGACCCACCGCATCGCCCGCCACGCGCCGTCGCGCGATGGAATGGGGCATCAAGCTGGAAGAGGTGAAGGGCAGCGGTCCAGCGCGGCCGCATTCTGCCCGAAGATCTGGAGCGCCATCGCGCCGGCTCAAAACTGCGCCGCCAAGAGATGAGATCGAAGAGATCAAGGTGATCGGTGTGCGCCGGAAGATCGCCGACCGCATGAGCCAGTCCAAGCGGCAGATACCTCATTTCAGCTATGTCGAGGAATTGGATGTCACCGAGCTGGAAGATGTTGCGCGCCGACCTCAACGCCAATCGCAGGGACAACCAGCCCAAGCTGACTATGCTCGCCTTTCTTCATGCGCGCGATGGTGAGGTTGATCCCGGACTTTCCCAACATCAATGCCCATTACAATGACACCGATGGCGTGCTGAAGCGCTATGCCGCCGTCCATATCGGCATCGCCACCCAGACGCCGAACGGCCTGATGGTGCCGGTGGTCGCGCCATGCCGAGACCCGCGACCTTTGGGACTGCGCGCGCGAGATTGCTGCGGGTCAGCCAGGCCGCCCGCGACGGCAGCGCCCGCCGGGAGGAGCTTGTCTGGCTCGACCATCACCCTGACCAGCCTCGGGCCACTGGGCGGCATCGCCGCCACCCCCATCATCAATCATCCCGGAAGTGGCCATCATCGGTCCCAACAAGATTGTCGAGCGGCCCGTGGTCGAAGGCGCGTTTCTCGCGCGCCGCAAGATCATGAATGTGTCATCCTCGTTCGACCATCGCATCGTGGACGGCATGATGCCGCCAGCTTCATCCAGCGCCTCAAGCGCCTGATGGAGCATCCCGCCCTGATTTTCCTCGACTGAGATCCATGACGGATTCCAGCCCGCCCCAGGAACAACCCGCGATCCGGATCATCGCCATGCCGGCGGACGCCAATTATCTATGGCGATGTGTTCGGCGGCTGGCTGATGAACATGATGGATCTGGCCGCCAGCAACGTCGCCTGCCGCGAGAGCGCGTGGACGCGCCGTGACGGTGGCGATGGACGCGGTGGCCTTCCATCATCCCGTCCATATGGGCGACGAGGTCTCGGTTTATGCCAAAGTGACATCGGTGGGCCGAACCTCGATGAAGATCGCGGTCGAAGCCTGGCAACGCGACGCGACCGCGAACGACCACGAAGGTGACCGAAGCCAGTTTCACCTTTGTCGCCGTGGACCAGAGCGGAAAACCCCGGCCCGTCCCAAGGAGGTCGAGTGAGCGCGCAACTGGATTTCGGCCTGGGCGAGACCGCCGACATGCTGCGCGAGACCGTGCGCCGCTTCGCCGCCGAGCAGATCGCGCCGTTCGCCGCCGAGATCGACGCCACCAACAAATTTCCCCGCCAGCTCTGGCCGGAGATGGGCGCGCTGGGCCTGCACGGCATCACCGTGGAGGAGGAGTTCGGCGGGCTTGGGCCTGGGCTATCTGGAGCATGTGGTGGCGATGGAGGAGATCTCCCGCGCCTCGGCCTCGGTGGGCCTGAGCTATGGCGCCCATTCCAATCTCTGCGTCAACCAGATCCGCCGCTGGGCCAGCCCGGAGCAGAAGCGCCGCTATCTGCCCAAGCTGATTTCCGGCGAGCATGTCGGCTCGCTGGCCATGTCGGAGGCGGGCTCGGGCTCCGACGTGGTGTCGATGCGGCTGAAGGCCGAGAAGCGCGGCGATACGCTACGTGCTGAACGGCACCAAATTCTGGATCACCAACGCGCCGGAAGCCGATGTGCTGGTGGTCTATGCCAAGACCGATCCCGAATGCCGGACCCAAGGGCATCACCGCCTTCCTGATCGAGCAGGGCATGAAGGGCTTTTCGGTCTCGCAAAAGCTCGACAAGATGGGCATGCGCGGCAGCGACACCGCCGAACTGGTGTTCCAGGACTGCGAAGTCCCGGCGGAGAAGGTGATGGGCGCCGAAGGCCAGGCGTCGGGGTGCTGATGACCGGCCTGGATTATGAGCGCGCGGTGCTGGCCGGCGGGCCGCTGGGCATCATGCAGGCCTGCCTGGACGTGGTGCTGCCCTATGTGCGCGAGCGCAGGCAGTTCGGCCAGCCCATCGGCTCGCTTCCAGCTGATGCAGGGCAAGATCGCCGACATGTATGTGGCGCTGAATTCCGCGCGCGCCTATGTCTATGCCGTGGCGCGGGCCTGCGACGCGGGCAGCACCACCCGCTTCGACGCGGCGGGCGCGATCCTGCTGGCGTCGGAGAATGCCGTGAAGATGTCGCTGGAAGCGATCCAGGCGCTGGGCGGCGCGGGCTACACCAAGGACTGGCCGGTCGAGCGCTTCCTGCGCGACGCCAAGCTCTATGACATCGGCGCCGGCACCAACGAGATCCGCCGCTTCCTGATCGGCCGGGAGCTGATCGGCACATGACCGCAGCTCTCCTCCCTGCTCGACACCAACAGCGAGACGTTCCGCGCGAATGACGCAGCACAACCGCGCCCTGGTTGAAGCGCTGCGCGCCAAGATCGCGGCGGCGGCGCTGGGCGGATCGCAAAGCGCGCGCAGACGGCATACGGCGCGCGGCAAGCTGTTGCCGCGCGAACGCATCAACCGCCTGCTCGATCCCGGCTCGCCGTTCCTGGAAATCGGCGCCGCTGGCGGCCAACGGGCTTTACGACGACGAGGCGCCCGGGCGCGGGCCTGATCACCGGCATCGGCCGGGTGATGGGCCGCGAGGTGATGATCGTCGCCAATGACGCCACGGTGAAAGGCGGCGCCTATTTTCCGCTGACGGTGAAGAAGCATCTGCGCGCGCAGGAGATCGCCCAGCAGAACCGCTGCCCTGCCTCTATCTGGTGGACAGCGGCGGCGCCAACCTGCCCCATCAGGCCGAGGTCTTTCCCGACCGCGATCATTTCGGCCGCATCTTCTTCAACCAGGCGCAGATGTCGGCGGACGGGCATCGCCCAGATCGCCTGCGTGATGGGAAGCTGCACCGCCGGCGGCGCCTATGTGCCGGCGATGTCGGACGAAAGCGATCATCGTGCGAAGGGCAGGGCACCATCTTCCTGGCCGGCCCGCCGCTGGTGAAGGCGGCGACCGGCGAAGTGATCTCGGCGGAGGAACTGGGCGGCGCCGACACCCATGGCCGCAAGTCGGGCGTGGTCGACCATGTCGCCGACAATGACGAGCACGCGCTGCTGCTGCTGCGCCAGATCGTGGGCACGCTCGATCGCTGCGCGCAAAGCCGACATCGCGCTGCAGCCGCCGCGCCCGCCCAAATTCGACGCGCAGGAGCTTTACGGCATCATCCCGCGCGACGTGCGCGCGCCCTATGACGTGCGCGAAGTGATCGCCCGCATCGTCGATGGCTCCGAATTCCACGAATTCAAGCCGCTGTACGGCGCGACGCCTGGTCTGCGGCTTCGCCCATATCTGGGGCATGCCGGTGGCGATCCTGGCCAACAATGGCGTGCTGTTTTCGCGAAAGCGCGCTCAAGGGCGCGCATTTCATCGAGCTGGCCTGCCAGCGGCGCATGCCGCTGCTGTTCCTGCAGAATGTCTCGGGCTTCATGGTCGGCGGCAAATACGAGGCCGGCGGCATCGCCAAGGACGGCGCCAAGCTGGTGACGGCGGTGGCTACCGCCAGTGTGCCCAAGATCACCGTGCTGATCGGCGGCAGCTTCGGCGCCGGCAATTACGGCATGTGCGGGCGCGCCTATTCGCCCCGCTTTCTTTTCACCTGGCCCAACAGCCGCATCAGCGTGATGGGCGGCGAGCAGGCGGCATCGGTGCTGGCCACCGTGCATCGCGACGCCGACAAGTGGACACCGGAGGAGGCGGAGAAGTTCAAGGCGCCGATCCGCCAGAAATACGAGGACGAGGGCAATCCCTATTACGCCACCGCGCGGCTGTGGGATGACGGCGTCATCGATCCGGCGCAGACCCGCGAATATTGGGCCTGGCCTTGCTGCGAGCTTGAACGCGCCGATCCCGGACGCGGCCGCGCTTCGGCTTGTTCCGGATGTGACCGATGCTCGAAAGCCTCCTGATCGCCAACCGGGGCGAGATCGCCCGCCGCATCATCCGCACCGCCCGGCGGCTGGGCGTGCGCACCGTCGCGGTCTATTCCGACGCGGACGCGCATGCCCTGTTCGTGCGCGAGGCCGATCAGGCGGTTCGCATCGGCCCGCCGGCGCCGAGGAGAGCTATCTCGACGGCGCCAAGATCCTGGCGGCTGCGCAAGGAGACCGGCGCGAAGGCGATCCATCCCGGTTATGGCTTTCTTTCCGAGAATGCGGAATTCGCGGAAGCCGTGGAGAAAGCGGGCCTGATCTGGGTGGGCGCGCCGCCCGCCGCGATCCGCGCCATGGGCCTGAAGGATCGCGGCCAAGGAAATTGATGCAGGAGGCCGGCGTGCCGGTGACGCCCGGCTATCTGGGCGCGGATCAATCGCCCGAACGCTTGAAGCCGGAGAGGCGGCAAAGATCGGCTATCCGGTGCTGATCAAGGCGGTGGCCGGCGGCGGCGGCAAGGGCATGCGCCAGGTCGATGATGCCGAGGCTTTCGATGCCGCGCTGGAATCCTGCAAGCGCGAGGCCGGCGTCGCCTTCGGCGACGACCGGGTGCTGATCGAGAAATATGTCGACTCAGCCCGCGCCACATCGAAGTGCAGATCTTCGGCGATACGCCACGGCAATGTCGTGCATCTGTTCGAGCGCGACTGCTCCATGCAGCGCCGCCACCAGAAAGTGATCGAGGAAGCGCCCGCGCCCGGCATGGACGAGGCCACGCGCGCTTCGCTGACGGCCGCCGCGGTGAAGGCGGCGAAGGCGGTGGATTATGTGGGCGCCGGCACGGTCGAATTCATCGCCGATGGCTCGCAGGGCCTTCGCGCCGACCGCATCTGGTTCATGGAGATGAACACCCGCCTGCAGGTCGAGCATCCCGTCACCGAGGCGATCACCGGCCAGGATCTGGTCGAATGGCAGCTGCGCGTGGCCGTCGGGCGAGACGCTGCCCAAAACGCAGGAGCAGCTGACGATCGACGGCTGGGCGATGGAAGCGCGGCTTTATGCCGAGAATCCCGCCACCGGTTTCCTGCCTTCGACCGGGCCGCTCCACGCATCTGAAATTGCCGGCCGGCATCCGCGTCGATAGCGGCGTGGAAGCAGGGCGACGAGGTCACGCCCTACTACGATCCGATGATCGCCAAGCTGATCGTCCATGCCGCCACGCGCAGCCGAAGCGGCCGCGAAGCTGGCCGCGGCCTGCCGCGACGGTCGAAGTCTGGCCGGTCAAGACCAATGCCGGCTTTCTGGCGCGCGCCGCCGCCGATCCCGATTTCCTGCGCGGCGGCATCGATACCGGCTTCATCGCGCGGCATGCCGCTGCGCTGATTCCGCCCGGCGAGCCGGCCGCTTGCCGTGATTGCAGCCGCCGCGGCCGCGCTGTTGCCTCAGGACAAAAGCGATCCCTGGGCATGCTCTGACCGGGCTTTCGCGCGCGCGGGTCCGCGCCGGACATGCGGGTCGCGGTGGAGATCGGCGGCAACATCCATATCGCACAGCCCGTGCCGGCGGCACAATCCGCCGGGTAGGGCGACGGCAACGAGCTGTTGTTCCTGGACGGCGATGCCTGGCCTTTCTCATCGTCCCACACCCGACGCCGGCCGGCGAGGCGGGCAGCGATGACGGCATGGTGCTGGCGCCGATGCCGGGGGCGGTGGTGTTGGTGGATGCCGCCAAAGGCAAGAAGGTCAAACGCGGCGAGCGGCTGCTGGTGCTGGAAGCGATGAAAATGGAATATAGTTTGGTGGCGCCGTTCGACGGCACGGTGACGGATTTGACGGTCTCGGTCGGATCGCAGGTGAAGGAAGGGGCGCTTGCTGGCGCGCATCGAAAAGGCAAGGCCTGATGGCGGGACGCAGCTTCGAGCAATGGAAAGTGGGCGATCGGATCGCCCATGATCATCAAGCCGCACCGTGACCGAAACGGACAATCTGCTGATCACGCACGCTGACCCACAATCCCCAGCCGCTGCATCTGGACGCCGAATATGCCGCCGCCACCGAATTCGGCCGGATCGTCGTCAATGGCCTTTTCACGCTCTCGCTGATGGTGGGGGTTTCGGTGGGCGACACCACCTTGGGCACCTTGGTCGCCAATCTCGGTTATGACAAGGTGACGATGCCCAAGCCGGTCTTCATCGGCGACACGCTGCGGGTCGAAACCGAAGTGGTGGAGTTGCGCGCCTCCAAATCGCGCCCCAATGCCGGAATCGTCACCTTCCGCCATCGCGCCTTCAATCAGCGCGACGAAATGGTCTGCGAGGCGTTGCGCACGGCGCTGGTGAAGCGGGCATGAGGCTGCGCTCGCTTCTTTTCGTGCCGGGCGACCGGCCGGACCGGATGGACAAGGCGCTGGGCTCGGGCGCGGATGCGCTGATCCTGGATCTGGAAGATTCCGTGCGCCGTCGAAGAAAAAGCCGAAGCGCGCAAGGCCGTGGCGGAATTCCTGGCCAGGACCGCGTGCCATGCCGGTGTTTGTGCGGATCAATCGGCTGCAGCGCGCCGACGAGGATCTCGCGCGCCGTCATTCCCGCGAAAGCCGGACGGCATCGTGCTGCCCAAGGCGGAAGGCGGGGCGTCCATTGCCGAATTGGACCGGCGCCTTTCCGCGCTGGGCGACGCGCAACACGCCCATCCTGCCCATCGCCACCGAAACGCCGGCCGCGATTTTCGCGCTGGGGTCTTATGGCGGCGTCACGCACGCGGCTGTGCGGCCTGTCCTGGGGCGTGGAAGACCTTTCCGCCGCGATCGGCGCCACCACCGCGCGCGAGGCGGAGGGCCGCTATACGCCGCCGTTCGAGATGGTGCGCGCGCTGGCGCTGTTCGCCGCCCATGCCGCCGGCGTTGCGGCGATCGAGACCATCTATCCGGCGCTGCATGATGAAGAAGGTCTTAAGGCCTATGCCGCGCGCGGCCGCCGCGATGGATTTTCCGGCATGCTGGCGGTCCATCCGGCGCAGATTGCCGTCATCAACGGGGCCTTCACGCCTTCGCATAGCGGAAACCGACTGGGCCCGGCGCGTGGTTGGCGCTTTTGCCGCAAATCCCGATACAGGCGCGCTGCAGATGGACGGACAGATGCTGGATGCGCCGCATCTGGCACGGGCGAAAAACATCCTGAGCATCGCGAGAATGAGCCATAGCGAAACATTCGCGGGCCGCCAATCTCTTAACTGCCGTTAAGGGATTGCGAAATGACAATCCATTAAGCACTGACGGGCCATATTAAGCCGGGGACGGAGTGACAGATTCCGCAGTCCGAGGACACATGTCCTTGGTCATGAGTAATCGATGTTGCTTCGGTCAAGGTGGAGGCCATCGATGCGGGACAGGAACGGAAAAGCCTTCTTCGGCGCATCCCTGTTGCTGGCCGAGGACGATCCCCTCAATGCCGACATCGCCTCCCGCACCTTGCTGAAGATGGGCTGCCGGGTCACGACCGCGCCGACGGCCTGCTTGCCTTGCGCGCTTGGCAAGAGGGCGAATTCGATCTCATCTTGATGGATTGCGAGATGGCGGAAATGGATGGCTTCGAGGCCAGCCGTCAGATCCGCGCAGCGGGAAAACAATCGAACAGGATCACACGCCGATCGTGGCGCTCAGCGCGCATGCGCCTGCCGATATCCGGGAACGTTGCCTCGCGGCAGGCATGGACGATGTGCTGGCCAAGCCGTTCCGGGAGCCATTGCTCCGCGACACGTTGCGCCGCTGGATCGCGGGAGAGGCCCTTTCCGCAGGAGGAAATCGGAAAGCGCCGGCCACCGAAACGGACATGGCGATCGTCCGTGGACCGCGTGTGCTCGACAGCATCAGCGTATTTCAGGGCGGGAGCGGCAGGCTTCTTCTGAAAAGCGTGGTGACTCGCTTTGCCGATACCGCGCAGCACCCAACTGAATCTGCTGCGCAAGAACCACACCGCGGGGGAGACCGAGGAAGTCCGGCGCATCGCCCATACCCTGAAATCGAGCTCGGCGGCCTTGGGCGCGAAATCCGTATCGCAATGCTGCGCGGAAATCGAAATGCGCGCCAGCCGGGGCGAATTGGCGCCGCTGGCCGGCTTCCTTTCGACGCTGGAGAGGGAATTATCCACTGCGATCAGCAATTTGCGTGAAATCGTGGGCGAGCGGGAGGAGTTGAACCGTGTCCCCGGCTAAATCCGGCTCCATCCTGATCGTGGACGACGACGAGATCGTGCGCACCATCATGCGCGCGGAGCTGGAAGCCGAGGGCTATCGCGTTGTCGAGGCCAAGTGACGGCATGGAAGGCTGCGAAGCTGTTGGGCCGACGTTCCCGACCTGGTCATCTCCGACATCATCATGCCGAAGATGGACGGCTTCGAGCTTTGCCGCCAATTGCGCCGCCATGCCGGCTCGGCGACCGTGCCGATCCTGCAGATGACCAGCCTGGACGACATGTCCTCGGTCGAAAAGGCCTATGACGCCGGGGCGACGGACTTTATCGGCAAGCCGCTGCAATGGCCTATCCTCAAGCACCGGGTGCGCTATATGCTTCGCTCGGCGCGCGCCTTCGATGACCTCAGGCGCAGCCAGGCCGCCCTGATCGTCGCGCGGGAAAAGGCCGAGGTCGCCAACCAGGCCAAGACCGAATTCCTGGCCAATATGAGCCACGAATTGCGCACGCCGTTGAATGCCGTGATCGGCTTCTCGACCTTGATGCGCGACCGCGCCTGGGGTCCGCTGCACGACAAATATTCCGAATATGCCGACCTGATGGGCGAGGCCGGCAAGCATCTTCTCACCATCGTCAACGACATTCTCGATATCGCCAGGGCCGAGGCCGGCAAGCTTCAGCTGAACGAGGAGGATATCGATCTCGCGCATCTGGTGATGCAGACCAGCGTTTCATCCGTGAGCAGGCGCAAAAGGCGGGAGTGGAATTCCACAGCCAAGGCCGACGAGCGACTGCCGGGTATTCCGCGGCGATACCGTCAAGCTGCGCCAGATCCTGCTCAATCTTCTGGGCAATGCGGTCAAATTCACGCCTGCCGGCGGTCAGATAATCTTGTCGGTCAACCGCAGCATGGATGGCGGCGTGTTGATCGACGTGTCGGACACCGGCATCGGCATCGCCGGAAGACAAGATGGAATTGGCGCTGTCGCCCTTCGGCCAGATCGACAGCAAACTGTC
The DNA here is from genome assembly GCA_963766265.1 of uncultured Alphaproteobacteria bacterium. GTDB lineage: Bacteria > Pseudomonadota > Alphaproteobacteria > Micropepsales > Micropepsaceae > Rhizomicrobium. Next base: position 57,889 of record CAVXYX010000004.1, read on the forward strand.
GCGGAAATTCGAGGGTACGGGGCTGGGCCTGCCGCTCACCAAGCGGCTGGTGGAGCTGCATGGCGGCACCTTGAAGATTGTGAGCGAAGTGGCGGAGGGCACCACCGTGTCGGTGCTGCTGCCGGCTTCCCGCGTGATTGCCGATCAGGTGCTGAAACAGGCCGGTTGAACAGGCGGCTGCCGGTCCGGCCTGCCGCCGTGCTCACTCTCAACTCAGTTCAGGCAAATCCGTTCAGGCCACCACGGCTCTGCAGGGAATGTCGATGGTGAAGACCGAGCCTTCGCCCAACTGCAATTCCACATGGATGGTGCCGCCGATCATGTTGCAGAACCGCTCGGTCAGCACCAGGCCAAGGCCCGTGCCGCCGAACTTCTGAGTCGTGTCGCGCTCGGCCTGGCTGAAATCCTTGAAGATGCGGCCCAAACTCTCCTCGCTCATGCCGATGCCGGTGTCGCGCACCTCGACGATCAGGCGCCGCGACGCCTCATAGCCCTTGGTCATCACCTTCAGCGTGATCACGCCATGCGAGGTGAATTTCGCCGCGTTGCTGAGCAGATTGAGGATCGCTTGCCTAAGCTTCAGGGCATCGGTCTCGATCATGCCGGGATCGTTGACCACCTGCACCACAAGGCGATTATGCTTCTTGGCGATCAGCGGACCGGCGGTCGCGGTGACGTCGGTGAGAAGCTCGGACACATTTACCTGCTTGATCGAGACTTCCAGCCGCCTGGCTTCGATGCTGGGCAGATCGAGCACGTCGGTCACCAGCGCCAGAAGGTGGCGGCCGGCCGCGTTGATGCGCTCCAGGTCAAGTGCGCGCTGCTTGTTGACGGATTCGCTGGAAAGCTCGTCGCGCAGCATCTCGCTGTAGCCGATCACCGCGTTCAGGGGGGTGCGCAATTCGTGGCTGATTTTGGCCAGGAAGATGGATTTCTGCCGGCTGGCCAGTTCGGCCTTGCGCATCGCCTCGCGCAGCGCTTCGGCTTGGCTGCGCTGCGCGCGCGTGGCGGTTTCCAGCGCGCCGCTGTCGCGCATCACGGTCTCGTAATAGATCGACAGCAGCGTGGTATAGGCGATCGCCGCAATGATCGAAATCAAATTGACCGAGGTCATGCTGGAAAGGGGCAGCAGCGAGATGAAATCCCCCACGTAAGAGGCGGGCGACGACGAACACCGCCAATTGCGCCACGACGCCCGTGATCACCATGGCCGGATGGTCGGCCAGGTAGAAGAAGCCCAAGAGCAGGGCGATCAGGAACCAGGGCATGAACGGCGAGGAGATGCCGCCATAGAAAAACGAGCCGAACAGGCTGAGGAACACCAGCAGGCAGACCGAGAAGGTCGCGGGAAGATCAGCGACTGGGTAGCCTTGACCAGGATCGGCACCAGCCAGAACGAGGCCACGCTGGCCTCGATCACCCAGAATTGCCAGGACAGAGTGGGAGAGGCGTACCAAGGAAGAGGATGACGGAATGGCCCATCGCCGGGCCGATCAGATGCAGCAGGATGAAGGTGCGAATCTTCATCAGATTCGACCTGATCGCCCATCATCTCGACGGGCGCGAAATAATCGATCGCTTGGATCACGAAAGTCGCGCATGGGAGTATCCTTCACCAGTCCTGCGCATCTAGGCTAATAAATCAGAATTTTCGGTTAAATCGAGCGGAATTCAGCAAAAATTAGCTTTTAAAGCTAGGGAAGTTCAGCGAAAATTAGCTTTCGCCTGCGCATGCTGGGGCCGATTATATCGCGATAATCGGGCTGAAAATGAAACGTCGCAGCAGTGACCATGAGGAAGAGCATAAAGCCAAGGCTAGATTCAGCCTAAGCGCCTTCCTCGATTATTTCATTCCGCCCAGGTTGCAGGTCCAGCCGGACGCGCACCGCCGCGCCAGGATGTTCATGCTGAGCCATGCGTTCGGGCCGCTGCTCGGCAACACCATCCCGCTCTATCTGCATTTCATCCTGCATTACCAGATGGATTACCGCTTCTGGATCTTCTTCGCCTCGATCATGACGTTCTGGATCTATCCCTTCATCCTGCGCCGGACGAAGCGGTACCAGACGGTCGCCTTTATCTCGATCGAGAATTTGATCTTTTGCATTCTCTGGGCCTGTTATTCCTATGGCGGCATCGCCTCGCCGTTCCTTTCCTGGGCGTTGATCATTCCGCTTCTGTCCTTCTTCTACCTTCCCGCCACCGGCCTGATCCGCAACGTTCTGCTGTTGCAGATTTTCAGCCAGCGTGGGTTTCTTCGGCTGGCTGGTGGTGAGCGGCTTCCCCTTCCCGGTGATCGACCTGGATCAGTTCCAGTTGATCGGCATCATTTCTACCGTCAGCGTGTCGGCCTATGTGGTGATGATGGCGGTCTATTTCGCCAACATCTTCCAGGAGCAGGCCGACGTTCGAGCGGGAATTGGGCAGCCTGGCGGCCAATGCCGACAATCTGATGAATCTCACCGCCGCGGCGCAGGAAGCCACGCTGGCGAAGTCGAACTTCATCGCCTCCATGAGCCACGAACTCCGGACCCCGCTCAACGCCGTGATCGGCTATAGCCAGATTCTGCTGGATGATGCGCGCGAGGATGCCGACGAAGTGTTTGAAGAGGATGTCTCGCGCATCCTGGGTTCGGGCACCCATCTGCTGCGCCTGGTGAACGATATTCTGGATTTCTCCAAGATCGAAGCCGGCAAGATGATTTCCCAGCAATCGGGGGGATTCGTTGTCCAACCGCATGGCCTCGCTGGTATCCGAGGCATGCGAAGGGCTGCAATCCGGTTGGAGCCTGACTTACGACATCGGCTCGAACACCGAGCTTTGGCTGGACTGGCACGCGCTGGGCAAGGCCGTTCAGCACATAGCGTTCGGCATCGCAGACGAGGGTCGCCGGGCGAGATTCATATGTCAGTGGCGGTCGAGGAAGGCCAGGTGCTCATCCGCATGCGCGATCCCAAGGTTCAAACCGATGAAATCGACGCCGTGTCCCTGTTCGATGTCTTCTCCGACGGGTCCGACGACAGCGCCACAAAATATGGCGGCGTGGGCATCTCTCTGGCGCTGGGTCTCAAATTCGCCCAGTTCATCGGCGGTAATCGATCTCGGTCGAGGCCGACCGGGAAAATTACAGGATTTTCGTGATCACGGTTCCCGCCGGCATTGCCGCGTCCGGCGCCATGGTCGCAGCGTGAGGCATTCATGGCAAAAGTGCTGATTGTCGAAGACAATGAAATGAATCGCGACATGCTGCGGCGGCGCCTGGAGCGGCGCGGCTACGAGGTCGAATGCGCCGTCGACGGTCCACACGGGATCGACACTGCGATGTCCTATCATCCCGACATCATTCTGATGGATGTGGCGTTGGGCGAGATGGATGGTTGGGAAGCCACCCGCATTCTCAAGACCAAGGATGAGGTTAAGCACGTTCCGATCATCGCGTTAACGGCGCATGCGCTGGAAACGGACCGGCTCAAGAGTATCGAGGCGGGCTGTTGCGATTTCGAGACCAAGCCGATCGCGCTGAATGTGCTGATCGACAAGATCCAGAAACACATTGGTAATCAAGCTTCTTAGCAGTTTAATATAATTTCTCCGTAGCATGCCCTTCAACAGCCAGAATGGCGGGAGTGGGGTAATGAAGAAGGTCGATCCGTTGGCGCCGGCGCTGTCCGGCAGCATGCGGGATTTTCGCTATATTTCCGGATCGGATCTTCTCAAGCGCGTCGAAGCCTTCTTCGACTGGCAGCAGATTCGCCGGCAAGCGCCGGACTTTGGCCGCTCGGCCGTTCGACCGAGATGGGCCCGCACTCCAAATGCCAGGCGCGCACCGACGAAGGCGACCTGTTCGAGGGCGTGAATTTCGCCTCGCAGGATTATCTCAGCCTGTCCTCGCACCCTGCCGTGCTCGAAACCGCCATCGAGACGATGCGCGAGTTCGGCGTGCATAGCGCCGGATCGCCCGCTTTGGTCGGCAACACCTCGCTCTCGCTCGCGCTGGAGCGCAAGATCGGCGAATTCCTGGGCATGGAGCATGTGAGCCTGTTCTCCACCGGCTGGGCTGCCGGCTATGGCGTGATCAAGGGGCTGGTGCGCTCCAGCGATCACATCGTGATCGACGCTCTTGTCGCATGCCTGCCTGCAGGAAGGCACGCATGCCGCGACCAAGAACATCCATCTCTTCCGCCACAACGACGTCGAGATGGCGCGCGAAAAGCTGGCCCGCATCCGCGCCACCGACACCGAGAACGGCATCCTGGTGGTGACGGAAAGCCTGTTCTCGATGGACTCCGACACGCCCGATATCAAGGCGCTGCAGGAATTGGCGCATGAATACGACGCCACCCTGATGGTGGACGTGGCGCACGATCTAGGCTGCATGGGCGAGACATGGCCGCGGCCATATCGGCATGCAGGACATGGTCGGCAAGGTCGACATCGTGATGGGCAGCTTCTCCAAGACCTTCGCCTCCAATGGCGGCTTCGTCGCCAGCCATTCGCGCGCGGTGAAGGAATATATGCGCTATTACAGCTCGCCCAACACCTTCTCCAACGCGCTGTCGCCGGCCCAGGCCGCCATCGTCGGCAAATGCTTCGACATCGTCGCGTCGGACGAAGGCGCCGCGCTGCGCCGCAAGCTGATGGGCAACATCATCATGCTGCGCGCCTTCCTGGAGCGCTGCGATCTGGAGACCTATGGCGATCCGTCGCCCATCGTCTGCGTGAAGATGGGCCATGAAAGCCTGGCCCGCCTGGTAAGCCGGCGCCTGCCCACGGCCGGTCTGCTGGCCAATCTGGTCGAATTCCCCGCCGTGCCCAAGGGGCGGGCCCGCTTCCGCCTTCAGGTGATGGCCAACCACACCAGCCGCGACATCATCGATACGGTGCAGCGCCTGGCGTCATCGGCCCAGGCGGCGCAGGCGGAGGACGACGCGCTGAAAGCCGGCACCATCACCCTGGCGGAACTTGGAAGCCCAGCCCCTGATGCCGGAGCGGCAATCGGCCGCCGTCCAATGCGGTGAACCATGCCGGTTTCGTCCACAAGAAACGTCGCGCCGGATTTGCCCAAAGCCTCGGTCGCATAACGATTAACCGGAAATTAACGCTGCCATCCCTACATTAAGGCTATCAGGCGCCGGGGGGACGGCGGCCAATGCGTAGTGTCGGCACGGCGACTCCCCCTACCGGGGATTTAATTTTTCGGAGGGATTATGAAGAACGCTTATCGCCGCCGCTTTCCTATGCGGTTCGGCCGCGCTCGTCTGTTCCGGCGCAGGCGCAAGACGGCTCGGCGATCCCAGAGCCCGTGGTTTTTCCGGGCCGGCGCGGCGGAATTGTGAATATGAGCGGGTTCGATCGACCTTCGCGGGCAGCCGTTGCCGGGCGCGGCTGAATTACAATCACATCTACAGCGCGCCTGTTGGAAGCGGTTATAGCTTCACCCCCGGCTTCTCGGCGGTGCTTTCGTGGGTTGGCCGCCGGTCGTCAGCGCTTATGGCGCCGGCAGCATGACGGCCGTGTGGCAAGATGCTGGGTTCGACCTTCGGTCCGTCGGCGCTCACCGTCCAATATCAGCCTTTCCATGAAGGCTTGTTCCGTCCCTATGTGGGCGCGGGGTGAGCTACATGATCATCTTCTCGACGCACAGCCGCGGCATTCAGAACGCCAAGCTCACCAACGACCTGGCGCCGGAAATCGAGGCGGGCACGGACATCATGGTCCAGAGAATCTGGGCTTGTTCGCTGGAAGTGAAGAAGGCCTGGCTCACCACCCACGCCACCGGCAATCCCGTCGCCCCGGCGTGGCTTCCGTTCAGCGGCAAAGTCGGCTACGCGCCCTGGGTCTATTCCACGGGCGTGACGTTCCATTTCTAGCCCCCAAGTCGCGGCAATCCCTGAGGCATCTTCCCCCCAGTGCTTCGCAGCGCGGGGAGAATCGACCAAGATCGGTCTAGCGCGGGAGGCTGGAGAGTTCGCTCCAGCCGCTCCATAGAATTTGGATTCCGATGCAGACCAGGATGAAGGCGGACAGCCGGATGACCACATGGGTGCCGCTGGTGTCCCAGCAGCGCCACCAGGCGCTGGGCGAAGCGGTAGGAAAAATAGACGGTGAGCGCGATGGCGATCACGCCGGCCAGCACCCCGCCACCCAGCAGCATCAATTCCGTGAGGTCCGCGGCCTCGGGGCGCTGGCTGCCCAGGCTGATGGCCACGGCGATCGAGCCAGGTCCCACCGTCAGCGGCATGGTCAGGGGATAAAAGGATTCCGGAACGGTAGCCACGCCCGCGGCATCGGCGTGCGCGGCAGCGTCGGGGTCTCGGCATTGAGCAGCTTCCAGCCGAAAGCAGTGACAATCAGTCCGCCGCCGATCCGCACCACCGGCAGGCTGATGCCGAAAAATTCCAGCACATGCGAGCCGATGAACATCGAGCCCAGGAGCAGCAGGACGCTGTTCAGCGCGACCCTAGCGCCAAGCGCGTTGCGCTGCCCGGCGGTGCAGAATTCGGTCAGGCCCAGAAACAGCGGCGCGCTGCCGATCGGATTGACGATGGGAAAAAGCCCGGCATAGACCAGCAGAAAGGCGTTGCTGAATATCGTTCATGGTTCCGGAGGCTAGCCGCCGCTGCCAGAGTTAGCCAGCGGCGGCCTCGGCCGTCCAGTCCCATGCGATCAGGCTGTCCCCGCCCGCTTATTGCGGCGAGCGACGCGGAGTTGCCGGTCTGGCGCCCGGCCCCATCATGCCGCGCCCCATCCCGTGATGACCCCACATCCCCCGGCGCATCATCGCGATGATGATGCGGCGCGAGGGCTTTCGTTGTTCCGGCGAGAGCGCATTGTAAAGCGCGGCAAAGGCGGGACGTTCGGCATCGAGATCGGTGATGCGCTTTTTCAGCAGGTCCTCCATGCGGGCCATCCGGTCCACCGGGTTAAGTCGTTGCGGTCCTGGCTCGACCTCGCGCTGGGTGCAGTCATCGGCGTGCCGCTTGGCGATGTCGAGCTTGACCGCCCTCCAAGCCGAGAACAGATTGCTGCTGGACCCAGTGAGGCCGAGGCGGGTCTTCCAGATAGGCCATGCGGCCCACCGCCCGCGCATATTCGTCTTCGCACCTTGCCTTGTGGAATGCGGCGATGTCGGCCGGGCTGAACCGATGCATGCGGCCCATAGTTGGGCGCTGGCCGGCGGCGTTTCGGTGTTCTGCGCCAGCAACATGGGGTTGCGCGGCGCGGGTTGGGCCAGTGCATTGGTGGCGACCAGGGCACCCGTCGCCGCCCCGCACAGGAGCAGCGAGGCGAGCAAGGGAACAAGAGCTTTACGCATGGACATGAATCCTTTGAAAGGTGACTTCAGTGATGGCCGCACCTGGTTTGAACGGGGGCCCTGGCGATCCCGTCGCGGCCATGCCCGACTGCCATTTCCGGGCGGCCACAGGATTGCTAAATAGAAAGAATGTTCGAAGCCGCCGCTATCGCCGCCGCCGATCCAGCGGGAATTCTATGCCGAACTGGCCCGGCAGGCCGAAGGCTTTTGGCCGGAGAGCGGGACTGGATCGCCAATGCGGCCAATCTTTCGGCGCTGATCTTCGCGTCATTGCCGGATTTGAACTGGGCCGGCTTTTATTTCCTCAAGGGCGAAACGCTGGTGCTGGGCCCGTTCCAGGGAAACCCGCCTGCGTGCGCATCGCCATGGGCCGGGGCGTCTGCGGTGCGGCGGCCAGCAACGAAAGACGCTTACGCGTGGCCGACGTGAATGAATTTCCCGATCACATCGCCTGCGATTCCGCCTCCCGGTCCGAATTGGTGGTGCCGCTGATCGTTGGCGGCAAAGTGCTGGGGGTGCTCGATCTGGACAGCCCCAAACCGTCACGGTTCAGCGCCGACGATCAAGCAGGACTGGAGCATCTGGCCGCGATCTTCCTGGCGGCCAGCGACGCGCCTTAATCCGGCAAGGCGAACACATAGAGCTGCTGGCCGGTGGTGGCGCGGTGCACTTCGGGCAGCAGCGTGGTGGGCTTCTGTTCCGGGCTGCCGCCGCCCAAGCCCGTGGTCACGGCGATATACTGCTTGCCGTCCACGCTGAACGAGACGGGATAGCCCTGCACCGTGTTGCCCAGCCTGGTCTGCCAAAGGATCTTGCCGGTCTTGACATCCACCGCCTTGAAGACGCGGTCGAAGTCGCCGACGAAGGCGACGCCGCCGCCGGTGGAGAGCACCGCGGTGAGGAAGGGCGAGCGCTGCTGGAAGGACCAGGCTTCCTTCATGTCCTTGGTGCGATAGGCCACCAGCTTGCCCATATTCCGGTGGGTGCCGGGCATGAAATAGAAAATCTGCGACGCCGCGGTGCCGCCGCCGCCCAGCTTCATGTCCACGTCATGGCCCTGCATCATCACGCAGCTCTGGCTGAGCGGAATGATCAGAAGATCGTTGGGCTGGTCGTAGCTGGTGGCCTGCCAGTCATGGCCGCCTTCCGGCCCGGGACAGGAGGAGATCCATTCGTTGGTCTTCTGGTTGACGATGTCCTGGCGATAGGTCACCTGCGCCGGTCTTGGGATCGATCTTGGCTGAAGACATTCTGGAACATGGTCTCCTTGGCGGCCAGGAATTTGCCGGTGACGCGATCCAGCTTCCACAGGATGCCGGGCTTGCCGATGGTCATCAGCGTCTTCTGGTCGCCATGATCGATCAGCACGCGCTCGAACACTTCATCCAGGTCGAGCGATTCACCCGGGGCATGCTGGAAATACCATTTCAGCTTGCCGGTATCGGGATCGAGCGCCAGGGTGGACGTGGAATAGAGCGTCGAGGCATTGCCGGTCTTGCGGCTGGCGCGCATCCAGGGCTTGGTCTGGGCCACGCCCCAATAGGTCGTGTTCAGATCGGGATCATAAGTGCCCGCGATCCAGGTGTCGCCGCCGCCGCGCTGCAGGTTGGGCAAGCCGTTCCAGGTGTCGCCGCCCGGCTCGCCTTCCAGCGCGGTGGTGTAAAAACTCCAGTCCCGCTTGCCGGTGTCGGCGTCAAAGGCGCTGATATAGCAATTGTTCTCCGAGTAATTGTCGCAGCCCATCATGCCCGCCAGCACCTTGCCGCGGATCACCATCACGCCGCCGGTGTTCGACTTGTTGGGCGTGCCCAGCGATCTGCTTCCCACACGATCTTGCCGGTGCGGGCATCCAGCGCATGGAGCTTGGCGTCGGTGGTCGCGACATAGACCTTGTCGTGATAGACGGCCAGGCTGCGCGTGCCGCCATAGGCGACCGTCGACACCGGCCCGATGCGGTTCTCCCAGATCAGCTCGCCGGTCTTGGCGTCCAGCGCCTGCACCGTGTTGGAGGTGTTGGACAGGAACATCATGCCGGCATGGACGATGGGCGTGACCTCGCTGGCGCCGCCTTCGTTCATGTCCCAGGCCCATTTCAGCTGCAGCTGTCTTCACATTGTCGGGCGTGATCTGCTTGAGCGGGCTATAGCTCCAGCCCTGATAATTGCGCCGGTACATCAGCCAGTCGCCATCCGCCGGATGGATGAGCATGTCGTCGGTGACGTCGACATAATTCTTCACCGTGCCCGCGACGGTCAGGCCATGGCGCGACTGAGCGCGCGGCGCCGCTCTGGCGGGCGCGGTCTGGAGGCCCTTTTGGACATCAGCCGGCACCTGGCCATTGGCGACGCTGGCGATCCTCACATCGGTATTGCCGGTGAGCACCTGGCTGCCCGGCGTGGCGCCGTTGGCGGAGAGCAAAAAGGCAGTGATGTCGGCATAAGCGCCGGCACTGAGACTGCCTTCATTGCCGACAGGCATGCTGGTGGAAATGAACTGGTAAAGCGCCTTGGTCGAGCGATTGCCCCAGTTCTGCATAAAGCCTGCGCCCGCCAGAGCGGGCGAATTGTTGGCGCCCGCCAGCGTGTTGCCGTGGCAGCCCGCGCAATTTTCCAGATATTCGGTTTGGCCGACGCGGATCTGGTCGGGCGCGAAGACGCCGGACGTTTGTTGCTGGCCTTGCGCTCGGCCCAGCATAAGAACCAGAAGCAGGGCGGCGGCGGATGCCGCGAAGAGGCGCATCGGTATCATGCGCTCGGCCTTTCTTCGCTTTCCAGCCAGGCCCAGGAGTTGCCGTTCGTCCCTTTGGCGCTGTCGAGCTGGATATAAAGCGCGCCTTTCTTGAGCGCCGCGATTTGAGCGGAATTGAGCTTGATGCTGCCGGAAATCTCTCCCTTTGCGGCGTGCGTGGCGTTGAGTTCACCGATCGTGGCGCCGGGAACGCCCATCGCCAGGCCCATCTTGAGATGCGCCGCTGTTGCGGGCGAAGACAGCCCAGTAAAGTTTCCCGTGATTGTCAGAGTCGTTCCGGAAAGGGTGGCGGACACGATGCCAGTCACCCACCACATCGTCGCGGTTGGAGAAGTCGTGCGGCGCCGGATCGAGATCGCCCTGGAATTGTTGGGCCGCGGCCGCGAAGGCGCGCCAGAAATGCCATCATCAAGAGAGCGGCGCAGATGCGCGGCATCATGCGGACAGAGCCCCTAGCGTTCAGCCCCGGCCAATCATTACCCAATCCTTCCGATTGTCTGCCTAACCGGTCAGTCTAAATTTAAGTTATATATCAATGGCTTATATGGGATCTTCTGGCGGTGGCCCGTTCCTCCTATATGCTTCGGCGCGCGACTTTCCCCGGGGTTCTTCCATGAAATTTTCCCTGCTTCCTTTCCGCGGCTCTGGTCGTCACCGTGTCATCCATGGTTCATGGCCGACACTTCGCATAGCGTCGATCTCTCCTCGATCGACAAGTCGGTGAAGCCGGGCGACGATTTCTATGCCTATGCCAATGGCAGTTGGCTGAAGCGCACCACCATTCCGCCGGATCAGGCCAGCTGGGGTTCGTTCAACATCCTGACCCAGGAAACCCAGAAGCGCACCCGCGCGCTGATCGAGAATGCGGGCAAGAGCGCGCGCGCCGGGCGTCGGAAGCGGCGCAAGATCGGCGATTTCTATTCCAGCTTCATGGATGAGAAAGGCATCGACGCCAAAGGCGTTACGCCCATCCAGGCGCAGCTGACCGCCATCGCCGCGCATCGCCGACAAGAAGGCCTGGTCGCATGCCATCGGCGAAGCGCTGCGCGCCGATGTCGATCCGCTCAACAACACCAATTTCAATACCGAGACATCTGTTCGGCATCTGGGTGGCGCCCGGCTTCAGCGACAGCGAGCATTACACGCCCTATCTGCTGCAGGGCGGCCTGGGCATTCCCAGCCGCGATTATTATCTGGGCACCAGCGCCAAGATGAAGGCGGTGCAGGCGGCCTATAAGAACTATGTCGCCACCGCGCTTGAAGCTCGCGGGCATCGCCGACAGCGACAAGAAGGCCGACGCCATCTTCGATCTGGAAACCCAGATCGCCAAGGCGCAGGAAAGCATCGTCGAAAGCCAGGATGTGGTGAAGGCCAACAATGTCTGGGCGCGAGGCGGATTTCGCCAAAAAAGCGCCGGGCCTGGACTGGGACCAGTTCTTCCAGGGCGCCGATCTGGCCCAGGCGAACAGCTTCATCGTCTGGCAGCCTTCCGCTTTTACCGCGCTGTCCAAGCTGGTGGCCAGCGCGCCGCTCGACACCTGGAAAGCCTGGCTGGCCTTCCATTGCGTCAACCATTTCGCGCCGGAATTGCCCAAGGCCTTCGTCGATGCGCGCTTCGACTTCTACGGCAAGGCGCTGTCGGGCACGCCGCAAGCAGCAGGACCGCTGGAAGCGCGGCGTCAATGCCACCAACGCCGCGCTGGGCGATGCGGTGGGCAAACTCTACGCCGCCAAATATTTCCCGCCCGAGGCCAAGGCCAAGGCGCAGGAGATGGTGAAGAACATCATCGCCGCCTGGGGCCGGCGCATCGACGCGCTCACCTGGATGACGCCCGCCACCAAGGCCAAGGCGAAGGAAAAGCTGTTCGCGCTCTATGTCGGCATCGGCTACACCGAAAAGTGGCGCGATTATTCCGGATCTGCAGGTGGTGAAGGGCGACGCGGTGGGCAACCAGGCGCGCTCCGACATGTTCGAGTATCACTACAGCGTCGACCGCATCGGCAAGCCGGTGGACCGCCACGAATGGTCGATGACGCCGCAGACCGTCAATGCCGTGAACCTGCCGTTGCAGAACGCGCTGAACTTCCCGGCGGCGATCCTGGAGCGGCCTTTCTTCGACGCCAAGGCCAACGACGCCTTCAATTACGGCGCCATCGGCTCGGTGATCGGCCATGAGATCAGCCATACCTTCGACGACCAGGGCGCGGCGTTCGACGTCAAGGGCCGGCTGCACAATTGGTGGACCAAGGCGGACTTCGCCCATTTCCAGCAATCGGGCAAAGGCGCTGGTGGCGCAATATAGCCAGTACAAGCCGTTCCCCGATCTGGCGGTGAATGGCGAGCAGACCCTGGGCGAGAATATCGCCGACAATGCGGGCCTGGCGGCCGTCGCATGACGCCTGGATGGCGTCACTGGGCGGCAAGCCCGCGCCGATGGACCAGGGCCTGACCGGCGAGCAGCAATTCTTCCTCGCCTTCGGCCAGGAATGGGCGACCAAGACGCGCGAGCAGGCCGAGCGTCAGCAGGTCCTGGTGGATGTGCATGCCCCGGGCGAATTCCGCGCCGCGGAAGTGCGCAACATCGACGGCCTGGTATGCGGCCTTCAATGTCAAGCCGGGGCAGAAGCTGTATCTGGCGCCGGATGCCAGGGTCCGCGTTTGGTAGGCGTTCGCGTCCGGTAAACGCTACCGTCCGGCCGCCCAGGGACCCACTTCGGGCTTGCCCTGGGTGTTGGCGAGCGGGCCAAGTTCGTCCTTGGCGCCGCGCGCGATTGCCGCGAGTTCGGTACCGCCCTGGAAGCAGGTGAAATCGGGGCGGTCGCGCCAGGCCAGCGGGCCGCAAAGCCGCACGCCCGCCTTGAGCGCGGCGTCGTGGACGATGTTGATCTCGCGCTCATAATCGGGATCGGCTTGCTTGTAGCCGGCGAAATTGCCCAGATCGCTGCTGGCGGCGAAGATCGCGGTGACACCGGGGATCTTGGCGATGCGGTCGGCGTCCTTCAGTCCATCCAAGGTTTCGATCATCAGGATCAGCACCAGATTGTCGTTGATGGTCTGGCGATAGCCGCCGGGGACATTGGCGTAGAGGTTGAATGCCTGGCCGCCGCCCACACTGCGCTTGCCCAGGGGCGGGAAATAGGCCCAATCGCGCGCCTTGATCGCTTCCTCATAGGAACGCACGGTCGGCACCACCAGCACCAGCGCGCCGGCGTCCATCGCATGCTGCTCCTCGCGCTCGTCGGTATAAGCCACGCGCACGCCCGGCACCGCCTTGGCATAGGGACAGGCGCCCCACATGCGCTGCAGCTCTTTCCAGTCGCGCGCGTCATGCTGCTGCTCGGTCCAGGTGAAGTCGTAACCGGCATTGGCCATGGCGCAGTAGGTGTCGGGATCGGTGGCGGCGAACACGGTGCCGCCCACCACTTTCTCGCCTCGCATCATCTTGAGCTTGACGGGATTCCAGATCTTCGTGCCGGGCGGCGCGTCCCAGGCATGGCCATATTTCCACTTGTCCATGTCGAACTTGCCTTGATTGGCGGCGCCCGGCGGCGCCTGGTCGAAGGCGTGGCTGTCTTGGCCGGCTTTGGCGGCAAGTGGGAATTGGCCGCCCTTGGCGATTTCGTCCTCGGTGGCTTGTCCGAATGCCGCCGCGCTCACGCTCAGCGCCAATGCGGCCGACAACAGCGCGCCCGTCACCTGTTTCATGACAGCCTCCCACCAGTATCCCGCTTATGAGGCCTAGCGCCTGACGGCTTGTCAAACCCTCGTCAACCGATGGTCCGATGGCTTTGGTACCGGTCCCATGCTAGGGAGGGCCGCTTTATTCACTATCCCCTTATGAAGACGGAAAAAGGCAGGAAACCCCGCGTCGCGGTGATCGGCGAATGTCTGGTCGAGCTGAACGGGAAATTGTTCGGCGAGATGCGCCAGACCTTTGGCGGCGACACGCTGAACACGGCGCTCTATCTGGCGCGGGTGGCGGGAGACCGGCTCGCCGTCAGCTACATTACGGCGATGGGCACCGATGCCTTGAGCGACGCGATGGTGCGGCGCTGGCAGGAGGAGGGGATCGATACCCAATATGTGTTGCACGATCCGGCGCGTCTGCCCGGCCTCTATCTGATCGAGTTGGACGAAGCGGGCGAGCGCAGCTTCGTCTACTGGCGAGGGGAGTCCGCCGCCCGTTTTCTGTTGCAGCACAAGGAATTCGCGCGCGTCGAAGCCGCCGATTTCGACATGATCTATTTGAGCGGGATCAGCCTCGCCATATTGCCCGAGCCTGACCGCAAGCGGTTGGTCGCCCATCTGAAGCAGCGCGCCGCCAAAGGCACGGCGATCGCCTTCGACGCCAACTTCCGCGCCCGGCTCTGGTCCAGTCCGGCCGCGGCCGCTGCCCAATTCGCCGAGTTGATGCCGAGCCTCACCCTGATGCTCACCAGCTTCGCCGATGAGGAAATGCTTTGGGGCGATGTCTCGCCCGAAGCGGCGTTGGCGCGCCTGCAACAGGCGGGCGTGAAAATGCCGGTGGTGAAATTGGGGGCGTCGGGCGCGTTGTTTCGCGACGGTAATGGCGTGAAGAAAATCACTCCGCCGCCCGTGCCGCGGGTGGTGGACACGACCGCGGCGGGAGACGCATTCAATGCCGGCTTCATCGCGGCGTGGCTGATGGGCTCCGGCGTGGAGCAAAGTTGCCGCATCGGCAATCACGTGGCGGGCGCGGTGATCCAATATCCCGGCGCCATCATTCCCCAAGCGGCGACGCCCGCGCTTTCCAATTTCCTTTCGCAGCGTCCGGAGGTCTCGTGAGCTTCGCCGAGAATGAGAAATTCTTTTCCGGAAGCCGCGTGATCCCCGTGCTCACGCCGCACTCGGTGGCGGAGGGCATCGCGGTAAGCCGCGCCTTGTTCGAAGGCGGGCTTCGTCTGCACGAAATCACTCTGCGGACGGGGGCGGGCCTTGAAACCATCGCCGCCCTCAAGCGCGAGATTCCTGATCTGATCGTGGGTGCGGGTTCCGTGCTCATGCCGGAACTGGGACGGGCCGCGCTCAAGGCGGGCGCGGGCTTCCTGGTCAGTCCCGGGACCACGGACGCGCTCCTGGATTTTGCCGCGACCTGCCAGGTGCCATTTTTGCCTGGCGCCAGCAGCGTCAGTGAAGCCATGCGCCTTCTGGCGCGGGGCTGCGCCATGGCCAAACTGTTCCCTGCCGAGCCATTGGGAGGCGTCAAATTCCTTCAGGCGATCGGCGGGCCCTTGCCGACCATGAAATTCTGCCCCACCGGCGGAATCAGCGCGAACACGGCGCCGGATTATCTCAAACTGGTCAATGTCGCGGCCGTGGGTGGGTCATGGATGGCGCCATCCGATCTGGTGAAGGCGAAGGATTTTCCCCAACTCCGCCGCCTTGCCGAAGCGGCGGCAGCACTTTAGGCCGTCACAGCCATCGCCGCACACGCGCCTTGTAGCCGAGATAGCGGGTGCCGAACTTTTCTTCGAGATAAATTTCCTCGCGCGCGATCACGCCGAAACGGATCACGAAATAGAGCACCAACGCGACGGCGAGCAGCCAGACCGTGTCGAAGCCGATCGCGATCCCGATGAGCCCCGAGAACATCCCCACATAAATGGGATTGCGGCTGAAGCCATAAGGGCCGGTGGAGACGATTGTGCTTGCCGGCTGGCTGGTAAGGATATGGGTATTCGCTTCGCGGAAGGTCCGGACCGCCCAGGCCGCCACCAGGATCCCCAGCACTACCAGGACGAGGCCGATGGTCGCCCGCGGCAAGGTCGGCGGAACGAATGGCAGGGGATAAAGCCAATTCAGGCCGAAGCCCGCGATCACGCCAATAGCAAGCGCCACAGGCGGGTGAATCACCACCTGTGGCGCGTCGCTTTTGGACGTGGACGTTATGCCAACTCCACTATGCCGCCCGGCTCAGCGGAGGGTGAGCTTTTGCACGTCATACATCGACGCCGAGCCGATATAGACCGTGTTGGGGCTCCGGCAATCCAGGGCATGGATCAGGTCTCCGGTATCTTCCGAGCCATGATCTTGGCCGGTGACAGTCATGCCCAGCACCTTACCGGTCATGTCCATCTTGTAGAGCTTGCCGTTGCCGTCGCCGCTGAACATGTATTGCGGCGTGGTGTTGGTGATGCACAACGCCCACGGCGCGCCGATGCCGGCGATGGTCCGCTCATAATTCAGATTGTTGTCATAGACCTGGATGCGGAAATTCCCGCGGTCGCCGACATAGACGTTGTTCTGGGCGTCCACGGCGATGGTATGCGGGGTCCGGAACTGGTCCTGGCCCGTGCCGTTGGTGCCCAGCATCTTCAGCCAATGGCCATCGGGCGAAATCTTGACCACCCGCGAATTGCCATAACCGTCGGAGATGAAGCTGTTGCCCTGCGAATCCCAGGCAATGTCGGTTTCACGGTCGAATTCGCCTTTGCGGCCGACGGGCTTGTCCGGCAACGCCCTGGCGTTGGGCCTGGTATATTTCAGGACTTCCAGATTTGCCTCGAGATAATCGATTGCTTCCGGCGTGCGGCCCAGCCACAAGATCTGCTGGCCTTGCGGATTGTATTTGACGACCATCCCCGAGCCTTCATCGACCTGCCAGACATTGTCGTTGCGATCGACGCGCACCGCATGCGCGAATGACGCGGCATAGTTGTGGGGCGCCCATTCCTTGACGAATTTGCCGGTCGGGTCGAATTCCCACAGCATGGCCGCCGTGCCGCCGCGCGCAATGCCTTGAGGATTGGTGCGGGAATAGACGAACAGATCTCCCTTGGAATTGGTGGAGACACCCATGGTCTCGCCCATCGTGTATCCGGGGACGCTGAGATGCATATATTGGTCGCTGACGACATTCAGCTGCGGATAGGTCTTCTCCAGGTCCGCTTGATGCGCCTGGAATTCGGCGGAGCCGTTGAGCCCTTGAGACTGGCCTGCCACGGTGCCGGCAAGCAAAAACGCGATGACGGTCGCCGATTTGCGCAAATTCATGGATCGTTCCCCCTTCATTGGCCCACTATCCGCAGGCCCCATGCGTGATGTTTTCACGGGGGAGGGCGGACGTCAATCTGCGGACTATGCTGCTCGCGCCCGCAGCAAACCGGCCTTAATCGGGAGCGGAGACGTCCTCAAAGGAGATTTTGTCGGCCGAAGCAGAGAGTTGGTCGAAACCGTGGTGTGCCAGGATTTTGCGCAATTCCGCCAGCATCATGGCGATCTGATCCTGGCCCAGGGGCGGCGCCTTGGGGTTCACCATCCACATCGCCCGCATATGGACATGGACGGATGCGATATCGGTCCGCTTGGTGCGCATCAGGCCATCGGCGACGTCGCAAAGGCTGCGCGTGGTCTGGTCCAGCGCGCCATAGTCGAACGTCCCCGCCAGGGTGATGATCTGGTCGCAAAGTACCAGGACCTGCTTCAGCTGGGCGTCGGAATAGCGATTGCGCTCGGCCGGCGCATTGACGATCGCCTCCAGCGCCGTGATGGAATTTTCGATCACTTGATCGCTCTCGCCGCGCATCGCCTCCAGCTCTTTTTTCGCATGGGCGATGGCTTCGTCGCGCGAGACGCCGCCGAAACGGCCGACCAGTTCGCTGAGCCTGATCTTTGGAAAATGGGTAAGGGCGGTCATGTCTAACTCGCTTGTGCTTCGGTCTCTAACGACACGTCTGTCGCCCGCTTCCACTTTGAATCGGGAGGCTCGGTGGTATGAAAGCGGCGGTCCGGGCCGACATAAGCCGGTGTCTCCAGGAAGGGCCGCGAGACGCGCGCCACCCAGTTGATCCGGTCGAACAGGGTCTGCGGAGACACCGGCTTGCGGATCACGATATGCGCGCCGCCGTCCCGCACCTCCGCGATCAACCTGAGCTGGGTATAACCCGAAAGCACGATGACCGGCATGAAGCGCAGCGCATTCGACGCCTGGCGCCTGATCCAGCCGATGAAATCCGCCGTCCCCATGTCGTCCAGCGCGCCCTCGACGAAGCAGATATCGGGGCAATTGCCGGCGATCATCTCCTTGGCCTCTTGGCCGGTCGAGGCGACCATCAGCTTCTCGATGCCGAAGCCGCGCAGCATCTGGGCGATCAGGCCGCGCGTGAACGCGTCCCGGTCCACCAACAACCCGGTGATATTCTTCAGGTTGAGACGTGGCTGCCCCATTGCGCCCTTCGACACGGAATAAACGACAATAGGGGCGGGACGGTTAATAACGGGTAACTTTATTAACGTTGCATTGGCCGTCGGAACAGCCACGCGAGATTCGCCTGGATCGAACTCAGGTCAAGGAGTGAATGAAGCTGCCTTTCGCTAGGGTGCGAAGGCGGGGCTCGCGTCCGCACGGCGCCGGGCCTGGGCGGCGCGCAAAGGTTTCAATGCCGCGATCGCCAGCACCCCGGCGATCGCATTGGCGATAGCCCCCACCCAGAAAACGGTGGTCCAGTCGCCTTTGGCCGCGATGTAAGCGGTAAGAGGCACCACCAGCGAGGCCGTGCCCTTGGCGGTGTACAGCAGGCCCGCATTGGTGGTGGCAAATTTCGGCCCATAGGCATCGGTGCAGGTGGCGGGGAACAGGCTGTAGATCTCGCCCCAGGTGAGATAGATCGCGGCAGCGCAGATCACGAACAAGACCGGATCGTGGCCATACCGCGCCAGGCTCCAGATCGATAATCCATTCAGCAAGAAGGCGACGAACATGGTTTCCTCCCGGCCGATCTTGTCGGAGATCCAGCCGAAGAGAGGCCGGCCCAGCCCGTTGAGAACATTGTCGATCACCGCAGCCACCACCAACACAGGTCCGGCAATGCCGATCAGATTGACCGGGACTTTGGCGACGCCGTAATCCGCGGCGATGGAGGCGAACTGCGCCGTGACGATCAATCCGCCCGAGGCAACCGTGACGAACATCACATAGAGCAGCCAGAACAAAGGCGTTTGCAGCACCTCCCCCGGAGCATAGCTGCGCTTCGCCTGCGGATTGTGGACCACCGCCATCGGCTTCACCTCTGCCGATGGGGCGCGCAGGAACTGGGAGACGATCACGACGACAACACCTTGAGCCAGCCCGAACCACAGGAAAGCCGGCTGATAGCCGTAATGACTGATCACATAGATGATCGGCACGACGGTGATGGCGGAGCCGGCACCGAAGCCTGCGGCGGTGAAGCCAGCGGCCATGCCGCGGCGTCCAACGAACCATTTCAACGCATTGCCGACGCAGGTGCCATAAACCGCGCCCGCGCCCACGCCGCCGATCACCGCGCCGGCATAAAGCATGGGGATCGAAGTGGCGATGGAGTTCAGCGACCAGGCCAGTGCCACCAGAACGCCGCCCAGGGTCACGACGATGCGGGGGCCGAACTTGTCCACGAACCAGCCTTCGATCGGCACCAGCCAGGTTTCCGCCAGCACGAAAAAGCTGAAGGCGCCGCCGATCGCGGCTCTGCTCCAGCCTTGCGACTTGGACATCGGATCGACGAAGTAACTCCACCCATATTGCAGGTTGGCGATCATCACCATGCAGAGAATGCCGATGATAAGCTGGAGATAGCGGCCCTGATGCTCGCTGTCCGCTGGGGAGGCCGTGCTGCTCATTGTCACCTCGGAAATGACGCTTAGGGGGAATATCGCTGGATCGCTGTTGCCGCCGCCGCTATATTTTTGTCCCAACAGCTTTGGCGAAAATACGATTGGGGGATGGGCCTATGTCAAGCGTTTATCGGGCCGGCACGATCTTGAACCTGATTGAGGCGGGCAAAGGCTTGAGCGAATGGACGCCCCGCACCGGAGATCGACGCCCAGCAGGGCGCGGTGATTGAATTGGGGTCTCAAGGGACAGAAGACGCCGCTTTTGCGATGCCGTGCTGCTGCTGGAGCGCAAGCGCGCCCGGCAGCCGGGATGTCATCCGGAACAATCACAAGACAGGATATAAGCCATGAACCGCATCAACTTGGACCAGGCCAACCACATCATTCAGGGCGCTCTCGCCAAGGGCGCCGGCCTCAAACTCAAGCCGCTCAGCGTGGTGGTGCTCGATCCTGGCGGTCACGTGATCGCCTTCCAGCGCCAGGACAATGCCTCCACCTTGCGGTTCGGGATCGCTTCGGGAAAGGCCGCCGGCGCGCTGGCTCTGGGCGTGTCGTCGCGCAAGATCGGCGAGATGGCGGCGGAACGGCCCAGCTTTGTCGCCTCGCTGGGCACGATCGCCCACCAAGGCGTTATTCCCGCGGCCGGCGGCGTGATCGTGGTGGATGGCACGGGCCAGCTACTGGGCGCGGTGGGTGTGACGGGCGACACCTCTGACAATGACGAAATTTGCGCCCTGGCCGGGATCGAGGCGGCCGGGCTGAAAACACAGGGCTGATGTCATGGAAAAATATCTCGACCGGGCGGGGCTCTCCGTTGCCGAGCCTTTGGCGCGCTTCATTGAAGACCGGGCGCTAGCGGATACCGGCATATCCGCGGATGCCTTCTGGAAGGGCGCCGCTCGGATTTTCGCCACGCTCGCGCCAGAGAACCGCGCGCTGCTCAAGAAGCGCGACACGCTGCAGGCCGAGATTGACGCCTGGCACAAGGCGCGGCGCGGCAAGCCCATCGATCCCAAAGAGTATCGGGATTTCCTCAAGCGCATCGGCTATCTGGTCCCCGAGCCCGCGCCATTTGAGATCGGCGTGGACAAGGTAGATGACGAGTTGGCGCGGATCGCGGGCCCGCAGCTGGTGGTGCCCATTCTCAACGCGCGCTTCCTGCTCAATGCCGCCAATGCGCGCTGGGGCAGTCTTTATGACGCGCTTTACGGCACCGACGCCATCGAAGGTGCGCCGGCGGGTGGCGGCTATGATCCGGTGCGGGGCGGCAAGGTGATTGCTTGGGCCAAGGCATTTTTGGACCGCGTCGTGCCCCTTTCGTCCGGCCGTCATGCCGATGTCGAGCGCTATCAGATCAAGGATGGAAAATTATCCCCGCCCTTGGCCAATCCGCCAGCTTTGGCTGGGTATCGCGGCAGCGCCGACGCGCCCAGCGCGATCCTGCTCCGCCATCATGGCCTGCACATCGAAATCCGCCTCGACCGCAACCATCCCATCGGCAAAAGCGACAAGGCCGGTGTCGCCGACATCCTGATGGAAGCCGCCGTCACCACCATCGCCGACCTGGAAGACAGCATTGCCGCGGTGGACGGCGCGGACAAAGTCGCGGCCTATGCCAATTGGCTGGGACTGATGCGGGGCGAACTGGAAGCCACTTTCGAAAAATCCGGCCGCACCCTGACGCGCAAACTGGAAGCCGATCGCGCCTACACAGCGCCAGATGGCGGGCAGGTCACGCTGCCGGGACGCAGCCTGATGCTGATCCGCAATGTCGGCCATCTGATGACGACGCCCGCGGTCAAGCTGCCGGACGGTCAGGAGGCGCCGGAAGGCATCTTGGATGCCATCGTCACCAGCCTCATCGGCCTCGCGGACCTCCAGCGCCGGGGACGCTTCGTCAACAGCCGCGCCGGCTCGATCTACATCGTCAAGCCCAAGATGCATGGCTCGGAGGAGGCTGCCTTCACCAATCGGCTGTTCGACGCGGTGGAGGACCTTTTGGGTCTTGCCCGGCACACCATCAAGGTGGGCGTGATGGACGAAGAGCGCCGCACCTCCGCCAATCTCGCCGCCACCATCGCTTCGGTCAAAGACCGCATTGTCTTCATCAATACCGGCTTCCTGGATCGTACCGGCGACGAGATCCACACCTCGATGCAGGCGGGCGCCATGATCCGCAAAGGCGAGATGAAGAATAGCATCTGGCTCAAGGCCTATGAGGATCGCAATGTGCGCATCGGCCTGGCCTGCGGCTTCTCCGGCAAGGCGCAGATCGGCAAGGGCATGTGGGCAATGCCCGACAAGATGGCCGACATGCTGAAACAAAAAGTTGGTCATCCCAAAGCAGGCGCGAACACAGCTTGGGTTCCGTCGCCCACCGCCGCCGCCCTGCACGCGACCCATTATCACGACGTGGATGTGGCGGCGGTCCAGCATCAATTGGCGGGAGAAACACCGCCGTCATTGGACGCGCTCCTGACCATTCCTTTGGCCGAGCACAATTGGAACGAGAAGGAAATCCGCGACGAGTTGGACAACAACACCCAGGGCATCCTGGGCTATGTGGTGCGCTGGGTTGACCAGGGTGTGGGTTGCTCCAAGGTGCCTGACATTCACGATGTGGGATTGATGGAGGACCGCGCCACGTTGCGCATCTCCTCGCAGATGCTGGCCAACTGGCTGCTGCATGGGGTTTGCACCGAGGCCGAAATGGACGCTGCCCTCAAGCGCATGGCCGCCAAGGTGGACGCGCAGAATGCGGACGATCCGCTCTATCGTCCCATGTCGGGCCATGAGAAGGACAGTTTGGCGTTCCAGGCGGCGCGGGCCTTGATCTTCGAGGGCACCACGCAGCCCAACGGCTATACCGAGCCGCTGCTGCACGGCTTTCGTGGCCGGATCAAGGATCGTCGCGGCGGCGCGTAAGTCACAAGGAAGGGCGAGGGAGCTCGAAGGCGCGCCTCAACCAGGGATTGTTCTCGCAGTCGTGCACGATTTCGGACAAAGCTGGCGCCCTGCCGCTCCAGCATGGCTCTTCTTTCCTCGAACAGAGCCTCGCTCGGGATGCGTTCCTTCAGATGAAAGGGCCCCTTGCGATATACGATCCAGACGTTCACGGACTCTCCGCCGGCTTCTGTGCCTCGAGGCTACTCCATCAATGTGGGACCCGGGCTTCCGGTTTCGCCGCGATCATCTCTTTGGTGAAGAGATCCTAAAGCCTATTCCCGCAAATGCGCGCGGGTTCCCGAATCGCATCCATGGAACCTTGGGAAATTGAGCTTTTCGCATCGGGAACGACAATGTAGAACAGTGAGGGGGGCGAGTTTTATTGCAACCAAAACGGGTTTTTCGACGTACCGCTACCCGGTTAGGTTCCATGATGGTGTTCTAGACGCCAGACAGTGGGATATTTGGGATGGAGTTCTGCGTCCAATCTTCCTTCCGACCGGAGCGGCCGGGATCAGGCACATGGCGACGACGAAAGCCGCGGCGCCAATCGCCAGTTGGCAAGGGCGCTGGAAGAGAATTCACGGCTGCAGGCCGACCGGCTTTATCTCGCCTCCATAGTCGAATCCTCCCATGACGCCATTATCGGGGTCGATCTCAAGGGCACGGTGACCGCCTGGAACGCGGCCGCGCAGCGCGTCTTCGGCTACCGGCCGGATGAAATCGTGGGCCGTCCGGTGGCGATGCTTTTCCCGCCCAATCGCCGCGAAAGCGAGTTGCTGCTGGTCCAGCGGGTGGCGCGGGGCGAAACGCTGACCTACCACCGGACTCAGCGCGTGCGCAAGGACGGCGCGGTGCTGGACGTGTCCCTCACGCTTTCGCCCATCCGCGACGCCAACGGCGCCATCATCGGCGCTTCCAAGATCGTGGACGACGTCACCGATAAAATGCTGAGGGAGCATCATATGCGCCGGCTTGAGGCGCATCGCGACTATCTTGCGGATCTGGTCGAGTTGTCCAATGACGCCATCGTCGCCTGCACCCAGGATGGGCGCATCGCCAGCTGGAACAAGGCGGCCGAGCGGATGTTCGGTTATACAGCGGGCGAGGTGGTGGGGCTTCCTCTCTCCGTTCTCTCGCCGCCCGAGCGGAGGCAGGAAGCGGAGGACATCTTCCCGCGCCTGATGGCGGGCAGCGAGGCCATCCAGTACGAGACCAATCTGCTCAAGAAGGATGGCCAATCCATGTTGGCTGCGGTGGCGGCTTCCTTGGTTTACAACCGCGCCGGTGAGATTCGCGGCGTCTCCGTCGTTCTGCGCGACGTCACCGAGCAGCGGGCGTCGGAAGAACGATTCAAGAGCCTCCAGGCCGAGCTGATCCATCTCTCGCGCTGGAACACCATGGGCATGATGGCTTCGACCCTGGCGCATGAACTGAATCAGCCGCTTACTGCGGCGGTGAATTACGTCCGCGCCGCCCGAAGGTTGATGGACTTCGAGGGCCCGGATTTGACCCGCATCGGCGAATTTCTCGACCGGGCGGTGGGCGAGACCAAGCTGGCGGGCGGCATCATCCGTTCACTTCGCGATTTCATCGACAAGCGCGAAACCGCGCGCGCGGCCGAAGACCTCAACAATATCGTGCAGGAGGCGATCTCGCTCAGCGGCGTGACCGCGTCCGATTCCAACGCGGGCCTGGAGATCAGGCTCGATCCATCCCTGCCGCCGGTCGTCATGGACAAGATCCAGGTCGAACAGGTGCTGCTCAACCTGATTCGCAATGCCCTGGACGCCACGCGCGATCAGGCGGACAGGAAACTGACCATCCAGACTGCCAGGGGCGAGCCGGGCTTTGTGCTTGTGTCGGTCACCGACAATGGCGCGGGCATCGACCCCGAGATCGCCGGCCAGTTGTTCCAACCCTTTGTCACGACAAAGGAAAAGGGCATGGGCGTAGGCCTCACCATCTGTCAATCCATCATCGAAGGTCATGGCGGGCGCATCTGGGCCGAGGAAACCCAGCCGGCCGGTACCGCGTTCCGTTTCCAACTGCCCGTGCAGGAGGATCAACGACAATGAGTGACGGCGCGCTGATCGTGGTGGTGGACGATCATGAGAGCGTGCGCAGTTCGCTTCGGGCCCTTCTGGAATCGAGTGGCCTGAAGGTGAGGGATTATGCCTCGGCGGCCGCCTATCTCGCGGAAAGCGGCGGCGGCGATTGCCTGCTGGTGGATCTGAGGATGCCCCAGATGACCGGGCTTGAGTTGCAGCAGGAATTGAACAGGCGCAATTCTCCCATTCCCCTGATCGTGATCAGCGGCCATGGCGACGTCCCCCTGGCAGTGGCGGCGATGCGGGCCGGAGCCTTCGATTTCCTGGAAAAGCCGTTCGACGACGATGTGCTGCTCAACAGCATCCATCGCGCCCTGGCCGAAGGTCGCAAGGCGCGGCAAACGCACAATGAGAGCAGGGCGGCGGCGGCGTTGATCGCGGCCCTTACCAGCCGCGAGCATGAGGTGCTCGATCATCTGGTCTTGGGCAAGTCCAACAAGCTGATTGCGCACGAACTGGGAATTTCTCCGCGTACGGTCGAAACCCACCGCGCCCGCTTGCAGGAAAAGCTCAAGGCGCGCGGCCTGTCCGACCTGGTACGGTTAACGCGTGCCATCGACCAACTGCACTGAATCCTCCGTATAAACTACGTATCCATGGCAGACGCCCCATCGCTCATCCTGATGGCGGAGATGTTAGAGGTCTGCCGTGCCGGCGAAACGCACCCTTGTCTGGGTCGTGGACGATGTCGAATCGGTCCGCAAATCCATCGCCGCGGCGCTGGAAACGGCCGATATCACGGTCTGTGATTATCCTTCCGCAGCGGATTTTCTCGCCGATTTCAGGCCGGGCACGGAAGGCTGCCTGATCGTCGATCACCACATGCCCGGCATGACGGGGCTGGAGTTGCTCCAGCGGCTCAAGACCGCCCAAGGCGCGCCCCCCACCATCGTGATCAGTGCCCATGGCTCCCAAGCGCTCAAGGACCGGATCATGGCCGCGGGCGCGGTGGCGATGCTCGACAAGCCGGTGGATGCGGACGAGTTGCTGGTGGTGGTCGAGCGCGCCCTGGTTGACGCCCCATGAGGGGTTTCGCTTACGGATATTTTCCGCATGCCATCCCGGGCCGGAAACCGGCAGTTTGCGGCCACGAATTCCGGGGGCACTAGCCTTGTCGAATTTTTCCATTTGGGTGCTGGTGGCGGGTGAAAATGACGCCGTCATCTGCGCCAGCGACGCGGGGGCGTCGCGCCTTCTGCGCGTGATCAAGAAGGACCTTCAGGCCGCGCAAGGTGAGGCCGGACGACGGGCCTTCGCCTGGCAACTGATGGCGGAGCTGCTCAAGGGCGCACAAGACCGCGCCTATGACGGAGTGATCGTGATGGCGGGCGAGTCCATGCTGGGCGAGCTTCACCAACTGGCCGTGCCGGAAGTGAAAACACGCCTGATGGCGGCCATTACCCGGCCCTCCGCCGAGGACTATGCCATTCCCATGGGTTTCGAGAATTATGTCGCCGACATGCCAGCATTGGGGGGCATGCAGTAACGGTTAGTGGGCACCGGTGCGTGTGAGGCGGCCGGGTCGTTGATCCGCCGCCTCACCGCCGGATTTCTTCGGCTTCCGCCTCTCTCCCGATCGTGTATTTTGCCAGGCGCATGCGGGGGGCGCCTGAATGAGCATCGCTCTTTTCCTCATCCTTCTGTCCGCCGCCGTCCACGCCATCGTCAACGTCATCACCAAGAGCGCCGAGGACAAATATGCGCTCAGGCTGCTGGTGGGCGTATTTTCCGCGGTCCTGGTGGCGCCGTTTCTGTTCCTGGTCGGATTGCCCCGTGGGGCCTGGTGGTTCCTGGCGGCAACCTCCTTCATCCACGCTCTCTATGAATTGCTGCTGGTGCTCTCGTACGAGAATGCGGCTTTCTCGGCGGTGTATCCGGTGGCGCGCGGCACCGGGCCGCTTTTCGTCACCTTGGGCTCTATCCTGTTCCTCTCCCAGCGTCCGCCCGCGCTTCAATTGCTGGGCATCTTCCTGGTGTCGGGCGGGGTGATCACCATCGGCCTGTCGCATCGCGCGACTCAAGGCGCCATGAAAGGCGTGGGGTTCGCGCTGGCGACCGGCCTCACCATCGGCGCCTATACGCTGGTGGACGCCAGCGGGGTCCGGCGTGTGGCCGATCCCTTCACCTATGTCCTCTGGTTTTTCGTCGGCCATGGCTTGAGCGTGATCACGACGGCGCCCGGCATCCGCGGGCGCGCGGTTATCGTGGCGGCGCGCCGGCAATGGAAGCTGGGCCTGGTCGCCGCTTCGCTCTCCGTCGTCACCTATGGCTCGGCGATGCTGGCCTACCGCTTCGGCGCCACCGCGCAGCTGGCGGCGCTCCGGGAGACCAGCGTGCTGTTCGGCACCGCGTTGGCAATGGCCTTCCTGGGCGAACGCATGACGTTGCGCCAGCTTGGCGCGGCGGTCGTCATCGCCTGCGGGGCTATATTGCTGCAGGCCGGATAAGCACGAAGGGCGCGGCGCGGTCACCCGCGCGGCGCCCTTGCTTTTCCAGCGCCGGAGCGAGGCGCGGGGATAGGTGGTCGTCAGCCTTCCGCCAGTTGCAGGCCCAGATAAGAGGTCACGCCGTCCCGCATCACCAAGAGCGGCAAGGCATCCTTCTTCTGCCGTTCGGCGGCATGGATCGCATCGGCAACTTCGGCCGGTGAACTCACCGGCTTGCCGGCGACGCGCTCGATCACGTCGCCCGCCTGGATGCCGCTTTCCTCGGCCCGGCTGCCTTCCGTTACCTGGCCCACCACCACCCCATTGGCGGTGGGTTTGAGGTTGAGCTGGTCGCGCATGTCGGGAGTAAGCTGCTCCAGCGCCATGCCTACCGGCTTTTCGCCGGCAATGGGATCGGCCGTCGCCACATGAATGTTCTGCTCCGCGCCGATGGTTACGTCCATGCTATGCGGATGGTCATTGCGCCAGACCGTGAGGCTTGCGTTCCTGCCGATGGGGGTGTCGGCCACCGCCATGGCGAGATCGCGGGCGTTCTTGATGGTCTTGCCGTTGAAGGCGGTGATCACATCACCCTGCTTGCAGATTGGCGTGCGCCGCGGGCGACCCATCCACCACCGAGTCCACCACTACGCCCTGGTCGTTGGTCAGGCCTACCGCCTTGGCCAGAGTCGAGGTGAGCGGCTGCATTTGCACGCCCAGCCAGCCGCGCGAGACTTTGCCATGGTCGCGCAACTGCGCCACGATATCCCTGGCGACGTTGGAGGGAATGGCGAAGCCGATGCCCACGCTGCCGCCCGAGGGCGAATAGATCGCGGTGTCGATGCCCACCACTTGACCAGTTTCGTTGAACAGCGGCCCGCCCGAATTGCCGGGATTGATCGGCGCGTCGATCTGCAGGAAATCGTCATACGGGCCTTCATTGATGTTGCGGCCATGGGCCGAAACGATGCCGGCCGTCACGGTGCCGCCAAGGCCATAGGGATTGCCCACTGCGATCACCCAATCGCCTTCATGCTCATTGTCGGAATCGCCGAACGCCACATAGGGCAGGACATGGCCGACATCGATCTTGAGCAACGCCAGATCGGTCTTGGCATCGCGTCCGACCACATGCGCCTTGTACTTGTTGCCATCGGTCAAGGTGACGGAGACGTCATGGGCGCCGTCCACCACGTGATTGTTGGTGACGATATAGCCGGCGGGATCGATGATGAAACCGGAACCGAGCGCGTGCTGTTCCATGCCAGCACCGCCGCCATTGCTGCCATGATTGCGGAATTGGCGCAGCATGTCGCCGTACGGCGCGGGTAGATCCTGCGGCATCTGTTGTTGCATCTGCGCTGTCCTGGTCGTCCTCGCGCATTGCCGGGCGCGAAATGGTGGCGATCTGCACCACCGCGGGCTTCACTTTGGCCACCAGTGGCGCGAAGCCGGTTTGCGGCGCGACGGGCGCGGCGGAATTCAATCCCAGGGGCGGCGGGTTGGCGGCCGCCAGAGAGGATCCGGAAAACGCCAAGGCGGTGGCGCCAACGCCGATGGCGGCGCCGACCAGAAGCGCGGCAAGCGAGGCGCGCCGAATGGGGGCATTGTTGGGGGCAGGAGAAATCGACATGAGGGGAAAGTCCTTTCATCCGAAAAGTCTGGCCGCATGCGGCCTTTGCCTCGGAGATAGGTCCCCATCATGGATATTCCATGGGCCCAAGATTAAAAGCGCGCCATCGGAATTCGGAGAAAGGCGGAAAACGGTGCGGTATTTTCGCCTTAGGAGAAATTCATCCCGCCGACGGCTGTAATTCAGGTTGGCGGCATCTTCATGGCGCCAGCGGAAGGCTGATGTAGCTCTCCTGCGGGCCCGACACCGTCACGCTCTGTGTCGCCACTTTATAATCCGACGGCTTGGCGAAGAAGATGTTGGGCACGAATGTTTGCGGATTGCGGTCATAGAGCGGGAACCAGGCCGACTGCACCTGCACCATGATGCGGTGGCCGGGCTTGAAGACATGGTCGGCGGTGGGAAGCTCGAACTGATAATCCAAGTTTGGCGTGTTGGGCGTGATCGGCTTGGCCTCCGACAGGACTTCGCGATAACGGCCCCGGAAAATATCCATCGCCACGGCCAGCTGGTAGCCGCCCATGGCGTGATCGCGCCGGCACCTGGTCGGGATAGACGTCGATCAGCTTCACCACCCAATCGGCATCGCTGCCGGTGGTGGCGGCGTTCAGATGCACCACCGGCTGGCCGCGCACCGTCACCGGTTTGGTCAACACATCGGTGGTGAAGGTGAGCACATCGGTGCGGCCCGAAGCTTCGCGCTGGTCGTCGGTCAGCCAGCAGGCCCATTGCTCGCAAGTGTCGTAGCCCGCGGTCTGTGATTGGGCCGCGCGCGATAGGGCACGGGCTTCGCGGGATCGGAGACATAATCGGCGCGTGCGGACCGCGCCCGTCGCGGCTTCGAAGCCCAAGCGCGCCATTGGGCTTCAGATAGAGCGGTGTCGGCTTGGCTGCCGCCACCGGCCAGGTCGGAAAGCTGCGCCATTCATTGGTGCCGGTCTCGAACACGGTGACCGGCGGCACATCCAGCGGCGGCGCTTCGTCCTTCAGATAATGCGCCAGCACGGGCGCCAGCACATGGTGCCGCCACCAGGAGGAGGTGTCCTGGCCGAACTTGATCGCGCCCAGCGACGAGCCTTCATCGATGCCCTGGCCGTGATACCAGGGGCCGATCGCCATGCGCACCATGTTGTTGGTGTCCTTGGGCTTCAGCGCTTTCCACACCGCCATGTAGCCGTAGATATCTTCGGCATCCCACAGGCTGCCCACCAGCAGCACCGGCACGGTGATGGGGCGGCTGGCGAGGATCTTGTCCATCGCCTGCGCCTGCCAGAATTCGTCATAGGCCGGATGCGCCGTCACCTTGTTCCAGAAGCCCATCTGCTCCAGGCCGTGTTCGCGGCCCAG
The DNA here is from genome assembly GCA_963766265.1 of uncultured Alphaproteobacteria bacterium. Lineage (GTDB taxonomy): Bacteria > Pseudomonadota > Alphaproteobacteria > Micropepsales > Micropepsaceae > Rhizomicrobium. The sequence continues at coordinate 88,030 of CAVXYX010000004.1, forward strand.
TTCGCCCGCCGAGACGGCGCGCAGATAGAAATCGTAATCGTCATATTGCGGACTGCCACCATTTGGCGGAATTGTCGCGCGTGCCGTCCTGCTCATAGATGTAGGGCATATTCTGTTCGCGGAAGGCGCCATTGTGGAACCAGTCGTCGCCGCGCCAGCCATCCACCATGGGATTCATCGGCACCGAGATCTTCAGCGCCGGATGCGGATTGACCAGCGCCATCAGCGGCGTGAAGCCGTCATAGGAAATGCCGATGATGCCGACCTTGCCGTTGGATTCCGGGACATGCTTCACCAGCCAGTCGATCGTGTCATAGGCGTCGGTGGAATCGTCGGTCTTGGTGGGATTGAGCGCGGTGCCCGCCAGCGGCGGGTTCATCATATAGATGCCTTTGGAGCCGTATTTGCCCCGCACATCCTGCACCACGCGGATATAGCCGCCTTCGACGATCACATCATTGGCGTTGTCATAGCCGTCCAGGATCATGCCCAGATGGCCGCTCTGGGCGTAACCGGTCTGGTCCTCGGCGTTATAGGGCGTGCGGGTGAAGATGATGGGCGCGTGGGCCGCGCCGCGCGGAATCAGGATCACGGTGTGGAGCTTGACGCCGTCGCGCATGGGAATGTCCACCGACGCGGCGGATATAGTCGAAGCTGGTTTCGGGCCGTACCACCTTGGCGGGCGTCTCATTGGGATCGGCGCTGAAAACGGGCGCCGCAGAAGAGAAGACAAAGCCCCGCCGCAATCAATCCGGTCCGCATCATATTCCCCAAAAACTCCGACGCGCGACTATGGCACCGGCGGGACAGCTTCCCGCAACGCGGGAGGCTATTGGGCTTCGGGATCGGGTGGAATGTTCGAGGGCGGCGGCGTGATCGGCGATCCGCCCAGCGCCAGATAAAGCTCGGCCGTGTCCATCAGGCGCTGGGCCTTGGCGCGGGTGAAGGCCCAGTTGCGCCTGGGCATTGCGGCGCTCGGCGTCGATCACATCCAGAATGCCGGAATTGCCCGCCTGGAAGCTTTTGCGCGCCAGATCGAGCGATTCCGCGGCGGTCTGCGCGGCCTCGCCTTGGGCACTGCACGCGGTCGGCGTCGTTGGCCAGCGCCTGCAGCCGGTCGCCGACATCGCCGAAGGCGGTGAGGATGGTCTGGCGGTAGAGCGCCAGCATCGCCTTGTAATTGTCGATCGCCGCGCGTTTCTCCGCGCTCAGCCGCCCGCCATTGAAGATGGGCGCGGTGAGATTGGCCGCCAGCGAATAGGCGTTGGCGATGCTGTTGAACAATTCGCCTGGCGTCAGCGCCTGCTGCGTCACCGTCGCGGTGAGATTGAGGTTGGGATAGAGGTTGGCGGTGGCGACGCCGATGGCGGCGCTGGCGGCATGAAGCTGCGCTTCCGCGGCCTGGATGTCGGGGCGGCGATGCACCAGCTCGGACGGCAGGCTGACCGGCAATGTCGGACGGCAAGGTGAAATCCTCGAGCGCGAAATCGGGCGGGCTCCATTCCGCCGGCGCCTTGCCCACCAGGACGGCCAGCGCATGGCGCGCCACGGCTTCGCGCTGCTTCAAGTCCGGCAACAACGCGCGATCCTCGGACCAGTTGGGTCTGGGCCGTCACCAGCTGCACCCGCGTGCCCGAACCGGCGGTGATGGCCGACTGCACCAGATCCACATTGCGCTGGTCGTCGGCGATGATCGCGTTCAGCGTGTCGATGCTCGGCGCGCGCGCTGGCCAGCGCCAGAGCTTCGGCGGCGACATGGGCGGCCAGCGACTGATAGGCGGCGTCCAGCTCGAAATGCTGATATTCCAGCAGCGCCTGGCGTTCCTCGACCGTGCGCTTCTGGCCGCCGAACAGGTCGAGCGGGAAAGCTCACCGTCGGGTCCCACGCGTGTAATAGGCGAAAGGCGGAATGGCGAAATTGAGCGGCCCGAACAGGGCGCGGCCGTATTTCTGATAGCCGGCCGTCGGCGCCCAGCGAGACTTGCGGCAGCAGCGCGCCTTCGGCGGCGTTCACTTCTTCTTCCGCCTCAGCCATGCGCTCCTTGGCGGCTTCCACATCCTCGTTGCCGGACAGCGCCTAGCGTGATCACATCGTTCAGCGGCGGGGACTGGAAACCCGCCCACCAGTCGCCTTCGATCTGTTTGGCCCAGCGCCACGCGCTGGTCGTCGGGCGCAGGCGCGTCGCCCTTGGCGGCATAGCTGGAAATCCGCGGGCGGCGCGGGCGCCTTGAAATCGGGACCGACCGTGCACGCCGAAACCAGCAGAGCGGAAAGAAGGGGAAAGGCTGCGCGCTTCATTCCAACACCGCATGGCCGCCGCCGGCCGGGCGGACTTTCTTGATCAGAAAGAGGAAGGGAATGGTCGCCAGCGTCAAGATCATCATCAGCCAGAAATCGTCGATATAGGCGATCATCGCGGCCTGGTTGGAGATCAACGCCGTTCAAGCCCAGAAGGCCGGGCAGGCTGCCGGGATTGACATGAGCGGCGACGCCGGCTGTTGCTGCCGATGTTATAGGGCGTGATGTGCTCTGCGCCAGCGAGGCATGCAGCCGCTGGGTGTTCTGGGTGAGCAGGAACATCACCACCGAAATGCCGATCGAGCTGCCGACATTGCGCAGCAGGTTGAAGAAGCGCGGTGCCTTCGTTGCGCAGATGGGCGGGCAGGGTGGTGAAGGCGACCGTGGAAAGCGGCACCCAGACCAGGCCCACGCCGAAGCCCTGGATGATGCCGGAGATGATCACCGGCCAGGTGTCCATCAGCAGCGAGAAGTGCGTCATCTGCCACAGCGAATAGGCGGTCAGCGCCAGGCCCACGGCGATGATGGCGCGGGCATCGAAGCGGGTCACCAGCCGTCCCACCAGGAACATGCCGATCAAGGTGCCCACGCCGCGCGGCGCGGTGACCAGGCCGGTCAGCACCACGGGATATTGCATCTGGTTCTGCAGCATCGGCGGCAACAGCGCCAGGGTGGCGAACAGCACCACGCCGACCACGAAGATGAAGATGTTGGAGGCGACGAAATTGCGGTCCTGGAACAGATGCGGGTTCAGGAACGGCTTGGGGTGGGTGAAGCGTATGGACCAGAAAAACATAGAAGGCAGATGCCGGACACCAGCCCCTCGATGACGATCTCGGGCGAGGAGAACCAGTCCAGCAACTGGCCCGCGGTCCAGCATCATCTGCAGCGCGGCGATGGCGAGGCTCAGGCTGGCGAAGCCGAAAAAATCGAAGCGCGAGGATTGCGCGTTGCGGCTTTCCGGCATGGTGAAGAACAGGCCGGCAAAGGCCAGCACGCCGATCGGCAGATTGATGTAGAACACCCAGCGCCAGGAATAATTGTCGGTCAGCCAGCCGCCCAGCGCCGGTCCCAGGATCGGGCCCATGGTGACGCCGATGCCCCAGATCGACATGGCGCGGCCGAAATCCTTGGGCGGGTTGATGTCGAACAGCACCGCCTGGGACAGCGGCACCAGGGCCGCGCCGCCCACGCCCTGCAGGAAGCGGAACAGCACGATCTGCGGCAGCGATGTCGCCACCCCGCACAAGCGCCGAGGCCACGGTGAAGATGAAGATCGAGACCAGGAACACTTTGCGGCGGCCGAATTCGCCGGCCAGCCAGCCGGTGAGCGGAATGGTGATGGCGGCGGCGACGATATAAGAGGTGAGCACCCAGCCCATCTCGTCCTGGGTGGCCGAAAGCGTGCCCTGCATCCGGGGCAGCGCGACATTGGCGATGGTGGTGTCCAGCGCCTGCATGATGGTCGCGAGCATCACCGAGAAGGTGATCAGACCGTGGAAGCGCACCCGTCCATGCGGCGGCGCCGGCGGCGGCAGCGCCTTGGTCGCGCCGACGCCCTGCGACTCCGCCGTCTCCTCGAACCCGTCTTCCGGCTTGTCCGGCATGCGTTTAGTTCCAGAATGCCAGTGAACGATGATGTTCGGTGTCCACTTCGCTTCCACGCTCATGCCCGCCGCCAGCGGCACGCCGCCATTATCGTCGATGGAGAGCCGCACCGGCAGGCGCTGCACCACCTTGACCCAGTTGCCGGAGGAATTTTCCGGCGGCAGCAGCGAGAAGCTCGAGCCGGTGCCGGGGCTGGTCGCTGAGCACGCGGCCGGTGAAGGTGCGGCCCGGATAGGCGTCGACCGAGAAGGTCGCGCTTCTGGCCGGGCCGCATATAGGTGAGGTCGGTTTCCTTGAAATTGGCTTCGACCCAGATATCGCGGTCGCGACATCAGCGCGAACAGGGGCGTGGCGGCATTGACATGATCGCCCACCTGGATCTGGTCGACCTTGGCGACGATGCCGTCCATCGGCGCATGCACCACGGTGTAGGAGAGTTGCAGCAGCGCATGGTCCAGCGCGGCCTGCGCCTGGCGCACCAGGGGAAGGCTTCGGCGGCTGGCATTGGCATCGCCGCCCAGATCGGCCAGCGCGCTGGCGGTCTGTTGCTGGGCGGCGGCGAGCTGCTGCTGCGCGGACTGGAAATTATTCTTGGCCTGGTCGAGTTGCGCGCGCGACGAGATGCCTTGCGACTGCAGCTCGGTCTGGCGCGCCGAATTCGCGCTGGTCGATAGTCCAGCGTGGTCTGCGCGCGCCGCTTCATCGGCCAGGCGCTGGCGATAGACCGCCTGCAGCGACGGGCACCTTGAGCATGGCGGCGGCCAGCTGCGCGCGGGCATCGGCCACGGCGATGTTGAAAGCGGGGCGTGTCCAAGCGGAACAGCACGTCGCCCTTATGGACATGTTGGTTGTCGCGCACATCGATCTCGGACGATGCGGCCGGACACTTCGGTGCTGATGTCCGCCCGCGCCGCCTGGATATAAGCGTCGTCGGTGGACACATAGCGCCCGCCCATCAGATAGAAGATCAGCGCCACCGCCACGACCAGCCACCGGCCCGCCGATGAGAAGGAGGCGGCGATTGCGGCCGAACCAGTTCTTTGGCGTGCTGGCACCGGAATTCGACATGAATGGGATCCGACAAGGAATATGCGCGCGGGGTATAGCGGAATTTGCCGTCAGGATGACAGCAAATCTTCCAGGCATTCCCAGCCTCCGTGCGGCCAAGTTGACAGCATCACCGGTAAAAAGCCCCATAATCAATGTCCCTCCGGAGCGGCGGCTTCGGGCACGCAGCGACCCTTCAATCGCGCATAGCAGCTACCGCGCTTTGGGGTTCCACGATGGAAGGCAGGCATGGACGATAACGACAAGCTTCTGGTCATCAACCAAGCCGCGCTCCAGGAAACGATCACCTTGGCGGAGACCATCGAGATCGTGGACTTGGCCATGCGCGAATTGTCCGCCGGCCTGGTGGCGGCGCCCGAGCGCACGGTGATGGCGGTCAATGCCGCCACGCGGTTGGGCCTGATGCCAGGGGCGATGCCGAGCCTGGCGCGCTTTGGGGTGAAAGTGGTCAGCCTTTCGGCGGATGCCGCCCCAATTTGGCCTTCCCAGCCATCAGGGGCTGATGCTGCTGTTCGACAGCGCCACGGGGCAGCCGCTGGCGGCGCTGGATTGCCACGCCCTGACGCGGATGCGCACAGCGGCCGCCAGCGCGGTGGCGACCCGGGCGCTGGCGCGACCCGATGCCAGGACGCTGGCGATCATCGGCCCGGGCGATCTGGCCGGTCCCGCATCTGGACGCGATTTCCGCCATCCGCCCCATCGAACAGGTCCGCGTATGGGGGCGCTCCAAAGCCAAGGCGCAGGCCTTCGCCGGCGGCGCGGCGCCAATGTGCGCGTGACCGACAGCGTCGAACAGGCCGTCAAGGGCGCCGACATCATCTGCACCCTTACTTCTTCACCGGAGCCGCTTCTGGAAGGCGCATGGCTGGAGCCCGGCCAGCATCTCAATCTGGTGGGATCGAGCCTGCGTTCGTCCCGCGAGGTGGACGATGAGGCGGTGCGGCGGGGGTATTTTCATCGCCGATTCGCGGGAGCATGCCCTGTCCCAGGCGGGCGAACTGCTGCACGCCATCGAACAGCGCGTGGTGGACCAGGGCCATGTGAAAGGCGAGATCGGTGAAGTCCTTTCGGGCAAGGTGCCGGGCCGCACCCGCGACGACCAGATCACGATCTACAAGTCCCTGGGCCATGCCGCCCAGGATATTGCGCTGGCCAATGCCCTGCTCCTGCGGGCCGGACAAATCTGATAAGGTGGCCGCCGTCGATTGGTAGAGAGAGGCTCGCCCATGGAATTGTCCCGCCGCGCCATGCTCGGGAGCCTGTCCGCTTTGCCGCTGACCGCGGCGGCCGCCAAAGCCGCGCCGTCGCTGCCCGACAAGGCGTCCTACGAATTCTCCGGCACTTATCTCAACGCCGCCTATGCCCATCCCATGAACCGGCAGGTGCGCCTGGCAGGCGCGGATTTCTTTGCCGCGCGCGCCAATCGCGACGTCGCCCGCCCCTGGCCCAGCCGACAATCCCCGCAACCAGGCGGTGGCGAAATTCGCGGCGTTCATCAATGCCGATCCCAGCGAGATCGCCGTGGTGCCCAGCACCATGGAGGGCGAAAACCATCTCCTCGCCGCTTTGGGCATCGATGAAAACCACGGCGTCGTCACTGACGCCTATCATTACGGCCCGTCTCTGGTCCTGTATGGCGAATTGCCACAAGCGCGGCGTCCCCTTGGCGGTGGTGGCGCCCCGCGAGAACCGCATCGACCTCGAGGATATCGAGCAGGCGATCGGCCCGAACACCAAACTGGTGGCCGTCTCTCATGTGGGCAGCAACACGGGCTTCCAGCACGATCTGAAAGCGCTCTGCGATATTGGCGCATCGCAAAGGCGTCTATGTCTATGCCGACATTATCCAGTCCGTGGGGGCGATCCCGTTCGACGTCAAGGACAGCGGCGTCGATTTCTGCTGCTGCGGCACCTACAAATGGCTGATGGGCGATTTCGGTACGGCGTTCCTCTATGTGCGTCCGGATCGGTTGAAGGAATTAAAACGCACGGCGGTGGGATGGCGCCAAGCGACGAATGAAGTAAGCCATGTCTATCCGTTCGATCCGCCGGGTCCGGCGATCGGCGACTGGACCATGCGCAGCGGCACCGCCGCCGCCACATTCGAGGTGAGCACACCCAGTTGGTCCGCGCTTGCGATGGCGATCACCTCGCTGGATTATGTGGAGAGGCTTGGGGTCGAGAACATCGCCCGCCATCGCCAGCCCTTGGTTGCCCGGCTGCAGGACGAGATGCCCAAGCTGGGTTTCATGCCGCTTACGCCCAAGGGGACCGCCGGACCGATCGTCTCCTTCGCCTACAAGGACGCCGCCAAGCGGCTCGATCCCGTACTGAAGGCCGAGCGCATCACGCTCTCGACCTATGACAACCGCATCCGGATTTCGCCCTCGGTCTATAACGATATGGACGATGTCGAGCGGCTGTTGAAGGCAGTCTCCCGGGTCTGATTTTCGCCGCCAATTTTATACTTTTCTTATTCCGCCGGCCGCGCTCCCGTCTCGAATTCTTATGCGGGTCTAGCCTATTTCGCGGGGATCATGCTCGACGTGATCTTCCTTCTGGGCGGCTTCGCCTTTTTCGCGGTGGCGATCCTCTACACTTATATTTGCGACCAGCTCTGAGAGGCGGCCATGATTCTGGATTATTCGCTTGGCGCGCTCGTGACCGCGGGCATTCTTTTCTATCTGGTCTATGCGCTTGTCCGCCCCGAGCGGTTCTGAGGAGCGGTCATGACGGCAAATGGCTGGATCCAGATCGCGATCTTTTCACTGATCGTTCTTCTCATCACCCGCCCGCTGGGCGGTTACATGGCCAAAATCTTCAAGGGCGAGCGCACATTCCTCTCGCCGCTCTTGAGGCCGCTTGAGCGCCTGATCTATCGGCTTGGCGGCGTCCGCGAGGACGTAGACCAGCATTGGACCATCTATGCGGTAGCGATGTTGCTCTTTAGCCTGGCGGGCTTCATCACGCTCTATGCACTGCAGCGGCTGCAGGCCGTGCTGCCCTTCAATCCGCAGCATCTGCCGGCGGTGGGCGGGCATCTGGCGCTCAATACCTCGATCAGCTTTGTTACCAACACCAACTGGCAGTCCTACACGCCGGAAACCACCATGAGCTACCTGGTCCAGATGGCCGGTCTCACGGTGCACAATTTCGTTTCCGCCGCCACGGGCATCGCGCTGGCGGTCGCGCTGATCCGGGGTTTCGCCCGGCGCTCGGCCAAGGGTGTGGGCAATTTCTGGGTCGATCTCACCCGCACCACACTCTATGTGCTGCTACCCATTTCCGTCATCGTCGGACTGTTCTTCGTCTGGCAGGGCATGCCACAGACGCTGAGCCCCTACATCCAGGCCATGGGCCTGGAAGGCGGCCAGCAAACCATCGCGCTGGGGCCGGTCGCGTCCCAGGAAGTGATCAAGATGCTGGGCACCAATGGCGGCGGCTTCTTTAATGCCAATTCCGCCCATCCGTTCGAGAATCCTTCCGCGCTCACCAATCTGATCCAGATGGTGCTGATCTTCAGCCTGGGCGCGGCGCTTACCAATGTGTTCGGCCGCATGGTGGGCAATGAACGGCAGGGCTGGGCGATCTTTGCGGTGATGGCGGTGCTGTTCCTGGGCGGAGCAACCGCGGTCTACCAGGCCGAAGCCGCCGGCAATCCCGCTTTCGCGCCGTTTCATCTCGATCAATCCGCCAGCGCGCTGCAGGCTGGCGGCAATATGGAAGGCAAGGAAGTCCGCTTCGGCATCGCCAATTCCGCACTTTTCACGACCGTCACTACCGATGCGTCGTGCGGTGCCATCAACAACCAGCATGACAGTTTGATGCCGTTGGGCGGATTGATCCCGATGGTCAACATCCAGCTGGGCGAGGTCATCTTCGGCGGGGTGGGTTCCGGCCTCTACGGCATGCTGCTGTTTGCCATCATTGCCGTCTTTGTCGCCGGGCTGATGGTGGGCCGCACTCCCGAATATCTGGGCAAGAAGATCGAGGCCAAGGACGTCAAGATGGCGATGCTGGCGCTCCTGATCCTGCCTTTCTCGATCCTGGGCTTCTCGGCATTGGCGGCGGCGCTGCCGGTTGGACTCACACCGCTGGGCAATGCGGGGCCGCATGGCTTCAGCGAGATTCTTTATGCTTACACCTCGGCGACAGGCAACAATGGCAGCGCCTTTGCCGGCCTTTCGCCCAATACGCTTTTCTATAACACCACATTGGGTGCGGCGATGCTGATTGGCCGCTTCCTGATGATCGTGCCGATGCTGGCGGTGGCGGGTTCGCTGGTGACCAAGAAGATCGTCCCGCCTTCGTCTGGCACCTTTCCCACCGATGGCCCGTTATTCGTGGGGCTTGTCGTCGGCGTGATCCTGATTATGGGCGGGCTTACCTATTTCCCCGCTTTGTCGCTGGGCCCCATCGTCGAGCATTTCGCGATGCTGCGCGGCGCGTCCTATTGAGGCTGGCGTCATGAACGGTCTCCCCACCAACGGCGTCGAGCGGGTGCGCAAGCAGAGCGCGGTATCCGGCATCACGGATCCGCAGATTCTGGTGCCCGCCATCCGTGGCGCCTTCGCCAAGCTCAATCCCCGGCACATGATCGCCAATCCGGTGATGTTCGTGGTCGAGATCGTCGCCACTCTCACCGTGATTCTTTTTCTGCGCGATATCGTCGCCGGCCGCGCCCATCTTCTGTTCCCGTTCCAGATCAATCTCTGGCTCTGGTTCACCCTGGTGTTCGCCAATTTCGCGGAAGCCGTGGCGGAAGGACGGGGCAAGGCGCAGGCCGCCAGCTTGCGCAAGACCCGAAGCGAAACCGGCGCCAAGCTGCTGGAAAAAGACACCTGGCGCGAAGTCCCGGCCACCATGCTCAAGCCGGGCGACGTGGTCCTGGTCGAGGCCGGCGACCTGATCCCCAGCGACGGCGAAGTGATCGAAGGCGTGGCCTCGGTGAACGAAGCGGCGATCACCGGCAAATCCGCGCCCGTGATCCGGGAATCGGGCGGCGACCGTTCCGCCGTCACCGGCGGCACCACCGTGATCTCCGACCGGATCAAGGTGCGCATCACCGCGGCGCAAGGCTCAACCTTCCTCGACCGCATGATCGCCCTGGTCGAAGGTGCCGAACGGCAGAAAACGCCCAACGAGATCGCGCTCAATATTCTTCTGGCCGGCATGACGATTATTTTCGTCTTTGCGGTGGCGACCATTCCCAGCTTTGCCGCTTATGCCGGCGGCCGCCTCAGCGTGCTGGTGCTGGTGGCGTTGTTCGTCACTCTGATCCCCACCACCATCGGCGCGCTTTTGTCCGCTATCGGCATCGCCGGAATGGACCGGCTGGTGCGCTTTAACGTGTTGGCGATGTCGGGCCGCGCGGTGGAAGCAGCGGGCGATGTGGACACGCTGCTCTTGGACAAGACCGGCACCATCACCTTGGGCAACCGCCAGGCCACGCGCTTTCTGCCGATGCCGGGGATTTCCGAGCGTGACTTGGCCGATGCGGCCCAGCTTGCTTCGCTCTCCGATGAGACGCCCGAAGGCCGCTCGATTGTGGTCCTGGCCAAGGAGCAATACGGCATCCGCGGCCGCGACATGGCGCCCTTGCACGCGCAATTCATTCCCTTTTTCGCCCAGACGCGGATCAGTGGCATCGATGTGGACGGTTCGTCCATCCGCAAGGGCGCGGTGGATGCGGTGTTGGCCTATTGCAAGCTCACCGGTGGCGACGCCGCACGCGAGTTGACGATGATCTCGGACCAGATCGCCAACTCGGGCGGAACGCCGCTGGCGGTGGCGCGCGACGGCAAGCTTCTGGGCATTATCCATCTCAAGGACATCGTCAAGGGCGGTATCCGCGAGCGCTTCGCGGCGCTGCGCAAAATGGGCATCCGCACCGTGATGATCACGGGTGACAATCCCCTCACCGCCGCGGCCATCGCCGCCGAGTCCGGGGTGGATGATTTCCTCGCCCAGGCGACCCCGGAGGCCAAGCTCAAGCTGATCCGCGAAGAGCAGGCCAAGGGCAAGCTGGTGGCGATGTGCGGCGACGGCACCAATGACGCGCCCGCGCTGGCCCAGGCGGATGTGGGCGTGGCGATGAACACGGGCACCATGGCGGCGCGGGAAGCCGGCAACATGGTGGATCTGGACAGCGATCCCACCAAGCTGATCGAGATCGTCGAGATCGGCAAACAGCTCTTGATGACGCGGGGCGCGCTCACCACTTTCTCCATCGCCAATGACGTGGCAAAATATTTCGCCATCATCCCCGCCATGTTCGTGGCCTTTTATCCGGCGCTTCAGGCCCTCAACATCATGAAGCTGCACACCCCGGAAAGCGCCATCCTGTCTGCGATCATCTTCAATGCCTTGATCATCGTCGCGCTTATTCCGTTGGCACTAAGGGGCGTCACCTACAAACCTGTCGGTGCGGCCAGCATCCTGAGGCGCAATCTTCTGATCTATGGGCTGGGCGGCATCATCGTGCCTTTCATCGGCATCAAGCTGATCGACATGGCGGTCACCGTCGTCGGTCTGGCCTGAAGGAGCAAACCATGTTGAGGCAAATCCGCCCCGCCATCATGCTGATCGTGCTGATGACCCTGATCACTGGCCTGATTTACCCCCTGGGTCTTACCGGCGCCGCCCAACTTCTATTCCCCCATCAGGCAGGTGGAAGCTTGATCACTCGCAATGGCCGTGTGATCGGCTCCGAACTGATTGGCCAGAATTTCACGGGGGACAAATATTTCCATGGCCGGCCGTCCGCGGCAGGCAAGGGCTATGATGCCGCCAATTCAGGCGGCGCGAATTTGGGACCGACCTCCAAGGCTTTGGCCAAACGGATCGCGGGCGACGCGGCCAAGCTGCAGGCCGAAAATCCTTCCACGCCCGTTCCGGTGGACCTGGCCACCACCTCCGCCAGCGGGCTTGATCCCGACATCACCCCCGCCGCCGCCCTGTTCCAGGTGCCTCGTGTCGCCAAGGCGCGCGGCCTTGCCCCGGCGGCGGTGGAGAGGGCGGTCCGGGCCCATATCGAAGACCGCGTGCTGGGAGTGATCGGCGAGCCGCGCGTCAATGTGCTGAAGCTCAACATGGCGCTCGACGCCATGCAGTCCGGCGCGGGCTGAGCTATCCTTGAGGGATGGCAACCCAAACCGCTTTTGAAAGGCCCTCGCCGGACGCGCTGCTGAAAGCCGCGGGCCGGGAAGGCCGCGGCAAGCTCAAGATCTTCCTGGGCGCGGCGCCAGGCGTGGGCAAGACCTATGAAATGCTCACCCAGGGACGCCGCCGCCGCCTGGAAGACGCCGACGTGGTGATTGGTGTGGTGGAAACCCATGGCCGGCTGGAAACCGACGCCCTCACCAAGGGCTTCGAGATCATCCCCAAGAAGCGTTCGCTCTACAAAGGCCATGTGGTGGCCGAAATGGACCTGGACGCCATCCTGCAACGCCATCCCGCCCTGGTGCTGGTTGATGAACTGGCCCACACCAATGCGGAAGGCAGCCGCCATCCCAAGCGTTATCTCGATGTCGAAGAAATCCTGGCGGCGGGCATCGACGTCTATACCACGGTGAATATCCAGCACATCGAAAGCCTCAACGACGTGATCGCCCAGATCACCCGCATCCATGTGCGCGAGACTGTGCCGGACAAGGTGCTGGATGAGGCCGACGAGATCGAACTGGTCGACACCACCTCCGATGAACTGCTGCAGCGGCTGAAGGAGGGCAAGGTCTATGTGAAAGCCCAAGCCGAGCGGGCGCTGCGTCATTTCTTCTCGCCCGGCAACATCACCGCCTTGCGCGAATTGGCGCTCCGGCGCGCCGCCCAGCGGGTAGACCGCGACATGGTCGAATATATGCAGGCCCATGCCATCGGCGGTCCCTGGCCGGCCGGCGAGCATGTGCTGGTCTGCATCAACGAGCACAAATCCTCGGCCGAGCTGGTCAGGCGCGGCCGGCGCTTGGCGGATTCGTTCAAGGCCTCGTTCACGGTGATCTATGTCGAGGCCTCGCGTCATTTGACGCTGAGCGAATTGGAAAAAGACCGCGTCGCCGACACGATGCGGCTGGCGCAAAGGCTGGGCGCCGAGGCGGTGACGCTTCCCGGCCGCGAAGTGGCGAACACGATCCTGGAATATGCCCGCGCCAAGAATGTCACCCAGATCCTGATCGGCAAGTCCGAGCGCTCGCGCTGGTTCGAGCTGCTGCACGGTTCGGTGGTGCGCGATCTGATGCGGGACAGCGGCGCCATCAGCATCACCGCCGTCATGGCGGAAGGCGACACCGTGGCGCCCAAGTTCGTCAAGACCGCGCCCCGCGAACAGGACTGGCCTTTGAGCGATTATGCCAAAAGCGCGGGCGCCGTCGCCGTCACCTGCGCCATTGCATGGCTGTTCAATGCCGCGCTGTCGCACGCTTTGGGCAGCATCGGCATGCTGTTCCTGGTACCGGTGCTGCTGAGCGCGGCGTCATTCGGATTGAGGCCTGCTTTGTTCGCGGCCTTTTTCAGCGCGTTCTGCTATAATTTTTTCTTCCTGCCGCCGCTTTACACTCTCACCATCGCCGATCCCAACAATGTCCTGTCGTTCGGCGTGCTGCTGTTTGTGGCGGTGATCGCCGGCAATCTGGCGGCCAGGGTGCGCGCCCAGGCCGATCTGGCAGCCAAACGCGCAGGGATAGCCGGCGAATTGTTCAGTTTCACCGGCAAGGTCGCGGGCTTGGCCAGGCTGGACGATATTCTCTGGGCGGTATCGTTCCAGATCGCCTCGATGCTCGAATGCAATGTGGTGATCCTGTTACCCAGCCGCGCGACGAGGCAGCTGGAAATTCGCGGCGCCTACCCGCCCGAGGATGAATTGTCCGCCGACGACATCGCCGCCGCCACCTGGAGTTGGGAGCGGGGGCAAGCCACGGGCCGCAACGCCGAGACCTTGCCCGGCGCGCGGTGGCTGTTCCTGCCGATGCGTACCGGTGGGGGGAAGGCGGGCGTGCTGGGGCTGCAGCGGCCCGACGACAAGACCCTGTTCACGCCGGACGAGCGCAGGCTGCTGGACGCGCTCAACGACCAGGCTGCGCTGGCCATCGAACGGGCGCGGCTGGTCGAGCAGGTGGACGAGGCCAAGGTGGTGGCCGAGGCTGACAAGTTGCGCGTGGCGATGCTCACGTCGCTCAGCCATGATCTGCGCACGCCACTGGCATCCATTCTGGGCGCGGCCACCAGCCTGTTGGCCAATCTGGGTCTTTACGACCGCGCGCGGACGGAGGAGTTGCTGCTCACCATCCGCGAGGAAGGCGAGCGGCTGGACCGCTTCGTGGGCAATCTGCTCGACATGTCGCGCCTGGAAGCGGGCGCGCTCGGTGTCAAATCCCAATGGACCGATGTGGGCGAGGTGGTGGACACGGCCTTGAAGCGGCTGGCGCGGCGGCTTGCCGGCCATCGTGTGGTGCAGGAGTTGCCGTCCGATCTGCCCTTCGCCAAAGCCGATCCGTTGCTGCTAGAGCAGGCATTGGTCAATCTCCTGGACAATGCCGCCAAATATGCGCCGCTGGTTTCGATCATCACGATCCGCGCCCAGGCGGGTGCCGAGAAGATCGCCCTGACCATCGCCGACGAAGGCCCCGGCATCCCTGCCACGGAGCTTTCCCATATCTTCGACAAATTCTATCGTGCCCGCAAAGGCGATTCAGGCGCGGCTGGCACCGGTCTGGGCCTTTCGGTGGCGCGCGGGTTTGTCGAAGCCTTTGGCGGAACGCTCGGCGCCGCCAACCGCGACGGTTCCGGCGGCGCGGTTTTCACGCTCACCATGCCGGTGGGGGAAAAGAAGCCGGGAGAGCATGGCAAATAAACTACCCCGCATCCTGATCGTGGATGACGAGCCGCAAATTTTGCGCTTCCTTCGGACGGGACTTCCACCCCATGGCTATGAATGCGTCGAGGCGATGGATGCGGCGAGCGCCATCGCCATGGCGGCGAAAGAAAAGCCGGATGTGATCGTGCTCGATCTGGGCCTGCCCGACCGCGACGGATTTGCCGTAATACAGGAATTGCGCAAAACTTCGCTCACGCCGATCGTGGTGCTGTCCGCCCGTGACGATGTGGCGGGCAAGGTGAAGGCGCTGGAACTGGGCGCCGACGATTATGTCACCAAGCCTTTCGACATGGGCGAATTGCTGGCCCGCCTCAAGGCTGCGTTGCGTCATGGCTTGCAGGCGCAAGGCGAAGCGCCCGTCTTCCGCTCCGGCACGCTCTCGGTCGATTTGGTCAATCGCAAGATCATGCTGGGCGGGGACGAGATACATCTCTCGCCCAAGGAATTCAGCCTGCTCCGTTTCCTGGTGATGCATGCCGGGCGCGTCATCACGCACCAACAACTTCTCAAGGAAGTGTGGGGTCCGGCCAATGTGGACGACGTCCAATATCTTCGCGTGCTGATGCGCCAATTGCGCCGAAAGCTGGAACCCGAAACCGGCTCGACTTCCTTCCTGGTGACGGAGCCGGGCGTGGGCTACCGCCTGTTGGCGCTGTCGGCCGAATAAGCCCGTGTCATAAATAATCTTCTTATGACGGCGACCCCCGTTTCCGTATGGAATTTTTATGCCTGCTTCGCCTAGAACGGCGCCACATTGCCCATTGGAGGGGCAATGCGAAACAGACCGCGACCGCAAATCGCCAAATCGCGAGATCGCAGCAAGGGGATTTCCCAAAATGAGAATTTCAAAAGTGCTGCTAGCCGGCGCGGCCGTAATGAGTGTTGCGCTTTACAGCAATGGCGCTGCCGCGCAGGCTGCATCGCAATCCGCTGCATACGATCCGTACAAGGATTATTCGTGCCTGGACGCCTATCTGGGCAGCGGCGTCGTCGACCGCTTCTTCAATTATTATCGGCTGGAATGGGGTGAGGCGGCCGCCCCCACCGATCCCAACGCGCTGCCATCCGAGCGCGATGGCTGGCCGCAGACGCCCGAGACCTCGCCGCCCATGCCCTATGCCGAGTACCCCACCGGGGCACTCACCAGCATCGGCGTCACGCGTCCCAACGGCGCGGATAGTCCGCTGATGGCGGCAATCGCCAATACCGGTTTCGGCAAATGGTTGCTGGACAACCACACGCAAATTTATGGGTGGGTCGATCCGGGCTTTAACATCAGCACCAACAGCAACAAGTTCGGCAATGCACCGGTCGCCTATACCGTCAACCCGAATGTGGGCGAACTGGACCAGGCCGTGCTATACATCGACCGCTGGCCCGACACGGTGCAGACCGATCATTTCGACTGGGGCTTCCGGCTTTCGGCGATCTATGGCCAGAATTACCGCTACACCAATGCCTATGGTATCGCGAGCTATCAGTTCAACCACAAGAACAACTGGGAAGGTTATGACTTTCCCATGATGTATGTTGACCTCTGGTTCCCCAAGGTCTTCGAGGGACTGGAAGTTCGTATCGGCCGCTACATCTCGATTCCGGACATCGAGGCGCAGCTGGCGCCAAACAATATTCTATACACGCATTCACTGAGCTACGGCTATGACAACTACACCAACGAGGGCGTGGTGGCGTCCTGGCAGCTCACCAAGAATATCCTGCTCCAGACCGGCATCGTCGACGGCACCGAGACGCCTCCCTGGCACGCCAACCAGAGAATGCCCAATCTGTATGTGCAGTCGGGTTCGAACGCGGCCGGTTTCGGCGCGGGGGTCGATCCACTCTATCCTGATGCGCGGATCAAGACCGACCCCGGCAACCAGCTCACGGGCGTTCTATGCCTGCGCTATGCGACCGACGATGGGAAAACGGTGTTCTATCCCTGCATGGACGGGATCAATGGCGGCCAATGGGGCTATAACAATCTCCAATGGCACGGCTTCACATTCTATCACAAATTCAACGACCAATGGCACGTGGACTTCGAGAGCTATTGGATGAGTGAGAATAACGTGGCCAGTTTGAACAACCCGCAGGCGGTGGCACTGGTGAACAATGGCGGCACACCTTTCTCGCCTCAATACGTCCCGTTCAACGCCCCGAATCTGGCTTTCTGCAATGACGCAGCGAAGCTCTCCTGCAGCGTCAATTCATTCGGCGTCCTATCCTATATCAACTACACGCCGGACCGTTTGAACAATTTCACGCTCCGGCCCGAATTCTATGACGATCCGAATGGCTGGCGCACCGGCACCGGCAAGCCGGTCAAATATCTGGAATTCACGCTGGGCTGGCAGCATTGGCTGTCGCCGCAGCTTGAGCTTCGCCCGGAAATTTCCTGGTGGCATTCTTATGGCGCGACGGCCTTCAATGGCGATGTCTATGCCGGCATTTCCGGCAACAAGTCCGACATGGCCGAGTTCGCGTCCGACGTGATCATTCACTTCTAGCGGTTGTAAATTGCCCCTGCCCGAATAATGTGCCGGGTCCGAGGCCGGGGAGCACATGGCAGGCGACAAGCAATTCCGGGTGGGGCTGATTGGTTTCGGGCTGGGCGGTGCGTCGTTCCACGCGCCGCTGATCCAGGCGACGTCTGGATTGGAATTGACCCATGTGGTGACGGCCAATCCCGATCGCCAGGCGCAGGCGGGCGCCGCCATTCCGGGCGTCACCGTGCTGCCGGATGCCGAGGCGCTGTGGGCAAAGGCGGGGGATCTCGATCTGGCGGTGATCTCCACCCCCAACCGCAGCCACGCGCCTCTGGCACTCCAGGCGATTGACGCCGGCCTTGCGGTGGTGATCGACAAACCCTTCGCCCTGTCGGCGGACGAAGCGCGCCAAGTGATCGCGGCGGCGCGCGCCAAGAAGCGGCCCTTGAGCGCTTATCACATCAGGCGCTGGGATAGCGAATGTCTCACATTACAGGTGCTGATGGCGCGCAACGAACTGGGCCGCATCCTGCGCTTTGAATCCCGTCTGGAACGCTGGCGGCCCGAGCCCAAGGGCGGCTGGAAGGAACGGGGCGTGACGGAAGAGGGCGGCGGCTTGCTCTATGACATCGGCAGCCACTTGATCGACCAGGCGCTTTTTCTGTTCGGGCCAGTGCGCGAGGTCTATGCCGAACTGGACCAAAGGCGCCAGGGCGTGGACAGCGATGATGACGTGTTTGTGGCGCTCACGCATCGGAATGGCGTCCGCTCTCACCTTTGGACCAGCGTGATGGCGGCGCAGTCAGGTCCGCGCCTGCGGGTGTTGGGGGATCGCGCCACTTTTGTGAAACAGTCAGGCGATATCCAGGAACCGGCCTTGCGAGCGGGCGAACGGCCGGATGGCCCAGGCTGGGGTGAGGAGCCGGCCGAGCGTTGGGGCATTCTCAGCGATGGCGTGAGGCAACGACCCGTCAGAAGCGAGCCCGGCGCCTACCAGAGATTCTATGAAGGCATGGTGTGCTGCTTGAGGGACGGCGCGCCGCCGCCCGTGGATGCCGAAGACGCAGTCAAGGGACTTGAGATCATCGAAGCCGCGCGTCGCTCGGCGGCAGAGCGCCGGGTCGTGACGTTTGCCTAAGCCCTCACGCCGTCGATCCAGGTTTCCTTTACATTCAGCGCATCGTCGGCAGCGACAAAATTGGCGCTGAGGCCTTTGGCGATCTCACCATAACGATCCGCCAGGCCCAGGAACGATGCCGGCGCATGGCTGGCCATCGTCACTGCGTCACGCAGGTCCAGTCCGAGAAGCTCGATGGCGTTGCGCACCGCGCGGCTCATGTCCATCGCCGAGCCCGCCAAAGTGCCGTTCTCGTCCATGCAGACGCCATCCTTGATGACGATGGTAGCGCCCTGAAGTTTGAATGTGGTGAGGCCCGTGCCCACATTGGCCAATGCGTCCGTCACCAGCATGAAACGGGCGTGCGGCTTCAATTTGAGGGCCAGTTTCAGCACGTCGGGATGGACGTGGCGGCCATCGACGATGATGCCGCAATAGCTCGAGGCATCGGAAAGTGCTGCGCCCACGACGCCGGGCTCGCGTCCCGTCAGCTGAGACATGGCGTTGAACAGATGCGTGAAGCCCGTGACGCCGTGCGCCAACCCCTCGCGCATCACGTCATAGCTGGCATTGGTGTGACCGGCCGCGACGATCACGCCCGCGTCCGCCAACCGGGCGATCATCTCCGGCGTGGTCATTTCCGGCGCCAGGGTCACCAAGATCTTGGCGGTCTTGAGCGAAGTGAGAAGCGCGAAGGCTTCCTCGTCCAGGACGCGAAACTTGGCGGGATCGTGTACGCCTTTGCGCGCTGGGCTGAGGAACGGGCCCTCGATATGGATGCCCAGCACACCGGGCACGCCTTCCTTGACGGCCGCGGCGACCGCTGCGATGGCGCGCTTCACCTTGCCGAGATCGTCGCTGATCAAGGTGGGAAGAAAACCGGTGGTGCCGAACTTGCGATGAGCCGCCCCAATCCTGGCGATGGTCTCGACCGAGGGATCATCGTTGAACAGCACGCCACCCCCGCCATTGACCTGGGTATCGATGAAGCCGGGCAGCAAGAACGCGCCGTGAAGATCATGAACCGGCTGGCCCTTCAGGCTGGCATCCTCGTCGGCGACGATATCCGCGATCCGCCCGTCTTCGATCATGACGGCATGAGCGTTCAGAATTCGGCCCCGCGACAGGATCTGTCCATTGATCAGCGCTTCCCGCATCAGAATGTCTCCGTCACCTTCTTGAGGTGGGGAGGCCGGTCCGGATCGAAGCCGCGCGCCAGCGCCAGTTCCGCGGCCCAGCGATAGAAGCTTTGAATCGCCAGAATCGGCGCAACCACCGCATCGGCAGGCACGGTGGGAAGGCGCGTCGCGCCCGAGGCATCGCCCCCCGCCAGCAGGACGCGCACGCCCGAAGCGGACAAGTCGCGTGCCAGTGCTTCCATGCCTTCGCGCGTTTCATCGTCCTGGGCGAACATCAGGGCGGGAAGATTCGACTTCATCAGCGCCATTGGGCCGTGACGGACCTCCGCACCGCTGAAGGCCTCGGCATGAAGGCCGCAAGTCTCCTTGAATTTCAGCGCCGCTTCCTGCGCCACCGCCAGGCCAAACCCGCGTCCCAGCACGAACAGATTGGCTGCAGGCGTGAGCAGCTCGACCATCGCGCTCCAATCGCATTGCCAGGCTTGGTTTAGCTGCGCCGGCAAAGTCCTGTAGTGAGTCAGCAAGGCTTCATTTCCACTCCAGCGCGCCACCAGATGCAGCGAAGCCGCCAGCGCGCAGATGTAGGACTTGGTGGCCGCGATGCTGGTCTCCGGCCCGGCGCGTAGCGGGATCACATGATCGGCGGCTGCCGCCAATGGCGAATCCTCTGTATTGACCAGCGCCACCACCAGCGCGCCGGACTCCTTGGCGGCCGACGCCGCAGCCAGCAGATCGGGACTGCGACCGGATTGCGAGATCACCATGAACAAGCAATGGTCAAGCTCCTGCCGCACGCCATAGACCGAACTCACCGATGGCGACGCGGACGAGGTGAGAAGCCCCAGCCTGGTCTCGATCAGATAGCGCGCGTAGGTCGCGGCATGGTCCGAGCTGCCGCGCGCGCAGGTGAGGACGGCACGGGGGTGAAATTCGCGCAATATGGCGGCGATGTCCGACAGGCGCGGAGTATCCTTGTCCATTTGCGCCTGCACGCACTGTGGCGCTTCCTTCGCCTCCCGAACCATGGCGGATGTGGTCATGCCATCATCTTGGACTGTTCTTCCGGCCTTTGCCATGAACGTCTCACGAGCCCGCGCGGTAGCACAATCCGACCGTTGATGTCATATTGGAACCGCGAATTTTGCTACAGCGCTGGGCGATCGTTCAAGGGCGTGACATTGAATAAGACCGACACCGGATCAGCCAGCGGAAATTCCATCGAGCCTCTGATTCTTTTGGCGCCGCTGGACGGCTGGGCCGCGCCCCTGGCCGAGGTGCCCGATCCCGTGTTCGCCGAGAAGATGATGGGCGACGGCGTGGCCATCGACCCCACCGCGTCCATGCTCACCGCGCCTTGCGATGGTGAAGTGATCCTGCTGCACGAAGCGCGCCATGCCGTCACTTTGCGGGCGGCGAATGGGGCAGAAATCCTGATGCACATAGGGCTCGATACCGTGGGGCTGGGCGGCGAGGGATTCACGCCCCTTGTCCGCCGGGGCCAGACGGTGAATGCCGGCGCGCCGCTGATCGCTTTTGATCTTGCGCGATTGGGCCAAGGCGCCAAAAGCCTGATCACGCCCATCATCATCGCCAATGGCGGCGATTTCGTCGTCGAATGGCGATTGGAAAACCAAAGCGTGGCGCGCGGTCAAGAGGTGATGCGCGTGCGCCGCCTTGGCAAAGCATCCCTGTCCGCGCAAAAAGGGCGGGCAGTCCGCCGCGAGCTGGTGATCCCGCTGGTGCATGGCTTGCACGCGCGCCCGGCCGCCCGGCTTGCCGACCTGGCCAAATCCTTTTCCGCCGATGTTGCGATGGAATCGGGCGCGCGGCGCGCCAATCTGCGCAGTCCCGTGACTCTGATGGGGCTGGGGCTTGCAAAAGGCGCGTCTGTCAGCCTGGTCGCAACCGGCTTGGACGCCGGCGAAGCGATCGCCGCTATTGCTGCGCTGGTGGAAAGCGGCATGGGCGAGGCGGGTGACGCATCGCCGCCTGTTGTTGCTCCCGCCACAGCGCCGGAGGAACCGGGCGTGGTCATGGGGGTGCGCGCCGCGCCTGGCCTTGCGATGGGCAAGGCATTGAAATCCACCCGTGCGGAAATCGCTGTCGCCGAACAGGGAAAAGGCGCGGCTCACGAAAGCAAACGTCTCGACGACGCCATCGCCTCGGTGCGGGCCAGGCTCAATGAGGTGGTCCGCAAGGATCGCTCGGCCATCCTGGCGGCGCATCTGGCTTTCCTGGACGATCCGGAATTGGCAGCCGAGGCAGGACGGCATATCGCGGAAGGCAAAAGCGCCGGTCATGGCTGGCGCGCGGCGATCCAAAGCCAGGTCGTGGTGCTGAGGGGCTTGAACGACACCCGCTTTGCCGAGCGCGCCGCCGACCTGGTGGATCTGGAACGCCAGGTGCTCACTGCGCTGGGCGATGGGAAAGTCCAACCGCATGTCGCGTTGCCGGACGACACCATATTGCTGGCGGACGATCTGCTGCCGTCGGAATTCATCGCGCTCGACGCGGCGCATCTGGCGGGCGTCGCGCTGGCCAAGGGTGGTCCCACCTCGCATGTGGCGATTCTCGCCGCCACCATGGATGTTCCCATGCTGGTGGCTTGTGGTCCCACGCTGCTTTCGATTCCGGATGGCGCGGCGCTGTTGTTGGATGCGGACCAAGGGAGGCTGAGCGTCGATCCTGCTCCAGCGGTGGCGGACCATGCCAGCTGCAAGATTGCCGCCCGCCGCCAAGCGCATCGCGCCGCCCAGGCCCAAGCGCATCAACCTTGTCGCACAAAAGATGGCGCGCGTATCGAGATCGACGCCAATCTGGGTTCAGAAGGCGATGCGGTGGTGGCGATGGCGGCGGGCGCGGAAGGCTGCGGCCTGCTCCGAACGGAATTCCTGTTCCTGGATCGCGAATCTCCGCCCAGCGAGGCCGAGCAGGCCCAGGCCTATCGCGCCATAGCAACGACGCTGGCAGGAAAGCCTCTCACGGTGCGCACTCTCGATATTGGTGGTGACAAGCCCGCGCCTTATCTGCCGTTCCCGGCGGAAGAAAATCCTGCCTTGGGCCTGCGCGGGGTGCGAGTGAGCCTGTGGCGGCCCGATCTTCTTGCGGTGCAATTGCGCGCCATCCTGCAGGCTGTGCCGGCGGCGCAATGCCGGATCATGGTGCCGATGATCGCCAGCCTTGCCGAATTGCGGGATGTACGCCATGCCTGGAATCGGGCCCGCACCGAACTCGGCATCGCCGACCCGGTTTTACTGGGTGTGATGGTGGAAACGCCGGCCGCGGCAATGACCGCCGACCTGTTGGCGGCGGAAGCTGATTTCCTTTCCATCGGCACCAATGATCTCACGCAATATTGCCTGGCGATGGATCGCGGCAATGCCGTGTTGGCGCCGGATTTCGATGCCCTTCACCCCGCCGTGCTGCGGCTGATCGAAGGCCACCACGGACGGTGCCGCCCGGCACGGCCGTCCCGTAAGCGTATGCGGCGGTTTGGCGTCCGACGTCACCGCCGCGCCGATCCTGATCGGGCTTGGGCGTGCGGGGCTTGTCAGCTGCCGCGGCGCAAATACCGGCGCTCAAGGCCCGCATCGGCGAACTCACGCTCGAGCAATGCCGACGCGTGGCCGAGAAGGCGCTGGCCGCGACGTCCGCGGCCGAGGTTCGCGACCTTGCTCTTTCCATGGGAGAAACATGATGCGCTCCATCCTGGGATGGCTCCAGCCTCTGGGCGGCGCCTTGCTGCTTCCCATCGCCGTGCTCGCCCATCGCCGGGCTGCTTGTTGCGGCTGGGCCAGCCCGATCTCTTCAATGTGCCTTTCGTAAGCGCGGCGGGCGACGCGATCTTCTCCAATCTGGGTCTGATCTTCGCTATCGGCGTCGCCTTTGGCTTGGCCAAGGACAATAACGGCGCGGCGGGTCTTGCGGGCGCCGTTTGCTTCCTGGTCGCCAGTCAGGGCGCGATCGCCCTGCTGCAAGCGCCGCCCGAGGTGCTGAAGGGCGTGCCTGCCGCCTATCAGGCCGCCACTCTGGCGAAATTCAAGAGCGATGCCATCGCGCCCAGCGGCGTGCCGATGGGCCTGTTGGCGGGAATCATCGCCGGCTATGCCTATAACCGCTTCCACAATCTCAAACTGCCGGAATATCTGGCCTTCTTCGGCGGCCGGCGCTCGGTGCCGATCATCTCGGGCTTTGGCGGTTTGGTCCTGGCGGCGATCTTCGGTCTCACCTGGCAAGGCCTCAATCACGGCATCGACATGGCCAGCCGCACCGTGCTGGCGCATGGCTTGATCGGGCCCTTCGTGTTCGGCGTCCTCAACCGGCTGCTGATCGTGGTCGGGCTGCACCACATCCTGAACAATTTCGTCTATTTCATCCTGGGCAGTTATCACGGCGTGTTCGGCGATCTGAACCGCTTCTTCGCGGGCGATCCTACCGCCGGCACCTTCATGACCGGCTTCTTCCCGGTGATGATGTTCGGCCTGCCGGCGGCATGCCTTGCCATGTATCACGCCGCGCGGCCCGAGCGGAAAGCGGCGGTGGGGAGCATGTTCCTTTCTATGGCGCTGGCCGTCTTCATCACCGGCGTGACCGAGCCGATCGAATTCTCTTTCATCTTCCAGGCGCCGATCCTTTATGCGCTGCATGCGCTGCTCGCCGGGCTATCGGAAGTGGTGATGAACCTCTTGGGCGTGCATCTGGGCTATACATTCTCAGCCGGGCCTGATCGACTATCTGATCAATTTCAAGCTGGCGACGCGGCCGCTGCTGCTGCTGCCCGTGGGCGCGGCCTATTTCGCGCTCTATTACGGCGTCTTCCGTTTCACCATCCAATGGTTCGACCTCAAGACGCCCGGCCGTGAGGCTCCGGAAACGGTGGCGGCCAAGCCGCAAATGTCGTCCGGCCGGCGCGAGGAAGGCTTCGTCGCCGCTTTGGGAGGCGCCGCCAATCTGATTTCGATCGATGCCTGCGCCACGCGACTAAGGCTGATCGTGGCCGATCAGTCCAAAGTGAACGAGCCAGCGCTCAAGGCGCTGGGCGCCAGGGGCCTGATCCGGCCATCGGACAAGGCCTTGCAGATCGTGCTGGGCCCGATCGCCGACCAGGTGGCCGGCGACATCCGAGCCGAGATCAAACGATCTGCCACGCCCGCACGTGAGAACGCGTTGCTGTCCAGCCTTGGGGGCGGCGGCAATCTCGCAGGCGTGATCGTCCGCGCCAGCCGGCTGCTGGTAGACGTGAAAGACCCCGCCAAAGTGAGCGAGGCGGAGTTACGCGGGCTCGCGCGCGGCGCGGTCCAGACCGGGCCGAGAAGCTGGCAGATCATTGTCGGGCCTGACGCCCAGGCCGTGGCTGATGGATTTGCGGTTTGACGAAATCGCCTTGACGAAATCATTGGCCTTCTGACAAGAGATGCCCATGCCTCGCATCCTTCTGGAAGTTTGTGTCGACAGTCCCGCCGGTTTCAAAGCCGCCGTCGAAGGCGGCGCGGACCGGATCGAACTCTGCTCCTCCCTGTCGGTGGGCGGATTGACGCCCAGCCCCGGTTTCATGGCGTTCGCCGGCAAAGCCGCGCGTCCCAGCCGGGCGATGATCCGGCCGCGCGTGGGCTCTTATGTCTTTTCCGAGGACGAGACGGACATGATGCGCCGCGATATCGACGCGGCGCGCGCGGCCGGCTTGGCCGGCGTGGTGATCGGCGCCAATCTCGTCTCGGGCCAGCTCGACGAGAAAACCACCGCGCGCCTGGCCAAGCATGCCGCGGGATTGGAAATGACCTTGCATCGCTCGGTGGATCTGATGCCTCACCCGATGGAAGCGGTGGATGTTGCCATCGGACTGGGGTTTCGCACCATTCTCACCTCGGGCGGTCAGCTCAAGGCGCCGGACGGCGCGGAGATCGTCGCCGCCATGGTGATGCAGCGCCGGCGACCGCCTGGAAATACTGGGCGGCAGCGGCCTCAATCCCGGCAATGTTGTTTCCTTTATCAAGAAGACCGGCGTGAGCGCCGTACATGGCTCCTTCAGCGCGCCTTGGCAGGAAATCGACCAGAATCTGGTGCGCTTCGGCTTTATCGGCAATGACGCGCGCGAAACCAGCCGCGCCATTATCAGCCAGGTGCGCGCGGCGATCGACAGCCAAGCCTGAATTTCAATTGCAGGGTGAATGGCAGCCGACGGTGGCGGCCAGCGAGAGGTTATAAACCGTCTCGGGATAGCGCGCATGCAGCGCTTTGTCGGCGGCTTCGGCGCGGTGCACGCATTGGGCGAACGCATCCCCTTGCACAATCCAACCATCTTTTTTGTCGCCGCCGCCATGCAGCTTGTGGATCTGGTACGTCTTGGAGGCGCTGAAGCAGGAATCTGCCGCGATGCCGGGGCCGGCGATCAATAAGCCCGGCAGGGCCGCGACAAGAAACACATGCGGGCGCAAATTCATCGCGTTCTTATAGCGACGATCAGCCGAAGGTAAAAGAATAAGCCTCCACCCCGGGGTCGAGGAATTGAATGCTGAAAGTGTGGTCGGCAACCCCACCCCGCTGGCGGATCAGCTGATAGAGCCGCTGGCTGGTGACGGTGCCATTGCCGCTCGCGTCAATGTCCATGCCATGATTGTCGCCGGGCGGTTGGCCATCCAATGTCACCTTGAAGCGCACGGGTTTGCCGCCGCTGGCCGGTCCCAGCACCAGGTGCAGGTCGCGGGCGTGAAAGCGGAAGCTGATCTTGCCGCCCGCCTCGGCCAGCACGTCTTTTTGTTCGCCGATGGTCCAGCGCCCGGCAAGGCCCCATTGGTTGGGCTGGAGCGGATAAGGCGTCTGATAATTCGCCGCCATATCCATGGTGGCCGGGCCCGAGGCGAAATTCGAACCACGACCATAACCCAGATAGGTCTCGGGTAAATCCAGCTCGGATTCGTCGGCGGCGGCGAAGGTGCCTTTGGCGTCCGGATTGACGATGCCGCCCGGTACGTCCTTGTAGCCGGCCTCCTTGAGCAGGGTCTGGATCACGCGTTCGGACTTGTCGTACTCGCCTTCGCCGAAATGATGGGCGCGGATGCGGCCTTGTGCGTCCACGAAATAATGCGCCGGCCAATATTCATTGTTGAAGGCCTGCCAGATGGCGAGATTGGAATCCACCGCCACGGGATAGGTGACGCCAAGCGCCGCCACCGCGCTCTTCACATTGGCGGTATCTTTCTCGAAAGCGAATTCGGGCGCATGCACGCCCAGCACCACCAAGCCATGATCCTTGTATTTCCGCGCCCAGGCTTCGATGTAGGGCAGCGACCTCAGGCAGTTGATGCAGGAATAGGTCCAGAAATCCACCACCACGACCTTGCCGCGCAGGCTGGCGCGGGTGAGCGGCGGGGAATTCAGCCAGGCCACCGCGCCATTGAGTTCGGGCATGGTTCCCTCAACCGGCAAGGTGCTGCCCGCCACTTGCGTGACTTGCCGGGCGCGCGCGGGCCTCAGCATGCCGATCAGGCCTTCCTCGAAGCGGGTGGTGTTGCCAAGCGACAGCCGCGCCAGGAATCCGGTGTCGAGGCCGAAAACGATGGCGAGGACACCCGCCAGCACTGTCACGCCCAATATGCGGCGCACCCATTCGCCCGCGCCGAGCGATTGCTTCATCGCCTGGAACAGGCGGCCGCCCACCAGCAACGCCAGCGCCAGCGAAGTTGCCGCGCCCAGCGCGTAGGCGAGCAGAAGCAGGGTGGTATGCACGCTGGCGCCGCCGATCGCCGCGCCGGTCAGCACCAAGCCCAGGATCGGGCCCGCGCAGGGAGCCCATAACAACCCGGTGGCGATGCCCAGAAGGAAAGACGCGCCGGCGCCGCCTTGCGTGTCGGCGTCCGCCGACAGGCGGTTGCCCAGCGCCACCAGCGGGCGGGTGAGAGCATCGGTCAGATGGTGCGAGACCAGCGTGACACCGAACAGCGCCAGCAGGATCAAGGCGGCGATGCGTCCATATTGATTGGCGCTCACCGCCCAGCCGCCGCCCACCGCCGCCAGGCTGGCCACGGCCGCGAACATCACGCACATGCCCACCAGCAGGGGCAGGGTGCCGGTCAGGAACGGCTTGCCGCCCCGGGCGAACACGAAAGGCAGAACCGGCAAGATGCAGGGACTCACAATGGTGAGCACGCCGCCCAGATAAGCCAGCAGAATCAGGGTCATCACAAATCCCAAGGTGGAGGGACCAGCCCCAATCTTCGCAGCGATCCCGATGTCCTGCAATTCGCCCGCTAGGACGGAAAGTTACCGCTTGCCCAGACGGATATAGGAGAATATACTCCTATTTGTCTGCTCCCTGGAGGAAAAACATGCGTCCTGTCCTGATCGCGTTCCTGACGATGGCATTTGCCGGCCCGGCTTTCGCGCAAAGCGCTCCGGCGCTGGCCGTCCCCACCACCAAGATATTGGCGATCTCCCATCCTACGAACACGCCGATGACGGCGGAGCAGCGCGCCCAGATCATGCCGCATGAAGTGCGCGAGACGGTGGCCGCCTATCTCTCGGGCAAGATCGATCAATGGTATGTGCAGACCAACGGGCGCGGCGTGGTGTTCATCGTCAACGCCTCGACGCCGGAGGAGGCGAAAGCGATCCTGGAGAAATTCCCGCTCGGCCAGGCCGGCCTTATGGGCTTCGACTATATTCCGCTCGGTCCGCTCAGCCCGTTGCGCTTTCTGACGGATCAGCCAGCGGCGCGCTGAATGTATGCGCCTAGACGGGGCGTCCCACTTTTATGTTCTCCAGCGTGCCAAGCAGGCCGAACACCTGTAACAGATAGATGACGACCGCGATCACCACGACCGCGTTGAGAATGCTTTTGATCTTGGGATCCATGGGAATGTAGCTGTTCACCAGCCAGAGCAACACGCCCACCACGATCAGAAGGCCAACAACGTAAAGAAGCGGCATGGCTATCACCTTTCCTGATTTTCCGCCGCCCGGCGAAGGAAACAAACCCCGGCCGCCCGAACTTGTTCCGTCGTCTGATCGCCTTCATAAATGTTGAAACCGTTCGGGAACTTTTGCACCGCCAACTCATTCCCTCCAACGAGGGTAAAATGGCGCGCATCTGCATCCTGTCCAATCGGGTTTCGGTCCCGAGCACCGGTCGCGCGGTTCATCCGGGCGGACTGGAAGTTGCGCTGAGAGCGCTGCTCAAGGAACATCGCTGCGTCTGGATGGGGTGGAGCGGCAAAGCGGTGGACGATCCCGCCGAGGTGATGGTGCATCGTTCCACTGTCGCGGGCACCGACTACATCGTCACCGATCTGAATGCCCGCGACGTCGAAGAATATTACAACGGTTTCGCAAACCGCGTGTTGTGGCCGGTGCTGCATTATCGTCAAGATTTAGCTGAGTTCTCGCGGCGCGACCTGTCGGGCTATCTCAGGGTCAATGACCGCTTCGCCGATCTCCTGATCCAGAATCTGGAACCCGACGATGTAGTGTGGGTGCATGACTATCATTTGATGCCGTTGGCCAGGGTGCTGCGCGCCCGTGGCTTCACCAACCGGATCGGTTTTTTCCTGCACATCCCCATGCCGCCGCCCGAAGTGGTGGCAGCCATGCCACATCACAGCCAGGTCCTGGGCGCGCTGGCGGAATATGATCTGGTGGGTTTCCAGACCGAAACCGACACCGTAAATTTTGCCCGGTATATCGCCCAGCAGTTGGGCTCATCGCCGCATCTAGGCACCATCCCCAGCGGACTCAGAGTGGGAACTTTTCCGGTCGGCATCGAGACTGCCGAGTTCCAGCGGATGGCGCAGGCCGGGCAGGGGCAGGAAACCGTTCGCCGCCTGGCCGAGACGGGCCTCGATTTCGTGGTCGGCGTGGACCGGCTCGATTATTCCAAGGGCCTGGGCCTCAAATTCGACGCCTTCGAGCATGTGTTGAAGGCAAGGCCCGAATGGCGCGGCCGGGTTACGCTTCTGCAGATCACGCCCAAAAGCCGCTCGGCGATCGCCGAATATGGCGCCATGGAACAGGAACTCGACACGCTCTCCGGCCGCATCAACGCCGATTATGGCGATGTGTTATGGACGCCGATCCGCTTCGTCACCCGGGCCTATGGCCGCGACCAGCTGGCGGGCATTTTCCGCATCGCCCGTGCCGGGGTGGTGACGCCTTTGCGCGATGGCATGAATTTGGTGGCCAAGGAATATGTCGCTGCCCAGAATCCCCAGGACCCGGGCGTTCTGGTCCTGTCGCAATTCGCCGGCGCCGCCGCCGAGCTCCGTTCCGCTCTTCTGGTCAATCCCAACGACTCCGAAGCGGTAAGCCAGGCGATCCAGCATGCGCTGACCATGCCGCTCGACGAGCGCCGCGCCCGGCGCGAGGAATTGGTGAAAGCGCTTTATCGGACCGATATTTCGAAATGGGGCGCGTCCTTCATTGCCAAATTGACGAATGGCAACGGATCGAGCAGGCCCGAGGTTCTTGCGGCGGAATAAGAGCGTGAACGCGGAGCCGGCAAAACCCGCTCGCCGGAACGAGGCACAGCGAAATCGGCGGCCCTTAGGCTTGGCGTTTCGTATCCTCGCCCTGCGACAGGGCGACGTCCGCGGCGATTTCCCCTTTGGGACCTTGGCCGATCCGGAACACCACGTGCTGGCCTTCGCGCAGCTCGCCGATATCGCATCGCCGAAGCGTTTCCATATGGATGAAGACATCGGGCGTTCCCGAGCCCCGCGAAATGAAGCCATAGCCTTTGGAGCGGTTGAACCACTTGACGACGCCGTCATAGGCCGGCCCGTGGGGTTCGGCGAGGAAACGCGGCATGCGGTCGGCGGTAACGGGCATCGGCCGCGCTGTGGAATTATCCATCGAGACCAGGCGGACCGCCTGCTGGCCGCGTGCGCCCGAAACCACTTCGCAGACGACGCTCGCCCCTTCCTGCACCGTCCTGAAGCCGGAATGGCGGACACAGACCTGATGAAGGAGAATGTCATTGCCGCCCTGGCACGGGGTGATGAAGCCGTAACCCTTTGTAAAATCAAACCATTTCACTTGACCCGCCACGCGCACCGCGTTCATCTGGGCGGGCGGGCGCATTGCAACCCGGGTTTCTGAAATCAATATGGCTGAACGGTCCATCTCTCCTGCCTATCCGGCCTCGGTACGCGGCAAATCAACGAGTCGGGTAGAGCGTAAAAGGTGGGCACTAACTCTGTCTGCTTTTGCGTAGGAACGGGGCGTTCCATATACGGAACGGGGGGTAAACGATGATCGGCTTAGTTACCGCAAAGCTATTCTCTGGGGCCTAAAAAGCAGGACGATGGCGAACGGGCCCCTTTCCGAAAGCGATACCACAGCGCCAAGGCTGGTGAATTCCGGCGCCGAGGCCGACCAGCGCGCCAGGAAAATTCTTGGGCTGGAACACATCGCGCCCGATGCGCTGCCGCCCCGCGCGGAGCTGCTGTGGCGGATGGACGATTTCGCCCCGACCGTTCCTTTCACCAATCCGATGTTTGTCCCGCTCGGTTTGTCGCCCGATCTCGGCCTTGCCCGTCGGGCGATGGCGCAGCTGGTCGAGCGCCATCAGGCGCTGCGCACCCGCCTGGCGGTGCGAAACGGACGGGCCGTTCAGATCGTGCAGGACTGGCCAAACTCCGGCCTCGAAGTTTCGGACATCAAGCGCCGCGAACTCGATGACGATTATCCGGACGATCCTTCCTCGCCCGTCCGCCAATTCCTCAAAAGCACCATGGATCTGTGCAGGCAGGGCGGGTTTCTGGTGCGTGCCTTCAGGGACGAGCACCAAGGCATCACGCTCGGTTTCCTCGCCCATGGCTTTTTCTCCGACGCCTGGTCGTCGCAAGTGGTGTTGCGCGATTTTCGCGCGCTTTATTCCGCCCTGAAAAGCGGGGAAAAGCCGAACCTGGAACCGGTCGCGCAATATGTGGACTACACGCAGAACCAGCTTCGGGCGCTGGACGGGGATCTGGGAGCGCATCTTTCTTTCTGGCAGCGAAAATTGGCTGCGATGCCGCCGGCGCTGCTTCCCTACGATCATCAGACGGGCATCAACCGGCGCGGGCGTTCCTATTTCTTCATCCGCCAGGAAATATTGGACGGATTGGCAGTGGCCTCCACTACCCATCGCGTTTCGCTCACCTTGCTGCTTCTTGCCATCTTCCAAATCGCACTGGCGCGATGGAGCGGGCAAAGAGAAATCCTTTCCGCGGCCTACACCGCCGATCGGGTCAAGGCGCAATTCCAGAACACGGTCGGTTTCCTGGTCACCAACATGCCGGTCTGCGCCAGGCTGGAGCCGGGCCAGGGTTTCGGCGCCTTCCTTTCCGGTTTCGCCAAGGAGTTTTACGGCAGCTACCTGCACCGGGAATTGTCATGCGAGGTCTATGAGACGATTTTCCAGCCCCCCAAGCCGTTCTGCGCCACCGTGTTCAATTTCGTGCCGCTGCAGAAGCGCTTCGCCTCGGGAGAACTTCTCTCTCTGCCGGCCTTTGACGGCATCGTGACGGGGAGCGACGGCGCCAAGCCGGCGATCTATCGCGACATGTATCTGGGCCTGGCGCAATATCCCACCGGGCTTCTGGGCAAGCTGTTTTACGATACCGGTCTTTTCAGCCCCCGCGGGATGGAGACCTTCATCGGCCATTTCCGGCACGTGGCCGGGACGATCGCCGCCGAACCGGACGTGAGGCTTGGCGATGTTTTGTGTTAGAAGCGCGAAAATATACGGCGCGGCGTGATCGGCATATCGGGAGCAAGGCATGTCTCTGCACGACGAGAAACCCGCAACGGTAACGGCTACGTTGCATTATCTGCTTCGCACCGAGCGCAAACCCTATCTCTACATGTTCGAGCCGCCCGAAGGCGTTCCCGCGGCATGGGGTGAGTTGAACACGGTGCCCGATGTCGTCGTGCATAATGCCCGGCGAGCCTCGTTCACGCCTTCGCTGGACGAGCAGGGGTTCGAATTTCACGTTCATGAAACGGCGGTGAAGGATTTCTACGATGAACGCCAGATCGCCGAGATCTATTATCCGGAGATCGAACGTTTTCTTGCGAAAATGACCGGCGCGCAAAAGGTGGTCATCTTCGACCACACGATCCGCTCGATCCCGAGGATCCGAAGCGGCGCCAAGGGAATGCGCGAGCCGACGCGGCACGTCCACAATGACTATACCGAGGCGTCGGGGCCGCAGCGCGTCAGGGACCTGCTCGAGCCGGGGGAAGCGGAGCGCAGGCTGAAGCACCGGTTTCTCGAAGTGAATGTGTGGCGGCCGATAAAAGGCCCGCTGCAAGACGCGCCGCTTGCGGTCTGTGACGCGCAGTCCATCGGCGCGGACGATTTCATCGCCGCCGATCTCATCTACCGCGACCGGACGACCGAGACCTACAGCTTCAATTACAGCCCGAACCACCGCTGGTACTATTATCCCGAGATGCGCCAGGACGAGGCGATCATCTTCAAGGGATTCGATTCCGACCGCGGGGCCAGGGCCCGGTTTACGGCACACACGGCTTTCGATGACCCCACCGCGCCTGTACCGGTCCTGCCGCGGGAAAGCATTGAAGCGCGGGCTTTGGTTTTTCTGCCGGATTGACCGCGAGGTTATTTTCCCAGATAGCCCGCGAACAAGTTCGCCAACGGTTCTCCGTGATAGGACTCAGCCAGTTTGTCCGGATGGATAAATTCGTCACGGAACCAAGGGAAGCGGCGAGGATTGAAAGACTCGGTGATCCAGTCGATGATGCGCTTCACCCGCACGATCCGCTTGGCTTCTGCGTGATACGTCATCCATATTTCGATTGGCTGAACCACGCCCAAATGGAGTGGCACGAGCTGAGCGCCGATTGCCTGCGCATAGGTCGGCAGCATGCCAATGCCGGCGCCTTTGGCGATGGACCAATAATGCGCGCTGCTTACATTGCTTCGTAACGACACAAAGCCGACCGGAGAAACGCCGGGAAATAATTTGTCGTACAATTCGCGCCAGCGCTTGTCGTCGTCCGACTGAATGACAAGTCTGTGACGTTGGAGGTCGGCAACTGTCTCCGGGTATCCGTAGGTGTCCAAATAGGACTTGGCTGCGAAAAACATCAAATGCACGCAGCCCAGCTTCATCATCTTGAGGTCTGACGTGGTCGGCCGCTGGATTTGCACCGAAACATCCGCCTCCAGACGCAAAACGTCCGCCGATTTTGTGGTGCATTCCAGATTCACCATCAATTTCGGATTGGCGCGCTGAAACTCGACCAGGCGCGGCGCCAGCCAGAAGGTCCCCAGACCTTCCATGACGGCTAGCCGTACCTCACCCTCGATGACTTTTTCCGCTGAGTTGCGGGCATAGAGTAACTCGAACGATGCCGCTTCCATGCGCAAAGCGGATTGGAGGATCGTTTCGCCTTCGGCAGTAGCGCGCACGCCGTCCACATGGCGGGTAAGTAAGGTTACTCCCAGCGCGTGCTCGATTTCGTCAACTTTTCGCCGCAAGGCGTTGATAGATTGACCAAGTTTGTCGGATGCCGCGCGAAAGCTTCCGCAGCGGATCACTTCTAGGAAAATACGTACAGTTTCCCAGTCGGGAACGCGCCTGGGCTTAACCAAGAGCGCATGTTCGCCTTGAGGAACGCCCTGTTCCTCCGAAGACTGCTGACGCAAGCCGCTGACCAAGAAAGAATGACCCCCTCAACCGTCATCAAACACTGTAACACGACTTTTTAGCGCAGAGGCACCCATGACCGAACATCCTCTGAGATTGCTCCGCCCAGCGGCACCGGAGCAGGCGAAACACCAGCTAGACAAGCTTGATTCCAGCAAGATTGCCAAGCACTTAGTACTTTTTCGAGCCTCCATCGAAATGCTGGACCATCTCATAGGCTTAGCGAACCCCCATATTCCGGGTTTGGCTGGCCCGACGATTGTCAGCGCAGTACTACGGCACAACCCCGACTGCGTGTGGGCCGTGGCGCGGAAGCGGAACTTCAATCCGGCAGCCCCCATCGGCGAAGGGTTTTTCGCCATGCTTCCCCTGACCGCGAAGGGCGCCTATCGCCTGGCCACCAAAACGTTCAATGGCGCTGATCCCGATCTCAGTCTGATTGCCAAGCCGAATGAAAAGCCTGCAGGTCTTTATATGTGGGCGACCTTCGCGCCCGGCGCGCTTGCGACCGGCATCAGCTTGTTGATGGATCAATTGGCGTTGCCGCCATATGACGGAGTGAATCTCTTTTCACGCCCGAACACGGAAGAAGGCATTCGCTACAATCTGACATTGGGACTTAAAAAAGGCCCGACCATCGGTGGGGCCTTCGCCCCCCATCTCTATGAATTTGTGCGGTCGCCCAAGCGGCCGCCCCTCTACGACAGCTATCGCGGCGACAACACGAGCGGCCTGAGCATCGCAGTTGCGCGTTCCTTCGAAGACCTCATGCGCGTCGTCAGCATGCGGAGCGCGATCTATATCGGAGAACAGGAATGTCCGTACGAAGAAGAGTTCGACGGGAATGACATCTCGGCCACCCATTTGATCGGCTATGTCGGCAAGGAGCCGGCAGGTTGCATACGTATCCGGTATTTTGCCGACTTCGCGAAAATAGAGCGCCTCGCAGTCCGGAAGGAGTTTCGCACGACGCGTTTATCGTTCCAGTTGGTCAATGCAGCCATCGAGCTTTGCCAGATGAAAGGTTATCGCCGGCTATATGGACACGCGCAAAAACGCCTGGTCAATTTTTGGAGCCGGTTCGGTTTCCACCTCTTCGAGGGCGGGCGAGAGCTTGTCTTTTCCGATTTCGACTATGTGGAAATGGTGGCAGAGATCGAGCCGCATTCCGATGCGGTTCGGATCGGAGTGGACCCCTACAAGATGATCCGGCCCGAAGGCCGGTGGCATCGTCCGGGCATCCTGGAAACTTCCGCAACGCGGGAAGTCACTAGGCCGTCCATAGGAGGATAAGTCGTGGCGCCTGTCATAAGTATGTTGAACTATAAAAAGCAGACAGATCAACCGGTTCTGGTTTTGATTGGCCTGCATGAATTGGAAGCTGCGAAATCGGCGCCAAATTCCGTTTCAGTGGTGCTGGCGCGATGCACCGAACTCCTGGCGACGGCTCGCGCTTGGCAACTGCCCATCGCTTTCGTGCGCTGTATCGCTCCGCCACCCTCGGTCTCTGAACCAACGGTTTATCCAGCTTGGTTGAAGGGCTTCGAGCCCCAGCGCAACGACCTGGTTTTCGACGTGCTGCAGCCCTCGTGCTATTCCAATGCCGAATTCACGCGCACGATGGATTATTCCAACGGAAATTTCGTGATAGCGGGCTTGTTCGCCGAAACCTCCTGTCTCTCGACCGCCGTGGATGCACACCATCGCGGCCATGGTTTCACCTACATCTCGGACGCGTCGGCATCGCGCAGCAGCGGAAATCTTCCCGACGCGATTTTCCACGACGTGGTTTCGCAAGTGATTTCGCGCTACGGGCAAGTCACGCGAAGCACCAAGTGGAGCTATTCGCTGCCGCTTGGCCGCAGAATGCAGTAGGCAACAACCCGTTGCCCGGAATTGGGAAAACATCGTGGCGGTCTACCTCAACTTCACCGCGGGCGCCTGGGCGCAACTGAGGAAATCCTGGGTCTTGCCGAATACGCTTCCGCTCATGCGCGAGGCGTATTTGGCGGCGCCATTGCGCTCGCTCCTGGCGGCGCTGCAGAACCTCGTGGTGCGATCGAAGCCGGTAACGGAGGCCGAGGCCATCTTCATATTGGGGTTCTGGCGGTCCGGCACCACCTTGATGCACGAACTTCTCGCCGCCGACGAACGGTTTTGCTTTCCCACCAACTATGCCTGCTTCCACCCCCATCACTTCGTCTTCACCGGGAAGGCCGCGCTGGCTCGCAATCGGGGCGAGATACGCCGCCCGCAAGACGGCATGACCACGGGGTGGGGCACGCCGCAGGAGGACGAGTTCGCGCTTCTTTCGCTGGGCGCGCGCTCTCCCTATGAGGGGCTGATTGCCGCGGGCGATTTCGGGCGCGCGATGATGCTCGCCGATCCCGAGGATCTTTCCGCGACGGAGCGGCAGACCTGGGAGAGGATATTTCTTCGTTTCTTTCGCGCGATCCGCTTTGCCGCTGGCGGAAAACCCATGGTGCTGAAATCTCCCACCCATTCCTACAGGGTTCGGACCTTGCGCAGGCTTCTGCCCAGAGCGCGCTTCATCCTGATGGTGCGCGATCCCTCCGAAGTGTTCGAATCCATGATGAAGACCTACCGCGCCTTCAGCCTGCGCTATGGCCTGGTCGCCGGCATGCCCAATCGCGAGCTTCGGGAACTGATCCTGGGAGAGAGGATGCGCTGCGAGGAGAAGCTCCAGGCGGGCCTTGCCGGCCTGGGGGAGGACCGGCTGGCGATCGTCAAGTTCGAGGAGCTCGCCGCGGAGCCGGTCGCCATGGTGGAGAAAATCTACCGGCAGTTCGGGTTGACCGGTTTCGAGACCGTGCGGCCCAAATTGCTGGAACGGGTTCGTCGCGGCGGGGGGGCAAGGCGCCCCGCCGCCCTTCCGCCGCCGCCTTGGCAGGAACGCCTCAAAACCGCATGGTCGGACATCTTCAACCGCTATCGTTATCAAGCGTGATGGCCATGGATGCCCCGTTCCCTGCGCGGAACGCCCCGTTCC
Organism: uncultured Alphaproteobacteria bacterium; assembly: GCA_963766265.1. Classification (GTDB taxonomy): domain Bacteria; phylum Pseudomonadota; class Alphaproteobacteria; order Micropepsales; family Micropepsaceae; genus Rhizomicrobium. The sequence goes on from CAVXYX010000004.1 coordinate 125,276, forward strand.
ACAAAGCCGGTGCCATCCCCACCCGCTCCTGCCCTAAGATGTGTCATTCACTGGAAACGGAAAGACGATGAAACAATCGGTCGAGACTTATGTCATTTCCCTGCTCGATGCGACGTTCCCCGGCCGCAGCCCCGGAGCCATCACCCGGGACACCGATCTGGTCGCCGATCTCGATGCCGATTTCATGGCCATGGTGTCGCTGATCTTCGCCATCGACGAGGAGTTCGGGGTTGGCACGGACCAGTTGGGCGAGCTGGTCGTGAATTGCCGCACGGTGGGAGATCTGGTCTCCGCCACCGAGCGGCTTCAGCGCGAACGCGTCTGACCGCATGAAATTCGAGCGGCTCCTCACCGGCCTTTCCAGCAAGAAGGGCGCGATCCACATCTTGGTTGCGGGCAAGGCGGTGCGGCACAGCTATGCCGATCTGGCTCAAGATGTCGTACGCGCCCAGGAACAACTGATCCGCTGGAACGTCAAGCCGGGCGTCAGGGTGGGCATGTTCGCGCCCAATTCCTATGACTACATCGTTTATGACCTGGCCCTGATCGGGCTCAATGCCATTTCCGTTCCCTTCACCGACGATTTCGCCGGATCGCTCAATCGGGAGCTGGTCGAGAAATACAATCTCGCCCTTCTGCTGCTTTCCGGGAACGCGGCCCATTCCTTCGGTCAAGACGATCGCTTTGTCGCCTTTATCGGCGAGGAGAATCCGGACAGCCGCGCGCTTGATCGCCAGCCTTATGCCGGCAGTGACGAGGCCGACGATCTCTGCCTGGCCTTCTCATCCGGCTCCGCCGGCGGGCTGAAGGGCCTGGTGATCAGCAGGAGCGGCGCGGAATCCACCCTGCCGCCGGTGGTCGAAGTGGTGGGTGTGAATCATCGCGATCGGCTGCTGCTGTTCCTGCCGATCTCCAATTTCCAGCAGCGCATGATGTATTATGCGTCGATCTGGTACGATTTCGACATCGCGGTGACGGATTACACCCAACTCTATCCGGCGATGAAGATCCTCGAGCCCAGCATTCTGATCGCGCCACCCATTTTCTACCAGCTCGTTCACACGCGCTTTTCGGCGGCGCTCAAGGACAGGTCGAAACGATTTATGGCGCGGCTGATCTCGTGGCTGCCCGATCTTGCCTTGCGCCAGAACCTCGCCCGGCGCCTGTTCAAGGATGTCTACGGGATTTTCGGCACCAGGATGCGGCTTTTGATTTCCGGCATGGCGCCGCTCAACCGCGCCACCATCCATTTCTTCGATACCCTGCAACTGCCGCTCTGCGAATCCTATGGCATGGTCGAAGCGGGCTCGCTTACCTTCCGGCCACCCTTCTCCAGGAAATACGGGTCGGTGGGAAAGCCGCTTCGCGGCGTGACCATGACTTTCGAGGAAGACGGGGAAATCATCATCCATCGCGAGAAATTCCTTACCCGGAAATATTTCCAATGCGCGCCCGGCGAGAATGAGAATACCTTCATCGGCTCAAGGCGGCTTGCCACCGGCGATATCGGCAAATTCGACGCCGGGGGTTATCTCAATCTCCTGGGCCGCAAGAAGGAATGGATCATCACGCCCGGCGGCTACAAGGTTCATCCCGAGGTGCTGGAAGGCGAGATCAACGCCTGCGCCGATGTCGCCCAGTCGGTGATTTTCCAGAAACAGGGCGTGTCCCACCTGACCTGCGTGGTCGTCCCGGGCCAGGACCGTTCCGACACCATTGCCGCGCGCATCCGCACCCATGTCGAGGGCACGACAAAGGGCCGCAAGGTCCGGATTGGAGAAGTCCTTTTCGCCGAGGAGCCATTCTCCGCCCAGAACGGGATGTTGCGCCCCAATCTCAAGCTCAATCGCAAAGCCATCGCCGCGAAATACGCGACGACATCCTGACCATGCCGGACATCAAGCGGCTGATAGCCCAGGCCGTGGAATACGGCATGCCGGCCTTCGAGGTGGCGAGGTTGGCGTATGATTTCAGTTATGATCCAGGCAACGCGCGGCGCGTCGCCGTCAACCGCTTCGCCCATCGCCGCATCCTCTCCGATCACCGCCATCGCCTGGTGACCACGCCCAATCACGACACGCTGTATTCGAGCGCCGTGCTCGATCTTTCCGCGGGGCCGGTCGCGCTGACCGTGCCGGTCTTTGGGCGGCGGTATCATTCGCTCGCGTTCATGGACGCCTATACCAACAATTTCGCCTATATCGGCACGCGGGCCACGGGCGGCGAGGGTGGGTCCTACCTGGTTGCCGGGCCCCGTCATGGCGCCCTGCCGCCGTCAGGGGTCAAGCTGGTGAGCGCGCCGGGCAACCACATCACCATTCTTGCGCGCATCCTGGTGGCGGGGCCGTCCGACTATGCCGAGGTTCACCGCCTGCAGGACCGGTTGGCTCTCTCGGGACCCACGCCCGCGCGGCCGGATTTGATCCGCCCCTTCGCGGGCGACGCGGAGAATTTCGTCGCCGTGGTCAACCAGGTGCTTCATGACGATCCGCCGCCCGGTCCCGATGCCAAGCTGCTCACCGAATTATTGGCGGTGGGGATCGGCGATGTTTCGCTGACGCAAGAGCAGCGCCAGTGGTGGCGGAATGAATTCGCCGCCGCCCGCAAAGAACTGATCGTCTGCGCCAAGGACATCGGCCCCGCGTCGCTGGGCTGGCAATATTCGCAAGGTTCGGTGGGAAATTTCGGCACCGATTATCGGACCCGCGCCATCATCGCCATCCAGGGCATGGCCGCCAACATACCGGTGGAGTTGGTCTATGGCCTGGCGCTCGCCGACGCAGATGGCCGGACGCTGAGCGACCATCATCGCTACCGCGTACGCCTTCCCTCCGGTCAGCCGCCAGTGGACGGTTTCTGGTCACTTTCGATCTATGAGGTCATGCCCGATGGCGGCCTGTATTTCGCCGACAACGCGCTTCACCGCTACGCACTGGGCGGTCTCAGCCCCGATCTTCATCGTAACGAGGATGGCAGTCTCGACGTCCTGATCCAGAAGGAAGCGCCCGGGGAAATGGTCACCAACTGGCTTCCGGCACCGCCCGGCGCGTTCGCGTTGATGATGCGAGCCTACCTGCCCCGCCCGGACATGCTCGATGGACGCTTCCGCTATTCGGGGATCGAGCGGCTGGACTAACCCATCATCCGGATGGCGGCAAAAAGAATTGCCGCGCCAAGGAGCGTGGCGATGGTGGTGAACAGGCGCGGATGGGCGTGCTGGCTTTCCGGCAGAAGGTCGCTCGCCCCGATATACAGGAAGAACCCGGCAAACAGCGCCAGGATCAGCGAGAGAATGCTTTTCGGAAAGACGAAGAAAAGGCTTATCCCCGCTCCCAGGATCGGCGCAATTGCGTCCAGCACCAACCAGCGCAGCGCCACTTTCCTTTCGCCGCCATTGGTGACCACCACATTGACGGTATTGAGGCCGTCGGAGAAATCATGCACCAGCACGGCGATCGCCACGGTCGCGCCCACCGCCTGACCTGCCTGGAAGGCGACACCGATGGCGAAACCATCCAGCACGCTATGAGCCGAGAAGCTGCCGGCGCCGATCCATCCGCGCGCCGCTTCCTGGTTGTGGTCACCATCATGGCTGTGCAAGAGCACCAACCGGTCCACCAGCGTGTAGACGAAGAATCCCAACGCGCTCAACGCCAGGATGGCGCGCGGTCCCCACGCGCTGCCCGTTTCCACCGCTTCCGGCAAGAGATCGAAGAACGCCACGCCGATCACCGCGCCCGCGCTGAAGCCCAGCACCAGGTGAAGCCGGTCGCGCAACGAGAGCGCGAACAGCCCCCCGGTCATCGTCGCCAGGAAGGCGCCGAAGGCGATCGGCATGACAATTGCGGCGTTGGACATTCCCTTCCCGGATGAAGGCCGGCGGGCTTGTTTGCGCGGTCCCCCGGAAATATGCAACCGGCGGAATTTTCAGCCGGCGCGATGGCCCAAGGCCTTGACCAGGCCGACAATGTGGCGGCGCAAATAGGGGTCCTCGATCGCCAGGAAGCCGTGTATTAGGCTTTTTCCTTCCGAACTTCTGGCAAAGCGGCTGACATCGTTGCGGGCCACGGGCGCGCTTTTTCCGCCTGCCCGGTTTTCCGGCGCGAGAAGATCGCCGGTCGAGATGCTGAGAAAGCGGGCGATCTTCATCAGAGAAGCGGCCGAGATGCGGTTGGTACCGTTCTCATATTTCTGCACTTGTTGGAAGGAGACCCCAAGATGCCGGCCCAAGGCCGTCTGGGAAAGATTTGCCCGTTGGCGGTACAATTTCAGGCGTCCGCCGATCGCTTTGTCAATCGAATGCGAATTGGCCTTTGGCACGACACAACCCCAGCAGGCAACGCCAATACACGGCGTCACGCCACGATAGGGCCACTTTCGAGGGCTTGTCCATATCCCCTGTTATACATCGGCCCAACGGGCTGTCTCATTCCGGGCCGCGTAAGGCGCTGCCGGGATTGGGGAACGCGGTGTTGGCCGGGCAACGCCAGCCGCGCGAGCGTGCTGCCCTCGCTTTCCCGAGGCAGAAAATCAAACCGATTGTCCGGTGCCGCAATGATCGCAGATGATTTCCGGCAGGTCCGCCCCCAGCAGGGGACGTTGATAGAATCCACTCGACAGCGAGACGAGCCTGCGGTCACAGAGATCGAACGGTTCATTCGCCCAAACCGCAGAACCGGAAAAGCCGCATTTGGGGCAATGCAGGGAAATCTGCTCAACGGGTCTATCCACGAAAGTCTCAAATCACCGAGGCTGCAGCCGGACGCTATTGGCCGCTCCGGCTGCCGGTCAAATTAAGCCTTTTATATGGATCAGACGATCTGGCCGAGCGCGTTCTTAAGTATAGCGACCATGGTTTCCATATGGCTGCCGCTCCAGGATCAGCGGCGGCGACAGCGCGATGATGTCGCCGGTAACGCGGACCAGAAGGCCGTCATGAAAACATTTGAGGTAAGTCTCATAGCCGCGCGCGCCGGCCGCGCCCGGGGCGCGGGCTGAGCTCGATGCCCGCCACCAGGCCCAAGGTGCGGATATCGGCCACATGCGGCTGGCTCCTGCAGGCCATGCATCAGCGCCTCCCACTCCGGCGCCAGGTTGGCGCCGCGGGTGAGAAGATTTTCTTTCTTGTAGATGTCCAAGGTCGCAAGTCCCGCGGCGCAGGCGGCGGGATGACCGGAATAGGTATAGCCATGGAACAGTTCGATCTGGTCCGGCGGTCCCTGCATCAAGCGCGTCATGGACGGCGCGGCTGGCGAAGACCGCGCCCATCGGGATCGCGCCATTGGTCAATCCCTTGGCGGCGGTGACCAGATCGGGCACCACGCCGAAATAATCCACCGCAAAGGGCGTGCCCAGCCGGCCGAAGCCGGTGATCACTTCGTCGAAGATCAGCAGGATGCCATGCTTCTTGGCGATGGCTGCGCAGCCTTTCCAGATAACCTTTGGGCGGCAGCAGCACGCCGGTCGAACCCGCCACCGGCTCGACGATCACCGCGGCGATGGTTTCGGCGCCATGCAGCGCCACCAGCCGTCTCCAGATCGTCGGCAAGCTCGGCGCCATGCTCGGGCAGGCCGCGCGAGAACAGATTGCGCGCCGGATCATGGGTGTGGCGCAGATGCTCGGCGCCCGGCAGAGAGGGGAAACATCGCGGCGATTGTTGACCAGGCCGCCCACGGAAATGCCGCCAAAGCCCACGCCGTGATAGCCGCGCTCGCGCCCGATCAGGCGCGTGCGGGTGCCCTGGCCGATGGCGCGCTGATAGGCCATGCGCGATCTTGAGCGCGGTGTCCACCGCTTCGGAGCCGGAATTGGTGAAGAATATGCGGTCGAGCTGGGCCTTGGCGCCGCCCGGCGCGATTGCCGCCAGCCGCTCGGCGAATTCGAACGCGCCGGTATGGCCCATCTGGAAGGCGGGCGAATAATCCAGCCGTTCCAGCTGGCGCGCCACGGCTTCGGTGATTTCGGGGCGGCCATGACCGGCATTGACGCACCAGAGGCCCGCCGCGCCGTCCAGAATCTGGTTTCCCTCCACGTCGCGGTAATACATGCCCTGCGCGCTCTCCAGGATGCGCGGCGCCTTCTTGAACTGCCGGTTCGCCGTGAACGGCATCCAGTAATGATCGAGATTTTGCGTATTCGGGGCGGCCGACATTTCCGCTTCTCCTTTTCAGACAGCGATGCGGCGTAAGAGCCCGCACCGCATGCCAGGGCAGAGCCGGTTATATCCCGGGGCACAAGGCCCGCAAGAGATCAAGCGGATATTTTCTTCAGCGCACCGGCCATGCTGTCCAAGCCTGCTTTCAAGGTCTTGCGCGACGTGGCGAAATTGATCCGCATGTGATTTTGGCCGCCCAGCCCATACATGCTGCCCGGGTACATGTGGACAAAGGCATTGTGCGCGAACCAGTGCTGCACCACTTCCTCGGGCGTAACCTTGCGCGCGCCCTTGCCGGAGGCCCGGTTGGCTTCCTCGGCCGTTCTTTTCGCGCCGATCTTTTCCGCGACGGCGGAAATGTCGATCCAGCTCAGATAGGTGCCTTCGGGCTTCCTGCCCACCTTGATCATGGGAATATTGGTGCGGATATAGTCATGGGCGAAGGCCTGGTTATCGCCCAGATAATCCACGCATTGGCGCATCCATTCCTCGCCCCCGGCATAGGCGGCCTGCGAGGCGATCATGCCGAGCGTGTTGAGATAGGCGTGGTTCTCGTCCGCCGCGGCGCGGAACAGGTCGGGATTGGTGGAGAAGAACCAGGCGCATTTCATGCAGGCCAGCGAGAAGGATTTGCTGGTGGATTTGAAGGTGACGCTGTTGTTGACGATCGCCTTGTTCTCCAAGGTGCTGAACGGGACATAGGCGCCGTCCTTGGCCAGGATGTCGCAGAAAATCTCGTCGGCCAGCACGATGATATTGTTCTTGAGGCAGAGTTCACCGTAACGCGTAAGATCTTCCCTGGACCAGACGCGGCCCACCGGGTTTTGCGGATTGCAAAGGATCGAGACCTTGACCTGCGGCGTCATGCGGCGCTCCAGGTCCTCCCAGTCGATCTCGTAGCGCCCGTCGATATATTTCATGGGGCTTTCCTCGGGCACCGCCTTGCAATAGCCGATGTCGCTGTAGAAGCCGTTATAGATGGGCGCCGCCAGAAGAACCTTGTCGCCGGGCCTGGTGAAGGCGCGCATCGCCGCCTGAAGGCCGGGATGAACGCCGGTGGTGATCTCCAGATTGTCGAGCGTGATCTGGTCGATGCCATAACGCCGCCTGTTCCATTCGATGACGCCTTCGCTTGAACGCCATGGGGCCGGCGAGATTTCATGTCGGTCTCGCCCCAATTCTCATGGCGCACGCGTTTGAGCAGCGCTGCGGTGATGGCGGGCGCGCATTTGAAATCCATGTCCGAGATGCTCATTCCGGCGACCAGATGATCGACTTGTTCGGTGCGGATGGCGCCATCCCATTTCTCGTCGTCCCAACCGATGCGGCTATAGGGCGTGTCGAAATCGAATTCCGCGGCGTTCCGCGGCGCGGCTTCGGCCTCGCGCGCCAGCGACGCCGCCAGCGGCCCCAGCGCCAGTACGCCCGCACCCCTTGAAAGCAATGATCTGCGATTGACACCCTGTTCCATGCTGAACCTCCCCGGAGGAATGGCGTGATGGAGGGATATCCCTCCAACGAAATGGAATGACGTCGAGCGTTCGCCCGAGAATCCTGCCGAGCGTGATGGAAGTCAATGAGAGGCGCCGTCTAGACGGCTCATTTGGCCCGGTGACAAATGCCGGGGATGGCCGATTTACGCGAACTTCCTTTCGATAGCGGGGCGATGCTGGCCACCTTGCGCCGCTTCGTGGAATGCGAAAGCCCGAGCTATGACGCCCAAGCCGTCAGCCGCATGGCGGCGCTGGCGGCGGAAGAAATGACAGCGATGGGCGCTACGGTCGAGCGTATCGCCGGCGAGGGCGGTTTCGGCGATTGCGTGCGCGCCCGCTTCGCCGATCTTCGCATGCGCCGAAAGCGGCATCCTGGTGATCGGCCATCTCGATACCGTCCATCCCCTGGGCACGCTCAAGGAATTGCCTTGGCGGCGCGTGGACGGTCTTTGCTACGGCCCCGGCATTCTCGACATGAAAGGCGGCATCGTGATCGCGCTGGCCGCGATCGCGGCGCTTGGCCGGCCGGTATCGCCCCGCCGCTCCCGGTCACCATGCTGTTCAATTCCGATGAAGAAGTGGGAAGTCCTTCGACCCGGCAGCCTGATCGAGGAAGAAGCTTCCCGCCATCGCTATGTCCTGATCCCCGAGCCGGCGCGCAGAAGCGGCGCGGTGGTGGTGGGCCGTCACGCCGTGGCGCGCTACAGGCTGGTGACGCGTGGGCAAGCCCAGTCATGCAGGCCTGCGCCTCAATGAAGGCCGTTCGGCAATCCAGGAGATGGCGCATCAGGTGATCGCGGTCGACCGGTTGAGCGAACCCGATTGCACTTTTTCCGCCGGCGTCATCCGCGGCGGCCAATGGGTCAATTGCGTGGCGCGCGAATGCGAGGCTGAGCTGCTGTCCGTCTCGACCAGCGAAGCGGCGCTGGAACGCGGCCGCCGCGCGCTTCAAGAACTGCGCCCACCGCGCCGGGCACCGATGTGGAAGTGGTGCCGGGCGTGGTGCAGGCCATTCTGGCACGCGAACGACAAGGACCGGGCGCTGTTCGAACAGGCCTCCCGCATTGCCGCCGGGCTGGGAATTGACCTGGTGGGCGAAGCATCGGGCGGCGGCTCGGACGGCAATTTCACCGGCGCGCTTGGGTATCCCGACCCTGGATGGCTTGGGCCCTCGCGGTGACTCGCTTCACACGCTGGAAGAGCATATCGTGGTGGAGAGCCTGGCCGAACGGGGCAGGCTTCTGGCCGGGCTGTTCGCCAGCCTCGATTGATCTCACCTCGATTGATTTCGCCTCATTGAGGTTCACCTCGGCCAGCCTTGCGCGCCGATCAAGGGACGAAGCGCACACCGCCCAGATCTTCCTCTTCGAAACGTTCGTCGCCGGTGCGCGTCATGCGGATCAGTCGCTGTTCATCGATTTCGCCCACCGGCACGATCAACCGGCCGCCGATCTTCAATTGCCGCTTCAGCGCCTCGGGCGGCTTCGAAGCACACCGGCCGCCACCAGGATGGCGTCGAACGGTGCTTCTTCCGGCCAGCCGATGCTGCCGTCGCGGTCTTGAGGGTAATATTGTGATAGCCCAGCTTCAAGCGTTCGCGCACGGACGGTCAGCGCGGCATGGCGCTCGATGGCGAAAACATGGCCGGCGAGCCGGCTGAATATCGCCGCCGCATAGCCCGAACCGGCGCCCACTTCGAGCACGCGATCTCCCGCTTCAATTGCGCGGCCTCGGCCATGGCCGCCACGATATAGGGCTGGGAGATGGTCTGGCCTTCGCCGATCGGCAGCGGATTGTCCTGATAGGCGAATGCTTCCATCTCGCGCCCACAAAAGCCTCGCGCGGAACGCTGCCCATGGCGTCAAGGACCCGGGGGTCATGCACGCCACGGTGCGCGAGCTGGGCCGTGACCATTCTTTGCGCGAACTTTGCTGAACGCATAACCTCCATTCCGGGAGGCACTCCGCAGGGAAGGAACCATATCAGGGATGACCCGGCCTCGCAAGCCGAGGACATTTTATCGCTCATACGTTCGTGAGGAAAGCCCTTTAAAGGAGAATGAGATGGCAAAATACAGCCGCAGCGCCGGCAAAGATGTGGAACGGGCAGTGCGATCGTGAGAAAAAGGGCAAGCTCAAAAGCGGCAAAGGCGGCAAAGGTGGCACGGTGAAGGGCCGCAAGCAGGCGATCGCCATCGGGCTCTCCGAAGCGCGCAAGAAGGGCAAGAAAGTCCCCAAGAAGAAGACGGCAAGAAGTCGGGAAGAAAAAGCGCTGACGGCGCGTCGCCAAGCTCGTTGCCGCACTGGAAACCGAGACTGTTTCTTGCCGCGCGACATCAGGCCAAGGGAAGCAACAGCGCGACCGCAAAGCCATGCGGCTGGGCGGTTTCAATCCTCAAGCGCGCGCCATGCAGATCGGCGATGGCCGACACCAGGGCAAGGCCCAGGCCATAACCGGGACGCGTGCGGCTGGCTTCGCGCCGGTAGAAACGCTGGAACAGTTTCTGATGCTCGTCCTCGGGAACGCCCGGTCCATTGTCGCTCACGCGCACCATGGCGTCTCGCCTTCACGCGTCAAGCGTCACCGACACAAGCGTGCCCGCAGGCGTATGGATGATGGCGTTCTCGATCAGGTTGGAGAAAAGCTGGGTGAGCAATTCCTGGTCGCCCGAGATCTGCAGCGGTCCTCCCGCGAGAATGACGCGAATGGCCCGGTATCCTCGGCGACGGGCGCGAACAATTCGCGCAGATGGGAAGAAAGGCGGAAAGCTCCAGCGGCGCAAAGGCGGCGCGGCGGGCGCCGGCCTCGATCTGGGCGATGCGCAGCAAGGCGGTGAACAGGGCCAGGATATCGTCGGACGCAGCGATGGCCGCTTCCAGGGCCTTGTCGTAATCCTCGGTGGTGACGGCGCGCTCGCGCGCCCGCTCAAGCCGATGGCGCAAATGCGTCACCGGCGTGCGCAAATCATGGGCGATGTCGTTGGTGACCTGGGTCACATTGTTCATCAGCGCGGCGATGCGATCGAGCATGGCGTTGATGGTCTCGGACAGGCGATCAAGCTCGTCTTGGGTTCCGCGCAGGGGAATGCGGGTGGTGAGATTGCCCGCCATGATGGTTCGGCAGGTCCGCACGATTACGTCGGCGCGGCGCAGGAAACTGCGGCTCACCAGCATGCCGCCCAAGAGCGCCAATATCAGCGCGCCGGCGAACACCCAGGACAGTGTGGTAGAATCCGGCGCTGGGTCAGCCGGGCGCGATAGAGGTCGCTGCCGGAAAAGACATAGAGATCGGGCGCAAGGAACGTGCCCACGCCCAGGATGGCATGCCCCGGCAGATTGCCGGGATAGGGCAAGGTGAGGATTCCGGTTTGCGGCGGCATGGGTTTGAGATTGCCGGCAAGAACCACGCCGCCACGCTCCAGAAGGAAGAAATCGGACGCGCCGGGCGCGCTCATCCGCTGGCCGATCACTTCCTTGGCTTCCGCTTCGCCATTGGTGCGATAGCCGTCCTTGACCGCGCCGATGTCGGCATTGGCGAATTGCACGATCTGGTCGCGGAATTCCCCGTTCACGATCACGATGGTGAGGACGGTGAGGGCGGCGGCGGAAAGCGCGAAGATGGCGACGAAGATCGCCGCGATGCGGAAGCCTTCGGTGTGGAAGGCCCTAATCCGCACGCAGGATATAGCCCGTGCCGCGAATGGTATGGATCAATTCGACGGCATGGCCGCGATCCATCTTGCCGCGCAGCCGGCTCATATGGGTTTCCACGATATTGGTGCGGGGATCGAAATGAAGCTCCCAGACATTTTCCAACAGCATGCTGCGCGTGACCACGCGGCCGGCATTGCGCAGCATATATTCCAGCAGCTTGAATTCCTGCGGCTGCAGATCCACCGCCTTGCCGGCGCGATGCACCTCGCGCCGGATCAGATCCATTTCCAAATCGCCCGCGCGCAGGATGGTCTGGCGCTGGTCGCCGCGCCGCGTGATGGCATTGACCCGCGCCACCAGCTCGGCCAGCGCGAAAGGCTTGGTGAGATAATCGTCGCCGCCGCCTTCCAACCCCGCCACCCGGTCATCGATGCCGCTCATGGTGGTGAGAAAAAGCACCGGCGTCTGGCTGCCTTCGCGGCGCAGCTGCTTGACCAGGCTGAGGCCATCCATGCCCGGAAGCATGCGATCCACGATCAGGGCGGCGTGCTGACCGCCGCGCGCCTTGGCCAGCCCATCGGGCCCGGCAAGCTTTCGTCCACTTCGTGGCCCTGCGCGCGCAAGGCATGGCCGATATGGTCCGCCGTCTCCAGATCGTCTTCGATCACCAATATTTTCATGGCATATGTCCGGTACGCTCCATCCCCATGTTCGAGGGTGGGACTTGTCCTGGCAAGAGCGCATAGTCGCCCACACGGCGTGCGAAATTGATTTTTGGTATAGGCTTTGTTGTCCGAACAAACCGGCGTGATGAAAGGGACTGCATGAAACGAGGATTTTTTGCTCTTTTATTCCTTTTCGCCGCCAGCGGATGGGCGGACGCGGCATTGCTGGGTCCGGCCCAGATCGATGCCACCCGCCTGTTGCCGCCGCCTCCCGTGGCTGGCTCGTTCCAGGCCCAAGGCCGAAGTCGCCGAACTCCACGCCATCGCCGGGCACGCCACGCCGGACATGCTGGCTGCCGCCAAGCGCGACGCCGCAGATGAGCGGCCCGACCTCTTCAACAATGTCCTGGGTTTCGATGTGACGTCGTTGCCGGTGACTTCGAAATTGCTCGACGATGTGATGAAGGAGCAATCGGCGGATGCAGGCGCGGCGAAGAAATTCTTCCATCGCGACCGGCCCTGGATCGTGGATTCCACCATCGAGACTTGCGAGATGCACGCGCCCGGTCCCGCCAAGACCTCCTATCCCAGCGGGCATGCCACGTTGGCCTTCTCCACCGGCGTGATGCTGGCGGCGCTGGTGCCGGACAAGAGCGCAAGCCATCCTGGAGCGTGCCCGGGAATATGCCGAGAACCGGCTGGTCTGCGGCATGCATTTCCGCAGCGACATCATGGCGGGCCAGGATCTGGGCACCATCGTCGCGGTCCGGTTGATGCAGGACCCCGGCTTTCAGCGCGCGAGATGGAAGCGGCGCGGGCCGAATTGCGCAGCCAGCACCGCATCAGTTGACTCGAACCGGCCGATTTACCTTGTCAGGCGTCGGCAAGTTTTCGTTTCCGCCTCCCTTGATGGCTGCATTGCTTTGCGGGGAAGATGGCTATGTTTTGGGCCAGCAGGGCCCGCTCAGATGGGAGGGGAAAATGCGGACAATTCAAACCACTTTGCTGTGCGCTTCACTTTTGATGGGGGCAGGCGCGCTTGCCCAGGCGCAGAACGCGGCGCCGCCGCCCACGCCCATGACATTGACCAGCTCGTCTTTCGCCGATGGCGGCAGTCATTCCCGACAAATATACCCAGGCTCGCCGTCGCCGGTCTCGCCCGCGCTGGCTTGGGAGAATGCGCCCGCCGCGACCCAGAGCTTCGCCCTGATCATGCATGATCCCGATGTCGCGCCGCGCAAGGGCGTGGACGATGTGCTGCACTGGATGGCGTTCAATATTCCCGCCAGCGTGCATGCGCTTCCCGAAGGCGTGCCCACCCAGCCCACGCTTCCCGACGGCACCATCCAGCCCAACAATCTGGGCGGTCATCCCGGCTTCATGGGCCCGGGCGCGCGCGGCGTGTATCACCATTACACAATCGAGCTTGTATGCGCTGGACACCAAATTAAATCTGGGGCCCGACGCGACACGCCAGCAAGTGCTGGCGGCGATGGATGGCCATATCATCGGCAAGGCGGCCTATGAGGGCCGTTTCCATCGCTAGAATTCCAGTTCGCAAATCCGAAAAGAAGAAGCCCGGCGCAAGACTGGGCTTCTTTCTTTGTATCGATGCGCGTCAGATATGCATCAGCAGCGCAATCAGCAGCAGCGCGACGCTGCCAAACAGGCCCGCGTGTAGATGATGAATTGGACAGGTCCCCAGAAGGGGATCGCGGCTTGACGCGACCTTGGTGGCGCGGTGCTGGGGATAAACGAATCTGGCCATCTGGTCCCGCCGTCAAAATGAGAGCGGCGGGAACTGGCTTGCGCCACTCTCCGCCGCTCTTTGCGAGCGCCCATCATTTCTGATCGGCGGCTCATGTAAAAGAACGCCGAAAGCGGAAGGACGTTCCGGGCGGTTGGGCAGGGAGCGGATTGCGCTAGCATCATGCCGCTTCGAACCGGCATCCCCAGGGGCAGCAAAAGGGTGGAACAATTCGACATTGTCGTGGTCGGGCGGCGGCGTCAATGGCTGCGGCATCGCCCGCGATGCGGCGGGCCGCGGTTTCTCCGTGCTGCTGGCGGAGCAGGACGATCTGGCGTCGCGGCACATCTTCGGCCTCGACCAAGCTGATCCATGGCGGCCTGCGCTATCTGGAATTCTATGATTTCGCGCTGGTGCGCGAGGCGCTGAAGGAGCGCGAGGTGCTGTGGGCGATGGCGCCCCACATCATCTGGCCGCTGCGCTTCGTGCTGCCGGAAAGCGCGGATTCGCGGCCCGCCTGGCTGCTGCGGTTGGGACTGTTTCTTTACGACCATATCGGCGGCCGCAAGCGCTTGCCGCCGACCCGCAGCCTGGATCTGAGGCACGATCGCGGCGGGCGCGGCGCTGAAGCCGGCCATGACCCGGGGCTTCGAATATTCCGATTGCTGGGTGATGGATTCGCGCCTGGTGGTGCTGAATGCGCGCGACGCGGCGGCCAGGGGCGCGCAGCATCCATACCCAGACCCAGGTCACTCACCTGACGCGCCAGGGCGGCGGGTTTGTGGTGACGCTGAAGGATCGACGGTCCGGGCGAAAACGCGAGGTTGGCGCGCGGCTGGTGGTGAACGCCGCCGGCCCCTGGGTGGATCAGGTCCTGAACTCGCGTGGTGGGCGAGCCGCCCGCGCCGCCATGTCCGCCTGGTGCAGGGCAGCCATATCGTGGTGAAGCGGCTTTACGATCATGACCGCTGCTATATTTTCCAGAACCGCGACGGGCGGGTGATCTTCGCCATTCCCTATGAGAATGATTTCACCCTGATCGGCACCACCGACCATGATTATCCGGCGATCCGGCGACGGTGCGATCGGCGAGACCGAAGAAATCGATTATCTCTGTGCCGCCGCCAGCGAATATTTCCGCGTGCCGGTGACGCGCGAGCAGATCGTGTGGACTTATTCCGGCGTGCGGCCGCTTTACGATGACGGCGCCTCCAAGGCGCAGGAGACCACCCGCGAATATGTGCTGAAGCTGGAAGGCGACGCCGGAACGCGGCATGATCCTCAACGTCTTCGGCGGCAAGATCACCACCTATCGCCACCTGGCGGAAGCGCGCGCTGGAGAAAATCGAAAGCGTGCTGGGTCGGCGCGGCCCCGCCTGGACCAAAGGCGCCGCGCTTGCCGGGCGGCGATTTTCCCATGGACGGTTTCGAGGCGTTGGTGACGTCGCTGCGAACGCGCGCGCCCAAGATCGCGCCGCCACCATTCGCCGCCTGGCGCGCGGCTATGGCACCGAGGCGCACGCGATCCTGGCAGCAGGGCGATCTGGGGCGGATATTCGGCGCCGATCTGGGCGAACGTGAAGTGGCGTTCCTGATGGAGAAGGAATGGGCGCGCTCCGCCGACGATATTCTTTGGCGGCGCACCAAGCTGGGCCTGCGCTTCTCGGCGGCCGAGGTACAGGCGTTGACGCGCTATCTGGAAGAGGCATTCGCGCGAAGCGTGAGGGAGGAACGATGGCGGATTTCGTTCTGGCGGTGGACCAAGGCACGACTTCGTCGCGCGCCATCGTGTTCGACGGGACGTATCGCGTGCGCGGCGTGGCGCAGCAGGAATTCCCGCAGCATCTTTCCCCGCTCCGGCTGGGTCGAGCATGATCCGGAGGATATTTGGCGCACCGTGCTTGCCACCATGCGCGGCGCGCTGGCCGACGCCAAATTGTCGGCATCCGACATCGCCGCCATCGGCATCACCAACCAGCGCGAAACCACCCTGATCTGGGACCGCAAGACGGGCAAGGCCGATCCACAACGCCATTGTCTGGCAGGACCGCCGCACCGCCGACGTCGTGCGAGCAGCTTGCGCCGCGATGGCATGGAAAGCATGGTGACGGCCAGGACCGGGCTTCTGCTCGATCCTTATTTCTCCGCCACCAAGGTGGCAATGGATACTGGATCAGGTCGAAGGCGCGCGGGAGAGGGCCGAACGGGGCGAACTCGCGTTCGGCACGGTGGACACGTTTCTGTTGTGGCGGCTCACCGGCGGCAAAGTCCATGCCACCGACCTCACCAACGCCTCGCGCACTCTGCTTTGCGATATCGAGAAAGGCGATTGGGACGACGACCTGCTCAAGCTGTTCGGCGTGCCGCGCGCCTTGCTGCCGCGAGATCAAGCAGTGCCGCGACGATTTCGGCGCGACCGATCCCGGCCTTGTTCGGCGCCGCCATCCCCATCCGCGGCGTGGCCGGCGACCAGCAGGCCGCCACCATGGGGCAGGCCTGTTTCCGCCCGGCATGCTGAAATCCACCTATGGCACCGGCTGTTTCGCGGTCCTGAACACGGGCGCCAAGCGGGTCGCATCCAGCCAAGCGGCTTCTCACCACCATCGCCTATCGCCTGGATGGCAAAACCGCCTATGCCCTGGAAGGCTCGATCTTCGTGGCGGGCGCGGCGATCCAATGGCTGCGCGACGGGTTGCACCTGATCGCCCGCGCCGACGAAAGCGGGCCGTTGGCGGCTGCGGCCGATCCCGAGCAGGCGGTCTATCTGGTGCCGGCTTTCACCGGGCTGGGTGCGCCCTGGTGGGACGCGCATGCGCGCGGCGCCATGTTCGGCCTCACCCGCAACACGGGGCCCAAGGAAATCGCCCGCGCCGCGCTGGACGCGGTCTGCTATCCAGACCCTCGATCTTCTGGACGCCATGCGCGCCGACTGGCAAGGCGCGTCGGACACGGTGCTGCGGGTGGATGGCGGCATGGTGGCCAGCGACTGGATGCTGCAGCGCCTGGCCGACATTCTGGATGCGCCGGTGGATCGGCCGGTGGTGCTGGAAACCACGGCCCTGGGCGCGGCCTGGCTGGCGGGCTCGGGAGCGCAGTGTCTGGCCCGAGCGCGAAGGCTTCGCCAAAAGCTGGCGGCGCGAGCAGGCGTTTCGAGACCGACATGGACGGCGCGATGCGCGCGCGGGCTGGTGGCGGGTTGGCGGGACGCCGTAAGCCGACCCGCACATGGCGATATTCGGCCTGAAGGCTTTGTCTATGCCAGCAATCTGTTGGCATTTCGCGATGCCACTTGATGTCGAATGCGCCCAAGTAAATTCCCGTGAGAGGACATGGAATGGGCGCGCCGCATCTGCTGGTCCATGACCACAGGGACAATGTCGGGTGTGGTGGTGGTCGAGGACCTGGCCGCCGGCACCGACATGTTGGTGCGTCGTCACCGAAGACGACAGCGATTTCCGGCTGCACATCAGACAGGCCATGCCCATCGGCCACAAGATCGCGCTGCAAGCGATCTCGCGGCGGGCGACACCGTGATCAAATATGGCGAGGACATCGGCAAGATCGTCGCGCCCGTCGCCAAGGGCGCGCATGTCCACACCCACAATCTCAAGACCAAGCGCTGGTAGGATCCCATGAATTTGGCTGACCGGAAGATCTGGGGCTACCGGCGCGAAAATGGCCGGGTCGGCGTGCGCAATCATGTGGCGATCCTGCCGCTGGACGACATCTCCAACGCCGCCTGCGAAGCGGTGGCGGCGCATATCCAGGGCACCATCGCGCTGCCGCATGCCTATGGCCGGCTGCAGTTCGGCGAAGATCTGGATTTGCATTTCCGCACCATGATCGGCACCGGCGCCAATCCCAATGTCGCGGCCTGCATCGTCATCGGCATCGAAGGCGGCTGGACCGAGAAGGTGGTGGCCGGCATCGCCAAGACCGGCAAGCCCGTCGCGGGCTTCTCCATCGAAGGCAATGGCGACATCGCCACCGTGGCGGCGGCCTCGCGCAAGGCCAAGGAATTCGTGCATTGGGCGTCGGAGAAGGTGCGCGAGGAATGTCCGCTCACCGATGTCTGGGTGGCGGCCAAATGCGGCGAAAGCGACACCACCACGGGCCTCGCCTCCTGTCCCACCGTCGGCAACATGTATGACAAGCTGGTGCCGCTGGGGCTTTACGGCTGTTTCGGCGAAACCTCGGAACTCACGGGCGCCGAGCATCTGGCGGCGGCGCGCGCGGTCTCGCCGGAGATCAAGGCGAAATTCCTGCAAGACCTGGCAGGCCTACCAGGATGACGTGATCGAGGCGCACAAGACTTCGGACCTGTCCGACAGCCAGCCCACCAAGGGCAACATCGCCGGCGGCCTCACCACCATCGAGGAAAAGGCGCTGGGCAATCTGGAAAAGATCGGCAAGAAGATAAAATACGTCGACGTGCTGGAGCCGGCGGAAGCGCCGGCGCGGGGCAATGGTCTTTATTTCATGGACACGTCATCGGCGGCGGCGGAATGCTGCACCCTGCAGGCCGCGGCCGGCTATGTGGTGCACATCTTTCCCACCGGCCAGGGCAATGTGATCGGCAATCCCATCATGCCGGTGATCAAGATGACGGGAAATCCGCGCACCGTGCGGCTGATGAGCGAGCATATCGATGTCGACGTCTCCGGCATCGTGCGCCGGGAGATGACCATCGACCAGGCGGGCGATGTCCTGATCGACGATGATCGAGAAGACCGCCAATGGCCGCTTCACCGCGGCCGAAGCTTGGGTCACCGCGAATTCGTGATGACCAAGCTCTATCGCAGCGCCTGACCGTGAGCGTCACGCTTTCCCTGGGCGAGGCGGAGCGGCTGGTCCGCCGCGCCCTGGTGGCGAACCGCACATCGCAAGCCAATGCGCGCGCGACGGCGCAGGCCCTGGTCGCCGCCGAAGCTGACGGCCAGGCGGGTCATGGCTTGTGCGGGTGCCGTCCTATGCGGAGCAGGCGCGCGCGGGAAAGGTAGACGGTTTCGCCATCCCGACGGTTTCGGGCGGGGGCGTGACGCTTCGGGTCGACGCCAGGACGGGATTTGCCTATCCGGCCATCGAGCGGCGATTGGAAGACATTCTGCCTCTGGCGCGGGAGAAAGGTGTGGCCAGCGCGGGCATTTTCTCTTCGCATCATTGCGGCCAGGCCGGACGTCATGTCGAGCGCCTGGCGGAGCAGGGACTGGTCGCCTTCATCTTCTCCAATACCCCCAGCGCCATGGCGTTTCACGGCGGCGCGCGCTCCGCGCCTGGGCACTGATCCATTGGCATTTGCTGCGCCGCTGCCCGGACGTGCGCCCCTGGTGATCGACATGGCGCTATCAGTGGTGGCGCGCAGCAAAATCCTCGCGGCCAAGAACCGGGGTGAAGCGATCCCGCCCGGTTGGGCCATCGATGAAAGTGGCGCGCCCACCACCGATCCCGCCAAGGCGCTTGACGGCGCGCTGCTGCCTATGGGCGGCGCAAAGGGTTCGGCGCTGGGTTTGATGGTGGAGATTTTGTGCGGCGCGGTTGGCGGGCGCGCATTTCGGCTGGGAGTCATGCAGTTTCCTGGACGTGGAAGGCGGGCCGCCAAGGCTGGGACAATTCCTGATCGCGCTTGATCCCGTGCATTTCGCGGGTAACGGTTTCCTGGCGCGCATGGGCGAATTGGCCGATGCGGTGAAGGCGGACGGGGCGCGCCTGCCAGGCGACCGCAGGCTTGCTTCGCGCGCCCGGGCCGCCGCGGAGGGTTTGCATATCTCGGATGACTTGTACACGCGGATATCCGCTTTGGCGGGAAGCGAAAATCCGGCACCGTGATATTCGCGTTGTCATAACGACGAAAAAGGCGGGCGTGCTAATCTTCCTCCACACGTTGGAGGAGCATTCCCATGCGATCTCGCCGCGCGATGCTGGTGGAAGGCGGCAGCGCTCTCGCCCTTGCTGCCACCTCGGCCGCGACCTCGGCTTGGGCGGCGCCCGAGGCCCCCAATTTTCCTTTTCCCGGCGGCATTGGCGCGCGTCCGCTCACCAGGGATTTTCCCCAGAAAGGCGCCATGGTGCTGCAGCGCAGCCGGCCGCCATGCTGGAGACGCCATTCTCGGATTTCGACTCCGGTGTCTTCACCCCCAACGACAAATTTTTCGTGCGCTGGCATTGGTCCGATATCCCCACCGAGATAGACGCCAAATCGTATCGCCTTGCGGTGCGCGGCCAGGTCGAGCGCGAATTGTCCCTGGCACTGCCCGATCTTCTCAAATTCGAGCGGGTGGAGATCGCCGCGGTCAATCAATGTTCCGGCAATTCCCGCGGCTTCTTCGCGCCCCGTGTTCCGGGCGGGCAATGGGGCAATGGCGCCATGGGCAATGCCCGTTGGGCCGGGGTGCGGTTGAGCGACGTGCTGGAGAAAGCGGGCATCAAGACGAATGCCGTGGCGATACGGTTCGGTGGCCTCGACAAGGCGCCGGTCAGTGACGGCCCGCCGTTCAAGAAATCCCTCAGCGTCGATCATGCCCGCCAGCCAGAGGTGCTGATCGCCCATGCCATGAATGGCCAGCCCTTGCCGCTGCTCAATGGCTATCCCATCCGCCTGGTGGTGCCGGGCTGGTATTCGACCTATTGGGTCAAGATGCTGAACGATATCGAGGTGCTGGACGCGCCCGACGATAATTTCTGGATGAAGACGGCCTATCTCATTCCCGACACGCCTCATGCCAGCATGCAGCCGGGCCAGACCGGCGTCGCCATGGTGCCCATCAGCCGCATGCTGCCGCGTTCTTTCATCACCAATCTCGGCCCGGGGGCGCAGCTGAAAGCGCGCGCGCGGACGGGATTGCGCGGGCTGGCGATGGGCGGGGATTGCGGCGTGGCCAAGGTCGAAGTCTCGCCCGATGGCGGACAAAGCTGGCAGGCCACGAAGCTCGGCGCCGACGAGGGCCGCTTACAGCTTCCGGCGCTGGACGCGCGGAAATTGCCTTGGGCGGTGCGGGCGATGCCGTCCTGGCCGTGCGCTGCACCAACACCAAGGGCGAGGCGCAGCCCGATCAGGCCAACTGGAACGGCTCGGGCTATATGCGCAATGTGGTGGAACAAACCCCGGTCACACTGGTGTGAGGAGATGAAAAAAACTTTTCTGATCGGATTGCTGTTGTCCCTGGCGTCCGCGGCACATGCGGCGGGACCGGGTTTCAAGTCCCTCCACCTGGACTTTCCGCCCGACGCGGCGTCGTTTCCCGACGGGCCGAACGTGAAGACCGTGAACCAGAGCTGCCTCGCCTGCCATTCCGCCGACATGGTGCTGGACCAGCCATTGCTGCCGCGCGCCACCTGGGCGGCGGAAGTGGCCAAGATGCGCAACACCTACAAGGCGCCGCTCAACGACGCCGATATTCCCTTGATCGTGGATTATCTCGCCGCCACCCACGCGCCGCCGGAGTGACCCTGTATTAGAGGTCCTGTCGCTTCGCTACTTGTGGACCGTCAATGACTGGTCATGGCGTCGGCCATCTGACACAGCCGGTCGAGGTTGAAGGGCTTGCGCAATATTTCGATCTGCTGTTCGCGGATAAGTTCGGGCGGCGGATCCTGGGCGTAGCCTGTCATCATCAGGACCTTGAGATTGGGCTTGAATTCGAGCCCCGCCTTGACCAGCGTGTAGCCGTCCATGCGCGGCATCTTGATATCGGACACCAGGAGCGCGATACCGGGATTGAGCTTCAGCAGAGTAAGCGCCTCTTCGCCGTCGCCGGCCTGGAAGACTTCAAATCCGGCACCCTCCAGCATTTCCACCGCGACCACCCGCAGCATGACCTCGTCCTCCGCGATCAGGATCTGGCGCTTCATGCGTTATCCTCGGTTCGCGGCATGAAACTCCTCGCGCCTTCGCCCAGCGGTGGTCATTCGTCGGATAGCCGGACGATGGACGGACATAACCGAAGGTCGTGGAAAGGCCAAGCCCCGGGCAGTTCCCGAGCGCCTTGGCGAGGTAGAGGAATTCCGGGACGCGCTTTGGTGGCGGATGTCGCTTTGGATCGGAGGCCGGGGACGCGCCCGAAGGCCAAGGCCGGCAGGGATGTCACTGCGAAAAGTAACGATTTGGGCACCGCGTCCTCCACCCTCCCTGCCGAACATCCCCTGGGCGAAAAAGTTCCAGAAAGCCGCGTGGCTTTTCCCAATTTGCCCGTAAACGATTGAAAATAATGCAGTATGCGGCAGCGGAAGGATCCTGGGCCTGCCGCGACGGTCAAGTTCGAGCAATCCTTCAGAGGAAATGTTAACGGCATCATTTAATCAGATTGTTTACACACATGACCTAGCTTAGGTCGCGACGGGGCATCGGATTTTGGCCATGAAAGACAACAACATGGCGGCCGACGAGCTGGCATATTCCCGGCTCTGGCTGCGCTTCGTGGATCCTGAAACCGAACGGCGCTTCGCGCGCCGCGCGCTTCGGGAATCGATGGTGTTCATCCGCATCTATCTGTTGGCGGGCATCGCGCTCTACATGATGTTCGGTGCTCTTGGATTCACGATTGGGCGGCGCGGCGGTGCCGGGCATGTTCATCATCCGCTATCTGGTCGTCTGTCCCATCCTGCTTGCCGTCTTCGCCCTCTCCTTCGCGCACCTATTTCGAGAAGATCAGCCAGCTCGCGCTCGCTTTCGCCATGGCCACCGCCGGCCTGGGCGTGGTGGCGATGACCGCGATCATGCCTCGCGCCGTTCAACAGCAACTACTATGCCGGCTTGGTCATGGTGGTGATCTATTGCGACAGCCTTATCCGGGTGAGTTTCATCGCCAGCGTGGTGATTTCGGTGATGCTGCTGCTGTCCTATGAAGTCTCGGCCCTGATCCTCAATCCTCTGCCGATGACCGACCTGATTTCCAACAATTTCTTCCTCACCATGGCGACGGCGATGGGCCTGTTGTCGAGCTACATCCAGGAAACCCAGACCCGCAAAGGCTATATCGCCCAGCGCACCATCGAGACCAAGAACGAGATCGCCAATGTGCTTCTGGTCGAGGCCAACAAGGCCAACCATTCCAAGAGCGAATTCCTCGCCAATATGAGCCATGAGCTGCGCACGCCGCTCAACGCAATCATCGGCTTCTCGGACATCATGGACAAGGAGACGTTCGGGCCGCTCGGCAACAAGCACTATGCCGCCTATGTCAAGGATATCGCCTCGAGCGGCTATCACCTTCTGTCGATCATCAACGACATTCTCGATCTCGCCAAGGCCGAGGCGAACAAGCTCACCTTGGAGGAGCGCGAGATCGACCTGGTCCAGATCGCGGGCGAAAGCGTCCGCATGTGCGAGCCCAAGGCGCAGCAAGGCGGCATCGGGATCGCACTCAAATCCTGCGCCGATCAGGTGATCGTGCGCGCCGACGCCAAGCTGATACTGCAGATCCTGCTCAACCTGGTCTCCAACGCCGTCAAGTTCAGCCATGAAGGCGGCCAGGTCGAAGTGAGCCTCGAACTGTCTCCGACCGGTCGGTGACTGATGCAGCGTGCGCGACCAGGGCATCGGTATCCCCGCGCCCGATGTCGAGCGCGTGCTGCGGCCGTTCGAGCAGGTGGAGAATTCGCTCACCCGCCAGCATAGCGGCACGGGCCTGGGCCTTCCCTATGCCGTCAAGCTCGCCGAACTCCATGGCGGCACGCTATGGATCGAAAGCCAGGTCAATGCCGGCACCTCGGTGACGGTGGCGCTGCCGCGCGAGCGGTTCGTCGCATTGCGCCAAGAGACCGAGAATCTGCGCGTTGGCGATTTAAGCCTTCAGGGCTTGCGCATGAACAGAAGCCGCACGCGACCGGTCTTTTCCGTCTCGGTCCAATATTCCTGCGCACCCAGCCCTTCGGCCCAGGCCCGCATTTCGGCATCGTTGCGGTATTCGAGGCTCCAGTCGGCGATGAACTCCATCGGCCAGAGATTGGACAGCGCTGTCTCGTTCATGTTGCCGATGATCAGCATGCCGCCGGGCGACAGCGCATCGTAAAGCCGGCCGCACCAGCAGCCGCGCGCGCCGGTCGCTGAGATAATCGAGCAGGCCCACGGAATAGATCAGGTCCTGCGGCGGCACCTGCTTGCAGGCCGCCATTGGCACGCAGAATGTCGGTGAAGGAGATGTTGAGCGAATTGCAGGCGCGCCGTGCCGCCCAGCTTGAGCAGCGGCGGGATAGATGCGGTCATAGGCGTGGCCCAGCGCCTGGGGCTCCTGATCCACCAGGGTGAATTCCGACTTGCCGGCGCGGGCCTGCGGGCTTTCCAGGAAGGTCTCGATTTCCCGCGCCGGGCCACTGCCCAGGCTGAGGATGCGGGCGGGGCGGTCCTGGCCGCGCTCGCGCACCGTGTCGGCGATCTTGCCGCGCACCACATGCATGCGGGTGTCGATGCATTCGGCCACTTCCAGGCCCAGGCGATGCATCAGCTGCTGATAGACATTGCTCGCCCACCCGCTCCCAGTCATAGACCTGATTCATGATCTGAAAGTCGCCCGGATAGCCCAGCGGCTTCGCATAGGAGCGATCCCAGATCGCGCCGGCCCGCATTTCCGGCGTCAGCACCAGTTCGGTGAATTCCTTGGTCGCTTCGCGGGCGTCGCGGCTGCCCATCACTTCGCGCACGATGTCGTTGCCGGTGAGCCAGAGGCTGCGCCATTGCTCGACCAGCCGGCCTTCGCAGGCCTCATAGGCGCCCACATGGTCGAAGGTGTGGGGGAAGCTGGTGGTGAGGCGGAGATTCTCGTCCAGCAGCGCGCGATAGGAGCGCAGCACGCCCAGCACATC
This sequence comes from uncultured Alphaproteobacteria bacterium, assembly GCA_963766265.1. Taxonomy (GTDB): domain Bacteria; phylum Pseudomonadota; class Alphaproteobacteria; order Micropepsales; family Micropepsaceae; genus Rhizomicrobium. The sequence goes on from CAVXYX010000004.1 coordinate 149,786, forward strand.
GGAACAGAAGGCGCGATATTCCGCGCGGCACCAGGGCGCTGCGCTCGGTGGACAGGAAGCTGCCATTGGCGGCGATCTGGGCCTGGACGTTGCGGCTGAGCAGCCGGTCGAAATCGACATAGGAATCGACCAGGCTGAAGGCGTATTTGGAGCCGAACGGCGTGGTCTCGGTGCGGCAGACCTTGGCGCGGCCTTCGAAGATGGAAAGTCCCGCCTGCTGGAAGATGATCGGCACGGTCTCGCCCAGCGTGAGTTCTTCCTCCGTCGCCTGCTTGGCGACCACGGCGATGCCGGTAAGGCTGATGTCATGCAGCTGATAGCTGGAGGATTTCACCCGCACCCGAGGCGGGTTGTTGGGAAAGAGTTTGCGCGCGTCAAACCGGGTGGGGCGGAACCAGATTTCTTTTCCGCTGGAGCCCTTCAGTTCTTCATAGGCAAGCATGGTCGCATCCAATATGATTGTTCGTGCTCGATGCTTCCTTTGACGCCACCCCTTTTGCCGCCACGCGCACGGCGGCCATCACCCGAGCCCGGCGAGGACCTTATGTCGATTGGACCGGCCCCCGCCTTATAAGAGTTAATAAATCGTTAATATCGCAAGAAAGTGGTTAACGTCAAGATTTTTCCGCCTACGGAGCAAGTCATAATGGTTAACAAAATGGTTAACGTGCAACAACTCATGCGTGTGGTCGTGGTCGCCAAGGGTGAGTGAACAGGCCGCGCGCTAGTGTGACATTTCGCGGACGCCTTATGCGATCGCGATCATCGACAAGGATCGCGCCGTAGGGAGGAGGCGCTCGAAGGCATAGAATAAAGAGGCGCGCGGGATGGTGGCGATCGCAAAGGGAATCGGCACCCCCGACAGGCCGATCGCCAATGAGGCGTCGGAACGATCATCCCTCCGTTCGGTTTCCAAGGCCTGGCGTGGAGAGGATGATGCAGGAAAAGCTCGTAAGTTCAGGACCCCGCATGTGGGTCCTGGTGCTGGACCCCGGCGAGGAAGCCAAGAGCACAATTGTGGACTTCGCCAAGCGCAATGGCGTGAAGGCTGCTTCCTTCATCGCTCTCGGCGCCTTCGAGCGCGCCAAGCTGGGCTATTTCGACTGGCAGAAGAAGGACTATCTGCCGATCCCGGTTGAGGAACAGGTCGAGGTGATCTCGCTGGTGGGCGACATCGCCGAGAACGACAAGCACGGGTCCGATCTCCACGCCCATGCCGTGCTGGGACGGCGCGACGGCAGCACGCGGGGCGGCCATTTGCTGGAAGGTGTGGTGCGTCCCACCTTGGAAGTGACGGTCACCGAAACGCCCGCCCATCTGAGACGCCGGATGCATCCCGACATCAATGTGGCATTGATCGAAATTTCTTAATTCGCAGCCGCGTGCATGGACTGCTGAACCGTCGCGCCGTCGGTGGCGTCTTCAGGAAGGTCGACGGCGATTCCGTGCCGGGTTTCAATCCTTGTGCCAAGGTGATGGTGTCGCCGTCGGTCGAGGCGACTTCGATCTTGACGAAATGCAGCCGCAAATCCTTGTCCACCAAGGCGATGAACTGATCCGATCCGCGCGTGATCAAGGCGCCCACGGGTATCTGCGTTGCCGTGGGTTCGGGCACATGCAAGGTCATGTAGGCGAAGCTTCCGCCCAGAAGCATCTCCTTGGGATGGTCCAGCAGCGCCTCCACCAGCATGGTGCGGGTTCTGGGATCGAGCGCGCCCGACACGCGGGTGAGCGTCGCCTCGATCTTGCGGTTGGGATTGGCGGCATCCACGATATCCACCTTGTCGCCGGCATGGACGAAGGGCGCGTCCTGCTGCTGCACAAAGGCGTCGATGCGCAGCTTGCTGTCGTCCTCGACCGTCACCACCGGCAGCGAGGCGGTCTGGCCGGTCTGGGCGTTCTGCACCAGCGCTCCGGGATCGGCATAAGCGCGCCGTCACCTTGCCGTCGAACGGGCGCGGTGAGCCGTTCATAGCCTTTCAAGGTGGCATTCTGGTTCAGCGTCGCCTGGGCGATGCGCGCGTCGGCATCGGCCTGGTCCTTCTGCTGCGGGGCGATGGCGTTCTGGCGCGCGAGCTGGTCGTAGCGGCGGGCGATCTGCTGCTTGTTGGCGAGATCGGCGGCGGCGCTGGCATATTGGGCGTCGGTCTCCTGGCTCTCGATGGTGGCGAGCAATTGCCCGGCCTTCACCACGTCGCCCTTGTCGACCAGCACCTTGCCCAGATAGCCGCTCACTTTGGCGTAGAGCGTGGCCACCTGATAGGGCACCACATTGGCCAGGATGGTGATGTCGCGCATGCCGCCGCTGGCGGTGGCGCGCACCACCTGGACTTCCGGTCCTTTGGCGGTTTTCTGCTCGAAGTTCGGCGCGCGCCGAACTGAGATGGAGGATATGCGAGGCCAGCACGCCGGCAACGACAAGAGCGGCCACGACCAGGGCGATGACCCCGCCGCGGCGAAGGCGCGTCTGCGCGGTTGCGATCAGGCATGGTGTTCGGCTCCTCGGCCGCGTGTTTCGTCCTCGAAGCGTTTGTCGAGCACATAAAGACTGGGTGGCGCCTTGCGCAAAAGGATATAGGCGATCGGCACCAGGAAGAGGGTGGCGAAGGTGGCGACGATAAGCCCGCCGATCACGGCCCGGCCCAAGGGCGCGTTCTGCTCGCCCGCTTCGCCCAGGCCCAGCGCCATGGGGATCATGCCCAGGATCATGGCCAGTGCGGTCATCAGGATGGGGCGAAGGCGCGTGCGGCCGGCCTCGATCACGGCGTCCAGCGCCGAAAGACTTCTGGCGCACCCTTATGTCGTTGGCGAAGCTCACCACCAGGATGGAGTTCGACACCGAGATGCCGACCGACATGATCGCGCCCATCAGCAATTCCACATTGATGCTGGTGCCGGTCAAGCGCCAGCATCCAGAGGATGCCGACCAGGGCGCCGGGCACCGCCATCATGATGATCAGGGGGTCCACCCAGGACTGGAACAGGATCACCAGCAGCGCATAGACCAGCACCACCGCCAGGATCAGGCCTTCGCCCAGATCGGTGAAGGCGGTGTTCATCACATCATTCTGGCCGCGGATATCGATGCGGGTGGTCTTGGGCAGGCCGGGTTTCATTTTGTCCAGCACATTCTGGATGTCCTTGGCCACGCCGCCCAGGTCGCGGCCGTCAACATTGGCGTCCACGTCGATGATGCGCTGCACCGTATAGTGGTTGATCAACTCCATCACATTGGTGGGCATGATCGAGGCGATGTCGGACAGCCGCATCACCGGCGCTCGCCATTTGCGCGCTGGGGCCGCGGTCGCGGCGGGCGCGTTGATCGGCATGTTCATCAACTCGTTCACCGTGGTCACTTTCTCCAGCGGCATCTGCACGCCCACCAGATAATTGACCCCATTGACCGGGCTGAGGAAGAAGTTGGGCGCGACGCCCACGCTGGAGGACAGCGACGTGAGGAGATTGTTCGCTACCTGGTTCTGGTTGACGCCCACTTCGGCGGCGCGCTGGCGGTCGACATCCACCATACAGGTCGGGATAGGACATGACTTGCAGGATGTGGGGATCGGCGACGCCGGGAATCTTGCCGATCTGCGCCAGGATCTGCTGGCCCAGCGCAAAGGATTGATGGATGTCCGCGCCCTGGATCTGGATGTCGATGGGCGCGGAAAGGCCGAAATTCAGCACCTGGCTGACGATATCGGCGGTCTGGAAATAGAATGTGGAATCGGGGAAGGCGCGGGGCAATTCGGCCCGCATCCTGCGCATATAAGCCACCGAGGGGCGATGGCCTTCATTGAGTTGGATCAGGATTTCAGCGTCGTTGCCGGCGACATTGTCGGTGGGCGCGAAGGCCAGATTGTAGAACAGCGGCACCCCGATCATGTCGTTGATGGTGCGAAGTTCGCCCGCCGGGATGATCTGGCGGATCTTGCCCTCGACCGCCAGCACGGATTTCTCGGTCTCTTCGATGCGCAAGCCCGGGGGGCCGCGATAATGCAGCTTGATGATGCCGACATCGGCGGTGGGGAAGAAATCGGTGCCAATGGTGAAGAACAAGGCCGCGGTCAGCACCAAGAGGCCGCCCAGCGCTCCCAGAACAAAGCGCCGCTGCGCCAAGACCACGGCCAGTACCGCGCCATAGGCATCGCGCAGTTTCGCGAATTTGCGTTCGAAGGTACCGAACAAGCCGGGCCCTTCGCCCTCCTGATGGACCTTCTCGGTCAAAAGATAGCGCGAGAAGGCTGGCACCACCGTGAAGGAAAGGACATAGGACGCCAGCATCGCCAGCACCACGGTGATGGCGAGCGGGATGAAAAGGAAACGCGCCGGTCCTTCCAGGAGTACCACCGGGAAGAAGACGATGCAGATGGCCAGCGTCGCCACGGTGAGCGGCTGGATCACTTCCGCCGAGCCGTCCAGGATCGCCAGGGTAAGTTTCTTGCCCAGGGTCTGGTTGCGGTGGATGTTCTCGATCAGCACGGTGGCATTATCCACCAGGAGGCCGATCGCCAGCGCCAACCCGCCCAATGTCATCAGATTGATGCTCTGGGCGGTGAGCAGAAGGCCGATGATGCCGGCCAGGATCGAAAGCGGGATAGAAAGCGACACGATCACGGTCGAGCGCCAGTCGCCCAGGAACAGCAGGATCATCAGCGAGACCAGGATGGACGAAATGATCGCCTCACGGATCACGTTGGTGACCGCCGCGCGAACGAACACCGACTGGTCGAAATCAAGCTTGAGCGCCATGCCCTTGGGCGCGGCCGCCTCGATCTGGGGCATCATGGCGCGGGTAGCGTCCACCACCGCGAGCGTCGAGGCATCGGCATGCTTCAAGATGGTAAGATAGGTGGCCCGCTTGCCGTCGACATGGACGATGTTGCTCTGGACCGCGAAAGAATCTTCGACCTTGGCCACGTCGCCCAGAAGCACAGGCACGCCATTGTTGATGCCGATGGGGATCTGGTTGAATTGATCGACCGCGGTGGGGCTCGAGTTCAGCGATACATTATATTCGTGACGCCCCAACCGGGCGGTGCCCGCCGGCACGATCACGTTGGAGTTCTGCAGCGCGGTGAGGACGTTCTGCGCGCTCAAACCTTTGCCTTGCAGCTTGGCGGGATCGACATTGATCATGATCTGCCGCTGCTTGCCGCCGAACGGGGCAGGCGAGGACAGGCCGGGAATGGTGAAAAGCTGGATGCGGATGAAGTTCAACGCATAGTCGAACAGGCGCTGCTCGGACAGCGTCTTGCTGGAGATGGTCATCTGCACGACCGGGACATTGGCGGCGTTGAACTGGATGATCAGCGGCGGCTGCATGCCAGGCGGTGCGTTGTGCAGCGCGGTGTTGGACGCGGCGCTGATCTGGGCGATGGCGCCGCCGATATCGGTGCCCGGCTGGAAATAGATCTTGAGCAGGCCCACGCCGGGGATCGCCTGGGACTCGATGCGGCTGATGCCATTGACGGCGGTGGAATAGCTGCGCTCGCTAATCAGATTGACCCGGCGCTCCATGTCCTCCGCTGACAGGCCGGGATAGTTCCAGGCCACCAGCACGACCGGAATGTCGATCACCGGGAAAATGTCCACGATCATCCGGGTGATCGAGAGTAAACCCAAGAGTGCGATCAAGAGCGCCGCGATCGCTGCGGTGTAAGGCCGGCGCAGCGCAAGACGCACGAAAGAGAGCACGAGCGATAATCCCGAAGAAGCGCGGTTAGTTAGGGCAAAGAGAGGACCCTTGCCAATCCGCAAAAGTGCCGCGTTGCCAAGCGCTTGCGCGCATGACTGCCGTGCAGGACAGGCGGGAGCAGCGTCAACTTCGCCGATGGATTATTTCAATCCCGGCTAGCGTGTTGAATTCGCCCGCGAAATGGCGGGACCGCCGCCCTGTCGCAGGAAATGTTGGCCCGGGATACACTGGTGTCGGGCAGCAAGGCAGCCTGTCCGGGACCAGGAGAGACGACATGGCATCCAAGACCAAGAAGAAAGCCACCAAGAAAAAGGCAGTAAATCATGTCGCCGCGCCAAAGTCGGAGGACGCCAAACTCTCCGCGCGGCCGATCTGGCAAGGCAATCTGCGCCTCTCGTTGGTTTCCTGCCCCGTGGCGCTCTACAACGCCACCAGCCGGTCGAGCGACATCTCGTTCCATCTTCTCAATCCCGAGACCAACAATCGCATCCGCATGGTGCCCACCGATCCCGAAACCGGTCCGGTCAACCGCGCCGATCTGGTCAAGGGTTATGAGATTTCCAAGAACCATTATGTGATCCTGGAGAAGCATGAACTCGACCAGGTCAAGCTCGAGACCACCCGCACCATCGAGATCGACAGTTTCGTGAACGAGAACGAGATCGACCGCCTGTTTTGGAACGATCCCTATTATCTCGTCCCCAACGAAGACCCCGAGGCCTATATCGTGATCCGCGATGCGCTCAAGGAAGCGGGACGGATCGCGCTGGGCCGGGTGGTGATGCATACGCGCGAGCGGATCGTGGCGCTAGAGCCGCGCGACAAGGGCATCATCGCCTATACGCTGCGCATGCATGACGAAGTGGTGGCGCCGCAAGTGGCATTCGACGACATTCCCGACAAAAAACCCGATGCCCGCATGGTCAATATCGCGCTCAAGATTATCGAGCAGCAGGAAGGCGATTTCGAGCCGGAGAAATTCAAGGACCGCTATGAGGAAGCGCTGCGCGATCTGATCCGCCGCAAGGAGAAGGGCGAGAAGCTGGTCACCGCCGAGCCAGTCGAGGAGAGCAATGTGATCGACTTGATGGAGGCTTTGCAGAAAAGCCTGAAGCGCAAGGGTGCGCCACCGCAGGGTTCCCAGCGCCGCCGCGCGCGTTAGCCGCAGCTTCCGGTCAGGGAACTTGCACGCAAACCGGGTTCCACGAAGTTTCATCGCGGAAAAAACCCAGCGATTAAAGTTGGTTGCATGGGCGCGCGCGACTACGTGTTTTTATTTACTTTTCTTCGCGCGATTTTTCCGCCAAAGACAAAACGACACGGGCTGGCTTGAACATTCACCAGTCGGTCCAATGTTACTCCGGGCGCGAAAGCAGAACGCGCCAATGGGCTGGACGATCCCTTGCGATCTCATCACCGGCCTTTCGGCAGAAGGAAGCGCGCTTTGTTCGACGACAAGTCGTTTATCAATTACCTGCCTTTTTTTCCGGCCCGTGCCATTGCCGCGGCCAGGCCCAGACGCGGTTTCGGCCGCTTTCTTTTCTGGGGCGCGGCCACGCTGACGCTGGTAGCCGCTCTGCAGGGCGTCGAGCTTTCTTCGAGCCACCTTCCTTCGGTCACACGCCTTTCGATCAGCGTGCCGTACTTTGCCCGCCTGTTCGCGCCGGAAACCGTGGTGGTGACGCCTGGCAGTTCCGTGTTCAGCCAGGAACAGGCGATGTCGCCCGCCGCCCTGATGGCGCGCTGGGAACCTTTGATCCAGCAGGCCTCGCGCAAATTCGATGTGCCCGCGCAATGGATCCGCGCCGTGATACGCCAGGAAAGCGGCGGCCGCACCGTGCGTGCCGACAACAGCCCCCTCGTCTCGGCTGCCGGCGCGATGGGCGTGATGCAGGTGATGTCGGGCACCTATAGTGAAATGGCCGCGCAATATCGCTTGGGCGCCGACCCCTTCGATCCGCAAGACAATATCTACGCCGGCACCGCCTATCTGAATTGGCTGCATCGCAAATACGGCTATCCGGCCATGTTCGCCGCTTACAATGACGGTCCGGGCAACATCGAGGACCATCTTTATCATGGCCGCCCGCTGCCGGCCGAGACGCGCGGCTATATCGCCTCGATCGCGCGCTTCCTGAAAGACAAGGTCCACGCTTCCAGCAAGGTGGCTTTCACCCAACCCGATGGCCGCAAGGTGACGCTCGACGCCGCCAAAGTATCCGGCGTCCAAGCCGCCGTGCCGGGCATCTATGCCGCCGACGTCCATGCCGTGATCAACATCGGCAAAAGCCGTCGCGGCGTGCGCGAGACTGTGGCCGAAGCCACGGCGCTGCTGCGCGCGACCGGCGCGGCGATCTAAAGTCCAACAGACCCTATTGCGGCTGCGCCACCTGCTTGCGCAAAGAGGCGATGTCCTTGGCGGTCAGGTGCGCGCCCTGGGCGCCGAACCGGGCGGTGACATAATTGGACACCGCCGCGATCTCGTCATCGGAATAGGCGTCGCCGAAGGCAGGCATGAAGATCACGCCCTGCGCCGTCTTGCGGTTGACGCCATTGATGACCGTCTGCGCCACATTGGTGGCGGACGGATCGTTGACCGCCCGCACGCCGGTCAGGGTGGCGTATTTGCTCAAGGGGCTGATGCCGGTCCAGTCATGGCAGCTGGCGCAGGCGCCGGCGAAGATCTTCTCGCCGCGCGGATCCAGATCTGCCGTCACGCCTTGGCGATGCGAGGCCGGTGCCGGCACCGTCACGGTGCGCGGCAGGTCGGTATCCTGGCGCGGGCACGCTTCTCAGATAGACCACCAGGGCGTGGATATCGCCTGGCGTCAGGTAGGTGAGGCTGTTGTCCGACGCTTCGCCCATCGGGCCGGCGGCGCCGCCATGGCCTTCGGCATGGCCGGTGGAGAGATAGGTGGCGAGGTCATTGTCGCTCCAGGTCGCCAGGCCCGACCTTGGCGTCGCTGGTGATGTTATAGGCGCGCCAGCCCGCGGTGAGCGCGCCGGCGAATTTGCGCCGGTTGTTCAGCGCATAGGCGAGATTGCGCGGCGTGTGGCATTCGCCGCAATGGCCCATCGCCTCGGCCAGATAGGCGCCCCGGTTCCATTCCGCGCTTTGCGCGGGATTGGGGCGGAAGCGCGTATCGGCATTGTAGAAGAAATTCCACACCGCCATCAGGCTGCGGTTGTTGAACGGCCAGGCCAGCTTGTTCTCCCGGGCGGGCGCATGCACGGCGGGAAGGGTGAACAGATAGGCCTTGATCGCCAGCGCGTCCGCGTCGGTCATGTAGGTGTAGGAGGTATAGGACATCGCCGGATAAAGATGCTGCGCCGTCGGCGCGCATGCCCTTGTGCAGCGCGTCCAGGAATTGCTGGTCGGTGTAATTGCCGATGCCGGTTTCCTTGTCGGGCGTGATGTTGGTCGAATAGATCGTGCCGATTACCGGCAGGTTGAAGGCGAAGCCGCCGGCATAGGGCTGGCCGCCCTGGGCGGTGTGGCAGGCGACGCAATCGGCCGCATGGGCGAGATATTCGCCCCGCTTGATCAGATCGGCGCTGCGCCAGCTCCTTCGGCACGCCGGTGGGATTGGCCCCGTTATAGTCCGCCAGCGCCACGGTCGAGCCGTTGGCGAATGCCGTCGGTCCGGGGATCAGCACCAGCCAGGCCGCGAAGCCAAGCGCGATGATGGCGACGACCGCGATCGCAATTCCCCATGTTTTTTTGCTCATGCGATTTTCCTGCCCGCCAGAATGTCGCGATCGATGGGAAGTTTACGAAGCCGGATGCCGGTGGCTGCCGCGATGGCGTTGACCAGCGAAGGCGGTCCGGCGGTACAGCCCGGCTCGCCGATGCCGCCCGGCATCTCGTGGCTCGGGACGATATGGACGTCGATGGGCGGCGCTTCGTTGATGCGCATGATGCGGTAGTCGTTGAAATTGCGCTGCTGCACCCGGCCGTCCTTGACCGTGATATCGCCATAGAGCGCGGCGGTGAAGCCGAACATCAGTCCGCCCTGGACCTGCGCCATCAGCGTGTCGGGATTGACGATGCGGCCGGCATCGATCACCGAATGGACCTGGCGGATGCTGGACATGACCGCTTTCATCCACTTCGGCCTCGCAGACCGTGGCGATATAGGTGCCGAAGGCGAACTGCGCGCAGATGCCCCGGCCCACGCGCTTGGGCAATTTGCCGCCCCAGTCGGAGCGCTGCGCCACCAGTCTGCACCGCCGCTTTCAGGCGCGGCGTGCCGTCGAGATGGGCAAGGCGGAACGCGACCGGGTCCTTGCCCGCTTTCAGCGCCAGCTCGTCCATCAGGCTTTCGGTGGCGAAGACATTGTTGTTGGGGGCGACGCCGCGCCAATAGCCGACATTCAGGGCCTTGGGCGGCGCCTCGATATATTCGACGCGGAAATTGGGCACGCCGTAATTGTTCTCGGTCGCGCCTTCCAGCGAACCGCGGTCCAGCCCGCCCTTGAGCGGCTTGCCCGACATGCGCACCGAGACCGCGCCGCCGGCGATGCGATGGGTCCAGGCGGCGATCTTGCCGCTCTTGTCCAGGCTGGCCGACATCACATTGCGATAGGCGGGACGATACATGTCCTGCTGGATGTCTTCTTCGCGGGTCCAGATCACTTTCACCGGGCCATCGACTTTTTGCGCGATGCGCACCGACTTCACCACCATGTCGGTGTCCAGCCTGCGGCCGAAGCCGCCGCCCAGCATGTAATTGTGGAAATTGATCTTGTCGGGCGTGGTGTTCAGCGTCTTGGCCGCCGCCGCCACCGCGCTGGTCTGCACCTGGCTGCCGCCCCACATCTCGCAGCCGCCATCTTTCACATGCACGGTGAAGTTCTGCGGCTCCATCGGCGCATGCGACAGGAAGGGCAGTTCGTAGGCGACGTCGACTGCGGCCGTCCTGCGCCTGCGAGAGCGTTTCTTGGCGCATCGCCGTCTTCCTTGGCGACCACGCCGGTCCTTCATCGAGGTGTCGCGCAACTCCTGCCACATCTTGGCGGAGTCCATCTTGGCGTTCTCGCCGCCGTCCCAGCGTGATGGCGAGCGAATCCAGACCCTTGCTTGGCGGCCCAGAAATGCGGGCCGACCACGGCCACGATATCGTCCAGCACCACCAGCTGCACGCCGGGCATGGTTTGAGCTTGCTGTCGTCGACATGGGCGACCTTGCCGCCCACCACGGGCGAAGCGGCGAGGGCGGCGATCTTCAGCCCGTCCATGCGGACGTCGATGCCGTATTGCGCCTTGCCGTTGACCTTGTCCGGCGTGTCCAGGCGCTTCACGGGCTTGCCGATCAGCTTGAGGTCCTTGTCGGCCTTGAGCTTGACGTCCTGCGGCGCCGGCAGTTTGGCGGCGCGCAGGCGCGAGCGCGCCATAGGACAGTTTGCGGCCGCCATGGGCGTCGTCGATCACCTGACCGCTTTCGGTGCGCAAGGTGGCGGGATCGACTTTCCATTGCTGGGCGGCCGCCTGCACCATCATGGCGCGGCCCGAGGCGCCCACCTGGCGCAGCGCCGTATAGAAGCTGCGGATCGAGGTCGAACCGCCGGTGGACATGCGATGCGAGCGCGGGCTGCCATAGAGCGCGTCGATCGGCGGCGCCGGCAGCGGCGTCACATTGGCGAAATCCACATCCAGTTCATCGGCCAGAAGCTGGGACAGCGAGGTGTAGACGCCCTGGCCCATTTCCTCCTGCGGGAATCTGGAAGGAGACTTTGCCGTCCGGCGCGATGGCGATGAAGGCGTTGGGATTGAGACATATTTGGCCGGTGCGGGCGGCCGCTTCGGCGGCCTTCTTTTCCTGCGCGAAAGCGTCGCCGACATGGAAAGCCCAGCATCAGCCCGCCGCCGGCGGCCGTGCCGACTTTGAGGAAGTTGCGCCGCGACAGATCGCGCGGTTTCGGAGTTGGCAGGCTGGACATGAGTGTTCTCGCTTAGACCGATTTGGCGGCGTTTTTGATCGCCTGGCGGATGCGCACATAGGTGCCGCAGCGGCAGATATTGCCGGCCATGGCCGCATCGATGTCGGAATCGTCCGGATTGGGCGTGCGGTTGAGCAGCGCCGTCGCCGACATGATCTGGCCGGACTGGCAATAGCCGCATTGCACCACTTCGATGTCGAGCCAGGCCTTCTGGATCTTGGCGCCGTTGGGCGTTTCGCCGACCGCTTCGATGGTGGTGATGGCGCGGTTGCCGATGGAGCCGACCGGCAGCAGGCAGGAGCGCACCGCCTTGCCGTCCAGATGCACGGTGCAGGCGCCGCACTGGGCGATGCCGCAGCCGAATTTGGTGCCGGTAAGCCCGACGATATCGCGCAGCGCCCAAAGCAGCGGCATGTCGTCGGGCGCGTCGATCGTGTGAGACTGACCGTTGATCTGAAGCGTGACCATCGCTGTTCACTCCGCTAGAATTTTCCGGGGGCCGGGGGCGTGATATATGTTGGGTTATAACGCCTTCTCCCGCCTGGGATTCTAGGCGATTTCGGCTTCCGGCGCAAAATCCGGGAACCTCTTTTGTCTTGCTCGAACGTGAAATCGACAGCTTCCCCGCTTGCCAGCGCCGGTGCCGGACGTTTTTGATCTGCCGCTTCCGCAATGGAGGAAACGCATGACGCACAGAATTCACGATATCGGCGTGGCGGCAAGGATCGGCAAATATAGCGATGCGGTCGAAGTCGGCGCCGAATCAGCGCTGGCTGTTCACCTCGGGGACGCCCGGGCATGGATGAGGCGGGCGAATACCCGCCCGACATCACGGCCCAGGCGGAATTGGCCTGGGGCCATATCCTCAAGATGCTGGAGCCGCGGGCATGTCGGTGCACGACCTGGTCAAGATCACCCAATATCTGACGCGCGCGGAGGATATTCCCGCCTATGTCAAGGTGCGCGCCCGCATGCTGGGCGATGCACGACCGGCCTCGATGCTGATGGTGGTGGCGGCGTTGCCCCGGCCGCAATTCCTGCTGGAGATCGAGGCGGTGGCCGCCCGGCCTTAAGGCCTGGCAAAATTACCTACTTTCAGCGGTGATTTATGAGTGTTTCGGCTAGTCTAAAAGCCATGCATCTATATATGTATGTCGAAATTATATGATGCTTAAATAACACAGATAGATACTATAGTATTAGTTTACATCTCTGTCGTACTAAGCCAACCTCCGATTGAAACGGGCAATCAATAGCCCGGCATGAGCCGTGTACGGCGAGGGGACCAGCCAAATTTCCGGGGTCCGGCTCCTTGCCCAGAAATTGTGCGATGCCGCGCCGGCATCGCATTTGATTAATCAGGGGAACTCTATGCGCGCATTGCTTAAGCCCAGCCTCAAACATTCTCTGCTTGTAGGCTCGTCGCTCGCCGCGTTTGCGGTGATTGCCGGTCCCGCCTTGGCCCAACAGGCCAATCAGGCCAATGCATCGGAAACGGTGATCGTCACCGGCACCCGCGTGCAGGGCATGACGGCCGCCGACTCGGCCGCGCCCATCACGGTGTTGGGCACCGACGCCCTGACTCACGGCACCGGCTCGAGCGACTTGCGCCAGCAATTGGGCCGGCGGTTCCCTCCTTCACCGCCCAGCAATTCGGCGGCGACACCGCGAACCTGACGCTCTCCGCGGCGCTGCGCGGCTTGTCTCCCAACGACACCCTGGTGCTGGTAAACGGCCATCGCCGTCACTATTCGGGCAACCTTCACGTCGACTCCGGCGACTACACCAGCGGCAGCTCGGCGCCCGACATTTCGCTGATCCCGCAAGCCGCCATCGACCATGTCGAAGTGCTGCTGGACGGCGCGGCCGCCCAGTACGGCACCGACGCCATCGCCGGCGTCGTCAACATCATCCTCAAGAACAAATCCTCGGGCGGCCAGCTCTCGGCCAACGCGGGCTCTTATTACAACCGCGGCGGCATCGCCACCGCGAACGGCGTGGCCAGCGCCGGCGACAAATACGACCTTTCATACAATATGGGCCTGCCTTTGTTCGACAAAGGCTTCGCCAATTTCACCGTCGAGAAGCAGTTCGGCGGCTTCACCCAGTATGGCGGCGCCGACTACCGCGTGGCGGGCCAGGGTCCCAACGGCGAGGGCCTGGATCCGACGGCCGGTGGCAGCTTCCCGGCTTCGGTCGGGCACGAAGATTCAGGGTTATCCCAGCGATCAACCCGATCAACGGCAATCCCGAATATCAGCTCACCATGGGGGAGATGAACGCTGGATATGACTTCAGCGACAATTTCCAGCTTTATGCCTATCGGCACCATCGGCCACAAATTCGGCAAGTCCTACGAAAACAACCGCATGCCGAACAAGGTCATCGCCACGCCGGGCTCCAGCCAGCCCTGCACGGCGACCAATCTGAACGGCTATGCCCAGGGCTCCAGCACGGCGGATGGCCTGACGCCGTCCTGCACCGGTCCCTTCGCCAGCTTGTCACCTCCAATGGTTACGCGGGCCTCCCCGGCACGCCGGGCGCGGGCCTCAACCCCGCCACCGGCACGTGATCAACACGCGGGCGCAGCCGGCAGCTACACCTCTCCGGGCGAATTGATCCGGCTTCCGAAGGCTTCCGCCCGATGGAAGTGCTGAAGGAAGACGATTATCAGTACAATGTCGGCGAGAAGTTCAACGCCTTCGGCTGGGCCTTCGACGTGGATGTCGGCTACGGCAAGGACATCGACAATATCTATACCTGGAACAGCCGTCAACCGTTCGCTGTTCATCGACACCCACACCTCGCCGACCAATTTCTATGACGGCTGTTTCACCGCCAGCCAGTTCCGGGCGAGCTCGACGCCACCCATGCCTTCAATGTGGGCATGGCATCGCCTCTGACGGTGGCCTGGGGTCTGGAAGCGCGTGAAGACACGTTCGCCATCGGGTCGGGCGATGCGGCGTCCTATTACAAGGAAGGCGCGCAACTCGTTCCCGGGCTTCCCGCCCGCGGGCAGGCGACCGACAAGTCCCGCAAGAACTATGCGGCTTATGTCGACTTCGCCGCTGGCGCCGATCGAGGCCCTGCAGCTCGACGTCGCGGGCCGTGCCGAGCATTACACCGACTTCGGCGATACCGAGATCGGCAAGATCACGGCGCGTTACGACTTCAACTCCGCAATATGCGATCCGCGGCACCATCTCGACCGGCTTCCGCGCTCCGACCCTGGCGGAAGAATTCTACACCGCCGTCAACGTCTCGCCGACCAACGCCTCCGTGCAGTTGCCCGCCAACTCCGCGGCGGCCAACTTCATGGGCCTGGAGAACCTCAAGCCGGAAGTCTCGACCAGCTATTCGGTCGGCCTCGTGGCCCATCCGCTCCAGGATCTCAGCGTGACACTGGATCCTATTCGATCGCCATCGGCAATCGCATCACCACCTCGAGCGAAGTCTGACGGCCTGGGTTGCACGCCGCTGGCTCCGTCTCTGGTGAATCAGGCGATCGCCGCTTGCGCATGTCACGATCGATCCCACGGTCACCCAGTACGGCGTGACGTCGTTCCTGAACGCCATCGCCAGCTTGACCCAGGGCGTCGACCTCACCGCCAACTATCCGACCGACTTCGGCCAATATGGTCTGGTGAACTGGACCTTGGCGGGCAACTTCAACGAGACCTCGATCTCGAGTGTTGCTCCCACGCCGCCGATGCTACGGCTCGCATCCGGCGCGACCTTCTTCACCCAGGAGACGCTGTTCAACTTCGTGCATGCGGGTCCGAACATGAGGGTCGACCTCACCGCCGACTGGTCGCTCGATCGAGTGGGGCGTGACGCTGCGTGAGAGCTATTGGGGTCCCCAGCACGGCTACACCAGCGCGGCCGGCTGCGACACGCTCCCGACTTGCACCTTCATCCACCAGGCGCCCGTTCTCCTGACGGACTTGGAAGGCCGGTACAACATCACCGACCAGCTCCAGCTCGCGATCGGCGCCAACAATCTGTTCAACATGCATCCAGAACACGGTGCCGTGGAATCCGAACGCCTTCTGCACCGGCGCGGGTTGCGGTGCTCCGGCCAATGGCGGCAACGTGCTCGACACGCCCAACTTCAGCAATTCGATCCCAATGGCGGCTATTACTACGGCCGCATCTCGTTCAACTTCTGATTTGACGAAAAAGACACCCACCCATCGCCCGACCGGCGATGGGTGGGTTTTTCTTTGCCGGAAAAGAAAAACTCCGCATTTGCGGCGAAACCGGCACGTGGGACCCGCATGCCCGGTATTTCTTTCGCCCCTGGGCAAAAAAGCGTAAAACGCGCCCGGACCGGCATGGCGGTCCCAAGCCGCCATTCGTGGGGATGAGACAAGGGGCATTCATGAAAAGAAAATTACTCGCCGCCGCTTCGCTTATGCTGCTGGCCGGACCGGCTCTGGCGCAAACCGGACAGAACGTCGATTGGCCGCTTTATCTGGGCGATGCCACCGGCAGCAAATTCAAGCCGCTCGACCAGATCAACGCCTCCAACTTCTCCAATCTGGAAGTGGCTTGGCGGTTCAAGACCGCCAACATGGGCAATCGTCCGGAATATAAACTGGAAGGCACGCCCATCGAAGTCGAATGGCGTGGTCTATGCCACCGCCGGTTCGCGCCGCGCCGTGGTCGCGCTGGACGCGGTGACGGGTGAACTCCTCTGGGTGCATGGCGAGAAGGAAGGTGCGCGCGGCGCTGCCGCGCCCCGCCAATTGTCGGGCCGCGGCCCGGCTTATTGGAGCGACGGCAAGGACGCCCGCATTCTTTACACGACGCCCGGCTATCAGTTGATCTGCCTGGACGCCAAGACCGGCCAGCGCGTGGCCAGTTTCGGCAACAATGGTGCGGTGGACTTGAAGGCCGACGATGACCAGAAGATCCAACCCGATCTGACCACCGGCGAAATCGGCTGGCAGTCGGCGCCCACCGTGGTCGGCGACAAGGTTCTCATCGGCTCGGCCTTCCGCGAAGGCTTCACGCCCACCAGCTACAAGAACAACAAGGGTTCGGCGCGCGCCTATCGATGTGCGCACCGGCAAGAAGCTCTGGGAATTCCACACCATTCCGCAAAAGGGCGAGCCCGGCGCGGAAACCTGGCTGAACAATTCCAACGAATATACCGGCAACACCGGTATATGGACCGAAATGACGGCCGATCCGCAGGCGGGCTTGGCCTATCTGCCGGTCGAACAGCCGACCGCGGATTTCTATGGCGGCTATCGTCCCGGCAACGGTCTTTACGGCAACAGCCTGGTGGCGGTGGATCTCAACACCGGCAAGATGAAATGGTATTTCCAGCTCATCCATCACGAAGTGTGGGACTATGACATGTCGTCCGCCCCGCTTCTGATGGACATCAATGTCGACGGCAAGCCGATCAAAGCGGTCGCCGCGCCTAGCAAGATGGGCTATCTCTATGTCTTCGACCGCATCACCGGAAAACCGGTGTGGCCGATGCCGGAGCGCAAGGTCGAGAAGGGCACCGCGCCCGGCGAATGGTATTCGCCCACCCAGCCGATCCCCACCAGGCCCGCGGGCCTATGCCCGGACCGGCGTGTCGGTGGACGACCTGATCGACTTCACGCCCGAGTTGCATCAGAAGGCGCTCGACCTGGTGAAGAACTACAAGCTAGGTCCCATGTTTACGCCGCCGGTGGTGAGCCAGCGGCCGGGCATCCTGGCGACGCTCAGCCTCGGCGCCGGCAATGGCGGCACCAACTGGCCGGGCGGCTCCTTCAATCCGGAAAACCACACCGCTTATGTCTATTCCTGCAATTCCTGCATCCAAGACATGGGACTGGTGCCGCCGCCGCCAGGCCTCTCCGACATGCGTTATGTTGAAGGCACGGCCGGCCAGAAGGTCGAGATGGTCTATGCCGCCGGCGCCCAGGCCGGCGCGGATTCAGCGCCTGCGCCACGTGTCGCTCCGCCGCCCGCCAACGATGCCGACGATTTCGGCCTTACCATCAACGGCATGCCGCTATCAAGCCGCCTTACGCCACCATCAGCGCCATCAATTTGGATAAGGGCGACATCGTCTGGCAGGTGGCGGCGGGTGAATCGCCCAATTTCATCCGCAACAATCCGGCGCTGAAGGGCCTCAACATCCCCCGCACCGGTCAGCAGAGCTACAATATCGGTACCCTGGTGACCAAGCATCTGGTGATCGCGGGCGACGCCCAGGTCACCGTGACGCCGGATCATCCGCGCGGCGCGATGCTCAGGGCCTATGATCAGGCCACCGGCAAGGACGTGGGCGATGTGCTGATGCCGGCGGGCCAGTCGGGCTCGCCCATGACCTATATGGTCAACGGCAAGCAGTACATCATCGTCGCGGTGTCGGGCGGCAACTATTCTGGCGAGTATATCTGCTACACGCTGCCGGATAGCTCATAGGTCTAACCCACCTCCCTTCAAGGCGCTTGGCGCCGAAGGGGAGGCAGAGCTCGGTTTGGCTTCGACAGGGTCCTATGGCTTCTCTGCCTGGAAGGCCTGCAGGCCCGTTTGCGCGCGGCCCAGGATCAGGGCGTGCATGTCGTTTGTGCCCTCATAGGTGTTGACCGCTTCCAGGTTCAGCATGTGGCGGATCACAGGATAGGCGTCGGCCACGCCATTGGCGCCCAGCATGTCGCGCGCCTCGCGAGCAATCGCCAGCGCCTTGCCGCAATTGCTGCGCTTCATCAGCGAGATCAAAGGCGGCGAGGCGGTGCCGTCATCCATCATGCGCGCCAGCCTGAGCGCCCCGTTCAAGCCCAGCGCAGATCTCGGTCTGCATGTCGGCCAGCTTCTTCTGCACCAATTGGGTGGCCGCCAACGGCCGGCCGAATTGCTTGCGCTCCAGCACATAATCCCGCGCCATCTGCCAGCAGGCTTCCGCCGAGCCCATTGCGCCAAAGGCGATGCCGAAGCGGGCGCGGTTGAGGCAGGCAAAGGCGGCGCCAAGACCTTTCGCTCCCGGAAGAAGCGCGTCCTCTCCCACCGCCACATCCTCCAGCACGATTTCGCCCGTGACGCTGGCGCGCAGCGAGAATTTTCCCTCGATGCGCGGCGTGGAAAAGCCCTTGGCGCCCCGTTCGACCAGAAAGCCGCGCACCTCGCCGTTCAGCTTGGCCCAGATCACGCGCTACATCGGCGATGGGCGAATTGGTGATCCACATCTTGGCGCCTGTGAGGCGATAGCCCGCGCCATCCTTCACCGCGCGCGCGGTCATGCCGGCGGGATCGGAGCCGTGATCGGGTTCGGTAAGCCCGAAGCAGCCGATCAAGTTGGCCGTCGGCCAGCCCGGGCAGGTATTTCTTCTTCTGCGCCTCGCTGCCGAAGGCGAAGATCGGATGCATCACCAGCGAATTCTGCACGCTCAATGCCGAACGATAGGCGGAATCCACCCGCTCCATCTCGCGCGCCACCAGCCCATAACAAGTGTAGGAAAGACCGCCGCCATAAGGCTCGGGCAACGTCATGCCCAGAAGACCAAGTTCGCCCATTTCCCGCATGATGGCGGGATCGAAGCTTTCGTCGCGGAAGGCGTTGCGGATGCGGGGCGCGAGCTTGGCGCCGGCGTAATCGCGCGCGGTCTTCATCACCATGCGCTCCTCGGCCGAGAGGCTGTTCTCAAGCAGGAAAGGATCTTCCCAAGAGAAGGGCGCCTTCTCCAGCTCGTTCATTTGCGATTTTTCTGGCCTTGGGCGCTGGGCTCTTTTCCGCCAGCCGGAATGGGGGGAAAGGTCTTGGCGATGAAGTCCTCCATGTCGGCGACCACCTTGGCCTGGGTGACCGGGTCCGCCGTGCCGTTCCTGGCGAAATTCTCGCCGACCTCCGGATAGACCACAAGCGTGGAGGGCACATGCAAGGCCTGCAGCGCGTCGTAAAGCGCGCGGGATTGCGCCGACCGGCACCAGCGCATCGGCGGCGCCCTGTTGAATCAGGAAGGGCGGCGTCATGGATTGCAGATAGGCGAGCGGGCTTGCCGCCCGGACCGTGCCCGGCGCGCAATCGGCCGGCTCGCAGCCCAGATAGTTGCCCAAAGGCGTTGGCAGCGCCGGCTTCGGGCGGGTGTCCGGCGCTGGAATCCCAGCTCGCCAGATCGACGGGCCCGGCCCAGTCGATCACGCCTTGGACGCAATCGGATGCAAGCGGTGCTTTCGACTTCGCGTCGGCGGCGGGCTCGAGCACATTCACGCCGCAAGTCGTGCCCACCAGCGCCGCGATCTGGCCGCCGGCTTCCATACCCCACACCATCACGCGGGTGGTGTCGATATTGTATTCGGCGGCGTGACCGCGAGCCATCGCACCGCCGACTTCACGTCCTGGACGGCGGCGGGAAAATGCGCTTCACGCGCCAGACGATAATTGACGCTCGCCACGGCATAATTTTTGGCCGCCAGCGAGGCGAGGAGTCGCGGGAAAATCGTCAAAGCCAGCGGCGTGGCGGGCATCGCCCGCGAGCCATAGCGCCGCCATGGACGAACAGGATCGCCGGCCGGGGCGTCTCTTTGGGCTTGGAAGGTATCTGATAGAGATCAAGCGTGAGCGGTCGAAAGCCATCAATCTGGGCATAGGTCAGGTTCGGGCTGACCATCACCGCACCGGGAAAGGCGACCGGTTGGCCAAGATCGGGTGCGGCGCCGCAACCTTGTTCGCCGCCGCATGCCCCGCTTGCGGGAAGCAAAAGCGTGAGCGCCCCGAATATGACCGCAAATCCCGTCCGCATGACCGTCATATCGTCCGCCTTTCAGGCGGCCAAAAATGTCATGCGCCCCTTGCAGGTTGCAACGCGCGGCAGGCAACGCCCTGGATGGTGGCGCGTTACCCGAACGCGGGATGTTCCGTGTGTTCCGGCAGCTATTTGAAATGCGATTTTCCCTATCCCGTCTGGCGCGATTTTGCGGCCTGGTCGCTGATCATTCTTGCGCTGACCGGCGCCGGTCGCCGTCGCTGCCGCGCCTCAGCTTGCCCGCGCGCAACGTCACTCATAGGGGTGGTGGCAAACGCATCACGAGGCGGCGGGCAATGGCTGCTTCCTCGCACGCGGCAAGACCGAAGGCCGTCCTGGTCGCCGAAATCGTGCTGCTGCTTCTGGTGGGCCGCGTCCTGGGCGAGGCGATGCAGCGCATCGGCCAGCCGGCTCTGATGGGCAATCTGCTGGCCGGCCTGGTGCTGGGGCCCTCGCTGTTCGGCCTGATCTGGCCCGAGGCGCAGAAATTCATCTTCCCCTCCGATCCGGCGCAGAAAGGCATGATCGATGGCCTGTCGCAGATCGGCATCCTGATGCTGTTGCTGCTCACCGGCATGGAGACCGATCTCAAGCTGGTGTCGCGCATGAAAGGCGCGGCGATGGCGATTTCGCTGTCGGGCATCGCGCTTCCTTTCGCCTGCGGATTCGCGCTTGGGCGAACTCCTGCCGGATTCGCTTCTGCCGCACATGGCTGGACGGGCGGCTGGTGCCGTCCCTGTTCCTGGGGACGGCGCTTTCCATTTCCTCCGTCAAGATCGTGGCGATGGTGGTGCGCGAAATGAATTTCACCCGGCGCAATCTTGGCCAGATCATCGTCTCCACCGCGATCATGGAGGACACAATCGGCTGGGTGATCATCGCCATCACCTTCGGCATCGCCGGCGCCGGCCGGGTGGACGCAGCTCGACCTGGTCAAGAGCGTGGGCGGCGTGGCGCTGTTTCTGGTCTTCTGCTTCACCATAGGGCGCTGGCTGGTCTTCTCGATCATCCGCTGGGTCAATGACACATTTCCGCAGCGAATTTCCCGTGATCACGGCCATCCTGGTGATCATGGGCGGGATGGCGCTGATCACCCAGCTTCTGGGCGTGCGCACCGTCCTGGGCGCCTTCATGGCGGGCGTCTTGATCGGCCAGTCGCCGATCCTCACCGGCCATATCCAGCAGCAATTGCAGGGGCTGATTTCGGCCTTCTTCATGCCGATATTTTTCGGCCTCTCGGGCCTCGCCGCCGACCTCACCATCCTCAAGGATGGAAGGCTGGCGCTGCTGACCCTGGGCTTGGTGATGATCGCCTCGATCGGGAAATTCTCCGGCGCTTTCCTGGGCAGCATGATCGGCGGCCTCAAATGGCGGGAAAGGATCGCGCTTGGGCTGCGCCATGAATGCGCGCGGCTCGACCGAAGTGATCGTGGCCTCGATCGGCCTTTCGATGGGGGCGCTGACGCAAAATCTCTACACCATGATCGTCACGATGGCGATGCTCACCACCATGGCGATGCCGCCCATGCTGCGCCGGGCTCTCAAAGGTCTTCCCATGGACGAGACCGAGCAAAAACGCGTGGAACGGGAAAGGCTGGATGAAAGAGGTTTCGTCCCCAATTTGGAGCGGCTGCTTTTGGCCGCGGATGCCAGCGAGGTCGGGCGCCGGGCCGCCAGGCTGGCGGGTCTGCTCGCGGGCGCGCTGGGCATGCCCGTCACCATCCTCAAGCTGGACAAGGATCTGCGCAAGCCGAACGGATTTCGGAAGGAAGAGCGTGCGCAGCGAAAAGACGAGAAGCCTCATGAAGCCGATGCAGCGCAGAAACGTCTCGGCGGCGCGGAATCCCTCAACCAGGGCGCCGACGAACAGCGCCACGATCCCGTGACCCAGGAGGTGAAAGCGGGTGCCAAGGCGAGCGCGGAGAAAATGAAAAAGGACGAAGCGGAGCCCAATCCCGAGAAGGTCCATCTCACCACCAAGGAACCGGTGGACAGCGCCGCCGAGGTGGTGCGCGATGAAGCCCGCAAAGGCTATGACCTGTTGTTCATCGGTATCGAGCATTCGCACGACAAGAACGGCAATATCGCGCCCGAGATCGCCGAACTGGCCTCCGGCTTCGACGGGCCGCTGGCGCTGTTCAGCTATTCGGGCGCCAAGCCGGTACCGCGCCTGTCGACGCGGGCGCGCATACTTTTGCCGGTGAACGGCTCGCCCGCCTCGCGCCGCGCTGCCGAAGTCTGTTTTGCTTTGGCGCGGCCTACCGGCGCCCCGGTCAGCGCGCTGTTCGTCTCCCAGAACGATGGCCATGCCCGCACCCGCTACCGCGCGGAGGGGGTCTTGAAGGACATGGTGGAGTTGGCCGAGCGCTATGACGTTCGGCTTGCCACGCTGATCTCCAAGCGCGGCGGGGCGGCCGAGGCGGTCCTCAAGGAGGCCCGCAACGGCTATGGCATGGTGGTGATGGGGGTGAACAGCCGGGCGGGCCAAGAGCTTTTCTTCGGCAATACCGCCGCGACCGTGTTCCGCGATTGGAAAAGTCCCCTGCTTTTGGTGGCATCCGGTGAGCAATAAAATGTCTTTATATTGCGATAGTAAGAATTTTTATTGTTAGCGATACCCCGGTCGGAATCCACCTTCTGTGACCTGAAAACACCAGAAATCCTTGGCCTTTCCTTTGGAAGAGCGCGTTCCCTCTGATATTTTGCAGAGGGACCGGGCGACCGGTATAGGACGGGGAAATGAGACGGGTTTTTCAGGTCGCGTTAGCCGCGGCCGGCTTTGTTGCCTTTGCGGGCCAAGCCGGAGCCGCGGAACTGCGTCTGCCCGCCAGCCTGACCGCGTTTGGCGCCGAATTCCCCCATCCCGTCCGCCGCCGCCTTGCCGGCAGAGGCTCTGCAGGGGCCGGCCTCGCGTACGGCCGAGAATGTGTTTTCGGTCGCGCCGACCGCCATCGCCACCAGTTTTGGCACTGTTACGCCGCCCCAGAATTACGCCGCCAGCGTCGCCTTGAGCGCCGATCTGGCGGTGGACACGGGCTACGATGTCGATCTCTCGCAGCGCTTCGACAATTATGACGGCTTCCAGTCGCCCCTGATCGGCGATGTCGGTTCCATGGGCCTGGCCAGTGGCGGCCATTATCTGGGCGCGACGTATATGCCGACATCCAGCCTGCATGTGCGGCTGGGCGCGTCGCAATGGACCGACCGCGACGATCGCCTGGCTTATGAGCCGGGCATCGGCGTGCCGCTGGCGTTCGACAATGCCCGCTCGCAATCCTTCCTGGGGGGCGCCTCCTGGGATGTGACCGACTGGGCCGGTTTCGGCATCACCGGGGTCCAGAATACCCAGCAGGGCCTGGATGCCGTGGCCAATATGGCGGCGGGCAAAACCACCACCAACGCCATCGACATGGCGGCGCGCCTCAAATTCGGCAATGGCTGGGTGACCACCGCCTCCTATGGCCTGAGCCAGCTCGACCAGCGCAGCCAGGCGTCGGCGGCGACGCTGGACACGCATTCCTACGCCATCGCCATCGCCAAGCATGGGCTGTTCGGCGACGACACGTTGGGTTTCTCTTTCTCGCGGCCGTCGCCGGGTGTGATCGACAACGGGTTCAGCGCGGTCACCGCATCGGGTGACCTGCCGCCCATGTTCGTCGCCAATGACCGCTTCACCAGTCAGACCCAGGAAACCGATCTGCAGCTGGGTTATGTCACCAGCTTCTTCGACGGCGCCTTGGCGCTGCAGGCCAACGCCGCCTATCAGATGAATTACCAGGGCCAGAATGGCGCGACCTCGTTGTCGGTCTTGAGCCGCGCCAAGATCAAATTCTAGCGGACAGGCCCGCGCGGCCGAATGCGTTGCGGCCGGCGCCGCCCTTCGTTAAAAGCCCCCATCTCTCTCCCACGCAAGGAACTCCCAGCATGGCCGGGCCGCAATTCGTTTTCGTGATGAAGGGTCTGTCCAAGACCTATCCCGGCGGCAAGCAGGTCTTGAAGGACATCTGGCTGTCCTTCTACCCCGGCGCGAAGATCGGCATCGTCGGCGTCAATGGCGCGGGCAAGTCCACCCTGATGAAGATCATGGCGGGGATGGACAAGGATTTCACCGGCGAGGCCTGGGCGGCCGACGGCGTGCGCATGGGCTATCTGTCCCAGGAGCCGCAGCTTGATCCCAACAAGGATGTGCGCGGCAATGTGATGGAAGGCGTCGCCAAGAAGCAGGCGCTGGTCGACCGCTTCAACGAGATCGCCGCCAATTATTCCGACGAGACCGCCGACGAGATGGCGCGCCTGCAGGACGAGATCGAGGCGCAGGGCCTGTGGGATCTCGACAGCAAGGTGGACCAGGCGATGGACGCGTTGCGCTGCCCCGATGGCGACGCCAAGGTGGAAACGCTTTCCGGCGGCGAGCGCCGCCGCGTGGCGCTTGTGCAAATTGCTGCTGGATGCGCCTGACATCCTGCTGCTGGACGAGCCCACCAACCATCTCGACGCGGAGTCGGTGGAATGGCTGGAGCACACGCTGCGCGAATACAAGGGCTGCGTCATCCTGGTCACCCATGACCGCTATTTCCTGGACAATGTCACCAGCTGGATCCTGGAGCTGGATCGCGGCAAGCGGCATCCCGCACGAAGGCAACTACACCATCCTTCCTGGAAGTGCAGGAAAAGCGCCTCAAGCAGGAATCCAGCGAGGAGGCGGCGCAGCAGCGCACCATCGCGCGCGAGCGCGAATGGATCAAGCAATCGCCCAAGGCCCGCCAGGCCAAGTCGAAGGCGCGTATCAATTCCTATGAAGAGCTGGTGGCCAAGAGCCAGGAGCAGCGCGGCGACACGGCCCAGATCATGATCCCGGTTGCCGAACGGCTGGGCGATCTGGTGATCGAGGCCGAGAACCTCGCCAAGGGTTATGGCGACCGGCTGCTCTACGAGAACGTGAATTTCAAGCTGCCGGCCGGCGGCATTGTCGGCGTGATCGGTCCCAACGGCGCGGGCAAGACCACGTTGTTCCGCATGCTCACCGGCCAGGAGAAGCCCGACGCCGGAATACTGAGAATCGGCTCGACGGTGCAAATGGGCTATGTCGACCAGTCGCGCGACGCGCTCGATCCCAACAAGACGGTGTGGCAGGAAATTTCCGGCGGCACCGACATCATCGAGTTCGGCAAGACCAAGATGAATTCCCGCGCCTATATCGGCGCCTTCGCCTTCAAGGGCGGCGACCAGCAGAAGAAAGTCGGCCAGCTATCGGGCGGCGAACGCAATCGCGTGCATCTGGCCAAGATGCTCAAGTCCGGCGCCAATCTTCTCCTGCTCGACGAACCCACCAACGATCTCGACGTCGACACGCTTGCGCGCGCTGGAATCGGCGCTGGAGGAATTCGCCGGCTGCGCCATGATCATCAGCCATGACCGCTGGTTCCTGGACCGCATCGCCACCCACATGCTGGCCTTCGAAGGCGACAGCCATGTCGAATGGTTCGAAGGCAATTACCAGGACTATGAGGCCGACAAGAAGCGCCGCCTGGGCATGGACGCGGACCAGCCGCACCGGATCAAATACAAGAGATTTGCCCGCGCCTGAGAAGTTCTGAGCGGGTTGTCTCCCGCCGCTCGCTCAAGCTCGCGGCGTTCGTCCGCTCACAAACGACTCGCCATGCTGGATCGAATTTTGTTCGCTGCTGCGAACCGCTTCTCAGCCATTGCGAAATTGCTTGGCCAGACTCTCCCAGATGCGACATCAGCGTCGGAATGTTGCCGTTGTTCTGGCCCAGGAATGCGGTGAACTGATCGCGCTCCTCCAGCGCCAGCCAGATGCCGGCGACGCGAGAAATCCACCACCACGGGCTTGCCGGTATCGGTGCGGACGCGGAAATCCACTTCCAGCGGCTGCTGGCCGGAATGGTCGTTGGGATCGATCAACTGGGTGGCGACGATGAAATCGTCCGGCGTGCGCGCCTGGCTGCCCGTCACTTTCAAGGTCTGGCCGGCATATTTGGTGAAATAGGATTGATAGACGGCGATGGCGTAATTCTGGAACGCGCCTTCGAACGCGGCGAGATCGGCGGGGCTGGCGGTGCGGCGATACTGGCCCAGCGTGAAATCGGCGATGCGCTTCATGTCGGTAAGGCCGAGCAGGAAGTTCTCGAACTGGGTGCGGCGCTGCTCGGTCGGAAAGCTGCTGGTTGTTGAGGATGGCGAGTCCCTTGTTGATGTTGTTCTGGACGAAATCCTCGGCCGGGATTGCGCCGCCTCGCCGGAATGACTCGCCGACCAGAGGCCGCGGCGGCGCCGACGGCCATCGACCAGAAAAGCGCGGCGCGAGATCGGTTGAAAGCGCATCATGAGGTCCGTTCTTTCGGGAGACTTCTAGGTTTGCGGTTGCATGTGGCAAGTTCAAGGCGGTTTCCGCTCTTTTAGCATGAAACGGGCGTCAGAAATCCGGCAAATCCTGCGGTTTTTGCGGCCGGCCGTTGCGGATTTCATTGTCGCGCAGCTGGCGGTAAAGGCTGCGCAGGCTGGCATAATAGTCGACGGAACTGCGCTGGATGCCCTGAACGGTCTGAAAGGTCTGGCCGCGCAGGTCCAGCACGGTAAAATAATCACGCCCCGCGTCCCACCAGATATGCTGTTTGAAATGAATATAGTTGGTGGGGTCGAGCCCGACATCGGCGGCCAGGCCGAAGGCATCGCGCGGATTGGAAGGCCCGAGAAAAGGCAGCATCAGATAAGGGCCTTCGTCCGCGCCCCATACCGCCAGGGTCTGGCCGAAATCCTCGCCATGATCGGGAATTTTCATGCGGCTGGCGGGATCGAGAAAGCCGCCAAAACCGATGGTGGTGTTGACCAGGAAACGCGCCAGCGGTCTGGCTGCCGCGCTTCAACTCGCCCTGCAGCAGGTCGTTCACGAAGGTGGTGGGCAGGGACAGATTTTCCAGGAAATGGTGCACCGCGCGGCGGCCGCCTGGATCGGGCACCAGCACGAAATAGACCGCCACGGTGGGAATGACGAAATAGCGGTCGATCTTGCCGTTGAGTTGCAGCGTGTCGCGGTTGGTGGGCTCATAAGGGTCGTTGTTGGCGACCATTTCCGGCGTCGGCGGCGCGGTGGCGCAAGCCGTCAGAGCCAGCCCGCACAACCCTAACCGCCAGCGCCCGCACCACGCGCATCGATGTCCACCCACCCCGGAAATCGGGAGGTTTTCGGGGTTTTTCCGTCCCTGTCCAGACCGGGCCCGCCCGCAAAAGCTCTTGTTTTCTGGCGCTCTGCCTAGCATATAAAGATATGTTTATATGTTGAATGGAGAACGAGATGGACAGGCTTGTGGCCATGCTGCGTGCGGCGGGAGACCCGACCCGCCTGCGCCTGCTGCTGCTGCTCCGGCAGGCCGAACTCACGGTCAGCGAGTTGATCGAGATCGTCGGGCCAGTCGCAGCCCCGCGTCTCGCGCCATCTGAAGCTTCTGGGCGAGGCAGGCCTGCTGGAGCGGTTCAAGGAAGGAAGCTGGGTGTTCTACCGCGCCGCCGACCGGGGCAAGGGCGCCGAACTTGGGCGCCGCCTTGGCGACCTTGGCCGAACCGCAGTTGGGCCAGGCCGATACCGCGCGGCTGGCGCAGGTGCGCCAGGCCCGCGCCGCGGCGGCCGCCGCCTATTTCAAGGCCAACGCGCCGGAATGGGAGCGCATCCGCGCCCTGCATGCGCCGGAAAAGGATGTCGAAGCGGCCATCGTCAAGCGCATGACGGCGCGGCCGATCCAGAATTTGCTCGATGCCGGCACCGGCACGGGCCGCATGCTGGAATTGCTGGCGCCGCATGCGCGCCGCGCCGTGGGCGTGGATGTCAGCCCGGAAATGCTGGCGATCGCGCGCGACCGGCTGCTGCGCGAGAATGTCAAGCACGCGCAGGTGCGCCTGGCCGACACTTATCGCCTGCCTTTCGACGGCGACACGACGCGCTTCGACGCCGTGCTGTTCCATCAGGTGCTGCATTATCTCGACGATCCCGGCGCCGCCGTGGCGGAAGCGGCGCGGGTGATGGCGCCGGGCGGGCGGCTGCTGATCGCCGATTTCGCGCCGCATGCAGCTGGAATTCCTGCGCGACGATTACGCCCATCGCCGCTTGGGCTTCTCCGACCGCGAAGTGGAAGGCTGGTTCGCCGGCGCGGGCCTCAAGACCGGTCGACAGCGAGACCATCGCGCCGCGACGGCGTCCGCCGAAAAACTCACCGTCAAGCTCTGGTTCGCCGCCGCCAAAAGCGCGCCCAAGGAGTCAAAGAGGCCGCATGAGTTTGAAAGACCTGATCGGCAACGCCACGGAAAAACGGCGATCCGATTTCGGTGTCGTTCGAATTCTCCCCGCCCAAGACGGAGGAGGCGGAAGCGTCGCTGTGGTCGGCGATCAAGCGGCTGGAGCCGCTGCAGCCGGCCTTCGTCTCGGTCACCTATGGCGCGGGCGGCTCGACGCGCGAGCGCACCCACGCCACCGTCAAGCGCATCGTCGAGGAGACCTCGCTCAAGCCGGCCGCGCATCTGACCTGCGTCGGCGCGTCCAAGAGGCGAGATCGACGAGATCGTGCAAGCCTATTGGGACGCCGGCATCCGCCATATCGTGGCGCTGCGCGGCGACATGCCCGGCATGGACGGGGCCATACCAGGCCGCATCCCGACGGCTATCGCTCGACGCCGGAATTGATCGAAGGCATCCGCCGCATCGCGCCGTTCGAGATCAGCGTCTCCTTCTATCCCGAGCGCCACCCGGACTCGCCCAACCACGGCCATGACATTCGAATTGCTGAAGGCCAAGGTGGATGCGGGCGCCAGCCGCGCGCTGGGCCAGTTCTGCTTTCGACAATGACGCCACCGCGCGCTTCCGCGACGATGCGGCCAAGGCCGGCGATCGCCATTCCCGTCATTCCCGGCATCATGCCGACCACCGCCTTTCGCGGCGTGGAGCGCATGGCGGCGCAGATGCGGCGCGTCGATTCCCGCCTGGCTGACGCGCGCCTATGACGGACTGGACGAGGATGTGGAAAGCCGCCGCATCGTCGCCGCCGCGGTGCTGGCCGACCAGGTGCAGCAATTGCGCAGCCTGGGCTTCGACCAGTTTCATTTCTACACGCTCAACCAGGCCAATCTCAGCTATGCCGCCTGCCGCGCTGTTGGGCTTGAGCCGAAGGATTTGTCATGAGTTGCGACGCGCACTGCCCGCCTGGCCTGGATGAAGGAGGAGGCGCAAGAAGCGCCTTCTGCTGCTCGACGGCTCCTGGGGCGTGATGATCCAGGGCTTCAAGCTCGGGGAAGACGATTTCCGGGGCGCCGCGTTTCGGCAATCATCGCCAGCGAGCTCAAGGGCAACAACGATCTTCTCACCCTCACCAAGCCCGAGATCATCCGCGACATCGGCCGCCAATATCTGGAAGCCGGCGCCGATTTCATCGAGACCAACACCTTCAATTCCAATTTCACCAGCCAGGAAGATTACGGCCTGGGCCATCTGGTGGGCGAATTGAACGAAGCGGGCGCGCGAGCTGGCGCGCGAACTGTGCGACCAATACACCACCGCCGAGCGTCCGCGCCTGGTCGCCGGCGTGCTGGGGCCGGCCAACCGCACCGCCTCGATTTCGCCCGACGTCAACGATCCCGCCTTCCGCAACATCACCTTCGACGATCTGCGCGCCACCTATCGCGATGCCGCGCGCGGTCTGATCGCGGGCGGCTCCGACGTGCTGATGATCGAGACCGTGTTCGACACGCTGAACTGCAAGGCGGCGATCTTCGCCATCGAGGAAGTGTTCGCCGAACTGGGCGTGCGCCTGCCGGTCTGGATCTCCGGCACCATCACCGATCTGTCGGGCCGCACCTTGACCGGCCAGACGCCGGAAGCCTTCTGGCATTCGGTGCGCCATGCCAATCCTTTCGCCATCGGCCTGAACTGCGCGCTTGGGCGCCAAGGAGCTTGCGGCCCTATATCGCCGATCTGGCGGCGGCCGCCGACACGCTGGTCAGCGCCCATCCCAATGCCGGCCTGCCCAACGAATTCGGCGGCTATGACGAAACGCCGGAAACCATGGCGGCGATGATCGGGGAATTCGCCCGCTCCGGCCTGGTCAATATCGTGGGCGGCTGCTGCGGCACCAAGCCCGAGCATATCAAGGCGTTCGGCGAAGCGATCGCGGGCGTGCAAGCCGCGCGCCATTCCGGAAAAGCCGCGCTATATGCGCCTGTCGGGGCTGGAGCCGTTCACGCTCACGCCCGATCTCAATTTCATCAATGTGGGCGAGCGCACCAACATCACCGGCTCGGCCAAGTTCCGCAAGCTGATCGCGGCCAACGATTATGAAGCGGCGCTGGAAGTGGCGCGCAGCCAGGTCGAGAATGGCGCCCAGATCATCGACATCAACATGGACGAGGGCCTGATCGATTCCGAAGCGGCGATGACCCGCTTCGTCAATCTGATCGCGGGCGAGCCCGACATCGCCAAGGTGCCGCTGATGATCGACAGTTCCAAATGGAGCGTGATCGAGGCGGGCCTGAAATGCTGCCAGGGCAAGGCGATCGTCAATTCCATCTCGCTGAAGGAAGGCGAGGAGCTGTTCATCGAACATGCCCGCGAAGTGATGCGCTTCGGCGCCGCCGTGGTGGTGATGGCGTTCGACGAAGACGGCCAGGCCGACACGCGCGAGCGCAAGATCGAGATCTGCAAGCGCGCCTACGACATCCTGGTCGACAAGGTCGGCTTTCCGCCGGAAGACATCGTCTTCGATCCCAACATCTTCGCCGTCGCCACCGGCCTGGAAGAGCATAACGAATATGGCAAGGCCTTTATCGAGGCGGCCGAGATCATCCGCCGCGAAAATCCTCATTCCCATATCTCCGGCGGCGTCTCCAATTTCTCCTTCTCTTTCCGCGGCAATGAGAGGGTGCGCGAGGCGATGCACAGCGTGTTCCTGTTCCACGCCATCAAGGCGGGCATGGACATGGGCATCGTCAATGCCGGCCAGCTTACCGTCTATCAGGACATTCCCACGCCGCTGCGCGAAGGGCATCGAGGATGTGCTGTTCAACCGCCGCGCCGACGCCACCGAGCGGCTGCTGGGGTTGGCCAAGGAATATCAGGGCGATGGCGCGGAGGCCGAGGTCGAAGACGCCGCCTGGCGGTCGCTGCCGGTCAAGGACCGCATCACCCATGCCATGGTGCATGGCATCGATGCCTTCATCGTCGAGGATACGGAAGAGGCGCGCCGCGAAGCCGACCAGGCCGCTGGACGTGATCGAGGGTCCGCTGATGGCGGGCATGAATGTGGTGGGCGATCTGTTCGGCTCGGGCAAGATGTTCCTGCCGCAGGTGGTCAAGTCCGCGCGCGTGATGAAGAAGGCGGTGGCCTATCTTCTGCCCTTCATGGAAGAGGACAAATCCGCCGCCAAGGAAAGCGCCGGACGCATCGTGATGGCCACGGTGAAGGGCGACGTTCACGATATCGGCAAGAACATCGTCGGCGTGGTGCTGCAATGCAATGGCTATGAAGTGATCGATCTGGGCGTGATGACGCCGGCGCAGAAGATTCTCGACACCGCGCGCGAAAAGGGCGCGCACACCATCGGCCTTTCGGGCCTGATCACGCCGTCGCTGGACGAGATGGTCCATGTCGCGTCCGAGATGGAGCGGCAGGGTTTCGACATTCCGCTCCTGATCGGCGGCGCCACCACGTCTCGCGTGCATACCGCGGTCAAGATCGATCCCAATTACCGCCGCGGCCAGACCGTCTATGTCACCGACGCGTCACGCGCGGTGGGCGTGGCGTCGAGCCTTTTGTCCAAGGAAGGTGGCGCCAAATATGCCGCCGGCGTCCGCCAGGAATATGAGACCCTGGCCAGAAACCACGCCAATCAGCGCAGCGGCGGCAAGAGACTGTCGCTGAGCCAGGCCCGCGCCAATCGCGGCCAAGCCGGATTTCGCCAATTATGTGCCGCCCGCAGCCGAAATTCTTCGGCACCCGGGCATACGACAATTACGATCTGGCGGATCTGGTGAATTATATCGACTGGGCGCCCTTCTTCCAGACCTGGGAACTGGCGGGGCCGTTCCCGCAAATTCTCGACTGACGAGAAAGTCGGCAAGGCGGCGCGCGATCTTTATGCCGACGCGCAGACCATGCTGAAGCGCATCGTGGACGAGAAATGGCTGACCGCCCGCGCCGTGATCGGCTTCTGGCCGGCCAATGCGGTGGATGACGATATTCTGGTCTATGGCGACAAGGCGCGGAAATTCCCCATCGCCACCCTGCACACGCTGCGCCAGCAGATGGCGCGCGAGGCGGGGCGGCCCAATCTGGCGCTGGCGGATTTCATCGCCCCGTCGGGATCGCCGATTATATCGGCGGCTTTGTCGTCACCGCCGGCATCGGCGAGGAGCCGCACATCAAGGCGTTCGAGGCGGCCAAGGATGATTATTCCGCCATCCTGCTCCGGGCCCTGTCCGACCGTCTGGCCGAAGCCTTCGCCGAACGCATGCATCGAAAAAGTGCGCAGGGATTATTGGGGCTATGCCGCCGAGGAGCAACTCACCAACAACGACCTGATCGCGCGAGAAATATCAGGGCATCCGTCCCGCGCCGGGCTATCCCGCCCAGCCCGAGCACAGCGAGAAGGCGACCCTGTTCAAGCTGCTGGATGCGGAACACAAGATCGGCGTCACAGCTGACGGAAAGTTTCGCCATGTGGCCGGGCTCCTCGGTGTCGGGCTTCTATTACGCCCATCCCGAAAGCCGCTATTTCGGCGTGGGCAAGATCGAGCGCGACCAGGTGGAAGATTACGCCCGCCGCAAGAATTGGACCGTTGAGGAAGCGGAGCGCTGGCTGGCGCCGCTGCTTGAATTACAATCCGCGCGCGGTGAACGCGGCCTAGTTCGCGCACAAATGCTCTCGCGCGATGCGCGTGGGTTTGGGCTAAACACGCTCCTATGTCAGTCTGGGGAAAAGTCAGCGGCGCGGCGGCGGGTCTGCTGGTGGGCGGTCCCGTGGGCGCGGTCCTGGGCGCGGTCGCGGGCCATTTCCTGTTCGACCGCGAAGTCCGATCCCGGCGTGGTCTTCACCATCGCCATCATCGCGCTGGCCGCAAAGATGGCGCAGGCCGACGGCATCGCCACGCGATGAGGAATTCGCCATCTTCCGCCGCGTGTTCGGCGTGCCGCCCGAGGAAGAGGCCAATGTCCGGCGCATCTTCAATCTGGCGCGCCAGGATATGGCGGGTTACGAGGCCTATGCCGGCCAGATCGCGCGACCTGTTCAAGGGCAATCCCGCCATGCTGGAGGATATTCTCGACGGGCTGTTCGAGATCGCCAAAAGCGACGGCGTGCTGCATCCCGCCGAAAGCGCGTTCCTGGAGCGGGTGGCGGACATTTTCGGTTTCGCGCCCAATGAATTCCGCCGCATCCGCGCCTGCCATTTCGCGCCGGAATTGACCGATCCCTATGTGATACTGGGCCTTTCCTATGCCGCGGACGAGGACGAAATCCGGCGCACCTATCGCCGCCTGGTGCGCGAGAACCATCCCGACAGTCTGATGGCGCGCGGCGTGCCGGAGGAATTCATCAAGCTCGCCAACGACAAGCTGGCGGCGATCAACACCGCCTATGCCAAAATCCTGGCCGAGCAGGGCCTCAAATGAAACAAGTGGAGCGCCCATCGCCCAACCAGGATTCGCGCGGCGGCGCGCCGATCGACATGCTGGTGCTGCATTACACCGGCATGCAGAGCGGCGAGGCGGCGTTGGCGCGGCTGTGCGATCCCGCGGCCAAGGTCTCGGCGCATTACATGATCGACGAGGACGGCACCGTCTATGCGCTGGTGCCGGAAGAGGCGCGCGCCTGGCATGCCGGCGTTTCCTATTGGGCGGGCGCGCGCGACATCAATGCCCGCTCCATCGGCATCGAGCTGGTCAATCCCGGCCATGAATTCGGCTATCGCGCCGTTTGCCGGATGCGCAGATCGCGGCGCTGACCGAACTGGCAGGGCCATCCTCGCGCGTCATCCCATTCCCGCCTGGCGCGTGCTGGGCCACAGCGATGTCGCGCCCGCGCGCAAGGACGATCCCGGCGAATTGTTTCCCTGGGCGACGCTGGCCGGGGAAGGGATCGGGCTCTGGCCCGGCCAGGGGCGCCGATCCCGGCGAGGCGAAGGTGGCCGGCTTTCTGACGCGCTATGGCTATGACCCCGAGGCGCCGCTGGAGAAGACCGTCACGGCTTTCCAGCGCCATTTCCGCCCGTCCCGCGTGGACGGCATGGCAGATGCCGAAACGCGCGCGCTGCTCGCGGGCCTGATCGCGCTCTATGATGCGCAAAAAAGGGGATGCGCGATGAAGACCATGGGCCTGCTGGCGGGGATGAGCTGGGAATCGTCGTCGGTCTATTACCAGCTGATCAACCGCCAGGTGCAGCAGCGGCTGGGCGGGGTGCATTCGGCCAAGGCGCTGATGTACTCGTTCGATTTCGGCGAAGTCTCCCGCCTGCAGCAATCCGCGCGCTGGGACGAGGCGACCGAGCTGTTGTCGCGGCGTGGGCCAGACCCTGGCCAAGGGCGGCGCGGATTTTCTCGCCATCTGCTGCAACACCATGCACCTGATGGCCGATGAGGTGCAGAAGGCGGCGGGCGTTCCGCTGCTCCATATCGCCGATCCGTTGGGCGAGGCGGCGAAGAAGGCGGGCATGAAGAAGCTGGGCCTGATCGGCACCCGCTTCACCATGGACGAACCGCGCATCATCGCCGACCGCCTGCGCCAGAAATTCGGCCTGGAAGTGATCCTGCCCGATGCCGCCGGACGCGAAACCATCGACAGCATCATCCAGACCGAATTGGTCAAAGGCGTCATCCGCGATGAATCCCGCGCCCGTTATCGCGCGGTGATGGCCAAGCTGGTCGAGCAGGGCGCGGAGGCCATCATCCTGGGCTGCACGGAAATTCCGCTGTTGGTGAGCCAGGCCGACGCTCCAGCGTGCCGCTCTACGACACGATGCAGCTGCATGCCGCGGCGATCGTGGATTTTGCGCTGGCCTGAAATCCGCGATATAACCCGCCCGTCAGACGGCCGGGTGACCGCGGCAGCGCAAGAATGTCGAGGAAAGTCCGGGCTCCACGGAAAGACGGTGCCGGTTAACGGCCGGCGGGGGCGACCCCAGGGATAGCGCCACAGAAATGACACCGCCTACCGGCCCTAAAGCCGCGGCAAGGTTGAAATGGTGCGGTAAGAGCGCACCGCGGTCTCTGGCAACAGGAGCGGCACGGCAAGCCCCACCGGGAGCAAGACCAAATAGGGACGGCACGTGATGTTTTCCGCATCGCCGTCCGGGTCGGTCGCGTGAGGTGTGTGGCGACACACATCCCAGAGGAATGGTCATCCAGTCACGCAAGTGAGGACAGAACCCGGCTTACAGGCCGTCTGACTTTCTTTTACCCTCCGCCCTCCGCAACTTGCGTGGTGCTCGGCCGCCTCCGCCAGCGCTACGCACCCCCGTCAGCGGCTTCGCCGCACAGGGGGGTGGGTCTGATCAAGCGCGTGTAATCGCTCAGAGACCGGCTTTTCCAGCGACAATGCGCGATGGAGGCCCAGTCCTTGTCTTTCCAGCCTTTCTTCATCGCCTCTTCGTATTGCCCGCGCACCAGATCCAGCAGCGGCATCGGCACCGCAAGCTCCTTCGCCGCGTCGCGCACCAGAGTGGCGTCCTTCAATCCCAGCCAGAGATAAAAACCGGCCGGCTCATACGCCTCAGTGAGAATCTGCTTGCCGTAATTCTTGTAGACGGGCGCGGCGAACAGCCCTTCCGTCATGGTGTCCAGGAAGAGGCTGGCGTCCACGCCGCCTTTCTTCAGCAGGGCGAAAGCTTCGCCCAGGGTCTCCACCGCGCTCATGATCATGAAATTGCCGGCGATCTTGAAGAGATTGGCTTTCTCCGGCTCCTCGCCGAGCCGCACCGTGCGCCGTCCGATCTCGCGCCAACAGCGGTTCGATCTTGGCGAAATCGTCATTCGGGCCCGCCGCCACCACCACCATGTGCCTTTGCGCCGACGGCATCGGGCCGGGCAAAGACCGGCGTCGCCACATAGCCCAGCCCGCGGCTTTCATGCGCCGCCGCCAGGGCGCGGGCGAAGGCGGGCGAGATGGTGGCGAGATTGGCGTGGACCAGGCCCTTGGCCGCTTTGTCCAGCAAGCGCCGCATCCAGGCCGACCTCCTGCATCGCCTGGTCGCTGGCGAGCATGGAGAACAGCACATCGCCCTGCATGGTCTCGGCCGGGTGTCTTCGCCGCCTTGGCGCCCTGGTCGGCCAGTGCCTTCGCGGCGCCGCGGCGAGCGATTCCACACCGTCACCTCGTGCCCGGCCTTGATCAGCCTTGTCGGCGATGGCCGTGCCCATCTGGCCCAGGCCGATAAATCCGATCTTCATGGCTCGCTTTCCCTTTTGCTCTTCGATACGCCGATGGCCGGCGAATCGGCCCGAGCCGATGAGAAAATCAGTCGCCCGGCGGCGGCCCGCCCGTTCGTGGTTAAGACATTCTTTACCGATCTCACCACAACCTTTCCATGTTTTGGATTTGTTCTCGCGGACCACAACCCGTAGTGAGGTCGTTTTCGTTAACGACTAGGTCAAGTCCCTCAAAAATATGGGCTTTTTGTTTGACGTGGCGCTTCGTCCCATGTTATCCCATGCCATCCCAGGGGTGTTGCAACCCGCCTGAGCAACGGCCGACTGACCGGCCGACCGGGCGCGATGGGATAAGCGGGGGCATTGCGAGCATGACCGGGTTGGTCCAGCCGTTCATTTCGACGGTCATGGGGTCGCTCGACAGCAAGGGCGGGTCTGCATTCCCGCGCCCTACCGCCATATCCTCGCCGCCCAGAACACCCAGGGCGTCTATATCTGCCCCAGCTTCGCCGAAGCCGCGCTGGAAGCCTTCGGCCAGAGCGTGATCGACGCGCTGCATGCGCGGCTTTCCACCCAGGATCCGTTTTTCTCGCCCAGCCATGACGACGAAGCCACGGCGGTGATCTCGCGCACCCAGATTGCTGGTCGCCGACGATCAGGGCCGCGTGCGTCTGCCCGATGCGATGATCGAACATGCCAGGCCTGAAGGATCGCATCGCCTTCGTCGGCCTGTCGCAGAAATTCCAGATCTGGGATGCCGACACCTATGCGCCGATCCAGGCCGAAGCCTTGGCGCGCATGAAGGCGCGGCTGGAGCGCGCGCGCCGCCGCCGGCGCAGGGCGGTGACGCATGAGCGGCCATCTGCCCGTGATGCTGAACGAAGTGCTGGCGGCGATGGCGCCCACGCGACGGCGCGCCATTATGTCGACGGGACCTTTGGCGGCGGCGGTTATGCGCGCGCCATTCTGGAAGCCGCCGATTGCCGCGTGCTGGGCATCGACCGCGATCCCGACGCCATCGCCCGCGGCCAAGACCTGGTCGAACATTTCGGCGGCCGTCTCACCTTGGTCGAAGGCGAATTCTCCCGCATGGACGAATTCGCCGAGCGCAGACCGACGGCGTGGTGCTGGATCTGGGCGTTTCGTCCTTCCAGTTCGACACGCCGGCGCGCGGGTTTCTCCTTCCGCGAAGACGGCCCGCTGGACATGCGCATGAGCCTGTCGGGCGAAAGCGCCGCCGATCTGGTCAACAGCGCCGACGAGCGCGACGCTGTCCCAGATCATCGCCCGCTATGGCGAAGAGAAGAATGCGCGCCGCATCGCCCGCGCCATCATCGCCGCGCGGCCCGTCACCACCACCGCGCAATTGGCCAAGATCGTGTCCGACGCGCAAGGCCCCGCCGCGCTGCGCCATGCCATCCATCCCGCCACCCGCACCTTCCAGGCGCTGCGCATCCATGTGAATGACGAGTTGGGCGAACTGGAACGCGGCCTGGAAGCGGCGCTGCGGATTCTCGCGCCGCGACGGCCGTCTCGCCGTGGTGTCGTTCCACAGTCTGGAAGACCGCATCGTCAAGCAATTCCTGCACGCGCCACAGCGACACGCGCCCGCGCGCCTCGCGCCACGCGCCCGATGCGGGCGTCGGCGAGCGCGCCGCGTTCCGGCTTCTCACCAGATCGCCCGCAGACCCCGTCGGCGGACGAAATCGCAAACAATCCCCGCGCCCGTTCCGCCAAGTTGCGGATCGCCGAGCGGCTGGCCGCTTAAAGGAGACTGCACATGATCCGCGTGCTCAATTTCTTCTGCGTGGCGCTGATGGGGCTTTCGATCCTGGCGCTCTATCATGTCTCCGAACGTACCCGCGTGACCCAGATGGAGCTGGCCAAGGTCAATCGTCAGATCCGCGAAACACGCAGCAGCATCGGCGTGCTGCAGACCGAATGGGCGCATGTCGCCGGTCCCGCCCGCATCCAGGAACTGGCGCAGCGCCACGGCATGACCGACACGGCGTCGGCGCAGCTTTCCTCGTTCGATCTTCTGCCGCGCCGCGGCGACGCGCCGCTGAACAATTCGCCCGTCCGCAACGCCAGCGCCGAGGCGCCGGCAACCTCTGCGCTCCAGGCGGTGCGGCCGACGCTTTCCGCCGCAACCCATTTCCGATCAGTACGGGATTCTAGGCATTCATGGCGCGAAGTCCCCGGCGATCTTCCAGCGGCGCATCGTCATCGGAGCGGTTTTCTGTGTCGCCGCTTTGCGCTGGTGGGACTCCGCCTGGTGGACGTGACGCCTGATGCGCGGCATGGCGGTCAAGCGGCTTTGAAGACCACGCCGTCACCGCCCGCGCCGATCTGGTGGACCGCAATGGCGAACTTGCTGGCCCGCGACCTGCCGGTCAAGGATCTCTACGCCCGTCCGCATGTCTTCTGGGACAAGGACCAGGCGGCGCACGATCTGGCCGCCGGCCACCGGCGCGGACGAGAGGCGCCTGCGCGAAGGCTTCGCCAACGCCAAGCATCCTTACGTCCTGATCGCGCGCCAGATCACGCCGGCGACCGAGAGCCAAGGTGATGCATCTGGGCCTGCCGGGCCTGGAATTCGAGCCCAGCGCCAAGCGCTACTATCCCGACGGCCGCATCGCCGCGCAGCTTCTGGGCGTCACCGATCCCGACAATAACGGCGTCTCGGGCCTGGAGATGGGGCTGCAGGACCGGATGCGCGCCGACCGACGACGGCTGCGCCGGTCACCACCTCCATCGACATGCGGGTGCAATATATCCTGGCCCACGAAATCGCGGCCCAGCGCGAGACCTTCGGCGCGCGCGCGGCCGGCGGCCTGGTGATGGATGTGCGGACCGGCGAAATTCTGGCCATGGCGTCGCTGCCGGATTTCGATCCCAATGGCGCGCAGCCTGACCGGCGACGACACCACCCGCAACATCATGGCCCAGGACGTCTATGAGCTGGGTTCGGTGTTCAAGATCTTCTCCTTCGCCCTGGCCTTCGAAGACCACACCATCAATCTGGACGAGGTCTTTCCAGATCGGCCAGGGCTACAAGATCGGCAAATACACCATCCACGAAGCCGAGCATATGCCGGCCACCTTGGCGGCGCGCGATATCCTGGCCCAATCCTCCAACATCGGCACGGCGCAGATCGCGCTGCGCTCGGGCGGCGTGCAGGCAGAAGCAATTCCTGACCCGCATTGGGCCTGCTCGACGCCGGTCCAGACCGAATTGCCGGAACATGCGCCAGCCGCTTTATCCCGCCAACTGGGGCACCATCGAAACCGCCACCATCGCCTTCGGCCAGGGCATTTCGGTGAGCCCGCTTGCGCTTCGTCGGCCTCGGCGGCGGCGATCGTCAATGGCGGGCGCGAGATCACGCCCACCTTCATCAAGACC
This sequence comes from uncultured Alphaproteobacteria bacterium, assembly GCA_963766265.1. Classification (GTDB taxonomy): domain Bacteria; phylum Pseudomonadota; class Alphaproteobacteria; order Micropepsales; family Micropepsaceae; genus Rhizomicrobium. The sequence continues at coordinate 189,997 of CAVXYX010000004.1, forward strand.
GATGCCGACCGGCGCGGCGCCCAGCTGATCAAGCCGGAAGACCAGCGAGCCAGATGCGCGGCCTGCTGCGCTATGTCGTGACCAACGGCACCGGCAAGAACGCCAATGTCGAAGGCTATGACGTGGGCGGCAAGACCGGCTCGGCGCAGGTGCCGGGCGAGCATGGCCGCTATATCCCGCACGCCTTGCGCACCTCTTTCTTCGCGGCTTTCCCGATCGAAAATCCCCGCTATATCGTTTTCGTGCTGATGGATCAGCCCCATGGCATCAAGGCCACGGGCGGCTTCGCGCTGGCGGGCTATACCGCCGCGCCTCTGGCGGGCCGGGTGATCTCGCGCATCGCGCCGCTTCTGGGCGTACCCAATACAACGCCGCCGGCCACGATTGGCGGACGGAAATTCATAATGGCGCCCCATTCGGCGACGAATGTGGCGGACAAGAAAGACAATACGCCATGGTGGCGGCAAAAGACTTCACAGGACTCGATTTGACTGGCCTGACCAGCGACAGCCGCAAGGTCGAGCCCGGTTATCTGTTCGCGGCCTTGGCCGGGAGCAAGACCGACGGCGCGCGCTTTCTTCCGGACGCGGTGGCGCGAGGCGCCCGCGCGGTGCTGGGCGCGGCCCGAAATGGCGGCGGACGCCGCGGCGCTGGGCGTGGCCTTCATCGCCGACGAAAATCCCCGGCTGCGCCTGGCGCGGATGGCGGCGGCTTTTTATGGCGCCCAGCCCGACACGGTCGCCGCCGTCACCGGCACCAAGGGCAAATCCTCCATCGTCGCCTTCCTGCGCGAGATCTGGACCGCAGTTGGGCAAGCCCGCCGCCAGCCTGGGCACGGTGGGCGTGGTCGGGCCCAAGGGCGAAATGCCGCTCGACCACACCACGCCCGATCCGGTGGAGATCCATCACCTGCTGGCGCGAGTTGAAGCGCGACGGCGTCGAGCATCTCGCCATCGAAGCCTCCAGCCACGGGCTGGATCAGTACCGGCTGGATGGCGTGTTGGTGGCGGGCGCGGCCTTCACCAACATCACCCGCGATCATATGGACTATCACGCCACCTTCGAGGATTATCTCAAGGCCAAGCTGCGGCTGTTCACCGAAGTGGTGGCGGAAGGCGGCGTGGCGCGTGGTCAACAGCGATGCCGAACATGCGGACGCCTTCATCGCGGCGGCGAAGACGCGCGGCCTGACCTTGCTCACCGTGGGCGAGAGCGGGCGAGAGCCATCAAGCTGATCTCCCGCCAGAGCAAGGGCGACGCCCAGGCGCTGGCCATCGTACATGGCGGTCAAGACTTATAAGGTGCTGTTGCCGCTGGCCGGCGCATTCCAGGCGTCCAATGCCCTGGTGGCGGCGGGGCTGGCGATCGGGCTGGGCGAGGATGCGGACAAAGTGTTCGCGGCGCTGGCGCAGCCTGAAAGGCGCGCCGGGCCGGATGGAGAAAGTGGCGTTCTCGGTCGAGCGGCGCGCCCATCTATGTCGATTACGCCCATACGCCGGATGCGCTGGAGAAGGTGCTGAAGGCGCTGCGCCCGCACACCGAAAGCAAGCTGCACGTGATGTTCGGCTGCGGCGGCGACCGCGACAAGGGCAAGCGTCCCCTGATGGGCCAGATCGCGGCGGCGCTGGCCGACGATGTGATCGTCACCGACGACAATCCCCGCAGCGAAGATCCCGCCACCATCCGCAAGGAAGTCCTGGCCACCGTGCCCGACGGCGCGCGAGATCGGCGACCGCGCCGAGGCCATCCGCGCCGGCATCGCCGCGCTGCAGGTCGGCGATGTGCTGGTGCTGGCCGGCAAGGGCCATGAGACCGGCCAATATGTCGAAGCGACAGGTGCGTGCCTTTCTCCGACCGCGAGGAAGCGGTGAAGGCGGCGCTGGCCTTGGGAGGGCGCGCGGCATGACGCTCGTGGACCGCCGCCGAAGCCGAAGCCGCCACCCTGGGCCAGGCCAGCAAGGATTTTGCCGTGCGCGGGCATTTCCATCGACACGCGCACCTTGAAAGCGGGCGATCTGTTCGTGGCGCTGAAAGGCGCGCGCGACGGCCATGATTTCGTCGACGCCGCCTTCGAGGCCAAGGCCGGCGCGGCGATGGTCAGCCGCGCGCTCGACTGCATGCCAAGGGCGCGCTGCTCACGGTGGCCGATACCCAGCGCGGGCTGGAAGATCTGGCCCGCGCCGCCCGCGCCCGCAGCAACGCCAAGATCATCGCCGTCACCGGCAGCGCCGGAAAAACCACCACCAAGGAGATGCTGCGGCTCTGCTGCAACGCGCTTGGGCCGCACCCATGCTTCGGCCGCCTCCTACAACAATCATTGGGGCGTGCCGCTGAGCCTGGCCGTCGCATGCCGCGCGATGCCGAATATGGCGTGTTCGAAGATCGGCATGAATCATGCGGGCGAGATCCGCAATCTGGTCTCTTTCGTGCGGCCGCATGTGGCGCTGATCACCACCATCGCGCCGGCGCATCTGGAATTCTTCGGCTCCTGCGAGGCCATCGCCGACGCCAAGTCGGAAATCTTCGAAGGTCTGGCGCCAGGCGGCGCGGCGCTGATCCCGTCGGATTCGCCTTATGCCGCGCGCCTCGCCAGGCGCGCCGAGCAGGCGCAGGTGGGCCGCGTCCTGCGTTTCGGCCGTCAAGGCGACGCCAAGCTGCTTTCGTTCCAGCCGTCCGGCGACGGCATGCGGATCAAGGCCGACATTCTGGGCCGTGCCGTCGACTGCGTGATCGGCGCCCAGGGCGCGCATATCGCCATGAATGCGGTGGCGGCGCTGGCGGCGGTGGCGCTGGCGGACGGCGATGTGCTGAACGCCGCCGCGGCGCTCAAGGATTTCACCGCTCTCAAAGGGCGCGGCGCGCGCTTTCGAGGCAGGCGGCGGTCGAAGTGATCGACGAAAGCTACAACGCCAATCCCGCTTCGATGGCGGCGGCATTGGCTCTGCTTGGCCAGCGCCCCGGGCCGCAAGCTGGCGGTGCTGGGCGACATGCTGGAGATGGGCGAGGGCGGTCCCGGCCATGCATGCCGCGCTGGCGGACCCGATCGCCGCCGCGCATACCGATCTGGTTTTCGCCTCCGGGCCGACAGATGAAGGCGTTATGGGATGCGCTGCCCGCAGCGCAGCGCGGCGCCTATGCCGAGAATTCCGCCGGCGCTGGCGCCGAAACTGACCGCGGCGCTGAAACCCGGCGACACGGTCCTGGTGAAAGGTTCGCTCGGCAGCCGCATGGCGGTGATCGTCGAGGCGCTGAAAGGGAAGGCGGGCTGATGCTGTATTATCTGTCGCTCCTCACCCACACCGACCAACTGGCCTTCTTCCGGCTGTTCGGCTATCTCACCTTCCGCTCCGGCGCGGCGGTGATGACGTCGCTCCTGATCGCCTTTCTGATCAATCCCGCCCTGATCGCTTGGCTGAAGAAGCGCCAGGGCAAGGGCCAGCCCATCCGCTCCGACGGGCCGCAGCGCCATATCGTGGAAAAGGCGGGAACGCCCACCATGGGCGGGTTGCTGATCCTGATCCCCTGGGTGGCTTCGACCTTGTTATGGGCCAGCCTCTCCAACCGCTATGTCTGGGTCGTGCTGATGGTGACGGTGGCGTTCGGGATGCTGGGCTTCCTGGACGATTATTATAAAGTCACCAAGCGCACCGCCGACGGCCTGTCCGGCCGCTCGCGGCTGCTGATCGAGTTCGGCGTCGCCTTTGTCGCCACCTGGGCGATCATGAGCGTCGAGACGCCGGCGCTGTCGGGCACCTTGGCGATTCCCTTCATCAAGACCGCGCTGCTTGCCGCTGGGCCTGTTCTTTATCCTGGTCGGCGGCTTCGTGATCACCGGCGCCGCCAATGCCGTGAATTTCACCGACGGGCTGGATGGGCTGGCCATCGTGCCGGTGATGATCGCCGCCGCCACTTTCACGCTGATCGTCTATCTGGTCGGCAACGAGAAATTCTCCGCCTATCTGGCGGTTCCCTATGTGGACGGGTCGGGCGAGCTGGCGGTGTTCCTGGCCGCCCTGGTGGGCGCGGGTCTGGGCTTTCTCTGGTACAACGCGCCGCCCGCCGCCATCTTCATGGGCGACACCGGTTCGCTGTCCCTGGGCGGCGCGCTGGGCGCGGTCGCGGTGGTGGCCAAGCATGAGATCGTGCTCGCCATCGTGGGCGGCTTGTTCGTGCTCGAGACCGTGTCGGTGATCGTGCAGGTGATCTCGTTCAAGCTCACCGGCAAGCGGGTCTTCCGCATGGCGCCCATCCATCATCATTACGAGCAGCTGGGCTGGACCGAGCCCACCATCGTGATCCGTTTCTGGATCGTGGCGGTGGTGCTGGCGCTGGCCGGCCTCGCCACCTTGAAACTCCGGTAGACGCATGATCGCGGCCAGAAGCTTCCAGGGAAAGACGGTCGCCGTGTTCGGGCTGGCCCGCACCGGCTTGGCCGCGGTGCGCGCCTTGAAAGAGGGCGGCGCCGAAGTGATCGCCTGGGACGACAACAGCGCCGCGCGCGACGCGGGCCACGAGGCCGGCGCCCAGATCACGCCGTGGCGCGAATGGGCGTGGGAAAACATCGCCGCCCTGATCCTCAGTCCGGGCGTGCCGCTCACCCATCCGCGTCCGCACGAGGTCGTGACCCATGCCACCGAAGCACGCGTGCCCGTGATCGGCGATGTGGAATTGTTCGCCCGCGAGATCCGACCCGATGCCGCCAAGCCCGGCAAGGCGCCCGTGATCGCCATCACCGGGACCAACGGCAAATCCACCACCACGGCCCTGATCGGCCATATCCTGGCCAGCGCCGGCTTCGATGCCCAGGTGGGCGGCAATATCGGCAAGTCGGTGCTGGAACTGGCGCCGCCCGGCGCCAAGACCATCTATGTGCTGGAGATGTCCAGCTTCCAGATCGATCTCACGCCCGGGCTTCATCCCGATGTGGCGCTGCTCTCCAATCTCACGCCCGACCATATCGACCGCCACGGCAGCATGGAGAATTACGCCGCGATCAAGGAGCGGCTGCTGCGCCAGGTGCCCAAGGACGGCCAGGCCATCGTCGGCGTGGATGACGATTATCAGCGCGGCGATCTTCACCGCGCTTTCCGCCGCCGGCGGCGCGCCCGCGATTCCGGTGTCGGTGGGCAAGATGTTGGGCCGCGGCGTCTTTGTGGTCGACGGCGCGCTCTATGACGCGCAAGGCCAGCGCGCCAGCAAGGTGATGGCGGTGGAAGAAGCGTCCCGCCTGCCGGGCGCGCATAATTGGCAGAACATGGCGCTGGCCTATGCCGCGACGCAGGATGTTCGTGAAAGAGCCGCGCGCCATCGCCGCGGCGATTGCTTCGTTCCCCGGCCTCGCCCATCGCATGGAAGAGGTGGGCCGCATCGGCAAGGTGCGCTTCATCAACGATTCCAAGGCCACCAATGCCGACGCCGCGGCGCGGGCGCTGGCCTGCTATCCCGATATTTTCTGGATCGCGGGCGGCAAGCCCAAGGAAGGCGGCATCGCCAGCCTCGCGCCCTATTTTCCCCGCATCCGCAAAGCCTATCTGATCGGCGAGGCGGCGCATGATTTCTCCCGCACCCTGGACGGCAAAGTGCCCTATGACCTGTCGGTCACGCTGGACAAGGCGGTGGAACGTCGCCGCCGCCGATGCCGCCGCCGCGCAGGCAACCGCGCCCGTGGTGCTGCTGTCGCCGGCTTGCGCCTCGTACGATCAGTTCAAGGATTTCGAGCAGCGCGGCGATGCGTTCCGCGCCCTGGTGGCAAAGCTTCCTCGCGAGGTGAGGGCGGCATCATGAGCATCTCGCGCGCCGACAAGGGCGGTTTCGCCAATTGGTGGTTCACGGTGGACAAGGTCGCGCTCACCGGCATGGGCCTTCTGCTGGGCATCGGCCTGATGCTGGCCTTCGCCGCCAGCCCCGCCATCACCGGCGGACCCTTGACCGCCGGCGATTTCCATTATGCCATGCGGCAATTGGCGTTCGCGGCGGTGGCGCTGTCGATCATGGCGGGCGCGTCGCTGCTCACGCTGCGCCAGGTCAAGATCGTGGCGGCGCTTGGTGTTCGCCGGCGCCCTGATCGGCTCCTTCCTGGTGCTGTTCCTGGGCAACGATGTGCTTGGGCGCGCGACGCGAACTGAATTTCGGCTTCATGAGTTTGCAGCCGTCGGAATTCCTCAAGCCCGGCTTCGCGATTCTTGCCGCCGCTGTGCTGGCCGACCGCACAGCCCATGGCGCTGCCCAAGCCGGCCATCACGCTTGCTTCTGATCCTGCCTGCCATCGTCATCCTGCTGCTGCAGCCCGATGTGGGCCAAAGCGGCCTGCTTCTGTCGCTATGGGGCGCGATGCTGTTCTTCGCCGGCCTGCCGCTGTTCTGGGTGGGGCTGATGGCGGGTGGAAGCGCGGCCCTGGGCTTCGCGGCCTATGTGATCTTTCCCCATGTGCACCATCGCGTGGCGCAATATCTGAGCTCGTCCGATATCGGCTATCAGGCGGAGTTGGCGCTCAAGGCTTTTGCCCATGGCGGCCTTGCCGGCGTGGGCCCGGGCGCGGGCACCATCAAGTACCGCATTCCCGACGCCCATTCCGACTATATTTTCGCGGTGGCGGGCGAGGAATTCGGCCTGGTGCTTTGCGCCATCATCGCCGCCCTGTTCTGCCTTCTCACCGTGCGGCATGCTGCTGCGCGCGGCCAATGCGCGCGATCCATTCTGCCAGCTGGCGGGCGCGGGCCTGGCGGTGGTTACTGCCGTGCAGGCCTTCATCAATATGGGCGTGGCGGTCTCGCTGCTGCCTGCCAAGGGCATGACCTTGCCCTTCATCTCCTATGGCGGCTCGTCGCTGTTCTCCATCGCCCTCACCATGGGCTTCGCGCTGGCGGTGACGCGGCAGCGGCCCAAGCTCGCCACTCGCGCGGAGTCGCTGTTGGGCGCGCTGGGAGTGCAGCGCATGAAGGGCGCCCATCGTCCTTTCGGCCGGCGGCACCGGCGGCCATCTCTTTCCCGCCCAGGCGCTGGCGGGCGAACTGCACCGGCGCGGCCACGGCATCGTGGTGATGACCGACGCGCGCTTCGCCAACTACGCCACCTCGTTTCCCGGCGCGCGGATCGAGACGGTGCCATCCGCGCCGCTGAATTCCCTGCTGGCGCCCGTTCAAGATCGCCGCCGGAGTGTTGCTGGCGCTGGGGAAATTGCTGCGCCTGAAGCCGTCGGCGGTGATCGGCTTTGGCGGCTATCCCTCGGTGCCGGTGATGCTGGCGGCAGTGATCGCGCGGCTTCCCACCGCCATCATCGAGCAGAATGCGGTGGTGGGCCGCGCCAACCGCCTGGTGATGAATCAGGTGCGGCGCGTGGCGGCGGCTTTCCCCATCGCCCGCTTCGCGCCCAAGGACCGATCCAAGATCGTGCTCACCGGAAATCCGCTCCGCCCCGAAGTGATCGCGCTGTGGGGCGCGCCTTACGCCAGCCGCCGGCGCGGATGGTCCGCTGCATCTTCTGGTGTTTGGCGGCAGCCAGGGCGCGCGCGCCTTGAGCGAGATCGTGCCCGCCGCGCTCACGCGATTGTCCGATGGGCTGAAGATCCCGGCTGTCCGTCGTCCAGCAATGCCGGCCCGAAGACATGGAGAAGGTGCGCGCGATGTATGCCCAGGGCGGACATCCGCGCCGAGCTCAAGCCGTTCTTCCATGACATGCCGCAGCGCATGGCCGAGGCGCAACTGGTGATCGGCCGTTCCGGCGCCGGCACTGTGGCCGAATTGATGGCGATCGGCCGCCCCGCCATCCTGGTGCCGCTGCCGCATGCCCTGGACGACAACCAGACTCCCAACGCGGAAATTCTTTCCCGCGCCGGCGCAGGCTGGACGGTGGCGCAGCGCGACTTGAGCGCGGATGCACTGGCAGAGATGCTGACAGAGATTTTCGCCGCGCCGTCCGATCTTGGTGCGCGCGCCGGTCGCGCCCACGCCCTGGCCATTCCCGGTGCCACGGAAAAGCTGGCCGACATGGTCGAACAATTGAGCGAACAAAGGAGCGCCGCATGATGGCCACGCCCGTCGCCACCCGCGTGCCGCTCGATATCGGCGCGATCCATTTCATCGGCATCGGCGGCATCGGCATGTCCGGCATCGCCGAGATCATGCACAATCTGGGCTACAAGGTTCAGGGCTCGGACGCGGCGGACAGCGCCAATGTCAAACGCTTGCGCGCCATGGGCATCCCCATCGCCGTGGGCCATGCCGCCGAGAATCTCAAAGACGCCCATGCCGTGGTCTATTCCTCGGCGGTGAAGCCCGGCAATGTCGAGTTCGACGCCGCGCGCGCGCTTGTCGCTGCCGCTGGTGCGCCGCGCCGAGATGCTGGCCGAGATCATGCGGCTTCGTTCCTGCGTCGCCATCGCCGGCACCAACGGCAAGACCACCACCACCACCATGGTGGCGGCGTTGCTGGATGCGGGCGGCATGGATCCCACCGTGGTCAATGGCGGCATCATCAACGCCTATGGCACCAATGCGCGGCTGGGCGCGGGCGAATGGGTGGTGGTGGAGGCCGACGAAAGCGACGGCACCTTCCTGCGCCTGCCGGCCACGGTCGCGGTGGTGACCAACGCCGATCCCGATCATCTGGATTTCTACGGCACCTTCGACGCCATGCGCGACGCCTTCCAGCGCTTTGTCGAGAATGTGCCTTTCTACGGCTTTGCCGTGCTCTGCCTGGATCATCCGGAAGTGCAGGCGATGGTGGGCCGCATCACCGACCGCCGCATCATCACTTATGGCTTCAGCCCCCAGGCCGATGCCCGCGCCGTGAATGTGTCCTATGCCGAAGGCGTGTCGCATTACGACGTGGTCTTCACCGACCGCCGCAAGGGCAGCGAGACGCGGCTGACGCAACCTCAGCCTGCCCATGCCGGGCGACCATAATGTCCAGAATTCGCTGGCCGCGATCGTGGTGGCGCGCGAGTTGGGCGTCGCCGATGACGTGATCCGCAAGGCGCTGGCCGGCTTCAAGGGCGTGGGCCGCCGCTTCTCCAAAATCGGTGAGTGGAAGGGCGCCGCCATCATCGACGATTACGCCCACAATCCCTTCAAGATCGCCGCCGCGCTGCGCGCCGCGCGCCAGGCCTATAGCGGCCCGGTGGTGGCGGTGGTGCAGCCGCATCGCTACACCCGCCTGCGCGACACGTTCGAGCAATTCGCCAAATGCCTCAACGATGCCGATGTCGCCGTGATCGCGCCCGTCTATGCCGCGGGCGAGCAGCCCATCGAAGGCATCAGCCGCGATAGCTATGCCGAAGCCTTGCGCGCCCATGGCCATCGCAACGTGGTCACCATCGAAGGCGAGAACGACCTGGCCGCCACCGTGGCGCCGCACCTGAAAGCGGGCGGCGTGGTGATCGGCTTGGGCGCCGGCTCGATCACCGGCTGGATGCACAATCTTCAGAAGAAGCTGGAGGGCCTGTGACGCGGCCCTGCGACATGCTTCCGCCCGTGCGCGGCACCGTCGATCCGGGAAGCGCCGCTCAAGGAACTGGTGTGGTTCCGCGCCGGCGGTCCCGCCGAAGTGTTGTTCCGTCCCGCCGATGTCGAGGACCTGGCGGGCTTCCTGGCGGCACGCCCCCGGGACTTCGGATCCAGGTGATCGGCGTGGGCTCCAATCTTCTGATCCGCGATGGCGGCTTTCCCGGCGCGGTGGTGCGCCTTCCCGCCAGCTTCGGCAAAATCGAGACGGATGGCACGCGGCTTCGCGCCGGCGCCGCGGCGCTGGACGCCAATGTCGCCAGGGCGGCGGCGGATGCCGGCATCGCCGGTCTGGAATTTCTGCGCGGCGTGCCCGGCACGATCGGCGGCGCGCTGAGGATGAATGCCGGCTGCTATGGCCGCGAGATCGCCGACATTTTCGTGGAGGCCACGGCGCTGGACGGTCGAGGGCAACAAGGTCACGCTGAGCAGGGCGGATATGGGTTTCACCTATCGCCACACCGGCGCGCAGCCGACGACCTGATCTTCGTCGAGGCCGTGTTCGAAGGCACGCGCGATGTGCCCGAGGCGATCAAGGCGCGCATGGAGGAATTGGTGGCGAGCCGCGAAGCCAGCCAGCCCATCCGCGCCAAGACCGGCGGCTCGACCTTCAAGAATCCGCCCGGCCAGAAGGCCTGGGAATTGATCGACAAAGCCGGTTGCCGGGGGCTGATGCATGGCGCCGCCCAGGTGAGCGAGAAACACTGCAATTTCCTCATCAACACGGGCGACGCCACCGCCGCCGACATCGAGGCCCTGGGCGAGGAGGTGCGCCGCCGCGTGCTGGCAGAGCCAGGGCGTGGCGCTGGAATGGGAAATCAAGCGCATCGGCCTGCCGCTGTCGGCCGAGGTGACGCCATGACCGCCTACAAGCGCATCGCGGTTCTGATGGGCGGCCGTTCGGCCGAACGCGAGGTCTCGCTCTCGTCGGGACGGGGCGTGATGAAGGCCCTGGCCGAGGAAGGTTTCGAGCCCATCAGCGTCGATCCAGGCGACAATCCCGGCGATCAATTGTTTCGGGCGAAGCCGGATGCTGTATTTAATGCACTGCATGGCCGATTCGGCGAGGACGGCACCGTGCAGGGTCTCTTGGAATTGATGCGCCTGCCCTACACCCATTCCGGGGTGCTGGCCTCCGCCTTGGCCATGCACAAGGAGCGCGCCAAGGATGTTTATCCGCGCCGCCGGCTTGCCGGTGGTGCGCTCCATCGTGGCGGACCGCAGAGAAGCCGCCGCCGCGCATCTGATGGAGCCGCCCTATGTGGTCAAGCCCGTCAATGAAGGCTCCAGCGTCGGCGTCTTCATCATCCGCAAGGGCGACAACCGTCCGCCCGAGGCGCTGGGCAGCGACCAATGGAATCTCTCCGACGAGATGATGGTCGAGGAATATGTCCCGGGCCGCGAACTCACGGTTTCGGTGATGGGCGACCGCGCCCTGGGCGTCACCGAGATCACCACCGAGCTCGAATTCTACGACTATGAGGCGAAATACAGCCAAGGCGGCTCGCGCCATGTCCTGCCGGCCAAGGTCCCTGCCGGCGTCGCCCGGCAATGCATGGAGCTGGCGCTCAAGGCGCATCAGGCGCTGGGCTGCCGGGGCGTCTCGCGCAGCGATTTCCGCTATGACGATACCGGCGCCAAGCCCCGTGTGATCGTGCTGGAGACCAATACCCAGCCGGGCATGACGCCCACTTCGCTGGTGCCGGAGCAGGCCGCCCATGTTGGCATCTCATACGCCAAACTGTGCCGCTGGCTGGTGGAGGACGCCTCATGCGATCGCTGAAGGTCGAACGCATGCCGCGCGACAATCCCCGCGCCCGCGCCTCCCGCAAGCCTCCCGGCCGGTGCGCGAAGCGGCGTCCTCGTCCCGCGGCCGCCGCGAAGTCATCGGGCGATGGCGATCATCGCCCGCGCCAAGGCCGCCATCGGGCGCGTTCCTGCGCCATCCCATCCTCTGGATGAGCTTGGCGACCCTGGTTTTCGTGGCGCTGGCGGTCCTGTTCGCCAGCGGCGCGATCGGCCGCACGATTCATAACGTCGCCATGCCACGGACCGGCTGGTGGCCGATGCCGGCTTCGGCATTTCCGAAATCCATCTGAGCCGGCAACAGCCGCGTGCCGCCCGAAACCATCCTGGCGGCCTTGGGCATGCAGCCCGGCGGCTCCATCTTTGCCGCCGACCTGCCCGCCGCCCGCGCCCGCATCCTGGCGCTGGACTGGATCGCCTCCGCCGATGTGGTGCGCCGCTATCCCGACGCCATCACTCGTCAATGTGGTGGAGAAACGGCCCTTCGCGCTCTGGCAGTCGCCGGACGGCATCGCCGTGGTGGAGCGCGCGGGCAGCGTGATCACCACCCAGGATGTGGAGAAATTCCGCCGCCTGCCCAAGCTGGTGGGCGCGGGCGCGCCCGGAGCCGCCGCCGATCATGGTGGAAGCGGTGATGGCGCATCGCGCCGTCGACTGCCCGCATCGCGGCTTATGAATATGTCTCGCAGCGGCGCTGGAACCTGATCCTCAACAACGGCGTGGTGGTCAAGCTGCCGGAGACCGGCTGGCGCAAGGAACTGGATGCGCTGGAGCATCTGATCGTGGATGACGGCATCCTGGAGCGCGACGTCACCGAAATCGATCTGCGCTCGCCCAATCAGTATTTCTTCGTATTGCGCGGCGGCGAGAAGAAAGATGTTCAACGCGGCAAAGAGACCTGACCATGGGCGAGGCGATCCGATTGCGCGTCAACAATGAAATCCCCGCCTATCGCCCCGGCCTGGTGTCGGCGCTGGATGTGGGCTCGTCCAAGGTCGCCTGCGTGATCGGCCGCGCCGAGCAGGGCAGCCTGAAGATCCTGGGCAGCGCGCTTGCGCGAAAGCGCCGGCATCCGCGCCGGCACCGTCACCAGCCTGGAACTGGCGGAAGAATCCATCCGCGATTGCGTGGCGGCGGCGGAAAACCACGCCGATGCCCGCATCCAGAATGTGCTGATCTCGGTCAATTGCGGCCAGCCCGTCTCGGCCAACAGCCGCGCGGTGATGAGCGCTGGACGGCGCGCTGGTCTCGGACGCGCATCTGCGCGCGCTTCTGGCCGACGGCCGCGCCCATTGCCGGCTCGAAGGCCATGAGATCATCCAGATCCGCGCCCACCGACCTATGTGGTGGACGAGGCGCGCGGGGTGAGAAATCCCTCCGGCATGTTCTGCCAGCGCATCGGCGTCGCCATGCATGCGGTGGCGGTGCAAGCCCGTCGCCCTTGCAGAATCTCAAGCTGGCGGTGGAGCGCTGCCATCTCAATGTGGTGGGCACGTTGTTCTCGGCCTATGCCTCCGGTCTTGCCACCTTGAGCGAGGACGAAAAGCAGATCGGCGCCATCGTGATCGACATGGGCGGCGGCTGCACCTCCATCGCCGTGTTCCTGGAAGGCCATCTGGTCCATGCCGATGTGGTGCCGCTGGGCGGTTACGCCGTCACCTCGGACATCGCCCGCGGGCTGGCGGCGCCGGTTTCCGCCGCCGAGCGCATCAAGAGCCTGTTCGGCGCGGCGCTGGGCGATCTGGAAAGCGGCAGCGACCTGGTCGCGGTTCCCCAGATGGGCGAGGAGGGCGAAGACAGCGCTCTGCGCGTGCCGCGTTCCATGCTCACCCGCATCATCCAGGCCCGGCTGGAAGACATTCTGGACGAGGTGCAGAAGCGGCTTCAGGCCTCGGGCTTCGATGTGGCTGCCGGGCGCCGGCTGGTGCTGACCGGCGGGGCCTGCCAGCTGGCCGGCACCCGGGAATTGGCGGCGCGCAAGCTGAACAAGCAGGTGCGAATCGGCCGGCCGCAGAATTTCCCCGGCCTGGCGGCGGCCAACAACGGTCCCGATTACGCCACCGCCATCGGCCTTCTGATGGCGGGCGCGACCATGCCGCCCGAAGTGATCAATCCCGAATTGGCGATGGCGGCCGAGCCCGGGTCGGCCAAAGGCTGGTGGGGACGGTTGACCGGCCGGTGGCTGGAGTGATTTAACAATATATCCGCGAATCAGATGGAGCGATTCGCGGGTACGCAAGGTGACTCTCGTGACGTCACTGAGGAGAAAGTAAAATGGCGATCAATCTCAAAATACCCGAAGCCAAGGAACTGCGTCCCCGGATCACCGTGCTGGGCGTGGGCGGCGCCGGCGGCAACGCCGTCAACAACATGATCGAGGCGGGCCTCGAAGGCGTGGACTTCGTGGTGGCGAACACCGACGCCCAGGCGCTGGCCCAATCCAAGGCCGAAACCAAAATCCAGCTGGGCGTCGACACCACCGAAGGGCTGGGCGCGGGCGCGCAGCCGGAAGTGGGCCGGGCAGGCGCCGAGGAATCCATGGCGGAGATCATGGAGCATCTCTCCGGCGCCCATATGGTCTTCATCGCCGCCGGCATGGGCGGCGGCACTGGCACGGGCGCAGCCCCCGTGATCGCCCGCGCGGTGCGCGAGGCGGGCATCCTCACTGTCGGCGTGGTAACCAAGCCCTTCGCGCTGGAAGGCGACCGCCGCATGCGGGTGGCCGAGCGCGGCATCGCCGAGCTGCAGCAATTCGTCCATACCCTGATCGTGATCCCCAACCAGAATCTGTTCCGCGTCGCCAACGACCGCACCACCATGTCCCAGGCCTTCGCCATGGCCGACGAGGTGCTGCATGCCGGCGTGCGCGGCGTCACCGACCTGATCGTCATGCCCGGCCTGATCAACCTCGATTTCGCCGACATCAAGTCGGTGATCAGCGAGATGGGCAAGGCGATGATGGGCACCGGCGAGGCGGAAGGCGAGGAACGCGCCATGCGCGCCGCCGACATGGCGATCTCCAACCCGCTGCTGGACGATGTCACCATGAAAGGCGCCAAGGGCGTTCTCATCAACATCACCGGCGGTCCCGACCTGATGCTGTTCGAAGTCGAGCAGGCCGCCAACCGCATCCGCGCCGAAGTCGATCCCGACGCCAACATCATCTTCGGCAACACCATCCTGGCGGAGATGGAAGGCCGCATCCGCGTCTCGGTGGTGGCCACCGGCATCGACGCCGACATGCTGAAGCTGCCCGAAAAGGTGCACACGCTTCGGCCGCAATCTGAAGCCGGGCAGCCGTTCCGCCTCGATCCGGTCAAGCCGTCCGCGCTCAATCCGGTGCAGGCGCAGATGGAAAGCCTGGCGGCCGAACTCGAACGCCAATGCATCGCCCGCCACGAAGGCGGACGAAGCCTATATTTTGGGCGGCAATGATGCCCCGGCGATCGAGGAGCTCCGGCGGAAGAGATCGCCGGCGGCGCCAAATATCCCGCCACCGAAAGCTATCGCTCCGCTGGACCAGCAGCCGCTGGCGCGCCCGCCGACGGAAAAGAAAGGCGGCTGGAGCCTGTTCGGCCGCAGGAAGGCGGCGACGCCCGACATGCGCGCCGAGCCCTGGGCGGAGCGGCCCCGCGCGACCGCCCAGCCGATGCAGCGTGCCGCGGCGCCGGAGCCGCAGCCGCCGCAGGGCGAGGATCTGTTCCCCGATCACGGCCATGACGAGCAGTTCGAGATCCCGGCGTTCCTGAGACGCCAATCCAACTGATCGGTCAAATTTATCCAAGCGAAAAGGGCGGCTTCGGCCGCCCTTTTTGTTATAAAGGGATATGAGGAAAGCGCGTCTTGGTCCCGGCTTTCCTCCCCGCGCGGCGAAGCCGCTGGCGGGGGAAGATGTCCTGAGCGCTTGCGCGAAAGAGACGGATGGGGGCGATTTCTGGATCGACGACGCGCGGGCAGAGATCTTCCCGCCATCACCGCCATCCTCAACCACGCCGCCGCGCATTCCACTGCCTCCTGGCACGAATATCCCAAGACCGACGCGGAGATGGCGGAATGGTTCGCCGCCCGCAAGCAGGATTATATGGTGCTGGCGGCGCGCGATGCCTCCGGGCTTCTGGGTTATGCCAGTTATGGACCTTTCCGCGCGCCGTCCGGTTACCGGCTCAGCGCCGAACACTCCATCTATGTGCGCGAGGACAGGCGCGGCAGCGGCATCGGCAAGGCGTTGCTGGCGGCCTATGATCGAGCGCGGCCGGGCCCAGGGGCTGCATGTCCTGATCGGCGGCATCGACGCCGACAACGAACTCAGCATTGCGCTGCATAAGGCATTCGGCTTCCAGGAGACCGGCCGGCTGCCCCAGGTGGGGCGCAAATTCGACCGCTGGCTGACCCTGGTCTTCCTGCAGAAAAATCTCTGACCCGCTATCATCCCCCCGCAAGAACGGGGATGGCGATGCGGACGCATTTATGGGTGGCCTGTTTTGGTCTTTTGTCTGCGGCGCCGGCCTGAGCCGCGCCTTATGACGTGGCGGAGAAGGATATCGCCACGCTTCAGGCCGACATGGCGGCGGGCCGGGTCACGGCGCTGGGGCTGGTGCAGGCCTATGAGGCGCGCATCGCCCAACATCGACCCGCAGCTTCACAGCGTGATCGCGCTCAATCCCGATGCCGATGAGCCAGGCGCGCGCCTGGACGCGGAACGCAAGGCCGGCCATGTGCGCGGGCCGCTGCACGGCATTCCCATCCTGGTGAAGGACAATATCGAGACGCTCGATCCCGTCGCCACCACCGCCGGATCGCTGGCGCTGAAGGACAACATCACCCATCGCGACGCGCCGGTGGTCGCGCGCCTGCGCGCGGCGGGCGCGATCATCCTGGGCAAGACCAATCTGAGCGAATGGGCCAATATCCGCTCCACCCATTCGATCAGCGGCTGGTCGGCGATCGGCGGCTGGACCCACAATCCCTATGTGCTGGACCGCAGCACCTGCGGCTCGTCAGCGCGGGCAGCGGCGCGGCGGTGGCGGCCAGCCTGGCGGCGGCGGCGCTGGGCACCGAGACCAACGGCTCGCTGGTCTGCCCCGGCTCGTTCAACGGCATTGTCTCGCTCAAGCCGACGGTGGGCCTGGTGTCGCGCACCCATATCGTGCCGATTTCCCATACCCAGGACACGGCGGGTCCCATGACCCGCAACGTCGCCGACGCGGCGCTGCTGTTGTCCGCGATGGCGGGAAGCGATCCCGAGGATGCGGCCACGCGCGAGTGCCGACGCGCATCGCGCCGATTAGCTGCGGCGCTGCGCCGGCGCCTCGCTCAAAGGGGCAAGCGGCTGGGCGTGATCCTGCCGCCGCCGGACCATTCTGCCGCCCGCCACCGACATCGCTGCTGCAGCATGCGGTGGAGCTTCTTGCAGGCCCAGGGCGCGGAGATCGTCGAGATCCATGATTTCAAGCCGCCGGCCGAGCGCCTCCGATCGAGGAAGGCATGGTGCTGAAATATGAACTCAAGCACGACATGGCGCCTATCTGCAAAGCCTGCCGGGCGCGGGGCCCAAGACGCTGGCCGACCTGATCGCCTTCAATGCCGCGAGCCCGCGCGAGCTGGTGCTGTTCGATCAGGATTATTTCGAGATGGCCGAGGCCAAGGGCGATCTCGCCGATCCCGCCTATATCCAGGCGCAGCGACGATCTGCGTGCCGAGCACGCGCGCGCTGCTGGATGCGACCTTGACGCAGAACCATCTCGACGCCCTGATCCGCGCCACCGACGACCCGGCCTTCCGGGTCGATGTGGTCAAAGGCGACAATGAAAGTGGCCCAGCGCATCCTTCCTGCCCGCCACGGCGGGCTATCCGCATCTCACCGTGCCGATGGGGTATGTGCAGGGATTGCCGGTGGGGCTTTCCTTCATCGGCCCGGCCTGGTCGGAAGCGCAGCTGCTGGCGATGGGTGCCGCGTTCGAGCGCGCCGCGCATGCGCGAAAGCCGCCCGCTTCATCTGCCATCGCTGGAAACCACGCCGGCGATCGCCGCGGCGCTGGCGCCGCTGCCGCGCTGCTAGGCGTGCTGCTCGGGCGGCGCCGGCGCTTGGGCGGTGGTGGGGCCGATATAGATCCGCCGCTTGTTGAAATCGATCGCCAGCGAATTGTAGCGCAGCAGGGCCGGGCCGATGATGGCGGCGGGCTTGGTTTCCAGTCCGAAATAGCTGGAACACGGTGGCATTGGCCACGATCACGGTCTGGGCGGGGAAGGTACGGTCGGCCAGGTGATGGTCAGGCCTTTGACCGTCACCACCGGCTCCATGGTTCCCAGCGCGTCGCGCAGATCCTGGGGAATGGGCGCCTTTTCGAAACTGGCGCGGTGCAAGCCCAGCCTTTCCGCCGCTATCCCAGTTCAGCATGGTGATGCCCGAGCCCATGTCCAGCAGCGCGGTGACGTTCTGGCGCCGAATTTGGCGCGCATCCACCAGAAGCGTGATGTCCATGTCCTTGGCGCGATAGGGCGTGAGTTCCGCCGACGGCCATTCGCGATAGACGTTGGCGTCCGGGCATCGGCCGGGATCCATCAGCTTCAGTTGCAGCGTGTCGTGATCCATCACCATGAAATAGCTGCGACAGCGCGTCCATGCCCAGAATGCCGTCGGCGCCCTGCTCGCCCGTCGGCGGATGGACGTCATCGGGCAGCACGCCCAAGGTCAGGCCGGTGATGGCTGCTCGTCCAAGCCGCAGTTCGCGCCGGGCTTCACCGGCAGCGCGGTGCCGATATTGTTCATGGCATAGACTTTGAGCATGGTCCGGTGTCGGACGGCGTCAGGCCCAGCTGCTGGCGCAGATGCTCGAACAGCATGGTGCGGCTGGAGGCGGTGTCGAGCAGGAAATTGAACGGTCCCTGGCCATTGACGAAGACATCGGTGGAGACGCGGCCGTCGCCGCCGATGCGATAGGGCAGGTTGGCGAGTGTCGGCCGCCCACGCGGCCGTCGCACGCCACAAGGACGCAAAGCCCAGAGAAAGCAATATCGCCTGGAAGCGTCCCATCGAATTGGCCTTTCCGGGCGGACCACTAAACTCCCACCCGACACGGGCCAGCCGCAATCATTAGGCTTTCGCGGCCGAGCTTTGCTATAAGGCCGCCATGCCGTCGCGAAACACGCTTGCCCGCGAGGTCACGGTTTCCGGCACCGCCCTGCATGCCGGGGTGGCCGTGACCATGAGCCTTTCGCCCGCGCCGGCGGGGCAGGGCGTGGTATTCCGCGCGCGACAGGGCGGCGCGGAAATTCCGGCCCGCTACGATCTGGTGGGCGAGACCCGGCTGGGCACGGTGATCGAAAAAGAGCGGCGTCAGCGTCGGCGTGATCGAGCATCTGATGGCGGCGGTGGCGGGCGCGGGGCTCGACGATCTGACGGTCAGCCTGGACGGGCCCGAGCCGCCGATCCTGGATGGCGACGCGCTTTCCTATCTGGCTGCTGATCGAAGCAGGCCGGGCTGAAAGCGCAGGACGACGCCGCGCCGCGCCATCACAGCTGTCGCGGCGAGGTGCGGGTGAACGAGAAGGACGCGCTTCGCCGCGCTCGATCCCGCGGACAGCACGTCCTACGATTTCGTGCTCGACTATCCGACACGCCGGCAATCGGGCGGCAGAATTTCCATTTGGCTTTCTCGCCCGAGAATTTCCGCGACAAGATCGCGCCCGCCCGCACCTTCGGTTTCCTCAAGGATCTGGAAAGCCTGCAACCGGATGAATCTGGCCCGCGGCGCCATCGCTGGAAAACACCCTGGCGCTGGACGAAGAGGGCGTGATCAACAAGGATCGCCAGCGTTTCGCCGACGAATTCGTCCGCCACAAGATTCTGGACGCGATCGGCGACATGGCGCTGGCGGGCGCGCCCGCTGCTTGCCCGGTTCGAGGGGGTCAAATCCGGCCATGGCCTCAACAACCGGCTGCTGCGGGCGCTGTTTTCCGACCCCGCCAATTACGAAATGGTCACGCTTCCCTGAACCGGGCGGCTCTGTGCTATAAGGAGAAGCCGGTTCGACGACTGTTGCCGCCTTGCTGGCGTAAGCTATTGTCCAACCAAGGAAATTCTTGAGGTTTGCCGCCCGATGCCGAATTCTGGCCGTTTTCCTGTCCGCTCCTTCCGCGCCGCGCTTCTGGTGCTGGCGCTGGGAACCGCGATGGGCGGCTGCAGCCTGTTGGGCCTGGACAAGGACGACGCCAGCAACGACCTCAACAAGGACGCCGCGCAATATCAGGAGCGCCCGGTCGAGCAGATTTATGCCGACGCCTGGGCCCAGATCAACAAGAAGCAACTGGGAAGACGCCGCCAAGCAGTTCAACGAAGTGGACCGCCAGCATCCCTATTCGGTGTGGGCGCGCCGCGCCATGCTGATGAGCGCCTTCTGCTCCTACCAGGCCAACAAATATGGCGATGCGGTCTCCACCGCCGACCAGTATATCTCGCTGCATCCCGGCAGCCATGAAGTCGCCTATGCCTTCTATCTGAAGGCGATCTCGCTCTATGAGCAGATCGTGGACGTCAACCGCGACCAGGCGAACACCGCAGGGCGCGCTGGTGGCGTTGCAGGACGTGGTGCAGCGTTTCCCCGACACCGAATATGCCCGCGACGCCACCTTGAAGATCGACCTCACCCAGGATCATCTCGCCGGCAAGGAGATGGCGGTCGGCCGCTATTACCTGACCCGCGGCGACTATATCGGCGCCATCAACCGCTTCCGGGTGGTGGTCGCAGCAATACCAGACCACGCCCCAGATCGCCGAAGCGCTGGAGCGGCTGACCGAGGCCTATTATGCCCTGGGCCTGGACAGCGAGGCGCAGACCGCCGCCGCCGTGCTGGGCGCCAATTATCCCGGCAGCGAATGGTACACGGACGCCTACGACATCCTGAAGGGCCGCAATCTGCAAGCCCAAGGAAGACAAAGGCTCCTGGATCAGCCAAGCTTTCCACCGGATACTCTGAGAGTCGTTTTGCGATGCTCGCCGCGCTGACGGTCCGCGACATCGTGCTGATCGAACAGGCGGCGCTGGAATTCGCGCCCGGCCTGAATGTGCTGACCGGCGAAACCGGCGCGGGCAAATCCATCCTGCTGGATTCCCTGGGCCTGGCCATCGGCGGCGCGCGGCCGCGCCGGCGTGCGCCCCGGGCGCGGCGCAAGGCTCCGCCACCGCGGTGTTCGATCCGGCGCCACAGGTCATGGCGCGCGCGCCTTGCTGCAGGAGCAGGCGATGCCGCATGAAGGCGAGATCGTGCTGCGCCGCAGCCTCGCCGCCGACGGCAAATCCCGCGCCTTCATCAATGACGAAGCGGTGAGCGTGGGCCTGCTCAAGGATCTGGGCGGCTTGCTGCTGGAAGTGCATGGCCAGGCGGATGATCGCGGCTTGTTCGATGTCGCCACCCATCGCGGCTTGCTGGATGCGTTTGGCGGATCTGGAAGACGCAGGCCGCGAGGTCGCGGGGCTTTATGCCGCCATGGGACGCGGCGCGCGAGGCGCTGGCCGGGCTGAAGGCGCGCGCCGCCGAAGCGGAAAAGAATGCCGATTATCGTGCGCGCCGCCGTCAAGGAATTGTCCGACTTCGAGCCCAAACCGGGCGAGGAGGAAAGCGCTGGCGGGCGAGCGGGCCCTGATGATGAACGCCGCCCGCATCGCCGAGGATCTGGGCGCCGCGACCGAGGCCTTGTCGGGCGAACGGCGGCGCGGAAGCATCGCTGGCCGTCGGCGCTGAAGAAATTGTCGCGCCTGCAGGAAGAGGCGCGCAAGCGCACCGGCGCGGCCGAAGCCGCGCTGGAACAGGCCTTCGCCCAGACCGAGGAGGCGCGGCGGGAGCTGGAAGCGTTGCTCTCGAGCCTGGACACCGACAGCGGCGGCGCTGGAGCGCAAGGAAGAGCGCCTGTTCGAACTGCGCGCCCTGGCCCGCAAATACGCCACCACGCCCGATGGGCTTGCCGGCCGTGCTGGCGGATTTCCAGGCGCAGCGGGAGGCGCTGGACGGCAGCGGCGCCTCGCTGAAAGACGCCGAAGCCGCGGTCGCCCGCGCGCAGCGAGGCTTATCTGGCGGCGGCGCGGAAATTGTCCAAGGCCCGCGCCGCCGCCGCCAGAAAGCTGGAAGACGCCGTCGCCGGCGAGCTGGCGCCGCTCAAGCTGGGCCATGCCAGATTCCGCGTCGCGCTGGAGACGTTGCCGGACGAGGCAGGCACGGCGCAACGGGCTGGAGAAGATCGCCTTCGAAGTCGCCACGGTGGAAGGCGCGCCGTTCGGCTCGCTGGCCAAAATCGCCTCGGGCGGCGAGTTGGCGCGCTTCTCGCTGGCCCTGAAAGTGGCGCTGGCCCAGACCGCGCCGCCCGCCGCCATGGTGTTCGACGAAGTGGATCGCGGCGTCGGCGGCGCGGTGGCCGATGCGGTGGGCGAGCGGCTGCAGCGCCTGGCCGAAACCACCCAGGTGTTGCTGGTCACCCATTCGCCGCAAGTGGCGGCGCGCGCGGCGCGGCATTTCCGCATTTCCCGGGTCGGCGACAAGACCCGCATCGCGCTTGCTGGAAGACGAAGCGCGGCTGGAAGAGATCGCCCGCATGCTGTCGGGCGCCAGTGTCACCGACGAAGCCCGCGCCGCCGCCAAGCGGCTGGTGGCGGAAGCCACGCGCCCCAAGAAGACGCGCAAGCGGGCGCAAAGCGCGTGACCAGCAAGCCGGTCGAAAAACTCACTTCCGCCGAAGCGGAAAAGGAACTGGACCGGCTGGCCCGCGAGATCGCCGAGCATGACCGGCGCTATCACGCCGAAGACGCGCCCACCATTTCCGATGCGGACTATGACGCGCTTCGCCGCCGCAATGCCGCCATCGAGGAGCGCTTTCCCTTGCTGGTGCGGCCCGACAGTCCCGTCGCACCGGGTGGGCGCCAAGGCGTCGGAGAAATTCGCCAAGGTGGTGCACGCCGGCCCATGCTGTCGCTGGACAATGCCTTCAGCGACGAGGATGTGGCGGAATTCCTCGGCCGGGTGCGCCGCTTCCTGGGACTGAAGGAAGACGAAGACGATCGCCGTCACCGCCGAGCCCAAGATCGACGGGCTTTCCGCCTCGCTGCGCTATGAGAAGGGCGTGCTGGTGCAGGGCGCCACGCGCGGCGACGGCCAGGAAGGCGAGGACATCACCGCCAATCTGCGGACCATTTCCGACATTCCGCTGCGCCTGAAAGGCAAGCCGCCCGCGGTGCTGGAAGTGCGCGGCGAAGTCTATATGACCCACAAGGCGTTCGAGGCGCTCGAACAAGCGCCAGGAAAAAGACGGCAAGCCCACCTACGCCAATCCCCGCAATTCCGCCGCCGGTTCGGTGCGCCAGCTCGATCCCGCCATCACCGCCAGCCGCACCTTGAATTTCTTCGCCTATACCTGGGGCGAGATCAGCGAGCTGCCCGCCAAGACCCAAAGCGGCATGCTGGAGAAATTCCGCGACTATGGCTTTGTCGTCAATCCGCTGGTCAAGCGCTGCGAGACGCTGGAGCAGATGCTGAAATTCTACCGCGACATCGAAGCCAGCCGCGCCCGGCTGGGCTATGACATTGACGGCGTGGTCTACAAGGTGGACCGGCTCGATCTGCAGGAGCGGCTGGGTTTTGTCTCGCGCAGTCCCGCGCTGGGCCATCGCCCACAAATTTCCCGCCGAGCAGGCCGAGACCGTGCTGGAGGATATCGAGATCCAGGTCGGGCCGCACCGGCAAGCTGGCGCCGGTGGCGCGGCTGAAGCCGGTCACGGTGGGCGGCGTGGTGGTGCGCAACGCCACCCTGCACAATGAGGACGAGATCGCGCGGCTGGACGTGCGGATCGGCGACACGGTGGTGATCCAGCGCGCCGGCGATGTGATCCCGCAGATCGTGCAGGGTGATCGACCGAAAAGCGGCCGCAAGAGCGCCAAGCCCTACAAATTTCCCGACAAATGCCCCGTCTGCGGCAGCCATGCCGTGCGCGAGGTGGACGAGAAGACCGGCAAGAGGATGTCGACCGGCGCTGCACCGGCGGGCTGATCTGCGATGCCCAGACGGTGGAGCGGCTGAAATATTTCGTCGCCCGCGACGGCTTCGATATCGAAGGCCTGGGCGGCACCATGATCGAGCTGTTCCACGACAAGGGCCTGCTGAAAGAGCCCGCCGATATTTTCGCCCTGACCGAAAAGCCGGAAAAAGTCAGCCAAGGTGCTGGCCGAGCATCGCGCCGCAACTGTCGGAAGAACGCCGCGCCGCCGAAGGCAAGGAGCCGGTCAAGAGCCAAGGCCAAGAAGGAAGAGCGCGAAGACAAGGTGGTGGAGAATCTGATGGCGGCGATCGAACGCCGCCGCACGATCGCGCTCGACCGCTTGATCAACGCGCTGGGCATCCGCCATGTCGGCGAGACCACGGCGCGGCTGATCGCGCGCCATTACCGCACCATCGACGCCTTCCTGGACGGGATGAAAGCGGAGAATGCGCGCGAGGAACTGGAAAGCCTGGAAGGCATCGGCGGCGTGGTGGCGGAAGCGATCTGGGATTTCTTCGACGAAAAGCACAATGTGAAGGCGCTGGACCGGCTGCTGGCATGGCTGGACGTGACGCCGATGGCCGGCGCCGGCCAAGACCTCGCCGGTGTCCGGCAAGACCGTGGTGTTCACCGGCACCCTGGAAAAGATGACCCGGCAGGAAGCCAAGGCGCGGGCGGAAAGCCTGGGCGCGAAAGTCTCCGGCTCGGTTTCGGCCAAGACCGACATCGTGGTGGCGGGGCCGGGCGCGGGCTCAAAGCTCAAAGAGGCGCAGAAGCACGGTGTCCAGGTGCATGGACGAAGATGCCTGGCTGAAGCTGATTGGGTGAGCTCCGGCGCGCAAAGCGCGCGAGCAGGTCCAGTGGACCTGCGATAGGGCGAACGCCGCGAGCTCAGGCGAGCGGCCGGGGGCTCGTCAAATCGCCCGCGTCGCCTGTTCCAGCCAGGCGCGGGTTTCTTCGTCCACCAGGGGACGCAAGGTTTCGAGCACCCGCGCGTGATAGGCGTTGAGCCAGACGCCGCTCGCCTTCGGTGAGCAAGCCCGGCTCGACCAGATTGAGGTCGATCGGCGCCAGGGTGATGGTCTCGAAGCCCATCATCGGCCGCTCGCCGCCGGGCACGGGCTTGGGCTCGGTCACCACCACCAGATTCTCGATGCGGATGCCGTATTCGCCGGTCTTGTAATAGCCGGGCTCGTTGGAGCAGATCATGCCGGGCAGCAGCGCCTGGTTGACCGGCCGCTTGGAGATGTTCTGCGGCCCTTCATGCACCGACAGATACGAGCCCACGCCATGGCCGGTGCCATGGTCGTAGTCCAGCCCCGCCTCCCACAACGGCCGCCGCGCGAAACTGTCCAGCTGCATGCCGATGGTGCCTTCGGGAAAGCGCGCGGTGGCGAGCGCGATATGGCCTTTCAGCACGCGGGTGAAGCGGTCCTTCATCTCGGCGGTGGGCGTGCCCACGATCACGGTGCGGGTGACGTCGGTGGTGCCGTCGGGATATTGCGCGCCGGAATCGATCAGGAACATCTCGTTGTTGGCGATCGGCGCGGTTGGTCGAGCGCGTGACCCGGTAATGCACGATGGCGCCATTGGCGCCCGCGCCGGAAATGGAATCGAACGACAGGTCGGAGAGATAATTGGTGGCGCGGCGGAAGCCTTCCAGCGCCTCGGCGGCGGCGATTTCGGTCAAGGCGCCGTTGGGCGCCTCGCGCGCGAACCAGCAGAGGAAGCGCGACAGCGCCGCGCCGTCGCGGATATGGGCCTTGCGCGTGCCTTCGATCTCCAGCGGGTTCTTGCAGGCCTTGGGCAATTGGCAGGGATCGGCGGCGCGGCTTCACCTTGGCGCCGGCCTTGTCCAGCCGGTCGAAGATGGCCGCGGCGGCGGTGGCGGGATCGGCCAGCACGGTCTTGCCCTTCAAGCGCATCCAGCGCGGCGGCGAAATGCCGTCGGCGGCTTGCAGACGCACGCCATCGCCCAGATGCGCGATCAAGTCCGGCGCTGCGCTTCTCTTCGTCCAGGAACAGATCGGCGCTGCCGTCGGCATGCAGGATGGCGAAGGCCAGCACGAAAGGCGTGTGCGGCACGTCGCTGCCCGCGGATATTGAACAGCCAGCAGACGGAATCGCACAGGGTGATCACCGCCGCGTCGGCCTTGGCTTTCTTCAGGCTCGCGGCGACGCGGGCGCGCTTGGCGGCGCTGTCTTCGCCCGCCAGATTGAAGGGCATGCGGCACGGCCTGCGCCTTTGGGCGCGGCAGGCCGGTCGGTCCAGACCGCGTCGATGCGGATTGGTGTCGCAGGCGACCAAGGTGCCGCCCGCCTTCTCCGCCGCCTGGCGCAGGCCCGCCACGCCATTGGCGGTGGTGAGCCAGGGGTCGTAAGCCCAGCTTGGCGCCTGCCGGCAGATGGTCGGGCATCCAGCCTTGCGGGCCTTCCGCCACCAGGTCGCGCGGCTCGAACAGAGATGGTGTCGGTCTGGGCGCGCACCTGCAAGGTGTAGCGGCCATCGACGAAGATCGCCGCCTTGTCCTTCAGCACCACCGCCGCGCCGGCCGAGCCGGTGAAGGAGGTGAGCCAGGCCAGCCGTTCGGCATTGGCGGGCAGATATTCGTTCTGATGTTCGTCGGAATGGGGCACGACAAAACCGTCCAGCCCGCGCTTCGCCAATTCGGCGCGCAGGGCTGTCAGCCGCGGCGCCACGGTCGCGGCATCGGAGACGATCGTCATAGGTCTGGAAGGGTGGTCTTATCCATACAAGGCCTCAGGTGCGGAGCTGCAGGCCGACAAAACAGCTAGCGCCCCGGCTTTCTCCAAGACCAGCGCGCTCCAGGGGCCTTCGCGGCGGCGGCCCAGGAACCGCAAGCGATGGTAAAAGCTCAGCACCATCGCCTCCTGATTGTGCAGCAGGCCCGACAGGACCAGCGTTCCGCCGGGCGCGAGCGCATCGACGATCTGCGGCGCCAGCCGGGTCAGCGGTCCGGCCAGGATATTGGCGATGATCAGATCATAAGGCGCGGCGGCCGCCAGCGCGGGATGGATCAGCCCGTCCGCGACCACGGCCCGGACCAGCGGCCCCACGCCATTGGCGCGGGCATTTTCATCGGTCACTTCGATGGCGACCGGATCGATGTCGGACGCCAGCACGGGCCTGCTTCCACAATTTGGCCGCGCCGATGGCGAGCAGGCCGGTGCCGCAGCCCAGATCCAGCACATTGCTGAAGGCGCGGCGGTGGGCCAGCTCGCTCAGCACCGCAAGGCACAGCGCCGTGGTCTCGTGATGGCCGGTGCCGAAGGCCAGGCCCGCCTCGATCCGCATCGGGATCACGCCATGCGGCACCTTGCCCTGCGTCATGCGCGCCATAGACGAAGAAGCGCCCGGCGCGCACCGGCGGCAGGCCTTCCTGCGAGAGGCGGATCCAGTCCTGGTCGGGCAGGGGCTCGACCGTGATCGTCGCGGCCCGGCGATGCCGGAAAGCAGCGCGGCATCGGGTTCTTCCGTGTACAGAGCTTCGACCGTGGCGCCGGGCCCGAACGGCTCTTCCGCGATCAGCACGGCCTGCGGCTCCGACGCCAGCTCCAGCAGCGAGGCCATGTCCGGCGCTTCGCTTTTGGCCAGCGTGACCGAGGCTTTCCACAAGGGCGGATTGCTACGTCATCGCTCATGCTGTTGTTTATGCGTTCGTCATGCCCGGCCACGAACTGGTCGATGACCTGCTTCTCGCCCGCCTTGTCGAAATCCACCGTGAGCTTGTTGCCTTCGACAAAGCTCACCCGGCCATAGCCGAATTTCTGGTGAAAGACGCGGTCGCCGCGCGCGTAATGCGAGGCGCAGGGATCGGTGGTCTGCACCGACATAGGCCTGCGCCTCGATCAGGGGCGGGCGGGTGCGTGCTTGCGCCTGGGCGCGGTTGGCCTATTTGTGCGCGTTTCCAGCCCGGGCTTTCATAGGTGGAGGAAAAGGCCGGCGCGCCCTGCATTGTCGCGAAAGCCCGTGGCGCCGCCATAAAAGCCTTCATCCACCACGGTATCGACATGGGCTTCGGGAATTTCGCTGAGGAACCGCGAAGGCAATGCGCTCTGCCAGGAGCCATGGACGCGGCGGTTGGCGGCAAAGGAAATCCGCGCCCGCTTCTTGGCGCGGGTCAGGCCGACATAGGCGAGCCGGCGTTCTTCCTCCAGCCCCGCCAACCCGCTTTCATCCATGGTGCGCTGGCTGGGGAACAGGCCTTCCTCCCAGCCGGGCAGGAACACGGTGTCGAATTCCAGGCCCTTGGCGGCGTGCAAGGTCATCAGATTGATGCGGTCGCCGGTTTCGTCCTGGGCGAATTCCATCACCAGCGAGACATGCTCCAGGAAGGCGGCGAGGGATTCGATACGCTTCCATCGAGCGGACGAATTCCTTGAGATTGTCCAGCCGTCCCGGCGCTTCCGCCGATTTGTCGGCCTTCAGCATGTCGGTATAGCCGGACTCGTCCAGCACCATTTCCGCCAGTTCGGTGTGCGGCAGGACCCTCGCGGTCTCGCTCCAGCGGGCGAAATTGGCCGCCAGTTCGGCCAGCGCTTTGTGCGCCTTGGGCGGCAATTCGTCGGTCTCGGCGATCTCGCGCGACGCCGCCAGCAGCGGCGATTGGCGGGCGCGGGCGAAGGCATGCAGCGTCGCCACGCTGGCGTCGCCGATGCCGCGCTTGGGCTTGTTGACGATGCGCTCGAAGGCCAGATCGTCGTCGCCCTGGGCGATCAGGCGCAGATAGGCCATGGCGTCGCGGATTTCCGCGCGCTCATAGAAGCGCGGGCCGCCGATCACGCGATAGGGCAGGCCCAGCGAAATAAACCGGTCTTCGAATTCGCGCATCTGGAACGAGGCGCGCACCAGGATCGCCATGTCGCCGAAACGCGCGCCCTGGCGGTGCAGATCTTCGGCTTCGGCGGCGACATTGCGGGCTTCTTCCTCGGCGTCCCACACGCCTTGGACCTTGATCTGCTCGCCCTGGATCGCCTTCGGTCCACAAGCGTCTTGCCCAACCGGCCCTTGTTGGCGGCGATCAGGCCCGAGGCCGCGCCCAGGATGGTCGGCGTGGAGCGGTAATTGCGCTCCAGCCGGATCACCTTGGCGCCGGGAAAATCACGCTCGAAGCGCAGGATGTTTTCCACTTCGGCGCCGCGCCAGGCATAGATCGACTGGTCGTCATCGCCCACCACGCAGACATTGCCGCTCTGGCTGGCCAGCAGCTTCAGCCAGAGATACTGCACCACATTGGTGTCCTGATATTCGTCCACCAGCATGTAGCGGAAGCGGTCGCGGTAATCGGCCAGGATGTCGGGATGGGTGCGCAGGATGTGCAGCGTCTCCAGCAGCAGGTCGCCGAAATCCGCCGCGTTCAGCGCCCGCAACCGCTCCTGATATTGGCGATAAAGCGTCTTGCCCTTGCCGAAGGCATAGGCCTGGCCGTCGCTGTCGGAGACATCGTCGGGCCTTAGGCCCCGGTTCTTCCAATCGTCGATCATCGCCGCCAGGGTGCGCGCCGGCCAGCGCTTCTCGTCGATGCCTTCCGCGTCGATCAATTGCTTCATCAGCCGCAGCTGGTCGTCGGTGTCCAGGATGGTGAAATTGGATTTCAGCCCCGCCAGCTCGGCATGGCGGCGCAGCATCTTGGCGCCGATGGAATGGAAGGTGCCCAGCCATTGCATCCCTTCGACCACGCCGCCGATCAGGGCGCCGATGCGCTCCTTCATTTCGCGCGCCGCCTTGTTGGTGAAGGTGACGGCCAGGATCTGGCCCGGCCAGGCGCGCCGCGTGGCCAGGATATGCGCCAGCCGGGTGGTGAGGACGCGGGTCTTGCCGGTGCCCGGCGCCGGCCAGCACCAGCACAGGGCCATCCACGGCCTCCACCGCCTCGCGCTGCTCCTTGTTGAGGCCGGCGAGATAGGGCGGATCGCGGGGAACGGGCTGCGGACGGCTCCGGCGTCGCCGAAGGCCGCGTCCAGCGGGTCGGAATAGGGATGATGGCTCATGAGTCCGGCACATTCTAGCAGGGGCGGGCGGAAAAAGTCCTGCTTTTGTTCTTCCACCCCAAAGAGCGGACGGGCCCGGTTCCGGCTTTCAGTCTTTCTTGTGCGCGTCCAGGTCGCGCCGGGCCTTTTCGTCGCGCGCCTTGGCCAGGCGCTTGAGATGCTTGGGCGTGCCGTGAAGGACGCGGTTCAGGTCCGCCGCTTTTGCTCTTTTCGGCCTTCGCCTTGGCCTTGCGGGCGCGGTTGAGATTGACGATCTCGGCCCATCAGCCCTGGTCGCGCTTCTGCGCCCGCGCATAGGCGGGCCGGTCCAGCACGCGCTTCACATAGGCCTCGATGGAGGCAAGTTTCGGCATCATCGGGTTCTGCGCGAACATGCCGAAGGTGGTGGCATAGAGAATGTCGGCGCCGGTGAATTTGTCGCCCGCGATATAGGGATGCGCGGTCAGCGTTTTGTCGATGAAGGCCATGGCTTCGTCCACCTCGACCCAGCCGGCAGTGCCGCGCGGCACCGGCCATCTTCAGGAATTTGGAGACAAAGGCCGGTTCCAGCACATCGCCATAATAAGCCAGCATGGTGAGATAGGCGCCGCGCCCGGCCTCGCCCGGTTTCGGCGCCAGGCCGGCATCGGGAAATGTGTCGGTGAGATAGGCGACGATGGCCGGCGATTCGAACACGGTCTCGCCTTTGTGCTGGATGGCGGGCACCTTGCCATGCGGATGGGGATTGGCCGGCGTCGAGCGCGCCGCTGCCGTCGCCGCGGCGGATCGTGACGATCTTGATCTCATAAGGCGCGCCCAATTCCTCCAGCAGGAAGATGAAGCGGGACGAGCGCGATTTGGGGGCGTGGAAGAGCGTGATCATGGGGCGAAGGTTAGATATCGGTGCGGCGCGACGGCAAGGGCGTGAAGCCTCAGCGCACTGGCCAGAGGCGCGGGTGCCGCGCGTTTCGTCGATGCTTTTGATCAGCCCTGCCAGGCTGCGGCCGGTATTTTTGGCTTCCGTCTCAAGCACCGCCCAGAATTCTTCTTCCAGGGCCACCGAAGTCCGGTGGCCGGAAAGGGAGAAGGAGCGCTTTTTCAGTCCCATCTTGCCACCTCATGGTTGGCCTTGGGTCACTTCGGCGCGATCATGTCCTCGGGCCGCACCAGCCGTCGAATTCCTCCGCCGTGACATAGCCGCCCTTGACCGCTTCTTCCTTCAAGGTGGTGCCGTTCTTGTGCGCGGTCTTGGCGATCTTGGCGGCATTGTCGTAGCCGATCTTGGGCGCCAGCGCCGTCACCAGCATCAGCGAGCGTTCCAGCCCGGCCTTGATATTGTCCAGCCGGGGCTCGATCCCCACCACGCAATTGTCGGTGAAGCTTACCGCCGCGTCCGCCATCAGCCGCACGCTTTGCAGGAAATTATAGGCCATCACCGGATTGTAGACGTTGAGTTCGAAATGGCCCTGGCTGTCGGCGAAAGTGATGGCGGCGTTGTTGCCGAAGATCTGCACGCAGACCTGGGTCATCGCCTCGCTCTGGGTGGGATTGACCTTGCCCGGCATGATCGAGGAGCCGGGCTCGTTCTCCGGCAGCGCCAATTCGCCCAGGCCCGAGCGCGGGCCCGAGCCCAGCAGGCGGATGTCGTTGGCGATCTTGAACAGGCTGGCGGCCACCGTGTTGATGGCGCCATGGCTGAACACCATGGCGTCATGGGCGGCCAGCGCCTCGAATTTGTTGGGCGCGGTGGTGAAGGGAAGCCCGGTGATGGCGGCGATGCGGTCGGCCACCATGTGGTCGAAGCCGATGGGCGCATTCAGGCCGGTGCCGACCGCGGTGCCGCCCTGCGCCAATTGCATCAGCTTGGGCAGGGTCTGTTCGATGCGCTCGATGCCGTTCTGGACCTGGGTGGTGTAGCCGGAAAATTCCTGGCCCAGGGTGAGGGGCGTGGCGTCCTGGGTATGGGTGCGGCCGATCTTGATGATGTCCTTCCAGGCCTGCGCCTTGTCGTTCAGCGCATTGCGCAGCTTTTGCAGCGCGGGCAGCAGGCGATGCACGATCTCTTCCGCGCAGGCGATGTGCATCGCCGTGGGATAGGTGTCGTTGGACGACTGGCTCATATTGACGTGATCGTTGGGATGGACCGGCTTTTTCGAGCCCATCGTCCCGCCCAGCATCTCGATGGCGCGGTTCGAGATCACTTCATTGGCGTTCATGTTGGACTGGGTGCCGGAGCCGGTCTGCCACACCGCCAGCGGGAAATGATCGTTGAGCTTGCCTTCGATCACTTCCTGGGCGGCGGCCGACGATGGCCTCGCCCAGTTTCTTGTCGAGATGGCCCAGCGCCATGTTGGTCTCGGCGGCGGCGCGCTTGACGATGCCCAGGGCCCGGACGATGGGAAGCGGCTGCTTCTCCCAGCCGATCTTGAAATTGCCCAGCGAGCGCTGCGCCTGCGCGCCCCAATAGCGGTCAGCCGGCACCTCGATGGGGCCGAAGGTGTCGGTCTCGGTGCGGGTCGTGAATTTTGTCGGCCATGGCGCCCTTCAATGAAACTGGGCCCGGGTACTATTTCTTTCGGAAAGAATCCAGACTGACGACTTCGCCGGGCGGGGCCTTGTCGGCGGGCGAGCGCGGGCTCGGGCGGCGGGGCTGGCCTCGGCCGGCGCCACCGGCACCATCACCGGGGCGGGCGCGGCCTTGGCCTCGCTTTCGCTGCGGAATTGCAGGCCGAACTGCACGCCGGGATCGAAAAAGGCGGTCAGCGCGCTGAAGGGGATATGCAGCGGCGCGGGCAATTTCTTGAAGGTCAGCGTCACCTCGAAATAATCCTCCTTCACCTTCAGCGCCCAATATTGGTGCTGGATGATGATGGTCATTTCGTCGGGATATTGCTCCTTCAGGAAATCGGGAATGTCCACACCGTCGGCATGGGTCTTGAAGGTCAGATAGAAATGATGCGCGCCGATCAGGCCCGATTTCTCGATGCGCTTGAGCGCGTCGCGCACCACGCCGCGCAACGCCTGGTCGGTCAGGGCCTGATAGCCGATAAAATCCTTCGCCATGAGGCTTTTAGACTAAGCGCGGGGAACAAGGAGTCAATCGCGGGAACCGCGCAGGTACCCGCTAAGTCGAATTTGGCGCAATCGCGGCAATGCGGGGAACCGGAAGGTTTATCAAGCCGTTGTGGATATGACGCCGACGAGGGTCGAGCTCCGTGAAAATCGCACAAATCGCTCCATTGGTGGAAAGCGTTCCGCCGCGCCTTTATGGCGGTACCGAACGGGTGGTATCATGGCTGACGGAAGAATTGGTCGCCCAGGGCCATGACGTGACCCTGTTCGCCAGCGGCGATTCGCGCACCAAGGCCGAAGCTCTGTCCGGTCGTGCCCCGCGCGCTCGGCTGGACGGCATCCACAATTCGCTGCCCTACAATATCATCATGCTGGACCGGGTCGCCGAGCGGATGGCGGAATTCGACGTGCTGCATTTCCACATCGACTTCTTCCACTATCCCATCTTCCGCAACATGGCGCACAAGACGTTGACCACGCTCCATGGCCGCCAGGACCTGCCGGAACTGCCCGACATCTATCGCGCCTTTCCCCATATGCCGCTGGTCTCGATTTCCCAGCATCAGAGGAAGCCGGTGCCGCCGGTCAATTGGATGGGCACCGTCTATCATGGCCTGCCGGAAAGGCAGTTTCACGAAGGCGACAGGCAAGGGCGGCTATCTGGCTTTCCTGGGCCGCATCTGCGCCGACAAGGGGCCGGTGGAGGCGATCGAGATCGCCCGCCAGGGCCGGCATGCGCCTCAAAATGGCGGCCAAGGTGGATCCCGTGGACCGGCCCTATTTCGACGAGGTGATTCGTCCGCTGCTGGCCAAAAGCCCCCATGTGGAATTCATCGGCGAGATCGACGACAGCCAGAAACAGGAATTCCTGGGCAATGCCCGGGCGCTGCTGTTTCCCATCGCCTGGCCCGAGCCTTTCGGCCTGGTGATGATCGAGGCCATGGCCTGCGGCACGCCGGTGATCGCCTTCCGCTGCGGCTCGGTGCCGGAAGTGCTGGAAGACGGCCTCACCGGCTTTGTCGTGGACAATCGCGGACCGAGGCGGTGAAGGCGGTGGCGCCGGCTGGACAAGCTGTTCCGTCCCTCGATCCGCTCCCGCTTCGAGGAGCGCTTCAGCGCGCGCGCCATGGCGCAGGGAATATTTGCAGGATTTATCGCCGGCTGATCCGCCTGCAAGGTATCGAAGGCCGGCGCCGTCGAAGCGGCCTGATTTGCCGGATTTCTGACAGCACGATGATTTGAAAGAGCATCCATGGAGGCCAAGCCCCTCCCGCCATCGCCTGACGAGACGTCCAGCTTTTATATCCAGGCGACCGAATCCATTCAGGAGCGCTGGCCGCGCACCCTGAAGAGCGGCGACACGTTCGGCCTGTTCGACGCCCTGGGCGACGTGATCGATCCCGGCGCCTCTCCCGGCGGGCTGTTCCACAACGACACGCGGCATCTCTCGGGCCTGGAATTCCTGATCAACGGGCAGCGGCCGCTGCTTCTGTCCTCGGCGGTGGAAAACGACAATGTCGTGCTCACGGTCGATCTCTCCAATCCCGATATCTACGAGAACGGCAAGATCGTGCTGCCGCGCGAGACCCTGCATGTGCGGCGCTCCAAATTTCTCTGGCAGGGCACTGCCTATGAGCGCTTCGCCATCCACAATTTCGACACCCGCCGCCAGCGCTGCTTTTTCACCTTCAATTTCGCCGCCGATTTCCGCGATCTGTTCGAGATCCGGGGCATGACAGCGCGCCCGGCGCGGCGCGATCACCGACCGCGGCTCGAGGACCAGGGCCTGACCTTCCGCTATCAGGGTCTGGACGGCATCGACGCGCGTCACCGACATCCATCTCGATCCCAAGCCCGATCGGCTGGGCGAGAGCCAGGCGCTCTTTGCGCTGGATCTGAAGCCGGGCGAGCAGCGCGCCATCGTGCTGACGGTGCGTTGCGCGACGGCCGAGCCGCAGACCGCGAATTTCTCCGAGCCCTATCGCGCCGCGCGGCGCGCGGCCCAGAAGGCCGCCGGAACTGGGCGGCACGGTGACCAGCTCCAATGCGCTGGCCAACCGCATGCTGCACCGGGCGGGCGCCGATCTGTCCATGCTGATCACCGAGACCGCCGAAGGGTCCTTATCCCTATGCCGGCACGCCCTGGTTCTCGACCCCTTCGGCCGCGACGGCCTGATCACGGCGCTGCAGATGCTGTGGATCGATCCGTCGCTGGCCAGGGCGTGCTGCGCTATCTCGCCCGCACCCAGGCGACGCAAGCTGATCCCGCGCGCCGATGCCGAGCCGGGCAAGATCCTGCATGAGACGCGGGCCTGCGAAATGGCCAATCTGGGCGAGGTGCCGTTCGGCCGCTATTACGGCAGCATCAATTCCACGCCTTTGTTCGTGCTGCTGGCGGCGCGCTATTTCCTGCGCACCGGCGACCAGGCCACCATTCGCGCGCTCTGGCCCACATCTGAAGGCGGCGCTGGACTGGATCGACCGCTATGGCGACCGCGACGGCGACGGCTTTGTCGAATATTACCGCGAGAGCGAGAACGGCCTGGCCAATCAGGGCTGGAAGGACAGCCACGATTCCATCTTTCATGCCGATGGCCAGCTGGCCACCGGGCCGATCGCGCTGTGCGAAGTGCAGGCCTATGTCTATGCCGCCAAGCAGGGCGCCGCGATCGCTGGCGCGCATGCTGGGCGAGCATGCCCGCGCCGATGCAGCTTGGCCGACGCGGCGGAAAAATTGCGCCAGCGTTTCGAGGCGGCGTTCTGGTGCGAGGAGCTGGGCGTCTATGCCATCGCGCTGGACGGCGACAAAAAGCCTTGCCGGGTGCGCACCTCCAATGCCGGGCAGGTGCTGTTCTGCGGCATCGCCTCGCCCGAGCGCGCCGCGCGCCTGGCCGAGACGCTTGATGACGCCGGAAATGTTCTCCGGCTGGGGCGTGCGCACCGTGGCGTCGGATGCGCCGCGCTTCAATCCCATGTCCTATCATGACGGCTCGGTCTGGCCGCATGACAATGCGCTGATCGCGCTGGGCCTGGGGCGCTACGGCTTCAAGCGCGCCGCCGCCGCCATTTTCGACGGGCATGTTCGACGCCTCCTGCCATATGGAGCTGATGCGCTTTCCCGAATTGTTCTGCGGCTTTCCCCGCCGCCGCGGCACCGCGCCCACGCTTTATCCCGGTGGCCTGCCAGCCCCAGGCCTGGGCCAGCGCCGCGCCGTTCGCGCTGCTGGAAGCCTGCCTGGGCATCGTCTGCGACCACGCAGCGGCGCGAGATCCGCTTCCACAATCCGCTGCTGCCGCGGTTCCTGGAGGAAATCCGCATCCGCAATCTCTGCCTGGAAGGCGCGTCGGCGGATCTGCGCCTGCGCCGCAACGGCGAGGGCACGGAAGTGGCGATCCTGGCCCAGCGCGGCGATATTTCCATCCGGATCGCGCAGTGAGGAGCGACGGTCCTGTGCGACCATTTCGAGCGACGAACGCCGCGAGCTTGGGCGAGCGGCGCGTCGACGGCGCGCTATCGCCGCAGCGTGATAAGCCCGTCCGAGAATGACGCCGAAACCGCGCCGTCGAAGCGGTGCTGCCCGAAGATCTGGAACTGACGCCGGAGCCCCAGCCGGTGGAAGTGCCGCAGCCGGAAGTCCGTGCCGGCGGAAGCCGCCGAAGACCGCAGCGCGCTGGCCTTCCTCAAAGTCTTCCGGCATCGCAATTACCGGCTGTTCTTTTCCGGCCAGCTTGTGTCGCTGATGGGCACCTGGATCACCAATGTCACCCAGGGCTGGCTGGTCTATAGCCTCACCCATTCGCCGCTGCTGCTGGGCGTGACGTCCTTCGCCGGGTCGGTGCCGGTGTTCTTCTTTTCCGCCTTCGGCGGCGCGATCTCCGACCGCTTCGACCGGCGGCGGATGCTGCTTCTCACCCAGTCGCTGGCCTGCGTGGAATCGGCGGCGCTGGCGATCCTCACCCTGACGCATTGGATCAAGGTCTGGGAGATCGTCTGCCTGGCGCTGTTCCAGGGCTTCATCAACGCCTTCGACGTGCCGATCCGCCAGGCCATGACGGTGGAGATGGTGGGCAGGGAAGATCTGCGCCACGCCATCTCGCTCAATTCCATGATGTTCAATCTGGCGCGGGTGGTCGGCCCCAGCATCGCGGGCATCCTGATCGCGCTGGTGGGCGCGGGCATCTGCTTTTCGCATCGACGCCGTGTCTTATGGCGCGGTGATCGTCAGCCTGTGCGATGATGCGTTTCGTGCCGCGCCCGCCGCGAAAGCATGCCGCGCCGTTCCGCGCCGTGCAAGGAGGGCTTCGTCTATGTCTGGCAGCACGCGCGAAATCCGCGTCTCGCTGGTCCTGATCGCGTTCTGCTCGGCGTTCGGCGCGGCCTATCTGACGCCTGCTGCCCGCCTTCGCCCGCGATGTGCTGCATCAGGGCAGCGAAGGGCTGGGCTTTCTCTATACCGCGGTGGGCGCGGGGCGCTTTCCTGGGCGCCTATGCCCTGGCGCGGGTGCCGGACCGGCATCTTTTCGCCACGCCGGTGGTGGCGGCGCTGTGCTTCGGCATTTCGCTGATCCTGTTTTCCCAGTCGCACTGGTTTGGCTGTCGCTGGCGCTGCTGATGCCGTGCGTCGTTCAGCCTGATGCTGCTGGGCGGCTCGACCAATTCCATCATCCAGCTTCTGTCGCGCGACGACATGCGCGGCCGGGTGGTGGCGTTCTATGCCATGGGCTTCCTGGGCATGATGCCCTGGGGCTCGCTGATGCTGGGCTGGGTGGCCGAGCATTTCGGCACCGGCCGCGCGGTGGCGATGGGCGGCTGCGATCTGCATCCTGGCGGCGATGCTGGCCTGGTATGACCGCCGCGGCGAAGCTGGAAGTTGAAGGCTGCTGAGTAAGTGAGGAGCTTCGTCGTCCGCCGCTCGCGACGCGCTTGCAGCGTCGCGCTCAGAACAAAAGCAGGGGTACCTGGGGCAAAGTGGAGGGGTTTCTGTTGCCCGGTGCTCCCCGAACCGCGCTTACCTAATTAATTAGGCAGCGAGGGCCATTTCGATTATCGTTGGCACCTGTACGAATAGCCCGATAACGGCGGAACCATACCGAGCAAAAGGACAGCCTTTACACGTCCGTCGATCCTGTTTCGCCCCCACAGAAACCCACTCGGAAATGGGCTTGTGGTGGAGGCGCCGGGTACCGCCCCCGGGTCCGGGCCGCTTATTACGAAGCCGTTTATCGCCATAGCCGGTTGCCCGGCCTTTCCAATATAAGGCGCTGCGGTTAAATTTTGAAGCCGCGAGAATCCGTCGCTGGAACTCTATTGAAATGCGCCAATATCTCGATTTGATGGAAAAAGCCCTGCGCCAGGGCGTGGAAAAGCGCGACCGCACCGGCACCGGCACGCGCTCGATCTTCGGCCATCAGATGCGCTTCGATCTGGCGCGACGGCTTTCCCCTGGTCACCACCAAGAAAGCTGCACCTCAAATCCATCATCTATGAACTGCTCTGGTTCCTGCGCGGCGAAACCAATGTCCATTGGCTGCAGGAGCATGGCGTCACCATCTGGGACGAATGGGCCGACGCCAATGGCGAGCTGGGGCCGGTCTATGGCTATCAATGGCGCAGCTGGCCGACCCAGGGCGACGGCACCATCGACCAGATCGCCAATCTGATCCGCGACATCAAGGCCAATCCGGATTCGCGCCGCCTGATCGTCACCGCCTGGAATCCCGCCGACGTGCCCAAGATGGCGCTGCCGCCCTGCCATTGCCTGTTCCAGTTCTATGTCGCGGACGGGAAACTGTCCTGCCAGCTTTATCAGCGCTCGGCGGATATCTTCCTGGGCGTGCCGTTCAACATCGCCTCCTATGCGCTGCTCACCTTGATGGTGGCGCAGGTGACGGGACTGAAGCCCGGCGAATTCGTGCACAGCTTCGGCGACGCGCATCTTTATCTCAATCATATCGAGCAGGCGCGAAGAGCAATTGTCGCGCAAGCCCTATCCGCTGCCGGCGATGCGGCTCAATCCGGCGGTGAAGGATATTTTCGCCTTCCAATATGAGGATTTCACGCTGGAGAATTACCAGGCGCATCCCAGCATCAAGGCGGCGATCGCGGTCTAGTTCTTAGCCGGCCGCCGA
The DNA here is from genome assembly GCA_963766265.1 of uncultured Alphaproteobacteria bacterium. GTDB lineage: Bacteria > Pseudomonadota > Alphaproteobacteria > Micropepsales > Micropepsaceae > Rhizomicrobium. Next base: position 228,519 of record CAVXYX010000004.1, read on the forward strand.
GCAAGCTTGAGGATCGCGGCGGCGGCATAGAGGTCCTGTCCCGCATTGCCCACCGCTTTGTAGACCGTGCGCCCCTCGGGCCGCGTGGCAGCGGCTGCGGCCACCAATTCGCCGATGGCGCGGATATGCGCCGTCACCTTTCGGCCGTGCCGAACGCCGCCAGAAGATCGCCCGCTTCCCGCGCCACCGGCGCCATGCTGTCCACGAAGATGGTGGCGTCGCCGGAGCAGCGCGGCCGGCAATTCGCACATGTCGGGACGATAGGCGCCGATGGCGTTGATATGCACCTGCGGGATGGACATCGTCTGCTTCGAACAGGGCGCTCGCGCGCATTGGTCGCGGTGCAGACGATCGGCGGCCTCGCGCAGAGAATGCCGGGTCGGGGCCGACGACGGCCGCGACGCCGAGGCGCGTACGCAAGCTCGCGTCGCCAGTTTTTCCGCCCGCCCCTGATCGCGGCCATGAATCAGCACGCGCTTGATGGGCCGACCGCCAGCATGGCCTCGGCATGATGCGCCGCCTGCGGGCCGCTGCCGAACAGCGCCAGACTGTCGGCGTCCGGCGCGCGCCAGAAGATCGGTGGCGACGGCGCTGCAGGCGGCGGTGCGCAGCAACGTCACATCCTCGGCCGGCAGGCGCGCGACCGGCGCGCCCGTCACCGCATCCAGCAGCGTCAATTCGCCCATCACGCCGGGAAGGCCCAGCGCGCGGTTGCCATCCACCAGGGTCAGAAACTTGAAGACGCGCGAGTTCGAGCGTCTCGGACCGCGCCGGCATCGCCAGCATGCCGAAATCGCCGTCATTCAGGCTCCAGCCGGCGCGCAGCGGCACTTCCACGTCAGCCCTTCCGCTTCCGCGCGCAAGGCATCGCGCATCGCCGGGACAGGATCGCCGCGACGTCGATGCGCGTCGCGATCTCGTCCGGCGAGACCTCGCGCATGCTGTCACCAGCCGACGGCGATGCCGTCCTTGCGGTGGTCGGTGCCGGCCCGGTAGGTGCCGTTGACGGGCTGCTGCGATGTTCTTGCGGCCGTCGGGCTTGGGCTCTTTGGGATCGGGCGTGAACAGGATCGCCTGATAGCCGCCCATCGCCGCCGCCATTGGCCGACATCACCTTGTGGCCCATGGCTTGAAGCTGCGGCGCCCACCAGCTTGAAGGCTTCGGATTCCAGCTCCACGGTGTCGCGTCACCTGGTTGTGATGGAAGCGCGCCATGTCGGACGCCGCCTGCAGATTGGCGCCCAGATCGACCATGTTCACCATCACCTGGGCATGGCCCTGGGACTGCATGTCGCCGCCCATCAGTTGCAGCGCCATGATCTGGCCGTCGGTGCGGCCGCCTTGCAGCACAAAGCGGCAGCCAGCGTGTTGTAGGGCCGCTTGTGCGGCGCGATCACGTTGGGGCTGTTGGGATCGAGGGTGAACAGCCCGCCGCGATTGTGCAGGACGAAGCCATAGCCCGGCACGGTGATGCCCGAGCCGAAATTGGCATAGTTGGAATTGACCCAGGACACCATGTTGCCCCAGCGGTCGGCGGTGGAAAGCACGATGGTGTCGCCGCCGCCCGGCGCGGTTGCCGGGTCGGCGGCATCGCCTTGTCCGGGCTGATCTTGCTGCACAGTTCCTTGGCATGGGCCATGCTGGTCAGCATCTTCACCTTGTGCGGCCATGCCGGGATTGAAATTGGGATCGCCGTTGATGCGATTGAGATCGGCATAGGCCAGCGTCTTGGCCTCGATCAGCATGTGCCAGTAACGCGCGTCCCTGGGGCCCAGCGAGGCCAGGGTCTGGCCGGGATAGACCTTGCCGGTGCAGGCCGCCAGGATGTTCAGCATCTCATTGGCGGCAAAGCCCTGCGAAGGCGGCGGCAGTTCCGCCAGCGTATAGCCGTGATAGTCGCTCATCACCGGCTCGGCCCATTCGCCCTTGTAATTGGCGAGGTCCTCCATGGTCATGGTGCCGCCCAGCGCACGCACTTTGTTCACCAGGGCCTGCGCCACCGGGCCCTTGTAGAAACCGTCGCGGCCTTTCGCTTCCAGGATGCGGAAGGTCTTGGCCAGATCGGGATTCTTGTAGATCTGTCCCGCCTCGGGCTGCTTGCCGTCGATGTACCAGGTCGTTGATCGAATCCGGATCGATCTCGCTGCAGCAATTCTCCAACTGGCCGCGATTGGCGTTCACCGCCTTGGGCAGATGCCAGTCAATGGCGATGCGTTCGGAAACCGGAAAGCCCTTCTCGGCATAACTGCGCCGCGGGCTCCAGCACCTGCTTGAATTTCATGGTGCCGTATTTGTCCAGCACCTCCTCCAGCCCCAGGCCGCGCCCGGCACCGTCACCGACAGCACGCCGCGCGCCATGCCCGAGCCGGGGCCGATATTCTGGGGATCCAATTTGTAGCCATGGGCATTCATGAAGGCCAAAGTCTGGCCCGACGCCGCCATGCCGCGATGGCGTTCAGCACATGCAGCTTGTGGTCCTTGGCGGTGTAGATGATGGCGAACATGTCGCCCGCCAGGCCCACATTCATCGGCTCGACCAGATTGAGCACCGCCGCGGTCGCCACCGCGGCATCCACCGCATTGCCGCCCTTGCGCAAAATCTCAAGCCCGGCTTCCGCCGCCAGCGGCTGGCTGGTGGTGACCATGCCGTTGCGCGCCATCACTTCCGAGCGGCCCTGCGCCATCCAGCCTTCGGCGCGGTCGCCGCGCACCGCCTTGCAAAAGGCCGGGTCACCATCTTTTCCGGTGCAGGTGGAGGAAGCCAGAGGAGCGGCCAAGCCGTCCGAGGCCGCCAGGAACGCGGCTGAACCCAATGCGAGCACGACCAGCGCGCTCGATACGCCACGGCGAATGGTAGTTTTCATGACCCTCTCCCCGAACCAGCCCTGATAAGACGGTCAAGTGCGGCCCTGGCCTCACCCGAGCTCATGATTATTCCCGGATGCTAAGCGGGCGGGGCCGCCCCGTCCAGCGGCGGCCGGTCGACAGGCGAACATAGTTTGGCTATCATCAAACTATGAAATACGGGCCGGACATCTCGATCATAGCCCAGCTCCTGGGCGATCCCGCCCGCGCCAACATGGTGATGGCGCTGATGTCGGGCCAGGCGCTGTCGGCGGCGGACCTGGCGCAAGAAGCCGGCGTGACGCCGCCCACGGCCACAGGGCATTTGCACAAGCTGGTCGCTTCGGGCCTGCTCAAGGGCGAGAAACAGGGACGCCATCGCTTCTTCCAGCTTTGCGAGTCCCGATGTCGGCGAGGCGGTCGAGGCCCTGGTCGCGGTCGCGGCGCGCGCCGGCCATTTGCGCGCCCGTCCCGGCCCCAAGGACGAGGCGATGCGCCATGCCCGCTCCTGCTACGATCATCTGGGCGGGCGCCTGGCGGTAGATCTCACCGGCCGCTGGCTGGCGGCGGGATTGCTCGTCTGGCGCGGCGGGGCGTTCCAGCTCACCCGCAAGGGCCGCGATTTTCTTTCGGGCCGCGGCATCGAACTGGCGAAGTTGGACGCGCTGAAACGGCCGCTGTGCCGTAGCTGCATGGACTGGAGCGAGCGGCGGCCGCATCTGGGAGGCGCGCTGGGCGCGGCCGTCCTGGCGCATGTGGTGGGCGAGGGCTGGGCGGTGCGCGGACAAAATATCCGCTCCGTTTCGTTCAACAAGCGGGGCGAAGAGAATTTCGTGCGCTGGTATATGCCGGTGTGATCAACCTGCCTTGGCGGCCGCCAGCCGCGAGCCCGCCCGCCCCAAAAGCAGCACGATGGTGACGGTGAGGATGGGCCCGATGGCGAGGACGGCCATGCCGGCGGCAAAGCCTCCGGTCATCTGGCGCATCAGTCCCAGCACATAGGGGCCGACAAAGCCGCCGCCACCCGTGCCGATGGAATTGATCAAGGCAATGCCGCTGGCCGCCGCCGCCCCGCCCAGGAAGGTCGAAGGCAGAACCCAGAAGGGGCCTTGCAGGGAGAGAGCGCCCACCTGCACCAGCGATAGGGCCAGAAAGATCACCAGATTGGCGTGGCTGAGGCTGGCCACCAGCAGGCTCGCCACCATCAGCATGGCCGGCCAAGCCACATGCCAGATGCGCTCGCCGGTGCGGTCGCTGCTGCGCGCCCACCAGATCATGGCGATGGCGCCCGCGATATAAGGGAGCGCTACTACAAACCCGTTGGCGAGGTTGGACACGCCCATGCCCTTGACGATCTGCGGCAGCCAGAGCCCCACGCCATAAAGCCCCACTGAATAGCCGAAATAGACCACCGCCAGGCCCAGGACTTTGACGTCCGTCAGCGCCGCCCAGAAATCGCGATGCTGCGAGGTGTCCTCGGCGGCAAGGTCCCGGGCGATGAGAGCTTTCTCGTGCTGGCTCAGCCAGGCGGCCTTGTTGGGGCCGTCGGGCAGGAACATCAAGACCACGAAAGCGAGAAGGATGGAGGGCGCGCCTTCGATCAGGAACAGCCATTGCCAGCCCGCAATGCCGTGATAGCCGTCCATGCCGAGAATGAGGCTGGAGAGCGGTCCGCCCACGATGTTGGCCGCCGGCAGCGCCGCCATGAAGATCGCCACCAGCCGCCCGCGATAAGACCGGGTGAACCAATAGGTCATGTAAAGGATCATGCCGGGATAGAAGCCGGCTTCCACCAAGCCCAGCAGCCACGCGCACGGCATAGAAGCTGTGGGGCCCCTGCACAACAGCGTTCGAAGCGGAAAGCATGCCCCACAAAAGCAGGATCAGGAAAATCCAGCGCTTGGCGCCGACTTTTTCCAGGATCGCGTTGGCGGGCACCTGGAACAGCGCGTAGCCCAGGAAGAAAACGCCTGAGCCGAAGCCATAGACCGCCGGACTGAAGCCCAGATCGTGGTTCATGGTGAGCGCGGCGAAGCTCACATTCACCCGGTCCATGATGTTGAAGAAATAGAGCAGCGTCATCAGCGGCACCAGCCGCCAGGCGCATTTCACGAAGACCGCTTGCTGCCCCGCCATCCCGCCCTCTTCTTTTGCTCTTAATAGCATGCCCCTAGCCGAGCCCCGCGCCGAATCAGTGCCGGACCCTTGCGCCTCCGCTATAATGGGCGCGGGCGCCGCGGGAGGACAACATGTCGGATGCCAGAGAGAAGCCGGCCTGCACGGTGATGCGCGCATGAGCCCTATCTGGGCAAGCAGGGTTTTTCCTATGCGCCCGCGATATCTGCTGAAACGGTGGGCGCGAAAGCGCTGCACATGCAGCTGATCACCATGCCGCGGGGCGCGCGCGGCAAGACGCACAAGCATGCCACCCATGAGACCGCAATCTATGTGCTGAGCGGCGAGAGCGGCACCTGGTATGGCGAGCGGCTGGAGCATCACGTGATCGCGCGCGCCGGCGATTTCCTCTACATGCCGCTCAATATCCCGCATCTGCCGTACAATCTGAGCGAGACCGAACCTTGCACCGCGGTGATCGCGCGCACCGATCCCAATGACCAGGAAAGCGTGGTGCTGTTGCCGGAACTCGACCCGGTTCGTTCCTGAGCGGGAACCCGCGCAGAAACCTGTCGCCGATTTCATTCCATGGCGTATATTTTACGCAGTGATTCGAGTTGCCATAGTGCAATTGTGTTCAAAGCGGGGCGAAAAAAGTCAAAACATCATCGAAGGGATTAGGTCATGGCTGTCGGCGCTGTCGTTGCTGTCGGAGATTTTCTTGTCAACGCTGTTGCCAAGAGTTCCGGTTTTCCTCGACGCCTTCAGCTGAGTTTCCGCAAGGTTCCCAAACGCTATGCCTCGATGGAGGACCGGCTCGACGTCCTGGTCAGGCCCTATCTCGCACGGCTGATCGAGCAGCGGAATCAGTTCCTGTTTCGCGACGCATTCGGCGAAATGCACCACGACCTTTGGGCGCAGGAACTGGGGCGCTTCATTGACGAGACCGTGATGCCGCGGCTGGGCCCGCACAAGGACTTCGCCCAGCGCCGCCTGCTCTATCTGGCGGGATGCCTGGACGACATGGTCGCCGCGGCAAGCTAGGGGTTCGATCGGGAAGAAGGAAAAGATTGGAGCGGGTGAAGGGAATCGAACCCTCGTATGCAGCTTGGGAAGCTGCCGTTCTACCATTGAACTACACCCGCAAGCCGGTGTGTTTTTTACACGCTGACCCGCTGAACAGCAATTAGTCGTTTCAAAGAAGAAACAAGCGGCCGGTGTTTTCGTCCGGCCGCTCGCCCAAGCTCGCGGCGTTTGCCGCTTTCGCACGTCCACCGGACCTGCTCACCCGCTACGCGGGCCGCTCCTCACCCTCCCAGATGCTGATACCCCCGCATCATCATGTTGGGGATGGTCATGCCGGCCCACAGATCCAGCTGGATTTCCGGCTGGATGGTCTTGGGGTCGATCTTCATGCCCAGAACCGCCTGGCCGCAGACGCGGAAATCCACGCCCGCCTTCTTCATCGCCTGCACCAGCGCGATGTTAGGATTGTCGGTGTTGTAGCGCTTGCGATATTCGTCATTCATCAGGATCGCGGGCGTGCTCTTCTGATGGAACACCACCGCGATGGCGATGGCTGGCGGGCACATTGTATTTGGCCAGGGTGTTGATGAACTCGGCCACGCCGCGCAGAGCCCGGATTGACCTTGTCGGGGGTGTCGGGACCGCCCGCCAGATCGAACACGAATTTATAAGTGAGCTTGGGGTCCGGATATTCATGCGCGCCGGGCTGATCCTTGGCCGGCTCGACGCCGGGGATCGGCAAATCCTGCGCCATCGCCATGCCCGACAGGCCGATCAGGCCAGCCAGCAAGACCGTGCAAGCCAGTAACTTTCTCATGACAGCTCCCTCCGAGTGGAAATTTGGATTGTCGCGCGCCCGAAATTGCCGCCCAAGACCGCTTGAGGGGCGCACGGGGATTATAGCCAGTTCCCCGGAGGCGCGGAAGCAGAGGGATTTCCACGATTATGTGATGGCCGCAGCTCTCGAGTGTGCGGGATTGGAAACAGGCAGTGCGGGAATGGAAACAGGCAAAAAGAAACCGGCCCAGACCGATTGGTCTGGGCCGGCGAGAAGAGACGAGGGGCGCGCCCGAGAGCGCGCCGCTCGAATTGTCTTACGCCGAGATCTTCTTGGTCGCGGCCGCCATGCTGTCGAGAGCGGCCTTCAAGACCTTGCGCGACGTCGCGATGTTCATGCGCATGTGGTTGGCGCCGCCCAGGCCGTAGCTGGTGCCGGCATTGAGCTGCACGAAGGCGTTCTGCGCCATCCAATGCTGGACCATGTCTTCCGGCGTCTGGGTGCGCATCGCTTCCATGGACTGACGGCCGGAATAGTCCGTGCCCATCTTGGCGGCGGCTTCATTCGCCTTCTGGTTGGCGTCATCGGCCATCTTCTTGGCGCCGATCTTGTCGGCGATGGCGGTGACGTCGATCCATTGCAGGTAGGTGCCTTCCGGCGCATTGCCGACCTTGATCATCGGAATGTTCTTCTTGATGTAGGCGTTGGCGAAATCATGATTGTCGCTGATATAGGCGACGCAATCATTCAGCCAGCCTTCGCCGCCGGCATAGGCCGCTTCCGCCGCCATCATGCCGAGGGTGTTGAGGTCGGCGTGATTGTGGAAGGCGGTCTGCTTGAACACTTCCGGGTTGGTGGTGAAGAACCAGGCGCATTTCTGGCCCGCCAGCGAGAAGGACTTGCTGACCGACTTGTAGGTGATCGAATTGTTCACCAGCTTCGGGTCCGACAGCGTGCTGACCGGGGTGTACTTCTGACCCTTCGACATGAAATCGCAATGGATTTCGTCGGAGAGCATCAGCACATTGTGCTTGAGGCAGATCTGGGCGTAGCGAGTGACTTCGTCACGCGACCAGGTACGGCCGACCGGGTTCTGCGGATTGCAGAAGATCGAGACCTTGGTGCCGGGATCGGAGGCCTTCTTCTCCAGATCGTCCCAGTCGATTTCGTAGCGGCCGTTGACGAACTTCATCAGGCTTTCATTCGCCACCGTCTTGGTGGCTTGATGTCGCCATAGAAGCCGTTGTAGATCGGCGTCGCCATCAGCACCTTGTCACCGGGCTTGGTGTAGGCGCGCATGGTGGCCAGGATGCCGCCGTGAACGCCCGTGGTGATGCCCATATTGCCTTCGTTCATCGCGGTGATGCCGTAACGCTTGTGGTTCCAGTCCACGATGCTCTTGAGCCAGGCTTTGCGACCGGGCTGGGCCATGTCGATATAGCCCCAATTGTCGTACTGGGCCGTCTTGCGCAGGGCCGCGCTGATGGCGGGCGCGCATTTGAAGTCCATGTCGGCGATGCCCATGCCGGCGACGAGATGGTCGATCTTCTCGGTGCGCAGTGCGCCGTCCCACTTCACGCTGTCATGGCCGACGCGATTGGCGATGTTGTCGAAATCGTTTTTGCCGCCGCGTCAGCTGCGGAGGCCGCGCTCGAGGCGAGCGAAGCCGCCAAAGGCCCAAGAGCCAGCACGCTGCCGCCCAAGCCCGCATTTCTCAGAAACGACCTGCGGTCGTGTCCCATGTTTGATGTCCTTTCCCAAGTTAAGTCTCCCCAGTTGTTGGCCGCGCACGAAGGATGGAAGGAATCGTGATCCCTCGATATCCCCCAAAGATGACTTTTTAAAAGTGCGGGCGGGAGCTTCCGTCGGGGAAGGCTGGAAGTCAATAAAACCGTTGCCTCCAGTGTAAAATATAAAAGCGTGGGTTCCTTAAGGGGAAACTTGGCTTTTCATCTCATGTTGCAGCTGCACTTAACCGTGACACGATGTAACTGGCGGAAGCTTGCGACGGCCCGCGAACGGCCTCTAGGCTCGCAAAAATGGGTCCGGAGTCTCCATGAGCATGCTTCTGCTGGACGACGGGGCAAAAGCGCCTTCCGCCGCAAATTCGGCTCGCTGGTTTGTCCTTGTTCTTCCAGCACTTGCAGCGATCGCCTATCCGCTCATGTTGCGGGCCATCTCGGCGCTGCATGCGAATGGCCAAATTTCGGCCCCGCCCGGCCCGGCGGTGATCGCGGTCGTGGCTGGCGGTCCTGGCATCCGCTGTCGCTGTGATGGCGGTCGCGTTCGTGCAGCGCCCAGGCTTTGGGACGCCAAGGCGCTGGATCGGCCGGGCGCCTGCTGGCCCATCTGGCTTTCGCCAGGTCCCACCCTGCTGGTGGCGGTCGGCAATGTGGTCGGGCTTTTCCATGCGCGCGGCGTCGTCGCCTATGCGTGGCCCTTATTCTGGCTGGCCGTGACGGTGGTGGTTTTGCTGGCGCAGGAAATCGCGCCGGCCGTTCCCGCTGCTCGCCAACCGGCGGCTGGCGATCGGCCATGGCATTTCGGCGTTGGCGATTCTGGCCGTCTTCATTCTGCCGCATCTGGGCAATCATCTGACGGGGATCGTGAGCGGCGCCGGCCATATTGGCGTGATGAAAATCGTTCGCCTGGATTACCGCAACGCCATCATCGAACCTTTGCTGCTCACTTTGATCGCGTTCCAGGTCATGAGCGGCTTCGTCCTGGTGCGGCGCAGGCTCACGCGCGCGAGCGATTTTTTCGGCACGCTCCAGACCATACCGGCGTCTATGTCGGGATTTATCTTCTGGGCCACATGATGGCGGCGTTCGCCGCGCGCGGCGCCGGCACCGATACCAACTGGAATTGGCTCACCAGCGACGATCGCGGCCTGCTGTTCTTCCTTTCGGTGTTTTGCTCTGGTCGGCGCATTACTGGGTGGGCCCGATCGCCATCGTCGCCCATGTCGCTTGCGGCCTCCGGGGCGTGGGCGCTGGCGCATGGCGTGAGCGAACCGGCGGCGGGCCGGTTGCCTGGGGATTGATCGGCTTAGGCGTGGTCGCCTCCAGCATCATCCTGGCCGGCCTCTGGGCGTCCATATCGCCTGATCGCGCGGCGCCATCGGCGTGATAGGATGGCGCGGGTTCAACGGAAGAGAGGGGATTTCATGCGCCATCCTGATTCTATCGTTTCTCGTCACCGGCGTCTCTGGTGCTTCCGGCGGCCGCGCAAAATGCAGCGCCGATGATGAAGACGTTCACCTCGTCGGCCGAAGTGCAGCAGTTGATCGCCAAGGCCAAGGCGGACCGCAAAGGCGATGCGCCCACCACATGCGAGCCCATCCTTTCGCTCGCGCCCTATCACGCCAATCTGGAATACCGTCCCATTCCCGGTCCCGCCGCCGTTCACGATACCGAGAATGAAGTCATGTATGTGATCGAAGGCGCGGGCACGATCACCACGGGCGGGCAGATGGTGAATCCCACCCGGCCCAATCCCACCAACCAATCCGCCGACAAGATCAGCGGTGGCAACGACCAGAAAGTGGCCAAAGGCGATTTCCTGATCGTTCCGCATGGCACGCCGCATCAGATCACCGCGGTCGATGGCCCGGCGCTGGTGCTGATGACCCTGCACATGCCGCAATAGGCGCGTGTGCCCGCCCTTTGTCCTGTTCGGGCCGGCGCATCTGGTGCGCTGGCGCTGGCGCATCCTGTTTCCGTTGGCTGCCGCGGGCGCCGCACGCGTGGCCAGCCGGCCCGCGACGCGTGCGTGCGCGGGTTCCTGGCGGCGCTGCTGCTGGGCGAATGGATCGCCTTTTATCTGGTGTTCTGGGCGGGAGGCTGGCTGCGACATGAGAACGGTCTGCCGCTCAGCCTGTGCGACTGGGCCGAGGCCGCGTCTGATCGTGGCGCTCCTGTCGCGCAACCAATTTGCGCGCCTATGAGCTGGGTTATTTCTGGGGCCTGGCGGCACCTTGCAGGGCCTGATCACGCCCGATCTGGCTTACGGTTTTCCCGATGTGCGCTTTCTTCTCTTCATGGCCAATCACGCGGGCATCATCGCCGCGCTGCTTTATCTGACCTGGGCACGGGACTGCGGCCCGTGCCGGAATCCCTGCCGCGCGTGATTGTTGCGAGCTCTCGATCTATCCGCTGGTGGCGGGCGCCGCCGATTATGCGCTGGGCGCCAATTACGGTTATCTGCACGACAAGGGCGGCCATGTGAGCTTGCTGACTTTGCTCGCGCCCTGGCCCTGGTATATCGGCGAATTGGTGCTGATCGGGTTCGCTGTCGATCGCGATCTATTACGCGCCGTTCTTTCTTGTTGATGTGTTCAGAAGGCCGAAAACATCGACATCGTGACGGACGCCGTCGCGCAGCAGATGCCCGCTCAAGTCGGCCTTCGGGTTGAAAGCCCAGCGCCATCACCAGCTCTTGGCGCGCGTGTTGGGCGCAGGATGCGCGCCTCCAGCCGCTCCAGCTTGAGGGGGCCGAAGGCATGGGCGACCAGCGCCGCCATGGCTTCGCGGCCAAGCCGAAAGCCCCATTGATCGCGGCGGAACAGGAAGCCCACTTCGCCCCGCAGATGCGCGAAATCGAGCGCGCTGAGATCGATGCTGCCGATGGCGTCGTCTCCCCGCCACACCGTCCAATAGAGAAACTGGCCGTCCGCCATGGCGGCCAGCTGGCCGGCGACGATCTCGGATCCCGTGGCGGCGCGGGTGATGGCGGGCCGGTGCCAGAATTCCATCGCTTCGCGATCGCCCAGGATGGCGAGCAGGGACGGGGCGTCGCTCAGTTGCAGCGGGACAAGGCGCAATCTTTCCGTTTCCAGGATCATGCGGCCGATCATGCGCGATTTGACTGGGAAGGGAGGCCCAGAAAAGACCGTGAGGCGGCCGGCTGCTTTCGCGCCGTAGCCGCCTCACTCTGCCCCCTTCAAGTCGGACCCTTGACCCGATTCCCCAAAACTTATCGAAGCCAATTCCCCACGGGGTTTCCCCAAACCGTCCATCCGTGAGTGGCGCTAATGTGCCGGAGCAGAGGCGCAGACGCAACGGGGTAGCGGGGCTGCTTTGCGTTTTTGGCAAACCTATGTGGATTTTCGGCAACAAAACGGTGCGCCGTCCACAGACGATTAGCGGGGCGATCGCCGCGCAATCGCGGGATTTTCCAGAGCGATTGCCGAAATGATTGCCAGAACGATCGTCAGGGCGCCCTGAAATGTTTGGAAAGCTTCAAATCTTGGCCCTGATAGTTGGAGCCCAGACCCGCGCCATAAGCTTCCGGCGGCGGGTCGGTGAGCCGCTCGAACACCAGCCGTCCCACGATCTGGCCATGTTCCAGAATGAAAGGAACCTCGCGCGAGCGCACTTCCAGCACGGCCCGGGCGGAAGGCGGTTTGCCCGCGCTCATGCCGAAGCCGGGATCGAAGAAACCCGCATAATGAACGCGGAACTCGCCCACCAGCGGATTGAACGGCACCATCTCGGCGGCATGGTCGAGCGGGATCGCGACCCGCTCGCGGCTGGCCAGGATGTAGAATTCGTCGGGATCGAGCACCAGATGGCCCTGGTCGTTGGCCTCGATGGAATCCCAGAATTGGCGGGGATCGAGCACGCCCGCCTTGTCCACATCGATCAGGCCGGTATGGCGCTTGGCGCGCCAGCCGATCCGGCCCGGGCCCTTTCAGATCGATGGAAAGTCCCAAGCCGTTATCGATATCCGGCTCGCGGTCCATCAGCGGCGCTTCGGCATGCAGGCGGCGCAATTGCGTGTCGCTGAATTGGGGCGAGCCGTGGCGGATGCGAAGTTGGTTAAGGCGCGAGCCTTTGCGCACCAGGGCGGGGAAGGTCTGCGGGCTGATCTCGGCATAAAGCGGGCCGCGATAACCCGCCTCGATGCGGTCGAAACTTTGCGCGCGGTCGGTGATCAGCCGGGTGAAGACATCGATGCGGCCGGTCGAGCTTTTGGGATTGGCGATGCCGGAAATGCGGGCGGAAAATTCCGCCCGCTCCAGCAGCGGGACGATATAGACGCAGCCCGTTTCCAGCACCGCGCCATGGCTCAGATCCACTTCATGCATGAAGACGGAGGCGAGTTTTTCTTCCACCGTGGCGTTGGGTCCGGGCAGGAAGCTGGCCCGCACCCGCCAGGCCTTGGCGCCCAGGCGCAGATCGATGCTGGCGGGCTGGATCTGGCCGGCGGTGAAGGGCTCGTCGGCCGCGATTTCGCGGCCCTGCGCGATCAGGCGCTTCAGCACATGGCTGGGCAGGATGCCGGTGGAGAAACGGCCATAGCCGCCGTCTTCTTCGGGCTGGATTGCATGAAGTTCGGCCATGGCTGGGTTATAGGACGGCTGGTTGAGCGGAACACCCAGGAAGCGCGCTTTCAGCCCAGGAAATCGCGGATATCCCCAATCGCCTCGGCCAGGCCGCAGCGCTTGACGGGCGCGGCCTCGGGAAAAGCCGCCAGAAGGCGGGACGGCGTGGCGCCTTCCAGGATCACGAAACAGCCCCGGTCTTCCGGTCCCCGGATCAGCCGGCCGAACGCCTGTTTCAGCCGGAAGCGGGTGAGAAGATCGTCATAGGAGCGGCCGAAGCGGGCGCGGCGCGCCTTGTGCAGGATGGTGGGCTTGGGCCAGGGCACCTTGTCGAACACCACCAGCCGGAGCGAGCGGCCCGGCACATCCACGCCGTCGCGCAGCGCATCGGTGCCGAGCAGGCAGGCATTCTCCTCGGCGCGGAACAGATCGACCAGCGCGCCGGTGTCCAGCCGGTCGACATGCTGGGCATAGAGCGAGATGCCGGCATCGGCCAAAGGCTGGGCGATGCGCGCCTCGGTGTCGCGCAGCGCTTGCACCGCGGTGAACAGGCCCAGCGCGCCGCCGCCCGAGGCCAGGAACAATTCGCGCATCGCCGCCGCCAGCGCTGTCGGGGTCGCGCCGCGCCACATCCTTGACGATGAAGATGCGCGCCTGCTGGTCATAGCGGAAAGGCGAGCCGAAACTGGCGCGCCGTGGGCGGCTGCGGCAGATGCAGCGCGCCGGTGCGCACTTCGGCGCTTTGCCAGTCCTGGTCTTCGCACGCCGGCGTCGCGCAAGGTGGCCGAGGTGATCAGCGCGCCATGGGCAGGCTCCAATATCTCCGCGGCCAGCGGAATGGTGGGATCGATCCAATGACGCTCGAAGCCGATATCGCAGTCGCGGCCTTCCTCGCGGCCGATCTCGAACCAGTCGGTGAAGTCGTCGCTGATCTCGCCGGTTTCCAGCGTCTCCAGCATCCGCATCCAGGCCGGCAGCACCAGCTTGGCGCGGCGATCCAGTCCGCGCGCCGCCGCTTCCAGCCGCGCGCGGGTATAGGGTTCAAGCGTGGCGCTCTTTTCGTCCATCGCCTGGCGCAGCAATTTGCGCCAGCCGGGTCAGCGGCTCGGCGATGCGTTTCAGCGCCCGCGACAATTCCGTCACCGCGCGCAGCGTCTCCTCGCCCAAAGGCTGCGGCTCGGCTTCCAAGCGTGTAGAAGGCGTCGCGGTCGTCGCTGCGGGCGCGGACATGGCGATAGATTTCCGCCAGGAAAATTTCGCCCGGGCCGCGCGGCCGCGGCGCCCGTCACCCGCGCCATCCAGCCTTCGCCCGCCAGCGCGCCCGCCGCCTGCACCGCGTCTTCCAGCGCGTGCTGCGCCTCTTCGTCGTCGGCGATCAGGTCCTTGAGCCGTTCCTCCAGTCCGCGCATGCGGGTGCGGGCGCGGCCTTCGGGCCCGCGAATCCAGCGGCGCAGCTCCGCCATCTCGCGGCCCGACAGAAGCGCCGCGAAACCGGAATCGGCGGCGTCGAACAGATGATGGCCTTCGTCGAAGACATAGCGCAGCCGCCGTTCCGGCGGCGTGTCGTTGGTCTGGTCGGTGGCCAGCCAGTCGCCCGCGGCCTGCGCGATCACCAGCGCATGATTGGCGATCACGATGGGGGCATGGCGGGCGCGGCGGATGGCGCGCTCGATGAAACAGATGCGGTAATGCGGGCAGGCGGCATAGATGCATTCGCCGCGCCGGTCGGTGATCTCGCTCAAGGGCAGCGACGCGGCCAGGAAAGCGGGAAAGCCCGCGCCGGAAATATCGCCATCGGTGTTGGATGCGATCCAGCGCGCGATCAGGCCCAGCGCCACGCTGCGCTGGCCCGGCGCCAGCGCGGTGCGCTTGGCGGCTTCTTCGAAGTTGAGCAGGCAGAGATAATTTTCCCGCCCCTTGCGCACCACGGCTTTTTCGGCGCGCTCGTCGGGATCGGGATAGAGATGGGCGATCTCCTGCACGATCTGGCGCTGAAGATTGCGGGTGTAGGTGGAAATCCAAAGCCCCGGCCCGTTCTTCTCCGCCCACACGCTGGCGGGCGCCAGATAGCCCAGCGTCTTGCCCGTGCCGGTGCCCGCTTCCACCAGCGCGATCTTGGGCGCGCCGGATTCCTCGCGCGGGCCGAACGCATAGGTCGCCGCGTCGCTATAGGCTTCCTGCTCGGGGCGCGGGCGTTCCCACCAGCGACAGCCAAGCGCGCGCGGGCTTCGTCTGGTGGCGACGGGCTGCGGAGCCCGGCGTGCCCGCCGGCGCTTCGTCTTCCCATTGCGGCAGGCCGCGCCAGGCTTCCAGCCCGGCGATGGGCGAGCCATGCGGCACGTCTCGCCCAGCGCGCGTTCCAAGCAGCGGTCCCCAGCGCCAGCCCGCGCGCGCCAGCGTGCCGGCCAGCGGCGCCAGCCTCGCCTTCGCTTCGGCGGGAAGTGTCGCGCGCGTCGTCCAGCAAGCGTGCGCGCCACCTCGAACAAGGCGCGCGACGAGTCTTCCGGCGTTTCGGGCAGTTCAAGGCCGAGCGCGCGCGCCAGTCCCAGCGCGCTGGGCATCAGCGGGCGGCCGGGCCGCACGAAGGCGAACAGTTCCAGCACATCATAGAGCGGTTTGCGTCGCCGGCGCTTTCAGCCGCCCCGCCACGAAGGCGGCATGCGCCACCAGCGCGCGGCCCGACTGGAAAATCTCGCGCGCCTCCTTGAGCGGGTAACGCGCCGGCAATCGCCTGCGCCGTCACAGATGGCGGCGCCCGGCGGCGCAGGCACCAGCGCGGTCAGTTCCGAAAGCGGGTCGGGAAGCGGGAAGCATTCCGGCTCTTATAGCGAGCCAGCGAACGCAAGGTGGAGAGAAAATCAGAGTTAGGCCAGTTCCGGGATAAAGATTGGTCAGCGCCTTGCGGGCGCGCACATGTTCGCCCATCACCATACTGGGCGGCGTTGCGCAGCATGCGTCGCGCTTTCGCCGTCGCGGGTGGCCTGGGCGAAATGGCGCGCCGCCTGGCTCATCGCCGACGAGGCCGATGCCGCCGGCGGCGCCCACAATATCGTGCGCCAGCCGCGCCGCTTCATCCCATTTCTCTTCGGCGCAGGCTTCGGCCAGGCCCTTGGTGAGCTGCTCGGCATTGGTCGACATAGCATTGCAGGATCTCGATCAGGGTCTTCAGCCCAACCGATTTTTCCAGGGTGGAGAAAGCCACCGCGTCGATCGCGGCGGACGCCGAGATATCGTCCTCATGTCCTTCCTGCGGCGCCCGCCGACATCGAATCCAGCGCGCGGAAAAGATCGTCGCCCGTCACCGGCCAGCGCAGCACGCAATCCGTGGCCGAGGGCACGCGGTCGCCGCGCAGCAGCACGGCTATGATGGGCGCCTTGACGCCGGGGGACGGCAGCCAGGAGATCGGCTTCGTCCGAGCCCGCGATGATGGCGTCGAAATTCTCCTGGCTGGCGCGGGCGGCCGCTTCGGCGGCGACTGGTGGCGATCACCACGCGGTTGCCGAACGGCTCCAGGAATTGGCGATCGACGCCGCGACATCGGCCGCCGGGATCGAAATCAGGATCGACAGGCCGTGCGGCGGCACCGCGGGCACTTCGGCGGCGGGGCCGTGCTGAGCCGCCGCGCTGGTCTGGCCGGAGATGGGCAAGCGTGAACCAGAACAGGGCGCCTTCGCCGCGGCGTGCTTTCGAAACCGATATCGCCGCCCGCCTGTTCGACGATCCGTTTGGCCACGGCAAGGCCCAGGCCCGCGCCCTGTTCCTTGCGGGCGTAGGAGGAATCGCCGGGCGAGAAAGGCTTGAACAGAAGATGCGCCACTTCGGGGGCGACGCCCGAGCCGGTGTCGGAGACGGCGAAGCGCACCACCGGCTGGGCGAATTCGTTGCGGTCGAGATCGAGGCGGATATCCACCAGGCCGTGCTCGGTGAATTTGAGGGCATTGTCGGCCATCTTGAGCAGGGCCTGGCGGACGCGGCGGGGATCGGCGGCGACGCGGGGCAGATCGGGCGCGGCGGTGAGCGCCAGCCTCAGGCCCTTTCTCCCAGGCGCGGGGTTGCAGGAGCCTGGTCACGGCGCGTGCGGTCTGGACGGGATCGCAATCCTCGTCCTCCAGCGCGTCGTCGTCGTCGCGGGTGAGCGCGATGACGTCGTCGAGCAGGGTTTGAAGGCCGCGTCCGGCTTCCAGCATCACCTTGACATGATCGGCCTGCTGCTTGGGGAGGTCGGCGCGCTCCAGCAATTGCGCCATGCCCAGAAGCGCGTTCATCGGCGTGCGCAATTCATGGGAGATGTTGGCGACGAAGGCGGATTTCGACCAAGGCCGAGGCCTGGGCGCTGTCGCGCGCCAGGATCGCTTCGTTCTTCTCGTTCTGCAGCCGCACCACCAGGTCGGCATTCTCGTCGCGCAGCGTCAGGCCCTCGTCGATCAGCCGGCCCATGCCCGCCGCAATAGCTGATCAGGACGGCGCCGAAGAAAGCCGACCAGCACCGCCGTCATGATGGGGAAGAGGCCGCCCTGGATCAGCAGCAGCAACACCAGCGGGCCCAGCGCGAGGACCGTGTGCACGGCATAGGCGGGGCGATGGACCGAGCGGGCGATGAATTCGGTCGCGGTCATGCCGAGATAGGCCAGCGCGAGATAGGCCTCGGCGGGGAAGGAGCCCCAGGCGAACCAGAACAGCGCGCCCAATCCCCATACCGCGCCGGCGATGGCCGGATACGACGGTATAGCGGCGGGCCCAGAAATGCGGATCGCTTCCCACCGGGCGGCGCTGATAGGCGGCGGTGAGTTGCCCGGCGGCGATCACCACCACCATCTGCACCAGCAGAGGCGTGAGCGGCATGAAGCCCAGTCCGTGGCCGGCGAGAACGGTGGCAGGCACGCACAGGACGGCGAAGGGAAGCGAGAGATAATGACGGCCCAGCGAATAAAGCACGTCGATGCGGCCGGCAAAAATTTGCCGTGCGTCGTCACTCTGGGCCACGGCTTTGGCGGTCATTGACGCTATCCCCTGCCAAAGCCTAGCTTCGCGCCCTTTCGAAACGCTTAAAAATAGCCCTAATAAAAGGTGAATATCGCGGTGAAACATCTGCGGGAACAGGCGCTTGCCGCCAAGGCCTGGCCGTTCGAGGAGGCCCGCAAGCTGATGAACCGCGCCGAGCGGGCTTCCGCCGCTGGCCGCAAGGTGGCTGAGATCGTGCTGGAAACCGGTTACGGCCCCTCCGGCCTTCCCCATATCGGCACCTTCGGCGAGGTGGCGCGCACCAGCTGGGTGCGCCAGGCATTCGAGGCGATGTCGGACATTCCCACCCGCCTGATCGCCTTTTCCGACGACATGGATGGCTTGCGCAAAGTGCCCGACAATCTGCCACAGCCCGAAATGATCGCCGCCAATCTGGGCAAGCCGCTCACCTCGATCCCCGATCCGTTCGGCAGCCATGCCAGTTTCGGCGCGCACATGAATGCGCGGCTACGCGCCTTCCTGGATCATTTCGGCTTCCATTACGAGTTCAAGAGCGCGACCGAGACCTACAAATCCGGCGCCTTCGACCAGGCGCTGTTGCGTGTGCTGGCGCATTACGACGAAGTGATGGATGTGATGCTGCCCACATTGGGCGAAGAGCGGCAGCAGACCTATTCGCCGTTTCTTCCTGTCAGCCCCCGCTCCGGCAAGGTGCTGCTCGCCAAAGTGGTGGAGCGCGACGTGGCCAAGGGCACCATCACCTATGTCGAGGAAGATGGGGTCTCTGAAACCGTTCCCGTCACCGGCGGGCATTGCAAGCTGCAATGGAAGCCCGATTTCGGCATGCGCTGGGCGGCACTGGGTGTGGATTATGAGATGTACGGCAAGGACCATCTGGCCCAGACGCCGCTCTATGATGCGATCTGCAAAATTGCCGGCGGCCACGCCGCCCGAGCATTTCGTCTATGAGCTTGTTCCTGGACGAGAAGGGCCAGAAAATATCCAAATCAAAGGGCAACGGCATCACCATCGATGAATGGCTGTCCTATGGACCGACCGAAAGCCTGGCGCTGTTCATGTTCCAGAAGCCACGTGCGGCCAAGCGGCTTCATTTCGACGTCATTCCCAAGGCGGTGGATGATTACATCGCCCTGCTCGACGCCTATCATGCCAATGCAGAGCGAAGCGGAGAGGCTGGAAAATCCCGTCTGGTTCATCCATGGCGGCAAGGTGCCGGACGAGAAATATCCGGTGAGCTTCGCGCTGTTGCTCAACCTGGTGAGCGCCTCGGGCGCGCATAACCGTGACGTGTTGTGGGGCTTCATCCGCGCCTATGCGCCGCGAGGCCTCGCCGGAAAAGAATCCAGGGCCTGGAGCGGCTGGTGGGTTATGCGCTGCGCTATTACGAGGATTTCGTGAAGCCGGCCAAGCAATATCGTGCGGCCGACGACAAGGAACGCGCGGCACTGGAAGATCTTGCGGCGCGGCTGGAAGGCATGGGCGGCGAGCGCGACGGCGCCATCGTGCAGAATGTGGTCTACGAAGTGGGCAAGGCCCATGGTTTCGAGCCGTTGCGGGCCTGGTTCGGGGCGCTTTATGAGGTGTTGTTCGGCCAGACCGCCGGCCCTCGCTTCGGCTCCTTCGCCGCCCTGTTCGGCTGCGCGGAGACGGCGCGGCTGATCCGCCAAGCGCTGGAAGGTGAGTTCCTGGCATGAAGGCGGCGCTGCTCGCGCTGGCTTTGGCGGGCGCGCCCGCGGACTCGAGCGCGCTGTTCGCGCTCTATGCCCAGGGCCATTACCAGGACGCGATGCGCCAGCGGCGAGGACAGCCGCACCGCCGAGGGCCTGGCCATCGCCGCGCGCGCCGCGCTGGCCGATGCGATGACGCGGCCGGAGCCCTGCCTCTCCTGCTTGCAGCGCGCCGAAGAAGATGCGCGCCGCGCCATCGCCGCTGAGATGACGCGCCGGCGGACGGCCATGTCTGGCTGGCGACGTCGCTGGGCTATCAGGCGCGTCATCCAGGGCGTGGTGCAGGCCAGTTGGAACAACATCCCGCCCAGGCCAAGGCGCAGCTCGAATGCGGCTCTGGCGGTCGGACCCGGACAATGCCTATGCGCTGGCGGCGCTGGGCGGCTGGCATGTCGAAGTGGTGCGGGCGGGCGGCGAATTTCTGGCGGACAAGGTCTATGACGCCAGCCTGGAACAGGGCATGGCGCTGTTCGACCGTGCCGGGCGGGCCGCGCCGCGCAATGTCGCGGTGCATTACCAGATCGCGCTGTCGCTGGCGGGTTTGGACGTAGCGCGCTACCGCACCCGCATCGAAAGCGAATTGGAAGCCGCGATCCAAGGCGCCGCCGCAAACCGCATATGAAAAATTCGTCGCACGCCCGCGCCCAAGAATTGTTGGAGCTCATAAAGCGCGGCGACCGCGATGCGTTCGAAGCAAAGTTGCGCATCTATCAAGGACTATCCTTAGGGTAGGGCGTCTTGGTCGCGCCCTTCCTCCCCTTTGGCGCGAAGCGCCTGAAAGGGGAGGTGGCCGTAGCAGCGCTTGCGATGCGAAGGCCGGAGGGGGACAAAGAAATCTACTGACTCGCCCAGATAATCCGATGCACAAACACGATTTCGCCGAGCGCGAAGGCGCGATCGCGATAGGCGGGATTGAAGCTCTTGAGTTCGATCCGCTGGGCGGTAAGCCGGCCCAATTGCTTGGCCATCACTTCGCCGGCCAGCGTCTTCACCACCACCCGGTCGCCGCGCCTGAGATTGGCGGAGGGCGACACCAGGATTCGATCGCCGTCGCGATAGACCGGCAGCATGGAATCGCCCGGTGATCTCCAGCGCATAGGCATGGGCGTCGGAAAGATCGGGGAAGGCGATTTCTTCCCAGCCATGGCCGCTGGGAAAACCGGCATCGTCGAAATAGCCGGCCTGTCCGGCTTGCGCCAATCCGATCAGCGGCACCGGCGCGGGCAGGCGCGCGCGTGCGCCGCCGTCGCCGGAGACCAGGGCGACAAAATCGTCCAGGCTGGCGCCGGTTGCCGCCAACACCTTGGCCAGGCTCTCGGTCGACGGCCAGCGCAGCTTGCCGTCGGCGGCGCCCCGCTTGCTCTTGTTAAAGGTGGTGGGGTCGAGCCCGGCCAGCTTGGCCAGTCCGGACGGCGAAAGGCCGTGCCGGGACGCAAGCGTGTCCAGCCGCGCCAGATTTGGAGATGAGTCAGCATCGCGATATAAGAAATCAGTCCGAATTGCGGTAATTATTCCTATTATGGACCGTGTAAGAAAGGACCGCTGCGGTCGAGAGGCGAGATGATTTTGGATTTGGCCGCGCGGCTACTGCGCGCCTTGCCCGCCGAAACCGCCCATCGCGCCACGCTGGGACTGACGCGGCGCTGTTCGCGCCGCTGCTGCCGCGGGCGCCGCCGACGATGACGAGCGGCTGGGCGTGACGGCGCTGGGTCTTGCCTTTCCCAATCCCGTCGGCCTGGCGGCGGGCTTCGACAAGGATGCCGAGCGTGCCGGACGCGATGCTGAAGCTGGGCTTCGGTTTTGTCGAATGCGGCACCGTCACGCCGAGCCCGCAAGCCGGCAATCCCAGGCCGCGCCTGTTCCGCCTGCGCGAGGACCGCGCCGTCATCAACCGCATGGGTTTCAACAATCGCGGCATGGAGGAGGCGGCGCGCAATCTGCGCGCGAACGGCGCAAAAACGGCATCGTCGGCATCAATATCGGCGCCAACAAGGACAGCGCCGACCGCATCGCCGACTATGCGCAGACTTTCGCGCGGCTGGCGCCGCTGGCCGATTATGTGACGGTGAATGTGTCCTCGCCCAACACGCCGGGCCTGCGCGGATTGCAGAACAAGGACGAACTGACGCCGGCTTTTGACAATGCTGACCGTGGCGCGCGCGCAGGAGCGTGCATCGGCCGCTTCTGCTCAAGATTGCGCCGGACCTGGACGGTCACGCGCTTGACGATATCGCCGCAGGTGCGTGACCGAGGCGGGCATCGAAGGCGTGATCGTCTCCAACACCACCATCGCGCGGCCCGCCGCTCAGAAGCCGCGCATGCGGACGAGACGGGCGGCTTGTCCGGCAAGCCGCTGTTGCGCCTTCGACCGAAATCCTGCGCCAGATGCGCGCGCGCCTGCCGCGCAATATCGTGCTGATCGGCGTGGGCGGGATTTCGTCGGGCGCGCGACGCCTATGAGAAGATCCGCGCCGGCGCCAGCCTGGTGCAGCTTTATACCGCGCTGGTCTATCAAGGCCCCGGCCTGGTCGGGCGAATCAAGCGCGAATTGCTGGCTCTGCTGGCGCGGGACGGTTTTTCCTCGATCAGGGATGCGATCGGCGCAAGCGCCTAGGCCCCGCCGCCCTGCTTACGCTCCTCGATGGCGAGTTCCTCGGTATCGTGGAAATGAACCAGATCCACCATGCGCAGGCCGCCAGGCGTGACCGACACGACATCGACAAAACGCCGGTGCCAGAGGATTTCCTCCGGCATATAGGCATGGCGGGCATAGATGCGGTCGGCGATGGTCTCGTCCATGCCGCTCAGCATGACCACGATCTCCATGTCATGCTCGATCATCTCCGCGATGCCCAGATTGTACAGCGGGCTGGCTTCGTCGATCGGGTGCATCACCGTCCAGGACAGCGCGAATAGAGGATTGGACGGAGCGCATCAGCTTCAATTCCTGAAAGCGGCGCATATGATCGCCTTCGCGGGTGGTGTAATTGCCGGCCAGCGACACAGTCGCCGAGGCATCCAGGATGGAATTGCCCCGCTGGTTGGCGGCGCGGAACATCAGGGTGGGTACGCCGTCGAACGGGGTCACCACCGCGATCCTTCGAGAACACCACCCGGGCGAAAGGCCGCGAGAAGCGCGCGAAGATCATGCCGGCGAACAGCGCGATGATCAGGATGCCGGTGAAACTTTCCGCCGTCACCAGGATATTGGCGTAAAGCGTCCGGGGCGCCATCACGCCATACCCCAATGTTCCCAGCGTCTGCACGCTGAAGAAGAAGGCGTCGGCGAAGCTGCCCGGCCGGGCGTTGGCGATGCCGCCCCGGTCGATGACATAAAGAATGGCGAAGACCAGATTGACGGTGAGGAACAAGCCGCCAGCTGCAACACGAAACCCGGCCAGGAGGCAGTGAGGACGCCATGATAGAAATCGATGAAGCGGCCCGCATCCTGGCCCTTGATGACCGGCGAGGCGGCGCCGCGCGGGCTGCTGATCAGGCTGACGGGACGCGGACTTCCTTCGCTCATACGCCCGCCAATTGTTTCAGATAGTCCCAGCTATAGAGGCCGCTGTCATGGCCGTCGTCGAACACGATGCGCACGGCGTAATTGCCCACCGGCTCCAGGCGCTCAATCTTCACATTCTCCTTGCCGGCGGCGGCGGCGGCCTCTCGCCGCCATGGCCGCGCACTTCGGCGCTGGGCGATTCCACCCGCAAGCTTTTCGCGCCGCGAGCGTCGATCTCGGCGCCGTCGCTGAAGGCGATGCTGAGCGTGTCCCTGGCGGGATTGACCCGCAAGCTCGGTAGGCCAGCTCTTGCTACTTGCGGTCGTCACGTTCTTCTTCCGTCAGCTCGCGCGCCTCGCCTGCCAGCATGATCGGCACGCCATCGCGGATGGGATAGGCCAGGCCCGCGGCGCGGCTGACCAGCTCCTGGCGTTCGCGGTCATAGCGCAGCATGGTGCGGGTGACCGGGCAGATCAGGATTTCCAGCAATTTGGGATCGGTCGCAGGTCATTGTCAGTTCAGCGTGCCGGGCCCGGGCGCGGTGGAAATTTCCAGCAGCGCCACCAGGGTGGAGACCCGCTCGATCCAGCTGGGCGCTTCCAGCAGCGCCTGTTTCTCGGCCGGCTCGAACGGGCACATCATCGCCAGCGCGTTGACCAGCGATTCCGGCGGCGCGGTCATCACGCTTTTCCAATCCGCCTTCATGTCGCGGCGGGAGAGATAATGTTTGAGCGCGGCGAGCAGCCGCTCGCGGGGAAAATCGCCGGTCTCGCTTTGCGCCAGGTCCGAGACGAAAGGCGCGAAATCGCGACGCGACCTGGCGATAGGGCGAAAGCACGGGGATTTCTTCCTTCACCCGGAAGCGGCAGACCCCCGCCAGCGTGATCAGATAGCGGTTATCCTCGGTCTCGCGATAGGAGACGATGCGCCCGGCGCAGCCCACATCGGACAGACGGGGCTTCAGCACTTCCTCTTCGCTTTCGACCGGCTGGATCATGCCGATCAGCCGGTTGCCCGACAGCGCGTCATCCACCAGCGCCAGATAGCGCGGCTCGAACACGTTGAGCGGCAGCGCCGAATGCGGCAGCAGCACCACGCCGGTCAACGGAAAGATCGGCAAGGTCTGCGGCAGGTCGGCGAGGGCGTGGAAGCCCCGCTTCATGCCAGACCTCACGAGAACAAGAATCGCGGAAAGCTTGCGCCGTGCGTCGAGGGTGCGCGGGTCGGTGGGGCCCATCGCCTCGAACAGCGTGACGAGCTGCTTGCGCGCCGCCTCATCATTCCATTTGCGGTCGCGGCGCACAATCTCCAGCAATTCGTTCAGCGCGCGCTTCGCGGTCGCCGCCCGCATCCAGCGCCAGCGCCAGATCGTAGCGCGCCTGATGGTCGTTGGCGTCCTGGCCGCGAGCTTGGCCTTGAGGACTTCGACTTCGCCGCGCGGCGCTGCCTGGGCGGCGCTTTCGCGCAGCTTGAGTTCGGCCTCCACGGCGCGGATGGCTTCGTCGCCCGCGCCATCGGGCCGCACCAGCTGCAAGGTGGTGCGGGCGCGTTCGACGTCGCCGCTCTTGAGATAGCAGGCCGCCAGTCCCGCCACCGCCTTGGGATTGCCCGGATCGTCCTGCAGCACATGGCCATAGGCCTGGGCGGCGGTGCCGATATCGCCGGCGGCGAAGGCTTCCGCCGCCATCGCCAGGACTTCTTCGGCATGGCCGGGTCCGCCATGCTCGTGGCCGCCATGATCATGGCCGCCGTTCACCAGGCCGCCGACAAAGGCTTTGACCTGGCTTTCGGGCAGGGCGCCCATGAAGCCATCGACCGGCTGGCCGTTCTTGAAGGCATAGACGGTGGGGATGGACTGGATGCGCAGCTGCTGGGCGATCTCGGGATTCTCGTCGATATTGACCTTGACCAGCTTCACCGTGCCCTCGGCCTCGTTGACGGCTTTTTCCAGGACGGGGCCGAGCTGCTTGCAGGGGCCGCACCAGGGCGCCCAGAAATCCACGATCACCGGAACCTCGCGGCTGGCCTCCAGCACGTCGGCGGCGAAGGTGGCAAGGCCGGAATCCTTGATATGCGGGCTGGCGGCGGCGCTGGCCGCTGCATTTTGTGCGGGTGTGGAAGTGACGGGCCGTCCGCCGGGTCCGATCAAGGCCATGATGAATGTTCCGTGTTTTTCTCAGCCGAAAGATGGGCGTTCAGGGGCGGAAAAGAAAGCCCCGCCGCTTCCCCAATCCCTAGAGAAACAGTCGAGGTCCGGCTCCCCTCGCGCATGCGGAGCATGCTGGCGGGGGCGGTGGCCGTAGCAGCGCTTGCGACGCGAAGGCCGGAGGGGGGCAAATTTAAGGAACCAGTGCCTTGATCCAATTCGGCAGCGCGAAAGCCGCGGCGTGGATCTCGGGATTGTAATAGTCGGACTTGAGCTTGAGGCGCTTATAGGCCGCCTTGGCCTTCTTGATGCCGGCCGGCGTGCCCAGCGGCTTGCCGCCCTTGCTGGCCCAGGACAGCGCCATGAAGCCGCCGATATAGGTGGGCACCACGCTGAGATAGAGGCCGGAGCGGGGAAAGAAGCGCGCCAGGTCCTCCAGCGCCTCGGTGATTTCCCAAGGCTGGTAGAACGGCACGCCGGTCTGGAAGGTGGCATAGCCGCCTTTCTTCAGCGCGCCCTTGATGCGGTCGTAAAAGGTTTCGCCGAACAGCGCCTTGCCCGGGCCGACCGGATCGGGACGGTCGGCGATGATCAGATCGAAGCGGTTCCTGGATTGTTTGCGGCCCAGATATTCGAACGCATCGGCCACTTCGAGCGTTAGCCTTTTGTCCTTGAACGCCTTGGCGTTGATGGCGCCGAAATGTTTTTGCAAAGCTCGATCACCCGCCCGTCGATGTCCACCAGCACCACTTCCTTGACGGATGGTGCTTGAGCGCCTCGTCGGCGATGGAAAGATCGCCGCCGCCCACGATCATCACCCGCTCCACCTTGCCATGCTCGAGCATGGGCAGATGGGTGAGCATGTCGGCATAGGCGCTTTCGTCGCGGCTGGTGATCTGGACGATGTCGTCCAGCGTCATCACCCGGCCATTGGCGACGGTGTCGAAGATGCGGATGTGCTGATAGCGGCTCTTTTCGTCCGCCAAAACGCGCGTCACATCCATGGTCTGGGCGTAACCTTTGTGGAGGCGTTCCTTAACGCTGCGTGAGCTTGGCCATAACCATTCCTTAAAGCTTGTGGCAGAGTGCGCGCCGTATAGGGCGCGTTTTCGCGCGTGTCTACCGCGCTCGCGGCGTCGCGGCGCCATGGGCGTGTGACACGCCGGCGCAAAAAAATTGGCGCGAGGGGAAAATTTTTCTTGCATGGGGGGAAAGCGTGCCTATATTCGCGCCGACCCCGCGAGAAAAAAAGCGGGACAAAGCGGCGACCGGGTGACCCCGTGCGTCGCTTTCTTCTTTAGGCGCGTCCGGAAGTCCGTAAGGCCAAGGCGCAGGTGTCAACTCCAAGACGGGTAGGTGCTTGAATGGCTCGACTTAATCTGGTGGCGGCGAACAAAGAAGCAAGGGCGCCTCGCGTCCGCGCGACTGCGAGGCCCGTTCCTGTCGTCGTTCCTCTCGAATGACGACCAGAAAGATCATTTCATCACCAAGAATGGCCTCTCCTATGCGGGAAGCCATCTGATCATCGACCTTTGGGAAGCCGAAGGTCTGAACGACCGCGACCGGATCGAAGCCGCTCTGATCGATGCGGTGAAGGAGGCGGGAGCGACGCTGCTGCACATCCACCTTCACACCTTCGAGGAAGGCGGCGGCATCTCCGGCGTGGCGGTGCTGGCGGAAAGCCACATCTCGGTCCACACTTGGCCGGAGAAAGGCTATGCCGCGTTCGACGTGTTCATGTGCGGCGACGCCGAGCCCCGCAAGGCGCTCGAGGTCTTCAAGCGCGCCTTCAATCCCGGCCGCATCGTGGTCGGCGAACACAAGCGCGGCGTGGTCTAAGCTCCGCACTGACGGCAATCATGAAGGGGCGGAAACATTGTTTCCGCCCTTTTCTGTTTCCCCTTACCCCCATCTGTCTTCCTCGGGATAAACCCTCGGAAGCCATCTTCCCCCGCCAATGCCTTCGCCATGCGGGGGAAGAAAGTCTCCACCAAGACGCACCAACGGCTGTCGAAACTTGGTCGTGCCCTGCCTCCACTACGCGCGCGTCAGCGCGCTGGTAGGGGAGGTGCCCGCAGCTGGCCCTCGGGCCAGCGAAGGGCGGAGGGGTAGAGATTCGACAAGCGCCGGAATGACTGGCTTGCTTCGTTCAAGGGTGACGAGCACATATGCATGACCCCGATGCCGAGGATGTCGCAAAGGCCGGGCGGGGCGACCGTGACGCGGCGGCGCGGTTGATCGCCCGCCATGGCGCCAAGCTTCTCACTGTGGCGCAACGCATGCTGACGAATCGGGCCGAGGCCGAAGACGCGGTGCAGGAGGTATTTCTGCGGCTCTGGGCCTATGCCGGACGCTGGCGCCCAGGTGGTGCCAAATTCGAGACTTGGCTTTACCGGGTGATGCTCAACCAGTGCTACGACCGGCTCCGCCGCCGCCCCACCCGGCCCCTGGAAGAGGCGGCCGAGGTGGCCGACGAGGCCGCTCTGCCCGGCGCCCGGCTGGAGGAAAGCCAGATGGGGCAGGAAGTCGCCCGAGCGCTCGAAACCCTTCCGGAACGGCAGAAAGCTGCCATCCTGCTGTGCCATTTTAAGGAATGCGGCAATATCGAAGCGGCGGAGATCATGGGGCTCTCCGTTGAAGCCTTGGAATCCCTTCTGGCGCGGGGGCGGCGGACGCTTGAGGACGCGGCTTCAGCACTTGAAGGGTTTTGGAGGAGACGGGCGATGACCGACGACAGTTCCGATCGGAGATTCGCGGACCGTGCGCTCAAGCGGCTGCCGGCCGAGGTTCCCCCGCCGGGGTTCGAGACGGCGCTGCTTAAGGCCTATGACGCCTGGAACGCCGGGCGTGCCGAGGGGCCCTGGGCGGCGCTGCGTGCGGCCTCACGCCAATTCTCCGAATCGGTCTGGCCGGGCGCGCCGCTGTGGGCGCCGGCGTCTGCCTTCGCCTTTGCGCTGCTGGTGGGCGCGGGCCTCGGCGTCACCTTGCCATCCATCCTCCAGGACGAGCAGCCCGCTTTTTCGCTGGAGCAGCCGGCCAGTTTCAGCCTCTCGTCCGCCGGTGTTGTGCAGGAGGATTTCTGATGGCGGATCCGGCGTCGTCGCCCAACATGTCATCGCGTACCCGGGCAACCCTGTTGGTGATGTCGCTCTGCCTCAATGTGGGGCTGGTCGCGCTGATCCTGGTGGGGATCGGACGCGTGGGCCAGCGCTTCGCCGGCGGTCCCGGCATGATGGCGCCCGGCCCAGATCGCCCGCGCCTTGCCGGATGCCGGACGCCAGAAGGTGCAGGGCATCCTGGCCGAGCACCGCGACGCCTTGCGCGAGAAACGCCGCGCCGCCCGCGCCGCCCGGCAGGAGGTATTCCGCGTATTCACCGCGCTCCCCTATGTGGCGGGCGATCTTGCCCGCGCGCTGGATCAGGTGCGTGCCGCCGATGCGTCGCTGGAAGAAGAATCGGTGGCGCAGCAGCGCGACGTGATCAATTCGCTCACGCCTGACGAGCGCAAGCTGATCGCCGACCGGGTGCGCGCGCGGCGCGGACGCCCGTGGTGGCGGCGCATGATGCGGCCCGACGCGCCAGCGAATCCCTAAACGCCAGCTCTCAATTTCTCGAAGCCTGGTCGTGGCGGAGAGGTTGAAATCAGCCCAGAATCTTGCTCGCGACCTCAAACAGATTTGGCGAGAGCCCCTTCTGCGCGAGAATGGTTTCCAGCTCCGCTCGCATCAGGGTCTGGCGCACGCCGTCGTAGCGCCGCCAAGTCTCGAACACCCCGCCCAGCCGCGCCGCCACCAGCGGATTAAGGGGATCAAGGGTGCGGATCACTTGTCCCACTAGCCGGTAGCCGCTGCCCGAGCGGTCATGGAAGCGCAGGTGATTGGCGGCGAAGGCGCCGACCAGCGCCCGCACCCGGTTGGGGTTCTTGATGTCGAAGGCGGGATGCTTCATCAGCGCCGCCACCGCGGTCGCGGTTTCGGGCAAGGGCGAACCCGCCTGCAGGCCCATCCATTTGTCCAGGACCAGGGGATCGCCGCGGAAGCGGTCGTGGAAATGGGTGAAGGCCCGCTCGCGCAAGGGGCTCTCGATGCGGGTAAGTGCGGCCAGGCCCGCGATCATCTCGGTCATGTTGGTGGCGGTGCGATAATGCGTGTCCGCCAACCCCGCCGCGGCTTCGTCGTCCGCCGCGGTGAGATAGCGCAGTGAGGCATTGCGCAGGCTGCGGCGCCCCGCCGCCTGGGCACCGGAACTGAACTCGCCATCGTCGCGCATATGTTCATAGAGCGCGCCCAGCCGGTCGCCATGCGCCGCCGCGACGGCGCGGATCAGGACGTTGCGGGCGGAGTGAATGGCTTCGGGATCGGCCGGGCTGCGCAACGCCGCGATCTCGTTTTCCGTGGGCGGCATCAGCATCTGGGCGGCCAAGGCGGGATCGTCATGGGCCTTGGCCAGGACCGCTTCCAGCGCGGAAATATAGTCGCGGTCCGCCCTGCCGCCCTCCAGCATGATCTCGGCCGCCAGGGTCTGGCCCGCCTCCCAGCGGTTGAACGCATCGCTGTCCGCCCCCATCAGGACGGCGCGGTCGCGCCGCGTGCTTTGGGTCTTGAAGATGGCGGGTGCGGAAAAGCCCCGGCCCAGGGACAGAAGCGGCGCTTCCGCCACATCCACGAAGACGAAGCGCTGTTGCGCCTCGGTCAATTCGACCACCCTTGTCTCGGGTCCGGTCTGGTTCTCGCCCTCCAGGGTCAGCGGCAAGGCGTTTCCGCTTTCGCCCACCAGGCCCAGGCGCACGGGAACATGCATGGGCTGCTTGTCGGGCTGGCCGGGCGTGGCGGGCATGTTCTGGGACAGGGTCAGCGTGTAGGTGCGCGCCTTCCCGTCATAGGTGCCTTCGGCCGTGACTTTTGGCGTGCCGGCCTGGCGGTACCAGAGACGGAATTGGGTCAGGTCGCGGCCGCAGGCATCCTCGAAACACTTGACCCATTCCTCGACCGTGACGGCCTGGCCGTCATGGCGGGCGAAATAAAGGTCGGTGGCCTTGCGATAGCCGTCCGCGCCCACCAGCGTCTTCAGCATGCCGATGACTTCGGAGCCTTTCTCATAGACCGTCGCCGTGTAGAAATTGTTGATCTCGATATAACTCTGCGGCTGGACGGGATGGGCCAGCGGACCCGCATCCTCCTGGAATTGCCGTCCGCGCAAGGCACGGACATCCTGGATGCGCTGCACGGCATGGCTGCGCATGTCGCCGGAGAAGCTCTGGTCGCGGAAAACGGTGAGGCCTTCCTTCAGCGACAGCTGGAACCAGTCGCGGCAAGTGATGCGGTCGCCCGTCCAATTGTGGAAATACTCGTGAGCCACCACGCCTTCGATGCGGGCATAGTCGTCGTCGGTGGCGGTCTCGGGCGAAGCCAGCAGGACCTTGTCGTTGAAGATGTTGAGGCCCTTGTTCTCCATCGCCCCCATGTTGAAGGCCGAGACCGCCACGATCATGAAGATGTCGAGGTCGTATTCGCGGCCATAGGCCTGCTCATCCCATGTCATCGCCCGCTTCAGCGCGCCCATGGCGTAGCGCGCCCTGGCCTCGTTGCCATGTTCGACATAGATGGCGAGCGCGATCTCGCGCCCCGACATGGTGGTGAAGCGGTCATGGATCGAACCCAGATCGCCCGCCACCAGGGCGAACAGGTATGACGGCTTGGGGAAGGGGTCGTGCCAGAGTGCGAAATGCCGGCCGTCGCCGAGATCGCCCCGTTCGACGCGATTGCCGTTGGAGAGCAGCACCGGATATTGCTCCTTCGCCGCCTCGATCCGGACCGTGAAGACGGAAAGATTGTCGGGCCGGTCCAGGAACCAGGTGATGCGGCGGAAGCCTTCCGGCTCGCATTGGGTGCAGAACATGCCGCCGGACTGATAGAGGCCCTCAAGCGCCAGGTTGGCAGCGGGCGCGATCTGACACTCCGTCTCCAGGATGAAGCGATCGGGCACCGAAGGGATGGTGAGCGATTTGGCGTCGAGATGATATTCGCGCTCGGGCAGCGCGCGCCCATCCAGCGTGACGGAGATGAGCTTCAGTTCTTCGCCATGAAGAACCAGCGGCGCATGTAGGGTCTTGCGTATGATCGCAAGCTTGGCCGTCACCCGTGTCGCTTGCGGATCCAGCGCGAAATCCAGATGCACCGTCTCGATCTGGAAATCGGGCGCCTTGTAGTCGGCAAGATGGATGGCGCGGGGTTCTTCGGTACGCATGGGCGGATGTCCGGATAAATGGGCCGCCTATATAGCGGCATCCGCAACCCGCTTCACCTGAAATCCGGAACGCTAATGGTCAGCCCTGGCCCTTCACATGGGCGAGTATGTCCTGCGCATTGTGGGCCAGTTCGGCCAGTTCATTGGGCATGTCCTCGCCGGATTTGCGCGCCCATTCCACCAACGCATTGGCGAAGGTCATCAATTGCGGCGCGCTGACGATCAGCCTGGCCTGCTGTTCCACCAACTGGGGGTTGAGGTCATATTCGGCGCCGGGAACGCGCCAGCCGCCCCATTCGGCGTCGCCGGTGACCACGACCGGGAAGGTGCCAGGCAGAGGATGGCGGGCGCAGTCCTCGGCCGGTTGCCACTTGTTCCGTGCACGAATGATCCGCCACGCTTGGCCGTCATCTGGCGCGGCGCCGCTCACCGGCTCTTCGCTCTGCAATTCCTCGGCGGCGAATTCGCGCCCCAATCCGACGTCGTAATAAATCCTGAGCGGTTCCTCGAGGCCCTTGGCCCAATGCGGCACTACCCGTTCGACCAGGGCCCAAGTGCCCACGGGTCTCACATAGACGCGTTGGTTCTTGTGGAATTGCGCTTTCGCCATTCGTCGGTCACCCCGGATCGGCGCGCAAAAGCCTAGGGTTCTGCTGTTAAGCTCCGGTTAAGCGGGGGCGCAGGCTGGGCTCGCGGGCTTTATTATGCCTATCGCTTGGCTACCTCGGTCTTTAAGTTGCGACCTATTCGGGGTCGGCTGGCCGGACATGGAATCGCCTTGCATAAAAATCTGCGTCTACGAGCCCGGCAACGGCTTCTGTTCCGGCTGCGGCCGCACATTGGACGAAATCGCACGCTGGAGCAAAATGAGCGACGAAGAACGGCGCCGCATCACGGCGGAATTGCCGGCGCGATTGGCGCAACGCGCGCGAAAATGAAGCAATGCAGGTTCCTCGCGCTCAATTTGCGGAAACATCACGCGCAAGAGGAACGGAGGTCCTGGGACCGCGTTGCCGCTTGGAGATTTTCGAACCCCGAGGCGAGGATGAGCGAGAAAGTGGGCGAGACGGTGCGCGACAGCGCCGATTACCGCTGCGAACGTTGCCACCAGACGCTCCGGATGAGCCGGGGCGCCTTGATCCAGCCTTGTCCCAATTGCGGCTACGACACGTACGACATCGCCAATCCCCGCTTCGAGACCCGGGATGGAGGTTTGGGGCCGCACGAGCCCGGCTGACAGGCAAACATCATTAGACAGGGCGATGCGCCGCCGCTAAAACCCTTCGCGCATTATTTGAAGATATTCATGCCGATACCCCGTTCCGATCTTCGGCCCAACACGGCCGAGTATGAAAGCCTGCCCTTGGTCACCGCCAACGGCTTTCGCGAATATGACGCGCGCTGGCTGTTTGGGAAGGAGATCAATCTCCTGGGCATGCAGGCCTTGGGTCTCGGGCTGGGCACCTATTTCCACCAGATCGGCGTCAAGCCCAAGGTGGTGACGGGCCATGATTACCGTTCCTATTCGCTCTCCATCAAACAGGCGCTGACCATCGGCCTGATGCGCGCGGGCTGCGAGGTGCATGACATCGGGCTGGCGCTGTCGCCGGTCGCCTATTTCGCGCAATTCGCGTTGGATTGTTCGGCGGTGGCGATGGTGACCGCCAGCCACAATGAGAATGGCTGGACCGGGGTGAAGATGGGCGCGCAAAGGCCGCTCACTTTCGGGCCCGACGAGATCAATGTCTTGAAGAAGATCGTGTTGGAAGGCCTGGGCAAGGAACGTCCGGGCGGCGCCTATGTCGCGGTGCCCGACATGCGCGAGACATATCTTCAGGCCGTGACCAAGGGGCACAAGCTCTCGCGCCCCATCAAGGTGATCGCCGCCTGCGGCAACGGCACGGCGGGCGTGTTCGCTCCCGAAGCGCTCAGGCGCATCGGCGCCGAAGTGATCGGCATGGACGACGAGCTCGATTACACTTTCCCCAAATACAATCCCAATCCCGAAGACCTGCACATGCTGCATGCGATGAGCGCGGCGGTGAAGGAGAAGGGCGCGGATATCTGCCTGGGTTTTGACGGCGACGGCGACCGCTGCGGCGTGGTTGACGACAAGGGCCGCGAGATTTTCGCCGACAAGATCGGCGTGCTTTTGGCGCGCGATCTCGCTGCCAAATATCCCAACCCGCAATTCGTGGTGGATGTGAAATCCACCGGCCTCTATCTCACCGATCCGGTGCTGAAAGAGCGCGGCGTCAAGACCGATTACTGGAAGACGGGACACTCGTACATCAAGCGGCGCACCGCCGAATTGAAGGCATTGGCGGGCTTCGAGAAATCCGGCCACTTTTTCTTCAATCCGCCCTTGGGCCATGGCTATGACGACAGCATCGTCGCCGGCATCCAGGTTCTGGAGATGCTGGACCGCGCCGGCGGCAAGAGCATGTCGGCGCTCTATGACGGACTGCCCAAGACCTTTGGCTCGCCGACCATGGCGCCCGAATGCCCGGACGACAAGAAATATGCGGTGGTGGACGCGCTGACGAAGGAATATTCCAGCCTGAAAGAGAAAGGCGAAAAATTGTTAGGCCAGTCCATCGCCAGCATCGTCACCGTCAATGGCGTGCGCGTCACCCTGGCGGACGGGACCTGGGGCCTGGTGCGGGCTTCGTCGAACAAACCATCCCTGGTTGTGGTGGTGGAAAGCCCGGTCTCGGAGGCCAACATGCGCGCCATGTTCGCCGACATTGATTCACGCCTCTCCAAGCATCCCGAAGTGGGCGCCTACGATCAAAGGATTTGAGCGCCCTTGGCGAGGGCGCGTTATCTGACATAGGCTCCCGTCCGCGATAAAGGCGGGGATGTCCATGCGGCGTTTGCTTTCAATTGTTCTTGCTTTCGCTTTTGGCGATGGGCGCGCGCGCCCAAAACGCCGATCAGGCCAGTTATGCGGGCCCGCAGCCCGCGCCGATGCCGCCGCCGGTCCCCGCGCCGTTGGACATTCCTTACCCGAACGGCACGATCCAGTTGTCGGTGGACGGCACCAATCCGGCGCAAGGCATCATGCGGGTGCACGAAGTGATCCCGGTGGCCAAGTCCGGGCCCCTGGTCCTGCTTTACCCGCAATGGCTTCCCGGCAACCACTCCCCCAGCGGTCCGCTCGACCTCTGGCGGGTCTCACCTTCCACGCCGGCAGCACCATGCTCACCTGGACGCGCGATCCGGTGGACGTCTTTGCCTTCCACATCAACGTGCCCGATGGCGCACATGAGGTGACGGCGGATTTCCAATATCTCTCGCCCACCCAATCCAACCAAGGCCGGGTGGTTGCCACCGACGTGATCCTCAATCTGGAATGGAACGCGGTGGTGCTGTATCCGGCGGGCTATTTCTCGCGCCGCATTCCGGTCTCGGCGGAATTGAAGGTGCCGCAAGGCTGGGGCGTGGGCACGGCGCTGGAGCCGGCAGGCGGGGGTCGCTTCAAGACCACCAGCCTCAACACGTTGGTGGATTCGCCGGTGTTGGCGGGAAAATATTTCTCGCGGATCGATCTCGATCCCGGCGCCAAGGTGCCGGTGCACATGGACGTCGTTGCCGATCATCCCGACCAGCTCAAAGTGACGCCGCAGGAATTGCGGCGCACAAGAATCTGGTGCAGCAGGCCTACAAGCTCTATGGCTCGCATCATTACGATCATTATGACTTCCTGCTGGGCCTGTCCGCGCATGTGGGCGGCGAGGGGCTGGAGCACCATCAGTCCAGCGAGGACGTCACCACCGCGAAATATTTCACCCAGTGGGACAAGACCAGCGCCGGGCGCGATCTGCTCGCCCACGAATATACCCATTCCTGGAACGGCAAGTTCCGCCGCCCGGCCGATCTTTGGACACCCAATTATAATGTGCCGATGCGCGGCAGCCTGCTCTGGGTCTATGAGGGCCAGACCCAGTTCTGGGGCTTTGTGCTGGCGGCGCGCTCGGGTCTTTGGACCAAGCAGCAGGCGTTGGACGCCTTCGCCGATGACGCCGCTTATTATGGCACCTCGCCCGGGCGGCAATGGCGCGGCGTGAACGACACGACGCTAGATCCCATCATCGCCAGCCGCCGGCCGATCCCCTGGCGCACCTATCAGCGCAGCGAGGATTATTACAGCGAAGGCCTGCTCACCTGGCTGGACGCGGATTCCCTGATCCGCCAGAAGACCAATGGCCAGAAATCCATGGACGATTTCGCCAAGGCTTTCTTCGGCATCCATGACGGCAGCTTCGTCACCGTCACTTATACCTTCGACGATGTGGTGAAGGCGCTGAATGCCGTGATGCCCTATGACTGGGCCGGGTTCCTCCACGGCCATATCGGGCTTCATCCCGCGCCGCCGCTGGACGGCATCACCCGCGGCGGCTACCAGCTGGTCTATACCGACAAGCCGTCGGAGCGGGATTCCTCCAGCGACGGCCGCCGCAAGCGGGACAGCTTCGCCTATTCCTCGGGCGTGGTGCTGGACAACAAGGGCAATGTCACCGACGTGACCTGGGGCAGGCCCGGCGTTCAAGGCGGGCATCGCGCTGGGCACCCAGATCATCGCCGTGGATGGCGACGATTATGATGCCGACGGCTTGAAGGACGCCATCACCGGCGCCAAGAGGCAACCAGACGCCGGTCACGCTTCTGGTCAAGAAGAACGATGCCTATCGCACCGTCTCGGTCCCGTATCATGATGGGCTGCGCTATCCGCATCTGGAGCGGGTGCCAAAGCGCGCCGGCACTGTTGGATGCCCTGATCGCGGCGAAATAAGCGGATCAGGCGGCTTCGCGTTCGGGCGAAAGGAAGCGCCAGCGCCTCGCGCAGCACTTCGATGCCGGCGCCGTCGCGCACCGCATGTTCGCTAAGATGGCGGCGGAAAGCGCGCGCGCCGGGCTGGCCGTTGAAACAGGCCCAGCATGTGGCGCGTCATGCTGCTCAGGCGTACGCCGTCCTTCAGCTTGCGTTCGACATAAAGGCTGACCATTCCGCCAGCGCCGCATCCAGGTCGCGGGGCGCATCGCCAAAGAAGCGGGAATCGATTTCCGCCAGCAGGGCGGTGATTCTGGTAGGCGGCGCGGCCCAGCATCACGCCATCGACATGGGCCAGATGGCTTTCCGCTTCGTCCAGAGTGCGGATGCCGCCATTGATGATGATGGTCAAGGGCCGGATTCTCGCGTTTGACGCGATAGACCAGATCGTAATTCAGCGGCGGCACTTCGCGATTTTCCTTGGGCGAGAGGCCTTGCGAGCCAGGCCTTGCGCGCATGCACGGCGAAGCGGGTCACGCCCGCCTCCGCCGCACGCGCGATCAAGGCGCGCAGCGCCGCTTCCGGGTCCTGGTCGTCCACGCCGATGCGGCATTTGACGGTGACGGGCACGGGCGACCGCTTTGCGCATGGCCGCCACGCAATCGGCGACCAGCTCCGGCTCCTTCATCAGGCAGGCGCCGAAGCGGCCCGATTGCACCCGGTCGGACGGGACAGCCGACATTGAGATTGACTTCGTCATAGCCGAAATCTTCGGCGATGCGCGCGGCCTCGGCCAGCGCCGCCGGCTCCGAGCCGCCCAATTGCAGCGCCACGGGATGTTCGCAAGCCGTCGAAACCCAGCAGCCGCGTCGCGGTCGCCGTGCAGGATCGCGTCCGCCGTCACCATTTCGGTGTAGAGCAGGGTGCGGCGCGTCAGCAGCGCGGTGCAGCACGCGGCAATGGCGTGTCGGTCCAGTCCATCATCGGCGCGACGGCGAAGATTTGTGAGCGGCGTGCGTCATTGGTCGGGTCTTTACCACACAAATCGACTGGGCCGCATAGGGGCCCGGAACCCCGTGCATAGCGTTCCGCGCTATACTTTTCGCTTCCACGGAAAGGTAACCAACATGTCAGACCTGAAGGCAAAGGCGGACGCTTTTTACGCGCTGCATCACGGCCCCAAAGCCTTCATCATTCCCAATCCCTGGGACCGCGGCAGCGCGCGCCTTCTGGCGCATCTGGGGTTCAAGGCGCTAGCCACCACCAGCATGGGCTATGCCTTTTCCATCGGCCAGCGCGACAACACTCTCACCAGGGAACAGACCTTCGCCAATGCCGCCGACCTCGCTTCGGCCACCGATCTGCCGGTGAGCGCGGATCTGGAGAATGGTTTCGGCGATTCTCCGGAAATCGTGGCGGAGACCATCAGGCTCACATCAGCGACCGGCATCGTCGGCGGTTCGATCGAGGATTCCAGCGGCAACCCCGATGCGCCCATCTATGACATGGGCCTTGCGGTCGAGCGGGTGGAGGCGGCCGTGGCCGCCGCGAAGTCCTTGCCTTACAAATTCACGCTGACGGCGCGGGCGGAGAATTATCTCCATGGCCGGCCCGATCTGGACGACACCATCAAGCGTCTCCAGGCCTTCGAGAAGGCGGGCGCCGATGTGCTCTATGCGCCGGGCCTGCGCGCACGCGAGGACATCGCGCGTCTGGTGGGCGCGCTCACTTGTCCCATGAATGTGGTGATGGGGCTTTCCGGCGTGCAGCTCAGCCTGGACGAATTGTCCGCAATCGGCGTCAAGCGGATCAGCGTCGGCAGCTCGCTGGCGCGCGCGGCGCTGGGCGCTTTCATGCGCGCAGCGCACGAGATGCATGACAAGGGAACCTTCGGCTATGGCGCCGAGGCGGCCATGCCCAAAGAAATGACCGCTATCTTCCGGGAATTCGAGGCCAAAGCCTAATTGTCCTGTTTTCAGCGTTCCAGGCAGTATCAAGCAAGCCTGGGAAAGCATACTGAGCGGATCGGGCCCTATCATGGTTGGACGCGTAATCGGCCGGACCCTGCTGGCGCTCCTGGCGTTCATTGTGCTGCTGATTGGGTTGGCCGCCTGGCCCATATTGCGGTCGTCGAGCGATGGCCGATCAACGGCATGGACCAGTCGGTGATCATCCGGGGCCGCGATCGCGCCAATCCGGTCCTGCTCTTCGTACATGGGGGCCCAGGCACCAGCGAGACAGCGCCGCTTCGACGCTTCGACGCGGCACTCGAGGATCACTTCGTCATGGTCTCCTGGGACCAGCGCTACGCCGGCCAAAGCTTCGATCGGAGCTTGCCGACTCCTACCCACCTGACGATCCGGCAGTATGTGGACGATCTCGGCGTCGTCGTTGATCGTCTGCGCGCCCGCTTCGGCCGAGATCGGGTAGGAATCCTCGCCCATTCCTGGGGTACGGTCCCGGGCATCCTCTACGCCGAGGAGAATCCGCAAAAACCCTACGCTTATGTCGGGGTCAGCCAAGTTGCGAACGTGCCGGAAAGCGAGAAACGTTCATATGCATTCGTGCTCCGCGAAGCGAAGGCGCGCCATATCGACAAGGCCGTAACCGAGCTGGAACGGCTGGGGCCTCCGCCCCGCGCATCGGGGTCGATATTCACGCCCCGCGATTGGCTACAGGTTTTCGGCGGATCGTTTCACGGTGATATGAACTACATGAAACTGATTGCCCAATGCCTTGGCCAGCGAGAGGCCAATTGGCGCGGCCTGGTCGCATTTCAATCCAGCGCCGCGTACTCGAACCAAATGGTTCAAACCGAATTCGCGCACTTCGTCATCGACGATCGGCCACGCGAATTCTCCGTTCCGATATTCCTTTTGTCCGGTCGCTATGATCACCAGTCCGAGGCCTCGGTGGCCCATCATTTCTTCGAAGACGTCACGGCGCCGCGAAAGACCTTCGTTTGGTTTGAGAACTCCGCCCACAACCCGCCTTTTGAAGAGCCCAAGGCTTTCACGGACTGGATTTCCAACAACGTCGCGCCCTTGGGCTAGCGGGCCGGGGGCGCTTAGATCCGGTGTTGACGCGGGCTGGCGAAAGATTTTCCGGCCCGATAGGTTTGCCGTTCAAAGGGGGCAAGGGCCGCATGCACGGGGGCACATCTGGGGACATGGGAGCGCCGCGCCTGTGGCGCTCCATCCTCGCTGCCGCCGCGGGCAATCTGCTGGAATGGTACGACTTCGTCATTTACGCCTATCATGGCGCCGTACATCGCCGAGAAATTTTTTCCGTCCAGCGATCCGCTCGCGGGCCTGCTTGCGGTTTTCGCCACTTTCGGCCTGGGTTTCGTCGTCCGTCCGCTGGGCGGAATCCTGATCGGCCGGTTGGGCGACACCAAAGGCAGAAAGAGCGCGCTGCTGCTCACCATCTTCCTGATGGCGCTGGGCACCGCAGGCATCGGCTTGGTGCCGTCGCGCGCTTCCATCGGCGTGCTGGCGCCATGGCTGTTGCTGCTCTGCCGCCTGGTCCAGGGTTTCTCCGCGGGCGGCGAATGGGCCAGCGCCACCACCTTCATCTATGAATGGGCGCCGGCGGGACGCCGCGGCTTCTTTTCCAGCTTGCAGCAATCCAGCGTCGCCTGCGGAATGCTGCTGGGCTCCGGCGTGGCGGCGTTGTTCACCTCGCTG
Organism: uncultured Alphaproteobacteria bacterium; assembly: GCA_963766265.1. Lineage (GTDB taxonomy): Bacteria > Pseudomonadota > Alphaproteobacteria > Micropepsales > Micropepsaceae > Rhizomicrobium. Next base: position 268,675 of record CAVXYX010000004.1, read on the forward strand.
CTCGGCAAAAGCCAGATGGCGGATTTCGGCTGGCGCATCCCGTTCCTGCTGGGCGCGCTGATCCTGCCGGTGGGCCTCTATACCTGGCGCCGGGTCGAGGAAACGCCCGTCTTCAAGAGTGTACAAGGGCGCGCCGGTCGCGATGGGCGCGGGGCATGGTGCTGGCGGCGCAGGCAATCGGCATCACCGTGATCTGGACCGTGGCCTATTATGCCGTTCTTACCTATATGCCGGTGTTCACGGCGCATTTCTCGCGTCTGGGTCCAGCCGCCGCGTTGTGGTCGAATGCGCTCAGCCTTTTCGTTCTGGCCCTGGCGACGCCCCTGTTCGGCGGGCTGGCCGACCGGATAGGACGCAAGCCCTTGATGATCGCTGGCGCGGCTGGCTTCGCGGTTCTGACCTATCCGCTGTTCCTTCTGATCGTGCGCAGCCAGACCATGGCGCCCATCTTCCTGGCGCAGATCCTGTTCGCGCTGATGACGGCGATCTATTCCGGCGGCGCGCCGGCGGCGATGAACGAGATTTTCCCGCCGGCGTCGCGGCTGTTGTGGATGTCCACCGGCTACAGTCTGGCGACGGCCTTGTTCGGCGGCTTCGGGCCCTTCATTTCCACCTGGCTGGTCAAGACGACCGGTTCGCCTTTGTCGCCCGTGCTCTATATCGTGGCGGGCGCGTTGCTTTCGCTGGCGGTGATCGTGCCGCTCAAGGACAGGCGTGATGGATAAGGAATTGCAGCCCTGGCAATGGCCGGAAGCGCATTGGCGCGGGGTTGGTCGATCAGGTCCGGGCGGGGCGAAGCCTGAAGCCGAAATCCTGGCCCGATGGCGCGCGCTGCGCATTCGCGCTGTCGTTCGATTCCGATCACGAGACCAACGAACTGCGCGACGGCGGCAAATCCATCGGCCGCATGGCTTGGGGCCAGTATGGCGCGCGGGTTGGCGTGCCGCGCATCGCGGCGCTGCTGGCGCGCCACGATGTGCGGGCGTCATTTTATGTTCCGGCGGTGACGGCGCTGCTTTATCCCGAGGAGCAAAAAAGCCTGATCGCGGCGGGACATGAGATCGGAATTCACGGCTGGATTCACGAGCTCAATTCCGGCCTCGGCTATGAGGACGAGCGCGATTTGATGCTGCGGTCGTCAGATGCGTTGGCCAAGATTGCCGGCAAACGCCCGGTGGGCCTGCGCACGCCCTCCTGGGATTTCAGCCCCCATACGCTTGAGAATCGAAAAGGAGATGGGGCTGCTTTACGATTCCTCCCTGATGGCGGACGAGGATTGCTATGAGCTTCTGCTGGACGGCGCGCCCAGCGGGGTGGTCGAGCTGCCGGTGGAATGGGTGCGGGATGACGCGGTCTATTTCATGATGAACCGCTTCCAGGCGCAGCGGCCCTATACCCCGCCTGCCGACGTGTTCGACATTTTCCGTCGCGAGTTCGACGCGGCTTACGAGGATGGCGCCATCTTCCAGCTCACCTGCCATCCCCACATCATCGGCTATCGTTCCCGCATCTGGATCCTGGACGAGCTGATTCGCCACGCCAAAGCCAAGAAGGGCGTGTGGTTCGCCACCCATGAAGAGGTGGTGCGCTGGGCCAAGGCCCATGCTGCTTAACGTTTTGGCGCCACCACCGAAAAGGCCGCGCCTTGCGGGTCCATGGCATTCACGACCCATTGGCCACCCGGCACCTCGACCGGGCCGTTGAGGATCTTGCCGCCGCCCGCATTGATCCTGGCAGCGCCGGCGTCGATTTCCGGCACGTTGAAATAGAAGCCCCAATGCGCAACGGGAACTTGCGGCGGCTTGGTCATCATGCCGCCGATGGGCTGGGCGCCTGCGGCGAACAGCTGATAGGTGCCCATCGGGCCCATGTCGATCGCATCGGCTTTGGTCCAGCCGAACATCTTCTCATAGAAGGGGAAGACGGCCTTCCAGTCGTTGGCATAAAGCTCGCGCCAACCGATGGTGCCTTGCGTGCCCATGGGCAGGGGCGGCGGCGCGTCCTGTGGGCGCATGCCCTTGGCGACCAGAAAGGCCGCGCCTTGCGGATCGGCGACCACGGCGAAGCGGATGATGCCGGGAACGTCCATGGGCTCGCGCATCACCTTGCCGCCTTCCTGCGTGACGCGCTTGGCGGCTTCATCCACATCGTCCACCGCGATATAGCCCATCCAGGCGGGACGCGCGCCATGCTTGGCGGCCTCTTCCGGGATGTTCATCAATCCGGCGACGCCCTGGCCTTGGGCGTTGAACAGAATATAGCCGTTGCCTTCGGGGCCGGTATCCTGCGCCGTCCATCCCACCACGTCGCAATAGAATTTCTGCGCCGCCTTGGTGTCGGTGGTCATCACGTCGTACCAGAAGAAGGAGTTGGGCATGTGCGGTTCCTCTATTCGGCTGCTTTGATGGATTGATCATATTCGTCATGGCGGCGCACGAAATTCATGGTGCTGCTTTCGTTGCGGCCCAAAGGCGCCCGATCCAGGATCATCAAGGTACCGATCAATTCTTCCGGACCGCGGGCATAGCTGGAATAGGTGTGGAAGATTTCGCCCTGGTCGTTCTTGTAGAAGGCGCTGAGAGCCCGGCAGCTCGTCATTGGCGTTGGCGGCGAGCGTCTTGCGGAAATTGTAATCGACCTCGCCCGTGGCCAACTCTTCCTTGCTGAACGAGACATGGAAGTCGTGGTTGAAGGCGTTGCCGTTGGACGACACCCAGGGGAATTTCCAGCCCATGCGCTTCTTGTAGGCCGCGATCTCATTCATGGGCGCGCGCGACACTGCCAACCAGGTCACGTCATGATGGTTGAGATGCGGCAGCGCGCCGTCGATATGGTCGGAGAGGAAGGAACAGCCCGGGCAGCCCGCCTTCCAGCCCGGTCCCAGCATGAAATGATAGACGATGAGCTGGCTGCGTCCGTCGAACAGGTCGGATAGGTGCCTTGGGCCCGTCCGGCGTGTCGAAGACATAGTCCTTGTCGAGCTTGACCCAGGGCAACGCCTGCGCGGGCCGCGCGTACCTTGTCGCGCAGATGGGTTTCTTCTTTTTCCTGCGCCAGCAGCGCCTTGCGGGCCGCGAGCCATTCTTCGCGGGACACGACGGGATGTTGCATGGGGCACCTCCTGGAGGCGGGATCAAACTTGACAAGTATGTTGATGTCAACCTTTATGCTTTTATGACGCCAGACGTAACGACGGTGCCTCTCGCCACCACCTTGGAAGTGCGCGACGCCTGTCTTTGCATGCATGTGCAGCGGGCCGCCCGCGCACTTGCCCGCCACTTCGACGAGGCCTTCCGGCCGCTCAACCTTACCAATGGCCAATTCTCGCTTCTGATGTCGCTCAACCGCCCCGACGCCCGCACCGATGGGTTTGGTGGCGACGTTCCTGGCGATGGACCGCACCACGCTCACCGCCGCCCTGAAACCTCTGTTACGGCGTAAGTTGATCAGGATTACGGCCGATCCCAAGGATGCGCGTGCGCGGCTGATCGAGCTCACGCCCAGCGGCCGGAAGCTTCTTGCCCGCGCCGTGCCGATCTGGCGCGCCCATCACGGCGCGCTGGAGAAGGACCTGAGCCGTCCGGTGGCGGCGCTCAAGGGCGAGCTCCGCCAGTTCGGCGCCCGGAACCGCTGACCCGGTCTCTATTCGTGGTGCTGCAGGCCGCGGTTGACCATCTGGAAGAAGACCGGAACGAAGAAGATCGCCAGCACCGTGGCGGTCAGCATGCCGCCGATCACGCCGGTGCCGATATCGTTCTGGCTGCCCGCGCCCGCGCCCGTCGCCACCGCCAGCGGAGAGACGCCGGCAATGAAGGCGATCGAGGTCATCAGGATGGGCCGCAGCCTGATCCGCGCCGCTTCCATCGCCGCGTCGCGCGCGCCGTCATGCCCTGCTTTTCATCATCCACCGCGAACTCCACGATCAGGATGGCGTTCTTGGCGGAAAGGCCGATGGTGGCCAGCATGCCGACCTGGAAATAGATGTCGTTGAACAGGCCGCGCAGCGCTCGCCGCCGCCACCGCGCCGATCACGCCCAGGGGGATGACCAGCATCACCGACAGCGGGATCGCCCAGCTTTCATAGAGCGCCGCCAGGCAGAGATAGATGATCAGGATCGACAGGGCATAGAGCGCCGGCGCCTGCGCGCCCGATTGCTGTTCCTGGTAGGAAAGGCCGGTGGTCTCATAGCCGATGCCTTGCGGCAGTTGCTTGAACAGCTTGTCCATTTCGGCGAGCGCGGTGCCGGAGCTGATGCCCGGCGCGCCCTGGCCCTGGATTTCGATCGAGGGCAGGCCGTTATAGCGGGTGAGCGTGGTCGGACCCGACGGCCCAGCTCGCCCGCGCGAAGGACGAGAACGGCGCCATGGCGCCGGTCGAGGTGCGCACATACCAGCGGTTCAGATCGTCCGGCGTCATGCGGTATTGCGCGTCGCCCTGCATATAGACGCGCTTGACGCGGTCGCGGTCGATGAAATTGTTGACGAACTGGCCGCCCCAGGCCGCCGACAAGGTGCTGTTGATGTCGGCGGTGGCGACGCCCAGCGCGTTGGCCTTCTCCTGGTCGATCTCGATGTGGAGTTGCTGTGCGTCGTCCAGGCTGGCGGGCCGGACCTGCGCCAGCACCGGATCCGCGCCGCCATGCCCAGAAGCTGATTGCGCGCCTGCATCAGGCCGGCATGGCCAAGATCGCCGCGATCTTCCATTTCCAGATCGAAGCCGGTCGAAAATCCAAGTTCCGGCACCGACGGGCGGCACCACGCGGGAAAATCTGGGCGTCGGGAATGCGCAAGAAATTGAAGAAGGCGCGGCGCGCGATCGCCGTGGCGCTGTTCTGGGCGCCGGGACGCTTGTCCCAGTCCGCCAAGTTGACGAAGGCGACGCCGGCATTCTGGCCGACTCCCACGAAGGGATTGAAGCCGGCGACGGTGAAGACGCACATCCACATTCTTCTTTTCGTCCGTGAGTGTAATAGTTCGCCAGCCTGGTGGGCGACACGCCATGGTCTTGGTCTGGCTCGGTTCCGGGCGGCAGAGTTGATGAAATTGATGAGGAAGCCCTGATCCTCGTCCGGCAGAAAGCCGGTGGGCAGGCGGTACGAGCAGGAACGCCAGCGCGATGACGATCACGCCATAGACCAGCATCGTGGGCTTGGTGCGGTCCAGGACCCTGTCCAGCACGCCGCGGTACCAGGTGCGGAATCGCTCGAAGATAGTTGTTGAACCAGTCGAAGAAACGGCCCAGCCAGCCGCCGGCATGTGGCGTGACCGCCCTTCTCGATGGGCTTGAGCAGGGTGGCGCAAAGCGCCGGCGTCAGCACCAGCGCGCACATGATCGACAGCAGCATCGCCGAGACGATGGTGACGGAGAATTGGCGATAGATCGCCCCGGTCGAGCCGCCGAAGAACGCCATGGGCAGGAACACCGCCGTCAACACCAGGCCGATGCCGATCAGGGCGCCGGTGATTTCCTTCATCGAGCGCAAGGTGGCCTCGCGCGGCGGCAGGCCTTCCTCGCGCATGATGCGCTCGACATTCTCCACCACCACGATGGCGTCGTCGACCAGAAGGCCGATCACCAGCACCAGCGCGAACAGGGTCAGGGTGTTGATCGTATAGCCGGTGGCCGCCAGCACGCCGAACGTGCCCAGCAGCACCACCGGCACCGCCACCGCGGGCACCAGGGTGGTGCGCCAATTCTGCAGGAAGAGGTACATCACCAGGATCACCAGGGCGATCGCTTCGACCAGGGTCTTGACCACGTCGCGGATGGAGATGCCGGATGAACTCGGTATTGTCCAACGGGAAGGCGATCTGCATGCCCGGCGGGAAATTGCGGCTGCAGCGCCAGCGCCCGGCGCTTGACCTCATCCACCAGCTTCGAGCGCGTTGGCGCCCGGCGCGGGCAGGATGGCGATGCCGGCGGCGGGATAGCCGTTCATCTCGCTGATGATGGCGTAATTGTCGCCGCCCAGTTCGACCCGCGCCACGTCCGACAGATGCACCACCGCGCCGTCGGGCGAGGTCTTGAGGATGATGTTGCGGAATTGCTCCGGCGTCTGGAGTTGCGGACTGCGCGGTGACGGTGGCGTTGAGCGCCTGGCCGGGAACGGAGGGCTGGGCGCCGATCGAGCCGGCCGAGACCTGGACATTCTGCGCCTGGATGGCGGCGCGCACGTCGGAGGGCTGCAAGCGCGAAATTGTGCAGCTTGTAGGGATCGAGCCAGATGCGCATCGCATAAGGCGCGCCGAAACCCAGGATATTGCCCACGCCCGGGCACGCGCGACAGCGGGTCCTGCAGCTTGGAGATCATGAAGTCGGAGACGTCCATATTGGTGTAGCGATGCGTCGTGTCGATACATCGCGACGATCAGAAGGAAATTGGTCTGCGCCTTGGCGACCGTCACGCCCAGCTGCTGCACCTGGCTGGGCAATTGCGCCACCGCCTGCTGCACCTTGTTCTGCACCTGCACCTGGGCGATGTCGGGATTGGTGCCCGGCGCGAAGGTGGCGGTGATCGGCACCGAGCCGTCGGCATTGGACGAGGAGAGAAATAGAGAAGATTGTCGATGCCGGTGAGCTGCTGCTCGATCACCTGGGTGACGGAATTCTGCACCGTCGCGGCGTCGGCGCCGGGATAGATGGCGTTCACCACCACCGCCGGCGGCGCGATGGTGGGATATTGCTCGACCGGCAGGCTGAAGGCCGAGATCGCGCCCGCCAGCATGATGACGATCGCGATGACCCAGGCGAAGACCGGACGATCGATGAAGAAGCGCGATAACGCCATGGGGCGCTCCTTATTTCGCGCCGGACGGGCGGCGGGTTGGCGGTCTGTCACCGGCGATCGGCGTGACTTTCATGTCGGGCTGAACAACGGTGATTCCTGCACAGGCCCTGCACGATCACCTTGTCGCCGGCTTTCAGGCCATCCAGCACCTGCCAGTCGCCGCCGACCATGCGGCCGGTCTTGATCAGCTTCAGGCGCGCCATGTTCTGATCGTCCACCATCAGCACGGTGGGTTCGCCCTTGGGCGTGCGGCCGACCGCCAGCTGCGGCACCAGGATGCCGTGCGGATCGACGCCTTCATTGATGGTGGCGCGCACATAAAGGCCCGGAAGCAGGAGGCCGTCGGGATTGGGGAAGATGGCGCGCAGCAGCACCGTGCCGGTGGTCTGGTTCACCGTCACGTCGGTGAATTGCAGCTTGCCCTTCGGCGGATAGATCGCTGCCGTCGTCCAGCGTCAAGCGTGACTTTCGCGGCCAGCGGCGCGTCGCGGTCGACCTGGCCTTTCGCGCCTGCGTTCCAGCGCCAGAAGCTCGGACGCTGGACTGGTTGATATCGACATAGATCGGATCGAGCGTCGAGATCGTCGCCAGCGGCGTGCTCTGGTTGGCGGTGACCAGCGCGCCCGGCGTGACGGTGGATGCGCCGATGCGGCCGGTGATCGGCGCGATCATTTGGTGTAGTCGAGATTGATCTGCGCCGTTTCGACATTGGCAGATCGGATTTGACGATGCCTTCGTCAGAGCCCACCAGCGCGTCTGGGTATCGATTGTCCTGCTGCGAGATCGCGTCTGGCCTTCAGCGACTGATAGCGGCATAGTCGCGCCTGGCATTGACGAGATTGGCGCCTGGGCGAGGTGGCCGCGGCCTGTCCAGGCCGCCTGATAGGGCGCTGGGATCGATCTGATAGAGCGGCTGGCCGGCCTTGACCACGCTGCCTTCGGTGAAGAGGCGCTGCCTGGATGATGCCGGTGACCTGCGGCTCGACATTCGACACGGCGGTAGGGATCGGTGCGGCCCGGCAGTTCGGCGGTGAGTTGGACCGGTTGTTCCTTGCACGACCATGAAGCCCACCTGCGGCGGTGGGTGCTGCGGTTGCGGCGGGCTGCAGGCGACAAAGGCCGCGACGGCCGCGATGACCGAAAGATGGCGTAACATGAATTCCCCTTGAAACGACCGGCCCGATAAGCCGCCCCCGGTCGCGGCACTCCTACCAGAAAGGTGGGATCCGAAGCCCAACTGGCTACAAGGGTACGTATCCCTTAACGCGCCCTAGTCTTTACAGATGTTTTACATAGAGCGTCGCGGCGGCGATTGGAAGGGGGTATCCCGACCAAAATGTCGACAACCGCTTTTTCCAGCGCGGTCGCGCTTTCGATGCGGCAAAGTGTGGCTTTGACGGCGCACGGCTTGTCGCGGCGTGCCAAAGGGCGCATTTTCGACATACCAGCCCAGATGTTTGCGAAAGACGCGCAGGCCCAGCGCATCGCCATAAAATTTCAATGACGCGGCCAGATGGTCGAAGCAGAATGTCCAGCCGCGCCTTGGCGTCCGGCTCCGTGCATCGGCTCGCCTTCGGCCAGCGCGCCTGCCCAGGCTGGCCGCGATCCAGGGCCGGCCATAGCTGCCGCGGCCGATCATCACGGCGTCGGCGCCGGATTGCTCCAGCGCCGTCGTTGGCGACTGGCAAGATCGACGATGTCGCCATTGACGATGACGGGAATCTTCACCGCCTGCTTGACCTCGGCCACCGCACGCCAATCGGCCTTGCCGCGATAGAATTGCTGGCGGGTGCGGCCATGCACGGTGATGGCTGCCACGCCCAGCTGCTTCGGCACGCGCGGCGATCTCGGGCGCATTCTTCCAATGCTCGTCCCAGCCCAGCCGCATCTTCAGCGTGACCGGCCGGCGTGGTGCCTTCGACCGCTGCGCCGATCAGGCGCGACGCCAGTTCCTCGTCGCGCATCAGGGCCGAGCCGGACAGCGCGCCGGTCACTTCCTTGGCGGGGCAGCCCATGTTGAAGTCGATGATGTCGGCGCCTGCCTGTTCGGCCAGTCTGGCGCCCTTGGCGATCCATTCCGCTTCGCGCCCCACCAGCTGAATCACCATCAAGGGCAGGCCGTCGCCCACCGCCGCGCGGCGCACCACATCGGGACGGCCGCGGGCAAAGCTGTCGCAAGCCACCATCTCGGTGGCGACATAGGGCGCGCCCAGCCGCGACGCGGCCTGGCGGAACGGCAGATCGGAAACTCCGGTCATGGGCGCGGTCAGCACCCGGCCGGGAATCAGTCACATCGCGGATCTTGAGGGTATTCATTACAACAGGATTACAGCCTTTGGCCTTTGGTCCCAGCAATCGGCACCAATGGGGCCGGGCGGGGCCAATTCGCATGCGCAAAGGATGGAACCACCCAATATTACGCAGCCGTCGTAAATTGTCACGCCGGGGCCCTTCTTCCCATTGGGCCGCTGCATTATTAGATACGCCAAGTCGGCGAGGGGGCAGGACGATTGATGGCGATGCTTCTGACTTCCGCCGGCTGGCTGCTGTGACGGTATGGCCCTTTGTGGAGCGGCATATGCGTTGGCGGCGGCGTTTTTCGCCGGCCGCTTCATGCGCGCCGAAAGCTCGCGCCGCGCTCCGCCTATCCGCCTGTCACCATCCTGAAGCCGCTGCATCTGGGCGAGCCCGGGCTGTCGGACAATCTGGAAAGCTTCTTCGCCCAGGATTATCCCGGCGACGGTCCAGATCGTGTTCGGCGTCCATGACGAAAGCGATCCCGCCATCGCCGTGGTCGAGGCGCTGCAGGCGCGCTATCCGCATCTCGACACCGCCATCGTCGCCGATGGCGCGCTGTATGGCTCCAACGCCAAGGTTTCCAATCTCATCAACATGCTGCCCGCCGCACGGCACGAGATACTGGTGCTGTCGGACAGCGACATCATCGTTCCGCGGCGCTGGCTGCGCCATGTCACCGATGCGCTGGCGCGGCCGGGCGTGGGCCTGGTCACCTGCCTCTACACCGGAGAAGTGGTCGCGCGGCGAAGATCGTCTCTGGTCCACCTTGTCGGCGATGGGCACCTCCTATGAATTCCTGCCCAATGTGATGCTGGGCACCAGCCTGGGCCTGGCGGAGCCCTGCATGGGTTCGACCATCGCGCTCACCCGCGCCGTGCTGGACGAGATCGGCGGCTTCTGGCGCTTTCGCCGACTATCTCGCCGACGATTATGAGATCGGCCGCGCCGTGCGCGCCAGGGGCTATGCGCTGGCGATCCCCGCGCATGGGCGTGGGCCACACCGCCACCGAAGCCAGCGCGCGGGAATTGTTCCGCCATGAATTGCGCTGGACCCGCACCATCCGCATGCTCAATCCGCTGGGCCATCTGGGCAGCGTGGTGACGTTCGGGTTCCCGATCGCGCTGATTGCCGCGCTTTTGCTGGATTTTCACTGGGCCAGCCTGGCCGTGATCCTGGGCTCACGCTTGGCGGCGCGGCTGTTCCTCAAGTGCCGCATTGATGGTATTTTCGGCACATATGCGGGTCCGTTCTGGCTGTTGCCGGTGCGCGACCTTTTGAGTTTTGCGGTATTCGTGACGTCGCAGTTCGGCGAAACGGTCCATTGGCGGGGAAGCCGCTTTTCGGTCGAGACCAGCGGCGCCATTGTCCCAATCCTGAAGGTTTACTTCCATGCCCATGAAATCGCTTTTCCTCCAGGCGCCGTCCTTCGACGGCTATGACGGCGGCGCCGGCGCGCGCTATCAGATGAAGCGGGAAGTGAAGAGCTTCTGGTTTCCCACCTGGCTGGCCCAGGCCGCGGCGATGGTGCCGGGTTCGCGCCTGATCGACGCGCCGCCGCACCGGCTGTCCTTCAAGGACATCGAGGAGGATGTGAAGGCGCATGAGCTGATCGTCATCCATACCTCCACGCCCAGCTTCAAGTCGGACGTGCGCACCGCGGGCATGGTCCGCGCCCTCAATCCCGACCGCCAAGATCGGCTTCATCGGCGCCAAGGTCGCGGTCGAGCCGGAAGAGAGCCTGGAAGCCTGCGCCGGCGATCGATTTCGTCTGCCGCAACGAATATGAATTCACCATCCAGGAACTGGCGAACGGCGCGGACTGGTCGACCATCAAGGGCCTTACCTATCGCGATGCGGACGGCAAGATCGTCCACAATCCCGAGCGCGAAATCCTGATGGACATGGACAAGCTGCCGTCGGTGCTGCCGCTCTACAAGCAGCTCAAGGTCGAGAATTATTTCGGCGGCTATCTGCTGCACCCCTACATGTCCTGGTACACGGGGCGCGGCTGCAAATCGCGCTGCACCTTCTGCCTCTGGCCCCAGACCATCGGCGGCCACAAATACCGCTACAAGTCGATCGATAAGGTGGTCGAGGAAGTGAAGTATGTGCGGGAGGAATTTCCCGCAGATCCGGGAAATCTTCTTCGACGACGACACCCTGACCGACGATCACGCCCGGGTGGAAGAACTGGCCAGCGCGCTCGGGCCATTGGGCGTCACTTGGTCCTGCAACGCCAAGGCCAATGTGCCGCGCAAGACCCTGGAAGTGATGAAGGCCAATGGCTTGCGTCTTCTGCTGGTCGGCTATGAATCCGGCAACCAGAAGATCCTGCACAACATCAAGAAGGGCCTGCTGGTCGAAGTCGCCAAGCGCTTCTCCAAGGATTGCCACGATCTGGGCATCATCGTGCACGGCACCTTCATCCTGGGCCTGCCGGGCGAGACCCGCGAAACCATCCAGGAAACCCTGGCCTTCGCCAAGGAAGTCAATCCGCGCACCTTGCAGGTGTCGCTGGCCGCGCCCTATCCGGGCACCTTCCTCTACAAGCAGGCCAAGGAAAATGGCTGGTTCGCGTCGGATGTCGATCTTCTGACCGACGACGGCACCCAGATCGCGCCGCTCAATTATCCGCATCTCGGCCACACCGAGATTTTCGAGTCGGTCGAGGAGTTCTACAAGAAATTCTATTTCCGCCCGTCCAAGATCGCCGAGATCGTGGGCGAGATGCTCACCTCGCGCCACATGCTGGTGCGCCGCTTGCGCGAAGGCGTGGAGTTCTTCCAGTTCCTCCGGAACCGGGAAGACATGATCGTTTCCTGACGTTGCGGAATCTGATCGTCACGGCGGACGATTTCGGCGCCGCCGTCGAAGTCAACCAGGCGGTGGCGCGCGCGCACAAGGACGGCGTGCTCACCGCCGCCAGCCTGATGGTGTCGGGCGCGGCCGCCGCTGATGCGGTGGCGCGGGCCCGCGATCTCACCAAACTCAGGGTCGGGCTTCATCTGGTGCTGGTGGACGGAAAGCCGATCCTGCCGGCGCGGCTGGTGCCCGATCTGGTGGATGGGCAGGGCGATTTCCGCAACGACATGGCGCGGGCAGGCGCGGCGATGTTCTTCCGTGCCAAGGTGAGGGCGCAACTTGCCGCCGAGATCGAGGCGCAGTTCGAGGCCTTTGCCGCCACGGGCCTCAAGCTCGACCACGTCAACGCGCACAAGCATTTTCATCTGCATCCCACCATCGCCGCGCTGATGGTGAAATTCGCGGCCGCGCACGGGGCCACGGGCGCGCGCGTGCCGCTTGGAGCCGCAGGCTGCATTGGCGCAGATCGAGCCGCATAGGCCGTCAAGCACTGTGTTCCTGACCACGCCCTTCGCGCGCCGCTTGCGCCGCCAATTCGCCGAAGCCGGCGTCAACGCACCCGACCAGGTGTTCGGCCTGGCCTGGTCGGGCGCGCATGACGGGAACCGCGGCTGAAGGGGCTGATGGAACATCTGCCCGACGGACTTGAGCGAAATTTATCTTCATCCCGCCACCGGGCCCTATCCGGGAAGTGCGCGCGGATTATGCCTATGCCGAGGAATTGCGCGGCCCTGACCGATCCCGGAATGGCCGCCTTGATCGCGGCGCGGCAACATTCGCCTTGGCGGCTTTTGCGACTTTTGGGTACAATAGGGCAAGCCGCGCGGTGGGCTGGCCGCAAGGAAATTCAATGCCTTGGAAAGAGATTCGATGAGCAGTCCGGCATTCGCCATTCCGCCCGATCTGACGCGCGACACGGGCAGTCTGGCCCGCCGATGGTCCCATCCGCTTCGGCTCGGACGCGCACAAGCAGCTCTTCTGCAAGACGCTGCTGGATACCCATCGATCCCTATCGTCCCAAGGTGCTGGACTGGCCGCGCCTGGGCGAGGAAGCCGAGAAGCGCATCACCTCGCTGCCGATCTGGGACATCGCGGTCCAGACCGAGAACCGCGCCGGCCTCAATGTCTGCACCTATGCCGACACCATCGCCGATCCGCTGCTCAACAAGGCGGTCAACCTCAACGGCTTCGAAGAGCGCCGCCACCGCCATGTGCTGGCCAATCTGGTGGAAGCCTATGGCATCGAGCTGGCGCCCGAGCCGGTCTATCCGGTGCCGAAGGATCCGGAATGGGCCTTCATGGTCACCGGCTATTCGGAATGCATCGATTCCTTTTTTGCCTTCGGCTTGTTCAAGGCGGCCAAGGATACCGGCTATTTCCCGCCCGAACTGGTCCAGACTTTCGATCCGGTGGTGAATGAGGAAGCGCGCCACATTCTGTTCTTCGTCAACTGGATGGCTTGGCACCGGCGCAACATGGCGTGGTGGCGGCGTCCCTGGTTCGAACTCAAAGTGCTGGCGGTGTGGGTCTTCCTGATCTGGGAGCGCATCGGCATCGCCGGCGACATGAGCCACGGCCAGCAGGACAATAACTTCACCATGACTGGCGCGGAGCAGCTGGGCGCCGACATCGACGTGGGCGAGCTGGTCGCCATCTGCCTTGTCCGAAAATGATCGCCGCCTGAAGCCTTACGACAATCGCCTCAAGCGGCCGCGCTTCGTTCCCTTCATGGCGCGCCAAGCCCTTCGGATCATGGCGGCGCTGAAATTCCTCGGAAAGAAGAAGAAAGGCATGAAAATAGGATCGCCGGAACATCGCGATACTTTCTGCCGCCATTTCCACGACACCTATACCGAGTATCGATCCCGACACGCTGCCCTGGCCGGAGCTGGACGAGGCGGCGCTCAAGCGCCTCAAATCGGTGCCGTTCTGGGAAGAGGTCTTCTATACCGAGCGCCGCGCAGGGGCGATCGTCGCCGCTTTCACCGAGACCGTCACCGATCCGGTCTTGAAGGAGGCCATCGCGCTCCAGGGCTTCGAGGAAGCGCGCCACGCCAAGCTGATCCGGGTGATGATCGACGAAATACGGCATCGACGCGGCCGAGCGGCCGCTGGAGGACGTGACCGACAATGTCGAAACCCGCTTCAGGGATTTCGGCTTCGGCGAATGCATGGATTCCTTCCTGGGCTTCGGCGTGTTCAAGATCGCCATGCAGTCCCAGTTCCTGCCCAAGGAGATGTTCCAGATCTTCGAGACCCTGATGTATGAGGAGACGCGCCACATCGTCTTCTTCGTCAACTGGATGGCCTATGCCCAGGCGCAGCGGGGGTTCGCTCGCGCGGTTGGCGCTGCCCTTCGTCTCGTTCTATTATTACATGCGCGCGCTCGGCCGCATGATCGGCACCGCCAAACGCGGCAAGGATTTGAACGACGGCAAGGAATTCGCCGCCACCCAGGCTTCGGTTTTCCTGGACGGCTTCACCTTCCGCCGCTTCCTGGAGGATTGCTATTCCGAGAATCGCCGCCGCATGGATGCCTTCGACCATGAATTGCTGCGCCCCAGTTTCCTGCCGCAACTGGCGGATGCCGCGCTGTCGGCGCTGCGTCTCTGGAGCTTCCGCGCCCGCCCTCTTCCGGCCTAGCTAAAAATGAAGTGGGGTGTTGCCATCGCGCTTGCCGCCGGTCTTGTCGCGGCAATCTGGCTGGTCTGGGCGATCGGCTTTGACGCGGTGATCGCCGCGGTGGCGCGCGCCGGGTTCGGCGGCCTGGCCCTTCTTTGCCTCTATGCGCTGGTGGTTTTCGTGGTGCTGGCGGCGGCCTGGATATTTCTTCTGCCACAAGACCAGCGCCGCGGTGTGAAGGATTTCTATCTCGCCCGGCTGGTGCGCGATTCCATCGCCGAGATTTCGCCTTTCTCGCCGGTGGGCGGCATGGTGGCAGCGGCCAGGCTGATGGTGCTTCATGGCATGAGCGCCGGCTATGCCGCGGCCTCGGTCGTGGCGGACGCCACCACCGAAGCGATGGCGCAGGTGGCGTTCCTGGCGTTCGGAATCCTTCTGGGCCTGGCGCATTTCCGTCATCTGGCCACCACCGGCCCTTTGATCGAGGCGATGGTGACGACGCTGCTTCTGGCCGTGCCGGGCATCGCCGCCCTGATCCTGCTGCAGAAGAAGGGCGCCGACTTCGCGGAACGCATCGCCGCGCGCTTTTTCGGTGAGATCAAGAGCGGCCCCAGTTTTCGCGAAGCGATCCACGCGCTTTATGACGCGCCAGGACGGCTGGCGGCGTCATCGGCCCTGCATCTGGCGGCCTGGATCGGGTCGGGCGGGGGGACGTTCATCGCCTTCCGCTTGATCGGCGGCAACATCAACCTTGCCGACGCGCTGGCGCTGGAAGCCCTATTATGTACCCTGCGCTCCATCGCGGCATTCGTGCCGGCGGCGCTGGGCGTGCAGGAAGCTGGTTACGCCCTGCTGGCGCCCCTGTTCGGGCTTCCGGCGGAAATGGGGTTGGCAGTGTCGTTGCTCAAGCGCGCCAGGGAAATCGTGATCGGCATTCCCTCGCTCCTTTACTGGCAGAGCACGGAGGGCCGAGCCGCGTTGCGCGGCCGCGCGGCACCGCCATGAGCGACACCGTCCTTGTCACCGGCGCATCGGGGTTCGTCGGCGCGGCGGTGGCGCGCAAAGCGCTGGAACGTGGATTCAAAGTGCGCGTGCTGATGCGCCCCACCGCGTCCCACGCCAATATCGCGGACCTGAAAGTGGATGTCGTCACGGGCGACATGCGCGATGTCGGCGCCATGCGGGCGGCGCTTCAAGGCGCGCGCCATCTGTTCCATGTCGCGGCCGATTACCGGCTATGGGCGCGCGATCCGCGCGAGATCGCCCGCAACAATCTTGAAGGGGCCAAGGCCACCATGCGGGCCGCGCTGGAAGCGGGCGTGGAGCGGGTGGTCTATACGTCGTCGGTCGCCGCCCTGAAGCCGGGCAAGGGCGAAGCGGTGGACGAGACCTCGCGCCATACCGAAGAAAGCGCCATCGGCGTCTACAAGAAAAGCAAATTGCTGGCCGAGCGCGAGGTCGAGCGCATGATCGCCGAGGAAAAGCTTCCCGCCGTGATCGTGGCGCCGTCTACGCCCGTCGGTCCCCGCGACATCAAGCCCACGCCGACCGGCCGCATCATCGTCGAAGCGGCGCGGGGCGGAATGCCGGCGTTCGTCGATACCGGACTCAATCTGGTGCATGTGGACGACGTGGCGGAAGGCCATTTCCTGGCGCTGGAGCGGGGCCGGATCGGTGAGAATTACATCCTGGGCGGCGAGGATGTCGGCTTGGCGCAGATGCTGGCCGACATTGCCGCCCTGGCCGGACGCAAGCCTCCCCGGATCAGGCTGCCGCTGGCGCCGCTCTTTCCGCTGGCCTTCGCCGCGGAGGCGGCGGCGCGCGTCACCGGCAAGGAGCCGTTCCTCACCGCTGATGCGCTGCGCATGTCGCGCTATCTGATGTATTTCTCCTCCGCCAAGGCAACGCGCGAATTGGGCTATGCCGCCCGTCCCTATCGCGAGGGCTTGAAGGACGCCCATGCCTGGTTCAGGACACACGGATATCTTTGAATGATCGCGAGCATTCTGTTCGGCTATCTGCCGCTTTTGATCTGGCTCTACCTCTTTGTCGGCCGTCGCTTCTTCTGGCTGTTGCGCGAGCGCGATACGTTTCCCGTCGCTCAACCGGAACATTGGCCTTCTGTGGCCGCGGTGGTCCCGGCGCGCAATGAAGAAGACGTGATCGCGCGCAGCCTTGCCGGTCTTCTGGCGCAGGATTATCCCGGCGAATTCCGCGTCATCCTGGTGGACGATCAATCCGAGGACCGGACCTCGGAGATCGCCCGCGGTCTGGGGGATCCCCGCCTGACGGTGCTCGCGGGCGGCGCCCGGCCGCCGGATTGGACCGGCAAGCTCTGGGCGATGCGCCAGGGCGTGGCGGAAGCGGCCCAGCCGGAATTCTTCTGGTTCACCGACGCCGACATCGCCCACAGCCCCGACAATACTCAGGCAATTGGTGGCGCGCGCGGCGGACGGAAAGAAGGCGCTGGTCTCGTTGATGGCGCGGCTCCAATGCCGGTCACCGTCCGAACATTTCCTGATCCCCGCCTTCGTCTTTTTTTTCGACATGCTGTTTCCGTTCGGCGCGGTGAACGATCCCAAAAGCAAAGTCGCGGCCGCGGCCGGCGGCTGCATGCTGGCGCGGGGCAAAGCGCCTGGAAGCCGCAGGCGGGCTGGACGCCATCCGGCACAACATCATCGATGATTGCGCGCTGGCCAGGGTGATGAAGGGGCAAGGTCCGATCTGGCTGGGCCTCACCAACCGGTCGGTGTCGCTGCGGCCCTATCCGCATCTCGGCCGACATCCGCAAGATGGTGGCGCGCTCGGCCTTCGCCCAACTGGATTATTCGCCCATCCTGCTGCTCGGCACCCTGATCGGCCTGTTCATCGTTTATATCGCCCCGGTGTTGGGGGCGCTCTTCGCCATGTATTATGTCCAGCTCGCCGCCTATCTGGCCTGGGCGATCATGGCCGTGATGTTTCAGCCCGATGCTGCGCTTCTATCGCCTTTCGCCCTTGTGGGGCCTGCTCTTGCCGGTGATCGGCGCGTTCTATGCCGCGTTCACTCTGGATTCCGCGCATTCAGCACTGGTCGGGCAAGGGCGGCATGTGGAAGGGAAGGGCGCAAGCGCCGAAGAGAAGGCGCGGCATGAGCGAGGCTGTCGCGCTGCAATCGGGCAAGGGCACCATGACGGAGAATTTTCCCGTCGCGTCCTTCCTGATCGCGCCGCGCCATGCGCGCCCGCCGGTCCTGGCCTTTTATCGTTTCGCCCGTTTCGCCGACGACATCGCCGATCATGCCACCGCCGCGCCGGCGGACAAGCTCCGGCTGCTGGAAGAGATGCGCGCCAAGCCTGGTGGGCGAAGAGCAGCGCGTCGCCCGAGGCCGCTGGCGCTTGCGCCACGTCGCTGGCGGAGCATGGGCTTGACGCGACCAGCATGCGCTGGACCTTCTGGAAGCCTTTCGCCGCGACGTCACCAAACTGCGCTATCGCGACTGGGACGATCTGATGGATTATTGCCGCTATTCGGCCATGCCGGTGGGCCGGTTCGTGCTGGACGTGCATGGCGAAAGCCGGGACACCTGGCCCGCCAATGATGCCCTGTGCGCCGCGCTGCAGATCATCAATCACCTGCAGGATTGCGCCAAGGATTACCGCGATCTCGACCGGGTCTATATTCCCGAAGATGCGCTGGCCGAAAAAGGCCTGGACCGTGGCGGCTCTGTCCGAGCCCAAGGCCGGGCCGGCGCTCAAAGACGTGATCGCCGGATTGGCGGGCCGAAATGCCGCGCTTCTGGCGCAATCCCGTCTTTTCGCCGGGCAGATCCGCGACGGCAGGCTTGCCTTGGAAGTCGATCTCATTCAAACCCTGGCCGAAGACCTGAACGCCATGCTGACCAGCCGCGATCCCTTGTGCGAAAATGTGCACCATTCCAAGACGGATATGGCGGCGCTGTTCGTCAAGCGGCTGCCCGGCTTCGCTCTTTCCCGGATGATGCGCGCGCCAGATGAGCAACGCGAACTCTGCCGCCCTCCCAGGCCGCCGCCGTCAAGAAAAAGGCGTCGGGCAGTTCCTTCTATCTCGCCATGCGGCTGATGCCCAGCGGGAGCGCGACGCCATGTTCGCGATCTATGCTTTTTGCCGCAAGGTGGACGACATCGCCGATGACGGGTTGGGCACGCGGCCGAGCGGCATGAAAAGCTGGAAGCCTGGCGCTACGATCTGGAGGCGCTCTATAGCGGGCAGACGCCGCAGCGCGTGGCATTCCTGGCGCCCGGCGGTGGCGCAGTTCGGCCTGCGCAAGGAGGATTTCCTCACCATCCTGGACGGGATGGAGATGGATGTGGCGGAGGACATCGTCGCGCCGGCGATCTTGCCACGCTCGATCTTTATTGCGAGCGGGTGGCGAGCGCGGTGGGGCGGCTTTCGATCAAAGTGTTCGGCATGGACGAGGAGCCCGGGCTTCGACGCTGGCCCATCATCTGGGCCGGGCCCTGCAGCTCACCAACATCCTGCGCGACATCGACGAGGATGCCGATATCGGCCGGCTCTATCTGCCGCGCGAATATCTGTTTGCGGCCGGATTCAAATCGCTCGATCCCACGCATGGTGGTGTCGGATCCCGCGCGTGGATGGCGTCTGCCGCGCGGTCGCGGCGATGGCGCATGATCATTACGACAAGGCGGCCGCGATCCTGGCCAAAAAGCCCAAGGGCCGCATCGCCACCCCGCGCCTGATGGGCGCGGTCTATGGCGAAATTCTGAAGGCCACGAGGCCCGGGCTTCGCGCCGCCGCGCAAGCGCGTGTCGCTGTCGCGCGGCAAGCTTGTTGTCGCTGTTGCTGCGCGCGGGCTTCGGTTAGGGCATGGCCGCAATCGAACACCCGCGGGAAGAACCGCGCCGCGCCTTCGTGATCGGCGCGGGCATTGCGGGCCTGGCCGCGGCCACCCGATTGGCCGAGCGCGGGTGTTGCGGTGACGCTTTACGAAGCCGCGGGCCAAGCCGGCGGACGTTGCCGCTCCTATTATGATCCCGCGCTGGACCAGACGATCGACAATGGCAATCATCTGGTGCTTTCCGGCAATGGAGCGGTGGCCCGCTATCTGAGAGCGGATCGCGCGCAGTGGAAGGCTGACCGGTCCCGCGCGGGCTGATTTTCCTTTCACCGATATCGCAACCGGCCACGCGCTGGGTCGCTGCGGTTGAATGGCGGACCGATTCCCTGGTGGATCACGTCGCGCCACCGGCGCGTTCCCGGCACCAAGCCGGCGGATTATCTTTCCTATGCCAGGCTGATGTTCGCCGCCCGCAAGGAGACCGGATCGGGGAGTTGGTCCCCACCAAGGGCGCGCTGTGGGAACAGGCTGATGCGGCCCTTTCTGCTGGCGGCGCTCAACACCGAACCGGAAACCGGCGTCCGCCCAACTGGCGGGGCAGGTGATGCGCGAGACCTTGGCGCGGGGCGGGCGCGCCTGCCGGCCCCGGATCGCCACGCCCAACCTTGTCTTCCGCCTTCATCGATCCCGCGCTTGTCTTTCCTGGAGACAGAAGGGCGCCACGATCGAATTGGGCAAACGGCTGCGCACGTCTGGTGATCGGCCAGCGCGCAAGGTGCTGGCGCTGGAATTTCCCGATGCCACGGTGCCGCTCAATGCCGGCGGACATGGTGGTGCTGGCGGTGCCGCCCTCGGTGGCGAAGGAACTGCTGCCCGATCTTTCCGTGCCCACCGAATTCCGCGCCATCGTCAATGCGCCATTTCCGTTTTCCCGCCGCCCAAGGAGGCGCCGCCCATCCTGGGCGTGATCGGCGGCACGGCGGAATGGATATTCTCGTTCGAGGATCGCATCTCGGTGACAGTCTCGGGGGCCGACGCCATCGTGGACCGTGACCGCGAGGAATTGGCGCGGCTGTTCTGGCGGGACGTCTCGGCGCGCCTTGCGCATATCAGCCGAGTTGCCGCGCTGGCAGATCGTGAAGGAAAAGCGCGCCACCTTCGCCGCCACGCCCGAACAGGACATGAAACGGCCGCCCACGAAAACCGATTGCCGCAATCTGTTGCTGGCGGGCGACTGGACCGACACCGCGCTTCCCGCCACCCTGGAGGGAGCCGTGCGTTCGGGCGAGGCGGCGGCGGCTTTGGCGCTCAAGCGTCTGGCTTTATAGTCCGACGCTAATGAACCAGCTCGCCCCCAACGATTTCGCCGAAGTGGAAGCGGCCATCCGCGCCGCCACCGACGCGATCCTGGCCGAGCAGCGGCCCGACGGTCATTGGGTTTATGAGCTGGAGGCCGATGCCACCATTCCGGCGGAATATGTGCTCCTGGTCCATTATCTGGGCGAGACGCCGAACCTGGAACTGGAGCGCAAGATCGGCGTCTATCTGCGCCGCATTCAGGGCGCGCATGGCGGCTGGCCGCTCTATCACGAAGGCGCCTTCGACATGTCGGCCACGGTGAAGGCCTATTTCGCGCTCAAGATGATCGGCGACGATATCGAGGCGCCGCATATGGCGCGCGCCCGCGCCGAGATCCTCAAGCGCGGCGGCGCGATCAAGGCCAATGTCTTCACCCGCATCCTGCTGGCGCTTTATGGCCAGATGTCCTGGGCCGATATCCCCACCATGCCGGTGGAATTGATCCTGATGCCGCGCTGGTTTCCCATCCAGCTTTCCAAGATGAGTTATTGGGCGCGCACCGTGATCGTGCCTCTGCTGGTGCTGTCGGCGAAAAAACCGCTGGCGCGCAATCCGCGCGGCATCCATGTCCACGAATTGTTCGTGCCGGGCGTGCCGGCGGCCTCGCCCCGCGCGCCGCACCAGAGAGCCGGCTGGTCGGCGTTCTTCACCGCGCTGGACTGGTGCCTGAAGCGCTTCGAGCCGTTCTGGCCGAAGAAGCTGCGCGCCCGCGCCATCGAAAGATGCCGGACCTGGATCACGGAACGGCTGAACGGCGAGGACGGATTGGGCGCGATCTATCCCGCCATGGCCAACAGCGTGATGATGTTCGACCTGTTGGGTATACGCCGTCCAGCCATCCCGACCGCGCCATCGCCCGGCGTTCGGTCGAGAAGCTGCTGGTGGTGAAAGACGACGAAGCCTATTGCCAGCCTTGCGTCTCGCCGGTGTGGGACACGTCGCTGGTGGCGCATGCCCTGCTCGAGACCAAGGACGAGGGTGCCGGACGCGCCGCGGCGCGCGGGCTCGATTGGCTGAAGCCGCTGCAAGTGCTGGAGGTCGAAAGGCGATTGGGCCGAGGATCGGCCCGATGTGCGTCCCGGCGGCTGGGCGTTCCAGTACCGCAACGATCATTATCCCGACCTGGATGATACCGCCGTGGTGGTGATGGCGATGGACCGCGCCGCCAAGACCGGCGTGGCGCGCGATTGCGAGGCGGCCATCGCGCGCGGCGCCGAATGGGTCGAGGGCCTGCAAGCCGCAATGGCGGCTGGGCCGCCTTCGACGCCGACAACAGCTATTATTATCTCAACAACATCCCCTTCGCCGATCACGGCGCGCTGCTCGATCCACCCACCGAGGATGTCTCGGGCCGCTGCGTGGGCATGATTGCGCAGTTGGGCGGCGATGCCGCGCGGCTGAAAGCGGGCGTGGACTATCTGAGATCAACCCAGATGAAGGACGGTTCCTGGTTCGGCCGCTGGGGCGTGAACTATATCTACGGCGCCTGGTCGGCGCTGGCGGGTCTGAACGCGGCGGGCTTAAGGCCCGACGATCCCGACCATGCGCCGCGCCGCCGATTGGCTGGTCCGGATCCAGAATCCGGATGGCGGATGGGGCGAGAATTGCGACAGCTATAAGCTTGATTACAAAGGCTATGAACCGGCGCCCTCCACCGCGTCACAGACCGCCTGGGCGCTGCTGGGCCTGATGGCGGCGGGGCAGGTGGATCATCCCGCAATGGCGCGCGGCGTCGCCTATCTCAAGCGCACCCAGGAAGCGGACGGATTGTGGAACCAGCCGCATTACACCGGCGGCGGGTTCCCGCGCGTGTTTTATCTCAATTATCACGGCTATCCGAAAATTCTTCCCGCTCTGGGCGCTGGCGCGCTACCGCAATCTCAAGCTGGGCAACTCCGCGCCGCGTCGAGGTTGGCCTGTGAGGGACATCGCGTGACCATTCTTGCCGTCACCGGCCTCAAGCGCGAAGCCGAGATTGTGGGCGGGCCGGGCGTGGTCGCGGTGGCGGGCGGCGGCGATACGGCGTCGCTGCAAGGCAAGCTGGACGCATTGCATGGCGACATCAAGGGTGTGATCTCCATCGGGCTGGCGGGCGCGTTATCGCCGCTGCTCAAGGTGGGCGAGGTGGTGATCGCCGACCAGGTGATCCAGGGCCGCGAGACCTGGCGTTGTTCGACGATCCCTGGCGCATCGCCTTGGCGGCCAAGCTGGCGGGCGCGCATCAGGGTCCGGTCGCCGCCAGCAGCGCCATTCTGGAGAATGCGGAAGCCAAGGCGGCGCTCTACGCAGGCACCGGCGCGCTGGCCGTGGACATGGAAAGCGCCATCGCCGCGCGTTTCGCGCACGGGACGCAATCTGCCTTTCGCGGTGCTGCGCGTGATTTCCGACGATGCCGCCCATGTGCTGCCGCCGGCGGCGCTGGTGGCGATGAAGCCGGATGGCGGCATCGCGTTTGGCCGCGTGCTGGGCTCGCTGCTGCGTCATCCCTTGCAGGTGCCGGGCCTGATCCGCACCGCGCGCGACCTCGAACAAGGCGTTCAGGGAACTACTCCGCTGCGCGAACCTCTGCGGTGTCGGATTTGCCCGACCTTGATCTCTGACATCTTCTTCTCGACATGGCGGGAGAAGACGAATTCCGCCGGCCGCTGATGCGACAGGTCGATATCGGGCGCCATCGGCCCTTCGGTCTTCACGCCCTTGCAACAGGATGCGGCAGCGATCTTCAGCGGATGCTTGATCGCGTCGGTGGCGGCGGTGCCTTCGAAGCCGCAATGCACCATGCAATTGGCGCATTTCTCATACTTGCCGACGCCGTATTTCTCCCACTCGGTGCCTTCCATCAGCTCCTTGAAGGTCTTCACATAGCCTTCGCCCAGCAGATAGCAGGGCTTCTGCCAGCCGAAGACGGTGTAACAGCGGCATGGACCAGGGCGTGCATTCATAGGTCTGGTTGCCCGCCAGGAAGTCCATGAACAGGGGCGAATTGGTGAAGTCCCAATTCTTGCCGCCATTGCCCGCGCGATAGGATCTCGCGGAACATCTTCTTGGTGCGCTCGCGGTTGAGGAAATGCTGCTGGTCGGGCGCGCGCTCATAGGCATAGCCCGGCGACACGGTGATGCCGTCCAGGCCCATCGCCATCATCTCGTCGAAGAATTTGGCGGTGCGCTCCGGATCGGCGCCGTCGAACAGGGTGCAGTTGATCTGGGTGCGGAAGCCCTTGTTCCTTGGCCAGCTTGATCGCGGCGACGGCCTTTTCATAGACGCCGTCCAGGCAGACCGATTTGTCGTGCATCTCCTTGTCGCCATCGAGATGGATGGACCAGGTGAAATTGGGATCGGGCTTGTACTGGTCGATCTTCTTGGACAGCAGCAGCGCGTTGGTGCAGAGGATGACGAACTTGTCGCGCTCCAGGAAGCCTTGCACGATCTTGGGCATGTCGCGGTGGAGCAGGGGCTCGCCGCCGGCGATCGAGACCGCGGGCGCACCGCATTCGTCGATCGCATCCATGCATTGCTTGATCGACAGGCGCTGGTTCAGGATCTCGTCGGGATAATCGATCTTGCCGCACCCGGCGCATGCCAGATTGCAGCGGAACAGCGGCTCCAGCATCAGCACCAGCGGATATTTCCCGCCGGAGAGATGCTTCTTCATCACATAGGCGCCGATCTTGGCGGCCTGCCGCAGCGGCAAACCCATTGCTTATGCCCTCAATTCGGCCGGCAGGCGGAACTCGATATGTTCCTTCTTGCCGTCCATCTGTTCGACTTCGACGTCTTCGATTTCGGAAAGTGCCTCGATCACATGGCGCACCAGTTCCTCGGGCGCGCTGGCGCCCGGCGGTGAGACCCACCACGTTCTTGCCCCGCACCCAATCGGCCTTCAATTCGCTGCCGTCGGCGATCAAGATAGGAAGGTACGCCTTCCTCGATCCCGATCTCGCGCAGCCGGTTGGAGTTGGAGGAGTTCTTCGCCCCCACCACCAGGATCACGTCGGCCACCTTGGCCAGCTCGCGCACGGAGGTCTGGCGGTTCTGGGTGGCGTAGCAGATGTCGCTGGTCTCCGGCCCGACGATATCGCGGAAGCGTTTCTTCAGCGCGACGATGATGCCCTTGGTGTCGTCGATCGAAAGCGTGGTCTGGGTGATATAGGCGACCGGCTGGTCGGCGGCAGCGGCAGCATCTCGACATCGGCTTCCGACTGGACCAGATGCACCGGCGCGCCGACCTGGCCCATGGTGCCTTCCACTTCGGGATGTCCGGCATGGCCGATCAGGATCAGGGTGCGGCCGTGCGCGACATAGCGCTTGCCCTGATTGTGCACTTTGGAAACCAGCGGGCAGGTGGCGTCCAGCACCGGCAGGCCCGCGCGCTTGCGCGGTCTTGACCACCGATTGCGGCACGCCATGGGCGCTGAACACCGTCACCGCGCCTTCGGGCACTTCGTCCAGTTCCTCGACAAAGCGCGCGCCCTTGTTCTTGAGCGTGTCGACCACATGCTGTTATGTACGATCTCATGGCGCACATAGACGGGCTCGCCGAATTTATCGAGCGCCTTCTCGACGATATCGATGGCGCGCACCACTCCGGCACAGAAGCCGCGCGGCTGGGCAAGAATAACTCGCATATTTCTTCCTTTGCGGCCGCGAGCGGCGCCCGAGGCTGAGATAAGGCCTAACCTCCGCCAAGCCAAGCCAGTTTCCCGCATCGACCCCCTGAAAACAACCCCTACGGGCTGCGGGGCCGGAACCGGTTACAGACCTGTTAGATCGGCCCGTATCGGGATGACGAAAGGGATAATTCCGTTGCCTTTCAGGCCTCTCATGGACCAGATGTCGCATCGCCGGGTTTGGAGTGGAATTCGAGGCGCGGGCACCGGGCATGCATGGGGCATATGGACATCACCAAGGACGTCGATAAGACCACAGCTGCCCGCGCGCCATCGCGGCATCCGCCCGGCCGTTGATTCGGTGCTGGAGACGGTGCTGCCCAAGCCGCATGGCCCCCAGGGCGCGGGTCCAGGAGGCGATGCGCTATGCCACCTTCGCCGGCGGCAAGCGGCTCAGGCCGTTCCTGGTGCTGCATTCCGCCCGGCTGTTCGGCGTGGATGACGCCCCAGCCTGCGCGCGGGCGCGGCGATCGAGGTGCTGCACACCTATTCGCTGGTGCATGACGATCTGCCCTGCATGGACGACGATGACCTGCAGGCGCGGCCGTCCCACCACCCATATCGCCTTCGACGAGATGACGGCGGTGCTGGCGGGCGACGCGCTGCTCACCATCGCCTTCGAGATTCTGGCCGATGCCGCGACCCATCCCGATGCCGCAGGTGCGGGTGGCTCTGGTCGCGCGGCTGGCGGAAGCGGCCGGCCATGACGGCATGATCGGCGGCCAGATCATCGACATGCTGGCGGACCGAAAGTTTCGGGCTGGACGATGTGCGTCAATCTGCAGCGGCTCAAGACCGGGCAGTTGTTCGAATTCTCCTGCGAGGCGGGACCGATCCTGGGCAAGGCCTCGGCGGAAGACCGCGCAGCGCCTGCGCGCCTATGCCCGCGAGATGGGCCTGGTGTTCCAGATCACCGACGATCTGCTGGATGTAACCTCGACGGCGGAGAAGACCGGCAAGGCGGTGGGCAAGGATGCCGAGATGGGCAAGGCCACCCTGGTGACGCTGTTGGGCGTCGACGGCGCCCGGGCCGAGGCCGAAAAGCGCGCCAAGGCCGCCATCGCGGCGCTGGGCCCCCATGCCGCCCGCTCGCCCGAACTGTCCGGCCTGCCGCTGTTCCTGCTGGACCGGGAAACCTGAAACGGCGTCCGTAGCTTTTAGCGTCCGAAATTTTGCCTGGAATGGCGCAGCATAATCGCCGCTTCGCGCGTTTCACGCAGATGAGGCTGTATTTTGACGAGGCATTTCATGATCGAACGCATCGTGCAGGCGCTTTCGCTGGCCTTTCTGATCCTGCCGCCGCTGTGCCCGCGCGCGCGCAAGGCAGCCGATCCCGCCGCCGCCACCGTCCAGAATTTCTATGACGCGCTGGTCGCCAGCATGAAGGCCGGCGGCACCACCAAGAGCCGCTATGACAAGCTGAAGCCCGCGGTGGAGCAGGCTTTCGATATTCCCGGCATGACGGCGCTGTCGGTGGGCCCCACCTGGTCTTCCATCGCCCCCGCCGACCAGAAGGCGCTGACCGAAGCGTTCGAGCGCATGACCGTCGCCAATTATGCGCGCAATTTCGACAGCTATCAGCGGCGAGAAATTCACCGTCGATCCGGCGGTGACCGAGCGCGGTTCGCGACAAGTTCGTCAAAAGCACGCTCAAGCCCGCCAGCGGCGATGCCATTCCCTTCAATTATCGCCTGCATCAGGCTGGACGGCAGCTGGAAGATCGTGGACATCTATCTGAACGGCAATATCAGCCAGCTCGCCCAGAAACGCTCCGATTTCGGCGCGACGCTGCAAGCGTCCGGTCCGCAGGGCCTGGCGAAAAAGATCAATGCTCTCGCGGACCAAACACTTGGTTAGTTGACCCCCATCTGTCTTCGCCACGGGATAAACCCTCGCTAACGACATCTTCCCCCGCCAATGGCTTTGCCATGCGGGCGAAGAAAGCCAGGGCCAGGGTGCACGAGCGCTCTCGAAGCTAGGTCGTGACCTGCCGGAGGGGATCAAATCTAAATAAGTTTTTCATGAGCCCGCTCTGTGTCGCGGCGGCGGCGGCCCCAGCAGCGCGGGCGAAACGAAAAGCGTCGTCACCAGCGTCCAGAACAGCGAGATCATCAACAGCTCGCCCATGCTGGCGGTGCCGGGATGGCGCGACAGCCAAAGCGTGCCGAAGCCGGACGCGGTGGTGGCGGCGCTGAAGATCACCGCCCGGGTCAGGCTCGATTGCAGGAAATTGTGCGCGCCCGCCCGCCAGGCCACCACGAAATAGATGTTGAAGGCGACGCCGATGCCCAGCAGCAGCGGCAGCGCGATGATGTTGGCGAAATTGAGCTGCAGATCCAGCACGACGCAGCTTCCCACGGTGAGCAGGCCCGCCAGGATCAGCGGCGCCAAGGTCGTCGCCACATCGCTGGCGCGGCGCAACACAGCCGCCAGCAGCACCAGGATGGCGATGAAGGACAGGATGCCGGCCTCGACAAAGGCGCCGCACGATGGTGCGGCCGGATTCGCGGATCGAGATCGGCGCGCCGGTGGCGCCGGGCGCGACCTTCAGGACCGCGTCGCTGAAATCCGACAGCACGCGCGGGATCGTTGCTGGTGTTCTTGGG
The DNA here is from genome assembly GCA_963766265.1 of uncultured Alphaproteobacteria bacterium. GTDB lineage: Bacteria > Pseudomonadota > Alphaproteobacteria > Micropepsales > Micropepsaceae > Rhizomicrobium. Next base: position 296,698 of record CAVXYX010000004.1, read on the forward strand.
AAAGACCTGGACGCGCGCGGTGCCATCGGGCGCGACCCATTCGCGCTTCATCGCGGCGGGCATGGATGGCCAGCGTGACATGGGCAGGCGTGAGCGCGTCCGACAATTGCCGCAGCATGGTCTTGAGGCCCGGGCACGACGGCTTCGGTGGCGCGGGCGCGATTGGCCGGTCGGCCCGTTCGCCAGCGCCTCCAATGCGGCGGCCAGGGTGCGGGCATGGGTGGAAGCTGGATCGTTCGCGTCATCCGCGGCCTGTCTGCAGTTTGTCCGCGGTGGCTTGCAAGCTCGCCACCAGATCTCGGCGTCGCCGGGCGCGGGCTTGACCTCGAAGGGATTGAGGGTGGAATCCAGCAAGCCCGTTGGCGTCGGCGATCAGGGCCAGTTTCTTGTCCTGGTCGTCCGGCACGAAGCTCGATAGCGTAAGCGCCTGGGCAACGCTGGGCAGCGTGCCAAGGCGCGCCGCCAAGGGCGTCAGCCTCAGCCAGCGAGGGCGCCAGCACATTGATGGTGTTGGGCGAGGTCTGGGGGTTGCCCATCAGGTCGAACAAGGTCGAGACCGATTCCACTTTTGGCTGCGCAGATCCAGCGGATTGGAATCGAACCGCAGGAACAAGGTGAGGACCAGGCAGATCACGCCGCTGCATGGCGGCGATCCGCAGGATTGGCCTGCGGTGTCGCGCCAGGAAGCGGTCCACGCGGCGCCAGCGCGGTGAAACCCACATCCTCGGCTTCGCCTTCCGGCTACAGCAGCATCAGAAGCGCCGGCAACAGGGTGATCGAGGTCACGAAGGCCACCACCATGCCGAGCCCTGCGACAAAGCCCAATTCGGCCACGCCGGTATAGTCGGTGGGCAGGAAGGAGAAGAACCCCACCGCGGTCGCCGCCGCCGCCAGCGCCAGAGGCAGGCCGACGCTGCGGCCGGTATGGCAAAGCGCTTGGCGCAGGACCGGGATAATGGAACCGCTCGGCGCGATAGCGCACCGAGAATTGGATGCCGAAATCCACGCCCAAGCCCCACGAACAGGGCGATGAAGGCGATGGAGATGATGTTGAACACGCCGACGAAGACAAGGCCCAGCCCCATGGTGATGGCGAGGCCCGCGACCAGCGTCACCAGGATGGCGAAAATGATCTTGAAGGAACGCAAGCGCCAGCCACAGCGTCGCCAGCACGCCGCCCATCATCGCCGTGACCATCAGCCAGACGCGGTCGGTGAGGGTGCCGAATTCTTCGTCCCTCAGGGGCACGTCGCCGGTCAGCCGGACCCGCACGCCATGTTCTGGCATCAAGGCCCAAGTTGCGCCGCGCCGCGGCGCGGATCGCGTCGCTGGCGCGCCGGCCGGGTTCCAGCTGCGTCGTAGAATCAGTTTGGGCTTGATCTCGATGAAGCGGCGGAGTTCTTCCGGGCGCGGCGGCGCTGCCCGTGATCAAGGCGCGCCAGGACAGATAATCGGTCTGGCCTTTCGCCGCGGCGGCCAGCACCTGGCCGAACCGCGTCATGGGAATATCCATGTCCGACAATTTGGCCTGGCCCTGGCTGACGCCCAGAAGCACGGTCGAAAGGCTGTCCATCACGCCGCGCAGCGAGGGATCGGCGGCCAGGGCGCCCAGGAAAGGTTGCGCCTTGATCAATTGCTGGGTGGTGGCCTGCACATCCTTCAGCGGCAGGAACAAGCAGGCCGTTGTGGTCGAAAAAGGCGCCGCCGTCGGGACGCGCGCACATCGGGGAACAGCGACTTGTTCCGCGTGAAGGCGGGCGGTAGAGCGCGCTGGCGCCCGCTTCCGCCAGTTCGGGCGTGGCGCCGTCGATCACCACCAGGATCAGGTTGGATTGCTGCGGGAACAGGCGGTCGAATTGGGTCTGGCGCTTGCGCCAGCCGTATCGGGCGAGATCAGGTCGCCGCTGTTGGTGTTCATGGCGAAATGCGTGGCGGTGTAAAGGCTCGCGGCCAGGGCCAGCAGCAGGCCGGCCAAAGTCACCGCGCCCGGCCAGCGGCAGCAGAAGGCGACGATGCGCTCGATGATGGGGATGGAGAGGGGCTTGGGCATCCGCCCGATGCTTAGCCGGTTCCCGGCCGTTCTAAAAGTCGGGAAGTTCCGACGGTCTGGACGGCCTTGTCCTCGACCTGGCGCTCGCGGCGCTGGCGGTAATAGTCCCGCATGGTGGCGTAATAATCCACCGACGCCCGCTCGATATCCTGGAAGGTCACGATATTGGCGGACCGCGTTGTCCACCGAGCCCAGGCGTGGAATGGACCAGGCCCGACATAGGTGCTGCCGGAATAATGAATGAAGTGGAGCGGCGAGAAATACCCATCCACATAGCTGCCGGAGAAATCCCGTACCGAGGTGGGTCCGCGGAATGGCAGCACCAGATAGGGCCCCTGGCGGCACGCCATAGACGCCCAGCGTTTCGCCGAAATCGCGGCTCTTGTCGCGCAGGCCCCAATCGGTGGCGACATCGAAAATACCCGCCACGCCCACCGTGGTGTTGATGACGAAGCGGGCGCCGGCCTCGCCGGCATTGCGCGAATTCCCCGATCAGGATGTCGTTGGCGACGTTGACCGGGCCGCCCATATTCAGCAGGAAATTATGGACATTGCCGCGAATGCCGCGCGGCACATTGTTGGCATAGAAGGTGGCCGCGGGAAGCGCGGCATGGCGGTCGAGCCTCTGGTTGAAGTCGAAGAAGAAGCGGTTCATCGGCTCCAGCGGATCGTCCGCCGCCGCCGCTTCCTGATTGCCGTGGCGAGGCGCAGCCCGCCGCCGTCAGGCTGAATGCCAGCACCGCCAAGAACGCCCTTGCTCTCATTGTGTGCCCCAAAACTTGCGCCGATCTTCCTCTCGGCCCGGCACAAGTCCCCCACCATATCGGCGCAAGTATAAGCACGGGGGCTCGGACCTGTCTCCGCCAAAAATACTGTCGCGGTTAACGCCGAGCGGCCCGAACTTGGCGCCGAACTTGGCGTCCAGCGGCGCCTTCGCTTAAGACTAGGCCAAGCGACGATTTGCGGCCGCCGCGGTGCGGCAAAGAGGGCGACATGGCCGCGGCACGCATCCCGAACTGATGCGGCTGAGGGACAGTATCGACAATATCGACGCCGCCCTGGTGCATCTTCTGGCCGAGCGTTTCAAATGCACCCAGGCGGTGGGCGAATACAAGGCCACGCACGGACTGCCGCCCGCCGATCCCGCGCGCGAACAGGTGCAGATCGCCCGTTTGCGCAAGCTGGCGCAGGAAGCCAAGCTCGATCCCGACTTCGCGGAACAATTCCTGGCCTTCATCGTCAAGGAAGTGATCCGCCATCATGAGGCGATCCGCGCCGCCCGGTAAGAGAAGACCGATGGATCTTTCCTTTTCGCCCGAAGAAGAAGCCTTCCGGCAGGAGGTGAAGGACTTCATCGCCGATGCCAAACCCAAATTGCCGAAAAATCTGGGCGCGCCGGAACAGGCACGGCTGTCCAAGGACGATTACATGGTCTGGCACAAGCTGCTTTATCAAAAGGGCTGGGTGGCGCCGGCCTGGCCCAAGGCAATATGGCGGCGCCGAATGGAGCGTGACGCAGCGCTATATCTTCTCCACCGAGAACGGCAAAAGCCGGCATGCCCACCACCTTGCCGTTCGGCCTGGGCATGGTGGGGCCGGTGATCTACACCTTCGGCAACGAGGCGCAGAAAAAGAAATTCCTGCCGCGCATCCTTTCCGGCGAGGATTGGTGGTGCCAGGGCTATTCCGAACCCGGCGCGGGATCGGATCTGGCGTCGCTGCGCTGCCGCGCGGTGCGCGAAGGCGATCACTATGTGTCAATGGCCAGAAGACCTGGACCACCTTGGCGCAATATGCCGACTGGATCTTCTGTCTGGTGCGCACCGATCCGAACGTAAAGCCGCAGGAAGGCATTTCCTTCCTTCTCATCGACATGAAGTCGCCCGGCATCACCGTCAAGCCCATCATCGTGCTCGACGGCGCGCGGGAAGTGAACGAAGTGTTCTTCGACAATGTGAAGGTGCCGGTCGACAATCTGGTGGGCGAAGAGAACAAGGGCTGGACCTATGCCAAATTCCTGCTCGAGCATGAGCGTTCGGGCCTTGCCAGCGCTTCGCGCTCCCGTGCCGCGCTGACGCGGTTGAAGAAGATCGCCAGGGCCGAGCAGAAGGACGGCGCGCCCTTGATCCAGGATCCCGATTTCGCCAGCAAGCTGGCGGAGCTGGAAGCCGATCTGATGGCGCTGGAATTCACCGAATTGCGCATCCTCGGCCGAGAAGCCAAGGGCGAGAAGGTGGGCCCGGAAAGCTCGATCCTGAAAGTGGCGGGCAGCGAGATCCAGCAGCGCGTCGCCGATCTGGCGATGGAGGCGGTGGGCTATTACGCGCTGCCCGACGATTTGAGCCTGGGCGACAATGAACGGGTGGGTCCCGATTATGCGCGGGGGCTGGCGGGGCGCTATTTCAATCTGCGCAAGGCCTCGATCTATGGCGGCTCCAACGAGATCCAGCGCAACATCATCGCCAAGGCCGTGTTGGGGCTCTGATGGATTTCTCCTTCTCGGAAGAACAGACGCTGCTGCGCAATTCGCTGTCGCGCTATCTGGCCGAGAATTATTCCTTCGAGGATTGGCGGAAATTCACGGCGTCATCGGAAGGCCGCGATCCGGCGCATTGGCGGCAATTCGCGGAGCTGGGCCTGTTCGCGGCGCCCTTGCCGGAGGAATTTGGCGGCTTGGGCGGCGGTCCGGTCGAAAGCATGGTGATCATGGAAGAATTCGGCCGCGCCCTGGTGGTCGAGCCTTTCATCCCCACCGTGGTGATCGCGGGCGGGCTTCTGGCCCAAAGCGGCGGTGCGCTGGCCGAAGAAATGCTGCCCGAAGATCGCGGCCGGCGAAACCATCATCGCCTTCGCCTTCGCCGAGCCGCAGGGCCGCTTCAATCTTGCGGACATCACCACCGCGGCCAAGAAACAGGGCGACGGCTATGTGCTCAATGGCCAGAAAAGCGTGGTCTGGGCGCGCCCTGGGCGGACCGCTTGATCGTCACGGCGCGCACCGGCGGCGGTCAGCGCGAGGAAAAAGGCGTCAGCGTGTTCCTGGTTGACAAATCCGCGCAAGCGGCGTGTCGGCACGCGATTACGCGGCGATGAGCGGGGTGCGCGCCAGCGACCTGGTCTTCGAGAACGCGCCGGCGCGCCTGTCGGCGTGGAGGGCGAGGCGATTCGCGTCATTGTAAGCGGTGGTGGACCACGCCATCGCTGCGCATCTGGCCGAAGCCTTGGGCGCCATCGCGGTCTTGATGAGCCGCCACGGTGGAATATGCCAAGACCCGCAAGCAATTCGGCCAGCCGATCGGCAAATTCCAGGTGCTGCAGCACCGCATGGTGGACATGTTCATCGCCGAACAGCAGGCGCAATCAGCCAGCCCTGATGGCCACGCTCAAGCTGGGCGATGCGGACGGCGCCCGTGCCGTGTCGGCGGCCAAGGCGGCAGTCGCCAAATACGCCAAGCAGGTGGGCGAAAGCGCGGTGCAGGTGCATGGCGGCATCGGCATGACGGACGAACTCAATGTCGGCCATTATTTCAAGCGGCTGACCATGCTCGAAATGCTCTACGGCTCGCGCGACCACCATCTTCGCCGCATGGCCGCGCTTTCCTAAACCCCCTCCCCTTGCACGTGCTTCGCGCCGAAGGGGAGGCGGGTTCCGACCTAGCTTTGAGAAGTGAAGGTCAGAAACGGAATCAACATCGCCACCCGGCCCGCATAATCGTCGTAGGCCGGGCCCAGCTCCTCGCGCAGGAAATCCTCCTCCTGGCGCGCCTTCCAATACCAAGCGCCCGCCATGACGGCCGCGCCCGCCCATGCCACCAGCGTGCCCTCGATGGCCGCGGTGGCGAAGGCGGAAAGAAGGACGCCGGTATAGATGGGATGACGCACCAAGGCATAAGGCCCGGTGTCAACGATCCGTGATCCTGTTTGCGGGCGACGTCGGACGACCATAATTTGCCGATCGCGATGCGCGCCCACCAGGCTAAGCCGAAGCCTGCGGCGACCACGACAACCAGAACCCATTGCCAGGAGGCTTCCAGCCGCCACAATTGTATCAAGGCCATATGGCGCGGCGAGAGGACGCCGAACAGCAACAGCACGCCGATCCAAAGCAGGATCCGATGCGCGAACCACAGTCTGCGCGACGAAGGTTGCTTGGTGGTGGGCGCGGCCCAGAAGGCGGCGATGGCCCACGACAAGAGCCACAGCAGCCACAACCCATATGCCGTCAGTTCAGGAGACATGCGGGTTAGTTTCCCCCTCCGGCCTTCGCATCGCAAGCGCTGCTACAGACAGTACGTCTTGGTGGAGGCCCGGCTCCCCTCGCGCGCGCAGCGCGCTGGAGGGGGAGATGCCGTAGCACGCTCTCGAGCGTGCGAATGCAGAGGGGATCGTCAATTAGAAAGCCAGGGCTTTGGCCATCTTCACCAGCGGCAGCTTGGTCAGCTGGTCCACCACCGCGTCCGGCACTGCGCCATCCACTTCGATCAGGGCGATGGCGTCCTGGCCGGGGGCGCTGCGGCCGAGCGTGAAATTGGCGATATTGACCTTGGCATCGCCCAGCAGCGTGCCGAACTTGCCGATGAAGCCCGGCTTGTCCTCGTTCATCACATACAGCATGTGCGGCGCGAACTCGGCGTCGAGGTTGATGTCCTTGATCTGGATCAGGCGGGGACGGCCGTCGGAGAAGACGGTGCCGGCCACGCGCCGGGTCGAGCCCGAGCCCAAGGTCGACGGTGATCTTGATATAGCCTTCATAGATGCCTTGCGTGGTCGCGGCGCGTTTCGCTCACCTTGATGCCGCGTTCCTTGGCGATCGACGGGCGCATTGACCATGTTCACGTCCGAGAGCATCGGCTTCAGCAGCCCGGCCAGCGCCGCCTGCGACAGGGCGCGGGTGTTGAGCTGCGCCGGCGATGCCTTCATAGACGATCTCGACCGCGGTCAGGCTGGAATCGGTGAGCTGGCCGGCGAACGCGCCCAGCTTGGACGCCAGCGAAATCCAGGGACCGCACTTTCTGCGCTTCGCTGGCCGAGATGGACGGCATGTTGAGCGCATTGGTGATGGCGCCGGTCAAGCAGATAGTCGGAAATCTGTTCCGCCACCTGCAGCGCCACATTCTCCTGCGCCTCGGTGGTGGAGGCGCCCAGATGCGGCGTCGCCACGACCTTCTCGTTGCCGAACAGGACATTCTCCTTGGCCGGCTCGGTCTCGAACACGTCCAGCGCCGCGCCGGCGACATGGCCGGAATCCAGCGCCGCCTTCAGCGCCTTCTCGTCGATCAAGCCGCCGCGCGCGCAATTGATGATGCGCACGCCCTTCTTGGTCTTGGCGATGGCCTCGGCCGAGAGGATGTTCTTGGTCTCCGGCGTCATCGGCACATGCAGGGTGATGAAATCGGCGCGGGCGAGCAGATCGTTCAGCTCGACTTTCTCCACGCCCAGATCTTCGGCGCGCTCGGCCGACAGATAGGGATCATAGGCGATGACCCGCATCTTCAGGCCCTTGGCGCGGTCGGCGACGATGCGAGCCGATATTGCCGGCGCCGATCAGGCCCAGCACCTTGCCGGTGATCTCCACGCCCATGAAGCGGTTCTTTTCCCACTTGCCGGCCTGGGTCGAGGCGTTGGCGGCGGGAAGCTCGCGCGCCAGCGCCAGCATCAGCGAGATGGCATGCTCGGCGGTGGTGATGGAATTGCCGAACGGCGTGTTCATCACGATCACGCCCGGCGGCGGTGGCGGCGGGAATATCGACATTGTCCACGCCGATGCCGGCGCGGCCCACGACTTTCAGCTTCTTGGCGGCCTTGATGCACATCGGCGGTGATCTTGGTGGCCGAGCGGATGGCGATGCCGTCATACTGGTCGACGATCTTGAGCAATTCTTCCTTGGCAAGGCCGGTCTTCACATCGGCCTCGACGCCGCGCTCCTTGAAGATGGCGACGGCGGCGGGAGACAAGTTTGTCGGCGATCAGAACTTTGGGCATGGAAACTCCATGGAAATGCGAGGAAGGGAAAATCCCACGCGCTTGGGCGCGCGTGGGGTGAATGCGATTAGGCGAAGCGGCTGCTTGACCTGCGCCCAGGCCCAGTCGAGCCAGGGCGTCAGGGCTTCGAGATCGGCCGTGTCTCACGGTGGCGCCGCACCAGATGCGCAGGCCCGGAGGCGCGGAGCGATAGCCGCGCGATATCGAGCGCCACGCCTTCCTTTTCCAGCACGCTGGCGATCTTCTTGGCGGCGTCGGCCTTGGCCTCGTCGCTGAGCGCAGCGAACCAGGGATCGGTGATCTTGAGGCAGACCGAGGTGTTGGAACGGACGCCTGCGTCCTTGGCCAGGAAACCGGCCCAGCCGCATGTCTTGATCCAGGCATCCAGCACCGCCAGATTGTCGTTGGAGCGCTGCGATCAGGCCCTTCAGGCCGCCGACGCTTTCCGCCCAGGTCAGCGCGTCGAGATAATCCTCGACCGCCAGCATCGACGGCGTGTTGATGGTCTCGCCTTCGAAGATGCCGTCCACGATCTTGCCGCCCTTGGTCATGCGGAAGATCTTCGGCATCGGCCAGTGCGGCGTGTAGCTTTCCAGCCGCGCCACCGCATTGGGCGACAGCACCAGCATGCCGTGCGCGGCTTCGCCGCCCAGCACCTTCTGCCAGGAGAAGGTGGTGACATCGAGCTTGTCCCAGGGCAGGTCCATCGCGAAGGCGGCCGAGGTCGCGTCGCAGATCGTGATGCCGTCGCGGTCGGCGGGAATCCAGTCGCCATTGGGCACTTTCACGCCCGAGGTGGTGCCGTTCCACAGGAACACGATGTCGCGGTTCTTGGCGGCCTTGAGTTCCGGCAGCTCGCCATAAGCCGCCTTGTGCACGGTGGCCTTGAGCTTGAGCTGCTTGACCGTGTCGGTGACCCAGTCCTCGCCGAAGCTTTCCCAGGCGAAGATGTCGACTTCCATCGGCCCCAGCAGCGACCACATCGCCATTTCCATGGCGCCGGTGTCGGAGGCCGGCACGATGCCGACGCGGTAATCGGCGGGAATGCCCAGAAGCTTCTTGGTGCGCTCGATCGCGTCCTTGAGCTTGGCTTTGCCGGGCTTGGAGCGGTGGGAACGTCCCACCAGCGCGCTTGTTCAGGGCTTCAGGGGTCCAGCCGGGGCGCTTGGCGCAAGGTCCGGACGAAAAAAAAGGCCGCGCGGGACGCACAGCCGGATGCTTCACTTCAGTCATGTATTCATTCCTTCCAGAATGATAGCACCTCGTTGGGGAGGCGTGGCCCGCCGCCGATATACGGAGACGGGCTTGACCCGTCAACCCGCGTTCTTGGAACAGGCGGCGAAATTTGTGCGTTCCACGAAATGCGAAGATTTACCGGGATTAACGCATGGCCCGCACGGCCCGCGATCCCCAACTCGACATTCCCACCGACAAGCTGGGCTTCATCATCCTGAAGGCGCGCGAATATGACGTGAAGGAAAGCGACAGCGATCCGGACGAAGGCTCCAACCCCACCGACGACGGCAACACGGATGTGCTGGCGGACAAGCCCGACGATCCGGTGCGCGAGGAATTGCTGGGCGCGATCCGCGATTGACCGAAGACGAGCGGGTGCAGCTGGTGGCGCTGGCCTGGCTGGGCCGCGGAACCTACGATCTCTCCGAATGGCGCACGGCGCTGGACACCGCGCGCAGCGAACACAGGAAGCGCACCGCCGAATATCTGCTGGGCCTGCCGCTGCTGGGCGATTATCTGGAAGACGGGCTGGCGCATGTTCGACGACGGCATCGTGGACAATTCCGATACGACGCGAAGGCCTGGACAACGAAGACGAACCGCTGGGCAACATACAGGCGGCACTGACGGTCAGATTTCGATCTCGCCCGTGAGATAGAGCGCGCAGGGCCCTTGCAGGATCACGCGCGCGCCGTCATCGGTGCAGATCAGATCACCGCCGCGCGCCGAGACTTGGCGCGCTTTGAGGTTCTTCTTGTTCAGGCGCTTGGCCCAGAACGGCACCAGGGCGGTGTGCATCGAGCCGGTGACGGGGTCTTCCGGCACGCCGAAATAGGGCGCGAAGAAGCGCGAGACAAAATCGTAAGGCTTGCCATCGCCGCTGCCGTGGCCTGCAGCGATCCCGCTTTCACCTCCAGCAGGATCGCTTCCAGATCGCCGTGTCGGCTTCAGGGCCTTGATGTCGGCGGGCGAATCCCACACCGCGGTCAGCGCGCCCGCGCCGGCGCCGCCCTTGGCGGAGAAATGAAATTCCTTCGGCGCGCTGGCGCCCAGCGCCTTCGTCAGAGCGTTCGGCAAAACCGGCCGGCGGCGTGAATGGCTCGGACGAGGCCGCGGGCAGTGACATCACATGGCCGTTGCCGTCGCCACGCTCGACTTTCAACTCGCCGGAGCGTGTCTGGAAACGCACCTCGTTCAAGCTAGGATCGAGAAAACGGAAGATAACATAGGCGCTGGCCGAGCGTGGCGTGGCCGCAGAGATCGACTTCGGAATTGGGGGTGAACCAGCGCAGATCATAGGCGCCTGGTCCCGTCTTCACGAAGAAGGCGGTTTCGGCGAGATTATTCTCCTCCGCGATGCGCCTGCATGCGCGGATGCATCGAGCCATGCATCCAGCGGCACGATCGCTGCGGGATTGCCGCCGAACACTTGTGCGCTAAACGCGTCCACCTGCCAGAATTTGAGCTTCATTTTTCCGCCTCTCTTGAAGCTTGGACGTGACGCATCTCCCCCGTCAGCATGCTGCGCATGCGCGGGGGCGAATGCCGTCACGCCCAGCTTGCGAGAGCGTAATCGTTAGGCCGGCGCGGCCAACTGCTTGGGCTGCATCGCGGCTTGCAGCTTCTCGAACGCGCGGACTTCGATCTGGCGCACCCGCTCGCGGCTGACGCCATATTTCTGGGAAAGCTCTTCCAGGGTGGCGGGTTCGTCCTTGAGCCGCCGTTCCTGGATGATGTCGCGCTCGCGCTCGGTGAGCGTGTCCAGCGCGTTGGTCAGGGCGTCATGGCGGTCGCCGCGTTCCTCGCGCTCGGCCAGCCGCGTTTCCTGGTCCGGCATGTCGTCGGCCAGCCAGTCCTGCCATTCGTTTTCCGATTCCGAGCGCAGCGGCGCATTGAGCGAGGAATCCGGCCCGGTGAGGCGGCGGTTCATCTCGGTCACTTCTCTTTCGGTCACGCCCAGCTGGTCGGCCAGCTTGGCGGTGTGCGCGGGCGTGAGATCGCCTTCCTCGATGGCGCCGATATGGGATCTTGGCCTTGCGCAGATTGAAGAACAGCTTCTTCTGGGCCGCGGTGGTGCCCAGCTTCACCATGCTCCAGCTTCTCAGCACATATTCCTGGATGGCGGCGCGGATCCACCACATCGCATAGGTGGCGAGCCGGAAGCCCTTGTCGGGATCGAAGCGCTTCACCGCCTGCATCAGGCCGACATTGCCTTCGGAGACGATCTCCGACACCGGCAGGCCATAGCCGCGATAGCCCATGGCGATCTTGGCGACCAGGCGCAGATGGCTGGTGACCAGCCGGCGCGCGGCCTCGGCGTCGCCATGCTCCTTGAGGCGCTTGGCGAACATGTATTCGTCTTCGGGCGTGAGAAGCGGAAATTTGCGGATCTCGGCCAGATAACGCGAAAGGCCGGCATCGCTGGAAAGAACGGGAAGACCGCGGCTGCTCATGATAACCCCTCAAATCCGGGCGATTAAGACTGTAACGCCTGTCACCGGCGTACAGCACCCGAAACTCGCCCCTAGCGGAACGAAATGGGTATTCGCTCAGTCCCTATTCAATCCCCTCAGCGCCTCGACCAACTCCGCAAAATCGGCGGGCCAGGGGGACTCAAAACGCATGGTCTTGTGCAGGCTGGGATGCTGAAACCCCAGGACATAGGCGTGCAGCGCCTGGCGGGAAAAATTGGCCGCCGCCGCGAATGCCACTGTTTCCGCCGGGGTTTTGGCCCGCGGCGCCTGGCGGGCGCGGCCATAGGAGGGATCGCCGATCAGGGGATGGCCCAGATGGGTGAGATGGACCCGGATCTGGTGGGTGCGCCCGGTTTCCAGCCGGCATTCGACCAGGGAGGCGAAAGGCCGCGCCTCCGGGCCGAACCGCTCCAGCACCCGATAGCGCGTGCGCGCCAGCTTGCCGCCGCCGCGCAGCACCGCCATGCGCTTGCTGTCGAAGGGATTGCGGCCGATCTGGCCTTCGATCACGCCGTCGCCCAGGCGCGGGCTGCCCCACACCACGGCATGATAGGCGCGCTCGATGGTGTGGTTGGCGAATTGCTTGGCCAGGCTTGCCATCGCCCGCTCGGTCTTGGCCGCGACCAGCAGGCCCGACGTGTCCTTGTCCAGGCGATGGACGATGCCGGGCCGTGCTTCGCCGCCGATGCCCATCAGGCTGGCGCCGCAATGGGCGATCAGGGCATTGACCAAGGTGCCGTCGGGATTGCCTGCCGCCGGATGCACCACCAGGCCGGCGGGCTTTTCGATCACGATCAGGTCCTTGTCCTCATAAACCACGTCAAGCGGAATATCCTGGCCGCGCGGCATGGCCGGCACCGGCGCGGGCAGCGGCGACCTCATAGGTCTCGCCCCCTTTGACCCGGTGGTTGGCGTCTTTTATCGTCGCGCCGTCGCAGCGTCACCGCGCCCTGGTCGATCAGCGTTTCCAGCCGCGAGCGGCTCAGATCCGGCAGCAGCGACGCCAGTACGCGGTCGAGCCGCTGGCCAGCCTCGGTCGGACGGCACAAGGACGGAAACGGGATTTTCAGGCATGGCCATGGGACAAGAGAATAGCGGACGCGGGCCAACCTATCGCGCCGCCCTGATCGCCGTCATCATCCTCAGCGTGCTTTTCGTCGCAGGCATGATCGCGCTGGTGGTCGGCTTCATGCGCCAATACGAGATTTACCGGGGCGGCCATGGCAAAGTCGCGCTGCCCGCCGGGGCCGCTCCCGCGGTGGTCGAACTGGAGCCGGGCGCACACATCGTCTCGGTCAGAACTGACAGCCGACCGGCTGATCCTGCAGCTTGCCACGCCCAGGGGCAATGAAGTCGAAGTGATGGACCTTGCCACCGGCAAATTGCTGTTCCGGGTGGCGACGCCCCAGCCATGAAGTTGTTCCTGCCGCGCGGAGTTGCGGGCGCGGATCGAGCGGGAGGCGCGCGCGGCTTTTCCGCGCGAATGTTGCGGCCTGATCGAAGGGACGCGCGCGAGCAGAGAGGGCGCATGCGGTGGCGCTTCATCCCGCGCGCAATATCGCGCACGCGCGCCGACCGGTTCGAGATCGATCCGCGAGGATCATTTCGCGGCATTGAAAACAGCCCGCGCCAACGGCCGCATCCTTATCGGCTGCTATCATTCCCATCCGAATGGCGAGCCCGAGCCGTCCGCAAGCGATCTCGCCGGCGCGGGGGAAGAGGATTTCTTCTGGCTGATCGCGGCGCTGCGCGAGGGGGACGGACCGTTGACGCTCGCCGCTTTCGTTTATGTCGCCGCCGGCTATTTCTTGCCGGTCGAGTTGAGCGCGACATTGGGCGCGGATTGCGTGACGTCGTCGATGAAGTCGCGCGGCTGACCGTCCTGCATCAGCACATCGGTGGCGGTGACGGTGGCCAGCACCGTGCCGCTTTCGTCGGCGACCTCGATCTGGCGCGGACGAGTCTTGCCGCCATGCAGCATCCGCTCGCCCAGCATTTCGCGATTGGAACTCACGGCTTCGGCATGGGCCGCTTTCAGATCCGGCAGCTCCTGGCCTTCCCGGTCGAAGCTGACCATGCCGTCCGCGCCCCTCACATGAAAGAAGTATCGAGCCATCTTATTGGAACCATTCGATTTCTCTTGCAAATTCCAACGGCCGAACAAGGGCTATGTTCCGGTCCCTTTTTGCGCCCGGAAGCAAGATTTACGAGAAACTTGCCCGCCGGAACCGGGCTCGCGTATAAGCGCCGCTCCCGCGCAGGCTCCCATCGTCTAGCGGTTAGGACGCGGCCCTCTCAAGGCTGAAACAGGGGTTCAATTCCCCTTGGGAGCACCAGCGCTTACGGAGGGAGGCTGAATGTCGAATACATCTCCACCCTCCGGTCCCGACCTTGCCAGTGGCGTTCCGATCGGCGACCTCGCCGCCGGCGCGATGCTGGCGGGCCATGTGGGCGACGAGCCCGTTTTGCTGGCGCGCCGGGGCGATGAATTTTTCGCGATCGGCGCGGCCTGCACCCATTATGGCGGTCCCCTGGGCGAGGGGCTGATGGATGGCGAGACCGTGCGCTGTCCCTGGCACCATGCCTGTTTCAGCTTGCGTACGGGCGAGGCGTTGCATGCCCCGGCGTTGAGCGCGGTTGCCTGCTGGAGCGTCGAGCGCCAAGGCGACAAGATCGTCGTCAAAGGCCGCAAGGAGGCACCGGAACCGGAGCACGCGCACAAGGGTGGACCGGAAACGATCGTGATTGTTGGCGGCGGCGCTGCGGGATTTGCCGCCGCTGAAATGTTGCGCCGGGAGAAGTGGCAGGGACGTCTGGTGATGCTGAGCAGCGACGATGCCGCCCCGGTCGACCGGCCGAACCTGTCCAAGGACTATCTCGCGGGATCGGCCCCGGAAGAGTGGATACCGCTGCGGCCCCAAAGTTTCTACGACGAGAACGCCATCGAGCTCAGGCTCAACACGGACGTCACAAGCATCGAGACGCGCCAGCGCAAGGTCGTGCTCGCGAGCGGCGAACGGCTTGGCTATGACCGGCTGCTGCTGGCGACGGGAGCCGAACCGGTTCGCCTCCCCATGCCCGGCGCGACGCCGGACAATTTTTTCGTGCTTCGCAGTCTTGGCGATTGCCGGGCGATCATCGCGCGGGCGGCAAATGCCAAGCGCGCGGTGGTGCTGGGCGCAAGTTTCATCGGCCTGGAGGTTGCCGCGTCGCTGAGAACCCGGGGGCTCGAGGTCCATGTCGTCGCCCCGGAAAAGCGGCCCATGGAACGCATCCTCGGCCCCGCCATGGGTGATTTCGTGCGCGCGCTGCACGAGGAGCATGGCGTCGTCTTCCACATGGAGGAAACCGCCGGCGCCATCGAAGGCGGCCATGTTCTTCTCAAAAGCGGCGGCAAGCTGGCGGCGGATTTCGTCGTTGCCGGCGTGGGCGTGCGCCCGCGCATCCAGTTGGCGGAGAAATCCGGCATCGCCGTCGATCGCGGCGTGCTGGTGGATGAATATCTGGAGACGAATGCTCCGGGAATCTTCGCCGCGGGCGATATCGCGCGCTGGCCCGATTCCCATGGCGGAGACAAGATTCGCGTCGAGCATTGGGTGGTGGCCGAGCGCCAGGGCCAGGTGGCGGCGCGCAACATGCTGGGGGCCGGGGAGAAGTTCACCGCCGTGCCGTTCTTCTGGAGTCAGCATTACGACGTGCCGATCAACTATGTCGGCCATGCCGAACAGTGGGACACGATCGAGGTGGACGGCGATATAAAATCGCGCGACTGCCTCGTGCGTTACAAGCAGAACGGCAAGCTGCTGGCGGTGGCCTCGATCTATCGCGACCTCGATAGCCTGCGCGAGGAACTGGGGATGGAGCATTCCCAGGCGCGATAGCGGCGCGTCTGTCCGGAGCCGCCATCGGCCGGTGCGCCGCGCCTTGCCCTTTCCGGAAAGCCACTCACGCCGGCGTGTAGGCGACGCGCGCGTAAGCTATCTCGCCGGAAATCACGTTCACGAAGGGGCGCCCGTCCTTGACGCCAACCGTGCCATAACCGCTGGCGGTGGAAAGAAAACTGCGGAAATCGCCTTTGATGGCGGGTTTGAGATAAAGCACCTTGTCCACGGCATCGAAGCGCGCGCCGCTCAAAGCCTCCAGCAGGGCATAGGACGCCATCGCCCGCGCATACCAATGGCCATACTCATATTCGTCGAAGGGATTGCGCACCCGTCCGTCATAACGCGCACGGCAATGCCGCACGACCTCCAACCCTTCCTCCACCAGGCCCGAACGGATCATGTGCGAGGCGCATTGATATTCGATGCCGGTCCAGACTTCGTTGGAATAGACGAAGGGCAGCGACAGCGCGCCGCCCCTGGGCCAGGTGCAGAGCAGGAGCCCACCCTCATGTCCCAGCGCATAGCCGGGCCGCTGGGGATTGGCATAGACGGCGAGGTCCGATTTCAGATTGTGGCGATGGACCGCGCCCAGATGGGCGGTGACTTTCGCGCGCTCGAGCGGCTCGCCCACGCCGCAGACGAACGCCATCCATTGGCCCAGCACGCCGTCGGACAGGCAGCCATCGCCATACTGGTATTTGGGGCCTTCCTTGGCGAACAGCGCCACGGAATCGGATGAATAATCGTTGAAGAAGCCGGTCTTGAGCGGGTAGAGGCCACGCGCCCCTTTGAGCTGGACGCGCTGGTAAAAATATTCGCCGTTGAACAATTCGGCTTCCATCCGCTTCTTGCCCTTGGCGAACAGGGTCTGATAGAGCGGCTGCGGATCGCCCAGCGCCCGGCCCATCTGGATCGCGGCCTGCAACGCCCCCAGATAGAAGCTGGAGCACATGCCGTCGGGACCCCAGAACTCGATGTCATAGGTGTTGTGGTGGGGATCCTCGACCAACCCGCCATGCTCCGGGTCCCAGGTCGCGATGCAGTAATCGAGACTCTGTTTCACTCGGGGCCATATCCGTTTCAGCCACGCGTTGTCGCCGCTAATGCGCCATTCGCGATGGACTTTCATGATGCCGCCCAGCTGGCCGTCCGCGGCGGCGTGGAATTTGTGCAGGCAGGGCCGGATCGGTAGCGCATGACGGAAGGCCTGGTGGCCGGTGTCGTCCTGCGAGGGCCCGAATTCGCTCTCGCGCAAGGTCCGTTCCAGGGCGGGAAAAAGATGCGGCATGGACTGGGCGTAATTCCATACATGGGTGCAGGAGCCCGTGCCGCCGGGCGATCCGGAATTGTCGTCGCATCCTTCCCAACCCCAGATTTTTCCGTCGGTCTGGCGCAGACATGGTGGGCGATTTGAGGATGCCGAGATTGGCCGCCACCGCCTCGACCGCTTCGGGCGGGAGGCTGCTGTCGTGGAAACAGTCGCTGAAGCGCTGCGCCCCGTCGCGCAGCGCTTGATAATGCTCGCGCCAATAGGCGCTGATGCTTTCGATGCCGTCGAACCGTCCGGCGTACCAGGGACGATAGGCATCGGCTTGTCCCTCCGGCCAGGGCCAGGTGAAGGGATCGTCCGCCGAGCGCAGGTCGCTCAAGCCGGTGTACCAGCTCAGCCTTAGCGCGATGGTGCGCGAAGCGCCGGCCGCCAGGGTGAAGGGCACGAAGATGCTGGCGCCTGGACTGGGAAGACCGCTTTCGGGCGGTGGCGCGTCATACGCCGCGCCGCGCGCGACATCCTTCCAGGCCAAGCGTGACCGCGTCCCACCAATCGCCGCGAAACCAGGCATGATTGACTTTGGTCTCGGGTTCGCCGGTTTGGGCGCTGAAAAAACTTTCCTGCCATGGCTTGTCCGCAGGCGCGCCGTTCCAAAACGTGAAGCCGCCCGGCGCACTCCGCACCGCCTTCAACTGCGGCGGGGCATTGTCGTCGGCCAGGAAATTCTTGGCGTTGAAGGAAAAGACCGCGTCCACCGGGGCCGCGGTGCGATTGGTGAAGCGGTATTCCAGGGCACAGACCGGAAGGCTGAAGTCATCCTCTTTGCCGGGCTCGAACGGGCTCCAGCCGGTGATCTGGGCCGTCAGCGGCAGATCGGGATCGCTCAGCGTCACGTTCCGAAAGGAAAACGCGCCTCGAACGAGGCTTCGGCAAAACGCGGCAGGCCATAGGTGGTGCCGGGAAAGCCCAGGCCCGCGCCGGCCGCGAAGATCTTGCAATTGGGCACCGGCCCTTCCAGCAGCCGCGCCGGCCCGTTCCTGATCGCCAGGGCGGCGAAGATGCAAGGCTCGTTGAAAATCTCCGGCCGGTTGCGGATCGAAACATGGGAGAGGGCGCCTGCGCCTTCCAGGCAGATCGTGCCCGCGCCGATCCCGCCCATGGGAAAGGCCACCTGCTCCAGGAATTCGCCGCGATAGACGGTGTTGAAGGCCCGCGCCGGCCGAGGAATGGTGTTCGGCGCCGATGCCTCCGCCGCCAGCGCATGAACTGCCTGGGCTGTGGCGACGATCCCGCCTGCGCCCGCCAGGAAATCCCTGCGCTTGATGGTCATGCCCGGCTCCCGCCAGAAAAAAGGCGGCGCGTGGGGCGCGCCGCTCTTTCGTCACGAATGTTTTATCCGTACACGGTTTATTTGGCGGCCGGCGGTGCGGACATGGCGGCGGCGCGCGCCTTCATCTGCACGTCGAGCTTGGCCAGCGCGTCGGATTGTTCCACCGGCGTGAGCTTGGTCCATTCGGTGTCGTAACGCTGCTTGCGGGCCATGCGCTGGTCGGGCGTTTCGGCCCGGTCCTTGGTCATTTCTTCCTGGCGCGCCTGGGCCGCCTGGTCCGCCGTCATGCCCTTGGTGGATTTTTCGCGGTCCACGATCATCATCGCCATGTTCTGGCGCGAGAAGACGCCGACGCCGCCCTGGGCATTGGGTTGCGTGGACATGGCGTTGCCGCCGCTCATGCTGCCGCCCATGGACTGGGCGAAAGCGGCGGTGGCGAGCAAGCTCGCTGCGGCGCATGTAACAAGAATTCCGCTGATACGCATAAAGACTCTCCCTGATTTGTGTTTGTTATTCGCGTGTCCGAAGGACCGGTCACCGACTATAGCATGCCCGCCAGAAAAAAGCCCCGCGAGCTTTCGCGCGCGGGGCCTTGGTTTTTCGGGACTTAGCTTTGCAGCCCGCCCAGGAAATCCTGCTTGCCCAGGGACACGCCCTTGTTGCGCAGGATGTCGTAGCCGGTGGTGATGTGGAAATAGACATTGGGCAGGACCCAGTTGTTCAGATAGTCCTTGCCGCTGAAATGGAATTCCCGCTGGGGGAATTTCAAATGGATCTCCCGATCCTCGGCGCCGGCGAATTTGGCCGCCTCGACGCTTTTCAGGAAGGCGATGGTCTTGGTGAGGCGCGCCTTCAACTGCGCCACACTGGTCTCATTGTCCTCATAGGTGGGAATGTCCACCCCGGCCAGGCGGGCGGCGCCGCCCTTGGCCATGTCGGTGGCGATATGGACCTGCTTGGTGAGCGGCAGCATGTCGGGGGCCAGCTTCAGCTCCAGATAGGTGTTCACATCCTCGCCCTTTTCCTTGGCATGCGCCTCGGCCTTGGTAAGCACAGTGACAAAGCTGCCCAGCATGTGGGCCATGGGGGGCACGCAGGCGTCGTAGATCGAAAAAGCCAATTTTATCTCCCTTGGGGAATTTCGCGGGCGCGACTTGAGCGCGAAACCAGATTGCAATCAAGCACGCATTGGGCCTATCAAAGCCCTGTTCTCGTCAAGGTTTTCAGTCATGAATGATGCGCTTCCCGACCGGCTTTCCACCAATCCCCAGAGCCCCTTTCACGACGCCCAGTTGCTGGAGCGGGGCGTGGGCGTACGCTTCAACGGCGTGGACCGCACCAATGTCGAGGAATATTGCGTCAGCGAGGGCTGGGTGCGCCTGGCAGTGGGCAAGACCGTAGACCGTCACGGCAACGCCATGACGGTAAAATACAAGGGCAAAGTCGAGCCCTATTTTCGCGACCCTGACGAGCCCCCCGAAGGCGGCTGACGGATTGCGGAGAGCGTCCGGGGCTATTATCACGCGGGTTCGTGACGCAACTTTCCCCTTCACCCGCCGTTCCGCCTTTGCCCATGATCGAACATGACGGCCTGCCGCTGCCCGAGCGCTATTGGGCGATCCTCACCATCGTGCTGGGGATTGTCATGGCGGTGCTGGACGGCGCCATCGCCAATGTGGCGCTTCCTACCATCGCCCAGGACCTTCACGCCACGCCATCCTTCTCGGTGTGGATCGTCAATGGCTACCAACTCGCCATCACCATCTCGCTCCTGCCGCTGGCCTCGCTGGGCGAGATCGCCGGCTATCGCCGGGTCTATCTGGTGGGGCTGCTGCTTTTCACGGTGGCCTCGCTCTGTTGCGCGCTGTCGCACACGCTGGTGCTTTTGACCGCGGCGCGGGTGCTGCAAGGCTTCGGCGCTGCCGGCATCATGAGCGTCAACACCGCCCTGGTGCGTTTCATCTATCCCCGCGCGCAACTGGGCCATGGCATCGGCGTCAATGCCCTGGTGGTGGCGGTGTCGGCGGCGGTGGGACCGACCATCGCGGCCGCCATCCTGTCGGTAGGGACCTGGCCTTGGCTGTTCGCGGTCAATATTCCGTTCGGCGTCGCCGCCTGGCTGATTGGCCGGCGCGCCCTGCCGCACACGCTCAAGGCGCCCCATCCTTTCGATTGGCGCGGCGCGGTTCTGAGCGCCGTCACCTTCGGCATCGGCATCGCGGCAATAGACAGCGTGGGCCATGGCGAGCGGCCGGTGCTGTATGTCAGCGAATTCGTGGTCGCCATCATCGCCGGGGTGATCCTGGTCCGGCGCGAGCGACACGCCAAATCGCCGCTTCTGCCGGTCGACCTGCTGCGTATTCCCATTTTTTCGCTTTCGATCGCAACCTCGATCGCCTCCTTCTGCGCCCAGATGTTGGCTTATGTGGCGCTGCCTTTTTACCTGGAAGAGCGGTTCGGCTATTCCGCGGTGCAGATCGGACTCTTGATCACGCCTTGGCCGCTGGGCGTGGCGCTGACCGCGCCGCTGGCGGGCCGCATGGCCGAGCGTTATCCGGCTGGATTGCTGGGCGGGGTCGGCCTTCTGGTGTTCGCGGCCGGATTGGCGGCGCTGGCGATGTTGCCGCTGCACCCCACTACCATCGACATCGTCTGGCGCATGACCCTGGCGGGCGCCGGCTTTGGCCTGTTCCAGTCGCCCAACAACCGCACCATGATCGCGGCGGCTCCGCGCGAGCGCAGCGGCGGCGCCTCGGGCATGCTGGGCACGGCACGGCTTCTGGGCCAGACCACGGGCGCGGCGCTGGTGGCGCTGCTGTTGGCGCGCTACGCGATCGACGGCACGCGGATCTCGCTGGCGGTAGGAGTGGGCTTTGCGCTGGCGGGTGCTGCCCTCAGCATGCTCAGGCTCTCAGAAGCGGGAGCCAGGGGCGGCCAGGCAGTGCGGGTTCTCGAAGCGCCCCGCGCGACGGAACGGCAATAGCCGCCCCGCCGCGCGCGTTGCGTTGTGGTTATTTCTCGTTGATCGCGAAGGAGCCCGGGCCCGCCGCCGCCAGATACAGAAAGACAAAACAGAAGCAGATCGCCTCGCCGCCGCCATTGAGCAGCGGGAAAGGACTTCTGGGGAAATGGGCCATGAAATAGGCAATGGCCATTTCGCCCGACGCGATGAAGGCGGCATAGCGGCTGAACAGCCCCAGCAGAATCAGGATGCCGGCGACCACTTCGATTACGCCGGCCGGTCCTACCGGAAACGACATCAGGTTGAATGCATGAACCGTGGCGCCGCCGGCCATCGGAAAGTGAAACATCTTGCTGGTGCCATGCTCTAGGAACAATAGGCCAAAGACGATGCGCATGATGCCCTTAAGCTGCGGGGCATATTTGCTCAGGAAATCCATGAAAAGCCCTCCCACCCAGATGATCGATGGGGCGACTATAACGGGGGCGGGGCGGGCCGGATAGCGGGCGGCTGCCCAGGTTTCCGCAGCCGCGAAGGCGCCTCCTGTTTGTCAGGCGAGGCAAAGCCATTCTAGTCTCTGCGCCAAGAAAACAGGGGCTTGGGGACGGATGCGAAGGAAATTTCTGATTGCCGGTGCGGCGCTTGCGCTGGCGGGGCTGTTCACCTGGCAGATGGCGGGTGCGGCCATACCGGCCACAACCACGCCATCGCTGGTTGCAACCACCGATGGGCAGCTTCAAGGCAAAGAAGAGGGCGATGTGGTGGGCTTCATGGGCGTCCCCTTTGCCGCGCCGCCGGTGGGCCAGCTCCGCTGGCACGAGCCGGCGCCGGTTCGCGCCTGGAAAGGCGCGCGCAACGCCACCGCATTCGGCGCGCCTTGCGCACAGGCCGCGATGGGCTGGAACGACAATGTCGCCGCCAAAAGCCAAGAGGATTGTCTTTATCTGAACGTCTGGGTGCCGCTGCATCACAGCGGGCCTTTGCCGGTGATGATCTTTTTTCCCGGCGGCGCCTATCATGGCGGCTCGGCGGAGGGCTCGAGCGAGATCGAGCCATCCTATGACGGCGGCAAGTTGGCGGCGCGCGGCGTGGTGGTGGTGACGGCCAATTACCGGCTGGGGATGTTCGGCTTCCTCGCCCATCCCGAGCTGAGCGCGGAATCGCCTCATCATGTCTCGGGCAATTATGCCCTGATGGACAATATTGCGGCGCTGAACTGGGTGAAGGCCAATATCGCCCGCTTCGGCGGCGATCCGGGCCAGGTCACAATCTTCGGCCAATCGGCGGGCGGCTTCACGGTGGGCTTCCTGATGACCTCGCCCCTGGCCAAGGGCCTGTTCGTCAAAGGGATCGCCCATAGCGGCACGGTGCTGAGCCGGCTGATCAACCCCGACATGAAACAAGCCGAAGCCTCGGGCGCGAAATTCGTGCAGCAATTCGGAGGAGCCGATATCGCGGCGCTCCGCAAGAAGCCGGCATCGGACCTGATCAAGGCCATGATGGCCGATCCGGCGTTTCACAACAGTGAGCCGCGCGGACCGGTGGTGGACGGCTATGTCTTCCCCGAGCAGCCTTCTTTGGTGTTCCAGGCAGGCCGCGAGGCCAAAGTGCCGTTGATCGTGGGCAATACCGCGCGCGACGGCGACGAGGACAGCATGGGGGTCTCGGGCACACCCAAGGCGGACAAGACCCTGGCCGACAAATCGCGCCCGCTTTCATCCACCCACAAGGTGGTGCCGCTGGACGCCGCGGGGGCCAAACAGGTGGCAAGCTATTACGCCCAACATGGCGATTTGGCGGGAGAGGCCGCCAAGCTTTATGGCGATGTCCACACCACCGATCCGGTGGACGGCGACGCGATCCATGCATTCGAAACCGATGCGGATTTTCGCTGCGGGGCCGATGTGATCGCTCAGTGGCATTCCCGCGTAGCGCCCACCTGGCAATTCCAGTTCAGCCACGGCTATGAGCCCCTGGGCGCGGTGCATTTGTGGGACATGTTCTATGTCTTCGGTTGGCTGAAGGCGCCGGCCGACCAGCCACGCGACCGGATGCTGGTGGATCAGGAACAGCGTTACTGGGCCTCTTTCGCCAAGACCGGCGATCCCAATACGCAAGGTCTTCCCGCATGGCCCAAGAGCAGCGCGGGCAAGGCCTATCTGGATTTCACCTCCGGCGGCGCGGTGGCCAAGACCGGCTTGAGGCAGGCGTCCTGCGGCATCTATGCGCGAAAGATCGAGCAGCAACTCGCGGCGCTGGGCCGTTAGAGCAGGCAAGGACTGTCGCGATCGCGCAACCCTAGATTCCCTTGGCGTCCTTGATGCTGCGCAGGAAGGCGCGGGTGCGTTCCCGTGCGGGTGCGCCAAATATCTGCTCCGGCGGGCCTTCCTCATGCACCGAGCCGTCGCAAAGAAAACAGACCTTGGTTGAGACTTCGCGGGCGAAACCCATTTCGTGCGCCGCCAGCAACATGGTCATGCCTTCCTCCGCCAGCTTTCGCACGATGCCCAGCACTTCGGAGACCAGCTCCGGATCGAGCGCCGAAGTGATCTCGTCCAGCAGGAGCACCATCGGGTCCATCGCCAGCGCGCGCACGATGGCCACGCGCTGCTGCTGGCCGCCGGAGAGCCGATCGGGGTATTCGCGGGCCTTGTCGGCCAGGCCGAAGCGCGCGAGGAGCGCCATGGCGCGCTCTTCCGCCGCCGCCCTGGACAGTTTCAGCACCTTGATGGGCGCAAGCGTCACATTTCCCAGCACGCTCATGTGCGGGAAGAGATTGTAGCCCTGGAAGACGATGCCGATGTCGCGGCGGAGCGCGTTGACGTCCACGCCCGGGCCGCTGATGCGGTCTTCATGGATGCGGATCTCGCCCTGGTCGATCGCCTCAAGCCCGTTGATGCAGCGAAGCAGGGTGGATTTCCCCGAACCCGATGGCCCGATGATGGAGACCACCTGATGCTCCTCGACCGTCAGCGACAGGCGGTTGATCACCGGAAGGCTGCCATAAGCTTTGGAGATGTCGCGGATCTCGATGAATGCCATTGTCAGAGCCTAGCCGCCGCCCCTGCAGCCGCGCGCGGTCCCGCTGCATCATCCGCTCCACGAAACGCGATTGGGGAATGGAGATGACGATGAACAGGATCGCCACGGTGGTGACCGCCGAAAGATTGTAGTGGTTGGTGGCGATCAGCATGGACTGGTTGAAGGCGTCGATCACGCCCACCACGCTCACCAGGGCGGTGTCCTTTTGCAGCGCGATGAATTCGTTGAGCAAAGGCGGGATCATCTGGCGGATCGCCTGGGGCAGGATGACGAAGCGCAAGCTCTGCATGTGACTGAGGCCCAGCGAGCGCGCGGCCGCGGCCTGGCTCCAATGGATGGAGAGGATTCCGGCGCGGTAAATCTCGGCCACATAGGCGCCCACGGTCAGTGTCAGCGCCACGATCACGAAGGCCGTCAGCGACAGGTCCTTGAAAATGGGCACGCCGGTCAGGGGCACGCCGAACCCCACCAGATAGATCATCAGCACGGCGGGAATGGCACGGAAGATGTCCACATAGGTGGAGGCGATCAGGCGCAGCGGCTTACCCGCCGCGCCTGGCGCCAGCATCGCCAGCGCGACGCCCAGACCCCAGATCAGGACCAGGATTTCGGTGATGGTGAAGATCTCGACATTGATCCAGAAGGCCTTGAGCACCAGGGGGAAAGTCTCGGCCATCAAGGGCACGAAGAAGAAGGTCTTAGCCACCGCCTGGTTGTTCGCCAGCAGGAATTGCGCCAGCAGCACGATGACGAACAGGGCGAAGACGGCACCGATGGCGATCCAGCCCCGGGCTTGCGCCTTCGACCGCGCCACGCGGGCCGCGGCGATATCGCCGCGCTGGATGGCGTGGCGAACCTCCCGCCATCTGGCGAAGGTGCTGAGCAACGGCAGCGCGATCAGCAACGACGCCAGCGCGAGCAACACGGCAACGCCGGATGCCAATCCTGCGCCGACGCTGGCCTGCAACAGCGCGTGCCGCACCACGTTGATGGTATAGAGACTGCCTGCTTCGACCGCGGCCGCCAAAATGAAAGCGGAGAGAAGCAATGCGGTGGGCGCGGACGGCATGCCGCCGATATTCAGCCGGCGCGCCGGCTCCGCTCACGGCGTGAAAACCGGCAGCTTGGCGGGGTCCGCCCCCAAGCCAGGCGTCAGATAAGCGTCGGTCAGCCTCTGCAAGGTGCCGTCTTTCTTGAAATCGCCGATCAGCTTGTTGAACGCGGCGAGGTTGGGCGAGCCCTTGTTGACCAGCCCGCCCCATTTCTCGCCCATGTCATAGCGTCCCACCACCTGGAACGCGCCGTGCGATTGCTTGGCCTCGGCCAGCACAGTGGGCGTGTCGTAGAGCACCGCATCCACCTGGCCCGCCGCCAACGCCGCGAACATCGGCGCGGTCTGGGGAAAGACGCGGGGCGGCTGAAGGGGTTTGATGTGGTCCATCACATAATAGTAGCGTGGTGGTGCCCTGCTCGACGGCCAGGCGCAGCGTCTTGATCGAGGTTCTGTCCACCTTGGCGCCGGCGCGGACCAGCACGCCCTGGTCGGAGCTGTAATAAGGCTCGGTGAAATCCACCACCTTCTTGCGTTCAGTCCGTGATGGTGATCTGGCTGAGCGCGATGTCGAAGCCCTTGGCCTGGCCGGTCAGGACCTGCGCGAAGGAGCGGTTCACCACGATCACGCGGTCCAGTCCCGCGCGCCAGGCCATGTTGGCGGCCATGCAATATTCAAAGCCGTCCTTGATCGTGTCGGGCGAGTCGCCATTCCACCAGCCCGGCGCGGGCAATATCCGGCCGCACCGACAGCGCGCCCGGCACCAATGTCGCGAGTTTGACCGATCCGCGCGTGCCGGTGACTTTGCAATTGCCATAGTCTGGCGCGGCCGTGAGCAACGCCCGCGAAACCGCAAAGCAGCAGGACGCTGAGAAAAAAGATACCTGCCTCATGGCGTGGCAACTCATCGCCGCCACGGTGGCGGGCTGGGCGATGCCGCCATGCGGCTGCCCGCACCCACATCGCCCCACAGCACGGCGTGATCGTCCGGCAGGGCGCGCGAATTGGGCACCGACAGCCACAGCCGCATCAACATGCGGTTCTGGCCGCTCGCTTTCATCATCCTTGAAGGCAGTGCGGCCGTGATAAATCACATGGTTGTTGAGAAGCTGGATGTCGCCCGGGACGAAGCGCATCTCGAAACATTCCTCTTCCGCCACCTCCATCAGCATCCGGATGGCTTCGTGCTCGGCCGCTATGAGCTTGCGCACGCCGGGCATCATCTGCGCGGATTCGATATAGGTGAGCGAAAAGTGGCTGGTGAGCTTGCCGCCCTGCACGCCGAACACCGGCAGGTCATAGGTGACATGCTCGCCGCCCGCTTCCTCGCCGAACCGGCTGCGCGGGATGGGCTTGCAGAGCAGGGCATGCAGGTCGGGACGGCGCTTCAGAATTTCGTTGTAGACCGTCGCGCTGCTGGCCAGCTTGCTGACGCCGCCTTGCCTGGCCTGGCGCACGCAGAAAAGGCCCACCACGTCGCAGCGGTCGGTGTGGAAGCGCAATTGCCCCGCACGACAAGGTGCGCGCGCCGGATGAAAGGAAGGTCTTGCCCGGCGGCGTCGACGGTGGCGCCATAGAGCTTGGGCCCCGCCCATGCCTTCATCGCGGATGTCGCGCATCATTTCGCCGGCGCGGTTCTGGTACATGGGCGTGCCCAGGTTGCAGCCGATCGCGTACCAGATGCGGCGAAGTTGCATCCTCGCCATAGCGGGCGACGTCGAGGCCGGGGAGTTTCACCATGCCGGAGCCGTTCTCCAGTTCTTCGCGCACCTCGTCGAAGAAGGCTTGGGCGCCGGGCAGAGGGAAATTGTAGCGATTGACCTGGCGCCAGTCGAGAGCCCCCGCCTTCTTCGCCGCGGCATCGATCACGTCCAGCAGGCTTGCGGGGACCGCCACGGTCCAGCGGGGATTTTGGCGCATCTCTGCGCCCGTCCAGACGCAGGCGCCCTTTAATTCGCTCGCCTCAGACATGAGCCTTTCCCCGAAAGCCCGGAATGGCTGTTGTCTACCAGCTAAGACGGGGAGTGCCAACGGCACGGGTCGCCCAACGTTGGCCTGTGTTATGATGGCGTGGAGTTGGCTAGGCAATCGCGGGGGCGAGCGTGTTCCAGCTGAAACTATTTCTGCTTTTGATATCTGTCGCTGCAATCCCATCTGCGGGCTTGGCCCCGGAGCCGATACGGCTCAAAAACACGGGGTTCGAGGCCGCCACGCCGGCGGAGTCGTGGGCTGTCGATCCGTCGGAAGCCAAACAGGGCTTTTCGTTGAGCCTGGACAAGACGGGCTCGAAAGAGGGCCATCAGTCGCTGTTGGTGTCGGCGGACCATCCCGTGCACTTCACACTGCGCCAGGAGGTGTTTCTTCCGGTGGGAACGCTGTGGCGGCTGACCGGCTGGGTGAAGTCCGGCGCGTCACCGGTTCCTGCATCCAAGGATGTCTATGCGGACACGTTTATTGCCGGACCGCGCATCGGCATAGAGGCGCAGGTGGGCGATCAGGGATACAGCCAGGGGCCCGCCAGCCCCGGGGAATGGCAGCAGGAAAGCGTCCTCTTCCGCGTGCCGTCGCCCGGCCGGATCAATGTCGCGCTCAACGCACTCGGCAACCAAAGCGGTAAAGCATGGTTTGACGATATACGCCTGGAACGCGTGCCGGAGTCGCTGGACGAGGAATCCGTCACCATTACTGCCACGAAACTCAGCAAGCGGCCGATCGGTTTGGGGCAGGGCGGCCAGTTCATCGAACCATTGGACAATCTGATGCCTTCGATGATCGCCCAGCAGGTCGACTCCACCAGCTTTGAGCAGGAGACGCCCTGGACCTATGCCTACAAGCGCGAAATCGACAAGCCCCACCGCCCCTGGTATCCGGACGGCAGCGTGCATGTCGCGACCTATTCCTTCGACACACACAATCCTTTCAACGGCAAGCGGTCGCAGAAGATCGAGCTGCCAGTGGCCAGCACCTGGGCCGCCCTGTCGCAGGATGGCTTCTACCTGGATGCCGGGCACTCCTATCGCTTGAGGCTACATTTGCGCAGTGAGGGGAATGTCCGCGTACGCGCGTCGCTGCATGGCGACGGCAGTGTGATCGCCGGGCCGGTGTCGCTGGGCCAAGGCACGGCGGATTGGCGCGCCGCCGAGGCGCTCTTGACCGCAAAGCGCGGTATCCGAAACGCCACGCTGACTATCGAGTTCGAGGGGCCGGGCACGCTCTGGCTGGACCGGGTGTATCTGATCGACAAAGACGCAGTCCTTGGCCTGTGGCGTCCCGATGTGGTCAACGCGCTGGCCGCGATGCATCCAGGCATCGTGCGGCTGGGCGGCAGCACCATCGAGCCATTCGAATGGGAAGACACGGTGGGCAACTGGGACGCACGCGTGCCGTTCCCTGACGATCCCTGGGGCGGCCTGCAGGAGAATTTCGTCGGCGTCGAGGAATTCGTGCAGCTGGTCCAAACCATCAAGGCCGACCCGCTGATATGCGTGCGCTGGACCGGCAAGACGCCGCAGGATGCGGCAAACGAGGTCGAGTATTTCAATGGCGGCATGGATACCGTGTGGGGCAGGAAACGAGCTGCCAACGGCCACCCCGAACCCTATCACGTGAAATATTGGGAAGTGGGGAACGAGGTGAGTGGCGCCAAATATGACGCCTCGCTGAAAAGCTTCGCCGAAGCGATGAAGAAGGTGGATCCTTCGATCAAGATCCTCACCTCCTATGACAGCGCCAACACCGTGAAGCTGGCGGGCAGCGCAATCGATTACCTCAATCCGCACCAATATGCGGTGGGCGACCTCAACGGCACCGAAGCCGAGTTGAAGGGGCTGCAGGATGAGATCGCGCGCGACGGCAAGGGCAGGGACATCCGCGTGGCGGTGACGGAATGGAACGGCACCGCGGGCGACTGGGGGCTGAAGCGCGGAATGCTCATGACCATGGGCAATGCGCTTACCACCGCGCGCTACCAGAACATGATGCACCGCTATGCCGACCTGATCGAATTTGCCAACCGCTCGAACCTGTCGGACAGTTTCGGCTCAGGCGTGCTGGAGCCGGGACCGGGCTGGCTCTATTTCACGCCCACCTATTATTCGCAAATCCTCTACCAGCGCGCGGCGGGGTCCTTCCCGCTCAAGCTGGAGCGGACGGGTCCGCAGTCCCTCTATCTCAAGGAACCCGACCTGGACGCGACAGTGAGCCCGGACGGAAAAAACTTGCGCATCTATGCGGTGAATTCGACCGCCGAAACCCGCAAGGTCCGATTTCATGTCAATCCGGAGTTGGGCTCCGTGCGGGCGGGGCAGGTCTTTGTTCTGGGTGACCGGGAGCAAAACGCGGACTCGGAGGCGATGAACACCCGCGACGATCCCAACCGGGTCGGCGTGAAAGCCTCGAGAGCCAATGCGAGCGGCGCGGCATTCGAATATGCCTTTGCGCCGTTTACGGTGACGCTGCTGGAACTCCCAATGGGAAAGAAATAGCGCTGACTCCAAAGGCGCTCGCCAGCCTCCGCAAAACGAAAGGCCCGGAGTTGCCTCCGGGCCTTTCGCTTTTCTTGAACGATGAGCGCTGGACTTAGAAGTCCATGTCGCCCATGCCGCCCATGCCGCCGCCGCCCGGCATCGCCGGACCGGACTTCTTCTTGGGACGGTCGGCGACCATCGCCTCGGTGGTGATCAGCAGGGCCGGCGATCGAAGCCGCGTTCTGCAGCGCCACGCGCACCACCTTGGTCGGGTCGACGATGCCGGCGTCGATGAAGTCGACATACTTCTCGTTCTGGGCGTCATAGCCATAGGTGTTCGACTTCTGCTCCAGCAGCTTGCCGACGATGATCGAGGCTTCCTGGCCCGCATTCTCGACGATGATGCGGATCGGGTACTGGATCGCGCGGCGCACGATGGCGATGCCCTGGGTCTGGTCGTCATTGTCGCCGGTGAGGTTGGCGAGGGTCTTGGAGGCATAGAGCAAGGCGGTGCCGCCGCCGGGCACGATGCCTTCCTCGACCGCCGCCTTGGTGGCGTTGAGCGCGTCATCGACGCGGTCCTTGCGCTCCTTCACTTCGACTTCGGTGGCGCCGCCGACGCGGATCACCGCAACGCCGCCGGCCAGCTTGGCCAGACGTTCCTGCAGCTTTTCCTTGTCATAGTCGCTGGTGGTCTCTTCGATCTGGGCCTTGATCTGGGCGACGCGGGCCTGGATGTCGGCCTTCTTGCCGGCGCCATCGACGATGGTGGTGTTGTCCTTGTCGATGCGGACCTTCTTGGCCGTGCCCAGCATGTTGATCTTGACGTTCTCAAGCTTGATGCCGATGTCCTCGCTGATCACCTGGCCGCCGGTGACGATGGCGATGTCTTCCAGCATGGCCTTGCGGCGATCGCCGAAGCCCGGCGCCTTCACGGCCGCGACCTTGAGGCCGCCGCGCAGCTTGTTGACCACCAGGGTGGCCAGCGCTTCGCCTTCGATTTCCTCGGCGATGATGAGGAGCGGACGGCCCGACTGCACCACGGCTTCCAGGATCGGCAGCATGGGCTGCAGGCTGGTGAGCTTCTTCTCGTGGATCAGGATCAGCGGCATCTTCCAGCTCGGCCATCATCTTTTCGGCATTGGTGATGAAATAGGGCGAGATATAGCCGCGGTCGAACTGCATGCCTTCGACGACGTCCAGCTCGGTCGCCAGGCTCTTGGCCTCTTCGACCGTGATCACGCCTTCATTGCCGACCTTCGCCATGGCCTTGGCGATCATGTCGCCCACTTCCTTGTCGCCATTGGCGGAGATCGTGCCGACCTGGCCGATCTCTTCGTTCGACCTTGACCTTCTTGGAGCGCTTCTTGAGGTCGGCGACGACGGCTTCGACCGCCTTCTCGATGCCGCGCTTCAGGTCCATCGGGTTCATGCCGGCGGCGACCGACTTGGCGCCTTCGCGCACGATGGCGCGGGCCAGCACGGTGGCGGTGGTGGTGCCGTCGCCGGCCGCGTCATTGGTCTTGGAGGCGACTTCGCGCACCATCTGCGCGCCCATATTCTCGAACTTGTCGGCCAGTTCGATTTCCTTCGCCACGGTCGACGCCGTCCTTGGTGGTGCGCGGGGCGCCGAAGCTCTTGTCGATCACGACATTGCGGCCCTTGGGACCCAGGGTCACCTGCACCGCGTCGGCGAGAATGTCGACGCCGCGCAGAAGCTTTTCGCGGGCATCGGCGCCGAATTTCACATCTTTGGCTGCCATTCATTTGTCTCCTGAATTCGTTTGAATGTGTTTGGATGCGGGCTCAGCGATTACTTCTTCGCCTTGCGGCCTTCGATCACGCCCATGATGTCGCTCTCCTTCATGATCAGGAGCTCTTCGCCATCGATCTTCACTTCGGTGCCGGACCATTTGCCGAACAGCACGAAGTCGCCGGCTTTCACTTCCAGCGGGGTGCGCTTGCCGGACTTCTCGTCGATGGCGCCGGGGCCGACCGAGATGATTTCGCCTTCCTGCGGCTTTTCCTGCGCGGTCTCGGGGATGATGATGCCGCCGGCGGTCTTGGTGTCTTCCTTGACGCGGCGGACGACCACGCGGTCGCCAAGGGGACGGAACTTCATGCGAGCCTCTCCTAAGGGATTGGTTTTAAAACAGAAATAAGATACAGCAGCACTCACTTCCCATGAGTGCCAGCCGATGCTCGGCTATCTATGCGCCGCCCCCCAAAACGTCAAGGGAACCGCAGGCCTTTATTCGTCGGCCTGGGTTCCCCGCCGGGACCGGGCAGGGCGTCTTGGCCGAGGCCTTCTTCCCCGCGCGGCGCAGCCGCTTGGGGGGAGATGTCGCTGAACGCTTGCGCGAAAGAGACAGATGGGGATCAAAAATTCAGCCCCCGGAAATCCGCCACCAATCAAGGCGATTTCGCGGCATCTCGAAACTTAAGCAGTCTGAGCGCGCTGTTCATACGAGGTTCAGCCGGGCGCTTTCACCATGCGCATGTGGTTGCGGACACAAGGAGAAACAAAATGAGAAAATTCGCGAAAATCGCATTGGGCGCGATGCTGCTGGCAGGCGCCGCGACGGCGATGGCGAGCGCGCCGGCGGATGCGCGCGTGGTGGTCGGCGTGGGCGTCGGCCCCGGCTATTACGGTCCCGCGCCAGCGCCTTATCCTTACGATTATAATTGCGCCTATTATGGCTATTGCGGTTATCCGGCTCCGGCCTATCCCGCTTATTATGGCGGCTATTACGGGCCCTCGATCGCGCTTGGTTTTGGCGGCGGCTGGCATGGCGGCGGCCATTGGCATGGCGGACACGGCCACCACTGATTCCTGATTGGAGCGCCTTTGAAAAAGAACGGCCCTGGACCACCGGGGCCGTTTTTTTTGCGCCGTGCCGATCTCCTCATGCCGGACCATCGAGGAGACCGCATGTTTAGGTTTCATCAACTATTGCTCCGCCAGCCGCGCGGGACTTCCACGGTTAACCGATTGGAAACGGCAAGGCGTGAAGGTAGCCGAGAGTCCCTCCATGGATTTGGCCATGACCCGGTTTCTGATCACACTGACCGCGTTCTTCGCCAGCGCTACGCTGACGGCCGCGCTGGCGTTGTTCTCCGGCTGGCCGGTCGCCATCCTTGCCGGCGCGCTGGCCTTCATGGCCAGCCAGCAAGTGGCGGCGGCCTATGCGCGCGTCAAGGACAAGCGCGCCGCCCAGCGCGAAATCACCGCGCTTCGCCGCATCACACTGGAATTGGACCAGTCGCTCAACGCCACGCGCCATCGCATGGACGACCTCACCAAGGAGATCGAGGCCCGTACCCAGCAGCAGGGCAAGAAGATCGTCTCCGAACTCAAGATTCTCGAAGGCCTGATGCGCGAATTCGCCGGCCGCGTCTCCAACCGCGCCCGCGCCGTGCAGGACAGCATCAGCCCCGATCAGGTGATGCAGACCGGAAAGCCCCAGGGCTCGGTCAAGGCCTATGTCGCCAGCATGGGCAGCGAGCTTTTGGAAACCATCCGCCAGAGCCTGGAGGAGAACCGCGTCGATCTTTATCTGCAGCCCGTCGTCAGCCTGCCGCAAAGGAAGCTGCGCTATTACGAGGCGCTGTCGCGCCTGCGCGCTTCCGACGGTTCGGTGATCATGCCGATGCAGTATATGAAAGTGGCAAGCCCCGCCGGCCTGATGAGCGTGGTGGACAATCTGCTCTTGTTCCGCTGCGTCCAGATCGTGCGCCGTTTGACACATAAGAGCCGCGGCGTCGGCGTGTTCTGCAACATCTCCGCCGACACGCTCACCGACCAGGAATTCTTCCCGCAATTCCTCGACTATATGCACGCCAACAAGGATCTCGCCGGCCACATCATGTTCGAGTTCAGCCAGGAGACGGTGCGCCAGGCAGGCGTCGAAGGCGAGTCCAATCTCGCCAGCCTGTCCAGCATGGGCTTCGGGCTTTCGATGGACCATGTGGATTCCCTGGCGCTGGATTTCGTCAAACTCAAATCGCTGGGCTTCCGTTATCTCAAAGTGCGCGCCGACATGCTCACCGATGGCATGGACGATGCGGGCGCCGCCGTCGCCGCCGAGGATTTCAAGAAACTGCTCGAGCGTCATGGCCTCAACCTGATCGCCGAGCACGTCGAGGACGAAAAGACCGTGGTCCAACTCCTCGATTACAATGTGGATTACGCGCAAGGGTATCTGTTCGGCGAACCCCGCGCGGTGCGCGAGGATCCCAAGGCGCCGCAGGCCGACAACGCGCCGGTGGTGCAGTTCCGCAAGAGCGCTTGACCCTTTCTGCAGGCAAGTGCAAACCGGCAGGCGATGTCCGAACCCCGCCTGATCGAACCTCGCCTGATTTCCGGCCTTTCCGAAATCGCGCCCGACCATGACGCGCTGATCTGCGATATCTGGGGCGTGGTTCATGATGGCCGCGCGCCGTTCCCCGACGCGGCCGAGGCGCTCCGCCGGTTCCGCCGCGAGCGCGGGCGCGTGGTGTTGCTTTCCAATGCGCCTCGCATGCCGGGGTCGGTGGAAGAACAATTCCGCCGCATCGGCGTGGCCGACGATTTCTACGACGCCATCGTTACCTCGGGCGGCGCCACGCGCGAGGATCTGATCCGGCGCGGGCCGCTGTCACTTTATTATATCGGCCCGCCTTGGGACCGGACCCTGCTCGACGGCCTGTCCGCGAAATCCACCGGCATCGCCGAGGCGGACTTGGCCGTCTGCATCGGCCTCAAGGACGATCTCACCGAGACGCCGGACGATTACGCGGGCATTCTGGCCGAGATGCGCGACCACAATCTCCTGATGCTCTGCGCCAATCCCGATCTCAAAGTTTACCGCGGCAAGCAGATCTGCTGGTGTGCGGGCGCGCTGGCCCAGGCCTATGAAGCGATCGGGGGGAAAGTGACCTATTACGGCAAGCCCTATCCCGCCATCTACCGGGAGGCTCTCAAGGCGGCGGGGGAACCCAAGAAGCCGCTGGCAATCGGCGATGCCCTGGTCACCGACCTCAAGGGCGCGAAGGGGGTAGGGATCGAGGCCCTGTTCATCGCCGATGGCTTGCATGGCGAGGAGATCGAGGCTTATACCGCACGTCACCTAGGCGAAATGTTCGCCGTCCATCATGTCAGCGCCAAAGCATCCATGCGGGCTCTCAAATGGTAAGTGTCTATTACGAAGACCTGAAGGTGGGCCAATCGGCCACCATGGAAAAGACCGTCACCGAAGAGGACATTCAGGCTTTCGGCCGGGCCACAGGCGACATGAATCCGGTGCATTTCGACGAGGAATACGCCAAGAACACGCTGTTTCGCGGCCGGGTGGCGCACGGTGTCCTGTCCATCGGCTTCATCTCGGCGGTGCTGGGCATGAAGCTTCCGGGCGAGGGGACCATCTTCGTCTCGGCCAAGGTCGAGTTCAAAGGGCCCGTCCGCATCGGCGACACGGTGGTTACCACCGGCACGGTCAAGGAGATCGGCGAGCGCCGCCGGGTGGTGATGGATTGTCTCTGCACCGTGAACGGCAACCCCGTGGTGATCGGCGAAGCCCTGGTGATGGCTCCGAAGCGGCCCGCCGCAGGCTGAATGAAAATCTTCCGTCATTACGACGAGGTGCCGGGCGCGCTGAAAGGCGCCGTCGTGGCCGTGGGCAATTTCGACGGCGTGCATCTGGGCCACCAGGCCCTGATCGCCGAAGCACGTCGCCAGGCGAAGGAGCGGGGCCGCCCGCTGGCGGTCCTGGCGTTCGAGCCGCATCCGGCCGAATTCTTCCGGCCCCGGCCTGATTCCATCCGGCTCACGCCCTTGCGCACCAAGGCGCGGCTGTTGGCCGAGCTGGGCGTGGATGCGATGTTCGCGCTCACCTTCGACGAGAGCATGGCAACACGCAGCGCCCAGGATTTCGTCAGCCAGGTGCTGGTCAAGGGGCTGGGACTTTGCGGCGTGGTGGTGGGGCCGGATTTCGAATTCGGCAAAGGCCGCGCTGGCAATGTCGCGACATTGAAAGAGATGGGCGCGGCATGATGGCTTCACCGTCACCTGCTTCGACATGGTGAAGACTTTGTCTGCTTCAGGCGGGGGCGAGAAGATTTCCTCCACCCGCATCCGCGACAGTTTGAAGGCCGCGCATCCCGAGGAAGCGGCGCGGCTCCTGGGCCGCTTCTGGGCGGTGGAAGCGCGGGTGGAACATGGCGACGGGCGGGGCCGCCAGATGGGTTTTCCCACCGCCAACATGCATCTGGGCCACTGCCTGGCGCCGTCCTTCGGCGTTTATGCGGTGCGCGTCACCATCACCGAGAATGAGAAACCCATCGGCCGACATGACGGCGTGGCCAATTTCGGCATCCGCCCCATGTACCAGATCGCAGTGCCCCTGATGGAAGCGCATCTGTTCGATTTCGACGGCGACCTTTACGGCAAACACCTGTCGGTGGAGCTGATCGCCTATCTCAGGCCGGAGGCCAAATTCGAGAATCTGGAGGCCCTGATCGCCCAGATCGCCGCCGATGCCCAAAAAGCGCGCAAAATCCTGGCGGTAACCCCTCAGGCGCCAACCTAGACGGGCCTTTCCGGCACTGTTAGAAGCGCGCGGACCATGTCGAACCCGCCCCCGAACGACTACCGCGCCAGCCTGTTCCTGCCCGCGACCGACTTTCCCATGAAAGCCGGCCTGCCCGAGGCGGAGCCCAAATGGCTCAAGCGCTGGGCGGAGATGGACCTTTACGGGACGATGCGGGACCGGGCGCGGGGTCGGCCCCAATTCATCCTTCATGACGGCCCGATCTATGCCAATGGCGACATCCATTCCGGCACCGGCCTCAATCACATTCTGAAAGACTTCGTGGTGCGCTCCCAAGGCATGCTGGGGATGGACGCGCCTTACGTGCCGGGCTGGGACTGTCACGGCCTTCCCATCGAATGGAAGGTGGAGGAGCAATATCGCGCCGAAGGCAAAAGCAAGGACGAAGTGCCGACCGATCAGCTTCGCCGCGATTGCCGTCAATTCGCCAGCCATTGGCTGAAGGTTCAGCGCGAACAGATTCAGCGTCTGGGCCAGATCGGCGATTTTGAGCGTCCCTACACCACCATGAATTTCAAGGCCGAGGCGGTGATCGCCCGCGAGGCGATGAAGTTCATCGAGAACGGATTGCTCTATCGGGGCTTTCGTCCGGTGATGTGGTCGCCGGTGGAGAAGACCGCGCTGGCCGACGCCGAGGTCGAATATCACGACAAGGTGTCGCCCCAGATCTACGTGAAATTCCCGATCGTCAAAGGCGAATTG
Organism: uncultured Alphaproteobacteria bacterium; assembly: GCA_963766265.1. GTDB lineage: Bacteria > Pseudomonadota > Alphaproteobacteria > Micropepsales > Micropepsaceae > Rhizomicrobium. The sequence continues at coordinate 333,733 of CAVXYX010000004.1, forward strand.
CAAGGCGCTTTCGTAGTGATCTGGACCACCACGCCCTGGACCATTCCCGGAAATCGCGCCATCGCCTTCTCGCCGGAGATTTCCTACGGCCTTTATCAAATTGCCGACGCGGCCGACGGTTCGCTGGCGCGTGCGGGCGAACTGATATTGCTGGCCGATCTTTTGGCGGAAGAAGTCGCCAAGCAGGCCAAGATGATGGTCTCGCGCGTGCGCACGGTGGAGCAGGCCGAGCTCAAGACCCTGGTCGCCGTGCACCCCTTTCGCAGCCTGGGTTATGAATTCGAGGTGCCGCTGCTTTCCGGCGCCCATGTCACCGCCGAGACCGGCGCCGGCTTTGTCCATACCGCGCCCGGCCATGGCGAGGACGATTTCGAACTGGTGACGTCTTCCTTCCCCGGTTATGCGGCGAAGAATCCCGATGCTTTCAGCGTGGTCGAGCCCGACGGCAGCTTCAGCGCCAAGGTGCCCTATTTCGCCGGCAAGCGCATCCTGACTCCTGACGGCAAAGACGGCGACGCCAATGGCGCGGTGATCAAGGCCCTGATCGAGCGTGGCAAGCTTCTGGCCAAGGGCAGTTTGCGTCATTCCTATCCGCACAGTTGGCGCTCCAAAGCGCCGGTGATCTTCCGCGCCACGCCGCAGTGGTTCGTGGCGATCGACAAGCCCATGCCGGCGTTCGGCGGCAAAACACTGCGCGAGCTGGCGCTCGCGGCCATCGCGAAGACCAAATGGTATCCTGCGCGTGGGGCGAACCGCATCGGCTCCATGGTCGAAACGCGGCCCGACTGGGTGTTGTCGCGCCAGCGCGCCTGGGGCGTGCCGCTGGCGATCTTTGTCGAGAAGAAAACCGGCCAGGTGCTGAACGATCCCGCCGTCTTCCGCCGCATCGAGGACGCGTTCGAAGCGGAAGGCGCGGATGCCTGGTTCACCTCCAAGCCGGAACGCTTCCTGGGCGAGGGGCGCAATCCCGCGGACTATGAACAGGTGAAGGACATTCTCGACGTCTGGTTCGATTCCGGCTCGACCCATGTCTTCACGGTGGAAAATCCCATCGATCCGCATTGGCCGCGCGCGACCCAAGCCGACCTTTACCTCGAAGGCTCGGACCAGCATCGCGGCTGGTTCCAGTCCTCGCTGCTGGAGTCCGTCGGTACGAGAGGCAAAGCCCCTTATAAAGGCGTGCTCACCCACGGCTTCGTGCTGGACGACCAGGGCCGCAAAATGTCCAAGTCGCTGGGCAATACGCTGGCCCCGCAAGTGATCGCGGAGAAAAATGGCGCGGAAATTTTGCGCCTCTGGGCCGCGTCCTCGGACTACACCGAGGATCTGCGCATCGGCCAGGACATCCTCAAGGCCAATGTCGAGGCCTACCGGCGCCTGCGCAACACCATCCGCTTTCTTTTGGCCAATCTGGCGGGCTTCGATTCCTCCGAGCGCATTGGCATGGAAGAGATGCCGGAGCTGGAACGCTTCATGCTGGCGAAGCTGGCGGAACTGGATGGGCAAGTGCGCGAGGCTTATCAGGCCTTCGACTATAACCGCGTCACCGCCACGCTGTTCAATTTCTGCACCAACGATCTTTCGGCCTTCTACTTCGACATCCGCAAGGACGTGCTTTATTGCGATGCGCGCCAGGCAACACGCCGCCGCGCCGCGCGCACGGTGATGGACGAACTTTTCCGCCGGGTTGTCACCTGGTTCGCGCCCATCCTCTGCTTCACCATGGAGGAGGCCTGGTTGTCGCGCTTCCCCGAAAGCGAGAGCGTGCATCTGGAGCTTTTCTTCGACGTGCCGGAGAACTGGAAGAATCCCGCCCTGATCGAGAAATGGAAGCGGGTGCGGGAATTGCGCCGCGTGGTGACGGGCGCGCTGGAATTGGAGCGCGCCGCCAAGAAGATCGGTTCCAGCCTGGAAGCCGCGCCCACGCTTTATGTAGGCGATGCCGCCGATGCGGCGATCCTGCGTTCGCTGCCCTTCCAGGAAGTGGCCATCACCTCCGGCTTGCGCATTGTCGAGGGCGCAGCTCCCGCCGAAGCCTTCATCCTTTCCGACGTAAAGGGCGCGGGCGCGGTGGCGGCTCCGGCGGACGGAAGCAAATGCGCCCGCTGCTGGATGGTGCTGCCCGAAGTAGGCACGCACCAGGACCATTCCGACCTCTGCAATCGCTGTGACGCAGCTTTGGAGCAGGCCCAGGCATGAGCAGGGCGATACCGCGGGATTGGGGTTTGATCGCCGCGGGCGCGGCGCTGGTCGCCGATCAGGGCTCGAAATTCGGCCTGCTTTACGGCCTGGGTTTTCTCCACCTGTCGCCGATCCAGTCCATCCCGGTCTTGCCGTTTTTTAATCTGGTGATGGTATGGAACCCGGGCATTTCCTACGGTCTGTTTCCGGCTTCCAGCGTCTGGGGCACGGCGGTACTGGTCCTGGTATCCCTGGCGGCGGTGGCCGGGCTTGGCTACTGGCTGTGGGGGATGACCAGCCTTTCCCTGGCCATCGGGGTGGGGCTGGTGATCGGCGGCGCCCTGGGAAACCTGATCGACAGGCTGGTTTACGGCCGGGTGGCCGATTTTTTTCACTTTTATGGCTTCGGCTATGACTGGTATGTGTTCAATGTCGCCGACGTCGCCATAACCTTCGGCGCGGTGGCGATCATCTATGAAGTGCTCAAGCCCGCGGAAGCTGAGCGATCGGAGTGAAGTCCATGCGGTTCCAACCTTTGCTGCGCCTTGTCGTGCTCGGTCTTGGCCTGGGGGCGCTTCAAGGTTGCGACACGCTGCGCAACGAGGCTGGCCTTTCCAAACAGTCGCCCGATGAATTCGCGGTCACCACCAAGGCGCCCCTGATCATCCCGCCCGATTTCAATCTGCGTCCGCCATCGCCGGGCGCGGCCCCTCTCAACCAGACTGATCCCACCGCCTCGGCGGAAGTGGCGATGTTCAACACCGAGGATCCCGCCACCGTGGCCCAGCAGATGCCGGGCAATTATTCTCCCGGCGAGAAGATGCTCCTGGCCCATGCCGGGGTGCAGAACGCCGATTCCACCATTCGCGCCGAACTTCAGTCCGACCAGAAGAACATGCAGGGCGCCGATGCCAGCTTCACCGATCGCATCCTGAGCAGTCCCGCCAAGGCGCCGCCGCCGCCCAAGGGTGCAGCACCGGCTTCCAGCGACAAGAGCAGCGGCGGCGGCTTGTTTGACTGGTTCTAGATCAGCCCTTATCGCGCTTCTTCTGACGGCGCTGCCTTCAGTCGCGTTCGCGGGTCCGGACGCCACCAACGAGCAGGCCAAGACTTTTCAATTCTCCCTCACCAACGGCATGCAGGTGCTGGTGATCCCCGATCACCGCGCAGCCGTTGTCACCCAGATGCTGTGGTTCAAGGTGGGCGCGGTGGACGATCCGCCCGGCATTTCGGGTCTCGCCCATTTCTTCGAGCACATGATGTTCCGCGGCACCAAGGCGGTGCCGGGCGATCTCTATGCCCAGACCATCGCCAAGAATGGCGGCGAGGAGAACGCCTTCACCACCCACGACTACACCGCCTTCTATGAGCAGATCGCTTCCGACCGGCTGAAGCTGGCGATGGATCTGGAGGCCGACCGGCTCGCCAATCTCGATCTCTCCGACAACAATGTCTCGACCGAGCGCGACGTGGTGTTGGAAGAGCGCCGCATGCGGGTGGAGAACAACCCCCAGGCGCTCACCACCGAGCAGATGGGGGCGGCGCTGCATCTCTCCCATCCCTATGGCCGTCCCGTATTGGGCTGGCCCGAGGAAGTGCGCCATATCGACAAGGTCTCGGCCCAGGATTTCTACAAGCATCATTACGCGCCCAACAACACGATCCTGATCATCGCCGGCGACGTCACGCCCGACCAGGTGCGGGTGATGGCGCAATCGGAATACGGCAAGGTGGCGGCGCGGCCACTGCAACCGCGCGCCGAATTCGCCGAGCCGGCGCGCCTCACCGAAACGCGCATGACGGTGGTGCGTCCCGACGTGCAGGTGCCGGTGTTCATGCGCATCTATCGCGTGCCGTCCTATGCCCAGGCGTCGCCCGGGCAGGCGGAAAGTTTCGAGACCCTGGCGCAGATGATGGGCGGCGACCAGACCGCCATGCTCTATCGCGTGCTGGTCGAGGAGAAGAAGCTCGCCACCGATGCCGGCTGTTCCTATGACGGCTTTGCGCGCGATGCGGGCGAGTTCACCTTCTATGCCGTGCCGCGTCCAGGCGTGTCACTGGACACGCTGGAGAAGGCGGTCGACCAGGTGATCCAGGGCTTCACCGCCGCCCAGGCCAAGGCGTCCGACCTTGCCCGCGCCAAGACCCAGTTGGTGGCGTCTGTCACGTATCGCCAGGACAGCCAATTCTCCATGGCCTCGGCTTATGGCCAGGCCTTGATGATCGGGCTCACCGTGGACGACGTGAATGAATGGCCCAACCGCGTCCGCGGCGTGAATGCGGGCGGCGTGCAGAAGGCGGCGCAGGGTCTGCTCCGGCGCAACGCCGTCACCGCCTATCTCGAGCCGGGGGCGCCGAAATGACATCGCGGCTTCTCACCGCATTGGTGTTCGCGTGCGCCGCGCTGGTTCCCGCCGCGCTGGTTCCCGCCGCGCAGGCCGCCGACATCAAAGCCGTCGACCTGGGCAAGAATGTCGAGGTTTGGTTCAGCGAGGACCACACCGTTCCCATCATCGCCTTCGACATCTCGCTTCCCGCGGGGTCTGGCTATGATCCGGCCGGCAAGGACGGACTTGCCTCCTTCGCCGCCTCGCTGATCGACGAAGGCGCGGGGAACATGGATGCCCACGCCTTCCATGAAGCCCTGGCCGAACACGCCATTCAGTTCCGCGCCAATGCCGATCGCGACAATCTGGTCATCTCGGTGGTCACCTTGCGCGAGAACGCGGCGCTGGCGATGCATCTGGTGCAGATCGCGCTCACCCATCCCCGATTCGACGCCGAGGCGGTGACCCGGGTGCGCGCCCAGATGGTCCAGGCGATCCAGGAAGGGAACACCAGGCCGCCCACTTTGGCGCGCCGCATCTTCGCCAAGGATTTCTTCAACGGCCATCCTTACGGCCATGCAGGCGATGGCGACGTGAAGAGCCTCTCGGGCATCAGCGCGGAGGATTTGCGCAATTTCGCCCGCACCCATTGGGTGAAGGCGGAGCTGCAGATCGCGGTGGCCGGCGACATCACCCAGCCCGCGGTGCAGAAGCTGTTGGCTCAGACCTTCCAGCCCTTGCCGGGCGCGGCGCCCGGGCCCGTCCCCAATATCGGCAAGCTGGGCGATCCTGGCGTGCATGTGCTGGAAATGCCTGTGCCCCAGCCCACCATCATGTTCGGCCTGCCGGGCATCATGCGGGCCGATCCCGATTTCATTCCCGGCTATGTCGCCAATTACATATTGGGCGGCGGCGGTTTCTCATCGCGCCTTACCGACGAAGTCCGGGTCAAGCGGGGTCTTACCTACGGCATCACCACCGCGCTCACCTCCTACCGCAAGGCCAGCGTGATGGTGGGATCGGTCGCCACCCGCGCTGACGCGGTGCATCAGACCATCCAGGTGGTGAAGGACACGCTATCCGATTTCGCCGCCAACGGCCCCACCCCGAGCGAACTGGACGACGCCAAGACCTTCCTCACCGGTTCCTTCCCGCTGGCCTTCGCCTCCAATGCGGGGATCGCTTCCCAGCTCGGCACCTTCCAGCGCCAGGGCCTTGATATGGGGTATGTCGCCAGGCGCAACGCGCTGATTCAGGCGGTGAGTTTGGATGATGTGAAGCGCGTTTCGAAACGATTATTCGATCCCGCGCGTTTGACCGTCATCGTCGCCGGCACGCCGGTGGAAGGCAATGCCGTGCCGCAGACCCCGAAACCGCCGGTCCGGCCCACCCCTCCGCCAGTCGTGTCTCAGCAGGGGGCGGCCACGGCGCAAGGCACGACCGTTCCCGGTCAGCCCGTGGTGCCGGGCCAGGCGCAAACGCCAGCCGCCAAGCCTGTGATCGAGCCGGCGGTGAAGCCCGCGATCCAGCCGCGGCCCTGACGGTTCGATTCCAGCGGACGGGGCCGTTTCCTTCGAAACCCTTCTGCTAGAGTGATCCCATGCCCGACTCGAAAAATTCCCCGCTTTCCGTCTCCCTCGATCTCGCTTTGTCCGGAAAGGGCGCTGTGCCGCGCGCCGATTACGACAAGGCCTTGGCCGATGCCGGCAAGGCGTTGGACTGGCTGCGCGGACAGCGCGGCTCGCTGGAGTTGCTGGGCATTCCCTCGCGCAAGGACGATCTCAAAGCCGCCGCCAAACTCGCGGCCGGCATCAAGGGCATGAAAACCGTGGCGGTGCTGGGCATCGGCGGTTCGTCGCTGGGCGGCCAGGCCCTGACCGCGCTACGCAAGAAAAGCACGCCATGGATGGAATTCCATGACAATCCCGATCCCTTCTCCTGGGACGCGGCGCTCAAGCGCTTTGATCTCAAGAAGACCCATTTCATCGCCATCTCCAAATCCGGCGGGACCGCCGAGACTTTGATGCAAGTTCTCACTGCAGCGGAGGCACTGACCAAAGCCGGTGCGAAATCGCTCAAGAAGCATTTCACCGTCATCACCGAACCCAAGAAGAGCGCGCTGGCCGATTTCGCCGATAGCATCGGCGCAGCCAGGCTGGCGCATCCCGAAGGCGTGGGCGGGCGCTATTCCGTGCTCACGGTGGTGGGCGTATTGCCCGCGATCCTGATGGGCATCGACGTGAAGAAATTGCGGGGCGGCGCCGAGGTGATCTTGGGCGCCACACTCTCCGCCAGCAATGCGGCCGACGCGCCCGCCGCCATGGGCGCGGCCCTGCACCAGGCGCTGGCGGCGGAAGGCAAGCTCGCCACCACCATCCTCTGGCCTTATGCCGACAAGCTGCAGGTGTTCGGCGGCTGGTGGCGCCAGCTTTGGGCGGAAAGTCTGGGCAAGGACGGCAAGGGCTCGACGCCGGTCTCGGTGCTGGGGCCGGTGGACCAGCACAGCCAATTGCAGCTGTTCCGCGATGGACCCGGAAATGCCTTGTTCACGCTGGTGAGCGTGGACACCAAAGGCAAAGGCGCTGTCGTCCCGAAGGCGCGCGCCAAACAATTGGGGCTCGATTATCTGGCGGGCAAAAGGCTGGGCGATCTTGTGGACGCGGAATCCCGCGCCACGGCGCAGACCCTGTCCAAGAACGGACGGCCGGTGCGGCAGATTCACCTTGCCAAGGTGGACGAATTCGAGATGGGCGCGCTGATGATGCATTTCATGCTGGAGACCATCCTGATGGGCAAGCTGATGGGTGTTGATCCGTTCAATCAGCCGGGTGTCGAGGAAGGCAAGGTTCTGGCGCGGCAATATTTGAAAGAGGGCTGATTGAGTATTCGCCGACTATCGGAGGGTACAATCAACCGCATCGCCGCGGGCGAAGTGGTGGAGCGTCCGGCCGCCGCGGTGAAAGAGCTGGTGGAGAATGCGCTGGATTCCGGCGCCAGTCGCATCGACATCGCCACCGCCAATGGCGGCGCCGACCTGATCCTGGTGGAAGATGATGGCAGCGGCATGGGCGCCGACGATTTGCGCCTCGCCATCGAGCGCCATGCCACCTCCAAATTGCCGGAGCGGGGTGGCGAGGACGATCTTTCGCATATCGAAACGCTGGGTTTTCGCGGCGAGGCTTTGCCTTCCATCGGCGCGGTGGCGCGGCTTACGCTCTTGAGCCGCACCCGGGACGGCGAGGCGCACGAGATCTTTGTGGAAGGAGGCGCGGTCAGGGGACCGTCGCCTGCGTCATTCCGGGGCCGCGGCCAACATGGCACCAGGGCCGAAGTGCGCGAGCTGTTCTATGCCACCCCGGCGCGGTTGAAATTCCTCAAAAGCGCGCGCTCGGAAGATCTCGCCACTCTCGACATCGTCAAGCGCCAGGCGATGGCGCGGCCCGACGTGGCTTTCACCTTGACGATGGACGGCCGCCGCGCGCTCGACCTGGAAGCGGGCCGCGACTTGCTGGAAGTCGCGCCTTACGCGGCTGGCCCGCATCATGGGCCGCGATTTCCATGACAACGCGGTCAAGGTGGAAGCGGCGCGCGAGGGCGTGCGCTCAGCGGCTATGCCGGGCTTCCCACCTACAATCGCGCCAATGCCCAGATGCAGTTCCTGTTCGTCAACGGCCGGCCGGTGCGCGACAAGCTTCTGATCGGCGCGGTGAGGGGCGCCTATGCCGATTTCCTGGCGCGCGACCGCCATCCCGCCCTGGCGCTGTTCCTGGAATGCGATCCGGCGTTCGTGGACGTGAATGTCCATCCCGCCAAGACCGAAGTGCGTTTCCGCGATGCCGGCCTTGTGCGCGGGCTGATCGTGGGCGCGTTGAAACATACGCTGGCCGAGGCCGGCCATCGCGCCTCCACCACGGTGGCGGGCGCGGCACTGGCATCATTCCAGCAGGAGCATTCCAGCGGCAGGCGCCGAGTTTTGCGCCTGCGTATCAGCCATCGTCCTACGCGATGCGCGAACCGGACTCGTTGTTCCAAGGCGCGGCCCCGCTTGCTTCCGTCAAGGTGGAAGAAGCGCCCCGGAGGCCGCGACCGCCGCGCTGCCGCTGGGCGTGGCGCGGGCGCAATTGCATGAGACATATGTGGTGGCGCAGACCGAGACGGCATCGTGATCGTCGACCAGCACGCTGCGCATGAGCGACTGGTCTATGAGCGCATGAAGAAGGCGCTGGCCGATGGCGGCATTGCCCGTCAGCCGCTATTGATTCCGGAAGTGGTGGAACTCGATCCCGCCGAGGTCAGCCGCGTCGCCGCGCGCGCCGCCGAGCTGGCGGAACTGGGATTGGTGATCGAGGCCTTCGGTCCCGACGCGGTGATGGTGCGCGAAGATCCCCGCCATGCTGGGCAAGCTGGATATGAAAGGCCTGATGCGCGACCTGGCCGACGAGATCGCCGAGACCGGCAACGCGCTGTCGCTGAAGGAACGGCTGGAGGAGGTTTCCGGCACCCTCGCCTGCCACATGAGCGTGCGTGCCGGCCGCCGCCTCAATGCCGAAGAGATGAACGCGCTTCTGCGCGAGATGGAAGCCACGCCTCATTCCGGCCAGTGCAATCACGGCCGTCCCACTTATGTCGAATTGAAGCTCTCCGATATCGAAAGATTGTTTGGCCGGAGATAGCTTGAATTTGACCGCGGGGCCGTTCGCTCGTGCTCGCGGCATTCGCCATTTCTCGCAAGTCCACCGGACTTGCTCGAGCACTCCGCGCGTCAAGGGCTCACTATTCGGAGGCCGCCAGGAAGGCGACATCGGTGTCGCCATAGTTGCGCATATCCAGCCGCGTGAAGCCGTCCTGCGCGAATGCCTCGCCCTTGGCGGTCTCGATCACCAGCAAGGCGCGCGCTGAAAGCCAGCCACCTTCGCACAAACTTTTCAGCGCAGGCTCGATCAGATTTTTGCGATAAGGCGGGTCGAGAAACACCAGATCGAACGGTCCGCCTGCGCCTGCGCCCAAGGGGCCCAGATCGGTGGCGTCGCGCCGCCAGATCTTGGTCGCGCCGGTCAGGCCTAGCGCTTCCACATTCTCGCGCTGCAGCGCCCGGCTCTCCGCGTCATTGTCCACCAAAAGACAAAAGCGCGCACCCCGCGACAGGGCTTCGATGCCCAAGGCTCCCGTGCCGGCGAAGAGATCGGCGACTGCGGCGTTTTCTACAGTAAATCCGATGCCAAAATCGCGATGTTCCAGGATATTGAAAATCGCCTGGCGCGCCCGATCTGAAGTGGGCCGGACACAATGGGTTGTCTGGCGCGACCAATCGCCGCCCGCCCAATTTTCCTCCGGTAACCCTCATGCCGTCATTGCCTTTGGTCACCACTCACCTAGCGAAAAATGCCACGACCGGATATAGCACCACCATGAAATCGCTCCTCGCCGCCCTCGCTCTTTTGCTCGCTACGCCCGCCTTGGCGCCCGCTTTGGCGCAAGCCATCGACGAGGCTCCCAAAGTGCATGCCCGCCTGGTGGCCGAAGACCTCAGCGTGCCGCCCGGCGGCACCATCACCGTCGCGCTGGAAGAAAATATCCGCGACGGTTGGCATACTTACTGGGTCAATCCGGGCGACGCGGGCGCGCCCAGCGAGATCAAATGGACCCTGCCGCAAGGCTGGAGCGCGGGCGCGATCGAATGGCCGACGCCCAAGCGCCTGCCGGTCGGTCCGCTGATGGATTACGGCTATGAAGGCAAGCTTTGGCTGTTGCAGAAGCTTACCGTGCCCGCGGATGCCAAGTCGGGCGACACCGTCACTTTGAAAGCAGCGGTGGACTGGCTGGTGTGCAAGGACATCTGCGTTCCGGAAGACACCAATCTCACTTTGCCGCTCAAGATCGGACCGGCCACGCCTGATCCCAGCGTGGCGAAAGATTTCATCGCCGCCCGCAATCTTCTGCCGGTGGCCTCGCCCTGGAAATTGAATTACGCGTTGAAGAAGACGCTCGATATCTACGTCGCCGCGCCCGCGTTGGCGACGGCCCATCCCCTGGAAGCGAGCTTCTTTCCCGACAAGCCCGGCATCGTCAAAGGCAGCGCGCTCCAGACGATGGGTTTCAGCAAGGACGGTCTGGTGCTGCAGCTTCAGCCCGGCGACAAGGCAACGGCACGCCGGCTCGTTGACCGGCGTGCTGGTGCTGAAATCGTCCGATGGTTCGATTCAGGCTTTGAATGTGGATGCGCCGGTGGGTTCCGTGCCGGCAAGCTTTGGCGGCGTTGAAACCGGCGGCGCGGCGGAAGCGGGCATCGGTGTCCTGGCAGCGATGCTGTTCGCCTTCATCGGCGGATTGATCTTCAATGTGATGCCCTGCGTCTTGCCCATTCTGGCGATGAAAGCGCTGGCGCTGGCGGGCCAAGGCGGCGGCGGTCATGAAGCGGCCAAGGAGGGCTTTGCCTATACTCCGCGGGCGCGATAGCGAGCTTTCTGGTCTTCGGCCTGGTGATCGTGCTCTTGCGCCAGGGCGGCGCGGTGGTGGGCTGGGGATTCCAATTGCAGGAGCCGATCGCCGTGGCGGGCTTCGCGCTTCTGATCTTCGCCGTGGGACTGAATTTCTCCGGCGTATTCGAAGTGGGCTCGGTGACGGTGGGCGACAGCCTCGCCCAGCGTTCGGGCGCCACCGGCGCTTTCTTCACCGGCGTGCTGGCGGTGGCAGTGGCGGCGCCCTGCACCGCGCCCTTCATGGCCGCTGCGTTGGGTTTCGCGCTGACCCAGAGCGTGGTGTCGGCGATGCTGATCTTCTTGCGCTGGGCGTGGGCTTCGCGTTGCCGTTCCTGATCTTGGGTGTCTGGCCGCAGGGCTCTGGCCTTCCTGCCCAAGCCGGGCCCCTGGATGCTCAGGCTCAAGCAATTCCTGGCCTTCCCCATGTATGGCGCGGCAGCCTGGCTGGTCTGGGTGCTGGCGCAGGAGACCGGCGCCAATGGCGTCGCCATCGTGCTGGCCTCGTTCGTGGCACTGGCGCTGGCGGCGTGGCTATGGACTGTCGACGCGCGATCTCAAGGTCACGGGGCGCGGGATCGGCACCATCGCCGCGGTCCTGGTGTTGCTTGCCGGAATTTATGGCGTCTCGCTGCTGCATGCGGTGAGCGCCACGCCTCAGCCCAATGCTGCCACCGCCAATGCCGAGCCCTTCACGCCGGAGCGGCTGGCGTCATTGCGGGCCGGCGGCAAGCCGGTGTTCGTGGACGCCACGGCGGCTTGGTGCATCACCTGCCTGGTGAACGAACAGGCGGTCTTGTCGCGTCCCGACGTCCAGGCCGCTTTCAATGATCGCCATGTGGCCTATCTGGTGGCGGACTGGACCAACCGCAACGACACCATCACCCAGCTTCTGGGCGAGAATGGCCGTTCAGGCGTGCCGCTCTATCTTTATTATGCGCCGGGCGCTGACAAGCCGGTGATCCTGCCCCAGATCCTCACCGAGGCCGGCGTGCTGGACGCGGTCAATGAGCTGATCGAACTCGATTTCTTCTCAATGCGAAGCCGTTGGCGGGGGAGTTCGATAGCGTCAGCGTATCGAACGGCGCTAGCGGGCTTGCCCGCGTGGCAGACAGATGGGGAAATCGTCAATACTTAGGCTTCCTTCGCGCTGCCGTCTTTCACTTTCCTGGTCGTGCCGCCGGTGTGCTTTCGCCCGGCGCGCCGATGATGTGGTTGCCGCCCGAGAAGGACGGCGGATCGCTGGCAGGGAAGGAATCTTCCATCTGCCGATCGATCTTCTCTTCCTTCGTCTTGGCGGGCTTGTCGGTGGAAAGATGTTCGGGAATTTTCGGGCCGGGCGTGGGATGGCGCGTGGCCATGAATGTCTCCTTCAATTCAACGAGCTGAAGAGATGGGGAAACAACCCCACCAATCCTATCAGGATCAGATAGATGGCGATCAGGTAATTGAGCAGCCGGGGCAGGATCAGGATTAGAATCCCGAACAAGAGGGTCACCAAAGGCTGCAGCGCGACGACATCGACATGCATGAAAAAATCCCTTTCGAATGATCCATCAAATCGTCAAGGGAAACGCTCGAACCCCCGATCCGGTCGCAGCGCCCGCGAAAGGCGGTGTTTCCCGGCGGTTTTTGCCCTCCCAGGACGAAAAGCGTAAGAATCCGGGATGTGGGATTCAGCTGGAGCAGCCATGTCCGCCCTAGGTAAGACCGACGGCAAAACCGTTTCGCGGCGCGATTTTCTCTCGGTGAGCCTCACCGTCACCGGGGGCATGCTGCTGGGCTTTCCGCTCAAGGGCGCTTTTGCCGACACGCCGCCCGCCAAATATGTGCTCCGGCCCGAGGCCTTCATTCGTATCGATCCGGACAGCCGCGTCACCTTGATCATCCCCCAGGAGGAAATGGGCCAGGGCGTCTACACCTCGCTGTCGCAGCTGCTTGCCGACGAGCTGGATGTGGCGTTCGACCAGGTGACGCCCGAGCCCGCGCCGCCCAGCGACGCGATCTACGGCCAGCCGGCAGGCGGCGGCCAGGGCACCGGCGGTTCGACTTCGATCCGCGCCTTCTACACCGCGCTCCGCCAAGTGGGCGCAAGCGCCCGCGCCATGCTGGTGCAGGCGGCGGCGCAGCAATGGCAGGTGGATGCGGCCACCCTGCGCACTGAAAACGGCCAGGTGATCGACGACGCCCATAACCGCAAGCTGGATTATGGCGCGCTGGCGCCTGCCGCCGCCAAATTGCCGGCGCCGCAAAATCCCAAGCTGAAGGCCGACAAGGACCTCAAGCTGATCGGCAAGCCATTGAAGCGGCTGGACACGCCCGACAAGGTCAACGGCAAGGCGCAATATGGCATCGATGTGCGCATGCCGGGCCTCAAGATCGCCACCTTGATGGCGGCGCCGGCGGTGGGCGGCAAACTCGCGGGCGTGGACCAGGACGCGGCGATGAAGGTGCCGGGCGTGCGCCAGGTGGTGGTGCTGGACGACCTGGTTGCGGTGGTGGGCGATCATTTCTGGGCGGCGCGCCAGGGCCTCGCCGCGCTCAAGCCAAGCTGGCATGACGGCGCCAATGCCACCCGCTCCTCGGACCAGATCATGGCGGAGCTGCAGGCCATTGCCGCCAAAAAAGGTGCGGTGGCCAAGCACGAAGGCGATCCTGACAAGGGCCTCGCCCGGGACACGCGGGTGGACGCCACCTATCAGGTGGCGTTCCTGGCCCATGCGCCGATGGAGCCGATGAATTTCACCGTCCATGTCATGCCGGGAGCGTGCGAGATGTGGGGCGGAAGCCAGGTGCAGGCGACTGCGCAGGCGACAGCGGCCAAGACTTTGGGCATCCCCCAGGACAAGGTGACGTTCCACAATTACATGTTGGGCGGCGGCTTCGGACGCAGGCTCGACACCGACATGGTCGAGAAGTCGGTGCGCATCGCCCAGAAAGTGGACGGTCCGGTCAAGGTGATCTGGACGCGCGAAGAAGACATGCGCCAGGACATGTATCGGCCCGCTTACCGCAATGTGATGTCGGCGGCGGTCAACAGCGAGGGCAAGATCACCGCCTGGACTTATCGCGTCGCGGGCGGCTCGGTGGTGGTGCGCATGTTCGGTCCACTCAAGAATGGGGTGGACGAGGATGCGCTGGATGGCGCGATGGACACGCCTTACGACATCGCCGACCGGCGCATTGAATATGTGGAAGCCGAGCCGCGCGCGCTCAAGGTGGGCTGGTGGCGGGGCGTGGCCCCCAACAACACCATCTTCGCCGGCGAAAGCCTGATGGACGAGCTGGCGCAGAAGGCGGGCCAGGATCCGATTGCCTTCCGCCTGGCGCATCTGAACAAGAGCTCCGCGCCTGCGCCACGCGCTGGAGCAGGCGGCGCAATTGTCCAGCTGGGGCACCAGGCTCCCGGCGCGGCAGGGCAGGGGCGTCTGCGCCCAATTCGCCTTCGGCACCTTTATCGCCACCGTGGCCGAAGTCGCCGTCGATGACGATGGCCAGGTGCATCTCAAGCGCATGACCTCGGTGGTGGATGCGGGACGGGTGGTCAATCCCGACACCTTGGTGGCGCAGGTGCAGGGCGGCTTGATCTTCGGCTGCACCGCAGCACTTTATGGCAACATCACGGTGAAGAATGGCCGGATCGAGCAGGCCAATTTCAATGACTATCGCATGATGCGGATCAACGAAGCGCCCATGATCGACGTCCACATCATCAAGAGCAGCGAAGCGCCAGGTGGCATCGGCGAGCCCGGCTGCACCGCCGGCCCGCCGTCATTGATCAATGCCATCGCCGCGGCCACTGGGGTCAGGCTGCGCACTTTGCCGGTGGACCGTGCCCTGCTGGCGGCCGGCCGCACCGCATGAAACGAAGCTGACGGAATGCGCCGGCATGGCGCCGTCGCGCTGGTCCATGACAATCGCAGTGGCGGTCTTTCCTACTGGCAGGCGGGCGACCATCACAGCATGGCCGACCACCATGGCGTGAGCCTGGCGCCGTATGTCCATGCCCTGTTCGGCCTCTTGCGCCAGAAACAATCCCGCCGGGTGCTGATCATCGGCTGCGGCGGCGGCAGCCTTGCCACCTTGCTGTCGCGGACCGGCGTGAAGGTCACCCTGCTGGACCTGGACCCGCAATCCTTCGCCATCGCCGTCCATTATTTCCACATGCCGGCCTCGGTGGAATGCCATGCCGCCGAGGGAGCAAGGTTCCTTCGCCGGAACTCCACCTGCTATGACGCCATCGTGCTGGACGCCTTCGCCGACGGCCAAATCCCCCGCCATTTCCTTACACCAGGATTTTTCCGGTTGGCGAAGGAGCGGCTCAAACGGGGCGGAATTGTCCTGGTCAACATGGTGGTCATGGATGACGGCGACAAGCTGTTCGAGACCGTGGCGCGGGCGGTCACGAAGGTATGGCGCGCTCCGCGCCTGCTGGACGGCAAATCTCACAGCAATCGCAATGTCATCGTCGCGGCGGGCGCGGCGACAAATCTCACGCCGCCCCGCTTGATCGTCGCGCCGACGGCTGGGGCCAAGCGCCTGGTCAAGGCACTTGCCGATTTTTCCTTTCGTCCGTTGCGCTGAAGTCACGATTTTCAGGGTGAAACCATGCGCCACAGTTATGCCTGACATTCGCCTTCAGCTTCTGTTCAGGCGACGGAAGCGAACCTATCTCCCGTTCGAAAGAACAGGAGGGGCTGATGCCGTCAATTCCCATACTCGATTCACTGGTTTTGACCACCCTGTTCGGCGTCAGCGGCCTGATCCATCTGGCGGGCCCGCGCTTCATCCGCCAGGCCTATAGGCGCTGGGGCTTTCCCTTCAATGCCCACCGGGTGATCGGCATATTGGAAATCCTGACCGCGCTCTTCCTCTCGAATCCCGTGACGCGCATCTGGGGCGTGATCCTGGCCGGCTTCATCATCTTTTTCGGCATTGTCGCCTTGGTCAATCACGGCAAATACGTCTACTCGCTGCCGGGCTTGATCCTGATGCTGGCGCTGGTCCCCGCCACCCTGGCCGGTCCCCTTTAGGCCAGGCGCACCGTCACCGCGAGCGCCCGGCTGCGATCGGCCGAGGGGCCCGCCAGGATCTCAATTTCGCCGGGCTCATAAAGCGGCGCGAAATCGAAGCCGGGAAATTTCAGGGCTTGGGCCGGCAAGGTGAAGGTCACCACGCCGCTTTCTCCGGGCCTGAGCGCGATCCGGTCGAAGCCTTTCAACTCCAGCAGCGGCCGGCTCACCTGGGCAACCTTGTCATGGATGAACAGAAACACGGTCTCACTGGCCTGGCGCAGCCCGTGATTGATGATCGTGACCTTGACGGTGAAAGCGTCGCTTTCTTTTGCCTGGGCCGGACTCACATCGAGATCGGCATAGACGAAATCGCCGTAGGAAAGCCCATGGCCGAAAGGGAATAGCGGCGCATTGGCCTCGTCCAGATATTTGCTGGTGTAATGGTCGGCGGGATTGGCCGGCCGACCGGTGGGGCGCTGGCTGTAGAAAATTGGAATTTGTCCCACTGCGCGGGGCCAACTCACCGGCGTCTTGCCCGAAGGCGAGGCCTTGCCCAGTCACCACATCGGCCAGCGAATTGCCGGCCTCGCTGCCTGGCGCCCACGCCGCCAAGACCGCATCCGCGCCGGCAACGATCTCGGGCACCACCAACGGCCGGCCCGAGAACAGGATCACGATCACCGCTTGCCCTTGGCCCGCGCCATCACCGCCTCGGCCAGCGCTTTCTGCTTGCCGGGCAGGTGGGGATGGGCGCGGCTGCAGGCCTCGCCACTCATGGCGGCGGATTCGCCCAGGCAAAGAATGACGGCATCGGCGCTCTCTGAGAGTGCGGCGGCCTCGGCGATGCCGCTTTCATCGTCGCCATCGATGGCGACGCCTTGGGCATAGGCGATCTGTTGCGGCGCCAGCGCAATGCGCAGGCCGGCCAGCACGCTGACGCAATCTTCCGCGCGACCGGCCGCCGACCAGCAGCCCCGCACGTCGCCGGGATCGTCCGCCAAGGGCCCGATCACCGCCAGCCGTCCGCCGGCGAGCGGCAAGGTGCCGGCGTCGTTCTTCAGCATCACGATCGAGCGCGCCGCCACCTCGCGCGCCAGCGCGCGGCGCGCGGCCAAGCGCGTCGGCGCTTTCCGCCTGCCCGCGGCCATAGGGATTGTCGAACAGACCCAGCTGTTCCTTCAGCGTCAGGACGCGGCGCACGGCCGGCGTCGATGTCGGCCATGCGTCACCAGCCCGCGCTCGAGCGCCACCGGCAGGCCGTCGCGATAGGCATTGGCCATCATGTCGATGTCGACGCCGGCTTTGAGCGCCAGCGCGGCCGCTTCGGCCAGATCGGCCGCGACGCCATGGCGGATCAGTTCGGAGATGGCGCTGTAATCGCTGATCAGCACGCCTTCGAAGCCCAGCCGACCGCGCAGAAAATCCTTCGCAGAGGCGCGATTCGCGGTCATCGGTATGCCGTCCAGATCGGTGAAGGCCGGCATGATGCTGGCGACGCCCGCCGCCACCGCGGCCTCGAATGGCGGCAGATGGATTTCATGCAGCGAACGCTCCGACATATCGGTGGGGGCGTATTCGCGCCCCGCCGCCACCGCGCCATAGGCGCAGAAATGCTTGGCGCAGGCTGCCAAAGTGTCGGGTCCGGAAAGGTTCGCGCCTTGAAAGCCGCTCACTTTGGCCCGCGCCAGCGCCTGACCCACAAGCGGGTCTTCGCCGGGCCCTTCGGCGATGCGGCCCCAGCGCGGATCGCGCGCCACATCCAGCATGGGCGCAAATGTCAATGCACGCCATCGGCGGCGGCTTCCTTCGCCGCTTCCCGTGCGGTCGCTTCCCAAGCTGCCGGATCGAACACCGCCGTTTCGCCCAGCGGGATGGGAAAGATGGTGCGGTGGCCATGGATCACATCCATGCCCACCAGCAGCGGGATCTTGAGCCGGCTTTGTTCGAGGGCCAGCTGCTGGGCGCCACGCACCGTTCGACGCCATAGAGATTGAGCACATTGCCGATC
This sequence comes from uncultured Alphaproteobacteria bacterium, assembly GCA_963766265.1. Taxonomy (GTDB): domain Bacteria; phylum Pseudomonadota; class Alphaproteobacteria; order Micropepsales; family Micropepsaceae; genus Rhizomicrobium. The sequence continues at coordinate 351,740 of CAVXYX010000004.1, forward strand.
TGGCCCGAGACGATCCGCGCTTCGAAGATCGGTGGTGGCGACCGGACCGGTGACGGCATAGCCCGCCGTCGGTCATGGTCAATTGTCCCAGCTTCTCGGTGGGCGTCATGGCGGCAATCAGATCGTCGATTCGGCTCACGTGGCGGCTCCGGCAACGTGGAATATAGCTGGGCAGCACGTGTGTCTTTTTCTATCCCGTTTGGCCGTAAGAAATGGCAAGGTCGAGGCCATGTATACGGACCAGCCCGAGCAGGACGCGAAACAGGACGATGGAGCAGGGCTCCTGCGCCAGATGGGCATGATGCTCCGCGCGCTTCGGGCCTCGCCGGTGCGCAACACCTTGTTCGTGCTGGGCGGCGCGATTTTCCTGGTGATCGTCGGCCACGGCCTATGGCCAGATCCGGCTCAACCGCTGGAACCAGCCTTTCTACGATGCCCTGGCGCGCCGCGATTTTGACGGTTTCGTGGAACAATTGGGCGTGTTCGTGATGATCACCGGCGTGCTCCTGGTCCTCAATGTGGCGCCAGCGCTGGCTCTCCGAAATGCTCAAGCTGAAATTGCGCGAGGGGCTGGTGCACGACCTGGTGGGCGAATGGCTCAAGCCCCATCGCGCCTTCCGTCTCGCCAAGGTGGGGCCGGTGGGCACCAATCCCGACCAGCGCATGCATGAGGATGCGCGCCATTTGACCGAACTGTCGTCGGACCTGGGCGTGGAGTTGCTGCAATCGTCCATCTTGCTGGTCACCTTCGTGGATGTGCTGTGGCGGATTTCCGGCGGCTTCGTTTTCCATGCCGACGGCCGCGACCTTCGCCATCCCCGGCTATATGGTGTGGGCGGCGTTCGTTTATGCCGGTTCGGGCTCGCTGCTCAGCTATTGGGTGGGTCGCGGCCTGATCCGCCGCAACGCCGATCGCTATCAGCGCGAATCCGAATTGCGCACCTCGCTCGATGCGCGCCAACGAGCATATCGACGAGATCGAGCGCGACCATGACGAGGCGCGCGCCGCCGCCGCATCGCGCTCGACCTCAAAGGCGTGCTGGAGCGATGCGGCGTCTGGTCACCGGCCTTACCGAGCTCACCTGGGTGACGGCGGGCTATGGCTGGCTCAGCCTGGTGGCGCCCATCCTGGTGGCGGCCCCGGCCTATTTCGCGGGCAACCTCACCTTCGGCGGCTTGATGATGGCGGCGGGCGCCTTCAACCAGGTGCAATCCTCGCTGCGCTGGTTCGTGGACAATTTCTCCATTATCGCCGATTGGCGCGCCACCTTGCTGCGGGTCGCCGATTTCCGCCGCGCGGTGATGGAGAGCGACAGATCGATCCGGACGCGGTGCCGAAGCCGGAGCCCGGCTGATGGAGGAAACACCCGAGGCGCTTCTGGCATTGAAGGAAGAAGCGCTGCTGGAAAGAGTGGCGCGGCAGACATTCCGGTTTTTCTGGGAAGGAGCCGAGCCCAACAGTTTTTTGGCGCGCGACCGTTCCACCAAGACATCCGATCCGCCCAACGATCTGGTGGCGGTGGGCGGCAGCGGCTTCGGCCTGATGGCGATGGTGGTGGCGGTGGAGCGCGGATGGGTCGGCCGCAGGGACGCCTTGGCGCGGCTCGACCGCATGCTTGCCGTGCTGGAAGGCGCGGAGCGTCATCACGGCGCCTACCCGCATTTCCTGCACGGGCAAAGCGGCAAGACAATTCCGTTCGGTCCCAATGATGACGGCGGCGATCTGGTCGAGACGTCTTCCTGATGGCGGGCCTTCTCGCCGCGCGGCAATATTTTGCGGACGAGAAGAGTATCGCGGCGCGCATCGATGCCTTGTGGGAAGGCGTGGAGTGGAATTGGTACCAAAAGGGCGAGAAGGTCCTTTACTGGCATTGGAGCCCGCATGCGGGCTGGGCCATGAACCATCAAATCCGCGGCTGGAACGAATGCCTGATCACCTATGTGCTGGCGGCGGGCGCGCCTCAGGGCCATGCCATCGGCCGGGAAGTCTATGAACAGGGTTTCTGCGCCGGGCCGGACTATGTGAATGAAAAAAATTACTATGGCATGCGCCTGCCGCTGGGCCCGGGGTTGGGAGGGCCGCTGTTCTTTGCCCATTATTCCTTCCTGGGGCTCGATCCCCGCAATCTGCGCGACGCCCATGCCGATTACTGGCAGCAGAACATGGCGCAGGTGGCGATCAACCGGGCGCATTGCCTGGCCAATCCCAACCGCTTCAAGGGTTATGGCGCGGATTGCTGGGGGATCACCGCCAGCGACGATCCCGACGGCTATGACGCGCATGCGCCGGGCCATGACAATGGCACGATTTCGCCCACCGCCGCGCTCTCTTCCATGCCTTATGCGCCGGATGCCGCGCTGGCGGCGCTGCGGCATTTTCTGGCCCGGCATGGGACACGCGTCTGGGGCCGCTTTGGTTTCGTCGACGGCTTCAACGAAACGCGCGACTGGTGGGCCGAGACTTTTCTCGCCATCGACCAGGCCCCCATCATCGTGATGATCGAGAATTACCGCAGCGGGCTTTTCTGGAAGCTCTTCATGGCGGCGCCCGAGGTGCAACGGGGACTGGGCCGCCTGGGCTTCGAGGGTTTCATCGCGTGAGCGGATTGGAGCGCTGGATCGCGCGCGAGCGGGATCATGCCGCGACGATGATGCTGAAAAGCATTTCTCTGGTGGAGATCGTCAAGGAGCGGGCGCGGTTCGGCCAGGTCATCCTCCCCAAACCCGGTTCGGTGGTGGCGTCGCCGGTGTTGGCATCCTACGACCCCGAGCCGGATTATTTCTTCCATTGGTACCGCGACAGCGCCATCGTGATGGACGCGTTGCGGCTGTTGCGTGGCGAACTCTCCCAAGCCGACCGGCTGTTCCAGGATTTCGTGCGCTTCAGCCTTGACTTCACACACTCGACGGCCGCGACTTGCCGCCCGATTGGCGCGATCGCGCCCAGCCCGATTTTACGCGCTTCCTGCGCACGGAGACCGGACAGGCGCATGGCGCGGCGATCCCGGCCGAGACCCGCGTCAATCCCGATGGCACTTTGGACATCACCGACTGGCCGCGCCCGCAGAATGACGGACCGGCCTTGCGCGCGCTGTGCGTGATGCGCTGGGGGGCGGAGGGCGACGCGGTGGAACTGCTGCGCCGCGACCTCGCCTTTGTGCTGCGCCATGCCCGAAAGCCATGTTTCGACATCTGGGAAGAGGAGAAGGGCTTGCACGCCTATACGCTGCGCGTTTCGGCAGCGGCGCTGGAGGAGGGCGCGGATTGGCTCGACCGTCAAGGCGAACATGCCACGGCGGAATTGTGCCGCGCCGAGGCGCGCACCCTCGTGACCGCGCTGGACGATTTCTGGATGGCGGACGGGCGCATCTGCGCTCCCGTTTCGTGGAAGGCGGCGCGCCGGAAAAGCTGCTGGACATGTCGGTGATCCTGGGCGCCAATCACGCGCGGGTTCTGGGCGAACGCTATCAACAGACAATGGCGCGGCTGGAGCAGTTGTTTGACGCCGCCTATGCGATCAATCAGGGCCGGCCAGCGTCGCGCGCGCCCGCCTTGGGCCGTTATCAAGGCGACCATTATTATTCCGGCGGCGCTTATTATTTCAGCACCTTGGCGGCGGCGGAATTCCATTATCGTGCCGGCGATCTGGCCAAGGGTGACGCCTATCTGGAGACGGTGCGGGCGTTCACGCCGGAAAGCGGCGATCTTTCCGAGCAGTTCGACCAGAGTAGCGGCGCGCAAACTTCCGCCCGGCATTTGGCTTGGAGCTATGCGGCATTCCTCACCGCGGCGGCGGCGCGCGCCGCGCTTCGCGGCGGCTGATTTCCCCCAAAGCCGTGATTGCGGCGCACTCCTGCCTTAATTGCGCCACGGCCCAGAATGTCCAATCGGCAATCTTTTCAGGGAGAGGCCGATGACAAAAAACACGATGCCCCGGTGGTTTCTGGCGCTTGGACTGGGCGTGCCGCTATTGCTGGCGGGTTGCGCCACCCGCGAGTCGGTGGAGCAGGCGCAAAACATGGCCAACGTCGCGGACCAGCATGCGGCGGCGGCCGACAGCCATGCCGGCGCGGCAGACAACCATGCCATGACCGCCCATGCGCGCGCCGACGAAGCCTATAGCGTGGGCAACAATGCGCTTTCCACCGCCCAGGGCGCGGACGGAAAGGCCGACCGGCTGCAGGCGGGCTTGGTCAAGGCCAATGCGCGCATCTCCTATCTCGAACGCCATCTGATGCCCAAGCACTTCAAGAACGCGCATCACAAGGTCCATCACAAAAAGCCCGTCAATCCGTCGGGCGCCTGACCGGCCGGCAATGTTTACGGCGGCACGAGTTGCGTTCCGCCGCCAGTTTACTCCGTACACGCCTGGCGAGCACCGGCCGTGAAGGGCCGGCGAAGAAACTCTGCGAATATTTGCCAGGGTTCGGACAAGATCGGGTTTCCGGCTGGCCCTATGGTCGCACTGATCGGGGGCAGCGCGGGACATGATCGTCCTTCACCATTTGGCATCGTCGGGCGGCACTATTTTCGCGAAGGCCATGGCCGCCCAAAAAGATTGCGTGCTGCTGAACGAGATACATCCCTATTTCTCGGTCATCCCGGATGCCGCCTTCTCGCCCACCACGCCGTTGCACCAATATCTGGCGCGATACGAGAAGGAGCTGCCTGAGCGAGACGTCCTCGAAGCCCGGGGAGCACTTTTCCGGTTCGAACTTCAATATCTTTGCGAGCGGATTGGAGCGGGGAAGACATTGCTGGTCCGGGAATGGTCCCATGGCGATTTCTTCGCCTCGGAGCGTTTCTCGTCCGCTTCATTGCCGCTGCTGGATTTTGCCAAGCCCGCAAGCATTGTCTTGCTGCGTCACCCCGTGGACTGTTTTCTCTCCGGGATGACCTACAATGCCTGGAATCCCATCAAATCCGACGTCAATGAATTCTGCCGCCGCTACGCCAAATTCTGCGCCTATTTTCGCGAACGGCCGGGCGTGTTGTTCGTCAAATATGAGGATTTCGCCGCCGGGCCCGACGCCTTCCTGAAGGATTTGTGCGGATGGCTGGGGCTCGTATTCAATCCCGACTATATGCGCGATCTGAACAAATACCGTCTCTCGGGCGCTTCCGGGCGGACCTCGTATGAAAGGATCGCGCCCCGCCCGCGGCGGCCGATGACGGAGGCCGTTCGGGAGGCTTTCCGCCGCTCTGGACATTACGTCAGGGCCTGTGAACTCGCGTTGTATCGTCCCGAGCCCCTTCTGAACCCGATGTCATAAATTGTTGATGGCGTGTGATTAGCGTTGGTCCATCACGCGTGGGCTGGCCGAGGGAAGATGCGCTGGAGATTATGGGGAGCGGTGTTCGCTGCCGCGCTCGCGATTCCAAAAATGGCGTGCGCCCAAGGCGCGTGGCCCGAGGACTGCAAGCTGGTCCGGATGGCCGGTCTTCCCATGACATTCAAAGCCGGCCACGTGTTGATACAAGTCAAAGTGAACGGCCAGGACGTGCCGGTCCTTCTCGACACGGGTGGATATGCCTCCAGCCTGACAAGAACAACCGTCACGAGGCTCGGCATCGTGTCCCATCGCATGAACTCGGTCATCATTCGCGACATGGGCGGCGAGGTTGCGGACGAATATGTCCGCGTGGAGGACTTTGGATAGGCAATTTGCGAAGAGGCGGCGTGGATCTGAGCGTAATGGCGCCGATGGCGGAGGCGGGCGGCCTGATCGCGCCGGATATTCTTCGCAGCTACGACGCGGAATTCGACTTCGGATCCGGAAATTTCAACCTCTTCCGTTATCATCCCTGCTCCGATCATGCCGTCTATTGGGCAGGCTCCTATGCCGCGCTTCCTTTCACCCTCACCCATGACGGCCACGTCCGGATTCTCGTGGCCTTGGATGGCAAGGACATTTATGCGGTCATCGATACGGGCGCTCCGAGATCGGTGCTCAGCATGCAGGCAGCAGGACACTTGTTCGACCTGAATGCCGCCAGTCCGAACGTGACCGGGGCTGGCGCCTTGAGAGGCGCTGCCGGCGGCACGGTCCAAGCCTATGCCTATCCGTTCCGCGCCCTCATGATGGGCGGAGTGACCGTCACCAATCCCAGGATCAGATTGACGGAAGGCGGCAATTTTCTGAGCGGAGATTCGGCAACGCTACTCCTGGGCATGGATGTGCTCAGCCGCCTGCACCGCTACATCGCCTATCACGAAGAGAAGCTCTATATCACCGGCGCCGACGCCCATTGACGGGATGGATCGGCGTTGTCCGGCTTTCCATGCCGGTTTTTTTCACTATCCTCTGTCGGCATGAAGCCAAGACAATTTTCCAGCGAAGCGGAGATCCAGCGCGCGGGCGAGAAATTCCTCGACCGCTCGCTGCCCAAGCCGGAATGGACCCATGCCGCGCATTTCGCCGTGACGCTGTGGCTGATCCGTCATCGCCCTTCGCTCGATCTGGACCAGAAGCTGCCCAGCCTGATCCAGGCCTTCAACGAAGCAACCGGCACGCCAAATACCGACAGCGGCGGCTATCACGAGACCATAACCCGAGCCTCGCTGACGGCGGCCAGGGCTTATTTCGCCGCGCACCAGGTTCAGGCGCTCCCCGACGTTCTGGACGGGCTTCTTGCCTCGCCGCTGGGCACCCCGACCTGGCTGCTGGAATATTGGAGCCGGGAGCGGCTTTTTTCCGTCGCCGCCCGCAGGGGCTGGCTTCCGCCCGATTTGAAGACTTTGCCCTATCCGCTGCCGATGCCTGCGGACCGCTGATGGCGATGAAGCAAAAAGGCCGCCGCGGTCAGCGCGGCGGCCTTGGTGGCGAAACAGATCTTGCCGCTTAGAACGGATAGTAGCGGATGGAGGTGAAGAACATGCTGTCGTCGGTGGGCGCGTGCACGCCGCCGACGCCGGCGAAGGATTTCAGCTTGGTGTAGGAATATTGCCCACCGAAGCGGAAGCTGCCGAACTTGCCCTGATAGATCCTCCACCAGAAGCCGCCGTTGATCTGGTCTTCCCGCTGGAGGTTGACCGCGCAGGCACCGCCTTCGATGGCGCAGCCGGTGGTCACGACCGCCGGATTGCCGACGCCCAGATGAAGCGTACTGGCGCCCGACGTGACATTGTAGAATTTGGGATCCTGCGCTTCCTGGCCGGCATAGCTGTAGATGTCGAACAGCGGCGTGACGTGCCAGGTGGCGCCAAGCAGGAAGGTCGTCTCCTGGATCGGAGCGAGCTGGCCATTGGGCTGGATGGTCACATCCGGCAACTGGCCGGAGCCATAGCGGCCGATGCCCGAGCCATGCATGGCGGTGACCTGCAGGTCCAGGGTCTTCGGAATGATGCTGTAGGCGATCGAGCCGCCGAAGCCGCCGCCCGAGACGTTGCTATTGCCGTTGCAGACCGGCAGGCCCAGGGGGTTGGTGGCCGCAGTCACCAGGACGCGGTCATAGAACGAGCGATAGATGCCGAAGCCTTCGATATGCAGCGGCTGGGCGCCGTCGATCATGGGCTCCCATGCGAACTTGGCGATCACGTCCGGCACATGGTTGAGCGAGAGCGTATTGGTCGCCTTGTCGAATTCCGAGCTGCCGGTGATGCTGTTCACGACGGTGATGCCGGGAATGGTGCCGTTGCCCGGCGTGCCGGCGAAGGTGGTCTGGGGATTTTCGATCGACGCAGCCAGCCAGAATTGATGGTCCCAATTCTTGACGATGCGGATCTGCGGCTGGCGGGCCCAGTTGAAGCCCACGGAATATTGCGCGTCGATCGTGGCCGGCGATACTTCATTGCGCGGCGTGATGCCGTGGCTGTTGAGGGTGACCAGCGACCAGTTCTGGCCGGCCAGCAGTTGGACGCCTTCGGCATCCCAGTCCACCGTGCCGTAGACGTTGCGGATACGCGGGGAGTAGGAGTTGCTCTCGTTGGAGTTCGCCGATCCCGGACCGGCCATGAAGTCGAACTCGCCCTAGAAGGCCAGATGCGTGTCGGCATCGGCATTGCCCTGGGCCAGGACCGAGAGCCGGCTCTGGCGGGCGGAGAAGCGCAGTTCCGAGGTGTGCGCGGTGCTGGTGGAGGGGAAGGGAATGCCGCTGAAGGTCGAGCCGATATCGGCGCCTTCGTTGCGCGAGCGGTACAGGGTTTCCATCGCCAGGAAGCCGCCCAAGGTCACGCTCGCCGGCCCCACATCGGTGGTCGAATTGGCCAAGGCGACCGGCGCGGCCGATGCGGCGGCGATCAGGACGCCAAGCGCCGCGCCAGCGCGCAGCATGAATTTCGTTTTCATAATTTTACCCTCCACCCCTTCGGCCAGGAGCGGCCGCGGTGGTGGACGCTGTAGCGGGCTTCTGTGACACATTTGCAAAAGCTGAACGACGGTTTTTCAAGGGTCCGCCGCATTGGGGGGCGTGTGGCACATTATCCACACCGGATCGGTGGCCCCCTCTACCAACTGCCTAGCTTCCTACCCTGAGGGTTAAGCTCTTGGGAATCCGGGGGCGATTGTCATCAAGCCGCAATATTCACCCCCTAAGCCGTCGCCGGGTTGTGGGGCACCCCAGCTTTGCGGAAAGGACTTCCGCACTTGTCGGCCTCCGCTATCTTTGACGTCATCATCCTTGCGCGTCACGCGCCAGAAAGGGACCAACATGAAATCCTCTTTAGGAAAATTGGCTGCAGCAGCAATTGCCGCAACATTCTTGATCGCAGGCTCAGCCATGGCGGCCGAGATCACGGGTGCGGGTTCGACGTTCGTCTTCCCCATCCTGTCGAAATGGTCGGCCGACTACACGGTGGGTGACAGAATCAACTACCAGTCCATCGGCTCCGGCGGCGGCATCAAGCAGATCGAAGCCAAGACCGTCACCTTTGGCGCAACGGACAAGCCGCTGGCGACATCGGAATTGGATCAATATGGCATGGTGCAGTTTCCGGTAATCGTCGGCGGTGAAGCTCTGGTCGTGAATCTCCCTGGTATCGCGCCGGGTCAGCTCGTGCTGGACGGCCCGACGTTGGCGAATATCTATCTCGGTCACATCACCAAGTGGAATGATGCCGCCATCAAGAAGCTCAACCCGAAGATGAATCTGCCCGAGACCGCTATCCTGGTAGTCCATCGTTCCGATGGATCGGGCACGACCTTCATTTTCGCCAATTATCTCTCAAAGGTAAGTCCGGAATGGGCGAGCAAAGTTGGCGCGGATACGGCAGTCAATTGGCCCTCGGGCATTGGCGGCAAGGGCAATGAAGGCGTCGCCGGAAACGTAAAGCAACTCGCCGGCTCGATCGGCTATGTCGAATATGCCTATGCGCTGCAGAACAATCTGACTTACACCAAGCTGATCAACAAAGCGGGCAAGACGCTGGATCCGTCAATCCAGACTTTCCGCGACGCCGCTGCCAGCGCAGACTGGACCGGTGCTGCGGGGCAGGCGTTCAACATGGTGCTGGTGGACCAGCCCGGCGCGAATGCCTGGCCAATCACGGGCGCGACTTGGGTGGTGATGTACAAGAAGCCTGCCAGCGTTGCTGATTCGGCCAAAGCGTTGGCCTTCTTCAAATGGGCCTATGCCAATGGCGACAAGAGCGCAGCGCAATTGCAGTATGTCGCGCTGCCCGACAATGCCGTGAAAGCGATTGAAGCAAGCTGGAAACAAATTGAAGGCTCAGGCATGTGATTGATGCAAGGGGCCGCTTCGGCCGCCCCTTGGCAACGGCGAGCATTGCGATTTTCCGATAAAAAAGGGGCGGTTCAAACCGCCCCTTTTCTTTGCCTAAAGTCAATCTTATTTAGACGATCCTTGGCTTGATCGCCCTAGTGACCGCCTTTGCTCTGGGCTGGAATTATTATCCCACATCCGAAGAGCAGCTTCGGCAGTGCGCGCAGAGCAATTTCGTCTGTCGTATGCTCGAAACCACACCGGAATAAGGCCCATCGCTTGAGGCCGCGCTGCCGCTCGCCCGAGCTCGCGGCGTTCGCCGCTCAAAATGGTCCACCGGACCATTTTCGTCCGCTGCGCGGTCATGGCTCACTAGTAATTATTAGGCCCCCCACACTTATATATGGTCGTAAGCGCAATATAGATGCCGTCGCGGACGGGCAGTCTCCCGGCATCGGGATGGTCGGCAAGCCATGGACCGACTGCACTGGCATAGTCGACCCCCGGCAGACAGATGTGCGCAGTGGGCGAGAACTGGATTCGGTCCATCAGCACCTGGCCCACCATCGCGGAGCAGCTGCTTTGGTCGAGCTTGCAGGCGTCGGCGAATTCCTTGGCGGTGGTGGCCGTGTAGGGCGAGTTGGATGGCGCCAGCGCGCGGCCCACACCGGCCGGGGCCTGCAACGCCGAGGGCGGCGGCGCGGCCGAGGCGCCGGTGGCGAACGCCAGCTGCAAGGCAGAGACAAGCAAGAGCGGTTTCATCATCGTGCAGCCTTCCAAATGGTCCATCCGGGCGAAATACAGCGCGATAACAATTCGCCGGGGTGGATCCGGTTGCAACGCCTTACTTATATTTCATCGCTATTGGGTGGAGAGAGGTTCTTCCAGGAGCGCCGGACCGGGTGGCGTACTTGCGGCGTTGGCCCGATGATGATGACGGCATGAACCGGTCTTTCCGCCACCTTTCCTTTTTCTTTCCGTTTCTTCTGCTCGGTTGCGGGGTCGAAGCGCCCAGGCCCTTGCTTGAACCTCCGCCGGCGGCGATTGCCCCGCCGCTTTCCACCCTGTCGGTCACGCTAAGAATCCCCCAGGCCGAGATCGCGCGTCTGGTCGATAAGGCCAGCGCGGCCGAGATCGCCGATCTCAAGGATCAGGACGTCAAATGCCCCTTCGGCCACTGCAGTCTCGATCTTTCCGCTGTTCGCACCGGCCCCGCGGACGTCTCCGCGGCGGGGGAAATGCTGTCGGTCCGCCTGCCTTTCCGCGTGAATGCCGCGCTCAGGGCGTCCGGCTTCCTCTCCTTCGCCAAGGCGCAAGGCGATGCCCAGGGCATTGCCACGGCAACGACCGCGCTTTCGATCGAAAGGGACTGGACGCTTCGTTCCCAGTCGAGCGGACAGATCGCGCTCAGCGATGCGCATCTCAGCGTGGGGCCATTGATCACCAATGTGCGCGAATTGTGGGACGAGGGTGGAGAAAGCCTGGCCAAGCCCGTCTGGCGCAATCTGGACGCGGCAGATCGCGCGCTTTCCCTTGAAGCCGCGGATCGAAACGCTTTGGGCCCGGGCCTTCGCGCCGATCGCGGTGAGCAACGCACCGCGCGCCTGGCTGGTGTTGCGGCCGGAGAAGATCGGCCTGATGCAGCCGAAGATCGGCGATGGCGCGCTTACTCTGTCGCTTGCGCTTGCGGCGCGCGGCCAGATCCTGGTTCAGGATAACGTGCCCGCGAATCCGCCGACGCCTTTGCCCGATCCCGTTCCGCTCTCTCAGACGTCAGATCGGTTCTCCGTCGCGGTTCCGTTTCTTCTGCCTTATGCGCGTGCGGAACAGATTGCGCTTGGCGTGCTCACGCGCCATCCGCCGCGCGTCGCCGGCATGCGGTTGAATTTTCGCACGCTGCATATTCTGCCTTCGGCGGCGGACATGGTGGTGGAGACGCGTTTTTGCGCCGAGCCCGACTGGGATTTCACGGGATGGTTCGGCTCCTGTGCCCATGTCTATTTTCGGGGCAGCCGCTGTTCGATCCCGCCACGCGAAAATTCCGTGATGGTCAATCTCCATTACGATGTCGCGAGTGTGAACTTGATGGGGCGCGGATCCTGCGCGCCTTCGCGGCTCGCCCGTTCGCCGACATGATCGGGCAGACATTGGTGTTTGATCAGTCCCAGCCGATCGCGCGCCTGGAAGAAGACAATGTCGCGCATGGAGTTGGCCAAACCGCATCGGCCAGCTATTTTCGATTTCCGCCAGATGTCCAATCCTTCGGCACGCCATCCTTCGCCTGGACCAAGGACGGCTTCGTGGCGTTCTTCTCCGCGACGGGAACGTCGAGCCGTGATGTTTAAGCCGTAAGTACAAATTGAAGCGTTCGTCGCGCAAGCAAATTGCTCAACACTTCGGTGACATTTGCGGCGCTCGGTGCCACAACCCACGCGAAAGCGGAAGACTCCATACTCGGGTATAGTTTACATTGAGTAATCGCAGCCCTCAGGTTAGGCCTGTGGGCATTGTAGCCCGCGATTGTCGTTATCGGCTGGGGGACACTGCGACGCCATCCCAGTGAGAGCGACGAGTGGCTTATGGGGGGTGCTGGAGAGCACCGTAATTAAATGTCGCGCATCGAGGGGGACTTAATGCATATTTCGTTGAAGCAATCGCTGCTCGTCGGCTCGTCTGTCGCTGCCTTTGCGCTGACGGCAGGACAATGCATTCGCTCAACAGGCCAATCAAGGCAGCAGCGGAAACGGTGATCGTCACCGGTACCCGCGTGCAGGGCATGACGGCCGCCGACAGGGCCGCGCCCATCACCGTTCTTGGGCACCGACGCTTTGAGCCACGGCACCGGTTCGACCGATCTGCGCCAGCAATTGGGCCAGACCGTGCCTTCCTTCACCGCCCAGCAATTCGGCAGCGACACCGCGAACCTCACGCTGTCGGCGGCGCTGCGCGGCCTTTCGCCCAATGACACATTGGTGCTGGTGAACGGCCATCGCCGCCACTATTCCGCGCAATTTGCATGTGGATGGCGGCGGCTTCGCTTCGCGGCAGCACGTCCGCCGACCTTTCGCTTGATCCCCTCGGCCGCGATCGACCATGTCGAAGTGCTGCTGGACGGCGCCGCCGCCCAGTACGGCACCGACGCCATCGCCGGCGTGGTGAACATCATCCTCAAGAACAAATCCTCGGGCGGCGCAACTTCTCCGCCACCGTCGGGCGAATATTACAAGCGCGGCGAGCTACAGCGGCGATGAAGGGCCAACGGCGCCAAATACGACATGTCCTACAATATGGGCCTGCCTTTGTTCGACAAAGGCTTCGTCAACTTCACGGTCGAAAAGCAGTATCAGAATTTCACCCAGTCTCGGCGGCGACGACGAACGCTATGTCAACGCCGCCGACCACAGCCTGGTGCCGCAGAACACCGTTGACCAGCGTGGGCACCAATGGCGTGCGCCAATCTCTCGCACCGTCGGCAACGGCATCCCCGGCACCATGCAGCCCGGCCAGCATCGGCTATCCGCGCACCAACACGATCGACGGCAATCCGGAAGTATCAGACTGACGCATCGGCGCGAAGTGAATACCGGCTACGATTTCAGCGACAATTTCCAGCTCTATGCCTTCGGCACCATCGGCCACAAATTCGGCAAGTCGTGCGAAAATGACCGCCTGCCGAACCAGATCATCGCCACCGTCGGGCTCCAACCAGCCTTGCAGCGCGACCAATCCGGACGGCTATAACACCGGCTCCAGCACCGCCAACGGCCTGACGGCGTCCTGCACCGGTCCCTTCGCGCTCGACACCGCCAACGGCTTCAGCGCGCTCCCGGGCACGGCGGGCGCGGGCCTGAACCCGGCCACCGGCACGGTGATCTCGTCCGGCCAGGCCGGCAATCTGTTCAGCCGGCAGCTGATCAATCCGCAGACCGGCCAGCCGCTGCCCACCGCCACGGGCGAACCGCTGCTGGGCACCGCGCCCGAACTGGTCCTTTATCCCAACGGCTTCCGTCCCATGGAAGTGCTGAAGGAAGACGACTACCAGTACAATATCGGCATGAAATTCAATGTCGCGGGCTGGGCAATCGATGCCAATGTCGGCTACGGCAAGGAAATCGACAATGTCTACACCTGGAACTCGGGCGATCCGCTCGCTGTTCATCGACACCCACACCACGCCGACCAATTTCTATGACGGCTCCTTCACCGCCAGCCAGTTCACCGGCACGCCTCGACGCCACCCACGCCTTCAATGTGGGCATGGCGTCGCCCTTGACGGTGGCGGTCGGCGTCGAAGCGCGCGAGGACACTTACGCCATCGGCGCGGGCGAGCCGCTCTCCTATTACAAGGAAGGTCCGCAATCCTTCCCGGGCTTCCCGATCGCCAGCTGCCGGCAACCACAGCCGCAAGAATTATGCGGGCTATGTCGACTTCGCGCTGGCGCCGATCGAGGCCCTCCAGCTCGATGTCGCGGGCCGCGCCGAACATTACACCGACTTCGGCGACACCCAGATCGGCAAGATCACGGCCCGCTACGACTTCAATCCGCAATGGGCGGTCCGCGGCACCATCTCGACCGGCTTCCGCGCTCCGACCCTGGCGGAAGAATTCTACACCGCCGTCAACGTCTCGCCGGTCGCGGCCACCGTGCAGCTCCCGGCCAACTCCGCCGGCGGCCAAGCTTCTGGGCCTTGCCCAATCTGAAGCCGGAAACCTCCACCAGCTATTCAGTGCCGGCATCGTCGCCCATCCGCTGGAGGATCTCAGCGTGACGATGGATGCCTATTCGATCGCCATCGGCAACCGCATCACCACCTCGTCGACGGTCAACTCGACCGGCGGCGCCATCAACACGCCGCTGGTCACTCAGGCCATCGCCCTGGTCGGCGTCACGCTCGACCCCACCGCCACGCAGCAAGGCGTCACCGCCTTCCTGAACGGCCATGCGACGCTCACCCAGGGCATCGATATCACGGTCAACTATCCGACCGATTTCGGCGACATAGGGCCTGGTGAACTGGACCTTGGCGGCCAACTACAACCACACCGCGATCGAGCAGGGTTGCACCGCCGCCTGCAGTGCTGGTGGCGTCCAACCCGAACGCGAGCTTCTTCACCTTCAGTCCGAATTCAATTTCGCCCACACCACGCCCGACCGAGAAGGTCGGCCTGACGGCGGACTGGTCGCTGGATGAATACGGCGCCACCTTGCGCGAGACCTATTATGGTCCGCAGCACAGCTATACCAGCCCGAATGCCGGCGGCGAACTCATCCCAGCAATCCAGGCGGGCGTGGGCATCACCGACCTGGAAGGCCGGTACAACGTCACCGACCAGCTCCAGTTCTCGATCGGCGCCAACAATCTCTTCAACATCACTCCGAACATCACGGCCCGGCGCCGAACTGCGCCGCCTTGCCCGCGAATGTCATCATCACCGCCGGCGGCAGCTGCAAACAGGGTCCCAACCAGACCAATGGCGAAGTGCAGACCAACGGCAACGGCCAAGTGTATCAGACCCCGATGGGCACCAGCTCGTACGATCCCAATGGCGGCTATTACTATGCCCGCGTGACGTACAACTTCTGATCGTGGGTCATTCAAAAGCACGGCCCGGACTGAAAGGTCCGGGCCGTTTTCTTTTGCCTCAACGGTGCGTCTTGGTCGGGACCAGTCTCCCCCGCGCATGCAAAGCATGCTGGCGGGGGAGATGCCCGTAGCAGCGCTTGCGATGCGAAGGGCGGAGGGGAAGTCAAACAGCGAAATGCCGGGGCGCCTCGCCGTGCTGGGCGATCTCCCACATCTGCCGATAAGCCGCCTCGATATGCCGCCGGAAACGGGCGGTGTCGAACAAGGGATGGGTGGCGCGGTTTTGCGCCAATTTTTCGCGCATGATCCGCAGCAGTGCGGGCTCGCGCGCCAGCCTCAGCGCCAGCGCTTCATAGGCCGCCAGGATTTTCGCGTGATCAATTCGGTGAGGCCGAGCCGCGGCAGCAGGCTGGCCGCCACCCGCCCGGCAAAGGCATGGCCCTGGCAGGTCAGCAACGGCACGCCGGCCCAAAGCGCGTCGCTGGCCGTGGTGTGGGCATTATAGGGCAGTCGTATCGAGAAAAAGGTCCGCCAGGGACAGCCGCGCCAGATGCGCGTCCAGGGGCTCGCTGCGGGGCAAAGATCAGGCGTGCGCCGGCCACGCCCTGCCGCTCGGCTTCCTGCCGCAGCCGGTGGGGAATTCGTCGTTGCCGGCCATCAGCCACAGCACACTGCCTTCGGTCTGCTTTGAGCAGGCGCATCCACAGCGCGAAAGTCTCGGGCGTGAGTTTGTAGCTCTGGTTGAAATTGCAGAAGACGAAACCCTTTTCCGGCAAGCCTTGTTCGGCGCGGCCGGGGCGATGGGCGGCAATCGCGCGCCTGTCGTCATTGACCTGATAGCAGTCCGGCAGCCAGACCACCTGCTCGGTATAAAATTGCCGTTCCGCTTCGGGGATCACGATCCGGTCGGCCAGGATATAATCCATATAAGGCGCGCCCAGCGTTCCGGGAAAACCCAGATAATTGACCTGGACGGGGGCGGGCGCGGAGCGCGAACACGCCCGATTCGTGCCTTGCCGAAATAGCCGTTGAGATTGACCAGCATGTCGATCTCTTCGTCGCGGATGCGTTCGGCCGCCTGCCGGTCGGTGAAGCCGGAAATGGGAATGACATTTGTCGAACGCGGCTTCCAGCCGTGCGCGCATCGCGCTGCCATCGCTTGCGCCATTGTCGAAGGCGATGATCTCGAAAGCGTCGCGGTCATGGCTTTCGTAAAGACCCGCCGCCAGATATTGCGTCGCCTGGGCGCGGAATTCGCCGGAGAGATAACCCAGTCTGATTTTCTTGCTGGCGCGCGGCTTTTTTTTCCGGCCGGCGCGGCTGAAGGAGAAGTGCGGCCTGGATCCTGGCGCAGGCGAGAAGATCCGCAGGCGATTCCGATATCGCTTGATAGGCGAAGGGTTCGATGATTTTCTTGCCGCTCCGCACGCCCTGGTCGATCAGCGCTTTCGTATTGCGAAAAGCCGTGCCAGTCGCCGCCATACATTTTGAGGTGCAGCAGATTGCCCCTGGCATAGTCGTAATCCGGGTCGATCCGGACGACATGCTCCAGGTCGCGCACCGCACGGTTCATAGCGGCCGATATTCGCTCCATTGCAGCGTGGCGCGATTGAACAGGGCGTTGGCGTCATCCGGGTTCAGGGCCAGCGCGCGGTCGAAACTCGAAAGCGCTTCCGCCGGGCCGGCCAAGGTCGCGCAAGACGCTGCCGCGGTTGTTCCATGCGGCCGCGAAATCCGGATCGAGCGCCAGCGCGCGGTCGAAGCTCTCAAGCGCTTCGCGGAAACGTTGCAATGCCCGCAGGCTGTTGCCGCGATCGCTCCATGCCCGCACCAGGCCGGGGTCTTTCGCCAGTGCCGCGTCATAACCGGCGAGCCCCTCTTCATGGCGGCGCAAACCGCCCAGCGCGCCGGCGCGATGATAAAGCGCGATGGCGTCGCCGGGATGAAGCTCGACCGCGCGTTGGTAATCCGCCAAGGCTTGCTCGAAGCGGCCGAGCGCGTTGCGCGCATTGCCCCGGTTGGTCAGGGCGGGCTCATAGTCGGGATGAAGCGCCAGCACGCATGTGTAATCCGCCACCGCCTCTTCGTGACGGCCCAGATGCTGGTGGCAATTGCCGCGATTGTAGAACGCTTCGGCATAGCCCGGCTTTGCGCGCGATCGCCCGATCGAAATGGGCCAAGCGCGTCCTCCCACCGGCCGAGCTTGATCAGGATGTTGCCCCTGGTGGCCAGCGCTTCGGCCGCATCCGGCGTGATCGCCAGCGCGGCGTCGATTTCGGCCAGTGCGTCCCCGTCGCGTCCTTCCTGCAAGCGGACCAGCGCCAGAAGCTGACGCGCGGTGGAATTCTTGGGTTCTTGTTCCAGGATTTCGCCATATAGCCGCCCGGCTTCGGCGAGCTTTCCGCTTTGGTGAAAAGCCACCGCCTGACGGAAGAGGGACTGCGCATCCATCGTCTATTTCGGTTTCTGATTCGCGAATGCAAGCATAGGGGGCCGGACCGGAACAGGCCTGGCACTTTCGCGTCTTCATGCGCGCGCGTTTCACATGATCGATCCGCCTATCACCTGGCCAAAAGGCCCGGGCTTTTTGCCCGTGTGCTGTGGGTAAAGCCCCGGTCGCTCAAACTGGCGGCGCGGCTTTACCCCGCGTCACAAGGTCCGGAGCGGGGCGAGATGCTGATCCGGGTGGGATTAGCTAAATATTTCAAACAGTTGGCGGAGGCGGCAGGAGTGCCCCGCGACCCCGGAACGGCTTGTCCGGAGGAAACTAAGAGTATATACGCCCAAAAACGCGCATATGCGCTCAAACGCCGCCGGAGAACTGCCCCATGACGCGTCTTGCCCTGCTTCTGCCCTTGGCATTGGCCAGCCTGCCTGCATGGGCGGCCGAGCCTGACAATCTGGTCCTGCCGCAGGGCTTCCACGCCAGCGTGGTGGCCGAGAATTTGGGACCGGCGCGCCATATCGCCATCCGGGACAATGGCGACATCTATGTCTCGAC
This sequence comes from uncultured Alphaproteobacteria bacterium, assembly GCA_963766265.1. Lineage (GTDB taxonomy): Bacteria > Pseudomonadota > Alphaproteobacteria > Micropepsales > Micropepsaceae > Rhizomicrobium. The sequence continues at coordinate 369,987 of CAVXYX010000004.1, forward strand.
CCGCTCAGAGCGCGATCCTTCCGCCGCGCTGGGCATCGTCGCGCTCAGGCTCGACCGCGATCACAAGGTGGTGGAGACCGAGCATTTCAGCACCGTAAGCGGGGGCACCGGCATCCGCTTCTTTAAAGGCGCGCTCTATGCGGACTCGCCCACCACCGTCTATCGCTTCGCTTTCAAGGGCCGCGAGTTGGTGCCCAGCGCCCAGCCCGAAATTCTGATCGACGGCATGCCCGATAAAGGTTTCCCCAGCCGCGGCCTCGCGTTCGACGGCAAGGGCGGCATTTATGTGACCGCGGGCGCGTCCTCGAACACCTGTCTCGATCCCGCCGCGCCGAAAGGCGGGGCCCCGGTGGGGCTGAAGCCGTGCCCATCGCTGGACGGCCGCTCGGGCGTGTGGCGCTTCGATGCCGAAAAGCTCGGCCAGAAATTTCCCGCCGACGGCGAACAGATCGCCACCGGATTGCGGGACATGATGGCGGTGGATTACTCGCCCGAGTTCAAGGGCTTTTACGGCATCATGCAGGGCCGCAACGATCACATCGACACCGTGTCCGAGGAACTGCATCGGATCGACAAGGGCGCCAATCTGGGCTGGCCCTATACCTATTACGACACCGCGCTCCATGCCCGCGTGCTGGCGCCGGAATATGGCGGTGATGGCAACGAAGTTGCGCAGGGCAATTACGACGCGCCGCTGGCCGCCTTGCCGGCGCATCAATCGCCGCTCGATCTTTTGTTCTATGACGGCAGGCAATTCCCCAAATCCTATCGGGGCGGCGCTTTCGTGGTGTTATCACGGCGGCGCGGGTCGCGCCTGCGCCGCAAGGCCATCGCGGCTATGACGTGATGTTCCTGCCGTTCGACAGCACCGGCAAGCCCGGCGAGCCCAGACCTTCGCCGAAGGCTTCGCCGGTTCCGACCCTGGCGACCGCAATCCGGGCAAGGCCGCCTATCGCCCCACGGGCGCCGCGGTGGCCCCCGACGGGTCGCTTTATGTGGTGGACGGCGAGAAGGGCCGTCTCTGGCGCATCAGCTACGACGGCAGGAATTAGGCCACCCGGCGGGGTTTTTCACCCGATTTGTATGCCTCTTGACTTTTATTGAAATTCGATAAATATATCGATTATCGATAAAGGAGGCGCACATGGCATCCGTCAGCATACTCCTCCCCCGCATTTTCCACTGGATATTCCTGGTCCTGGCCGTCCTGTTTGCCTTGGCGGCGGTGATCGTCACGATCGTGATGCTCGCCAGTCCCCATTTGCCGGCGGGCGCGCATCTGGGGCCGGCCCAGCTTGATCTGGCAGGGCAGCCGGGGACGGTCGCGCTCGACGCATCCGGCGGAGACAGCAATTTCCTGGGCACCGCGTTCGGCGGGAATGTTCGTGTGGCGGTCGAAAAGGCGGGCGGCCTGTTCGAGCTGGTCAAGCATTACGGCCTGCCGCTGATTTTCCTCAACATGCTTTTTCTGGCCGCCTTGTTCGAGTTGCTGCGCCGCTTGTTCCGCAACGTGGGACGCGGCGACAGTTTCACGCGCGAAACGATCCGGCTGGTCCAGGGCGTGGGCGGGCTGCTGATCCTGTTCTCCTTCGTGCTGTCGTTCGCGGAAGGCCTGTTTTTCTATCACCTCTTTACCTATCTGGCGCAGCACGCGACGATCACGATTTCCGGTACGCCGGCTCATTTCCCCGCGCCCAGCTACGAGGCGTTGCCGCGAGAAAACGGATTCCCGTTCGGCAGCCCGCTATTCTTCTCGGGCCTGCTGGTGCTCGCGCTGTCGGAAGTGTTCCGGCAGGGGCTGGCGCTGATGAGCGAACATGCGCTCACGATCTGAGCGGGGGTCCCATGATCAAGCTCAATCTCGACCGCGTGATGCAAGAGCGGCAGGTCAGTCTCACCGAACTGGCGGAGCGTATCGGCATCACGCTCGCCAATCTTTCGATCCTCAAGACCAACAAGGCCCGCGCAATCCGCTTCACCACGCTCGACGCATTGTGCCGCGCGCTCAACTGCCAGCCGGGAGAGTTGCTGGAGTTCGTGCCGGGCGAGGCCGAGCGAGACGAGTAACGCCGCCGAGGCGCCTATGGCTGGCGACGAAATATGCTGTCCGGCAACCACTGGGGCCGCGCATCGGCGTCGGCCACGCGAAGCGCAATCGCGGCGGTATAGGCGTCAAGCTTCACGGCATCTTCCTTGAAGATGCCGGGCTGCTCCAGATCGTCGGAGGGCGAATGATAGCGGTTAGCGCGCCAATCATGTTCGATCTGATATTCCGGCGTGTTCTTGAGGAAGCCGAATTTCATGAACAGCGCCGGCACCCCTTCGCGCACGAAGCTGTACTGGTCGGCCCGGATAAAGACGTTCCGATCGGGATTGGGGTCGGGCACCACCGTAAGGCCCTGGGCCGCTCCCACCGCGCGGGCATCCGCGCCCAGCGTGCTTTCGGTTTCGCCGGGCAGGTAGACCATTTTCAGCGGCCAGAGCGGCAGCGGCATATCGAAATTCAGGTCGGCGACAATGTCGTTTTTCGGCACCGTGGGATTGGCCGCGAAATAATGCGATCCCAGCAGGCCCTTTTCTTCCGCCGTGAATATCGCGAACAGAATTGAGCGGCGCGGGCTGGGACCGTTCTTGATGCGGTGTGCGATATCCAGCACGGCGGCGACGCCGGACGCATCGTCCATGGCGCCGTTATAGATTGCGTGCCCGTTGATCGGTTCGCCGATTCCCAAATGATCCAGATGGGCGGACACCACCACATATTCCGATTTCAGCTTGGGATCGCTGCCTTCCAGCTTGGCGATCAGATTGGGCGAGGTGAGTCTTTTGCGGGTGGCGACGATGGCGGCCTTCAGACGCGGCTTCAGCTCGAAGCGCGGCACCGGCTTGGAGGCATCCGCCAAGGCGCTCATCTCGGCGAAGCTGTGTCCGCTGCCCTTGAAAAATGCCTCGGTCTGTTCCGGGTCGGCGCTGGCCGTGAAGAAGCCCTCGGGCACGGTATGGAATTTCGGATCCGCCAGATACATGCCGGCCTGGTGGGCGATCAGGCGTTGGCGCGACCAGACAATCTCGACCTGGTGCGGGGTGGTCAGGCTGATGATCCCCAGCGCGCCAAGCTTGGCCAACGCCCCCGCGCGGTTGGCGCGCGCGTCGGATTTGATCGGAGCGGAGATGTTGTCGGGTCCGCCGCTGATCACCACGGCGATCTTGCCCTTCAAATCCAGGCCGGCGAAATCGTCATATCCCTGTTTGGGCAGGCCCAGGCCATAGCCGACAAACACCAGCGGCGCGTCCACGCTCGCCGGGCGCGGTTCCCCGCCAGGACTGATGAGCATGGCATCGCCGACCTTGAGCGGCGATTGCGAGCCGTCCGCGTTCACCAGCATGGCGCGGGATGCGTCCTGGTCCACCACCTGCTGCTCGAATGTCACCTGTTGCAGGAAACCATTGTCGCCCGCGGGTTTGAGGCCTTCCGCCTTCATCCTTGCAAGCACGTAATCGGCGGCGCGCATATAGCCGGCCGAACCGGTCTGGCGGCCTTCATTGGCGTCGCTGGCGATAAAACTGACATCGGCCCACCATTGCTTTGCCGCGGGCGACAGATTTTCTTCCGCCGTGGCGGCGATGGGCGCTGCCAAGAGCAGCATCGGAAATATCGTGACGAAGATTCGGCGGATCATGAAAATTCCTCTGGTCTGCAATTGCAGGCAGGCTAGCACAAGCGGCGCGCCTAATCCCAGAATGGCGGGAGACGCGGGGCTTCGGTATAACCATGTGAGCGCGCCTGAACGAACGCCCACCCGCCGCCCATGAAGGATCGGGCCCATGACCAAGGATGACATCACTGCCTGGGCGCTGGCCAATGGCTGGCAGATGATCGACGGCTTTCCCAGCCTCACCAAGCCGGCCGCGCCACACCCCGCCATCGTGCGGCTGGTGCTGAAAGCCACCGTTGCCAGCCTCGAGATCAAGAAGCCCACCGGGAAGTGGGAAAAGGTGGCGGGCGAAGCCTATGCGAAGATCCAGCCCGATCCGGAAACGGGCATGCCGGGCAGCCTCGGTTTCACGACGATTTCCGGACTGACATTGCTGATGCAGGACAACAAGGACCGCCAGATGTTCGCCCGCATGGCGGGCCCCAGGAGCTGAAGCGAAGGAGCGACAATCATCCTTTTTGGTGGTGCAAACGTTCCGGCCGCTTGTTCTCATTTCGCGAACAAACGCGAACGAAGTTTTCCCGATTTTGCTGAGAAAACTGGTGCCGCAGGTGAGAATCGAACTCACGACCTATCCCTTACCAAGGGATTGCGCTACCACTACGCTACTGCGGCGACCGGCCCCGAACCTTATCCGAGGGTGCGCTGCTATAACGTAACGATTGTCCCAAGGCCAGCCAGGAAAGCGCGTATCCGATGGCAAAATTGCCGCCCGAACGGCTGGCCAAGGCGTTGCGGGCCAATCTCCAGCGCCGGAAGCAGGGGCCCTCGCCCGCACCGGCCCGGGGGGCCGCAAAAGACCCTGAAAACCTTAAGGAAACTCCGTCCTTCCGCTCCCCGCCGCCCGGGCCGGAAGGTCAGGGCCGCTAGTCCCGCTTTCCGTCTGTCGCGGGAAAACATCCCGCGCTACAAGCATCCCCTTTGGACCAGTTCGAGGGATCATGGATCGGATTCGCATTCGGGGCGGCGCGCGGCTGAACGGCGCCATACCCATCAGCGGCGCCAAGAATGCGGCCCTGAAGCTGATGGCGGCTTCCCTGCTGACGCCCGACCCGCTCATGCTCGCCAATGTGCCAAGGCTGGCCGATGTGCGCGCCATGGCCGAACTGCTCAAGGGCTTCGGCGTCTCGGTGGATGTGACCAGAAGTCAGGGTTTGGGCCAGGGCGACACCATCCGCCTTGAGGCCGCGACCATCACCTCGTCGTTCGCCCCTTATGACGTCGTGCGCAAGATGCGGGCGAGCTTCCAGGTGCTGGCGCCGCTTCTGGCGCGGCATGGCGAAGCCAAAGTGTCGCTGCCCGGCGGCTGCGCCATCGGCGCGCGCCCCGTCAATCTTCATCTCGACGCCCTGGCGCGGATGGGTGCCAAGGTCGAACTCGAGGACGGCTATGTGGTGGCCAGCGCCAAAAGCGGGCTCAAGGGCGCGGAGATTCAATTTCCCTCCGTCTCGGTGGGCGCGACCGAGACCGCCCTGATGGCGGCGACCTTGGCGCACGGGACGACCGCCATCGGCAATGCCGCGCGCGAGCCCGAGATCGCCGATCTTTGCCACTGCTTGATCGCCATGGGCGCGAAGATCGAGGGTGTGGGCACCGCCGAACTCACGGTGGAAGGGGTCTCGCGTCTTCACGGCGCGGAGCATCGCGTGATGGCTGACCGTATCGAAGCCGGCACCTATGCCATCGCTGCCGCCATCGCGGGCGGCGATGTCGAACTGGTGGGCGCGAAGCGCAACACCATCGCCGCGCTGCTGGAGCGGCTTGAGCAGGCGGGCGTGGACGCGCACGACACCCAGGATGGCATTCAGTTGCGGGTCAATGGCGTACGGCCCTATTCGGTTAATCTTGCTACCGCGCCGTTTCCCGGTTTTCCCACCGATCTTCAGGCCCAATTCATGGCGTTGATGACGGTGGCCAACGGCACCTCCACCATCCATGAAACCATTTTCGAGAATCGCTTCATGCATGTGCCGGAGCTGGCGCGGCTGGGCGCCGATATTCGCGTCGAAGGCGATGTCGCCATTATACGCGGGGTGGAAAAGCTCAAAGGGCGCGCCGGTGATGGCCACCGATCTGCGCGCTTCGGTCAGCCTGGTGCTGGCCGGGCTGGCGGCGGAAGGCGAAACCATCGTCAACCGCGTCTATCACCTGGACCGCGGCTTCGACCGGCTGGAGGAAAAACTGCGCCAGGTGGGCGCCGACATCGCGCGGATACCCGAATGAGCGGACACCTGAAATTAAAAGCGGGGGACGGCGAGGATCTCGAGGTGCATCTCGGCGCGGCTGCAGGACGCGGTTGGCCGGCTCAAGGATTTCGTCTGGCTGCCCAAGGAGCGCCGCTTCGCCGCCCTGCTCAATCGGTTCCGCTGGGAGGACGCCAAGGGCCGCGGGCACCCGGGTGCAGGCCGCGCTCCGCTTCGACGGCGTCGCCAAGGTTCAGATCCCATCATGTCAAGCACGGCGCGCCGGAAGCGATCGTCTCGCTGCTGGCGATCCGGTTCACGCCAGCGGCGAGCGGATGACCCAGGCGGGGTGATCGAACTGACCTTGGCCGGCGGCGGCGCCTTCCGCCTCACGGTGGAATGCATCGACGCGGAACTGACCGACCTGACCCGGCCCTGGGCGGCGCGGGCGAGGCCCGGCCACGAGGGTCAAGCCTGATGGCGCGCCGCCTCGATAGCAAGGACAAGAATTTCGCCGCCGATTTCGAGGCGCTGCTGTTTGCCAAGCGCGAGGTCGAGGAAGACGTGGCCGCCGGGGTCAAGCGCATCATCGCCGATGTGCGGGCGCGTGGCGACGCCGCCCTGGTTGAGTTGAGCAACAAATTCGACCGCGCCGGCGTCACGGAAGCGACGCTCGAAGATTTCCGCCGCCGAAATCGACGCGGCGATCGCGCAGGTCCCGGCGGCGCAGAAGGCCGCCATCGAGATCGCGGCGGCGCGGATCGAGGCCTATCATAAGCCGGCAATTGCCGCAGGATGACGCGTTCAAGGACGGCGCCGGCGCGCGGCTGGGCTGGCGTTGGACGGCGGTGGACAGCGCCGGTCTTTATGTGCCGGGCGGCACAGCCAGCTATCCTTCCTCGGTCTTGATGAACGCGATCCCCGCGCAGGTGGCGGGCGTCAGCCGCATCGTGATGGTGACGCCGGCCAGCGGCGGCAAGATCAATCCGCTGGTGCTGGCGGCGGCGCGCCGTGCCGGGGTGCGCGACATTTTCCGCATCGGCGGGGCGCAGGCGGTCGCGGCGCTGGCCTATGGCACCAAAAGCATCGAGGCGGTGGACAAGATCGTGGGGCCGGGCAATGCCTGGGTGGCGGCCGCCAAGCGCGAAGTGTTCGGCCAGGTGGGGATCGATTCCATCGCCGGTCCGTCGGAGATCCTGGTGATCGCCGACGCCGCCAACGATCCCGACTGGATCGCCGCCGATCTGCTCAGCCAGGCCGAGCACGACGCCTCATCGCAAAGCATCCTGATCACCGATGACGCCGCTTTCGCCGACCGCGTCGCCGATGCGGCCGCAGCGCGCGCTGGCGCATTCTGCCGCGCAAGGAAATCGCCGCGCAAAAGCTGGAACGATTATGGCGGCATCATCGTGGTGAAGGACTGGGACGAGGGCGCCGGCGCTGGCCGACCGTTTCGCCCCCGAGCATCTGGAGATCGCCACCGCCGACCCCAAAGCGTTGCTGGCCAAGGTGCGCCATGCCGGCGCGATCTTCCTGGGCCGGCACACGCCCGAAGCGATGGGCGATTATATCGCCGGTCCCAACCATGTGCTGCCGACGTCACGGTCGGCGCGTTTCTCCTCGGGCCTTTCGGTGCTGGATTTCATGAAGCGCACCACCATCCTGTCACTGGACGCCGCGCGCCATCGCCGAGCTGGGGCCCGAAGCCATCGCGCTGGCCGAGGCCGAGGGACTGGAAGCCCATGCCCGCTCCATCGTCGCCCGGCTCAACCGGAGAACGCTGAGTGGACCACCGCATCAGCGCCATCGTCCTGGACGAGAAAAGCGTGGTGCAGCCGCACGCCGGAGATCGAGCAGGAACGCGAAGTGGCGATCTCCGATCTTCTGGAAAGCAATCATTTCAAGCCCAAGGGGGCCGAGCGCCGGGCCCTATCGCCTGGCGCTGTGGGTCAAGGAGAACCGCCTGGTGTTCGACATCGCCCGCGAGGGCGGCCAGCGCGTGGGGCGCATTCTTCTGTCGCTGGCGCCGTTTCGCCGCATCGTCAAGGACTATTTCCTGGTCTGCGACAGCTATTACAAGGCGATGCGCACCGCGCCGCCCTCCCAGATCGAATCCCTCGATATGGGCCGGCGCGCCCTCCACAATGAAGGCACCGAGCTTCTGATGAAACGCCTGGGCGGCAAGATCGAGACCGATTTCGACACCGCGCGGCGCCTCTTCACGCTGATCTGCGTGCTGCATCTGAAGGGCTGACGATGGACGAGGACAGCCAAGCCCGCGCTCGGTCCTGTTCGTCTGCACCATGAATGCGGTGCGCTCGCCCATGGCCGCGGCGCTGCTGCGCCATCTCGAGGGGCCGCGCCCTCTATGTGGAATCCGCCGGCGTCGCATGCCGGCGCGCTCGATCCCCTGGCGGTCCAGGTGATGGCGGAGATCGGCATCACACTCGACGCCCATCATCCCCGCAGTTTCGACGATTTCAGCGACCAGGACTTCGATCTGGTGGTGGCGCTGTCCCGGGAAGCCGAGCAGCCATGCCCGCGACTGGAGCCGCGCCATCGCAGGTCGAATATTGGCAGACCGCCGATCCCACCCAGGCGGAAGGCAGCCTGGAACAGCGCCGGGCCGCCTACCGTGCCGTGCGGGACAGGCTCAAGCGCCGGATTGGCGCCAAATTCGGCTGAGAAGGCCGGGGATATCCTCGAAATTCCTTGATTTTCGCCCGGTTTCAGTGCAATCTCCCGCCCCGATCCGAGGACGCTTTTTGAATGTCCTACCGCTTCGCTACTTTCGAGTCGCATTTTAGAGGACGAATGGCCAAGGAAGAATTGCTGGAATTTGAAGGCACGGTCAGCGAATTGCTGCCCAACGCCACCTTCCGGGTCCTCCTGCAGAACGGCCATGAAATCATCGCCCATACCGCGGGCAAGATGCGCAAGAACCGCATCCGCGTGCTCACCGGCGACAAGGTCATGATCGAGATGACCCCTTATGACCTCACCAAAGGGCGCATCACCTATCGCTTCCGCTAAGCCGGAACTGGTTCTCGCCAGCGAAAGCCCGCGCCGGCTGGCGCTTGCTGGCGCAGGCGGGCATCGTGCCCGCCCATATCGTTCCCGCCGCCATCGACGAAAGCGTCCGAGAAGGGCGAACTGCCGCGCCTCCATGCGCTTGCGGCTGGCGAAGGAAAAAGCGCGCGCCGCCCAGGCGCGCCATGGCCGGGCCGCCTTTATTCTGGCCGCCGATACGGTGGTGGCCTGCGGCCGCCGCATCCTGCCCAAGGCGGAGAGCGATGACGAGGTGCGCGACTGCCTGAACTTCTGTCGGGACGCCGCCATCAGGTGATGACGGCGGTGGCGCTGGTCACGCCGGACGGGCACCTGCGCACCCGGCTGGCGCTGACGCGGGTATCGTTCCTCCGCCTCGACGAGCCACGGTCATCAAGGCCTATATCGAAAGCCGCGAAGGCGTGGGCAAGGCGGGCGGCTATGCCATCCAGGGCCGCGCCGAAATTTTCGTCAAGGAGATCAGCGGTTCCTATTCCAATGTGGTGGGCTTGCCGCTGGCGCTGACGGTGGCGCTGCTCAAGGGCGCGGGCTTTCCGTGCTAAGCTCTTCTGTGGCCTACCGCTCCGCTCCTTGAGGCCGGTGTGAATGAGTAGTAGCTCCTCATCAATGCGGGCCCGGGCGAAATCCGCATCGCCGAAATATGCGGCGGAAGGCTGGAAGCAGCTCCGCTTCGAGCCGCTGCTGGCGCCGAGGACGCGCCGTTGCCACAGCCATATCGGCGACATCATCCTGGGCCGGGTGCAGCGCGTGATCCCGGCCATGCAGGCGGCCTTTGTCGAGTCGGGCATGGAACGCGCCGGATTTCTGCCGCTGCGCGAAGCGAAAATTCTGGCGCGCAACGCGGGCGGCGATGTCGGCAATCTCCGACTGCGTGCGCGAAGGCGAGGCGTATCTGGTGCAGGTGATCAAGGATCCCGATCGGCGAAAAGGGCGCGCGGCTGTCCGCCGCGCATCGCCTTGCCGGGCCGCTTCTGGTGATGACGCCGGGCCAGCCCGGCATGGCGGTCTCGCGCCGGATCGAGGATGAAGCGCGGCGCGCGGCGTTGATCGCCTTGGGCGAGCAATTGCTGGCCGGCGAGGGCGACCGTGATCCCGGCGCGGGTTTCATCTTCCGCACCGCCGCGCAGGGACGCTTCGCTGGACGAACTTGCCGCAGGATGCGCGCGATCTGGCGCAAATCTGGCGCTGATATCGAGGACAAGCGCAAAGCGGCGCGCCCGCCCGCGACGCTGTATCAGCGATCTCGGGCCCGATCGAACGCGCCATTGCGCGATATCGATGCGCGGCGATGTGGCGCGGGTGCTGATCGACGATGCGGGCGCGGCGGAAGCGGCGCGCGCCTATTGCCGCAAAGCCATGCCGGGCTCGGAAGCCCGTATCGAGAATCGGCGCCGCGCGATCTGTTCGACGATTACGGCTTGGAGGACGAGATCGCCGCGCTGTCGTCAGCCGCGCGTCGGCTTTGCCGTCGGGCGGCTGGATCACCATCGAGACATACCGAGGCGCTGACCGCGGTGGACGTGAATTCCGGCAGCTTCATCCAGTCCGGCGGGCTGGAGGAAACCAGCCTTGCCGTCAATCTGGAAGCGGCCGCCGGAGATCGGCCGCCAGATACGCCTGCGCGGCATCGGCGGCCTGATCGTGGTGGATTTCATCCATCTCGAGCGAGAGCGCGAATGCGGCGCGCGTGCTGGAGGCGCTGGAGCAAAGCCTGGCTTCGATCGCGCGCCGCGTGCAGATTTCGCCCATGAGCGGAGTTCGGCATCGTCGCCATCACCCGCAAGCGGCTGCGCGAGCCTTTGGCGCGGCAGCACCAGCATCGCCTGCGCGGCCTGCGGCGGGACCGGGCGCGCGCCCGATCCGCCGACGGCCGATGGCGCTGGAGATTCTGCGCCGCGGTCGAACGCGAGGCCGCCGCCAATCCGGGCGCCGAGCTTGTGGTCACCGCCGCGCCGCCGGATGTCGCGGCCTGGCTGACACGCCATGACGACGAGGTCGGCCAGGCTCTGCCGCGGCGGGGCGCGGGCCGGGTGCGTTTCGAGGCGGGCGAAAGGCGAGCGGAGGCTACGATGTCGCCTGCCGCTGACCTGGAAGCCTGTCCCATCTGCGGCAAGCCCGGGCAGGCGAAGTTCGCGCCCTTCTGTTCCCGGCGCTGCGCCGACATCGATCTGGGCCGCTGGCTGAAGGGCGGCTATGCCATTCCCGGCAGGCCGGAAGACGATGCGGACAAGGCGCCGGAAGCCCGCCCGGACGAGGACGAAGCCCCGGAGAATTAAGGATTTTGCGCCCGCGCCGGCGGGCCGCCGGCCCCCGGCTGGACAGGGCCGGAAACCGTCCTCTAAGAAGCCCAACCTTCCGCCTTTCGGCGCGTGCCCAGGTAGCTCAGTCGGTAGAGCAGCGGATTGAAAATCCGCGTGTCGGCAGTTCAATTCTGTCCCTGGGCACCATTCCCTCGCAATGGGCATGAGCGCCAAACCTTTTCAAATGCACATCGCTCACGCATCATGCCTCGGATGGGATGGCGGATGCATAAACGGTTTTTTCTGATCTCTGGATTCTTTCTTGCCGCCGGCGTGTTGGCCGCTCTGCCCGCGCCCGCACAGACGCTGCCCGACCCCAATCTGGTGCTGGAGCCGTTTCATGTCAGCGGCATCTACAGGATCGGCGAGCGGGCAGGCTGGACCGTCCACGCGCTTTTGGGCGCTGGCTACACCAGATACGGATATGAGCTTCGCGAGAACAATTTGACGCCGATTGCGAGCGGAGAGATCGATCTTTCGTCGGGCCTGAGCACCATTTCCACCATGCTGGATCATCCCGGCATGCTGTATCTGAGGCTGCATTATATCGGCGCGCCGCCGCCCGCCACGCCGCCCTTGCCCCAGGAATTGGACAAGATGACGGTGGGCGCCGCGGTGGCGCCGGAATTGATCCGCCCGCCGCGGCCCAAGCCCGCCGACTTCGATTCCTTCTGGACCGAAAAATTGTCGGAGCTGAGCCGCGTGCCGATCAATCCCCGGCTGGCGTCCGTTGAGACCGATCGTGACGGGGTCGCGCTGTCCACCGTGACGCTCGACAGTTTAAACTCACAGGTCCATGGCTATCTCGCCACGCCCAAGAACGGCGGCAAGCATCCCGCGCTGATCATCTTTCAATATGCCGGGGTCTATGCGCTCCAGAAGAACAGTGTCACCGACCGCGCGGCGGAAGGCTGGCTGGCGTTCAACGTCAACGCGCATGACATGGCGCCCGATCAAGCCACTGCACCCTTGGCCTATGCAAGCATCGGCAACACCAGCCGCGAAACCTCGTATTTCCTCGCCATGTATTTGCGCGACACGCGCGCGCTGGACTATATCGAGAGCCGACCCGACTGGGACGGCAAGACCATCGTGTTGATGGGCATGTCCATGGGCGCTGAGCAGAGCTTCGCCACGGCCGCGCTCAATCCCGGCAAGGTGACGGCGATCATCACCAACGTGCTGGCGGGCGCGGATATCAGCGGCGATCTTTATGGCAGCCGCCGTGGCTATCCCAATTGGCCGATCGACGATCCCCGGGTGGTGGAAACCGCGCGCTATTTCGACATCATGAATTTCGCGCCAGCCATCAAGGCGCAAAGCCTGGTCGCGTTCGGCTTCATCGATACCACTGCGCCGCCGTTCGGCATCCTGGCCGCGTTCAATGAGATTCAAGGCCCCAAGGAAGCCGTGCCGATGCCGCTTTCCGATCACAACCACATCACGCCCCAGGCCGAAGGCGCTTATTTCATCCGCTCCCGCGAGGCACTGGAATCCTTGCGCGAAACGGGCCGCTTCACGCCGAACCCGAACGGCCTCGCCCCTTAGCCGGGTTGACTTGGCCCTTTGCCGCCGCATCATGGCGGCGGGAATTCCCGGGGGATCGATCATGACGCAATCGCATGTGAGCCGGCGTGAGCTTTTGGCGGGCGCGAGCGTGGGCGCGGCGGCGCTGCTGCTGGACGAGGGCGGCGCAGAGGCGCAAGGGGCGGGGCGCGCGATCGTTTTCGCCCACACCACCATCGTTACGCCCGACGCCACAAACGAGGATTTCGCGCTGGCCGTGGCGGGCGACAAGATCGCCGCCATCGGTCCCAGCAACGCGGTCCTTGCCCAATTTCCCAATGCGGAAATCGTGGACGGACGGGGCAAGGCGATCCTGCCGGGCTTGATCAATTGCCACGCCCATCTGACCGCCACGTTGGAGCGCGGCTTCAACGAGGATTTCGGTTTTCCCAATGCCTCGCACCCCGCCATTCCGCCCACCCGCCTGCTGCAAGGCGACGAGAAGACGTTGATGGCCCAGATTGGCGCGCTGGAAGCGATCAAGAGCGGCACCACCTCGTTGGTCGAATTCGCCTCCGGCATCAGCTCCTATGCGCAGGCTTTGGCGCGCTCGGGCTTGCGTTTTGTGTTCGCGGAATCGGTGGCCGATACCGAAAACGTCGCCGGTCCCATCTCGGCGGAAGGCTTGGCCAAAAGCCAGACGCCGCGATATCTCGGCGGCACGCCTGAACGAAGGCATGCAACGCATCAACGACCTTTTCAGCGCCTGGCACGGCAAGGAGAAAGGCCGCATCAGCGTCTTTCCCACCGCCGCCCTGGCGGAAACCTCGTCACCCGATTTGCTCAAGGCGGTGCGCGCTTTCGCCGACAAGCACGATTTGGGCTATTCGATCCACCTGTCGCAAAGCCGGCCGGAGGTGGATTTCATGGTCAAACATTATGGCCTGCGTCCGCCGGCCTTCCTGGCCCGCCACGGCTATCTGGGTCCGCGCCTGTTCGCGGCGCATTGCCGCTTCATGGACCAAAGCGACATGACGCTTCTGGGCAATTCCAAGACCATCGTCTCGCACCAGGCGGCCATGGCGGCCAACCGCGCCGTGATCCCGCCGATTCCCGAACTGCGCGCGGCCGGCTGCCCCATCGCCAACGGCACGGACAACAACACCAACGATCTGTTCGAGGTGATGCGCATCGCGCTGGTCACCGAGCGGATCAGGCGCAACAGGGACGACGACCCCAATCCAGGGCTCCAGCCGCAGCCGGAAGACATGCTGCAGGATGCGACCCTGGGCGGCGCGCGCGCCTTGAACCAGGAGAAAACCATCGGCGCGCTGGAAACGGGACGCAAGGCCGACCTGATCGTGATCAATACCCAGCGCGCCCATCTGGTGCCGGCAGGGCGCATCCTTTCGGCCTTCATTCACAATGGCCAGCCTTCCGACATCGAAAGCGTGATGGTGGACGGCGCGTTCGTGATGCGCGATCGCAAGGTGCTCACCATGGACGAGGCGGCGCTGATCGCCGAAGCCGACAAGGTGGGCCGGCGGATCTGGGCGCAAGTGAAGGCCGCGGGTCCGATCCCGATCCCGCGCCTGCGCGCCTAGCAGGATCAAGCGGTTGCTTCGGTTCCGGCCGGAACCGCGCAACCTCTTGTCTCTCCCTGGTTGTCATTCTGCAACAACAATGGAGAGCGAGATGAAATTTGTTGCACTGACTCCTGTTGCGTTGGCCGCTGTTGCGGTTCTCGCCGCGGGCACGGCGCCCGCGTTCGCGGCGCCAGATTATGATTCCGACAATGTGGTCGTGACCCTTCCGGCGGATGTCCAGTCGGCGGACCGGGCCCGACAGGACTATTATCAGAACAAGTTGGACGCGGCGCAGGCCCAGACTCGGGCGGATGACGCCATGGCCAAGGCCGATCAGGCGCTATCGGAACGCGATCAGGCGCTGGCCGATCGCGACGCCGCCCAGGATCGCTCCTATGACAATCGTGTCATCGTGGACGAAGACCGAAGCGACGGCTACCCGTAACGGCTGAAGGAAAGCCCGCGCTGGTCGTGGGCTTTCTTTTTATTGGGGCATCTCAATCTTTCAGTGCCCCGCCCATCTTGCCGCCACCGGAAAGTTTCTCGCGACAATTGGCCCGCGCATCCACTCTTTGGGTGGATTGCCGGGAAATCGAAAATACGCATAAGTCTGTGTCCTATCGCGTCAGAGGGGCTTGAGAGGACATGATGAAAACGATTGCCGCCGCCTTGCTTTTGACTGTGGCCGCCGCCCCCGTGCTGGCGGCCGAACCCGACGGCCTGAAGCTGCCGTTCGGATTCCATGCCCAGGTGGTGGACGAGGGCGTTGGCCCCGGCGCCCGCCACATCGCCATCCGCGGCGATCACTTATATATATCCACACGCAAGGAACGCGGGGCCACCACCGAGCCCGGCGTGATCGCGATGGACATCACCGGCGATCACAAGGCGTCCGGTGTCCAGCATTTCAGCACCGTGAATGACGGCACCGGGATTCGCTTTTACAAGGGCGCGCTTTATGTGGCCTCGCCTAGCACGGTCTATCGCTTCAAGTTCAAAGGCAATGAACTGGTTCCCGGCGCCCAGCCGGATGTGATCGTGGACGGTCTTCCCGCCGTGGGTCACGACAATGTGGGCATGGCCTTCGACAATAGCGGCCATCTTCTTGTGGCGGTCTCGGGTCAGGACAATCTCTGCACCGATCCCAGCGTGCCCAAAGGCCAGCCGCCCAAGGGCCTCAAACCCTGTCCCTCGCTCGAAGGGCGCGCGGGGGTGTGGCGTTTCAAGGCCGACAAGCCGAACCAGAAATTTCCCGCCGATGGCGAACAGCTGGCCACCGGCGTACGCGACATGATGGCGGTGGATTGGTCGCCCGATATCCACGCCCTGTACGGCGTGATGCAGGGCAGGAACGGCACCTCCCAGATGTTCGGCAACGTCGTGTCCGGCGAGGATGACCGCGACTCCATCGCCGAGGAGATGCATCGCATCGACAAGGGCGCCAATCTGGGCTGGCCTTACACCTATTACGACATCGCCCCGCACGCGCGGCTGACGGCGCCGGAATATGGCGGCGACGGCAAAACGGCCGCTGAAGGCAATTATTCGGCCCCCGTGGTGGCGTTCCAGGCCCATCAATCGCCGCTCGATCTTGCCTTCTATGAAGGCAAGCAATTCCCCAAGGAATACCGGGGCGGCGCGTTTGTCGTGTTCCAGGGCGGCTCGGGCCGGCGTGCTGCCCCTGGGCCATCACGGCTATGACGTGGTGTTCGTGCCGTTCGACAAAAAAGGCAAGCCCGGCCAGGCGCAGATCTTCGCCGATGATTTCGCCGGACCCGATGCGGCGGACCGCAATCCCGGCAAGGCGATGTACCGGCCCAGCGGCGCCGCGATCGGTCCCGACGGCTCGCTCTATGTGGTGGATACGTTGAAGGGCCGGCTTTGGCGCATCTATTACACCGGCAAATAATCCCGGTTCATGTCTTCAGGCGAAAAGCCCGCGCGTGCTCCACCGCGCGGGCTTTTTCTTTTCAGGCGGCATGCACAAAGAACTGGGCGACGGTGAGGATGGCGAAGGCGAAGCCGAAGGGAATGGCCGCGACGGCGTGCAGGATGTTGCTCAAGCGCTCGTCGATCTCGAAAAATGTCATGGGGAAATCTCCGTTTCACAAATCCGCCCCGATTGGCGAACGAGAAGAAGATAGGCATGCGCGAAGATTTTTTGGGTCAAGTGTTCGCAAGCGAAGTGTAAAAGTTTGCCCAAGAACAGCGCACGAAATGCATGGGAGCAATGCGAGGATTCAGGCGCGATGGAAAAGGAAGCCGGGCAGGCTCACCAGTGAAGCGCGCCGTTGACGGCGGCGATGGCGCGCCGGGAGATCTGGCGCTCCACGAACGGGTTGGCGGGACGGCAAAGCTGCCCGAATTGAAGGCTCGCGATCTCGCCCGCGATCGCTGCCTCGCCGTCCCCCGCCTGGATGCGGCCAACCAGACGATGGGCGAAGCTTTCCAGCTCGGAGCGGGAAGTATCCTCCGGCAGGTCCAGCTGCATCCACAGAAACCCGGCCACGACTTCGTCGAGAATGTCGAGCCTGGGGTTGAAGCGCGCTTTGCGCGGGACCGGAATGGCGCCCGCCAGGCTTTTGAGTGTCACGCGCTGGTTCATGGCAAGAGCCTAGACCGGCCCCGAAATGGGTGCGGTTAAGTGTTCGCCAGCAAACTGTAAAGAATGCGAAAATCCTGCTGACAAAGGGGGCCTGCGGGGCGCAGCATTGCCTAACTGTCATGAGGGCATGCGTTGCATATTCTTCTCGTCGACGACGATCCCGCCTTGAGCGAGATGCTGACCGAGTATCTGGCCGGCGAAGGCATCAAGACCACCGCGGCCTTCAACGGGCCGGACGGCGCCGCCGCCGCTTTGTCCGGCCAGTATGACGCGGTGATCCTGGACGTGATGCTGCCGGGAATGGACGGCAACGAAGTCTTGCGCCGCATCCGGCAATCCAGCGCCGTGCCGGTGATCATGCTGACCGCCAAGGGCGGCGACGTGGACCGTGTGGTGGGACTGGAGATGGGCGCCGACGATTATGTCGCCAAGCCCTATTTTCCCCGCGAACTGGTGGCGCGGCTGCGCGCCGTGTTGCGCCGCCAGCGCGAAGCCCGGCCCCAGGTGAGCCAGGCACTCAAAAGCGGGGCGCTGGAATTGTCGCCGGGAAAACGCGAAGTAACCTGGAAGGAACGTCCTTTCGAGCTCACCACCACCGAATTCGACATGCTGGAATGTTTGATCCGGGGCGGCGAGATGGTGTCGAGCAAGGAGGAATTGTCGCTCAAGGTGCTGGGTCGGGCGCGCGAAATCTATGACCGCAGCGTGGACGTGCATGTGAGCAATCTCAGGAAGAAGCTGGCTTTGGCCAGCGAAGGCGCGCTGGAGATCGAGACCATCCGCGGCGTGGGCTATCGCTTGAGGCAGACATGAAAAGCCGGCTGTTCTGGAAAATCCTGTTGGGCTTCTGGCTCACCTTGATCCTGATCGTGCTGGGATTTTTGCTGGCGTTCTCGCTGCTGCGCCCCGACGTGGAAACCACCTACATGCAATTCTTCGCGCGCCTTTCGGTGGGCGCGGCCAGTACGGCGATCGAGCAGGGCGGTCCGCGGGCCTTCGAGGCCGAGCGCCAGAGTTGGCCCCGGGATTGGCGCAGCCGGGTGCAGGTGACGGAAGCGGCCGGCCCGCTCCAGGGCCGTGCGCCCGTGTTCAGCGAGCAGGTCAAAGGACCCAACGGCGCGTCTTATCGCGTCTCTTATTATGCGCAAAGAGAGCGGCGCGGCGGCCCGTTCGGAATACCGCCGGAAGTGCTTCTTTCGGTGGTGATCGGCGGTTTGGGCTTCAGCGCGATCCTCGCCTGGTACCTCACCCAGCCGATCCGGCGCATGCAAACGGGCTTTGAGCGGCTGGCTGGTGGCGACTTCACCACGCGGCTGGGTCCGGCGATGGGACGCAGGCGTGACGAGATCGCAAGCCTGGCCCATGATTTCGACACCATGGCGGTGCGCCTGCGCGAATTGGTGGGCGCGCGCGACCGGCTTCTGGCCGATGTCTCCCACGAATTACGTACGCCTTTGGCGCGGCTCAATCTCGCTATTGGGCTGGCGCGGCAGGACCCCGCCAAGCTTTCCACCTCGCTCGACCGCATCAGCGGCGAAGCCGCCACGCTGGACGAGATGGTGGGCGAGCTTCTTACCCTGGCCAAGCTCGAAAGCAGCCAGAGCCAGGGCGAGGATTATTTCAACTTCGCCGAGATCGTGAAGCAGGTAGTGGAGGACGCGCGCTACGAGGCGGCGTCCAAGAATATCGAGGTCAAGCTTTCGGTCGAGCAGGCGGACGAGAATTTCGAATGGATCGCGCTGGGCTCGGGCAAGCTGGTGAGCCGCGCAGTCGAGAATATCCTGCGCAACGCGCTGCGCTATTCGCCGGAAGGCGGCCAGGTCCGGGTGCAACTTGCGCGCGAGAGTGGCCGCTTCTATCTGGCGGTGATCGACGACGGGCCGGGCATTCCCAAGGACGCGCTGGCCAGCCTGTTCAAGCCGTTCGGGATTTCAGCTGACGGCTTCGGCTTTGGCCTGGGGCTGGCGATCGCGCAACGCGCCATCGCCGTGCATGGCGGGACCATTTCGGCCGCCAACCGCGCGCCGCATGGGCTGGAGATGACCATGATGATCCCCGCCGCCATCGAGCAATCGGTCTGAGCGTCCAAGCGCTCGCTTCCTGCGCCCAAAGCCACGCCATCACCGTTGGCCTCTCTTTCCGCTGGTAAATAAAAGCGGAAATCGTTCCATGCATGCGAGATTTTTTGACCGGTTCTGGGGTTCATGAACACCGGAGAGCGCTACTCGTTGCCTGTCGGTCCTCCCAAGGAGCCTGCTGGCGCCGGATACCCCCGCGGATATACACTGGCGAATATCCCCAAAGGTATTCGCAGGAGCGGCCGCATGAGCCACACCGTCGCCGACAAACAGAAGCTGCTGAACCGGGTGCGCCGGCTGAGAGGTCAGATCGATGCTTTGGACCGGGGGCTGGACGCCGAAGCGGGCTGCACCGAGATCATGCGCCTTCTGACCGCGGCGCGGGGCGCCATCAACGGCATCATGGCAGAAGTGGTCGAAGACCATATCCAGATGCACATGATAGACGAGGACCGCACGCCGTCGCGCCGCGAAGCGCAGGCCGCCGACGAATTGGTGGACGTACTGCGCTCCTACATTCGCTGACGGGTTATATTTTCCGGCGGCTGAGCGTTCGTTCATCAATGTGGCGGATCAACCTTTACGTCGTTCCGGAGAGGAAACGGCGTCAGGGGTACGGGGGGCGCTCCGAGCCTGCCAAAATGGCGCAACGCCCCTCCACATCACTTTTGGCGCCAGCGTAAGATGCTCCTATAATAAGAGGGGCGATCCACTTCGCAGGAGTTTCATGAAAACCGCGCGGCTGTTGGGTGTTTCCGCTTTTTCGGTGTTTGTGCTGACCGCGGGCGCGCTTGCCCAGTCCCCTCCCAGTCCCCAGCTGCAGCGGCTGCATGATGTCCTCAATCTGCGTGCCGACCAGGATGCGGGCTGGCAAACCTATGTGCGCTCCACCGCGGCGGATCCGGAAGAGGCGATGCGCCGCCGCGATGCTTCGGAAAAGATGGCCAATATCAGCGCCCCCGAGCGCGTCGATCTTTCGGTCGAGATGATGAAGGCCGATCTTGCTTCATTGCAGCGCCGTGGCGCGGCGCTCAAGATTTTCTATGCCAGTTTGGCGCCGGAGCAGAAGGCGACCTTCGACCGGGAAACCATGCGGCCGCCGCAATAGGAATATGAAGGGATGTCTGGAGCGTACGAGGTAATGTCATGAAACGGATGACGATGACCGTGATGGCTGCTGCCCTGATGTATGCCGGATTTGCCGGCGTGGCTGAGGCCCAGCATCATGGCGGTGGCGGTGGCTTCCACGGCGGCGGCGGCGGTTTCCACGGCGGCGGCAGTTTCCACGGCGGCGGTGCGTGGCATGGCGGCGGCTTCCATGGGGGCGCTGGGGCCGGCGGTGCCTGGCACGGCGGCTATGGTCATTTCTATGGCCATTCGTTTGTAGGCCCTGTCTTCTATTATAATCCCTTCTGGTACAGCCCGTTCTGGGATTTCTACTATCCCTATTACAATGCCGCTTATTACTCGCCCTATCCTTATTATTACCCGCCCTATTCCGACTACGGTCCTGATGGGCCGGGCGCGGCGCCCTCGCAAGGCTGGTACTATTGCAGCAACCCGCAGGGCTATTATCCCACCGTGCCGTCCTGCACCACGCAGTGGCAATATGTGCCGCCCAGGCCGCAGCCGCCACCGTCGAACTGATTGGATCGCATGAACACCAAATTGTGGATCGTCTGCGCTGCCGCGCTGCTGCCGGCTGCGCCCGTCTGTGCCGCCGGCCAGCTCAGTGTCAGCGACCCCTGGATGCGGGCGATGCCGCAAGGCATTCCCTCGGGGGGGTATTTCACGCTGCACAATGACACCGGCCGGGACATGGTGCTCACCGGCGCGCGCGCGGCCGATTGCGGCAGCCTGATGCTTCACGTGTCGCAAAGCACAGGCGGCATGTCATCCATGCACCACGTGGACGAGGTGGATGTGCCCGCGGGTGGCGGCGTCGCCTTCGCGCCGGGCGGCTATCACCTGATGTGCATGGACGCGGGGCCCGCGATCAAGCCGGGCGCCAAGGTGCCGGTAACGTTGCTGTTCAAGGACGGCAGCAAAATCGTCGCGTCATTCTCGGTGCGCGACGCGGCGGGGCATTAAGTCCACCCCCTCTGCCCGTCGCAGCTTTGCTTTTGGCGCTCCGGCTCGCGCCTGCAAGCACTGTTAGGGGCATCCCCCATGCCAGCATGCTCCGCATGCGCGGGGAGGGAGGTTCCGGCCAAGTTTCGGCAAGGGCCGAGAGGCTATCCTTTAATGCCCCCCTGGGGCACCACGCGCAGCCAATTTGGTCTTTGGCATCAGCCAGACGCCGGCGGCGACGCCCAAAAGCACCAGGCTGACGGCGAAGAAGACATTGTTGGTGGCGAGCATGGTGGCCTGGGTGTCGATCATGTTGCTGAGCGACGTCAGCGCCTGGCCGGCGCTTTGGCCGGCATGGCGGAACAGGCTGAGCGAGTGGTCGGTGGTCGGCCCGAGCGCATTCATCAACTCGACCCGGTCATGCACAGTGCGGTCGCGCCATGAGAAGGTGATAATGGCGGTCGAAAAAGCGCCCGACATGGTCCGAAGGAAGCTGAGCATGCCGGCGGCGTCCACGGTCTCGTTGGGCTGCACCGCCGCCATAGCGATGCTCATCAGCGGGATGAAGAACAAGGGCATGCCGATGCCCAGCGCCATCTGCACCGGCGCCAATTGCCAGAAGGTGATGTCGGTGTTGAAGGTGGTCCGCCAGAACATGTCGGCGGCCACCACCACAAGCCCGAGGGACATCATGTAGCGGGCGTCGATCTTGCTGAGCAGCATCGCCGCGGTGGGCGCCACGAAGATGCTGACCATGCCGTTCATGGCCATGATCTGCCCGGCGTCGAAAGCTGTGTAATTCATGGTCAGTTGCAGCCAAAGCGGGATCAGTACGATCGAGCCCATGAACGAGCCGAATGTGAACAGCATGGCCACCGCCGACACCGCGAAGCCGCGATGGCGGAACACTTTGAGATTGACGACGGGATGTTCGTCGGTGAGCTCCCAGGCCAGGAAAGCGAGGAAGAACACGCCGGCTATCACCGCCAGGCTGACGATGAAATTGGACGAGAACCAGTCGTCATTCTCGCCATTGTCCATCATGATCTGCAGCGCGCCGATGAAGATCACCATCAAGCTCAAGCCCACGAAATCGATGCGTTTCTTGACGGTCTTGGTCTCGAATTTGCTGAGGATGCTGGACGCCAGCAGCACGCAGATCACCGCCACCGGCACATTGACGAAGAAGGACCAGGGCCAGCCCCAACTGTCGGCCAGGGTGCCGGCCACCAGCGGTCCCGCGATGGGCCCCAGGATGGTCGTCATGGTCCAGATCCCCAGCGCCATGTTGCGCCGTTCCGGCGGCGCGATGCGCATCAACAGGGCCTGCGACATGGGCATCAACGGCCCGCCCATCACGCCCTGCATGATGCGGGCAAAGATCAGCATGGGCAGCGACGTGGAAAGCCCGCATAGAAGCGAGAAGACGCCGAAGCCGGCGGCACCCGTCATGAAGACGCGCACCGGCCCGAAGCGCGCGGCGAGCCATCCCGTCAGCGGCACCATGATCGCCTCGGCCACGGCGTAGGAGGTGATGGCCCAAGTGCCTTCGGTGGGCGAGATCGCCAGGCTTCCGGCGATGTGCGGGATCGAGATATTGACGATGGTCATGTCCAGCACGGCCATGAAATTGGCCATCGCCAGCACCATCACGCCGCCCACCAGGGCGGCGCCATGCAGCGGCGGATGACCTTCTTGCGCGGGTGCGGATGGACCGGCCATGACGATTCCTAGTGAGCGAGGTGAACCGTGGCGTTCATGGAGAGGCCCACGCGCAGCGGATGCTGGGTGAGTTCATTGGGATCGAGCGCGATGCGCACCGGCAGGCGCTGCACCACCTTGATCCAGTTGCCGGTGGCGTTCTGCGCCGGAATCATCGAGAAGGCCGAGCCGGTACCGCCGCCCAGCCCCACCACCGTGCCGTGGAACACCACATCCGAGCCGTAAAGATCGGAGACGAGGGAGACGGCCTGGCCGGGATGGATATAGGCGAGCTGACTTTCCTTGAAGTTGGCGTTCACATAGGCCTGGCTCACCGGCGCCACTGTCATCAGCGACGAACCGGCCTGCACGCGCTGGCCCACCTGGGCATTGTTCTGCGCCACGATGCCGTCGATCGGCGCGCGGATCACGGTGCGGTCGAGATCGAGTTGGGCCCGCGACAGCGCCACTTCCGCGGCGCGGACTTCGGGATTGCTGGCGGCGCTGCCGCTGGCGACCATGGCCTTGGCGGAGGCGAGTTGCTGAGCGGCCTGGTCGAGCGCGGCCTGCGCGGTCTGCTGGCCGTTGCGAGCGGTGGAGAGTTCATCGCCCGAAACCGCGCCGCTCTGCGCCAACGCGGCGCGGCGGTCGTAATCCACCTTGGCCCGCGCCAGATCGGACTGTCGCCCGCTTACCTGCGCCTGGGCGTTGGCGACGCTGGCGAAATATTGGGTCACATGCTGGCGGGCGAGAAGCAGATTGGCTTCCGCCTGCTGGACCGCGAGCTGCGCATCCGCCGGATCGATCGTGGCCAACACCTGACCTTGATGGACGCGATCGGTGTCGCGCACCGGCACGCTGATCAGGGTGCCGTCGATGCGCGGCGTGATCTGGGCGGTCGACGCTTGCACATAGGCGTCATCGGTCGAGACGGCATAGCGGCCGACCAGGAAATACCAGCCGGCGACACCAAGGCCCGCGACCAGGACGACACTGCCCAGCCCCAGGAACAGTTTCTGGCGAAGGCCCATCTGCGATGTTCCGGAGGGCGCCTGTGCGGCGCTGCGCGAATGAGACGTGAGTGCTGCGTCCGACATGGATGCTCCTATTCCTTGGTGCCGGCGCCGCTTTTGGCGTTATCGGCAATTGTTTCGAAGCCGCCGCCCAGAGCCCGGACCAGGGCAACGTCCTGGCCGAAGGCGCGTGCCTGAAGATCGGTAACCCTGCGGCGCTGCACCACCAGCGTGTCCTCGGAGGTTAGCACATCGAGATAGCGGGAAAGCCCGCCCTGGTAGCGCAAGGTGGCTATCCGGTAGGCATTCTCGCTTTGCGACAGCGCCACCCTGGCATCGGCCAATTCCGCGGTCAGTTCCCGCTGGTTGACCAAGGTGTCGGCCACCTCATGCAAGGCGTTCGTCAAGGTCTTGTCATAATTGGCGACCGCCTCATCATAGAGGGCGCGGGCATCGCGATAGCCGCCTTCAATGCGGCCGCCGTCGAAAATCGGCAGCGAGATTGCGGGCCCGAGCTGGCCGATCGCCGAGGCCGGCGAAATCAGGTTTTCGAGACCGATCGCCTGATAACCGAGATCGCCGTTGAGATTGATGTTGGGATAGTAGGCGGCATGCGCCACCTTGATGCGGCTGGATGCTGCCTCGGCGCGCAGTTTCGCCGCCACAATGTCGGGCCGCCGCCCGATCAGGTCCACGCCCAGCGTGGACGGCACGCCGAAGGGTCTGAGTTGCACTTCGCCGGGAAGGGCGATGTCCAATCCCCGGTCCGGTCCCTTTCCCACCAGGGCGGCGAGCTGGTTGCGCACCAGTGCGATCTGGCCGTCGATCACGTCGAGATCGGCCTTGGCGCCGGAACTGCGCGACAGCGCCTGGGCCAATTCGCCTTCATTCTCCAATTGCTGGGACGCGCGCTGGCGCACCAACTCGGCGCTTTGCTCACGCTCAGACAAGGATTCCTGCGAGGCGGCGCGGTCCGCCACCAATTGCACCAGATCGGCATAGGCGCTGGCGATGGCGGTGGAAATGGAAAGGCGCGCGCCCGCCAGATCCACTTCGGCCGCGTCGGCCTCGGAGGTGGCGGCGGCAAAGGCGGCGCGATTGGCGCCGAAGAGATCGAGGTCATAGGTGGCATTGCCGGAGACCTGGGCCTGGCCGTGCCAACCATGCGGCAGGAACACCTGGAAGCTCTTGGGGAAGCCTTGGTTCAAGCTCTCCCGGAAGACCGAGACCGAGCCATTCGCGGTCAGGTGCGGATAGAGCGCCGCGCCCGATTGCTGGCCCAGCGCATCAGCCTGGCGCACGCGTGCTTCGGCGATCTGGATATCGGGACTGCCGGCCAGGCCTTCGGCGATCAAGGCGTTGAGCTGCGGATCGCGATAGGCGGTCCACCATTCCCGTGCGGGCCATTCGGTGGCGGGCGCGGTGAAGCTTTTCTGGCTGGCGAGGCCGGCTTCGTCCTTGGGCTGGGGCATGGGCCCGAGATCGGGCGCGCAGGCGGAAAGCAGCGCCAAAAATGGCAGCAGGCCCAAAACGGGCGCAAAAAAAGTCGTTCGGGTTATCGGCCCCATCAAACTGTACCGTACAGTCACAAACTTCTTGACCCCAATAGCGCTTGTTACTAGAACAGTCAAGATGAACTGTACGGTACGGTCATGAGTGCTGCCACTTCTGCCGCCCGCGTCAAACCCGAACGCGACGAGAAACGCGAACATATCCTCAAGACGGCCTATGCCGCCTTCCTCAGCGAAGGCTATGCCGCCACTTCGATGTCGGGGATCGCGGCACGCGTGGGCGGCTCCAAGGCCACGCTCTACAATTACTTCTCGTCCAAGGAGCAATTATTCGCTGCGGTGATCGACGAGAAATGCCGCGACTTTCAGGGCATGTTCCTGGAGGTGGACGTCGAAACCGCCGATTTCGGAAAAGTGCTCACGCAATTGGGCGAGCGGATGTTGCACATGATGCTGAGGGACGACAGCATCGCCACCTTCCGCCTGATCACGGCCGAGAGCGCGCGCTTTCCCGAATTGGGGCGCGCTTTCTACCAGTCAGGCCGGAAAAGAGGTAAGCAGATGCTGGCCGAATTCTTCGTCCACGCCCAGAAAGGCGGGCAAGCTCGAGACTCGGCAACACCCAGGACATGGCGGTCTTGTTCATCGAAGCCTGCAAGGGCGAGTTGGTGCTCCTGAAAGCGTGGAACGTCATTCCCAGGCCATCGGAAAAAGAGATCAAGGCCACCATCGCCAGGGCGGTTACGGTGTTTCTCGCCGCCTACGGGGTCTGAAGTCCGGCCTCAGCCCAGATCGATCTCGATCTCATGCGCTTCCTGGATCAGGCGGGCGGCGCCGTTCTTCACTTCCGCTTCCGCTTCGTTCCGGTCCTCGCGAAATGAGGTGTAGAGGCTGACGCTCGAGAGCTTGATGCGCTTTCCGCCCTTGACTCGGAGTGGCGCGTCGAACTGATAGGCGAGCCGTAGATGATCGAACAACGTCTCGGCTTCGGCCAGATGCAGGTAGGCGTGAATCTTTGTGCGGACCCTGGTATCGTCAGGTTCGCTATAGGTGAATTTCAGCACATTCCACATCGTCGGTCCCGAGTGCTTCGGGAAATTGTGGCCCCGGAACTGTGCCTGGGGCAATGCGCATCGGCAATTTGAACGGATTTTCATCAGGGCTCTAGGACTTCTTCATCGAGCCCGGGCTATGTCTTCACCTGTTCCCGAAGCTGGCTCAGGTCGCGATCATGGTCGCCGCGCTCGTTCGCATCGCCTTAAGGCGCCCCTACACCTTCCTCGTGATGGCGATCCTGATCGTCATCTTCGGCGGTCTGGCGGTGCTGGACACGCCGACCGACATCTTCCCCAACATCAACATTCCGGTGATCGCGGTGGTGTGGACCTATCGCGGCCTTTCGCCGGAGGAGATGGCGGGCCGCGTCATCTATTATTACGAGCGCCAGCTTTCCACGGTGGTCACCGATATTGACCATATCGAAAGCCAGTCGATGACGGGCGTGGGCATCGTCAAGATATTCTTCCATCCTGGCACCGATATCCGCACCGCCACCGCGCAGGTGACATCGATTTCCCAGACCGTGCTGAAGCAGATGCCGACCGGCATCACGCCGCCGCAAATCCTCAACTACAACGCTGCGACGGTGCCGATCCTGCAATTGGCCCTTTCCAGCGGCACGCTGGCGGAGAAGGACATCTTCGACCTCGGCCAGAATTTCATCCGCCCGGCGCTGGCCGCGGTGCAGGGCACCGCCATCCCCACGCCCTATGGCGGCAAGGAACGCCAGATCCAGATCAACCTCAATCCGCAGGCGCTCCAGGCCGATCATCTCTCCGGCCAGGACCTCGAGAACGCGCTGGCGGCGCAGGACCAGATCATTCCTGCCGGCACCATCAAGGTGGGTCAGTTCGAATACAATGTGAAGCTCAACAACAGCCCCAGCATCGTCGACGAGCTGAACAATTTGCCGGTCAAGCAGGTGAACGGCGCGACCATCTATATGCGCGACGTCGCCCATGTCGCCGACAGCAATCCGCCCCAGCGCAATGTGGTGCGCATGGACGGACGGCGCTCCGTGTTGATGACGGTGCTGAAGAGCGGCTCGGTTTCGACGCTCAATATCGTGGATGACGTCAAGGCGCTGTTGCCCCGCCTCAAGCAGACTTTGCCGCCTTCGCTGAAGGTCGCGCCGGTGGCCGATCAGTCCATCTTCGTGCGCGCCGCCATCTCGGGCGTGGTGCGGGAAGGCGCGATCGCCGCGGCGCTCACCGCCCTGATGATCCTTCTCTTCCTGGGAAGCTGGCGTTCCACCTTGATCATCGTGATCTCAATTCCGCTGGCGTTGCTATTCTCGATCGCGCTGTTGTCGGCGACGGGCCAGACGCTCAATTTGATGACCCTGGGCGGCCTTGCCTTGGCTGTGGGCATCCTGGTGGATGACGCCACGGTCACGACCGAGAACATCAATTGGCATCTGGAACACGGCAAAAGCGTGTCCCAGGCCATTCTCGACGGCGCCCAGCAGATCGTGGTGCCGGCTTTCGTCTCGTTTCTCTGCATCTGCATTGCCTTCGTGCCGATGTTCTTCCTGCCGGGCGTTTCGGGCTTCCTGTTCGCGCCGATGGCCATGGCGGTGGTGTTCGGCCTGACCGGCTCGTTCATTCTGTCGCGCACGCTGGTCAACACGCTGGCCAGCTATTTCCTGGTGGCGCATGGCGACAGCAACGATGTCGCGGTGGCCCGCGCCCATGATGCGGGCAGGGGCCATCATCCCAGAAATCCCCTGGTGCGCTTCCAGCACGGCTTCGAGAAGCGATTCGAGCGGATTCGCGCGGGCTATCACGTCTATCTCGCTTTCGCGATGGACCGCCGCCGCTGGTTCGCGTTTGGCTTCATGGCCTTCGTTCTTCTCTCCTTCGCGCTGGTGCCGTTCCTGGGCGAGAATTTCTTCCCCGCAGTTGATGCCGGGGCGATTTCTCTGCATGTGCGCGCGCCGATGGGCACGCGCATCGAGGAGACCGCCGCTCTGTTCGACAACATCGAGCGCCGCATCCGGCAGGTGATCCCGCCCAGGCAGCTGGACTCGATCGTGGACAATATCGACTTGCCGGTGAGCGGCACCAACCGCGCCTACATCAATACCGGCAGCGTCGGGCCCGAGGATGGCGATATCCTGATCAGCCTCAACCAGAGCCACGCGCCCACCGACGTTTATGTGCGGAGGCTGAGAACCGTGTTGCCGCAGAGTTTCCCGGGCTCGACTTTCTCGTTTCTGCCCGCCGATATTGTGAGCCAGATCCTGAATTTCGGCTCGCCGGCGCCCATTGATCTGATGGTCAACGGCCCCGACAAGAAGAAAGATGAGGCTTACGCCATCGCGTTGATGAAACGCATCACGCCAATTCCAGGCGCGGTGGATGTGCGCCTCGAACAATCCTCCCACTATCCGGAATTCGGCGTCAATGTGGACCGAACGCGGGCCGGCGAGGTCGGCATCACCGAACGCGACGTCACCAATTCCCTGGTGGTCAATCTTGCCTCGAGCTTCCAGGTGGCGCCCACCTTCTGGCTCAATCCCAAGAACGGCGTCTCTTATCCGGTGGTGATCCAGACCCCGCAGTACCGGCTCGACACGCTGGAAGCCCTCAAGAACATGCCCATCACCAGCGCCAGCGAGAGCACGCCCCAGATGTTGGGCGGCATCAGCGACATCCGGCGCGAGGACACCGACGCGGTGGAATCGCATTACGCCATCCAGCCCGCCTTCGACGTTTATGCCACCACCCAGGGGCGCGACCTGGGTGCCGTCGCCTCATCCATCCAGCGCGTGCTGGACCGGACGCAGCGCGATTTGCCGCCCGGCGCCACCGTCGTCATCCGCGGCCAGGTGCAGACCATGAACCAGGCCTTCTCCGGCCTGTTCTTCGGCCTGGCCGAGGCGGTAGTGCTGATCTATCTGGTGATGGTGGTCAATTTCCATTCCTGGTCCGATCCCTTCGTGATCATCATGGCGTTGCCCGCGGCGCTGGCCGGGATCGCCTGGACCCTGTTCGCCACCCACACGACTTTGAGCGTGCCGGCGCTGACCGGCGCCATCATGTGCATGGGCGTCGCCACCGCCAACTCGGTGCTGGTGGTAAGCTTCGCGCGCGAGAAACTGGAAGAGACCGGTGATGTGGTGAAGGCGGCGATCGAGGCCGGCGTCACTCGCTTCCGCCCGGTCCTGATGACCGCGCTGGCCATGATCATCGGCATGGCGCCAATGGCGTTGGGCCTGGGCGAGGGCGGCGAGCAGAATGCGCCCTTGGGCCGCGCGGTGATCGGTGGTTTGTTCTTCGCCACGTTCGCCACCCTGTTCTTCGTGCCCGCCGTCTTTGCCATGGTGCGCGGGCGTTCGCCGGCGCCTTCGACTGGAGAAGCCTATGTCCCCGCAGAGTGACCGTCCCCTTGCCGATCCGGCGCGGCTGCGGCGCAGCCTGAGGCGCGCCGCCATCGCCGGAAGCTGTGTCCTGGCCTTGATTGTGGCGGTTGGCGCCTATACGCGCCTGTCGCAGGCGAGCGCGGTGGGAAACTGGACCCGGCAAGAGGATGTCCCCACCGTGGCGCTGATCGCGCCCGCGACATCCGGCACGAACCAGGCGCTGATGTTTCCCGGCACGCTCCAATCCTTCGATGACGCCAACATCTATTCCCGCGTGCCGGGCTATGTGCATGCCTGGTACCAGGACATTGGCGCGCATGTGAAGAAAGACCAGCTTCTTGCCGCCATCGACACGCCTGACCTGGACCAGCAGATCGCCAATGCCCGCGCCAACCTGAACGCATCGGTGGCCGCCCAGAAGCTGGCCCGGGTCACCGCCGAGCGCTGGCAAGATCTGCTCAAGCAGGGCGCTGTCGCCAGGCAGGATGCCGACACCAAGCAAGAAGCCCTGGAAAGTGCGAGCGCGACGGTGAAAGCGTTCCAGGCCAGCCTCGACCAGCTTCTGGCGCAGAAGAACTTCGCCCGGATCGTGGCGCCGTTCGACGGCATTGTCACCAAGCGCACCATCGATGTGGGGGCGCTGGTGAATGCCGGCTCGCCATCTACGCCCGATCCCCTGTTCACGGTGTCCGACGTCCACGAACTGAGGCTCTATGTGAACGTGCCGCAGAATTATTCCGCCGAGATCGGCTCCGGCATGACGGTGTCGCTGTCGGTGCCGGAATATCCTGGCCGGAAATTTCCCGCTAAGCTGGTCTCGAACGCCAACGCCATCAATTCCCAATCCAGCCTTTTGGTGGAATTCGCGGCCGACAATGCCCAAGGCCTGCTCAAGCCCGGCGAGTATGCTGAGGTCGATATCGGGCTCCCCGGCGCCGGTTCCCTTCTGCGCCTGCCCGCCTCGGCGCTGATTTTCCGCGCCGCGGGTCTGGAAGTCGCGACCATTGGGGCAGACAATCGCGTCGTGATGAAGCCGATCACCATCGCCACCGATTTGGGAACCCAGGTCATCGTGGGCTCGGGTCTCAGCCGCGACGACCGGGTGGTGAACAATCCGCCCGACTCGCTTACCAATGGCGACAGAGTGCGCGTGGCGGCGCCCGGCACCGGCGGGAGCCTGACACATGCGCATCCTGGTTGTTGAAGACGAAAGGAAGCTCAACGATATCCTGCAGCGCAGCCTGAAGGCGGAAGGCTATACCGTGGACGGCGTCATCAGTGCGAGCGAAGGCGTCGAGTCGGTGAGGAATTTTCACTACGACCTCATCGTCCTCGACCTGCAACTGCCCGACGGCAGCGGCACAAATCTCCTCAAGCGCATCCGCGAGCAGGGTCACACCATGCCGGCCCTGGTGCTCACCGCGCGCAGCGATCTCGACAGCAAGCTGGATAATTTCCGCGCCGGCGCCGACGATTATGTGGTCAAGCCGGTGGCGATGGCGGAACTGGCGATCCGGGTCCAGGCACTGCTGCGTCGGGGCCCCGCGCTCCAGGAAAACATCATCCGCGCCGCCGATCTCGAGATCAATCGGCTCACCCGCCAGGTGAAGCGCGACGGCAAGCGCATCGAGCTCAGCGGTAAGGAATATTCGCTCTTGGAATATCTTCTGCTCAATTCCGGCCGCATCCTCTCGCGCAGCATGATCGTGGAGAAGATCTGGGATCAGTCGTTCGAGGGCCTCACCAATATCGTCGATGTCTATATCGGCCATCTCAGGCGCAAGATCGATGAAGGCCATGACACCAAATTGATTCGCACGGTGCGAGGGCTGGGCTATACGCTCAACTCCCCGCCCCGGTCATGAGGCTGTTTCGCTCCGTCACGTCGCGGCTGGTCTTTCTTTATTGCCTGCTCTTGGCGCTGTTGGGCGGCGCCTTCATCCTCTACACCGTCATAAGTTTTCGCCATTACACGCGCGATACCGTGACGAGGGGGCTTTCCGTCCGCACCCAGGAAATCTGGAACACGGTCCAAGGTTCGCTCGACGATCCGGCGCGGTTGAACGAAGTTATAGCCAGACGCTTTGCCCCCGAGGCGCAAGACCGTTTCATCCGGGTCCGGCATGGCGCGCAAATACTCTATCGCTCGGGTGAGCCCGCCGACCGCTCTTTTTCCGCGAAAAACGTGCCGCTGCTGACACCCGGGCCGGTGCAGCTTCTGGGCAATCTCCTGCTGTCCACCAGCATTTTTTCCACACCTGATGGCGAGCAGCTCACCGTCAATTCCGGCCAGTCCTACGTGCTGGTGAAAAGCGTGCAGGACCAACTGGCAGCTTCGGTCTTCATCGGCCTGCCGGTGCTACTGCTTCTGACGGGGATCGCTGGCTATGTCCTGATGCAGGGCGCGCTCAAGCCAGTGGAAGATATGATCAAGGCGGCGGAGGCCTACAGCTTCGGGGATTCCCAGAAACGCCTGCCCCTGATCGGCACCGACCCCAGTCTGGAAGCGCTGGGTCTGGCGCTGAACCGCATGCTCGACCGGTTGGACGCGGCCTATGTCCATGTCAGCCGTTTCTCCGCCGACGCGGCGCATGAATTGCGCACACCCCTCACTATCATTCGGGGCGAGCTGGAGCTGGTGATCGGCAGAGGCCAAGGCTTCGCCCGATCTGGAGCGCGCCATCAGCAACGCCCTGGAAGAAATGAACCGCCTGTCCGGCATGGTGGACAGCTTGATCACCCTGTCGCGGATGGAGAGCCTGTGGGGCCGCCAGACCCATCCCCGGATCGCACTTCTGCCGCTGGCGCAGGAGACGCTGGAGCAGATGAATCTTCTGGCGGAAGAGAAGAACATCACGCTGGAGGGTCCGCGTGGCGACTCCGCGGTGGCGGTGGCGGGCGACCGCGACCGGCTGAAGCAGGTGCTGGTCAACTTGATCGACAATGCCATCAAATACACGCCAGAAAACGGCAAGGTCCGCGTCGGGGTGGGCGCATCGGGCGGCAAGGCCCAGATCAAGGTCGAGGACACCGGCATCGGCATCGATCCCGTCCATCATGCCCGTGTCTTCGACCGCTTCTATCGCATTTCGACCGATCGCGGCGAAGTCGGCGCCGGCCTCGGCCTCGCCATCGTCCGCTCCATCTGTCACGCCCATGGCGGGACGGTCACACTCGACAGCGGCGCGGGAAAGGGCAGCTGCTTTGTGGTGGAACTGCCGTTGACGGGAACGGAAACCGATAACCCGCGCAAATAACGCCGCCTGTGGCAGCCATGAACAAAGCGTCATGGACGTATCGAATTGTCGCCGTTGGCGAGCGCTCGACCTGCTGCGACGGTATGGCTGCACAAAGTGAAGCCAATTCGCCAGGTATATGTGCTACCCCCGTGCCCGTTAGTTCAACAAACAGGACAAAAATAATGCGCATGAACTTGAAAATTGCGGCACTTGCTTTGACGGGCGGTTTGGCGATGCTGGGTACGGCCTATGCGGACGACGCTTTCGACGCCAATCAGGTCGCCGTCGCTTACTCGGACGGTTATATGGGCAACGATCATCAGTTCCATGCCTGGGAGCATCGCGCCGACGCGGAGGAATTCCGCGCCAAGCATGTGGACCGCTATCATCCCTGGCGCCATGACGACGCGCGTCACAAGGATGCGCAATAAGTTTTAGTTCGCTCCCTCCGGCCTACGCAGCTTTGCTTTTGGCGCTCCGGCTCACGCCTGCGCGCCCGCAAGCGCCGCTACGGCCACCTCCCCCGCCAGCATGCTTCGCATGCGCGGGGGAGATGGGGCACGACCGAGCTTCGAGAAATTAGAAATTGATTCTTGCCGAATAGAGTACGGCGTTGCCATAAGCCGGTGTCAGCGGCTTGGCGCGATACTCGGGAGCCACAGCGATCTGATATCCCAGCCCGGTGGTGAAGGTGGTGGCGTCGGTCAAATGAAACCGGCCGATGGTGAGGCCGGGCGTGAGAAACAGCTGGTTCAAGCCCGAACGCTGGCCGCCGGCATAATAGGTCCAGTTCACTTCCAGTTCCGGCCAGAAGATGCGCGCGATATGGTATTGCAGCGCCGTGTTGCTCTGGATTTGCCGTCCCAGCGCCGCGACATTGCCGGTGGGAATGACGCCGCCCAGCGTGCCCTGGATGTCGAACGCGCCGAAACCTTTTGCGAATCCCAACGTGGGCAGGAATGTCCATTCGCCATTGGTGAAGGCGGCGATGCCGACGGGCGCCTGCACTTGCAGCCAGGCGCTCACCACATAATCGCCCCGATCTTCCGGGCTTGACGCCAGCCGCTGTTTGAATCGGAAGAAGGCCCAATCGCCGAAGCCGGTATGGCCCGGACCGGTCGCGCTGGCGGAACGGAATTCGTAAGGCGCAAGCGCGATCTGGATTTCGCTGCTCTCGCTCACGATCAAATCCAGCCCCCTGCCGCCATCCAGGAGTGTGGTGCTGGCGCCGTTGCCGGAATGCTGGTTCTCTACGTCGAAGCGGAAACGCTGTTCCAGCAACGCGGTGGTGGTGGCGATGGGCGAGCTCCAGCCCGGTTGGCCGGCGCGGGCAGCCTGGGCGGTGGCATCCCAGCTTGCCAGGAATCCCGCGAGGCCGCTCTGAGGGGCATCCTGCGCGAGGGCGGGCAAGGGCAGGGTCGCCAATGCGATGATCGCCAGTGGCAACCAATTTCTGCCGTTAACAAGCACTGCCATTCTCCCCGGAGGCGGGCGATTACCGCGGAAAACGTGAAAGGCGCAACCGGGAATTTCGTTCCGCGCGCGGGCATCATTTCACCGTCGCATTGTGCGGTTTGCCGGGCTAATTTGCTCCGCCATCTGGTTGATCGATGAATGCCATGGCGCCTTTTGCCGCGATCGGGTTGCGCCTTCATTCCGGCTGGGCCGTCGGTGTGCTGATTGCGCAAGACACCGCGCCGGAGCCCAGATTGATTGCGCGCCGGCGCATCATGCTGTGCGAGCTTCCCCACGCCAAGCAACCCTATCACGCCGCCGAGAATATGGAGCTCGAGGAAGCCGAAGCCTTCATCGCGCGCTGCCGCGCGGCCACCCTTGGGCTCGCGGTGCGGGAGCTGGAGCGGCTGCGCCAGGAATGTGGCGCGTGCAAGCTTGCCGGCGTGGGCCTGGCGGCATCCTCGGCACGGAATCTCCCTGCGCTTTCCAGCATCCTCCATTCGCACGCTCTCATTCACGCGGCCGAAGGGGTATTCTATCGCGAGGCAGCGGCAATGGCGGCGGCTCAAATCCGCATCAAGACGTGCGCCATCAAAAGCAACACAGCATCGGAATTTCTCGCCACAACGCCTGATCTGCGCGACGCGCTGGAGCGAATCGGAAAAGCCGCAGGACCGCCGTGGACCATGGACGAAAAGGGCGCGAGCTTGGCCGCGCTGTCCCTGTTGCCGGACCTCGCGCGAAAATTCCATCTCGAGAAATTGCACGAGCCCATCGGCTGAGATCGCCTCGGCCGATGCTGCGCTGCATCACGCGGGTGGCGTGCTTTGTCCAAATCTGCCGGTCCTTTGTCCAAGTCTTGAATCTTCCCGCAGAGGGGCTCTCCTGCTATGACAAAAGAAAACGGGGGAATGCATGCGCCGCAGTTCAATTCTGCCGGTCATCGCCGGTCTTTGCGCGATCGCCGGGACATCGCTCGCACAGCCTGCACAAGCGCCCCGGCACCAGACCATCACCGTGCATGAAGGCACCTCGATGGCGGTTTCGGTTTCCCCGGACGGCAAGATGCTGGCGATGGATCTGCAGGGCAGCATCTATGTGCTGCCGGTGGGCGGCGGCGAGGCCAGGCGGGTCACCGACATTTTCAACGACGCGCGCCAGCCGCAATGGTCGCCGGACGGCAAGAGCATCATATTTTTTGGCTATCGCGCCGGCGGCTATGACCTCTGGGAAGTGGGCGTGGACGGCACGCAACCAGCATCAGCTGACCGAAGGCACCTTCGACGATCGCGAGCCGATATTCAGCCATGACGGCACCCATATCGCCTTTTCGTCCGACCGCGGCGATCCCCTGGGCAGCGACAACAATATCTGGATTCTGGACGTCGAAACGGCGCAGCTCACCGAGCTCACCACCAATCCGGCGGAAGACACGATGCCGGCCTGGTCGCCCGACGACAAGGAGATCGTCTTCATCTCCTCGCGCGACAATTATAAGAGTGCCTGGGCGGTCAATGTCGCCACCAAGGCCGAGCGCAAGGTGGCCGGCGTCGCGACGGGCAGGCTCGACGCCGCCTCCTATGGCCCGGACGGCCAGCTGGTTTACGAAACCTCGGACGGCAATGACAGCCAGCTCAATCTGGACGGCAAGGCGATGACCAAGAACGAAGTGGTCTTTCCCTTCCGTCCCAGCTGGGTTTCCGACAAACGAGTTCTTTTATACCGCCGACGGCAAGATCAAGCGCCGCACCTTGGGCGGCGCCGTCAAGGTCGTTCCTTTCACGGCCTCGCTGGAAGTGACGCCCGCGAACACCTATGCCCGCAAGAAGCGCGATTTCAACGATCAGGCGCCGCGCCCGGTCCTGGGCATTGAGCGGCCGATCCTGTCGCCGGATGGCAAGCAGATCGCCTTTATCGCGATCGGTGATCTCTGGGTCGTGCCGGTGACGGGCGGCAAGCCGCAGAACCTCACCCATGACGCGTCCTATGACCTCGATCCCACCTGGTCGCCGGATGGCCGCTTTCTGGCCTGGTCGTCGGACCGCGGCGGCGGGCTTCTGGAGATCTGGATCCGCGACATGCAGACCGGCCAGATGCGCCAGGTCACGCATATCCCGACCCAGCCCACTTCGCTGCAATTCTCGCCGGACGGCAAGCGCATCGCTTTCGTCAATGTCGATGCGATGTGGCGCGGCGCGGGCGTCGGCGTGGCCGATGTGGCGACGGGCGAGGTGAAGCTGATCCACAAATCCATCTTCGCGCCCGGCACGCCCACCTGGTCGCCGGACGGCAAGCGTATCGCGCTGGCGATGGTGGCGCCCTATAACCGCAAATACCGCGAAGGCACCAACCAGGTGCTCACCATGTCATCCACCGGTACACCGGACAATCCGGACGAGAAATGGTTCGCGCCCCAGCCCAACATGTCGATCGACAGCCGCGGCTGGAGCGGACCGGTCTGGTCGCCCGATGGCGCCCAGATGCTGGCCATCTATGAAGGCCAGCTGGCGATCTGGTCGGTCTCGCCCTTGACCGGCGAACCGCAGGGACCGGTGCGCCATCTGACCAGCGAGATTGCCTATAATCCCAAGCTGGGCGGCCGACAATCGCCATGTTCTTTATCAGGCGAACGACAAGCTCCGGCTGATGGACCTGGAGACCGGCGAGACCACAACCGTTCCGCTGGATCTCACCTATCAGGCCTATGTGCCCAAGACCCATCTGGTGGTCCATGTCGGCAAGCTGGTGGACGGAATTTCCAAGACCGCCCGCAACGACGTGGATATCGTGATCGACGGCAACCGCATCACCAGCGTGAGCCCGCATGTAGCCGGCCGCGCCGGCACGATCGAGGCGCCCGATCTCACCGCCATGCCCGGCCTGATCGAGAATCACAGCCATCGCCAAAGCGATTTCGGCGAGCAGCAGGGCCGCACCTTCCTGGCCTATGGCATCACCACGCTGCGCAATCCCGGCGGCCTGCCTTACGAAGCGGTGGAGGACCGCGAGGCTGGCGACGCCGGCATCCGCGTGCAGCCCCGCATCTTCGACACCGGCCATCTGATGGAATGGAAGCGGACCTATTACAAAATGGGCATCGCCATCTCATCCAACGACCAGCTGAAGCGGGAATTGGAGCGCGGCCACATCCTGGGCTTCGATCTCTACAAGAGCTATGTCCGCATGCCGGACATCCAGCAGAAGATGATCGTGGACTTCGCCCATTCGGTCGGCAGTCCCGTCGCCACCCACGAGATCTATCCCGCCGCCTTTGACGGGATGGACAGCGTCGAACATACCACGCGCCACCAGCCGTCGCGGCTACTCGCCCAAGGCAGACCTACAATCACGCCTATGAAGATGTGATCAAGATCATCGCCGGCGGGCACATGACCTGGACGCCCACCGTCTTCGGCGGCATGCGCGACCTTCTGGCGGCGCATCCGGAACTGAAGAACGATCCGCGCCTGGCGATGGATCCGCCCTGGCTGCAGGGACGAGATCAAGAACTTCAACAATGTGGTCGGCAGCTTCCTGCCGGCCAAGGACACCGGCACCGGCAAGGCGGTGATGGACGCGCTGCATGCCGGCATCCATGTCACCGCGG
The DNA here is from genome assembly GCA_963766265.1 of uncultured Alphaproteobacteria bacterium. Taxonomy (GTDB): domain Bacteria; phylum Pseudomonadota; class Alphaproteobacteria; order Micropepsales; family Micropepsaceae; genus Rhizomicrobium. The sequence goes on from CAVXYX010000004.1 coordinate 408,049, forward strand.
GCACCGACGAGCCCGAAGGCATGTTCCTTCATGCCGAAATCTTCTCCTATGTCCAGTTCGGCATGACGCCCTATGAGGCGCTGCGCACCGCCACTGTCAATTCGGCGGAAATGCTCGACCTCGATGCCGGCACGATCGAGCCCGGCAAGCTGGCCGACATCGTGCTGGTCCAGGGCAATCCGCTGGAGGACATCGAGAACGCCAACAATGTGCGCCGCGTGATCTTCAACGGCCGCGTGTTCAGCGAGGAAGATCTGATTTCTGGCAAAGCGAAGGACGCGCCGCGCCAGTAAACGTCGCGCCCATCGGATTTTGGCTTCTGGACCAAAATCCCTGGCGTTGATCTTTCTTCCCCCTCTCCCTTCGCACGCTCGAGAGCGTGCTACGGGTATCTCCCCCGCCAGCATGCTTGCGCATGCGCGGGGGAGAATGGTCCTGGCCTAGCTTTGAGAAGAGCGTGAGATCGGGCGGTGCGCCGTGGTCCTGGCTTTCTTCCCCCGCGTCGCGAAGCGACTGGCGGAGGAAGATGTCCGCCTGCGGGCTTGCCCGCGTTGGCGGACAGATGGGGGAATAAATAGCTAACTAACTGTTTGGCTTCACGCGGAATTGGCGCGGCGACTGGCCTGTCGCCTTGGTGAAGAAGCGCGAGAAATAGGCCGGGTCGTTGAAGCCCAGATAATAGGCGGTCTGGGCGATCGACAGCGTGGAATTGAGCAGCGCGCGCTGCGCCTCCAACAGGATGCGTTGCTGGATCAGGTGATTGGGCGAGGTGCCGGTCACCATCATGCAGGCTTCGCGCAGCCGCGTCTGGGTGACGCCAGAGCGCCTGGGCATATTCGGCCAGGGGTTTGTTTTCCCGGTAATGTTCCTCGATCAGTTCGCGGAAGCGCGTCACCAGCGTGGTCGCCGCCTTGGGATGGGCGTTCTGGATGGCGCGCGACTGTTCCAGAGCCCGCACGCACTGCACCAGGATGTTGAGCAGATGGGATTCCGCCGCCGCGGTATGGGCGATGTCGGAGCCGGAAAGCTCCTGCGCCAGACGGGTGAGCGGCCAGGTAAGCTGTTCGGAGGCCAGCGGGACGATCACCGGCGCCGGCGAACAGCATGCGAAATGCTGCTCGCGCTCCAACAGGCTGTCCAGATAGATCGGCGGTGATGGTGATGGCGGTGCCGCTGGCGTTGGATCGAAGTGGAAATCCATCGGCGTCGCCGGCGGGAACGATCAGGGCGCAAGGCGCGCTGAATTGCACGGCGCGGTTCTGGATCATGATGGTGCCGCGGCCGTTGGCGACGTGGAAAATGTAGTTCAAATCGTCGTCAACCGGGGCCCAGCAGCAGGCCGGGCTCACCAGCCCCAAAGGCAATAGGGGCAGGTGCCGCTCGACAATGATCGGTTGGAATTTGGTATCCATCGCTAAGCCGCCCCCGCGTTGGCTCAACAAAAGTCCAACTTTATCCAGATTTTGTCCATCGCCAAGTACAACTTGTCTGCGTACTAAATTCAGATCAGAACAAAAATTTGCGCGCCGCAATTCACAGCTTAATTTGTTGCAGCGCGACAAAAGACGTCTAGGGGAAAATGCATGGCACGCATGGCATCATGCGCGACGCTGCTGTTCAGCTCGCGCGCGGGAAAGACCGGTTTTTCAGGGTCTCCACCTGCCTGCCGCAGCTTTCCACGTCCGGAGTTTCACGCCGTTTGCCGGTAGCCTGAGCGCGCCGGAGAGTTCCAATAGTTTGAATCGAGGGGGTCAAATGTTCCGTTCCGAGTCTCGTGCTTCCAGGATTTCCAACACGTTGCTGCTTTCTGGCGCCGCCCTGCCGATGCTTTGGCATCCGCCGCCATGGCCCAGACCGCCCAGCCGGCGCAGACGGCCGAGACCGTGGTGGTCACCGGCTCGCTGATCGCCCGGCCGGACTACAACACCGCCACCCCCATCATCAGCGCGACACCCGAGGTCCTGCAGCAAAGCGGCCAGATCGCGCTGGAGCAGGGTCTGATCGACTTGCCCCAGTTCTCCGTCAACACAACCGGCGCCGGCCCCTTCATCGGCGGCAGCGGCCAAGTCAATCTGGACCTGCGCTATCTGGGCCCGCAACGCAACCTTGTGCTGCTGGATGGCCGCCGCCTTCTGCCCTCCTCGGCGGACGGCACGGTGGACTTAAATCAGCTGCCGCAGGGCATCATCGGAAGCGTCGATATCATCACCGGCGGCGCGTCGGCGGTGTACGGCTCGGATGCGGTCTCCGGCGTGGTGAACTTCAAGACCAAAGCGCCCTTCAACGGGCTGGATGTCACCACATCCTATGGCACCACCCAGACCTATGGCGGCAGCCAGTTCGACGTGAACGGGGTGGGCGGCGTCCAGACGGACGATGGCAGGGGCAGCCTGATTTTCGCGCTCGAATATACCCAACGCGACAAGGTGAACTCTGCCTCGATCCCGTATCTGGTGCAATACGGCAACTATCCCGTGCCCATGGCCAGCGGCGAATTCACGCCGGGTTCCAACCCCCTCAGTCAGTCAGCGCTCGACTACCTATTTCGGCCAGTTCGGCGCGCCAGCCGGCAACGTTTCGAAATCGGAATTGCTGGGCTTCAACAATAACGGCTCGCTCTATAACGTCGGCAAAAACGCGGTCGCGCCCTTCAATGTTTACAACCTGATTCCCCAGACCGATCCCGAGGGCCGGCCTCTGGAAGACGTGCTTGCCGGTTCGGTCCACCACAAGAGCTATGCGAGCTGGTCGCAGCTTCCGCTGACCCGCTGGAGCGGCTTCACCAAGGGCGATTGGGCTCTCGGCTCGGGCGTTCACGCCTATGTCCAGGGTCTCTACACCGACTATACCAGCAAGATAAACGTCGAACCCACGGTGACCAGTGGCGTCCAAATTCCCACTATTCCGGTCACGAACCCTTTCATCCCGGCGACTTTGGCCGGCTTGCTGGCGACGCGAACCAGTCCCACAGCGCCATTCAGCTTGTCGGATCGCTTCTATTCCTTCGGCTACCGCACCATCACCAACCAAAACCATATCTACCAGTTCGTCGGCGGCCTGGACGGCACCCTGCGCGACACCATGACCTGGGAAGTCTATGGCAGCCATGGCCAGACGACCACCGATTATGCCAGCACCGGCGCGGTGCGTTTCAGCATCATTCAACAATTGTTGAATGCACCCGATGGCGGCAACAGCACCTGCGCCGGCGGTTACAATCCCTTCGGCCTGCAGCCGGTTTCGCAAGCGTGTCAGAGCCTTGCCGCGCCGGTCATCACCCAGAGCACCATCGTCAACCAGGACGTGATCAATGCCGACCTGCAAGGCACGTTGTGGACCTTGCCCGCCGGCGACATGAAGTTTGCGTTGGGCTTGGATTATCGCAACATCGCCTACAGCTATCTGCCTGACGCAGAGATTCAAAGCCGGCGATCCCTTCACCTACAATACGCAGACCCCCACCAAGGGCTCGTCGCCGGTCAAGGAAGTGTTCGGTGAACTCCTGATCCCGGTGATCAAGGACATGCCATTCTTTGAAAGCCTGAATCTGGACCTCGCGGCGCGCTATTCCGATTACGATCTCACGGGTGAGAGCCCCACATACAAGGGCGACGTTGACTGGGCGGTGGGGGCCGGGTTCAGGCTGCGCGGCGGCTATGAGCGCGCCATCCGCGCGCCCGCGGTGTCGGAACTGTTCTCGGGCAACTCGACGCAATACCAGAACCTCGCCACCCTAACGGGAACCTTGAGCGATCCTTGCGACGTGACCTTGCAACGCAGCCCGGCGGCTCCTGCCGCGAATTCCGGCCACATTGCGCAGATCAACGCGCTTTGCGCGGCGCAAGGCATGCCGTCGGCGCTCGCACCGACCTACACCAACAACAACCCTCAGGTTCCCGTCGTCGTCCAAGGCAATACCGCCCTCAAACCGGAACGGGCGGACACTTTCACCGGCGGCGTGGTCTATCAGCCGCGGTTCGACACGCCCTGGTTCCAGAACGCGTCCATTTCGCTGGATTATTACAATATCCGCCTGGAGGATGCGATCTCGGCAATTCCAATCAGCCTGGTCGTGTCCAATTGCTTCAATCTGAACGGGGCCAATCCCACCTACTCTGCGACCAATTCAAACTGCACCATGCTCAGCCGCGCCCCCGCCACCGGCTTCCTGGCGAATTCGCTCGCACCCTATGAGAATCTGGGCGCGACCAAGACGGGGGGCGTTGATCTTGAGGCGGATTGGCTCACGGACATTGATGGCGCCACGGGTTGGTCAGGCGCGGGCACGATGACTGTCAATATGGTCGGCACCTACCTGAACGACTTCAAGGTGCAAACCGCACCCAACGGCGCCTTCACGGAATATGGCGGTACCAATTCCACCTCATTCTACGGGCCATATCCCACCTGGCGCTACAATTCGACATTCACCTACCACAACTGGGGGGTGGATATCGGTCTGCGCTGGCGCTTGATCGGCGCCATGCAGGACAGCTCCGTGGCGACCAGCGCGACCCGCACCCCGGGCGCGCCGGGGCAGCCTCTGACCAATTATTTCGACCTGACGATCGGCTATGCCTTGCCCGATACGCAGACGCGGCTGAACCTCACGGTATCCAACCTGGCTGACCATACCCCGCCGACGGTTGGGGCCTTTCCCGGCGCCACCAACCAGGCTCTCTATAGCCCGCTGGGCCGCGTCTACCTGTTGACACTGGAGCATCGGTTCTAAGAATGGCTATGCGGGAGGGGTTGGTTTCCCAATCCCTCCTGTCACTCCGGGGAGGGGCAGGATGGAAAAAGCAAATCCGGCAGCATTGGGTCTGGCGGGATTCGGTCTCACCACGATCTTGTTGAGCGCAGTCAATGCGGGGTTTTTGCCCGCGCATGGCGAGCAGGTGGTGCTGCCTCTGGCCATGGCGTTCGGCGGCACGGCGCAGATCATCGCCGGCATCATGGAATTCGGCACCGGCAACACCTTCGGCACCACCGCCTTCATCTCCTATGGCGCGTTCTGGTGGTGGTTCGGTCTTCTGGTCTTCTTGGCCGGCAACAAGCTCTTGGATCTGAGCGGCGCCGACCCCGCGGTCGGCTTGCCCTGGTGCTTTGGGGCGTCTTCACGTTCGGCCTTTGGATCAGCACCTTCCGCCTTACCCGGTTATTGTTCCTGATCTTCCTCACCCTCTGGATCGCGTTCTTCCTGTTGGGCTTCGGCGCCATGATGGGCAATGCCATGCTGCATCAATGGGGCGGGTATGTTGGCCTGTTATGCGGCGCGATGGCCATGTACGGCAGCTTTGCGATCGTCACGAACACGACAATGGGCCGTGAAATCATTCCAGTCGGAACCAGAAGTTAGTCGTTTCGTTCGCATCGGTAGAGCGCCATGAGTGATCAGATCGTGCCGGTTCCTCCGGCGTGGAAGGACCGTGCTTTCGTCGGACCCACGGATTACGCTGCTCTTTATGCGGAGTCGGTGAAGGATCCCGGACCGCTTCTGGAAGAAGCAGGCGGCGCGGCTGGACTGGATCAGGCCTTTCACCAAGGTCAGCGATGTCTCCTGGAAGCCCGAGGACCTGCATGTGCGCTGGTTCGAGGACGGTGCGCTTAATGTCGCCGCCAACTGCATCGATCGGCATCTCGCCCAGCGCGGCAACCAGACCGCCATCATCTGGGAGGGCGACGATCCCAAGGATTCCAAGCACATCACTTATCGCCAGTTGCACGAGGAAGTGTGCCGGTTCGCCAATGTGCTGAAGGCGCGCGGGCGTTACGAAAGGCGACCGCGTCACCATCTATCTGCCCATGATCCCCGAAGCGGCCTATGCGATGCTGGCCTGCGCCCGCATCGGCGCCATCCATTCGGTGGTGTTCGGCGGCTTCTCGCCGGACAGTTTGGCCGGGCGCATCACCGATTGCGACCAGCCGCGTCGTGATCACGGCGGACGAGGGGTTGCGCGCCGGCAAACGCGTGCCGCTCAAGGCCAATACCGACGAAGCATTAAAAAAGGCGCCCGGCGTCACCGAAGTGATCGTGGTGCGTCGCACCGGCGGCCCGGTGACGATGCAATCCGGGCGTGATCGCTGGTATCACGAGGAAGCGGCGAAGGTAACCGCCGATTGCCCGGCCGACGCGATGGGCGCCGAGGATCCACTCTTCATTCTTTACACCTCCGGCTCGACGGGAAAGCCCAAGGGCGTGCTCCACACCTCCGGCGGCTATCTGCTCTATGCCGCCGCCACCCATCACTATGTGTTCGATTATCACGAGGGCGATATCTACTGGTGCACCGCCGATGTGGGTTGGGTGACGGGGCACAGCTATATCGTCTATGGACCGCTCGCCAATGGCGCCACCACCCTGATGTTCGAGGGCGTGCCCAATTATCCCAACGCCTCGCGGATGTGGGAGGTGATCGACAAGCACAAGGTGAACATCTTCTACACCGCGCCCACCGCCATCCGCGCCTTGATGCGCGAAGGCGACGAGCCGGTGAAGAAGACCAGCCGCGCCAGCTTGCGCCTTCTCGGCAGTGTGGGCGAACCCATCAATCCCGAAGCCTGGCTTTGGTATCACCGCGTGGTGGGCGATAGCCGTTGCCCATCGTCGACACCTGGTGGCAGACCGAGACCGGCGGGATTCTGATCTCACCGCTGCCCGGCAGTACCGACTTGAAGCCTGGTTCGGCCACCACACCTTTGTTCGGCATCGTGCCCGAAGTGGTCGACGGTGACGGAAAGGTGCTGGAAGGCCCCGCCAGCGGCAATCTCTGCCTGGCGCGCAGTTGGCCCGGGCAGATGCGCACCGTCTATGGCGATCACCAGCGCTTCATCGACACCTATTTCAAGACCTATCCGGGCAAGTATTTCACCGGCGACGGCTGCCGCCGCGACCAGGACGGCTATTACTGGATCACCGGCCGCGTGGACGACGTGATCAATGTCTCGGGCCATCGGCTTGGCACCGCGGAAGTGGAAAGCGCGCTGGTGGGCAACACCAATGTGGCGGAAGCCGCCGTGGTGGGTTATCCGCACGACATCAAAGGCCAGGGCATCTACGCCTTCGTCACCACCAAGGCGGGCGTCGCGCCCACAGACGCGCTGAGCGAGGAATTGAAGAAATTCGTGGGCCGCGAGATCAGCCCTATCGCCAGGCCTGATGTGATCCAGTTCGCGCCCGGCCTGCCCAAGACCCGCTCGGGCAAGATCATGCGGCGCATCTTGCGCAAGATCGCCGAAGGCGACACCAAGAGTTTGGGTGATATCTCGACCTTGGCAGACCCGTCCGTGGTGGACGATCTGGTCAAGAACGCCAGGCACTGAACGCCCGGACCAAAGGCCAAGCGGCACGTTGCCGCCGGTTGCGCGTAAAAACACAGCTTTATCAAAGGTTTGTAAGTTGGCTGGAGCCATGCCGCCCGGCCCTAACTTTCACACGGGCTGCGCAGCCTGTATGAGGATTCGTCCTCCATGGGAGTTATCGCGTTGCACAGTCAGGGGAATGTCAGCCGCCGCTCGCTTTTGAAATTCATCGGCACCACAGGCGGCGCCGCCATGATGTATCAGACCATGGTGGCGATGGGTTATGCGCCCAATTCCGACTTCAAGGGACCCATCAAACTCTCGGGCTCGCCCAAGGGCGCATCGGTCCTGATCCTGGGCGCCGGGCTTGCGGGCATGACCGCGGCCTATGAATTGCGCAAGGCCGGCTACAAGGTGCAACTCCTGGAATATAACGACCGTCCCGGCGGGCGGAACTGGTCGCTCTATGGCGGCGACAGCTACACCGATATCGGCGGCGTCACCCAAGAGGTGAAATTCGCCAAGGGACTTTATCTCAATCCCGGTCCATGGCGGTTGCCGCACCATCACAACGGCATTCTTTATTACTGCAAGCTGCTCAATGTGGCGCTCGAAACCTTCACCATGGTCAACCAGAACACCTTCATCCATTCGACCAAGGCGTTCGGCGGCGTGCCTCAAAGGCGGCGCGAGGTCGAAGGCGATTTCTACGGCTATGTCTCCGAACTTCTCGCCAAGGCCACCAGCCAGAGCCAACTCGACGGCGCCCTCACCAAGGACGAGAAGGACGGGTTGCTCCAGATCCTGCGCGGTTGGGGCGCGCTGGACAAGAATTACCAATACAAGAAAGGCGAGATGGTCAGCTACACGCGCGGCTACAAGGTGGATCCGGGCGGCGGGCTGAGCGGCCTGCCGGTGGATTCCGATCCCTTGCCGATGCAGCAGCTGTTCGAGCCCTCGCTTTACACTTTCATGGAAAGCCGGTCCTACGATTACCAGATGCAGCTGTTCCAGCCGGTGGGCGGCATGGGCATGATCGGCAAGGCGTTCGGCCGCGCGCTGAATGGGCTGATCCAGTACAATTCCAAGGTCACCTCCATCCAGCAGGACAATAAGGGCGTCACCGCCGCCTATATCAATTCCAAGAAAGGCGGCGCGCCCAAGACCATTCACGCCGATTGGTGCGTCTGCACCATTCCCGCCTCGATCCTTTCCCAGATTCCCATGAATGTGGGAGCGCCGATGAAGAATGCGATCGACCAGCTTCCTTATAACTCGTCTTTCAAGGTGGGATTGCAGTTCAAGCGCCGTTTCTGGGAACAGGATGACGGCATCTATGGCGGCCTCTCCTATACCGATCAGCCCATCACCAACATCGCCTATCCCTGCACCGGCTATTTCGGCGACGGTCCGGCGGTGCTCTTGGGCGGCTATGGCTATGGCAACTCGCTGCAGGATTTCAATTTCGCCGCGCTGCCGCCCGACCAGCAGGTGCGCGCCGCGGTCGAGCAGGGCGCGAAAATCCATCCCCAGTACAGGAAGGAATTCCTCGACGGCGTGGCCGTGGCCTGGCATCGCGTGCCATGGACCTTGGGCTGCGCCGGTGGCTGGACCGAGGAAGGCCGCGCCAAGCATTACAAGGATCTCTGCGCCATCGATAACCGCATCGTGCTGGCGGGCGAACATTGCTCCTATCTGCCGGCCTGGCAGGAAGGCGCGATTCTCTCGGCGCTGGATGCGATCGGCCGGTTGCACAAGCGCGTGTTGACCGCCTGATGGGGGCTGCTCTAGCCGGTCTTGCGCTTGCGGCGAATCTGGCGGCCCAGGTGCCGGGCGGATTCACCTTTGCCGCCGGCGGCGACATGATCGGGCCCTATCGCGCGCTGCCGGCCAAGCCCGATCCCGGCTTCGCCCAAGTGATGACCTTGTTCCGTGGCGCCGATCTTGGTTTTGCCAACCAGGAAGGTTCCATCTTCGATCTCAAGACGTTTCCCGGCACGCCCGCGGCCGAGAATGGCGGCGGCTATCCGCTCCAGCCTGCGTCCTTCGCCCGCGATCTCAAAGCCATCGGCATCACGATGGTGTCGAAAGCCAACAATCACGCCACGGATTGGGGCACCGAAGGATTGACCGCCACGCTGGGCTGGCTGGCGGTGGCGGGCGTGACGACGGGCGGCGCGGGTCCGGGGCTCGATGCCGCGCGGGCGCCCGCCTATCGCGACACGGCGAAGGGCCGCGTGGCGCTGGTTGATGCCGCATCCACCTTTCCGCCCATGGCGGTGGCCGGCCCGCCGGTGGCGCGCTTCGGCGTCAATTCCAAACCCCGCGTCGGCATCAGCCCACTGCATGTGCGCGAAGTGGGGCGCGTCACGGCTCAGCAACTTGCGGCCCTGCGCCAGATCAGCGGCGCGCTTGATATCGGCGGCAATACGCATGAGGTGCGGCTGGGCGACCAGGTCTTCTCCGATCAACCGGGACCGCGTTGGGAAATGGACAAGGACGACGAAAGTGCGATCCTCAATTCCGTGAAGACGGCGCGCGCCCATGCCGGATTCGTGCTGTTCTCCATTCACGCCCACCAGACCGCGGGCGATGTGGACGAGGGGGCCAAGCCGTTCGAGCCCATGGCCTTGCATTGGGCCGATGAGGCGGCCAGTCCCGACGATCCCAGGCCGGCGGACTTCATACCGGTCCTGTTTCATGCCGCGATCGATTCCGGCGCCGACGCGGTGGTGCGCACCGGTCCCCATGTGCTGGGGGGGATCGAGATCTACAAGGGCAAGCCCATCTTCTACAGCCTGGGCAGCCTGTTCTTCGATTTCCACGGCAAGCGCAGCTACACGACGCCCACCGGCCAGACCATGCGCTTTCCCGATGCCTGGTACGAGACCGTGATTCCCATCACGCGCTATGCGCACGGCAAACTTGCCGAGATCCGGCTTTATCCTTTCGCGATCAACGATACCGACGGGCCGGACGGCGGAATGCCCAAGGCGGCGTCGGTGGCGGAAGGGCGCAAAGATTCTGGAAAATCTCAAAGCCATGTCCGCGGCCTTTGGCACGAAGATCGCCATCGAAAACGGTGTGGGCGTGATCCGCTAGTTTTTAGCCAGTGCCAAGGCCTCGTCATAGGCGGGGTCGCGACCGCTCCACCAATCGGCGAAACGCATGGTGATGGCGTGGTCGGGCGCCAGGCTCTCCACCTGCACGGGATAGAACCAGTCCAGCCAGAAGCAGGTCCGCCAATTCGTGCAAGGATGGGCATAGTCATGCTTGGCGGTGCGGTAATTCAGGCACAGATGATAATGGGGCAGGCAGTCCCGCGAACCTTCCGAATAAAAAGCCATGCGGTCGCCCACCGGTTCGCCCACGATGATGACACGGCCGCCGCCCGCCTGTTTAACGAAGCCCACGGTGGTGATGCCGGCAGAAAAGGTCATGGGCGAGGTGAGAACAATGATTTTGCCGGTGGTGAGTTTGGGAAGATCGCCGGCAAAACCCGCCAGGTTGGTGTAGTCGCCGCCGTCATTGAAGCGGTTGTCCAGGATCACGGCGCAGGGCTTGCTCGCTTCCATCTCGGTGCGCGTCACCCCCAGGAAATCTTTGATCTTGCCTTCGCTGTCACTGGTCTTGAGTTGCACCACCATCACGCAGGAGATGCGGAAGCGGCGGAACGGCGCGGCGAAATCGGCGAAGGTGGCGGGCAGGGGGTGATCGGGCTGAGCGGCCAGCCAGTCCGGTCCCAATTTGGCGAGCGGCGCATTGCCATAATCCCATTTCACGAACAGGGAAGGCTCGGTATCGGGCTGGCGATATGCTGTCAGCGCGCGGGTGACAGTCGCGCCGGCTGGCGTCACCACGGTCCAACGGGATTGGCGCGTGCTGGGTGAGATGCCGGTGCCCACCAGCAGGTCCAATTGGCTGAGATAGGTCTCGGCATAAGCCTGGCGCCAGCCAGGCACGCCGCCGCGCAATTGCTCCAGCCTCTGCATAACCTCCGTAATGGTATGGCCGTCGATCGCGACCAGCTTGCCACCCAGAAGATCGGCATAAGGCCTGGTCGCGTGCGTCACATAGATGCCGTCGGAGAAGCCTGCCACGCGCGCGGGCAATTCCATCGGCTTGGCGCCGGGATCGCTGCTCATGCCGGTATGGCCATTGTTGCTGAGGGCGGCAATCCGCATCAGCGCGATGCGAAATTCGGGCCGCGGCAACACGGTGGTGGATTCACTCAAGCTGCGCAGGCGGTTTCTCGCTTCCGCGCGCTCTGAGGGCGAAAAGGAAATGTCCATCGCCAGGAGCTTGCCGAAATAATCCAAGTCCTGGCGCTGGGCCTCCAGTGCATCCTTGGGCGCGGCGTAATGCAAGGCCGGTGGCGACGGCGAGAAATGCAACCTCATCGCGACAAAGAAGCCGGCTATCGCCAGCACCACCACGCCCAGCGTGACCAGACCGAATTTAAGAACGCGCCACATCGTCCAGCACACCATAGGCGTTTTTGCCGGGCGAATGGAAATGGGCCACCAGGATCGCGCTGGCGGTCGCGGCGAAGAAGCACCACACCGACACCAGGGTGACGAAGAAAAATCCCAGTGTGATCGCCAGTCCTATTGCGATCACGATGCCGAACCATCGGATCGCCGGACTGGATGATAACAAGGGCGGCGCGCAGACCGCGGCGAGGTAGGCCAGCATCAGAAGAAGCGGGAAGGGGCTGTCATTGATGTAGATCAGGCTGTGGGGCGCGGGCCACGCCATATAAGGGTGATTCCAGATGTCGAGGATGGAATAGCCGGCGACGGCAAGACCGGGCCCGGCAAACGCCAGAATCAGCCGCCGCCTTTTGCGCGCCTGTTCGGCCCATCCGACCGCCAGCGGCGTCAATATCGGCCAGACCACCATGGCGAGCATCGCGAACGAAATGGCCCATGGCCGCCCCGCCGGGTGACCTGCGGGCACCGTCAGCCACAACATGCCTTCCAGTCCTTGTTGCAACGCAAAGACCACGGGCACCGACGCCAGTGGCCACTCTTGGGGTTGCGGACCTTCGACAGCGTGGCCCCGCCCGCCAGGGCCAGAATGCCGGCGGCGCTAAAACTCGCGGAAGCGGAGAAACACATGGGATGTCCGTCGGGTGGTGCAAGCCTGCCTAGCAAGGGCCACCGCTTGTCGAAAGCGGAAAGATGCCCCGATTATCACGACTCGCGGGCGACGCCCGCATCACCCAGGGGAACTTTTAATGAAAGCCCGCCCGCGCCACCGTGCAGGTCGCCAACCGGTGGTCCCCGGCGCCCTGGTCGAGATCGAGTTGGTGGCGGTGAAGAAGGTGCCGTGACGTTCCTCAAACACGCTCTTCGATATTGGCCTGACGGTTGATTCCGATCACACTCGCTCCATCCCCGGGGGTGCGTGTGAAGGCCCTTCTGTTTGCGGCGATGTTTGTGGCGGCCCTGATCCTGGGCGCGCTGGCGGCTGCCATTTTCGGCGCGCGAACCGCGCCACGCGTCACCATCGTGAGCGGCAATGACGGCGCCACGATATGGCGGCTGGACTATCGCAGTGGCCGGATTTCGGTGTGCGGCAGCGCGCTGACGGGGCCGGCGTTGGCGCAGGCGGAAAGCCAGTTGAGCGCGCATATCCGCGGCACCGGCGGCAACCGCGCTGCGTTGGCCGCGCTTTCACCCGAGATCGATCAGTTGGACAGCCTCTCCCGCCCGCATTGTTCGCCCTGGTCTCAGCCCTAAGGGACGCGGGGGCGCAGCGAGCGGGCCAACAAAAGCCCGGCGACGAAGCCGATCACGGCGGCGATCAGGGCGAATTTCACGATCAGCCCGATCAGCTTGAGGACCACGAAGGCCGCCACCGCGACGATCAGCGCGATGGCGACTTCGAAGGCCTTCATGCGGTTTTCCTAGCGCGCGGCGTTCGCCAATTGCGGCATCGGCTGGTCGGTGAACACCAGATTGCGAGCTTCATCATAGCTGGCGGCCTGGGCTGCCACCACCGTGATCCCCTCGGGCGTCATCACGGAGATCGCCGAAGGCTTGCCGGTCTGATCGGTTGCCACTTTCTCCACCCGGCCGATCACCTGGCCGTGCAGATTCTCCACCTGCGCCGAAGCGATTTTCGCGGGCGGCGCAGGCAGGCTGTTCAACGCCATGGGCGCCAGATTTTCCGCGCCGACTATGACGGGCGCCAGGAGGGCGGCGCCGACCGCTATCGCTTTCATCAGGTCCATGGGGAACCTCGAGGTAGGATTTCGTGCCGAAAACGGGTGGCGAAATGACCCGTTCCGCTGTCCGCAATAAGACCTTTGGGCCGCCGCAATTGAAACACAATGCGCCCCTGTCGCAAATCCTTCACGATCGCCAAGAAGCCATTTGCTATAAGCACATGACGGGAAACTGGTGGGAGTCCGCAATGCGCGCACTGATGATGGGGGCAGTCTTGGTCTTGGCGGCGTCGCCAGCCATCGCCGATCCCCGCGAGGACATGCTGGCGGGGATTTCGCGCTGCGCCAGCTTGCCCGACGACCGCACCTTCCTGGATTGCGCCTATGGCGCGGCCGAGCCCATTGCGCGCGAAACTGGGCCTTCCGCCCGCGCCCCGCTTCCAGACCCGTCTGGTGCCGCCGGCGCCTTGCCGCACTCGGCACCGCCGCCGGTGGCGTCGGCTGTGCCTTCTGCGCCATCCGCACAGATGGCTTCCGTGCCGCCTCCGCAAAAGAGCAACAACGGCGTTTTCGGCAATCTTTTCAGCAACGGCACGGAAGAGACGCTGCCCATGTCGGCGTATTCCTTCGACAAGCGCGGGCTTTTCACCGTCACATTGAGCAACGGGCAGGTCTGGCGCCAGCGCGTCAATGACAAGACCTTCGCCAGCTGGGGCGCCAAGGCGTCGGGCTACTACACCACCGTGCGCGTCAATTCCACGGGCGGTTATCTTCTCTCGGTGCGGGGCGATGACGGGCTTTACCGGGTTGACCCGGTCCGCTGAAGCCTAGCGCTTGAGCATGGGCCGGCCTTCATGCGCGACCAGCAGGTCATGCATGTCGTTGGCATGCTCTTCCTCGACCAGGAGGATCTCTTCCAGCATCGCCCGCGTGCCCGGATCGTCATCGCCGAAATAGCGGATCAGCTCGCGGTAATGATCCACCGCGATGCGTTCGGCGACCAGATTCTCGCGGATCATGCCCACCAGGTCGCCGCCTTCGGCATATTGCGAGGCCGAGCGGCTGAGCAGGCCCTCGGGATTGAAATTGGGCTTGCCACCCAGCTGGTTGATGCGCTCGGCCACCACCATCATGTGTTCCTGTTCTTCCTTGGCGTGCTCGGCGAATTCTGCCTTCACCCCTTCGCTGGAAATGCCGGTGGCGGCCACCGCATGCATCGTGTAGCGCAACACGCAGACGATCTCGGTGGCCAGCACTGACTGCAGGATCTCGATGGTCTTCTTGACGTCGCCCTTATAGGTGTCCGTCACCGCGCCGCTTTCCAGATGTTTGCGCGCGCGTTCGCGCAAGGTCTTCACATCGCTGAGAAAAGGCTTTTTCGTGTCCGCCATCGGTAGCTCCCCAATTTGCCTAAGGGGTAGAACGCGCAAAAGCCCGGTTGGTTCACCGGGTTTTCAAGCCCGGCGAATGGTCAGCTGCGCTCGATCTTCTGGGTCACTTCATCGAGCAGGGCGGCGATCTTGTGCATCAATTCGTCATTGTCGGCGCGGGCCAGTTTCTCGGCCAGCGCGGCGTGCAGATTGCGCATCGCCCGGCGCACCGGGGCGGTGTCGCCTTTCTGCGCCGATTTAAGCTCGGTCATGCGGGCGAGAAGCGCGTGCGGCCTGCTCCTTATTCTGGGCGAGATGGGCGGTGCCTTCCGGCGTCGCCGCATAGACCTTGCGCGTGCCTGCCGCGTCGCTTTCGGCGATCAGGCCCATGTCCTGCAGCATGGTGAGGGTGGGATAGATCACGCCGGGGCTGGGCGCATAAAGGCCGCCGCTGCGTTCCTCGATCTCCTGATCAGGTCATAGCCGTGACGGGGCTTTTCGGCGATCAGCGACAGCAGCACCAGCCTCAGCTCGTCGCCGTCATAGAGCCCCCGGCGCCGGCCATGGCCACCGCCATCGCCATGGCCTCGGCCATGACCGAAACCGGCCAAAGCCGCCCCGGAAATGGCCGCCGCGCGCCCGCGCAATGCCGGTAACCATTTGATTCTTCGTGATTTCTTGAAATGCCACATGGTTAATAATCTCCTTTGCTGTAGTACAGTCTAGATATATCTAGAGCGATCTAGAAACAAGGAGGTGTACACGAAAAAGTCCGGTGGACCATTTCGAGTGGCAAACGCCGCGAGCTTGGGCGCGCGAAAGGGAAAGTGCTGCAGAAAGGCGAGGTCTACTGCCTGATCGTGAACATCGCCCCGGCCTTTTGCTCTTTGCCGAGGTTGTAGCCATAGACCGAGACGGGACCGGAATCCTGGGCCTGGGCCTGCCGAGGCGTGGTCACGGCCATCAAAGTGATGTCGAACACCAGGGTCTGGTTGGGCGGCACGACGGCATTGCCTTTGGCACCAAACGCCAGATTGGCGGGCAGCACCAGTTCCCAGCGATCGCCCACCTGCATCCGCAGCAACGCCTCGTTCAGGCCGCGCATCAGATTGCTCACTTGCAGATTGGCGGGCAGCTCCTGGGAGGCGCTGTCCACCACCTTCCCGCTGATGAGGCGCGCGCTATAGGCAAACTCCACCACGTCGGCGGGCGAGGGATGACCGCCAAAGCCGTTCTTGAGGACGCGAAACTCGATCCCGCTTGGCAGCACGGTAACGCCGGACTTGCCGGCATTGGCGGCGAGGAAAGCGCGATTGGCGTCGGCGCTCAGCGCGTCATCGGCGCGAACGGGTGCGGCAAGCGCCGTCACCAGCACGAGGGCGGCGGATAGTTTCATCATCTCGTTCGTCACGCCTTCACCGACAGCGTGCTTCCCAGATAGAATAGCAAGGCCCCCGTCAGCAATATTATAAGCATCGCCAGGGCCAAGTCCACGCGCGAGCCGGTGCCGGGAAATTCCTTGCTTGCGTCGATTTCGCGCGCATTGCGGGCGAAACGCAGCGCCGCCACCAGGATCATCACGATCCCCAATATGATCAGCACCAGCCCGGCCATCTGGCCGAAATCGCCGTGCGGGATCGCGGTCTTGCTCCTGCCGATCTGGGCCTGGGCAAAGGCGATGAACAGGTCGAACCGTTCCACCAGGAAGCCGAACGCGATCACGGCGATGGATGTCCTCACCCACGCCAGGAAGGTGCGTTCATTGGCGGAATGATCGCTGAAATTCCGGATCATGACGCCACGCTAGCAGGTTCCTTGATGGGATATTCCGCCATCAACTTGGCCGGCACGCCATTGGTGCGACTGGTCCGTGACGATGGGGATATCCGCGCGCGCCCGGGCAGGGGCCTGAAGGACCAGGATTTCCGCGGGTTTGCGGGACCGGCCCCGCGCCACAAAAAATTAATCGCTGGGCGCTAGGCTTGGCCGCTCCCCTCAAGACAAAGCTCATGAGCGAATTCAAGGACATAAAGCCCCTCATCATCGACCCGGACGGCCACAGCAAGGCGCTGCTGAGAAAGCTCCTTACCGCCTTCGGCGTGAGCCGGATCATGAGCACCAACGCCACCGACGAGGCGCTGATCATGCTGCGCCGCGAGACCTTCAGCATCGTCTTCCTGGACGAGATGGCAGGACCGCTGAAGCCGGTTCATTTCCTCAAGATGCTGCGGCGCGACCTCAACACCAATGACTTCACCGTACCGGTGGTGCTGGTGTCCGCCGGCGCCGACACCGCCAAGATCACGGCCGCGCGGGACGCCGGCATGAACGACGTGATCGCCAAGCCGGTGAGCGTGCAGACCATCGAGCGCAAGCTGCGCTCGTTGCTGGTGGAGCCCAGGGACTTCGTGACCACCAAGAGCTTCGTCGGGCCCAACCGGCGCCATACGCAGGAGGACCGCCGCCAGTTCGGCGAGCGCACGGCCAAGAAGGAACGGCGCGGAAAAAAGCCCAGTCCAGTGTTTCCCATCGCCCCCAGGCTCAATCCCAAAGATACGTTCTGATCAATCAGCATAGCGCCCAGTTCGTGAAAATCGTTCCTGTTCCGCTAATGGAGTTCCATGTGCGCCAGCGCGAAATAGAGTTCGCGGAAGCGGGCGAAAAGATCCGTGTACGTCGAAATGCCCTGGGCCGTGGGCTCGATGACGCGATAGCCAGGCGAAAGCGCCTCTTGCGCCTCTTCGACCGACGCAAAGGCGCCCGCCGCCAGGAAGGCGAACACGCCCGAGCCCAGGCTGGTGGTGTCCTTGGCCGGGACCAGGATGGGCTTGCCCAGCACATCGGCATAGACGCGGTTGAGCACCTCGTTGCGCTGGGGAATGCCGCCGCCATGGATCACCCGTTCGATCGGCGCGCCATATTCCTCCATCTGCTCCAGCACGATGCGGGTATGGAAGGCCGTGCCTTCCATGGCCGAGAAGAGATCGTCCGCCGCTGTGTGGTTCAAGCGCCAGCCCAATGTGATGCCGCGCAGCCTCGGATCAGCCAGCACCGAACGGTCGCCATTGTCCCAGGCGAAGCGCATCATGCCGGTCTGGCCGGGGCGGTATTGGGCGATCTCTTCGGCGAGTTCGCCGATGGGTTTGTTCGCCCGCCGGGCGATGGCGTCGAACAGGCTTCCCACCGCGGCGAGGCCCGCCTCGATCCCCAGTTTGCCGGGATGGATCGAGCCCTCCACGATTCCCGACACGCCGGGGATCAGCCGCTCGGAGTCCGACAACGCCATGATACAGGTGGAGGTGCCGATCACATTCACCACATCGCCCAGCCGGCAGCCGGCGCCGATCGCGTCCCAATGCGCGTCCAGCGCGCCCACCGGAATGGGGATGCCTGGTTTGAGGCCGAGCCGCCCAGCCCATTCTTCCGAGAGCGTCCCGGCGATGGCCGCCGAGGTGCGGTAATTGCCGCCAAGGTGCTGGCGTACGCCCGCGAACAGCGGATCGACCGAAATAAGGAACGCGTCGGACGGCAACCCGCCCAGGCTCTCGTTCCACATCCATTTGTGGCCCATCGCACAGATCGAGCGGGGCAGTTCGGCGAGATCGGTGATCCCGCACAAAGTCGCCACCATCAGGTCGCAATGTTCCAGCGCGGTGGCGAAGGCGCTTTGTTTCTCCGGATGATGGCGCAGCCAATGCAGCAATTTGGCGAAACCCCATTCCGAGGAGTAAGTCCCGCCCGACCAGTCGAGCGCAGCCAGCTTGCGCTCCCGCGCCTTGGCCGTGATCTCGGCGGCCTCGCGCCAGGCGCGGTGATCGCACCAGAGATAATAATCGCTCAAGGGGCGTAGATTTTCGTCCACCGCCACCACGGTCGAGCCGGTGGTATCCACCGCCAACGCCTTGACGTCTGCGCCGTTGATCTTTGCAGCGCCCAGCGCAGCGGCGAACGCGGTTTCCAGCGCGCGGCAATGATCCTCATGGCGCTGGGCGGCGAAATCGGCATCGTCGCGCTGGCGCAGCACCGGATACGCGCCGATGCCGAAGCCCAGCCGCCCCTGTTCGCTGTGCAGGATCGAGACCCGCACGCTCTCGGTGCCGAAATCGACGCCCGCGACGATGGTCAAGCCTTGTCGTCCCAGTTGAGATCGGCGAGATAAAGGCCGCCTTGCTCCCAGCCGCAGCTGGAGACGTACCAGCGCTCGCCCGCATGCACCACTTCCGCGCCATGGGCGGGGAAGGTCATCGCGGTGTTCGCGATGTCGAAATGGAATGGATCGTCGCTCATATAGGCGGCGCTGGTATTGTAGGGCGCGTTGGTGCAGACGAAGAGATAATATTTGCCGTTTCGCGCCACCATGAACGGCGACTCGGTGGGGCCGCCGAACGTGCCTGTCTCCGGCGAGCGGAAGACGATGCGGCGGATGGCACCAGTGGATCAGGTCGGGACTGGTCACCGCCTTCACCACATGGTGGCCGCCCTGCGGCGTCTCGGTGGCGCAATAATAGAGCACCCATTGATCGCCGACGCGCGCCACCATGGGATCGCGCGCGTCATAGCCGTCCACCACCATGGGATTGGCGGGATGGCGCGTCCAGTTCACCAAATCGGACGAGGTCGCCATGTGGATGTGGAATTGCTCGTGGCTCTTGCCGCCCGCGCAATAGAACATCCAATATTTGCCGTCTTGCGCCACGACATGGGGCGCCCACACCACCGACTCGCCAAACTTGACGTCGGCCTGCATCACCGGCGCCTGTTTGGTCCAGGGACCTTTCACATCCTGCGCGGTGGCGTGCAGGAAGAAGGATTCCTTGTCGGGATTGGCGGGCTCCTGATGGGTGATGCCGAAGAGATGCCAGGTGCCGTCGCCCGCCTGAATGAAACAGTGATCGTTGATGTACCAGGGCTCCTTCTCGCCCGCCGATGGATCGAAGACATGCTGGAAGCCCACCCGGAAAGGCGGGCGCGCCTGCTTCAGCATGTCGGTGGTGAGGCCCGGCGTCTTGGTTTCCTTGCCTTTGGGTTGCGCCGACGCGGGCGTCGCCGCCAAGGCACCGATGGTGCGCCGCACCGTGAATGAAGCCTCTGCGATCGAGTTTTCGGTCATGAACGCCCCTGCTTTGTCAGATTTCGACTTGGCCGCAGAAATTCAGCGCCAGGCCCATCTCGGCGAACATCGCCGCCTTGGCGGTGAGCGCCTTGGCGGCGCTGGCCTTGTCGGGCGCATACGCCACCTGGATGTGGTTGGAGCAATGCTGGGCCATGAACTGGTCGCGGCTGATGCCGGGAAACAGCGTGTGCATCATCGGCCATTGCGGGGTGGTGATGGACCAGCGCCGTTCGGTCTCTTCCATCGGCAGCGCCACCGATTCCGCCAGGCCCATGTCCACTTTCAGACTTCCCCGCCTCGATATAGACCCGGCTCCAGACCACGGCGCCCGGCTTGCTGATGCCCTTGATGGTGCCGCCGCCCAGGCGGAAATACATCGGTGGCTGGCGCTCGCTGACCGCTTCGGCATAGCCCTTCGCGAAATGCGCGGGCGGCACCGAGCCGGAAATTTCCAAGGTCCAGATGAAGCGGCCGTCATAGTCCTCGCCATAGCGCACGTCATGCAAGGTGGTCTCGGGCGAAAGCCCCAGCGCGGTCCACACCCGGTTGGTGACCAGGGCATCGAGCGCCACGCCTTCATCCACTTCGTTGAAGTGGGGCAGCGGCGCGTCGGGGTACAGGACCTTGCCCTGGCGGTCCTTGACCGGCGGGCGATCGACATTGTTGAGCAGGCCTTCGGCCAGATCGGATGCCGGCGTGAGATCCTTCAGGCCCTGCTGATACTGGATGCCCACCACGTCGCAGCCGAAGGCGTCGGCAATGCGCAAGGTGGCGATATACATCTTGCACTGCTCCAGCACTTGCGCCTCGGTGAGGTCGGTCTCCCAGTTGTTCCCGTATTTGAAAGTCATGCCTTTCTTGACCAGCCAATCATAAACGGCACGGGCCTCTTGGTCCGAGGTCGCCAGCATCTCGGCATAGAGCGCCGATTGACTGAGCCGTTCCTTGAACACGCCCATGGGCGCCAGCAATTCGTCGGGGATGATGGCGTTGTACATTCCCATGCAGCCTTCATCGAACACACCCAGAAGCGCCTTGTCGCGCTTGAGCCGCTCGGCGAGGTCCTTGCCCAGCTTCTGGCTTTCCACCGGCAGCGAAGATTTTGCCACCGGCCGCACATGGCTGCGGTCATGATGGACCGGTCCGCCCTTGAGCCAGGTCTTGAGGCCGTCGAGGAAGAAACGGTCGGTGAAATCCACGCTCCATAGCGTGTCGAACCCCTTGCCCGCCTTGCGCAACGACGCGTTGAGATTGAGCAGCCCGACCAGGCCCGGCCATTGCCCGCTCCAATTGGCGACGGTGAGGATGGGCCCCTTGTGATGCAGCAGGCCCGGCATCAGATGCTGGCTATATTGCCAGACCGCTTCGACCACCACCAAAGGCGCGTCAGTCGGGAATGGTGCGGAAGACTTCGATGCCGCGTTTCTGGCTGTCGATGAAGCCATGCTTCTTCTCGGGGTCATAGTCATGGCCGCGGGTGACCTCATGGCCTTCGGCACGGATGGCGCCCATCACCGCCGCTTCCACTTCGGCCTGCACCGGCCAGCATTTCTGGTTGGCGGAGGGCCTTAGGTCCCCATTGGCGACCAGGAAAATTGTCTTGCCCATCACTTGCTCCCTTACTCGCCCGCCACTGTCAGTTTCTTGTAGAGATCGGCCGCGTTGTCCGGCGTCACCATGATCGAATCGAGCGTGACCACCTTTGGCGGCTTGTAATTGGCATCGCGCATGATCTTCTGGCTTACCTCGACCGCTTCCTTCACGCCCAGCGGATAGACGAAGGTCGCGGACAGGACACCATCCATCACTTTCTTGATGCCGCCCGAGGGTCCGCCCAGCCCGTCCACCCCGGTGAAGATCATCTCCTTGTCGCGACCAAGCTCCTTGGCGGCGAGATAGGCGCCGATCGCCATGGGATCGTTATGGCCATAGACCACATCGATCTTGGGCTGGACGCGCAGCACTTCGGTCATGCGGTCATTGAGCCTCGGCCTGGATCCAGTTGGCGACGGGGTCGGCGACGATATGAATATCGGGATAGCGGCTGAGCACGTCGCGCGCCCCGCCGTCGCGGTTGATTTCCGCTTCCACGCCCAAAAGCCCGCGCAGGAATACGACATTGCCTTTGGGTGCGCCGTATTTCTTGGTGAGCTGGTCGACAATGAACTGTCCCGCCATGCGGCCGATGGCGCGGTTATCCATGCGGATATAGGTGGTGTAGTTGGGCTCGACGATGTCGCGCTCCAGGCAAATGATGGGAATGCCCGCTTCCATTGCCTTGCCCATCACCGCAGTGAGCGCCGCGCGCTCATTGGGCGCCACGATCAGGACGGCGGGCTTCTGGCGGATGAAGGTCTCGATCTGGGCGATCTGCTTGCTGTTGTCCTGCTGGGCGTCCGAGCTCACCAGCTTCACGTCCGGCGTCTCGCCGAACAGCTTTTCCATCAGCGCTTTCTGCGCCGCGCGATAGGGCTCGGCATTGTTGGCCTGGGAGAAGGCTACCAGCTTCTGCCCGGCGCCATGCTCGCCGCAGCCCGCCAGCACCAGGGCCGCCGCCGCCGCGACGAATTTCCACGGCTTCATTGTCATGCTTTCATCCGCTGCACGGCCACCGCCAGCACGATGATCACTGCCTTGATCATCATTTCCACATTGCTGTCGATGTCGTTGAGGCTGCAGGATGTTGGTGAGCACGCCGATGATCAGGGTGCCGATGATGGTGCCGGTAATGGTGCCTTGTCCGCCCGAAAGCCGCGTCCCGCCGATCACCACCGCGGCGATGGCGTCCAGCTCATAGGCCACACCGGCATTGGGATTGCCCTGGTGATTTTCCGCCGCATAGAGCACGCCGGCAAAACCGGCCAGCAGGCCGGTGAGGCTATAGACCCACAATTGCGTCTTCAGGATGGGAAGACCGGCATAGACCGAGGCGGTGGGATTGTCGCCGATGGCGCGGACATGGCGGCCGAACACGGTCTTGGAGAGAAGCACCCAGAACAGGGCAGCGGCGGCCATATAGCTGCCGATCACGACCGCCTTGTCGCGGAAAATGCTCGGCGAATTGCGCGGCCACATCCTTGCCGAAGCCGATATCGATATTCTCGTTGGCGGTGAACCATTTGGCGAGGCCCCGAATGCCGATCATCGACGCCAGCGTGACGATGAAGGGCTGGACCTGAAGCCGCGCCACGACCAGACCGTTGAGCGCGCCCACCAAGCCGCACGCCAGGACGGCGATGGCGATGGCCAGCAAAATGTGCAGCGCGGGCGCGCCCGGCGCCCAGCCATTGCGTCAGCACGCTCGCCACCAGCGCCGTCGACAGCGCCAGCACGCTGCCCACGGTGAGATCGATGCCGCCCGTCAGGATCACCAGGGTCATCCCCAGCGAGATGATCCCGATCAGCGAGACCTGCCGCAGGATGTCGGTGAGATTGCCGATCTCGAAAAAGATGCGCGGGCCGTCCGGAGGCCGTCGGGCTGACCAGCGCCGCCAGGATCACCAGCGCCACCAGGGCGATCAGGCTGGGGACCTGGAACAGCCGTGATCGGCTTGCGCGCTCGATGGTCAGCCCCCAGGCGGACATGGTTGTTCCCTGTTACTTTATCGATATAGCGATGGCGATATAGCAACCCCGGCGGCGCTCCTTGTCAATCGCGCTGCCTGTCAATGACGCCGGCTGGAGGCCCGCACGATCAGCCGGGGCGGCAGGATCACGTCGCGCGAGGCCGGCGCTTTCTCCGCCGTCATTCCGGCCAGAAGCAGTCGTGCCGCCTCCTCGCCCAGGGCGCGCGTGTCCTGGTCCACGGTGGAGAGCGGGATGCGGAACATGTCGGCATAATGCATGTTGCGCGGCGCCGATCGATGGCGATATCGCCGGGGATGGAAAGCCGCGCTTCCAGGATGGCGCGCATCGCGCCCGCCGCCACCGGATCGTTGAAGCAGAAGATGCCGTCGGGCTTTTTCCGTCAAGAGCCGCTTCATCGCCTGATAGCCGCTGGCATCGTCATGGCCGGCTTCCTCGATCAGGTGCACTCAGGCCATGCTTCTTCAAGGCGCGGCGATACCCTCGAGCCGCCCTTCGGCGGTGGAAAGCAGTGGTCCTTTGAGATGGGCGATCCGCGTGCAGCCCTGTTCGATCAGATGGCTGGTGGCGAGAAAGCCGATATCCTCGTTCCGCGTGCCCACGAAATTGGCCTTGAGGCCCGGCACCTGCCGGTCGATCAGGCATAGGGCGTTTTCACATCCTTGAAGGCGCGCGGCGTCGCGCTGGGCCGAGGCGATGATCAGCCCATCCACTTTGCGTGAGACCAGGAGCTCGATATTGGCGGCTTCGTCCTCGGCATTCTCGTTCGAATGAGCGATCACCAGATGATAGCCGGAGGGCGCCAGCGCCGCAGTGAGCGCGGTGGCGATCTCGGCGAAAAAGGATTGCATCAGGTCCGGCACCACCAGGCCCACCAGATAGGTGCGGCCCGTCACCATGCTGCGCGCCACCCAATCCATGCGGTAATTGAGTTCGGCGGCGCGCTTCCGCACGCGCTCTTTGGTCGTCCTCGCCGATGTCCTTGTGGTCGCGCAGCGCTTTGGACACCGCCATGGGCGAGATGCCCAGGTCGCGCGCGATATCCTTCATCCGCACCGGCATCAGCTTGCTTGCGCGAATGGTTGTGTGGCGGCGGCCATGATCGCTTCCTGGGTGGCGGCCTGCGGCGGCGAACATGCCGGTGACGCGGCCTTCCTTGAGCACCAGGATGCGGTCGGAGCAGCGCATCAATTCGGGAAGCTCGGAACTGGCGAGCAGGATGCTCTTGCCCGACGCCGCCAGTTCGTGGATCAGGCGATAGATGTCTTCCTTGGCCGCCACATCGATGCCGCGGGCGGGATCGTCCAGGAACAGCACGTCGGGGTCGGCGAAGATCGCCCGGCGCCAGCAGCGCCTTCTGCTGGTTGCCGCCGCTGAGATTTCCCACCGCCAGGTCCGGCGAGGCAGCCTTGAGGCGCAGGCGCTGGGCCGCGGGACCGAACAGTTTTTTCTCCTCGCCGGCGCGCAAAAACCCCCACCGGCTTATCCGCTTCAGCACCGACAAGGTGGCGTTCTCTTTCACGCTCATATGCAGCATCAGGCCTTGCTGCTTGCGGTCTTCCGGCACCAGGCCCACGCCAAGGCGGTGCGCTTGGGAAGGGCCTGCGGGGCGGAATTCGCGCCCCTTGAGAGTGATGCCGCCGTGATGGATGGAATCGAGCCCCAACAGCGCCGCACCCAATTCGCTGCGGCCGGCGCCGACCAGGCCGGCGATCCCCAGGATTTCGCCTTGATGGAGTTCGAAGGAAACATTCTTGAGCTTGCGGGTGGTGAGGTTCGTGACCGACAGCGTCACCGTGCGCGTCGCGGCGTTGGCGGAACGCTCCGCGCTATCCAGGTCGCGGCCAACCATCATGCGGATCAGCTCGGCGCGGTCGGTTTCGGCGGTGATGCGGATGCCGACGGTCTTGCCGTCGCGCAGTACAGTGACCCGGTCGCAGAGGCGAAAAATCTCGTCCATCTTGTGTGAGACATAGACGATCGCCACGCCCCTGGCCTTGAGCAAGGCGATCACCTCGAACAAACGCTCGGCGGCGTCCTCGGACAGGGCGCTGGTGGGCTCGTCCATGAAAAGAATCCGGCAATTCATGGACAATGCGCGGGCGATCGCCAGCAATTGCTGCTGGGCGATGGAAAGCGTAGACACCCACGCCGCGCAGTTCACCTCAAGGCCCACCTGGGCGAGGTAGGGGCGGCAGAATTCCTCGATCGCCTTGGGGCGCACTAGCTTCCCTTCGGCGAAGGCGAGATTGCCGATCACCAGATTCTCGCCCACGCTGAGATGGGGAAAGAGATCCAGTTCCTGATAGATGATGGCGATCCCCAATTTCTGGGCCGCGAGGGGATCGTCCAGGACGGCGTCGCGCCCCTCGATGGCGATCCGCCCGCTGTCGGGCCGGTGCGAGCCGGCGCAGATGCGCGCCAAGGTGCTTTTGCCCGCGCCATTCTCGCCCATCAGGGCATGGACTTCGCCTGGGGCGATTTCGAAGCGCGCCGCGCTCAAGGCGGCGATGCCGCCAAAATGCTTATGGATGTCCTGGGCAAGAAGAAGCGGGGCCATCGGCTGACGCTACGATGGCTCCGCCGCGTGCTTCAATAGCGCCGCTCGATTTCCTGGCGCCGGTAGTGGCGGGGCGAAAGTCCCGCCAGCTTCTTGAAATCCCGGCTAAAATAAAATTGGTCGCCATAGCCCAATTCCTCGGCGATGGCGCGGATGGGATCGCGGCTCTGCGACAGCCGCCTTTTGGCTTCGTTGATGCGCTCGCGGCGCAGCCAGTCGAGCGGGGTCGCGCCGGTGGCCTTGCGGAAGCGGCGGAAGAAATGCGGCTGGCTCAGTCCGGCCAGACCCGCCAATTCCTCGACCCGCCAGGCGCGGCGATAGTCGCGGCGCATGCGGTCCAGCACGGCGCGAAGCTTGAGATCGCTGCCCTCCGGTTCGGGACGATCGGGAGCGGCAAGCCGCGTCTCGAACAGAAGGGCGATCAGGCTCGCCATGGCGGCATGAAGTGCGGCGTCCAGCGCCAAAGGCCGTTCGGCCAAGAGCGTGAAGATGCGTTCGAATATCGCCGCCGCGTTCTTCGGGTCGCGCAGATCGAACAAAGGCTGTTCGCCCGCTTTGAGGGCGGCGGCGCAGGCGCGCGTCTGCGGACCGTGGGCGCGCAACCAGAAAAGCTCCCAGGGCGCGTGCGGATCGGGCCAATGGCCGTGCGGCAGGCGGCAATCGATCCAGGCCAGCTGTCCGGCCGTGGCCGGGAAAACCTTGCCGCCGGCGCGCACGAAGCCGCGCCCCCGCAAGCACAGCAGCAGATCGTGCCCGGGATAGGTCAAGCGTTCGACGGCGTAATCCGGCGTGGTCTCGAGATGGCCGGCCCTGAGCACGGTATGAAACAGGCGCTGGCTCAATTCGCTGGGCGTGTGGAAATGAGAGGTGAAGACGCGCGGTGCGAGCATCACGATAGTATAGTACATATTCGTGGCGAGGATAGTGCATGGTTCCAGCAGGATTGCGCGCAATACCCTGAACGACGCTGGAGAGAATAAGACATATGAGCCGCGTGATCATTGTCGGCAGCTATATCGTCGCCCTGGTGATGGACATGGACCGCCTTCCGGTCGAAGGCGAAACGGTGATGGGGCGGAATTTCCACACCACCCATGGCGGCAAGGGCTCCAACATGGCGGTGGCGGCGGCGCGATTGGGAGTGGAGACCCATTTCGTCGGCAAGATCGGGCGCGATGCCCATGGCCAGGCGTTCCAGGAATTGCTGCGCGACGAGAATGTGGGGGCCTCGGGCCTGATGGTCTCGGAGACCAGCCCCACCGCCACGGGCATCATTCTCTTCTCGGCCAAGGGGACCAACGCCATCGTGATCGACAAGGGCGCCAATGGCGAGCTTCAGCCATCGGACATCGAAGCGCGCTTCATTGCTCCGGGCGATGTGGTGATCTCGCCGCTGGAAATTTCGCTGGAGGCCGCACGCGCCGCCGCCGAGCTGGCCCAGCGGCAAGGCGGCATGGCGATCCTCAACCCCGCCCCGGCTTTGGATTTGCGCCGCGAGGATTTGAGCGCCTTCTTCGCCGTCACCCCCAATGAAAGCGAAGCCCGGGTTTGCCTGGGTCTTGCCCCCGACGATCCCATTCCCGACGAAGTGCTGGCCGACCGCCTGCTCGACCTGGGCGCGCCGCATGTGATCATCACTTTGGGCGAAGGCGGCGTGCTTTGGACCTCACGCGAGGGACGCCGCCGCATCCCCGCGCTGAAGGTGAACGCGATCGATGTGGTGGGCGCGGGCGATGCCTTCAACGCCGGATTGGCGGCCGGCCTGGCGCGGGGCGCACCCGTCGCGGACGCGATCTGCTTGGGGATCACTGCGGCGTCGCTCTCGACCGAAAAACGCGAAACCATTCCGTCCTACCCGCACCGCGTCCAAGTCGAGGCGCGCCTGGGCGAAGTGCGGGCGGCGGCCGAGCGGGGGCGGGCATGAACGGAACGATTGTGGGCCTTTCGTTGGTGCTGGCGGCGGGAATTTTCCAAGGCGTGTTCCTGCTTCCCATGGATCACACCCGCGGCTGGCGGTGGGAACAGAATTGGCTGGCTTTTTCCTTTTTCGGAATGATCCTGTTCAACTGGATTTTCACCGCCATCACCATCCCGCAAATCTTGAGCATCTATCGCCTCGCTCCGATGGGCGAGCTGGTGCGCCTTGTCCTGTTCGGCCTTGGCTGGGGCCTGGGCGCGGTGCTGTTCGGGCTTGGGATGGCGCGGCTGGGGTTGGCGCTGGGTTATCCCATCATCATGGGATTGATCGCGGCGCTGGGGGCGCTGGTGCCGCTCCTGGTGTTCTTCCCCGGGACCCTGGCCTCGTTCAAAGGCGGGCTGATCCTGGGCGGGATGCTGGTGGTGGTGATCGGCATCCTGTTGTGCTCGCGGGCGGGCGCGGCCAAGGGGGGAACGGGACCGTCGGCGCGCGGAAGCCTGGCCGGCGGCATCGTCATCGCGGTGGCCGCGGGTATTCTTTCCAGCCTGCCCAATATCGGCATGGCGTTCGCCGGCCAGGTGATCGCCACGGCGGTCGCCCGCGGCGTGGCGCCGGGCCTTGCCGCCAATGCGGTGTGGGCGCTGTTCTTTACCGCGGGGTTTTCCGTCAACGCCGCCTATTGTTTCTACCGGATGGCGCGCGAGAGAAATATCAGCCTGTTGTGGAGCGCCGACACCATCCGCAATCTCGATCTCACCGCCCTGATGGGACTTTTGTGGATCGGCAGTTTCTATGCCTATGGCACGGGGGCGGGCCGGTTGGGTCCGTTGGGGCCGGTGGTCGGCTGGCCGCTTTTCATCGCTTCGTCGATCCTGGTGGGCAATCTGGTGGGGATTTGGCGGGGCGAATGGCAGGGCGCACCGCGCACGGCGCGCGCCCTGCTCAACGGGGGGCTGGCGGTGCTTCTGGCGGCGGTGGGCCTGATCGCCGTCAGCGGCGCGTTTTAGGAAAGGATTTGGTCATGCCCACGCTGCTCGCGCCCGTAGCTCTTTCCGAGAAGATGCTCTCGCAATATCGCCGCGACGGCTATGTGGTGATCCCGCATTTGTTCGACGCCGACGAGATCGCGGTTCTGCGCCTGATCGCCGAGCGCGATTTGCCCAGCGCGCAAGTGCTCACCAAACAGGACCGCGAGGGCAACAAGGTTTCGCTGAAAATGTGGGGTCATGCCGGCGACGATATCTATGGCATGTTCTCGCGCAACGAGCGGGTGGTGCGCGCCGCCGAAAAAGTGGTCGGCGAGGAGGTCTATCTCTACAGCGCCAAGATGATCCTCAAGGACGCGCGCGAAGGCGGCGCGTGGGAATGGCATCAGGACTATGGCTATTGGTACCATAATGGCTGCCTGATGCCCGACATGACGAGCTGCTCCATCGCGGTGGACCGCAATACCGAGGAGAATGGCTGCCTCGAAGTGATGCGCGGCTCCCATCTCCTGGGCCGGCTCGATCATGAGCGGAAGAACGAGCAATATGTGGCCCACAGCGAGCGGGTCGAGGTGGCGCTCACCCGCTTCGAGACCGTGGCGGTGCCGCTCGAGCCGGGCGACGCGATTCTGTTCCACGCCAATCTGTTGCACCGCTCCAGCGCCAACAAATCCGACAAAAGGCGATGGAATTTCATCTGTTCGTATAATGGCGCGAGCAACCGGCCGTTCAAGCGCGCGCGCGACTATGGCCATGACGGTGAGCTCGTGCCGGTGCCGGCGGGCGCGATCCGCGCTTTTGCCGCCGAGTTGAAAGAGCACGAGCCGCACTGATAGTTTAAGCCTGAGGGGGCGGAATGAAGCGGTGGATATATTGGGTTGCGGGCGGGCTCCTGGCCTGCGCTGGCGTGGCGCGGGCCTTTGCCGACGAGCGCGATTACAATTACGTCCCCCGCATTCCCACCGACTCGCGGATGATTCTCGGGCCCCAAATGCCTGTCCATGCAGGATTTGGTGGGCTTTGCCCAATGCGAACCCACCAGCCACCAGGATTTCATCTCCTCGCTGCGCCACTGGCGCTTCGAGCGCAAAATCTATGTGGGTTATGACGGCGCGCGCTATGACGCGCCCGCCCAGCGCTGGACGCAATCGAGCTTCATCCAGCCCACCATGATGGTGGAGGACCGCAGCTTCTTCGATCCGGCGTCTGGCAAATACACGGTGGACCGCTATCTGGACGATCTGGAAAAACGTTATGGCGGGATCGACAATGTCGTGGTCTGGCCCACCTATCCCAATCTCGGCATCGACAACCGCAACCAGCTCGACATGATCCTGGCCATGCCGGGCGGCGTTGCCGGTGTGCGCGGCATGGTGGCGGATTTCCACCGCCGCGGCGTCAAGGTCTATCTCCCCATCAATATGTGGGACGAGGGCACGCGTGATCCGGGCCAGCCCTGGCCCGACGCGGTGGCGCAGTTGATGAAAGACGTGGATGCCGATGGCGTGTTCGGCGACACCCAGGACGGCGTGCCGCTGGCCTTCCCGCTGGCGGCCGAGAAGATCGGCCACCCGGTCGCGTTCCAGACCGAGCTTTGGCCAAGCGACGAGGATGTGGCGTGGAATCTTTCCTCCTGGTGGCAGGAAGCGCCGTCGGTCTATCAGCAATTCGCTCCGCCCATCGACCGCTACAAATGGATCGAGCCGCGCCACATTCCCGTGGTGGCGACACGCTGGAGCCGCGACAAGACCGATGCCTTCCAGGTCGCCTTCTTCAACGGCATCGGCATCGAAAGCTGGGAGAATATCTTCGGCTTCTGGAACGGCCTCACGCCACGCGATGCCGAGGCGCTGCGCCGCGTCGCGTCGTTGGAGCGCGGCACAGCTCCCTTCCTGGTGAGCCAGGCGTGGGAGCCCTTTTATCCCATGCGCAATTTCGGGATCTTCTCCAGCCGCTGGCCGCAGGGCGAGCAGACCGTCTGGACGGTGGTGAACCGCAATGAATACCCGATCGAAGGCCGGCAGATGAGCGTGCCGTTCAAATCGGGTGAGCGCTATTTCGATCTTTATCGCGGCGAAGAGCTCAAGCCCGAGCGCGACGGCGACAATGCGGTTCTGTCCTTCCCTGTCGAAGGTCGCGGCTATGGCGCCATTTTGGCGACTTCCGGCGCGCCAGATGCGGCCATGGCCAGCCTGATGGCGAAGATGAAGGCGCTGTCCGCGAAGCCGCTGGCGCAATTCTCGCAAAGTTGGGCACCCTTGCCGCAACATCAGACCGCGATCGCCGCGACCAGGCCGGCCAAAAGCGCGCCCAAGGACATGGTGGCGATTCCCGGCGGCACGTTCGATTTTCGCGTCCAGGGCATCGAAGTGGAAGGCGGCGACCAGGATGGCGTCGATATCGCCTATCCGTGGGAGAATTCGCCCCGGCGTTTCCATCGCCACCAGATGACCATCGCGCCTTTCTTCATCGACAAGCACAATGTCACCAATGCCGAGTTCAAGGCGTTCCTGGACGCCTCGCACTACCAGCCAAAGGATGCCGCCAATTTCCTCAAGGACTGGACGAACGGCACCTATCCCGATGGCTGGGCGGAGAAGCCGGTGACCTGGGTGTCGTTGGAAGACGCGCGCGCCTATGCGGCCTGGGCGGGAAAACGCCTGCCGCATGAATGGGAATGGCAGTACGCGGCGCAAGGCTCGGATGGCCGCGCCTATCCCTGGGGGGCGGAGTGGAAGGCCGACGCCGTGCCTGCGCCCAACACCGCGCGCAGCCTGCGCGGGCCGGACGGCACCTTGGCCCATCCGGGTGGCGCCAGCCCGTTCGGGGTGATGGACCTGGTGGGCAATGTCTGGCAATGGACCGACGAATATATGGACGAGCATACCCGTTCGGGAATCCTGCGCGGCGGCAGCTATTACCAGCCGCAGGGCTCGCTCTGGTATTTTCCGGATGCCTATCGCAACGACCAGCACGGCAAATATCTATTGATGGCGCCGTCCAAGGACCGCGCCGCCACACTGGGTTTCCGCTGTGCGGTAGATGGCGAATGAATTTCGAGGAGACGAAGATGACGCGATTTGCAATGGCGATTTTGTTGGCGGCTGGCGTGACGGCGGCGAGTGCGGCCGAGGCCCAGGACACCTATTGGCAGCCTGACCCCACCAGACAGCAGACCTACATGCCGTACCGCGCCTCCAGCGCCGATCCCAAGGGCGCCAATGCGGATTCGCGCAAAGTGGCGCCCGGCGCCACCTATACCGTGCTGGACGCGGACGGGCCCGGCACCATCTCGCACATCTGGTTCACCATCGCCGACAATGAGATCTATCATTTGAAGCGCATCGTGCTGCGCATCTATTGGGACGGCGAGGCCTCTCCCAGCGTGGAAGCGCCCATCGGCGATTTCTTCGGCCTGGGGCTCGGCACCTATCACAGCTGGCATTCCCAGATGCTGTCGGTGGGAAGCGTCAAGAGCCTGAACAGCTATTTCCCCATGCCGTTCGCCCATCACGCCCGCATCACCGTCACCAATGAGGGCCAGCAGCCGATCGGCGATCTTTATTACAACATCGACTATCGCACCTATCCGAAGCCGCTGCCGGCGGGCACGCTTTATTTCCATGCGCAATACCGCCAGGCCCAGCCTGCCCATGGCTGGACCACCGATTGGCTGCGCAATGGCGACCCGCAGATCGACAACAAACCCAACCTCGACGGCGCCGACAACTATGTCTGGCTGGACGCCAAGGGCCATGGCCAGTTCGTGGGCGTCACCATGTCGGTGATCCAGAACCAGGACGATTGGTGGGGCGAGGGCGACGACATGTTCTTCATCGATGGCGAGAAGGCGCCTTCCATCGCCGGCACCGGCACCGAGGATTATTTCCTGGGGGCGTGGGATTTCGGCGGCGAGGCCTTCTCATACGACCTTTATGGCGCGCCGGTGGTGGGCGAGGAAGTGGCGGGCAGCCATTCCAGCGTCTATCGCTTCCATCTCGATCAGCCGATTCCGTTCGAGAAATCCATCAAGGCCACCATCGAGCATGGCAACGCCAATGCCCGCTCGGACAATTACTATTCCGTGGCCTATTGGTACCAGGCCGAACCGCATGCGCCGTTTCCGGCGCTGCCGTCGGTTCTGGACCGCCTGCCGCGCTTGCAGGCGGTGGGCGGCCCGGGCAACGCCGGACGCTAGGCAACGCGGGACGCTGGACCGGCTATTGCGAGTTGGCGCGCTGCTGGCGGGCGATGAATTCCGCGCGGGAATTCTGCGCGGGGAATGGCTCGCCCGGCACCGGCACACACAGGAATTCGCACAAAGGCCCCCAGCCCTGACTCACTTCATAGACCAGCAGCCGCTCGGCCGGGATGGTCCGCACCACGTCGCGGGTGTGTTTGCGGAAATAGTCGGTCATGAAGGCGCGGTCGTGGATATTGTCGCCAAAAGCAGCGACGATGATGTCGAAGAATTCGCTCATCGGTCCCCGGCGCTTGGCAGCGCTGTCGGGTGCGAAGATGGTGAGCTGGGTGGATTCGAACCATTCGTCCGGATCGCGGATCGTATGCAGCACCTTGGCCTGAGGGTAATACGTGACGAGTTCGCGCCAGAATTGCGCACCCGGATAGTCCA
This sequence comes from uncultured Alphaproteobacteria bacterium, assembly GCA_963766265.1. Taxonomy (GTDB): domain Bacteria; phylum Pseudomonadota; class Alphaproteobacteria; order Micropepsales; family Micropepsaceae; genus Rhizomicrobium. Next base: position 441,688 of record CAVXYX010000004.1, read on the forward strand.
CCACCGCATGATAGCCGGCGAAGATCGCGTCCCAGTCGGGCCGGCCCTTGGCCGCCTCGATCCAAAGCTGGGCGCTTTCGGGATGGGCGAAAACCTCCACCATGTGATGGCAGGGCCCGGCGCCCAGCATGTTCAAGGCCGATTGCAGCGATTTGGTGCCGGTACGTCCCAGCCCCGTGCCCACAATTTTCAGCGCCATGATGCCCCCAAAAGCTTGCCCATTGCGTGATTTTCCCGTCATGCCATGTTTATGATCTCCCGGCAATTCACCCATTCGCCGCGGGATCGCATGCGCACCGTCCGGATCACCTGCCTGCCCATCAATGCCGAGAGCGAGAAGCCCATAACGCTGGATGCGGTGCTGGACGACGAGGAGCGGATCCGGGGTCAGCACACCCTGTTCGGCATCTGGGGACGGCCCGGCAAGGACGAGGAATATTATCCCTTCGCCTTTCACGGCGACGGGGTGATCGATTACGGCCCGGCGCTGGAAGCCAAGGACCGCTATTTCGATTTCGACCTCAGGAGCGGGACGATCACCATCAACCGCATGCTGTCCTACAAGGCCAAGGACCGTTCCATCGTGGTGGGCTATCTGATCGATGACGTGACAGAGCTTGCGGCAAAATAAAATCAGAACATAACGGGGCGGACATGACGAACATCAAATTCCTTCTTCCGGCGATCCTGGCGCTTGGCTTTGGTGCGCCCGCGCTGGCGCAGGACGAGGCACCGCCCAGGACCTTCACCGATGCGGCGCATCAGGTGACCAGCCGGCCGGTCTATGCCCATGGCGAGTTCGGCCTGGAAGTCTATTCCCTGGACACCGGCAAGGTGGTGTTCGCGATGAACGGGCAGCGTCTCTTCACGCCCGGCTCGACCACCAAATTGTTCACCGAGGGCACCGCGCTCGCATTGCTGGGTCCTGATTATCGCTTCCACACGGCGCTTTACCGCACGGGGACGGTCGACGCCGAAGGCACGCTCAATGGCGACCTGATCCTGGTGGGGAGCGGCGACCCCAATCTGTCCGACCGCCTGCAGCTCGATGGAACATTGGCCTGGGCGGATGAGGATCACACCTATGGCGGCGCGGATTCGCGCCTGATCGGCAAGGATCCCGCGATCGTGCTGCATCAATTCGCCCGCAAGGTGGCCGAGGCCGGGATCACCCGCGTCAAGGGCCGGGTGCTGATCGATGTGAGCCTGTTCGCGGAAGGGGCGAAGGATCTGGGCACCGGGGAATACATCTCGCCCGTGGTGGTGAACGACAACGCCATCGACATCATCTATGCGCCGGGCGCTGCAATCGGCGATCCCGCCAAGCTCACCACTGTCACGCCCCAGGTGCCGTACGTCCATATCGTCAACAAGATCACCACTGCGGAGGGCAATAAGGATCATGTCGAGAGCAAGGTCGATGTCGACGCCAAGAACAACAGCGAGACTTTGATCCTTACCGGCACGATCGGCCAAGCGAGCGGCCCGGTGGTCTATGCCTATGCGGTGCGCAAGCCCTCGCAATTCGCGGGCGTGCTGCTCACCCAGGCGCTGAAGGATTCCGGCGTGAAAGTGGCCGGCAAACCGGATGTGATCACCGACGCCGCGGCGACGCGCAAATTCTATCGGACCGAGATGCGCATGGCCGAGCATGTCTCGGCGCCCTTGTCGGAAGACGTGAAACTCACCTTGAAGGTGAGCCAGAATCTCCATGCCTCGACCATGCCCTATGTGATGGGGGCGGTGTTGGGCCATGCCACCGACAAGGTCGACCAGAAAGGCTTCGAGCTGGAGCGTGGGTTTCTCACGCAGGCCGGTCTCGATCTTTCCGGCGCGTCCCAATCCGACGGCGCGGGCGGCGCGGGCGTCGCTTTCTACACGCCTGATTTCGCGGTTCGTTACCTAGCCTATATGGCGCATTCGCCCCACGCCGCCATGTTCCAGAAAGACCTGCCCATCCTGGGCAAAGACGGCACCTTGGTGGACACGCAGAAAGATTCGCCGGGCGCGGGCCATGTCTTCGCCAAGACCGGCACCTATGGCGGGCGCGATTATCTCAATGGGCGGCGCCTGATCACCGGCAAGGGGCTGGCGGGCTACACTACCACGCAGGACGGGCGGCATCTGGCGTTCGCCTTCTATGCGAACAACGTCGAACGCCAGGATGACCAGGACGTGTCCGACATGTGCGGCCAGGCGTTGGGCGAGATGGCGTCGGCGCTTTACGCATTGCCATTGGGGAGTGAAGGCCCGGCGCAAGCGCCGGTGGCAAGCGGGCGCTGAAAGGCGCCGTATTTGTCCGTATCGCGCGCGAAATGTTCCTGATCGGAAACCCTTCACGCGGCTTTACGCAAGGCTGCCCCGCACATAACATGGCGTCACGTCTTGGGGTGCTGTCGGAATGGCCGCCGTCCAGTCGCGTCGGGTTCAGGACCTGCTTTGGTATGCCCTGTTTGTGGTCGCGATCGCGGCTGCGTATCGCTTTGGCCTGTCGTTCGGAAAATCCATTGCTTCGCCATTCTGGTTTCCGGATTCGGTATTCCTCTGCGCACTGCTGAAGACCCGGCCGCGCAATTGGTGGATCATCTTCCTCACGGCGCTGCCGATCCGGCTTGCGCTGCAAATCCCGTTGGGCTGGCCGCTCGTCTACACATTGGAGTCGTTCTCGATTGACATAGTTAAGGCGATGGCCGGGGCGCTGGTGATGCGTCATTTCCTTCCCAATCCGTTCCGTTTCCAGAGCATGCGGGACTATCTGGTCTATGTCCTGCTGGTGGTGATTGCGATCCCGGCACTCGCCGCGACGGTGGGCGCGGGCATTCGCAGCGCCACGTTCGGCTCCGACTATTGGCGGGCCTGGGAACAATGGATGACCGGCAACGCGCTGAATCAACTCATCGCCACCCCGGCCCTGCTTTACCTGGTGTTCGACCCGCCCTGGTGGCGCCATAAAATCGATCCAAGGAAAGCGTTCGAGGTGGGGGCGCTGATCGCGGGCCTGGTCGTGAGCGGCTATCTCGCCGCCAACACGGAAGCGGGCAGTTACTACGCTACGGTCCGATTTTATTCACCGGTGCCGTTCCTGATCTGGGCGGCGATCCGTTTTGGCATGGCGGGCATCAGTGGCGGCGTGTTCCTGACCGCGTTGATCTCCATGGAAGCGGCATTGGCGGGCCGCGGGCCGTTTCGCGGGCTCACCGCCTATGGCACCGCCACCGCGCTGCAGAATTACTTCCTGCTGCGAGCGATTCTTCTTTCGGTGCTGGCGCTCGCCATGGAGCAGCGCCGGGTGGTGGAAAATTCGTTGCGCGAAAGCGAGGAACGGTTCCGCAAGCTGGCGCAAACCGCGCCGGTGATGATCTGGATGTCGGATCCCCACAAGCTATGCGAATTCGTCAACCAAGGTTGGCTGGACTTCACCGGCCGCACCCTGGAACAGGAATTGGGCCGCGGATGGATCGACACAATCCATCCCGACGACACGAAAGCTACTTTCGAGCATTATTCCGCCACCTTCGATGCAAGAGAGCCCTTTGAGGCGGAATTCCGCTGCAAGCGCCATGACGGAAATTACCGCTGGATCCTGTCACGGGGCGTGCCGCGCTACGATTCCGGCGGCGTTTTTTCCGGTTATATCGGGTCGGCGCTGGATGTCAGCGACCTCAAGCGGGTGGAAGAGCTGAGCCGGGCCCTGGTGCATTCCCAGCGCCTGGCGGTGATGGGCGAGTTGACCGCCACCATCGCCCATGAGATGCGCCAGCCGATGAGCGCGATCCTGCTGGACGCCAAGACCGCCGAACTCCTGGCGGAGCGGCTGGCGCTGATGGATGGAATTATCGCCAATGCGGATCGCCGGATCCTCGAGCCTGTAACGGCGATCAGCCGCGGCGGCGCGCAAACGCCGGCAGAGCCGACCGCTCCGCTGCTCAACGAGCTGCGCTCGGTGGTGGGCCATATCCACGACAATGTGCTGCGCGTGGATGCGGTGATCAGCCGGGTGAGGGGATTTCTGCGCAAGCAGGACGCCCCCCAGCAGATGGTGGACATCAACGATGTGGTGCGGGACGTCACTCAGTTGATCCGGGGCGACGCCGTGAAGCGCCATATCAAGCTGCGCATCCGGCTCGACAGCCATGCGCCGCTCGTATGCGCCGACCGGGGCCAGATCGAGCAGGTCTTGCTCAATCTCGCCGTCAACGGCATGGACGCGATGGACCATCACGGGCCGGGCGGCGCGCGCGAATTGATTCTGGACACGGAATGGTCCGGCAACGGCATGGTCGAGGTGCGGGTGAAGGATTGCGGCCAGGGCATCGCGCCCGAGCACATGCCGTTGTTGTTCGAGTCCTTCTTCACCACCCGCGAGCAGGGCATGGGCCTGGGCCTCTGCATCGCCAAGTCCATCGTGGTGGCGCATGGCGGCGCGATCTGGGTGGAAAACAATGCGGGGGCCGGCACCATCTTTCATTTCACCGTGCCGATAGCGGAGCCTTCTCCCCCCGCTTAAATCTGCTACAAGGTTTTGCAGGGAAACGGGGCAGGCGATGGTTCATCCGCGCATTCTGGTCTTGGCGGGACTTGCTCCCTTCCTTCTTGCGTCACCTTTGCGCGCCCAGCCGGCTGCGCCGTCCACGGCAGTGGACAATGACCTGATGGAGGTCACGGTTCCTCAACTTCATAAGCTTTACGCCGATCGTAAATACACTGTGACTCAAGTGGTGAACTGGTACCTGGCGCGCATCAGCCGCTATGACGGCATCTACAAAGCGGTCGAGACGCGCATGGACAAGCAGGCGCTGGCCGATGCCCAGCGCGAAGACGCCGACAAGGGCGGCGTTCATGGTCCGCTTTGGGGTGTGCCCATCGTGATCAAGGCCAACACCAGCATCGCCGGTGAAATCACGACCGACGGCTGGGCCGGTTTCACCATGCAAGGCCACCAGCTGATCGCCCCCAAGGATGCGCCGGTGGTGGCGAAGCTCAAGGCGGCGGGTGCGATCATCATCGGCCACACCAACATGCCCGATTTCGCCAATTCCGATGAAAGCCGCTCCAGCTCCTTCGGCCGCACCGGCGATGCCTATGATGTGCGCTTCTCGCCCGGCGGCTCGTCCAGCGGGACGGTGACGTCGGTTTCCGCCAACATGGCGCTCCTGGGCACCGGCACCGACACCGCCAACTCGATCCGCATGCCGGTCGCGACCAGCGCGCTGGTGGGCGTGTTTCCCACCCGCGGTTTGGTCCCGATCGCCGGGATCGCGCCGCTGGACTGGATGCTGGACAGTACCGGCCCCATCGCCCGCGACGTCACCGATGCCGCCATCGCGCTGTCGGTGATGGCGGGCAAGGACAAGGCCGACCCGCCGCTGGACCAGGCGCCGGGCGACGCGCAAAATGGTCCTTATACGGACTATCTCAAAGCGGGCAGCCTCAAGGGCAAGCGCATCGGCGTGCCGGCCTTTGTGCTGAAAGGCACCGGCACGCCGTTCCACGGCACCCCGGCATCGGTGCCGGAGTGGGCGGCGGACAAGCGCCAGGCCGACGAAGTGCTGCCGCTCGATCCCAGGACGCGGGCCGGCTTTATGAAGGACCTGGACGAATTGCGCGCGGCCGGCGCCACCATCGTGATGGACGACAGCGTGCTGCCGGACGAATTCGCCAAGATTGCCGGTCGCATCGCCACCTATCCCTATGTGCGCGAGGGGATGGAACATTTCCTGCGCGACTATGGGCCGACGCAATACCGCTCGATCGCGGATTATGAGCGGGTGACGGGTCAGCCCATCCTCCCCAACCCGATCGGCGAAGGCGAATCCAACAGCCATATCGGCGGCGTCACCATCGCCCAGCGCGAGATCGAGAGCGATCCGGCGGCGGACGCAAATTATTACGCGCCCCGCCGCCGCGCCCTGGCGATGTATCTGGAGACGATGGATCGGCTGAAGCTCGACGCTTATGTCTATCCGCCCATCCAGATGCCGCCGCCCGACGACACCATGCCCCAGGACGGCAAGCTCAGCGGCGGGCCTCACTCCGACACGGGCTGGGTGAACATGCTGGGCGTGCCTGCCGTGGTGGTGGTGGGCGGTTATTATGCCGGCGGCCTGCCGTATGGCTTGGAGTTCTCGGGCCGCCCCTGGCGCGACGGCGACCTGTTGGGCCTGGCTTATGGCTATGAACAGGCGACCCGTCATCGCCATCCGCCGGTGCTGGTCGAGCAGGGACTTCTCGCCCACGCGCCCTGAGCTATTTCGACAGGTCGCTCACGACGGAGAGATAATAGTCAATCGCGGGTGGGATATTGGCAATCGGCGTGCGCTCGTTCAGGCCGTGGCTGAAATCGTCGGACTCCTTGATGAAGACCGGGCTGGCGCCATAGCTGGGCACATGATGATAGCGAAACCACATGCTGTCGCTGGCGCCTGAGGCCATGCCGGGAAGGACCGGCGTGCCGGGATAGACCGAGCCGATCGCTTTGGTCACCGCCGCCACGAAGTCCGGCCGCATGGGCGAGGCGTCGTTGGCGCACCGAGCCCTGGGTCACATCCTTGAATTGCACCGCGGGTTCGGCAGCGACCTTCTCAAGTTCCGCCATGATCGCTGCGGGGCTGTGGCCGGGAAAGATGCGGCAATTGATGTTGGCTTCGGCGCGCTGGGGCAGGGCGTTCAGCGCATGGCCGCCATTGATCATGGTGGCGACGCAGGTGGTGCCGATCTTGCCCACCATGGCGGGATTGGCGGCCAACGTTTCGATCGCAGCCTTGTCGGCGGGGTTGGCCGCGAAAGCCCGCATTGCCGCGCCGGTCTTGGCATCCTTGTATTTCGCCGCTTCCGCGAAATAGGCGCGGGTGAGGGGATTGAGCTCGGGCGTGAAGCGGTAATTGCCGATCCGGACCAGCGCCGCCGCCAGCTGGTTGATGGCGTTGTCCTTGCGCGGCTCCGACGAATGGCCGCCTGGATTGGTGACGGTGAGCTGGAAATCGGCATAGGTCTTTTCCGCGCCTTGCCAGGTGAAATATTCCGGCTTGCCGGTCTTTTCGTCCAGCACGCCGCCGCCGCCATCGATGTTGAGCACCAGCTCGGCGTTGGCCAGCTTCTCGGCGATGATGCCGCTGGTCTTCATGTCGGTTTCCTCGTCGCCGGAGAATTCGAGTGACGATGCTGCGGCGGGGCTTGTAGCCTTCCCGCTTCAGCTCGATCAGGGACGGCGATGGCGATGGTGCCGTCCAGCTTCATGTCGGTGGCGCCGCGCCCGAACAGATAGCCATTCTCCACCACCGGGGTGAAGGGATCGCGCTTCCAGTCGGCGGGCTTGGCCTCCACCACATCCATATGACCCGAAATCACCAGCGGCTTGAGGCTCGGATCGCTGCCCGGCCAGCGCGCGATCAGATAGGCGGTGTCGTCCACCGGCGTGATGGCGATGTCAGCGGCGGCGAAGCCGCCCTTGACCAGCGCGTCCTTATATAAGGCGGCGACCTGGGGCGTCTGGTTGCCCGGTCCCGCCACCGAGCGCAGCGCGATGGCTTTCTTGGCAAGATCCAGGGCTTGGGTTTCGGCTTGCGGATGGCCTAAAGGCGCGGCCGCCGCGCCGCCAGCCGCCATCAACGCCAGGCAAAAAATCGCAGTTCCAATCCGCATGCGCCCCTCCGTTCCCGAAGACATTCAAAGCATGTTTCGCCCGAGTTGCGAAGCGGTAGGACCTCGCCTTGTGGAGGCCGTTGGCGTAGGCTTGAGACATCCGACGCAGTTGTGCGCCTCTTGAACCACGGGGTGGATCGCTATGCTGCACAAAACCCTTCTTGTTTCCGCCGCCTTGCTTTTCCTCGGCATGCCGGCGCGCGCGCAGAACGCGGCGCTGCCGGACGGCCCGGAAAAAGACACCGTGCAGAATGCCTGCTCGGCCTGCCACGCGCTCTCCATGGTGACCAATTCCGGTCACAGCAAAGCCGAATGGAACACCGTGGTGCACATGATGGTGAATGTGGGCGCCCAGGTGCCCGCCAATCAGCTTCCCCGGTTGGTGGATTACCTCGCCAGGAATTTCCCCGAGAAGGCCGCGCCCTCTGCGCAGGTCGTGCCGGGTTCCGTCCAGGTCTCATTCAAGGAATGGGATGTGCCCACGCCCGGCTCACGCCCGCACGATCCGATGGTCGCGCCTGACGGCATGGTCTGGTACAGCGGCCAGATGGCCAATGTGCTGGGCCGCTTCGATCCCAGGACCCAGCAATTCAAGGAATTCCATCTGCCCGACAATTCGGGTCCGCACGGGCTGATCCCCGACCATGACGGCAATGTCTGGTACACGGCGAATTTCGGCGGCTATATCGGCAAGCTCGACCCCAGGACCGGCAAGGTCACCCAATATCCCATGCCGGATGCCAAGGCCAAGGATCCCCACACGCTGCTGCTCGCGCCCAATGGCAATATCTATTTCACGGTGCAGGGCGGCAATTTCGTGGGACGGCTCGACCCCAGGACGGGCGAGGTCAGGCTGACGCCATCGCCCACGCCGCGCTCCAACCCCTATGGCATGGTGATCGATTCCCACGGCGCCCCCTTCTTCGTGGAATTCGGCAGCAACAAGGTGGGGCGCATTGATCCCGATACCCTGGCGATCCATGAATATGTGCTGCCGCATGCGGATTCGCGGCCGCGCCGCGTCGCCATCACGCCGGACGACGTGATCTGGTACACCGATTATGCCCGCGGCTTCTTGGGCCGGCTCGACCCCAAGACCGGGGCGATCAGCGAATTCCCCTCGCCGGGCGGACCCAAATCCCAGCCCTATGGAACCACGGCCATCGGCGACGTGATCTGGTACAGCGAATCCAACACCAGGCCCAACACGCTGGTGCGCTTCGACACCGGCACGCAGAAATTCCAGACCTGGACGATCCCCTCGGGCGGCGGCGTGGTGCGCAACATGGTCCACACGCAAGACGGCAATCTATGGCTGGCCGAGAGCGGTGTGAACAAGATCGCTTTCGTGCAGATCGAGAAGGCGACGGCTTCTTCGGGACGCTGATTCCCGATTCCGTGGCGGCAAATGCGACAGGCCGCCGCTTTTTCGCCTTCAGGAAGCCGAATCATCGGATATAAGCGTGCGCGGGCTCCGCATGCGCTGGGCGCCAATCTGATGCGAGGTTGCCGCTCGACCGATGTCCCACACGATCCCCATCCGGCATTTGGAGACGCTCTACAAGACCCTCAACCGGGGCATTGTCTTCCTCGACCGGGACGGCAGCATCATCAGCGCCAATGTAGCGGTTCTGTCCCTTCTGGGCCGGCCCTTTCTCGACCTGATCGATCCGCCGCACGGCGATACGGAGATCTGCGTGCTGGGCGACGACAGGCGGCCCCTGCAGGCCGCGCAATATCCCTGGGCGGTGGCGATCCGCACCGCCGCCAAGGTGCAAAATTCCGTGATGGGCGTGTTCAACCCCGTCTTGAAGGAGCGGCGCTGGTTCTCGGTGGATGCATGCCCCATCTACGAACATGGAAAGGCCGAGCCCGGCGCCTCCTACGCTATCTTTACGGACATCACCGAACAAAGAGAGGCGGACCAGGAGCTCCGCCAGAGCAAGCTGCACCTTGCGCTGGCGCAAAGCATCGCCTCCATCGGCAGCGCGGCCGTGGACTTCAAGACCGGCAGGTGGGACTGGTCGGACGAGACGTTTCGCATCTATGGCGTGGATCGCGAGACTTTCACGCCGTCCGCCGAGAGCCTTGGCAATTTGGTGCATCCCGACGACTGGGACAATCTTTACGCCAATGTGCCGCGCGCCCGTCAGGGCAAGGCTCCCGAAACGATTGCCGAATACCGGATCACGCGGCCGGACGGGGCCGAACGCACGCTCCGGCGCATCGCCGCGGCGGTCACGGACGAAGCGGGCAACATCACCGGGATTGTCGCGACGGTCCAGGACGTGACCGAATTGCGCATGGCCCAGCACGACAACAAGGCGCTGCAAAGCCAATTGTATCGCGCCCAGCGCCTGGATGCGGTGGGCACCATCACCAGCGGCATCGCGCATGATTTGAACAACACGCTGGCATCGCTGGTCGCCACCTCGGGCCTGCTGGTCCAGGCGATGGACGATCGAGATCCCAACCGGCTGCGCGCCGAGTTGATTAAGGAAGCCGGCCTGAACGCGGGCGAGCTGGTGGCGCAAGTGCTGGCGCTTGCGAGCCACGAAGCGCCGGTGCGGGAAGCCATCGAAATCGTGCCGTTCCTCGAGCAATCGCTCAAGCTGATCCGGGCCAGCATCGCCACCCGCATCGATATCCGCGAGAATCTGGCCCGCACCGCGCCGGGTAAGGGCTATCCCGGCCAACTGCGCCAGGTGTTGTTCAATCTCTTCTTCAATGCGGCCCAGGCAATCGGCGAGGGTCCCGGCCGGATCGATCTTTCGACCGCCGAAGCAAGCGGTGAGGATTTTGGCGGCGAAGCGGGCAAGCGCTTTGTCCGCATCTCGGTGGCCGATACCGGTTGCGGCATGACGGACAAGGTCAAAGCCCGGATCTTCGAGCCTTTCTTCACCACCAAAGGCGCGGGCACCGGCCTGGGCCTCTCGGTGGTCAAGGGGATCGTGACATCCCATGGCGGCCATATCCGCGTCGAAAGCAAGCTGGCCGAGGGGACCCGCTTTGACGTGTTCCTGCCGATCGCCACGCCACCCTGATACGATGAAACAAGCGCCCGGCGCCTGACTTGCCAAACAACCGGCTTGTGCCCCTGAGGCGTAGATGGACGCCAGCAATGGCCGCGCGATCGGCATGAAGGCCAGCACAATACCGTGGCCGAGACCATCCATTCGCAACAAGGGATGCGATGGGCGCGCCGGACGATTATTGATCGTCAATTTGCAAACTGAACGGCCGTGCCGGCGACGATGTACCAGGTGAGGAAAATGCCTGACATCAAGGCGCCCGGCAGAGCGGAGTTGGTGCGCCGCCAAGTGAAGACCGCGATAAAGGCCAGGATAACCAAGAGCGGCAGGAACTGAATCGAAATGATGGCATTGAGCGCTTCCTGCGGAATGGGCAGCGCGCCGGCGAGGAACAGGGGCGCATATTCCGCGACCAGGAAGAGCAGGAATCCGCCCGCCATCGCCACCAGTGCGGTCAAATATTGGTCGCCCGCCCTGTCACCGTTCACCATCAACCCGTTCAACGCGCCAAATCCGGCCATATAGCTAAGGACGAACGGGACGAGATAGGCCGAGGCCCAAACGAATTGGCGCGGACCGAGCAGCTTCAACGCCACCACCCAGAAGCGGAAATCCACCTTGAACAGGACATCGCTGACAAGCAGTGCGGCATAACCAGCCGCGATGGCGAGAATGGCGATTGAGACCGCAGGACCCCAGGGAGCCCTCTCGCGGAATTCCAAGCTCTTGCTTCGCCAGCCCCATGCCAGGGTGATCGCCGCGTTGAGCAGTGCCCAGATCATCAATTGATTGGTGATGGATTGCGGAAATATCCGCGATGGCGGCAACACAATGCCGCCCAGATACATGAAGGGATAAAAGGTGACGGCGGGGATCAGGGCCATCGCCGCCAGGCGCAGCCACCAGCCCCGGTCGCGGTGCTCCGCCTTCGGCTCAGGTCTCGCCGCCAGGGCCCGGAAAAAAGGCAGCGCGAGAAGAAGCGCGAACGCACCCAATATCAGCGGCACGAAGCCCAGGAAGGCGATGGCCGTGCCGGTCTCCTTCCACGGCCAGGACGGCCCGCCGACCGGGCGGCCGCCCTTCAGCGTCGAGCCGAACCACGCCACCGCATCGCCGATCGCTTCACGCGAAAGATGGTCCCCCGGGTGGGTGGTGACGGGCGCATAGAGAATGCGCGCCGTGCCGTCGGCGATGGCGCCATGAAGGCGTCCCGGCATCACCTCGCTATGGCTGGCGAACAGTGCCATCAATTTGGCGCTACGGCCCACATCGCGCGCCTTGGGCACTTCCCACATCAAGGGCGCGAACTCGTCATAGCGGCTATAGACCACCGCCAAGTTGCGCGGGAATTGCGCATTGCCTTCGGGCGAGGCCAATCCGCGGCCGATCTTCACCCCGGTCGCCGAGCCCTCCAGCACCATCGCCCTGTAACTGTCGGGCTGGGCCGCGGCAGCGGCCAAGACCGCCCAGCCGCCCATGGAATGGCCTTCCAGGCCGACATTGTCTTTGTCCACCATCGGCAATCGACGCAGATAGGTAAGACCGTCCGGCCCGCCATAGCCATTGGCCGCCACCGTGCCGCCGCTATAGCCGTGACCGGTCTGGTCGAGCGCCAGCACCACATAACCCGCATGAGACAGGGCGATGGCGAAGCCGTCCTGGGTCTCGCGCGAATTGATATAGCCGTGAATGGCGAGAATGCCGGGCGCGGGCGACTGCTCCGTTGCGCCGGGCGGGACATAGAGCAGCCCGCTCATCACCACGCCGTGGGCGCCGTTGAAACGTATGTCCTCGACGCGGATGCCGCCCGAAGTCTGGACCTGGTGCGCAAGGAAGCCGCCGCCCAAGACCAGCACCCAGCCCAACAGGAAAAGAGTCGGTCCCCGCCGCATGTCCCACACCCCAGCCCCGGAAATTATGCGGGAATGCCCGGGCGTTCAATCCGGGCTAGAACCACATGTCCCCGACGCAACGGCCATCGCCCGGCAGGTGCTTCCAGTGCACGAGCCCGTCGAGATGCTTGACCGGCAGGGCGGCCACCGCCTCGGGCTCGGCCATGCGCACATTGACGCCGACGCGGCGCCGGCCATCCTCGCCAGGCTTCAGGGACCGCCAATAGGCGATGCAGCCGCATTCGGGGCAGAAATGAAAGCCGATGCTGCGCTCGCCCCAGGCATAGGCCTGGGTGGGACCCGAGACGCGGATGCGCTCATTGTCATAGTCATAGATCCAGAGCGCGCCATAGCGCCGGCAGATGGTGCAGTTGCAGGCGGTCGCCGATCCCGGATCGCCATCGAAGCTCCAGCGGACCTTGCCGCAATGACAGGCGCCCTCGATCATGCGGTCCTCCCGCGTTGGCCGGCGGCCATTAACGATGCGCCAGCATAACAATAATTCTTCTCAATCGGAGACCGGGGTGCGTTGAGTCTGTCATAATCTCGTGTAGCCTTGGGGTTCCGGGGGTTGTGGGCCGGATCGGCAGGGGCATGAACGCGGGAATATTGTGGCATTGTTGAAATTGCATCGGCCAGCCGTTCTGGCGCTCGTCTCGCTGGTCCTGATCGGTTGCGGACAAAGCACGACCGATGCCGCCAAGGATAAAGACAAGAAAGACGCGGACGCACCGGGCGTCGAACTCACCGCCGAACAGGTGAAGAGCCTGGGCATTGCTGCCGCAACCATCAAAGCCGCGGTCTGGCTCCGCCAAGTGACCGGCTACGGAACGGTCGTGCCGCTGGACACGATCGGCCAGTCCGACGCCGATTATCTCACCGCCGCCGCCGCCGCCGCGCAAAGCGGGGCTGCCGCCCAGCGCGCGCGTTCGCTTTCGACCGGCGACGAAGCGGCGGTTTCTCGCGAAGTGGTGGAAGCGGCGCAAAGCAAGGCCGCCGCCGACGCCGCCGCCTTGACGCTGGCCAGGCGCAAGGCCGACGCCGCCTTCGGCATACATGCGCCCTGGCATAACGAGGCCGAGCGCGGGCAATTGATGAACGAACTCGCGTCCGGCAAGACCGTGCTGGTGCGGGTGACATTCCCGCTCGGCGCATTGCCGGGCGCGCTGCCCCCGAAGATCACCATTTCGCGGCTGGGCGCCGAGGGCCAGAACTGGACCAGCAGCCGCATCTGGGAAGCGCCGGCCGATCCGGCGCTGCCGGGCCGCGGCTTTTTCGTGTTGGTCGCGGGCAGCGACCTCGCCCAGAACGAGCATGTCTTCGCCAGCGTGCCGGTGGGCCAGGCACAAAGCGGGCTTTGGGTCCCGGCCTCGGCGCTGGTGATGGGCGATGGTGCGGATTGGGTCTATCTGGAGAATGGCGACAATCATTTCCTGCGCAGTCCCATCGACACCGGAAAGCCGCTCGATGACGGATATTTCGTGCCGGCGGGCGGCGATCTGGCGGCCGGCAAAAAGGTGGTGACCGCGGGGGCGGGTGTTCTTCTTTCCCACGAAATCAATCCGCCCAGCGCCGATTCCGGGGACAAGGACTGACCGATGCGCTGGCTTGTCGGACTCTGCGTTCGCTACGCCGGCGCGTTTGCGACCCTTACTCTGATCGCGTTGCTGGCGGGTTTCTGGGCCGCGCGTAATGCGCCGCTCGACGTCTTTCCCGAATTCGTGCCCTCGACGGTGGACATCCAGACCGAAGCGCCCGGCTTCACCGCGGAACAGGTCGAGCGGCTGGTTACCAAGCCGATCGAGAATGCCGTCAATGGCGCCACCGGCCTTGCCACCATCCGGTCCCAATCCATCCCCGGCCTCTCGGTCATCAATATTCAGTTCACGGACAATATTGACCTCTACAATGCCCGCCAGGGCATCTCGGAGCGATTGAGCGAGTTGGGCTCCAGCCTGCCGCTGGGCGTGGAAGTGCCCAAATTGTCGCCGCTCACCTCATCCACCATGGACCTGCTCCTGATCGGGCTCACCTCCGACAAGCTGGATGCCTTCGCGCTGCGCGACCGCGCCGATTGGGTGATGAAGCCTGCGCTCCTGGCGGTACCGGGCGTGGCGCGTGTGATCGTCTATGGCGGCGATGTGCGCCAGATCCAGATCCAGCCCGATCTGGCCCGCATGACGTCCTACAACCTTACGCTGACCGATCTGGCGGATGCGGCGCGCGCCGCGCTGGCGCTCAAGGGGGCGGGCTTTCTCGACATCGCCCACCAGCGCGTCCTGATCCAGACGCCGGTGCCAGCGCCCGATCCCTCGGCCATTGCCAATGCCGTGCTCACCGTGCGCTCCGGCACGCCGATCACCATCGGCGAGATCGCCACCGTCACTGAAGCGCCGGCGCTCAAATCGGGCGACGCCTTGATCAACGGCAAGCCCGGCGTGCTTCTGTCCCTGGCCAGCCAGTATGGCGCCAACACGCTGCAGGCCACGCGCGCGGTGGAAGCGGCGCTGGCCCAGATCGATCCGGCGTTGAAGGCGGAAGGCGTCAACATTTACCCGGCGCTCCAGCGGCCCGCCAATTTCGTGGAGCGCGCGCTGACCTCGCTGGAAAATTCGCTGGTGATCGCCGCGGTCCTGATCCTGATCGTGCTGTTCCTGTTCCTGCGCGACTGGCGTTCGGCCTTCATCACGTTCATTTCCATCCCGTTGTCGCTGCTGGCCGCCACCGCCGTACTCGACCGGATGGGCCTGACGCTGAACACCATGACCCTGGGCGGGTTTGCGGTGGCGCTGGGCGTATTGGTGGACGACGCCATTATCGGCATCGAGAATGTGCTGAGGAGGTTGGCGGGGAACGCCGAGCTTGCCGATCCCAGGCCCAGGCTCGAGGTGATCGCTGAGGCCACCTTGGAAGTGCGCGGTCCCGTGGTTTACGCGACCCTGGTGGTGATCGCGGTCTTCCTGCCGGAATTGTTCTCGACCAGCGTGCAGGGTCATTTCGTGGGACCTTTGGCGCTGGCCTTCATTCTTGCGGTGTTGGCCTCGCTGATCGTGGCGCTCACCGTGGCGCCGGCACTATCGGCCCTGATGCTGCACGCCCGCGACGCGCATGCCGATTTCGCCTGGATCCGCAAGATGAAGGCGTGGCAGCAGAACGGCATTGACATGGTCTATCGCCGCTTCCGCCTGGTGATGGCGGGATTGGCGGTTGCCACGCTTGCCGCGGTGGTGGCGCTTCCCTTTCTGCCGTCCAGCTTCATGCCGGACTTCCGGGAAAACCATTTCGTGCTCGGAGTGGCGGCCTCCACGCCCGGTGCCTCGCTGGCCGAGATGCGCGCATTGGGCAAGCGGATCAGCGACGATATCCTGGCGCTGCCTTACGTCTCCACCGTCTCCCAGCAGCTCGGCCGCGCCGAACTGGGCGAAGACACTAACGGCACGCACCAGACCGAATTCCAGGTCGAGCTCAAGCCCCACACCGATGTGGACCAGAGCGAGGCCGAGGATGCGATCCGCAAGATCCTGGCGGCCTATCCGGGGGTCACGACCGATGTCACCACCTTCCTGGGCGACCGCATCAGCGAAAGCCTGACCGGCGAGCAATCCGACGTCTCGGTGAAGATTTTCGGCGACGACCTCAACGCCCTGGACCAAAGCGCCACCCGCATCGAGGCCGCGCTTAGCGGCACGCCTGGCATCGCCGACCTGCAATTCGCGCCGCAAAGCGGCACACCCACGCTGGCGATCCAGCTCGATCCCGGCAAGCTCGCCGCCAGCGGGCTCAAGAGCGGCGACGTGCTGGACGCGGTGGAAAGCGATTTCGCCGGCGCCGAGGTGGGCCAGACCTATTCGGGCATCCGCGCGGTGGACGTGACGATGCTGTTGCCGGCCTCGGAACGGGACCGGCCCGAACTTCTTTCCAAGCTGATGATCGCGGGACCGTTGGGCCCGATCCCGCTCTCCCAGGTGGCGCGCGTGGTGCCCACCAACACCCGCTTCATGGTGGCGCATGACGGCGGACAGCGCTTCGATACCGTCAATTTCAATGTGAAGGGCCGCGCGCTCCAGGCCACCGTCAACGACGCCAAGTCGCGGGTGTCGGCGCTCAAGCTTCCCCAGGGCGTGATCGTGGAATTCACCGGCGCTGCCGCCGCCCAACAGGCCGCGCAGCTGCAGATGCTGCTTTATACCGGCTTCGCGCTGGTCCTGATCGGGCTGTTGCTTTTCATTTCCTTCCGCTGGCGCCGCCATACCTGGCTGGTGCTGGTCAATGTGCCCTTCAGTCTGATCGGCAGCGTGGCCGCGATTTCGCTGATGGGTTCGGGCCTCTCGCTGGGCGCGATGGTAGGGTTGGTCACGGTGTTCGGCGTCAGTGCCCGCAACGCCATTCTTCTGCTCGCCCATTACGAGCATCTGGTGGAATCCGAGAATGCGGCCTGGGATGTCGAGACCGTATTGCGCGGCGCGCAGGAGCGGCTCGTTCCCATCCTGATGACCGCGGCGGTGACTGCGCTGGGCCTGCTGCCGCTGGCAATCGGCATGAACCAGCCCGGCCAGGAGATCGAAGGACCCATGGCGGTCACGGTGCTGGGCGGCCTGATCACTTCGACCCTGCTTAATCTGGTGGTGTTGCCCGCTTTGGCGGAGCGGTTCGGCGGCCCGCGCGGGAGGACCGCATGAGACGCGCGCTTCTCCTGGCTGGCGTGCCGTTGCTGCTCTGGGGCTGCACCAACGACCCCATGCCCACGCTGGCCAAATCCGATGTCCCGGCTTCATTCGCGCAGGCTGCGCCCCGGAGCGTGCCGCTATGGCCGGCGTCGGATTGGTGGCAGGGTTTCGGTGATCCCCAATTGACCACCCTGATCGCCCAGGCGCAGGAGAACAATCTCGACATCGCCCAGGCCGCGGCCCGGCTTCGGCAGGCGGATGCGCGCGTGCACCAGTCTGGCGCCGCGCTTCTTCCCAACCTCAGCTTCAATCCCAATGCGGAATCCCTGTACGGCCAAGCCAATGGGACATCGTCGCACGAGACGGATTGGGTGGCGGCGCTGGGTGCCAGTTACGAACTCGATTTCTGGGGCAAGTATCGCGACGCCGTGCAATCGGCCCAGGCGCAACGCTCCGCCAGCGACGCCGACCGCGCCACCGTGGCGCTCACCGTCACCGCCGCGGTGGCGGACGCCTATTTCCAATTTCTTTCGCTGCGCGAGCGCATCTCAGTGGCTGAAGCCAATTTGAAGGCATCCCAGGACACTTTGAATTTGGTGCAGCGCCGGGTGAATGCGGGCTATGCGGCCACCTCCGACCTCACCCAGGAACGCGTCAATATGGACGCGATCGAGGCGGCGCTTCCGCCGCTGGAGCAACAAGAGCTGGAAACCCGGGACGCGCTGGCGATCCTGTTGGGCCGCCCGCCCGAAGGATTTTCGGTCACCGGCGTGGGGCTGGATAAGGTCAATCAGCCCTCGGTGGCGCCTGGTCTTCCTTCCGAGCTTTTGACCCGGCGCCCCGACATTCACGCCGCCGAGGCCAATCTTGTCGCCGCCCATGCCAATCTGGCGGCGGCCCGAACCGCTTTCCTGCCGGACATCTCTCTGACCGCCACCGCCGGGCTCGCCTATCCCGCCCTCAATGCCGCGGTGAACAACATTCCGGCAATAGGCCTCACAGAAGGCGTGGGCGCTGCCCTGATGCAGGTGATCTTTGACGGCGGCAAGATCGAAGGCCAGATCGCCGAAGCGAAAGCGCGGGAGGAAGAATTGCTCGCCGCCTATCGTGGGGCGGTGATCTCGGCTTTTTCCGACGTCGAGAATGCGCTGGGCAATCTCTCGCATTTGAACGCCCAGGAAGCGGCGCTGAACAACCAGGTGGATCATTCCCAGAAGGTGCTGGAATCGGCCCGGCGCAAATACGCCGCCGGCTATGCCGACTTCCTCACCGTGACGGACGCCGAGAAGAACCTCAACGCGGCGCGCGATCAATTGTCGGACATCCGGCGCGCGCAGCTGGCGGCTTCGGTCGCGTTGTTCAGGGCGATGGGCGGCGGCTATCGCGGCGCCGAGCCCGTCCAGGAAGCCCAGGGCCGGTAACCGGCCTTTTGGTCATGCGCCTTTGCGTCCGAGTGGTCATTGAGACGTTTCCCCAATCACATTTCAATGGCGATATCTTGTGATTTCTGGTGCGGCTGATAGCCCCATTACCGGTTCGATCTGTTCCCGCAATCCGTCTGTTAGGATCGCGCCATTGACCGGACTGTCAGCGATTCGTCGTGTGAATCCTGTTTAGTGCGCCGAGCACCATAACAATAAAAGTATTGCAGGCCTGCAGCCAACCATTTTACGCGCCCACGCAACGATTTTCAAATTTCAAAAGATTTGAGTATGCCAGGCAGGAAAAGCAGAACCGCGCCATCCGAGGCGGAGGTCAGGAATGATTTCCGCAAACTGGGATTGGACATCAGGGTCGTCAACGCGCTCGCCGCGCAAGGCGTGTTTGCGCTGACGGATCTGGCGCACATCACCGACCGCGAATTCGCCAGCTTTCGCGGCATCGGCCCCAGCACCCGCAAGCTGCTTCAGGACTATCTCAAGAAAGAGAACGCGCCCGGGCATGAGCATGGCGCGGTTTCCCTGCTCTTGCCGTCGGATTTCGTGCGCATGATCGACGATTGGTGCCTGGCGCAGAGCGAGCGCATCACCTCGCGCTCCGAGGCCATCCGCCGCCTGGTGGAAAAGGCGCTGGCGGCGCAGGAAAATCCCTGAGTTTCAGGCCGTCGCGTTCAGCAAGGATTTTTCCATCTCCTCGGCCGTCTTGAAACTCGCGATATTGGCCTTGTAGGCCAGCGCCGCCGTGATCTGGTTCACCGCTTCCCGCGCGGGATCGACATCGGGCGTGGCGATCATGCCCTGCATGTTGGCGAAGGGCGCGCTCGGATCATAGGCGAGGGCATAACCGGGAAGCGAAGGCGTCAGCGACGCGCTTACGCCGCCATTCGGTTGGGCGCTCTGCGACACCGCGAGCGGCTGGTAGACGCTACCGGGCGCTTGCAGGACCGGCGTCTGCGGGCCGGTTGCCGGCACCGGGCCGTCAGTCTGCATGTTGGCGATATTGGAAGCGCTGGCCGTCATGGCGGTGGACGCGGCCAGCATCCCCGTAACGGCGATATTCATCGCATCGTTCATCGCATCTTTCCCACCTTATTGGAGCCAGTGTGGACCCGCCGGAATTGCCCGCGCCTTAAGCGAACTGGCAAAGGCGGCGCTGCCGGGATCGGCGCAATTTTATGAAATGCACCCGCGCGGCGTGGGCTGTCCCTTAACCGGCCATTAGCCCTGTTCGTGCATGATCGGCTCCAGTTGCTGGGGTCCCAAGTCATGGCCGCGAATATTGTCCATCCGCCGAAGCGTCATCTTTGGCATCCGACCTGGCTTATCCCCTTCATCGTGCTTTGCATTTCCGCGGGCATCTATGGCTGCCTGGCGGTCCTGGAGCGGCTCTAGACGGCTAGCCGGTCCTAAAGGAAACTGATCCGGGACAGTGGCGGGAGCGTGAATTGACCAATAATCGATCAGATCGGTTGAGCGCTCAGGCGGGCCGCCTGCTGGCCTGGACCTGTCTTCTGGTGATGGTGGGTCTGGGAACCGCCGCCGCCGTGATTTCCACCGACGCGCCGCCGCCGCCGGTCGCGCCCACCATGCCGGTGCGCATCGCTCTCAAGCCGCTGGATTTCATTCCCCAATTGCGGGGAGAAGCCGCCATCGAACAGAGCGATGGAACGGCACAAGCGGTCCGTGATCTTCTGGGCGAACATCGCTGCCTGTCCGAGGTGATGTATTACGAGGCGCGGGGCGAGGGCGAGCAGGGTGAACGCGCCGTCGCCGAAGTGGTGTTCGACCGCCTGGCCCAAGGCAGCCACGGCAACACGCTTTGCGACGTGATATTTGAAGGCGCGGGCAAGACCTTCTGTCAATTCACCTTTGCCTGTGACGGCTCGATGCGGAAGGTGAAGGAAGCCGAAGCCTGGCGCGCGGCCCAGGTTCTGGCGGCGCGGCTGATGGTGGGAGAGCTTGGACAGATCGAGGACATCAAGGGCGCCACCAATTATCACGCCGCCTATGTCCATCCTTCCTGGGCGTCGCGCTTCGAGAAGATCGCCAAGATCGGCAATCACATCTTCTACAAGGCGAAGACACTGGCGCCGCCGGCGGGCTGATCCTCAGTCGCCCAGAATCGCCCTGGTATAGGTTTCCACCACGAAACTGAAAGCCTTGCCCTTGTCCGTGGTGAGCAAGGCGGAATGGCGCAGCACGTTTTGGCCGCCCGGCGGCAAATAAACCGTCTGGAGATTGCGGCGGCTGAAATGAAGCGGCGCGGCAGCTTTGCCGAACGGCGTCTCGGTGTGGTCCAGCAGGTCGTTCATGGCGTCCGTCAACTTGTCCGGCAAATACCAATTCTCGGCATTGGAGAGGACGCGGTCCCCGCACATCAATTGGACGCGCCGGTAGCGCACTCTTTCGCCCGGCAAGAGGCGCAAGGCATCGCGCGCATTTTGGGGCAATGGCGCGGGCGCACCTTGTTCCTGGCGGGCGGCGATACGCAGCCCCGGCGCATGCGCGTCGCACCAGGCCTGCAACACGGCGGTGGCGCTGGGATTGGCTTCGAGTTGCGCCTCGAACGCCTGCAAACGCGCCGGCGTCTCGCGCGGGGCGGCTTCGGCGCCCGGCAACCAAATCAGCGCCGCACATAGCGCCAAGCGGGCGGCGCGCCTCAAATCCAGGGTTCCATTGCTGGAACTTTGCCCTGGCGATGGGCGCGACCATGGCTTCGCGCGTTGTGCCAAGCGAAATCAGGAAAGTCGCTTCGTTGGCCATACCCGTTTTGCCAGCCGCCGCCCATGTCGCCGCCACCCAGCCGACGCCTTCCCTGGTGACAGAGCTTCAATTGATCGTGGTGAATGGGGGACTCCGGCTGGCGGTCGGCATCCTCATTTTGGCGGTGGGATGGCTTTTTGCAACCTGGGTCAAGCGTGGCCTTGAGGCCGGTCTCGCCAAGGTGCCGCTCGATCTCACGCTCAAGCCGCTGATCGCGTCGCTGGCGCGCTACGGCGTCCTGCTCCTCACCGCGCTTCTGGTGGTGCAGCAGTTCGGCGTGCAGACCACATCCCTGATCGCGGTTCTGGGCGCGGCGGGCCTCGCCATCGGCCTGGCGCTGCAGGGCACCTTGTCGAACGTGGCCTCGGGACTGATGCTGCTGGTGCTGCGCCCCTTCCGGGTGGGGCAATTCGTGGAGGTCGCCAAAGGCCGGCAGGGCACGGTGCGGGAGATCGGTCTTTTCACCACCCTGATCATCACCCGCGACGGCGTTTACATCTCCATCCCGAACTCCAGCATCTTCGGCAACGAGATCCTCAATTTCACCCGTGAACGGACAAGGCGCATCACCTTCACCGTTCCGGTGGATTGGGTGAACGATCTGGACCTGGTCGAACGAACCATCGTCGCCGCCTTGGCCGCCGATGCGCGGGTGCTGCAAGAACCGGCGCCCAGCGCCGTGGTCCAGGAGCTTCGGGAATATGCGGTGGTGATGCGCGCCCGCGCCCATGTGCGCAGCGCCGATTACTGGCAAGCGCTCTGGTCGCTGCAAAGGGAGGTCAAAACCGCGCTGGACAAGGCCCAGGTGCTGACCGCGGTCAGCCGCCAGGCTGCGATCTGCCGAAGCGAGCCTTCCGTCACGGGCAATAGTCCCCCGCAGATTTCCGAAATCCGGAAGCCCGCGATGCGCGGCGGCGTCTAGTTTTTCGCCGCCGGGGCGTAACGCACCACGGCTTTCTGGCCCACCTCGGCGTCATAGATCACGTTATTGGCATCCACCCAGACGCCCTCGCCGTTGCTGGTGCCCATCTTGTCGGGATTGACGTCGGGATCGTCGGGAATGAACGCCGTCACCACGCCGTCCTTGACGCTGCCGATGCGGACCCCGCGCATCCAACCCGGATGATGGTTGGTGTGGGATTCGGAAATCGGCGACATAGAGATTGTCCTTGCTATCGATATAGCAGCCGCTGGGGCGGCCGAACTGGCTCCAGGAGGCGATGAATTTTCCCTTCTGGTCGAAAATGTCCATCCGGTTGTTGCCGCGGTCGCCCACGAACAGGCGGCCCTGGCTGTCCATCGCCAGGCAATGGGGGATGTCCATCTGGCCGGGGCCGAAGCCATGGGTGCCCCATTGCGCCAGGTATTTGCCGTTGCGATCGAACTTGACGATGCGGGCATTGCCTTTGTCCTGGGTGTGGCCGTCGCCCACGAAGATGTCGCCATTGGGCGCCACCAGGACCGAGCTGGGCTCGCGGAAATGGCTCTGGTCGTCGCCGGGGACACCGGGCGTACCCAGCGTCTTCAGCACATGGCCGTCCTGGTCATACTCGATCACGTCGTCGCCGATCTTGCCATTGTCGTGGTTGTCCACGATCCAGAGATGGTCCTGCTTGTCGATATAGAGAAAATGCGGGAACAGGATCTGGCCCGCGCCGAACTTCTTGATGAAATTGCCCTGGGGATCGAATTCCACGACCGGATCGAGCGGACTGCCGGCGCAATCATTGGCGCCGCAGCGTTCCGCGATCCAGATATTGCCGTGGCTGTCGCCGGCAATCGCGCTGATCGAGCCCATGTGGCGACCGTCGGGCAGTTTGAGATAGCCGTCGATCCGCGAGAAGGCCGGCGACGACAAAGTGATCTGTTGTGCTAGCGCCGGTCCGGCGCAAAGGCCGATGGCCGTGCACAGCAAGGCGGCAAGGTGGATGCGCTTCATGGTTTTCTCCCCTTCCGGCCGGTCGCTCGCCGGCCCCCGCTTGCGACTATAGCAGAAGAGGCTCCCCGAGGGGATGCGCCGATAAAAATGCCACCCCCTTCCGGTGGGAAGTCCGGAAAGGAGTGGCCGGGGTGGGACGTCGTTAGCGCTGGGCCTTCACGTCGGCAGCCGTGACCTTGTCCTTGTAGCTATTGCCGAAATGCCCTCGGACATAGTTCACCACATCCGCGACCTGCTGGTTGTTGAGCGACCCGCCAAAGGGCGGCATTGCCTTTTGTCCATGCACCACCACGGAGACCGGATAGCCCGGCTCAGCCAGTTTGGGGTTCTTGATCAGCGCCGGATAGGTTCCCGCGCCGATGCCGCCATGGCCGTCGGGCATATGGCAATCCTGGCAAATGCCCTTGTAGATGGCCTCGCCGCCCTGTTGCGGCAACGGTTGAGCCGATGCCGAAATAGCGGTGACGGCGATGATCGCGGCGACAATTGTCAGAGTTTTCATCGTCATCTCCGTCAGGCCGCCATCGCGCGCTTGTGCAGCCTGGTGATCGCGTCCAGCGCCGACAGCACCGAGCCCTCCTGCCATGCCATCAGCCGTGAGCAATGTTCGCCCGCCAGCACGATGCGATTGTCCACCTGGCAAATGGTTTCGTAATTCTTGGCCCGGTTCTCCTCGGTCCACCACGCCGAACAGCCCAAGGCCCAGGGCACGCGGTGCCAGGCGATGGCGATGCCGTTCTGGAATTCGGTGGGGTATTGCGGATGGATCTTGGCGCCCTGTTCCAGCGCGCTCTTGATCATGTCCGGCGCGGACAAGGCCTCGAAATTATAGACCTTGGCGCCGGTGCGATAGACATAGGCGCCCAGGAGCACGCCGGGACCTTTCTCGAAGAAGCCGTGGCTGGGATAGCTGATGTTGAAGATCGGCTGATCGGTATAGGTGTTGCCGCCATAGATGGCGTCGTCCTCTTCCCAGAAGCGGCGCTTGAACTGCAGGCCCACCTTGGCGGCAGGAATGTACCAGAGCGAGTCGATGGCGTTCTTGAACGGCGCGCTGAAGCCTTCGACGGGAATTTGGCCGAGTACCGAGGCGGGAATGGTGCAGACGCACCAGTCGGCCTTGGCGGTCTGGGGCGTGCCGCCTGTCTTGCCGGTGTAGGTGACAGTCACGCCTTTTTCGTCCTGCTTGATACGCGTGACTTTGCAATCATAGGTGATCGTGTCGCCCAGCAATTTGCCGAACGCCTTGCCGATCATGCCCATGCCGCCAACGGGCTGGAACATCTGGCCCTGGAAGTCCCACTGTTTGGGGAAGAACTTCGCCGCCCAAAGGGTGGAGTTGAACAACTCCTTACGCGCCATGGGCTCGGAATCCACCGGCCCGGGTTGGAGCCCGCCGCCGGGCGGAATGTCATAGCCGCGGAAATTGCTGGCCAGCTCGCCCTTCTTGTATTCGTAATCCTTGTCGAGGCCGCCCCAAGTCTTCAGCATCCCCAGCAATCCGTCCTTCTCATCCTTGTCGAGAAGGCCATCCAGTTTCTCCTGGCTGGTCGCCTTGGCCAGAAGCTCGGCGATATAGCCGTCATAATCGGCCTGCACTTCGCGGAAGCGCTTGGGCTTGCCGCCGAAGGAATTCGTGGAATGAACATATGTGGAGTTGTTGTCCTGGACGAAAGGCTCGAGCGCCACGCCCAGCATTCGGCAGTAATAGAGAATGCCCTGATGGTGATAGGGCAGGCGCCACGGCCCCGGATTGAAATAAAGCCCCTTGTCGAACTGAACCTTCTGGGTGGCGCCGCCGATATCGGTATAGGTGTCGCCGCCATAGAGCGACCAGTTCCGGCCGCCGGGGCGGTCGTTATATTCCAGGATCTTCACGTTATAACCGGCCTTGCGAAGTTCGTACGCCGAGACCATGCCGGCGATGCCCGCGCCCAAGATCAGCACGGTTTGCCCCTTGGCGTTGCCGGACAGCGTGATCGGTCCCTTGAAGTCCGACGTCGCGGCATAGCCCATATGCAGCATCGCGTCATACATCGCCGCGCTGCCGGCGGTCAGCCCGATCGCGCCCAGCATGGCGCGGCGGGTGACGGGATATTTGTGGATGTCCTTCACGGCGATATCTCCTTCAGTGTTCTTGGTGGGCCCGCGCCGCGATAGGAGCATATACTCCTATATTCCGGAAATGCAAGCGGCATTCCATGCCTGCCTGGACAGGCGGGAAAAACCGGACCTGAGATCATCACGAGACAATGAACCGGCGGCGGACGCGCCGATCAGCCGGGCCGGGGGGTGTCTCTACTTCACTTCCACCAACTCGAGCGCTTCATGGCTGGGGCCTTCGATCATCACGGCGCGGGTATCGCCGATCTTGAAGGGCTGCCTCAGGAAGGTGACATTCTCGGCCTTGAGCTTCGCCACCCAGGCATCGAGATCGGAGACGCCAAGGCCGACGCTGTCCATCAGATGGCCTTGCGTGGCGACCAGCGGTTTGTCGGTCTGGTCCATGTACCACATCATCGAAACATCGCTGAACTGAACGCCGGCGGTGGGATAGCGGTACATGCCGTCCTTGGTCAGCGACGGCCAGGTGAGGACGCCGCGCGGCACATGGCAATTGGCTTCGGTATAGACCGGCGCGCCGGGACGCGGCGTTGCACCTTGGCGTTCAGATGCGTCTGGTACCAGAGCTGGGCGCAGAACGGTTCGTCTTCCCACATGTGCACATGGTTGAAGCGTTCGGGATTGCTTTCGCCCGCCACTTCGATCAGGGCATCGTCGGGGCCCATCAGATAGGCAAAGCCGGGTCCGCCCGTGGGCTTGACGCCCTTGGCCTGGTTTTCCGCCATCTGCTCCTTGGTTTCGCCCAGGCCATAGACGCCGCCCGCGCCGGGATAGAGTGTCGCTGCTGACCACCACCGAGCCGTCGCCGATGCCGGTCCAGAGCGGCGCGAATTTAAAGCCTTGCGCTTGCAGCGTCTTCCACTTTCTTGCGCTGGTCCGGCGGATTCCAGCCGAAATGCCAGAAGGCGGTGGCTTGCGCGATCGGCGACCGGCGGCGTCGCCACCTTGTTGAACAGCACCAGCACATTGGTGGGCGACCGGATGCGCGGGATAGCCGCCCCATTGCGTGCGCTTGGTGTCGGGAAACGCTTTCAGATAGAAGGCGATCGCCGCGTCCGGATCGGTGCTGTTCAGCAGCAAATGATGGAAGGTGGGCGGGGGCAGCGGCGCGGGCTGCGCCATCGCCTCTGTGCAAACTACAACCGCTGTGATCGTCAGAAGCGCGCGCAATGTCATGATGATCCCCTGGCTCACCCCGCCGGATTGAGACACAGGCAATTGCGGCTGGCAACCAGCCGGCGCAGAATGATGCGCATGACGAAGCATGGCAGCATCCTTGTCATGGTCCTGATCGGGCTCGCCGCCTGTTCGCCGGGCGGGAAGAAGGCGTCACAGCCGGCGGCGCAGGCCGCGGCCAAATCCACCGACACCGGACAGACACCGCATCCGGTGGCCCCCGTGGTGGACGAAGACCTGTTCCATGGCTGGAAATGCGGCGGCGGCGATTGCTCCATCCATCAGGCGGGCTATGCCTGGGCGGCGCAGCACAAAATCGTCAATCCCCAGGATTGCAAAGAGAAATCCGAAAAGGGCCGGTCCGAAAGCTTCATCGAGGGCTGCTGGGCCTATACGGGCGCGGAAGGCCCGTTCGGCCACCGGGAAATATTCCAGGACGAAGATTGAGGGCAAGGCCCGCACCCTGCGCATGCGACGCCTGAGAATTTCGAATGACGCGGCCGGCGGTTTTCGTTGCGCGCCTTGGGCCGGTCTAGTAGCTCGGTTGAGAAAGTAAAAGGCGCATCTCGCATGTCCGGTCGCGGCACAGCCAAGAACAAATTCGGCCAACCGGTCGGGATGCCGTTGCCCGATTGGTCGCCCAGGCCCTTGCCGCCTCGCGCCGCGCTGGAGGGGCGCCATTGCCGGGTCGAGCCGCTGAAGCCCGAACGGCATGCCGAAGAACTTTTCGAGGCCTTCTCCCGATCCGATCCCACCAACTGGACCTACCTGCCGGATTACATGGGTCCTTACACGGCCCCCTCCGACTGGCGGCAATGGATCGAAAGCGCTTTCGCCAGCGACGATCCGCTCTGGTACGCGATCATGGACAAGGCATCCGGACGCGCGGTGGGGATGGCGGCCTATCTGCGCATGGACGCCAAGTCCGGCGTCATCGAGGTGGGCGGCTTGAACTACAGCAAGGCGCTTCAGCGGAAGCGCGCGGCCACCGAGGCCATGTATCTGATGATGCGGCGCGCCTTCGACGAGCTGGGCTATCGCCGCTATGAGTGGAAATGCGATGCGTTGAACGCGCCATCCCGCGCGGCGGCCGAGCGGCTTGGTTTCACCTATGAGGGCATTTTCCGGCAGCACATGGTCTATCGGGGCCGCAGCCGTGACAGCGCCTGGTTCTCGATCACCGACCAGGAATGGCCGAACGTGCGCAAGGCGCTGGAAGATTGGCTGGAGCCGAACAATTTCGATGCCCAGAGCCGGCAGAAGGCAAGCCTGAAACAGCTGAGAAATCGCTAGAGTCCGCGCGACCCAAACGTTCGATCGGGCTGGTCAGAGCCGCCACGATAGAGGCTACTGTCCCTTGCGCGCGTTCCGGCAGTCGCAAGAGCAGCCATTAGCTCGCCATGTCGGCGCTGGCCTTCTGACGCAACAATTCCGTCAACGCATGCGTGACACGACCCCACAGACGGAAATTGAATATCTGGCCAGCCGCATACGCCGCGTCAGCCCGCCGTGCTGCCACCAGGGAGGCCGTTTCAGGATATTGCTTCAACATCTGGTCGGCGGTGCGCCAGACACTCAATTCACTGACACGGGAAGCCCGGTAGTTCCGTCCGTGCGACCGATTAGGTACCGCCATCCGCGTTAGCATCAGTTTGGTCTCCTAGCGCCGATTGAGTTTAAATTTCGAGATGCTGCTCTTGATCGCCGTGGGCCATGAAGGGTGCCCTTGCTCACGACTTACGTAATGACGATCAAATTCGGCTGCGTGTTTCGCGGCGCCAATTTGTGTGCGCGTCGTGCCAAAGCGACCGCGTTCGCGCGGCTGGAACGCCACGCCGGGTATCCGACTGGCCACCGCGGCTAAGCCCTACAAGCCCTAGCGGCTGAACTCAAAAGCGGTCTCTGTTTGTTCTCTTAGACTTTTGCACGCTTGGATCGCCGTCGACGATGGCGATGGGAATATGCTGCGGTGTCATGGGAATAGTGGAGAGTGATAGCATTGGAAGTCTCCGGTCGGTCCTCTGCCCAGAAATCGGACCAAAGGATGAATGGAGGCGCTTAGAATAGTTTTTTGGGCGAGCGTCCTGTTGAATGGTGCCAATAAATCTGTCCATCCATGCAGTCTAATGATGCCAATGATCGAATGGGACGCGTGAACGGCCATCGCGCGCATCGCCGCGACCGGCTTCCGAATGCGGCGGGCGGTCTCGCGCGGCTCGCCTATGCCCGGATGAAAATGGCGGGCTTGTCGCCGGAACCTACGCTGAATGCGGCGGGGTTGACGGTTGGCCAGATCAGCGACACGCAGGCTCGTCTCAATGTCAACGATCAGATCAAATTCCTCAACCTCGCCGCCGCGGCTCTTGGAGACGAGTTTCTGGGATTTCATCTCGCCCAGGAGGCCGATCTGCGCGAATTGGGATTGCTCTACTACGTTCTCGCATCTTCGGAGTGCCTGACTGACGCCCTGGAGCGGGCGGCGCGGTACGGCTCGATCGTCAATGAAGGCTTTGTGCAGGAGTGCCACACCGGCGGGCGCACTGGCATGTCTTTCAGCTATGCCGGCGTCAACCGCACCCACGACCGACATCAGATGGAGTTCTGGGCGGCGGCGCTTGTGCGGTTCTGCCGAGAGCGCACGGGGAGCCATATTCTGCCTATCCGCGTGCGGTTCGTGCACTTCAGGAAGCGGGTCTGCGCGGAGTTTGCGGAAGCCTTGGGAAAGGATGTTAAATTTGGCGCGAAGGTCGATGAAATCGCCTTTGCAGCCGACGTCGGGCGCCTGCCGCTTACCGGGGCCGACCTGTATCTCAACAAGCTTCTGGTCAGGTATTGCGAGGAGGCGCTTGCGCGCCGGCCTCGCCTTTCCGGCTCATTCCGTGCGCGCGTAGAGAATGCCATCGTGCCCTTGCTTCCGCACGGAGCAATTCAGGTTGCGGAAATTGCCTCCCACCTCGGGGTCAGCAAACGCACCTTCGCCCGCCGGCTGTCGTCGGAAGGGCTGAGTTTTTCCAAACTGCTGGAAGGCCTGAGAAACGATCTTGCGAACCGCTATCTGGATGACGAGGATTTGTCGATTTCCCAGATTGCGTGGTTGCTGGGGTATAAGGAAATCGGCGCCTTTTCACGCGCGTTCAAGCATTGGACCGGCAAGACGCCGCGTGAGGCGCGTTCGGATATCTCTTTGTAAGGCAGCGGATCCTGCAGGTGTGTCCGCTGGATCGTGGGCGAACGTCCGCAAGGTGCCGTTGGCCGATGCTATGCGGCCATTTCGGCGGCGTGGCGCCTGGATGGCCTGCTTTCGGGACAGCTATCAAGGTATGGATTTCGCTTTCCATCCGCGCTTCCGTATTGGACTTGAAAGTTTGGGCGATGGTGTGGGGCAATTAAAAAGAACGCCCCGGCACGTTTCCGCACCGGAGCGTTCCCGCTAGTCACCTATTACAGGACGACTAGAAGGGGATTTCATCGAATAACAATGAAGGCCCGGCGCGAGGGTAAGTCGGACCGGGCCCCAGAAGCTTGGGCAATGCCTGGAGACACTGAACGCCCCCAGCTTCTGAGGTGATTAGGCTGATCTATGCGACCGCAGTCCACTACGGCGTCATGTCGTGCGATGCCAAATACTGTGCGCCACGCGCCAGCTGAATTGAGCGTGACGCTGGTCGGGCCATGCTGACAGAGGAAAACTCGTCCGTCCGGACCGCACACTTTCCCGGCATGGCAGGATCAGACAATTGTTTGGCGCAATTGGCTGAGACGCAAAAGGCAATCGTTCGTATCGAGCCTTTCATTCTCGCGTTATCGCAATTGAAAAAAGCCAAACGAGATTTTGTCGTGACCACGCACCCGATACATGTCGCAATCCTTGACGATGATCCATCGACCCGAGCCGCGCTTTGCCGGCTTCTGAAGGCGACCGGAATGGTCGGGTACGCTTATGAGACGGGCGACCAATTGTTCGAAGCCATCGCGCTCAAACGCTTCGATTGCCTGTTGCTTGACCTTCAAATGCCAGGGATGGGCGGTTTGGATGTTCTGAATTATCTTGGCCGGCACAACATCCGCATTCCCACCATCGTCATTACAGGGCACGACGGCGCGGGCTCTCGTTTGGCTTGCCTCAACGCGGGAGCGATCGCCGCCTTGAGAAAGCCGATCGATGCCGACCAATTGATCCAGACGATTGAAAATGTTTGCGCGACGTCCCCAAGGCTCGGCGTCTGACGCGCCCTATAGAAGCCCCGACGCGGCATCGTGGGCACCAACTGAAGATTGGTCACGCGCCCTGTGCGTGCGATTGGCTATCTCGGGCCGCATAGTGCAGCGGCGAAAAGGCGACATTCCGAGCCAATTGGCAGGCTAAGCGCGCGCTTTTAGGGGTGCGCGCGGTTTTTTGCGCTCCTTAGGTGCGGGTTTGCGCTTTTTTCCGGCCTCTAAAGGCGGCTTACCCTTGATTTGCGGTACGTGTCCGAGGCCGGGCTCTAAGTCAAATGCCCTGCTCGGCACAAAAACCGTTGTAAATCAACATATTATATAGAAACCCTTCTTAATTCCCGTTTATTGCCTTTTTTGCAGGTTTAAATCCCGAAAATTCCCAACCTGCTCTTTGCGGTGGTTTATATTCCTCAAAAATTTCTCCCATCTGTAATCTTAACTCCCATTTATTGCTATTTCTGCATTCTTAAATCCCAAAAATTGACTATATTGGGAAAATGAGGAGTTTTAATGCCCGCTTTTTCCCTGGCTGACCTACCAGTGGTGTTCGTCTCGGACACCAAATTGTCAAAGCCGATCACTCGAGCCCTGGAGAAAGGTGAACTGCGCAAGCTCGCCTCCCGCCTTTACACCCGTGACCTAAAGGAAAGCCCGGAGCGGCTGATCCGCCGCAATTGGTACCACCTTGTCCACGCCTATTTTCCAGATGCCTTGATCGCTGATCGCACGGCACTCGAAAACAAGCCTGCAGAAGATGGCTCTGTATTTCTAATCTCTGACAAGAAGCGCGACATCGAATTGCCAGGATTGACATTCCGGCCCCGCAAAGGAGTCGGCCCGCTGGATGGCGATAAGCCCTTCATGGAAACCCGGCTGGCTTCGATCCCGCGCGCCTATCTGGAAAATATGCGCCCCTCGCGCGCGCGCAATGGCCGTGTTGCGCGCACTCTTACCCGTGCAGAGATGGAAGTACGCCTCGATGAAATGATCCGTCAGCAAGGTGAGGCGGCCATCAATAACCTGCGCGATGAAGCCAAGCGGATTGCCCCACAACTCGGCCTTGAAAAAGAAGCCGATGAGTTTAGTGCGCTCGTAGGTACCCTCTTGGGTACGCGCGATGTGCCCATGGAAAGTAACGCCGGAAAATCCCGCGCGGCTGGCCAACCCTTCGATCCGGACCAATCCGACTTTTCGAAAAACTGTTTGTAACATTGCGTGAGCGCATGTCAGAAAGCTGTCTGTCACCCAACAGCGACGGTGAAGCCAATGCAACCATTGCCTTCTTCGAAGCGTATTTCTCGAACTTCATCGAAGGTACAGAATTTAGCGTGCAAGAAGCCGAAGATATTGTCTTCAACGGCGTTATCCCCGCTGAACGCGCGGAAGATGCTCACGATGTCCTAGCTACATTCCGCCTCGTTTCCGATCTTGGAGAAATGCAGCGCACGCCACGCGACAAAGACGAATTGATAGATTTTTTGAGGCGACGCCACGCTATCGTAATGGGGGGCCGTCCCGACAAGAATCCTGGCACTTTCAAGGCCAAGCGCAACCAAGCGGGCACGACTGTCTTTGTGGAACCAGGATTAGTGAATGGCACACTGGAAAGAGGGTTCGAATTTTACGAAGCCCTACCAGAGCCGATTCACAAAGCTGTGTTCATGATGATCTTGGTGAGCGAAGTACATCCATTTGTAGATGGCAATGGCCGCGTGGGCAGAATCATGATGAATGCGGAGCTGGTGTCCAAAGGCCAAGAGCGCATTATCATTCCAACCGCATACCAGACAGATTATTTAGGCGCGCTCAAGGCTTTCTCGCACAATGCAGAGACCGAGCCTCTCTGGCGCATGCTGAATTACGCACAACGCTATACCCACGCTATCGATTGGTCCCACCTCGCAAGTGCTCGCAAGATGCTCCAAGAAAGCAACGCTTTCGCCCAAGGTGAGGACGCCAAGCTGAAGGTGGATTGGCAGAAATGGGTTAAGGCTGGAGCTGCCTAGCCGCTGATTGGAGATATGCGCGTCCTATCGCCACTATGCTGTCGGCGCGTCAAGTCGGTTCCTGTTTGTCAGTATTGGGTTTTTCAGCTCATCAATCTGCATAAGGTTTTTATTGTCTGCATAACCGGCCTCAACGCGGAGGCTTGCCGTTCAGTTGGCCGAGTGCCTTCGTGGACAACTTTATTTCTAAATTTCGATTGCCGCTAAAACGGCTGAGACGGCATCCGGTTCTGCTCCACTTGCGAGCAGGACCACGGCAGAGCGAGCGGGCAATGTTTCATGGTCGTCAAAACTATTAAATGCATTTGTTATCTGCGGATCCGCTCCTCCCTTTTTCATCCTCGCGGAGAGCGCCAATTCGAGCGCGGATGCAACGGTTACGAAAGCGTATGGCCAATTACCTGTGTCTAGAGCTTCTGTCGCGGTACCGAGCATTTGGACAGCCACGTCGATATCGCTATTCCACACCTGCGTTTGAAACTTTCGCCAATCGGCTTCATACATATCTACAATTGGGTTCAGTTTCTGGACCCTTAGGCGCGGCGGGCTTTAGCCCTCCTTCCGTCGTTCCGTTCCAATCCTTTCTCTAGGGGTGGAACGCGGAACGATCATGCCGAATAGCCAAGTTACGCGCTGTGTTGCGATGCCGTGATGGCGGCCCATCTCGGCACTCCGGAGGCGGTTGAAATGCTCTCTCGACCACTGAGTTTGCGCCATAACCCTGATCAACCCGGACACATGGCGCACTTGGCACCGGCCAATCAGAGTAAATGACCTCAGATGCTCCGGTCGCCCTCCGAAGGGCTAACGGCCTTCAAAAATCTCCCCGATGAGTCAACCGCTTGCAACCCCCGATTGGCGCGGGCGCGGAACTCGTGGGAGGAATTTGACATGCCAGAAGACCAACATCCCCTGCTTACGACAAAAACTTTTGGACTTGTCGGGCTGGCCAGTCTCGCCTGTGCTGGGATCGGCTTTATGATCGCGTCGCCTAACGTATTTTGGGGTGGCGCTATTGTTGCCGCTTTCGCTGCTGGTGGCATCGTTTGGCTAGCATCTTCCGATTACAGGGTAGCGTACGCCAAAATCTTCCAGCAACACGCCTGGCGCGAAGGCGCGCGGCGCGTTGACAATGGCGCGCAAGTCTGCCGCGTGGCCGAGTTGGCGTTGCATCGCGGATTATCAGTGGATTTTAGCGATTACTGGCAACGGCACCATGCGGCTAAAGCCCAACCAAATACTTGAGATACAGTGCGGCAAGAACTGCGGGAAAAAGACCGCAAATCAAACTCAAGCAAATTCGCAATTGAAGATCTATGGGTTTTCGTAAATGAAGTTTGCCATCTTTCCCTCGGGCAAATTTAATGCCTAGAGTACCTTTACCCGTCTCACCCATTTGCGCGGGTTCTGGGGGACTGTCCAGTTTCCGCCAAGTGACAAAGGTCCCGAGGATGGCGGCCAACACAACGCCGATAATGCCGTATTCAGTCATTCCGGAGAATTAACACCCCAATATTTGATTTTGGTAAACGCCACGCACAGCCCCCTTTAGTTTTGGTAGTGCCCTCGACTTTGCCACGCCTTGCGCGCATCCGGAGAGTAGATACCACCCGCAAGGCCACCGTTTGGGCCAGGACTTTATCGGTGTCGGACAAGCCTTTAGCTCCAATAACCCGCAACGCCAGCTGGCGGGTATCCAGCGGCCCTTCCTTGGCGAGGGCGTCCATACTTTTGGTGGTTTCTCCCCGCCATAAAATCGGTTTAGGTCCACGTAGGGCGGGAGATCGGCGGCTTCCCCTTGGCCTCAAACAGCCGGAAGATGGCGTTGATATGCGCCAGGTCATGCTGGGCGTCCCGCAACAGCCGTTCATAGTGCGCGCGGGGAAAAGCGCTTTCATCGGCTTGGTTCTGATGCCGCCGACTATCGCCCTCCGGGAATAGGCATCACCCACCCGCAGGCATATGCGGTTCGGCTGCAATCAGATGTTGTTCTCTGACATCGGCCATAGCGCGGCGTGGCGGATTTCGTCGGCAGTTAGCGCCACGGTTCGGCCGCATTGGAACTCCGGCAATTTTTACGGGTTTGATACCCATGATGGCGAGAAGCGCGGGACTGACATACGATTTGGACATTGCGCCACATTTGCGCCGCGCTCTTAGCATTCGTGCCGAGCGCTTGGCGCGCCAAGCCCGCCCGCATGAGCACGACGGTCGAGCAGCCTTCTTCCAAATCATCATTCTAGGTTGCCTTCTATTCTGGGGATTGATCGCTTACGGCATCTATTCTCTGTAGCAAACGCGCGTGGTCCTATCGGGACCGCGGTGATAACGTGTCGCGGCTTCTAGGGAGGCAGCGGCATGGGCTTCCTTAGCGACGGTTATTTTTGGCTTGGACTCTTAATAGGCATCTTCTTGGGCGGTGCGCTTCTGAGAAGTACCAAAACCCTTCAGAACTACAAACGACGCAGGGAGCCCGAGCCAAAGCCATACGATAGCGAATGGTTTTTCGAGGATCGGGACCATGATAGCTAAGTGCGATAAATGTGCTGGGAATTACGCCGTTGGTAAACCTGACGGGTCACGCAATCGCCAGAACTGCCTATGCCTTCATTTCTCGGCCAATCCCCAATCAGATGTTATTCGCTGATATCGGCCATTACGCGGCCTCGCCGATTGCGTGCGCCAATTACCACCGCTCCAAAAAAACAACGCCAAGGCGCGCGTGGGATGTGGCTGCATCCGGCGATGGGGAGCTCTATTAGAAATACAAGTGTAGCGTGCTCAAGCCTTGGCGTAATTACTCGCGCCGTACCAGTCAACGACAACCACCGTTTCGTCGCCGACCACCCACGCGTCATGGCCACTCGGCAGCGAAGTGATGTCGCCAGGCCCGGCGATGAACTCGGTACCATCGTCCATGCGGATGCCCAGCCGCCCGCTCACATGGTATTGGAAATGCGGGGCAGTACAGCTGTGCGTCTTTGCGATTGGCTTAAGGTCGTTTGACCAGCGCCAGCCCGGATGAAACACCAGCCGTCCAACTTGGCCATCGCCGATATTGATAATCTCCGCATATCCGTTCGGGAACTCGCGCTTTTCGTCGGGTTTTGCGAACCCCTTGTGCTCGGTGATTTGCATAGGTCTGACCCTCGTGTTGAATGCGACCCTTCAGAGCTGTGTCTTTATCGGCGCTGCGGTTAAAACCCGCCCGGCCTCGCGTGGCTAGTCGCTTGCCGCCACACAGGAAATGAATTGTTAGCACGCGCCACAACCGATGCAGGACTATGCGGCGGCATCAGGAGCTACACCTATCGTGTGTAAATCGATTGTCGCCGACACTGGCTCATCGAGCACCACCACCTCGACGGCGACCACTTCCATCAGCGCGTATCCCGTATAGCTGGGATCTGCTGCCGCAAAAATTCTGCGCCGGATAATTTTATCAAGTAAAACATCATCCCCAACCAACATGATGACAGTCAATGAAGGTCAGTCACGCAAAATTCTTCCCGTCTGGGACGGATCGGCAGTAAACTCCCTCCAATTCTTGGGCCACGCCCAGGAACCCGTCGCAAAAACCCGAGGGGACACTACCCGACCCCTGTGCCCGTCCCCTCGGGATTTTGGACAAACCCTTCCCGTTCGGCTTTTGCAGCGGGGGTGAACATCAAACACAAACAGCACGAGCACACCCAGCACCTAACTTCGGCACGCTTATTGTCAATTCTGCCGGGCGGCATGCTTCCGGCATGGCCAGTGATAATTCATAGCGAATTGCTGAAGCGCGACGCGCTTGTCCAGAACGCCAATGCCGGGGTGAGCCGCGCTTGCGAATCGCAGGCCAGCTCCCGCCCGCGCTATTGCTCGGAAGGGCTCACCCAGTGGGGGGCAGCTTATTAAAGAGGGATTATGATGCGTGTGGGCGCGAAAAAACCCGAGGGGACGGGGCTGGGGGAAGAAGCGTCCCCTCGGGTCGTTTCGCCGGGTTCCTGGGCATGTCCCGGAGAGAAGTTAGCCTCAATCGTTCATTGCCAGGAAGAAATTTGCGTGACGGTCCCAGGCCGATGGACGACCGCGGAACCCGGAACCTTGTCGAATCGTGACCGGCTCCTTTTTCCTGATCCATGGCGTCAGACGCTGACACCAAAATTAAGCATCAGGCATTTCCATGGGGCGCGAATGGGAGCGCCTTTCCATGTCAAAGCAGCAACGTTATTTGGTATCGAGCCGCCGCTGCCATGTCTGTGGCGGCACAATGCATTACCAGCGCACCTGGGTGACGTGGCTGACCCACCGTTACGTGCGCCAATGCAGTGATTGCGGGCATATCGATGCCACGTCCGTGAGATTGTGGGTGATCAGGAACACAATTTAACGATCCCCTCGGTGTTCCATCTTGATGGCGCGCAGGTCGGGAACCTCGTTCATTTTATTCATGGGGCCGCACTCCATAGGTTCCCTCAAATTTCGCGCGGAATTCATTGAGTTGCACATACGAAAGCAAAGGTTCGAAAAGTTTAATTGGACAAGCCTGTGAAACCGCCCAGAAAATATCGGCGTCGTGAACACGAGAGGCTTCTGTGCGGGTTGCACATCGGCATTGGGACGCAGGAGACATCAAGCCGATCACGGACTGGGAGCTGGCGCGTGCGGGCGAACGTTTAATCAAGTCCGAAGTGCGGCAGGAAATCGTCAAGCGGATTGCTGTGGAGGCTCGGACCGCTGTCGAACGTCAAGAGCAGCTTGTCGCCGAAGCTTTGAATAGTGAGCGCGCAGCAAAGCAGGCAGAAATCATTTTGCATATTTTGGAAAATGCTTTTGATAATGCCCGACGGGCTGTGGCTCTCCTTGAAACGCAACTTCCACCAACCTGTAACAGCGGCTTCCGCATCAAGTACCGCTAAAAAATTTGGCGGCGTTGCTCATAGCCGTTTGGCGGTCCGCGCCCATTCCGTAGATTTTCCTAATGGTGGTCTAAAGAACCCTCCTGTATCGCAGTGCTAAACTCTAGCAGCCGTGGAGTTGAGGTGGCAGCGAGCAAAGAGACGAAGCAAGTTCTTCTCGATTGGGCATTGGAAGCCGAGAAAGCTGCACGCAACGTCGTCAATTCGGACGTCAAGGAAAAGTGGCTTAAGCTCGCTCGCACCTATCGAGATTAAATCGCCAATCTCCCGGCCCCCAGTGGCCAGCGCTCACCAAGGTCTTAAGCCCCATCAGCTCCATCACGGCGGGGAAGGGGCGAGGGGCGTCCGGGGAAAAGATCCTTGGCCAACTTAGTGGCCGCGCCCCTTCTGCAACATTAGCCTAGTTCGCTGCCGGACGGGCCTCAACAGCCAGACTCGTTGTTCAGGAGCAAACACTTGTTTCTTCGGCACCTAAAAGGAACCGGACAATGGCCGAGACGTTGTGCCCTCGGGTAATAATTGAGGGTCGCATGCGTAACGACGGCATGGCTCGCGTGTATATTTTCCTCATTTGCGTTTGCTTAATGACCAGCGCCTACTTCGCCCTCGCCCCCTATCATTAGAAAAATCCGCGCGCGTGCATTGTCACGCAACGCGATTGGCCAAGACGGCAACAGCGGACCGACGCAAGCCGCGCTTGCGGATCGCGGCCATGCCTCAGCCGCGTGCCGGGCTTTGATCGCCAAGCTCCTGGCCCTACTGGTGATCACACGCAGGTCCCAAGGCATCCCTCGTCCCCGCCACAGCAGGGCGAGGGCGACAGGCCTCCGGGGTTGAGGCTAAGGCTGGCTGATTGCCGCTCCCTCCCTCGATCCTCAGGCTAGTCCGCCATGGGACAGCCTTCACCCGGCCAGATTTCAAACTGTAACAGCGGATGATCAGCGGCTTGCTTCCCCAAGCAGGGCCATCGGAACTATTAGCCGGGGGTGATGCATATAGGGCGCGTCGCACATTTTCTTTTGGATCGCACGAAACTGTACGTCATTACCGGAGTTGCTGCCTAGGTTGGGGGGCCCGTAGGCGGGCCGGCCGACTTGCTTGACATCCTGACTTTGGACCAACGGCGAGCCCGCTACATGGAGCGCGCCGACGATGCCTTGCGTCGAGCATTAGCGCCGATCTTTTGAAAGTGGCCGCTAGTTGGCTTTTGCTCGCCCATGAATTGGAAAAGGAGGGCGAACGGGCCAGTTCGAAGTAGTGCCAGCGCAGCGCGTTGAATGTCTATTCTTCAGTAAAGGATGCTTCAGGCATCGCGAGCGATGTCCACGCCGAATTGCTGAAGCGCAACGTCCAGAACAGCAATGGCGGCCCCCCAAATAACCCGAGGGAACAGGGTTGACGGGGGAGGTGTCCCCTCGGGTCATTGCGACAGGTTCCTGGGCATCGCCCAAGAATTGGACGGGAGTCTACTCCCAATCTTTTCAGCCGGGAAGAATTTTGGGCGACCAGACCCAAACTGCTGATTGACTGTGAAAATGTGCCGATACGTCGGCAATCCGCGCAGCCTCACCGCTGCTAAGGTCGTCCTTTTGCCACACTATTGTATGACCGCACGTTCCAATCCCAGTCTGTCGGCGGCACTCCGCGTCATTTGTAATGAACATGGTCCATCAGCGGAGGTAGACTTTGGCTGTCGGGGGCTGACGTGGCCGAAAGCAAAGACACCAAGCAAGTTCTTCTCGATTGGGCATTGGAGGCCGAGAAAGCCGCCGACAACGTCGCCAATGCCGACCTTCAGAAAGAGTGGCTTCGGAAAGCTCGGGCCTACCGGAACCTAATGGCCAAACTCCCGAAGCGCACTGTCCCGGAACGGTGCATATAAATCCAAAATCTATTTTGGTGGCGTTCAATCCAAGTCGGAGTGCCGCCAGGGCGGCACGATCACG
The DNA here is from genome assembly GCA_963766265.1 of uncultured Alphaproteobacteria bacterium. Lineage (GTDB taxonomy): Bacteria > Pseudomonadota > Alphaproteobacteria > Micropepsales > Micropepsaceae > Rhizomicrobium. Next base: position 481,435 of record CAVXYX010000004.1, read on the forward strand.
CAATTCCTCAAGCGCCTCTGAATTCATCTCTTGCGACGCCGATGCATTCACTATCATGTCAATCAATTGTTGTGGGTCCACAGGCTTGAGTAAGTAGGCAATTCCTCCTGCCTTCAGGCAAGCTTCACGGATGCCCGGTTGATCGTGTCCCGTAATGACGATGGTATGAATGCGAATGCGCTGCCGATTGAGGTATTTCAAGACATCCAGGCCGGTCATCTCGGGCATTTGAAAATCGAGAAGCAGGCAATCCGGGTTTGTCAGCGCGAGCGAAGCAAAAAACGGGTTGGCTGCCTCGTATGTGTCCACCACCATGTCCGCCGCCCCCAGCAGTCGGCTGAGTGCCCGTCGGATGCATGGTTCGTCGTCGAGGATGGCGACACGTATGGGACGCGCGGTGACGTTCAAATCAGGGTTGCTCCATGGCACTGTCACCGCTTGAGTTTCACTCCGCCTGCCGCACTAGAGCAGTTTTAAAGCGACAGCACCAATAAAGACCCAAAACGCAATTGACCCCGCAAACACGCCCACATGCAGTGGCGCTTTGCGCCCCTCGAAACATTCGTTCAAGTTGGCCCCCGCCGAGTGAATGCTCGATCCTATGCTGATTTGGTCGCGCGAGGAAATCTGAGCGGCGCAAAAAAGCCCGATGATCGGGAGACCTTCGGGCTGCTAGTCGAACCTTTCAAGCGAGCTTCCCGAAAAAGCCTCCCGGGAAACGGTCTAACGTTATCCGAATTTTGATGCGCTATAAAAGCGATGAAAATCATAGCGATTTAAATGCGTTGAGGCCTTCCGTTAGTAACGGCGGAATATCATGCCGGTAGTATTGGCCAGCTCAACGGCGTTGGCTTTCTTCCATCGGAGCCGATGCGAATTGGCAAAAATCAATTTTGTGTGATGCCCCGCCTCGATTGCATTGGCGTTGAAGGCCGAGAACCCACCTGAGCGCCTTCTCTGGCGCGGGTTGTGATGTTATGTGCGTTGTTTTCGACGAGCGGTTACTTCCAACACAAATTCGAATGAGCAAAGCACGTGATGAGCAGCCAGGATTATCTTGATAAAGCCGCCTTTTTTCGGCTACTCGCAAAGGAGACCGGGATGCAAAATCTTCGTGAGCCTTGCCTGAAATTGGCCGATGCATACGACATTCTTGCGAGGCAGGCTGCCGAACTAGAAGCGAAGGCTCAGAATGATTAGCGGCGCGAGCCTGGACGGGCTGAGCCTCACGCGGAAAAAACCTTCAATCGTGACCTTCTCCTGACACCAAAGCGAGCGTCAGGCATTTCCATGGGCGCGAATTGGAGCGCCTGCATGTCCGAGCAACAACGGCAATTGGTATCAAGCCGCATCTGCCCAGTCTGTGAGGGCATGATGCACTATCATCGGACTTGGATGACGTGGCTAACCCATCGCTATTTGCGGCGTTGCACTCATTGCGGACACACCGACGCTGCCACCGTGAAACTGTCGATCACCCGGCCTACCACCTGATGGGTGTTCCAAACCCTTTTTCAGCACTGGTGCAGTTTGAAAGTTTCCCGGGCTTGAGGCGGTTCGGGCTGGGGGCTAGGCTGCATTCATGCTTGAAAAGCAATGCTCGCGCCCCGGCTGTTTTAATCCCGCTGCGGTCGAAGTGCACTTGCGTACTGCCGATGGCAAAATGTCCAAAACAATCGATCCTAAGTGCCCGTTTCTTTGCAGCTATCACTGCCTAGAAGATGGGCCGAAGGATCGCTTTTATCACTGGCTCTGAAGACATGTCTGAGACCCCGACAGGCCCATGAAACCAAGAGGTCCGAAACCCTCGCTTCGACAAAGCTGCCCCGCAAGCTCCCTGACGATCCCATAGCGCGCGGCGTTGCCCACTTTGATCTTCGCTAGATGGCGGTTACGCTTCGCCCGGCACGACAAATTGGCGATGTTGTCTTTGACTGCCCTAGCCTAGCCTTTGAGGGTACGAGGTTTGTTCCAGGTGGTGAGGACCAACTCGGCATTGGCTATTATTTTTTCCAATCGTTCGAGAGTGGAAAAGTCTCCTTCGGCGCGCATACGCACCACTTCAGCCTTCCACAGGACAACGTCCTGGCCGAGGCCATCCATGACTTCGCCAACGCTCTTGGCCATTGAACCGGCCCCAAGATAACGGCCCCACCGTACAATGGAACTCCTTGCTGGCGGGTAAAAGTTAGTGGCGTCACAGGATCGCGAAAACGTGGCGGAAGGGTCCCAAAGCTCCAACTTGTTTTCAAAGTATTAGGATTTCACGACTACGCTCTCCAAACTCAAAGCTGAATGCTATCCCAACAATTAGGCTCAGGACCTATTAATTTTCTTGCGGATTGGCGGATTGCTTGATTCATTGATGGCACCGGGAGGTGCTTCGATGAGTGATCTGATTTGGCTGTCACGTGCGCAGATGCGCCGGATTGAACCTTACTTTCCACTGTCGCATGGCGTCGCGCGGGTCGATGACCGGCGTGTGATCTCGGGGATTGTCTTCGTGATCCGCAATGGGCTGCGCTGGCGTGACGCGCCGAAGGATTACGGTCCGCACAAGACGATCTACAATCGCTTCATCCGCTGGAGCCGTCTTGGGGTGTTCAACCGCATCTTCGCCGAACTGGCGAGAAAGGGCGGCAAGCCTGAGCGGTTGATGATTGACGCCACGCATCTCAAGGCCCATCGCACCGCTGCCAGCCTGCTCAAAAAGGGGCTGTTCCCCGACGTATCGGGCGCACAAAGGGCGGCCTGAACTCCAAGCTGCACGCGGTGTGTGATGGCGAAGGACGCCCGCTGGTGATGCTGCTTAGCGAAGGCCAGATGAGCGACTACAAAGGTGCAGCCTTGATGCTCGATGCGTTGCCGCCAGCCAAAGCCTTGCTCGGCGACAGAGGCTATGACGCCGGCTGGCTCCGTAACGCCCTGGCTGCACGCGGCATCGTCCCGTGCATTCCCTCAAAGTCCAATCGTAAAATACCGATCGCCCACGACCGCACACTCTACCGTCAGCGGCACAAGATCGAGAACATGTTCGGTAGGCTCAAAGACTGGCGACGCATCCATACCCGCTATGACAGATGCGCACACACCTTCTTCTCAGCCATCTGCATCGCCGCAACCGTCATCTTCTGGATCAATCAATAAGTCCTGAGCCTAGTTAAGGCGGCGCGGCCCCACCGCGCTGCCTTTTTCTTTTGGCGGGCGCTATCACGCCGTGGGTTCATTGGCCTTGGGGTCCCCGAGGTGTGGAACCATCTCCTCGCGTCCGCGTCTAACCGACTTATGCTGTGCGACGGTATCGCCGGTTAAGCCTTGGGCTTCCAGCTATGCAAGGGTTCGATTGACAGATCATTCAGGTCGTCCTGATCGTCCTGATCGTCCTGGCGGCGGTGCGGCCCATTATAATTCTTGCGCGATTTGCGCCTGCGGTCGGGCCCCGAATAGGCGGGCGTCTGCACGAAGCGACGCGGACGCTCTAATACTTCGGCGATGTGAGTTGTAAGATTCTGGAGGGTGACGGGTTTGACGAGGAATTCACTCACTCCGGCGTCGCGCGCCGCTTCCACCCGAGAGCGCTCGGTATAGCCACTGATCATAATGATGGGCACGGTAGGATTGAGCCGTCGGTCGAGCCCGCGCACTCGTTGAGTGAATTCCAAACCGTCCATACCCTCCATAGACAGGTCGGAGAGGATCAAGTCGCAGCGCTTGCGGGTCAGGACATCTAACGCTTCCGCGCCATTGGGTGCTTCATAGATTTCCTGAACGCCCAGCACCTTGAGAAGCTCCCGCAACAAGGTGCGCATATACGGTTTGTCGTCTACGACCAGGACTTTGAGCCTATCCAGGCCTCCCGGGAGGGCATTCTTGGCAGCTTCGGTCAGCAACACGTGCTAGTCGCGGGTTTGCGCTTCCAACCCGGAGCTTAAATGGGACTGGTTATCAATCAGTTGATGCAGAAAGGGAATTTATCAAAGTTAAAGGTTCGCGAAGCTAGTTTCGTACCATGCCGTACATAATCAAATTTATGCGGTCTCGCGAGACCCTCTTCGAATCTAAGCGGTTCGAGAGCTTTCTGGTTGCGCGCACCTTTGCGAAACAACACCGGAACAAGGTCCAAGGAGCAGCCCTGATGCTCATTATGGAGACTGACGAAACCGGTGAAGAGACCACCGCACGCGAGATCGTGAAGCTCTGATGACCGCCACGACAGTGGCCGCGCGGGCGAAGGCGCAGGAAATCCATATGCGATTGAAAGGGGCGAAGGTGAAGAAGCCCTGACCCCAAAAGCAAAGAGCCGATGGCGCCGTTACACACCATCGGCTCTTCGCGGGTTTGGGCTACTAAGCAAACACTGTGGCCTTGTCTGCTCGAGACATCAACACACCAAGAACCACGGCGACCAAAAGCAATGCTGGCACGTCGCCCATCAAGTGACCTGTGTGGCCCGGGCTACGTATCAATTCATAGGCCATGATCACTGCATGGACGACGCTTGACCACACCGTGAACCAAATCAACGAGGCATTTGCGGCAGGGTCTTTCGCCGCACGTATGAGGAAGATGCCCAGCGTGGCATACACCCCGACAATCATCAGAAAGTAATCATTCGACGCTGGACTTCCTTCATGCCAAGCCCAACCTGCTGGCCAAAATATCGCCAAAAGGTAGACGAGGCAGAATATGGCGCCAAACAGGACCAATGCGCCGGACAATAATCGATTGTTGTCAGACATCTTGCTACCCCCAATTTGGTTGGCCGCCTGATGACTTGACTTCGCGTTTCAAAGCCGGAGCCACCAGAAACGGGATACTTCGCGCATCGGAAGCATCTTCCCACAGAATTCATAGCGGTCAAAAGTGTTATTGCACAGCGGTCTAGTGGGCTGTTGGTAGCTTTCCGGTCGGCCTATCGGCCCATAAGCAAAGAGCCGATGGCACCGTTACGTACCATCGGCTCTTCGTGGTTTTTCCGCTGCTGCGTGAAGCGGCAACTGAAAGTCTTAAGTGGCCTTCGCTCTCTTGCGCCCGAAATAGAACGCGCCGCCCATCAGGCCGAGACCTGCAAGGAGCACAGGTAGAGATGAAGGTTCGGGAACCCCAATCTCCTTAAGCCGCGTCGCGGTGACGAAAATGCCGTCTTCAGATTGATTGAGTTGAGTACCATCTTGGGTGAACTGCGTGAGAGTGAATGCGTTGCTCATTCCATCTCCATCGTAATGCAAGTCAAATACCTGGGAGTCAGAGCTCTCCTCTTCGGTGACAATTGCGTCACCCTGAAGTCCCGCGAAATTGGCCGCACCAGCGAACAGGATGTTATTGGGGTAGCTTGCAACGTAGAACCCCTCAAGACCGCTCCCGGACATGCCAAGGTTTATGGGAACTGTGCTGATCGTTTCTGCCTCTGACACCTGAACCGGAGTGCCGCCGTTAAGGAGAAGCGTCGTTACGGTGCCGCCCGGGCTGACCGCGTGAATTAATTCTGTTCCTTCGGATGCGACGAGGAGGTCTCCTGCGAAGGGACCGAAATCGGCGCTGGCGATGTCCATGCCCTCGCTGTCGGTTCCAATACTGGCGACAAAGATCGGCGTACCACTGGAATTGAACCGATAAATGTCGCCTGCTGTGGTCACGACCAGCATGTCACCCCCAAAGCTGCTGCCGGGGTCGAAGAAAATTTGCCGAACGTTAGCGCCATCAGGAACGCTGCCAAACAACGTAGGAGCGCCCAGCGCAGGAACGCGATCAATTTGGGGCCCCGATCCGTTGCCGGCGTAAATTGCTCCGGCTCCGAAGCCGGCCTGACCAAGTCCGGCGGCCACGACGATCTCGCCCGAAAATCCCGTGATTGGCTGCCCGAATTGCTTCACGTTCCCGCCGGCGAGGTTCGTCGAATAAAGTTGGTTATTATCGGTGCCGAAATAAACGGATCCGATGAACCCATCGCCAGTGTAGTTGAAAGCAATTGTCGCGTTGTTTCCGCCCTCGGCGGAAGCAATGTTGGAGCTAGTAACGAAAGTCTGGAAGTCGAGTGATGGATTGGCTTCTGCTTGGCCCGCGGCCAGTGCGAACAGCGGGGTAATCAGCAGCACGATTTTCTTCATGGCGGTCCTCCGACTTAACCTTACCCATGAGGAAAGCAAGAACCATGCCGTATGGTTAATGCATTGAAATGATTGCGTTGTAATCTTACAGCCAACCGAATTTGTAAGGTGTTGTTACACTTGGCCCCTTTGAAATATTGTTCGATTTGGCTCTCCGCCACTGGATGTTCAATTCTGTGCTCGAAGAAAACAAAAAGCCGACGGTGTGTCGTTCACCATCGGCTCTTCGGTTTTTTCCGCTGTGCGTGCGGCGGAAGCTGTATGCGTTAGATGCGCGCCGTCGCCTTCTTCCGCCCGAAGTAGAACGCGCCACCGATTAGGCCGAGGCCCGCGAGGAGCATCGGTAGAGATGAGGGTTCTGGGACCGCTGATCGAGTACCGATGGTCAAGACATCGGCGTTGAATGCCAGCTCCGAGCCGGTGACGTGGCGGTCAGCAAAGAAGATGTCGAGCGTATTAACGCCGACGTTGAGGGCGGCGGTGACGTCAAACGGTACATCGCTGAAGCCGTGCACGCCGCCATTGTCGTCCACCAATTGACCGTTGACGAACACCCAAGCATCGTCGTCGGAGCCCAGGCTCATAGTGATCGTGCCAACAGAAGCAAGGTTAAAAGTGCCGGACAGATGCGCAGTCGTGTAGCCATCCGAGCCGTCACCGTCGGTTGAATTGGGAATGCCGGTGCCATTTGGATACAGCACCTGATCGTAAGGCAGGTTGACGGTGACGTTCTGTGCATCCGGTGTCACCTGGGGTGAAGACCACCAAAGGATTTCATTGCTCGCGTTGACATCGGAAATATGGTTCGACGAACCAAAGGGAAATCCTGTCAATGCAAGGGCGCTCGCCACTGGAAGGCCATCCGATCCCAAGGTGCTTTCAACCAGACCGGTTTGGACGCCAGGAATGTCGTGCCCCACATCGGGGTCGCTGGGGCTTAGGGTAAAGAAGTCTGCAGTTAATGTGCTGGCGTATGCCGGGGCATAGGCACAAATCCCTACGATGGAAAATGCGATGCCGCAGGCAAGTTTCTTACGATTAATCATTCCCCACCTCGTTGAGCAATTGCTGCTGCAGGTTGTAAAGCAAGGATGATGCCAACCAGAAAAAACTTTGAGCTAGAATGGCTTGTAAATGGGATCGAACTAAGCATTTTTGAATCTGTAAATGTTGCTTACACGGTCCCCGAAAAAAGGGGCGCGCGCGCCTAAGAAAAGGCGGTGACCAGCACATCTTCCTTCTCGCCTGTCCTGACAATCTTTAGCGTCCCATCCGGTGCAGGGCGCTGAAGGGCTAAGGCTGTGTCCACAGCCCCATTAAGCCAAGTCTCCCGCGCTTCCTCATCGAATAGGAGCACAGGCATCGCCTTCGAATGCACCGGTGCGACCTCGGCTGTCGTGGTTCCCCAAATTATTCGCGTTCAGCAGTAGAGTTTGAGACTGGTACGACCGAGGCTCGGTGTCTTTGCTGAATTGGAGAGAGCATTGGCGGATGCGGAGAACGCCGAAACTGCTCTGGTTCTTTCCACGCGGCATGCTTTTATGCCAAACTGCGAGAGAGGTAAGCTCCGTTGTGCTCAGGTCCGCGAAGACCTTTTGGAGGATGACATGCAACGCCTGCGTGGGATGGCTTTTGCCGGAAGCTTTGTGTTTGCCTTACCTCTCTTGGGTGGGACCTCGGTTGAAGCGGCTTCCTCATGTTCCTCGCTTATAACTCCCGCCCAGGCCGCCGCCGCATTAGGTGTATCGGAGGTCAAGGGAGGGAAGGGTACGGACGTCTGCGAGTGGCTTCCAAGTAAGTCTACCCCGGGGTCGTCCAAGACCCTTGAGATATCTATTTTGAATGCGAAAGGGTACGAGGCCTACGCGCGATTGCCCTCAGTACCCGGCAGGTTCGAAATAACGCCAGTGAGTGGCATTGGCAACGGCGCGATGCGGCAAACGATGCAAGGTACGCGCACTATCCTGATGGTGAAAAAAGGAAATAACTACTTTTCTGTCGCGGTAGGCGGACTGCCCATGGATCAGGCCGCAACCGCTGAGCAGACCATCGCGACACAAATCCTTCAGAACCTATAAGGAGGCAGCCCTCTTTTAGGATCGCAAACGCGCACAGAATGCGACCGACAAATCTTGCGCCACCAACACCAGTCATCACCGACAATTCCGTGGCCGAGGTCCCTGGGCATCACGTCAAACACCTCTAACGCTTCTGCGGTCGCCGTGGCGTTGCGCCTGCGCGATGCGCTCGGCTTCTCGGGCTTCGGGTAACAAACTCCATCAACGTTCATTCCATTCGGTTATTTGGCCCGTGTTCTCTCGAGCTTCGCACGCGCCGTTTGGTGCATTTTCTTAGTCTGCGACAATCGTGATTGGATCGGTTTCGGTGGCGAGTACGTCTCGCTTCTCTCGTGCGGCGCGGGCTACACGGCGATGATACAGCCGCCAAAGGACGTAGATCGAAGCGGCCATCGCAATGGCGAGCGGCGAGAGCTTCACGTCGAGACTGGCGATAACGGCGAGACCGCTCCACAGAAGCCAGCAGATAAGCGCGAAAGCTTCAGGCTCTTTAGGCATGAGACGAACCTCCCTGTTCAAACTGTGTAGGGATGGGGCCGTCAATACGCCACGCGACGGCCCATCGCGATAGGCCATCCACGGCGAGCCCACGACTCGGTGATTTAAGCACGCACCCAGGTTCTGGAGAGCCTCCAAGTGGTGACAGTGCGATGCTTTACCGACGGACGGATCTTTGGGTAATGGATGGCTGGGCAAGGATGTCCGCGCTGAAGACACTCCTATCCCACCCACCGAGTAGCCCGTCACGACCTCGCCCAACGCACATGCAATGCGCCCACTGCACCAACTCAAATCGGTGAAATATACACACGCCGCTCTATCGCAAATCGGAGATACCCCCTGCCGGGGCGAACCCGGGGGGTGGGGGTCTATTGCCTGAATGTGCCCACTGGCTCGGCGTTTTTACTGCACGGAAAGTGCACGGCTGAAACGTGCAGTTGCCTTCCTGTTCACGCCCCTAGCTTTCAATATGTTCTGAGAACGCGAGCAGACCGGAACGAAAGAAGTAGGATTTCTGCGGTGGAATGGTGGGCGCGACAGGGATTGAACCTGTGACCCCTCCCGTGTGAAGGGAGTGCTCTCCCGCTGAGCTACGCGCCCTTATCCAAAGGGGAGCCACGCCTTAAGGAGCGACGGCTGGCCTGTCAAGTATCCAGCGCTGCCAAGGGTTTAGGCGACCAACGGCTTCAACTGGCGGAGCGGTAGGCCATAAATAAACGTTGGTCGCGTCAAGCGACCAACGGCAGATCGATCCAGAAGCGGGTCTGGCGGGCGGGAACGCTCTCGAAATCGATCCGCCCGCCTTGCTTTTCCGTTAGCAGCTTGGCGATGGAAAGGCCCAGCATTGCGCCCGGCACTTGGCGGCCGCCGCCTTCCGATCCCAAGGGCTTGAAGATGGCGTCGCGTTCCCCAAGCGGGATGCCCGGCCCGGGGTTGGAAATCTCGATCCGGGCGAAGCCATCCTTAAGCCGGGAAGCGCGCACCCGGATAGGCGAATGGTTGTCGCCATATTTGTAGGAATTGGCGATCAGGTTGTTGAGGATCTGCGCCAGCCGCTGGGGATCGGCCGTGATCACCATGTCCTCGATCCGGTCCATCACCACGGGCTTGCCGCCCAGCGCCGCTTCCTGGCGGATCGCGCCGATGCAGCTTCTGAGCGTGGGCGCGACTTCGACCTTCTCGGGCGCGATGGAAAGATCGTCGGCGTCGGCACGGGTGAGATCAAGCAGATCGCCATAGAGACGCTGCAGCAACTCGCCATTATGGGCCACGATATGGGCGAATTCCTGGGCGCGGGCGGGTGACAATTCGCCCGATTCCAGCATGCCGGAAAATCCGATGATGGCGGAAAGCGGTCCTCGCGCCTCCGCGCTCACATGGGAGAGAAGCTCGTTCTTGAAGCGCGAGGCGCGCACCGCGCGGCGGCGGCGATGTTCGATAATGGACAGATGCAGGTCGCGCTCATTCAGGAACATGGCGGTGCGCGCAGTGATCACCGAAAGGACTGCCAGGAACGCCTGGGCGAGCACGATCTCGTCAGCCGACACCACGCGTTTGGAAAAGATGATCACCAGCACCAGGAACAGGGCCGCTGCCGCGCCCAAGAGGCGGAAGCGCACCGTGGCCGCCAGCGCCGCCGGGATGATGAGGATGGCCAGCGGCCGCTGAAGGTAGCTCAACGAGAACAGGCTTATGCCCAACAGCACGACGAATACGACCAGCGCTTCGAGCCAGCGCTTTTTTAATTGCAACTTGGCGAGCTGATGCCAGGAGACGTTGAGACCGAAGGGCAGGATGATGAAGAAGGCCAGCATATGGGTCGAGAACCAATGCAGGCCGTCCGCCTGCCAGTTCGGCTGGCCCCACATCATGATGCAGGCTTGCGCCAAGAACCCGCCCAACGCGCAGGGCGCGATCATCACCAGAAAGCCGAATTTCAGGGCGTCGCCCATGTCGCGCACCCGCTTGGGTGCGAGCTTGCGGATCGCGAACACACCCGCCAGCACTTCGATCGTGGTAGTGGCCAGAAGCCCCATCCCAGCATGCTCGCAGTGTTGCGGGTGAAATTGATGGTCGTTTCGGCCAGGAAGACCGCCGCCAGCATGGCGATATCGTTGGCGGTGGCGCGCGACAGCCGCGCGATCATCACCACCGCGAAGGCAGTGGGCGGCCAGATCAGCGCCTGGGCGTGGCCAGGCCCGGTGAGAAGGATGCCGCCATAACCAAGAAAAACGAAGCCGGCACAGGTTACGAGGGCCAGCCAGAGCGCGCGGAAGGACAAGGTGCCAACAGCTTCTTCCGACGCAACTGCCGATGTCATCCAAGCCCCCCGAAGGCCGACGAATTCGAATCTACACCCATCGAACCAAGGGAGGGTTAAGAATTGACGACCCTAGGACGGGCGCAAGCGGCCCAAGGCCTCGGGCAGAGCTGTAAATTCACCCAGCACGATGTCGGCCCCCAGCGACGCGGCCGGGACCGGGGTGTAGCCGTAAGACATAAGTATGCAGGGCGCGCCTGCCGCCCGCGCGGTGTGAAGGTCGGTGACGGAATCCCCGATCATCACCGCGTGGTCGGCGTTGCCGCCGCAGGCTGCCACCACATCGGCAAAGATGCGGGGATCGGGTTTCACATAGGGCTTGAACCCCGCGCCATAGATGGCGGCGAAAAAGGACTTCAGGCCCAGCCTTTCCAGAAGCGGCCCCGCCATCTCATGCGGCTTGTTGGTGAGCACGCCCAGGATCGCACCCTTGTGCTTCAGCCCGTCGAGCGTCTCCTCCACCCCCGGAAAGGGCCGGCTATGATCGGCCAGGTGCGCGCCATAATCGGCCAGGAACAGCTCGACCAGGGCCGGCATGTCGGCGGGATCGGGTTCGCCCCCGGTGGCGGCAAAAGCCTGGGTGATCAGCGACCTGGCGCCGAACCCCACCATATGGTGCAAGGTGGCGGGGTCTATGGCGGGACGCCCGCGCGCCGCTAGAACGGCGTTGGCCGCGTTAAGCAGGTCGGGGGCGGTGTCCACCAGGGTACCGTCCAGGTCAAAGATCAAAGTGGGGACCATGGCAGCCGGAAAAGGGAGAATCGCCGCTATATATAGACGTGATCGGGGCGAAGCAGAGCGCTTTTCCTTGCCGACTCTGCGCGCAATAAAAAGTCGCAATTCGTCAGTTCCACTTATGAGGGCGGGGACGTACCGGAGAAACATGGATAGAGCTGCCATCATACTCGCTGCGGGCGCCGGCACGCGGATGAAGTCCGCGACTGCCCAAAGTGCTGCACCAGGTGGCCGGGCTGCCGATACTGGGCCATGTGATCCAGAGCCTGAAAGGCGCAGGCGTCAGCCGCATCGTGGTTGTGACCGCCCCCGATGCCGAGACCGTGCGCGCTTATGCTGCCGGGCAGGGCGCCGACAGCGTGGTGCAGGACAAGCAGCTCGGCACCGGCCATGCCGCGGCCGCGGCGGGCGCGGCGCTCAAGAATTTCACCGGCGAGTTGCTGGTGGCCTATGGCGACATGCCGCTTCTGACGGCCGAGGCGTTTGAGGCCGCGTTCGCGGCACGGCCCAAGGAAGGCATGGCAATCGTCGCTTTCCACGCCGCCGATCCCGGCCATCTATGGCCGGGTGCTCTTGGACCGCGACGGGATGCTGGACCGCATCGTCGAGTTCAAGGATGCGAGCGCCGAGGAGCGCAAGACCGATCTCTGCAATGCCGGACTGATGGTGGCGGAGGCGGCAACATTCTTCGCGCTGGCGGGCCAGCTCGACAACAAGAACGCGCAAGGCGAATTCTATCTCACCGACATTCCCCAGCTGGCCAAACAGCGATGGCGGGCGGTGCGCCGTGGCCATGATCGAGGAAAACGAAGCCCTGGGCGTGAACAGCCGCAGCGAATTGGCGGAGGCGGAGCGGCAGATGCAGGCGCGGCTCAGGACGCGTGCTTTACGCGCGGGCGTCACCATGATTGCGCCGGAAACCGTGTTCCTGTCGCATGACACCATGCTCGAGGCGGATGTCGCGATCGAGCCCTTTGTGGTGTTCGCTCCCGGCGTGCAGGTGAAACAAGGCGCGCGGATCAGAAGCCACAGCCATCTGGAAGGGGCCACCGTCGCCGCCAAGGCCGATGATAGGGCCGTTCGCGCGGCTTCGCCCAGGCGCCGCCATCGGCGAAGGCGCCCATATCGGCAATTTCGTGGAAGTGAAGAACACCACGATCGAAAAGGGCGCCAAGGCCAATCATCTCTCCTATCTGGGCGACGCCCAGCGTGGGCGAGGGTGCCAATATCGGCGCGGGTACCATCACCTGCAATTATGACGGCTTCGGCAAATACCGGACCGAGATCGGCGCCGGCGCATTCATCGGTTCGGACACCGCCTTGGTAGCGCCGGTGAAGGTGGGCGCGGGCGCGATTACGGGCGCGGGCTCCGTGATCACCAAGGATGTGAGCCCCGACGCGCTGGCGGTGGCGCGCGGCGAGCAAGCGGAGAAACCCGGCTGGGCCAAGCTCTTCCGCGACCTCAAGCGGAAAAAGAGAGACAAGGACTAATGTGCGGCATTGTCGGCATCGCAGGCAAAGGCGAGGCGGCCCCGCTGATCCTGGAAGCTCTAAAGCGGCTGGAATATCGCGGCTATGATTCCGCCGGCATCGCCACTCTGGTGGGCGGAAAGATCGAGCGCCGCCGCTCGCCCGGCAAACTCTCCAAGCTGGAAGCGGTGTTGAAGGAGCAGCCGCTGGCGGGCCGGACCGGCATCGGTCACACCCGCTGGGCCACCCATGGCGCGCCCACCGAAGCCAACGCCCATCCCCATGCCACGCCGCGCGTGGCGATCGTCCATAACGGCATCATCGAGAATTTCCGCGAGCTGCGCGAAGAGCTGATCGCCAAGGGCCACATCTTCGAATCCCAGACCGACAGCGAAGTGGCCGCCCATCTGGTCACCGCAAATATGGACGACGGGCTGCCGCCGGACGAAGCCGCCAAGCAAGCGGTGGCGCGGCTCACCGGCGCCTATTCCATCGCCATGATCTTCCGCGACCATGAAAGCCTGTTGGTGGGCGCGCGCAAGGGCGCACCGATGGCGGTGGGCTATGGCGAGCGAGGAAGCCTATCTGGGCTCGGACGCCTTCGCGCTGGCGCCGTTCACCAATCGCGTCGCCTATCTGGAAGACGGCGACGTGGCGGTGATCCAGGGCAATCAGGTCGCGATCTTCGACGCTGCGGGCAGGCCCGCCAATCGCGAGATCAAGATCACCACGGCCTCGGCGGCGCTGGTGGACAAGGCCGGGCACAATCACTTCATGGCCAAGGAGATCCACGAGCAGCCGGAAGTGATCGGCCATACGCTGGCGCATTATCTCGATCCAGCAGGGCCCATCGGTGCAGTCATCTCGGCGTGGGGTTGCGCGCGGTCCTGGCCAAGGCGTCGCGCCTTACCATCTCGGCCTGCGGCACGGCCTATTATGCCGGGCATGGTGGGGAAATACTGGTTCGAGAAGCTTGCGCGCTTTGCCGGTGGAATCCGACGTGGCGTCGGAACTGCGTTATCGCGATCCGGTCTATCCCAAGGACGGGGCGGCCTTGTTCGTGTCGCAATCGGGCGAGACCGCCGACACGCTGGCGGCGCTGCGTGACGCCAAGGCCAAGGGACAGACCACCATCGCGGTGGTGAATGTGGCGGAAAGCTCCATCGCGCGGGAAGCCGACATCGTGCTGCCCACCTATGCGGGACCCGAAATCGGCGTCGCCTCGACCAAGGCGTTCACATGTCAGCTGGCGGCGTTGGCCGCGTTCGCGATCGCCGCGGGCGAAGCGCGGGGGCGCTTAAGCGAAAGCGAAGCGAAGAAGCTTTGCGCCGCGCTCCTGGAAGCGCCGCGCCACATCGCCGAATTCCTGAAACAGGAAGCCAAGGTGAAGGCGCTGGGCGAGGAGATCGCCAAGGCCACCGACGTTCTCTATATGGGCCGGGGCCAGAGCTTCCCGCTGGCACTGGAAGGCGCGCTCAAGCTCAAGGAAATCTCCTATATCCACGCCGAAGGCTATGCCGCGGGCGAGATGAAGCATGGCCCCATCGCTCTGATCGACGAGAAAGTGCCGATCATCGTGATCGCGCCGCATGACGCGCTCTACGAAAAGACCATCTCGAACATGCAGGAAGTGATGGCGCGGGGCGGCAAGGTGCTGCTGATTTCCGACGCGCGGGGCGTGAAGGAGGCGGGTCCGGTCTGGGCCAGCATTACCGTGCCCGATGCCGATCCGTTCCTGGCGCCACTTGTATACGCGCTGCCGGTGCAGCTCCTCGCCTATCACGCCGCCATCGCCAAAGGCACCGACGTGGATCAGCCGCGCAATCTGGCGAAGTCGGTGACGGTGGAATAGGGCTTATTCCGCCGGGCCTTCGATCGTCACGTTCAGCAACCCCAGGCGTTCGAGCACGCCGTTCTTCTTCAGCAACGGCCCGATATCGATCACGGCGATGGTCTTGCCGGGCTTGTCCAATGCGTCGTTGATCGCGGCGGTATAGTCGGCCACGTCGCGCTCGCTGATATCAGCCACGGAATGAACTGCGGCGATCACGCAATTGGCCAGGCGTGATTCGCCATAAGTGAGCTTGAGCGATTTGATGTCGCCCACCGCCCAGGCATCGGCGGCGGCGACTGGCATGGGTCAAATCCCAGCTCGCGTCGTCCACCGACTGGCCCAGGCAAACCTGCTGCTCAGCGGGCGTGAGCTTGAGCACGTCGCGCGCCGCATCCAGCACTTCGTATTTGGCGATCGGCGCGGCCGGTACATGCTTTCCTTGCGCCAGCCTGCGGATGGTATTGCGCGGTTCGTCGCGGGTGAGGTCGAGCTTATCCGTCACATCTTCCTGGATGCGCAGTGCGGCGCGCAGCGGCGTGTCGGTGCGGTAATGTTCCGGGATCACGGCCCAGATGCTGGCGGAGCGCGGCAAAGCGGGCCTCGAGATCGGCGGGCAGGGTGGGTTCCAGGCTTTGGCCGCGCGGCAGGCTGAACTTGCTGCCATTGGTGAGGAGAAACCACGCACCCTCGAACAGCCCGACCGAAGGGCGCGGCGGCATCAGGATGGCGCGCGCGCCGTCCAAGAGTTCGGCCAGGTAATCCTTGTTCCATTTGAAGCCGTCGGGCATGGCGCCCACCGTGCCCAGAATCCAGACTTCGGAATCGCCGCGCGTCAGGTGCCAGACCGCGGGGCCGGGCTTGGCCTGAACCTCGACGATTTCGGGCGCGCCCCAATTCTGCTGCGGCTTGGTTCTCCTGGCCGTGGCGCGGCAATCGGCAGAAGCCCGCAAGACAGCGCGATAATCTTGAGGAGGCGTCTTGGCCGGTTCATGCCCTGCCAGTATGGTCTAGTGTCGTGGTTTCGAAGTTCGCCATAATACTGATATAGCGTTCAAAGGCGAACTTCGAAACCTAACGACACTGGATTTATTGATTGCTAGTGCCCTTCGATTCCGAAATTCGCCCGGAGGCCCATATAAAAATCATGCGAATTTCGGAATTGGGACACTAGCGAGTGATGACCGATCTCAATGCTCTCAAGCGCACCGCCGCCGCCAAGGCGCTGGAATATGTGGTGGACGGGATGAAGCTGGGGCTTGGCTCCGGCTCGACCGCGGAAATGTTCGTGGAGATGCTGGCGCCCCGGGTGCGGGGCGGGCAGAAGCTGCTCTGCGTCCCCACCTCCGAGCGAACGGCGGAAAAGGCCCGGAAGCTGGGGATCACGCTCGCGGCCCTGGACGATCTGGCGCCGCTGGACCTTACGGTGGACGGCGCCGACGAGGCCGACCGCAATCTGGACCTGATAAAGGGCGGCGGCGGCATGCTGCTGCGCGAAAAGATCGTGGCGGCATCGTCCAGGAAGATGATCGTGATCGCGGACGAAACCAAGATGGTGCCGCGGCTGGGGAAATTCCCCCTGCCGGTCGAAGTGGTGGAGTTCGGCCACAAGGCGACGGCCGGGCGCCTGGTCAAGGCGCTGGAAGCGCTGGGTCATGTCCAGCCGCAACTGCGTCTGCGGCGGCGCGAGAGCGAGTTGTTCAAGACCGACAGCGGCAATGTGATTTATGATTGCCACCTGGGCGCGATCCAGAATGCGGCCAAGCTGGGGGTGGCCATCCACGCTGTGCCCGGCGTGGTGGAGCATGGCTTGTTCGTCGGCATCGCGACAACACTTTTGATTGCCACTCCCGGCGAAGTGGAAGTGATAAACAAATAAGCCTGCAGCGCAGGCGCTTGACCGCCTCATCTTGAGCCTGTCGACAGATGAGGAGCGTGCGGACGGATTTTGCAATCCCCATGCTTCGACAAGCTCAGCATGAGGAGATCAGGGCTGAAAAACCTATGAAGTTCGATTATGACCTATTCGTCATAGGCGGCGGCTCGGGCGGCGTCCGGGCTTCCCGCATGGCGGCGATGACGGGCGCGCGCGTGGCGCTGGCCGAGGAATACCGCATGGGCGGCACCTGCGTGATCCGCGGCTGCATACCCAAGAAGCTGATGGTCTATGCCAGCCAGTTCTCCGAGAATTTCCTGGACGCGCCCGGCTATGGCTGGACCATTCCCGGCACGCCCAGCTTCGACTGGACGACCTTCATCGCCAACAAGGATAAGGAGATCGCGCGGCTGGAAGGGCTTTACACCCAGAATGTGAAGGCGGCCGGCGTCACCATCTTTTCCGACCGCGCCGTGTTCGAGGACGAGCACACGCTGCTTCTGGTCAATTCGCAGAAGAAGGTGACAGCGGAAAAGATCCTGATCGCCACCGGCAACCGGCCCACCCGCGAAATGGGCACCAGCCAAGTGATTCCGGGCGGCGATCTTTGCATCACCTCCAACGAAGCGTTCCATCTCGACAAATTGCCCAAGCGCATCCTGGTGGCGGGCGGCGGCTATATCGCGCTGGAATTCGCCCATATCTTCCATGGCCTGGGCAGCCATGTGAGCCTGGTCTATCGCGGCGAGAAGCCCTTGCGCGGTTTCGACAACGATATGCGCGACGCGCTTTGCGAATCCATGAAGACGCGCGGGCTGGAAGTTCTGCTGGGCTGCGAATTCACCAAGGTGGAGAAACGCGGCAATTGCCTCCATGCCGAAACCAACAAGGGCGCCACCATCGAGTGCGACCAGATCCTGCTCGCCATCGGCCGCCAGCCCAACACCGACGCGCTGCATATGGAGAAAGCGGGCGTGGAATTGGGCAAGAAGGGCGAGGTGATGGTGGACGAATATTCCCGCACCAGCGCGCCCCATATTTATGCCGTGGGCGACGTCACCAACCGGTTGCAATTGACCCCGGTGGCGATCCACGAAGCCATGTGTTTTGTCGAGACCGCGTTCAAAAACAACCCCACCAAGCCCGATCATGCCCATGTGCCCAGCGCCGTCTTTACCACGCCGGAACTGGCGACGGTGGGCATGTCGGAGGAGAAAGCCTTGGGGCTCGGCCACAGCGTGGACATCTACAATCCAAGTTCCGGCCGCTGCTCCACACGCTGGGCGGGCGTCCCGGTTCGCACCCTGATGAAGATGGTGGTGGACGCCTGGAGCGACAAAGTGCTGGGCGTGCACATCTTCGGCGACCATGCCGCCGAGATCATCCAGCTTGCAGCGGTTGCGCTCAAGGTGGGCGCGACCAAGGCCCAGTTCGACGCCACCATGGCGCTTCACCCCACTGCCGCCGAGGAGCTGGTGACGATGCGGAGCAAGAGCTATTCCAAGACGCCGGGTTAAAGGGTTTTAATCTTCGTCCCGGTCTTGGAAGCGATGCAATCCCAGGTTACCTTTGGCCATTCGCGTCGGGCTTTGGGGAGACACGATGACTAGGACCATCGCAACCATCACCGCTCTATTCATTTGCGGCAGCGCCAGTGCGGCGTTGGCCCAGGGCCAAGGCCCGCAGCCCACCAAAGGGCCCGAAACCCAAGTCCCGGTGACCAACAGCGCGCCGCCCACCATGACCGCCATCCAGCCGGTCAATCCGGTGTCTTCCAAGCCGGGCGGCCCCATCATCCAATCCATCACCGCGCAAGACCCCGACAGGGGCCTTCTGACCGCAATATGATCGTGCCGGAATTTCATTTCATCGCGCCCAACGGCAATGCCGTACTGATCCACCGGGAGATGGTGGAAACCAGCGCCAACAACATCCACGTCAATCCCTCGACCGCGATCAACATCCCCGCCGAGGCGCAGAAGAAGGGCACGGTGTTTGGCGGCGGCTGGAACTGCAATACCAACCCTTATTATGTGACGATGCGAGCTTGGATCATGGATGCGGACGGCAACCGCAGCAACGAAGTGCAATACACCATCCACTGCAACGGGGGCTGATTCCCCAACCACGCGCCGGCGGTCAGGGCCCGCGCCCTCCGCGACGTGCTGGATGACGCCAACCGGTCGCGCCAAAAGACCGCCAAAAACTGACCGGCCCGGGTTTTTCCAGCGCAATATGCCATCTTTTCAGGGACTTGCTGGTAAAGCCCCCGCCAATCCCCTATATCCCAAGCCGATCATGAGGGAGACGCGCGTGGCCCAGTCCTGGACCCCGCAAAGCTGGCAGGAAAAGCCCATCCGTCAGGTGCCGGACTATCCGGACCGGGCGGCGCTGGACCGCGCGCTGGGCCAACTCAAGACCCATCCGCCTTTGGTGTTCGCGGGCGAGGCGCGCAATTTGATGGCCGGCCTGGGCCAGGTCAGCGAAGGCAAGGCGTTCCTGCTTCAGGGCGGCGACTGCGCGGAAAGCTTCGCCGAATTTCATCCCGACAATATCCGCGACACATTTCGCGTGCTGTTGCAGATGGCGGTGGTCCTGACCTTTGCCGCCGGGGTGCCGGTGGTGAAAGTGGGCCGCATCGCCGGCCAATATGCCAAGCCCCGCTCCGACGATTTCGAGACCCAGAATGGCGTCACGCTGCCTTCCTATCGCGGCGACAATATCAACGGCCAGGAATTCACCGCCGAAGCGCGCACGCCCGATCCGCAGCGGCTGATCCAGGCCAACGCTCATTCGGCGGCGACGCTCAATCTGTTGCGCGCCTTCGCGTCGGGCGGTTACGCCGATTTGCACAATGTCCATCGCTGGATGCTGGGCTTCATCGACGACAGCCCGGCGGGCGAACAATACAAGGAGTTGGCGCAGCGCATCAGCGAGACGCTGGAGTTCATGGCGGCCTGCGGCATCACTTCGGATTCGGTGCCGCAATTGCGCACCACCGATTTCTACACCAGCCACGAAGGCCTGCTGCTGCCTTATGAGCAGGCGATGACGCGGGTCGATTCCACCTCCGGCGACTGGTACGACACCTCGGCGCACATGATCTGGATTGGCGATCGCACCCGCCAGATCGACGGCGCCCATGTCGAATTCTGCCGCGGCATCAAGAATCCCATCGGCCTGAAATGCGGCCCCGGCGCTCGATCCCGAGGAATTGCTGCGCCTGATCGCGCGTGCTCAATCCGGCCAATATTCCCGGCCGCCTTACCCTGATCGCGCGCTTCGGCTCCGACAAGGTGGCGGAGAAATTGCCGCCTCTGGTGCGCGCGGTGAAGCGGGAAGGGGCCAAGGTGGTGTGGTCGTCCGATCCCATGCACGGCAACACCATCAAGCTCAAATCGGGCTACAAGACGCGGCCGGTGGACCGCATCCTGGAAGAGGTGCGCAGCTTCTTCGCCGTCCATCGCGCCGAAGGCACCCATGCCGGCGGCGTGCATTTCGAGATGACCGGCCAGGACGTCACCGAATGCCTGGGCGGGGCGCAGGCGATCAAGGAACTGGATCTCCAGTCGCGCTATCAGACCGCCTGCGATCCCCGGCTGAACGCCAGCCAGGCGCTGGAACTGGCCTTCCTCATCGCCCAGGGCATCCGCAGCGAGCGCATCAAGGATTCCGCTCTTGCCGCTTCGGCGTAAGCGATTTCGCGCGGACGCGTAATGGGCATCGCGCGTCTGCTGGCGAAAGGCTGGATCGTTTTCTGTCTCTTTGCCGGCGGCGCACGCCTTGCGCCTCGCCCTGGTCAGCGGCGTGCCGCTGGCGCAATCGCTGTTCGCGGTGGGCATCTGCGTGATTCTGTTCGCCGCCATGGGCCTGTTGTTCGCCGGCGGCTTCGGCGTCTCGGCCGGATTGCCCGGCACCCCTTCAAGGCGCGGCTGGGCCTGCATCACCTGATGCCCGGCTTCAACGAGATCGTCTTTCTTTTTTCGTCTGTCCTGTCCTTCGTCAACCAGGTCTGGTTCGCGCCGCGCAATCTTGCGGGCGACGTGGTGGGGCCGCTGGAGAGGCGATCTATTTCGTCGTGCCGGGCCAGCGCGCGCTGGTCCAGGCGATGGATGCCTGCAGCCTGGATGGCGGGCGCATCTTCTCCGCCGCCTTCGCCTGGCTGCTGGCGGTGGTCTATCTGGCCTCGGCCTGCTCGCGGCTCAAATTGCAGGCGGGCATCATCAGGCTGGAGCGCAACACCAAGGCCCGAAGGACTGGGCCCTTCGATCCGCGCCTTCTGCCTGGGCGTGGTGGCGGTGGTGGGGGTGCAATTCCTGTTCGTGGGCTCGGCCTATCCCTGGCTCAATTGCAGCGCCTTCGACGACATCACCGGGGCGCTGTTGATCGGGCTGGCTCCCTTGATGCTGGCGTATCTGGTGGTGCGCGGCCACTGGCCACACTCTTGCTGGCGACGTCTCCGCCGGAAGCGCTGAAGGGGAGAGCCCGATAAAGTCTCGTTAACTAATAATTAACCTCATAATATCAGCGGCTTACGGCCCTCGTAACAACCAGCAATACTTTATGAGTCGCGCTCATAAACCATACTCGCGCTCAAAGGGGCGCGGGTTTGAGGGATTAAAGGGCTAGGGCGAATGTTTCTGCGCCGCCGTATTCCGGAAAAGGGGCCGCTGAAGGTTGCCGTCATTGGCGCCGGAGCTTTCGGCCGTCATCACTGCACCAAATATCGCCACATTCCCGGCGTGGAGCTTTACGCCATCGCCGATTCCAGCGCCGAGACCCGCCGCGCCATGGTCGCCCAGCATGGCGTGCTGGCGGTTGTCGATTGGCGCGAGCTTCTGGGCAAGGTGGATCTGGTTTCGGTCTGCTCGCCCGCCATCACCCATGCGCCCATCGTGCGCGCCTTCCTGTCCGCCGGCGCCCATGTGCTGGTGGAAAAACCCATCGCCACCACGGTGGAAGAAGCCGACGAGCTGGTCGCTTTGGCCAGAAAGACCGGCCTGATCCTTACCGTGGGCCATCAGGAGCGGTTCGTCTTCTCCCGCACCGGCCTTTTGGATCAGCCGGTCAAGCCGCTTGTCGATCGAATGCTGGCGCCGCGGTCCCTGGACCGGGCGCGGCGACGATGTGAGCGCGGTGCTGGACCTGATGATCCACGACCTCGACCTGGTGCACACGATGGTGAAAAGCCCCATCGCCGAAGTCCGGGCCCGGGGCCTCACCCAATATGGTCCGTATGCGGACGAGGTCGTGGCCGATATCCGCTTCGCCGACGGCACCAAGGCCCGGCTCGACACCAGCCGGATCGCCGAAACCCGCAAGCGCGGCTTCCGCGCCGTCTATGCCGATGGCGTGGTCGAGATCGATTTCCTCACCCGCCAGGTCACCAACACCACGCCCCGTCCGCTCCAGCCGCTGGAGATGGGCGATCCGTTGGGCGAATCGGTGGCCTCGTTCGTGGCCGCCGTCCAAGGCGGCGCCGAGCCCCTGGTCCTGGCCGGAGCAGGCCGCCCAGGCGCTGGACACCGCGCTTCTGATCGAGGAGAAGGCGGAAGCCTCGATGCCGGTCGCCGCCCGCGCCTATGCGCGCCGCGCCGCGATGGCATAACCGGCCGGGCTTTTTCTTTTCACCGTAGAAATGCTCTAAACCCGGCATGACCGGTCCCTTCCGCATCGCACTGGCCCAGCTCAATCCCGTGATGGGCGACATCGCTGGCAATCTCGCCCGCGCCCGCGCGGCGCGCGCCCGCGCGGCCCATGCGGACGTGATCCTGTTTTCCGAACTCTTCATCACCGGCTATCCGCCCGAGGACCTGGTGCTCAAGCCCGCGCTGCAGGCCGACGCGCGCGAGGCGGTGGAAAGCCTGGCGGCGGATACCGCGACAGGACCCGCCGTCCTGATCGGCGCGCCCTGGGTGGAAGAGGGCCATACTTTATAATGCGATGCTGCTGCTCGATGGCGGCAAGGTCGCGGGCAGGAGCTTCAAGCATGAGCTGCCCAATTACGGCGTGTTCGACGAGAAGCGCGTCTTCGCGCGCGGGGCCGTTGCCGGGACCGTTGAATGTGCGCGGCGTGCGGCTGGGCGTGCCGATCTGCGAGGACATCTGGATCGCCGATGCCTGCGAATGCCTGAGCGAGACCGGGGCGGAGATCCTGGCGGTGCCCAACGGCTCGCCTTTCGAAGCGGGCAAGGAGGATATGCGGCTTCAGCTGGCGGCGGCGCGGGTGAACGAAAGCGGCTTGCCGCTGATTTATCTCAACCAGGTGGGCGGCCAGGACGAGCTGGTGTTCGACGGCGCGTCGTTCGTGCTCAATTGCCGATCGTTCGCTGGCGCTGGCGCTGCCTTCTTGGCGCGAAGACGTGGTCGTGAGCGAGTGGACCAAAGGTGCGGACGGCAAATGGGCCTGTGCGCGATGGGCGAACGCGCGGGCGAGGAGACGCGCGAAAGCGCCATCTATCACGCCATGATGCTGGGCCTGCGCGATTATGTGAACAAGAACCGCTTTCCCGGCGTGGTGCTGGGCTTGTCGGGCGGCATCAACTCCGCGCTCTCGGCCGCGGTGGCGGTGGATGCGCTGGGGAAAGAGCGGGTGCGCTGCGTGATGCTGCCGTCGCGCTATACCAGCCGGGAAAGTTTCGATGACGCCGATGAATGCGCGCGGCGGCTGGGCGTGCGCATACGAGACCATCGAGATCGAGCGCGCGGTGGAGGCTTTCGGCGAGACCTTGTCGCCGGTGTTCGCGGGCAAGGCGGCCGACACCACCGAGGAAAACATCCAGTCGCGCATTCGCGGCCTGATCCTGATGGCGATCTCCAACAAGTTCGGCCCCATGCTGCTCACCACCGGCAACAAGAGCGAGATGAGCGTGGGCTATGCCACCCTCTATGGCGACATGTGCGGCGGCTTCAATGTGCTGAAGGACGTCTACAAGACCGAAGTGTTCGCCCTGTCGCGCTGGCGCAACCTTCATGCGCCTGCGGATGCGCTGGGACCGGATGGCGCGGTGATCCCGGACAATGTGATCGACAAGCCGCCCACCGCCGAACTCAAGCCCAACCAGACCGACCAGGACACGCTGCCGCCCTATGACGATACTGGATGGCATACTGGAATGCCTGGTCGAGCGCGAGATGAGCTTCGAGGACACGGTGGCCAAGGGCTTCGATGCCCGCGACGGTGAAGCGGGTCGAGCAGCTTCTCTATGTCTCGGAATACAAGCGCCGCCAGGCGCCGCCGGGGGTGAAGATCTCGCCGCGCAATTTCGGCCGCGACCGCCGCTATCCCATCACCAATGCTTTCCGGGATGCGCGATGAGCGAGATCATCGTCCGCGTCGCGCCGTCGCCCACCGGCTATCTCCATGTCGGCAATGGCCGCGCGGCGCTGCTCAATTATCTTGTTCGCGCATCATGCCGGCGGCAAATTCATGCTGCGCATCGACGACACCGACGACACGCGGTCGAAGCCGGAATACGAAGCAGCGATCATCGAGGATCTGGCGTGGCTGGGTCTCGAGCATGATCTCTTCGCCCGCCAGTCCGACCGCGCTGTCGCATTATCAGGCGGCGGCGGAAAAGCTGAAACAGAGCGGCCGGCTTTATGCCTGCTACGAGACCGCGGCGGAATTGGACCGCCGGCGCAAGCGCCAGATGGCGGCGGGCAAGCCGCCCGTCTATGACCGCGCCGCGCTGTCGCTCACCGATGCCCAGCGCGCCGCATTTCGAAGCCGAAGGCCGCAAGCCCCATTGGCGCTTCAAGCTCAGCCATAACAAGGTCGCATGGGACGATCTGATCCGCGGTCCGGTCGAGATCGACACCGCCACCCTGTCCGATCCGGTGCTGATCCGCGAGGATGGGCGCTTTCTCTACACCATGTCCGTCGGTGGTGGACGATGTGGAGTTCGCCATCAGCCACATCCTGCGCGGCGAGGACCATGTCACCAACACCGCGCCGCAGATCGAGATCTTCGAGGCGCTGGGCGCGCCCGTGCCGCGCTTTCGCCCATTACGCCCTGTTCGCGGCGTCGAGCGGCGAGGTCCTGTCCAAGCGCGAAGGCTCGTCGTCGCTGCGCACCTTGCGCGCCGACGGCATCGAGCCGCATGGCGCTCAACGCCTATCTGGCCCGCATCGGCACGTCGGACGCGATCGAGCCGGCGCTGACGCTTGCAGGAATTGGCCGACGGTTTCGCCTTCGAGAAGATGGGCCGGGCGCTGGCGCATTTCGAGCATGCCCGAACTGCTCGCGCTCAACGCCAAGACCCTGCATGCCATGCCCTATGCGGCGGTGGCGCTCGCGCGTGGCGCGTCAGCGAAGCGGTCTGGGATGCGGTCAAGCCCAATGTGGTGCGCCTCCGCGATGCCGAGGCGCTGGCGCGAATGGTGACCGGCCCGGTCACGCCCGTGATCGAGGATGCCGGCCTGACGGCAAAGGCCCTGGCGCTGCTGCCGCCCGAGCCCTGGGACGAAGACACCTGGGGCGCCTGGACCAAGGCGGTGGCGGCGGAAACCGGCGCCAAGGGCCGGGCGCTGTTTCATCCCTTGCGGCTGGCCCTGACCGGCCAAGCCTCTGGACCCGGAACTCAAAAAACTGTTACCCCTGATCGGGCGGGCCAAGGCTTTGGCCCGGCTGGAAGGACAGACCGCGTGACGCGCTCGTATCGGCATTTGTCCGGATTTCGATTTGCGCCCCTTCCGCACGCTGCAAGCGCTCGCAAAAACCCTTCTTCTCGCCCCCACAATGTTGCCAATTTCTCCGCCGCCCGATCGGTTGACCGCCATGACTCTGCGCCTCTTCAACACCCTCACCAAGACCAAGGAAGATTTCGCGCCGCTCGATGCCGAAGAATGTGCGGATGTATGTGTGCGGGCCGACGGTCTATGACTTCGCCCATATCGGCAATGCGCGCCCGTCCATCGTCTTCGACGTGCTGTTCCGGCTGCTGCGCCATGAATATGGCGACGCCCATGTCACCTATGTCCGCAACATCACCGACGTGGACGACAAGATCAACGCGCGCGCCGCCGAGCGCGGCATCTCGATCCGCGAACTGACCGAGGAGACCGCGCGCATCTATGACGAGGACATGGCGGCGCTGGGCTGCCTGCCGCCCACCGTCACGCCCCGCGCCACCGAGCATGTCGCCGAGATGATCGCGATGATCGAGCAGCTGATCGCGGCTGGCCATGCCTATGCGGCGGAAGGCCATGTGCTGTTCGATGTCTCGTCCAAGCCCGATTACGGCAAGCTGTCGCGCCGCTCGCTGGATGAGATGATGGCCGGCGCGCGGGTGGAAGTGGCGCCTTACAAGAAGAACGCGATGGATTTCGTGCTGTGGAAGCCGTCGGAGCCGGCGCTGCCGGGCTGGGAGTCGCCCTGGGGCCGCGGGCGTCCGGGCTGGCATATCGAATGCTCGGCCATGGCGGGCAAATATCTGGGCGAGACCTTCGACATCCATGGCGGCGGCATCGATCTGATGTTTCCCCATCACGAGAACGAGATCGCCCAGAGCGAAGGCGCCCATCACGGCCATCCCCTGGCGAAGGTCTGGATGCACAACGGCTTCCTGCAGGTGGAAGGCGAGAAGATGTCCAAGTCGCTGGGCAATTTCTTCACCATCCGCGATCTGCTGGCCGATTGGCCGGGCGAGGTGCTGCGCTTCAACATGCTGCGCAGCCATTACCGCCAGCCGATCGATTTCACGCTCGCGGGCCTGCGCGAAAGCTGGAAGACCTTGGAGCGCTGGTATGAGGTGACCGAGCCGCTGGCGGATCCCGCGCCGGATGCCGGAATTCTTTGCCGCGCTGTGCGACGATCTCAACACGCCCGCAAGCGATCGCTTCGCTGCACCAGGCCGAACCGCTGGCGTTGGCAGGCGGGCTTGGGCTTTCTCGGCTTCTCCAATGTGCAGATGAAGATCACGCTGAAAGCCCAAAGTGGACGAGGTGGAAATCGCCGACGCCATCGCGCTGCCCGCAAGGCGCGCGCGCGGCGAAAGAATTTCGCCGAAAGCGACCGCATCCGCGACGAGCTGCTCGCCAAGGGCATCGTGCTGAAGGACGGTCCGCAGGGCACGACCTGGGAGGTCAAGCGATGACCAAGCGAACGTCTTTATATCTTCGACACCACCCTGCGCGACGGGGCGCAGACCCAGGGCGTGGATTTCTCGGTCGAGGACAAGCGCCAGATCGCGCTGGCGCTGGATGGTCTGGGCATGGACTATGTCGAAGGCGGCTGGCCCGGCGCCAATCCCACCGACACGGCGTTCTTCGCCGAACGCCCGCCGCTCAAGCGCGCGCGCTTCACCGCCTTCGGCATGACCAAGCGCTCGGGCCGCAGCGCCGCCAACGATCCGGCGCTGGCGCAGGTGCTGGACGCCGACGCCGATGCGGTCTGCCTGGTCGGCAAGAGCTGGGACTATCAGGTCGATGTCGCGCTGGAAATTCCCCGCGAGGAGAATATCGACAATATCGCCCGCTCCATCGAAGCGGTGCGGGCCAAGAAGCGCGAGGCGCTGTTCGACGCCGAGCATTTCTTCGACGGCTACAAGGCCAATCCCGACTATGCGCTCGACTGCATCAAGGCGGCGCATGATGCGGGCGCGCGCTGGATCGTGCTGTGCGACACCAATGGCGGCACCTTGCCGGAAGATGTCTATCGCATCGTCTCCGAGGTGAAGGCGAAGCTGCCGGCCGCGACGCTGGGCATCCATGCCCATAACGACACCGACCAGGCGGTGGCGGTGAGCCTGGCGGCCGTGCGCGCCGGCGCGCGCCAGATCCAGGGCACGCTCAACGGTTTGGGCGAGCGCTGCGGCAACGCCAATCTCTGTTCCCTGATCCCCAACCTGATGCTGAAGGAGCCTTACGCGTCGCAATTCGAAACCGGCGTCAGCCGCGAGAGCCTTGCGCACATCACGCAAGTGTCACGTCTGCTGGACGAAATCCTCAACCGCGCGCCGGACCGTCACGCGCCCTATGTCGGACCGTCCGCTTTCGCCCACAAGGGCGGGCTGCATTCCTCGGCGGTGACCGAAGGACCCGCGCACCTACGAGCATGTGCCGCCGGAAACGTGGGCAACAGCGCGCAAGATCCTGGTCTCGGACCAGGCGGGGCGGTCCAATGTGCTGGCGCGGCTGGCGGAAGCTGGGCATCGATCTCGACGCCAAGGATGCGCGGGTCTCGCGCCTGCTGGACGATGTAAAGCAGCGCGAATATCTGGGCTATGCCTATGACGGCGCCGAGGCCTCGTTCGAGCTGCTGGCGCGCCGCGCGCTGGGCCAGGTGCCGGATTATTTCCATGGTCGAGAATTTCCGCGTCAGCGTGGAGCGCCGCCGCAATGCGCGTGGCGAATTCGTGACCGTTTCGGAAGGCGTGGTGAAGCTGGATGTGGCGGGCGAGAGCATCCACAGTGTCGCCACCGGCAACGGCCCGGTGAATGCGCTGGACGCGGCGCTGCGCAAGGATCTGGGCAGATATTCCGCGGCCATCAGCGATCTCAAGCTGGCCGACTATAAGGTGCGCATCCTCACCAGCGGCACCGAGGCGGTGACGCGGGTGATGATCGAAAGCGTTGACGGCAAGGGCAACCGCTGGTCC
Organism: uncultured Alphaproteobacteria bacterium; assembly: GCA_963766265.1. Taxonomy (GTDB): domain Bacteria; phylum Pseudomonadota; class Alphaproteobacteria; order Micropepsales; family Micropepsaceae; genus Rhizomicrobium. Next base: position 509,954 of record CAVXYX010000004.1, read on the forward strand.
ACGGTGGGCGTCTCGGCCAACATCGTGGATGCCTCGTTCGAGGCTTTGACGGATTCCATCGCCTACAAGCTGTTACAAGGAAGGCGTGGTTCCGTGATTGCCCCTCAGGGCAGTTAATGCGGGTAAAGTTCGATGTAAAGTCCGCGTAAAGCCAGGGATACCTGCCTTCCGGGCAGGAAGGAAAATCGCTATGATCGCGCAAATCCCGGCTTCTTGGGGAAAGGTCTAAGAGGAGGAATTCTATGAAAGGTTTAACCATTATTGCCGCCGCGGCGATGCTGAGCGCGTCGTTTGCGGGCGCCGCTCTGGCGCAAGGCATGGCGTCGAAAGACGATCAGATCAAGACGGCGACGTCCGCGCTGCCGGCCGCTCTGCGCGATGGCGCCACCGTCATCAGCTATGACAGCAAGGGCCTGCCGCAGGTCCTGCGCCAGGGCAACAACAATATCTTCTGCGTCGAACAACTCCACCGCCGACGGCTTCAATGTGAGCTGCCGCGGCAATGCGTTGCGCGCCGCTTCTGACTTCGCCGCCAAGGAGAAGGCTGAAGGCAAGGACGCCAAGGCGATCGGCGCCGACACCGATGCCGCTTATGCCGCGGGCAAGCTGACTCGCGCCCCCGCGGGCACCACCATCTATAGCCGCAGCGGCAAGACCGAAGCCGAAGCCCGCTCCATGTGGGTGGTCCTGATGCCCAACGTGAAGGGCGAGGATCTGGGCCTGCCGACCAAGCGCATGAATGCGTCGTCGCCCTGGATGATGCGCTCGGGCACGCCCGGCGCGCACATCATGATGCCGCAGACGGCGTCGATGGACGACATGCCGCCGCCGCCGCCGAAGGGCATGTAAGCCTCAGATTGTTGAACGTTAAGGACACGGCGCCCCTCAAAAGGCGCCGTGTTTCGTTTCTAAACTGGTATCGGAATCCGGTTATGATCGGGCCAGTTCAGGGGACGCCCAAAAGGAGGAATGGGAATGAAAAAGATTTTGATGGTGGCCGCGTTGATGTCGGCCGCTTCGCTGGTGCCGGCGATGGCGCAAAGCAAGGACGAGCTGATCGCCCAGGCGGTGTCGGCCGCGCCGGAAGAACTGCGCGCGGGCGCGACCGTGGTGAATTACGACGCCAAGGGCGATCCGGTCGTGCTGCGCCAGGGCACCAACGGCATCGTCTGCACGCCAAACCAGAACAAGGACAATTACTCGGTGAATTGCTACGCGCCAGGTGCTGCGCGCGCAGCATGATCTGCAGGCCAAGGACAAGGCCGAAGGCAAGGATCCCAAGGCCACGGCCGCCGATATGCAGGCCGCGATGGCGTCGGGCCAAGGTGCCCAAGGCGCCCCACGGGCACGACCATGTACATGCTCTCCGGCAAGACCCAGGCCACCGCGCGCGGCATGTGGGTGGTCCTGGTGCCGGGCATGACCGCCGCAGCGACAGCGGGCTTCCTACCAAGCCCACCGCGGCGGGCACGCCCTGGCTGATGCGGGCCGGCACGCCGGGCGCGCATATCCATATTCCGCAGGCCGCTGCCAGTGCAGCGAGTGCGGGCGCGCCGATGTAGGCGTGAGCCGCGGATAATCTGGAAACGGGTCGCGGCGACGCGGCCCGTTTTCTTTTCAGAACACAAGTCTTCAGAACATCCGTCCGCCATTGGGTACGGAAAGCGAGGGATGCAGCAGCACCACTTCGCCATTCTCGTCCGGCACGCCCAGCGTCAGACCTGGGACATGAATTTGCCGATCTGGCGGGGCGGGAAATTCACCACCGCGACCACCTGCTTGCCGACCAGCGCTTCCGGCGTGTAGTGGCGCGTGATCTGGGCGGACGAGCGGCGGGTGCCGATTTCGGGCCCGAAATCGATGGTAAGCTTGATCGCGGGCTTGCGCGCTTCGGGAAAGGCCTCGGCGGCGATGATGGTGCCGGCGCGGATATCCACTTTCAGGAAATCGTCGAAAGCGATCGGGCCAGGAAGGTCTCATCAGCCATCAAGCGCGCTCTTCCAGGATCTTCAGCGCCGCCTCCGGCCCTTCGGCCAGATGATAAAGATCGAAGATCATCTCGCGCGGCGAAGCCGCGTTCGACGATGGCGCGCAGCATGGAGTCCAGCGTGTTGTAGATAGCCATCCACATTGACCACCACGATGGGCTTTTCGTGCACGCCCAGCTGGGCCTCGACGCGCGACCTCGAAGAATTCGTCGAAAGTGCCAAGCCCGCCCGGCAGCACCAGGAAGGCGTCCGCCATCCTCAGCATCAACGCTTTGCGCTCCTGGATGTGGGGCGTGACGATGAGCTTTTCCTCTTCCGAAACGGGCGGCTCCAGCGCCTGAAGGAAGGCGGGGATAATTCCCTGCACCGGCGCGCCGCCGTCCTGCGGCCGCCCTGGCCACATCGCCCATCAAGCCATTGCCGCCGCCGCCGAACACCAGCGACCAGCCGGCCTTGGCGATGCCTGCGCCCACGTCACGCGCCGCATCGCGGAAGCGGGGATCGTCGCCGAAGGACGAGCCGCAGAAAACGCAAATGGCGTGGTTTTTCTTCTTTTCCATATCGCTATTGGGGTTGCGTGGGAAGCGGCATCTTCCTAAACAGGTCTGACATATTATTCAAGAGCGAAGGCGAGAGCCGGAGCGACCGAAGGTAAGAGCGAAGGCGAGAGCGCCCAAGCGGCAAACCGTCTGTGATCAGGGAGAGTTCCGTGCCGCGCCGGCACCTGATGCTTGGCTCATTATCATATGTGCGATCGCGGTGATCGCCCTTATCGCGGGTTATATCGATCTTCGGCGGCGCCAATATGGGACGATAGAACAGGATGGCTCCCCGCACCGCCGTGGAAGAAGGTGACGGCGCGCCGTCATTCCGGCCGCTCTGGCGGCTGATGCCCTATCTCTGGCCCAAGGGCCGGCCGGATCTGCGCGCCCGGGTGATCGTCTCGATCGTCTTTTTGATTCTCGCCACCGGCTTCACCAGCGTCTCGCCCCTGATCTTCGGCTGGGCGGTGGACCGGCTGAAGCCCACCCCCGCCAATATCGCCATCGGCACGGTGCTGTCGCTGATCGCGGCCTATGCGATCTCGCGCATCATGATGCAGGCCTTCGCGCAGCTGCGCGACGGCATCTTCGCCAAGGTGCAATATCACGCCATGCGCGAAGTGGCGGTCGAGACCTTCGCCCATGTCCATACCCTGTCGCTGCGCTTCCACCTGGAGCGCAAGACCGGCGGCCTGTCGCGCGTGATCGAGCGCGGCACCAAGGGCATCGACACGCTTTTGTCGTTCGCCCTGTTCAGCATCTTTCCCACCATCCTGCTGCTTGCCGTTCTACAGCGCGATCCTTCTGATCGATCTCAATATCTGGGTGGCGCTCTCCACCGTGGTGATGGTGGTCGCCTATGTCTGGTTCACCTTCTGGATCACCCGCTGGCGCATCCAGTTCCGCCGCGAGATGAACCAGTCCGACACCGACGCCAACACCAAGGCGGTGGACTCGCTGCTCAATTTCGAGACGGTGAAATATTTCAACAACGAGACGCACGAGACGCGGCGCTATGACGTCTCGATGGAGAAATTCTCCGCGCGCCTCGATCCAGTCGCAGATCTCGCTCTCCTATCTCAATACCGGCCAGGCGGCGATCATGGCGGTGGGGCTGGGCATGGTGATGGCGCTGACCGCGGTGGGCATTTCGCGGGGGCAGTTCTCCATCGGCCTGTTCGTGGCCGGCAACGCCATCCTGATCCAGCTCTATCAGCCGCTGAATTTGCTGGGCACGGTCTATCGCGAGATCACCCAAGGCCTGGTGGACATGGAGGCGATGTTCCGCCTGCTCAACCAGCCCCAGGAAGTGAGGGACAAGCCCGGCGCCAAGCCGCTGATCGTCAGGGGCGGCGAAATCCGCTTCGACAATGTCGTGTTCAACTACGATCCCGAACGCACGGTGCTCAAGGGCATCAGCTTCACCGTGCCGGCCGGCAAGACCGTGGCGGTGGTGGGCCCGTCGGGCGCGGGCAAATCCACCATCAGCCGCATTCTCTATCGCTTCTACGATATCCGCGAAGGCAGCGTGACCATTGACGGCCAGGATATCCGCGACGTCACCCAGGCGAGCTTGCGCGCCGCCATCGGCATCGTTCCCCAGGACACGGTGCTGTTCAACGACACGGTGCGCTACAACATCGCCTATGGCCGCATCGGCGCCAGCGACGCGCGAGATCCGCGAAGCCGCGCGGCTGGCCCAGATCGACAAATTCATCGTCGAGCTGCCGCAAGGCTATGACGCCATGGTGGGCGAGCGCGGCCTGAAATTGTCGGGCGGCGAGAAGCAGCGCGTCGCCATCGCCCGCACCATTCTCAAAAATCCGCCCATCCTGCTGTTGGACGAGGCGACCTCGGCGCTGGACACCGGCACCGAGCGGGAGATCCAGGGCGCGCTCAGCGATGTCTCACGCGGCCGCACCACCCTGGTGATCGCGCACCGGCTTTCCACCGTGATCGACGCCGACGAGATATTGGTCTGGATCATGGCCAGATCATCGAGCGCGGACGCCATTCGCAGCTGCTGGCGCTGAACGGCCATTATGCCTCGATGTGGAACAAGCAGCGCGAAGCCGCCGCCGCGCGCGAGAAGCTGAAGGAAGTCGAGAACGATCCCGACGTCGCGCCCGGAATCGCGAAAGCAGTCCCGGTCTGACGTTCGGCGCGGTCCTCATGCTTCGACGGGCTCAGCATGAGGACGCCCTCACCCTGAGCTTGTCGAAGGGTGAGATGCACGAGGCTTTACGTCTTCTTCAGATAATCTCGACCCGGTCGACTTCGACGCCCTTGTTACCCTGGCGCGTCGAATAGCGGATGCGCTGATCCGGCTCGACCGCCTGCACGCCCGAGCGGCGAAGCGCGCTGGCATGCAGATAGATGTCGCCCGAGCCGCTATCCGGCATCACAAAGCCGAAGCCTTTCTGGTCGTTGAAGAACTTGATCTTGCCTTCGACCATCGGGCCGGACGGGCCGTTGTCGCGGAAATGCCCGCGGCCGCCGCCGCCGCCGAAACGGTCGCCGCCGCCGAAGCGGTCGCCACCACCGAAGCGGTCGCCACCACCGAAGCGGTCGCCACCACCGAAGCGGTCGCCGCCGCCGAACCGGTCGCCGCCGCCGAAGTCGCGCCGCGGACCCGCGCGAGCTGGCGCCTCGGCGGTGGAAAGATCCACGCTATGGACGTTCACCACTTGCAGCCCGCGCTGGCTGTCGGCCAGGTCGCAGACGATGGTGGCGCCTTGCGGCACCTCGCTGTGACCCGCCGCCTGCAAGGCCGAAGCGTGACAGAAGGCGTCGCCGCCATTGTCCAAGGTGACGAAACCATACCCCTTGGTCGCGTTGAACCACTTCACCTTGCCCGTCGCGGAAGTCTGCGCGAGGGACCGGGACCCATCGTTGTCGTAATTGTGCCATTTGAACCGACGCCACACCCAAGCCGGTTGATGAACAAACGCCCCCACGTCCGGCTGCGAGCAGGGCGCATTCCGGTATGATGACTACAGAAACAAGAAACTCGCAAGCGAGGGCTAATCCCCTGGTTGCATTGCGAAAGATGCCTTGCCCCTTACGCTGCACCGCAAAAGATGCTTGACTTTCAATGGGTCGCCCCCGATATAGCCGCCGTCCCGGCCGACCGCACAGGGCTTCATGGCCTCATCGCCGGGACATTTATTTTGAACCCTCCGTTCCCTCCAATGTGCGTGGAAGACGGCAACAGCCGTTCCCCGTGCCCGCTCTTGAATGAGCTGCGCGGGTCTTCCGGTTTTAAGGACTTATCGTGACTGACTTAACTTTTGCCGCGCTTGGCGTTGCCGAGCCGATCCTCCGCGCGCTTGCGGCAGAGAATTACACCACTCCCACCCCGATCCAGGCCCGCGCCATTCCGGCGCTGCTGGCGGGCCGCGACCTTCTGGGCATCGCCCAGACCGGCACCGGCAAGACCGCCGCTTTCGGCCTGCCGCTGCTGCAGAAGCTTTCCATCGGCCATGTGCCGCCCCGTCCGCGCGAGGCCAAGGCGCTGATCCTGGCGCCCACCCGCGAGCTCGCGGTGCAGATCGAACAGAGCCTCAAGACCTATGGCCGCTTTCTCAATCTGAAGCGCGCCGTGATCCTGGGCGGCGTGAGCCAGAATGCCCAGGTCAATGCCATGAAGCATGGCGTCGACATCCTGGTGGCGACGCCGGGCCGTCTGCTCGACCTGGTGCAGCAGAAGCATATCCGGCTGGACGCGGTGTCGGTGCTTCATCGTCGACGAAGCCGACCGCATGCTGGACATGGGCTTCATCCGCGATGTGCGCAAGATCGTGGCGCATCTGCCCAAGGAGCGGCAGTCGATGCTGTTCTCCGCCACCATGCCCGACGATGTCGTCAAGCTGGTGGGCGACATGCTGCGATCGCCCGAGCGCATCGAGGTCGCGCCGCAGGGCAAGACCGCCGACCGCATCGAGCAGAAGCTCTATCACGTCGCCATGCCGCAGAAGCGCCAGCTGCTGATCGAGCTGCTGAAGGACCTGGCGATGAACCGCGTCATCGTCTTCACCCGCACCAAGCATGGCGCCAACAAGGTGAGCCGAGCATCTGGCCAAGAACGGCATCGAGTCCGACGCCATCCACGGCAACAAGTCGCAGAATGCCCGCCAGCGGGCGCTGGAAGCTTTCCGCGCCGGCAAGATGCGCGTGCTGGTGGCGACCGACATCGCCGCGCGCGGCATCGACATCGACGACATCTCGCATGTGGTGAATTTCGAGCTGCCCAACGAGCCGGAAAGCTATGTCCACCGCATCGGCCGCACCGCGCGCGCCGGCGGCGGAGGGCATCGCCATCTCCTTCTGCGATCCGTCGGAGCGGGGCTATCTGCGCGACATCGAGAGGCTGATCCGCAGCAAGATCGACGCGGTGGCGCATGAGCTGCCGGAACTGACCGAGGCGCAGAAGGCGCAGGCCGAAGAGCCGCGCCGTCCCCATGGCCATCGCCACGGCAAGCCGGGCCACAAGCCTGGCGGCCACAAGCCTGGCGGTCACAAAACCATGGCGGCAACAATCTGGCCGAACATAGCAAGTCATGGCGCTCGACGGCGCCGCGCCGGCCAAGAAGCGCAATGGTTCGCGCGGCCCATTGGCACCGCAAGCGGGACGCCGCCTGACCGATCCATGACGGCGATCTTCGTGGATGGCGATGCCTGTCCGGTGAAGGCCGAGGTCGAGAAGGTCGCCACCCGGCACGGCCTTGCGGTCACCATCGTCTGCAACGGCGGATTGCGCCCTTCGGCCAATCCGCTGGTCTGCCATGTGATGGTGCCCGAAGGCGCCGACGCCGCCGATGACTGGATCGTCGAACATATCGGCGCCGGGCGACATCGTCATCACCGCCGATATTCCGCTGGCGTCGCGCTGCCTTGACAAAGGCGCGCGCGTCCTGGGCCCGAACGGCAAGCCCTTCACGCCGGACAATGTCGGCATGGCGCTGGGGATGCGGGAACTGAACCGGCATCTGCGCGAAGTCACGGGCGGCCAGACCCATCATGCGGGTTTTTCCGCAAACAGGACCGGTCGCGCTTCCTGGGCGAACTGGAAAATTGCATCCAGGCGCTGAAGCGCGCAGGCTAACGCCGATGAGCTCGAGACGTGCCGAGCCGCGACTTATTGTTCGGCGCCGCAGCGGACAATATGTTCGCGCGGCTGCCGGGCGATTTCTACACCAAGATGCCGGCGGAGAAGGTGGGCGACGCGTCCGCGCCTGATCCATGCCAATCCAAAAGCCGCGGCGCTGATCGGGCTCGATCCCGAACTTCTTTCGCGATCCCGCCTTTCGCCGAGATTTTTTCCGGCCACCGGCCCTTTCCCGGCGGCGAGCCGCTGGCGATGGTCTATTCCGGCCATCAGTTCGGCGCACTGGGCGGGGCAGTTGGGCGATGGCCGCGCGCTTCTGATCGCGCAGGTACGCAACCGCCAGGGCGAATTGTGGGACGTGCAGCTCAAAGGCTCCGGGCATCACGCCTTATTCGCGCTTCGGCGACGGCCGCGCGGTGATGCGCTCCACCATCCGCGAATATCTGTGCAGCGAAGCGATGGCGGCGCTGGACATTCCCACCAGCCGGGCGCTCTGCATCATCGCCACCGGCGAGACAGGTCCGGCGCGAGAACACCGGAGCCGGGCGCGATGCTGACCCGGCTGGCGCGCTCCCATATCCGCTTCGGCCATTTCGAGCATTTCCATCATGGCGGCAAGCACGGAACAGGTGCGGCTGCTGGCCGATCATGTGATCGACGAATATTTCCCGGAATTCGCGGGCGATCATGCCGGCTGGTTCGGCGAAGTGGTGAAGCGCACCGCCGAACTGATGGCGCAGTGGCAGGCGGCCGGATTCGCCCATGGCGTGATGAACACCGACAATATGTCCATCCTGGGCCTGACCCTGGATTACGGTCCGTTCGGCTTTCTGGACGCCTATGATCCCGGATTTCATCTGCAATCATTCCGACGAGACGGGCCGCTATGCCTTCTCCAACCAGCCGGCCATCGGCGTGTGGAATTTGCGCGCGCTGGCGTTGGCGCTGTCCAGCCTGATCGACAGCGACAAGCTGGTCGCGAAGCTCGACACTTATGAATCCCATTTCGTCGCCCGCTATCGCGCACTGATGCGCGCCAAGCTGGGGTTGGTGCGGGACCAGAGGAGGGCGATGACCAGCTGATCGCGCGATCTGCTCACGCTGATGGCCAAGGCGCGGGCCGATTACACGCTGACCTTCCGCGGCCTGGCCGAACCGGACGAGGCTTGGCTGTATCTGTTCGGGCCGGTCGCGGGCCGAGGCGCTGGAATGGCTCGACCGATATCGCGCCCGCATGGCGGGCGAGGGCGACCGCCCGCGGCCATGAACGCGGTCAATCCCAAATATGTCTTGCGCAACTGGGTGGCCGAAATCGCCATCCGCGCGGTGGAGGACCAGGGCGATCCGGCCCGCTGGACCGCATCCTGACGCCTGGTGCAAAGCCCCTATGACGCGCATCCCGGCGAGGAGGCCTTCGCCCAGCCGCCGGCGCCCGAATTATTGCGGGCTTTCGGTCTCCTGCTCGTCCTAAAACGCGCCGATTTGCCGCGCGAAAAACGCCGTGGCAGGTGCGACCGACCCAATGGGTCGCACCGCGTCACTGCGGCGATTATGGTCCCGGCCGCCATGGAACCCTTCAAAAAACTGGACGGCATCGCCGCCCCCCTCAACATGATCAATGTCGACACCGACATGATCATCCCCAAGCAATTTCTCAAGACCATCCACCGCACCGGACTGGGCAAGGCTCTGTTCGACGAGATGCGCTACAACGCAGGACGGCAGCGAGAAGCCGGACTTCGTGCTCAACAAGCCGGCCTACCGCAAGGCGCAGATTCTGGTGGCGGGCGAGAATTTCGGCTGCGGCTCCTCGCGCGAGCATGCGCCCTGGGCGCTGCTGGATTTCGGCATTCGCTGCGTCATCGCGCCCAGCTTCGCCGACATTTTCTACAACAATTGCTTCAAGAACGGCATCCTGCCCATCCGGCTGCCGCAGGAGATCGTGGACAAGCTGATGGACGATGCCGAGCGCGGCTCCAATGCCCGCATCTCGCGTCGATCTGGAGAAACTGGAAATCCGCGGCCCCGATGGCGGCATGGTGAAGTTCGAGGTCGACGCATTCCGCCGCCAATGCCTGCTCAATGGCTGGGACGATATCGGCCTGACCCTGCGCGAGCGAAGACAAGATCTCGGCCTATGAAAAGAGCCACAAGCGCGACGCGCCCTGGGTTTAAGGACACATGCATAATATTCTCGTGACGCCGGGCGACGGCATCGGCCCTGAAGTGATGGACGCCACCCGGCGCGTGCTGGGCTGGTACGGCAAGAACCGCAATTTCGCCTTCCAGGTCGAGGAAGCCCTGATCGGCGGCATCGCCTTCGAGAAGACCGGCCGCTCCGATCCCGACGACACCATCGCCAAGGCCAAGAAAGCCGACGCCGTGCTGTTCGGCGCGGTGGGCGGGCCGCAATGGGACAGACTGCCTTTCGACCAGAAGCCGGAGCGCGGCCTGCTGCGCCTGCGCAAGGATCTGGAGCTGTTCGCCAATCTGCGCCCGGCGCTGTGCTTCGATGCGCTGAAGGATGCCTCCACCCTGAAGCCCGAGATCGTCTCGGGCCTCGATATCCTGATCGTGCGCGAGTTGACCGGCGGCGTCTATTTCGGCGAGCCCAAGGAAACCACCACGCTGCCCGACGGCCAGAAGCGCGCCGTGGACACCCAGGTCTATACCACCAGCGAGATCGACCGCATCGCCCGGGTGGCGTTCGAACTGGCGCGGCTGCGCGGCAAGCGCGTGGCCTCGGCGGAGAAATCCAATGTGATGGTGACGGGCGTGCTGTGGCGCGAAGTCGTGACCGAGGTCCATGCCAGGGAATTTCCCGATGTCGCAGCTCACCCATGTGCTGGCGGACAATTGCGCCATGCAGCTGGTGCGCAATCCCAAGCAATATGACGTGATCGTCACCGACAATCTGTTCGGCGACGTGCTGTCGGACGAGGCGGCGCAGCTCACCGGCTCGATCGGCATGCTGCCTTCCGCCTCGCTGGGCGCCAAGCGTGCAACGGCAAGCAGGCGGCGCTTTATGAGCCCATCCATGGCAGCGCGCCCGGACATCGCGGGCAAGGGCCTGGCCAATCCCATCGCCTCCATCCTCTCCTTCGCCATGTGCCTGCGCTATTCCTTCGGCCGCGATGGAAGATGCGGTGCTGCTGGAAAAGGCGGTGGAGCGGGTGCTGGCCGAAGGCTATCGCACCGGCGACATCATGCAGCCGGGCATGAACAAGGTCGGCACCGGCGCATGACCGATGCGATTCTGAAGGCGCTGGCGAAACTCGCGGCCTAGCCCTTTTTCGACCACATGCGCGTGAGGTTGTGGGACACCACTTCCATGCGCACCCGGCTGGTCCAGTCCATCTTCAGGCCTTCCAGCGACAGCACGTCCTGGATCTCGTAAAGGAGCGTGCGCTCGCGCTCCTCGGGGATCAGGCTTTCGATGAAGGTGATGCGAGACCAGCCGCACGCCCGACCGTCACCGGCCGCACTTCATGCAGCAAGGTCGAGGGATAGACGAAGGCTTCGCCCGGCTGGCCTTTGATGGGCACGGGCAGGGTGCCGACATGCAGCACCAGCTCGCCGCCCTCATAGCTGGCGGGATCGTTCAGGAAGATGGTGCAGGACAAGGTCCGAGCGCAGCTGGAAGGTGCCGGTCCCGCTCGACGACGTTCATAAAGGCGACGTCGGCATGGGCGCCGTATTTCATGCCCGGCTCGTAGCGGCTGAAAAGCGGCGGGGCGATCATCTTGGGAAAGGCGAAATCGCGGAACGGGCGCGAGCGCTGGAAGGCGTCCAAGCACGATTTGCGCCGATTCCCCATAGCGGGGGTCCCGGCGGTCGGCCTGGAGGTTCACTTTTGTGACATTGTTGGGGTTGGAGAGCCGGCCTTCGACAAAGCTGAGTTCCCCGGCCAGCTGGGTGAGGCGTGCTACCTCCGCCGGATTCAAAAAACCGCGCAATTCCTGGAACATAGACCCCTCGCCGATGATGACGCAGGACCTTACCATGCCCCCGCATGCCGGCCCATGCGTCGAATGCAGGCGGCAAAGTTTCCGTAAGCATTATAATTGAGTTGCCGCGAACATGAACAACAGTTAATGATCCTGACCGTATCTGACAGCCATTGGCGACAATTGTGAGCGACTTCGCCGCTAAGAAAAAATTGAGCGCCACAAGGGAAAATGTCCCATTGTCGGCTCTCGCTGCGCCCGGCAATAACGCTACCGGACGCAAATGCGTGTCATCGATCCAGGAAAGGAGCTTGGCCGCTGCTTCGTCATGCATCATGCATAGGGCCACGCTGATATGTCGGTGAGTGAATTTATTCCTTCCGTGACCCGCAACAGCAAAGTGCGGGCGGACCTCTTCGCGCAGCCGCTGGTCGTGGATCGCCGCCGCCATTGTCGTGCTGGGCGGCGCTCGCCTGGTTCGGTTGGGGCTTCCTGTTTCCGCAGCACAAGCGCACGCCGCCGCCGCCGCCGGTCCGCACCGCCCTCGCCACAAACAGGACGTGACTGTGGTCCAGCACACCGTCGGCACCGTGGTGTCGCCCGACATGCTGCAGGTCACCGCCCAGGTCACTGGCATGCTGCTCAAGGCCAATTTCCATGAAGGCCAACTGGTCAAGAAGGGCGATCCCCTGTTCCAGATCGATCCCCGGCCGTTCCAGGCCGCGCTGGCGCAGGCCCAGGGACAGCTCGCCAAGGATTCAGCACAGCTCGCTGGCGCGCGCATCGATCTCAAGCGCTATCAGACGCTGCTCGGCGCCAACGCCATCTCCAAGCAGATCGTGGACGACGAGGCCGCGACCGTCGCCCAGGAAGAAGGCGTGGTCCAGGCCGATGAGGCCGCTGGTCAACACCGCGCAAGATCAATCTGGGTTACACCCAGATCGTGTCGCCCATCGACGGCAAGACCGGCCCGATCATGATTCAGCCCGGCAATGTGGTGAGCGCCACGGCGCGGCTCCACGCCGCTGGTCACCATCACCCAGATCCAGCCGATCAAGGTGTCGTTCTTCCTGCCTCAGAACCAGCTGCACGCAGATCCAGAATCAAATGGCGGCGGGCAAGCTCTGGGCGACCGTGCCCATGCCGGGCGCGGTGGGCGGCGAGGAAAAAGCCAAGGTGGATTTCATTTCCAACGCGGTGGGCGCCAATACCGGCACCATCGAGTTGCGCGCCACCTTCGCCAATGCCGATCAGCGGCTGGTGCCCGGCCAGAACGTCAATGTCGGCATCACCATGAATGACATTCCCGGCGCCACCGTGGTGCCGCGCGATGCCGTCAATCTCGGGACCCGACAACGCCTATGTCTATGTCGTGGCGCCTGACAACACGGTCTCGTCGAAGACCGTCACGATCCTGAATGACGACGGCGTGAACGACGCCATCGAGGGCGACGTCCATCCCGGCGACCGGGTGGTTGTGGAGGGGCAGTTGCGCATCGTTCCGGGCACCAAGGTGCAGGTCCGCAACACGGCCGGCAGGCGCCCCCGGCCCCAACTCCGACATGCCGTCATGAACATCTCGAAGATCTTCATCGAACGCCCGGTCTTCACCACGCTGCTGATGGCGGCGTTGGTGATTTTCGGCCTGTTCGGCTATTCCACCCTGCCGGTCTCGCGAATTGCCGCCGGTGGACTTCCCCACCATCTTCGTCTCGGCCGGCCTGCCGGGCGCCGACCCTTCGACCATGGCCTCGTCGGTGGCGACGCCGCTGGAAAGCCAGTTCTCCAGCATCCCGGGCGTCAGCTCGATGACGTCGCAAAGCTCGCTGGGCCGGACCGGAATCGTCATCCAGTTCGATCTGGACCGTAACATCGACGGCGCGGCCGAAGACGTGCTGGCGGCGATCCAGCAGGCGTCGCGCCAATTGCCGGTCAACATGCCGGCGCCGCCCACCTTGCGTAAAGTCAATCCGGCGGACGCGCCGATCTTCTTCGCGGCGATCCAGTCGGATTCCATGCCGCTCTACAAGCTCGACCAGTACGCGGAAAATCTTCTCGCCCGCCAGCTTTCGACCCTGAACGGCGTGGCCCAGGTCAATGTCTTCGGCGCCGCCGCCTTCGCGGTGCGCATGCAGGTCGATCCCACCGCGCTTTCGGCCCGCAATATCGGCATCGACCAGGTGGCGCAGCGCGGTTCAGGCCGCCAATGTGGACGCCAATACCGGCCAGCTGAATGGCCCGAGCCAGGCGACCTTGATCCATGTGAACGGCCAGATGTCGGACGCGGCGCATTGGAACAAGCAGATCATCGCCTTCCGCAACGGCGCGCCGGTGCGCATCCAGGATATCGGCCGCGCCATCGATTCCTACCAGAACATCTATGCGGCCAGCTATTTCAACGGCAAGCGCGCCATCGTCCTGTCGGTGCAGCGCCAGCCCGGCTCGAACACGATCCAGATCGTGGACGAGATCAACCAGGTGCATCCCGCGCTTCATCCAGACCATGCCGAAATCGGCGCACCTGACGGTGTTCTATGACCGCAGCCAGACCATCCGCAACGCGGTCAACGACGTGCAGACTCACGCTGTTGATCGCGGGCGTGCTGGTGATCGGCGTGATCTTCGTCTTCCTGCGCACGCTGTCGGCCACCATCATTCCGTCGCTGGCGCTGCCCATCGCCGTGATCGGCACCTTCGCCGCCATGTCGCTCCTGGGCTACAGTTTGGACAATCTCTCATTGATGGCGCTGACGCTCTCGGTGGGCTTCGTCGTCGACGACGCCATCGTGATGCTGGAGAATATCGTCCGCCATGTCGAGGAGGGCGAGGAGCCGCGCGCCGCCGCCTTCAAGGGCTCGGCGGAAATCGGCTTCACCATCCTGTCCATGACCATATCGCTGGCGGCGGTGTTCATCCCCATCGTCTTCATGGGCGGCATGATCGGCCGCCTGCTGCACGAATTCGCCGTCACCATCGTCTCGGCGATCCTGATCTCGGGCCTGATCTCGGTGACGCTCACGCCCATGCTGTGTTCGCGCTTCATCAAGCCGGGCAAGGGCGCAGCCACGGCAAATTCTACAATGGGCGGCCGAGCACGGCTTCGAGCGCATCCATAACGGCTATGCCCGGTCGCTCAAATGGGCGATGGACCATTCCTACGTCACCCTGGGCCTGTTCGCGCTGTCAGCTGGCGGTCTCGGTGTTCATGTTCATGACCATCAAGACCGACTTCATTCCGTCGGAGGATACCGGCCAGATCAACGTCAATACCGAAGCCGCCGACCGCACCTCGTTCGACCAGATGGCCAAATACCAGAAGCAGCTTCAGGACATCGCCATGCGCGATCCCAATATCGAGGACGTGATGTCCACGGTGGGCGGCGGCGGCGCGCGCTCGGGCACCAATACCGGCAACATGCTGTTCAAGCTCAAGCCGCGCGGCGAGCGCGACCTCTCCGCCGACCAGATCATCCAGGAAATTCGCCCCAAGCTGGCCCGCGTGATGGGCGTCAACGCCTTCATGCAGAACCCGCCCGTGATCCGGGTGGGCGGCGGCTCGTCCAAGTCGCTTTATCAATATGTGCTGCAATCCACCAACATGGATGAACTGCAGCAGAACGCCGCCAAGCTGACCAAATATCTGCAGGGCGTGCCGGGCTTGGCCGACGTCACCAACGACATGGACTTCAACAGCCCCTCGGTCGAGGTGAAGATCGACCGCGACCAGGCCGCCATCCATGGCGTCTCGATCTCAATCCATCGAGACCGCGCTGGGCGCCGCCTTCGGCGGCGAGCAGATCTCGGTGATCTATGCCAGCGACGCCGAATATTGGGTGATGCTGGAGCTGCACGCCGCAATACCAGCACGACATCAACGATCTGGGCCATGCTCTATATCTCGTCCAGCGGCGTCAACGGCTCGTCGGGCTCGGGCGGCATCGTGCCCAATGCCACGGCCCACCACCGGCTCGACCGGCACCGCCACCATCAATCCGGTGGTGCCGCTCAACGCCGTGACCACGCATGACGCCGGGCACCCAGGCGCTGGCGGTCAACCATCTGGGCCAGCTGCCCGGCGGTGACGATCTCCTTCAACCTGATGAACGGCTATTCGCTGTCCGACGCGCGTCACCGCCATCGACAGCGCGCGCGACGCGATCGCCATGCCGCAAACGGTGATCGGCCAGTTCCAGGGCCAGGCCCAGGCGTTCCAGCAATCCATGGGCAATATGGGCGTGCTGCTCACCATCGCGATGATCACGGTCTATATCATCCTGGGCATTCTCTATGAGAGCTTCATCCACCCGATCACGATCCTCTCCGGCCTGCCTTCGGCGGCGATGGGCGCGCTGATCGCGCTGTGGCTGTTCGGCATGCCGCTCAGCCTCTATGCCTTTGTCGGCATGATCATGCTGATCGGCATCGTGAAGAAGAACGCCATCATGATGATCGACTTCGCGCTCCATCGCGAGCGCGGCGACGAGAACGGCCACGCCCGCAGGCCGCCATCTACGAGGCGGCGCTGGTGCGCTTCCGTCCCATCATGATGACCACCATGGCGGCCTTGATGGGCACCTTGCCGGTGGCGGTCGGGCATCGGCGCCGGTTCCGAGGCGCGCCAGCCTTTGGGCCTGGCGGTGGTGGGCGGCCTGTTCCTCTCCCAGGCGCTGACGCTCTACATCACGCCGGTGATCTATGTGTATCTGACCGGTTCGGGCACTGGGTCGAGAATTGGCAGCCCGGCCGCGCCCAGCCGCGCAGTCATGGCGGCCACGGGCCCCATCCGGCGCCTGCGGAATAAAGCCACGACGCCGGACGGCCCGGTGGATCATTCGAGCACCGAACCGTTCGCTGACGGAAATATCGTGCGGACGCTTGGGCGAGACGGCAAACAGGCTGGTAGCGTCATCTTTGTTGCGTTGCGGACGCAGTTGCAACATAAAGCGTCGTCTATATTTTCAGGCCCGCCCTTATGTCCGTGCCTTTCCGCCGCCTTCTGGTGGCCAATCGCTCGGAAATCGCCATCCGCGTGTTCCGCGCCGCGACCGAACTGGGCATCTCGACCATCGCGATCTATGCCGAGGAGGACAAGCTTTCCCTCCATCGCTTCAAGGCGGACGAGGCCTATCAGATCGGCAAGGGCAAGGGCCCGGTCGAGGCCTATCTCTCCATCGACGAGATCCTGCGGGTGGCCAGCGAGGCCAAGGTGGACGCCATCCATCCCGGCTATGGCCTGTTGTCGGAAAGCCCGGAATTCGCCGAAGCCTGCGCCGCAGGCCGGCATCATCTTCATCGGCCCGTCGCCCAAGACCCTGCGCACCCTGGGCAACAAGGTCGATGCCCGCAATCTCGCCGTGTCGGTGGGCGTGCCGGTGATGCCGGCCAGCCCGCCCTTGCCCGACGATCCGGAGACAGGTGAAGGCGCTGGCGCGCGCGGTCGGCTATCCGGTGATGCTGAAAGCCTCCTGGGGCGGCGGCGGGCGCGGCATGCGTCCCATCGAAAGCGAAGACGGCGCTGCTGGACGCCGTCTTCACCGCCCGGCGCGAGGCCAAGGCCGCCTTCGGCAAGGACGAAGTCTATCTGGAGAAGCTGGTCGCGCCGCGCCCGCCATGTCGAAGTGCAGGTGCTGGGCGACGCCCATGGCAATCTGGTGCATCTCTACGAGCGCGACTGCTCGATCCAGCGCCGCAACCAGAAAGTGATCGAGCGCGCGCCCGCGCCCTATCTCGATCCCGCCACCCGCCAGGCGCTGTGCGAGGCGGCGCTGAAGATCGCGCGCGGCACCGATTATGTCGGCGCCGGCACCGTCGAATTCCTGCTGGATGCCGACACCGGCAAATTCTATTTCATCGAGGTCAATCCCCGCATCCAGGTCGAGCACACCGTCACCGAAGTGGTGTGCAATCTCGACATCGTCAAGGCGCAGATCCGCATCGCCGAAGGCAAGCGCATCGGCGTGATGGACGGAGGATGGCGCCTACGAGACCGGCATTCCGCCGCAGGACCAGATCGCGACCCGCGGCCATGCCCTGCAATGCCGCATCACCACCGAGAATCCGGAAAATAATTTCATTCCCGATTACGGCCGCATCATCGCCTATCGCGGCGCCACCGGTTTCGGCATCCGCATCGACGGCGGCACCGCCTATTCCGGCGCGGTGGTGACGCGCTGGTACGATCCGCTGCTGGAGAAAGTCACCGCCTGGGCCGCCACGCCGGGCGAGGCCATCGCCCGCATGGACCGGGCCTTGCGCGAATACCGCATCCGCGGCGTCGCCACCAACCTGGCTTTCCTGGAAGCGGTGCTCAGTCCCATCCGAAATTCCGCGCCAACGACTACACCACCCGCTTCATCGACGAGACGCCGGAGCTGTTTCATCTGCCGGCGCGCCGCGACCGCGCCACCAAGCTGCTCACCTATATCGCCGACGTGACGGTGAACGGCCATCCCGAGACGCGAGGCCGCGCGTCAAGCCGCCCGCCGACGCGCGGAAGCCCGAAGCGCCGGATTTCGGCCACGCGCCGCACGGACGGCGCCAAGCAAGTGTCTCGACGCGCTGGGCCGGAGAAATTCGCCGCACTGGATGAAGGCGCAGAACCAGGTCCTGGTCACCGACACCACCATGCGCGACGCGCATCAGTCGCTGCTCGCCACCCGCATGCGCACCTATGACATCGCCGGCGTCGCCTCGGCCTATGCCAATGGCTTGCCGCAGGCTTCTGTCGCTGGAATGCTGGGGCGGCGCCACCTTCGACGTGGCGATGCGCTTCCTGAGCGAGGACCCGTGGGAGCGGCTGGCCATGATCCGCGAGAGGGTGCCCAACATCCTCACCCAGATGCTGCTGCGCGGCGCCAATGGCGTGGGCTACACCAATTATCCCGACAATGTGGTGAAGGAATTCGTACGCCGCACCGCCGATGCGGGCATGGATTTGTTCCGCATCTTCGACTGCCTCAACTGGGTCGAGAATATGCGCGTCGCCATCGACGCGGTGTGCGAGGCGGGCAAGCTGGCGGAAGGGGCGATCTGCTACACCGGCGACATCTTCGATCCCGCCCGCGCCAAATACGACCTGGCTTATTACGTGAAGCATGGCGAAGGAGCTGGAGAAGGCCGGCTGCCACATCCTGGCGATCAAGGACATGGCGGGGCTGCTCAAGCCGGCCCAGGCGCGCGTGCTGGTCGGCGCGCTGAAGAAGCGAGATCGGCTTGCCGATCCATCTGCACACCCACGACACCTCGGGCATCGCCGGCGCCACGGTGCTGGCCGCGGTGGATGCGGGCGTCGATGCGGTCGACGCCGCGATGGACGCGATGTCGGGCACCACCTCGCAGCCTTGCCTGGGTTCGCTGGTCGAGGCGCTGCGCCACACGCCGCGCGATCCGGGGCTCGATCCCGAAGCCATCCGCCAGATCAGTTTCTATTGGGAAGCGGTGCGCACCCAATACGCCGCGTTCGAAAGCGACCTGAAGGCGGGCGCCTCCGAAGTCTATCTGCATGAGATGCCGGGCGGGCAGTTCACCAATCTGAAGGAGCAGGCGCGTTCGCTGGGGCTGGAGACGCGCTGGCACGACGTGGCCAAGGCCTATCGCGCCGCCAACGATCTGTTCGGCGACATCGTGAAAGTGACGCCCTCATCCAAGGTGGTGGGCGACATGGCGCTGATGATGGTGGCGCAGAGGCTTTTCCAGCGAGGATGTGCTGGATCCCGAAACACGAGATGGCGTTTCCCGCCTCGGTGGTCGAGATGCTGCGCGGCGATCTGGGCCAGCCCGTGGGCGGATGGCCGAAAGCAGCTTCAGGCCAAGGTGCTGAAGGACGTCAAGCCCATCACCGAGCGCCCCGGCGCGCTGCATTGCCGGCCGCCGACATGGACGCCGGCGAAGAAGGACGCCGAAACCAAGATCGGCCGCCCGCTCGAAGGCGACGAGCTTCTCTCCTATCTGATGTATCCCAAGGTCTTCACCGACTATGCCGCCATGCAGAACCGCTATGGCCCGGTCTCGGTGCTGCCCACGCCGGTTTATCTTCTATGGCATGAAGCCGGGCGAGGAGATCGCCATCGAACTGGAGCGCGGCAAGATCGCTGGTGGTGCGGCTGCAGACCATCGGCGAGACCGACGAGGAAGGCAAAGTGCGCGTCTTCTTCGAGCTCAATGGCCAGCCCCGCATCGTCAAGGTGCCCAACCGCTCGGCCAAGCCGGCGGTGGAAGTCCGGCGCAAGGCGGAAGAGGGCAACGACGCCCATGTCGCCGCGCCCATGCCCGGCGCCATCTCCACCGTCGCGGTGAAGAAGGGCGAGAAGGTGAAGGCGGGCGATGTGCTCCTCACCATCGAGGCGATGAAGATGGAGACCGCTTTGCATGCGGCCGCGCGACGGCGTCGTGACGGAACTGCTGGTAAGCCCGGGCGCCCAGATCGACGCCAAGGACCTGTTGATCGTCCTCGCCTAGGAACTCCGCTGCCGCTGGGGCATTTCGTTTTTGTGACTGTGGGGACTTCTCCATGCACGAAGATGTCGGCGCCGGTTCACTCAGTTATGGCGCATTCCTGCGCGGTCTGATCGCCAATCCTAAAGGCGTCTCGGCGCCCACCCCGTCGAGCCTTGTCTTGGCCGAGGCCATTGCGGCGGAGTTGGACCTTTCCCGCCCCGGCCTGGTGGTCGAATTGGGCCCCGGCACTGGCGCTGTCACGGCCGCCCTGATCCGGCGGGTGGGGGCACCGCGCATTCTGGCCATCGAGCGGGAGCCAAGCTTCATTGCCCCGCTCAAGACCCGCTTCCCCAGCCTGGACGTGCGCTGCGGCGATGCCTTGAGTTTCGAACGCTTCCTGCCGCCCGACGCCATGGTCGCCGCGGTGGTGTCAGGCCTGCCGCTGCTTCATTTTCCCCACGCCGCGCGCCACGCATTGCTGGAGCGCGCGCTGGCCTGCCAAGAGGCGGGCGGTCTCTTTATCCAACTGTCCTATAGCTGGCGCCCACCGGTGAAGCCGGGCGAAGGCGTGACGCTGAGCAAGCGCGCGATCTGGCAAAACTTCCCGCCGGCGCATGTCTGGACATACAAAGCGATCTAGCAGCTTGGTCGAGGCCGGAGGGGCATTCAAAAAGGCTGGGCCGTTTCCACCGCGACCCAGGCCTTCGCCATCCGCTCATTGGGCAGCCAGACGGTGGGCGTGTCGGGCATCTTTGCGCCGGGCGCGATGGCGGCGATCGTCTTCTTGTCGAGGTCGCCCTGCCAGCCTTTGCTGCCGTCCATGGCACTCAAGGCGGGACTGCCGGAATGGATGCGCTTGGGCAGGACGTCGTCGAAGAACATGCGCGACATCACGTCGGAGCGGCCCACCGCATGGGGCGTGTTGGGCTCCTGCACCAGGGCCCAGAGCGCGCCGGGCCGCCGGTTCATCGCCCAGATTCCCGTCACCGCGGTGATGCGGTATGCCATGTCGTCATTGCCCACGAACAGCAACGCGGGAATAGCGCGCGTCGCCTTGGAGGCAATGCCCGTGTAATAGAAATTGCCCTTGTTGACGACAAAGGCGGCGACGCGGTCGGGAATCCAGGCCGCCAATTCGTAATTCACTTCGCCGCCCGCCGACATGCCCCACAACACCAAAGGCGCGGTGGCAAGCTCGGGATGATGCGAGCGGCCGGCGAAGGAATTGATGGCGTTGAGCAGGGCCTGACCCGAGCCTTTGCTCACATCGGCATAATCCTCGACGAAGGACGGCACCTTGTCGGTGAAGTAGGTGGCGACGATGGCGAGCTTGTGGCTGGCCGCCCAAACCCGCCAGACGGGATCGGAGGCCTGGGCGCGGCCATCGCCGTTGGAGCCGGGGTTGAGCACCAGGATGCCGTCCAGCCGGGCCACGCCGTCGGGCGCCCAGAAGCGGAATTCGGCCTTGTCGAAATTGGCGCCGGGAGGCGCTGTTTCATCCAAGGTGGTGGGATCGGGGGCAAGCGGCGGGGTCTGGCGCGGCGCCTGTGCCGCCGCGTTCGCCGTAAGCAACAGCGCGAGCGCCAGGCCGGCGCCCATCTGAGTGAAAATCCGCAGCATGTTTTCCCCATTGCCCATAAGATTCTTACGCCAATCTTATGAAGTGCGCGGTTCCAACGCAAACAGGCCCGCCCATCGTTTGTGCGAATGCGAAAAAGCCATGCAAAATGTGGGTGAAATTTCATCAAAGCGGAACGCGGCAGAGTCCTTGTCGCATTTTCTCGCGTTTGTGCGGACGCGAAATATCTCTACGAATTTTTCGCACAAATTGGGTGGACAGAAACGCGCCGGGAGGCGTTGAATGATTTTCGTGAAGGACGGAGTCGCCGGTCTTGGACGCTTATGAAATCCGCATCGTGAAGAAGAAAGCCAAGGGTCCTGTGATCTATGCCTGTACGCATATCAGCGATCACGCCGCGATCCGCCGCGCGCAAAGCCTGGTCGAAGATGGCGACTTGGTGGAAGTGTGGCGCGGGCTCGATTGCGTCTATGCCCGCGGCCAGGGAACCGCCGGCTCGGCCTGACGGCATAAAAGCGCCAAGAAGTCCGTCTAGGTCTATGGTCGCTCGCGAGACCACCGCGGCGACAGGCCATGGCGGCAAAGGATCAGGACCAGAAGGCCGAGGAACTGCGCACGCTCTTCGCCGAGTTGCGCATCGCCTATGCGCGTGCAAGCGACGCGGTGCCCGCACCTCTGGCGTTGGCGGACGAGGGCGCCCATTCCCGTTTCGTCGAGGAGAACCGCAAGATCGCCGACCTGATCCGGCGCATCCGCGAGGTCCAGGGCCTTTGATTTAACCATAAAATATTTGTGGTCTTATGGCCCAACTTCGGTGCGCAACCGCACAAAGGCTGGCTTTTTCCAAAAAAGTGACGTCCCGGTCGGGAACGGGAACCCAAATCGGACGTTTGGCAGATTGGGGTCCGTGGGTATGGGCGCGCGGGGGGCGAACATTATGGAGAGGCGCCCGCTGCCGATAGCCTTCGGTCAGAATCATTGAAGTGAGCGTTGCCGGCTCGTACGAGCGTGGGCGCGGGAAGGGTCAACTTGAGACAAGATCAGCCATCGCACACTGACCATGCTTCAGGGGGCCATCCCAAAGGGGACGCCGTCGAGGTTCGCGCCGGTGTGGTCGAAGCTTTTCCGGGCACCACGCCGGGCCTGGATTTCGCGCTGGAAGAATTGCTCAAGGCGCTCCAGGCGATGCAGGCCGGCGATTTCTCGGTCAGGCTGCCCGGCAGCCAGACCGGCATCGTCGGCAAGATCTCCGACACCTTCAACGATATCATCTCGACCAATGAAAGAATGGCCCATCAGCTGGAACTGGTGGGCGACGTGGTGGGCAAGCAGGGCCGCACCCGCCAGCGCGTCAAGATAGGCGCCGGCCGCGGCGCCTGGGGCGAGATGGAGAACTCCGTCAACACCCTGATCGACGACCTGCTTTGGCCGACCGGCGAAGTCACGCGCGCCATCGCCGCGGTGGCCAAGGGCGACCTGCTCCAGACCGTCAATCTCGACGTCGATGGCCGCCCGTTGAAGGGCGAATTCCTGCGCTCGGCCACCATCGTCAACACCATGATCAAGCAACTCTCGGTGTTCACTTCGGAAGTGACCCGCGTGGCCCGCGAAGTGGGCACCGAAGGCAAGCTGGGCGGCCAGGCCCAGGTGCGCGAAGTGACGGGCGTGTGGAAGGATTTGACCGAAAGCGTCAACTCCATGGCGTCGAACCTGACCGCGCAAGTGCGCAACATCGCCGAAGTGACCATCGCAGTGGCCAATGGCGACTTGTCGAAAAAAATCACCGTGGACGTGCGCGGCGAGATCCTTCAGTTGAAGGAAGCCATCAACACCATGGTGGACCAGCTCCGCTCCTTCGCTTCGGAAGTGACGCGCGTGGCCCGCGAAGTGGGTACCGAAGGCAAGCTGGGCGGCCAGGCGCTGGTGCCGGGCGTCGCCGGAACCTGGAAGGATTTGACCGACTCGGTGAACGCCATGTGCGGCAACTTGACCGACCAGGTCCGCAACATCGCGCAAGTGACCACCGCCGTGGCGCGCGGCGACCTTTCGCGCAAGATCACCGTCTCGGTGCGGGGCGAAATCCTGGAATTGAAAGACACCATCAACACGATGGTGGATCAGCTGAACGCCTTTGCCTCGGAAGTGACGCGCGTCGCCCGCGAAGTAGGTACCGAAGGCAAGCTCGGCGGCCAGGCACAAGTGCCCGGCGTCGCAGGCACTTGGAAGGACCTGACCGACAATGTGAACTTCATGGGGTCGAATTTGACGGCGCAAGTGCGCAACATCGCCGAGGTGGCGACCGCCATCGCCGGCGGCGACCTGTCGAAGAAGATCACCGTGAACGTGTCCGGCGAAATCCTTCAGTTGAAGGAAACCGTCAACACCATGGTGGACCAGCTGAACGCGTTCGCGGGCGAAGTGACCCGCGTGGCGCGCGAAGTGGGCACCGACGGACGCCTGGGCGGCCAGGCCAACGTGCTGGGCGTCGCCGGCACCTGGAAGGACCTGACCGAAAACGTGAACTTCATGGCGTCGAATTTGACGGCGCAGGTCCGCAACATCGCCGAAGTGACCACGGCCATCGCCAATGGCGACTTGTCAAAGAAGATCACGGTGGACGTGAAAGGCGAAAT
This sequence comes from uncultured Alphaproteobacteria bacterium, assembly GCA_963766265.1. Lineage (GTDB taxonomy): Bacteria > Pseudomonadota > Alphaproteobacteria > Micropepsales > Micropepsaceae > Rhizomicrobium. The sequence continues at coordinate 534,186 of CAVXYX010000004.1, forward strand.
CCTTCAGCTGAAGGAAACCATCAATACCACGGTAGACCAGCTCAACGCGTTTGCCGGCGAAGTGACCCGCGTGGCCCGCGAAGTGGGCACCGAGGGCAAGCTGGGCGGCCAGGCAGTGGTGCGCGGCGTGGCCGGCACCTGGAACGACTTGACCGACTCGGTCAATTCGATGGCCTCGAACTTGACCGCCCAGGTCCGCAACATCGCCGAAGTGGCGACCGCGGTGGCGCAGGGCGACCTTTCCAAGAAGGTCACGGTGAACGTCTCGGGCGAAATTTTGCAGCTGAAGGAAACCATCAACACGATGGTGGACCAGTTGAACGCGTTCGCCGGCGAAGTGACCCGCGTGGCCCGCGAAGTGGGCACCGACGGCAAGCTGGGCGGCCAGGCCGAAGTGCCGGGCGTCGCCGGCACCTGGAAGGACTTGACCGACTCGGTCAACTCCATGGCCGGTAACTTGACCGCGCAAGTGCGCAACATCGCCGAGGTGGCCACCGCCATCGCCGGCGGCGACCTTTCGCGCAAGATCACGGTGGACGTGCGCGGCGAGATTCTTCAGTTGAAGGAAACCCTCAACACCATGGTGGACCAGTTGAACCGCTTTGCGGGCGAAGTGACCCGCGTGGCGCGCGAAGTGGGCACCGAAGGCCGGCTGGGCGGCCAGGCCAACGTGCCGGGCGTCGCCGGCACCTGGAAGGATTTGACCGACAACGTCAATCTTTTGGCCGCCAACCTCACCACCCAGGTTCGCAACATCGCCGAAGTCACCACCGCGGTAGCGCGCGGCGACCTTTCGCGCAAGATCACGGTGGACGTGAAGGGCGAAATTCTGGAGCTCAAGAACACCATCAACATCATGGTGGACCAGCTCAACGCCTTCGCCGCCGAAGTGACGCGCGTCGCCCGCGAAGTGGGCACCGAAGGCAAGCTGGGCGGCCAGGCACAAGTGCCCGGCGTCGCCGGCACCTGGAAAGACCTGACTGACAATGTGAACTTCATGGCGTCGAATTTGACGGCCCAGGTGCGCAACATCGCCGAGGTGGCGACCGCAATCGCCGGCGGCGACCTGTCGAAGAAGATCACCGTGGACGTGCGCGGCGAAATCCTGCTGCTCAAGGAAACGCTGAACACCATGGTGGAGCAGCTTCGCTCCTTCGCCGCCGAAGTGACGCGCGTGGCGCGCGAAGTGGGCACCGAAGGAAGCCTGGGTGGCCAAGCGGTGGTGCCCGGCGTGGACGGCACTTGGAAGGACCTGACCGACAATCGGTCAATTCATGGCCGGCAACTTGACCGGCCAGGTCCGCAACATCGCCGAAGTGACCACCGCGGTGGCGCGCGGCGACCTTTCGCGCAAGATCACGGTGGACGTGAAAGGCGAAATTCTCGAACTGAAGAACACCATCAACACCATGGTGGACCAGCTCAACGCCTTCGCCTCGGAAGTGACCCGCGTCGCCCGCGAAGTGGGCACCGAAGGCAAGCTGGGCGGCCAGGCGCAGGTGCCCGGCGTCGCCGGCACCTGGAAGGACTTGACCGATACCGTGAACGTGATGGCGGCCAACCTGACCGAACAGGTGCGCGGCATCGTGAAAGTGGTGACCGCGGTGGCCGACGGCGAGCTCAAGCAGAACCTCACCGTGAAATCCAAGGGCGAAGTGGCGGCCCTGGCCGAGACCATCAACAACATGACCGCGACCCTCGCGACCTTCGCCGATCAGGTGACCACGCGTCGCCCGCGAAGTGGGCGTGGAAGGGCGGCTGGGCGGCCAGGCCAAGGTGCCCGGCGCCGCGGGCACCTGGAAGGACTTGACCGGCAACGTGAACCTCCTGGCCGCGAACCTTACCACCCAGGTGCGCGCCATCGCCGAAGTGGCGACCGCGGTGACCAAGGGCGACTTGACGCGGTCGATCCAGGTCGATGCGCGCGGCGAGGTGGCCGAGCTCAAGGACAATATCAACACCATGATCGGCAATCTGCGCCTCACCACCGATCGCAACACCGAGCAGGACTGGCTGAAGACCAATCTCGCGCAAATTCACCAACATGCTGCAGGGCCAGCGCGATCTTCTGGCGGTGGGCCGCATGCTGCTGTCGGAATTGACGCCGCTGGTGGATGCGCAGATGGGCGTGATCTATCAGATGGATCGGCGACGCGTTGCGGCTGCAATTGCTGGCCTCCTATGCCGACCATCCGGTGGACGGGCATCCCAAGAGCTTCGTGGTGGGCGAGGGGCTGATCGGCCAATGCGCCCAGGACAAGCGCACGCTGCTGATGGCGGATGTCGAGGGCGCGGTGCCGATCTCGTCGGCGCTGATGAAGGTGGTGCCCAAGAACATCATCGTCCTGCCCATCGTGTTCGAGAACCAGGTCAAGGCGGTGATCGAGCTGTCGTCGCTCAAGGATTTCACCGATCTGCAGATCGCCTTCCTGGAGCAATTGACCGCCAATATCGGCATCGTGCTCAACTCGATCGAAGCGACGATGCAGACCGAAGGCCTGCTCAAGCAGTCCCAAACGCTGGCCGGCGAGCTTCAGACCCAGCAGAAGGAATTGCAGCAGACCAACGACCAGCTGGAACAGAAGGCGCGCGAGCTGGCCGAGCAGAATGTGGAAGTGGAGCGCAAGAACCAGGAAATCGAACAGGCCCGCCGCGCGCTGGAAGAAAAGGCCTCCGAATTGGCGCTCACCTCGAAATACAAATCGGAATTCCTGGCCAATATGAGCCACGAATTGCGCACGCCCCTGAACTCGATCCTGATCCTGGGCCAGCAGCTGGCGGACAATCCCGACACCAATCTCACCGCCAAGCAGGTGGATTTCGCCCGCACCATCCATGGCGCCGGCACCGACCTGCTCAACCTGATCAGCGACATTCTGGACCTCTCCAAGATCGAATCCGGCACCGTCACGGTGGATGCGGAGGAAATCAGCTTCAACAATGTGGTCGAAGCGGTGGCGCGGCCGTTCCGCCACGAGGCGGATGCGCGGCACTTGGGCTTCAAGGTCTCGCTCGATCCGTCGCTGGGCCGCACCATCCTGACCGACTCCAAGCGGCTGCAGCAGGTGTTGAAGAACCTTCTCTCCAACGCCTTCAAATTCACCGCCCATGGCGAAGTGCGCCTCACGGTGTCGGCAGTCCAGGAAGGCTGGACGCCCGGCCATCCGGTCTTGAGCCAGGCCGGCCAGGTGGTGGCGTTCGAAGTCTCCGACACCGGCATCGGCATCCCGCCCGAGAAGCAGAAGCTGATCTTCGAGGCCTTCCAGCAGGCCGACGCCTCGACCAGCCGCAAATATGGCGGCACCGGCCTGGGCCTGGCCATCAGCCGCGAATTGTCCGGCCTTCTGGGCGGCGAGATCCAGCTTCGCTCGACTCCCGGCGTGGGCAGCTCGTTCAAGCTCTATCTGCCCGTGCGCTATGTCGGCGCGGCGCGCCGGCCCAGCGCCCGTCCGCAAGCCAGGTGCGGCCGCCAGCCAATGTGGTCGTGCTGCCCGAGCGCGCCGCGGTGTCGAGCAGGTGCAGGACGACCGCGCCGACATCAATCCCGGCGACATGGTGCTTCTGGTGGTCGAGGACGATCCCCATTATGCCCGCATCCTGATGGACCTTGCCCATGACGAGGGCTTCAAGGTGGTGGTGGCGATGCGGGGCGACGACGCGCTCGATCTGGCGACGGAATATAATCCCGCCGCCGTCTCGCTCGATATCTTCCTGCCCGACATGCTGGGCTGGACGGTGCTGTCGCAACTGAAGCAGAATCCCAAGACCCGCCACATCCCCGTCCAGATCATCACCCTGGATGAGGACCGCCAGCACGGCTTGGCGCGGGGCGCCTTCTCCTTCGTCACCAAGCCCACTTCGGCCGAAGGCGTGCAGAGCGCGCTGGCCAAGGTGAAGGCCTATGTCCAGCCGCGCAAGAAGCGGCTGCTGGTGATCGAGGACAATCCCGCCGAGCAGCTTTCGATCGAGGCGCTGCTGGGTCATTCCGACATCGAGATCGAGACCGTGGGCACCGGCAAGGAGGCGTTCGCCGCCTTGCGCGAGCAGCAGGTCGGATTGCGTGGTGCTGGACCTCAGGCTGCCGGACATTTCGGGCTTCGAACTGCTCAAGCAGCTGAGCGACGGATCCGGCCTTGTCCGACATTCCCGTGATCGTCTTCACCGGGCGGGAACTCTCGCCGGAGGAGGACGCCCAGCTTCATGCCGTGGCGCGCTCGCATCGTGGTCAAGGACGTGGAATCGCCCGAGCGCCTGTTGGACGAGACCGTCGCTGTTCCTGCACCGGGTGGTGAGCGACCTGCCGGCCGAGAAGCAGCAGATGCTGGAGAGGCTCAACAGCTCCGACGAGGATCTGGTGGGCAAGACCGTGCTTCTGGTGGACGACGACGCCCGCAACATCTTCGCGCTCTCCAGCGCGCTGGAACGGCGCGGCATGCAGGTGCTGACCGCCACCACCGGCAAGGAGGCGATCGAGCTGGTCAACGCCACGCCCGATCTGGCCATCGTGCTGATGGACATCATGATGCCGGAAATGGACGGCTATCAGACCACAGCGCGGATCCGCGAGAATCCCAGAATTCCGCCGGCTGCCCATCGTCGCGCTTACCGCCAAGGCGATGAAGGGCGACCGTGAGAAATGCCTGGAGGCCGGCTGCTCGGATTATCTCGCCAAGCCGGTCAATACCGAGCAGCTGCTGGCGGCGCTGCGCATGTGGCTCCATCGCTGAGGGAAAACGACGTGAAGCACGACGCCGTCAATGTTCTTCTGGTGGACGACCAGCCCGGCAAGCTTCTCTCTTATGAGGTGATGCTGGAGGAGCTGGGCGAGAATCTCGATCTCGACCTCGTCGGCCAAGGAAGCGCTTGGCCTATCTGCTCAAGGCCGATGTGGCGGTGATCCTGGTCGATGTCTGCATGCCCGAGCTCGACGGCTTCGAGCTGGCCAAGATGATCCGCGAGCATCCCCGGTTCCAGAAGACGGCGATCATTTTCATCTCCGCCATCCACATGTCGGAGACCGATTATCTGCGCGGCTATCAGGCCGGCGCGGTGGATTATCTCTCGGTGCCGGTGGTGCCGGAATTGCTGCGCGCCAAGGTCCGCATTTTCGCCGAACTGTTCCGCAAGACCCGCGAGCTTCATCTTTTCAACGAGGAGCTGGAGCATCGCGTCGCCGAGCGCACCGAGGCGCTGAACGCCTCGACCGAACAGCTGCGCAAGAGCGAGGCAGGCGCGCAGCCTGGCGCTCGCCTCGGGCCATATGGGGTCGTGGGACTGGGAAATGGAGGGCGACACATGGTTCTGGGACGAGGGCCAGAGCCGCATCTTCGGCGTCGAGCATGACGGCTTCGTGCCCTCGATGGAGAAGATGCGCAAATGCATCCATCCCGACGATCTTGCCGCGTTCACCGGGCGCCATCGCATCGCCTGTCGCCGCGACACGCCCAGCTTCGACATCGAAACTCGGATCGCTCCGGCCCAATGGCGATCTGCGCTGGTGCCGGCTGGTGGCGCGCGGCCCAGCTTGACAGCCGATGGCGGCCTGATCCGGCTTTCAGCGGCGTCACCGCCGACATCACCGAGCGCAAGGAAGCCGACACCAAGCAGGCGCTGCTGGCGCGCGAGGTGGATCATCGCGCCAAGAACGCGCTGGCTGTGGTGCAGGCGATCGTCCGCCTGGCGCGCCGCGACGACATCCAGGAATTCATCGTCGGCGTGGAAGGGCGCATCAATGCCCTGGCCCAGACCCATGAGCTGCTTTCGCGCTCGCGCTGGGAAGGCGCCGATGTGCTGCGCCTGGTGCTGGAGGAAATGGCGCCCTATCAGGGCGAGAAGCCGCAGCGCGTTTCGGCGCTCGGCCCGACCGTGATGGTGTCGCCCGAAAACGCCCAGACCGTGGCGATCGCGCTGCATGAGCTGGCCACCAATGCCGCCAAATATGGCGCGCTCTCCCAGCCCGATGGGCGGGTGGATGTGAGTTGGTCCTCGTTCGAAGGCAACGCTGGCGCTCACTTGGAAGGAAGCCGGCGGCCCCAAGGTCGAGCCGCCCTCGACCAAGGGGTTCGGCACCAAGATCATCACCGCCAGCTTCGCCGATCCCAGGCGCGGCAAGGTGGCGTTCGACTGGCGCCCCGACGGCCTGATCTGCTCGCTGGAGCTGAACATGATGGCGCCGCAGGCCGTGGCGCCCGCCCATGCGCGCGTATCCGCTGCGCCAGCCGGCCGCCAGCGCCGCCTGCTGCTGGTCGAGGACGAGGTGCTGGTGGGCCTGTTCATGGGCGAGATGCTGGAGGACATGGATTTCTCCGTCACCGAGCCTTGCCGCAGCCTGGCCGACGGCATGGCGGTGGCCAAGAGCGAGACCTTCGACGGCGCGGTGCTGGACATGAATCTCAATGGCGAGTCGGTCTATCCGCTGGCCGATCTGCTTGCCGCCCAGAATGTGCCTTTCGTCTTCGTCACCGGCTATTCCGCCGATGTGGTGGCGGAGCGCTTCGCCCAGATCCCCATCATCCAAAAGCCGGTGGCGGCCGACACATTGGCCCAGATCCTGCACCGCCATCTGGGGAAGGCGCGGTCGGCGCGCGGGGCAGCCAATCCTCCGACAACGTCGTCGCTTACGTGGCACGCTGATCCCGCCTATACCTGCCAGGGTATTTGAAATATACCGCCATGGGTATATAGAGGCGCGGCAGGGGCTGATTTCGTTCTGTCATCGCAATCCAACAAAGGCGCGGTTAGAGGGTGAGCTGGTGGGGACGATCGGAACCAAATGCGCGGTGATGGGAGCCGCCCTGGCATTCGTGCTGGGCGGGACCGCGTTCGCCTGGGCGGATGACGCTGCGCCCGCGTCCAGCGATGGGGCGCCGGAAACCTGGTCGCTGCATGCCCAGGCCACTTTCACCGAGCAATATCACCCTGCCTTCACCTCACCCTATCGGGGAACCAACAGCCTCGATCCTGGCAGCCTCGGTAAGGAGACTTTCGATTTCACCTTCTTCGGCGGCGTGCGGCTGTGGGACGGCGGCGAGGCCTATATCAATCCGGAAATCGACCAGGGCTTCGGCCTTTCCAACACGCTGGGCGTGGCGGGTTTTCCCAGCGGCGAGGCCTACAAGGTGGGCGAAGCCAATCCCTATATCCGGCTGCAGCGCCTGTTCTTCCGCCAGAGTTTCGACTTGGGCGGCGATGTGGAGAATATCGCGCCTGCCGCCAACCAATTGGGCGGGGCGCGCGCCGCGGACGATCTGGTGATCACCGCGGGAAAATTTCGCCGTGGTCGATATCTTCGACACCAATGATTATGCCCACGATCCCCGAGGCGATTTCCTCAACTGGGCGCTGATCGATTCCGGCGCCTTCGACTATGCCGCCGACAGCTGGGCCTACACCTACGGCGTCGCGGTCGAATGGACGCAAGGCTGGTGGACCTGGCGCAACGGCCTGTTCGATCTCTCCCGCGTGCCCAACGAGCGGGAACTGGTACGCGGCCTGAGTGAATATGAATATGTGAGCGAATTCGAGGCGCGCACCGCTTTGTGGGACCAGCCCGGCAAGATCAAGCTGCTGGGTTATTTCAATCGCGGCCGCATGGGCGACTACAACGCGTCCGTTGCGCTGGCGAACGCAACCGGCACGTTGCCCGATACCGCGCTGATGCGCGCGCCCGCGACCCGGCCTGGCGCCGCGCTCAATGCTGCAGCAGCAGGTGAGCGACGAATTGGGCGCGTTCGCCCGCCTCAGCCTGGATGACGGCAGCAAGGAAGCCTATGAGTTCACCGAGATCAATCGTTCAGTGGCGGCGGGCCTGGCGCTCAAAGGCGTGGCGTGGGACCGCAAGGACGACACGGTGGGCGCTGGCTTTCGTGGTCAACGGAATTTCCAAATCCGCGCAAAGCTATTTCGCCGACGGCGGCCTGGGCATTTTGATCGGCGACGGAAGGCTTCCGCATTATGGAAGCGAGGATATCTGGAGACTTATTATCGCGCGGCTTTGTGCGGTTGGCTGGCGCGGACCTGGATTATCAGTTCATCGCCAATCCCGCCTACAACCGCGACCGCGGCCCGGTCTCGTTGATCGGCGCGCAATTGCATGCGGGGTTTTAGCCGGACCTTCAGGCCGGCTCGAACGACAGCGAGAATACCGCGCCGCCGCCGTCGCGATCGGCGATGCCAAGCTTCGCGCCATGCAATTCGGCGATGCGCGAGACGATGGAAAGGCCCAGGCCCGCGCCGTCCTGGTCGCGCCGCGCGCGCCAGAACCGGCGCACCATCAGGGTGCGTTCCGCTGGCGGCACGCCGGGGCCCTTGTCCAGCACCTGCACCGTGCCGTCGCTCGCCACATCCACGATCACTTCGCTGCCCCGTTCGGTGTATTTGACGGCGTTGTCCACCAGGTTGCGGATGGCGCGGAAGATCATGGCCTGGTTGCCGCTTGACCCACACACTTTCGCCGGTCAGCGCCACTTCTTTTCCCTGCGCGATGGCGACGCCGGCGGTCATGCCCACCACCTCGGACGCGACGGCATAGAGGTCCACCCGGTCGTCGAGTGCGAAGCCCCGCATCCTCCAGTTCGGCGATCTCCAGAAGCTGGCTCACCAATGGCTCATCACGTCGATGTCGGCTTTGAGCGGGGTGAGCGCTTCTGGTCGGGCAGGGAGTCGATGCGGGCGCGCAGCACCGCCAAGGGCGTGCGCAACTCATGCGCCGCATCGGCGGTGAATTCCTTTTGCAGTTTCATGCCTTTTTCCAGCCGGTCCAGCGCCTCGTTCACCGCCACGATCAAGGGCACCAGCTCGCGCGGCAAGTCCGTCAGCGGCAGGCGCAGATCGGTCCGCTTGTGGCTGATGGCGCTGGCGATGGCGGAAGCCTGCACTACGGGATGCAGGGCGCGGCGGATGATCACGATGTCCACCGCCAGGAGCAGCGCCAGGATCGCCACCGTGAACCAGCCGATGCGGGAAAGATAATCGGTCGACGATGTCGTCGAAGATCACGTCGGGATATTGCGCATTCTGCGCCACCGTGACCGAAATCCCGTCATGGTCCACCGCCACGCCATAGACCTGGTCCCCGCCGCGCGTCAGGCGCGTGAGAACGCCGGGGCGGGATCAGGGCGGCGTCGCTATCCTTGCCCGAGATGATGATGAGATGGCCGGCCTGGTCCCTGACCGCATAGGACAGGCCTTCCAGACCCTGGCCGTAAAAGTCGCTGAGATCGGCGGGGAGCGCGAGCCGCCAATGGCCTGCTTCGTCCTTCCTGCAGATAATTCGCGATCTGCTCGGCATGGCTTCGCAGGATGCGCACCTCGAACAAATTGGCCGAGCGGTTGATCACCAGGTAATTGGCCAGGGGCACCGCCGCGGCGACAAGCACAAGGGCGGCGAGATGGAACAGGATGATGCGCGACTGGAGCGAGGCGATGCGCAATTTCAATTCTTGGGCTCCATAAGGATATAGCCCACCCCGCGCACGGTATGGATCTCGACATCCGCGCCGGTTTCGCCCAATTGCTTGCGCAGGCGGTGGACATTCACTTCCACCGCGTTGGAGCGCACCTCCTCGGACAGGCCGAAGAGATGGTCCTCGACCATGCGCTTGGGGACCACCCGTCCGGGACGGCGGATGAGAAGTTCGAGCAGCGCCATCTCGCGGGCCGAGAAGCTCACGGGAGCGCCCGCGACGAACACCTGGCGCGCCCCGGTGTCGAAGATGACATTGCCGGCGCCGAGGCTGTCGCCCAGAAATTCACCGGGACGGCGCAGCAGCGCGCGAAGCCGCGCGACCAGTTCCTCCAAGGCGAACGGCTTGACCAGATAATCGTCGGCTCCCGATGCCAGGCCGGCGACCTTGTCGTCCAACCCGTCGCGCGCGGTGAGCATCAGCACGGGAATGGAGTCGCCCTTGGCGCGCAAATGGCTCATCAGCGAGCGGCCATCGCCGTCGGGCAAACCGAGATCCAGGATCATCGCCGCATAATTGCTGGCGGCGAGCGCTTCCTGGGCTTCGGCCAAACGAAAGACGCGATCGCTTTCGAATCCCGCCTGCGGAAAGACCATCCGCAAGCAATTCGGAAAGCTTGGCATTGTCCTCGACGACCAGAAGCCGCATCGCTTCCTCATTATAGAGGTGTAAGCCCGGTGTAAGAATAGGCCGCTATAACGGCCTCGGGCCCCTTTCTCATACAGGGAAACCGGCTGAACCAGGCAGTTCTCGTTCTGTCATCGAATGGACGCACAATTTTCGCATCCTTCGAGACCGTCATGCGCGAAGAGACCCATTCCTATGCATTGCCGCACGACCGCCAGGTCGTGATCCTGGGCGTGCTGGCGGCGGCGGTTTTCGTCGCCATCGGCACGCTGTTCCTGGGCGGCGCGATCTTCGGTCATAGTGAAGCCAAGGCGCAGCCCGCCCAGGCGCAATTGTCGCGCTTCATTCCGCCCAAACAGCAATTGGCGGCGCTGGACATCCAGGCGGTGCCATTGCGCATCTTCCACACCGAGATTGTCACCGACGGCAGCATCGCCCCCAATGGCGGATTCGCCGCGGGCGCGGACGGGCAGGTTCAGAACGGTTCGCCCATCCTTCCCGGCCAATCGTCCGACATGCTGGCGGCAGAAAGCGATCTTTCCACCGCCCGCGCGCAATATCTGCAAGCCCGAAAGAACGAGCAGCGCCAGCATGCGCTTTACCAGACCGACGGCGCCGCGCTGAAGGACTGGCAGCAGGCCCAGACCGACCTTGCCACCGCGGCGGCGTCCGTTGCCTCGGCGAAGAACCGCCTGCGCATGCTGGGCAAGAGCGATGGCGAGATCGCCAACTTCGAGCGGGCGCAATCCGCAAGCGGCGGCGACGCCATCTTCTCGGTGGGAAGCGGGGCACGGGTCTGGCTGGTCGCCAATGTGCGCGAGGAAGACGCGCCCAAGGTTCATCTGGGCGACGATATCGAAGTGCGCGTGCCGGCCTATCCGGGCCGGGTGTTCAAATCCAGGCTGGGCTACATGGCCTCGCTGATCGATCCCAATACTCACCGCCTGGTGGTGGGCGCACTGGTCCCCAATCCGGACGGGATGCTGCGCGCCAACATGTCGGCCAATGTCACCATCAAGGGCGGCCCGGCCAACGCCGCCCCCGCCATTCCCGCCAAAGCCGTCATCTATGAAGGCGATGCCGCCCGGGTGTGGGTGGCGGGCAATGACGGCAGCCTGGCGCTGCGCGACGTGACTTTGGGGCGCGCCAATGGCGAGCAGCTGGAAGTGACCAGGGGCCTTAGCGGCGGTGAAAAAATTGTCACCAGTGGCGCGCTATTCATAGACCGGGCCGCCAGCGGCGAGTGAAGCGTTAAGGGGCTCGCCATGAATCGCATAGTCGAGTTTGCGCTGCGCCAGCGCGTCTTGGTGGTCGTGCTGCTGGGTGTACTGGTCGCGGCTGGCGTTGCCGCGTTCTTGCAATTGAACATCGAGGCCTACCCCGATCCGGTGCCGCCGCTGGTGGACATCGTCACCCAAAGCACGGGCCAGTCGGCGGAGGAAATCGAGCGCTATATCACCATCCCCATCGAGATCCAGATGGCGGGGATTCCGCACGTCACGGCGGTCCGGAGCGTCTCGCTGTTCGGCCTCTCCGACGTCAAGCTCCAATTCACCTATGACTTCACCTATGACGAGGCCCAGCAATGGGTGATCAACCGGCTGTCGCAATTGGCCCGCTTGCCCAACAATGCCAGTCCCGCAAATCTCGCCGGAAAGCCCGATCGGCGAAATCTATCGCTACCGGGTGATGGGCCCGCCGGGTTATTCGGTTACTGGACCTCAAGACCATCCAGGATTGGATCCTGCAGCGGCGCTTCAAGGCGGTGCCGGGCGTGATCGACGTCACCGGCTGGGGCGGCAAGACCAAGACCTATGACGTCACGGTCGATCTGCACCGGCTGGAGAGCTACGGCCTCACCCTGCCGCAGGTGCTCCAGGCGCTCAACAACGGCAATGTCAATGTCGGCGGCCAGACCGTGGAATTCGGTGCCAGGCGGCAGTGGTCCGCGGCGTGGGCCTGATCCATTCCCTGGACGATATCCGCCACACCATGCTCGCCGCCCATAACGGCACGGCGGTGTGCATTGCGCGACGTGGCCGAGGTCACGGTGGGCAACGCCCCGCGCCTGGGCATCGCCGGCCAGGACAATGACGACGACATCGTCCAGGGCATCGTGCTGATGCGCCGCGGCGAGCAGAGCATGCCCACCATCAAGCGCGTCGAAGCGGAAGTGCGAGAAGATCAATGGCAGCGGCATCCTGCCGCCCGGCGTGCATATCGAACGCATCTATGACCGCGTCCGACCTGATCAACGTCACCACCCACACCGTGCTGCACAACATGGTCGCGGGCATCCTGCTGATCTTCCTGGTGCAATGGGCGTTCCTGGGCAATCTGCGCAGCGCCCTGATCGTCGCCGCCACCATCCCCTTCGCCCTGTTCTTCGCCATCCTGATGATGACGGTCAGGGGCGAGTCGGCCAACCTGCTGTCGGTTGGCGCGATCGATTTCGGCCTGGTGGTGGACGCCACCGTGATCATGATGGAGAACATCTTCCGCCGCATCGCCGATGCCCGGATCGACCGCGGATCGCAGCCGGTGCAGTGACCGCGGAGCAGCGGGCGTCGGGTTTCCGCGGCAAGATGGCGGCCATCGCCAAGGCCGCGACCGCAGGTCAACCACGCCATCTTCTTCTCGGCCGCCATCATCGTCGCGGGCTTCATTCCGCTGTTCACCATGAGCGGGGTCGAGGGCCACATCTTCGGGCCGATGGCGCGAACCTATGCCTATGCCATCGCGGGCGGCCTGATCGCGACCTTCACCGTCACGCCGGCGCTGGCAAGCTTTCTGCTGCCGAACCGGCTCAGCGAGGCCGACACCGTTCGTGGTGCGCTGGCTGCGCAAGCATCTACGAGCCCGGTGGTTGGCTTCGCCCTGGCCAACCGCATCCTCGCGCTTGGGCGCCGCGATGGTCATCTGCTCGTGGTTGCGGGCATCGCCGCGCGCGGGTTGGGCTCGGAGTTCCTGCCCCATCTGGAGGAAGGCAATCTCTGGATCCGCGCGACCATGCCGCCGTCGATCTCGCTTGAGGCGGGCGACGGCTATGTCAACCGGATGCGGCGGATCATCAAGAGCTATCCCGAAGTCGCAGACCGTGATGTCGCAGCATGGCCGTCCCGATGACGGCACCGACGCCACCGGCTTCTTCAACGCCGAATTCTTCGCGCCGCTGAAGCCGTTCGATCACGTGGCCGGCGGGCATGGACAAGGCCAAGCTGATCGACGAGCTCACCCAGCGGCTGACGGCCGAATTCCCCGGCGTGGATTTCAATTTCTCGCAATACATCGAGGACAACGTCGAGGAAGCGGCCTCGGGCGTGAAGGGCGAGAATTCGGTCAAGCTCTTCGGCAACGATCTCGAAGCGCTGCGAAGCCACCGCCGAACAGGATCACAGACGGCGATGGCGGCCGTGCCGGGCATCACCGACCTGGCGGTGTTCAACTCGCTGGGCCAGCCGACAGTGCGCATCGACATCGACCGCGACACGGCCGCGCGCTACGGGCTTGCCGCCGGACGACATCAATCGCCGTGGTCCAGGCCGCGATCGGCGGCCAGGAGGCCGGCAATCTGTACGAGGACGGCAGCGACCGCAATTTCCCGATCATGGTGCGACTGGCGCCGGAATATCGCGGCGAGCCTGGACGCCATCCGCCGCATCCCCGTCGGCGTGCCGAATCCCGCCGGCAGCGGCGGTCATGCAGATTCCGCTTGTCGCGATGTGGCCAAGGTCAGACTGATGTCGGGCGCGTCCTTCATCTATCGCGAGAACCAGGAGCGCTACATCCCGATCAAATTCAGCGTGCGCGGCCGCGATCTGGGCGGCGCGGTGCAGCGACGCCCAGGCGCAAGATCGCCGAGGACGGTGCAGCTGCCGGCGGGCTACCGGCTGGAATGGGTCGGCGAGTTCGGCGAGTTCCAGGACGCCATCCAGCGGCTGGCCGTGATCGTGCCGCTCAGCATCTTCCTGATCGGCTTCTTGCTCTACATCAATTTCGGCATCGCTCACGCGACACGCTGCTGGCCGCCAGCGTCATGCCCATGGCCCTGGTCGGCGGCATCTTCGCCCTGGTTTCTGACCGGAACGGCGTTCAGCGTCTCGGCGGCGATCGGGTTCGTCGCCCTGTTCGGCATCGCGGCGATGGACGGGATCATCGTGCTTTCCTATTTCAACCGCATGATCGACGAGGGGCTGCGACCGGTCGACGGCGATCCTGCGCACCTGCGCGATCCAGATGCGGCCGGTGGTGATGACCTGCGTGGTGGCCTGCGTCGGCCTGTTCCCCGCCGCGCTCTCGACCGGCATCGGCTCGCAGGTGCAGAAGCCGTTGGCCCTGGTGGTGGTGGGCGGCATGCTGCTGGCGCCGATCTTTATTCTTCTGGTGCTGCCGGTCCTGATCCAGATCTTTTCCCGGCGCCACCGCGGCCTGCCCGAAGCGGCGGAGGCGTGAACATGCGAAAGCTGACCCTCGTTCTGCCCGCGCTCTTGATGGGTTGCACCATGGGGCCGGACTTCACCCCGCCCGCGCCGCCCGCCGCCGACACTTATGCAAAAGAACCGCTCACGCCGACTTCCGGCGACGCCTCGGTCAAGGCCGGTGCGCCGCAGGCCTATGTGATGGACCGCGACATTCCCGGCGAATGGTGGACGCTGTTCCGTTCGCCGGACCTGGATGCGCTGATCCGCGCTTCTATCACGGGCAATCCCAATTTGACGGCGGCACAAGCCTCGCTCAACGCCGCGATGGAGAATGTGAAGGCGCAGATCGGCGCTTATTATCCGCAAGTGGGCGCGGGGCTGGGCGCCAGCCGCCAGAGAACTCCGAAATCCTGTCGCCCACCCTGGCCTCCAGCACCCTGTTGTTCAGCCTTTATCAGGCGCAATTGGGCGCGTCCTGGACGCTGGACCTATGGGGCGCCAACAAGCGCCAGGTCGAGGCGCTGCGCGCCCAGGCGGAGGCCCAGCATTACCAATTGGAAGCGACCTATGTCGCGCTCACTGCCAATGTGGTGGCCGCCGCCGTGCAAGAGGCCTCGCTGCGCGACCAGATCGGCGTCACCCATCAGATGCTGGCGGCAGAGCGGCAAGTCCTCGCCATCGAGCAGCATCAGAAAGAGTTAGGTCAGATCGCGGGCGCCGACATCGCGGCCCAGCTAGTGGTGGTAGCCCAGACCGAAGCCGCGCTGCCGCCGCTTGAAAAGCAGTTGGCGCTGCAGCGCGATCTCTTGACCGCGCTGGCGGGCCGGCTGCCCTCGGACGAGATTCCGCAGAGTTTCACCTTGGACGCGCTTACCCTGCCGGCGGAACTGCCCGTGAGCCTGCCGGCCAAGCTGGTGGAGCAGCGTCCCGACATCAAGATCGCGCAAGCCAATCTTCATGCCTCATCCGCCGAAGTGGGCGTCGCCATCGCCAACAGGCTTCCCAATATCACCTTGAATGCGTCTGTCGGCACGGTGGGCACCGAAGTGAGCCAATTGTTCGGCCCCGGCAGCGGCTACTGGAGCCTGGGAGCGGGCCTGACCGAGCCCATCTTCGATGGCGGCCAGCTCCTGCACAAAAGCCAGGCGGCAAAGGACCTGCTCGACCAGGCGAGCGCGCAGTATCAGGCGACGGTGATTACGGCGCTGCAGAATGTGGCCGATGCGCTGCATGCCATCCAGTCCGACGGCGAGGCGCTTCGCACCGCGGCGGCGGCAGAGGCGGCAGCGGAAAAATCCTTCGCCATCGCCCGGCGGCAATTGGATGCGGGTCAGATCGGACGGCTGCAATTGCTGACCGCGCAGCAAGCCTATCTGCAGACCAGGCTGGGATTGTCGCAAGCGCAAGCCGCGCGCTTTGCCGACACCGCTGCCCTGTTCCAGGCGCTGGGCGGGGGATGGTGGCATCGGACCGACGAAAAGGAAGCGAGCGACTAGCCAGTCGTTCGCGCCGTGCGCTTTATCGATAGAGTTTTCACGGGGGCGATAAAAACCGCTCGGGAATCGCGAATTTCACGCGTCAGCCGGCGGTTGCCGCGAGAATGCGGCTCAGCCGAGCGGCCGGCTGAAATAGCGCACGGTCTTGGGCCCGCTGGGCAGGATCGCCAGGCCCACCGGCTCGAAGCCCAGCCCGGCATGGAAGGCTTCCGAGCGGGGATTGGGCGGGTCCAGATTGACTTCACAGGTGACGGTGGTGTGGCCCCGTTCGAGCGCACGGGCGAACAGCGATTCATACAAGAACTTCGCCCAACCCCAGCCCCGGCGCCGGGGCGACACTACCACCCGGTCGATATAGACGAAGCGGTCATAGCGCTCCCTGAACCATTGCAGATTGGGATTGTCGTAAGGCGCGTCCTGGTCAAAGGCCAGCAGCAGCGCCTCCTCGCCGATGGCTCGCGCCATGAAGGCATGGCGCACCAGATGGGCGGCTTTTTCCGGATCAAAGGCGACAATTCCGCGGCGAAATCATTGTTCAGCGCCAGCAGCGCCTGAGACAATCCAGCCTCGGGAACGAGATCGGTGAAGATGGGCTCGGTCAAGGGACTTCCTCCGGCAGTGGAAAGCCAAGGCGCGGCACCTTAGAGTGACCGCATTCCTGCATGAGAGTGTGACAGGCGCGTCGATGCTGCAACAATGGTTTCAAGAGGCGCTGGCGCTGCACAAGGCCGGCCGGCTGGCCGAGGCCGAGCCGCTCTATTTGAAGGTGCTGGCAGCGGACAGGGATTTCTATCCCGCCCTGCATCTGATGGGGCTGATCCGGCTGCACCAGGGCCGCGCCGCCGAAGCGCTGCCCTTCATCGAGCATGCGCTGACGCTTCAGCCTGGCACGCCGGAAATGCTTTCCAATTACGGCATCGCGCTCGAAGGCGTGGGCCGCTATCGCGAGGCGTTGGAGGCGTTGGAGCGGGTGGTGAAGCTCGGTCCCGACAATGGCTGCGCCTGGAGCAATCGCGGCGCGCTCTTGTCCAAGCTGCAACGCAATGACGAGGCGCTGGGGGATTTCGACCGCGCCATCGCGCTCGATCCCGACCAACGCCGAGGCCTGGAGCAATCGCGGCCTGGTCCTGGTGGCGCTGAACCGGCTGGAAGAGGCCCTGGAAAGCTATGACCGGGCGCTGGCGCTGCGCCCCGGTGATGTCGAAGCGCGCAACAATCGCGGCCTGGCGCTGATGGCGATGGGCCGCAGCGAAGACGCACTGGCGGAATTCGACCGGTTGCTGGCCGCGCAGCCGGATCACGCCGGCGCCCATGTCAACCGCGCCAGCGTGTTGCGCGCGAAGGGCGAAGTGGACGAGGCGCTGAAGGCCTATGACAGGGCGCTGGTGCTGCGGCCCGACATGCCCGAAGCGCTGGCCAGCCGCGCCAATCTGCTGCTGGACACGCAAGGGCGACGTGGCGGGGGCGATCGCCGATCTGGAGCGGCTGGTGGCGGTCAGAGCCCGACTATCCCTATGCGCAAGGCGACCTGTTGCATCTGAAGATGCATGCCGGGGATTGGCGCGATCTGGTGCGAGCGCGGGCGCAGCTGGACGAGGGCGTGCGCGCGGGGAAGCGCGTGGTCGAGCCCTATGTTTATCAGGGCCTGTCATCCTCGCCCGCCGACCTTCTCGCCTGCGCGGGGATCTATGCCCAGGACAAATATCCGCCGCTGACCTCGCCGCATCGCCGCCGCCGGCGCGAAGGCAAGATCCGCGTCGGGTATCTGTGCGGCGAATTCCGGGCCCAGGCCACCATGCATCTGGCGGCGGGCCTGTTCGAGCAACACGATCGCACGCGCTTCGAGATCATCGGCTTCGACAATAGTCGCGAAGACAGCAGCGCCATGCGCCAGCGGGTGATCGCCGCCTTCGACAAATTCGTGCCGATCCAGAACTCATCGGACCGCGACGCGCGCGCGGCTGATCGCGAGCGAGGAGATCGACATCCTGGTCAATCTCAACGGCTATTTCGGCGCCTTGCGCATGGGCGTGTTCGCCCACCGCCCCGCGCTGATCCAGGTCAATTATCTGGGTTTCCCGGGAAGCCTGGGCGCGGACTATATCGATTACATCCTGGCCGACGCCGAAGTGATCCCCGATGGCCACGAGCAATTCTATCGCGAGAAGGTGGTGCGCCTGCCGGGCTCGTACCAGATCAATGACGGGACACGGCCCAGGCCGTCGCCCGCCTTGCGCGCCGGCCATGGCCTGAAGGAAAAGGACTTCGTCTTCTGCCATTTCAATTACGCCTACAAGATCATGCCGGAGATGTTCGCGCTTTGGCTGAGGCTCTTGAAGAAGGTGCCGCACGGCGTGTTGTGGCTCCTGGAGAGCAATCCCCTGTTCGCCGCCAATCTCCGGGCCGAAGCGGTGCGCGCCGGGATCGATCCCGCGCGGCTGGTGTTCGCGCCCCGATGGAGAACCAGGCGCATCTTTCCCGCCTGGCGCTGGGCGACCTGTTCCTGGATTCGCTGCCCTATAACGCCCACACCACCGCCAGCGACGCGCTGTGGGCGGGACTGCCCTTGATCACCTGCCGGGGCGAGGCGTTCGCGGGACGCGTCGCGGCCAGTCTGCTCAAGGCTGCGGGCCTGCCGCAATTGATCGCGAACAGTCTGGATGAATATGAAGCGCTGGCGCTCGATCTGGCGACGGACCGCGCGCTGCTGAAATCCTATCGCGATCATCTGGCGGCGCGATCCGGTCCGGCTTCCGCTGTTCGATACGGCGCGCACCACGCGCCACATCGAGGCGGCCTATGAGGAAATGATCGCGCGCTGGAGCCGCGAGGTGATGCCGGCGGATTTTGCCGTGCTCGCCTAGTGCGTGCTGGCGGCGCTGGAGGTGCCGGGAATCTTGTAGGTGCCCTTGGCCATGTAGATGCCGGCGCCGATCACCAACAGGCCCAGGCCGATGAACGCCATGGTGTTGGGATTGGAAAGCTGGGCCTGATGCACGCCCGCGGGCTTGCCGGGTGCAAGCGGGCCGGGAAGGGGTTCGGCCTGGGCGGTCAAGCCCGCCGCTGTCCACGCGGCCATAGCTATCCAAAGGGTGAGGTTTCGCATGGGTCCAAACCTATACGGCGCGACCGGCCGCGCCCAATGAAATATCCGTGCCGCGCGCGCCCCTTACAGGACGGGCGGGTTGGGTTATACAAGCCCCGCTTTATCATCCGGGGCTTGGCCATGACCATCCGTTCTCTCGCGCTGCCGGCGCTGGCGCTGGCGTTTTTTTCCACCGCCGCGCTGGGCCAGGACGCGCCTTATGCGACGCCCTATCTGGTCAAATCCGATCGCGCGGTGGTGCTGCATGCGGCACGGCTGCTGGACGTGGCGGCCGGCAAAATCGTGAGCCCCGGCGAGATTCTGGTCCAGGGCGACAAGATCAGCGCGGCGGGCGCATCCGTGCCACATCCGGCGGGCGCGGAAATGATCGATCTGGGCAACACCACCTTGATGCCGGGCCTGATCGACGCCCATGTGCATCTGTTCCTGCATCCCGGCGCCGAAGACATGCAGACGGTGGAAGAATTGGTGCCGCAGCGCGTGGTCTATGCCGAGCTTGGCGGCGCGCGACGATCTGATGGCTGGCTTCACCGCCGAGCGCGACATGGGCACCGAAGGCGCGGGCTCGGCCTCGACCGCGGTGCGCAATTCCATCAACCAGGGCCTGGTCCCCGGGCCTCGCATGCGGGTGAGCGCCAACGCCATCTCGATCCTGGGCGGGCACGAGGACGCCAACCGCTTCAATCCCGACGCGCATGTGCCGGGCAATGCCGATTATGCCAACACCGCCGACGAGCTCATCCATGTGATGCGCCAGCAGCACAAGGAAGGGGCAGATTTCTTCAAGCTCTATGAGACCGGCTCGGATTCCATGCAAGGCGCGGAATTCCATTCGCCCTATCAGTATACCGAGGCGGAACTGAAAGCGGCGGTGGACGAGGCGGCGCGGTTGGGAACGAATGTGGGCGTGCATGACCAGGCCGAACCCGGCACCTTTTATGCCGCCGAAGCAGGCGTCGCCTCCATCGACCATGCCGCCCAGTTGAGCGACAAGACCATGGCCCTGATGAAGGAGAAGCACATTCCTTCGGTGCCCACCTTCCAGGTGATGGAATTCTTCGCCGGCGTCGCGCCCACGCCGGCGGCTGCCGCGCGCGAGCACGCCATGCTCGACTACAAGATCAAGGAATTCAAACGCCAGCTGGCGGCGGGCGTGCCCTTCGCGGTGGGATCGGATGTGGGGCCGTTCGCCCACGGCCTGCAGGGACGCGAATTCGAGTTGATGGTGAAATACGGGATGACGCCTCTGCAGGTGCTGCAGGCGGATTATCTCAACGGCGCGCAGATCCTGCGCTGGCAGGGCCAGATCGGCGGATTGAAGCCCGGCTATTATGCCGACATCGTCGCCGTGCCCGGCAATCCGCTGGACGACATCACGTCGGTCGAGCATGTCTCTTTCGTGATGAAGGGCGGCTACGTCTTCAAGCGGTGAGCCGATAGCGGCGAGAGTGATATGGAAAGTCTTCTTTATCTCACTCTGGCTATCGGCGCGTTGCCGCTTGCGGCCGGCTTGGTTCTGCTGCGGAAGCATTTAAACGCTGCGCAATTCATGCCCAGCGCGGCGTCCATTTTGCAGTGCGCGCTGGCTTTCAATCTCACTTTCTTCTGGCAGGAGCTTTGGCTGGTCATTCCCAAGGCGCTGACACCCGGACTTCATCCGATCCTGTTTCACAACAATCACGATTGGACGGGTGCCAGCAGCCTGACCGAATTGCTGCAGGGCACGGGCGCGATCGCCACGCTGGTGAGCGGGCTGACATTTTCCGCCGCCGTGGTGTTGGCGAAACGCGTGTCCCCGGCATGGCGCTTGTTCTTTTTCTGGATGGCGTTCCAGGGACTGTTTCAATCCCTGATCCAGCTTGCCATCGGTTCGCTTCTGCCCGGCAATGATGTGGGCCGCGCCCTGGTCCATCTGAGATTGAGCGAAGAGACCAAAATGGCGTTGCTGGCGCTTGCCGCCATAGCGATGGCGTTTGTGGGACGCTGGCTGGCGCGGCGCTTTCCGGAACATACCGTTGGCGCAATTCTGTTTTCCGGGTTCCTCTCGGTGATCCTGATCGTTCCGTTCCGGGTGCC
This sequence comes from uncultured Alphaproteobacteria bacterium, assembly GCA_963766265.1. Taxonomy (GTDB): domain Bacteria; phylum Pseudomonadota; class Alphaproteobacteria; order Micropepsales; family Micropepsaceae; genus Rhizomicrobium. The sequence goes on from CAVXYX010000004.1 coordinate 555,376, forward strand.
GCGCAACGTGATTGAGGTCGCCTTGGTGCCGCTGATCATTAACCTGATCGGCACGGGATGGCTGCTGCTGGGCAGCGCGCTGGCCGGCAGGAATGAAGGCGCCACGCACCTCGCTTCGACGCAGCGGAACATTCTTGGGCCCGCGCTGGCGCTATGTGCGACATTGCTCTTTTTCCAGCTGGTGTTGAGGCCCGGCATCCGGTTTTGAGCCGGCGGCCCGTGAACTCTTTACCCGGCTTGGGCGTTATCGCGCTGCCAGCAGTAGCAGTTGTTTCCTCCATTCCCTGACTGATTTTTTATCCCTTCGGGCGGGGACTTAAGCCGACATTAACCATGAAAGCCGCCCTATCGCCTGGCCAGAGGGGTTTGTCATGCCGTCAGCCCAGCGCCTGCGTGCCATTGACCTGACCAAGGCGGGGGAAAGCGCCTCCAGCCTCGATCCCGAACATTGGCCCGCGTTGCGCAGCCAGGCCCACGCCATGCTGGACGACATGCTGGACTATATCCGCGACATCCGCGCGCGGCCGGTGTGGCAGCCCATTCCGCCTGCGGCGCGCGCGCGTTTCCGCGAGCCCCTGCCGGATGCGCCCGAGGCGTTGGCCGCCATCCATGACGAATTCATGCGCTTTGTTTTGCCTTACGCCACCGGCAATGTGCATCCCGGCTTCATGGGCTGGGTCCATGGCGGCGGCACGGTGGAAGGCATGCTGGCCGAGATGCTTGCGGGTGGATTGAACGCCAATTTGGGCGGGCGCGATCACATGCCCATCGAAGTGGAGCGCCAGGTGCTTCATTGGGTGCGCGAGTTGTTTCATTTTCCGGATGGCGCCAGCGGGTTGTTCGTCACCGGCACCTCGATGGCCAATCTTCTTTCCGTGCTGGTGGCGCGCCATGCGCGGCTGGGCCGGGCGGTGCGCCGCAAAGGCGTGGGCGCCGGGCTTCGCGGCTATGCCGCCCAGACGGCGCATCGCTGCATCGGCCAGGCTTTCGATCTTTCGGGCCTGGGCACCAATGCGCTTTGCCTGGTTCCGGGGGACGGAAATTCCCGCATCGACATCGTTCTGCTCGAAAATGCCATCCGCCGCGACCGCGATGCCGGCTTGACGCCGTTCATGCTGGTGGGCACGGCGGGCACCGTGGACACGGGCGCGATCGACGATCTCAGCGCATTGGCGGCGCTCGCCAAGCGCGAAGGGCTCTGGTTCCATGTCGATGGCGCATTCGGCGCGCTGGGCATGTTGTCCGACAAGATCGGCCCGCGCCTCAAGGGGATCGAAAGCGCGGACTCCATCGCCTTCGATTTCCACAAATGGGGCCAGGTGCCCTATGACGCCGGCTTCTTCCTGGTGCGCGACGGCCAGGCCCACAAGGACACTTTCGCCAATCCCGCCGCGTATCTGAGGCGCGAGGCGCGGGGACTGGCCGGCGGCGAGCATTGGCCGTGCGATTTCGGACCCGATTTGTCGCGCGGCTTCCGCGCGCTCAAGACCTGGTTCACCATCAAGGCCCATGGCAGGGCCAAACTGGCGCGCATGATCGAGAAAAGTTGCGCACTGGCAAAAGCGCTGGAAGCCAGAATCCTGGCGGAGCCCAGGCTGGAATTGCTCAGCCGCACCGAACTCAACATCGTCTGCTTCCGCTATCGCGCCGCCGACGAAGCCAATGCCGCCATTGTCGGCGACCTGCAGGAAAGCGGCATCGCCGCGCCGTCCACCACCACCATCGGCGGTAAGCTCGCCATCAGGGTGGCGCTGGTCAATCATCGCACCGAGATGCGCGACCTGGAGGCCATGCTCCAGGCGGTGCTGGAATTCGGCGCCAAGCGCGAACAGAAACTGCGCGTTCTTTCATGAGGGGGGCATGAGTGGCCGCGTCATGTCCGGCTTCGAGACGCTGTTGGCGCGGGCGCGCGGACTGGCCGCCGCCGGCCGCCACGACGAAGCCAAAGCCGCCTACCTGGAAGTGCTCCGCCAGGACCCGGCCCACGGCCCGGGCTTAAGCGAATTGGCGGCGCTGGCTCATGAGAATGACAACCGCGACGCCGCGCGCACGCTTTACAAGCACATGGTGCAATGCCATCCCGGGAACGCCACGGGCTGGATCAATCTTGGCACCATCCTGTTCGAGGATGGCGAGCTATTTGCCGCGCGTGGCGCGCTGGAGGCCGCGCTGCGAATTGACGATGCCTCGCAGGAAGCGCATCGCAGCCTGGCCCAGGTGCTGGCGGCGCTGGATGAAACGGATGAGGCGGAGAGCCATTGGCGCCGGAGTTTTCCAAGGCAAGGCATCGCCGAGCAGCGCTATCGCGGAAAGGAGCCCGCGACGCGGGTGCTGCTCCTGGTCTCGGTCAAGGGCGGCAACATTCCCGCCAAACACATCTTCGACGGCCGCACCTATAAAGTCACGGTGCTGTATGTGGAATATTACAAACCGGCACTGCCCCTGCCGCCGCATGCGCTGATATTCAACGCCGTCGGCGACGCAGATCTTTGTCACGAGGCGCTGACGATTGCGGAACGGATCGTGGCCCGCAGCGATGCGCCTGTGATCAATCCGCCTGCCCAGGTGTTGAAGACGGGGCGGGTCGAGAATGCGGCGAGAATGGGCGCGCTGGCGCATGTCCGCGCCCCGCGCACGACATTGAGGCGCAAGAGCGAATTGGACGATCTGAGTTTTCCGCTGCTGCTGCGGGCGCCGGGTTTCCACACCGGGCAGCATTTTGTGAAAGTCGAACAGCGAGAAGACGTCGTGCGGGCGCTGGCGGAATTGCCTGGCGATGAGGTGCTGGCGATCGAATATCTGGAGGCGCGGGGCGGCGACGGCAAGGCGCGCAAATACCGGGTGATGTTCATCGGCGGGGCACTTTATCCCCTGCATCTGGCGGTTTCATCGGATTGGAAAGTGCATTATTTCACCGCCGACATGGGCGTCGAGGAAGCGCATCGCCGCGAAGAGCGGCATTTCCTGGAGCATATGGATGAAGCCCTGGGAGCCAAGGCGGTCGGCGCGCTGGCGCGCATCGCCGGGGCGTTGGGCCTGGAGTATGGCGGGATCGATTTCGCGGTGGGCGCGGGCGGCGAATTGCTGTTCTTCGAGGCCAACGCCACCATGGTGATCGTGCCGCCGCCCGCCGATCCCAAATGGGACTATCGCCGCGCGGCGATCGCCCGCGCCCTGGATGCCGCCAAGGCGTTGCCGCTGGCCAGGATTCGCGCGCCCATGGCGATGTGCGGCTGAGAACATAGTTTTGCGATGATTTGAGCCTTGTCTTGTGCAATTTTGGGGACATCGCATTGGGAGGGCCTCATGACTTTTGCCCGGCAATCCATAGGCAAGCTGGCTTGCGTTTTGGCGATGACGGTTTGCGCGCAGGCGCAAGAGGCAAAGCCCGCCCAGCCGGATGTCGTCGCCGCCAATCACGCGGTCCTGTCGCAATTGCCGTTCGCGGATCGCCAGGATTTCGAGGACGCGACACGGGGCTTCATCGCCACCATTCCGGACCCGCAAAATCAGGCCTACGCGTTCGTGAATGACGGCTCGGCGCCCCCGACCGTCAATCCCAGCCTGTGGCGCCAGGCCCAGCTCGACACCGCCAATGGTTTGTTCCAAGGTGACGGACGGCGTCTATCAGGTCCGCAATTATTCGGCATCGGAGATGACGATTGTCGAAGGGCGGACCGGCCTTATCCTGATCGACACGCTGGCGTCCCCCGGCGCGGCGCGCATTGCGCTCGATCTTTATTATGCGCACCGGCCGAGGAAGCCGGTGCTGGCGGTCATCTACACCCACAATCATGGCGATCATTGGGGCGGCGCAAGCGCCGTGATCTCTTCCGCCGATGCGGCGTCAGGCAAGATAAAGGTGATAGCGCCGGTGAACTTCATGCGGGCCATCGTCGATGACGCGTTTGCCGCAAACCTCAAAGGCGCGCGGGGACAATTTCAGTTCGGGGCCGGGGTGCTTCCCGTGGATGCGCGCGGCGTGGTCGATTACGGCGAAGGGGAAATCATCGCCCGGGGCCCGGGCGGAGCGGGTCCGATCATTCCACCCAATGACAGCATCACCAAGCCGTTCGAAACCCGCACCATCGACGGGGTGAAGTTCGAATTCCAGCTGGCGCTGGACACCGAGGCGCCGTCGGAGATGTTCGTCTATCTGCCCGGGTCTCATGTGCTGGATTTGGGCGAGGATGATTCCCATACCTTGCACAATATTTTGAATATCAGCGGAACCTATGTCCGCAATGCCTTGAGCTGGTCGCAGGCCCTGAATGTCGCGCTCGATCATTTCGGCGGCGACGTGCAGATTTTGATCAACCAGCATCAATGGCCGGTGTGGGGCAACGCGCGGGCGCGGACCAATCTGGCGGATCACCGGGACCTCTACAAATACATCCACGACCAGACCTTGCGGATGATGAATGAGGGCATGGCGCCCAGAGAGATTGCCGATACGCTCGAATTGCCGCCCGAGCTGGAGAAAGATTGGGCCGTGCGTCCCTATTATGGCTCGCTTTCATTGGGCGTGATGGCGGTCTATCAGCGCTATGTGGGCTGGTATGACGGAAATCCCGCCAATCTGAACCGCCTGCCGCCGGTCGAAGAGGCGAAGAAGGCGGTCGAGTATATGGGCGGGGCCGATGCGGCCATCGCCCGGGCGCGCGAAGATTTCAAGGCGGGAAATTATCGCTGGGTGGCGGAGGTGATGGGCCAGGTGGTGTTTGCGGACCCGTCCAACAGACGGCGCGCGAATTGGCGGCCGATGCATTCGAACAGATGGGCTATGGCGCGGAAAATGGCCCGACGCGCAGTTCCTACCTTCTGGCAGCGCAGAAATTGCGGAGCAACGCTCCCGCTGCGGGTCGCTCCACGCCCGCCATCAGCCCCGAGATACTGCACGCCATGTCCGCCGCGCAGCTTTTCGACTATCTCGGCACAAGGATAGACGGGCCGCGCGCCGGAGCCCAGAAGATCGTGATCAATTGGCGCTTCACGGACACAAAAGAGACGCTGACCTCCACCTTGGAGAACGGCGCGCTGACATACATAGGCGGGAAGGCCGATCCCCATGCCGACGCCAGCGTGACCACCACGCGGCAAATTCTTGAACCCGTCATTCTCGGGCAAACGACGCTTGCTGTCGCCTTGGATCACGGCGTTACCATGTCCGGAAATGCCCGGGCGGTTTCCGACCTGTGGGTGCTGCTGGTTGACTTCAAGACCGGCATTCCCCTGGTCGAACCGCGATGAGTTACCGCGTTGCCGGAAAATCCTCCCGGCACTGCGTGATCGCCTCGGCCACGCTTTCGAACGTCTTCCGGTGAGCCAGAAGCGGCAGGATGCCGAAATCCTTGAAGGAAGCCTGTGCCCTGAGCGAGATCAGCCGCGCCACATAGAAATGCGCGCCGCGCGCATTCCAGCTTCGGATCAGCTCGGCCAGCACCTGGGCACCGCTGAAATCCAGTTCCACCATGCTCGACGCCTCCAGCACGATGGCCTTGACGGGTTGCGGCGCCGATTCCACTGCCTGGTCCAAGGTGGTGCGGAAATTCTCGGCATTGAGGAAGAACAAGGGCGCCTGGAAGCCCGCGACCACGATGCCGGGCCTGGTTTCGCCCTTGAAAACTTCGCTCTTGGGCCACCACACCGTGGTGCCGGGAATGAGTTCGAAGACAATGGCGTGGGTGCGGGTGATGGTCCACACGCCATAGAGCAGCGACAGGGCGATGCCCACGCTGACGCCGGTCTCGATGGGCATCACCACGATGGCCGCCGCGGTGATGGCAAGAAGAAGAAATTCGACCCAGCTTTGCCGCGCGATGATCCGCATCTTGGCGGTGTCGAAGATGCGCAGCGCCACCGACATCAACAGGCCCGCCAGCGCCGCTTCCGGCACATAGGCAAGCAGGCCGGGCAGGAAGGCCAGGAACAGGACCACGATCACCATCGCCAGAAATCCCGCCAGGCGCGACTGGGCGCCGCTTGCGCGCACAATTGCAGTGCGGGGTGGGCTGGCGTTCGCGGCGAACCCGCCCAGGAATCCGCTCAACATTCCGCCCACGCCCACGCCCATCAGGTCACGATTGACGCCGGCTTCGTTGCCGCCAAAGGACCGGGACACCGCCGCGGTCTGAAGCAGCACCACCAGGCTCACGATCAAGGCGATGGGCAAGAGCTCGGTGAGGTCGGACGAGGTGATGGCGGGCAGGGCGGGCATCAAAGGCGGCACCTCGACATGGCCCAGGACGGGGACATTCAGCTTGAAAAACGCCGCCGCCGCCGCTGCCGCCACCACCGATCCCAGCGCGCCGGGAAAGCGTCCCCCCAATTCCTCCGAGATTTTGACGACGGCGAAAACGCCGGCGCCGATCGCCAGCGAGAAGAGATTGATGCGTCCGATATTCTCCGCGATATTGGCGACATCGCCGAAGAAACCCGATCCGCCGCGCGGAATGCCCAAAAGCGCGGGGAGTTGCGACACCACGATATGGACGGCGATGCCGGCCAGAAACCCGGTAAGGATGGGGACGGACAGGAGGCGCGCAATCCGGCCCAGACGGAGCAGCCCGGCGACCGCCACCAGTGCGCCCACCATCAAGGCCAGCGCCGCCGCCAGTGCCAAATACCGCGGGGTGCCGCTGGTGGCCAGAAGCGCCAAGCCGCCCGCGAGGATGGGGGCGATGGTGGAATCCGCACCGGCCGAGAGATAGCGGTTGGCGCCGAAGAGGAAGAAGCCCAGCGCCGCGCCCACGAACACGATCAGGCCGAAGGCGGGCGGCACACCGGCCAGCCGGGCGGTGGCGAGCTGTTCGGGGATGGCGACAGCCGCCAGCGCGCACGCCGCCACCACATCGCGCATCGCCTGGTCGCGAGTCTGAGGCCACATGTGGTCTGCCTCCCAGTTCGCCGAATGATTGTGATATTACAAATCTGTCTTATTGCGAAACGGAATTGACCATGGCCGCCAAGGATTTTCCCCCGGGCAATGCCCGCGAACCGGTCTTGAAGCCGGTCTCCATCCTGGAGCTTCGCCCCACCCAGATGACGGTGGGACTGCGCGAAGTGAGTGCGCGCCGAAAGCATTGGCGCGACCAGGGCAACGCCAAAAGACGGCGCCTCTTCCTGGAGAAGCATCTCATCCCAGTGATCCTGGGGCCGGGCGGCAAGCATTACATCGTCGATCATCATCATCTGGCGCTGGCGCTGCATAAGGAAGGCCTGAAGAAGATGTATGTCACCGTGGTGGCCGATCTCTCTTTCCTGGACATCGACACATTCTGGTTCGTGCTGGACCAGAGGGATTGGATGCATCCCTTCGACGCCAAGGGCATGCGCAAGGGGCCGCGCGCCATCCCCAAGAATGTGGAGCGGCTGGAGGACGACCCCTATCGCTCGCTGGCGGGCGAACTGCGCCGCATGGGCGGTTATTCCAAGGACGCCACGCCGTTCAGCGAATTCCTCTGGGCCGATTTCCTGCGCCGGCGCATCAAGAAGCGGCTGGTGGAGAAGAACTTCACCCGCGCCCTTGAGCACGGGCTCAAACTCTCCAAGGAGAAAGAGGCCTCTTACTTGCCCGGCTGGTGCGGGCCGGTGGATTTGTGAAGTTTCGCTCAGGCCTAAGCTATTGATGCAAAGCCGTTATTTTAACCACCCATTTTCCGCAGTGCGGCAAGGAACGCGGGGCCTTTTGCCGTTCGCCCGCGCTCGCTAATATGTGTGCAACAATAGAAGAGAGGAGAGCCCGGATCATTGGGCTCGCTGCCTCGAAATTTCAGGAGTCGGGATCGGAACGCTTGCATAGCTGAAACATCATCCACCAGGCGTCCGGCTTGAGGCAGGTCATTGGGGAATTGTCAGCATCATGAGCAGTCCATCAGTGAGTGATCCGCCCCGGCACGCGCCGGATGCGCGGCCGGTGAAGCCGGTATCGAATGGCGGGATGCCGCCCACCGACATCAAGAATCCCGATTACTTCCATAAAGTGGTGGATTGCCAATGGGCGTGTCCCGCCCACACCCCCGTGCCCGAATATATCCGCATGATTTCGGCGGGGCGCTATGCCGACGCCTATATGGTGAACTGGCATTCCAATGTGTTTCCGGGTGTCCTGGGCCGCACCTGTGACCGGCCCTGCGAACCGGCCTGTCGCCGGGGCCGCGTTGAAGAGGTAACAGGCCAGGCGCAACCGGTGGCGATCTGCCGGCTGAAGCGCGTCGCCGCCGACAACAAAGGCGACGTCAAGGCGCGCATGCCGAACTCCGCGATGCACAGGAACGGCAAGCGCGTGGCGCTGATCGGCGCCGGGCCCGCCTCGCTCACAGTGGCGCGCGATCTTCTGCCGCTGGGTTATACCGTGGTGCTCTATGACGGCGATGCATCGGCCGGCGGCATGATGCGCACCCAGATCCCCAAATTCCGCCTGCCCGAGGCCGTGCTGAACGAGGAGGTGGATTATATCCTCGATCTTCAGCCCGAATTGCGCCTGGGCCAGAAGGTCAGTTCGCTGAAAGCGCTGTTGGCCGAGGATTACGACGCGATCTTCGTGGGCTGCGGCGCGCCGCGCGGCCGCGAGCTGGAGATTCCCGGCCGCAAGGAAGCGAAAGAACACATCCATATCGGCATCGACTGGCTGTCCTCGGTCTCGTTCGGCCACACCACCAAGATCGGCAAGCGCGTGATCGTCCTGGGCGGCGGCAACACGGCGATGGATTGCTGCCGCACGTCGCGGCGGCTGGGCGGCGAGAAGGTGGACGTCGTGGTGCGTTCCGGCTTCGAGGAGATGAAGGCGTCTCCCTGGGAGAAGGACGACGCCATGCACGAAGGCATCCCGATCCATAATTTCCTGGTGCCCAAGGAATTCCTGCACCAGAAGGGCAAGCTTACCGGCGTGCGCTTCGAGAAGGTAAAGGCCGAATATGACGCCAAGGGCCGCCGCAATCTGGTGCCTGCCGGCGAGCCGGACGTGGTCATGCAATGCGACGACGTGCTGGTGGCGGTGGGGCAGGAGAATGCTTTCCCCTGGATCGAGCGCGACATCGGCATCGAGTTCGACAAATGGGACATGCCCAAGGTGGACGAGAAGACCATGGGTTCGACCAATCCCAAGATCTTCTTCGGCGGCGATGCGGCATTCGGGCCGAAGAACATCATCTGGGCGGTGGCCCATGGCCATGACGCGGCGATCTCGATCGACCAGCTTTGCCAGGGCAAAAGCGTGAACGACCGCCCGCCGCCCATGGTCAATCTTTCCAGCCAGAAGATGGGCATCCATGAATGGAGCTATGACAACGATATCTCCAACGACATACGCTACAAGGTCCCCCACGCCCCCATCGAAAAGACGCTGAAGGACGTGAAGCTGGAAGTGGAGCTGGGCTTCGACGTCAAGCAGGCGTTCCTGGAAGCGCAGCGCTGCCTGAATTGCGACGTCCAGACCGTGTTCGACACACCCAAATGCATCGAATGCGATGCCTGTGTCGATATCTGCCCGATGGACTGCATCACCTTCACCGCGAATGAGCCGGAAGCGGAGTTGCGCGATCATTTGAGCGCGCCGTCGCTGCATCCCAGGACACAGGAGCTTTACATCGCAACCGGGCTTAAGACCGGCCGCGTCATGGCCAAGGACGAAGACCTTTGTCTTCACTGCGGGCTTTGCGCCGAACGCTGTCCCACCGGGGCCTGGGACATGCAGAAATTCCTGCTGGAAGCGCCCAAGACGGGGTACGCATGTCAAGCCCGATAAAGGCCGTCAACGACTTCGTGGTGAAGTTCGCCAATGTGAACGGCTCTGGCTCGGCGTCGGCCAATGAGATGTTCGCCCGCTCGCTGTTGCGCGTGGGCGTGCCGGTGGCGTCGCGCAACATCTTCCCGTCGAACATCCAGGGCCTTCCCACCTGGTACGAAGTGCGCGTCTCCGGCCATGGCTGGCTGGGGCGGCGCGGCGGCACGGATCTGATGGTGGCGATGAATCCCCAGACCTGGGACAAGGACGTGGCTGGAATCGATCCCGGCGGCTATCTGTTCTACGATTCCTCGCGGCCGGTCCCGCTGTCCAAGTTCCGCAGCGACATCAACGTGATCAGGATGCCGCTGACCGAGATCTGCAACGCCACCTATAGCGATCCGCGCCAGCGCCAGCTGTTCAAGAACATCATCTATATCGGCGCGTTGGCCGAGTTGCTGGGCATCGAGTCTTCCGTGCTCGAGACCCTGATCGGCGAGCAATATAAGAGCAAACAGGCGCTGATCGCGCCCAACCACCAGGCGCTGCACCTGGGTTACGAGCATGCGCGCACCGAACTCAAGGGCCAATGCGGCTTGAAGGTGGAGCGCGCCGACGCGGTGGGCAGCCGCATCTTCGTCAGTGGCAATGACGCGGCGGGACTGGGGTGCGTCTATGGTGGGGCCACGGTGGCGGCCTGGTATCCCATCACGCCGTCCACCTCATGCGCCGAAGCCTTCGCCAAGCATTGCAAGAAATACCGGGTGGACAAGGAAACGGGAAAGAACAAATTCGCCATCATCCAGGCCGAGGACGAAATTTCGGCCATCGGCGCGGTGATCGGCGCGGCCTGGAACGGCGCGCGTTCCTTCACCGCCACCTCGGGCCCGGGCATTTCGCTGATGCAGGAGTTCCTGGGCCTGGCCTATTACGCGGAAATCCCCGCCGTGATCATCAATGTGCAGCGGGGCGGGCCCTCCACCGGCATGCCGACGCGCACGCAACAGGCTGACATATTGCTCTGCGCCTATGCCTCCCATGGCGACACCAAGCATGTGCTGCTGTTCCCGGAAGATCCCAGGGAGTTGTTCGAATTCGCCGCTCTCTCTTTCGACCTGGCCGAGCGGCTGCAGACGCCCATCTTCATTCTGGAAGACCTCGACATCGGCATGAATGACTGGCTGTGCGAGCCTTTCGCCTGGGACGACAAGCGCAGCTACGACCGCGGCAAGATCATGACCGCTGAGGACCTGGATGCGGGCAAGAATTTCGGCCGCTATCTGGATGTGGACGGCGACGCCATTCCCTATCGCACCTTGCCGGGCGTCCATCCCACCAAGGGGATGTATTTTACCCGGGGCTCCAGCCACGACCGCTATGCCAAATACAGCGAAGAAGGCGATGTCTATCAGGACAATGTGCAGCGGCTGCTGCGCAAATTCGAAACCGCCAAGAAATATGTGCCCGAGCCCGTCATCCGTCCGGCAAAAGAGAAGACCCGCTTCGGCGTGATCCATTTCGGCTCGACCGCGGCGGCGATGCGCGAGGCGCTGGCGGGCCTGGAGGCCGATGGGCTGCACCTGGACGTGATGCGGCTTCGGGCCTTTCCATTTACCGACGCGGTGGCGGACTTCATCAACGCCCATGACCAGGTTTTCCTGGTCGAGCAGAACCGCGACGCCCAGATGCGCATGCTGCTGGTCAATGAATGCGGGATCGATCCGGCGCGCTTTATCTCGGTGCTGCACTTTGATGGCGCGCCCATCACCGCCCGCTTCATCAGCGAGGCGATCTCCGCGCGGATGCGGACCCGAGCCAAGGAGGCCGCGGAATGACCTTTATCGTCAAACCCAAGCTGCGCCATCCGGCATTGCCCGAAAACAAGCTGGGCTTCACCCGCCGCGATTATGAAGGCGTGATTTCCACGCTGTGCGCCGGATGCGGGCATGACTCGATCTCGACCGCCATCATCCAGGCCTGTTTCGAACTCGCCATCGAACCGCACCGTGTGGCCAAGCTCTCGGGCATCGGCTGTTCGTCCAAGACGCCCGCCTATTTCCTGGGCCAGAGCCATGGCTTCAATTCCGTCCACGGCCGCATGCCGTCGGTGCTGACCGGCGCCAACCTCGCCAACAAGGATCTGATCTATCTTGGCGTGTCGGGCGACGGTGATTCCGCCTCGATCGGGCTGGGCCAATTCGTCCATTGCATCCGCCGCGGCGTGAACATGGTCTATATCACCGAGAATAACGGGGTCTATGGCCTCACCAAGGGCCAGTTCTCGGCCACCGCCGACAAGGGCTCCAAGAGCAAGGGCGGCGCCACCAACATGGATTCGCCGCTCGACCTGGTGAGCATGGCGATGATGGTGGGCGCGACGTTCGTGGGCCGCAGCTTCTCCGGCGACAAGGGGCAGATGGTGCCCCTGATCATGGCGGCGATGCGCCATCCCGGCCCCGCCTTCATCGACATCATCAGCCCCTGCGTGGCGTTCAACAATCACGCCGGCTCGACCAAGGCCTATGATTTCGTGCGCGACCATAATGAGGCGGTCAACCGGCTGGACATCATGGAGCCGCGCGACGAGATCACCGTCGAATATGCGCCCGGCACGACCGAGGAAGTCGCGCTGCATGACGGTTCGCGCCTCAAGCTGGCCAAGCTGGATGCCGATTACGATCCGCACGACAAGATTGCGGCGATGTCCTTTCTTCAGTCCCGGGCGGCACAAGGCGAACTTGTCACGGGACTCATTTATATGGACCGCAATGCGGGGGACATGCACGCCAACCTCAACACGGTGGACGGCCCCCTGAATATTCTGTCGGAGAAGGAATTATGCCCCGGCGCGGCTGGCCTGGAGGGCTTCAACGCGTCGCATCGCTGAACATCACGTCATTGGCAGAGGAGGCCGTATCGCCATGGAGCCGTTTCACGCCTTTCTCACCATCAAATGCACCGATTGCCAGGCGCCGCTGTTTCGCATCGGCGTCTCCGCCAACAAGGACATCGTGGTCTGCCCCGTCTGCATGCGCGCCGGCGGCTATGACGATGTGCTGGAGGAGGGGGCCGAGCTGGTGCCCGGCTTCGATTTCTCCGACGCCACCCGCGACCTGATCCGCCGGTCCTGGGAAGCCCGCTCCGCCGCCGGGCCCTGACGCCCGATGGACAAACAAAGCTATCTGCGCGTGGCGGGCGCGATCTTCGCGTTGGTGGCGCTGGCGCATCTGCTCCGCGCGGTGATGGATTGGCCAATTCTGATCGCCGGCTGGATGGTGCCGATCTGGCTGAGCTGGCTGGCGTTCGTGGTGGCGGGCGCACTCAGCTGGTTCGGCTTGAGTTCTTGCCAGAAGGTAGCTGCTTATTCTTATGAGGCGCGTGCAACAACCTTATGATTCGAGCATGCGAAGAACCGTACAATTCGCTGCCAGACTGGCGATTGCCTTCGGTATCCTGCTGAGCGGACTGAATCCGGCCATGGCCGGCGCCACGGAATCGCACGGAACCCCCATGGCAGTGATGCCGGGCGCGATTCACGACTGGAATTTGGCGGATCATTTTCGGTTCGGCCTGGGCGCGCTTTATGATTTCGACTTCGCGCCGTCATCGCCCACCGCCTCGTATGGCGGCAATCCCCACGGCACCATGGTCTTCGTGCAACTCGTGGCGGAGTGATCCCTCACGCCTTCTGCATAAAAGCCAAGAGCGGATTTCAACCGGCCGGCCGTTGGCTCGCCTTGAAATCCGCCAACTGCGCAGCGAATGCCCGTTGATAGGCGGGCCGTGCCTCGCCGCGGGCGACATAGGCCGCCAGGTTGGGAAATTCGTCCAGGCTTTGCCCAGGCGCGCGGATAGTTGTTTCAGCCGGTCGCGAACGCGATCCGCGACCAGAGGCAGGCGCTCCTTGGCCCAGGGCTTGTCGTGTTCCAGAAGCTTGGCGTTCGCGAATTCCAGGATCGGCGGTTCCACGGTATTGATCGCGGCGAACATCCAGGCGATCGCGCGCGCCCTGGCATTGGCGTCGTCCGGCAAGAGACCGGCATGGTGCTGGGCGATATGAAGGATGATCGCGCCGGTCTCGAACAGGGCCAGATCGCCCTCCTCATAGGTGGGAATCTGGCCGAACGGATGAAGCTTGAGATGGGCGGGCTCCTTCATCGCGCCGAATGAAACGAGGCGAACCTCATAAGGCTGACCTGCTTCTTTCAGCGCCCAGCGGACGCGCGTATCGCGCGCCAGTCCCCGCCCGCGATCAGGTGAGGCTTCAAAGGCGGTTATGGTGATGGTCATCGTTGGCCTCTCCTTCAACCTCAAGCCGCGTTCACGCTGTAGCGCAGCAGGGTTACGCCCTTGTCCATGTCGCGGGTTTCGACCGGCTTCAGCCCGAGGTGCGGGCTTTGCTCGAAGAAGCGCTGGCCCGAGCCCAGCACCACCGGATAGATCAGGCAGGCCAGCTCATCCACCAGCCCGTGCCGAAGTAAGGATGCGGACAGCTTGCCGCTGCCGAACACCAGGATGTCCTGGCCTGACTCGGCCTTGAGCTTTTTCACCGCCGCTGCCACGTCGCCCGCGATCACATGCGAGTTGTTCCAGGCGGGATTCTTCAATGTCGTGGAGGCGACATGCTTGGGCAGATTGTTCATGCGGTCGGCGAAACCCTGTTCGTCTTTCATCTTGGGCCAGGCCACGGCAAAGCCGTCATAAGTGGCGCGGCCAAGCAGCAGCGCGCCCGCCCCGAACAGCTCCTTCAATTTGAACTGGGCGATGGTGTCGTTCCAATAGGGCATGGTCCAACCGGCATATTGGAAGTCGTGGGAGGGGCCGGGGGCCTCGATCACGCCGTCGAGCGAAAGGAATTCCGAAATGATGACTTTGCGCATGATGTTCTCCGTCCCTCGCCCAGTTTCGCCCAAAGGACGGGCGCACGGCTAGTTTTCCGACATCGCGGCCGCCATTTTTCTTATGAGCCATGTCGGGGCGGGGCATACTCGCCCGTCCTTGGAGGAATGAGAGGCCGAGATGCTCTACACGCTCATTTGTTACAACAAGGAAGACGTGGTCTGGTCCTGGAGCAAGGAAGAAGACGATGCCCTGATGGCGCTGCTGGGCAAGGTGCAGGATGCGCTCACCCGGGAAGGAAAACTCGGGCCCTCGCTCAGGCTTCTGCCCACCACCGCGGCCACGACGCTGCGCCAGAACCTGGTGATGGACGGGCCTTTCGTCGAGACCAAGGAACAGTTGCTGGGCTTCTACATCATCGACGTGCCCGATCTGGCGGGCGCGCTGGATGTGGCGCGCAGGCTCAACGAGGTCAATCCCACCAGCACGTATGAAGTGCGCCCCATCGCCTTGTTCCTGCCCGACCGGCGTGACGTGGCGCTGACCGGGACCGTCAAGGCATATTAGGGTCTCATGACCGACCTCGGCTGGATCGACAATGCGCTCACCGCCGCCAGGCCGCAGGCCGTGGCCGCGCTGCTGCGTTATTTCCGCGATCTGGACCGGGCCGAGGAGGCCTACCAGGAAGCCTGCCTGCGCGCTTTGAAAAGCTGGGTCAAGAACGGCCCGCCGCGCGACCCGGTCGGCTGGCTGGTGCTGGTGGGACGCAATGCCGGCCTCGACGATCTGCGCAAACAGGCGCGCGCCACTGGGATGCCCGAAGAGGAAATCGTCTCCGATCTCGGCGATGCCGAGACGCCCCTGGCCGAACGGCTGGACGGCGCGCATTACCGCGATGACGTGCTGAGGCTGCTCTTCATCTGCTGCCATCCTTCGCTGCCCGCGGCACAGCAGATTGCGCTGGCTCTGCGTGTGGTCTCCGGCCTTTCGGTGGCGCGGATCGCGCGCGCCTTCCTGGTGAGCGACAGCGCGATGGAGCAGCGCATCACCCGCGCCAAGGCGGCAATCGCCAAGGCCGATGTCCCGTTCGAGCCGCCGGGCCCGGCCGAGCGCGCCGAACGCGCCGCCGCCGTGGCGGCCATGCTGTATCTGGTGTTCAACGAAGGCTATTCCGGCGGCGCCGATCCCGACCGTAGCCCCCTGGCGCTCGAAGCGATAAGGCTTACGCGGCTGCTGCTCCGCCTGTTCCAGCAGGAGCCGGAAATCATCGGACTGTTGGCGCTGATGCTGTTGCAGCAGGCCCGCGCCGCCGCGCGCTTCGACGCCAACGGGGACATCGTGCTCTTGGAGGACCAGCAGCGTGCGCTGTGGAACGGCGAAATGATTTCCGAAGGGGTGGCGCTCATCGACAAGGCGATGCGCCACGACCGGCCGGGGCCTTATCAGATCCAGGCGGCCATCGCCGCCACCCATGGCCGCGCCGCCAAATTCGGCGACACCGATTGGGCGCAGATCGATCATCTCTATGGCGCGCTGGAAGGCATGCAGCCGTCGCCGGTGATCACGCTCAACCGCGCTATGGCGGTCGCGCAGCTCAAGGGCGCGCAGGCGGCGTTGGACATGATCGCGCCGCTGGAAAGCCGGCTCTCCGGCTATTTCCATTATTTCGGCGCGCAGGGAGCGCTGCTCCTGCAATTGGGGCGCGAGGCCGAGGCCCGCATCGCTTTCGACCGGGCCATCGCGCTGGCCAACAGCGCCCAGGAAGCGGCCCATATCCGCCAGCATCTGGACCGCCTGCAGCAGGGGTGATCGGCGGGTGAATTGGTCCTTGGTTGGTCGTTCAACTAGGCCTATAGTACCTCCGTCGATCCATGGCGCGAGGCCTCATGGAACGTGCGCAAACCACGGCCGACCGGCTCGCCCTTGCGGCGATGAAGCTGTTCCTGGAGAAGGGCTACGGCTCGACCAGCGTGCAGGACATATCTGCGCGAGGCCAAGGCCAATGCCGGCAGCCTCTATCACGCCTATCCCACCAAACAGGATGTGCTGCTTGGCGGTGCTGAACATGTACCGCGAGGGGCTTTATCCCATGCTGCTCGATCCCGCCTGGCAAGGCGTGGACGATCCCATCGAGCGCATCTTCGCGCTCCTGGCGCGCTATCGCGCGGCGCTGGAGATGACGGAGTGCGCCTATGGCTGCCCCATCGGCAGCCTGGCGCTGGAACTGCACGAGCCCGATCCGCCGGTGCGCGCACTCTTGGCCGCGAATTTCGAGGGCTGGACCAAAGCCGTGCAGGCCTGCCTGGATGCGGCCAAGGCGCGGCTGCCCGACGGCGCCGACACCCATGCGCTCAGCCAATTCGTCCTCACGGTGATGGAAGGCGGCGTGATGCAGTCGCGCACCCATCGCAATCTGGACGCGTTCGACGCTTCGGTGGCGGGCCTGCGCGACTATCTCGAACAGGCTTGAGGCCGACGCCAAACAAGGAGAGAGACGATGAGCAACGCAAAGCTGTTTTTGGCTGCGGGCGCGGCGATGGCGCTGACGGCCGCCGCTCCCGCCGACCCGGTGCGCGACACCTCGTTCAAGGAAGCCAATGGCGAGCGGGTGCTGCAGCTTTCGGTGGACGTGAAAGCCGCGCCGCAATGCGTGTGGAACAGCTTCGCCGACGAGGAGGGGATCAAGGCCCATGGCGTCAAGCTCGCCCATGTCGATATGCGCAATGGCGGCGACCATCGAGGAAGGCTTCTCCGAAACCGCCAAGCTGGGGGGCAACGAGACCATCCGCCACCGCATCATCGCCTATCTGCCCGGAGCGGCTGATGGTGTTGCGCAACGAAGCGACGCCGCCTGGCCCGCCCCATGCCGAGCTTTACCGCAACATCGTGCAGGTGATCACGGTCGAGAAGCTGGGCGCCGGCACGCGCTTCACCATTTCGCATACCGGTTATGGAACGGGCGCCGATTATGACGAACTCTACGCCTTCTTTCACAACATCAATGACGGCTTTCTGAAGGGCGTGAAGACATATTGCGAAACCAAATCTTGAGGAGAGGGAGCGACATGAACAGGGAAAATCTTCTGATTGCCACGACCATCGGTCTTATTCTTCAGCTTCTGATGGTGGTGGCGGGCCATTATATGCCGCCGGTCAAGGCCAAATTCGCGATTGGCGGAATGCTGATCTCGCTGATCGCGGGCGCGATCTATATCCGGCTGGAGCAACAGGGCTGGCCGGGCGCCATCATCGGCGGGGCCTTCGCGGGCGGGGTCTGCGCGTTGATCGCCATCGCGGTCTCGGTGAGCCTGAAAGACGTGCCCGCCATGATCCTGGTGATGGGTACCTTGGCGTCGGTGGTGACCGGCGTGGTGGGCGGGGCGATCGCGAAGCTGGTTTAGGAACCTATTTGCACGCGCTGGAGAAGGCGCGGTCGGAGATCACGGGATCGCATTCGACTGCGGTGATGAACCACCACAAGCCGCCCACGATCACGATGCCGGCGAAAATCACGCCGGCAATGAAGAGGATGGGGCTTTCATTCACCCGTTCCTCCTGGTCGCGGCGCTTGTCGTTGTCTTCTTCCTCGGTGCGGCGGCGCACATTCTCGATGGCGCGGTCGGCCAAGTCGCGCCGTTTGATCCATTCCTTTGTCCGGGGTGATTGGCCTTCGTCATCCGCCATGGGCCACATGCTCAGCGGCAAAACGGCCCGGGGTCAACCCGGGCCGTCTTGTTTCCTGCCTTAGTGGTTAGTTAGTGGTGGTGTCCGCCGCCACCGCCATGGCCGCCGCCACCGCCATGGCCGCCGCCACCGCCGTGGAAGCCGCCGCCGGCATGGCCACCGCCACCGCCCTGGAAGCCGCCGTGGAAGCCGCCACCGCCGCCGTGGAAGTTGCCGCCGCCATGGAAGTCATGGCCGCCGTGCCAGCCATGGCCCCCGCCGCCGCCCCAACCAAAGCCGATGCCGATATCGGGGCCGTAGTAATAGTCGGGGGCGTAGCCATAGTCATAGCCATAGGCTGGCGCGCAGTAGGCCGGGACGTAATAGGGGCTGTAGGGATTGCAGTCCGGAGCCGGAGCAGGCGCGCCATAGTAATCCGCGGGAGGAGGCGGGACCTGGGCGGACGCCGGGGCGGTCATCGCGGCGGCCCCGCCGACCAGCAGCGCCGTACCCAGACCAATTCTTCGGGCGATTTTCGAGAAGCGTTTCATGTTTTGGTCTCCTTTCGACCATTCGTTGGCGTGGAGATTGCGTCCGCCCGGCTGAACCCCACCTGAAGCGCCGGATAGCGATCCATTCACCTTGGGGGCCAAATTGTGGCTGCAGTTCCACCCGGTTTCAGTCGCTCGCCCCTGCGGCATCGTTTCCGTTCCCGAAACATGGCGTTTTGTTCCTTTCTATTGTTCTTTACGCCGCCGGAATCGCGAGGCGCGCGCATGCGCGTGTCCCCGGGGCGGCACAATCGCCAAAAAACAGGTTTGGGAGACTGCATGAGAATTCAGCGGAAATACTTGATCGCGGGCGCATCGCTGGCCGCGCTTGGTTTTGCCAGTGTCGGCGCCTCGGCGCAGACCGGCGGCCAGAATGTCGATTGGCCTGTCTATCTGGGCGACATCAACGGCAGCAAATTCAAGCCGCTGGACCAGATCAACGCCTCGAATTTCTCGAATCTGGAAGTGGCCTGGCGTTTCAAGACCAACAATCTGGGCAACCGTCCCGAATTCAAGCTGGAAGGCACGCCGCTGGAAGTGAATGGCGTGGTCTATGCCACTGCCGGTTCGCGCCGCGCCGTGGTCGCGCTGGATGCGGTGACGGGCGAGCTTCTGTGGGTCCATGGCGAGAAGGAAGGCGCGCGCGGCGCGGCCGCTCCCCGCCAGCTCTCGGGCCGCGGTCCGGTCTATTGGAGCGACGGCAAGGAAGCACGGATTCTCTATACGACGCCCGGCTATCAGCTGATCTGCCTGGACGCCAAGACCGGCCAGCGCATCGCTTCTTTCGGCAATAACGGCGCGGTGGATTTGAAGGCCGATGACGACCAGAAGATCGAGCCCGATCTGACGACGGGCGAAATCGGCTGGCAGTCGGCGCCTACCGTTGTCGGCGACAAGGTCCTGATTGGCTCGGCCTTCCGTGAAGGCTTCACTCCCACCAGCTACAAGAACAACAAGGGCTCGGCCCGTGCCTATGACGTGCGCACTGGCAAGAAGATCTGGGAATTCCACACCATCCCGCAAAAGGGCGAACCCGGCGCGGAAACCTGGTTGGACAATTCCAACGAATATACCGGCAACACCGGCGTGTGGACCGAAATGACCGCCGACCCGCAGGCGGGCCTGGCCTATCTGCCGGTCGAGCAGCCGACGTCGGACTTCTATGGCGGCAAGCGTCCCGGCAATGGTCTTTACGGCGACAGCCTGGTGGCGGTGGATCTCAACACCGGCAAGCCGAAATGGTATTTCCAGACCATCCATCACGAGATCTGGGACTATGACATGTCGTCTCCGCCGCTCCTGATGGACATCAATGTGGGCGGCAAGCCGGTCAAGGCGGTCGCGGAGCCGTCGAAGATGGGCTACCTCTATGTCTTCGATCGCATCACCGGCAAACCGGTGTGGCCGATGCCCGAGCGCAAGGTCGAAAAGGGTGACGCGCCCGGCGAATGGTATGCGCCCACCCAGCCCATTCCCACCAAGCCCGCTGCCTATACCCGCACCGGCGTGTCGGCGGACACGTTGATCGACTTCACGCCCGACATGCGCAAGCAGGCGCTGGACCTGGTCAAGAACTACAAGATGGGTCCCATCTATACGCCGCCGGTCCTGTCGAAGCAGGAAGGCGGCCCGCTCGCCACCCTGATGCTGGGTCCGGCGTCGGGGCGGCACCAACTGGCCGGGCGGTTCGTTCAATCCCGAGAACCACACCGTCTATGTCTATGGCTGCAACTCGTGCCTCTCGGCGACGGCCTTGGTGCCGCCGCCTCCGGGCATGACCGACTTGCCGCTGGTCGAAGGCCAGGCGGGTCAGCGCATCGTGATGGTCAATGCGGCCGGCGCCGGCGAAGGCGCGGACGCGGCGCCCGCGCCCAAGCGTGCTGCACGCGGCGGCGGCGGCGATGGCGGTTTCCGCCGTCTTGCGGTGGACGGCCTGCCCCTGGTGAAGCCGCCATACTCCACCATCAGCGCGATCAACCTGGATAAGGGCGACATCGTCTGGCAGGTGGCCCATGGCGACACGCCGGATGCCATCCGCAACAATCCCGCGCTCAAGGGCATCAATGTCCCGCGCACGGGCCAGACCGGATTTAACATCGGCACCCTGGTGACCAAGTCGCTGGTGATCGCGGGCGATGCCCAGGCCACCACCACGCCGGATCATCCGCGCGGCGCGCCGCTGCGTGCGTATGATCAGGCGACCGGCAAGGAAGTGGGCAATGTGCTGATGCCGGCCGGACAGTCCGGCTCGCCGATGACCTATATGGTCAACGGCAAGCAGTACATCATCGTCGCGGTGTCGGGCGGTGACTACTCTGGTGAGTATATTTGCTACACGTTGCCGGATAACTCGTGATCGTTGCCCCCTCCGGCCTACGCACCTGAGCGGTGCTCTACGGCCACCTCCCCCACCAGCATGCTTCGGATGCGCGGGGGAGGAGGGGTACGGCCAAGACGCCCTAACAAAAAGGCCCCGCAAGTCAAATGCTTGCGGGGCTTTTGTTTGGCCTCTCTTCACTCCATCCAGCTTTCGCATCCCAAGTGCGATTCGAGTTCCGGGTAGTTGGACGAAAGGGAACTTAAATGTCCCGGCATTGACAAAATGACGGGACAAAGGGCGATTATTGTCGCCTGAGGGGGTGGACCCGCGCGCCGGGGGTGTATCGGCGGTGGTGGACCACTTGGTTGATTGCGGTGCCGAAAAATCCCAGCTTCCCGCCCGGCGGGCGGGCAGGGCGCGGTTTGGCCGTGAAGAGCTCGACGCCGATCATTTGATGGAGATGGCGCTTCGCCGGGCCCGGCGCCGCAACTTCTCCGATCAATCCTTCGTCGAACCGCTGCGCCGGCTGCTGTCGGCTTATGAGCAGGAATCCGACCTTTCGCGCTTTGGCCGCCGCGCCGTCACCTTCGATGTGTTGCGCTGCCTGGCCAATCTTTTGCGGCTGGACGAGGCGGAGGCGGCCGATCCCTCCATCGTCGCGCGGCCGATCGAGGCGCCCATCTTCATCACCGGGCTGCCCAGAAGCGCCACCACCTTCCTGCATACGCTTTTGGCGCAAGACCCCGCCCATGCCGCGCCCCGCTCATGGCAGTCCATGTATCCCTATCCCTGCAAGGTGCTGGGGCTCGATTTGCGCCGCCTGGAAGTGAGTGCCGAATTTGGCTTGTTCCGGCTGTTCTCGCCCGGCGTCGCGGCACTTCATCCGATTGCCGCCGACACGCCCCAGGAATGCACCGACATCACCGCCCAGGTGTTCCAGAGCCTGCGCTTCGACACCACCCACCGCATTCCCTCGTATCAGAGCTGGCTGGATGCGCACGGCCATCACGCCGCGTTTCGTTTCCATCGCCGCTTCCTCCAGCACCTGGACGCGCAGGCGCCGGTTGACAACATCAGGGGGCGCTGGGTGTTGAAATCGCCCGACAATGTCTTCGCCCTGGACGCGATCCGCAGCGTCTATCCCGACGCGCGCATCGTCTTCCTGCATCGCGATCCCTTGAGCGTGGTGGCATCCTGCGTGAAGCTGACGGAGCTGCTTCGCCGCCCCTTCACCCGCCATGTCGACCGCGACGAGCTGGGCGGCCAGGTGAGCTCGCGGCTGGTGGAGAACACCGCCTACATGGCCGAGGAGGCGGCGCGCGATCCGGACATCCTGCATCTTCATTACCGCAAGATTGTCGCCGATCCCATGGAAGCGGTGCGCACGCTCTATTATCATTGCGGCATGACATTGAGCGAAGAGGCCGAGAGGCGCATGCGGCAATGGCTGGTCCGGCCCCGCCGCCACCGCCATCCGCGCTACAATCTGGAGGAATTCGGTTTGGACGCGCGCGAACTCAGCCGGCGTTTCGCCCGCTATATGCAGGCCTTCGGCGTTTCTCCGGAAGCAAGCACCGTCCACTGACGTGGCCCACATGCGCTTCCTCAATTACGCCATCTTCGTGATCGGCATCGCCGCCCTGGCCGGGTTCGCGGTGATGGCGGGCACGAACGAATTGGTCAAGACGCTGGCGGCGCTGGGCTGGGGCGGCTTCGTCCTCATCACGCTTTTGCATGTTCCGGTGATCGTGGCGATGGGGCTGGCGTGGTGGATGGTGGGGCGCGGAAATGCCGGGCCATCCGTCTTCGTCGTCGCGCGGCTGGTGCGCGACTCGGTGGCCGAAGTCCTGCCATTCTCCCAGATCGGCGGCTATCTCTCCGGCATAAGGGCGGCGCATCTGGGCAAGCTGCCGCTTCGGGTCAGCGCGCTCTCGATGGTGGGCGATCTGGTGGCGGAGTTCACCGCCAAATTGCCTTACATATTGGTGGCGATCCTGTACCTGATGGCGGTGCCGGCCGGCAATCTGGCCAATCCGATTCTTCCCGTGCTGATCCTGATCGTCGCCGGCATGGTTCTGGCTTTTGTTTTTCGCGCGCGCATCATCGCGGCTTTCGAGAAGGCCTGCCGGCGCCTGGTGGAAAAGTGGCTTCCCGGGCGCGGCGATGCCGAGTTCGATCTGGGGCGCTTTTTCGCCTTCGATCGTTTCGGCCCCGCCTTCGCCATCCATCTGGCGATGTGGGTGTTCGGGACGCTGGAAGCGTGGGTCACGTTGCGCCTGATGGGCGTGCATGTGAGCGGGATGGAAGCGCTGGTGATCGACAGTCTGGGCACCAGTTTCCGCAGCCTGGGCTTCATGGTGCCGGCGGCAGCGGGCGTGCAGGAAGCGGGCTATGCGGTGGTGGGCCTGGCGTTCGGCATCCCTCCGGCCCAGGCCATCGCCTTCTCGCTGGCGCGGCGCGCACGCGATCTCGCCATCGGGCTGCCTGGCCTGGCGCTGTGGCAATTCCTGGAAGCGAAAGCCTTCCGCAGGCCCGTCAGTGCGACGACGCGACCTTGAGCGGCGCGGTCTGCGTTCTTACCGCATGGCGGGCGAAGATGCCGAAGCCCAGAATCCCCAGATAACAGACAGCGGGCACCACCAGCGCCGCTTTCAATCCCATCAAATCGGCGGCGCGGCCGGTGACCAGGGGCACGATCGCGCCGCCCACAATGGCGACGCAAAGAAGCCCCGAGCCGTCGGCGGCGCGGGCTCCCAATCCTTCCGAGGCCAGCGAGAAGATGGTGGGGAACATGATGGAGTTGAACAACCCGATGGCGAGCAACGACCAGCCTGACACCGCGCCCACGCTGTTGGCCGAAACCAGGATCAAGAGCACCACCATGCCGGCATTGAAGGCCAGCGTCTTTCCCGGCGAGACGAAGCGCAGCGTGTAGGAGCCGATGAAACGGCCCACCAGTGCGCCGCCCCAATAAAAGGGCACATGTTTGCCGGCGCTTTCCGGCAAAAGCCCCAAGGTGCTGGCCTGCTCCAGATAGTTCACGATCAGCGAGCCGATCGCGACTTCCGCGCCCACATAAAGGAAGATGCAGGCGGTGCCGAAGGCGAAGCGGGCGCGGGCGAGAAGATCGAACGATTTCAGGATATCGGCGTGATGCGAGATGGTCTCGACCAGCCGGTTACGCCTCAGCCATACCAGCCAGGCCAGCAGCGCCAGTGCTGCCGCCAGTCCCAGATAGGTCCCGATCACGGTGCGCGTTTCCTGGCGGCGGAAGAGATCGAGCGCCGCGCCGGACAGCGTCGCGGGATCGACCGTGGCCAGGGAGCCCAGGATCAGGATCGAGCCCACATAGGGAAAGATCGTGGTGCCCAGGGAATTGAAGGCTTGCGCGAAAGTGAGGCGGCTGTGCGCGGTCGAAGGATTTCCCAAAAGCGAAATCAAGGGATTGGTCACCACCTGGATGATAGTGATGCCGGTCGCCAGCACGAACACCGCCAACAGGAACATGGGAAACAGCGCCGACAGCGAGGCGGGCACGAACAGAAGACAACCCGCCATCATGGTGAGGAGACCCACCACGGCGGCCCGCATATAGCCGATGCGCTTGACGATGGCCGCGGCGAAGATAGAGAGGATATAGGCGGCGAAGAAGGCCGATTGCACCAGCATCACCTGGGCATAGGAGAGCGTGAACAGCTCCTTGAGCTTGGGGATCAGTACGTCGTTGAGGCTGGTGATGCCGCCGAAGATGAAGAACAAAGCGAAGACGAACAGCCTGAGGTCAGGCGCGTCCTGGCCAGCCTCGGCCCGCTCTTGTCCCCTTGTCATCCGCTTCCCCCGCGCGACCCGCTTGCCTGTTTCCTAGCCTATCCCGGCGGCTCCTCATAGATAAGGCACCATCAGGCGGAAGAGGGCGTCGCGCAGGCGGGCGGGAAGCGGCTGGAGCATCAATTCCTGGTAATCGAGTTTCCGGGCGGCGGCGATCTTGGCGTCGATGATCGCATCCAGCGACGCGGTGAAGTCCGGGTCGTAGCATTCCAGGTCATATTCGAAATTGAGGCGGAGGCTTCTGGCGTCCCAGTTGGAACTGCCGATCAGCGACCATTCCCCATCGACCGTGACGAGTTTGGAATGATCAAAGGGCGGCGGCGTGAGATGGACCCCGGCGCCGGTGTAACGAAAGAAGCGCAAATGCGCCCTCAGCGCCCAGTCGAAATAGACATGGTCGGAGCGCGCGGGAAGAACGATCTCGACCTGCACGCCGCGCATCACCGCCTGGGCGATGGCGAATTCCAGCCGCTGGTCGGGCAGGAAATAGGGCGTGACGATGCGGATGCGGGTCTTGGCCAGGTTGAGCGCCGCGCCCAGCAGGATCTCGATCTTGTAGATGTCGGCGTCGGGGCCCGAACGCAGCCCGCGCGCCAGAACCGGACCCCTGGGCTTGAGCTCCGGCCACCAGATGTCCTGGTCCAGCGTCTCTTGGGTGGTGAAGGTCCAGTCGCGGGCGAACGCTTCCATCATCGAGCGCACCACCGGCCCTTCGACGCGGAAATGGATGTCGTCGACATAGGCGGGTGGATGACGCGAGAGGCTATTCTCGGTGGCGATGTTCATCCCGCCCGTGAAGGCCAGCCTGCCGTCCACGACCATGATCTTCCTGTGATTGCGCATATTGAGGAACGGCATGCGCCAGGGAAGCCAGGTATGGAGGAAGCGCGCCGCCTTCACGCCCCCGCGCCGGAAGCGATGATAGATGGGCGAGAAGATGTAACCGCTGCCCACGCTGTCCACCAGCACGCGCACCTGGACGCCGCGCGCCTGCGCCTCCTCCAGCGCGGCCACGAAATCCTCGCCCACTGCGTCGTCGCTGAAGATGTAGGATGCCAGCGCCAGCGAATGGCGGGCGGAGCGGATCGCCTCCAGCATGACGGGATAGGCCCGGTCGCCGCCCTCGAGAATGGAAATACCGTTGCCTGCCGCCAACGGCGCATCGGTGATGCGCTTTCCCACTTCGGCCAGCGTGCGGATGTTGGCGGAGCCTTCCGGCTCGGCCGGGGCGCCGCGGGCGGCGGTCTCGCGGCTGTCCAGCCGCGCCAGCTTGAGCGCGCGCCGCGTCACCCGGTTGATCCCGAACATGTAATAAAGCAGCGCGCCGATGATGGGCGCCAGCCACACCGCGCCGATCCAGCCCAGGGCGCCGCGCACGTCGCTTTTCTTGAGCAGCACGTCCGCCGTGACCAGCCCGGCCAGAACCACGTAAATAATGGTCCAGGGCATGGTCGCCAGTGGCCAGAAACCGCCTATCCAGGTGGGAAACATGTCATGCTCTGGCCCGTTACCTTGAACTATAGTGCGGCCGAATTCGCAGTGTGCCTTGAAATCAACGCCCCCGTCACGCAATTAGGGCGGCAGCCATGAATCCTTCAATGACCGGACGCGACAAGTCTCCTGGAACTCCTATCGGCAGCATGAATGCCGGTCATGTCCGGGTGGCAAGCTGGAATTTGCTGCGCCGCGTGGGCGCCAGGGCCGAGGATGTGGCGAAGCTGATCCGCGCCTTTCATCCCGACCTGCTGCTGCTCCAGGAAGCGACCGAAGAAATTTCCGCGCTGCCGTCGCTGGTGGGCGGCCACTTCTTCCGCCATCCCATGCAAAAGCGCATCTATGGCCTGGCGGCATGGAGCCCTCACGCCTTTCCGCCGACTTCGGCATTGCATCTTCCCATGTCGGTGATGCCGGGGCGGGTGCCGCGCCGGGTGGCGCAACTGGTGAAATTCCACGGCATCAGCTTCGCCAATGTGCATCTCTCGCACGGTCAATTCCTCAACCGCTTCCAGCTTCAGCACATCGCCTATGCCCTGGAAGGGCCCGCCGCCATCGTCGGCGATTTCAATGCCGTGGGACCCATCGTGATGCCGGAATTCCGCGACATCGGGCCCCGGCAATGGACCCACAAGGCCTCGAACGTGGTCTCGCTCAGGCTCGACCGCTGCATGGGGCGCGATGTGCGCTGCGTGAATGCGGCGGTGCTGGACAAGGGTCCGTCCGACCATCACCCCATCCTGCTCGAACTGGTGCACGCGGCGAACGCGCTTCCCGTCCGCGCGGCGCATCGGTGATCAATCCTACCAGGCGTAGGCGAAGCTCAGATAAGCACCGCCGGGCGAAGCCGACAGGCGTGTGTCCACGCCGTAGCGCTTTTTGAACGGCGTGGTCAGGACATAGGAATATCCCGCCGCGATGGCGTTGCTGGCCAGCGTGTCGTACCAATGATGCTCGCGCGCCTGGATGCGGCTATAGGACACGAACTGGCTCAACGCCGCAGCCGGAAGCCCGTATTCCCAGCCATAGCGGCCCCACAGATAGGTCGAGCCCGAAGACGCCAGCGCGCTGGTACCGGAGGGAAAGGAATGATCGTCGGCGCCGTTGGGCCGTTCCTCATGGACGATGTTCTTGAGCGCATAGGCCGTGCCGAGCGTGAAGAAAGTCTCGACTGTCAATTGCGCCAGCCCCATCCGGTCATGCTTGTAGAGCGTGATCCCGGCGGCGGTGACGGGAAGCGCGATCGCCACCGCGGTGCCCAAGGTCTTGATGTTTTCCTCTTGCGAGGTCAGGGGCGTGGTGTTGACCGATCCGGCCTGGGCCTCGCCCGCGGCGCACAGAAACAGCGCCAATAGAAGCAATCGTGTGACCGGCATCGTTCTTCCCATCGAATCGGGGCGACACTAGCGATAGCAACATTGGCCGCAAGCGGGGAATGCCAAAGTTGGCAATTCGTAGTGTTGGCATTTTGTGAGGCGGCGCGGACTCTATTTTTCCAGTCGCTTGCGGATCTTGGCCAATTCGCGCCGCCGGCCTTCGTCAATGCGCGGGTAGGAGAGTTTCAGCCCGTCCAGCGCGCCAAGGATGATCTCGGAGACGAACAGGCGGGCATTCCTCTTGTCGTCGGCGGGCACCACATACCAAGGCGCTTCCCTGGTGCTGGTGGCGGAGAGGCATTCCTCATAGGCCTCCATATATTTGTCCCAGAATTTGCGCTCTTCGATATCCGCCATGCTGAACTTCCAGTTCTTGTCCGGATCGTCGATGCGCGCGAGGAATCGCTTTCGCTGCTCGTCCTCCGAGAGATGGAGAAAGAATTTGACGATTTTTGTGCCGTTGCGCGCGAGATGTGCCTCCAGGTCGCGGATCGAGCGGAAGCGGTCGCGCCAGACATGCTTTCTTTCGGCGCCCGGCCCGGCTTCGCTTCGCAAAAGCTCGGGATGGACGCGCACGATCAACACTTCCTCGTAATAGGAACGGTTGAAGATGCCGATCTGGCCGCGCTCGGGTACGTCGCGGGTGGTGCGCCAGAGGAAGTCATGCGCCAATTCCCTGGCGCTGGGGTGCTTATAGCTGTAGACCCGGCAACCTTGCGGATTCACGCCCGACATCACATGGGCGATGGCGCCGTCCTTGCCCGCCGCGTCCATGGCCTGGAAGATGATCAGCAGGGCATCGGTGTTGGAGGCATAAAGCAGTTTCTGCTGTTCGCCCATGCGGGCGACATGATCCGCCAATCTGGCCTGATAATCCTCTTTGGAACGATGGACCGGTTTCACCTTCGTGGGGCATTTGCGCAAATGAACGGTTTCGCCCTCGGGGACCTGGAATTTCCTGGTATCTATTTTCATGGGACTCCGATCAGAAACGATTCCCCTTATGGCCGGCTTGAATTCCCTGCTTTCGGCGGGCGCTAGAACCGCGAAGTGGGGTAACATGCCGCTGCCCGCAGAACCTGGAATTTATGGAAATATTAGCCCCCGCAATTCAATATGGCGATGAGCTAGCTCGAAGGAAAATGGATGCCGGACGGCACGGCAACGGCGCATCTTTATCGCCCTAAGCTGATTACGACTTTCGGCGAAGGGTACGGCGGCGATCAATTCCGCAAGGATGTCTTGGCGGGATTGACGGTGGCCGTGGTGGCGCTGCCCCTCTCCATGGCCATCGCGGTGGCTTCCGGCGTCTCCCCAGAGCGAGGGCTTTACACCTCCGTTGTCGGCGGATTTCTGGTATCCGCGCTGGGCGGAAGCCGCTACCAGATCGGCGGTCCGGCGGGCGCCTTCATTGTCCTTGTTGCCGCCACGGGAGCGAAATTCGGCCTTTCGGGTCTCCTTCTCACCGTTCTGCTCTCCGGCCTGATGCTGACGCTCATTGGCGCCCTCAGGCTGGGTTCGCTGATCCGGCATATTCCCCATGCCGTGACGGTCGGCTTCACCGGCGGCATTGCCATCACCATACTTGCCAGTCAGCTCAAGGACCTTGGGGGGCTTACGCTTGCCGGCGTCGAGCCCGGCCCCTTGGTGCCCAAGCTGCAATCGCTGGCGCACGCGCTCCCCACATTGAATGCTGCGGCGCTGGGTATCGGTGCGGCGTCCGCGGCGGTGATCTTTCTCTTCCGCTGGTGGCGGCCAGCCTGGCCTGGAATGTTGATAGCCGTTGCGGCAGCTTCCATCGTGGTGGCCATCCTTCACGTCAAGGCCGCCACAATCGGGACGCGGTTCGGCGGGCTGCCTCACGGCATTCCCACACCGCATATGCCCGCGATTGACCTTAGGTATGTCTGGCAGGTCTTGCCGTCCGCCTTTTCTTTCACGCTTCTGGGAGGGGTCGAGAGCCTGCTCTCTGCAAAGGTCGCCGATAGCATGACGGGCCGCAAGCACCGTTCCAACATGGAGCTGATCGCCCAAGGCATCGCCAACATCGGTTCCGCGATTTTTGGCGGCATCAGCGTGACGGGCACAATCGCGCGTACCGCGACCAACATAAGGGCCGGCGCCGCCAGTCCGGTGTCCGGCATCATGCATGCGTTTTTCGTGCTCCTATTCCTCCTGATCGCCGCGCCGCTCGCCCGTTTCATACCGCTTTCCGCGCTCGCTGGCGTGTTGGTCGTTGTCTGCTGGAATATGGCCGAGAAAAAAGAGTTCGCGCGCCTGCTCATGAATTGGCGCAGCGCCGCTGTCCTGCTATCCACCTTTATCCTGACGCTGGTGAAGAACCTCACCTTTGGCATTGTCGCCGGTTGCCTTCTGGCCGCCGTGTTCGCCTTGTTGAAACAGCCGGTGGCCGAGGAAGGCGAGTAGGGGCCAGGGTTTCCTCGGTCTTCCATTGGCTGACACGATTTGCGGCACACTTGCCGCGTCCGGCGGGAAGGCGCGAATATGCCCGGATGCAAGCCATGGTGTTGAACGCGGCGGGCGAGAAGCTCGCTTGGGCCGAGCGCGCCGATCCCGAGCCCGGACCGGGTCAGGTCAGGGTGAAGATCAGCGCCTGCGGCGTGTGCCGCACCGACCTGCATGTGCTGGATGGCGAGCTGCCGCATATCAAATATCCGATCATTCCCGGCCATGAGATCGTGGGACGCATCGAGGTCCTGGGCCCAGATGTGACGTCGCTAAAGCTGGGCCAGCGCGTGGGCATACCCTGGCTGGGACACACGGACGGGGTCTGTCCCTATTGCCTTTCGGGCCGCGAAAATCTCTGCGATGCGCCGCTCTTCACCGGTTATACCCGCGACGGCGGTTTCGCCACCAAGACGGTGGCGGACGCGCATTTCGTTTTTCCCCTGAACGAAATGGGCGGCGAAGAAAGCGACGATGCCGCGCTGGCGCCGCTTCTGTGCGCCGGCCTGATCGGCTGGCGTTCGCTCAAGATGGCGGGCGAGGGCAAGAGGCTGGGGCTTTATGGCTTCGGCGCCGCCGCCCACATCATCGCCCAGGTGGCGCGCTGGCAACGCCGCGAAGTGTTCGCCTTCACGTCGCCCGGCGACACGCGCACGCAAAAATTCGCCCGCGACCTCGGCGCGGCGTGGGCCGGAGGCTCGGATGAAGCGCCGCCCGCGAAGCTGGATGCGGCGATCATCTTTGCGCCGGTGGGCGCGCTGGTGCCCGCCGCGCTGAGGGCAGTGAAGAAAGGCGGGCGCGTGGTCTGTGCCGGCATCCACATGTCGGACATACCGGGTTTTCCCTATGCGCTCCTATGGGAAGAGCGCCAGCTTCTGTCGGTGGCCAATCTCACCCGCAAGGATGGCGAGGAATTCCTGAGCCTGGTGCCAAAATTTGGGATCGAGACTCGCGTGACGCGCTATGCGCTGGCCGACGCCAACCGCGCGCTGGCCGATTTGAAGAAAGGCGCCTTTGAGGGCGCGGCGGTGCTGGTTCCTTGAACGCCTTGAGCGGAATCCCGCGGCGTTGGGGAACTTGGCGGCGGCACGGTGCCTGATATGCGCGCTTATCTTGCCAAGGTTCCAAAAGTGGAGCGTTATTCATCCCGGCGATAACTGGACTTCATGGCCCGGCGGGATGCTTTCCCTTGCGAGGGCCTGAAAGGAGTTGACGCGCATGTCCATGTTCGAGGATCGCGAGCGCGCATTCGAGGCCAAATGGGCGCATGACGAGGAGATGCAGTTCCGCATCCTGGTGAAGCGCAACGAGCTTCTGGGCCGCTGGGCCGGGGCGGAACTGGGATTGGCAAGCGCAACTCTCGAACAATATGTGGCGGGCCTGATCGCGATAGGCCTCAAGAGCAATGACAGCGCCGCGCTCTATCAGAAACTGCGCGCCGATCTGGGCCAGGCCCATTCCGACACCATCATCCGTTCCAAGATGGAGGATTTCCTGCAGGCCGCCAGCCTCGACGCCGGTCTGGTGCAGGGAAACCCCCTGACGGAAAGTGCGCACCCGCCGGGCCAGCGGAGCCGTCAGGGCAACCATGCCGATTTCGGCCATATCCTTCCCCACGGAGCATCCTTCGATCAGGACGAAACCATCCATGCGCGGGTGGGGAAGGGCGTTGCCGCCCATGCCCTCGATCGCGCGCGGCGCGGAAAAGACGCCGGCTAGCCCGGCGGGACGATCTTCGCCACGCGCAGGGGTTCGGCCGCCGGCGGCATCTGCCGCTGCGCCAGCCGATAGCGCCAGGCTTCCAGCCAGATGGGATCGTCGACGGCGTAATGTTTGTAGCGCCTGAGCTCGTTCATTCCGCGCGCCGCATAGGTGGGAAGCCGCCGGTACCAGGGAAATTTCCGGCCGATATGCCCGATGTCGGACGGGAATGCGCCGGTGGTGACCGGGAAGGGCTTCACGCCGCGGAATTTGATGCCGAAGTCCCAGGCGCGATCGAAATCCACATCGAACGGCAGCGACATGGGAAAGAGCCGGTCCAGATAGATGGCCGCCGCCTTGCGGTCGAGCGCATAGGCCACCGCGCCGGTTTCGCGCGCCAGGAATCCCACAAGCTCGTGATTGCGGCCGACCCGCTCCAGCGTCTGGGCCGCCCCCGGATAATTGCCGTAGAGCAGGGCGATGTTCCATTCCCCGGCCAGCCGCTCAAGCCCGCTCAGCACGCCGGGCAGCGCATCGGAGAGAATGGCGTCGTCCTCCAGGATCAGGGCGAATTCAGCGCCGCTTTCCAGGAAACGCCGCATCGCTCCCATATGGCTGAGATGGCAACCGATCTCGCAGGGGGTGGGATGCTTGCCGTGGCGGCGCTGATAGTCGCGGCGCGAGAAGGCCTGTGTCGCGTCGGGATCGATGTCGCGCCCTTCCACGGCGGCAAAGCGCTCGAACGGAAGTTTCAAACGCTCCAGTTGGGATGAGATGCGCGCCAGGCGGGCAGGGCTGCGCGCCAAATTGATGACCAGCGATATCCAATGTGCGTGCAAGGCGTTTTCCCCATGATGTTTTTATGTGAGCGACCAGAAGGCTTCATGCAGGGCGAACGGAAAAAGCGCGGCGGGCCGGAAGAGCGGCCATGACGGCGCGCGCCTCAACTGGCTTTGATAGATGCCGACCAGCACGCGTTTTTCGCGCCAGGATGCCGCGAAGGTTTCGCGCCGCGCCCCGCCTGCCATCCGCTTCAGCCGCGCCAGCGCCGCGCGGCGATGGAGGAGATTCGAGGCGTAAGGCAGCTCTTCATAGAAATGGAGATCGAACCTTTCCCTGAGCCAGGTCAGGTTGCGGAAAACCGCTTCGGCGGTGGCGCGGTGATTGACATGACGGCCGATGCCCAGCGGCGCGAACAAAGCGGGCCGCGCCGGGTCCGCCGCCGCCAGCTCGTGGAGCAGGGGCCAAAGCTTTTCTTCGATCTGGCGGATGTCGTCGGCCAGGCCCGCCATCTCGCTGGGCCTTCGTCCGCGCAAAGCCGGCTCCTCGCACCCCAAATCGCGGCGCTCGAGCCCGCACGTCTTGGCGAATTCGCGATCCTCCAGGTCGCGCAGGAACGTGACCGCATCCGCGCGCAGGCCGGCATGGGCCAGGCGCGGCTCCACCACATGGCGGCCCTGGGTGAAGATGTTGACCAGCCGGCCATGGCCCAGCGCCTGGAGGAATCCGCCCAGCGAAAAACAGGCATCGTCGAAATGCGGCGACAGCACGATGACGGAGCGTTGGCGGAAGCGCGCGACCAGGGCTGCGTCCGCCGGTTTGGACATGGACCCGCCGGATTCGAACATGCGCGAAAAACTCACCGCGGCTTCGATAACGCCACTCTCGATCGGGGTGCACAACACCGCCTCCCCCGCGCGCTCCCACGCGAGGGATTTGCGCCAGTTCGGCGCGTGGCCTGCATGGACTCACCCCCTCGTGGCCATGCCGCCGAAGCTACAATCGGCGAAACGCAACGCGCGTCACAAGGCGATCCGTCGGTTCCTCGCGCCTAATTTTCGTGTAGGGCCGCGTCCTACGCGTTGCAATCTGCGGTCAGTGAACGGATTCGTGCCAGCGCAGCGCCTCACGCAGGAGTTCGGCGGCGCTGGAAAGCTGCAGCTTCTGCTTGATGCGGGCGCAATAGGCCTGGACGGTCTTGATGCTCACATTGAGCGATTGGGCGACCTGGCGGGTCTGCAGCCCCTGGCCCAAAAGCGAGTAGACTTCCAATTCGCGGTCGCTCAGGGTCTCGAGCGGCGAGCCCGCTTGCGGCGCCGTTCCCACGAAGCGTTGCGCGAAGGCATCGGAGAGCGAGGCGCTCAGCCATAGCCGCCCGGCCAGCGCGGCGCGGATTGCCGCCACGATCAGCTTGGTGGATTCCCGCTTCATCACATAGCCGCGGGCGCCGGCCCGGATCGCCCGCTCGGCATAGAGTTTCTCGTCATGCATCGAGAGTACGATCTGCGCCACCTGGGGATGGCGGTGCTTGATCTGCTTGATCAGCTCCAGGCCCGAGCTTTCCCTGAGCGACAGGTCGATGATCGCGACCTGGGGTTTGCCGGCGGCGATGCCTTTGAGCGCTTCCGCCGCGTCCTCGGCCTCGCCGCAGGCGGTCATGTCAGGCTGCTGTTCGATCAGGCTTCTCAGCATTTCACGGACCAGCGGATGATCGTCCACCACGAAGACCTTGGCTTTGGCGACCGTCATCATGCGGCACCGTGGTGCTGGGGAATGAGGCAGGTGAGTTCGGCGCCGCCAAACCGGCCATTGTCCATCCGGAAGCGTCCGCCAATCATCTTGGCGCGGTCGGCGATGATGCGCAGCCCCATCCCCGTCCCGGGCGGCGTGCTGTCCTTGAGGCCCGAGCCATTGTCGGAGATCACCAATTGGGTGCCTTCCTCGATTTCTTCCAGCTGCACCATGATCCGGGTGGGATGGCCATGCTTGATGGCGTTGCCCACGCCTTCCTGGGCGATGCGATAGAGATGGATGGCGGTGGACTGGGAGTCGACCAAGACCGGCATCTGGCAGTCGAAATGGCACTCCACGGCGAAGAGTTCGGACGTGGTGGCGCAGAATTCCTCCAACGCCTGCATCAGCCCGTCGGATTTCATCTCTACCGGATGAAGGCCCTTGGCCAGGCCGCGCGCCATGCTGATGGCTTCCTCGACCAGGTCCACCACCCTGTGCGCGTCGCGCGTCTCTGGAAGTTCGCGCAGGGTCAACTTTTCCGCCAGCAACTGCCCGGCCAGCGCCGTGCCGGTGAGATGCTGGCAGAGACTGTCGTGCAGATCCTGGCCGATGCGGCGCTGTTCGCGCTCGGCGATTTCCAGCATCTCGCGCTCCAGCCGCTCGCGCTCCGCGATCTCGTGCGACAGCGCGACGGCGCGGACGCGGGCCAATTCCTCCAGATTCCTCTGCAGATAGCGCAGCCTGACCAGCACGTGGGTGAGGAAGGCGTAAAACACCAGCCGGACCAGGGCGTTGAAGAAAGGCACCATCATGCTGGAAGGATGCAAGCCCGCGGCCAGATCGCCCGCGATCCACACGACCACGCTGAGCAGCGCCAGGCCCAAGGCGGGAAGCGCTCCCACATACCAGGCGGCGATCGAGACCGGGATGGCGTAGACCACCGAGAGCGAGACCTCGATGCCTGTGACGTAATCCAGAAGGCCGATCGCGATGACCAGAAGGAGCATGAAGATGCCCACTTCCCAAGGCGAACGATGCGTCATCCATCGCGCCACTGGCGACAGCAGGCGATCCCGCAAAAAAGTCAGACTGGTTCGATGACCCATACTCGCGCCCCCCGGCGGAATGATGTTACACGTGGTCACTTCAGGGGACATCAGTTAAGTTGCGTTCGTTTCCACAATTTTTGTCCAACTTCCACTGGATCGTGCTGGGCGAGGCGGCGCGCTCGGCGCAGATCCATGCCTGGCTGCTGGGGCCGTTTCTTCAGGCTAACGGCATTAAAAGCCTGATCAATCTGCGGGGGGCCCATCCGGAATTCGGCTGGTGGCGGCGGGAAGAACAGGTCTGCCTGAGAGGCAGCGTGCGCTATTTCAACGCCATGCTGGATTCCCGGCTGCTGCCCAGGCGCGAGATGCTGGTTGCCCTATGGGATTGTTTCGAGCGGGCCGGGGCGCACCGGCCGCTCTTGATTAAGTGTTCGGGCGGGCAGGACCGCACCAGCCTGGCGGCCGCGCTCTATCTCATCGAACGCCGCGGCTGGAGCGCGGTGGACGAGGCGGGCGCGCAATTCGCGCGGTTTCCCTACCTGCACTTTCCCAAGCGGGAGCAGACATGGCTCAGGGCCTTTCCTGAATTCGCGCGGGACGATGCGAACGGCGCGCCGATCGGGCAATGGGTGCGCGACGATTATGATCCGCACGCGCTGGCCGCGTGGCTGGAGAAAAGACTGGGGCCGGGAAGCTTCCGGGGCATTTATCCGGACAAGCGCGACACATGCTGACAACTTTAATGTTACCTGCGCGCGCCACAACTGGTAGGTTTTCCACCGGCGGTAGAATTCATGTGTGCGTAATCGCGGGAATATACTCTTCCGTCGCGTAGCTCAGCTCAGATCAAGCAACACACAGTCTGACCGATGCCGGTATCCCGGCAGCGGTTCGAGATTTTTCGTGTCCATTCGCAACCCGGAGAGGAGATTTTACATGAGAACCAGGCTCATCGCGTGGGCGTTGATCGGCGCCGCGTCGCTCGCCATGCTGGGACATGTCGCCATCGCACAACAGGACAGGTACAGGCTGCAGCTGGGCAATCTCTCATTTGCCGACTTCCGGGGGTACGAGAATTGGAAGGTTGTTGCGGTCAGCCGAACTCCTCAGCAACTGAAAGTGATCGTTGCCAATGACGCGATGATCGGCGCGTACAAGCAAGGCCTCCCCGCCACCGGCAAAGTTTTTCCCGAGGGCGTCAAGATCGTGAAGATTGAGTGGAGCCTGAAAAAGAACGCCGAAGCGCCGTATGAAGTGGAAATACCGGACCAGCTGCAGGCGGTCGCCACCATCGAGAAAGACAGCAAGCGCTTCCCCGACACGCATGGCTGGGCCTATGGCAATTTCAATTACAACGCCGCGGACAACACCTTCACGCCCCAGGGCACCGACGCCAAATGCGGCTATGCGTGCCACACGCGGGTTGCGGCGAAGGATTACATCTATACCCAGTATCCGTTCCGCTAAGAGCCGCGACCTCCTCATCCCGAGCCTGTCGCCGCACGACAACTCGGGATGATTTTGCACAATTTTTAAGCTGCGCTCTCGTCCGATTGACGGGGCGGTGGCGATCTGGAAAAGTCCCGAAGACCCGCGGGGCTAACAGCGGGACTTGGGCGGGTTCGGGGACATTATGCTCATTCGCAACATTGCGATCCTGTGCGGGCGCATCGCGCCTGCGTGGACGCGTCACATCGCATCACCAATTTCGGGAAGGAACATCTCATGAAGAAAACGCTCGTCGCGCTTGCCGCGCTTATGCTGGGTTCAGCGGCGCCAGTCCTTGCCACCACCGATGTGCCGCGCCTGAACGCGACCATCACGCAATTCGGTCACCTGCCCAAGGGCATGTATCTGGGCGAGGCCGCCGGCGTGGCCGTCAATTCCAAGGGTCATGTTTTCGTGTTCAGCCGCGGCAACACCGACGGCCCGGTGTTCGGCCCCAAGGCCGCGCAGCTTTTGGAATTCGACGCCAACGGCAAGTTCATTCGCGAGATCGGCCATAATATCTACGCCTTCGGCTTCGCTCATACCGTGCGCGTGGACAAGGACGACAATATCTGGACCACCGACAAGGGCACCGACATGGTGGTCAAGTTCAATCCCGCCGGCGAAGTCTTGCTGGTCCTGGGCCGCAAGCAGGAATCCGCCGACTTTGGCCTCGGCCCGATTCAGCGCGTCAATCCGCCCCGTCCGCCGGTCCCCGGCATGTTCCGCCAGGTGACGGACGTGACCTTCGATACCGCGGGCGACATCTTCGTCAGCGACGGCTACATCAATTCCCGCGTCGCCATGTTCGACCACAACGGCAACATCACCGGCTCGTTCGGTGAACCGGGCACGGGCGAGGGCCAGTTCAACACCCCGCACACCATCGCGGCCGACGCCCAGGACAACATCTATGTCGGCGACCGCGGCAATGGCCGCATCCAGGTGTTCGACAAGACCGGAAAGTTCGAGCGCATCATCAATCAGCCGGCTGACGTCACCCTGCCGCCTGACATTCACGCCATTCGCCAGCCTCCGGCCCCCCGGGCACCCGACGCGCCGCCGCCCGCCAACAAGACGATCTCACCGGGCGCGCCATGGGCGATCTGCATCACGCCTCCCAACAAGGCCGGCGAGCAGTTCCTCTATTCATCGGATTCCTATCCGGGCCGCATCTACAAGATGAAGCTGGATGGCACGGTGCTGGGTACGATCGGCGCCGCCGGCAAGGAGCTGGGTCATTTCGGGGATATCCACGAATTGGCCTGTCCCAGCGAGAATCTGATCTATGCGGGCGAGGAGTTGAACTGGCGGGTGAGCAAGATCGTCATCCATCCGTAATAGCCCTAACCCGTCGCACCCAGGCGGTGCGACGGGCGCCTTTCCGGCCGCGAGCGGGCGGCCGGACGGAGGGCCTGCGTGTGCCGCGGCCCGACTGGGCCAAGCGCTACTTCCCGGTATAGACAGGCGGCCGATTTTGGGCTTCCGCGTCGCGCCCTTCCTGAAAGTCGCGCGTGAGATACAAGGCATTGTAGGCTTTGCCCATCTGAGCGAATGCCTCGATTTCCCCGCTATCGACCGCCAAGTGCGCTGATTCCAATGTTGCCTTGATGCCCAGCGGTCCGCAGGCAGCCACCTTATTGGCAATACGCAGAGCCACTTCAATCGCGGCATCCCTGTTAGGCGCAATCTCCTGCACCTCCCCCATGCGGTGGGCTTCCTGCGCGCCCCAATGATCGCCGGTGAGCATATAGCGCATGGCATTGCCCCAACCCACTTCCCGCGGGAAGCGAACGGTAGAGCCGCCGCCCGGGAAACGCCCATGCGTGTTCTCATCCTGGCCGAAACGAACATCGGCAGCGCAGATGCGAATGTCGGCGGCCAGATGGAGCTCGTGCGCGGCATTCCAGGTGTCGCCATGGGTGACGACGATAAAGGGCTTGGTCAGCCGCCTCTTGGCATTGGTCCCGGTATAGCTGACCAGGGAATCGCCATTTGCCGCCGGCGTTTGGCCGATGGCGGCCTTGTGCGCATCCACGTCGATACCGCGCGAAAAATTCGGGCCATGGCCGAACAGGATGGCGCAGCGCAGGGTATCGTCATGCTCGTAGCCCGTGAAAGCGACGGCCAGGGCGTGGGACGTTTCCGGATCAAACCGATTATAGACGTCAGGCCGATTGATGCCGATCAGCACGACCTGGCCACGCCGTTCGACTGTAGCTCTTACGTTTGGCGAAAGCGCCACGTCTTCCAGGCGCGCCGAAGGTGAGGGCGGCGCGGCGCTCTGCGCCAAAGCTTGGCTCGCGCTCACCACACCTGCGGCGATAAAGGCCCCTTTGAGCAAAGCGCGGCGTTCCACGAAGGCAGAGTTGTCAGACATGTTCCTTCTCCCCGGTTACGAGCTGGGATTCTGGCGCACTCCTACCAACCGCGTATTCGGCTCAATGGCACCAGCGCGCCTGGATGGCCGCCTTCACCACGGACGCGCCCTGCTCGGAGCGGCGCTCCGGATAGGCGATCAAATATGCGATCAGTGTTTGCTGAATGGCGATCTGGTCGACCTTTTCACGGCCCAACGGATAGCAGGCCGGCAACCCTTGCGCCTTGCGTTCGGCGACCAACAGATCGCTCACCCCTTCGAGGAAGCCCAGGCATTCCAGGAGTTGCGTATCGGAATCGGCGGTACAGAGCTTGAGAACATCCAGACCGTCCTTGTAGCCCATGTTGGCGTCGCGGGGCGGCAGCAGCTTGCCAAATCCGCGATCTCCATATTGCGCCTGGGCAGCTCCGGCCAGGCAAACGGCCCCAATCACCACAGAGGCCAGCAATCTCCTCATTTCTCACTCTCCCTTTGATAGCGCGATGGGAGAGCGTTGCCCCGGCCATCAGCTGACTAATTATAGATATCCCGGTTTTGCCACATCTGCATATAGCCGTTGCCGCCGGAAATGCCCATCTCCTCCGGCCCCCCGCCCACCTGCTTTCGCTTCACGGCAACAAGCTGCATGCAAAAAGCAAAGCCGTGCCCGCCCCCGGGAACGAGCCCCGGATGCCCCGGCACCTCACGGCAGCGGACGGATTCGCCAACCACCAGTTCGTCGGCTTCGCAGGTCATCGCAATGGCCTTGCCGAAACAAGCCGGGCCGGTCGGACACAGGAAATGCAAGCCATAATAGCGGTTGCGCACATGCTCGCAGATCAACTCGATGCCCTTGGCGATCGCCTTGTGGCCGGGCGGAGCAAAAAAGACCGTGTTTGCCGTTTGCCATGGAACATCGCAGAAGAGGTCGCGAAACACCGCCAGCTGCGGCGATTGCGGTTTCCAGCTGGCAAGGAAATACACCGACAGATCGGCATAGAGACCGCCGTGCTTGAGCATGATGCACAGCCGCGCCAGGTCGCATTTGAAGGCATAGGGTTTGAGGGCATCGAAGACGCCGAGCACGTCCCTGCCATATTCGGCCTCGATGAAGGCGCGCGTTTCGCGCGCGCGAAACAGATGGTGTTCCAGGCCGGGATGGTGACGCTTGAAGGTTTCGATATTTTCCAGAACCACCGGCGCCAAAGGCTGGTCCTGGGCATGCACGTCCGTGAGCAGGATGCTGGCCAGGATCACGCTGCGCCCCCCGAGGCGGGACAGGCTACTCGGATTAGGCCAGCCGGGTCAGTCGGCCTTTGGTGTTACGGGCCGGTTGATAATCGCCAATGGTTTGGTGCTGACTCAATTCGCCGAAGCGGGCGGGGACGACGAAGCGGAGGGAACAGAGGAGAGTGACGCGGGAGCAGCAGGCGCGGCGGGAGCGATGTCGAATTTGCTGGCCGAGACACAGTCTCCGGGGCTTGCGACCTCGGGACCTATCCCCGCAGTCGTCAGTTTCCGCGTGTAAAACACCATCAGAAACCCGCCCTGCTTTGTACAAAGGGCCCGTGCTTCTTCCAAGGTCGGTTCAGACCGGCATCCCGCCAGCACGAACACAATAATCCCCAGCATGACAACCGGAGCGAACTTCACCGTCCCCCTCACACGCATGCAGCCACTCTGCGCAGGCCTCGCACTTAATTCTTGGCGGCGGCAATGACTTGATTTGCGCGGTCCATGCCGTCCTTGGCCGCATTGTGCTGGCAGTCATCGCCTTCCACGACCGGATATAGAGCGGGCGGGTATTTGGCGTCGAGCTCCATGCAAACCAAACGCGCGGCGACATTGATGCGCCGGCCGAACTCGGCCGCGTCCGCCTCCCTGGCGAGATGGAGGTCGGAATAGGGAACCTCCAGCGACGCGGTAACGGCGAACGCTTCGCCCAGGCGGGTATTCGACATGAGCACGCGATAGTTTTTGAGCCGCGCCGCCTGGACGATGACCAATTCCAGCGACGGCTTCCATTTTGGCAGCGTTTGCTGCGTTTGTGTCTGCTGGGCAAGCACCGGCCCGCTGGTCAATCCGATGAATGCAACCAGGATCGCCGCAGGCATAAGGGGGTAAAATGACTTCTTCATGCCAAACTCCTCTCGCTGAGATGGACGCTGAAGCCTAGCCGGGGACTCTATCAGAAACGCTCGAGTTCGCAGCAGGCACTACGATCCGGGGAGGTGGCAGGCGCATAGCTAGCCGAGGGCAAGCTGCATGGCTTCATCAATGTCCTTGAATCCAAATCATCTCTTGGCTTCCACCAGGAACGGCTGGGTTCTTGCCTTTCGCATCGCAACATAAAGTTTGGTCGTGCGCGCTCATCTGTCGCCCCAACCTTTGGGCTGTTAAGCTCATCCGGGTTTTCCTGAGGGGGAAGCAAATGTCCCACAAGATTTCAGCACGGTGCATGACGTCCGTTGCGGCAATCGCGCTTTTGTCCGCGTTGATGCCGGCTCACGCCCAAACCGCAGGGCGTGGTCAACCTTCCACCGCCAAGGGCGATTGGCCGATGTATTTCGCCGATCCCTCGGGATCGCGCTATTCGCCGCAGGATCAGATCAACGCCTCCAACTTCAACAAGCTGGAGCTGGCCTGGCACTTCAAGACCGACAATCTGGGCGCGCGTCCCGAATACAAGCTGGAAGGCACGCCGCTCGAAGATCAATGGCACGGTCTACACCACCGCCGGCTCGCGCCGCGCCGTGGTCGCGCTGGACGCCAAGACCGGCGAACTGAAATGGGTCTACGGCATGAATGAAGGCCTGCGCGCCGCGATCGCGCCGCGCCAGCTTTCCGGCCGCGG
Source organism: uncultured Alphaproteobacteria bacterium (assembly GCA_963766265.1). GTDB lineage: Bacteria > Pseudomonadota > Alphaproteobacteria > Micropepsales > Micropepsaceae > Rhizomicrobium. Next base: position 597,602 of record CAVXYX010000004.1, read on the forward strand.
CGTTTCCTATTGGACCGACGGCAATGGCGATGAGCGCATCCTCTACATCACCACCGGCTATCGGCTGGTCGAACTGAACGCCCAGACCGGCCAGCCGATCGAATCCTTCGGCGACCATGGCATGGTCGATCTGAAAGTCGGCGCCTATACCGGCGTGATCGGCCAGCCCGGCGACTACAAGCAGATCGATCTCACCACCGGCGAAATCGGCCTGCACACCACGCCCACCGTGGTGAACAATATCGTGATCGTGGGCTCGTCCTTCAAGGAAGGCGCCCAGCCGCTGGAGCAGAACAACACCAAGGGCATCATGCGCGCCTTCGACGTCAAGACCGGCAAGCTGCTCTGGACCTTCCACAACATCCCGCAAAAGGGCGAGTTCGGTTACGACAGCTGGGAGAACAACTCCGCCGACTTCAACGGCAACACCGGCATCTGGACCGGCATCACGGTGGATCCGGAACTCGAACAGCGTCTATCTGCCGGTCGAAGATCCCACCAACGATTATTATGGCGGCGCGCGTCCGGGCAACGATCTGTTCGGCGACAGCCTGGTGTGCGTCGATCTCACCACCGGCAAGATGAAATGGTACTTCCAGATCGTGCATCATCCGATCTGGGACTATGACCTGTCCTCGCCGCCGCTGCTGGCGGACATCAACGTCGACGGCAAGCCGATCAAGGCGGTGGCGGTGCCCAGCAAGCAGGCCTTCCTCTATGTGTTCGACCGCGTCACCGGCAAGCCGATCTGGCCGATCGTGGAAAAGCCGGTGCCGCAGAGCGACGTGCCGGGCGAGAAGACGTCCAAGACCCAGCCTTTCCCCACCAAGCCGGCGGCCTATGCGCGCAACTTCGTCACCACCGACGATCTGATCGACTTCACGCCGGAACTGCGCGCCAAGGCGCGTGCGATATCATCAAGAAATACTACAAGATGGGGCCGCTGTTTTCGCCCGCCGTCGTCGGCAAGAAGGGCGGGCCTTACGCGGTCGCTGAGTATCGGCACGGGTGGCGGCGGCACCAACTGGCCGGGCGCCGGCTTCAATCCGGAAACCCATGTCGTGTTCGCGCCGGCGGCGAATGCGGCGTCTCCCTGATGGGCCTGGTGGCGCCGCCGGCCGGCCTGTCCGACAACAAGTATCTGGCAGGCACGGCGGCCAGCCCTTCCGCATCACTGGCGGTCCGGGCTTCGGCTCGGCCTCGGACGCGCCCAAGGTCAGCGTGGACCAGGCCAAGCTGGCTGCCATCATTGCCGAACATCCCGAGGCGTCCGATCGGACCGCCGCCGCCGCGCAGTGTCGATGGCCTGCCGTTGGTCAAGCCGCCCTATGGCCTGCTCACCGCCATCAATCTCGATACCGGCGACACGCTGTGGCAGGTGCCGCATGGCGACACGCCGGATGAGATCAGGAACAATCCGGCGCTCAAGGGCCTCAACATTCCCAAGACCGGGCAGAACGGGCAATGTGGCGGATAGCTGATCACCAAGAACCTGGTGGTGATCGGCGATCCGCAATATCTCGACCCAGCCCGGCCATCCGCGCGGCGCGTATCTGCGCGCCTATGACCAGAAGACCGGCCAGCAAGTGGGCGCGGTGTGGATGCCGGCGCCGCAATCCGGCTCGCCCATGACCTACAGCTGTGGACGGCAAGCAATACATCATCGTTGCGGTCTGCGGCGGCAATTACTCGGGCGATTATATCGCCTACAGCCTGCCGGCATCGCAGTGAGCAGCGGCGCGGGGCGAGCGGCGGGGGCTTAAGTCCCCCGTGCCGCGCGGAACCGAGCGCGGCTTTGATCGGACCAGACTTCGGCCGGGTTGTAGAATTCCTGGAAGGCCCGCGCGTCGTCCGGCAGCACCACCCAATCCTGCTTGGTGCTGGTGAAGATATGGACGTCGGGCGGGGTGAGATTGGGATTGTCCAAGGTGCCCACGCGGACGAAGGCGATTGCATCCCCGGACTGGGGATAGTGGCTCCATAACGCCACCTTGCATGTGGGGCAGCGGAGAATCTTCTGGCCCCGGCCACTGGCCGAGGGCGTCAGCACCAGTTCTGGGGCGCCGGTTAGAAGTGAAACGCGCGCGGATTCGATCACGGCATTGATAACGAAGGCGCTGCCGGTTTCGCGCTGGCACCAGCTGCAATGGCAGCAATGAACGATCAGCGGCTTGTCGTCGAGCCGGTATCGTACGCCTCCGCAGGTGCAGCTGCCTTCCATGGCGTTCACACAAACTCCATCACATTCGCGCTGCCGGCCTGGATGCGTTCCAACAGCATCGGGCATTCGGGGATCATGCGCTCCATCCAGTAGCGGGCGCACATCAGCTTCTCCTTGTGGAAGTGCGTCGTCTCTTGCCGTCAGCGCGATCTTGGCCATGCGGGCCCACATCCAGGCCACCATCACGATGCCCATCAGGCGCAGATAATCGACCGCGCCCGCGCCGGCATCGTTGGGATTCTTGAGGCCGTTCTGGGCCAGCCACATGGTGGCGGCCTGCAAAGTCTCGATCCCGCGCTTCAGGCCCTTGGTATAGGGCGCGAGCGTCTCGTCCTTCTCGTTCTCGGCAAGCCAGGTGGTGAGCTGCGCCGAACAGGGCCAGCGGCGCGGCGCCGCCCTTGCGGCCCAGCTTGCGGCCCACCAGGTCCATCGCCTGCACGCCATTGGCGCCTTCATAGGTCTGGTTGATGCGGCCGTCGCGCACGAACTGCTCCACGCCATTGTCGCGGATATAGCCATGGCCGCCATAGCATTGCATGGCCAGGTTCGCGGCCTCGAAGCCCATGTCGGTGCAGAAGGCTTTCAGCACCGGCGTCATCAGGTCGGCGAGCAAGCCCGCGGCTTCGGCCTCGGCGCGCTTGGAATGCGACGACCGACATGTTGAGCGCGGTCCAGCACGCAAGCGCGCGCGCGCCTTCCACGAACGCGCGGCAATGCAGCAGCATGCGCTTGACGTCGGGATGGACGATCTCCAGGTCGGCGGGCTTGTCCGGCTCGACGGGACCGGTCAGGGCATGGCCGACGCGGCGCTCATGCACATAGGCATAGCCGTTCTGGTAGGCGACATCGCCGATGGCGATGCCTTGCACGCCCACGCCCAGCCGCGCCGCGTTCATCATCCCGAACATGCCCGCCATGCCGGCCGATGACGAACGCTTCTCGCCCGGCTTGAGCGGCTCGGGCTTGGGGCCCAGCCGCCAGGCGATGGCGTCGTCGAAATTGAGCACGCAGGTGGCCTGGCCCTTGATGCCCATCTTGTGCTCGATGCCGCCGGTATTGACGCCGTTGCGCGCGCCCATCTTGCCGTCTTCGCCCACCAGGAATTTCGGCACCATGAAGAAATTCACGGTGGAGAGATCGTCGTGGATCTGGCCGTTCTCGTCGGGAATCTTGGCGATCACCATATGGATGATGTTGTCGGTCAGGTCCTGGTCGCCGCCCGAGATGAAGATCTTGGTGCCGCTTCATGCGATAGGTGCCGTCGGGCTGCTCCACCGCGCGGGTCTTCATCAGGCGCAGATCGGTGCCGCAGCCGGGCTCGGTCAGGCACATGGTGCCCGCCCATTCGCCCGACACCATCTTGGGCACGAGATGTGCCTTCATCCAGTCCGCGCCGGTGGCGATCAGCGCGCCATAGGCCGCCGAGGTCAGGCCCGGATACATGGCGAAGCACTGGTTCGCCGCCATCGCCATTTCGCCCACGGCCATGTTGATCACGGTCGGCATGCCCGCGCCGCCAAATTCGGCGGGCGCCGATAAGCCGCCCCAGCCCGCCTTCGCTGTACGCCTTGTAGGCTTCCTTGAAGCCCTTGGGCGTGCGCACCACGCCATTCTCGAAATGGCAGCCTTCCTCGTCGCCGGACTGGTTGATGGGCTGAAGCACGTCCTCGCAGATCTTGCCCGCGTTGGCCAGGATGTCGTCGATCAGGTCGGGCGAGAGGTCTTCGAAGCCCGGCAGGTCGCGCTGCTTTTCCGCTTCCAGGAATTCGTGGATCAGGAAGCGGTAATCCTCCACTGGGGCGCGATAGATCGGCATGTGAGTCCCTCCCGGAAGATTCGGTTTTACGCCGGGGGCGGTTAATAGAAAAGCGGCCGGAGAGGCTCCGGCCGCTTCCCTTACGTCGGTTTATATAAGTGTTACTTCACCGAACCGCTGGCGCCGGCCGAGCCCGAAGCCGAGCCGCTGGCGCTGGTGCTGTCTACATCCTTGCTGGCGCGATTCTCGATGCCATTGGCTCCGCCCTCGGCACGCTCTTCGGCGCCCTTGGCCTTGCCCATGGTACGGCGGGTGGTGTTCGACGCCATATCGGTCGCTTCGGGTGTCGAAGCGCTGGCGGACGCGCCGGCCTTCTTGCCATCCACATCCGCGTCAGCCGAACCGCTGGCGCTGGCCGAAGCCGTCTGGTCCACGGTCGCGGTCGCGCTGCGGTCGGCGCCCATCACGCTGTTGTCCGCGGTCGTACCCACGCCATTCGCGGTCCGTTCGGCGCTGCCGGTGGTGCTCTCCGCCGCGCCGGTCACGGGCGCGGTCGAAGGCGTCGCAGCCGTCGCGCCGCCCCTCATGCTGCCCGCGCCACTCACGCCTTGGGTGGTGACGCTGCCCATGCCACCGGCCATGCCGCCGGCGGACGAACCCAGGCCGCCCACGGTACCGCCCACTGCACCGCCGGCACGGCCTAGTTGGGCCGAGGCGGGGGTCACGATCAAAGCCGCGCCGCCCAGAAGGGCCACGGCCAACGCGCTGCGCATCATCGTCTTCATGTCTCTCTCCTTGTGGGGCGCGAGGGGAGCGCGCCTGAACTTTGCCAGGGAGGAAACGGCTGACCGCAAGACTTTTTCCGTGCGCGCCAAAATTCCCATGAAGTTGCTTTGGGTTGCGACCAAATTTGGGCGAAAGCCCCCGCAATTGCGGCGGTTCCGGGGCGCGATTTGGCGGAAAGGGGGGGCACACTTATAGTAAGGGCGTTGCTGGCTTACGGGGGACGGGCATGATCCGCAAATGGCTTGGCATGGGGATGGTTCTGGCTTCGCTGGCCGCCACGGCGGCAGAGGCCAGGGTGGTGAGCCTCGAGGTTCAGCGGCGGGAGCCTATCCTCAGCGGCAAGCAATTCGGCGGCGCGGGCGCTTACGAAAAGCTGGTGGGCAAGGTGCATTTCGCGCTCGATCCCAAGGCCGCCATCAACCAGCGCATCGTCGATGTGAATCTGGCGCCAAAGAACGCCAAAGGCGAAGTCGAATTCACCGCCGATTTCTTCATGCTCAAGCCCGCCGATTCCAAACGGGGCAATCACCGGCTGTTCTATGAAGTGGGCAATCGCGGCAACAAATCGCTGCTGGGCTATTTCCAGAAGGCCAAGAACAGCAAGGATCCCGCCAGCGCGGACGAGATCGGCGACGGCGCACTGATGAACCAGGGCTGGACCTTGCTCTGGATGGGCTGGCAATGGGATGTGCCCGCCGGCCAGATGCGGATGGACCAACCCATCGCCACCGACAATGGCAAACCCATCAAGGGGATGGTGCGCGGCAATTTCATTCCCAACGATCATTCGCCCACCCAGCCCTTGGCCGACCGCAACCATTTCGCCTATCCGGTGGACGATCCCAATGGACCGGAAAATGTGATGACGGTCAGGGACAATTCCGCCGATCCGGCGCAAGTGATCCCGCGCGCCAAATGGCATTTCGTGGGCGACAGCAGCGTGTCGCTGGATGGCGGCTTTCAGCTGGGCCGCATCTATGACGTGGTCTATCGCTCGCGCGATCCCCGCGTGGTGGGGACCGGGCTTTCCGGCACGCGCGACCTGATCAGCTTTCTCAAGCACGATACCAGCCAAGCCAATCCCATGCCCGGCATCACCACCGCCTATGGCTGGGGCGTGTCGCAGTCGGGACGCTTCCTGCGCCAGATGCTTTATGAAGGCTTCAACGAGGACGAGAGCCATCGCATCGTCTTCGACGGCGTGATCGACGAAGTGGGCGGCGCGGGCAGGGGCTCATTCAATATCCGCTTCGGCCAAGCCTCGCGCGACGCCGAGGAATTCTTCAACGTCTTCTATCCGGCCGACATGTTCCCCTTCACCGACGGGACCGAGAGCGATCCGGTGACGGGCAAGACGGGTTCGCTGTTGGCGGACGCCGAGGCGCATCATGTGCGTCCCAAGATTTTCCACATCTTCTCCAACTCGGAATATTTCAACCGCGGCGGCTCGCTGCTCCATACCGATGTGATGGGGACGAAAGACATCGCGCCTCCGCCGGACAGCCGGATCTATTTCGTCTCGTCGGGCCCGCACGCTTTCGGGCCGATGCCGCCCAAGCAGTTCGAGGGCGCGGCCGGCTTCAACAATCCGGTGAGCCGCAACCCCATCGTGCGCGCGCTGTTGAAAGACATGGACGATTGGGTGACCAAGGGCGTGACGCCGCCCGACAACCGCATCCCGCATGTCGCCGACGGCACCCTGGTGCCGACCGCGCAAGGCGGGCTGGCCGAAAATCCCCGGCGTGCCTTTCCCCGTGCCCAATCTGAAGGAATATCGCCTGGATTTCGGGCCGGACTTCGCCAAGGGCATCGTCAGCGAGCCGCCCAAGGTAGGGCAGATCTATGTGAATCTGGTGCCGGCGGTGGACGAGGCCGGCAACAGCCGCGCCGGCATCAGGCTTCCGGCCATCGCCGTGCCGGTGGGCACCTATGGCGGGTGGAATTTCCGCGACGCCGCGATCGGACGACCCGACCAGCTGTTCGGCGAGATGGGCTCGTTCCATCCCATGAGCCCGCACCAAGGATGAGCGGTTGGAGAACGGCGATTCACGGCTTTCCATTGCCGAGCGCTACAAGAGCCGTGACGAATACATCGCCAAGGTGACTTCGGTGGCCAAGGCGATGGTGAAGGACCGGTTCCTCCTGCCGGAAGATCTCAACGATCCGATCGACCAGGCGGTGGCGCTGTATGACTGGGCGGTCAAGCCGGACCGCACCCCGCTTCAATCCATCTCGTTCGCGCCGGGAAAGTAAGCCTCGCGCGGGAAACGCCCGCTCAAAACCGCAGGCTAACCGTCGCGCCGCCGCCCCTGGTTTCGCTGATGGCAACGGTTCCGCCGTGCAGGATGGCGATCTGGCGGGCCAGGGTCAGGCCCACGCCGCTGCCCTGGCGCTTGGTGGTGAAGAAGGGCACGAAGACTTTCTCGCGCTGGTCGGCGGGGATGCCCGGGCCATTGTCGGCCACCTGGATCACGATCCGCCCGTCGAGATCACGCGCGGCGCTGAGCGCGATCCTGCCGTCATGCGAGTCACGCAAGGCTTCGATGGCGTTCCTCACCAGGTTGATCAGCGCCTGGTCGATCAGCTCGGCATCGGCCTCGATCTCCAGGTTCGGCGGCTCGACTGCGATCGAAAGCGCGATGGCGCGGGCGGCAAGGTCGCCGGCCAGCAAACGTCCCAGCCGGGCGAACTGACGCTCGATCCGGATGCGCCCGATCTCGGCCACCATGTGCTTGGTGATGCGCCGGTGGTTCTGCACGAAGTGAAGCAGCCCTTCGCTTCGCCGCGCCAGGGTCTCGAGCGCTTCCTTGGCGTCGGCCAGGGCCGGCTGGTTGGGATCGCCGGCGGGGATGCGTTCGGCCACCTGCGCGACCAGGCTTTCGGCGGTCTCGGCCAGCGAGGTCACCGGCGTGAGCGAATTCATCACCTCATGCGCCATCACCCGGATCACGGTCTGCCATGCCACCAATTCATGGGCCGAGAGTTCGTTCTCGATATTCTGCAGCGAGATCAGGCGGCGGCGCTTGCCCATCATGGCGAGATCGGTGGCGGCGGCCTTCAATTGCAGGCCTCCGGTCCGCCGCTCCATGCGCAGGATGACGCCGTCGCCGGGCTTGAGATTCTCCAGCCCCGCCGCGAAGGCCTCGCCATGGCGGGAGAATTCCGAGGCATGGGTCAAGGGGGCCTCGAACAGGCGGCGGGCGGCGAAGTTCAAAAGCTGGACGGTGCCGGAGCCTTCCCCGGCATCTTCCACCGCCAACAGCGCCACCGGCACATGGTTGATCAGGGCCTGGAGATATTGCGCCTGTTCCTCGCGCTCGGCGCGGCCGCGCGACAGCCGCTCCATCATCCGGCCCATCGCCAGCCCCAGATTGCGGAAGGCGCGGTCGCCGGTGAGGCCGGAGAAACGCGCGGTGGTGTCGTCGAACGAGACCGCTTCCAGGAAGCGCGTCACCTCGCGCGACCAGCCGATGGCGAATTGCATCAGGAAGAAGGTTTCCGCAGCCGCGGCCGCCGCCACCAGCGCCATGCTCACATACCAGTCGGTGGCGGAGACCATCCAGGCGAACAGGATGATGGTGGAGATCAAAAGCGCGGTGCGCAGCGCGATTCCCCGATGGAAACGGTCAGGGGCTAAACTCAACAATCGCATGGCCGCGACGCGGGGGGTTTTGGTTTCTGGCCAGGAGCGAGGAGCGATGTGGGCTTGAATGGCCCATGAGCGACGAGCGACGCCGCCAGAGGCCAAAAGACCCGCGTCCCTTCGGGTTGCGGGAAAAATGGCCGACTGGTGCGTCGAAAGGCTTGGCCGTATTGCCGATACGTCCCTGCGCCTTTCTCCTTCCATTCAGCCATTTTTCCTCGCAATGCGGCTCATGGGATTGTTGAGTTTAGACCCTACAGGCCATATTTCTCCATCCGCCGGTAGAGCGAGGTGCGGGTGAGGCCCAAAGCCTCGGCCGCCCGGCTCACATTATTGTTGTGGCGTTTCAGCGCCCGCGCGATGGCGTCTTTTTCCACCTGGTCCAGGCGCGAGGCGGCCGGGGGCGTCGTCGCCGGCGCCGTCTTCGGCGAAGGGAAAATCCGCTTCGCCGAACATCGGGCCCTCGCACAGGATCACCGCCCGCTCCACCGCATGGCGCAGCGCGCGCACATTGCCGGGCCAGGCATAGGCCGACAGCCGGTCGATCAGGGCGGCGCCGAAGCGCTTGGCCGGAAGATTGTATTTCTGGGCATAGATGCCGGCGTAATGCTCCAGCAGCAGCGGAATGTCGTCGCGGCCGCTCGCGCAAGGGCGGCAGCCTGATCTCGACCGTGTTGATGCGATAGAGCAGGTCCTGGCGGAACAGGTTCTCGTCGTCCAGCCGTTCCGGCTTCAGGTTGGTGGCGCAGATCAGGCGCACATCGATCGGCTTCCGGCTTTTCGGCGCCCACCGGCACCACTTCGCGCCGCTCCAGCGCCGTGAGCAGCTTGCTCTGCAGATGCAGCGGCACATTGCCGATCTCGTCCAGGAACAGCGTGCCGCCGGTGGCGGCGCGGAAATAGCCCGATGCGGTCCTGCTTGGCGTCGGTGAAGGCGCCGCGGCGATGGCCGAACAATTCGCTTTCGAACAAAGTTGCGGCGACAGCGCGCCCAGATCCACCCGCAGGAAGACTTCGCCCGCGCGCCGCGACAGGCGGTGGATTTCGCGCGCCACCAATTCCTTGCCGGTGCCGTTCTCGCCCAGGATCAGCACATTGGCGTCGGTGGGGGCGGCGCGGCGCGATGGCGCCGAACACCTTGAGCATGGCGGGCGAGGTGCCGATCATCTCGGATTCGGCATGGGTGGCGGCCGCCAGGCCGCGATTGCGCTGCGCGCAGTTCCGCCGCTTCCAGCCGCGAGCGGCGCAGATTGAGCGCCGCCGTCAAGGTCGCCAGCAGCCGCTCATTCTCCCAGGGCTTGGTGACGAAATCGGCGGCGCCGCTGCTTCATCGCCTCCACCGCCAGCTCGACATCGCTGTGCGCGGTGACCAGCACCACCACCGCCTGTGGGTCGATCGCCAGCACGTCGGCCAGGCGCGGCAAGCCCTTCGGCGCCGTCATCGGCGCCGGGCGTGAAATTCATGTCCAGCAGCAGCACGTCGAAGCTGTTCCGCCGCGCCAGGGCGGGAAGCTGGGCCGGATCGCTCAAGGTCTGGACCGAGGCGAAATGCCGTTTCAGCAGCAGCCGGGCGGCCTGCAGCATGTCCTCATTGTCATCCACGACCAGGATGCGGCCGGAAAGAGCGGGTTCTGGCATGTGTTCGCTGCCGGACGGGTGTCCGTTCGACTGTACGCCAGCGGACACTGGCTTGCCACGACAATGGAATAACATCCTGAACATAAAGCTGAAAGTGTATGGCATAAGCTTTGCGATCACAAAGTTGGCGACGCGACTTGCAGTGTCGCGTAGTTACTTGTACAAGATAGCTTGTACAGCAAGATACCTTGCTATGGTTGGCACAAGATGGATGTGATCCGCAAGAAACCGGACTGGAAAAACCGCTTCACCGGCTGGGCAGGGGGCGAGGCGCCACGCCCGCAACTGTCCGGGATGGACCGCGTGGTGAAGAAGACGCCGCTGTGGCAGCGGCTGATGATTCCGGCCGCGCTGGGCGTGGTGGTGGCGGGCGCGGCGGTCTGGGCACTGTCGGGCCCGGGCGGCAACGTCTATCGCGTGCCGGTCAACCAGCTGACCATCGCCACGGTCACGCAAGGGCCCGTTCGAGGATTACATCGCCGTGCGCGGCAGCGTCGCGCCCCTGATCACCGACTATCTCACCACCGACCAGGGCGGCACGGTGAAACAGGTGCTGGTCGAAGACGGCGCCACGGTGAAGAGCGGCCAGCCGCTGATCATCCTGTCCAATCCGGCGCTGCAGCTGCAGGTCGCGGCCCAGCAGCTCACCTTCGAGCAGACGCGCTTCAAATACCAGCACGACCTGCTGGATATCGAGCACCAGATCGACCAGCTCAAGAGCCACTGGCGCGCGACAAGATCCTGCTCGATGGCAACGCCATCGCCCCCAGCACCTACAAGCAGGAGCAGGAGGAATACGACTATAACGTGAAGCTGCGCGCCGCGACCATCGCCTCGCGACGATGCCGAACAGCGCGTGCGCGCCACCCAGCTCACGGGCGGCAGCCAGCCGGCGCCAAGGCGCGACATCGCCAATGCCGGGGTCGAGGCGCTCACCATCCGCGCGCCGATGGACGGGCAGCTGACCGCGCTGGACGCCGAAGTCGGCCAGTCCAAGGCGCAGGGCGCGGTGCTGGGGCAGGTCAATTCCGCCGACCGCTTCAAGCTCACCGCCCAGGTGGACGAATTCTATCTGGGCCAGGTGAGCGTGGGGCAGGAGACGCCTGTTCACCGTCGACGGCCGCGACTATCGCGGCCAAGGTCGCCAAGGTCTATCCGCAGGTCACCAACGGCACCTTCAAGGTCGATTTCTATTTCGACGGCGCGGCGCCCGCCGGCATCCATGTCGGCCAGGCGATCGACATGAAGCGTCGAACTGGGCGGCGCCAGCGAGGCGGTGATGCTGCCCAACGGTCCCTTCTATCAGGACACGGGCGGCAACTGGGTGTTCGTGGTGGCGCCGGACGGCGGCTACGCCGATCACGCCGCAACGTGCAAGCTGGGCCGGCGCAATCCCGAATATCGTCGAAGTGGTGGACGGGCTCAAGCCCGGGCGAGAAGGTGATCGTCTCCGGCTATGAGGCCTTTCAGAAGATGGACCGGGTCGAATTCGAAAAGCCGATGCAGCAACGAGTGAGGACCACATGATCACCCTGAAGAATCTGGCCAAAGTCTATCGCACCGACGAGGTCGAGACCACCGCGCTGCGCGACATGAACCTGGAGGTGCGCGACGGCGAGTTCGTCGCGGTGATGGGGCCGTCGGGCTGCGGCAAGTCCACCTTCCTCAACATCGTGGGCATGCTGGATGCGCCCAGCGGCGGGCGAATATTGGTTCGACGGCGCAGAACATCGCCGGCTATTCCGAAGGCGCAGCTTTCGGACCTGCGCAAGAGCGCCATCGGCTTCGTCTTCCAGAGCTTCAATCTGATCGACGAATTGAATGTGCCGGAGAATGTCGAGCTGGCGCTGCTCTATCACGCCGACGTGTCCGGCCGGCGAGCGCAAGAAGCGCGCCGGCGAGGCCCTGGAGCGGATGAAGATCGGCCACCGCGCCCGCCACATGCCGTCGCAGCTTTCCGGCGGCCAGCAGCAGCGCGTCGCCATCGCCCGCGCCGTGGTGGCGCGGCCCAAGCTGATCCTGGCCGACGAGCCCACCGGCAATCTGGACACCGCCAATGGCGAGGAGGTGATGCAGCTTCTGACCCAGCTGAACGACGAAGGCACCACCATCGTGATGGTGACGCACTCCCACTCGCCATGCCGAATATGCCCACCGCATCGTCAATCTGCTCGACGGCGCCATCGTCACCGAAAGCATCCGCCAGGTTCTCTATTTTCAATTCGCATCGCGATCCGGGATGGACCTTTTTCAGGCATCGGCGGAGCGGTGCCCGAGGAGAACCGCCATGTTCCGCAATTATCTGGTCACCGCGCTGCGCAATATCGCCCGCCACAAGCTCTACAGCTTCATCAATATCGCCGGCCTGGCGGTGGGGCTGGCCTGCGCGATCTTCATCATCCTGTTCGTGCGCGACGAGCTGTCCTACGACAAGTGGATTCCGGGCAGCGAGAATCTCTATCGCGTCGAAGTGCACCTTTCATGTGCCCGGCCAGTCCGATCCGTCATGGCGGACCAGCTCCACCTTCCCCGATGCCCGGCGGCGATGCGCGACCAGATTCCCGAAGTGAACGCGGCGATACCCATCTCTGGCGCGGCAAGCATGACGGTGACGATCGGGCGACCGCCAATTTCTCGGACAATGTGGACGTGGTCGATCCCAATTTCTTCCAGATCATCCGGCTGCCGCTGATCGCCGGGCGATCCGCGCCACCGTGCTGGCTCAGCCGGAATCGGTCGGTGATCTCCGAAAGCACGGCCAAGAAATATTTCGGCGACGCCGATCCCGATCGGCAAGATGCTTCGCATCGGCCGGTCTGCGAGCTTGGCTCCGACCGGAGTTGCACGGAGCTTGCGTGGTCCGCCAGGCCGATGTGCTGGTCACCGGCGTGATGCGCGACCTGCCCCACAACACCCAGCTCACTGGCGACGTCTTCATTCCCAACACCTCGCCCGCCGATCCCATGTCGCCGGGAGAAAAGCGCAAACTGGCTCGACACAGCAACGGCTTTGGCTATGTGACGCTGGCGCCGGGAGCCGATCCCGCGCTGTGTCGTGAAGAAGTCGCCGGCGCTGATCGATCGTTCCGTGGACCTGGACAAGCTGGCCGGCATGAAGATACCGGCGAGCCAGGTTATGGAGCCCAGGCTCGATGCCCTTCCGCGACGTGCATCTGACCACCGACCGTTATGGCGGAATGAGGCCGCCGGGAAGCTGGACCATGGTCTATGGCTTTGCCGTCATCGGCGTCCTGATCCTGCTGGTCGCCTGCTTCAATTTCACCAATCTGGCCACGGCGCGGGCCATGATGCGGGCGCGCGAGATCACGCTTGCGCAAGTGGTGGGCGCCAGCCGCGGCCAATTGGTGGTGCAGTTCCTGGGCGAGTCGGTGCTGATGGCGCTTGATCTCGCTGGTGCTGGCGCTTGCTCTGGCCGAAGTGCTGCTGCCCGTCCTTCGACCGCTTCCTGGGACAGCCCATCGCGCTTCACTATCTTGAGCGACTGGCCGCTGACCTGGCGCTCGCTGGCGATCGCGCGTCGTGGCCGGCCTGATCAGCGGCATCTATCCCGCCCTGGTGCTGTCGGGCTTTCGGCCCGCCGCCGCGCTCTGCGCACCAACAGCGCCGCGAACCAGGCGGCTCGGGCCTGGCTGCGCACCATGCTGGTGGTGCTGCAGTTCGCGGTCTCGATCGGGCTGGGCATCGCCGCCCTGGTGGTGTTCGCGCAGATCTCCTTTGCCCGCAGCATCGATCTGGGCTTCAACAAGGACAAGATCGTGGTGATCGACACCAACGCCGTCACGCCCAGACCGAGCAAAGCTTCGTGCGGGCGCTGGCCGCCGACCCGGCGCTCAAGGGCGCCGCATTGTCCAGCTGACGTGCCCTTTTCCGGCAACAGCAGCAACGACGCTGGTGCAGCTGCCGGGCGAACAGCCGCAACAGCGTGATCCGCACCGTGGGCGCGGCGCCCAGAATTCTTCTCGCTCTACGGCATCAAGCTGTGGGCGGCCGCGCGCTGTCCGATGCGGGCGACGCAGTCCGACAGCATTCACCCTTCAACGTGGTCATCAACGAATCGCTGGCCAACGCCGCATGGGCATGTCGCCGGACAACGCCATGGGCAAGAGCTTCTTCGCCGGGCGATGACGGCAAGACATCTTCTCCGACAAGGTGCGCGTCACCATCGTCGGGCGTCAGCTGCCGATTTCATGTTCGAGGGCGACCGCAGGCCGATCGTGCCCACCTTCTATATCAACGATCCGGACGACCGGCGTATCATCTCGGTCAAGGTGCCGGCGAACGGCGTGCCCGAAGCGCTGGCCGCGATCGACCGCACCTGGCACCGCTTCGCGCCGACTGTCGCCATCAACCGGCATTTCCTGGACGACAGATTTCGAGAAGCAATTCCAGGCCGACGAGCGACAGGGCGCGATTTTCGGCGTCTTCGTCGGCATCGCCATCTTCATCGCCTGCCTGGGCCTGTTCGGGCTGGCCGCCTTCTCGCCGGGCGGCGCACCAAGGAGATCGGCATCCGCAAGAGTGTTCGGCGCGCGCACCCGCGACGTCGTGCTGCTGCTGCTCTGGCAGTTCTCGATTCCGGTGCTGATCGCCAATCTGATCGCCTGGCCGGTGGCCTGGTATTACCTGCAGACTGGCTGGAGGGCTTTGCCTACCGCATCACGCTCAACCCGCTTTATTTCCTGGGCGCGGGCGTGGTGGCGCTGGTGATCGCCTGGGCGACGGTCTTCGCCCATGCCCTGCGCGTGGCCCGCGCCAATCCCATCCACGCGCTGCGCTACGAGTAGGAGGCCAGCCATGTTCCGCAACTATCTCGATCACCGCGCTGCGCAACATCGCCCGGCACAAGCTTTACAGCTTCATCAATATCGCGGGGCTGGCGGTGGGGCTGGCCTGCGCGATCTTCATCATCCTGTTCGTGCGCGACGAGCTGTCCTACGACAAATGGATTCCGGGAACGGCAGAATCTCTACCGGGTCGAAGCGCTCGCCCACCTTCCCGGCCAGACACCGTTCGACATCACCGGCTCGTCCTTTCCCGATGCCCGATGCCATGGCGGCCCAGATTCCGGAAGTGAAGGCGGCGGTCCATCTCGAGCCCTATGACATGACGGTGACCCGGGCGACCGCCAATTTCTCGACCATGTGGATGTGGTGAGCCCCAATTTCTTCCAGATGATCCGGCTGCCGCTGATCGAGGGCGACCGCGCACATCTTTTCCGCCACCCGGAATCCGCCGTGATCAGCCAAAGCGCGGCGCGGAAATATTTCGGCGCCGGGCCCGCGCTCGGAAAGACGCTTCTGGTGGGCGGCTTGTGCGAGTATGGCCATGGCGCATTGGAGGCCGGCTGCAAGATGAAGCAGGCTTCGGTCGTGGTCACCGGCGTGATGCGCGACCTTCCGCACAACACCCAGATGACCGGCGACGTCTTCATTCCCAATACCTCGGCCGCCGATCCGATGTCGGCGCGGCGCAAGTATGAGGATTGGCTCTCCAGCACGGCTATGGCTATGTGCTTCTGGCGCCGGGCGCCGAGCTGAAGACGGTGTTGGCCAAGCTGAACCGCCCTGATCGACCGCAGCGTCGATCCCAAGAAGCTTGCCAATATCGACCTCAAGGGAAGCCAGATACTGGAGCCGCGGCTGACGCTTTTCCGCGACGCGCATCTTTCCACCGACCAGTATGGCAGCATGACGCCGGCGGGAAGCTGGACCATGGTCTATGGCTTCGCCGCCATCGGCGTCCTGATCCTTCTGGTCGCCTGCTTCAATTTCACCAATCTCGCCACCGCGCGGGCGATGGTGCGGGCGCAGGAGATCAGCTTGCGCAAGGTGATGGGCGCAAGCCGCGGGCAATTGATCGCGCAATTCCTGGGGAATCGGTCCTGACCGCCCTGATCGCGCTCTTGTTCGCGCTCGCGCTGACCGAAATATTGCTTCCCGCCTTCGACCGGCTTTCGGCCAAGCCGATCGCGCTCCATTATCTCTCCGACTGGCCGCTGCTGTTGGGGCTGGCGGCGCTGGCGGTCTGGCGGGTCTTTTGGCGGGCGCTTATCCGGCGCTGGTGCTTTCGCGCTTTCGGCCCTGCGCTGCGCTGCGCGCCAACACCGGCCGGGTATCCGGCTCGGGCCTGGCGCGCACCGCGCTGGTGGTGATGCAGTTCGCGGTCTCGATCGGGCTGGGCATCTGCTGTGGTGGTGGTGTTCCAGCAGACCTCCCATGCGCGGGCGCTCGATCTGGGCCTCAACAAGGATGGCATCGTGGTGATCAATGCCAACGGCATGACCGACACCTCGCGGAAAACCTTTATCCACGCCATCGACGCCGATCCGCACCTGAGGGGGGCTACGCATTCCAGCGAGGTTCCGTTCGGCCGTTCCCAGAGCAACGATGTGGTTCAGGCGCCCGGCCAGCCGGGGAATTTCCTGATGCGGGTGGTGGCGAGCGGTCCCGATTTCTTCTCGCTCTATGACATCTCGCTTCTGGCGGGCCGCGCGCTCACCGACGAACGGGCGAACGATCTCTATGCCCATGGCGACGACGGCAATCCCCACAATGTGATGGTCAATGAGGCGGGGGCCAAGCGGCTGGGCTATGCGCCCGACCAGGCCGTGGGCAAGACCTTCTTCGATTATGACCAGAAGGACGATGGCAAGGTGGTGAAGACGCCGCTGACCATCGTGGGCGTCACCACCAATTTCAAGATCCAGGGCGACCGGACCGATGTGGTCCCCACCTATTACGTGAACCATCCCGGCGACGAAAACATGATTTCGGTGCGGGCGCCGGCGAACGATCTTCCCTATGCGCTATC
This sequence comes from uncultured Alphaproteobacteria bacterium, assembly GCA_963766265.1. Taxonomy (GTDB): domain Bacteria; phylum Pseudomonadota; class Alphaproteobacteria; order Micropepsales; family Micropepsaceae; genus Rhizomicrobium. Next base: position 614,476 of record CAVXYX010000004.1, read on the forward strand.
CGCGATAGATCATGCCTGGCATCAATTCGCGCCGTCGGTGGCGATCGACCGGCACTTCCTGAACGAGGATTTCGAGAAGCAATTCGCCAGCGAGGAGCGGCAGAAGACAATCTTCACGCTGTTCGTGGGCATCGCCATCTTCATCGCCGCAATGGGCCTGTTCGGGCTGGCGGCGTTCTCGACCGAGCGGCGCACCAAGGAGATCGGCATCCGCAAGACCTTCGGCGCGCGGACCAGGGACATTGTGTTGCTGCTGCTCTGGCAGTTCTCGATTCCGGTGCTGATCGCCAATCTGATCGCCTGGCCGGTGGCCTATTATTACCTGCATGGCTGGCTGGAGGGTTACGCCTACCGCATCAGTCTGAACCCGCTTTATTTCGTGGGCGCAGGGGCGGCTGCGCTGGTGATCGCCTGGGTCACGGTGTTCGCCCATGCCAGCCGCGTGGCCCGCGCCAATCCCATCCATGCGCTGCGGTATGAGTGAAGGACGGGTGAGCCACTGTCCGCATTCGGACAGTGGTGCACGGTTTCGGATGATGCTGTGTCGGCATGACCACGTAAGCCATTGATATTGTTGAATTAGAAGTGGGTACGCTTCTTGCTGGTGGAAGCGTAACAGCCGCGAAAATCCGCGGCGGACGCCTTGGTTGGGGACGCCATGTTCCAGAACTATCTGATCACCGCGCTTCGCAACGTCGCCCGCCACAAGCTCTACAGCTTCATCAATATTGCCGGCCTGACGGTGGGTCTCGCCTGCGCGATCTTCATCATCCTGTTCGTGAAGGACCAGCTTTCCTACGACCGCTGGATTCCCGGCACGGAAAATCTCTATCGGGTGGAGCTCTCCGCGGTAAATCCGGGCGAGCGGGCTGATGCGCGAGGCGAGGACGTCCTTTCCCGTCACTCAGGCGATGCTGGAGCAGATCCCCGAAGTGAAGGCTAGAACCCGCCTGGTGCAAAGATCGGTGTCGATCCTGGCGGGCGACAAGCAGTTCCCGGAACAGATGGACGTGGTCGATCCGAACTTCCTGCAGGTCATCAAGTTGCCTTTGGTGAGCGGGGATCCGGCACAGCGTCCTGGCACAGCCCGAATTCCGTCGTTCTGTCCGAAACGCGGGCACGCAAATATTTCGGCGACGCTCCGGCGCTGGGCAAGACCCTGATCATGAGCGCGTCCTATTGCGACGCGTCGGACCAGAATTGCCAGATCAAGCGCCAGGCTCTGACCGTGACGGGAATCCTGCATGATTTGCCGCACAATACCCAGCTGATGGCCGATTTGCTGATGCCCAATGTTTCGGACATCGCGCCATTTACACACGAACTGAGAACCAACTGGGGCTGGACCAGCGGCTGGGGTTATGTCGGCTGGCGCCGGGCGCCGATCCGGCATCGGTCATCAGGAAGACCAGCGCGATGTTCGACCGCCTGGTCGATCCGGCCAAGGAGATGAACATCAAGCTCAAGGGAAGCCAGGTTTTGATTCCGCATCTCACGCCCTTCCTGGACGATCATCTTTCGACCGACCGGTATGGCGGCATGACGCCGCCGGGAGGCTGGGCGATCGTCTATGGCTTCAGCGCCATCGGCGTGCTGATCCTGTTGTTGGCCTGCTTCAATTTCACCAATCTCGCCACAGCACGGGCGATGATCCGCGCCCGCGAGATCAGCTTGCGCAAGGTGGTGGGCGCGACGCGGCGACAGGTGATGGTCCAGTTCCTGGGCGAGTCGATGCTCATCGCCCTGATCGCGCTGGTCCTGGCGCTGGCCTTGAGCGAGATGCTGCTGCCGGCTTTCGACCGCTTTCTGGGTATGCCTATCGCGTTTCACTATCTGGCGGATTGGCCGTTAGCGTTATTCGTCCTGGGCATCGGGCTTCTCACCGGGCTGTTGAGCGGCATCTATCCCGCCTTGGTGCTGTCCGGTTTTCGGCCGGCGATGGCGTTGCGCGCGAGCGGTGCCAACAACCAGGGCGCGGGCCTCACCCGCACCGCCCTGGTGGTGCTGCAATTCGCGGTGTCAATCGGGCTTGGCATCGCGGCGCTGGTGATCTTTGCCCAGATCTCGTTCGCGCGGAGCATCGATCTTGGCTTTCAGCACGATGGAATCGTGGTGCTCAATACCGGAGCGTTGCCCGCCAAAGCCGGGCAAAGCCTGGCGCTCGCACTCCGCGCCAGCCCGGCCATTTCGGATGCGGCCTTCTCCCAAGCGACGCCTCTCAGCCATGGTCACAACAATTGGCCCGTGCGTCTGCCCGGCAGTCCAACAAGCGAGTTGTTCGTCCTGTTGCCGTCGAGCCCGGAATATATGCATGTCTATGACATCAAACTTCTGTCCGGGCGGTTATTGTCGGAGCAGCGCGCCAGCGATGCGGTCGATCCGTCCGAGTTGATAAGCGGGAAACTGAGTTCACCCGGCAATGTGCTGATCAACGAGAGCGCCGCGCGCAGGCTGGGCTTTACGCCTGGGCAGGCGGTGGGGAAGACCATCATCCTTTGGTCTGCGCGGGTGAACATCGCGGGCGTGGTGGCGGATATCAAGGACGATGGCCCCGGCAGCCCAGCCAGCAGCACCGTTTATGCCTACTGGTCGAGGGACGATTCCAATCTTTCCGTCCGCATCCGCAATGGCCGGGTGCAAGAGGCCATGGCGTTCATCGAGCACATCTGGGGCGCATACGCCCCGTCGGTCGCGCTCCAGTGGCATTTCCTGGATGACGACTACAACAAGCAGTTCCAGGCCGACGAGCGGCAAGGAACGATCTTCGGTTTGTTTGTGGGCATCGCCATTTTTATAGCCGCGCTGGGCCTGTTCGGGCTGGCGGCGTTCTCGACCGAGCGGCGGACCAGGGAGATCGGCCTGCGCAAGACCTTCGGGGCGCGAACCAGGGATATCATCCTTATGCTGCTCTGGCAGTTCTCGATTCCGGTCCTGATCGCCAATCTGATCGCCTGGCCGGTCGCCTACTACTATCTGCGTGACTGGCTCGAGAGCTATGCCTATCGCATCCCGCTGAGCCCGCTTTATTTTGTGGGCACAGGGGCGGCGGCACTGGTGATCGCCTGGGCGACCGTGATCGTGCATGCCGCCCATGTCGCGCGCGCCAATCCCATCCATGCATTGAGATACGAGTGAGGCTGGCGATGTTTCACAATTACCTGATCACGGCGCTGCGCAATTTCACCCGCCACAAGCTCTACAGCTTCATCAATATCGCCGGGCTGACGGTGGGTCTCGCCTGCGCGATCTTCATCATCCTGTTCGTGCGCGACGAGCTTTCCTACGACAAATGGATTCCGGGGACGGAAAATCTTTATCGCGCGGAAGCCACGTTCCGGGTTCCCGGGCAGCCCTCGAACATCACGACCTCGTCGGTGTTCCCAGCGGTCGACGCGATGCAGGCCCAGATTCCCGAAGTCAAGGCGGCGGTCCATCTTGAGGTGCGCCAAATGACCGTGACGGCGGGCAATCGCCAGTTCTTCGACCCGGTCAACGTCGTCAGCGCCAATTTCTTCCGTGTAGTCCGGCTTCCGCTGGTTGCGGGCGACCGCTCCACCCTTTTTGCACAACCTGAAACCGCCGTGATCTCCGAAAGCGCGGCCCGCAAATATTTCGGCACCAGCCATGCGATGGGAAAGATGCTGCATGTGGTGGGGGGGTGCGAGTGGGACGTTCCAGATTGCCCCATCCGCGAAGCATTGGTGATCGTGACGGGCATCATGCGGGACCTTCCGCACAATACCCAGCTTTCGAATGACGTGTTCATTCCCAACACTTCCGCCGCCGATCCCATGCCCCCGCAAAGAAAGGCGGACTGGTTCTCGTCCAGCGGCTTCGGCTATGTCGAGCTCGCGCCGAACGCCGATCCCAAGCAGGTTTTGATCAAGATCCGGGCCCTGGTGGACCGCAGCTTCAATCCTGCAAAAAAACAGGGCATTCACCAGAGCGGGAGCCAGGTCCTGGATTACCGGCTGACGCCGTTCCGCGACGATCACCTTTCGACCGACCGCTATGGCAGCATGACGCCGCCGGGGAATTGGACCACTGTTTATGGCTTCGTCACCATTGCCATCCTGATCCTGCTGGTGGCCTGCTTCAACTTCACCAATCTCGCCACGGCGCGCGCCATGATGCGAGCCCAGGAAATCAGCTTGCGCAAGGTGTTGGGCGCCAGGCGCGCGCAATTGATGGTGCAGTTCCTGGGCGAGTTGGTCTTGACCGCCTTGATCGCTCTTGTGTTCGCGCTGGCCCTGACCGAGATTTTGCTTCCCGCTTTCGACCGCATCGCGGGCAAGCCGATCACGCTCGATTATCTTTCCGAATGGCCGCTTCTTCTGGCGCTGTTCGGTCTTGCCGTCCTGGCCGGGCTGACCGCGGGCTTTTATCCGGCATTGGTGCTGTCGGGCTTTCGGCCCGCCAGCGTGCTGCGCGCCAACCCAACCTGGCATTCCGGCTCGGGCCTGGCGCGCACCGTGCTGGTGGTGACGCAATTCGCGGTCTCGATCGGGCTGGGCATCGCCGCCCTGGTGGTGTTCGCGCAGATCTCCTTCGCGCGCTCGATCGATCTTGGCCTGGACAAGGAAGGAATCGTGGTGGTGTATGCAGGCAGCATGACGACTGGCGCCATCCAGAGCCTCACGCGCGCGCTGAACGCGGAGCCGGCGCTGAGAGGCGCCGCCTGGTCGGGCGACGTTCCTTTTTCCGGGAATACCAGCAACACCACAATTGAATTCCCGGGCGTGCCGGGCAACAGCCTGATACGCAGGCTTTCGACCGGGCAGAATTTCTTCTCGCTTTACCGCATTCGTCTGCTGAGCGGCCGCCTGCTTTCCGAGGCGCACGGCGAGGATGTGAGGCGGCACGGGGCGGCACATAACATTCTTATCAACGAGGCCGCGGCGCGGCGGTTTGGCTATTCGCCGGAAAGCGCGCTGGGAAAAAGTTTCTTCATGTACCGCGGCGACAATTTGCAGACGGCTTATAAGGAGCGCGTCACGATCGTGGGCGTCACGGCGAACGTCAAGCTCAAGGGCGATAAGGAGGAAGTCCAGCCAACCTACTATGACTATGATCCAGGGGAGGCCGAATGGGTTTCCGTGCGCGTGCAGGCCGGGGGCGTAGCGCAAGGTCTTGCCGCCCTGGACCACACCTGGCACCGGTTTTCACCCTCTTTCGCCATCAGCCGCCAATTTCTCGACGCCAATTTCGAGAAGGATTTCCAGACCGATGAGCGGCAGGGGACGATCTTCAACCTGTTCGTCGGCATCGCCATCTCCATCGCCTGTTTGGGCTTGTTCGGGCTTGCCGCCTTCTCGACGGAGCGCCGCACCCGGGAAATCGGAGTGCGGAAAGTCTTCGGCGCACGGACCAGGGACATTGTCGGCCTGTTGCTCTGGCAGTTCTCGATTCCGGTGCTGGCGGCGAATGTCATCGCCTGGCCTGCGGCCTATTTCTATCTGCGTGGCTGGCTGGAGAGCTATGCCTATCGCATCCCGCTCAGCCCACTTTATTTCGTGGGGGCAGGGGCGGCGGCGCTGGTGATCGCCTGGGCGACCGTGATCGTGCATGCCGCCCATGTGGCGCGCGCCAATCCCGTTCACGCGTTGAGATACGAGTGAGGCTGCCATCACGATGAAACATTGGATCCTGGGATTATCATGTTTGCCGTTGTCGGCCCTGGTGGCCCAAGCCGCGCCCGTCATTGCCGTCACGCCCATGCCGGAACATCCCATTGTCGAAAGCCGCAACGGGCAGAATTTCGTCAATTTCGACATGGTGGTGCGCAATCAGAGCGATCTCACCCTGCGCATCGCCAAGCTGGAAGTCAGCGTCCATGACCCAGCCGGCGCCCTGGTCCTGCGCCGCGCCCTCAACACCGATGCCTTCGCGCCCTCGATCGCGGTGATCGGCAACCAGCTGATGGCGCCCGGCCAAGGCCTGGACGTGTTCAACCCCTTTCCGCAGTTCGAGGCCGGGCTGCCGCTGGACCGGCTGATTTTTTCCTTCTGCCTGCAGCGCGAAGGCAATGATGCGGAACGCGAGAAGAATCTCCATCGCCTGCCCGACGATTGCGATTACCAGGTCGAAACCTCGGTCGCGCCACGCGTCTATGACACCAAAACGCCGCTCACGCTGCCGCTGAAAGGCAAGGTATTCGTGTGGGAGGGCCATGACTTCTACGCCCATCATCTGCGCGTGCCGTTCGGCAATCCCAAGGTGAAGGCGATGGGCATCGTGGCCAATTCCAACGAATTCGCCGCCGACTTCATCTATACCGGCCCCGAGGGGCAGGAATACCATGGCGACCCGCGTCACGCTGAGAATTGGTATTCCTACGGCAAGCCCATCTATGCGCCCGGCGCAGGCACGGTGGCGGCGACCGCCAACGACATTCCAGACAATCAGTACAAGGACGAAAAAGCGACCGCGATTGCCCATCCGCAATTGCCGCCGGGCAAGGACCCCCTCGACATCGGCAATTTCGTGCTGATCGATCACGGCGATGGCGAATTCAGCCTTTTGGTCCACATGAAGCCCGGCAGCGTGCGGGTGAAGGCGGGCGACCGGGTGAGCGCCGGGCAACAGATCGGCCAAATCGGCTTTGCCGGCGATTTAATTTTCCCGCACCTGCACTATTCCCTGATGGAAGGCCCCAAGGACACCAAGGACTGGGGTCTGCCGATGTACTTCTCGCATTTCCATCGCGTCCATGGATCGACCTCGGTTGAGGTGACGCGCGGCCCCGTCAACTCCGGCGATTTCGTGGAAAGCGACGCGCGCTGATCCTGTGCTTCGCGAAGCGCGCGCCTAAACCCAGCGCCAGATCCCGGCCGCGATATGGGCGGCGGGGATGTGCGCCCAGGTCGCCGCCAACCACAGCACCAACCCGCCCGCCCAGTCATGGGGGCGGAAGCCGCCGAAGCGGGCCCGGCCCTGGGCGATGGCCGCGAAGGGCCAATAGCTGGTCCTGGCTTCCCATTTGGGCCAGGTGTGAGGCTGGAGTTTTTCCTTTTTGGTGTCCTGCAGCGCCGCGCCAGCCAGGGCGAGAATGACGATGCCCAGACAAAGCACGATGTTCGGGGCGGTGGGAAAGACCGCGATATGGCAAAGCCCCCACAGCGCAAAGCCCCACATCATGGGATGGCGCGTGACCGCGAACACGCCTTTGGCCTGGGCGGGCAGCGTGCCGGGCGAGCCGGGATTCGGCAGCGCCGGATTCTTGATCAGCGAGCCGGTGAACAGGATCGAGGCGACCAGCATCACCAAAGTGACGATGGCCCAGAGCGCGTCGCCCGCTTGCCAGAGCGGCGGCGCGGGTGGCGCGCCGCGATAGGCGATCACCAGCCAGATGAAGGTGCCCAGCGCCACCAGGGAATAGAGCGCGGAGAATTCCCGCTCGCCCACCCTGCCGGCGATGGGGCCGCGCAAGGGATGCGAGAGCAGGAAGTGGCTGCCGACAAAGGCCACCGCCGCGACGATCAGGGGCAGAAGCGACATGGCGGCCGCCTCAGGCGGTGCGCCTGCGCCGGCCCATCGTGCGCGAGAACCAGATCAGGCCCGCGCCGATCAGGACGGTGACGATGCCGATATAGGTCCAGGTGGGCTTCAGGTACATCAAGGGGCTGTGCGGATAGGCGAGAATGCCCGTGCCCTCGCTGATCCAGTGCAGTCCCAGAAGCAGAACCAGAAGGCCGATGACAGCTAGTGCAATTCGCATGGTGGTATCCCCGCCGTGATTGTCCGGGGCAAAGCCTAGCCCAGTCGTCGCGCCGGGATCAAATCCTGCGCCAGAGTATCCATAACAAGAATGCCCATAATTAAGGGTATCCATAACAAGACTGCCCATAATATAAGCGAAACCAGCGCTCATCCGGCCAGGACAAGCGACAGCACCAACCGCGCCAAACGCCATCTGCCCGACCCCGCCCAAGGCTGGCGCCGGCGGCCTCGCGGCCTTGGCGTGCGTCTTTCAATTCCTTCTTTCTCCGTCCTCTCGCGCTCATGGTTTCGATCGAGGTGGCGCTGGCGCAGAAGACCGCCGGGCTTGTTGCCTGGTGGCGCTTGCGGCTAAGGGCCGTTGGAGCAGGCCTGTCTCAGGCGTGACCGGTGATCAGCCAAAGCAGGATGATAATGGGGAGCGGCACTCCCAAGAGCCACAGGCATCCGGACCGCATGATGACATCCCCGTGATTGCGTTCCCCTAACGCGGAAGCGGGGGAGGCGTTGCATGGAAGGGAACCGGGCGGGCTTCCGGTTGTTTCCTGCCTGCCCGGGACCAAAAAAGAGAAGAGGGAAGCCCATGACCAGCACCGCCATTCTCACCGACGACACCACCGCCATCGTCGCCGAAGAAGAAAATCCGTTCCGCTGGGGCGTGGTGATCGCGGGCGCCGTTGCCGCCACTGCCACCACCTTCTTCCTTCTCACTTTGGGCGCGGGCGTGGGGTTGGCCCTGGTGCCCATGCCCCATGCCCGGACCGCCACCACCTTTCTTACCATGGGCGCGATCTATTTTCTGGCCTCGCAGGCATTCGGCTTCGCACTGGGCGGTTATCTGGTGGGCCGGCTGATCGGGCCGGAAGCGGAGAACACCGAGGAAGAGGAATTCCGCGCCGGCGCGCACGGCTTTGTGATGTGGGCGCTGGCGGTGGTCGCGGGCCTGCTGCTGCTGGCGGCTTCGGCCGGCATCGGCGCGATGGGCACGGCCATCGCCGCGCGTCCGGACACCACCAGCATCAATTCCAGCTATTGGGGGGACAAGATGTTCGGCCCCGGTCCCAACACGCCCCAAGTGACCGCCGACAAGGCGGAGGTCCTGCGCATTCTTCAGATGCATGCGCCGGGCGATGTGGGCGACGAGGACACCGCCCATATCGCGCGCGTGGTCGCAGCGGATGACGGCATCTCGCCGCCCGCCGCGATGAGCCGCGTCACCGACGCCCTGGCGCGCCGCGCGCGCGCCGCCGACGAGCTGCGCCACGCCGCCAGCATCACCGCGCTATGGACCGCGTTCGCGCTTTTGTTCGGCATGATCGTGGCGGTGGCGTCTTCCATCGCCGCGCGCTGGCAGGACGACCGCATCGCTTTCTCGATGAAGCCCAGGCGTTAGCCGCGCTTCAGTCCGCCGCGGCCCGTCACTCCGGGGCTTCGAGGTCCCCGCTCAGAAGAACAGCGGAATGCTGCCCGGCTGCTGGCCGGGCCGGCCCGTGTTGGGGAAGAGGTTGGAGCCGGTCGAAGCGAGGCCTGCGAAATTCCAGCAGCGCACGCTCACCACCATCGCGAAGCGCCCGCAACTGAGCGGTTGCTGGTCCTCGACGCGCGGCGCGATGGTCGTGTCGCGGGGCGGCAGCGGATACGCCATCTGCGCGTGGGCAAAGGGCATGGACGTGATCAACAGGGCGGCGGAGAGGGGGATCAGGGACAAGCGCATATAGTCCTCCAACACGAGGGCCATCCCCGCCGCAAGTTTAGTCCGCGCTTGACCCTGCCGCAACATTGCAAGCCGGAATGAAGGCGAAGTTTCACGTCCCCGCCATCCGCGGCGGCGCCTAACCAGTTGGACTTATGTCCAATCGAATGGCCGCGCACGCTTCATTAAAGTCTCCAGCGTGCCGCGACGCCTTGATGGAGCCGCGCGCCGGAGCGCGTTGGCGCTCTCACTTCTTGAGAGGAACATCATGTCCAGCCCGGCAAACAGCGAAACTTGGAACAAACCAGCCGCGATGGCGATCCCGAAAGGCGGCTATTTTCCGGACAAGATCGAACGGGGGCGCTATGGACCGGTCTTCCCGAAGACGCCGGCCTCCTACGGTTTCTCCATTCTGGCGAAGGTCATTCCGGGCCGGGAGGAGAAATTCTATGAGCACGCCAGGACCATCGAAAAAGCGGTCGCGGAGCAGCCTCACTGCCTCGACGCCTTGAAGCTGCATTATCTCCGCTGGCTCATGTTCCCCGTCAACGGGGAGACCTATTTCATGTACCAGGGCATATTCGACACCGACTTCGACAAATATACCGAGGATGCCGTCAAGCTGTTCGGCGCGACCGGAATCACGACGGTGTTCGAGAATTTGGAAGGCTTCCCGAAGGACTGGAAGACCAATCCTTCGTCCTTCGTCGAATTCGTTCGCGCGCACCAATGTCCGAGCTTCCTGGAATATGGCGAGTACCCCTTCGTCAGTTCCGAGGAGGTCAAGAAAGCGCTCACGCTGAAGGCCGCCTTCTCGCGGATGCTCGACCAGATGCAGTGACGATGGCGGCGCTGCTGACGGACCTGGAATTCGACGACATCCAGCACATCCTGCTGACCCGCGCGCCCGCGATGACGGGGCGCTACGAATTCCTTTCGTTTCGCGACGCGGCCAGCGGGCGGGCGTGGCTGGCGGCGGTCGTGGACAAGGTTCAGTCGGTTGCCGAAGCCCGCGCCTCAGCCGCCGAGGACAAGCGCTGGATCACGGTGGCGTTCACCTGGAACGGGCTGGCGGCGCTCGGCCTCAGCCAGGAATCGCTGATGAGTTTTCCGCCGGAATTCCGCGAGGGCATGCCCGCCCGCGCCGAAATCCTGGGTGACACCGGGGCCAATCATCCCGACCATTGGGTAGGCGGGCTGGCCAGTTCCGGTCTCCATGCCATTGCCATCCTGTTCGCGCGGGACGAGGCGGAACATAGCCGCTGCCTGGCGGAACATCAGAAGCTGCTTGCCGGCTTGAGCGGCGTCGAGGTGCTTTCCTCGCTCAACCTCAAGGCGGTGCCGCCCCTCGGTTATGCCCACGACCATTTCGGTTATCGCGACCGGCTGTCCCAGCCCGTGATCGAAGGATCGGGCGAAGAGCCCACGCCCGGATCGGGCGCGGCCCTCAAGGCGGGGGAATTCATCCTGGGCTATCCCGACGAAGACGGATCGTCCGCCGATCTGCCCGAGCCGGAGATCCTGTCGCGCAACGGCAGCTATATGGCCTACCGCCGGCTGGAAGAGCATGTGGGCAAATTCCGCGATTTCCTGCGCGCGCAAGGCGACGAACCGGAATTGATCGCGGCGAAATTGATGGGCCGATGGCGCAGCGGCGCGCCGCTCTCTCTCGCACCCAACAAGGACGATCCCGCGCTTGGCGCCGACCCCCAGCGCAACAACAATTTCACCTACAAGGAGACGGACCCGCATGGCTATGCGGTGCCGCTGGGCTCGCATATGCGGCGCATGAATCCGCGCGACACCGCGCACAACATGAACCGCCGCCGCATGATCCGCCGCGGCGCGACCTATGGCCCCTATTTGCCCGAGGATGCGCCCGAGGATGGCCAGGAGCGGGGCATTGCCGCCTTCATCATCTGCGCCAGCCTGGTCCGGCAATTCGAGTTCGCCCAGAATGTGTGGATCAACGACCAGAGCTTCCACGAGCTGGGCAACGAGCGCGATCCCATCTGCGGCAGCCAGGACGGCACGCTGGAATTCAAGATTCCGCGCCGGCCCATCCGCAAGACCATCAAGGGATTGCCGGCCTTCACCACCTTGAAGGGCGGCGCCTATTTCTTTCTGCCGGGACTGAAGGGGCTCAGATACCTCGCAGCCCTGGGGAACACGGCGCCCGCGTGAGCAGGCCCCGAAACCGGAGGTCCACATCATGGCAACGCTTCCCACGGCGCGAACCTACAATCAGAACCATGTGCCCAGGCCCTATACGCGCGGCAGAAGGCGGCTGAGCATCTATTGGACCTGGAGCTATCCCTGGGAGTCCCAGTGCGATTCCGCGGAACTGGACAATCGCTTTTCGACCATGACGGAAGTGCGCCGCGTCGCCTGGCCCGCCTATGAAGGCGTGGAATGGGGCGCCTGGAATTTCCTGCAGGGGATCGCTGGCACGCTGGAATTGTTTCATCGCTCGACGCTGGATTTCCAGCGCGTCGCGGAAGAAGTGACCGGCCATCCCGTCGCCATCTATCAGCGGGTGGACCAGGCCGGCTTCCGCGCCCCGATCGACCAGCGCATCCTGGCCGACACCGACACGCTGATGGTGTTCGGGCTGGATCATCTGGCGAGCGCCGAGAAGGCGTCGGCGGAAGAGATCGCGGCGCTCACCGAATGGCTGGGGAAGGAAGGAAATTGCCTGCTGCTCGCGCCGCATCATGATGTCGGCTTCACCGACGATCCCGACCAACGCCAGGTCGAATATCTCCATCACGGCGACCCGCTGGTGCCGCGCCAGCAGCGCTTCACCCGCTATGTCCGTTCCCTGATGACGGCGCTGAAAATTCCCGTGCAGAATATCTGGGGTTTGCGCCCCGCGCTGGTCAAAGGCACCAGGGATGTCGCGCCGTTGGAGGCCTTTCGCGATCTCGACCGGCCGGGCCTGCTCAAGGATGTCACCTCGCTCAATTTCCATCCCCATTTGCCGCATTATGCCCTGACGGAAGGCGAAGGCCCCCTGCATGTCCTGGGGCGCCAGCCGGTCGATCCCGACCGTCCCCATCCGTTCACGGCGTCGGGCGAGCGCGCGTTCAACTGCCTGCTCTGGATGCCGCCTTCGGGCAAGCGTGCCGCCGACATCGTGCTGGTCGATTCCACGCATTTCACCACGCTGTTCGGCGGCACGGAGAGCCTGAGGAATTTCTGGAAAAATGTCGCCGGGATGGCCTGATCCATGGACCTCAATCTCGAGATCATGCTGCCGATCTTCTTCACCACCCTCGGCCCGCTCAAGACCATACCCGTCTTCTACGCGTTGACGCGTCACACATCGCGGCGCCACCGCGCGGTACTGGCGATGCGCGCGACCATAGACGCCACGCTTGTGGTCGCCTTCGTGGCCGTGGTGGCAAGCGCGATGATGCGCAAATGGCAGGTTTCGCCCGATGCGGTGGGCATCGCCGGCGGCTTGATCCTGTTCGTGACGGCGCTGCGCGCCATCACCGGCTTCTCCCTGGCGGAGTTGCCGCCCCCTCCGCCCGAGGACGTGTCGCCGCCGCAGCCGACATGGCTGGGTCCGCCCGCGCTGTCGCCCCTGGCGGTGCCCACCATCGTCACGCCGGGAGGCGTGGTGGCGATCCTCTTCTTCGTGGAGCGCGCGGGCGAGAACAGCGCCGTCCGCATGGAAGTGTGGTTGATGCTGGCCTTGATGATGCTGGCGAACCTGATCGGCATGGTGCTGGCGTCGCCCATCATGCGGGTCACGCGGCTCGCCGTGCTGCAGATCGTCGGCTGGGTCTTTGCGCTGCTTCAGGCCGGGCTGGCGGTGCAGGCCGTTCTGAACGCGCTGGAACGCCTGCGCATCGTTCCATGACGCCGCGCCGATTGCGCATTGTCGCCTTTGTCCTTGGCGCGATGCTGCTGCCGGCTCCCGCCTGGGCCCAGGACGACGGCTCGCGCACCTATCAATTGCTGCCCGACGGCTCGCGTCTGGCGACAGTCTTCGGCGTGATCAACCACGGCAACCAGGGGGATGATCCGTCCATCGTCATCCCGGGCTCGTCCACCGACACGCGGCTTCTGGTGTTGCGTTATGCCCAATATTTCGCCATCGGGCCGGAAGCGGCGTCGGTTTTCGCCATCCTGCCCACCGGCAAGGTGAGCGGGACCATCGCGGGCGAGCCGGGCGGGATCAGCAGCGGCATCGGCGACGCCACCATCGGCGCGATGGTTGGCGTGACCGGCTATCCCGCCTTGTCGCCCGAGGATTATGCGCGCTACCAGCCGGGCTTCTCGCTGGGCGTGTTGGGAAAAGTATCGATGCCCACCGGCGCCTATGACGCAAGCCAGCCCATCAATCTTGGCGCCAATCGGTGGTCGTTCCGCATCGGTCCTTCCATGGCCTATTCGCTGGGCGAAAATTTCCTCGATCCCGCGCTTTTGACCTTCGAGCTTCTGCCCACGGTGGCCTTCTTCACCGCCAACGATAAACCACCCGGCGCGAGCCGCGTGCAGCAATCGCCGCTCTATACGGTCGAGGCCCATGCGGTGCGGGCTCTGGATTTCGGCATGGTGGGTTTCCGCCGACATGGTCTATATCGGCGGCGGTGAGACCAGCACCGATGGCGTGGCCAACAACAACCCCCAGCAATCGCTGGCATTGGGGGCAAGTGTCGGCACCAATATCGGCGCGCTCTACCTGAAGCTCACTTACGGCAACACGGTGGCGCGCAATGATGACGGCCTCTTCAAGACCGGCGCGCGCCTGCTTGCCGTCTATGCCTTCTAGCGCGACTCCAGCCAATGGAGCGAGAACAGCCGCTCCTCGTCGGTCCACACCGCGCGGGGACTGAAGCCCGCGCGCGCCGCCATCTCGCGGAAGCTCTCGATGGTGTATTTGTAGCTGTTCTCGGTATGCACCGCCTCGCCGGGCTCGAAGTCGAAGCGCGCGCCCCCGATGCTGGCGGCCTGGCGTTTCAGGCTGACCAGATACATCTCGATGCGGTGGGAAGCGGGATTGTAGGGCGCGTAATGGGCGAATGCGCCGGGCTCGAAATCCGCGCCCAGCTCGCGATTGGCCCGCGCCAGGAGATTCTTGTTGAACAAAGCGGTGATGCCGGCCGCGTCATTGTAGGCGGCGTGCAGCCGCGCCGGATCCTTGATCAGGTCCACGCCGACCAGAAGTCCGCCGCCATCGAGCGCGGCGCGCATGCGCCTGAGCAGCGCCATCGCCGCGTCGGGCCTGAAATTGCCGATGGTCGAGCCGGGGAAGAAGCCGGCCCGGCGCGGATTGCCGGCAAGCGCGGGGATGTCGAGGGCTTCGGTGAAATCCCGGGTCAGGGGCCGCAAGGCGAGGGCGGGATAATCGGCCGCCAGCGCCCGCACCACCTCGCGCAGATAATCGCCGGAGATGTCCAGCGGCGTGTAGGCCCGCACGCCGGGGAGCGCGTCGAGCAGGATGCGCACCTTGCGCAGTGACCCCGCGCCGAATTCCACGATCTCGACATCCGGGCCGATCAGTCCGGCCAGCTCGCCCGCATGACGCGAGAGCAGCGCCATTTCGGTGCGGGTCTGGTAATATTCCGGCAATTCGCAGATGCGCTCGAACAAATACGAGCCCGCCGCATCGTAGAAATACTTGCAGGAGATTTCCTTGGGCGTCCTGGCAAGGCCCGCGATCAAACTGCCGGCGAAGCTTTCGCGCCCGGGAGACTTGTCATGCAGGCGGAGGAGCGGCGTGTCCATTATGCATCCTCCGCCAAGCGGATTCCTGAGAATTGCCAGCGCGCCCCCGCCCTCAAGTAGGGAAGCGGTAGGGCATTGAATAAAGCAGGCGCGCTCATGCGTCCTCCGCAAGACGGATTCCTGAGAATTGCCAGCGCGCCCCCGCCCTCAAGTAGGGAAGCGGTAGGGCATTGAATAAAGCAGGCGCGCTCATGCGTCCTCCGCAAGACGGATTCTTGAGAATTGCCAGCGCGCCCCCGCCCTCAAGTAGGGAAGCGGTAGGGCATTGAATAAAGCAGGCGCGCTCATGCGTCCTCCGCGAGACGGATTCCAGAAAATTGCCAGCGCGCCTGCGGCGGGAAGAAATTGCGGTAGCTGGCGCGGACATGGCCGGGCGGGGTGGCGCACGAGCCGCCGCGCAGCACCATCTGGCCGATCATGAATTTGCCGTTGTATTCCGCCGCCACGCCCTGGAACGGCCTGAAGCCGGGATAGGGCCCATAAGCCGAGCGCGTCCATTCCCACACTTCGCCATGGCCGAGGCGCGCATCGGCCGCCGCCGCTTCCCACTCGAACTCGGTGGCCAGCCGCGCGCCCGCCCATTCGGCATAGGCCGCCGCTTCGTAGAAGCTCACATGCTGGACCGGCGCGTTGGGGTCGAGCGGCCGCACCCCGGACAAAGTGAAGACCGAACCGCTTTCCCCGGCCGCATCGTCGCCAAGCCAATAAAGCGGGGCCTGCCAATTTTCTTCCTGCACCTTGGCCCAGCCGTCCGACAGCCAGAACTCGGGACGGCGATAGCCGCCATCGGCGATGAAGGCCTGGTATTCGCCATTGCTGACGGGACGGGCGGCGATGCGGAACGGCTTGAGCAGCACCTGATGGCGGGGGCTTTCATTGTCGAAGGCAAAACCATCGAACGATGAAGAGGGGCCGCCATGGCCGATCAGCGAGACGCCGCCCGGCATGGCGATAAAGTCGAGCGGCGTGGCGGCATGCGCTTGGCCCTCATCCCCGCGATAGGCGGGCAGCAGCGGATTGGAGAAGAAGGCATGCTTGATGTCGGTGAGGATCAGCTCCTGATGCTGCTGCTCATGATGAAGGCCCAGCACTATCAGGTCGTGGCATGACGGATCGGCGCAAGCCGCCCTCATCGCCTCGTCCACATGGGCGCGATAGGCGTAAACCTCGTCCAGCGCGGGACGGGTGAGCAGCCCGCGGCGGGGACGGGGATGACGCGGGCCCAGCGCCTCGTAATAGGAATTGAACAGATACGCGAAGCGGGGATCGAACGGACGATAGCCGGGGCGCTGTGCCAGGATGACACTCTCGAAGAACCAGCTGGTATGGGCGAGGTGCCACTTCACCGGACTTGTGTCGGGCATGGACTGGACCTGGCAGTCTTCCGCCGACAAGGGCCTGGCCAGCGCTTCGGTATCGGCGCGCAGCCGGGCATAAGCCTGGGCCAAGCTCGGTTCGGGCTTCAGGGCGGCTTTCATGAGGCTCCGTTCGACAGCGGAGGGGCGCTTTACGGATAACTGCCGGGGACGGTTTGGGTTCCCATCACCGCCGCTGAACCCTGACCAGGAAGAAGACGCAAGCCGATGCGGCCGCGCAGGCCCCGGCGCAGACCAGGGCGGTGAGGCGGAAGCCCGCGATCAGCGAAGGCCCGTTCTCGGCCAGCACGCCTCCCAAAAGCGCGGTCGCCACCATCCCCGCGATGCGCGCGGCGGCGCTGTTGAAGCCGGACGCGGAGCCGGTATGGCGGCGGTCCACCGACGTCAAGACCGCCGTGGTCAAGGGCGCGACCGCGCCGGTCATGCCGATGGCGATCACCAAGATGGCGGGAAAAAAGCCCCTCCAATAGCCGGCCCCTGGCGTCACACGCAGCATCAAAAGAAAACCCGCCGCCACCACCAGCGGCCCGACCGACAGGGGAAGGCGCGGGCCGATCCGTCCGGCCAGCGCGCCCATCTTGGGCGAGGCCAGCGCGAGGACGACCGCGAACGGCAGAAGCGACGATCCCGCTTCGGTGCCGCTGAAGCCGAAGGCGCGGATCAGCACATACGGCACCAGCACCAAGAGCGCCCCCAGCGCGCCATAGAGAAGAAGTGTGAGCAAGGTCAGGCCGACAAAGCTTCCCGAACCGAACAAGGCGAGCGGCATCATCGCGCGCGCGCCCCGCCGCCACTCGACCCCGACAAACGCCGCCAGCAGCAGCGCGCCGCCGAGCACCAGAAGAAGTGCGGCCGGCGACCAGCCGGCGTCCGATCCGGCGGTCAGGCCCCAGGCGAGCAAACCCAATCCCGCCGTCGCCAGCACGCCGCCCAGCATATCGAGCGCGGGACCATCCTCGCCGGCGCTGTCGCGCACGAACCACAAGGCCAGCGCGATTGCGCCCAGGGCCGGAGGCAGGTTGATCAGGAAAATCGCCCGCCAGCCCACCATGTCGATCAGCCAGCCGCCCAGCACCGGGCCGATCGCCGCCATCGCCGCGCCCATCGCGGCCCAGATGCCGATCGCGCGTCCCTCTGCTTCGCCGCTGAAGCTGGCGCCAAGGATGGCAAGACTGTTCGGCAACAGCAGCGCCGCGCCGATGCCTTGAAGGCCGCGCCCCAGCCAGAGCATGGCGAGGCTTGGCGCCAGCGCGCACACCAGCGAGGCGATGGCGAACAAAGACGTGCCCAGGATCAACAGACGCTTGCGGCCGAACCGGTCGCCCGCCGCCCCGCCCAGAAGCAGCAGCGCGCCCAAGGGCAGGAGGTAGCCATTGATCACCCATTGCAGCCCGCCAGGCCCGGAACGGAAGCTGGCGTCGATGGCGGGCAGGCCGACATTCACCACCGAGCCGTCGATGAAGGACAGGCTGGACGCCAGGATGGTGGTGGTCAGCACCCAGTTGGGATGCGAGGGAGAACGCAATTGTTCGCCGGTCTCAGCCACGCGCAGGCGCCACCTTCGGCCAGAAGCCGGGCATCATGCCGGTTCAAGGGGATGCGCGCCAGCCGCCTGATGGGCGGCCGGCTTCGCGTCTATACCAGGCGATCAGACTTCATAGCCGAAATTGCGGAACGGCATGGCGCGCAACCGTTCGCCGGTGGCGGCGAAGATGGCGTTGGCGATGCGCCGGCGCCATGGCCGGGAAGCGCCGGTTCGCCCATGCCGGTGGGCGGATTGTCCGACTGGATGAAATAGGCCTCGATCATGCCTGGGCGCGAAGGGAATGCGCAGCATCGGATAGGCATTGTAGTTCTGCTCCTGGATGCGGCCCTTCTCGATATGGATCTGCAAGCCCATCGCGGTGGAGAAGCCGTCCACCGAGGCGCCTTGCGCCTGGGCTTCGGCAGCCCGCCATGTCCACCACCGGTCCGATATCGGCCACCACCACCACGCGATGGATGGTGATGCGCTTCTTGTCGTCCACGCTGAGCTCGACCGCCTGCGCGACATGGCCGGCATGGGAATAGCACCAGGCCAGGCCCAGCCCGCTGCCTTTGGGCAGCTTCTTGCCCCAGCCGGCCTTCTCGGCGCAGAGCTTGATCACGGCGGATGGCGCGGGCGGGACTGAAATTCACCTTCTTGGTGTCCTTGGGCGCCAGTTCCGGCACGTCGCGGTTCACCGCGTCGAGCAGGAACTGCACATGGTCGCGCCCGGAGGCCACCGACAGTTCATGCATGAAGCTCTGCTGGGCGAAGACCTGGGCGTTGTCGCCCGGCGCGCGCCACGGACCGGTCGGGATCTTGAGGTCCATCATGGTGATGCCGCGGCGCAGATTGGGCGCTTTGGTCGAATAGGTGAGATAACCGGAATAGTCGCCGCCCGAGGCCGGTTTCTTGCCGTCGGCGGTGAAGGTGATGAAATGCTCCGGCCCAAGCGTCGAGCTTGCCGTTCTTGTCGATCGCGCCCTTGAAGGCGTGATAGCCGGCGGGACGGAAGAAATCATGGGCGAAATCGTCTTCGCGGGTCCATTGCACTTGACCGGGACCCTTGACCTTCTGCGCGATGGCCGCCGCCTCGCAGCATGTAATCGTTCATCAGCCTGCCGGCCGAAGCCGCCGCCGACGCGGGTCTGGTGGACCACCACCTTCTCGTCCGGCAAGTCCAGCATCCGCCAT
Source organism: uncultured Alphaproteobacteria bacterium (assembly GCA_963766265.1). Taxonomy (GTDB): domain Bacteria; phylum Pseudomonadota; class Alphaproteobacteria; order Micropepsales; family Micropepsaceae; genus Rhizomicrobium. The sequence goes on from CAVXYX010000004.1 coordinate 633,719, forward strand.
CACCATGGTCTGGCCGCGATCGGGCTGCTGGGTGGGCACCCACATCTCCATCACCCCGTCATGCCAGTGGCGGTGGTGTTCTGCGGCTCCATGTTGGCGTGCGCGGCGAAGGGATATTCGTAATAGGCCTCGACGATCTTGCCGGCATTGCGCTGGCATTGGCGAAGGCCTTGTCCACGTCGCCGACATCGCTGTCGGGCTTGGCGGGGAAAGTCTTGGCGTATTTCTTGGCGCGGGCCGAGAATTGGCTGGTGGAATCCTTCGACGCTTCGCTCTCGTCCCACATCCACATTGAGCTTCTTCTTGGCTTGGAAGGCGGCTCCAGGTGTGCTTGGCGATAATGGCGACGCCCGGCATCACTTCGGTGGGCTTGCCGGTGCCTTCGACCGCGAAGGCATCGATCACGCCGGGAAGCGCCTTGATCTCGTCCACATTGAAGGATTTGACCTTGCCGCCCACCGCCGGACATTTGGTGTAGTTGGCAATAGACCATGTCCGGCAAGTTGCACATCGATGCCGAACAGCGGCTTGCCGGTGACGACTTTGGGATCGTCCACGCCGCGATGGCGCCGGCCCAGCAGGCGGTATTCGGCGCGGGTCTTGAGTTTCAGCGTCTTGGGATCGGGCACCGGCATCTTCGCCGCGGCCGCCGCCAGCTCGCCATAGGTGGCGCTCTTCTGGCTGGCTGCATGGGTGAGGCGCGAATCCCGGGCGGTGATCTCGGCCGGATTGACGTTCCATTTTTTCGCGGCGGCGGCGATCAGCATCGCCTTGGCGGCGGCGCCGGCCTGGCGCAGCTGGTCCCAGGCGCGCGGGATCGAGGTCGAACCGCCCGCGCCCTGATAGCCATAAACTTTGGTGATTGATGGGCGCCTGCTCGACCAATGCATGGTTCCAGTCGGCGTCCAGTTCCTCGGCGATGATCAGGCCGAACGAGGTCTTGATGCCCTGGCCGATTTCCGGCGCCTTGGAATAGACGGTGACGGTGTTGTCGGGGGCGATGCGGACAAAAGCGTTGATCACCGGCGACTTGGTCGCTTCGCCCGCGGTCTGCGGCACCTCGGTGTCGGCGCGCGCGTCATTGGGAATGTAGAAGCCCAGGACCAGGCCCGCGCCGCCGGCGCCCGCCAGCTTCAGGAAGGTGCGGCGTTGGACCGGCGGGAGTTGATCCGGCGGCAGGCCGCGCGCCTCGCGCATCAGCTCGCGAACATAATTGTCGGATTCGGCGAATTTCGAGAGGGCTTCGCTGGACATGGACGACCTCGTTCAAACCAAGGGGCTTAGACCGATTTGGCGGCGTTCTTGATGGCCTGGCGGATTCGCACATAGGTGCCGCAGCGGCAGATGTTGCCGGCCATTGCCGCGTCGATGTCGGAATCGTCGGGACTGGGGGTGCGGTTCAAAAGCGCGGTGGCCGACATGATCTGGCCCGACTGGCAATAGCCGCATTGCACCACTTCGATGTCCAGCCACGCCTTCTGGATGCGCGCGCCGTTGGGGGTGTCGCCGATCGCCTCGATGGTGGTGACGGCGCGGTTGCCGATCGAGCCCACCGGAAGCAGGCACGAGCGCACCGCCTTGCCGTCGAGATGGACGGTGCAGGCGCCGCACTGGGCGATGCCGCAGCCGAATTTGGTGCCGGTCAATCCCACCAGGTCGCGCAACACCCAAAGCAGCGGCATGTCGTCGGGCGCGTCCACGGTGTGGGACTGACCATTGATCTGAAGCGTGACCATCGCTTGTTCACTCCGGAAGAATCTCGAGAGCAAAAACCCGTGATATACGGCTATTTATAACGGTTCTTGCCGCACCGTAATTCTAGCGAAAAAGCCCTTCCACCAAAAGCCGCCCGGTCCGGCCGAATCGGGATTATTCGCCCAAACCAGCGGCGGCCTGCCAACTCGGCAGGCAATCGCGAAATCCATTCTCCGAAACCATGGCGAATTAACGATCCCGGCGGCGTTGCCCGTGTTCCTTTCCTGCATAGTCCGGGTGTCACAAATCCTCTAGCATGGGCCATCCGTGGGGGAGAGGTGATGTCGGCGTCCAAGCTGCTGCTCTATCGTGTCCCGGCCAACCCGATGCAAATCCGGGTCGCCTCGGGCGTGGCGCTGGCGCTGTTGCTGGCTTTCGCCGTCGGGCTGTTCCTGGTGCGGCTGCCGCTTCCCCACCTGGACGCGTTCTTCCCCATCGTCATGGCCCTGCTGGTGATGGCGGCGGCGATCACCGCGACCCTGTTGTTCGCCCAAGGCTGGGTGATGGCGTCCATCCCGCTTTGCGTGCTGGCGGCGGGCTATCTGTTCACCGCCCTGGCCGCGACCGCGCGCAGCCTGACCTTTCCCGGACTGTTCGCGCCCAATGGCCTGTTGGGCGCGGAATTCAATTCCACCATCTGGCTTTACCTGGCCGCGCATACCGGCCTGTCGCTCGCCATCATCGCCTATGCCAGGCTGGGACGGGTGACGGGCCCCCGGCCCGCCCCGCCATCGCCGCACCGGGGATTCGCGCTCAGCCTTTATTTTGCCGTGCCCATCGCCGCCGCTGCAATCCTGACCTTGGTGGCGACGGCGGGTGCGCCCTGGCTGCCGGACCTGATCGTCTCGCCCACCGAATGGGCGCCGGTCGTCTATGTCGTGGTCGTACCGGTGCTGTTCCTGGCCGCCGCCGCCCTGGCGATGGTGTGGCTGGAAATGCGTTCGGTGCTGGATTTGTGGCTGCTCCTGGTTTTGTGGGGCATGTTCCTGGAGACCATCCTGCTGGTGCTGGCGACGGGGCGTTTCACCGTGGGCTGGTATCTGGGAAACGGCATGGGCCTGCTCTCCGGCCTGTTCGTGCTGTTCTCGCTCCTGGCGGAAAGCAACAAGCTCTATGCCCAGACGGTGCAGCAGCTGGTCGCCCAGATGCAGGAGCATGAGAACCGGTTCCTGATCCGCGACGTGATCGCCTCGTCGATCGCACATGAATTGCGCCAGCCCTTGTCGGTGATCCTGCTCGACGCCCATGTGGCGCGGCAAAGCCCGCCGGGCGGGAACGAGGAGATGGCCGAGCTCCTGGACGAGATCACGGCCTCCGGCATAAGGGCCAACCACATCATCGACAGCACCCGCGCCATCTTCGACCGCCAAGACGGCGAAAAGCACATGACCGACCTGCCGGCCTTGTTGCGCAGCAGCCTGGCCTTGGTCACCGCCGGCGCCCGCGCCCAGAATGTGGCGATAGACCTGGCGGTGGAGGATCAACCCAAGCCGGTCGCGTTGAACTGGCTGCAGATGCAGCAGGCGCTGGCAAATCTGTTTCAGAACGCGATCGAGGCGCTGACCGAGGTGTCGGCGCATCGCCGCCTGGTCGTGCGCTGCAAGTCCGATGACAAGGGCGTCACCATCCGCATCGAGGACAATGGTCCCGGCATTGCCAAACCCGACAAGGACAGGATCTTCGACGCGTTTCACCACGCGGCGCGACGGCACCGGCATGGGACTTTCCATCGCCCGCTCGGTGGTCGAGGGCCATCATGGCTGGATCGGGGTCGAAGACCTCGCGCCGGGCACGGCCTTCGTGATCCATCTGCCCTATGAGGGCAGGGACCTCGACAATATTCCCGTTGTCCCGACGCTGATGGTCGCGGGAACCCAATACGTCAAGCATTAGGCGCGCCTTGCTGCGCGCTCTTGATGATTTGACGGTTGCTCACTAGCCTTGGCGCGAGCATTCCAGGAAAATTCCGATAAGTCCGGACGCGGGCGCCCAGTTGTTGTTTCGCGACGATGCGTATCTCAAAAGCGCGCAAGCGGTGGTGGCCGCGGCCGAGGGCGGGCAGGTTCAACTCGACCGCACCATTTTCTATCCCCTGGGCGGCGGCCAGCCGGGCGATCGCGGCACGCTCGAGACGGTTGACGGCCGCGTCTTCCGTGTGACGGACACGCGCAAGGGCGAGGGGCCGAACAGCGTGATCCATGTGATCGCGGGCGATGCGGCGGGGCTGCTCGCGGGCACGCCGCTCACCGCCGCGCTGGACTGGGATTATCGCTATCGCCTGATGCGGCTGCACACCTGCCTGCATCTGCTTTGCGCCGTGGTACCGGGCGCGGTGACGGGCGGGCAGATTTCCGAGGGCAAAGCGCGGCTCGATTTCGATGTCGCCGCGGCCAGCCTGGACAAGGACGAGATCGCGGCCAAATTGAATGCGTTGATCCAGGAGGGCCATGCGGTCGGCCCGCGCTGGATCAGTGACGAGGAACTGGCCGACCGTCCCGAACTGGTCCGAACCATGTCGGTGAAGCCGCCGACCGGCTTCGGCCGCGTGCGGCTGCTCGACATCGCAGGGGTGGACCTTCAGCCTTGCGGCGGCACCCATGTCCGCAACACCGCAGAGATCGGGCCGGTGGTCGTGACCAAGATCGAGAACAAGGGGCGCCAGAACCGGCGCGTCAATATCGCCTTGGCGGATTGAGGAAAAAGCCCGAGGGGGAGCGGGGGTGACGGGTTTCTCGCCCCTCGGGCCTTTAGATTTGCTCCCGGGAAAAGCCGCAATCGGAACGCCGGAAAGAGAAGTCCGAGGGTGTGCGTTGAATGGGGTTTCGCCCCCTCGGGCCCCTCATGCGTTCCAAGGGACCGCCCCCCAAGAACCATGTAAATTCTTGTCAGAGAATAACCATTCCGTCTGTTGGACGAAGGTCCAATTGCGCCATGTGAGCCGCCCGCTTGGCGGCCTTTTATCCGAAATGGTTGCCGAAACGTCCTTCCATCCACGCATGATGGCGGCCAAGGAAGAAGGCGTGGGCCTGCCAGGAGACATGGCCGGGCCGCGCGGGGATCGCCATGTCGGAGGTGAAGGACCCGGCCGGCGCGGCCAGGTCTTCCTCGCTCGCGGCGGCGGGAAGAAGGGCAGCCATCGCCAGCATGCCCGCCAGGGAAGAAACCTGGATCAATTTTTTCAGCATCGAAATCGCTCCTCTTGGATCAGCTTTCGCGTCAATCGCGAATGCGACAACTCTAGGCGCGAAGGCGGCGAAAGCCGCGTCAAGTGTTCGCAAGCGTCGTGTAAAAGTTCGGCAAAGACGGGGCCGCGCGCGCGTGACAGAAAAGTTAGCTGTCGGCGGCGGGCGGAACGATTTTCGGCGCGCCGTTCTCGGTGAACCCGACCGTGACGATCCTGATCCGGCGCCAGGCGATAAGATCGTCCACCGTGCAATGGGCTCCGCGCGCTTCCTCTTCGAGGGTGAGTGGAACGGGCTGGGGCGCCTGCGCATAATGCGCCCTGCGCCACAGCGTGACGCCCATCCATGCCAGTTCCCAGACCGCCAACACGGCAATGGCGATGAAATAAGGCTCCAACGCCTCCCATCGCGGCGGCAGGCCCGTGAACCGCAATCGCCCGCCCGCGAACCAATGGGTCAACACATCCCACAGCGCGTGCAGCGGATGCGGCAGAGCCATAACAGCAAGAGCCACATCGCTACGGTGCATATCCGGTCGCGCCAAGCGATCGCGCGCGGCAGGGCGGCGTTGCCGGATGATGGGCGGCCAGGTGGCTGGGCAACGGGGCGGCGGTCACCGGAGCCCCCTGTCGGGGCTGACCCAGGTCGTGCGCCCGGAGCGCGGGCGAAACACGGCGCGCGGCAGCGCGACCGCCGCGGTCGCCGCGCTCAGCATCCAGAACGCAATCGGATACCAGATGACCCAGAACAGCGAAGACAGCGCTGTGCGGCTCAAACCGCCTTTCCAGCCAGAGGCTCAAACTGGCCTGCAGCAGATAGATCGTGCACAGCGTGAGTGCCAAACCAGCCCGGGATAAGGGAGAAGGTCGGCATCTGCGCAAGAACCGGCACATGCTGCCGCATGCAGCACGCCCAGCCCGTGGCCAGGATGATGCAATAGGCCCACAGAATGCTGACCACCGCATTGATATAGACCGGCAACAGGCTCGGCGTTTTGCCTGAAAATATCGGACGCGCATTGTCGATCAGCATCTGGACGCCGCCTTCCGCCCATCTGAGGCGCTGGCGCCACAGGCCGCGCAGCGTTTCCGGCATCAGGATCCAGACAACCACATTGGGCGCATAGGTGATGCGCCAGCCGGCAATCTGGACGCGCCAGGTGATGTCCACGTCATCCGTCAAGGTGCGCGGCGACCACCAGCCGGCTTCCTGCAAGGCCCGTTTGCGGAAGGCGCAGATGACGCCCGGACACCGTATACATGCGGGCATAGGTCGACTGGGCGCGCTTGATCAGCCCGATGATCGAGGAGAACTCCCCGACTTGCAGCCGGCCCAGGAAGGCTGGTGCGGTTCCGGATGCGCGGATTGCCCGTCAGCCCGCCCAGCAGAGGGATGGCGGAAATGCCATGCCACCCAGCGCAGGGCATGCGGGTCGAGCAGGGCGTCGCCGTCGATCAGGACCAGAAGTTCGTGTTGCGCCAGCAAGCGCGCCCACATTCATCGCGGTCGCCTTGCCCTGGTTCACGGCGAGATGGACGACCCGAAGCCGCGGGCATGCTTTGCGCCAGGCCATCCAGGATCTCCGCCGTATTGTCCCGGCTGCCATCATTGACGGCGATGATTTCGAAATCGGGATAGTCGATGGCCGTCAGCGCCCCGAATGTCTCCAGCGCCGTCTCGGCCTCGTTGTAGCAGGGGACGATGATGCTGATGGGCGGAAGGATGGCCAACGGCGGCGGATCGGTCGAGCTTGTTGAAGTGCCGTTCGGCGCCAAGCCAGAACAGGAGGCCGCCGATCATCCAGTAGAAGGACATCACAAAGGGATAGCCGAAGCAGAAGATGGGGACCGCTTCGAGATACCAGGGGATGCCGTGTTCCATCGCCATCGCGCTCAAGGAAGCCGCGGGAAGCGCGCGAGATCGAAAATGCCGCGCTGACGCGGTGCGGTTGGCAAGGCTGGCGCCGGGCACAGCGCGAAAGCCGATGCGCCCAGCGCCTGCGCCTGGCGCATCTCTTCGACCAGGGTCGTCGGGCTGGGCCACCGGCAGGGGCAACACAAGCCTGCTGCTGCAGATCCGGATCCAGGCGGCCTCTGCTCGCCATGCCGCGAACCGCCGCACCAGTCCTTCGTCCGCGGGCTTCAGAAGCACCACATCGGCGCCGGGGGCGGGCCATTTGCCGGGCAATGGCAAGGACGCCACGATGTCCCAGCCGCAGGCCGGGACGCTCCTCTTCCGCGATCTTCCAGGCCTGAAGCGCGAGACGGTTGTCCGGGCTGTCTTCGGCTGCCGCGGCGATGCGGTCGCGCGCGGCCCGGACGCGCCAGGCGTGGAACGGAACGGCGTCGGAGCTGCCCGCCAGGAACGGCCCGGGCGGATCGATGACGATGCCGTCCACGGGCGCGGCGCGGATCAGCTCGCGCACCAGTTCGCCCACATGTTCGGTTCCGACACTGGCTGCGGCGGCATCAAGTCGATCCGCAAGACGACATCCACGCCGGCGCGGGAACGAATTTGCCACGCCGCAAAACCCAGGAAATCGGCTCTTGGTTGGCAACAGGCTGCTCTTGAACCATGCCGACCGGATGGGTTCGCCCGGCTTTGCCGGCTGGAAATGGGTCGAGCAGAACCGTGCTCGGACCCAGACGCCGGAGATCTTCAATGGTTCGGCCAAGCGCGGCATCGGTTTCAGCTTCGCGTGCTGCCCGCTATCCTGTCGAGGCTCACGCAGGCGATGCGTCTCTGCTCGGGGTCGGGATAATCGACGCGCAGGGGGTCGTGATCGCGTTTAGAGTCGGATTTTGCGTTGGATACAGACGCTGGATATCCAGTGGCCGGGAAGTATCAGCCGGTTCTCCAGCCAGGCCCATGACATAGGTGAAACCAGCCTGCCGTGCCGCCGCCATGGCGGGCCCGGAAGTCCGGCCGAACGGCCAGGCCAGCGCGCGGGGCGCGCGACCGAGATCGAAGGCGCATGAGTTCGGCCGAACGCTGCAGATCCGCCAGCACCCGGGCCTGCAGCGCGCCATCGGTCTCATACCGGCCGGTCTTTGGATCATAGGCCCAGGTCGCGGCGGCCGGCGGGCTGCTGCCTTGCGGATTGCCCGCGGACGCCGCGATGCAGGTCGTAGCTATGGCTGCCGAATTCGGCCAGGCCGGACGCGGCCATCTCCCGCGCCTGGTCCCAGCTCAGGAACCGGTTGCGCGGAACATCCTTGTCGCCATAGCGCACCGTGCCGTCGGGCCGGCCTTCCATCCATGATCCGACCAGGAAGAAGACGCGCATGAAAGCCATAGGCGCGCAGAAGCGGATAGACGCGGCTGTAGATGGCTGGCATAGCCGTCGTCGAAGGTCAGCAGGATCGCGTTGGGCGGCAGCGGCTTCTGCCCGATGCGCGCGGCCTCGAGGTCATCGAGCGAGACGGCCGACCAGCCATTGCCGGCCAGCCAGTCGAAGAAGTCGGTGAGCTGGGCGGTGGTGATGTCGTCCGGTCCCAGGTCGCGCTCATCATCCACCACGTCATGGAACGAGATCGACCACATAGCTGTCGGCCCAGGCGGGCGCGCAGGAGACGAAAAGGATCAGGAGCAGGACGGGCAGGCGCATCTAGAGCTTCTCCCGCAAGGTGATGAAAGCCGCCGATGTCGCGCGCGTATTCGCCGTCATAGAGGCGTTGACCGATCGAGGCGCCATAGACGAGCTCGGTTCAGGGATCGAAACGCCAGCGCTGCTCATAGGTCGCGGTGCCGATCGGGCCGCCGGGAAAATCGCGCTGGCCGTACAAGCCGCCATTGAGCGTCACGGCCTGGACCAGACTGGTCTTCATAGCGCCGCCACAGCGTGTGCTCGGCCAGAAGGGTGATGGCGGCCGAGCCGTCGGCCGCGGGATTGTAGTAGGGCGCGTCCTTGATGCTGTTTGTCGAGCCGTAAAGCTCGCCTTCGAGCGTCAGAGCCGAAATGTGGGCTTTCCACGAGCTTCTCGGCCATAACTCGCGGCGAGCGAGACGCGCTGGTTGCCGTCGGTGAAGGGCATCCAGCCGAGACCGACGGAGGCCTGGTGCGTCTCGTCCCATACATAAGTGAAGCGGCTGCTGGCCAAGTCCGGCGCTGATGCCGTGGAGGAAGGCGCGCAGTGGCGTTTCGCTGGAAACCACCTCGCCGGCCAGCGCGAAGGACAATTGATCGCTGGGCGCCCAATCGGCGGTGCCGGCAAATCCGGTGCGCGACAGCTTGGTGACGTTCTCGGTCACGGCCAGGCTTGCCGTGAAGTCGGGAAGGATCAGTTGCCCGCCGGCGGTGTAGCGCTTGAGGTCGACATAGCCTTCCGCAGGATGGGAATTGTCGAACGCGTAGGCGCCGAACAGGCGCCATTGGTCGTCGATCAGGGGCGAATGGACGGTCAGCGACGCATCCAGCTCGTTGCCGGCATTGCCGAATTCGCCGCCGCCGGTTTCGTGGGCGGGGTTGATCTCGGCCTCGACCTGCCAGCCGGTCGCGGCGGAAAGCTCGCTCTGCAGGGTCTGCACCGTGGTGCTTTCGGGGTACTGCGCCGCCAGCACCGCGATGTCTTCCCTGGCCTGATCTATCTCGTTGCGGCCCAATTCCACGTCCGCCACGCCGGTGCGCGCGCCGAGAAGGCTTGGCGCCATGCCCAGCGCGATCCGGTATTCCTGCTCCGCGGCGCGGGGCCAATCCCGCCCCTGCATGATCGAAGCCGCCTGCACCCGGACGAAGGGATTTCTGGGGGCCGCGTCGCGCTCGGGCGCGATGCGCGCCCAGGCTTCCGTCTGCTCGTCGCCGAAGGAACGCATGCCGATGGCGCGAAGCAGGGCACCGAGGTAATTTTCGTTGGGGGTGCGGCCGGGATCGCCCGCGAAACCCAGCCAGACCGGCTCGTTGGCAAGAAGCGCGTCGGAAAGCGCATAGGCCGAGGCGAAATCCTCCATCTCCAGCGCGGCGTAGATCTGCCCGATTTTCGCATCGCGGTTGTCCGGATCGTCGCGAAGGACGGCGTCATATTCCGCGCGCGCGGCTTTCGGCTGGCGCTGGTACAAAAGCGCGTCGGCCAGCGCCTCGCGCACATAGGGCGGCAGGGGCTGGCCGCCGGCCTTGAGGGCATCGGCCTCCGCGATCACTTCGGCCATCCGCGCCCGGTCGCGCAGCGCCACGATCCGGTCCATCCTGAGGCGGCGGGCAAGATCGGCATCGCCTTGGCTGTCGGCGTCGCGGATCAGCCGCTCGAGATCGGCGATCGCCCGGTCGGTGGCGTCGAAGCGGTGGGCGGGATCCTCGTCATTGGCCTGCGTGCCCCAGCGGACCTCGGCCGCGGCCATGTCCGCGTCGGGCAAGGACCCGGGCGTCAGGCGGGCGGCAGCGAACGGCGCGCGCAATTCGCGCAGGATCGCCGCGGCCCCGGTCCTGGCCGCCGCATTGGCTGGCTCGCGGTCGAGCACCACATAATAAAGTCTCAAGGCGTCGAAGGGATGGGCGGCGCGGCGTTGCGCATCGGCCTCGGCCAACAGGCGCGCGGTCTCAGAAGGCGGCGCGACAGGCGGCGGGGCGGCCTCGGGGAGAGAAGAAAAGCCCGATGCCGGCAAGATCAGGAAAGGCAGCGTTGCCACGACAGTCAGAAGATGCCGGCGGACGGCGGCCACCTTGGCAAACATCTCCCGCGCAGGATCGCGGCGGAGCATCGCGTCGGCCTCGCCCCTGCTGCAATGGGACTTTGGGCCAATACCGGCGCGCCGGCGGGCACATCAGCGGGAGTGGCGGCTCTCCAGCCACATGGCGTTCAAGACCGCCAGCGTCACCGCGAAGCCCAGCCCCAGGACCCAGGAAAAGTACCACATCGTGACCTCAATAGGCGTTGTCGCTGTTGATCCGTTCCGCCGTCACCGGGCCGCGCATCACGTGATAGACCCAACCGGTGTAGGCGACGATGCACGGCATGAAAATGACCACCGCACCCAGCATGATCTCCAAGGTGAGCTTGCTGGACGAGGCGTTCCATACCGTGAGGCTTGCGTCCGGATTGGCGGAAGAAGGCAGCAGGAAGGGAAACAGCGCCACGCCAGCGGTGGTGATGGTGAGGACGATGGCCAGCGCCGAAAACAGGAAGCTCTTGAGCGGCTGGCGCGCATAACCCCAAGCCAGAAGCGTCGCGGCGACCGCGGCGGCGGGAATGAGCCAGAGCAGCGGCGCATGATGGAAATTGTCCTGCCAGCCATGGTTCACGATATGGACGGCGCTTGCCGTGGGATGCGACGGCACATTGTGACCGGTGCCGGGGGCGACGCCGTATCCGTCGAGGAATCCTGCCCAGAGTCCTGATGGCGACAAACAGAAGAGCGAAGGCGGGCGCGGCCGAAGCCAGCGCCAGGCGCGCCCGCGCCTGGATCGCATCGCGGCATTTCAAATTCAGCCAGGCCGCGCCGTGCATCACGATCATGACCAGGCTGGTGATGCCGCAGGCGAGCGCGAAAGGGCGTGAGCAGCGACCAGAGCGTGATGTCGGACTGCATGCGCAGGTCGGCGTCGAAATTGAACGGCACGCCGAGGAAGAGATTGCCGAAGGCGACGCCGAACACGAGCGACGGCACGATGCCGCTGACGAACAGCGTCCAGTCCCACCAGGCGCGCCAGCGCTTGTCGGCGACCTTGCTGCGGAATTTGAAGCCCACCGGCCGGACGATCAGCGCCGCCAGCACCAGGAACATCGCGAGATAGAAGCCGGAGAAACGTCGCGGCATAGAGCGCGGCCAGGCGGCGAAGATCGCGCCGCCGCCCAGGATGAACCAGACCTGGTTTCCCTCCCACACCGGGCCGACGCTGTTGATGACGATGCGCCGCTCGGTGTCGTCGCGCGCCACGAAGGGAAGAAGCGCCGCGGTGCCGAGATCGAACCCGTCCATCACCGCAAAGCCGATCAGCAGCACGCCCAGCAGCGCCCACCAGATGACGCGAAGCGTTTCGTAGCTCATGGCGTCACTCCGCCGCTGCCGCGAGGGCCGCAGCTTCGGGTCCATGTCCCGTCCGGGCCCAGCCGGATATATTTGACCAGCAGATAGAGGTCGGCCACCGCCAGCGCCGAATAGAAGATGACGAAGCCGAACAGGCTGAACAACACATTGCCGGCCGCGGTGCGAGGACACGCCCAGGGAGGTGGGCAGCACGCCTTCGATCACCCAGGGCTGGCGGCCATATTCCGCGACGATCCAGCCCAGTTCGATGGCGATCCAGGGCAGCGGCAGGCTGAAAAAGGCCAGCTTCAAGGCCCAGGGGTAACGGTCGAGCTGCATTGTGGCCGAGAGCCAGAAGAAGCCGGCGAACAGGGCGATGAACCAGAAGCCGACCGCCACCATGAGGCGGAAAGACCAGAACAGCACCGGCACGTTGGGGATGGTGCTGTTGGCGGCGCGCGTCGATCTCGGCGGCGGTCGCGTTCTGCGACGTCGGGCCGCCAATGCTTGAGCAGCAGCGCATAGCCGAGATCGGCCGCATGGGCGTCGAGCGCCGCGCGCGCCGCGCCGTCATCGCGGATCGGCGCGCAAGGCGATCGAGCGCGTCATAAGCGATCATGCCGTTGCGGATATTGTCATGCGCTTCCGCCACCAGCTCGTTGATGCCGGGCACCTGCTCGTCGGCGGAGCGGGTGGCGATCAGGCCCGAGCACCCAGGGCACCTGGATCTCGAAGTCGGGTCTTGTGGCGCGGCAAGATCGGGAAGGCCGACCAGGGTGAAGGAGGCCGGCGCGGGCTCGGTGTCCCACATCGCCTCGATGGCGGCGATCTTCATCTTCTGGTTCTGGCCGGCGGTGTAGCCGCTCTCGTCGCCCAGCACGACCACCGACAAGCGCCGAGGCCAGGCCGAAGCTGGCGGCCACCGTCATCGAGCGCTTGGCGAATTCGACATGACGCCCCGCCAGCAGGTACCAGGCGCTGATCGCCAGCACGAAGATCGAGCCGGTGACATAGCCGGCGCTGACGGTGTGGACGAACTTCGCCTGCGCCACGGGATTGAACAGCACCGCCATGAAGTCGGTGACTTCCATGCGCATGGTGTCGGCATTGAAGCGCGCGCCGACCGGGAACTGCATCCAGCCATTGGCGATCAGGATCCAGAGCGCGGAGAAATTGGTGCCCATCGCCAGGGCCCAGGTGGCAACCAGATGCTGCACCCTCGTGAGCCGGTCCCAGCCGAAGAAGAACAGGCCGACGAATGTGGCTTCGAGGAAGAAGGCCATCAGGCCTTCGATCGCCAGCGGCGCGCCGAACACGTCGCCGACATAATGCGAGTAATAGGCCCAGTTGGTGCCGAACTGGAATTCCATGGTGATGCCGGTGGCGACGCCCATGGCGAAATTGATGCCGAACAGGATGCCCCAGAATTTCACCATGTCGCGCCAGATGGTGCGGCCGGTCATCACATAGACCGTCTCCATGATGCCGAGCAGGATCGAAAGCCCCAGCGTGAGCGGCACGAACAGGAAATGGTAGAGCGCGGTGACCGCGAATTGCAGGCGCGAAAGCATGACGAGGTCCATGTCAGCCTCCGGACATGAGATGCGCCATCAGGGCGGCCTTGTCGGGCTCGGGCGGCGTCACGGGCGCGAAGAAGGCAAAATAGATCGCCGTGAGCACCAATGCCTTGATGCACAACAGCACCACGATCTCCTTGCGCAGTGTGGTGGGAAACATGATCCGCCCTCCGCTGGATCGCGCCCCTTCCCGAACGCCCGGACCCGTCCCTTTGACGGACCAAATCGTGGGTCGGCGCGGGCCCAAGGTTGGGGCGGGAGAAGGGCCGGCGCAATCGGATTTTGGGCCAATGGGAGGGCGGCGTCGTTTTGTAGCGCACCGCTCAGGGCGAATGCGCGTCAAGCTCCCGGGTCAGGAAGCCGATGGTGCGGGCCAGCGCGTCGGCGGCCTCCTTGGTGTTCAGCCTGGCGCCAAAGCCGTGCCCGATGCCGGGATAGATCACCAGGTCGGCGGAGCCTCCCAGCCCCTTGGCGATGGTTGCCAGCTCCTTGCCCCGGGCCACCGGGATGACCGCGTCGGCATCGCCATGCAGAATCAGAAGCGGTGGAAAGCGCGTCATGCGATCGGCGATGGGAAAGGGAATGCTGCCGTAATAAATGACGGCGGCATTGATGCGCGGGTCCAGCACGCTGGCGCCGGTGGCGAGAATCCCGCCATTGGAAAAGCCCACCAGGCCGACTTTGCCGTTGGATTGCTTTGCGGCCAGCACGTCGCCGGCGAGATCGTCCACCAGCCGGGCCCAGGCCAGGTAGCGATCCATGAAAACGTCCGTGCCGGTGGCCATGCTGCGCCGGTCGTTGCCGTCATAATAATAGACCAGATAGGCATCCATGCCGTTGCCGGCGAGTTCGGAGCAATAGCGGTCATAGTCCGCAATCTGGCCGTCGAATCCCCTCGCGCCGTGAAGCAGCAGAACCGAGGGACGGGGCGCGTCTCCGGGCGCGCGGAAATAGGTGACGCTCACCTGGCGTTCCTTGGCGGGAAGAAGAATGTTCTGGCCTTCGATCTCGGCCGCGCTGGCCATGCCCGGCAGCAGTCCAAAGGCCAGGATCGCCCCGGCGATCATCCTGATCCACATCATGCGCCCAGCACCTTGCGCAGGGATTTCTCGATCCGGCCGCCGCAATAGGCGTCGCCATAATCTTCGCGCGCTTTCCTGGCCAGCCGGGCAAGCGACGGCAGAGCGGCGACGCGGTCCATAAGCGACGCCGTCATGGGCGCGCTCTTTCTAAGGATCGTCCCGAGCCTGGGGAAGCGATCCGTCATGGTGGACCAGAGCGTGGCGGTCACCACATCGGCGATGCCGGGCTTGTCGCCGCCCAGAAGAAAGCCCGCATGGGCGGAAAGGCCGTGACGGCGGCCGGTCTCTTCCCACAGCGTCATCCATTTCTTCAGGCGGGGCAGGAATTCCTTCCAGCGCTTGTCCGTCCACATCAGCCGCCCGCCATCCAAGGTGAGTTCGTCGATCACATCGTTGGCGTCGTTGACGATCTTGACCGTCATGGCCCTGAGCGCGGGCAGGGCGGGCATCAGGTCCAGCGTCTCGCCCAGGTAAAGAATGATCGCCGGCATCTGGGCGATGGCGATATTGTTCTTCCGGTCGATCAGGAGCGGCGGTCCCATGAACGGGACCGGCATCTTCTTCACCGGCTTTTCCATCGCCTTGGCGATCGCCTTGTCGCCGGGCTCGGACCATTGCTTGCCGGCATGGGCCAGAACGGCGCGAACGAACTGGCCGCGGAACGGGACGGACCAGTAATAGAGTTCGTATTCCGGCATGGCGGGCCCCCCGGGCGAAAGCCTAGCAGGATCGGCAGATGTTGGCGATCAGTCCCATGCCTCGCGGCGGCGGGCCGGCGACGCAATTATCCGCCGATGGATATTCAACGGTGGGAAAGATGCGCCGGAAACCCGGTGAAATCCGGGACAGCAAACCCGTCGCGGTCGGTTTGGCCAGTCTTGCCTGGAGCAATCGCCAAGGGTTGCCGCGCTGTCGCGAACAAGGACCAGACAAAAGCGGCGAACCAGCCGATAATCGTCCACCCGAGAAGCAAATTCAGGGCTGCGATACCCCGCGCCCGATGGGCGTTTCTTCCAACCGCTATAAGAGTTGGCGAGAAATACATCATCAACAAAATGGCGAGAGACAACAAGAGCTTGGCAATCATACCTGGCACCATCCGCGACGAAGAAGATGCTCACTCTTTATCAGCAGCGCGCGATGGCTGCTGAGTTGGACCAAAGTCCAATTCCACATTGGCGTTGGGCAATCCGGCGGCGCCACTTGGCGCACGGAACCAATTGACCGGAATAGGCAGCCGAGAGGGAGCGACGGATTTCGGGTCATCAGCCCGCCCCCTCCGGCCTACACTATGCTGCGCTCCGGCACTTCGGAACGCACCAAAGCTTGTTGTGCCTTCAGGCGTATTTCCAAACAGTTGGACGAAGGTCCAATTTGCGGTTTGGCCGCGAGGGCCCACACCACTCCCCAGCCAAGAGCTGGAGGGTCAAATGCATCGCGTCATTCAAGCCATGTTGGTGTTGATTTGCTTCGTCGGTCTTATGCCGGGAACCGCAAATGTGGCCAGGGCTGACGATGCGAGCAGACGGGCCGAGATCGACAGCGGTGTCTCTGCCGCTCTCACCAGCCTCTATGGGCGGGTGCCCGGATCGCAGGAGGCCGTAAAGAAGGCGGTGGGCGTTCTGGTGTTTCCCTCGATCACCAAGGCGGGCTTTGTGTTCGGCGGTGAAAGTGGCGACGGTGCGCTCCAGATCAAGGGCAAGACCACCGGGTACTACAAAACCGGCGGTCTTTCCTTCGGTTTCCAGGCCGGGGTCGAGCAGCGCTCGATGGCAATCGTTTTCATGTCAAAGGAGGCGCTGCAGAATTTCCAGAATAGCGACGGCTGGGACGTGGGCGGTGATGCTTCCGTGGCGTTGGTCCAAGCCGGTGCGGGCGGCCAAGTCAGTGCCGCAGCGATGAACAAACCGGTCCAGGTGTTCGTCTATGGCAACAAGGGCCTGATGGGCAGCATGTCGCTCGAAGGGACGAAGATTACCAAGCTGGGTTTGTAACTCTCAATGAAAGCCGCCGTGAGATGGCGCAGCCATTGATGCGGATGGCTGCTCCTCTGGCGGAGCTCATTCAGAAAGTTTAGTCGCCAATACGGGCAGGCAGCTTGGCCGCCAATTCGCGGAAAACTTGTGCTGCCTTGAACCTCTCCAGCGCAATCGCAGGCCAACTCGTATTTTGGGCGACCTTCTCGGCCTCCGACGCAAGGTCCAAAAGAACCTGGCCGACATTGCGAAACGTGCGCATTTCGCGCGCCTTGCTCGGCCACATGTCAGCCATGTGATACTCTTCACTCTTCTGAAATGGCGACATGATCCCTCGGAATTACCGGCAGCGGCGCAGTTACTGCCAGCGGGAGAGATGGATGCGAAATTGGACTAAAGTCCAACTCGTCAGAACATGATGAATGGTAGTCAGGCGGAGCGTCGAAGTGGGCTGTCGCTGACCCAAGCAATTGAATTAACTGGCGACCCCGGGAAGACTCGAACTTCCGGCCCTCGGTTTAGGAAACCCAATCAGCGAACAATGCAAAACAAGCACGAATGATGTAGCACAATAAAATCAGACGCTTCTAGCGAATTCCTTATTCTCGGTTATTCGCCATTATGCCTGCTTTTTGGTTGGCAGTGTCCCGCCAGTGTCCCATTTTTTAGCGAACGGCAATTGGGGGCGGGCGGCAGCAATGCTGACATTTCGGCGGAGGCCATCAAGGGTTTTTGACTTTGCACTTCGAAGACGCAGGAAGGATTACCGCGCCTTTGATATAGGCGTTCCCCGTTGTCGTGACAGGCTTTCCCCTTACACCGCTCTGCGAGAACGCGCCCCGACAAACCACGCTATTCATCTGGTCCGATGAGTCGATCACGCGGACGGCTGGACAAATCACAACAAGATTGCGTGTTTTATCTACGACGTCCATCGTGAATTTCATGGGAATTACCACGGTCGAATGGGGCGAAATTGAAAAAGCGTGCGGGAGCGTCGCCGGACCATTCATCGCGTAGGAAATAGGCTGGTAAAATGCCACATCGCCATTTCCCAATCTCTGATGCCGACCAAATGAAGCGGGCAGGCTTTGGAATGCTACGCTTTGTACTGGCCAATTTTCGCATATTTTGGCGGGGTCAGGCTCTTGCCCGTTTTTATCGACTTGAGACTGGACTTCAATAACGCCGATTTCTTGTATGACCTCACTATGCCCCCCGTCATTTACGATGGTCGCATTCATATCAAGATCGGGACCGCCCAGTTGGAAAATGTTCGGGAAGAGAAAATTGGCTCTTAGGTTGTCTCCACGGCTTGCATAGGCTTCCCAGGTCTGAGCTCCGCAAGTCGCAAGAACAATCACGACGCAAATTATCGCGCTCGAAGCGCGATATTTTAAATGCCAATGCGCGATGCGCTCATAGTAGATGCATAGATAGGCTGCCATCGCTGAAAGCAAGATGGTGGCAATTAACCCATGCCACCACATCACCGGAAAAGCCCACGCGTAAAGCGCGCTCCCCGATAGGATGTATGCCCCTAATACTAAATCTGTGACTGTGAATTTTTTTGGCACGCAGCCCTCCCCGGCGGTCCAATAGGACCACATTCCAGCGGGGAGGAGGCTAGGACGTTATTCGCTGTCCAGTCCTGGATAATCGCCGTCCGATCAGCCTCCGCCCAACACCCCGCAATGTCAGAGAAATTCAAACGGTGCCAAGCCCCTGGTTCGGGGGACAAAACCGGGACATTGGCCCGTTACCGGGCCGTTGCATGGAAGTATTAACGGGCCAGCCGGGGCCACACCCCTTAGGGGTGGCCCGTGGCCCGCTACCATGGCCCGTTTTGAAGAGGGTGGGGGCGGCTAGCCTCTAACAATGCCCGGCATTGCTAGGCTAGGTTGTGTCCGTCTTGGGGAGGGGAGCATGAGGGACAACGAAAGTTGCGGGATCGGTTGTTGAAGCTTTCCGACCGTTAATGGCGTACGGTACTTTTGTGGGCTTTTCTAAATGTTCCGGAGTTCATTCCGACGCCACTCGCGCCGCCACAACACCCATTGCCCCAAGGCCCGTAATTCGGGCGGCATGTTCTCGAACTTACCTAAAGCTGAAACGGGACGCGCGGCAGCATTGGGAGCGCTGTTCATCGCGGATTAGCTCATTTCCGTTTGCTGTGAGGGCGTGCGCCCCGCCAGCCATGCGGCATACAAGTCCACGTCGATAAGCACTTTGCGGCCTCGGCGGATCACCGCGCCGGTTGCTGCAAGGCCGTTGCCATAGATTTTATCGCCGCGCGAATTAGTTCGGTCTTCGGCTTTGAAGATATCCGCCCAAATCGCGTTGGCGCTCTTCCCAGCGCTGGCGAAAATATCGGCAGCTTTTTTGACCGTGTAAAGTCTGGGTAACCCTGCCGGTATCGGCGTTGCGGTCTGTTCTGTTTTCATTTCCTGCTGTCTCGGTCGCTTCCACCAAGACAAGACGTATTGTTCGCAGAAAATGAAAAGGGATAATCTCGCGGTTATCAACACTCGCTATCCAAATGGATAAGCGCCTAGTTCGTGTCAGGTTGGTAGTGTGGGGCTATCGCTTGCCTATGCCGAGGCTTTCGGCAAGCCTGTCACCAATTCCGACAACGTGATCGTCCGCCAGATGAGAATACCGCGAAACCATTGCAGTCGTCCGGTGACCTAAAAGTTTCGAAATCTCCAAAAGAGTTGTTCCATTCATCGCCATATAGCTGGCTGCGGTATGGCGTAGGTCATGCCATCTAAAATCTTTCAACTCAGCTTTCTTAATCGCAATTGAAAACGATCGACGCAAATCCAGAAATGGCGATTTGCTACCGAACTTCGGCGGAAACAACCGATCATCTTTGATGTTTCTGACTTTGTTTAGCCTTTCGAGCAATTCTGGTACTTCGCTTACAAGTCCCAAAACGCGCTGGCCACCATTCTTTGTTTCATACAAAGTTGCCCTGCGGTTCTTTAGATCAACCTGCTTCCAACAAAGGCCCATAATTTCAGATTGACGACCACCAGTTGTCAGGGACAACAGCACCGCGAGATAAAGACTTGAGTTATCGCTTTCGCGACAGGCTTTCAGGAAGCGTTTCAATTCATTTTCATCGAGATAACGAACGCGGCCTTTGCTTTCTGTTCCCTTCTTCACTCTTTCAATTGGATTGCGCTCTAGCCATTGCAATTCGGTCACTGCATACCCACAGACACTTGAAAGCACGGCAAGCATTCGGTTGACGTCTGCGGCTGACCGCGCGCCACCGCCGTGCCGTTTGGGGGTTGCCTTGAGCTTGTCCCGGGTCTTTGCAATTACGTCCGGGGTTAGGTCAGACAGCAATGTTTTGGCGTGCTGGCGGCGCCAGAAGGTTAACCGGGGCTTTACGGTCGCCGCTGACTTGAGTTTAGGCAGTTCGGCGGTCTCATAGCGGTCTAGCAGTTCGGCCACTGTGTGGCGCTTGCTGGCGCCGAAGTGACGACGCGCCACGATGTCCGCTTCCGTCTGCCGTGCCCAGGTTTGAGCATCGGCCTTGCGCTCAAAGGTCGCCGTTTCAAATTGTCCGCGAATGCGGATTTTCACTTGGTACGAGACAACGCCGGTCTTCTTACTAGTGCGCCTAAAGATATTAGCCATGACCGCCCCATTTTTCTCATCGCCGCAACCGGGGCGTCGGGCTTGTTTCTAACTGTCCCACCAGTGTCGCATCGGTGGCTTCGAAGCGGGTTGTCGCTGACCTAAGCAATTGAATTAACTGGCGACCCCGGGAAAACTCGAACTTCCGGCCCTCGGTTTAGGAAACCGATGCTCGGTGTCAATGGACGACCCAAAAAGCCAACAAATACGGGATATCAGGTCCAAAACATGCCGCCAACCACGCGGTGGGGCACAGCTGGGGCACAATTCGTCAGGAATGCGTCTGGAAACGGCCTCTGCCGCCCTCTGTCGGGCTTTTCCTACGCCGGGTCGCGCTGTATTCATGGCCGCAAGGTGACCCCGTAGCTCAGCAGGATAGAGCACAAGTTTCCTAAACTTGGGGCCGGAAGTTCGAAGTCTTCCCGGGGTCGCCAGCTCAGCTCTAACTGGCCTACTCGAAGGCAAGTCAGAGTAAATGAGGAAATTCCAACCTAACTTTGGCGGCCAGTTCGTGGTCGGGGAAACGGATCACCGCGGCCTTCCAAACCCTAGACGCCTCTCCAAAATCGCCACTATTCCAATAGGTGCCGCCGAGATCGAACATAGCTAGCGCGTAGTTAGGATCGAGAACGAGCGCCTGCTCGTAAGCCTGGATCGCTTCAGGCGTGTTTCCAAGATTTTCATGCGCTACCGCGACTTGTAACCAGCTCATAGCGTCGGGTTGGTGAAGCTTTGCTTGGTTTAATAGTATTGGCAGGCTCTCTTCATACTTGCCAAGGAAGTTGAGCGCGGTTCCCAGGCAATAGCCGTAGTGGCCACCCTCTAATTCGTAGGCTTTACCGAAACAGCGCTCGGCTTCCACCCAATTCCCTTCATCTTGCGCCCAGTGACCCAAGCGGTCCCATGGCAAGGCGGCGTCCTCCACATCGACATGCGCAATGTGACGATCAAATTCGTCGAGGAAGTCGGCATAGGTCCTGCCGACATCGTGGCCCTCAGCACGAAGGAAAAAGGTGGTGAGAAGAAGCTCTCGCCGGCCTGCCGAGTGGTTTGGGTAGGCCCGCACATAACGCTGCCAAAACGCGAGTGCCTGCGTAGCGTTCTCCATAGTCATACGGCCGAAGCTCGCCACCAATCGCGCGCACCACGGCCAGATCCACTCTGCACTGTCGGCTTGGGCGACCAGCGTGTTGATTTCCCTGAAGGCCGCGCGGCCGTCGCCGAGGTTGAATAGAACGTTCGCCCGCCACCCCATCACCGCCGACGTTTTGCCTTGGCTTCGCTCCGCGAACACGATCCGGTCTAGGTGGGCGAGGCCCTCCTCAAAGCGGCCGAGGCGGATGTAGTGGTTAGCCAGAGCGTTGTGCCCCTCAGGAAGATCAGGATTTCAGCTCCAAAGCCTTACGGTAGTGTTCGATCGCCTGGTCTTGGTCGCCCAATCGTTCCAAGCTGGTTCCGAGATTCTTATGGACCTGAGCCGCGAACTCCGGCGCATCATCGGCGTCCGGATCGGAGAGTGCCGCTTCATAGGAGAGCTTTGCTTGTTCCTCGTCACGAAGCGCGGAGAAAGCGTTGCCGATGGTGTAGTGGAGGCCTCCTGGCTGGAAGCCAGATTTCCCGACCTTTGATTGGAAAAAGGCGACAGCGGACTCGATTCGCTCCGGGAACTGGCTCTGACCCGCCATGCCGAGGTTGATTTCGGCCATGTACGCGATTGCCATGGCGTCGTTCCCGGCACCCAGCACGGCCTCAAACTTCTCGAAGCTTGCGCTGATAACGTCGTCCGCACCTTTTTCCAGGAGCTGGTGGAGGATTTGTTTGGCCACCGCCGGATTCTCAGGGACATGGACATCTGGGGGAGCGCGCAGGATCGCCTTGGATGCATCCTCCGGAGGTGCGCTCCACTGCTGAATTCTGCGGTCACGCGACGTTTTGGCACCCGTCCGCACTATGCCTGCGATCTGTTGAAGGCGTTCAACTGTCAGCTCTTCGTTGAAGGAGACTGTCAGCGTTTCCTGGTCTGTCCAGGCCTTGCCACTATGCTCGTATTTTCGAAGAACGCTGGCGACGGAGCAGAAGCGTAGCGAACCTGACGGGACGTGGTAACAGGCATAGAAACTGTAGTCCTGCATCAGCAGGTAGTTGAGATTTGTGCGGCGGACCTCAACGCTGAGCGAGCCGTCAGCGTTGAGCGCCTTCTCCGTGCCCTTGAGCTGAACGTGTACCCTAGCGTTGGTAACGGCGCCATTATCGACAACCTCGACTTGGCAGTCGGTTCCGTAATCCTTGCGATCGGACCCTTGGTGGATGAATACGCCGCTTTCCTGAAGGCGCTTCTCGAAAGCGACCATCGCTTTGTCTTCGACGTCGTGACTTTGTCCACGAAGCGGCAAGTCATCAAATTTGGTCATTCGCCTTTTCAAATGCGCTGATTTATAGCTTGCCAAGATAGAGTATTGGTTTCTTAAACCAAGACCGGAAGTGGTCTTGACGGTAACGTATAGGTTACTATATGATGGTAATCAAGGTTGTTGAATATATCCGGGAGGACGGGTCCAATCCGTTTAAGGAGTGGTTTGACGACCTCGACGCCCAAGCCGCCGCCAAGGTCGCAACTGCGACACTGCGATTGGAAATGGGCAATACCTCGAATGTCAAATGGATTGGGACAATCGGGGAATACCGGATCGATTGGGGGCCAGGTTATCGGCTTTATCTGGGCAAGGATGGCGACGCCCTAATTATCCTGCTGGTTGGCGGCACCAAGAAACGTCAGCAAACGGACATCGAACGGGCGAAGAATTTGTTCGCCGAATACAAGGCTCGGAAGGCGGCTGGGGCAAAATCCCGGCCTAAAGGCAAGAGGTAGCAAGATGGCACTGACACGGGATTTTAAGGAAACGGTTAGCGCGCGCGTGGCGCGCGACCGTGCTTTCGCCAAAGCGCTTCTTGATGAGGCGGCGACGCTGTTCCTGAATGGCGATCCGCACGCGGCCCGCTTAATCTTACGTGACCTTATAAACGCGTCGGTAGGTTTCGAAGCACTCGCAGTTGAGACCAAGACGCCCAGCAAGAGCCTCCACCGGATGCTGTCAGAGCGAGGCAACCCCAGCATGGACAATCTGGCTGCAATTTTTGGCGTTGTCCGTAAGCGTCTTGGGGTAAATATTCGCGCGCATGCCGTAAAAGCGGCGTGATTGCCAAGTGGGGTGGTCGCTCTGTGCTTTCACTTCGCAAATTCCTGATGGCCAGCGCCGGATCACGGCCCAGCGCGCAGCCCAATAGCATCCTCGCCGTGCCCGGCATCTCGGAGGCCATAAGGCCGGTCTTCTTTCAGACGGACTTGGACGATTTCCTCTATGCGACCCATGGTGGCACGCTGTTCCTCATCTCCTTCCAGGGGTGCAGCTATGCCCTGACCTGCCGGCATGTGTTCCAAGACTTCCCGAAAGGCCGGCTGTTCATCACCCAGGAAAAGCAGGCGCAAAAGGGCAGCAAGCCCGCGCCTGTCGAAGGCGTGGTCTATCCGTCTTCCCCCAGAGACGGCGCGGTCGGAACCGATATTGAAGACATCTGCCTGGTAGAGTTCGCAGAGGATATTCCCAAGGATTTCTTCAAGGGATCGGAATTCGTCATTGACGATGGAACGGTGGCCACGGCGCAAGAAGGCCATGAACTGTTCATTCCCGGTGTGCTGAAGGACAAGACGGTCTTTGATCCCCCCGACATCCGGATGGGCTATTGCCAATTGCGCCTGCGGGATGTGAAGCCGGCAACCTCGGACCCGATCCTGCGGACGGCTTATGGCGAGTTCGGCAACGACGAGATCGGGAGCGTGGTCGGGGTCAGCGGCGCGCCGGTGTTTGATGTCACCGCCAACCGGTTGTGCGGCATGGTCGTGCGCGGGGGCATGCAGGGCCGCAGATGCACGCTCCAATATATCGACATATTCGACATCATGCGGCTGTTGGAAGGCGTGGGCGCGCGCGCCAAGAAAACCTACTATATCAAGCATGTCGCGGCCGACCGGCTGCGGCGGCCGGCGGCAGAATCGGAATCCTGAATGCTGGCGTGGCTATGGCGACGTTGGTTTGGGCGGCGCAAACAGGCGCCCGCGTCCACGTTTCAGACCGATGGATTTTCTCGCCGCTGGCGGAATTCCAGAGGGCCGTGATGCAGATCTCGGAATACAAGCAATGGTTCGATTTCGCCGATACGATAAATCACTTCGCGCTGGACCTGATCCGCGACCATGAAGTGGCGCGTGACGATAATCAGCGCGTCACAATTTCGGTGCTGTTTGTGCGCGCGCACAAATCTTTTCAGGCGGCCGTGCTGCTGGCGCGCAAAGGCCTGGTAGCGGACGCCAGGGGCGTTATCCGGCGCGCTACGGAAGGGGCGATCGCGCTCACTGCGCTCGCGAACGACGCGGAGTTCGTGAAGGTGTTGATCGGCGCGCACCATCACGAGCAGCGTAAGACGGCCAATGTGATCCTGGGCGACCCGGACTATCTCGCGTTAAACACACCAGAGCAGATCGCGCAGATGAAAGAAACGGTCCAGGACGTTAACGCGCGGGAGGCGGCTGGCGAGCCGGTCAAACCGATCAAGTGGGAGCAGGTGGCGGGCAAGCCCGGCAAGGATCTGTACAACACGCTCTACCGGCTGCTCTCGTCGGACGGCACCCACACCACGATCAACGCGCTCCATCGCGAGATGGAATATGACGCGGCGCAGCGCTTTGCCGGGTTCAAGGAAGGCCCGGACCTTATGGGCCTGGTGGAAACCCTCAAATCCGCATGTCTCGCTCTGGTCTGGGCGATGGACCCGTTTATACGGGCGTTTCCCGGCGAGGGCCGGACAGAGCGTCTGGAGGGGCTGTTGCAAGTGTTTTCCAGCCTGCCGCCCGATGAGCCGCCGAATGTTCGGCTCGCGCCGGTAGGCTGACATCCCCAGACGGGGACTTTTCTCGCAGTAGCAGCGAGACTCGGGCCGCTTCGATGGAATAATCGGTCCTGCACCCCTCCAGGGCCTATGACCCGATGACGCTGCATTTGACGCCTGACTATGCTGATCTTGAAACCTACAGGGGCTTTACCATCCAGGGGCGATTGCTCGATCTCGAGGCAAAAACGCAGTGGGAAATCCAATTGCGGATCGGCCTGGACGAGCCGGGAGGGGTTCGTCGAGAAGCTTCCCCGGATCGACCGGACCACGTTCAAGGGCGACGGCGCCCTCAATCTCGGAATGGGCGCGTTGGCTGAGGCGCGCGCGGCCATCGATGACTTCATCGAACATTGAACCCATGACTCGAACCATGCGCATAAACCCCGGGCCGCGCCGAAAGGCATTGCGATGACGGCAAAGGACCCCTCCGCGCCGACCGACGCGACTGTGAAACGGCTCTACGCGCAGTCGGGCAATCTCTGCGCCTTCCCCGACTGCCGGGTGAGGATCGTGCAGGACGGCGTCATGGTCGGCGCGATCTGCCATATCAGGGCGGCGAGCCCGCTTGGCTCCCGCTATGACGCGGTCCAGACCAACGCCGAGCGGCATGGCGAGGACAATCTCATTCTGCTGTGCGCCAATCACCACCGCCTTATCGATGGCGATGTGAAGACACATCCGGCGGAACAGCTGCAGGCGATGAAGGCGCGACACCAGGCCTCGGTAGCCCGGTTGACGGAGGAAGAGGCTTCCTTCGGGGCGCGCCTTCTCGTGTCGGTGAACCAGTCCGGCGGCATCGCTGCGCAGCATATCGAGACAATCAACATTCACTCTCTTGGGCACGCCGTCATGCCACGGCCGCTGCCAATCTCGGCGGAGCATTACGTTTATGGGGCTGGACGAGGTACTCACGCATATGGGCGCGAGCGGCCATGAGCAGTACCAATTCAACACGCAGCGCTTCATCTATTTGCGCCTGATTCCACCGGGTAACATCACGCCTCTGGGAACGCCGCAGCTGTGGGACATCTTCAAACAAGCTCGCATCCTACCCATGTCGGAGCGCTGGAGCGGCACGGCGGTGCGCAACAAATGCGGCGCGATGTATTATGTCGAGGCACAGCCAAAGGAAATTACGAGTTTCACCCAGGGATTTACTTCGGGCGAGTTGTGGGGGATGAACAGCACTGTGTTCGAGGAGATCACCTTGGTGCCGCAGGGTAACAATCTCGCCCGCAAAGTCACGGTCGTTCCCGCCGTACTCATGGAAAAGCTCTATGTGCAGACGCTTAACAATTACGTCCAAGTGGCGCAGAAGGTCTTTCAGACGCCGTTGCCCTACACTGTAGAGTGCGGGATCAAAGGCATTCAGCACGCCCATGTGGAATTCCGCGCAATCCCAGCGGCTTCAACAGCGGTCCGATCTTCGAGGAAGCCTTTCGGCGGGTGCAGCCGCTAACGGAAGCGACGCCGGAAGCCATGGACGCGCTGCTGGCGCGGTATTTCGACGAGTTCTATTCGGAGTTGGTCGGGTACAGGCGCAAGGACGTGATCGCGCCATCTTTCATTCAGTCCCATGCCCTGCCGAGCTTGGGCTAGTCCTTCGACAGCATCCTATTGGTCATGTCAGGGGATTACATTACGCACGGTCACGTCGAAATGTAGGCCCTTGTTCTCTCGGGTTTTGATGAACTCAATCGCGTGGGCGTACCGATCCGAAACGTAGGGATAGGAACCTATCGTGTAGTCCCAGCTATCCTCTAAGGATGGCTGCGTAGAAGTTGGACCGAGAAAAAGCACCTTCAACGCCCTGGACGCTCACCTTTTGGGCCTTAGCCACTTCGATCACGCCAATGGCGTCAACGGGGGAAAACCAAAATGTTCCACCCTTGCGGATGGCCTTGCTTCCGAATTTTTCCATGAACGGGTTTGGCATACCGGATTATCCCGCGAAATCCCCGCAAGTTCTACTATACCCGCAAAAAATCCTTGGAACGTTGCTACCTAATTCCGACATTTTATTCGCCTCGATGAGGTCGTTTCCTGCTGAAACGCGGTGGCAATTTGCCGCCTACAGTCTGACACTGCCTTTTGAAACAGCTCCGTTTTATAAAATATTGAGCCGTCCTAGGTTGCGATCCGACCGCGACGCCGCCAAGCAGCGAGAGCGCCTCTTACCGGCAGCACCTCGGCATTAAGTGAGCGGTAGCCTGGCCCTTCGGCTACGCAGCGGCTGAACGTCTTCCGTTGCTCCCCGTTTTCCGACGAAACGGTCGGCCCGTAGTTTTAAACTCGACTGCCGCTGCCCGATGTTTGCGAGAAATTGGCTTCTCGCCAACGATTTCCAACACAAGGTCCTGCCACAATGTAAGCGCTTCGCGCTTATCAGAAATGTATTCGTTTGTATCGTAGTGCTTCATGCTGACGGCCGATCCGCCACCCGCGTCGCTTCTATGGCCTAGCACCTTCGAACGAATGAATGGCGCAACCCCGATACGCTCTGAGGTTAGAGCCGTCGAGCCGGTCCGCCGTAGATCGTGCGGCGTGGCATGTTTGATTTTCTTGGCGGTGAATAGTTCGATCATGGCATGATAGATACTATCTGGCCGAAAGCCCTTATTCTCCACATGCCAGCGCGGCGAAGGGAAGACATGCTCAAGCTTTTGGCTTGGCCGCAGTGCCAGAGCTTCTTAAATCAATTCGATGGCTTTCTCCGGCAGTGGCACCAAATGCGGCAACCCCGCTTTCATTCGGTTGCCTGGGATCAGCCAGGTTCTGGTCTCAAAGTTGAGTTCGTCAACCCGCATGCCACCAACCTCATTTGCTCGTACCAATAGGAGAATTGCGAGTTGAAGCGCTATTCCCATTGCCCGCGTCAGGTCTACGGGCTTGATGTCTCCGTTCTTATCTGGGGGGAGCATTGGAGGTTTGACGATCGCACCCCAAAACTCCTTCAGTTCGGTGTCGGTAAGCACTCGCGTCCGCGCCTTAGTTGTTCCAATGACGCCGAAGCCGGTAGCCGGGTTAAAAGCGATCAAGTCATCATATTCGGCTATGCCAAATGCGAACGTCTGTCGAATCACCGCTTGGGCTTGGATCGTCTGCGCAGTAATACCTTTATCCATCATATCGCGGAGCAGCTTCTTAACTGTGGAGCGTTGTATTTCCTCGATTGGGAGACGATGGAGCTTAGCTTTTAGATAGCGCCCATAGGCCCACTCTTCACCGGTGATCGTTCTCTCGCGTTTCTGCTTCTTCTTGGGCTTCCAGTGGCCCTTTCGGCTAGCGTCGATATACGCCTCGAATAGTTCCCCGAAGCACCGCACAGGGGCGTTCTGGACAGACTGCCGGGTCTTGCGGCGTTCTGAGGCAGGGTCGTCGCCGATCTTGGCCTGGGCTAGCAGCTTCAGCGCCTCGTCGCGGGCGTCGGCTAGTTTCAGGGCTGGATAGGTGCCAATTGTGAAACGGGGTTGGCGGCCGTTGTCGGTCCGGTAGCGCAACACCCACGTCTTTCGACCCTGTCCGGAAACGCGTAGAACCAAGCCGCTAATCTTCTGGTCAAATATCTCAATACGCTTGCCAGCCGGCGCAGTTAGCGCCTTGATGAAGTTGTCGGTCAATGAGGGATTCGCCACGGTTTCAGGCCTCCTTTGAACGTCACCGCAGGTCGGCTCGCTTTCCCGGCTGGGGCACGTTTGGGGCACACATGGGGCACAGAAACTGCGTAACTGCCCGAGCGCGCCTGAAACGACCTGTAACCTGAAATCCAGGTTTACAAAGGGTCCGACGAACAGGTGAAACAGGGGCGAACAGGCTGAAACACCTGTTTTTATTATTAGGAAACCGATGCTCTATCCGGCTGAGCTACGGGGTCGCTTCGGAGTTTTTTGCCCACTTTTTGTCTCCAAACGCAAGGCCCTAACTCGTCCACTGATAGGCGATGTAATAGGTGGTGGGATAACCCGTCGCCGCCGCATCCACCGAATAGAGCACGCCCCCACGCCCGGCTGAGAATAGAAGATGGTCGTGGTCGGTGAAGTCGTATTGTGCGCCGAGATTGAATCCGCTGGAGGCGTGCCCGTCCATGGTATTTGCCGTCTGGTGGAAGAGTTCGCCGCCCAGCGTCAGTTCCTCGGTGATCTTCTTCTGCAACAGCCAGCCGAAGAACCAGTAATCGCGATTGCCGGGGCCGGGATTGATCCAGTAGCCGCCGCCGCCATAGCTCGTCCAATCGCCCCAATCCTTCTGCAGCCAGAGCGGCAGGAACTCCTGCCACTCGCCCGCGCCCAATCCGCGCTTGGCGTTGCCGGTAGGTATCTCGACCAGGGGGAAGATGCCCACTTGCGGATACCAGTCGTCCTTGTCTGGATCGACGAAGCGCAGTTTGGCGCCCAACTCGGTGTCGCTCACGCCCATCTGGAGGCCACCGCCCGGCACGTCGTCATAGGCAAAGCCGCCAATGAAATGCAGCTGCAATCCTTTCGCCGCGCCGTAATTCACTTCCAGGCTGGGCCCCAATCCGCTGGTTGCGCCATGGCCGTTGCCACCATAGGAGAAGCCATAAACTTCCCAGTGACCCAGCTCGACCGGCTCGGGATCGTCGGTAATGTAGGGCGGGCCTGCGAAGGCGGGCGCCAATAACACCAACCACGTCAGCAAACAGAGGCCAATTGGAAGTCCGGCGCGAGCGCGCTTGGACGCGCCGCCCGTTCTCGGGACTTGGTCGCACCTCGAACCCTGCTGAGCTATGGGGTCGCGCAAGGCCATGAATTAGCTTAATCAAATCATGTCACGCAGTCCTGACTGGAGGAGGGTGGTATGACGAAAGTGCGCGTTGGAGGCTTTTCGGTTTCGCTCGATGGGTTTGGAGCGGGGCCCGAGCAGAGTCTTGAAGATCCGCTCGGCAAGGGCGGGCGGACCCTGCACCAGTGGATGTTCGGCACGCGCATGTTCCAGGCCATGATCGGCAAGAAGGGCGGCTCGGACGGCATTGACGATGCCTACGCACAGCGTTCGATGGCAGGGTTCGGCGCGTTCATACTCGGCCGCAACATGTTCGGGCCGATCCGCGGGCCCTGGCCGGGCGAGGGGCCGGACGAGAGCTGGAAAGGCTGGTGGGGCAACAATCCGCCCTACCACGCGCCGACCTTTGTCCTCACGCACCATCCGCGCGATCCCATCGAGATGGAAGGCGGCACGACCTTCATCTTCGTGACCGAGGGTATCGAGGCGGCGCTGGACCAAGCCAAACGCGCCGCCAAGGATCGCGACGTGAAGATTGGCGGCGGCGTCGAGACCGTGCGCCAATATCTGCGGGCGGGGCTGATCGACGAGCTGCATTTCGCCTTCTCCCCCGTCATTATCGGGCAAGGCGAAGCGATGTTCGCCGGAATCGATCTGCCGGCGCTCGGCTTTCGCGTCACCGAACATCAGGCGAGCGAGCATGCCACCCATATTGTTCTGAGCCGATAGCGACGCGCGCGCCGGAGATTACTGCTCCCAGAGGGTAACCCAATTGCCGGGAGAGCAATTGTCCAGGCTTGCCGGACAGGCATCGAGGCGCGCCCGCAATTGCCGGGACTTGCGATCCAGATACACATCGAGCTTCGCTGTGGCGCCGTGCAATTCGGCGTCGGCGCTGCTGGCGTCCAACGCATAGTCCCCGGTCACGGCACCTGAAGCCGCGCCCTTGGCGGACGCCACATCGCCAGACAAATCGTCCACATACACGACGCCGCTCAGCTGCTCGTTGGAGCCTACCGCGACGGCGTAGGGAATTTCCGCCGCGGCCACAGGACCGGGCAGCAAACCGGCGAAAACAGCGAAAAGGGCACGCTTTCTCAACTTGGCTCTAAACATGCGGATGCTGCCTGCGCCACATGATCTTTGCGTGACGCAGGCAGAACGCCGAAAGCGTTACTTCGATGCGATGGTGGGATTCACCCAGCCATTCTTCATCACGCCATGCGATGGACGGAAGCTGAGATAGTCCACATGATCGGGAATATCGGCCCAGCCATGGATCACGCCCGGCGGAACGATCAGCACGTCACCGACCTTCAACTCGATTTTGTGTGCGCCAACCGCCAGGCCGCCGCAGCCCGGACCGTTCGGTCCGCCATCGGGGTTGGCCGTGCTGTGCCGGCCATTGACAACAGGGCCGTCAATGAACGCCGTGCCGCCGCCGGAGACGATGTAATAGCCCTCGGTCTGATTGTCATGCGTGATGGCGCCCGGATGGCATCCGCCGGCGGATTTGCCATTTGCGTTCCGCACGGGGTGCGCTGCGGCCGCCGCTGCCGCGTTGGCGGCAGGCGGCGGCGCGGCGGATTGCGGGTGGAAGCGCGATGAATGATGCCCAACTCCATGCTCCAGCCGTCGCCGATATCGACAACCTTGGCATTCTCATCACGGGTCCGCTGGGACTGTTCCGTGGCGCTGATTTTGGCGATCTCTTCCTTGGTGATGACCGTAGCGGTCGTCGGATTTCCCGGCCTTGGCTGGGCATAGACCGCCACCGGAGTCAGAACCGCCGCCGTAAGCAAAACCTTCAATGCCGTGTTTTTCATGGTGCTCCTCCCGATTATGTTGTCGCCTCTCAGGCGCTGTTGGCCAGCTTTCCCCGATATCCCCGGATGACCTCTGGTTGATGCGGACAATAGCGCTTTTCCGGGCGCGTTGAACCTCCCGGTGCGGAGACGCGCCTGCAATCGTTGAGACTTGCGATCAAGGTTTACGTCGAGCTTCGACATGGCGCCGTGCATCTCGGCATTGGCGTGGCTGCTGCCATCACAACGCCGCTGAGCTGCTCGCCGGGACCCGCCGCGACGGCGTAGGGCATTACGCCCGCGGCGGCGGGACCGAACGACAAGCGGGCGAAAGCAGTCGAAAGCAGCCGAAAGAACACCCTTGCTCAGCCGGCCGATGCCTAATCCGTACCACTTCCGCTGCTGTGTTTTTGGGCAATGGCTGCTTCAAGAATTTTCGGTGGTGTTTTTTTCCTTCCGCAACGGAAGCACCACGAAAGCACCAAGACAATTTGCGACAGAATTAAATCTGAAAATTCGCTAATGATATCGGTGGTGACCGTATGGACTGCGGGCGGGGGCGCTCGATGACATGCGGCGCGGAGCACCACGAAAACAGCATTAAGGCGGGCCTGATCCGGCTCGCCAGGGGGGCCTATGACTATTCAACCGAGCCCGCGCAGCATCGAAGGCCTGGCTCGCCGCCAGGACGGGACCATCCGGTCTTATCGCCGCTATCTCATTGGCGGCGGCGCGTTGATCCTGGTGCTTGCCGCCTTTTACTGGTGGACCCATAGCGGCAACCAGGCCGGTCCCCGCCGCACCCCGGTGGTGCCGGTGCAGGTGGTGGCCGCCCAGCAACGCGACATGGCGGTGGTCAAGGACACCATCGGCACGGTGATGTCGCCGACCACCGTTTCGGTCATTCCGCGCGTCCAGGGCCAGCTCACCAGGATCTATTTCAGGGAAGGCCAGATGGTGAAGACGGGCGATCTTCTGTTCCAGATCGATCCGCGTCCCTATCAGGCCGCGCTTGCCCAGGCCAAGGGCCAGTTTGCCAAGGACCAGGGCGCGCTGGACCAGCGCACAGCGCCGACTGAAGCGCTATGCCAGTCGCTGCGCGCGGTCAGAACGCGATATCGACCCAGCAGGTCGCGATCGACTCGCTCGCCACGTGAGGTCGATACGCGGCGCTGGTCGAAGCCGACGAGGCCAATGTCGAGGCCGCCCGCCTCAATCTGGAATTCTACCGAGATCCGCTCGCCGGTGGACGGCAAGACCGGGCCGATCCTGCTGCAGCCGGGCAATCTGGTCTTCGGTCAACGGCCCCGCCGCGCCGCTGGTCACCATTAGCCCAGATCAAGCCGATCAAGGTTTCCTTCGACCTGCCGCAGTCCGACCTGCCGGCCATCCAGGCAGCGCGCCAAGGAAGGCAAGCTCATCGCCGCCGTCACCATGCACGACGCCGGCGCCGACAAAAAGCTGACCGCGCCGGTGGATTTCGTCAGCAATGCGGTGAGCAGCAGCCGGCACCATCGAACTGCGCGCCACTTCGCCAACGAAGACGCGGCCCTGGTGCCGGGCCAGCTGGTGGACGTCACCGTTCAGCTGGACGACATTCCGGGCGCCATCGTGGTGCCGCGCGTCGCCGTGATCAACGGCCCGAACGGCACCTATGTCTATCGCGTGAACGAGGGCGTGGTCGAAATGGTGCCGGTGTCGGTCCAGTTCGACAACGGCACGGACATGGCGGTCAAGGGCGAATCTCAAGGCCGGCGACAATGTGGTCACCGATGGCGGCCTGCGCGTGGTGCCCGGCAGCAAGGTCGTGATCCAGCGCCTGGCGAACCGGCCGGCCGGCGGCAGAAGAGGGCGCAAGGGGCGCGCGTGGCGCGCGCGCGCGGAGGCAAAGCATCATGAATATGTCCCGCATCTTCATCGAGCGGCCGATCATGACCACCTTGGTCATGGCGGCCTTGGTGATTTTCGGAATGTTCGGCTATTTCACCCTGCCGGTTTCCGACCTGCCCAATGTGGACTTTCCCACCGTCAGCGTCAGCGCCCAGTTGCCGGGCGCCGATCCCGTCACCATGGCCTCGGGCGTCGCCGCGCCGCTGGAGAACCAGTTCTCCACCATTCCCGGCATCGACCAGATGAGCTCGTCCAGCTCGATCGGCTCGACCAATATCACCATCCAGTTCTCGCTGGACCGCAACATCGACATCGCCGCCCAGGACGTGCAGGCGGCGATCAGCGCGCGCGCTGGGCCAGTTGCCCAAGGCGATGCCGCGCCCGCCCAGCTTCCGCAAGGTCAATCCCAACGACCAGCCGATCATGTACATCTCGATGTTCTCCGACACGATGGCGCTGAACGACCTGGACGAATATGCCGAGACCCTGCTGGCGCGCCAAATCTCCACCATCGACGGCGTGGCGCAGATTCAGGTGTTCGGCCAGGGCAAATATGGCGTGCGCATCCAGGTCGATCCCGACGCGCTGGCGGCGCGCAGATCGGCATCGACCAGCTCGCCAGCGCTGTCGCCCAGGCCAATGTCAACCAGTCCACCGGCTCGATCAATGGCGTGCGCCAGGCGGCCTCCATCCTGGCCACCGGCCAGCTCAACAACGCCGCGGATTTCCGCAATCAGGTGATCGCCTATCGCAATGGCGCGCCGGTGCGGCTGGGCGATGTCGCCACGGTGCTGGACGGCCAGGAAAGCGGCATGGGCGGCACCTGGCTGCATGGCAAAGAAGGGCATCGCGCTGGCGATCAACCGCCAGCCCGGCTCCAACACCGTCGAGGTGATCGACAAGATCAAGGCCATCCTGCCCAGTTTCGAGGCGGGCCTGCCCAAATCCGTGCAATTGAAGATTCTGTACGACCAGAGCGACGTGATCAACGCCTCGGTCAATGACGTGCAGATCACGCTGCTGATCGCCGGCCTGATGGTGGTGGGCGTGATCTTCATCTTCCTGCGCCGCGTCTCGGCGACCCTGATTCCCTCGCTGGCGCTGCCCATCGCGGTGATCGCCACCTTCGCCGGCATGGCGGCGATGGGTTACAATCTCGACAATCTCTCGCTGATGGCGCTGACGCTGTCGGTGGGCTTCGTGGTCGATGACGCCATCGTGATGCTGGAGAACATCGTCCGCCATATCGAGCATGGCGAAAAGCCCTATGACGCCGCCATGAAGGGCTCCGGCGAGATCGGCTTTACCATCCTGTCCATGACCGTGTCGCTGGCGGCGGTGTTCATCCCCGTGGTGTTCATGGGCGGCATTGTCGGCCGGCTGCTGCACGAATTCGCCATCACGATCATCATCGCCATCGCCTTCTCCGGCATCATCTCGGTGACGCTGACGCCGATGCTGTGCGCCTATCTGCTGAAGGATGAGCATGGCCAGGCGCATAACGCCTTCTATCGCTGGAGCGAAAATACCTTCAACGCCGTCCAGAACGGCTATAACCGTTCGCTGACTGGGCGGTCAATCACCGCCCGTCATTCTGGGCCTGTTCTTCGCCAGCATCCTGGCCAGCGTCGGCCTGTTCATGATCATGCAGCAAGACTTCCTGCCCACCGACGATCAGGGCCGCCTCACCGGCCAGATCCAGGCCGCCAACGGCACCTCTTTCAAGCAGATGTACACCTATCTGGATGAGGTGGGCAAAGTGCTGGATGCCGACCCCAATGTCGTCGATGCCATGGTGCAGATGCCCAGCCAGAATGGCGCCGCCGGCAGCAACCAGGGCATCATGCGCGTGATCCCGCTGGCGAAGAACCGCAAGCTCAGCGCCGACGAAGTCGCCCGCGAACTGCGCGTCAAACTTTCGCGCTTTCCCGGCATCAATGTCTTCGTCGCCAACCCGCCCACGATCAGCATCGGCGGGCGCGGCGGCCGTTCGACCTATCAGTACACCATGCAGGGCACCGACCTGGACCAGCTCAAGAATCTATTCCGACCAGCTGGTGGACTATCTGAAGGACCTGCCCGCCTTTGTCGGCGTCAACAGCGACCTGGATGCGGCGATGCCCTCGGTGCATGTCGCGATCGACCGCGACCGCGCCGCGGCCTTGGGTGTGCCCGCCGCGAACATCGAAACCGCGCTGGGCGACGCCTTTGGCGGCCAGCAGATCTCCCAGATCAACCGGCCGGCCAACCAGTATGAGGTGATGCTGGAGCTGTCTGCCGCAATTCCAGGAGAAAGCCCGGCTACCTGGACCGGCTTTATGTCACGTCCAGCGCGGGCTCGCTGGTGCCGCTGTCGGCGGTCACCACCGTGACCAACGAGCACCCAGCCGCTCAGCATCAATCATTCCGGCGAGGTGCCGTCCGTCACCGTCTCCTTCGACCTGAACAAGGGCTATACCCTCAGCGACGCGGTCTCCGCGATCAACCGGGCCACCGCGCGATATCGGCGTGCCCGACACCATCCAGGGCAGCTTCCAGGGCACCGCCGCGGCCTTCCAGCAATCCACCCAGAATATGGGCATGCTGCTCCTGCGTCGCCATGATCGTGGTCTACATCATCCTGGGCATTCTTTATGAAAGCCTGATCCACCCGCTCACCATCCTGTCGGGCCTGCCTTCGGCGGCGATGGGTGCGCTGCTGATCCTGTTCCTGGTCGGCCTGCCGCTGACGCTTTACGCCTTTGTCGGCATGATCATGCTGATCGGCATCGTCAAGAAGAACGCCATCATGATGATCGACTTCGCCCTCAGCCGTCAGCGCAGCGACAATATCCCGCCGGAGCAGGCCATCCTGGAAGCGGCCAAGATCCGTTTCCGCCCGATCATGATGACCACCATGGCGGCGATGATGGGCACGCTGCCCATCGCGCTGGGCCTGGGCGCGGGTGCGGAATCCCGCCGGCCGCTGGGACTTTGCGTGGCGGGCGGCTTGCTGTTCTCGCAGGTCCTGACGCTCTACATCACGCCGGTGATCTATCATTTACATGGATCGCGTGGGGCAATGGTTTGCCGGGCTGAGGCGCCCATCCCAGCCGGCCGGAATGCCGGCGGAATAACCGGCGGACTAGATCGCCAAGGCGGGCGGGGTGATCGGCAAGGTGACGAACAATAATCCGCCCGAGCTGACGATCTGCAGCGCGCCGCCGCGCAGGTCGCTGGTTTCGGCATCGCTCAACAAATCGTGGACGATCTTTTCGCCTTCCATGAGCGCGGCCAGGAAGGTCGGCAACTCTATTCCTTCTTCGTCTTCCGCAGTCTGCGAACCGTTGTTGATGTGGAAGAAATAGCGCATGGCTTGGTACCCCTGCTTCTAATTCCTACGCCCGCTCGCGATCCTTGGATATGGCGCAAATGAGTAAAGACAGGCTAAGCTGAAAAGGCGGCGAAACCCGGCAAGCGCATGAAAGAGCGGAATATTCGCCGCGCGCCGTCGTTGTTCCCCAAACCGGGCATGCAAATAAATTCGCCAAATAAAAATCCGCTTGGCCGTCATTGGCCGCGCGCCATCATCCATGACCTGTTTCACGACGACCGGCTGAACACGGTCCCGTGATGGCGGAGCTGACATCAACGCCGGATTTGGCGGCATAGGTGAAACGCGCTATAAACTCGATACGCCAACAAATCCGCGGATTTTCGATGACAAAGTCCATCCTGCTCTGTCTCTCCCTGACCCTGATGGCGAGCCCGGCCTTGGCCGCGACATCCGCCGCGCATGCCACCCCGGCGGAAGCCAAGGAGATGCTTCGCAAGGCTGTCGCCTATTACGAGGCCAATGGCCGCGACAAGGCGCTGGCGGATTTCAATCAGAAAAAACCGCCTTTTTCCGACCGCGACCTTTATGTCTTTTGCATCGGCCCCGATCACAAATTGGTGGCGGACGGCGAATTCCATCAGTTCGTCGGTCAATCCGCCGATATGATCAAAGACTCCTCGGGCAAGTCCGTGGGCGAGGCAGGCTGGGAAGTCGCCAACAAGAATGGCGAGGGCGAACTCCATTATTCGTGGCTCAACCCGCAATCCCAGTTGATCGAACCCAAAGTGTCTTATTTCGCCAAGGCCGGCGGGGATGTCTGCGGCGTGGGGACCTACGATCCCAAATAGGTCTTAACCGAGGCCGGTCACACGAGGGCGATTCCGGCGTGGCCGCCGCGATTTGCCTGGGGTGCGGCCCTCGATTTTCATGAATGAACGGCTGAAGGGGCTTTATGGGGCAGGGAATGCGGCAAGATCTGATGCCGGGCGCGGGGCGGGACTCGGTGTGGCGCCTGATGGTGGCGCAGGCCCTGGCGGGCGCGAACTCGACCGTGATCTATGCGACCGGTTCGGTGATCGGCGAGGGCATGGCGCCCGATCCGGTGCTGGCGACCCTGCCGATTTCGGTGCTGGTGGTGGGAATGGCGTCGTCCACGCTGCCCGCCGGCATGATCGCCGAGCGTTACGGCCGTCGCACCGTGTTCCTCTTGGGCAACATGTTCGGCGTGCTGGCCGGATTGCTGGGCGCGTTCGCCATCGCCCGCAACGATTTCATCCTGTTCTGCGTGGCGACGTTCTGCGGCGGCGTCTATGCGGCGGTGGTCCTGACCTTCCGCTTTGCCGCGGCCGAATGCGTGATCGAACCGCTTCGGCCCCGCGCGCTGGCGACGGTCTTGGCCGGCGGCGTGGCGGCGGGCGTGGTGGGCGGCCAGCTGGTCAATGTCACCATGAATCTGGTGGCGAACCACATCTTCGTCGGCACCTATATCGCCAGCGCCGTGGCAGCCCTTCTGTCCGCTGCGGTCTTGAGCGGCATCAAGCTGCCGCCGATGCGCCCGCACGATGCGGAGCGCGGCAGGCCGTTGGGCGAGATCTTGAAGCAGCCCATGTTCATCGCGGCCGCCATGTGCGGGATCATCACCTATCTCTTGATGAATTTCCTGATGACCTCGGCGCCCTTGGCCATGCATCTGCACGGGCACCGCCAATCCGCCGCCGACGAAGTGATCCAGTGGCATGTGATCGCCATGTATGCGCCCAGCTTCTTCACCGGGCGGCTGATTTCGCGCTTCGGCGCGGGGCCCATCACCGGCATCGGGCTGGGGCTGATCGTGGTGGCGGCCTTGTTCGGCCTGACCGGCACCGACATCTTCCATTTCACCGCGTCGCTGGTGTTCCTGGGGCTGGGCTGGAATTTCGGCTTCACCGGCGCATCGTCGATGGTCTTGAAGACCCATGGGCCGCATGAGCGGGCGCGGGTCCAGTCGCTCAACGATTTCCTGGTGTTCGGCAGCGTCGCGGTCGGCTCGTTCCTCTCGGGCGATATCCTGATGCGCTATGGCTGGGAAGTGGTGTGCGGGCTGGCCATTCCGCCGGTGCTGGCGGCGCTGCTGGCGCTGATGATGTTCCGCCGCAGGCAGACCGCGATTGCCGCCGCCACTGCGGTCTCGCCGTGACGCCGGCGCGAGCCACGGAGATAGTCTTCAGAATGAGCCGCGAAAGCTTGCCGTAGCCCTATTTCGCTGCCGTGCCATCTTCATCCGGTTTGGCCATCAGCATGCCGTAATCGCCGGAGGATTTGCCCTGTTCGGCGCGCATGAAGCCTTCGGCGGCCAAACCTCGTTTCAACAGCTCGCGCACGGCCGACGCACGGCTGGGCATGCGGCGGGCGAAGCGCCAACCGTCCAAGGCCTCAAGCTCTTCAACCGTAAGCATGATTTG
Source organism: uncultured Alphaproteobacteria bacterium (assembly GCA_963766265.1). Taxonomy (GTDB): domain Bacteria; phylum Pseudomonadota; class Alphaproteobacteria; order Micropepsales; family Micropepsaceae; genus Rhizomicrobium. Next base: position 673,041 of record CAVXYX010000004.1, read on the forward strand.
CAGGCGTTGGCCCCGCTCCAGCTCACCCATGGTTGTTTCCCTCATTTTGATCAATAGCCACCACTTACTCATTAGTAGCTATAGGCGTAAAAAGCGTCAAGTGGAACCAAGGAGGAAAAGCCGCCGAACATACCAAATCCGCCGAACCCCCCAACGGCACACAATTAGTATATAACTCATTGATATCATTATGTTCTTATTGAAAGTGAAGCCAGGATGGCCTAGGCCAATGGCCTTCAGGAAGGACTCGCCATGAGCTCCATCAATCTCGTTTCCGAAACCAAGATACCGGCCCCCACGGGCGACATGCTGCGCGAAGCCAATCATCGCATTTCCAATCACCTGGCATTGTTGACGGCCATGGTGCGCAGCCAGATGGTCGGGATCGACAAGGGCCCCGAGGTCCTGTCGCGCGCGGCGGCGAAAGAGATGCTGGTGGCGACCAGCGGCAAGCTGGTCAGCGTTAGCCGCCTGCACCGTTGCCTCTCCGAACAGTCTAGTGTCGAGAGCATCTTCCTTTCCGACTATCTGGTGGATTTGTGCGCCTCGCTGGTTTCGTCGCTGGGTTTGAGCGAACGGATGTACTTCGCGCACAAATGGATGGCGGATTGCCGCCTTTTGCCCGAGCAGGCGCAATATCTCGGCCTTCTGATCAACGAGGTGATGATCAATGCGCTCAAGCATGCGCATCCGACCGGCCTGCCGGTTCAACTGGAAATCCGCTGCGAACGGGGCGCCAACGGGCGGGTGACCATCGTTATTGCCGATGACGGCGTCGGCCTGTCCGAAGAGGAAAATGCCAGGGGCGTGGGGTTCAAGCTCATTCACGCGCTGGCGAAATCACTGAACGCCGAATTGCGGATCGAGTCCGATTCACTGGGCCTGACGCATATCATCACCCTGCCGGCCAGCGTGGACGCGGTGAAGTGCCTGTCGGTGGTGGGGAGTTAAGAAGCTGGACCGCCTGGCCGAGGATTTCAACACGCCGCTTCTTTGCATCAAATGCGGGCAGACAGGCACCGCGATCTGGGAGCCGGGACGCGCCGATCCGGTCGGCACGTCCAGTCAATTCTATCTGCGCTTGAAAGTTCACGCCAAAACTCCGCGCGTGGGAGTGGATATCGTTTGCACGCGGTGCGGGACGATCCATCGCGACCAGGCTCCGAAACCTTCGCCCGGCACAGCCCCGAAGCCTGATGTTCCCGGCAGGATCTAGTCCGGCTGAATCTCGTCGCAGACGATAAGCGGCTCGCCATTCGGGGCTCGGCCTTCCTCGCAATGAAAGCCGGTTGGGACGCTGAGATAAGCCCGGTCGGAGCCCAATTTCTGGCTTCCGTCCCCACCTTCTTCCCAGTGGCGCGCGCCCTTTTGGCCGCAATTGGGGCACAGGAAGGCGACGGCGAATTTCACGGTCTCGATCATATCGTCAACCTACACTCAAATTGCCGCAAAGACCTAACCGGCCGGTTTGGTACGGTTCAACGCAATTGCGTTCTGGGCCGATGACCGCGCCGGCGATGCGAGTTATCGCTCGGGCACGGATTTGTGCAGGAAATACATCAGCACCAGTGCCGTCAGCGACACGCAGATCACGATATCGCCCAGCCAGTTGAAGTGCCTGAGCGTGTTGTCCGGTCCCTGGGCGATGATCGCGCCCGCCACGGCCGCGGAAATCCCGCCCGAGAATTGCTGCAGCGAGGCATTGATGGCGTTGAAGGCGCCCCGCTTGGTGACGTCGGGAACCGCCGAGAGCAGGGCCTGGGCGGGGACCATGCGCGAGAAGATGCCCAGATACATCAGCACATTGATCACGATCACGGCGGGAAGCGAGGTGCGCCCCAGATTGGTCCAGATCACCACCATGATAATGGCCAGCACGCTGCCGAAGCAGAAGGTCTTGAACCTGCCGAAGCTGTCGCTGGCCCGGCCGACCAGAGGCCCCATGAAGACCGTGAAAAGCCCGGTGACCAGATAGATGGTGGGAAGGGTGGTGAGGGGCAGGCCGATATTGTTGACGGTATAGGCGGTGGCGAACGGCATCAGCATATAGCCGCCGGTGGCCAGCAGCGTGACCAGCAGGAAGGCGAGGCGATAGCGCGGCTCGGTGACGGTGTGGACCAGATGCATCAGGGGGCTGCGCTCCTGGCGCAACGCCAGATGCGCCACCACCGGCTTCATGCGCGCCGCGATCAACAGTCCCGCCGGAACGCCGATGGCGATGATGGCCAGGAACGGTGCATGCCAGTCCCAGCGATTGGCGAAATAGAGCGCGGCGGGCAGGCCCAGCACCTGGCTGGCGGCGAACGCGCTCTGGATGAAGCCCATCACCCGGCCGCGCATCTCGAGCGGAAAAAGGTCGGTGGCGATGGCCAAGACCACCGAGCCGATCACCCCGCCGAAAAAGCCGGTGACGATCCTGGCCATCAGCAGCAGGGGATAGGTCTGGGCCAGCCCGCAGAACAAAGTCCCCAGGATGAAGCCGGCATAAAAGAACAAGAGCAGACGCTTGCGGTCGAAGCGGTCGGCGAACCCGGCCGCCAGCACGCCGGACAAAGCCGCGCTGAAGGCATAGGACGAGACCGCGAAGCCGAATTGCTGCGGGCTGATGTGCAAAGTGGGCATCACGATCGCGCCCAACGGCGCAACGATCATGAAATCCAGAATGATGGTGAATTGCAGGAACGCCAGGACGGCGATGAGGAAAATCTGGTAGCGGGAAAATCGCGCGCGGGGCGGGGACGCCTTTGTGGGTGAAGTTGTGGTTGCCGTGTCCATGTCGCCTGCGAACCCCTTGCGCTTCTGTCCCGAGTTCTGCGGCGAAAGCCCCTGGAGGGCGAAACTATCCGATGCCAAGCGCGCCGTCCATTTGGATGCAACTTGGACTTGGTGCATAAATGGGCGAATTGGAGTGGAAATTGGGCTGGACGAAATCCAAGACGTTTGTGTTTCTGGCCGCGTTGGCGGCGGCCCCCATGGCGGCATCCGGGCCCGCGCTGGCTGCGCCAGCCGAGATTGCGCCGGTGATCCACGCAACCGCGCCTTACGGCACGGGCAAATATGCCGTGCTGTTCATCACCGCCTATGACGCCGAATTATGGACCGACGCGGCGCGCTGGAGCATGGACGCGCCTTTCGCCCTCACGCTTCGCTATCACATGGGCTTTTCCTCGGACTATTTGGTCACGCGCAGCTTGCGGGAAATGCGCCATGTCAATCCGTCGCTCAGCGACGCCGATATCGGGCGCTACAAGAAGGCGATGGCGTTCTTCGCCCCCGCCTCGTCGGGCGACCAGATGACCATGTTCTACCAGCCGGGCCAGCCGGTGCGGTTCTTCAAGAATGGCGCGCCCACCGGCGAGGTGTCGGAGCCCGGCTTTGCCGCGGATTTCTTCGGCGTCTGGCTGTCGCCCAACACCTCCGACCCCGATCTGCGCGCTTCGCTACTGAAGCTGAAATAGCTCCCCGCACTATCGATCCAGTCCAGGCCCGCCTCCCCCGCGCATGCGAAGCATGCTGGCGGGGGAGGTGCCCGTAGCAACGCCGTGGCGCGCAGGGTCCATAGCGGCAGCGTATGGACGCCGAGCACCACGGCAAAGTTGCGAAGGGCGGAGGGGGGTTACTTCAAAAAGTCCCCGAGATAGGCTTTCGACGCCGCCTCGTCCTTGAGGGGCGTGATCTTGTCCGGATCGATCCTCACCATGATGTAATCGATATGGTCGTCGATGTGGGTGAAGAGATGGCCGGTGCCGGCGGGGATCACCACCACATCGCCGGGCTTCAAATCATAGCTGACGCCGTCCTTGATATCGTCGGCATCGTTGCCGGGACCGTTATAGAGCCGCACCGTTTCCTCGTCGGCGGGCCGGCGGCGCTTGTTCACCAGGTCGGGACCCAGCTTCAACGTCGCCGTGCCGTCGATGATGTGATAGACCTCGCTGACCAGATCATGCTCGGCCACGGCGTGCGGCCTGGGACTGTCCAGCTTGCCCCGATGCTCCACGCCCAGCGCGACATGGACCTTGCCGATGTCGATATCGCGCACCTGCTGGTCGATGTGGTGTTCGGCCACCGCTTTTTTCGCATAGGCCTGGATTTCGGCCGAGGGGATATAAGTGCCCTGGCACATGTTGCAACTGGGCTGCGGATCGGGCGCCTGGGCCAGCGCGGGTGCGGACATCAGAGCGGGCACGGGCAGCGGAATTGCCAGCGCGGCAAACGCCCGCAATCCCAGAACAATCGCTTTCATGAAATTCTCCATCCCCAAGGAAGCAAAAGCTTAGCAGAAAGCCCAGCCGGTTCACGCCCCTTGCGGTAGGATGGCGAACCGGCAAGGGAGACCCTGCATGACGCGTGACGGATCCAATATTCTCGCCGCCATCTTGGCCGGCGGCTTCATCGCCGGCACGGTGGATATCGCCGCCGCGGTGGCGCTCTATCATGTGGGGCCGGTGGCGATCCTGCATGCCATCGCCAGCGGGCTTCTGGGCAAGGCGTCCTATGCGGGGGGCGCGGCGACCGCGCTGCTGGGCCTGGTGCTGCAATGGGCGATGTCGCTGATCATCGCCGCGATCTTCGTGCTGGCATCGCGTCGCCTTCCCGTACTCACGCGGCGCTGGCGCATCGCCGGGCTCGCCTATGGCGTGGCGATCTTCCTGGTGATGAGCTTTATTGTCGTGCCGCTGTCGGCGGCGACGCCCAAGGGCCAGCCCAATTTCTCCCAGCTCCTCGCCATGCTGCTGTTCGGCGCGATCATTTCCTGGTGCGCCAGATTCGGCACATCCTCCCGCCAGGGTTGAGCGGATTCCCCAAGTTCCCTGTGCATAGTCCAGGGTTTAACGCGCGCGAAAGGTTTGGCGGGCATGATGGCGCCTCACCCCCGGGCTGCACATGGTCGCCGACCAGACAATTCTCATCGTCGAAGATGATCCCTTCATCCGCGACATTTTCCAGCGCTGCCTGGAGCGCGCGGGCTATCACGTCTGCACCGCCGCCCACGGCAACGAAGCCCTGGCGTCGTTCCACAAGGGCGGGATCGGCCTGGTCCTCACCGACATCCTGATGCCCGAACTGGACGGCTTCCAGCTGATCCGCGCCTTGAAGCATTGGGCGCCCAAGCTGCCGGTGATCGCCATCTCGATCCTCAACGATCTGCAGGATGCCCGCGACACGGTGCTCGCGCTGGGCGCGGAGCTCGCCATCTGCAAACCCGTCAATCCGCGCGAACTGGTCAAGATGGTGCGGCAATTCGCAACCCCCACAGGCAACCTGGTCAGCATTCAATAATGTCATCACCCGCCACCACCATGAACACCAAGCAGCAACGTGACGCCTATCTCGCCAAAGCCGCGCAGGCCGAGGCCAATGCCGAGGCCGCCGCCGATCCGGCCGCCAAGGAGAATTGGCTGAAAATCGCCGAGACCTTCCGCCAGCTGGCCGAGCGGCTGAAATAGGGCGCACATACGAAGCCTTTCGTTGACCGCGATTTCCCCCTGGAGTGGGGCGATGAAGCAATTCGCCGCCGATCCCGCCACCAAGGTGGCGCCGCTCGCCATCGGCATGGACGTGCTGCACCAGCTTCACATCTATGCCGCCTTCGGCCAGGACAAGCTTTATGTGACGCTGGCCAGTGCGTCCGTCGCGCCCGCCACGACCAAGTGACGGTGCGCCGCCGCTCCTTCCCCCGGTTTACTTATCGCCAGCCTCCGTCATAGTCCGGTCGGGGATACGCGGGCGAGGGGAAACAAACATGATCAGGCACATCTTTATGGTGTCGGCCGCGATGTTGGCGCTGGATACCGCCGCCATGGCGCAAAGCTGCAGCGCCCCCAGCGTCGCCGATCAGGTGGATTTGGTGCCGGTGGCGGACAGCAACCTGATGACGGTGCCGGTCGAGATCAACGGCACGCAAAAGCAATTCCTGCTCGATATCGGCACCGACCATACCGAGATCTCGGCAGCGGCGGCGACAGAGCTGCGCCTGCCGTCGGGCAACCAGAGCAACGATGCCTTGCCCTTGGCGCCGGGCGCCGAGGCTGCCGGCGAAGGCTCGCGCAACTTCAACTCGAACGCGACGATCAGCGCCGCCATGCAGGATGTGGGCGGCAGCCGCAATCCCCAGGATTTTGCGCCGCGCGTGCGCGCCGCCACCTTCGAGATCGGCGGCGTCACCGGCAAGAGCATGCAACTGGTGATCGCCAACGACAAGGAAATGGGAAAGACCAAGCCCTGGGACGGGCGCATGACCGGCGACATGTTCGCCCAATACGACATCGATTTCGATTTCGGCGCCGGGAAGCTCGGCTTCATGACCGCCACCAACTGCGCCGACCTCAAGCAGGTGGCCTATTGGGCCCATTCGGAAGTGGCGGTGATCCCCATGAAATTGTCGGAGGGCAAGATCAAGGTGCCGGTGATCATCGGCGGCCACCAGCTGGACGCGGTGATCGAGACCGGCTCGGCGAAGACGGTGATGCGCCGCGCCATGGGCGAGGATTTCGGCCTGGTCGCCGGTTCAGCCGAGGTGCCAGCCGATGGCGACGCGCGCGACGGCATGGGCCAGCCGATCTATGTCCATGTTTTCCCGCAGATCTCGTTCGGCGGCGTGATCGCCCAGAACATCCCGGTGAGGATCCAGGCCAACAGCATGGTCCATCCCATCAACCGCACACCGATCCTGGGCAGCCGGGCGCAATTCGCCCCCGATCCCACCACCAAGCTGCCCGACCTGGCGATCGGCATGGACGTGCTGCGGAAGCTTCACATCTATGCCGCCTTCGGCCAGGACAAGCTTTATGTCACCGCGGCCGACGTGCCGCCTGCCATCCCCAAAAGTTCGGAATAGCCGTTAGCTTCGGATATCCCAGCGGGCCAGGACTTTCTCGCCATCGGCGATCAATTGCTCCACCCGCGCGATTACCGCGGCATGGCTGTCGCCGTCCAGCCGCGCCAGTTCGTCTTTCCACCGCGCGATATCCTGGCGCAACTGCTCCATCATCCCCGCGATATCGTTGGCCATGGTCCCCTCACGCAACACGACGTCATCGCTTGCGCGCCCCGCCTTGATCGCGGCGTCATCGCCGCCAAGGGCACAATCCTGGGTTGGGACCGCAAGGAATCGCTCCGGAAACTATGTACGGAACCGGACATTCATGGAACCCCTTTTTGCGGGGTTTGCGCCCGAAAACAGGCGGCAGGGAGGTTATGGGAGGCCTTATTCCTCTTGCTGCTTACTTTCGATCGCCTTCGCGATCGCCGTCCACATATGTTCGCCGTAATTGTCTTTTCTGGCGATCATCCGCGCCAGGATCGCGCGCGCTTGCGTTGCGGCCCGGCTGCCGTGAATTCGGATCATGCCGTCAGCCGAGCGATCGACGCTTTCTGAGAAATCGTCCGCCAAACGGTCACCCCTAGGGGTGACGCTAGGCCCAATTGGGGCGCGTAGCTAGAAGGCGGTCGCGCCAGGGAATAAAATTGCGGCTTACATCTTGGATTTGAAGCCCGATTTGCTCCAGGCCTCGAGGTTGGCCTTGGAGGGGCGCCGCGGCGCGCCCGGCTCGCGCAGCAGCGCGATGCGGTTCGCGGCCAGGCTGGCAAAGCGGCGCATGGTCACCAATTCCGCCGCGCACAAACATGTCGGCCTGGGGAAATGGGCCGAAAGCATGCCGACCGCCGCGCCATCCTTCGCGGCCAGCGGAATGGACTGGATCGTGCGCACTCCGGCGCGGGCGAAAATTCCGGCATGGACGGAAAGCCGGCCGGGATCGGCCTCTACATCCTCGATCGCGACGGGCTCGCGCAACAGAAGGGCCCGGGCCGAGACCGGGGCGCCGGCCTGGGCGATGACGTCCAGGAATTCGCGCGTGAAGCCTTGCTGGGCGGCGATCTCGAGGACATCGGAGCGGCGGTCCAGGAGCTGGACATGGCCCATCGGCGCGCCGCAGAAACCCAGCGCTTTTTCCAAGAGGCATCGCGCCACCGCGCGGGCGTCGCGGCAGGCCTCGAGTTCATCCGTATACGGATTGTGCATCGCGCCCCTCCAAGGGGCGCGCACCATGCGCGACCCCGGGGCGCTCCGGCAGGGAGGCAATATACCGATGGCAAAGTTTGCGAAGGGCGGGCGGAAAGTTCCCTGTCCGTAAGGCCCAAGTTCCCGCGCGGGCCTTAATACGCGCTGCGGTTGTGCCGGCTTTAACCGGTTTTTCAGCGCTGGCGGTTAATTTGCCGCCTTCCGCGAGCTTGCCGCCTGGGCGGCTGGAGGCGTTCGGCGTCATGCAGGGCAAGACATCCAACGACACGGACTTCGCCGCCGCGATCGTCGCGCACGAGAGATATGTCCGCGGCCTGGCGGGCGGGATTCGCGCCGACCTGAAATTCGCCCAGGCCGCCGGCATCGATCTCAGCCGCCGGCTTCTGGACGACATCGAATTGTCGGGCGCCGATTTGCCCGAAGCCAATCTGGCGGGCGCCAGCCTCTGCCGCGCCTCGTTCAACTGCGCCAACCTGGTCCGGGCGAATTTGTCGGAAGCGAATCTGCAGCGCGCGGATTTGCGGGGCGCGCGCATCCAGGGCGTGAATTTCGAGCTCGCCGACATGGACGGCGCCGATTTCCGCCAGTCCAGCATCGCGGTGATCGACGATCGCGGACGATGGCGCGCGCCCGGGAGCGGGGGAGGCACCTCGGTCGTCAGCTTCGCCCATTGCTCGCTGAAAATGGCGCGGCTGAACAACGCCAATTTGAAGAACGCGAAATTCGACGGCGCGATGCTGAACATGGCCTCGTTCGCGGGCGCCACCCTGGACAATGCCAGCTTCGACGGGGCGATCCTGATCGGCGTCAATCTCAAGGAGCTTCGCGTCGACCCCGCCAGGCTGAAGAATTGCATCACCGACCCCGACCCTGGCTTAAGGGCGCGGCTTCCCCGCCTGATCGCCATGCTGAACGAGACGCAAAAATATGCCCAGAGCGAGGGCCGCGAAGGCGCGCAGGCGAGTTTCGAAGGCGAGGATATACGGCTTCTGGCGCAGCACATGAAGGGCAGGGTGCTGACCGGCATCAACCTCAAGAAAACCGTCGCGGTGAGCACCGACTTTACCGGCTGCGAGCTTCAGGCGGCGAAGTTCGACCATGCCGATCTCAAGGGCGCGAATTTCACCGGCGCCGATCTTCGCGGCGCCTCCTTCGCCGGCGCGAACCTGGCCCATGCCAATTTCAGCAAGACCAACCTCTTGCCGCTCCAGCTCAAGAGCGGCGCGACGATGCCGACCATTTTCGACGGCGCGTCCCTGGACCGGGTGAATTTCCACGAGGCACGCGGCAGGCGGGCCAGCGACGCCCAGTGAGGATCAGCAACGCCGCTCGATCCTCGATAGCGCGGAATCAATCCGGCGCCTGTGCGGCAAGGTCGCGATAATTCTGCGCGACCTTCGTCCAGGCGTCCTTGACCTTGGGATTGACGGCGTCCTGTGCCGCCTGTTCAGCTTCCTTCGCCTTGGCGAAGAAATCCTGTTTGGATGTCGGTTGTGTTTCCATGTCCTCCCTTTTCTCGGGAGAAACGCCCTGCCGCAAGAGTGATTTTACGACGATTTATCAGGCAGATTGTACGGTCGGATCGGTTTGTTCCTCGACGTCGTCGTAGCGAATGGCTCCGTCAATTTTTTCCTCGTGCCGGGTGCTCGCGGGATTCACCGCCATGGCCGATGGGCATTGCAACTCGCCATGGGGGTTCTTCATGGCGGTGTCGTCGGGCGCGATGCGGTCGCTATCGCGGGGACCAGCGGTGGCCTCGGCCAGTTCCTTGTCGGCCAAGGCCTGGTCGTCGCGGTATTTGCTGTCGATGCCGGTGGCGTCGGCGAAGTCTTGCCAACGTCCCGTGTTCCGGCTTTTGTCGTGTCTCTGATCCATGGTCCAGGCAACGCGCGGGGGCCGATTGCCGTTTCCAGGGAGTTTTTTCTCCCGGAACCTTACCCTTTTGGATGCGTTTGCTCCTATTGGGGGGCGGGTCCGGCTGAGCGCTATCGGGTTGTTTCGCCTGGAATTTCAGGGGTGTCGGCAGGCGAAAAGGCGATGAGCGCAGCACAATCCATCTCGGGCTATGAAGAGCTGGCGCGCTACCAGCTGCTGGTCGAATTCCATCACCGACTACGCCATCTACATGCTCGATCCCGAGGGCATCGTGACGAGCTGGAATCCCGGGGCCCAGCGCTTCAAGGGCTATACCGCCGACGAAATCATCGGCCAGCATTTCTCCCGCTTCTATACGCCGGAGGACCGCGACAGCGGGCGCGCCGAGCGCGCGCTGGAGATCGCGGCGACGGAAGGCAAGTTCGAAAGCGAAGGCTGGCGGGTGCGCAAGGACGGCACCCGCTTCTGGGCCCATGTGGTGATCGACCCGATCCGCGACCGCGACGGCGACGATCATCGGCTTCGCCAAGATCACCCGCGACCTCACCGAGCGCAACGAGCGGCCGAACAAGCTGCGCCGCAGCGAGGAGCAGTTCCGCCTGCTGGTCCAGGGCGTCACCGACTATGCCATCTACATGCTCGATCCCGACGGCATCGTCACCAGCTGGAATCCCGGCGCCCAGCGCATCAAGGGCTACACGGCCGACGAGATCGTCGGCGAGCATTTCTCGCAATTCTATACCGCGGAGGACCGCGAGGCCGGCGCGCCGGAGCAGCGCGCTGGAGACCGCGCGCGAAGGAAGGCCGCTTCGAACGCGAAGGCTGGCGCGTGCGCAAGGACGGCGCGCGGTTCTGGGCCCATGTGGTGATCGACCCGATCCGCGACGCCGACGGCAAGCTGATCGGCTTCGCCAAGATCACCCGCGACATCACCGAGCGGCACGAAGGCGCAGCAGGCGCTGGAGCGCACCCGCGAGGCGCTGGTGCAGACGCAGAAGATGGAAGCGATCGGCCAGCTCACCGGCGGCGTCGCCCATGACTTCAACAATCTGTTGATGGCGGTGCTGGGCAGCCTGGAGCTGCTGCAAGAAGCGCCTGCCGCGACGATCCGCGCGCTGAAGCGCCTGCTCGACAACGCCATGCAGGGCGCGCAGCGCGGCGCCTCGCTCACCCAGCGCATGCTGGCCTTCGCGCGGCGCCAGGAGCATGAAGGCCGAGCCGGTGACGCTGACCGACGCTGTTGAGCGGCATGAAGGAGCTGCTGCGGCGCATCGCTTGGGCGCGAGCGCGGCGGTGGAATTGCGGTTCGCGCCCGGCATTCCCGCCGGTGATGGCCGACGAGAACCAGCTGTCGCTGGCGATGCTGAATTTGGTCGGTCAATGCGCGCGACGCCATGCCGGACGGCGGCACGGTGCACGATCGCGGCCGAGGAAGCAGATCGCTGGCCGCCGGCAATCGACCTGGGCCTGTCCGCGGGCGCTATGTGCGCCTGTCGGTGAGCGACAGCGGCAAGGGCATGGATGCCGAGACCTTGGCGCGCGCCACCGAGCCGTTCTTCACCACCAAGGGCGTGGGCAAGGGCACCGGCCTGGGCCTTTCCGATGGTGCAGGGCATGGCCGAGCAATTGGGCGGGCAAATTCGTGCTCACCAGCCGCAAGGGCGAAGGCACCAGGGCCGAGATGTGGCTGCGCGCGGCGGCAGCGCGATGCGCGCCGACGCGCAGCCGCCGGATCGTCACGCCGTCCCGGCACAGGGCCGGCGCTGCGCATCCTGGCGGTGGACGACGATCATCTGGTGCTGTTCAACACCGTCGAGATGCTGCGCGAGCTCGGCCATACCGTGTGGAGGCGGCCTCGGGCCAGGCGGCGCTGGACCTGATGAGCGGCCAGGCCGTCGACCTGGTGATCACCGATCAGGTGATGCCCAAGATGACCGGGCGCGCAATTGATCGAACGAGTGCGCAAGCGGAATCCCGAGCTGCCGGTGATCCTGGCCACCGGCTATGCCGAAGCGCCCCCGGATTTCGACGACGCCATCCCGCGCCTGAAAAAGCCCTTCACCCAGGAAGAATTGCACAACGCCATAGAGAGCATCGCGGCAGGTGGTGCGAATTAGCGCATCTTGACCCAGTCCCGGTCCGCCTCCTCCGCGCATGCGAAGCATGCCGGCGGGGGAGGGGGCCGAAGGCCGGAGGGGGTAACTAAATCAATACTTCCCTGAATACTTCCGCGATCCAGTCGGCCTGGTCCTCGGTGAGGATCAGCGGCGGGGCGATGCGGATGGTGTGCTCGTGGGTCTCCTTGGCCAGAAGCCCGCGCGCCTTCAACCGCTCGCAGATCCGGCGCGCGCCGCCGGCTTCGGGCTGCAGCTCGACGGCGATCATCAGGCCCCGGCCGCGCACCTCTTTGACCTGTTGGCGCGGATGGCTTGCAGATTCTGTTTCAGCCGCTCGCCCACCCGCGCGGCGTTCTCGATCATGCCTTCCTCGACCAGCACCGCAGCGCCGCGCGCGCCACCGCGCAGGCCAGCGGATTGCCGCCGAAGGTCGAGCCGTGCTCGCCGGGATGCAGCACGCCCATCACCTCGGAGTTCGAGAGCACGGCCGAGACCGGATAGAAGCCGCCGGACAAGCGCCTTGCCGATCAGGGTGAGGTCGGCCTCGACGCCCTCGTGCTCCTCGGCCAGCAGCTTGCCGGTGCGGCCAAGGCCGGTCTGGATCTCGTCGAGGATCAGGATCACGTTGTGCTGGGTGCAGAGCGCGCGGGCTCTTTTCAGATAGCCCGGCGGCGGGATGATCACGCCCGCCTCGCCCTGGATCGGCTCGACCAGGAAGGCGACGGTGTTGGGGCCGATGGCCGCTTCCAGCGCGGCGGCGTCGCCGAAGGGGACGATCTTGAAGCCCGGCGCGAAGGGCCCGAAGCCGTCGCGCGACTGCGGGTCGGTGGAGAAGCCGACGATGGCCACGGTGCGGCCGTGGAAGTTGTCGGCGCAGACGATGATCTCGGCCTGGTCCTGCGGCCACGCCCTTGACCTATAGCCCCACTTGCGCGCCACCTTCAGCGCGCTCTCGACCGCCTCGGCGCCGGAGTTCATCGGCAGCACCTTGTGCGAGCCGGTGAGCGCGCAGAGCTCCTCGTAGAAGGGCGCCAGCTGGTCGTTGCGGAAGGCGCGCGAGGTGAGCGTGAGGCGCGGGGCCTGGTCGATCATGCGCCTGCAGGATCTTCGGGTGGCAGTGGCCCTGGTTCACCGCCGAATAGGCCGACAGGCAGTCGAGGTAGCGCCGCCCCTCCACGTCCCAGACGTAGACGCCCTTCGCCGCGGGTCAGCACCACGTCCAGCGGCTTGTAGTTCTTCGCGCCATAGCGCCGTTCCAGGGCGATGCAGGTCGGCGGTCAGGTGCGCGCAGGGCGATGTCGTTCATGGTCGGCCTCATTCCGCGGCCCGCATGGCGGCTCTTGGCCGCGGCTGCGCCGGTCGAGGCGCAGGGTCATGCAGTAGGCCGCGCCGCCGGAGAGGATGAAGGGCGCGAGGTCGACCTCGTGCAGACGATAGCCGCGCGCGGCGAGCTTGCGCGCGCAGCGATGCCGGCGCGCTGGCCATGACGATGTGGCGTCCGAGGTTGACGGCGTTGACGCAGAAGGCCGCGGCTTCCTCGTCGCTCGCCTCGATCGCGGTCGCCGGGCGCGACATGGGCGCGGATCTCGGCCAGCGCGGCGGGCGTGAAGGCGGGCGGATAGTAAAGCACCTTGCCGCCCGCCAGCGGGCAGAAGCAGGTGTCGAGGTGGTAGAAGCGGGGCGGTGGCCAGTTCCAGGCCCACGACGCGCCGGCCGAAGGTGTCTGCGATCGCCGCCAGCGAGGCGCAAGTCGAGCGCTGGCCGAAGCCCGCCCAGAACAAGCCGCGGTCGGCGTCCCAGATGCAGTCGCCCGCGCCTTCCTGGAACACGCCGGGCGCAAGCTCGATCACTTCGCGCACCAGGCCGCGGGCCTTCAAGCGCCCGGAAGGCGGCGCGGAAGAGCGCCTCCTCGCGCTGGCGCTCGCGGATGGCGGAAGCGGGCGACCAGCACCTTGCCGTCCAGCACCACCGCGGCGTTGGCGGGGAACACCAGGTCGGGCAGGCCGCGGACCGCGGCGATAATCTCGACCGCGCCGCCCGCCCTCTCGATGGCGCGGCGCAAGCCCGCCGAAGCCGAGGCGGCCTCTGCGCGCTGCGGCCGCGTCGTCATCGCCCCAGGCTTTCGGCTGCATCCACGGATTGATCTCGTAGAAGACGTCGAAGTGGCTGGGATCGGTCATCAGGAAGAAGGGTTGTTGGCATCTCGCGCGAATCCCCATGGCGCCCACCACCTCATGCAACCGCGCCGCCCGGCTAGCGAAAAGCCCGCAAGATGATAGAATTCGCCAGGATATTGGCGTTTAGACAGTCATAGGTGGCGATATGATAGACGAGACTCGACCGCAGGCTGATCGCGCTGCTGCGCGCCAATGCACGCGAGCCGGCGGCGTCGCTGGCCAAGAAACTGAAAGTCTCGCGCGGCACGGTCAGAACCGCATCGCCCGGCTGCGTTGCGGGCGGGGCGATCCAGGGCTTCACGGTGCGCACTGGCCGCCGAAGCGGAAGCCAGCCAGATGCGCGCCATCATGTGCATCGCCATCGAGGGCGAGCGATCCGGCAAGGTGGTCAAGGCGCTGCGAGGCTTTCCCGGAGGTCGAGAACATCCACACCACCAATGGCCGCTGGGACCTGGTCGCCGAGCTCTGTACACCGACATTGTCGGGCTTCAGCCAGGCGCTGGACCAGATCCGACTGATCGAAGGCATCGCCGCGACCGAGACTTCGCTGCTGCTGGCCAGCGCGAGGTAGTTTTTAATGCCTCCATCTGTCTTCCTCGGGATAACCCTCGGAAGCCATCTTCCCCCGCCAGCGGCTTTGCCGCGCGGGGGAAGAAATTCCGTGTGGGGGATTAGGCAGACTTGGAATGTTACTTCTGGTCCTCGGTCCGCACATCGCCGCCGTCAACAATCATCTTGTCCGAACGCAAGACCGTGTTCCGCTTCGCTTTGCAGAGGGCCCAGATTTCGTCCATCTGCAATTGCTGAACCCGGACCTTTTTCACGGTCACATCGTGGAAGGCTTCGGCGGCGCTTCCGGCATCTATGAGCAGCTCGGTCACGGTGTTGATGGAAACGTCCGCGATCCGCGAGACGGCCCGCATGGACATACCCTCGCGCCAGCAAGCTTGGGGGCTTGGCCATGGAATTGACGCCGAAACTGCCGGAATCGATGCCACTGGAAACGTGGCTCCTGCGCTATCACGAGATCTGCGAGGACTGTATGCGGCGGGCCACGCGCGCGTCGGACGAGAAAGAGCGGGCCAACCTGCTCATGCTGGCGGAGGCATGGCTGGCGCTGGCGACGGAGACGGAAACGGCCCTGCGCGAGATGCGCCCCACTGCTCCGTCAGGGCTTTAGCGCTTGGTACCCGTCGGGGTCTTAGGCGCCGGGGCTAACGCGCCGCCAACGGCGCATGAAGGGCCGGAACAGGATGATGGCCGCCGCCGCCAGGATCAACAGCTTGGCGACGATCAAAATCTTCAGGATGACCCATACATGGTGCATGGCGTGAGCCTAGCCCCCGGCCCGGACCCCATCAACCCCGGATGGATTTCAAACCGGACCGGTGCCCGGAACGTTGCTGCCCGAGACCGTTTCTACCAGCCGTAACCGCGGAAGCCGAAGCCCGGGCCCCACGGTCCCCAGGCGCCCCAATTCCAGGCCGGATCGGAATAGAGCATGGCGGTGGCGCGCTGTTCCTCGACCAGCCGCTTGGCCTGCACATATTGCTGGTAGCGCGAATAGGCGTCCTGGGTGCCGACATAAAGGCAGTTGCAGACCAGGGGATCGGCGAAGACGTAAGTCACCTGGTCGCCATTGACCTCGCGCACGAAGCTGTTTGCGGGCAGACGATGCAGCATGGCCTGGCGCTCCGGCGTGTTGGCCGGGCGCTGGATGAAGCCCGCGGCGGCGAGCTGGTCGCCTTGCTGGGCCGCCAATTCTTCGGGCGTGGCGCAAGCCGAAAGCAGCAGCGCCGTGCCCAAAGCCAGGATCCTCGCGCTGGCCCGCAAAAGACTGGATTTTCCGCGTGCGTGCCGCATCTCTTGCTCCCAAGGCATTCTATCATGGGAAACGTGCGAGGACGATTCAGGCTTCAGCCCACCGGTGCGGTTTGACCCGCGTGGCGGGATTGTCGCCTTTATCGAATAGGCGCATCCTACACTTGTCTTCGTAGATGGAGCGTTCATGACAAAGTTCGCCCTCCTGTTCCTGGCGCTTCCCCTCGCGGCTTGCGGGCCGGAGATCTACCAGCGGGCGAATACAACTCAATGGGAGTTTGCGGTGGATCAGGCCGCTTGCCGCGGCTCCGTGCGGTCCGAGCCGCTATTCATGAGGTGGGGCGATGAAGGCAACGCCGGCGTCGCGGGGGATAGTGCCAAGCCGATGGAAGTGATGCGCAGCTGTATGCGGGCGAAGGGCTATACCGTCAATTCAGCGCGGTCCTGACCAGGGCGTTGAGCTGGCCGGGGCCGAACGGCTTGGGCAGCACAAAGTCCACGCCATGCTTTTCGGCCACGGTGAGAAGATGGCCGTTGCCGGAAATGGCGATGATCTTGGTGTTGGGCTTCAGGCGGCGGCATTCCCTGATCGTCTCGATGGAATCCACGTCCGGCAGGATGATGTCGGTGATCAGCAATTCGGGATCGAAGCTTTCGAACAGCTCCAACGTGTCGCGGCCATGGGTGCTGGTCTTGACCTTGTGGCCCGACATTTCCAGCGCGCGGCGGATGATCTCGACGATGCCGGCATTGTCGTCGACGACCAGGATGCGGGAAGACATGCGGCCCAAGCCCCGTTTGCGCTTCGGGGGCACCCTATGGCCGTACATCTTTACGCTTGATGAACCATAACCCCGTGTCCCCGGGCCTTGGCCGCTCCGCCGTTAACCCTTTCCGGTACTTGCAAATCAGTTGCAAGAGGATCATTTTCCCGCGGCGCTTGTAAATTTACGCGTCTCGGGGGACACGGAATGACGGAGGGCCTGAAGGCGCTGCGCGCCCATTATCTCGACAGGATCAAGAGGGCCGAGGAAGCCGCCTTGCGCGCGACCGATCCCGAGACCGCCGAAGGCTGGAAGAAAGTCGCCGACGGCTATCGCCAATTGCTGGAGCGCCTGCCCAAGCCAGAGTGATTGGCGCCCGCGATTGGCGCCTGCGGTGGAACGATGCTCAAATCGCCCCGGTTCAAATCTCATCACGGGAAGGCGAGATCGTGAAACGCACATTGCTGGCGATGCTGGCGGCGCTGTCGCCGTTCGTGACGGTTGACGCGGCATTCGCCCAGCGCGCCTCCGAGAATGCCGTGACCGCCGCCGACGACGCCTTCGGCACCACCGTGGGCAACGAGAGCATCGGCATCTACAACAGTTTCGACGTGCGGGGCTTTTCTCCGCTCCAGGCCGGCAATGTCCGCATCTCCGGCCTCTATTTCGACAAGGTGAGCGACGAGAACGACCGGATCGAGGAATCCTCGCGCATCCGGGTGGGCATCGCCGCCCAGGGCTATGCCTTCCCCGCGCCCACCGGCATCGTCGATTATGCGCTGCGCACGCCCGGCGAGGCCGCCAATCTCAGCACCCTTATCGAAGGCAACAATATGGGCGCCTACTCGCTCCAGCTCGATGGCGCGGTGCCGCTGGACCAGAAGCTCAGCCTGGGCGGCGGCGCTGCCTTCAACCGCGGCTTTTTCCCCAATGGCGACAATTACGAAGGCGACTTCGGCATCCTGGCGAAATGGCTGCCGGTGGCCAATTTGGAAATCCTGCCCTTCTGGTCGCGCAACGACACCTATGTGCAGAAGGACGGCGAGGTCTATGAGCCCACCGGCGATTTCCTGCCCAGCCCCATGCCGCCGCGCCATTTCTATGGACCGGAATGGGCGCGTGACCGCAATTCCAGCGTCACCTATGGCACGCTGGTGAATTACACTCTGTCGTCCTGGGTGATGCGGCTGGGGATTTTCCGCTCCGCGCTGGACCAATCCCCACAGCAGCTTTCCCTACTTCAATCTCAATCCGAACGGCGCGGGCGAGATGGACGTGGATTTGAATCCGCCCACCCATCTGGGCTCGACCAGCGGGGAATTCCGGCTCGAGAAAAGCTTTACCACCGGACCCTGGTCGCAGCGCCTGATCCTGTCGCTGCGCGGGCGGAACTGGAATGGCGTCTATGGCAACTCCGTCACCGTGGATGTGGGCCCCCAGGCGATGGGCCAATGGGTCATTTGCGCCAACGCCCAATGTCCAGTTCGGTCCCCCGATCCACGATCATGTCGACGAACGCTGGATCGGCTTCGCCTATCAATTGGCGTGCAAAGACTGGCTGCAGATGAGTGTGGGCGTGCAAAAGGCGCGCTATCACAAACAGACCCTGGTGCCGGGGGAAGCGCCCAGCGTGCTTGGACAAATCGCCCTGGCTTCTGACCGCTTCGGCCACGGGTTATGTGACGGGAACGGTGGCGGTCTTTGGCGGCTACACCCAGGGGCTGGAGGACAACGGCATCTCGCCCAGCAATGCCGTCAACAGCAACCTGGCGCTTCCCGCCACCACCTCGCGCCAGGCCGAAGGCGGCGTGCGCTGGACGTTCATGCCCGCGGCCAATCTGGTCGCCACGTTTTCGATATCAAAAAGCCCTATTTCAATCTCGACCCCTCAAATGTCTATCGCGAGCTGGGCGGGCTGGAGAACAAGGGGCTGGAGATGTCGCTTTCGGGAAACATCACCGACCGGCTCGATCTGGTGGCGGGCGGCGTGCTGGCGCAGCCCAGCGTGAACGGCGACGCGGTCAAGCTGGGCATTGCGGGCGACAAGCCGGTCGGGCTCTATTCCCGCAAATTCATCCTGGGCGCCAATTGGCGTCCGCCGGGAACGGACGGCCTGTCGTTCGACATGAACTACAACCATTACGGCAGCAGGCCCAGCACCCTGGACAATGTCGTTTCGGTTCCCGCCCATTCGACCCTGGATTGGGACACGCGTTATGAATTCCGCATGGCGGGCGAGAATGCCTCGCTGAAATTCGCGGTGATGAACCTGTTCAATTCCCGCTCCTTCGGCGTGTTCGACGCCGGCACCTATGGCTTCTTCTTCGGCAACGGGCGGCGCATCGACCTTCGGCTGATCGTGGACGTTTGAACTTTGCGCGGGGCCCGTGATAAGGACGCCCGCGCCCGAATAAATTCCGCTGAATTCCATGGCAGCCTTTCTCGTCGCCTTCTCGACCATCGCCATCGCCGAGATGGGCGACCGCACCCAGCTTTTGTCGCTGGTGCTGGCGGCGAAATTCCGCAAGCCCTGGCCGATCATCGCCGCGATCTTCTGCGCCACCTTGGCCAATCATGCGCTGGCGGGCGCGATCGGCATCTGGTTCGGGCGCTTCCTGCCGCCGCCGGTCCTGAACGCCACGGTGGGCGTCAGCATGATCGCGATGGCGGGTTGGACCTTGATCCCGGACAAGCTCGATAGCGCGGAGACTGTCTCGGGCCGGGGCGCGTTCGTGGCGACCCTGATCGCCTTCTTCATCGCCGAGATCGGCGACAAGACCCAGATCGCCACCCTGGCGCTGGCGGCGGGTTATTCCAATCTCATCGCCATCGTGGCGGGCACAACCTGCGGAATGATGGCCGCCAACATTCCCGTGGTTTTGTTGGGGACGAAATTCGCCCGGCGCCTGCCGCTCAAGGCGATTTATTATGTTGCGTCGGCCCTGTTCGCGCTCCTGGGGCTTTATTTCCTGTTCGGGGCGGTGGCGCATTGGGCGGGATGGGCATAGCTTAGCCGCGGATTTCCAAGCCAGTCCGGTTTTCGAAGGGCGGGTCATGGCCGCGGTTACCATCATTTGGAGTTTTGCGGCGGGTGCGGCGCTGACGCTTGGCGCGGTGTGCGGGCTCGTCTGGCTGGCGGCGCGCCGCGACCGGGCCACGCTCTTGCTCTGCATCCTGGCGGTGGCCGCCGCCGCCTCGGCCTGGTTCGAGCTGCGCATGATGCTCGCCGCCACGCCCGCCGAATTCGGCCAGCTGCTGCGCTGGTATCATCCGGTGGTCTTTGTCGCCCTGGTGGCGCAGATCCTCTTCGTGCAGCTCTATCTTGGCACCACCAGGCTTTGGCTGATGTGGAGCCTGATCGCCGTGCGCGTGGTGGTCCTGATCGTGAATTTCGCGGTCGAGCCCAATTTCAACTATGCCCAGATCATCACGCTCACCCACATGCCGCTGTTCGGCGACCAGATCGCCATTGTCGGCCAGGCGGTGACGCGCCTCGGCTGGCAGCGCTTCGCGCTGGCGGGCAATTTCGCGCTGATGGCGTATCTGATCGACGCCTCGGTCAGGCATTGGCGCGCGGGCGGCAGGGAGGGGCGGCGCAAGGCGCTGGCCGTCGCCCTGGGCGTGACCTTCCCCATGTTCTGCACGCTGTTCTATGGCCAGTTGATGATCTTCGGCTTCCTCCATGTGCCCTTGTCGAACATCCCCTGGTTCCTGGGCGCGCTGCTGATGATGGCGGTGAAATTGGGGCGCGATTTCGTGGTGGACCACCGCGCGCTGGAGCGGCTGGCGGAACTGCAAACCCAGCTGGCGCGGGCGGAGCGGGTGGGCATCCTGGGGCATCTGGCGTCGGCGCTGGCCCATGAATTGTCGCAACCGCTCACCGCCAACGCCTTGAACGCGGAAGTGGCGCTGAAATGCGCGGCGGCGGACCCTCCCGACCTCGCCGAGGTGCGCGCCGTGCTGGACGATATCCGCCGCGACAGCCGGCGCGGCGCCGATGTGGTGGACCGCATGCGCGACTTCTACCGGCTCCGCGCCATCGAGATGCAGCCGCTGGCGCTGGAAGAAGTGGTGAAGGACGCACTCGCCCTGGTCCGCGCCGACGCGATCAGGAAGAACATCGAACTGTCGCTCCGCCTGCCGCCGGAAGTGCCGCGCGTGCTGGGCGACCGGGTGCACCTTTCCCAGGTGATCACCAATCTGCTGATGAACGGCATCCATGCGGTGGAATCCCGCCCCGCCGGCCTCAGGCGCGTGACCGTCGAGGCGCGCTCGGCCCGCGATGCGGTCGAAGTGGCGGTCAGGGATTCGGGAAAGGGGATTCCGGCGGACATCGCCGAAAAACTCTTCACGCCCTTCTTCACCACCAAGCCGGGCGGCAGGGGCATGGGCCTGCCGCTGTCGCGCGCCATCATCGAGGCGCATGGCGGCAATATGTGGGCCGACCATTGCCCGGAGCGGGGCGGGGCGATGTTCTGCTTCACTTTGCAGCGCGCTTGAGAAGCGCGGGGGGCAGCGCGCATAATTTCATCTTCCGCCTGGTGGCGGCGCGGGCGGGACGGAGTTAGCCTGGTGGCCTCAAGCAGCGAAGCGGTAGGCCATTCAAAAAATGGGGCGTCACCGGACGTTCATGGCCTCATGAAGAAAATGTCCGAACGCGCCGCCAGCACGGCCGCCGCGCTGCTTCTGCAAATCCTGTTTCTGCTTCTGCTGCTCCAGGCGCTTCATGTCACGCCCACGCACAGCGAGTTCGCCCGCGAGCTGACCCTGTTCCTGCCGCGCCTGCCGGTGAGCACGCCGGTGAGCACGCCGTCGCTCGGCGCGCGCCCGGCGCCGGGGATTCCAGAGCGCGGTCCGCCCGCTGGCGATTCCGCTTTCGCCCGCGCCATCATCCGTCATCCCGCTGGTGCCGCCATCCGCGCTTCAGGGCTTCGGCCAGGCGCTGAACGATTGCGCGCCGGAGAATTACGCCAATCTGGGCGAGGACGAGAAAGCCAAATGCGCGCGGCCGGGCGAGGGCGTCGCGATCCAGCAGGCGCCCGACCTGATGGGCACACCATCGCAGGTGAAGAACCCGGCGCGCTGGGCCAATGCGCTGGCGCACGAACAATCGGCGCCATGGCTGCCTTGCACCACGGCGCTGCACAATTTTGCCGGCGTGAATGGCGAGACAATGCGCACCGGGCTCGCGATGGATGCGTGGCTGATCGATCCCCTCTGCCTCGCCCGGAAATTCGCCGACGGCACGCTGGCCGATCCCATGACCTGGCCCACTTATGAGACCAAGCGCCTGCAGCCCGAGGATTTCACCACCATCGAGCAGGCCTACAATGAATGGCACGCGGCGCACGCCAAGGCGCCGGGGAAATGACGCGGCTCAGCGCGGCTTGGTTGCCGCTCGCCTAAGCGTCGGTCGCGGTTCAGCGCGGATTTGTCTTCGGGTCTATCGCCACGGCGACGAGGTCGCGAAGCCGGTCCATGAACGAGCCGGATCGCAGATAGCGCAGATGCGCCGCCCACCGGTCCTCGGCCAGGACTTTGCGGCCGAGATCGTGTTCTTCGATCTTCATCAATTCCAGCACGCGCTGATCCTCGCCCGCTTCCAGCCAATAGCCATGTCCGTCCTCGCAGAAATCCATCGCCAGGTCATAGAGCCGGTAGCCGAAACGCTTCATCGGCTTGCCGCACACGGGACATTTGCGGCTGTCGGGGGTGGGCTCGAACATCAGCGAGCCTTTCTCGTCGTCGCCGAAATCGAAGACTTCGTCCTCCAGCGCGGCCAGGTCCTGGCGGGTGAGCCACATGCCCTGGCAGGACGGGCATACTTCCATCTCGATCCCGTCGCGTTTGGTCTTGCTCAGTTCGCCGTCGCAATTGGGGCATTTCATGGCTGCTTTTCCTGGGTTAGGCCGGCCGCGCGGGCGCGCGCCCGTATTCTTGCATGGAGCTTGCAGAGGTTGCGACTGTTTTTGCGGAAGCGCGCATGAAACGCCCCGCTCGGGCCCGTGCTATTTCCCGGGGACATTGAAAAGTTTCAACCGCGCCCGCATGGCGCAAGCCTTCGCCCATGCCTATGTTGGGACGGGGGCCGAATGTCGAGCGCAATTCATTCCGCGATGGCCAGACGCGTGCCGGTTCTTGTGTTTCTGTTGTGCTTGTTTCTATCGGGGACGGCGACGCGGACGCGTGCCGATGCCGGCCCCAATGCCACAAAGGCCAGCCTCCGCGTGACCGTCGAGAATGTCTCGCCCCAGGGCGGGATGATGCGGCTGGGGCTTTATCCGGAAGCGACCTATTACGACGACAGCGCCCGCCCGGTGGCCGAGCTGGATGTCGCCGCCACCGCCCCCGTCCAGACTGTGGAGTTCACCAATGTGCCGCCCGGCACCTATGCCATCCAGGTGCTGCAGGATCTGAACGGCAACGGCCGGATGGATTTCACTTTGGTGGGCCTGCCGGCCGAGCCTTACGGCTTTTCGCGCGACGGACGGGCCTTTGTCACCAAGCCGGCTTTCGCCCGGGTTGCCGTCGCGCTCAATGCGGGGGCGAACGCGCCTCAGACCATCCATCTGTGGAATTCGGATGCCGCCGGCCCGGCGGGCGCGCCGCGCTAGGCTTGGCCACACGCGCGCCTTCCTCAAGCCTCAAGCCGTCGGCGGTTCTTCCGGGAAGCGATGGACGAAGCGCGGGCCGTCCCAAACCTCGAATCCGTCCGCGTAATATTTGAGGGCGTTGGCCACAAATAACGCCTTGGCCTCGGCGATGCGTTCGGCATCGTCCGTCGCTTTGAGAAATTCAACGGCGGCAATATGGCCGCCACTCATAAAATAACAGCGCACGGAAATGGCCCGCCCTTCGCTCGCACTATCGGTCCCGGCGCGGGAAGAAGATAGGCTCCCACGGCACCAAGTCCTGCGGCGCTTGAGCCTTTTGGGTTGGCGGTCGCCAATCTAGGGCGGGAAAGAAATTCCGGGGCTCATGGTCATGGCCGCGCGCGCCCCGTGATATCGAAACGACTATAACGCCGATGGGCGTATCCGCAAAAGCGGGCGCCGGCGATCAGGGGTCAGGCCTTGATGGTTTGGCCCAGCGCCACGGCGACCGAACTCCAGACATCGAAGCCGATCTCGTCGCCCTCCGAGCGGTATTCATGGGCGCGGGCAAGCGCCTCGTCGGTGGCGCGATGGCCATAGGCTTCGTGCAACAAATGGGCGGCGCGGCGGATGGCAGATTCAGGCACGGTTATGGCCTCTGAAACTCTAGTTCCGAGGCGCAGGACAGATCATAGGAATGGCGGTTTTTCCAGCATCCAGATCAATTCCTACGCACTCGGAAGTTGTTGATATACTTAAATTTTAGCGGCCCGGCAGACCGACAAACTCCGTTACAGTTGGGAGATAGGGTGCGAGCCCCCGAATGTCACTGCGACCCATTGGTAGCGATATCTGTAGGGTTTTTCATTTACTGCCCCCTCCGGCCTTTTTTATCGCCCCCATCTGTCCGCCAACGCGGGCAAGCCCGCAGGCGGACATCTTCCCCCGCCAATGGCTTCGCCATGCGGGGGAAGAAAGCCGGGACCAAGACGCCAGGGCGCCTGTTGAAGCTTGGTCGTGCCCCGCCTCCCCCGCGCGTGCGTCAGCACGCCGGCGGGGGAGGTGGCCGTAGCACGCTCTCGAGCGTGCGCAGGCCGGAGGGGGTAAAAAAGGGAACGGCTTGCTCCCTCCCGCGTTTCACTTCCCGGGCAAGTGCAAAACTGCAAAAATGCACGCGCGCGGGAGGGAATAATGATGGGCCTCAAAGTTCTGGTCGTGGAAGACGAAGGCATCATCGCCCTTTTGCTGGAAGACATGCTGGCCGAGCTGGGCCACGACATGGTGGCCAGCGCCGCCAATATCGAGGATGCCCGCGCCGAAGCCGCCAACCGCCAGATCGACCTGGCGATCCTGGACGTGAAATCTGGGCCGCCAAAGCTCCTATCCGCTGGCCAGCGACCTGTCGGCCAAGGGCATCCCCTTCATCCTGGCCACCGGCTATGGCAGGAGCGGCCTGGACGAGGAATGGCGCGGCGGCGTGGTGCTGCAAAAGCCGTTCGAGGTGAAGGCGCTGTCGGAGGCGATCGCCGAGACCATGGCGCGGGGCGTGCCCGCTGCCGCGGCGAACGCAACCACCGCCAACTGATCCACCGCCAACTCATCCACGGCCAACGGGCCGCGCCCGCTCAGGGATAGGTGCCGATCCCGCCCGCCGCGTCGCTGTCGCGATAGGTGCTGGAGCCGGTATCGGCCACCACGCAACTGGGATCGCGCTGGCCGCTGTTGGTGGCGCAATGGCTCGAATAGCGATAGGGGGCCGGATCGCTTGCCGCCTGGCTGGTGGCGCGCGCATTGCCGGCGCCAGTATTCATCTGCGCCAGCGACGGCGTGGCGGCCACCAGCGTAACGCCAGCGGCCAGAAGGATGATAGTCCGTGTACGCATCGTTCGGTCCTTTCGTGGGAATGGACGCATCGGTGGGGACGGCGGATGACACCCATCCTAGCCCCAATCCGCCGCCCGCGGCGTGAATATGCCGACACGGGATTGGCCCCGCGCCGCACGCTCTCCGTGGGGGCTGGCGAGCCATTACGCCATAAATTCCCGGCATAAATTTCCGAATTGTACGCTGACGATCTATCAACTGTCAGAATACGGCGTAAGAATGGCTCCCGTGGGTGGCGTGGGGGCTGGGTATGCGTCTTGTAGCTCTGTAGGCGATTGCCGTCGTTCTCAGCTCCGCCGCCTTCGCGCAAAACATCCCCCCATTGCCGCCCGGCAAACCCGCCGGAGTTCATCCAGCCATGAGCAAGGACACCGAGGGCATCGTTCTCGGCGGCATATTCGTTGTCGGTGTGGCCTTCGGTCTGCTGTACGCATCCCACACGAAAGGCTCGACCTCCGCCACGACCTCGACATCGCCCTGATTTTTCCGACGGCAAAGCGCGAGCGGCGGCCTAGTAGCCGCGCCGTGCATCCGAAATGGCTTCATCCCACGCCGTGACATCAGGCGTGGCGTCGGCGAGGCCGATGAGCAATTCCGAGAGCGCGTCCTTGCGCAGTCCGCTCAGCGAAGCCGCCTCGCACACTTCGCCCTTGAACGCCTCCAGAGCGGCGAAGAAGATGCGCTGGGCGAGGAATTCATGGTCGCGGTCGGTGTCGGAAAGTTCGGGCGCGCGCCGTCCCATGCGGGCGAAGGTGGAGAGAAGCTCCGCTTCGTACGCAAGGCGATGATCCACGAGAGGCGTTCTCCTTGGCGCGAGTTGGCCTGCCGGGCGCATCGGCGTTGGGAGGGGAACGCCCGCGACGCCGGCGCCCAGGCAGGCCTCACCCGGGTGTGAGGCGACGCTAGCGCGCGGCGCGGTTGGGACAACACGAAATGCGCAGGCATGCACAGCCGGGCGGCTGTTTCACGCCGCGCGCTTGGCCAACTCGCGCGCCACGGTGATGAAGGCGCGCAGCTTGGGCGCCATCGAGGCGCGTTTGGGGAAATAGAGAAACAGGCCCGGTTTTTGTCTGGCGTATTTCGACAGAAGCTGGACCAGGCGGCCATCGGCCATATAGGCCCGTGCCGCCGGCTCGTAGGTGCAGGCGATGCCGACACCGGCTGCCGCCAGCTCCATGGCCTGAAGCGTGTCGTTGACGATCACGGGGCCGCGCGTTTCGAATTCGAGGGGGCGGCCCTTGTCCTGGAATTCCCACGCATAAAGCCGGTTGGCGGTGATGATACGGTAGCAGATCAGCACATGCCGCTCGAGATCGGCGATTGTCCTGGGCTTGCCGCGCCGCGCGACGTAATCGGGCGCGGCGATGGCGACGACCTGGAAAGGCGGCGTCAGCCGCACCGCCACCATGTCGGCGGCGATGATGTCGCCCGAGCGGACGCCGGCATCGAAGCCTTCGCCCACCACGTCGGACAGCGCGTCGTCGGAGAACAACTCCACCGTCACGTCGGGAAAGCGCCGCGTCATTTCCAGGACCAGGGGCGTGAGCGTGGGCTGGGCCACGGTCGGGATGTTGATGCGCAGATGTCCGCTGGGCTTGTCGCGGTTGGCGTGGAGGCTTTCCCAGGCGCGCTCCATGTCGTCCATCGCGGGGGCGAACTGGGCGATGAAGGTGCGGCCCGCTTCGGTGAGCGCCACGCTGCGGGTCGAGCGGGCGAACAGCGGCATGCCCAGCCGGTCCTCCACCAGGCGCACGGCATGGCTCACATTCGACGGCGTCATGCCCAGCTCCCGGGCCGCCGCGGCAAAGCCTTTGCGCTCGGCCACCGCCAACACGACGGGAAGATGAGCAAGAATGGTGCGGTTCATTGATGAATTATATCGAATAATCCATGCCGAAAAAGCCGGATTATCGAATCGGGCCCGGAAGGGCACATCCGTGCCCCGTTTGAGCCGCCTCGCCCATGAAACCTCGTTTCGCCGCGCTTCTCATCGCTTTCGCCGTTTCCACGGCGGGGCCGGCCTTGGCCGATGATGCACCGGCCCAGGCACCGGACCGCGAGCGGGTGGACGATGCCTGGTGGGCCGGGCCGCTGCTCTCGATTCCACCCATCGCCATTCCGGCGGGAAGCTTCGCCGCGGGCGCGGCGCTGTTGGACGAGGTCGCGCATATGGACCCAGCGGCGGGTGACGTTCCCGCGCCGGGCTTAAATGAAGTCCAGCTCCGTTCGGCCGTCATTTATGGCGTGAGCGACGATTTCAATCTGGGCCTGTGGCCCGTCGTCGGTTTGGGCCAGTTGCCGCAAGGCCAAGGCAAGTCCCAGGTCGAGATGGGCGATTGGATCCTTGAGGGCCTCTACCGGCTGCATCAATTCCGCGAAGGCGATTGGCTGCCCAGCATCGCGGTTGATGTGGCCGAGACGTTTCCCACCGGCCGCTATGATGGCCTCAAGCCGTTCAGCGATCCCTTGGGCCAGGGCGCCTATACCACCACGCTGGGGCTTTATGCGCAGAGCCTGTTCTGGATGCCGGATTGGATGCCGGGAGGGGGCCGCATCCTGCGCGCGGGGTTCAATCTTTCCTATGCCTTCTCGAACCAGGTGGGCATCCATGGCATGAGCGTCTATGGCACGCCCGACGGCTTTTCGGGGCATGCGCAGCCGGGATCGTCCCTGCTTGGCGATCTCACCTTGGAATACAGCCTGTCGCAAAGATGGAGCGCGGCCACCGAAATCCAACTGGAGTTGGACAATCCCACCCATGTGGGCGGCAGCTTGCCCGCGGGCGCGGCGCTCCAGACCAGTTCGGGGTTGGGCCATGTGCTCTATGTCACGCCGTATATGGAGTATGATTGGAGTCCGACGGAGGGGCTGAGCTTCGGAGCCCGCATCTATGCCTCGGGTCACAACGAGACGCCGAACGTGATGCCGGTGATCCTGTTCACCCGATATTTCGGTTGAGGGAAGGTTGACCATGAGCACTTTCACCAGGCGCGCATTCGTGGGAAGCGCGGCGATGGCGCCGTTGCTGTTCGGCGGGGCCGCCGGAGCGCAAAGCGTCAAGGCGGCAGCCAATCCCGATCCTTATTCCTATGTCGATCCCGAACTGGCGGCGGCGCTGCGGAAATTCCCCGCCGGCAACGAGATCAACGCGCAGACCCTGGCGGCCATACGCGCGAACGACACCAATTATTCCAAGTCGGACGCGCCCGAGCTTCAGCCCAGGAAAAGCACGGTGCCCGGCCCGGGTGGGGACGTGCCGGTCCTGATCATCGATCCGCGCCCCGGCGCGCAGAACCGCCCCGCCACCGTCTATATTCATGGCGGCGGCTATGTGGCGGGCCGCGCCGACAGCAATCTTCAATTGGCGCAGGACATCGCCCAGGCGACGGGGAGCATGGTGGTGTCGGTGGATTATACGCTCGCCCCCGAAGCGCGTTTCCCCAAATCGCTGGAACAGAATTATGCCGCGCTGGCGTGGCTGCACAAAAACGCGCGCCAGTTCGGCATCGATCCGGCGCGGATCGCGGTCATGGGCGACAGCGCGGGCGGCGGTCATGCCGCCATGCTGGCGATTGCCGCGCGCGACCGGCGCGAAATCCCGCTCGCCTTCCAGTGCCTGATCTATCCCATGCTGGACGACCGCACCGGCTCGACCCGTGCCGTGCCGCCGCATATCGGCCATTTCATCTGGACCGCGGCGGAGAACCGGTTCGGCTGGAGCTCATTATTGGGCGCGCCCGCCGGTTCGCCCACGCCGCCACAGGGCGCGGTGCCGGCGCGCATTACCGATGTGAGCGGCCTTGCCCCCGCCTTCATCGGCGTGGGTTCGATCGACCTCTTCTGCGAGGAGGACATCGAATATGCCAGGCGGCTGGTTGATGCGGGCGTGCCGACCGAGTTGCTGGTGGTGCCCGGCGCCTATCACGGCTTCGACATCGTGGCGCGCAACGCGCGGCTGACGGTGGAATTCCGTAACGCCTGGCAGAATGCGCTCAGACGGGGGCTTCGCGTCTAGCGCACGCCGCGATGACGAAGGCCAGGCGCCTGGCACGCCTGGCCTTCCGTCCAACTTGCGTCAATCAAATCTGGTTTGCCAACCGGACCTAGTCGCGGGGCGTCGAGGCTGCGCCGGCGACAGCGCCCGTCCCGCCACCCACGGCCGCGCCAACCGCGGCGCCGGGCGCGCACCCGACCGGAAGCGTCACAAGACACCCGATCGCCGCGCCGATGCCGGCACCCGTCGCGCCGCCTGCCACGGCACGAGCGGCGGGATCCGCGTGCCAACGTCCATCCCGCTCGTAATATCCACGGTCATCGGCAGGGTCGGAGAGCCAGCGAACATGCTCATCATGCTGGTGGGCCTCGTACCAATCGGAGTTGTAGTAGGTGATCGGCGCGTCGGCCCCGTAGGCATACACCTTATGAACCCGCCAGCATGCGCCGTCCTGATTGCAGGCGACATAGGATCTTTCGACAGTTTGGGCGCTGGAGACCGTGGGCGCCATCAAGGCCACGCCCGCAACAGCGAGAAACGAAGTCAGTCCAAGCGCAGTATGAAACCTTTTCATGTGTCACCTTTCATTGCGGCCAGTCCGACAGCTGTTCCGTGCTGCAATGAAACGAGTCAAAAAGACGATGGTTCCGGCGATGGATGCCGGCCGCGATGCAACCCGCACCGACAAGACAGCCGGCAGGTTCCAGGCCTTCGTCCACCGAGGGGCAAACCGTTTCTTTTCAATTGTGCCCGGCATCGGTGAGATAGAGCTTCTGCTGGCGATAGGCGATCAAGAGATGGAAGCGGCTGAGCACATCATTGCCCAGCACCAGAGTGGCGTAATCATCGCCCAGGAAATTGCGCCCCTCGGTCAATTCCATCCGAGGGTTCCGGATCGTCACGCCGGCGATGGTCAAGGTCTGGAAGCTGTGGAGATAGGCATGGACCGGTCCGGCCCAAGGCGTGCCCGACATGGGATTTGCCGCTTCGACATCGGGGCTGCCCGGGCCAAGGCCGAACATATTGTTCGCGTCGCGCATGCTGAGCACGGATATGCCGGCCCCGGTATCGAGAATGGCATCCATGCTCCGGCCATCGAGCGTCACGGGCACCCGGACATGTCCGCTGCTGGTGAGGGTAAAGGGAAGCACGGTGTAAGAGCGGCTCCAGTGCACGGCACGGCCGGCGCAGGGATGGGGCTTGAACAGGCGGAACGTCTTGCCGCCGAAATCGAATTCCGCGTCGTAACGGCCAAGGATGTCGGGCCCGATCAAGCCGTCGACGCCGGGCAAGGTGTCCATCTCCGGCATGTACAAATTGTTCAACGCAAGATCGCCGATCCGCAAATCGTGCAGATGGACATTTCCCTCGCTGATCCGCGCGCCGCCGATCGCGGGAATGATCGCCCCCAGCGTCGCGGCGTAAGGCAGCGCCAGCCGCGCGACACCCGCCTTGGTGAGGCTGGTGCCGGACCCGCCGGTGTCGATGCCGAGCGACAGGTCCTTGCCGTTGGCCTGGGCGGGGATGACGACATGACCGGTTTTCAGCGTCATGGGCAGTTGGGCCAGGGGCGCCAGCCGGCAGTCGGCCGGCCAATTGTCCTGTTCGTCGGCATGAACGGCTTGCGGCGTGAGAAACGGGGCGCACAAAAGCGCAATCATCGCGAGAGAGGCATATCCCTTCATCGGCCATCCGCCCGGCAACGCCGGCCATTATCGCCATTTCGCCGGCGGCGCGACATATCAAAAGGGGTGCGAATTTGCGTATAGTCCATCAACGCTCATGACTGACGATTCGCCCGATCCGCTCAAGCAGGCCGTGGAAACCCAGCACGGCGGCAAAGCCACGTTCGTCCAGGCCGTGCCGGTCCATGAGGAACGCAACGGCCAGACCATATGGGACGGGAAGGTTTCCGTTTTCGACCTCAAAGGCAGCAGCAGCGGCGCGTTCCGGGCCTATGCCTGGTTCTACCAGGGCGAGGACGGCAAGCAGCAGTTTTTCAGCGTGCTGCACAGTCCCAAGGTGGATGGCCCGCGCTCGGCCGTCAGGGTCGCACTAGCTACGCGCTGAAAAAGAGGCGCGGGCGGTGAAACCCCGTTCCCGCCGCGCCGTTCCAGGAATTCCGTGCGCGGAATATACCATGCGGGCCGGGGCTCTTCGGGCCTTGGCGCGCGTTCTTAATCAAGAGCGCACGGATACGAGGAAACCGTCATGTACAGAATCGCACTGGCCGCGGCCCTGCTTTTGGGCGCCAGCGCCATGGCCGCGTCGGCCCAGGATTTCGACAACGACCATCAGGGCAACGACCAACAGGCCAGCGACTATCAGGCCAGCGACTATCAGGCCACTGGCAGTCCCAGGTCGTTGCTGGGCCAAGCCCAAAATCAACAGACTGCCCAGAATGAGCAGACCAAGAACGATCCCTATGACCGCGACCGCGCCCATGGCCAGGGCGACGGAGCGCAAAATGCCGACCAGGATCGCGCCCTGGCCGACAATGACCGCCCCCAGGCCGACAAGGACCGCGACGATCACACTCCGCGATAATCGGGTCACGCGGGCGAGGGTCCGCCCGGGCCGCCGGGCGGCCGGTTGCCGGGCCAGCGCCGGCTCACCCAGTACAGCGCCACGGCGATCGCGGACAAGGATGCGCCGGATAAGGTGATGGGTCATGGCGGCCCCCATGTGCGCTCTTATTATATCAGCCCGTGACGCTGGCCGCCCAAAAATGCATAGATACCCCTTGATTTGTTAGGTTTTGGGCGCATGCCGTCGCATTTGCGGCTTTTCTTCTGGCTGATCGCCGCCGTCGCCGCCTATTGGGTGGTGTCCATGGTGTGGGTGATGGAATTCCCGCCCGCGGAACTGACCGCGGCGCTGGCCAGGATCCCGGCGGCGATGCGCGCCCAGATCGAGCAGAATGCCTGGCGCATCACGCTGATTTCCACCGCCGTCCGGGTGGCGGTGTTTGTCGGGCTGGCGTGGCTTGCCGCCTTCCGCCGCCAGAATTGGGCGCGCTGGGCGCTGGTGGCGGTGTTCGTCCTCTCGCATGCCGTGCCGTTCGCGGCCTCGATCCATTTCGGGCGGGTGCAGGAATTCCTGGTGCGTTATGCTGACTTTCAGGCCGACATCATCGCCGCGCTGATCGCCCTGGCGCTGGTGTTCGCTTTCACGGGGAATGCGCGCGAGGCTTTCCGCCACCCCTGAATGGATGACAGGCTCATGCGATTGAAAGGAATGCTGGCGGTCATAGTGCTGGCGCTGGTTTCCGCGACGGCGGACGGGCAGGGCGATCCCTATCAGCCCTTCCACGATCTTCTGGCCAAGCAATGCCCGGCCAAGCATCTGGAATGGCTGAGCGGGGGCGAGCTCGACGATCTGATCGAAGTGAATTTCCTGGACACGCTGCCGGGGCCGCTGCAAACCAAGCTGGACACGGCGTACGATCAGGAAAAGCAGGCCTGCGCCAGCAACACGATGGGGCTCACCTGCTTCAACGCCGCCTATCTGAAGGCGATGGACGATGTCGCCGTGCTGCCCCGCTTCGCCAAGATGGTGTGCGCCTCGAACCTGTCGTGCAAGACCAAGGGCGATTGCGGGCACGAATAGATGCGCGCTCGCTTCAGCGCCGCGCGCTGGTGACGGTGGTGGCTTTGTTCTCCCAGCGCACGCATTCGTCATAGCTGCCGCGGAAGACCACTTCCTGCATTGAAGCGTCGTAATTGTTGGCGGCCGCGTCGTTCATCCGCGCCTGGGCGACGGCGCTGCAACTCTTGGACGCCAGCGGCGCATGCGTCGGCACGGATGCGGGCGCAGCGCAGCCCGCCAATCCAACACACAGGACAATCCACGCAAGCCTGGGCATGGTGATGCGCCCCCTCAAGCCCCGCGGAGCCTAACAGGAATGGAGAAGCACGTATCGCCGGAAGCTATATTATTTTGTGACGCTCGCTACGGCACCGAACGATAGACCAGCAGCTGAAAGCGCGGCGGTGTCGCGCTGCCGGCAGCCAGCCAGGTCTTGTTCAGCGGGGCCAGAAGGTCGGCCTTCTGCACCTGGTCCTCGGTCATGCCTTTTGCCTTGGCCTTGGCGACGATATCGCGCGCCGATTTGAGCATGGCGCGATAGGCGATGACGCCCTTCTTGTCGGTGACGGGGCCGTGGCCGGGCACGATTTTCGTCTTGGCGTCGGCATGGGCGATGATGAAATCGGTGGCCGTGATCATGCCGTCAATGCCGCCGCCGACGGCCACATCGATATTGGGATAGGACGCCGAGCTCACGATATCGCCGGTCGAGATGACATCGGCATCGGGCCAGAACACGATCGTGTCGCCGTCGGTATGGGCATTCGCCAGATGCACCAGCTCGGCGCGCTGGCCCGCGATTTTCACCTCGGTGCCTTGGCCGTCATAGCTCTGCACCGGAAGCGCGTCCTTGGGCGCGGGCGTGCCCGGCTGGCCGTTGGCGCCGGGCGGCGGCGACGCCATGCGCTTTGCGACATTCGCATGGGCGACGAGGATGGCGCCGTCCTTGGCGAAGGCTTCGTTCCCGCCGGTATGATCGCCATGATAATGGGTGTCGATGACGTACTTGATCGGAAGCGGCGAAAGTTCGGTCACCTTCGCCTTGATCTTGTCGTGAAGCGGCGCGTACTCGGTATCCACCATGATGATGGCGTCGCTCCCCACCGCGACGGTGATGTTGCCGCCGGTGCCGGCGAGCGCGGTCAGCCCATGACCCAGATCGGTGGCCTGGATCACCGTTTTCGAGAAGTCAGGACCCTGCTGGGCCGAAGCCCCCGCGAGCATGGCCAGCGGAGCGGCCAAAAGAGTGACGGAAAAGCCAAGGACCGTTTTGAGCGTCGACATGCGCGTTCCCCCAAATGCTTCGCGGGAAGCTGATAATAAAGCGTGCGGCCTGTCCAGATTGGGCGGGACGGCCCAAGCCCTAAGTGTCTGGCGGAACGGATGAAAAAATTGCCTGGGCAAGCGATGGAGGCCGCCGACCGCAAGCCGGGGATGGCGTTATATATATGTGAAGGTGCCGGATGATCGAAGTCACGCGGACCGGGGACGGCGATCCCCTGGAATTCGAGGTGGTGGTCCGTGATGCGGGCAGCCAAAGCCGCCATCATGTGACGATGGACAAAAAGATTTGCGAGCGGCTCGGCGGAGGAGGGCGCACGTCCGAACAGGTTCTGGAGGCGGCGTTCCGCTTCCTGCTCGACCGCGAGCCCAAGGAGTCCATCCTGGGACGCTTCGACGTCAGCGTGATCGCGCGCTACTTCCCGGAATTCGAGCGCGAGCTGCCGCGTTATCTGCTATAGTCCGTCACGTAGTCCCATCACGCCGAGGGGGGCGATACGAAGCAACGTATGGTGCCCACATTCCGCGAGCGATAGACGTCCTCATTATCGGCGCGGGCCCGGCCGGCATGTTCGCCGCGCGCCGCGCGGCCGAGCTGGGCGCGAAGACCACGCTGATCACCCGCGATGCGTTTGGCGGCATGGCGGCCACCGACGGGCCGGTTCCGGTGCGGACCTTGGCCCATGCCGCCCGGCTGGTGCGCGAAGCCCGCCAGCTCGGCCAGTACGGCATCGCCGTGAACGAGCCCGTGCTTGATTATCCCCGGCTGCTCGCGCGCGTCCGCGAAGTCGTCGCCGAGGTCGGCACCCATTCGCTTCGGCGCGAGGACATGGACCGCCTGGGCGTGACGGTCCATGAGCAGGCCGGCACCGCGCGCTTTGTCGGTCCCCACACCGTCGAAACCGGGAGCGGGCTGCGGCTCCAGGCGGACAAGATCATCCTTTGCGCGGGCGGCATGAGCCGGCGCTTGCCGGTTCCCGGCTTCGAGTTGACCGCGACCCACAGCGATGCCTGGAGCGCGACCGCGGTCCCGCCGTCGCTGCTGGTGATCGGCGCGGGCGCGACCGGCGTGCAGGTCGCCTCGATCTTCAACGCCTTCGGCGCAAAGGTCCGGCTGTTCGAGGCCGGACCGCGCATCCTGCCGGCCGAGGACGAAGACGTGTCGGCGGCCATCGCTGCCGCCTTCCGCAAGGCGGGCATCGCGGTCTGCGAGAGCTTCGGCGCCATCGAGGCGTTCGAGAGGAGCCCGGGCGGCGTGCGGATGGTGTTCTCGAAGGACGGCGCACGCGACAGCGCCGAAGGTGCGTTGGCCGTGGTCGCGGTGGGCTGGGTCGCCGACTCCGCCGGGCTCGATCTGGCGAAGGCAGGGGTCGAGACCGATGCGCGGGGCTATGTGCGCGTCGACGCGACGCTGCGGACCTCCGCGCCGCACATCTATGCGGCGGGCGACATCACCGGCCGACTGATGCTGGTTCCGCAGGCGATCGAGGGCGGCCTGGTGGCAGCCACCAACGCCGTGCGCGGTGCGGCGGCGACGCCTATGGACCTGGTCAATCCAACCGGCAGCTTCACCGACCCGGAATATGCCCAGGTCGGCCTGACCGAGGCGAAGGCGCGGCAAACCCACGATGCGGTTGTTGCTATGGTGCGTTTCGACGAGACCGCCCGCACAATTATTGATGGCCGCACCGCCGGGTTCTGCAAGCTGATCGCCGACCGCGCGACCCGCGCGATCCTGGGTTGCCATGTTGTCGGCGAGCGGGCGGTCGAGATCGTCCAGGTGGTTGCGGTCGCCATTGCCGCCGGGATGCGGGTGGACGAATTGGCCCGGGTTCCGCTCTCGTTTCCCACCTATGCCGCGATGCCGGGGCGCGCCGCATACCTTGCCGCCCGGCAGCTCAATCTGGAAGTGTGAACGGCCGAAGCGGCAGCGGCCTTTCGGCCGCTGCCAATTCAGGCGTCAGTGGCGGTCGCCGTGATCGCCATGGTCTCCATGATCCCCGTGGTCTCCATGGTCGCCGTGGTCTCCATGGTCACCGTGATCGTCATGGCCGCCGCGGAAGTGGTCGTCATGGTCGCGATGCTCGCGGGCGCGGTCGTCATGGAAGGCGGCGCGGTCGCCGTGCCAATGCGCGTCACCCCAGCCGCGGTCCCAATGACCGCCATGCCAGCCATAGCCTTCGCCATGATCCCAGGCGAAATTCGTGCGCTGCCAACCGTTCCAGAAATGCCAGCCGCCGCGATACCAGAAATAGGGCTGGCCGTTATTCCAGCGGTAATAATGCGGACCGCCCACGGCGATGCCGTCGAGCATGATCGGGCCGTTATAGACCGCATAGCCGCAGTCGCCGCCATAATAGTCATTGTAGGCGTCGCAAGGTCCGGGCGGATAATAGCCCGGTCCATAATAATAGGCCGGGCGCGGGCACGCCCACGCCGACGCCGATATGCACGCCGGGAATGCCCACGCCGATATGGACCTGGGCGTTCGCGGGCGCCGCCGCAACAGGCCCGCCGCCATCAAGACGCTTGCCGCCACGGCCAGTTTGATCGGTGATTTCATGTCAGATTCCTTCTTTTGAAAATCCGCCCCTTACACGGCGGATTCGTGTTCAACGAGCATGATGCTAGCCATGAGATTGTGAATTGATTGTGGCCGTATCGTTCATCGCGGGTTCAGGAAAATTCGCAGCAAAAGCGAAGGATTGCGCCAATCCTGTGGCCGCCGGCGTGACTTGATTGCCTCTCCCGGTCACGGCCCGCCTGATGTAGCTTGGGCCCCGGCAACCGGAGATGGAGTGGGCAATGACGGGACATCGAAGCGGGCACCTTTTCTCGCGCGGCTTGATCCTTGGTGCGCTGCTGGCGGCGGCCACCGGGCTTTCGGCCTGCAGCGACGCCGACAATCTGTTCGAGAGCGGCAGCGCCCCGTCGCTGCGCGCCCAGTCGCAGGCCAATCCGCGCGCGCAGGCGCGGGCGCGCTCCACGCGCTGCGACAGCGTTGCCGACGATCGGGCCTGGCTCAATTGCTATTATGGCGCGGTTCAACCGGTGCGCGCCGAGCTGGGCCTGCCGCCCGCGCCCCAATCGCAACAAGTGCTGGTGCCCGCGCCTTAAAGTCCCGAGGATGAATTGGAATCGCTGACCGGTCAGCTTCTTGTCGCCATGCCGCAGATGGAAGATCCGCGCTTCGAACATTCGCTGGTCTATCTGTTCGCGCATAGCGGCGACGATGGCGCCATGGGCATCATCATCAACAAGACCATCCAGGACATCACGGCGGACGAGGTTTATGCCGAGCTCAAGATCGGCGCCGCGCCGCCAGATCATCCATCGGACCGTCCGCCACGCCGGCTGCGGCCGGTCTATTTCGGCGGGCCGGTCGAGCCGGGGCTGGGCTTCGTGCTGCACAGCACCGATTACCGCGAGGAGGCGACCTCGGTGATCGAGGGCGATTTCGCCCTGACCACCACCTTCGACATTTTGCGGGCGATGAGCGGGGGCGGGGGCCCGCGCCACGCGCTGCTGGCGCTCGGCTATGCGGGCTGGGGACCGGGCCAGCTCGAGGCCGAAATCCAGGCCAATGGCTGGCTCTTGGTCGCGGCCGATCCCGGCCTGGTGTTCGAAGCCGATGACGACAGCAAATGGCAGCGCGCGCTGGCCAAGCTGGGCGTGAAGCCGGAAATGCTGTCCGGCAGCGCCGGCCAGGCTTGATGGCGGACGCGCACGCCGAACCGTCAGAGGAGCGAGCTTGTCGAGAATTGAATACGCCGCGGTCCTGATCGGAATTGTCGTGGGTCTGGCGCTCTCGAACATTCTGACGAGCCTTCACAGGCTGATGGAAGCGGCAAGCCGCGTGCGCTGGCACGGGATGGCGCCCACGATCGCGCTGAGCGCCACTATTCTGACGCTGGGGGCCTTTTGGCACCAATGGATCGTCGCGCGGAGCCTTCCGCAGCCGCGGATTTATTTTATGCCTCGCTCCCGCTCTATGCGGCCTTCTCTCTCATGTTTCTGGCCTGCGCCGCGACGCTTCCCGACAGGATTCCAGACCAGGGGATCGATCTGCGCGAATATTATTTCGCCAACACGCGGCGGGTATGGGGTCTCTTTGCCGGCGCCTTCGCGTTCGGTCTGGTCACGGTGGCGGCCGAGTTCTTCCTCAGCGGCTGGGATGTCGCCGTGCTGCGCGAAAATCTCGTTCGCGGCCCGGTGGCACCATATTGCCGTTATCGCCGGCTTGCTTCTGTTCCTTGGACTCTACGGGCCGATGCAAATTGGCTGATGCGGCGTCGCCTCCGAACTCCTGAAGTCCCGAAAGGGTTTGCGCCCTGTTGGTCCTTGGTCCAATAGGCGCGAGACCCCGGAAAGCCCAACCTCGACCTCCCAAGTTGCGCCCGTCTTGGGCGCAAGCGAGGTTCCATGCTCCATCACACCAGGCATCATACCGCGTCGCGGCGCGCGATATTGACCGCCTTGTTCCTGCTGGCCGCGTCGCTGCCGGCGGCGAGCCAGGACCCCGGCGTTCCGGTTTTCAAGATTTCGCCCCAGACCGGCTCGATCAAATTCTTCGTCAGTTCGTCGGTGGCGATCGAAGGCAAGTTCGACAAATGGGATGCCACCCTGGTGTTCGCCTCGGCCGACCCGGCGACCGGCGTGCTGGACATCAAGATCCAGGCGGCCAGTGTGGACACCGGAAGCGGATTCAAGAACAGTAAGCTCAAGGGCGGCGATTTCTTCGACGTCGCCAACAGCCCGCTGATCACCTTTCACTCGACCAAGCTCACCCAGACGGGAACCAACACCTTCGACCTCACCGGCGATTTCACCATCCGCGGGGTGACGAAGCCGGAAACCTTGTCGCTGGTGGTGACCGGCATCGGCACCGGAACGGGCACGATCACGGGCAAGATGGCGTTCGACCGCAAGGATTATGGCGTCAACGGCGACATCCCCTTCATCAAGATCGCCGATCGCGTGGAGGTGAACGTCAATATCGCGGGCGTGCGCACCAGCGGCCCGCCGATCGCGCTCAAGAAATAGGGACGGGCAGTTCGTCTTGGCCGAATTTTTCTCCCCCCCGAATCGCAGAGCGACTGGCGGGGGGAGATGTCTCTGAGCGCTTGCGCGAAAGAGACAGAGGGGGGTTATCGTCCCACTTCAAGTATCGCAAAGGAATCCGCCACCATCGGCCCGCGCGCCACGCGCCCGTTGGACAGCGGCGGCGTGCCGGGCGGCACGGGTTCGTATTCGGCGGCGATCAGGAAGACGTGCCCGGTCTTGGCATCGAGCGTCAGCGTCTTGGCGCTGGGCTGGGTCTGGAGCGTCTGCTCCAGCACGAAGCTGGTGGGGCTTTCTTCCTTGATGATGGACAGAGTGCCGTCGCCTTGCGAGCTGAAGGCTTCCATGGTGCGGGGATTGAACACCGCGCCGTCGGTCGGCGCGCCGATGGGAACGACACCCAGGATGGCCCCGGTGTCGGCGTTCAGCATCACCATGGTCGCGGGATTGCGGCAGGCGACGAACAGGATGCGGTTCCTGGCGTCGAATGCCAGGCCCGCGGGCGTGCCGCCCTTGCCGTCCAGCCCATAGCGCGCGGTCACGGCAAGCGTCTTGGCGTCCACCACCGCGACCATGTCCTTGTCTTCCAGGTCCACATAGAGATGGCCCTTGCCGTCCGCCACGGTCTGCTCGGGCGCGGCGCCCAGATCAATCGTGCCCGCGATGCTGCCGTCGGCGGCGTTGATCGCCGTCATGTTGGGCGCGCTGTGACTGAGGATATAGGTCCGGTGGTTGAAATCGTCGGACATGATGCCGTCGGGACCGCCGTCCACGGTGATGGTCTTGATGACTTGAAGCGAGCGCGTGTCCCACATCACCACCGGCTTGCTGGTGGCGAAGCCGTGATGCGAGCGCGCATCGAACGCGGCGCCATGGGCGCTATAGCCCGCCATCTCGCCCTTGGGCGCCAGCGTGTCGAGGTCGAATATCGTGATCCTGGGCGTGTCGCCGCTGCGCGCGATATAGAGCCGGCGGTTGACGGCGTCGGCGGCGACATAGTCGAAGCCGCCCGCGCCGCCTGTTTTCACGGTCTTGATGACCCGATAGGGGCCGGTTCCGGGGCCGGTTTGCGCGGCAGCCAATGTCGGCACAAACGCAAGAATAAAGGCGTATTTCCAAAGCCGTGCGCGCATGATGATCTCCCCGGATGCCCAGGAGGCATATTCCCCCGGCACCTCCTTTACCGCAAGGCAGGATGGCGTGCTTTGCCGGGCAGCCGGAGGGCGGTAAGATGGCTGGGGCGGCGCGGGCCGGTTCTGGGCGCGCCTTTAAAAACGGGGGAAATCATGCGGTACCTAAAGTATGTCGTCGCCATGGCGCTGATGATCGCGCCGGCCTTCGCGCAAGATTCGAATGCTCCGGGCATCGGGCCGGATTCGACTGTTCCCACCAACGACGCGCCCAATCCGTACAAGTCGATAAAGGATTTCTTCAAGCTGCCCGAGGGGCGCCCATGGGGCTCGACCAGCTCGGTCGAGATCGACAAGGACGGCAAATCCATCTGGGTGGCCGAGCGTTGCGGTGCAAATAGCTGTTTCGATCCCAAGACCGGCCAGTGGAACAATGTTCCATCAGTGATGAAGTTCGATTCCACCGGCAAGATGGTGAAGGCGTTCGGCGGCGGCATGCTGGTCGCGCCGCACGGCATTTATGTGGACCGGGACGGCAATGTCTGGGTGACCGATTACCAGGACAATGGTCCCGTCCCGCCGCGCGGAACGCCGCGGCCCACGCCCATCGGCCCGATGCCCGGCGCCACCAAGGGCAACCAGGTGTGGAAGTTCAGCCCGGACGGCAAGGTGCTGCTGGTGCTGGGCAAGGCGGGCGGCGCCGCCGCGCCGGACTATTTCTATAATCCCAACGATGTGGTCACCGCGCCCAATGGCGACATCTTCGTCTCCGAAGGTCATGGCGTGGGCAACAACCGGGTTCTCAAATTCGACCGGAGGGGCAAGTTCATCAAGGAATGGGGCAAGCTGGGCACCGGGCCGGGCGAGTTCGACCAGCCGCACGCGCTGGCGATCGACTCGCACAACCGTCTTCTGGTCGGCGACCGCAACAACAACCGCGTCCAGATTTTCGACCTCAACGGAAAATTCCTCGGCCAGCTTCACCAGTTCAGCCGGCCCAGCGGCATCTGGGTGACCAAGGATGACGTTCTCTTCGTCGCCGATTCCGAGTCGGAATCGGTCTCGCGCAACCATAATGGATGGAAGCGCGGCATCCGTTGGGGCAGCCTCAAGGACGGCAAGGTCGTGGGCTTCATTCCCGATCCGGTCGCGGATGCCAAGGGCACCAGCGCCGCCGAAGGCGTGGCCGTCGATCCCAAC
The DNA here is from genome assembly GCA_963766265.1 of uncultured Alphaproteobacteria bacterium. GTDB lineage: Bacteria > Pseudomonadota > Alphaproteobacteria > Micropepsales > Micropepsaceae > Rhizomicrobium. The sequence goes on from CAVXYX010000004.1 coordinate 714,552, forward strand.
GGAAATATCTACGGCGCCGAAGTCGGCCCCAAGGACGTGATGAAGTATGTGAGTCAGTAGAGCGGGCGCGCGGCGCCTCCCTCGAGCTTGGGCGAGCGGCCGAGGGGCGGTTCGCTGGCGACTGCGGGCGCTTGAGCGAAGCGAATTTGATTCTGCACTTCGCCGCCGGCATGCCTTAGATTGGCCGAGGCGGACGGCCGCGCCCGCCCACGGGAGGTAGGCTCACAATCCATGGAAAGCGTGACCGTCATCTGGATTTCGGCTGCGGGTGCCTCAATGGCGCTTGCGGTATTGTGCGGGACGGGGTGGATGATGGATCGGCGCTACCCGGCGAGCCTGATGCTGTGCATTCTTGGAATTGCGTCGGCCGCTTCGGCGTATATCGAACTTCGCACGATGCATTCCGCGACACCCGCGGAATACGGCTATTTTCTGCGCTGGTACCAGGCGCCAATTTACCTGGCGTTATTGGGGCAGGTTCTGTTCATTCACTATTATCTGGGAACGGGCAGGCCGTGGCTGATGTGGGCCGTCATTTCAAGCCGCACGATAATATTGGCCGCGAATTTCCTCGTCCAGACGAACATCAATTTTTCGAGCATCTCAGGTTTGCGCCACATCTCGGTGTTTGGAGAGCGCATTGCAATAATCGGCGTGGCGGCGACCCGCGTCGGCTGGCGGCAATTCGTGACGGCAAGCATAATTTTGTTGGTCGTATATCTCTTGGACGCCGCCATCGCGCGCTGGAAGATGGGGGGAGGGCATGCGAAACGCCAGGCATTGATGGTCGCCATTGGCATAGCGGCGCCGATTATTTTCGAAATTGTCTATGTCCAACTGCTGGCACAGGGCGTCGTCCATGGGCCGCTTTCCAATCTTCCATGGTTCCTGGGCACGCTCCTGATAATGGCCAATGAGTTGGTGCGTAATGTCATCGTCACAAGAGACGCGACACAAAAGCTGGTCGTGTTGCAAAATGAATGGATGCGCAACGAGCGAATAAACGTCCTGGAACAAATGGCGTCGTCGGTCGCGCACGAATTGAAGCAGCCGCTGTTCGCAAACGTCTTGAACGCAAATGTCGGGTTGAAGAGCTTGCAAAACGAGGCGCCGGATCTTGAGGGCCTGCGGGCCATTCTGCGCGACCTGGAAAGCGACAGCCACCGTGCCGCCGACTTGATTACACGGGTGGGGAAGTTTTCAAAAGCGCGCGCGATCGAATTGCAGCCGCTTGCGGTTGAAGAAGTCGTGAAGGAGGTTGTTTCGCTTATTGCGACGGAACTTGCGTCCAAAAAAGTCGCGTTGAATTTGGACATCCAATCAGGATTACCGAGTGCGCTGGGCGACAGGGTTCATCTGTCTCAGGTTATTCTCAATCTTTTAATGAACGGCGTTCAAGCCGTGCAATCTCGTCCGGCGGGTGCGAGGCGCGTTGCCATTGAAGCATGCCGAGGCCATAACGAAAGCCAAATCGAAATCACCGTTCGCGATACCGGTCATGGGGTACCGGAGGACATCGCCGAGAAGATTTTTATGCCCTTTTTCACGACAAAACCGGAAGGTACGGGCATGGGGTTGGCGCTTTCGCGTGTCATTGTCGAAGCGCATGGCGGGCATTTATGGGCAGAACCCGGCTCCAGCGGAGAAGGCGCGATCTTTCGCTTTACGCTCCGGGCGGTATCGAGCCAGGAGAAGGCCGTCATGATCCTGGGCTGAGAGGATCGGGATGCCCGGCCTGGATCACCGAACGCCGCTTTATGGAGAAGTATTTTCCGGGTTGGCCAATTTAATCGCTTGATCCGGTTGGATTTGTACATCCCTCCCTGGCTCGCGCGGGCTTCGGGCTATCGCCCGAAGTCATTGGACCTTTGTCCAACTGATGGGCCGTCACTGTTCTGTTAAACCCCTCATGTCCGCTTTGTGAAGCAACGATTTTTCCTCTCATTGCATCGACCGCTTCGCCCTTAAGGAGGAGCACATGAAAGCGATTTTCCTGGCCGCCGCCGCGACCGCCGCCTGCCTGATGGCGATCGGCGGACCTGTCGCCGCGCAAGCCCCCGCCGCCGAACCGAGCGAGACGGTGGACGTTGTTGCCCCCTATGTGGTCGAGCCCAAGACGCCGCCGCCCAGGCGCCAGATCAACGGGACGTACATGGAGCTTGTCGAGACCGACATGCGGGTGTCCTTCTCCGACCTCGACCTCAAGAACCCGGCCGACCAGGCAACCCTGGAAGCGCGCGTGAAAACGGCGGCCGGAAATGCCTGCGCGTATCTGGATCGCCGCTATCCCGAGGGAACCTACAGGCCGGTTGGGGTCAACAAGCGCTGCGTCCAGACCGCGACCGACGAGGCCATGGTCCAAGTCAAGCAGCTGATCGCGGCCGCGAACGAAAATTAACGCAAAGCTTCCGAATTATCCGTCCTCATCCCGAGCTTCCTCATCCCGAGCTTCCTCATCCCGAGCTTGTCGAGGGATAAGGAAGTTCAGGGTGAGGGGTTCTTGCGCTTCACGCCTCTGCCCCCCGTCATTAGACCTAGGTCCAACGGCGGAAACCCGCGCGCGGCGCTAGGTTCGGCTTCCGAGCGAATTCGCGGGTCCATCGTGTCCACGCTTGTCCAACACCCGAACCGCCGCATGTTGCTGCAAGGCGCCGCCGCCTGCGGTTTTGCCGGCGCCTTGTCAGGATGCACCACGCTCGCGCGCGGAACGGCGGTGCCGCTGGACCATACGACCAAGGCCAGCGTGCTCGGCATCGCCAACGAGCGCTTCTTTCCCCTTTACGGCACCGAGGCGCTGGAAGAAGAGGCGGTGGCCGCGGCCGGCCGCTTGCGCAAAACGCGCGGGCTTGGCGCGCAGGCGACCTTGCCCGAGCTGCAATTGCTGGCGGTGTCGGGCGGCGGCGAGAATGGCGCGTTCGGCGCGGGCCTGTTGTGCGCCTGGACCACCAAGGGCGACCGGCCCGACTTCGAACTGGTCACCGGCGTCAGCACCGGCGCGCTCACCGCCCCGTTCGCCTTTCTGGGCTCGCGCTATGACGAGCAGCTTCGCAGCGTCTATACCGGCCTGAAGCCGGACAATGTGCTGGAACAGCGCGGGATCACCGCCGCTTTGTTCGACGATGCGATGGCGGACAACGAGCCCTTGTTCCGCACCATCTCGGTCTATCTGACCGAGGCGATGCTGGCCGAGCTGGCGCAGAATTACCGGGAGGGGCGCCTGCTCTTGATCGGGACCTCGGACCTGGACGCGCAGCAGCCGGTGATCTGGAACATCGGCGCCATCGCCGCCAGCGGGCATCCACGCGCGCTCGACACGATCCGGCGCATTCTTCTCGCCTCGGCCGCAATTCCCGGCGCGTTTCCGCCCACCATGTTCGACGTGACGATGGACGGGGTCGCCTATCAGGAATTGCATGTCGATGGCGGCGCGTTCGCCCAGGCGTTTCTGTATCCGGCTGGTGTCACGGCGCAGCGGCGTCAACGCATCGCGGCGGGCGAAAACGTGCCCCCGGCAAGAGCCTATATCATCCGCAACGGCAGGCTGGACCCGGATTGGGCCTCGACCCAGCGCAGCACCTTGGGGATCGCGTCGCGCGCCATCGCCACCATGATCCAGGCCAGCGGCATGAACGACGTCATGCGCATGTATGCCAGCACCCAGCGCGACGGGGTGGATTACAATCTGGCGTTCATCGGCCCGGACTTCACCATGAAGCTGCCCGCGCCCTTCGACCAGACCTATATGCGCGCCATGTTCGACTATGGCTATCAGCGCACGCTGGCCGGCAAGGTGTGGGTGAAGCAGCCGCCGCTGCTGTAGGGGGCGCCGCTTCGTTATCCCGCGCGCAAGGCTTGAACCGCCGGCGTGCAAAGGTTTCGACGGGATATTGTAAAGATCACGTAAGGCCGGTTGTGCGCCGCTCGGTTTGGTGATTTGCACTTGCGCATATCCGCGATGGCGAAACGACAAGGGGAAATCATTCGTGAACGCTGAAATCAATTATCCCGTCAGCCGTCGTTCGCTCTTGAAGCTGATCGGCGCCAGCGCCGGCAGTGCCGCGATGTATCAGGCGATGGTGGAGATGGGGTATGCCGGCACCTCTGATTTCGCCGGCCCGATCAAATTGTCCGGCGCCCCGAAGGGCGCGTCCGTGCTGATCCTGGGCGCGGGCCTGGCCGGCATGATCGCCGCCTACGAACTGCGCAAGGCCGGTTATAAAGTCCAAATCCTGGAATATAACGACAGGCCGGGCGGGCGGAACTGGTCGCTGTACGGCGGCGACACATATACCGAGATGGGCGGCGTCACCCAGCATGTGCAGTTCGACAAGGGGCTTTATTTCAATCCAGGGCCGTGGCGCATCCCGTATCACCATCAGGGACTTATTCACTATTGCCAGGTGCTGAATGTGGCGTTGGAGACCTTCGTCATGGTCAACAACAACGCCTTTGTCCATTCGGCCCGGGCATTCGGCGGCGCGCCCAAGCGTTACCGCGAAATCGTGGCCGACTATGACGGATATATCGCCGAATTGCTGGCCAAGGCCACCAGCCAGGACAAGCTCGACAATTTGATCGACAAGGACGAGAAGGACGGCCTGCTGCGCATGCTGCGGCGGTGGGGCGTGCTGGACCAGAATTACGAATACAAAAAGAGCGATTCCGTCAGTTTCGTGCGCGGCTATGACGTCTATCCGGGCGGCGGATTGAATTCGATGCAGGTCAACTCCGATCCGCTGCCGCGCAAGGAGCTTGTCAATTCTTCTCTTTGGCTTTCCCGCTTCCTGGCGAAGATCATGGATTTCCAGGGCCAGCTGTTCCAGCCGGTCGGCGGCATGGGCATGATCGGCAAGGCCTTCGGCAAGGTCCTGAATGGCGCGATCAAATACGACTGCAAGGTCACAAACATTCACCAGGACGGCAAGGGCGTCACCGCGACCTATGTCAATACCAGGAAGGGCGGCGCGCCCCAGACGGCGCATGCCGATTGGTGCGTCTGCACCATTCCCGTCTCGGTCTTGAGCCAGATTCCCATGAATGTGGGCGCGCCGATGCGCAACGCCATCAACTCGCTGTCCTATATTCCGGCCGCCAAGGTGGGGCTGCAATTCAAGCGGCGCTTCTGGGAAGAGGATGAAGCCATTTACGGCGGCGTCACCACCACCGACATGCCCATCTTCAATATCAGCTATCCGTCGCATGACTTCCTGAAGAAGGGCCCGGCCGTGCTGTTGGGGGCCTATGCCTTCCAGAGCATGGACACGTACAGCTTCGAAGCCATGTCCGCGCAGGACCAGATCAAGACCGCGCTGGAGCAGGGGGCGCAGATCCATCCGCAATATCGCACCGAGTATCAGAACGGCGTGGCGGTGGCGTGGCATCGCGTGCCATGGACGCTGGGCTGCTCCGGCGGCTGGACGGACGAAAACCGCGCCAGGCACTATGACAATATGTGCGCCGTGGATGACCGGATCGTGCTGGCGGGCGAGCATTGCTCGCGCCTGCCGGCCTGGCAGGAAGGCGCCGTCCTCTCCTCGCTGGATGCGATCAAGCGGCTGCACCAGCGCATTGTGACGGCCTGAGCGGGAGAAGATGATGAAAAATACCGGCACTATTCTCGGCTTGGCCTTTGCGGCGGCGTTGCTGCTTTCGGGGCTGCTTTCGGGCGGCGCGAACGCGCAGCTCGCGGGCCGTCCCAGCACCTTGCCCCAGCAGGGCGGCGAAGCGATTTACAAAGGCGTCTGCCAGGATTGCCATATGCCCGATGCCCGGGGCGCCGTGGGTGCGGGCATGTATCCCGCATTGGCCAGGAATTCGAAACTGGACACTGCCGGCTATCCCGTCGCGGTGGTGATCCATGGCCAGAAGGCGATGCCGGCTTTCGGCGACGCCTTCAGCGACCAGCAGATCGCCGATGTGGTCAATTATGTGCGCACCCATTTCGGCAACGCCTATAAGGACGATGTGACGCCAGCGGACGTGAAAGGCGCGCGCTGACCCGCCGGAATTCGCCGGCGCTTCCCCTTTCGGGTTTCCGTCAGTCAGGCGTGACGCCAGCCCCCGCATTGGCTGACCCGACATGGGCGCCAGCGCCCACGCCATGTTTGCCTGCGCCTGCACCCGCTCCAACCGGACCGACATGCGCGCCAGCGTGGACGCCGCGATGGCCAACGCCCGCGCCGCCGCTGGCAAACGACGCGACATGGGCGTGTGCGCCCACACCATGTTCGCCCGCGCCGGCATGGGCTCCGACCGGACCGACATGCGCGCCCGTGTTGATGCCGCTATGGTCAATGCCCGCGCCACCGCTGGCAACCGAGCCGACATGGGCGCCGGCGCCGACACCATGTTCGCCGACATGTGCGCCAACACCCACGCCAAGGACATCGACGCTGCCCCCGACATCCTGGGCCCTGGCGGCTCCGATGCCCAAAACAATCATGCCAAAAACAAGGGTGGGGGCGATTTTCATCGGGTCCTCCGGCATAGGGGCTCGGGTTGCCGCAAGACAAGTGTTCCCGGCTGCAACAAGTTCCAGATGGCGACGACGCATGACGCCGGGCACCGGGCAGTCCGGGCGGAACCTTGGCGGCCCATGTTCGTTGCGTCTACGAGTTCAAATGGATCATCACCATGACAGTAGTCATCAATAAGGACGGCAATGGCGGCGGCGGCGGGAGCGGTGGCTACACCTTTCTGGGCCTGATTTTGGGAGCTGTGCTGGTGGTCGTGGCTGTGGTCGGATTTTTCATGTGGGACAATTACAAGAGCGGCGGCGCGCCCAAGGCGATCATCGTCACCGGCCAGGCCAAGTAACAGTCCAAGTAACACGAACATCAGCGACGGAGGCGAAGATGGGTGACACCATTATTGTTGAGGACGAGCCCAAGCCTGCAAAGCCGGCCGAAGTGATTGTTGTGAAACCGGAGCCGCCAAAGACCGAAAAAGTCGTCACGGAAAAAACCACGGTCACCGAAATCAGGCGCGACTAGAGTCTAAGTAGGCCGCCGGTATTCGTCCAAGTGGCGGCTGCACGGATCGTGGTCATACGCGAGCCAATTCTTGATGTGCTCCAACGTGACGTGTGGCCCCATTTCCGGCGGCGGCCCGTTGCGCAGCAGAAAGCCCATGATATTGGGCCGTTCCCAAGCGCCCCACTGCCCATCCGCGTTCGGCCCCCACCCGATGGAGGTGTCGTTGCGGTGGGAAGGACGAGCTCCAGCCAGCGCTTGACGCAGGCGGAAAAAGTGCCGCGCATGGTCACGCCTTCGCGCGTGGTCCAGTTTTTGGCGGGTAAGCCGTCAATCTGTGCCGGCGTATCCCAGGCCGGTCCCTTCCCAACAGGCATGCGCGCGCTCCTTATATAATGAGCGTCAGTCTGTTCGCAGCTTGGGGAATCACGCCTCGGGCGGCCAGGGGAGTACATCCCGCCGTCCGAGTCGATCTGTTTCACGCACCGAAAGGGTCAGGTGGACCGTTTCGAGCGGCTGGACGAGGGCGGGTATTCGGGACAATTTCGCAAATTCGGCTAAGGTGCAAAACCGTTAGGGGAGGCATTGATGAAGCGGATTGTCGAAGGCGCCACGCGAAATCTGAACCTGGCCATGCGGCTCGCCTTGAGCCTTGCGGGCCTTTTATGGGCGGTGAGCGCCCACGCCCAGAGCGGCGTGGAGCCCCCGGACAGGCCGGGCATCCGCGCCGTGACCGCCTTCGTCACGCTCGACAAGGACAATTATGCCGCGCGCATGGACGAAGCGGCCCAATTCCTGGCCGCAGCCAAGACGGCGCTGAACCAGGCCGGATTCCCGGGAGCGAATGGGCGCGTCACCACCGAGCCTTTCCCGCAATACATCAAGGGCATGACGCGCGAACAGGCGCTGGCCCTGATCGGCGCCCTCAAGCAGGTGGCGGCCAAGGATCATGTGGCCCTGAACATCGGGCCCGCCATGATGAACGACGATGATGACACCTCGGCCGCCGACCTCTTGCCGGCGATCCTGGCCGACGGCGGCACCAATGCCAACATCATCGTCGCCGACGACAAGGGCCTGCACTGGCGCGCCATCGCCGCGGCCGCCCACGCGATCCACGAGATCGCCGCCCAAAGCCCCAACGGCAACGGCAATTTCGGGTTCGCGGCCATCGCCATGATGAAACCCTATGGCCCCTACTATCCGGGCTCCTGGCACAATGGGCCGGGCAAGCACTTCGCCATCGCCATGGAGACGGCGAATGTCGTCAATCACGTGTTCGAGAAATATCATGATCCGGTGGAGGCCCAGGCGCACCTGACCGAGGATTTGTCGCAATACACCAAAGAGGCCGAAGCCGTGGCGATGAAGCTGGCCGCCGCCACCGGTTGGACCTATGAGGGGATCGATGCCACGCCGGCGCCGGGCCGCGCCTCCATCGCCACCGCATTCGAATCCTTCCTGGGCGCGCCGATCGGCAGCCCCGGCTCGGAAACGGCCGCGGGGATTATCACCCGCGCCGTGCAGGCAACCCCGGTCAAACGCACCGGCTATTCCGGGCTGATGATCCCGGTGATGGAAGACAAGGTGCTGGCCCAGCGCTGGGCGGAGGGGACCTTCTCGCTGGATTCGATCCTGGCCTGGTCGGCGGTGTGCGCGGGCGGGGTCGACACCGTGCCCTTGGCGGGCGCGACCAGCGATCAGCAAATCGCCCGCACCATCGGTGACGTCTCCTGGCTGGCCTACCGGTGGAACAAGCCGTTGGGCGCACGCCTGATGCCCTCGCCGGGCCGGTCGGCGGGAGAGATGACGGCGTTCACCGCCGGGGGACTCTGTGAACACGCGAATACATTGAGGAGCTTGAGCAGCGCGCGTTGAATTGGCCGACGGCCACACGATCAATGCGCCGCCGCACGATGCGCTGAAGGATTTGATGGGGCACGGGCACAAGGCGAGTGCGTGGTAGAGTGGCAGATGCTGATCACAATTTTGGTCGCCGGCGATACGCTTAACGCCGGCGCCGGCATCACGTTGCTGTCGTGCGCGTCGTGTGGCGCAAGGACCTGGTCGGTTGAAGGGGTCTACGATTATTACTTGAGAAACGACGACTATTCCGCGCAGTAGGTGATGCTGGAGATCTCCGACCGTTTCTGAGTTGGCGTGCGGGCAGGGCGTGGGGGGATGATGGCCGTTCAGCCCTCGACGTCGATGATGACCTTGAGTGCCTTGGTATCGGCGGCGTGCGCGAACGTCTCATAGGCGTCCAGGATCGTGTCGAGCGTGAACCGGTGCGTGATCAGGCGACCGGGACCTATTCTTCCCGCCTGTACGGTTTTCAGCAGCATGGGGGTCGAGACGGTATCGACCAGCCGGGTGGTGATCGTGATGTTGCGGTCCCACAATCGCTCAAGATGCAAAGCCGCCTGCATGCCATGCACGCCGATATTGGCGATGACGCCGCCGGGCGCGACAATGGCCTCGCACAGTTCGAACGTGGCTGGGATACCCACGGCTTCCATGACCGTGTCGGCCCCCCGCCCGCCGGTCATTTCCATGACGGCGGCGGCGGCGTCGCCATCGCCGCTATTGATGGTCGCGGTCGCGCCGAAATCCCTGGCCGTCGCCAGGCGATTGTCGTCGAGATCGATCATGATGATTCTGGCCGGGGCAAATCATGGAATGATTGGCTGGGTGGGGCATTGCTGGCCGCATTCGCCCTGACCTGTTGGCTGACCTACGATCCCGACACCGAAAGCTATTGACGCGAAGCCGGCCTACGGGAAATTGGCGCCATGGCTTTGGCAGACGGTAACGGTTCCGTCTTGCGTCGGCCTGTTCACGCAGGTCGCCAACTGGCAGCCCCGCTCGTCGTCAAAGCATTGCCTGATGTCGAACGGGTGCCCGGAAAATTGGCCGACCTTGAACCTCTCGCTCGTGGGGGTGGGCCCGGACAGGGTCGTTTGCACCGCCCCTTGCGCATACCCAGGCTCGCTGCCGAGCACCGTGATTGCCGCTACAAGGGCCAGACCGGTTATGCCGAGTGTGAGGAAGTTTCTCATGGAATAAAAACGCCGCCGGCGGGAATTCGTTGCGGTTCCTCCTCTATTCGCCCGGCCTATTCGCCCGGCCTATTCGCCCGGCCTATTCGTCTGCCAGTGGTCCCAGTCTGTGCGGCGCCGATGACGGCAAGGCGCACGGATTGAGCGCGCTGCATTCGCCATGCGCGATCATCCGGGGCGGGCCGCCATAGGCCTGGTCCGCCGTCACCGCCGCCGGCGGATAATTCGCGCCCTGGCCCCGCACCGGATCGGGCAAGACCGGCTCGCTGGATTGGCTGGGAATGGGATTGTCCTGGGCGGTGGCGGCCTGAACCATCGCCATCGCCGACGCCAGCGCCAACGCCAGGGACGACAGGGCAAGCAGCAGCGGGCGCAAGGGTCTCATAGTGGTAAAACGGGCGGGCAGCGAAAACCGCCGCGCCGCGCGGTGAGATTGTCCAAAGATTCATCGCATCGCCACAACAGGTTGAGCCGCCTGTGTGGCTTCATTGCAGGTGTGCGGGACGCTCAAAGTGTGGCGCGGACGCGACAGCAAAAAAAGTCCCGCGCTGCCGCGGGCCGGGTTTTGCACTGGCGATGTAAGTTGCATGTAACAATGCTAGCGTCCCCCCTAGCTGAATTCCGATCACGAGGAGCGAAAAATGGCGGCATCACGTAGCGGCGGCGTTTCGGTAGGCATATTCGGCATGATCATCGCGGGGGTCGTGGTCGGCGTCATCAGCGGCATGATATTGGGCGGCATCCTCTCGAACCAGCTTCTGCTGGCAATCATCAGTGCCTTTCTCGCCGCGACGGTGGCGCTTGTCATCGCCAACCGCTTTCTCGATCCCGACCCCAAGCCCGCCTTGCCGCGGGGCGTCGCGCTCTGGAACATCATCGTCGCCTCGCTGATCGGCGGCCTGGCGGGACACGAACTCAGCGTCGATCTGCGCGATCCGCCAATCTCGCCGGTGATCGGCGGCGTCTCCGGCGTGCTGGCGGCGGTGCTGATCGCCTCGTTCGCGATCACGGTTGTCGCGTTGCGGACCCAGTGGAATGATTCCGAGCGGTAACCGGCGTCGTCATTACCGCGACAGGGTGACGATCCAGTTTACCGCCCAGCTCTTGCCGCCATCGGGCGAAAAGGACTGTTCCATGCGCGCCGACTTTGGCGAGAGGTCGGACCAGACATAGCGAACCTGAACCATGCGGCCGTTGCGCATCTCGGAATCGAAGAATTCGCCGTGCTTGCCCGTGAACTGGCCGACGACCGGCGGCAGGCCCAGCTCGCCGTTATCCAGGTCGACCCCGTAAATGCTCCACTGGTGCGACGCCGGATTGTACATCCGAAGCGCCTGGCCCCGGAATCGCAGATGGGTCCCGGGCGTCTGGACGTCGAATTGCTCGAAATTCGCGTTGGTATCCAGAAGCTTCCTGTCGTTGCAGATGCCGTCATAGTCGACCCAGGCGCCGGTGCGCGGATCGCTGGTGGTGACGCCGGTCTGCCGGTCCACCATCCGGCGCAGATGCGCCTTCCAGTCGCCGATCAGGAAGTCGAAATCATGCGATCCGTCACGCGCCGCCGCCGTTTGCGTCGATGTCGGTTGCGGCGAGGCCGCTTGCGATGGAGCCACGCCGAAGGGCTGGCACAGCAGCGCAAAAGTCGCCGGCATCGCCAATGCCAGGCGGCGAATGATGTTGGTGGGTTTCGGCATTTTCCCTCCCGCGTGAAGAGATCGGCAGGCGTTCAACTTAGCCCCTTTTTGAAGCCGGACCAATCGTGCGCCGGGCGTTCGCGGAACGCCGGCCGATTTCATCGTCCATGTCGTCTATGGCGATGAGCGCGTCAAACCGGCCGCAGACGCCTGATCGATCTCCTCATGCTGAGCCTGTCGAAGCATGAGGTCGTCGAAGCATTCGCCTGAGGCTAGCTGGTGACCGGGCTGGGCGTCTGGACCGCAGTGCCCGTGTCCATCTGGGTGAGGCAATAGAGCATCAACCCCAAGCCGGCATTGGCGCCGTCCTGATTGAGCATGGTCGCCAAACTCGGCGGCGTGCGCTGCGCCAGCTGGTTGTTGGCTCTTGCCTCATCCTTGCCGACGGTGTCGGTGAATTGATCCTCCGCGGCGACGGTCACCGCGCCTCCCGCGATCATCGCGGCCGCCGCCAGGACGATGCCGACCGGGCCTGCAGCGGTCACAGCCATATCGGCGGTGCCGATGGCCGCAGCCGCGTCAGCGACGCCTTCGGCGCCCGCCTCCACGCCCGCTTCCGCCGCGGGGAAGAGCGCCTGCGTGGTGCCGGCTGCTGCCGCGGCGGTGTTCGCGATCGTCGTGGAGGTGGCGGCGCCGCTCACCACCGCGCCCATCGAAGCGGCCATCGTCGCCCCCAGCGCCACGCCGCCGCTGATGGCCGATCCGTTGCCATTGGCCGAGGCCTGGGCCTGTCCCAGCGCCACGAACATCCGCACCGAAGTGGTGGCGGTGTTGTTGAACATCGTCGAGGCCCCGGGACTGTTGGCGGGAACAAAGCTTGCGACTTCGGCCGACAGGTTGGCGGGTGGCGCCACGCCGTAATTGATCAAGCCGGCGAGATTGATTCCCGTTGGCCGGGCGTTGTTCTGGACCGTTTGGAAATCCTTGCCCGCCTGGTTCAGGGTCGCCACCTGCTGGTGGAGCATCTGGGTCGCCAGCGCGTTGGAGAAATTCTGTTCCATCGGCGTCAGGCTTTGCCCGTTCGCCTGCTTCTGCGCGATGGTCGAAGCCTCGGCGAGAAGCAGTATCGTCTGCAAGCCGCGGGTGACGGTTCGAAGGATGAAACGGAGGATCACATGCCGAAACTTTATGCCGCGCTGACATATCCCTCGAATGTTCTTTGCGACATCCTGCATGTCTCGGGCGAGGCCGAGCGCGGGGTGGTGAGAATGCTGATCAACACCCTGTTCTGGACCACGCTGGGCGTAACCGTGGTGTGGCTGGCGAGTTAGCCCGGGCGCATGGTGCCGGTGGCGCCAAAGCAAAATAGGCGGCCCGAAGGCCGCCTATTTCAGGTATTGAGAAGTCTATCCGGGCAGATCAGAGAGTGATCCAGACGCCGCCTTTGTAGTAGCCGCGGCCGTCGTGATAATCGCGATAGTGATGATCCTTGTCGCCATCCCACTTCTGATGGAAGTACCAGTCATCGTTATGGACGTTGAACCGAACGCCCGGCGCGTGGGGCCTGGCATCGGTGTGCCAGCAATCGCCATCGCGGTTGCAGGCGACATAGGCGGAAGCAGGGGCGACGGTGGCGACCAGCGCTCCGGCGGTCATGAGTGTGGACAGTGCGACAGCCGACAGGGCCGCTTTCAGTACGGTCATTTGGAATGCTCCATTTCAGGGAAGTCTGCAGAGTGAACGCCGTCAACCGCAGTTGGTTCCCTGGCCGGCATTCACGGCCTGGGCGGCCAGGTCTTAGCTCGGCACCCGCTCCGCGACGCCCAATTGGACCGCGCCGCAATGGCTGCAGACGATTTCCAGATCGCCGCGATAGGATCGCGGCATCGCTAGATGGAAATCCCCGGACAGCGCGGCCAGATTGGCCATGACGGGGGTGCGGCTGGGACGCAATTCGCTTTCCCAGACCAGCGACCCGCGCCGGCCGCAATTCCTGCATGTGATCGCCATGGCAAGCAGGCGTGCTCTCCGATCCATCCCCGCCGGATCGCTCCGGCGGGCCTCCAATCGGCAAAAGCATTCTCGCCGCCGTTGCGGCAAAAATTGGGCGGCGGGTGCGGGAACTTGTCCAGCGCGTGAAATGCCAGTTCTTGCGCGTGAAACGGGATTGCCGAACGGGACAGAAGAGCAGATAGATTTTGCCATGTTCGGTTGCTGCGCTCGGGCCGCAGAACGCGATCCTCCCGCCAAAATCCGGATCGGTTGCCGCGCTATGCGACCGGCACGCCTTTCGCCCACGCCCAGGCTGCGATGCGCCACCCTTGCGCCACCTTGCGAAGTGCCACCGTGAACATTGCGCCGCCCTGGTTGACCGTCTTGCCTTGCACCTTGAACGCCATGGTCGCGGGAATGACAATATAGGCGCTGTCGCCGGTGACGTTGTTATGCCGCGGCTCGCCCAATCCGACGAAAAGTTCCGACACGCCGTGCTTCTCGAAGTCCGCCAGCACGTCCCGGTACCAATCCTGAGAGGGTGTCGGCCCCAGCCAAAGATGCGGCGCGATCGAAGCCGGGGCGGTGAAGGAAGCCGCCATGGCCTCGCCATCGTTCCGGTTCAAAGCTTCGACATAATGCCGGACGGTGTCGATCGGAGCATCTGCCATCATCCGAGCATGTTGCCCGATTCCGGGGAAAGTCGATTGGACCAATGGCCCATAAAGGCGAGGGATCCCATGAAAGCCAGGAAACCGGCCAAACCCGCCGCCGCGGCCCAGCACACTTATATATAGGCGGGTGGGAACCCGGCCCTGATGTCTAACCCCAAACCTGCTTCAAAAACCGCCAAACCCCAATCGCGCATGCGCCGCTATGCCGAAGACGCGCTGGAGATGCTGTTCGAGCTCGCCCGCGCCGCGGAAAGCGAGGCGGTGCGCGTGTCGGCGATCAAGGAACTCTTGGATCGCGGCTTCGGCAAATCCCCCGGCCTGATCGGCCCCGACAGCCCGCCGGTCCTCACCCGCATCGAGCGCGTGATTGTCCATTCTAAAAATTGAGACCCCCGCCGTCTTCCTGCCGCTGCTTTCGCCCTCGCGCCACAAGGGCGCCTATGGCGGGCGCGGCAGTTGGAGCGGTAGTGACGGCGGCTCATGCCGCTCCGGCGCCGATGCCGAGCAATGCCCCAATGGGGTTGGCGCTTAATTCCGATGCATGTGTGCATCCGCAATCCGGCGATCTGCTAGGCACCGGAATCGGAATTCTGCGCCTGAACCGGGGACATGAGGTTTATTTTTTCTATCAGGACGTGGAAGGGGAATGGCTGGAGCCGCAGATTATTCAACTTCATCGAGGCGAGGGAGGTCCTTTGGGGTCGAAAATTTCGTTCGAAGTCCGTTGGGGTGGTGAGAAGGATTCGTTTTGCTGGAGTGATCAGGCACCGGGAGGCACCTTCCGATCGTCAACTCCCCTGCTCCTGACGCGGTACAGCGCCAATTCGCCGTTGATCGCGATCGCCACAAATCCTCCCGACGAGCCTGGTTGCAAGCCTTATCCTCCGCTGTCGAAGCGGTGATTTCCGACTAGCGCTTAAGCGCACTTCATTCATCGCGACAACCGGTAACCGCGCAGCGCGCGGACGAGATCGCATTTCCACGAGGTAAAGCATGAAGAACGAGGCCAAGGCCGCGAATGGCGGCGCGCTGTCTGTTGACCAGGCGGTCGCCAGGCTGGGCGAGCCGAAGAAGAAGAACGTCGCGGACGCGGACGAGACCGCGCCGGCGGAAGACGAGACGGCCACGCCCGAGATCGAAGACGCCGGCGGGCAGGCTCAGGGCGAGGAAGACGACGGCGAGGCAGACAGCGCCCTTCGACAGGTTCAGGACGAGGACGATGGCGAAGACGCCGAACTCGCGCCGCCCAAATTCTGGGACGCCAAGGCCAAGGAGCGCTTCGGCGAATTGCCCCGCGACCTGCAGGAGATCGTTCTCGACAAGGAGGCCGAGCGCAACCAGGCCACCGCCAAGGCGCTGCAGGAAACCGCGGAACGCCGCAAGACCGCCGAGGTGGCACGGCGGCGCGGTTCAAGACCGTGGCCGACGGGCTGGACCGGCTTCTGCCCGAGGCCCATGACAGTTTCGCCCACCGCTGGTCCCAGGTGGACTGGAGCAAGGTGGCCCAGCAGCACGGCGCGGAGCAGGCGTTGACGCTGCAACAGCAGATGCAGGCCGAGCAACGGAACCTCCAGCGGCTTTCCGCCGCCAAGGCATGGGCCGACCGGCTGTCGCATGCGCGCTTCGTCCAGGAGCAGGATGCTCTGGTGCCGAAGCTCGCGCCCGACCTTGCCGACCAGAAAGAGGGCGGCCAGCGGCGCGAGCAGCTGGGCCGTTTCCTCTTGGGCCAGGGGCGTAACCCCGGACTGCATCCCCCAAATGTCCGCGCTGGAAGCGGGCGTGGCCTACGACGCCATGCAGTGGCGCAACGCAAAGGCCAAGGCCAAGGCCGAGACGATGCTGAAAGCGCCACGCGAAGCCGCGCCGCGGAAACGCACCCCCGCCAAGGCCGGCGGCAGCGCCCAACAAAACCGCATCGCCGCCTTGTCGAACAAGAGGCAACTCACCATCGACGAGGCGGTCGAGCTCCACAATCTGAAAGGACTGCAATGACCGCCATCGCCAATACCGCGACCACCTTAACCAGCAAGGGCATCCGCGAGGATCTCGAAGACACGATCTATCGCGTCGCCCCGTTCAAGACCCCGTTCCAGGCCAATATCGGCACCGTGCCCAAGGCCACCAACGCCTATCACGAATGGCAGACCGAAGGGCTGGAGACGCCGTCGGGCAGCAACGCCCAGCTCGAAGGCGACGACATCGCCAGCTTCCAGTCCGAGGATTTGTCGGCGCGGGTGGGCAATTACTGCCAGATCTTCCGCAAGACCGGCATCGTCTCGGAAACCGACAATGTGGTGAAGAAGGCGGGCCGCGCCAGCGAGGTCAACCGCCAGAAGGTGCTGAAAGGCATCGCGCTGCGCACTGACATGGAGATGACGTTCTTGGCCAATGCCGGCTCGGCCCAGCAATCGGGCTCGAACCCGCGCACCTCGGCGGGCCTGCCGGCCTGGCTGGTGAGCAACACCGCGTTCGGCGCCGGCGGTTCGGTGGGCGGCTTCCAGGCCGGAAGCAACATCGTCAATGCCGCGACCCAGGGCACGGCGCGGACCTTCACCGAGGCGCTGTTGAAAAGCGTGCGCGCCACCGCCTTCGCCAATGGCGCGACCCCGAACCAGGTCTATGTCGGACCGACCGACAAGCAGACCATGTCGGGCTTCACCGGCATTGCCGGCATCCGCAAGGAAGTGCAGTGCGAAGAACAGGCCACCATCATCGGAGGGCGCCGACGTGTACGTGGACGATTTCGGCAAGATGACCTTGATCCCGCACCAATATGCGGTGTCGGGCATGGCCGTGCTGGTCGATCCCAACATGGTGGGCGTGGCCACCTTGCGCGGGATCGAGACCGTGCCGCTGGCGAAAACCGGCGACGCGGAGAAGTTCATGGTCCTGGCCGAGAAGACGTTGGTGGTGCGCAACGAAAAGGCCCATGCCTGCATCTATGCGATCAGCTGAGGTATTCAAACGACAGCGGATCAGTATCAATTTGCTTTAGACGCTTAAGAACCCCGGACGGAGTATCTTCATTCAGCCAAGACTCAATCCCGCCTCCCGTCCCCCGAAAGATGCGTAGTGGTTCTGGCAACTCATCGTCGATAGGACCTTTATCGGACGGCAGTTCTGCCAAAAGATAGCCAGTCGATCCTATGCCACATTAAGTTGAACAAAAAGCGGGAGCCGCGGCGTTTAGGTAACCTGGGCCACGTCGGCCACCTAATTCGAAAAGTTGGCAAGGCATTCACCGGTCACCATTTGGCGCTATCTGCCGCCAATTCTTCGGGATTTTGTGGCGCGAGGTGCGTGCTCGCTGCTATCGAACGCAGGAAGCAAGCGTTTGAGTGGGACCACTACGACCCATCATTTAGAATTCCCATGGCCTGCCGTTGCTCTCATCGATCTCTTTTTTGTTGTCCTTGACGAATTGAAGCAGCTTCGTACCAAAAATATTTTTCTCCCGGGAAAGGATTTCCTTGTATGCCGGGTGCCTCATCTTCTCAATGATATATTCACACCATTCTTTGTACTCGACGTTTGCGCCGTCGTCCGGACGTTCTTGGTATGTCGAGATAATTTCGTCGAAGAAATTCAGGTGCATGTAGATAAACGCCTTCACCTGCACAAGGAGTGAGGTCTGGGCATGAGCACCGCCGAGAAATGCTTCACTTCCCGTCCTGAGTTCTTCGATCTTTATCTGCAATTCCGGATTAGCAATAAGCAGCTTGTCGAATTCGAAAAGCTGGCCAGTAAGATTCATAGTTCGCTCGGCATTTGCAATTGCCAGCGAACGGCGCACGTCGTCTAACTGTTTTCGGGAAACCCTCCACAGCAGAAAAGTTGAAATAGCCAACAGGACGGTCGAAATTGCCAACAGGGCAGTGAAGAAGGTAAGGGCCGGGTCCGAAGTCTTGAACTTGTAACCCATTAAATACTGGTACTCCGTGTCCCTGTCCTCAACGCGGCTTACGACCACTGCGCTGAGCGGCCTGAGCATTCGTATTGTGGACCTGCTGAGCACTCGCGAAACTAGCCCAAATGACGAGCGCAACGAGGGCAACAAGGCGCGGCGCTGCATATCGAATCATCAAGCGCGTGTCCTCGGCTGGATGCCGGACGGGGCGGAACTTGCAAGTGAGATATAGCATCCCGAGGATAATTCTGAAACACGAGACCGGCATGCCTTGGGCCGGAGCGCCTGCCGCAATTGGAGGGCCAAAACCCTCGGCGGTGAGCTGATCGCGGGCCAGTATCCAGCCCCGTGGATTGCTTTGCTTGATTTGGTGGAGTTACGCGCGGTGCCAAAGCCCAGCTCCTTATCGAGCCCTTGCTTCACAGCATCGCCAGGCGGGAGTATTCTTTAGGCGACGGGGTCCGCAATGGGCTTGCGAGTTGCCCTTCTTGCCTGCGGTGTTCTGGCGGCCATTGCGCTGGCTGATGACCGTGCCTGTGCCGATACGGCAACGCTGACCGAAGTCGATCAGGACCAGATCGCCGAGTCGCTTCTGGTATATTCCCAAAGTCATCCGGCAACGTTCCTGGGCGCGAACAAGATCATCACGGGTTCTCTCATGGTGCGCGGGGACGACCCTTCATCGGACCTCCTGGAGACGCTTCAACGGGATGGTTTCGGATTCAAGCCGGACAGCGAAGCCAAACGCGGCGACGATTACACGATCTCGATCGGGGCTTTCGCGTCCACCTCGCCGGTCACCGCCACGGGCGAACTGCGTGCCTATAACCGGAACATGGGAGCGGTCGAAAGCTACACCGTCGAAAAGGCCGGCAATCGCTGGACGGTTGACGGCTATCAGCTTTTGCAGAGTCGTGCTGGTTGCAACGCCTGCCGCATATCTTCGCGCGATGCCTGAATCCAATCTCCTCATGCTTCAGGGCCGATCCGGCGTTCCGTCCGACCATGCCTTGAGGGGAACGAGGAACGTCTTGACCGGTTCGGAGCCGCTCACCCCGATCAGGACCGGAGAGCCGTCGAAATTCGCCCCCCATGTCGCGTCCGCCGCATTGGCGACGAAAAACATCAAATGCGGGTGCCAGTGATCGTTCTTGGCGCCCAGGCGCTGATCCTTCGACATCATGAACGCCATCGCGCCCGGCCCCGGCATGAGGTAGCTGTCGGCGGAAATCTCGGCCTTGGTCCGCGCCATCATGTCGGCCTTGGAAACGCCCGCCAGCGCCCAGCTCGTCCGTTCGCGGTAGTGGGGAAGCATGGTCCTGGCCGCTTCGGGATTGAGGCAATCGGCGCCGCGGGTCTGGGGATTCCAGAACAGGGGATCGCTGAAGTCCGCGTCCCACGCCCGTTCCACCAAGCAGACGAAACCGTTCTTGCCCTTCACCGCGGTCTCGTAGCCGTGCGGGCGCAGGATCAGGATTTCCGCGTTGCTTGAAATCGAAGACGGCGCGGCGCTTCTGGCAAGGGCGATTTCCTGTTCGGGGCGGGCCATCATGTATTGCGCGGCTGGCGCCATGGCGGGGTAGGGCGATGACGCGGCAAATCCCGCCGTAGCGGACATGAGGCAGAGCGCGACCGTCCCGGCCGCAATTCGTTGCTTGCGCATGCCCGATCCTCCCGGCATCGCACGCCCTTAAAAGGCGGCATGCGCATCCTACCACCAAAACCGCCCCGCCACGAAGGCGGCAACCTTTCTGGTTGTCCTGCCGCTTCGCTGCGTGAGGACCTTTTTTCCCGGAGACAGAGATGGCCAAAAAGATGGAAAATCAGAATGTTAAGCTGCGCATCACCAAGCTGGGTGGCGGCAAGGTTTCGACCGGCGTGGATGTCGCGGCAATAGGCGAGACCATGGCCCAGGCCGGCGACATCCTCACCGTGCCGCAAAGCGTGGCGGAAGAGTTGGGAGCGCGCGGGCTGGCGGAGATTCAGTGAGGTGTCGTGCGGCCGCGGTTCACGGCCTTCGTTCTTCGATCACCTGGCAAATCTTTTTCGCCACCGCGTCGTACGGATAGGGTTTGACGAAATAGGACAAATCCTGGCTGCGGCTGAACTCGGCCATCGTGCTGACCCGGCCCCACACCCCGCTGGTGACGATGACCGGCATGCCGGGGCGTTTTTTTAACAGCCAATCCACCAGGTCCAGACCGTCAATGTCGCCCGGCATCGCCAGGTCGGTGAATACGAGATCGATTTCGGGGTGGAGCGAGATCATTTCGATCGCCCCGGCCGCACCGGCCGCCTGGTACACGGTGAATTCCTGCTGGGTGAGATATTCCGAGATGCCCAGGCGAACGCTGGGTTCGTCTTCCACCACAAGGATTGTCTGCTCTCGCTTGCCCATTTTCCCCTTCCGGCATGCCGATTGGAGCTAAACCCACCACCAAAGGATCGGTTCCGTACACGGGCGGGTAAGGGCGGAGTTCCGCTCCCCGATGGTGGAACCCAGGCCGGAGTGTTTACCAACGCGTCGCCGTTGCCGCCCGGATCAAGGCGAATTCGCATGGCCCGCCGTGGAACCCGGTAACCACAACCACAAGGCGTGAGCAAAAATTAATGGCCGCGGACGGCGCGCGTTTCAGCGAAGGGCGGGAGAAAAAATGACTGACCGGACCCTGCTTCTGGCCGAGCATGGCGTTCGCCATGACTGGATCGACAATCACGACGGCACATTTACCGTGGCGTCGCGCCAGGATGTCGAGCCGTTCCTCGACCGCAACAAGGCGCTGGCGAATGCCAATGACGGCTACAACAGAAGCCGCGACATGCGCCGCCTGGCCTCGATTCCCAACATCGTGCTGATGCAGTGGTTGAACGAGGCGGGCAGCATGGAGATCCTGCGCCATCCCAAATTCCTCGCCAGGAAACTGAACGACCCCGATTACCTCTATCTGCGCACCGCGCCTTACAGGATTGCGTGATGCGCCCTCATGCAGCGAAGCAGTAGGGCATAACAGATGGCTTTGGACGGAACCTATGCTGGCCTTCAGGCCAGTATTGCCGATTGGCTGAATCGCGCCGACCTGGAGGCGGCGCTGGCCCATTCGCCCGGGCTTGAGACAATCGAGGATGTGGAGCGCGCCATCGAACGCGGCACCTACCAGGTCTGGTTCGGCGCGCGATGTTGCGCCGTCACCGAGATCGCGATTTCGCGCGGGCCAAAGCGCTGGTGGTGGTGCATGGCGGCGGCGACCTGGACGACATGCTGGACGCGCTCGAGCCCCAGATGTGTGAATTCGCGCGGCGGCAAGGCTGCACCCTCATCATGGGCACGGGCCGCAAGGGGTGGGAGCGGGTGACGCGGGGCCGCGGCTACCGCTTCGGTTATGTCACGGTGGTGAAGCTGCTCAGCGGTGATTGACGTTGAACCAGGTGGTCTCGGTTGGCGTCGCAGCCGCCAAGGCCGGTCCGTCTCCAGCGGCGGCGACATAGAGCCGGGCGCTTTGGAACCCGACATACAGATGGGCGTGCCGCAATATGTCCATGCCGATCACCATGTCGGGCAGGATTTCATGCAGATAGAAGCTGTCCTGGGCGATCTTGTTGCCGTGGAAGATATTGGTGCTTTCGGTCTTCACGTCCAGCGGAACGGCGACGCGCACATTGCCGGCGGTCAATCCGCCCAACGTCAGGCGCGAGAAGGTGTGCGCACCCGCCTTGATCAGGGTGCCCCCGTCGCGCACGCTGGTCGCTTCCAGGGATTCGGGTTTCAAACCGAACACCTTGTCCGCCACTTCCGGGTTCATGAAGGTCCGGTCGGCGCTGGTATCCAGCAGCGCGACGAAGACATGGCCATCCAGCGTCACCGGCACATAGGTCGTGCTCAGGCGCGCGACCGGGCTGCGATCGCCATAGGCGACGCCGGAGAACGCCACAATAGGCACCGACGTGATCGTGCTGGGCGACCAGTAGATGCCCGCGCCTTCGCATTTCTCGGGCGTGAAGAAATTCATCTTCTGATGCGCGAAATCCAGATCGACGTCATAGCGGAACAGGATGTCATTGCCGATGATGCCATCGAACGGCGCCGCCTCGGTGTTGGGATCCTGGACCACCAGCACATGAAAGCCGCCGCCTTCCATGCTGCCGAGCTTGATGTCCCCAACCCGCGAACTGCGCTGCGAATAGCGGCCGGCGAAATCGAAATATTGTGCCCCCTGGTTGGTCAGATGAAGCTTCGCCGCCGTCCTTTCCCACAACCGGACAGGCATCCTGCCGATGTCGATCAGCATCCGCTGCGGCGTATCGTTGATGGTGGCGGTGACGCTCATGACGGGGCCGCCATTGACCATTTCCAGCTTCACGCTGTTGACCAGTTGGGGCGCGGCGCAGGCGGGCTTTTCCGTCAATGTCTCGGCCTGGGCGGCCGGCGAAGATTGGACCGATGCCGCTGTCGCGGCCAATGAGAAAGCGGCCAATGCCGATAGCAAGAGCGCGGGCTTGTTCATGACCACTCCTCCCTATGCACAGGCCAGTATAGTTCCAACTTTTGGCGAATTCCTCCCCACCGGCGCGGTCAGGCGTGATTAAAAGTCGCTCATTTTTCCCGCTCTCACGGGATGACGGTCAATTGATCCGGATCGGTCATGATGACCAGCGGCCAGCCCCACATTCCGATCGGCCCGTAGATCTGCACTCTTACGCCTTTAAGCGTGTCGAGTTCGGGGAATGCATTGCGGCCGCCCCAGGGGATGAAGGCCGCGATCCTGCGAACCGATGCCGGCCTGTCAATGAAGACATAGGTCCCAATCGGCGTGTCATCCACCCGGGCCACCACGCCGGTGACGATGGTGTTGTCGCCATTCGACAGGACCTGGTTGGGCGGCGGCATGCGCGATTCCGGCAACGCCCGTGCCGATGAGCAGGTGAGCGCGAACGCGGCCGCCAGCACAAGGGAAGCGGCGGCGGGCTTGAGATTTTTCGTCATGGCGTGGGCCTCCATATAAGAGTGCGCGTTTCACGGCCTCCCGCCCGCGATGGTGGGGTAAGAATGCGCCCGCTCTCCCGCCTGCGTCCATTCCGGCGGCATGAAAAATTCTCTGATTTACGGCGCAAAGACGTCGGCTGGCATCCCCCCGGCGCAGTTTGATTTAGAGTTGTGGTGTCCTACCGAATTGCACCGTGGGGATGTACGGATGTTCGCGCTGCGTCCCCGCACGGGAAATCAGGCTGTTGATAGGGGTATAGGACGGTTGGGCGCTTTGGTGGGGCACCGACGCCGGTGTCGTGCACGCGGCGAGCGGGAAGGCCAACAATAAGAGAGCGAGCTTTTTCATGGCCACTCCTTCTGTAGCGCCAGTATAATATGTGCCGGCCCTGAAATCTCCCATCGAGCGGCATTAAAAGCCGCTCATCCGGCCGCTCAGCTGCCCTTGTCCGCCGGCTTTTCCACCGCGCCGCCGCTCTCGGCCCAATCCTTGAAGCCGCCCATATTGAAGACCTGGCCATAGCCCATATCCTTGAGCACCTTGCCGGCCAGCGCCGCACGCCCGCCGGACGCGCAATACAGGATGACGTTTTTTTCCTTCGAGAAATTCTTGTCGAGATAGGGCGTACTCGGGATCGGCGCGGAATTCCAGCATGCCGCGCGAATGATGCGTGGCGCCGGCGGCCTTGCCGCTCGTTTCCAGCTCCAGCGCCTCGCGCACGTCGATCACCAGCGTGTTGCCCTTGGCGATCATCTCATGCGCCTGGGCGGCCGTGATCTTCGGCACCGCCGCGTTGGCTTCTTCCATCATCTGCTTGACGCTTGTCGGCATTTTGAAACTCCTCGCCATCGGGCGGCGCATCAAATCATCAAATCAGGAAAGGTCCAAACATGGCCAGCGGCCAAAAAAGCCAGACGCAGCAGCAGACCAGCAACACCGCAACCAGCGCCAACATTGTCAATCCGTTCCAGTTCGCGCAGCTTCAGGGCAATTACGGCAACGCCCAGGGCGTCGCGGCGGGCCTGGCCACGCCCTATAGCGGGGCGGGCCGCTCACCGCGCCGTTCATGCCCACTCAGATCCAGGCACAAACCATGCTGTCGGGCATCGCCACCAATCCGCAATACCAGAACCTGATCGCCAACGCCGCCAATGGCGTGACGGGGATATTGGGCAATCCGGTCGACACGAACGTCACGGCCCAGCCGGTGACGGCGCAAATGGCGGCGAACACCAATCTCGCGCCCTACATGAACCCGTACCAGTCCAGCGTGATCAACGCGACCATCGCCGGCAGCTGAACCAGGTGAACGCCAACCAGCTTCTCAACACCAACCAGGGCGCTACGGCCGCGGGCGCGTTCGGCGGCTCGCGCTCGGGCGTGGCGGACGCGCTGACCAACCAGTTGAACATGCAGGCGGCGGCGCCCGTGATCGCCGGGCTGAACGCGTCGAACTTCGCCAACGCCCAGAACATGGCGGGGCAGGATGCGAACATGCTGAACGCCAACGCCCAGTTCAATTCCGGGCAGAATGTGAATGCGCAACAATCCAGCATCGCCAATGCGCTGGCGGGACAGGGCGCGGGATTGAACGCGGCCAATGCGCTGGCGGGCCTGGCGGGGCAGGGCTATTCCCTGGCCGCCACCCAGGGCGGGCTATTGGGCAGCGTCGGCCAGCAGCAGCAGAGCCAGGACCAGACCGTGCTGACGAATGCCTATAATGCGTGGCTGGCGCAGCAGGGCCAGAATGCCAGCGCGCAGAGTTTGCTCAATTCTTCGCTGGGCCTGATCCCGGTGCAGCAGACCACCAACAGTTCGACCACCGGCAACAGCAGCGGCACGGGCCAATCGAGCAACAGCCCGGCGCTGATCGATATCATCAATGCCCTGGCTGGCGCGGCCAAAGCCGCGTCGGGGTTTGTTCCAAAATAGAGGAGATGGAGAGATCGTGCCCGAGGGATTGAGGCGCATCCGGCTTCATGCGAAAACCGCCTGGGATAGGGGCTTGGGCTCCATGAAAGCAAAGCTGTTTGCCGTGCTGCCGTTGTTGGCGATGCTCGCCTTATGCGCCGCGCCAAAGCCCGGCAGCACGGATTCCACTTCGTCACCCATGCAATGGTTACGCAGGGCCGCCGCACAAGACCTTGCGGGCGTCGAGTTCTACATCGGCCTTCTGCACGATCAGGGCTTTGGCTTCACCAAGGACTATGGCCGGGCGATGCATTATTATCTGATGGCTTCGACACATGGCCTGCCGGACGCCGAATATTATGTGGGCCTGCATTACGAATATGGCGCGGGCGTGAACAAGGACCCCGATCAGGCGATGGAGTGGTACCGCAAGGCCGCCGCACAGGACTATCAGGATGCCAAGACGCGCATCGCCGCGCTGCAGGCCGAACCGACGAAGCCGCCATCGCGCACCGATACGCTCCTGCAAAATCAGGCCCCCAACGCCGCCGCGCCGGATGCGCGGCCACGCCCGATTGTTGCAACCCATACCGTGCCGCCCTATCCGGTTCTGTCCGAGACTCTGGGGGAACAGGGAAAGTCCGCCATCCAGCTTCATCTCACCACAAGCGGAAATGCCGATGGCTGCGCGGTGGTTTCTTCCAGCGGATCGGCGGTGCTTGACCGTGCGGCTTGCGACTACGTCCATCGCATTGGCGGTGGCAACCGGCGGTGGCGCAGGGAAAGCCGCAGGCGGCCAAGCTGCAGGTCTCTGTCGTCTGGCATCTAGCGCATGGCAGGCAGTGACAAGCAGCCCCGCGCCTTGTTCAGGGATGCCTGAAGAACCGGAAGTAGAAAGCCGCGAACACCAGGATGATGCCGATGTTCACCGCCAGTCGTTCCAGGAACCGGTCCCTGAAGAAGGCGATATCGACGCCGACGATGATTGCCGTCATCGCCACCACATAGAGCAAGGCAGGTACTTGCCTGACCATTTCTGTCCCCGTTCAATCAGCCCGCCCGCATTTTACGCCGCCAAATTTCCGCTTTCAAACGGACTCGCTTTCCATGACTCATCCGTCATCACGGGAGCCAGGCGCGTTGGCGGAAACCAGGGTTCCTGTTAGCGTGCCGGGCAAATCGGTCATGGGGTTGCCAATGCTTCACTCTTTCCGCGTGGCTCTAGGCGCGGCGTGCGCGCTTATGGCGACAACCGCCGGCGCGATGGCCGATGCCACCACCGACGATGCGCGTTGCCTGGTGGTCTATATGCGGATCGGCGCCTCGGATGTCCCGCAAACCCAGCTCGCGGGCATGCTCGGCACATTGTATTACATGGGCAAGCTGGATGGGCGCACGCCGGGTCTCGATATTGAAAACACCGTTCTGGCGGAATTGCCCAAGATGACGGCGGATGTCTTCCGCACCGAGGCGGGGCGGTGC
The DNA here is from genome assembly GCA_963766265.1 of uncultured Alphaproteobacteria bacterium. Classification (GTDB taxonomy): domain Bacteria; phylum Pseudomonadota; class Alphaproteobacteria; order Micropepsales; family Micropepsaceae; genus Rhizomicrobium. The sequence goes on from CAVXYX010000004.1 coordinate 741,164, forward strand.
GGAAAGGAAATGCAGGCCCGGGGCGCGGCGGAAAGCGCGATGGGCCAGGATCTTGAGCGGCGCGCGCAAAAAATGGAGCAGGACAAAACTCCGCATTGATCGGGGCCGCGCAACCCCAGCGGCTGGCGGGCGAGGCCGCGGCGGGCGCAAAGCGCGCTGAGCCCGCAATTCCCCGCTTTTCCCCGAAATACCGACTGGCGGGGCGCTTTCTGTTCCTGTAATGTTCTCATGGCTGCGGAGAGGGGAATTGCGCCATGACGTACACGGACGATCTGCGGCGGTGGCTCGCGTCCCGTACGCGCATCCCGGGTATGTTCGCGATTGCGCTTGCTCTGGCCGGCTGCGGTCATCTGGGCCATGTGCCATTGGCCTCGGGTGGATTCGATGTCTACGGCGATGGTGTTTATGCGGATGATGCCGCCGTGGAGCGGGAAGCGAAGTTCGTGTGCCCCGCCGGTTATCAGAAACTGTCGGTCGATGACATGCCCGGCCCGGCAGAACTTGGGCGAACGCTGATCGGGCATGTCTCCTGCAACCCCAAATGATGAGGCGCGACCCATCCCGCGCCAAGGAGTGATTGCATGCTCAAACCCGGATTGTTCGGCGGACAGTGGGATGAATACATCAACCCCGGCGATCTCGACGGGACCGGCGCGGGCGATGGCATCCCTGCGAATATCCCCGCGCCCATGCCCGCGCCGGACACCGGCAACAGCGCGAGTCCCCCTCAGCATTCGTCGGTCTGGGACGACCTGCTTGATGCGGGCGAGGCGATCTGGACCTCGCCAAACACGGCGCTTGGCCTGATCGCGGGCATGGCGGGGATTCCGTTCGGCGCCAAGCCGACTTTCGAGCACGGCGCGGTGGCGTTGCAGGGCATTTTCTCGGATGGTCCTTCGCCGATGGAGAAGGCAGCAGACACCTATGGACAAACCGGCAAAGGGTGGTGGCCCAGGGTGAGGCGGTGGACGATTGCGGCTGCCATGATAGGGCCCCTGAGCTTTCCGGCATGGTCATTCGAAAAGGTGGACGGCCCGAGATTCTTCAATGCTACCGCACATGACATTCAGTTGCGCGCGACCTTCGCGAACACCGATGTTTTTCCGGTCACGCTGGTCCCGGGGGCATTAGGTGGTTATTGGGATGCCCAACAGGTGATTGCGGTCGGTGTGGATGAAGGAAATGGCCATGAAATCAACCTTTCCGGCCCCACGCTTCCGAAGGTGGCTGCCGGCCTTTCGATGCCCCACGATCAAATCTGGCTGATTGACGACAGCCAAGTTTGTGTCGTGCCGCGCCGTCATTTCGACCGTCGCACGCCCGCCAAATGTTGAGTGGGCTTGCGCGGCTGGTGCGTGGGGCAACCCGGCAAAGGATGGTGGCCATGGTGAAGGAACGCGCGGCATCGCGATACCGGCGTCGGGTTTTGCGGCCTATAATGACGCGGAGCAAGTCACCGCCATCGAGGTGAGCGAGGGCGGCAAGCTTCTGTTTCAGCGCTCGGGCCGTGCGCTGCCCCTGGTGCCCCTGATCTTTCGGAGCCGCACAAACAAATGTGGGAGATCACCGGCAACGGCGTCTGCGTCCTGCCCGAGCGTGACTTTCACGGCGACACCTATCCGAAATGCCCCGAGTACCGGGACGCCGCCGCCATCTCCTGATTTTCGCTGGTGGAGGAATGCCCCCGGCCGCCTTGGCAACAAGGCGCATGGCAGGTAATGATCCGAGCCTGCCGCAGCGCGGGCGCAACCGCGCGCTTTCTTGGGGAGAAGTCCGCGTGAAAATCCTTGTTGCCGTCTCACTTGCTCTTTGTGCCGTTCCTGCCATCGCCTCCGCCGCGCCGTTCAAATACATCCCGGCGGGCACCAATGGGGCGGGCGGCGCCCACCCGGCCTATTCCGCCGCCTTGCAGGATGGCGATACGCTTTATGTGTCGGGCACCGCCGACGGCATCGACCCCGATACCGGCAAGAAGCCGGTGGACGCCAAGACCGGCGCGAAGGTGGTGCTGAACAGCGTCAAGGGGATTCTGGAAAAGGCCGGCTACACCATGGACGATCTGGTCTGGGTGCAGATCTTCGCCACCGACCTCAAGGATTATGGCGACTTCAATGATGCGTACCGCACCTACTTCAAGGGCCCGCTGCCGGCCCGCGCCTTTATCGGGGCGGGAAGTTTGCTGGGCGGGGCGCATTTCGAAGTGATGGGCATCGCCCGAAAGCACTAGCCGGCTTCACTGACGGAAGAGATTTCCCATGTCCGCGCTTGACCTCGCGGCGTCCCTGGTGCGCGCGCACGAGGGCTGCCGTCTTGCCGCCTATGCCGACGCCAAAGGCATCTGGACCATCGGCTGGGGCCATGCGGGCGCCGAGGTGCATCCGGGCCTGACATGGACGCAAGGGGAGGCGGACGCAGGCCTCGATGCCGACCTGGCCAGGGCGGCCGCGGCGGTCACGCGCTTGAAGCGGCGGCTTCTGTCCGATTCCCAAATGGCGGCGCTGATCTCGTTCGTGTTCAATTTGGGCGAGGGCAGGCTGGCCAACTCCAGCCTGATCGCGCTGGTCAATGATTGCCGCTTCCTGGATGCGGCCAAGGAATTCCTGCGCTTCGATCACGCGGGCGAGATGGAATCCAAGGGCCTCTTGATCCGCCGCCTGGACGAGGCGGCGCTGTTCCTCAGGGGGAGTTGAACGCGGTATTCTGCCCCGGCCGGTCTCCCCTGCGCGTGCGTAAGCACGCTGGCAGGGGAGGTGCCCGTAGCTGGCTCTCGAGCCAGCGAAGGGCGGAGGGGTCAATGTTCATCGGCCGGGCGTGTCACAGGCTTGCCCTTGTCCTTGATCAGGAACGCCAGGAATTTCGCCGGCTCTGTTTTGCTGGCATTGGCCGAGACGGTGTGAATGTCGGTGGGGCTCTCATAGAAGGTGTCGCCGGGGCCCAGCGTCATCAGTTTGCCGCCCTGGACCTGCATGTTCACATGCCCCTCCAGCACATAGACGAACACTTGCGCGTCATGGCGATGGGACGGCGAGCTGCCGCCGGGCGGATAGACCACACTGGTCATCACCACTTCCTTGCCCGGCGCGGCCAGCAGATCCTTGGTGATCAGGTCGCCGCTGGCGGCTTGCGTCATGCTGGCGGGCTGCGCCTCAGCCAGCGACGCGCACAACAGAACAGCGGCGGCGGCAGCAGCGAGTTGTAAGCCAAGCTTTGCGATGGTCATGGCGAGCTCCCCCTGAGGATGGGGCGAGATTATCACCGATTGCGGCTGTGCACACGGGCGCGGCCATCCCAATTAAACCAGGGAGACGACAATGGATTTCATCACCGAAGCCAAAGACAAAAATTCTTTTCATGCCCTACCGCTTCGCTACATGAGGGCGTTCGGCTGGATCGCGTATTGGGCCAGAAATTGGATCAGGGCCCGGCTATGGCACGCAATCTTCCCCCGCGCGGCAAAGCCGCGGGCGGGGGGAGATGTCTCTAAACGCTTGCGCGAAAGAGACAGTGGGGGGACAGGAAAAATGGCGCCGGCCTTTGTTTTTGGCCTCGGCGTGGGAGCGTTGCTCTGATGAAGCTGGTCGAAGATGTGCGCCATTTCTGGAAATGGTTCTCGGTCCAGGCGATGCTGTTGGCGGGCGCGGTGCAGGGCGCCTGGGCCGCGTTCAGCGACGACCTGAAGCAGAATGTGCCGCACTGGCTGGTGACGGCGCTGACGCTTTGCCTGCTCGCCGCCGGCATCGGCGGCCGGCTGGTGAAACAGGATCATAAGGATGAATAGCTTGATCTCGCTTGTCATGGGCGCGCTTGGCTGGGTGTGGGGCTATCTCGTAGCGGGCGCGGTCGCCGCGCTGCTGGCGGGTTCGGCCACGGGTTATGTGGTGCACCGCATGGACGAGGCGACTGTCACCGCCCTCAGGCTGGCTGACCAGCAAGCCCAGACCCGGGCGATCAAGGACGCCGAGGCGATCCGCCAATCGCAGGACCAGGCCAACCTCGACGCCGCATTGGCCGAAGCCAAAGCGCAGCAAGCCATCGCCACCAACACCCGCACCGTCACCAGGGAGATCACCATCCATGTCCCGCAAACTCAGCCTTGCATCCCTTATGGTCTTGTCCGCGTGCTCGACGACGCCGCCACCGGAAATGATACGGCCAACGCTCCAATCACCGCCGGCCAATCTGATGATGCCTGCACGGGCATTTCATGGCGTGCGTTTGCGGGCGACCTCGCCGGCGACTACGCCAGCGGCCGCGCCAACGCCGAACAGTTGAATGCGCTCGAGGCCGATGTCACCCGGCTGGTAGCGGCGGCCAATGCCAAACCCGGCAATGACGGAGACGAGAAATGAGCAGCATGGGCAGCGCCTGGCCGGATGACGGTATGGACGATATCGATTGGAGCTTCCTCGGATCAGACTCCGGATACTCCCAGCCGCTGACGGGCATCATACCAGTGACCGTCGGGCCGCCTCAGACGCCATCCATCATTCCATTGCCTCAGCAAGATCAAAGCGCGGTGTTCGTGCCACCTTCGGCTTATGGACCGCCGCCGGTGTTGCAGGATCCCAATGTCGGCGTGGCGCCACCCAGTGGCACGCCAAGTGCTGGAGCCATTAGCGATGCGTTGGGTGCGGCGGGATACTTTCCGGACGGTGCGGCGAGCTTCGCGCAGATTATTGCCGGCGATAAGGGCCTCGCGAAGGCCCTCGATAAGACCAAGCCGTTTTTTGACGTACCGCTGGCGGTCGGCGCTGGAATCGCCGGCGGTTTCGCGGACATTCATCAGGGGACTTCCCCCCTTGAAGCATTTGTGGGAAATACCATTCGGAGCGGGCTGGTTTATGGAGCGGGCATGGCGGGAGCGGCTGCGACCCCTCCACCGTTTGAAGGCGCAGGGGGAATGTTCGCGGGCTATGAAGCGGATAAGAATTTACCTCCAGCGCCTCAGATCGGCCACGCTGTCGTGCAAGGCATTCTAAATCCGCCGCCGCCAAATCCGACAGTCATCTACCCTGCTCAATATGGGGGACGCCCATGGTGACTGGTTCGGTTATCGCGAAATACGCGCCGGTCCGCTTTGGCCTTGGTTACGCATTCCTGCTGGCGCTTTTGGGGCTGACCTGGGTGGACATATTCCGGGCTTCCGTGCGCACGGAAGTGCCATGGATTATCGTCGTCGCGGTCGTGACGCTTCTGGTGTTGCGGGCGTCGGCGACGATCCTTGTGCAGGCGGTCCGTCACGGTGGCCGCGCGATCTGGATCGAAAGCGGCCATCTCAGATATCCGGATTCCAGCAAGATGACATTCGCGTCCGTGCCATTGGGCGATGTTCAAGATGTGTCCATCGTGCCGGGCGGCTTCCTTCGTCCTGTGCGGATCGCGATCCGCGCGAGAGATAATGTGGACTACATCAAGGCTTACTTCTTCCACCCTTCCGCGGAATTGATTCGTGCGCGCCTGTCGGATGCGTTGGTTTCGGTGAAAGCTGCGCGAGGCCCGCTTTGAGCACCGCGCCGATGCCCGACACTCTTATTGCAAAATACGCGCCCGGACCGGTGTGCATTCTGTTGGCGGCCACGCTGGCGATTTTCGGGGCGTGCCGGTTCACGATACGCCGCTTGCGATATGGAGGACCGGGTCGCTTCTCGGGCAGTTGATTTCCCATGGCGGCCGCGCGGTCTGGGTCGAAAATGGCCACCTCAAATATCTGCCCCATGGAAAAAGTCTCATACTCGTCCTTGCCGCTGGGTGATGTCCGGGACGTTTCGCTCGTCCCTGGGGGGCTTCTTCGCCCCCAGCGAAGCGCAATCTCCACGCCGGACAAGATTGAGCACCTCACCCCTTTTTACCTGTCCGCTCCCGCCAAAGTCGTTCGCGCGCGGCTGATGGATGTGTTGCCGCTGCCGAAATCCTGAGCGCGCGGCGCGCGACTGATCCCTCCCTCTCTTTTGCGGCGCGCGTCATGCGAAGGACACATCACCATGATCGAAACCGTTTCCCACGCCCAGATCCTCAAAGCGATCGACGAACTGAAGGCCGAAATGAAGGCCGACAACAATGCGGTGTGGGCCGCGATCACCAAATTGAACGACGAAGTCTCGACCGGGCGGGGCGCGGTCAAGGCCCTGGTCTGGGTGGGCTCGGTGATCCTGGCCGCCACCGGCCTGGTCGCCGCCTTTCTGAATGCGTTCCGGCACTAAGAATTCCCCGGGCAGGGGTATAGGCTTCATCCGCTTTCGTCATGCCGGCGCGGGCGCCGCGCCGCCTCGGCATGAGAAAGGCGCGAAACACGATCAGGATCGGAGTCGTCCATGAGCCAGGTACAGGTCGGGCAGAAAACCTATCACATGCCGCCCAAGGAGGGATTTACCGTCACGCATTTCCTCACCGTCGCCGACATCGCGCGATCGGCGCGGTTTTACGAAACGGTCTTCGGCGGCCAGACCGTGAGCCTGGGCGACAGCAAGGGCGCCCCCGGCTACATCCAGATCGCGAACATCTGGCTGATCGTCAATGTCGGGGGCGGTCCCACGCCCGACAAGCCCACGGTCACGCTCAGCGTTCCCGCCGATCCGGACAGGGTCTCCAGCTTCATGAACATCCGCGTCGCCGATATCCAGGCCTGCTATGAATTCTGGCGGGCGCGGGGCGCCGAATTCATCACCGAGCCGAAGGACAAATATGGCGAGACGCGCTGCTACATCCGCGATCCGGACGGCTATATAATAGAAGTCGGGCAGAGCAAGCCGGATTTCACCTACGGCTAGGGTTTCCCGCGAACGGGCGCGGGATGGCGGCAAGGGGAGGGAGCACCATGGCGAAAGTGAGCGCGGCGCGGCGGCTGATGGGCGAGATGATCGCCGAAGCGATGGCCATGTTCATCATCATCACCTTGGGCGACAGCGCGGCCGCCATGTACACGCTCTATGACCCCAGTCCCTACAAACAGGCCTATTGGGGCGTCTGCATCGCCTGGGGCCTGGCGGTGACCATCGCCATCTACGTGACGGGGGGAGTGTCGGGTTGCCACGCCAATCCCGCCGTCAGCCTGGCGATGGCGATGTTCCGGGGATTTTCCTGGAAGAAAGTCATTCCCTATTCGCTGGCGCAGATCGTGGGCGCGTTCCTGGGCGCGAGCGTGGTCTATCTGATGTTCTCGCCCGTGATCGATCATTTCAACGCGCGTGCATCATCTGACGCGGGCGGGCGATGGCGGCGCGGCGGGGGTGTTCTTCACCCATCCCGGCCTTGCCATCACGCCGCTGCATGCGTTGGGGACCAGGTGGTGCTGACCGCGCTTTTGATGATCGGCATTTTCGCCGTCACGGAAGAACGGAACGTGCTGGCGCCGATGGGAAATTCCGGCGCGCTGATCATCGGCCTGCTGGTCGCAGCGATCGGCGCCTCGGCCGGTTATCTCGAGGCCTGGGCGCTCAATCCGGCGCGCGATTTCGGGCCCCGGCTGTTCGCCTGGGCGGCGGGCTGGGGCGCGCAGGCACTGCCGTCGCCCGGCAATTACTGGTGGGTGCCGATTGTCGGGCCCGCTGATCGGCGGCGTGGTGGGCGCGGCCGCCCATCATTACCTGATCCTGCCTTATCTGCCGTCCAAACGCGCGACGGGGTTGCCCGAGCCCGCGGTGGTACCGCAGCCGTGACGCAGGATACGAAGAACTTCCGCTTCTTGAAGCCCGAGGGCCTTTTCAACAGCCCCGGCTACAGCCAGGCCGTCGAGATCGCAAAAGGCAGGCTGGTGATCCTGGCCGGCCAGATGCCGGTGGATGACAAGGGCCAGTTGGTGGGCCCAGGCGACTTCAAGGCGCAGGCGACGCGGGCCTTTCAGAACATCGTGCTGGCGCTCAAGGCCGCGAGCCTCGACACCTCCGACATCGTCAAGTTGAATTATTTCATTCTCGGCGATGTGGCGAAGAACATTCCCGCCCTGCGCGAAGCCTTGCCGCCTTTTTTCAAGCCGGGCGCGGCCAGGCCCGCCGGCACGGTCGTCGGCGTCGCCAGCCTGGCACTGGACGGCCAGATGATCGAGATCGACGTGACGGCGGTGGCGCCGATCTGAGAGAGAGCAAAGATGGAACAGACGCCAGCACCCCTGAGCCTTGCCGCCGCCCGCAACCTGCCGTGGCAGCCGGGGCGATCCGCCGAAGCGTTCCGCGATGGCGATCTGGAAGTGCGGCTCACGCCAAAGCCCGTGACCGGTCCGCTTCACACCCATGAGCGTGACGAGCTTTACATCGTCGCCGCCGGCAACGGCGTCTTTCGGGTCGGGGAGAAGATCACCCAGGTCCAGGCCGGCGATCTTCTGTTCGCGGCGGCGCATGTGCCGCACGGCTTCGCGGATTATTCCCACGATTTCGCCATCTGGATCGTCTTTTACGGCCCCACTAAGATGGGGCGATGAGCGAAGGCGTCACGACCGGCAATGATTGCGGCAACTGCACGGTTTGCTGCATGGCGCTGCGCGTGATCGAGCTGGGCAAGAAGCGGGGCCCTATTGCCGGCACTGCATTCCCGGCAAAGGCTGCGGCATCTACGAGACGCGGTTCGAGATCTGCCGCACTTTCCTCTGCGGCTGGCGGCTGGTGCCGCAACTGGACGAGGGCTGGCGGCCCGACCGCAGCGGCATCCTGATGATGCGGCAGGAGGTGGACCAGCTGCCGGAGGCCTATCGCGCCCAAGGCCCGGGCATGAATTTCGTCATCCTGGGCGGAGAGAAAGCGATTCAGCGGCCCGGCGTCGCCGACTATGTCGCCACCCTGGTCGCGCGCCATGTCGCGGTCTATCTGTCGGCGGACACGCCCAAGACCTTGATCAACCCCTATCTGGAGAAACTGGCCATGGCCAGGGACATACCGGCGGTGACCGAGATGCTGCTGCACATCTATCGCCAGCATGTGAAATTGCGCGCGCTCAACAATCTGTCGCCGATGCCCTGGATCGAGATGGCCTGACGCTTAGTGCGGCCGATGGATGGGGTCCCATACTTTCGAATAAAGCTCGGCGTTCCGGGGCCAGGCATGTCCGTCCGGCGATGGCGCAACGTCCTTTGGCAGCGGTGAGGGCCCCGATGCGGCGGGCGTGATGTAAAGCCGCTTCTCGTTCGCCGCATAATAAAGATGAAGATGCCTCAGCACTTCCATCCCGATGATGAGATCGGGCGCGCGGGGCATCTGATCCTTGCCATCGCCGAACTGGACGGGGCGCACCACCACCAGCGGATTGGCGATGCTGATGCCGGGGAAGGACAGCGCGGCATAACGGCGAAAATAGAGCCCGTCCTCCGGTTGGTCCTTGGGCGCGCCTGGCGCCTGCGCCACGCCGTCTTTCGCGGAGAAATTCAGGTTTTTCCCCGCCCAGCCGGCGTCGAGGATCGTCCAGGACGAGCCGGTATCGATCGCCGCCGTCAGGGCATGGCCATCCAGCGTCACGGCAAGCTCGAAATGGCCCTGCGCCAAACTGACCGGCACCACCGCCAGCGATGGATGCGGCCAATAGACGACATCGCCCGGGCAATGATCGGCGGAAAAGAAATTCAGTCGCATGGCGCCGAAATCCATGTCGAGATCGTCGTCGTCATCGTTCCGGCCGACAGGATGCCGTCGAAGGCCAGATCCGGCACATCCTGGAAGACCGAGACGACCTCCCGGCTGGAGATCGCGCCGAACCTCACATTGCGCGCGCCGGCGACGCTGTAGGATTTGTTTCCCGCCAGGTCCATCGCCAGGAAATTGTCGGTCCTGGAACATGCCCAGCTTCAGGGCGACGTCGCTGCGGACGTAATTCATCGCGCCGCCGCCGGTATCGAACAGGAATTTCTTTTCCACCCCGTTCAGGGTGATGGGCAGGGCCACCCTGCCATCGTCAGCGCCCCCTGAGCCGACAATGGGCTCCATCCTGACCGTGTTTTCCAGGCGCGGGGTGGCGCATTCTTCCGCCTGTGCGCCCGTTCCCATGCAAAGGGCAAAGCCAAAAACCAGCCATGCGCGAGCGAATTTCATTCCGCTCATCCTTTTTTCCGCAGTCTTCAACCTACGCCGGGGAGGAGTGTGCGCCAAGACAGTCCGGGCGGTATTCGGGTCAGACAGCTATCCTCACCCTGAGCTTGTCGAAGGGTCAAGACAGCGGGCGGTCCTCATGCTTCGTCCCTCGACAAGCTCGGGATGAGGAAGCGCAGCACGAGGACAACAAACATCCTCACCCTGAGCTTGTCGAAGGGTCAGACAGCTATCCTCACCCTGAGCTTGTCGAAGGGTCAGACAGCGGGCGGTCCTCACGCTTCGTCCCTCGACAAGCTCGGGATGAGGAAGCTCAGCATGAGGAGAACAGCTATCCTCACCCTGAGCTTGTCGAAGGGTCAGACAGCGGGCGGTCCTCATGCTTCGTCCCTCGACAAGCTCGGGATGAGGAAGCGCAGCATGAGGAGAACAAGTATCCTCACCCTGAGCTTGTCGAAGGGTCAGACAACTATCCTCACCCTGAGCTTGTCGAAGGGTGAGACAGCGCCATGCCGGATGCCTTCCTGCGCGCCGTGAGCCACCACCAGACGCCCCCGGCGATGGCAAGGTTCATGATCGCGCGGGCGATGCCTTCGGCAAAAGGAAAGGGCGCGAACAGGCCATCTTCGGTGAAATGCTGGAAGGGCGTCAGCAGCCCCGACTGGATCAACAGCACGCCGCCGCCGACATAGCCCTTGTCGTAGAAGATCAGGTTCTGGAATCCGCCCAGCACGCAGATGAGCGCCACGCCGGTGACGATCCAGGCAGGGCGCATCCTTTGCCGCGAGCCCATCCAATAGAACAGCCAGGCGAACAGAAGCGGCGCGCCATAGACGACCAGCGTGTTGTAAACCGTGTAGAGCCGCGTCGCGAATTTGGCCGCGACCGGCCCGGGCTTCATCCCGATCAGACCCGCCGAAAAACCAGTTGGAGTGATTGAGCAGCCAGACCTCGAGGTAAAGCGCCGCCCACGATGCTCAGGGCCAGCAGCACGATCGGGCCGACGCCGAACACCGCCCAGGGAAAGCGCGCCGTGAGCGAGCGCAGTTCGGGCCGCGCCAGCATGGCCTGCGGCCAGATCGTCGTCATTGCCCAGCCGCGACAGCGCCCTGCGTCTCGGCCAGTTCGCGCGCCGCGCCGCCGGCCTTTTCCTCGCGCACCAGATCGTCGAAATGATCGCGAAGCTCGCGCACGGTAGCGGCGGACATGGCGGGGCGCGATGCCGGCGGTGAGCAAACGTTCGGACAGGCGATCAAAGCGCGGTTGCGGCATGGGCTGTTCCTCCTATGGCAAGACCTATGGCGTCGGTGATGTGCTGCCAGTGCCGGACAAGGCCGGCCAGATGCTTTTCGCCCTTGCGCGTCAGCGCGTAATAGACGCGGGTGCGCCCGTTCACGAGTTTGCGGCGGGACTTCAGCATGCCGCCGGCTTTCCAGCGCATGCAGCGCGGGATAGACCACGCCTTCGCCGATCCTGATCGCCTGGTTGGTTTCGGGCGCGGATGGCCTGGACCAGCTCATAGCCGTACATCTCGCCGCGCTTCCAGGGTGCGCAGGATCAAAAGCTCCGGCACGCCGTTCATGAAGCTGGGATTGGTGCCATGGCCTGCATGCATCTCCGCGTTAGAGGCATGGATACCTTGACCCTAGAGGTATGGAGATGTCAAGGGGGTCCTGAGCTGCCCGAACCCGCCATGGTGCGCAGTTGTCTCGCCCCTTCCGCAACAAGCTGCGGAATTAGTGATGCGCCATTCTTTTCCTTATGTGATCGATAACCTTTCCAGGCGCTCCTAACATCTTTTTCATTCGAGAGCGTGGCCAGTTTCCTAATGCGTTTTTGCCAGCCTCCTCGATTGCAAGGATCGCTGTGGCTGTTGCGCTGGATAGCGGCCTTCTCGCAGAAGAAGTTCCGCGTCTTGCAATAATCGCCTTGAATTTCTTCCAGCTACGTTCATCCCCTCAGCGATCTGCTTGGGACTGAGGGGCCGCGATATTGCTTTAATACGTCATTCGTCATTATGAGCCTCTTTAAAACAACATTTTCGTCGGCTCACGCATGGCCCTTCAGGGCGGGGTTTCATTAAGGCGTACATCTGCGTGACAAGTCGTTCACCCATGCCGCGCAATTGGCCAGGCTGAATTCGCCTTGGGGCGTGCCCGGCGCGGCGGGATCGGCGGTCGCGGGCCGCTGCAATTCCGCCAGCGGCATCGTGTTCACCTGGTCAATGATCTTGGCATAGGCGCGGGTGATCGCTTCCAGTCCCGTCCATGGCACATTCTCGGGCGTGTCGTCGGTGGTGTGCATATTGATAAAGTCGTTCGACTGCGCCACCACGCCCGGCAGGAACCAATTGAAGCGTCCCAGATCGCCCGCGGGTGGGTTCGGGCTGGGCCTGGTCCAAACGGCCACGCCGAATTCGCGGAAGGCGTCGGCGGCGATTTTGTTCAGCTTGGGCCGGTCCGCGCCGCCCGCATACCATTCCAGCGGCACTTCGCTGTCCGTCCAGCCTGCCGCCCCGCCATGACTGAGCACTTCGGAGGGATGCTCGTCATTGATCATCAGCGCGGTCTTGGCGAACAATTTCCCCCGGTTGGCGACCAGCCATTCATTGCCGAACTCGCCCGGCCTGATGTTGTGGTGGCCGTCGGTGCCGATGAAGACCATGGTGCGGCGGCGCGCGCTCTTGGGCAGCTTGGCGAAATATTCCGCCAACCCGATCATCGAGGCGACGCCGCTGGCATTGTCGCCCGCCGCATCGAACCAGCCGTCGCGGTGCGCGATCACATAAATGGTCTCGTCGGTCATGCCGGGCAGCGTGCCCCACACCAGATAGGATTTCTGGTTCGCCGCCCAATCGGCGTCGAGTCTGATCCGCATCTGGGGCGCATCGCCCGGCTTGCCGATCAGGTCGCGAACCGCCTCGGCATCCTTGGTGCCCAGCAGGAAGGTCGGCACATGGGTCGGCGCGCGATAGGCCTGTTCGGTCTGGTTGCCGCCGCGCAGATCGGTGGAGAGGATCGCCGCCGCGCCATGATCCTCGGCGCGCTTCAGGATGTCGGGCGGACCGGCCTGGCGGCTCAGCGACGCCTTGACCAGCAGAACGGCCTTGCCGCGCACGTCGCGGCCCGCGAAATCCGCCTCGCTGCCAAGCCCGACATAGACGACATCGAGAGCGATCTCCTTGCCCCCCGTCGCCGGGCTGCCATAGGAAGGCTGCGCCGTTGCCAGGGTCACGGTCTTGCCGCCGCCGGCCAGCACGACGCTCCACGATTTGGGCGCCCATTGCGGCGCGAGATACGCGACCGTCTGGATGCGCGTGTCGCTCAGTCCCGCCTGGCGGAATTTGTCCTGAAGCCACCCGGCATCCTCGGTGTCGCCGGAGGTACCCGAGATGCGGCCCCAGAATTGCGGATGGCCGCTGTCGCGATAATGCTCGGCGATGCGGGCCTGCTCGGCCACATATTGCCAGATGTGCCTGCCGTCGATCGCGCCGTATGCCGCGTCATTGGTGCCGGCCCAATGAAGATAGTCGGGCTGTTCCCCGGTCGTAAGGTCGGCGCCCGGTTGGTCCGCGCCCATTACGGGAGCGCCCATCATGGGTGCACAGAGAAACAGCGCGGCCAACACGCCCGGTACTACGAAATGAAGCTTGCCCATCCCCGTCTCCATCCCCGGTCACTCCGACCCTAACACAGGCGCGAATTCACCCGCGATCCGGCGGCGATCCATGGCCTTCGCTTTTGCGCGTGTCCGCCAGGCGCTGAAACGAAAGCGCCCAGACCCGGCCATTGGACAGGATCAGCCCGTCGATCTTGCCCTTTGTGTCGCGCTTCAGCCGCGCCGTCATCTCGTCCGTGGCGAAAACGCCGGTATAGGCGAGGGTCAGCGCGCGCACGAAGGAGGGCCGGTCGTCGGCCACCAACTTCAGCGCGCCATCCTTCACCGACACCACCAGCACGGCATGGGCCTCCGCGCTCTGATAGCGCCCCGCCAGCGCGGCCAGCTCGTCTGCGCCTGGTGTCCATGCCTTTTTGGGCAGCAATTGATAAGCATCGCCTTCGATCGCGCCTTCCAGCCGCCCATCGGGCAGAAGCGTCATCACGGCGTGGCCGATGCGCACGCCGCCTGCCACCGCCACCACCGGCGCGCCCATCGCGGTCATCGCACCATCGGGCCCCTTCGTGACATGCACCGGCGAGCCGTCGCGGCTGTCGGCATACCATTCGCCCAGCGCAGGCGCTTTTGACGGCGCGGCGTCCGCCGCCTGCTTGGGCAAATAGAGATTCTCCACCGCCAGCACGCGCTCGTTGGGCAGTGCCTGCGCGCCGTTGCACAGGATCGCCACCGACAGGCCATTGTCCGGGAAGCGGCTAACCCACGCGCTATAGCCGGCGGTCGAGCCGGAATGCGAGATCTCGGTCAGCCCGTGATGCTTGTCCAGGAACAGCCCGCGCGCATAGTCCAGCGTGTGCCCGTTGCTGAGCTTTGCCGGCTCCTGAAGCTTGGCGGAGACGAAGGTGCCAAGCTTTCCTTCGCTCAACGCCCGGTTCCAGGTGAGCAGATCGCCGACCGTGATGAGCAGGCCGCCATTGCCGTAGGCATTCTCGAACGGCATCAACTGCTCGGTCTTGCCGTTTTCGCTGCTATAGGCGATGGCGCGGCCGGGAACGATACGGCGGAAATCGTCGCGCCATGAGGTGTGAGTCATGCCCAGCTTCTTGAAGAAGCGTTCTTCCGTGAATTGGGCCAGCGACTTGCCGCTGACGCGGCTGACGATGATCGCGGCCAGATTGTAGCCGGTGTTGGTATAGGACCAATGCGTGCCGGGCGCATAGTTCAGCGCGCGCTGCCGGCTGGCGCTGGCCAGCACGCTTTGCAAATCATAAACGCGGTCGGTGCGCGGCCAGCCGGTCAGGTCTTCCTCATTGCCCCAGTCGCGCAGCCCGCTGGTGTGGCTGAGCAGTTCGTCCACCGTGACCGGCGTGCCGAAATCCGGCATCTCGGGCAGATATTTGCGGATGTCGTCGCTGAGCGCGAGCTTGCCGTCATGGACCAGGGTGAGGATGGCGGCGGCGGTGAATTGCTTGCTGATCGAGCCCGCCTCGAAAATGGTGGCGGGGGTGTTGGGCACATTGTGCTCCAGGTCGGCCATGCCATAGGCGCGGGTGATTTGGGGCTGGCCGGCGCGCTCGATCCCCACCGCGCAACCGGGCGTGGCCGGGCCCGCGCTGGCGAACAGGGCGTCGAGGGAATCCGCGGCCTGGGCCTGGGTTGCCGCCAGGGCCAGCGCCGCGCCGAATGCCATGCGTGCCAACATGAATGCCTCCACCCGACGAGCCGATAGGCAATAATGCTGGCGGCGCGGCCGGACCGCAATGGTGCGCGCGGGCGCTGCGCCTAAAACAACATCCCGGTCGGCTCTCGCACCGTAGCCTTGGCGCGCTGTTCGCGCCGCATGGTCCAGTTGACGCCGTCCCTGGTCTTGAGCATCGCCTTGAGTTCGGCAGGCGTGGCGGGTTCTTCGCCGATCCATTCGGCCCAATCCTCCGGCGCCAGGATCGCGGGCATGCGGTCAGCAGGGAGTGACGCGATCAGCGCGTTCGCGGGCACGGTCACCATCACGCAGGCGATCAGGGGCGCGGCCGCGCCCACATGGAAACTCCGCCACACAAAGGCGATGCCGGTCTTCGCCGCGTCGGGCTCGAAGACATGCTGTTCGCCGCTCTCGGGCGCTTCGTTGAAGGTCCTGACCAGGACGATGCCGCGCCCGCCGTCAGGCTCTTTGCCGAGAAACGCGCCGGCGAAGGCGCGGGTGGTGTCTATCGTTTCGGCGCGGGCATGGATCGGCTGGGGCTTGCGCCAATCATTGGGATGGGGAAAGGCCCAGCGCGCGGCGATGACGCGGCGCTGGCTCCGCTCCTTGTCCCATATCAGCAGCGGCAATGGGCCCATCACCCGGAAGGTGACTTCGAAATCCTTGGCCCCTTTATAATCGCGGTCGGCGGTCAGGGGTTGCGAGAAGGCGACCACCTCGCTCCATGACGCCATCGCCGTGAACTTGCCGCACATGATCCGCTGCTTCCCGCGACTCAACCGTGAAACGCTAGCATCCGGGCAGGGCATGGAAAGAAATTCAAAATTCCTGGCGCCGGGCGATATGTTCCTGTATCGTTCTCATGACTTTCGCGGTCAAGGGTGGGGATGTCGAGATGCTTGACGACGCGACCATTGATCTTGCCTGGATGATTGCGGCGGTCGTCGGCGTCAGTTTGTTTATTGTTGCTTCGCTCTCCTCGATCCGCGCCCTGGATTCTCTTTGCACTTTGATCCGGGAGAAGCGGCCGGATAAATGGACAGATCCCGGTCCCTCTGCTCGCATGTATCGCAGCGGCCCCCCTGTTTTCCGCGATCGATGGATATCGAGTTCTGGTTCTGGGGATCCTTCGGCTGAATATCCCGGATGACGATTATTGCGCCTTATTATGGACCGTCAGAAAGCGCATGATGCTTTGCGGGCTGCTTTTGGCCGCGATCATCGCTGGAGTGATCTGGTTCTCAGGCCAAAGGTAATGTTTGCGAACAATGCAATCGCGCCGGTTGCTTCGCCTATTCGTCCGGCGGGCCGTAGGCCACGTGCGGGCTGGTCGGCGCGGGCCTGACGGCATAAAGCCGGAAATCGCCCGCCGCATTGACCGGCGTCAGGCGCGCGCGGGGAAGCCCGGCCTCGCTTTTGGGATCGCCCGGCCCTTCCAGCAGCACATAATCGAAGCGCGCGATATAGGCGGCGAAACTCTGCCCGCGCCGGGCGAAATCCTGTTCGATCATTGGCAGGAAGGTCTGGGTATTGTCGGGCACCGACAGAAGCGCATCGCGGAAACCCAGCACCTGCTGGCCTTGATACGTGAACATGGACTGCACCACCGCGTGGCGCGCCATCACCGCCTCGGATCCCATATGATAGGCCCCGGCCTCTTGCGCCAGAAGCGCATGCTGCGTGCCGCCGGCATGGGCCCAGAACAGCCGCGCCCCCTGGTGCATGGGGGCGATGGCGCGCAGGAACGCGTCTTCCTCTTTGGCCGAGCGCGCGGCATTGGCGGCGAACAGGGCCGAGTTCAGCAGCACCACGCCCAGCGCCAGCGCCAGCAGCGGCCTGAGAGGCGCGCCGCCTTTGGCCGGCGCCAGCGCGGCGATGCCGATCACCACCGCCGCCAAAGCCGAGCGCCATGCCACATAGGCTGTGCCCAGGATGGTGTCGGGGATCGCCGCAAATATCAGCGCGCAGAGAATCAACGGCACGGCCAGGCGCGAAGGGAATGTGAGCCCCCCCCGGGCGATGGCGAACAAGACCGCGCCCAGCATCGCCACGACCAGGACGATGTTCAGCCAGACATGGTTGGTGTCGATCAAAAGCGTCAGGTCGATCAGCCTTTGCCACGGCCGGCCATAGCCGGTGGGAAGCGGGGCGGCGTGATGCCCGGCCAGGAACAGAAACCCAAAGGCGGGGAGGGCCTGCAGCCCATCGCGCGCCAACAGGCCCACGCCTTTCCAGCCCTGGCGCAGGCGGGGCGGGACCTCCAGTCCCAGCAAAAACAGTCCGTACACGGCGAATGTGTAGAAATGCACGAAATAGAGCAGGGTCGAGAAGGCCGTGCCCACCGCAAGGCGCAGGCGCCAGCGTTCCTCGCCCAGCCACAGCCACGCCGCCAGCGCCCACAGCACCAAGGCCAGGCCCAGGTCGAAATTGAAGAAGCCCTTGGTATAGCCGCCATTCATCAGGAACGGCGCCGCCAGCAACGGTGCGAGCGACTTTTCTGAACCCTCCGCCCTTCGCGGGCTCGAGAGCCAGCTACGGGCACCTCCCCTTCCAGGCGCTTCGCGCCGAAGGGGAGGAGGGGCTCAGCATGGATGGCTTGGTTGAGCGCGAACAACCCGCCCAGCGCCAGCGCGAAATAGGCGAGATAGAACAACACCGCCGCGGCATGCAGCGACATCCATCTGCTCAAACCCAGCGCCCACACATCCCAGGCCAGGTCGGGGATCGGCGCCCAGCGCACCACATAGCCGTGGGTGAATTGGTCCGGATGAATCAGGATGAAGGCGCGCGCCAGATGGTTGGAATAATCCTGCATCGCCGGATCGTGGAAGGCGATCAGCGGCCACGCCGCGGCGACCAGGAAAAGCGCGATTGCCGCGAGGCCGTTGGTCCATGTGGATGACGCTGGCGCGGGTCGCGGCAAGCGATGATCCCCTCTAAGGCACCGAAGTGCCGGCCGTCCATAGTCCCCCGCAAACGATAGAGACGGTATGCTGCCGCACCAATTGGACTTTTGGAACATTGCAGATTTGTTGGGAACGAAAGGGGTTTGCCCTGCGCCGTCCACCAGATGGGCCCGCCTTCATCGCTGGCGGCACAAGAAGGATTACGCGGTTGAAAGGCCGCCGCCTTTCTGTTGTCGTTGCCTCTCGCGTTATACCAGGCGTATGCACGCGTTCGCGACGGGGGGCCGGACCAAGGGGCGGCGCATGGACGCGATGTGTCCATCAGCCGGATCGTGTCTTTGGTTTTCGGACGATCCAAGTTGGACATTCCGGGAAACGGCCATGCCCGTCGCTTATCAATGGCGCGGGTGCTCTTTCAGATTAGCCTACTCGATTTTCTGGCGGCTCTTGGCTTGATTGGCTGGGCGCTGGCGCAAGGGTGATGCGCGCCGGCCCAATCCTCTTATGACGTGAACAGGGCCGCGCGGGCCTTTTCGTCGATCGAGATCCAGCGGCTTTTGTGCGCGTCCATCGCGTTGGCGTCGAAGCCTTTCACATAGGGGCGGACCAGATTGCCGTTGACCCAGAAGAACAGCGGCATGAAGGCTTCGTCCTTGAGCAGGATGCGCTCCGCCGCCGCCAGTTTCTGCGCCGCGGTCTTCCAGGCTGGGATCGCTCCGAGGCCGCGTTCACAGCATCCTGTCGAAGGCGGGATTGGAATAATTTCCCCAATTGTTGCCGCCGCCGGTGCGGAAGATATCGAGAAAGTTCGAGGCGTCGTTGAAATCGGCCTGCCAGCCCGGCTGCGACATGTCGAAATCATGCTCCTGGATCTGCTTGTAGAAGACCTGGCCGTCGGTGGGGATGATGGCGATGTCGAGATAGACCAGCGCGAACATCTGCTGCAGCGCCGCCGCCACCGCGCGGCTGGAGCCCGCGGCGGTGGAGCGGATCAGGTAGGTGGCCTTGAGGCGATTGTCCGGCCCGAAGCCCGCCTCGCGCATCAGTCGTTGCGCCTCTGCATAGCGCGCGGGATAGGGCAGGGACTTGAAATCGTAGGCATTGCCGCCGGGGAAATTGGCGGTCGCGGGCGGCACCAGATTATAGGCCGGCACATAACCCACGGGCACGATCTTGCCGTGATCGCCTCGCGATTGATGGCGAGGTTGATGGCGCGGCGCACGCGGATATCGTCGAACGGCTTCTTGGTGAAGATTGACCTGGATCATGTCGATGATCAGCTGCGGCACCGGATCGATCAGCTCGGGCATGTTCTTCTTGATCCAGCCGAACTCGTTGTTCTCCAGCCGGTCGGTGGCGTCCAGCTCGCCGCCGCGCAGCCGGCGCAGCCCCGCGCTGTAATCGTCCACCGGGTACCAGATGATCCGCTCCAGCTTCACATTGGCGGCGTCGAAGAAGCGGGGGTTCTTCACCGCGCGCGACATGGTCGTTGGGAATCCATTCGGTGGGCATGAAGGGGCCGTTGCACACATAAGTCGCGGGCCTGGCCCAGTCGTGGCCATGCTTCTCGACCACATGGCGCGGCACCGGCATCATCGAATTGTGCGTCAGCATCTCCGGCAGGTAGGGCGCGGGATGTTCCAGCTGACTTCCAGGGTGCGCGGATCGGTCGCGCGTCGCGCCCAAGCGCCGTTCCCGGCAGATGCCCGGCATTGATCTTCTCGGCGTTCCTGATGATGTAGGGGAAATAGGCGTAGGACGCGGCGGTCTTGGGATCGAGCAGGCGCCGCCAGGAAAAGACGAAATCCTCCGCCGTGAGAGGCGTGCCGTCCGACCATAGCGCGTCGCGCAGATGGAAGGTCCAGGTGAGGCCGTCGGGCGATGTCTCCCACCGTTCCGCCATGCCGGGCACGGGCCGCGCCATGCTATCCTGGGTGGCAAGCCCCATCATCAGGTCGCCGATGATGTAGAACTCCCATGACGCAGTCCGACAGGGTGGGATCCAGCGTGAAGGGTTCCGCCGCGTTGCCGAAATAAAAAGTTCCGGGCACGGGACGGGCGTGCGACGACTGGCCCTTGCCGGCAAGCGCCAAGCCGCCGCGCGAGCCAACGCCGCGCCGCCGCCCAGGAGCGCCAGCCGCCGGTTCAATCTGTCGGTCCATGCCATGGTTGCGGAGTCTTTCCCGGAGAGCCCGCGAAAAGCTAGCATAGCATTGGCGGCGGAAATTCCATTATATTCGCCCCAAGGGAACATCGCCGGGGGTTGGTTGAATGACGCGCTGGATTTACACGACTCTTCCACTGCTGAGCCTGATGGCCGGGCTTGGCCGCCACGCCGGCGCTTGCCGATCCCCGCGACGATGTGATGGCCAATCTCCAGCGCTGCGCCGGTTTCACCGACAACCACACCTGGCTGAACTGCTACTATGGCGCGGCGCAGCCGATGCGGGCGCAGCTGGGCCTTTCGCCCGCGCCGGATTCGCAAGTGAGCCTGGTCAACACCGCGCCGGTGCCCGCGCCGCCGCCCATGCACAGCGCCTCCACCGGCTCGAGCAGCAGCAGCTCCAGCAGCAGCGGCTGGTTCAGCGGCGTCGGCGACATTTTCAGCCTCAACACCAACAAATCCTCCGACGGCGATTTCGGCGCCGGGACGACGCGGCTTGCCTCCTACAGCTACGGCAAGGACGGGCTTTTCACCGCCACCCTGGCCGACGGCGAAGTCTGGACCCAGTCGCCTTACGACGATCTGCGCGCCCATTGGAGCGGCCAGGCCTCCAGCTACGCCGTGATCGTGTCGACCGATATGTTCGGCAGCCACACGCTGAAAGTGAAAGGCGACCACGATTACCGGGTGATGCGGACCAAATAGCGGCGCACGCGCTGCCCGTCACCGGTTCGTCCCGCTAGTCCTCGCGTCCCCCCTCGAACCTGGGGATGTTCGTCAACTCCATATCGGGCCTGCTGAAACCCATCGCGATCCAGGCGAGGATCAGTTTCAGCATCAATCTGCCTGAGAATCCCTCATGGTTGGGCACCTCATCGCCAAGCACAATTCCGGCGCGCCGTCCTTTTGTCATGATCCGCATTTCAATCGGCGGCGCTCCGTTGGCGAGCCGCTTGCGGTAGATCGACAACCAGTGTCCTTTGGTGAAATCCAGAAACATCGGCGAATTGCAGCAGGTTGCCACGACCCGGCGCGTCGGCGAATCGGGTTTGAGCCTGAATTCCTCGAGGTGCTCCTTCCCGGCTTTGCACCGGACGCGATCTTTTCGATAGAGGACCATCGGAGTGCCGCCATCGGCATCCAGCGTTGCTGGCGCGGAAGGCAAATTCCCGAATTCCCGCCCGGCTTGCCGGCAGCTGCCGCAATAGCAGGATGTGGCCGCAATGGGAGAACCAGAGACGCCGAATATGACCTTGCCGCATTGGCAAGTGACCGCGACGGATTTGCCTTGCTTCCGGCGCATCGGTCTTTCCGGCCTCATCTCAAGGCCGCTCC
Organism: uncultured Alphaproteobacteria bacterium; assembly: GCA_963766265.1. GTDB lineage: Bacteria > Pseudomonadota > Alphaproteobacteria > Micropepsales > Micropepsaceae > Rhizomicrobium. The sequence goes on from CAVXYX010000004.1 coordinate 762,890, forward strand.
CAGGATCTCACTTCTGCTTATTGTGGGGGCCGGTCGGGAGGGAGGCAAGCGCCCGCATGGCTCGCAACATAATTTTTGACGGCGGCGTCAATCGTTGGGAAGAAGAAATCTTCTCCGACCAGCGTGTAGAGTCCGAACCGCTTGAATTTGTCTTTCACCGGGTCCTTGAGTGCCGCGAAACACAATTTGGTCCCGGCCTGCTGCAGGGTATTTTGCAATTCGGCCAGGCTATCGGCCGCCGTCACATCCACGCTCGTCACCGGTTCTGCCGCAACCACCAGCCATAGCGGGGGTTCACGCCGGCTGCGACGTTCAGGACGCGGTCCTTGAACAATTCGGCATTGGCAAAAAACAACGGCGCATCCCAGCGCAAGAGGATGAGCCCGGGTATCTGCTTCGCCTCCGGATAGCGCGTGATGTCGTGATAGCCCTCGATGCCGGTGACTTTTCCCAATATCGCCGAGTAGGGACGCCAGCCGTCCCACAGGAACTCGATGACGGCAATCGTCACCGCCAGCCCGATGCCGGGAATCGCGCCGAAAACGGCGACCCCGGCGAGGCAGGCAAGAGACAGCCAGAATTCCCAGCGTTGGACCCGGAAAATCCGCCGCAGATCGGCAATCTCGATCAAACCGATCGCCGAAGCGATAACGACCGCCGCCAACGCCGGGGCGGGCAGATCCTGGAGAAGATTGGGGGCGACCAGCAGGAGCGTGGCGACGATCATGGCCCCCACGACTCCGGTCAATTGCGTTTTGGCGCCGGCGGCCTCGGCGACAGGCGTGCGCGAGGAGCTGGCGCTGATGGGAAAGCCCTGGAAAAATCCGGCCGCCAGATTGGCTGCTCCCAGTCCCACCATTTCCCGGTTGGGATCAACTTTGGCACCGGTTCGAGCGGAAAAGACACGGGAAAGCACGCTGGTGTCGGCGAATGAAACAAGAGCTACCGCGAGACCTCCGATCGCCACCGGGACGATATCGGACGACGTAATCCATGGGATCGCGAGTGTGGGGAGGCCGCGGGGGAGCGGACCCAGGACCGCCACACCGGCGCGCCTGGACAGGTCAAACGCGGCAACGATCACGGTCGCGCCGACCACGGCAATCAGGATATCCGGCAGGCGCTTGCTCTTCCTGAGCAGCAGAATGGCGATCAGCGTCCCTGCGCCAATCGCGAATGTCGTCCAGTTCATTCTTCCGTCCCAGACACCTTTGCCCAGGGACCAGAGGCTCCTCAACGGTCCGCCGCCCTTGATCGTGAAGCCGAAAAGCTTGGGCAACTGGCTGATCAGAACCGTCAGCGCAATTCCATTCATGTAGCCGTAGCGAATGGGCTTGGAGAGAAGTTCGGTAACAAAGCCCAGCCGCGCCACGCCCGAAAGCATGCAAACCGTCCCGGATACGACCGCCATCATGCCGGCCAGGGCGACGGCGCGCGCAGGGCTTCCGCCCGACAACGGCAGAACGACGCCCAGTATCAGGGCGGCCAGCGACGAGTCCGGCCCCAGCACCAGGATGCGGCTTGGCCCGAACAATGCGTATGCCAGCAGCGGCACGATCGTGGCGTAGAGGCCGTAAATCCCGGGAAGGCCCGCAGCCGTCGCATAGGCGATGCCGACCGGAACCAGGATTGTCGCCAGCACCGCGCCCGCGGCGATGTCATGGCCCAGCCAGCCCGGCTGGTAGTGCCGCAGGACATCCAGTCCCGGGAGCCAGCGCCTCAGCTGCCGTGCACCAATCGCGGCGCTGGGGTCCCGAACCAGAAAGCGCCGTTCGATTTCGACGGGCATGGCGCCAAAAAACGCTTTATTTTTGCCAATCGACTATTGGACTTAGGTCCACTTCGGCGGCCGCGTTGCGCGTCCTGATCGGGCGTTCGGCCCCTACATTACGGCGAATTTTCGCGATTGCGGATGCCGCCGGGGCCAGTATCTCTATAACGTGACCGACCTCGCAGCGAGATTCCCTTGAAGCTAAATCCCGACGGAGACGGTCCGGCGCCGCCTCACCCAAAAGAGCGGCGGCGGCGTCTGCCTGGGTGCACGCCAAAGGACCCCTCCGACGATCCCGGGGCCGCCGCCGCCATTCAGGCCATTCTTCGCAGCCCCGCCTATCGCGAGGCTGACCGGGATCCCGACTTCCTGCAGGAAGATGACAATCGCGGGTTCCGCCTCGCGCTCGAATATCTGAAAGTCGAGGCGGCGCTTCGAAAGCACGATGTCCGTCACACCATCGTCGTGTTCGGCGGCACGCGCATCGTCGAGACATGCGCCGCGGTCCGGCAATTGGAACAGGCCCGGTCGGCGCTTGCGGCCGATCCCGCCAGCGTGGAGCGGAAGCAGGAATTGGCCATCGCCGAACGCGTTCACGCCAAAAGCGGATATTACGACGTGGCGCGCGAGTTCGGCCGCCTGGTCGGGCGCGCGGGGAAACATGCGCGGGGCGGCAAGGCCCTGATCATGACAGGCGGCGGCCCCGGGATCATGGAAGCCGCCAACCGGGGCGCTTGCGATGCCGGCGCGCAATCCATCGGGCTCAACATCTCGCTGCCGCACGAGCAGTATCCCAATCCCTATGTGAGCCCGGAACTGTGCTTTAATTTCCGCTATTTTGCGCTGCGCAAGCTGCATTTCGTGATGCGCGCGCGGGCCCTGGTGGCGTTTCCCGGCGGTTTCGGCACGCTCGACGAATTGTTCGAGGTGCTGGCGCTTTCCCAGACCCGCAAGACGCCGCCGGTTCCGGTGGTGCTGGTGGGCGAATCCTATTGGCGGCAGGTTTTCGATGCGGACTTTCTCCGCCAGGAAGGCGTGATCGATGCCGAAGACCTCGAACTGTTCTGGTATGCCGAAACCGCCCAGGAGGCCTGGCGAAGCATCCTTGGCTGGTACGAGAAAAAAGGTGAGCCGCTTTGCGGCCCGGAAGGATCTGGCGCATGAAAATCTCATTCCACGGCGCGGCCCAGGGCGTCACGGGGTCCTGCCATCTGGTGGAAGCCCAAGGGCGCCGCATCCTGGTGGATTGCGGCCTGTTCCAGGGCAGCCGCGAGCTCGATGAGGATAACGCCATCCCGTTCGGCTTCGACGCGCGCGCGATCGACTTCGTTCTGCTCACCCATGCGCATCTCGATCATTGCGGCAGGCTGCCGCTTCTGGTGAAGCGGGGATTTCAGGGTGAGATCATCGCCACCCAGGCGACCGCCGAACTGGCGCGGCTGGTCATGCTGGATGCGGCCAATCTGCAGGCCGAGCAGGCCAAACCGCGCGGTCATCACGACGGGAAGGCGCATCCCGCGCCGCCGCCGCCGCTCTACACCATCATCGATGCCACCGATTGCATGGCGCGGTTCGGGCGCGCGGCAACCTACAAACAGGCGATCCAGGTCTGTCCGGGGGTGCGCGCGACCTTCTACAATGCGGGCCATATTCTGGGCTCCGCCAGCGTCCTGATCGAGGTGGAGGAAAAGGGCGGCGTCCGCAGCGCACTTTTTTCCGGCGATATCGGCAGCGCCACGCCGCGCCTGTTGCCGCCGCCGGAGGTTCCCGCATCCGCCGACGCCGTGGTGATGGAAACGACCTATGGCGACCGGCTGCACCGGTCGTTCGACGAGACCTTGAAGGAATTCCATCAGGTGGTGAATGCCACCCTGTCGCGCGGGGGAAATGTCGTCATTCCTACCTTCGCGCTCGAACGGGCCCAGGAAATCCTGTTTTTCCTGCGCCAGGGCATGGCGGAAAACAAATTGCCGCCGTCCTTTCCGGTCTATCTGGATTCTCCGATGGCGATCTCGGCCACGCAAATCTTCGAGCGCCACCGGGACGATTTCGCCCCGGCGGTAAAAAGCCTGTTCGAACAGGGAATAGACCCGTTCGCTCTTCCGGAGCTGCATTTTACGCGCGAGAAAGCGGAACTCCATCGCCATCAACCAGGTCAAGGGCGGGGCGGTGATCATGGCGGGATCGGGCATGTGCACGGGCGGGCGGATTCGCCATCACCTGATCCACAATATTTCGCGGCCAGAAGCCAGCATCCTGTTTGTCGGCTATGCCGCTGTCGGCACGCCGGCCAGGCGCATCATCGACGGGGCGAAGGAGGTCGCCATTCTCGGCGAGCGCTTGCCGGTCAAGGCGGAAATTCACACCATCAACGGTTTTTCCGCCCACGCCGACCAGAATGAGCTTTTGGCCTGGCAGGCGCGCATCGCCAACAAGAAGCTGGTGGCGCTGGTGCATGGCGAGCAGGGCTCGATGGAAGCGTTCGCCGACAAGCTTACGGGCAAGGTGGTGATGCCCAGGCTCAATGACGAGATCAATATCGACTGAAGGGCGGCGCGATTTTTTCCCGACAATGCGGCGTGCTAATCATGCTCCGCCACCAGATGGCCGGGCGCGACTTCGATCAGCTTGGGCCGGTATTGCACCGCGTTGGGATCGTCGATCCGCTTCGATTTCAGGAAGGTGAGCTGCGCGCGGCTGTCGAGCGGCGAGGGCAGGTCGCCGGTCAATAAGCGTGCGCGTGCGGGCGCGCTCGACTTCCGGATCGGGCGTCGGCACGGCCGACAGCAGCGCCCGCGTATAGGGATGGCGCGGATCGTCGATAGAGCGTCGCCCGCATCCGCGCTTTCCACCACCCGGCCCAGATAGAGCACCATCACCCGGTGCGAGATCTGGCGCACCACCGCCAGGTCGTGGCTGATGAAGATCAGCGCCATGCCGGTTTCGGCCTGCAGCGATTTGATCAGCGCGACGATCTGCGCCTGGATGGAGACATCGAGCGCGCTCACCGCTTCGTCGCAGATCACCATCTTGGGCCGCACGATCATGGCGCGGGCGATGCCGACGCGCTGGTTCTGGCCGCCGGACAATTCGTGCGGATAGCGGTTGATCCAGCCGGGATCGAGCCCGACATGCGCCATCATCGTCGCGCACCCGGGCCCGCACCTCGGCGCGCGGTCGAAAGGCCGGCTCCAAGGTCTTGCAGCGGCTCGGCGATGGAAACGCCGATGGGCATGCGCGGATCGAGGCTGGCCAGCGGGTCCTGGAACACGATCTGGAAATCCTTGCGGCGCGCTGCGGATTCGCGTCCTGCTGCGCCTTGGTGAGATCGCGCCCCAGCCACACCACATGCCCGGCATTGGGCGGGATCAATTGCAGCACCGCCCGCGCCAGGGTGGATTTGCCGCAGCCCGATTTCGCCCACCACGCCCAGGGTCTCGCCCGCGCGAAGCGTGAACGATACGCCGTCCACCGCGCGCAAGGCCCGCGCCTTGGCGAAGAAGCCGTCGCTCTTGACCGGGAAAGCTCACGTCCACATCCTTCACGTCCAGCAGCGTCTCGCCCGGCCGGGTCGGAAGCTGCTACCGGGTCGCGTCAGGCGCGGCATCGCCGCCAGCAGCATCCTGGTGTAATCCTGGCGCGGGCGCATAGAAGATCGTCGTCGACCTGCCCGCGCTCCACCACTTCGCCATACCGCATCACCTGGACCTCGTCGGCAATGCCCGCGATCACGCCCATGTCGTGGCTGATCAGGGCCAGCGCGGTCTTCTTGTCGGTCTTGAGCGCGCGAAGGATTCCAGGATCTGCGCCTGCACCGTCACGTCCAGCGCGGTGGTGGGCTCGTCGGCGATCACCAGATCGGGCCCGGTGATGGTGGCCATGGCGATCATCACCCGCTGGCGCATGCCGCCCGACAATTCGTGGGGGATATTGCTTCATGCGCCGCGCGCCTTCGGGAATGCGCACATAATCCAGCATCTCGCGCACCCGCGCGTCGAGCCTCCTCGCGCGGCATCTTGCTGGTGCGAGGTCAGCGCCTCCACGATCTGCGCCCCGACCGTCATGTGCGGGGTGAGCGAGGTGAGCGGGTCCTGGAAGATCATGGTGATCTTCGAGCCGCGGAACCGGTTGAAGCCGCCCGCCGGCAGGCCCAGCAATTCCTGGCCGCGATAGCGCACGCTGCCGCTGACGCGTGCCGTTGGCCGCCAGCAATCCCATCGCCGCCAGGAACAATTGGCTCTTGCCCGAGCCTGATTCCCCCACCACGCCCAGGCAGGTGCCTTCGCTGAATGTCGAGGCTCACTTTCTTGACCGCATGGACCTCGCCATCTTGCGTGGCGAAGCGCACATCCAGGTCGCGGATTTCCAGCAGCGCCGCCATCAATAGTCCTTCGGGTCGAGCGCGTCGCGCAAGCCGTCGCCGATGAAGTTGAAACAGAACAGGGTCACGGCCATGAACAGGGCGGGGAAGACCAGCAGCCAGGGCGCGGATTCCATGGTGTTGGCGCCGTCGGAGATCAGCACGCCCCAACTGGTGAGCGGCTCCTGTATGCCCAGTCCCAGGAACGACAGGAAGCTTTCGGTCAGGATCACGTCGGGTACGGTCAAGGTGACATAGACCACCACCGGTCCCACCACATTGGGAATGATGTGGCGGGTGATGATGCCGAAAGGCGAGACGCCGGCTGCCCGCGCCGCCTCGATATATTCCTTCTGCTTGGCCGACAGGGTCTGGCCGCGCACGATGCGCGCCATGGTCAGCCACACCACCGCGCCGATCGCCACGAACAGCAGGATGAAATTGCGGTCGAACATCACCATCAGGATGATGACGAAGAAGATGAAGGGCAGGGAATAGAGAATGTCCACCGCGCGCATCATCACCGCGTCCACCCGCCCGCCCAGATAACCGGCGGTGGCGCCGTACAGTACGCCGATCACCAGCGAGACGAGCGTGGCGACCACGCCCACCGCCAGCGACACCCGCGCGCCATACAGAACCCGCACGAACAGGTCGCGCCCGACCGCGTCGGTGCCGAACCAGTGCGTGCCCCCGGCCGTGCATGGCGGCGTCCATCGGCCACCAGCCGGGCGCGCAGGTGACCAGGTCATAATCGATCGCGTCGATAGGCGTAGCGCGAGAGCAGGGGCGCGAACAGCGCCATGGCCGTGATGAGCGCCAGCACGATCATGCTGGCGACAGCGGCGCGGTTGCTGAACAGCCGGGCGCGGGCGTCGGCCCACAGGCTGCGTCCGGCAAAGGCGCGCTCCAGGGTTTCGGCCTTGCGCGATCCGCTCATCGCGCTCAAATGAGCCTCACGCTCATGTCAGCCGCACGCTGGGATCGAGCAGGCCATAGAGAATGTCGGCCAGGAAATTCAGCGGCGATGATCAGCGCCGCGTAGCAGATCACCACCCCCATCACCAGCGTATAGTCGCGGTTGAGCGCGGCCTGGATGAAATAGCGCCCGATGCCGGGCACGCCGAAAATCTGCTCCACGATCAGCGAGCCGGTCAGGATGCCCGCCACCGCCGGGCCCAGATAGCTCACCAGCGGCAACAGCGCCGCGCGCAGCGCATGGCGCCACACCACCATCGCGCCGGACAAGCCCTTGGCGCGCGCGGTGCGGATATAGTTCGAGCGCATCACCTCGATCATGCTGCCGCGCGTCAGCCGTGCGATGACGGCGATCTGGGGCAGCGCCAGCACCGTCACCGGCAGGATCATGTTGCGCCACGCGCCGCCGTTCCAGCCGCCCACCGGCAGATAGAAATCATTGCCGAATATGTGGATGCCATAAACGCCGAAGATCAGCGCCAGAAGCGGCGCGGTGACGAAGGTGGGAATGGTGATGCCGGTCATGGCGATCGCCATCACCGAATAATCCTGCCAGTGGTTCTGCCTGAGCGCCGCCCACACCCCCAGCATCACGCCCAGAAACACCGCCAGCGTGATGGCCGACAGGCCCAGCTTCATGCTCACCGGCAGGCCGATGCCGATCAACTGGGCGACGGTGAAATCCTTGTTCTTGTAGGAGGGGCCCAGATCGCCTTGCACCAGCCGGCCCAGATAGATGCCGTATTGCACCGCCAGCGGCTTATCGAGGTTATAGGCGACTTGGATATTATGCTCGATCTCGGGCGGCAATTTGCGCTGCGTTGTCGAATGGCCCGCCCGGCGCCGCCCGCATCATGAAGAAGGCGGCAGTGACGATGATGAAAAGCGTCGGGACCGCGCCGAGAAAACGTTTGAAGGCGTAGCTGAGCATTACTTCTCACCCTTCGACAGGCTCAGGGTGAGGAGGCAATGCAGGGGAATCCTCATGCTGAGCTTGTCGATGCATGAGGGGTACGCGGGAAGAGGGTTAAGTCCTCCCAGGCTCGCGCCGCTGCTACGCTGATGCTCGCGGCGCTGCGCCGCTTCTCGCCTTTGGCTCGAAGCCCCTTCGACAGGCTCAGGGTGAGGAGGCAATGCAGGGGAATCCTCATGCTGAGCTTGTCGAAGCATGAGGAACGCGATCCGTCACAAGCGTGCTGCGCTTCTTCCTCACTGGGGAGCGCCCATCCAGCTTTGGAAGCGCGCTTCCAACGCCGCGCCATGGGCGAGCCACCAGCCATCGTCCACGGCAAAGGCGCTTGCGAAATGGGTGCTGGGAAGGAAGGGCGTCATGGCGATGCCCAGTTCCGGGTTCTTGCCCACCAGCGGCCAGGATGAGCGCCGCGCCGGGCCCAGCGCCACCCAATCCGCCACCCCGGCCAGGGGTTTCGGCCCCGTGGCCCAGCGGATGAAATCGAACGCCATCTCCTTGTTGGGATCGCCCTTGGGCACGGCGAAGACATCGAACTCGTAAAGCTGGCGGTCCCAGATGATGCCGGGCAGCGCCGCGCGCGCGTCGAACACGTCGCCGGAAAGCGCGGTGGCGAACACCGCCTGGCCGCCCTGGATCATCTTCGCCGGCTCGCCCGGATTGCGCCACCACACCAGGACCGGCTTGATGCTGTCGAGCTTGCGGAAGGCCCGCGCCACGCCGTCTTCGGTGGAAAGGGTCTTGTAGATGTTCCTGGGCCGCACGCCGTCGGCCAGCAGCGCCATCTCCAGGTTGAATTTGGCCGAGGCGCGCATCGCCCGGGGGCCGGGATATTTCACGGTGTCGAAGAAATCATTCACCGTGGCGGGCTCGGCCCCGCGAAACGTATTGTGCGCAAAGAAGATCACTTGCGAATAGGCCACGCTCGCCACAAAGCAATCGCCCAGCGCGCCCGCCACGAAATCATTCGCCGCCGCCGTGCCGTCCTGGCCGGCGGGCAGGGTGCCGGCGTCGAACTTCTCCAACAGGCCCTGGCGGCAGGCCTGGACCGCCTTGGGCAGCTCGAAGTCGATCACGTCACCTTTATAAGTGTGGGTGGCAACCGCGCGGGCCACTTCGGCCAGATCGCCGTCCCACTCGCCGGGCTGGGTGTCCATATGGGCCACGTCGCGATAGGGCTCGATCATGGCGGCGCGCTGGGCCCGGCCATAGGGCCCGGCCCAGGTGACGATCTTCAGCACCGGAAGGGGCCGCGTATAGACATAGAAACCCACCAGGGCGGCGGCGCCTATAATAAGTAGGGCGATCAGGATGCGGCGCATCAGGGCCTAAACTCGATTATCGCGTGGCCGCGACGCTGGGGATTTTGGTTTCTGGCCAGGAGCGAGGAGCGATGTGGGCTTGAATAGCCCATGAGCGACGAGCGACGCCGCCGGGGGCCAAAAGACCCGCGTCCTTTCGGGTTGCGGGAAAAATGGCTAACTGGCGCGTCGAAAGGCTCGGCCGTATTACCGATACGCCCTGCGCCTTTCTCCTGCCATTTAGCCATTTTTCCTCGCAACGCGGCTCATGGGATAATCGAGTTTAGGCCCTCGGGCAGGGTCCGGAAAACCGGGCCGAACATAGCCGCTTATCGCCGCCTGCCAAATGGTTTGAAACTTTGGCCTTTCCCTGGGCGTTTCGGCGTGGCGCGGGCCGGAAAGGCGGCAATTATCCCCCTTGGCGCCGTCGCTTCCGGCTTGCTTTCCGGGGGGGCGGCCCATAGTTTCCGGCCCCCGAGATATGGGCAGTTGTAGCTCAGCTGGTTAGAGCGCCGGATTGTGGATCCGGAGGTCGGTGGTTCGAGCCCACCCAACTGTACCATCGCACCCGCCTCACACCTTGGCTTGGCGCGCCCGTTCGATGGCTTCGCGGATCATCGCCATCGCCTCTTCGCGGTCGCCCCAGCCGATCGGCTTCACCCATTTGCCGGGTTCGAGATCCTTGTAGTGCTGGAAGAAATGCTGGATCTGCTCGATCAGGATGTCGGGCAGGTCGGTGTAATTGGCGACATGCGCATAGCGCGGGGTCAGCCTGGTGACCGGCACGGCGATGATCTTCTCGTCGGTGCCGTGCTCGTCTTCCATCTTCAAGACGCCCACCGGGCGCACATTGATGTAGGAGCCCGGAAAGAGCGGCCTGGTGTTGGCGATCAGCACGTCCACCGGATCGCCGTCGCCGGACAAGGTGTGGGGCACAAAGCCGTAATTGCCGGGATAGCGCATCGGCGTGTGCAGGAAACGGTCCACGAACAGGGTGCCGGCGTCCTTGTCCATCTCGTATTTGATCGGCTCGCCGCCGATCGGCACCTCGATGATGACATTGATGTCCTCCGGCGGGTTTTTCCCGGCCGGGATGGCGCCGATCTGCATGATCACTCCGGTTTGCTAAAGGGGCGTTCTCTTGCCGAACCTCCGTCCAAAGTGCAAGCGGTCCGCTCAGGGTTTGGCGGGGACGGCGACGATATGCTCGGCCAGCGCGACCCAGCGTCCCTGTTTGCGCACATAGGTGATGGTGAACCGCAACGGTGCCGTGGGCGGCTGGGTGGCGCTGTGGAAAATGTCGGTGCCGACAATCACGCCGGTGTCGCCATCCGCCACCACGCTCACATCGGTCAGGCTTTGCGATTGGCTGGGATCGAGGGGACCTTTGGTGAGGCCCTTGATGAAGGCGGCCTTGTTCCTGGGCATGTTCGCGGCATAGGTGGAGATGAACTGGTCGTCCAGGATCCGGTCCAGCGCGGCGGTGTCATGCTTGTTTTCCGCGGCGATCCATTGCTCGGTCGCGTCGATGATCTGTTGCCTGGCCTTTGGCGAAGTCTGCGCCGCCAGCGCGGCAGGGGACAAGGCGGCGCCGGTCAAGGCCAGCGCCACGATCAGCAAATGCTTTTTCATCAGTCCCTCGCGCCGTGACCCGCGTTCAGGATCATAGGCGCAAGGGCGGCGGTGCCAAGCATTTTCAGTTCTGCTAAGATGGGCGATGGCCATTTCGAACCGGACTGTCACCGCCGCCGCGCTGAGCTTGGCTTTTCTTGGCACGGCCACGGCGATGGCTGAGCCTCTCACCGGCGATCATGCGATCGTCCCCGGCGTGCGGATCGGCGCGGCCGAGCTGGCCCCCGCCGACCAGGGCGCGCTGGTTCGCGAACTGGGCGAACCCGATGCCACCGACGCGCGCGGCGACCATACTTTTTACCGCTACGGCATCGGCTACGCGCCCAGCGAATTGGTGGTCGATTTCGACGTAATCCGCGACGAGCCGTTCGAAATCTTCACCGCTTCGCCCGCCTATCGCACCAAGGACGGATTGGGCATAGGCAGCAACCAAGCGGCGATCCGCGCCGCGTTGGGTGCGCCCCTCTGCCAGGGCATCAGCGGCGCGGGCGATGGCGTGATCGTCTATGAGACGATCTGGTTTCGGATGGCGCACGGCGCGGCCATCAAAGTGTCCGTCCGCCGCCATCTCGAGGCCGAAGATTTCCGCGCCGAGCCCACGCCTTGCCGCTAGCCGGATGGCGGGAGCCGGGGTCTACCAGATGATGCCCACCAGGGTCATGCAGGCGAACCCGATCAGCGCGCAAATCATCCCGAAGGAAATAAAGGACGACCAGGATTCCATCGGCCGCCGTGCGTCTTCGATAAACATGTTTTCTGTCCCCCCGACAGCGGCGGGAGTATGCACAGCCATCCTGAACGGCCCGTAAGGATAGATGGTTATTGGCGGATCGCGTCAGGACTCTCTCAACCATCTAGGGCGATGAAATCGTTGGGAGGCGCCGGCGGTTATCGTAAATGCTATTCCGCCGGCTCGCACACCAGATGCCTGGTGCTGTCGGGCTGGTCATCTTCGTAATGACAGCGGGCCGAGGGCAGGGGCGCTGGCGCGGGCGGTGGCGGCGGCGCGACGATGGTGGGCGCGGGCGCGATTTGCACCGGCGTGATGGTGACCGGTGGCGGCAGTTGGATAGGTTGGACAGGCTGGACGACGACAGGCTCGGGCACGTGCGGAACTTCGACCTGGGTGCGCGCGGGCGTTACGATCAAGGTGATGCATAAGGTGGCGAACAAGATGGCGAGACGCATGCGCTTCTCCCCTGCGGCCGGCAGCCCAGTTTAGCGATCCGCATGCGGCCTGCACAGGCGCTGCTAGCGCCCGGCATCCGTCCAGACCCTGGTCGCGGAATCCCAGGCCAACGTGCCCGACATCGCCTGCTCGCGCCGGCCAAATCTGGTGTAGCGGACGGCCACCTTGGCCTCCACCTGGTCAACCCGATCCTTCGCGCTGCTCTTGAAGGGGCAGGTATATTCGAACGCCATGCGCGGGCCCAGGTCCACGTCCATGTCGAGGGGAAATGGCTCGCCCTTTGCCGTCCAAGCGCGGCCTTCCCCATCATGGCCCGCAATCGTCAGCGGCAGGCACGTCATGTCGATATCCTTCACGCTCACGGTGAAGGCGGGATTGGAGACCTCGAAGCGCAAGGTGAAAGGATCGGCGGAGGCCAATGGCACGGCGCGGATGCGCGGACCCAGCAACTCGTTGCGCACCGCCCCGGCCATGACCGCGATCGCCGCGATCGCGGCCAGCCCATAAGTCGCGCGAAATTTTCGGCCAAACCCCATCGGCGGCAAGGCTAGCCGCGGCACCGGCCTTGGTTCAATTCAATTCCTGGGATGCGCCAAAGTACCGCCGCTGATTGCGCGCCAATTGCACATCAACAGGGCCAAAGATAGATTTGCGCCATGGAATGGGACCGGGTTCGCATTTTCCTGGCGGTGGCGCGGAGCGGCCAGATGCTGGCCGCCGCCAAGAGCCTGGGCCTCAACCACGCCACGGTGGGCCGCCAATTGACTCAATTGGAAGACGAGCTTCAGACCAAGCTCTTGGAGCGCCACATCAATGGCTGCACGCTGACGCCGGCGGGCGAGGCGCTGCTGGCCTCGGCGGAAAAGGTCGAGTCCGAATTCCTGCAATTTGAATCCAGCATCTCCGGCAATGCCGGGGCGATCCGCGGCACGGTCCGGGTGGGTGCGCCGGACGGCTTGGGGAATTATTTTCTGGCCGCGCGGCTGGCGGAATTGTCGGACCACCATGCCGATCTCCTGGTCCAGCTGGTGCCGCTGCCGCGCAGCTTTTCGCTCTCGCGGCGCGAGGCCGACATCGTCATCACCTTGGACCGGCCCACCCACGGCAATCTGATCGTGCAGAAGCTCACCGACTACACGCTGAGCCTTTACGCCTCGGACGCCTACCTGAAGAAGAATCCGCCCATCCGCCATGCCGACGATTTGCAGGGCCATCTGTTCATCACCTATGTCGACGATCTGATCTACACGCCGGGCCTGGATTACGGCCGCGAATTCGCCGCCAAGATGCCGCGCCGCTTCGAATGCGGCAGCATGGTGGGCCAGATGGAAGCGGTGCGCGCGGGCACCGGCGTCGCCATCCTGCATGATTATGTGGCGCACAGCCTTCCCCATCTTCAGCGCGTGCTGCCGCACATCCAGTTCACGCGCTCCTATTGGCTGGTCTCGCATCCCGACACCCACCGCTCGCATCGCGTGGCGGAAGTGCGCCGCCACATCGTCAATGCGGTGAACGAAGCAGGCGGCGCTTTCTGCCCTTGGCCCTCGGACTCGCCGCTCGCCAGCCAGGCGTGAAGCGCGCGGCCAATCGGCCTGGTCAAAAGGTGAACGCTCTCCGGGATTTACCGACCGCTGGGCAGAAGGGTGCGGGCGCGGTAAGATCGCCTCGGGGCGCTGACATCATGGAGCGCACATTGATGAAACTCCGAGCTCTCTTGAAGACATCGTTTCCGGCAATTGCCGTTGCGGCGCTGGCGGTTGGCCTGTCGTCCATGGCCGGTGCAGAGACTGCGCCGGGGCCACGGCCCGGAACCGTCGAGGCCATGCGATGCCTCGTCCGCCAAGGGCCGCAAGGATGCGAAAAAATATTCGTGGCGCGCGCCTGGCCGGCGGCGAGGCCCTGGGTGCTGCAGGACGTGGACCGGGACTTCAAGCGAGGACCTCTGGTAGCGAACGATTTTTGGGGCCGGGCCTCGAAGACCAATCTTTTTGACCAGAAAGTCCTGATCAACCAGACGACGGACGAGATGGACATATTCGACATCAAGTTCGCCCACACCGAATACACGTTTTATATCGCGCCCCCCGATGCGGACGGCAAAATCCGCGGCCTGGCGATCCGGCTCTACCCGCCGCACGATCTGCTTCAGCTTCAGCGCAGGCCGGTCTAGACCGTCGCCATCCAGGCAAGAGCCGCATCGAGAAGTTCGGCCAGGACCTGGCTGTCCTTGCGTCCCGTTTTGGCGGGCACATGGAACGAATGGTCGGCATCCTGGGCCAGGACCAGCGTCGCGCGCCGTCCCAGGGACTTGACCTTGGGGGTCAGCAGCGCGAGGTCGGCAAGCGCATCGCGCGTGCCTTGCAGGAAAAGCATGGGCACGCGCACTTCCTCCAGATGCGCAGCCCTTCCGTCCGATGGCGCGCCCGCGGGATGGAGCGGAAAGGCGAAGAAGACAAGTCCCTTCACCCCGTCGAGCGGCGCGCTGGCCTCAGCTTGCGATGTCATGCGCGCGCCGAAGGATCGTCCGCCGGCGAAAAGCGGCAGCTTCGCCGAACGCGCGTGGCCGGCGGCCACCGCGGCGCGCACGGCCTGGTGCGCGATGGCGGGCGGATCGACGCGCTTTCCGCCGCGCTCAATATAGGGGAAATTATAGCGCAGGACGGCGATGCCGCGCGCGACAAGCCCGGCCGCGACCGCTTCCATGGATCTGTGGGTCATGCCCGCGCCCGCGCCATGCGCCAGCACGATGCACGCCTTGGGGTTGGCGGGTGCGTCCCAAAGCCCGGAGACCGAGGTCTTTTCGTCAAGGGCGATGCTGAGAGACTCGTGCTTCAACCAATGCCTCCATCTTCCCGGCGCCGCTCTCTTCATCCTCATCCTGAGCTTGTCGAAGGATGAGGAGTTCGGAGCGACTTAGGCGGCGTATGCGCCCCATGCCGCCGGCTCGTCGTCGGACGCCCTGGAGCCACCGCTGCCAAGTTTGCGCCGCATGGCGGTGAGGTTGCGGCGCTGCCGGCCCCAAAAGCGCAGCAGCGTTCTCGCGCCGATTTGCAGAGATTGCGAGATTTTCGCGGCTACCGCCCGCAACACTTGCCGTAACTGTCCGCGCACGGCAAAGACAAAAACCGCCACGAAGATGTCCAGATAGACATTGGCGTCCATGGTGAACAGGAACGTCAGATCGGTGGGAAAGATTTGTTGGAAATACACCAACAGCACAACGAACAGCGCGATCTGCAGGACGATCCGCGCAGCGCGCCGCAATGTCAGCCAATCAAGGAAGGTTGCCGGAGCGATCACCAAATTCGCCCACAGCCAATCGCCCAGGGCGCAGGGCCATTCGATCGTGAGCTTTCGCCAGAGATTCATTTTATCCCCTCCGATTTATTCACCTTGGCGATGTTGTCCTCGTGCGAGGTGAGCATCACCGTGAGATCCTTGACCAGATGCTCGTCCTCGATGCGGGGGATGGCTTCCTTCAATTTCTTCACCACCCAGCCCTGGCCCCGGTTGACGAAGGCCAGCCGCGCCTTTTCGTCGGCGATCGCCAGCACTTTTTCATAGAAGGCGCCGGTCGCTTCGCTGGGCGTGCCGCCATGAAGCCGGATGGCGGCGATCAGCATGGCGCACCAGCGCGCCTCGTCATGATGGACCTGCATCGCCAGGGCGGCGGCGGCGGCGTCGCGCGCATCCTTGGAGATATGCAGCAGCGCCTTGGCCCCCGCGCGCTCGGCTTCCAGCATCACGTTGAGGAAGGCCAGTAGTTCTTCGCTTGTGTAAGGCTGCATGATCATTACCGCCCAAACGAATTTTTCAAGATAGCACAAACCTCGATGTCTTGCCGGCCTGCCTGTTGCGCGACAAGCGACGCCTTGCGCTTCTCTGGCGTGAGGGAAAAGAGCGCGATCATGCGCGTGTTGGCGAAGTCGCCGGTCTCATAAACCACCGCCCAACGCGCACCTTCCGCAAAGGCCCCCGCCAGCCTCACGCTGGGAATGTTGTCGTTGATCGGGTCGCTCGGGTCATCCGCGCCCGAGAGGATGGCGTCATTGGCGGCGCCAAGACCCGGCAACAGCGCCAAAACGGCTGGAGGAATATCCGCGAGGTTTTTTGTCATGACGACCCGCCTGGGCAAATCGCACCGGGAGAAATCGGTGCCTGCCTGGGCGGGCAACGCGCCAATCCACAGGAGCGATCCAAGGATCAAGACCGGGAATATGTTGGAAGCCATCGCCGAAAATTGCCTTGCGGGAAGGCTGCCCGCAAGTTTGCGCTTTGGATGTGCAAAAATACACACCGGATTTCACCGATTTGCGATTGGGAAACAGGGGCTTGCCGGTCACACTCCCGGCCGGTAACGGGGAGGGACGAATGAATAAGACACTTATCTGTGGCGCGAGCATCCTGGTGTTGAGCTTTGCCGCGACGGCGTTCGCGCAGGACGCGCCCAAACGCTCCACCATCGCCCAATCGCTCACCCCGCCGGCGCTCTCGCAAGCCCGGGTCACCGACGCCTTGATCGAATTTCCCCTACCCAAGGGCGAGGAGAAATACCGCACCATCAACGGCAAGACCATGCACCGCTATGTGGAGGAGCTGGCGAAAATCTCCGACCGCTACCGCGATTCCGGCCATCCCAAATTCTGGGGCCGCATCATGGGCACGGAAGGCGACCGCGAAACCGAGAACTGGCTGGCGGATAAATTCCGCCAAGCGGGCCTGGCGGATGTGCGCATCCAGCCGCTCGACCTGCCGCCGCAATGGATGCCGCAGAATTGGGACGTGGCGCTGACGGCGAACGGCAAGACCATCCATCTGGAGTCCGCCCAACCCGATTACGACGCCAATCCTCTTCCTGCGGGCGGCGTGGACCTCGACGCGGTCTATGCGGGCCTGGGCACCGACGCGGATTTCGCCGGCAAGGACGTGAAGGGCAAGGCGGTGTTCGTCTATAGCCAGTTGGGCACGCCCGAGATGGGCGCGGTGAAGCGCGCCGCGGCCAAGGGCGCAGCCGTGGTGTTCGAAGTCTCGATGCTGCCGGGCAACATGCGTTATCAGGCCTATCCGTCGGGCACGGATGCGCCCGCCTTCACCATGGGCCACGACGATGGCGTGGCGGCGCGCGACATGATCGCGGCCGGTCCCGTCAAGGTGCATGTGACGCTCGACATCCCGAAAGTCCCCAACCTCAAGACCTCCCTGGTGTGGGGCACGCTGCCCGGCGCGACGGACGAGACCATTTATGTGGTCGCCCACAAGGACGCCTGGTTCGAAGGCGCCTCCGACAATTCCAGCGGCGTGGCCTCGATGCTGGGGCTGGCGGAATATTTCGCCCATGTGCCCAAGGCTCAGCGCAAGCGCACTATGATCTTTGTCGGCCTGGACGGTCATCATAATGGCGCGACCGGCGGCGTGGGAAGGCGCTGGATGGTGGCGAACAAGGCGACCTTGTTCCCCAAGACGGCTCTGTTCCTGAATGTCGAGCATCCCGCCACCATCTTCACCCAGACGCGGCCGCGCTATTATCCGGGCGACGAGATCGCCTGGGCCAACACCCAGATGCCGCTGCAATGGTACGCGGGCGGGCCCAGCCGGCCGCAGTTGCAGGAGATCGTGTGGAGGGCGTTCAAGGAATTCGGCCAGCCGGCGGAGTTCGATCCCAGCCCCGCGCCGCCGGCGGGCGATGGCGGCGCCTATTTCCGCTTCCTGCCCACCGTCTCGGCCAGCGAGTATCACACCTATTTCCACACCGAGTGGGAGACGCCGGAAATGGTGCCATGGACGGGGCTTGAATCCGCGACCCGCGCCTATGCCAAGGTGATCGACGAAGTGAACAAATTGCCTCTGAGCGCGCTGCGACGGCCGGAAGAAGTAACACCGCAGCGGAGCCAATAATGAAAAAGATCGCCATCGCTTCCGCCGCGCTGTGCCTGGTCGCCATCCAAAGTTCGGCCCAGGACAAACCTCGCTCTGTTCTGAGCCAATCGCTCATGCCTCCGGCGCTTTCGCAACAGCGTGTGGACGAGGGCCTGATCGAATTCCCGCTGCCCAAGGGCGCGGAGAAATACCGTGCCATCGACGGCAAGAAGATGCACCAATATGTGGTGGACCTGGCGAACATCTCGCTGCGCTACCGCGATGCCGGCCATCCCAAATATTGGGGCCGCATCATCGGCACCGAAAGCGACCGCCAGACCGAGGAATGGCTGGCGGGCGAGTTCCGCGCGGTGGGGCTTTCCGATGTGCGCATCCAGCATCTGGATCTGGTGCCGCAATGGACCCCGCAAAATTGGGACGTGGCGCTCACCTCGGGCGGCAAGACCATTCACCTGAACTCCGCGCAGCCCGATTATGACGACAATTCGCTGCCCGCGGGCGGCGCGGATCTGGACGCGATCTATGCCGGGCTGGGCACGGACGCGGATTTCGCCGGCAAGGATGTGCGCGGCAAGGCGGTGTTCGTGTACAGCCAGTTGGGTGCGCCGGACGAGGGGGCGGTGAAACGCGCCGCCGACAAGGGCGCGGCGGTGGTGTTCGAAGTCTCGATGCTGCCGGGCAATATGCGCTATCAGGCTTATCCGTCGGGCACCAAAGCGCCCGCTTTCACGGTGGGCAATGACGACGGCGCGGCGGCGTGCGACATGATCGCGGCCGGCCCGGTCAAGGCGCATGTGACGTTGGACATCCAGCGAGTGCCCAACCTCAAAACGGCTTTGGTGTGGGGCACGCTGCCAGGCACGACGGACGAGACCATCTACATCACCGCCCACAAGGATGGCTGGTTCGAAGGCGCCTCCGACAATGCGGGCGGTGTGGCCTCGATGCTGGGGCTGGCGGAATATTACGCGCACCTGCCCAAATCCCAGCGCCGCCGCACCATGATCTTCATCGGGCTGGACGGCCATCACAATGGCGAGGGGGGTGCCGCGGGCGTGCATTGGCTGACCGCCAACAAGGCCACGCTGTTCGCCAAGACCGCGCTGTTCCTCAATGACGAGCATCCCGCCACCGTCATCACCCAGTCGCGGCCGCGTTATTATCCAGGCGACGAGCTGGCCTGGGCCGACTTTTACATGCCGCTGCAATGGTACGCGGGCGGGCCGACGCGGCCGGAGTTGCGCAAGATCGCCTGGAACGCGTTCAAGGAATTCGGCGTGGCGGTGGAAATGGATCCCAGCCCGCAACCGCCCGCCAGCGACATGACCTATTTCTATCGCTACGCGCCCGGCGTGGACGCCAGCGAATACCACTCCTATTTCCACACCGACTGGGAAACGCCGGAAGCGGTGCCATGGACCGGGTTGGAAGCCGCGACACGGGCCTTCGCCAAGATCATCGACCGCGTGAACAAGCTGCCTTTGAGCGCGCTCCAGCGTCCCGAAGACACCTCGCCGCGCGGCCTGTATGAGGAATAAATTGTGCTAATCTCCCGGCCTTGGCCCCGTCCCCACGCGGCCAAGGCTTCATCCCCAACGCAAAAGACGACACCATGAACAAACCAGAAATCGGCAACTCGATGTCCTTCGTGGGCAATCACATTGGCGGCCAGACCGTGGCCGGCAAAAGCGCGCGCGCCCAGGACATCTTCAATCCCGCCAGGGGCCGGAAATCGGGCAGCGTCACGCTGTCGTCCGCCGCCGAAGTGGACGAAGCGGTGAAGGCGGCGCAAGCGGCCTTTCCCGCCTGGGCAGACACCCCGCCCATCCGCCGCGCCCGGGTGATGAACAAATTTCTGGGCCTGATGAACGATCACAAGGACGAGCTGGCCCGCGCCATCACCTCCGAGCATGGCAAGGTCTTCTCCGACGCCAAGGGCGAGGTCGAGCGCGCCATCGACATCGTCGAGTTCGCCTGCGGCATTCCCCATTTGCTCAAGGGCGATTTCACCGACCAGGTTTCCACCAACATCGACAATTGGACTCTGCGCCAGCCTTTGGGCGTGGTCGCCGGCATCACGCCGTTCAATTTTCCCGTGATGGTGCCCGCCTGGATGTATCCGATCGCCATCGCCGCGGGCAACAGCTTCATCCTGAAGCCCAGTCCGATCGATCCCACTCCGTCCCTGATGGTGGCGGAGTTGATGCGCGAGGCGGGCTTCCCCAAAGGCGTGTTCAATGTGGTGCAGGGCGACAAGGAAGCGGTGGACGCGATCCTGGCCCACCCGCACATCGCGGCGGTCTCCTTCGTGGGCTCGACCCCCATCGCCAATTACATTTATGAGACCGGCGCGCGCACCGGCAAGCGGGTGCAGGCGCTGGGCGGAGCCAAGAACCATCTGGTGGCGATGCCCGATGCCGATCCCGACAAGGTGGTGGATGCCTTGATCGGCTCGGCCTATGGCTCGGCGGGCGAACGCTGCATGGCGATCTCGGTGGCGGTGCTGGTGGGGAAGGCCGCCGACGCCGTGATCCCGCGCCTGATTGCGCGCGCCAAGACGCTCAAGATCGGCGACGGGTTGGACAAGGATGTGGAGATGGGCCCCATCGTCACCGAGGTGGCGAGGAAACGCATCGCCGGCTACATCGAGAAAGGTGTGGCCGAAGGCGCCAAGCTGCTGCTCGATGGCCGCAACCACAGCGTTGCCGGCCGCGAAGGCGGCTTCTTCATGGGCGCAACCCTGTTCGACCAGGTGACGCCCGCAATGACCATCTACAAGGAAGAAATCTTCGGCCCCGTGCTGGTCATGGCGCGCGCCGCGAATCTGGAAGAGGCGCTGGCCCTGGTCAACGCGCATGAATTCGCCAATGGCGTGAGCTGCTTCACCGAGGACGGCCACACCGCCCGCGAGTTCGGCCGCCGCGTCCAGGTCGGCATGGTGGGCATCAATGTGCCGATCCCGGTGCCGATGGCCTGGCACGGCTTCGGCGGCTGGAAGAAGAGCCTGTTCGGCGACATGCACATCTATGGCGAGGAAGGCGTGCGCTTCTACACGCGGCAGAAATCCATCATGCAGCGCTGGCCCGACGTGATCGACAAGGGCCCCGAATTCGCCATGCCGACAGCACGCTAAAAAAGCCGCGCTGACAAAAAGATAACGGGAGGAATTGATGCAACCGATACAGGAGCTTCGCAAAGGCCCGCTGGAAGGCATCACGGTGCTCGACTTTTCCCGCGTGCTGGCGGGGCCTTACTGCACCATGATCCTGGCCGATCTGGGCGCGCGGGTGATCAAGGTCGAGAAGTTCGGCACCGGCGACGACACCCGCGCCTTCGGGCCGTTCGTGGACGGCGAGTCCGCCTATTTCACCTGCTTCAACCGGCGCAAGGAAAGCATCGTGCTCGACATCAAGTCGCCGCGCGACCGCGAATTGCTGGAGCGGCTTCTGAACGAAACCGACGTGGTGGTGGAGAATTTCCGCCCCGGCGTGATGGAGCGGCTGGGCTATGGCGCCGAGCGCATGGCCAAGACCCATCCCCATATCGTCTATGCCTCGGTCTCGGGCTTCGGCCATACCGGACCGTTCAGCGACCTGCCCGGTTACGACATGGTGGTGCAGGCGATGGGCGGCATCATGAGCCTTACCGGCTGGCCCGACGGGCCGCCGTCGCGCGTCGGCACCAGTTTCGGCGATCTGGGCGCGGCCTTGTTCGCCACCATCGGCATCGTCTCATCGCTCTACAAGCGCACCCAGAACGCGCAGGGCTGCCGGGTGGATATCGGCATGCTGGATTGCCAGGCGGCGCTGATGGAAACCGCGCTGGCGCGCTTCGACGCCGAGGGCAAGGTGCCCAACCGCACCGGCGACAGTCATCCCTCGCTGGCGCCATTCGAAAGCTTCGCCGCCAAGGACGGCCGCATCGTGATCGCGGCGGGCAACGACGCGCTGTTTATCCTGATGGCCGATGCGCTGGGCGCGCCGGAGATGGCGCTGCATCCCTTGTTCGCCACCAACGATCTCAGATGCCAGAACCGGCCGCAGATGGCCGCGGCGATCGAGAAGGTGACCAAGACCCAGAATGTCGAACATTGGATCGGCAAGCTGAACGAGGCGGGCGTGCCGTGCTCGCCCATCAACACCATCGACAAGCTGTTCGACCATCCCCAGCTTCTGGCCCGGGAGATGTTCATCAAGGTCAAGAGCGGCCACACCGGCCGCCCGGTGAGGACGGCGGGCAATCCGGTGCGGATGAGCGGCTATGTCGGCAACGACATCGCCAATCCCATCATGGCGCCCACCTTGAACCAGCACCGCGAATCCATCCTCAATGAGTTCATGGCCGGACGCGAATCCTATGTTCCCTCGCATCGCGAGGCGGAAGAGGCGCCCGCGGCGGAAGCGGAAACGGATGACAATAAAGTGACGCGGTTGCGGCCGGTGCAGGGCGTAGCGTAGGAGAATGGCATGAGCGAAGTGGCAAACGATCAGGAGCCGGCGATGGACGCAGTGAAGACCAAGACCCGTGAAACCATCCTGGTGGAGCGGCGCGAACGGGTGGGATTGATCACCCTCAACCGGCCCAAGCAGCTCAATGCCCTGAACCGCCAATTGGCCGAGGAAGTGCTGGACGCGCTCCGGGACTTCGACGCCGACGACCGGGTTGGCGCGATGGTGATCGCGGGCAGTCCGCGCGCCTTCGCCGCCGGCGCCGACATCGCCGAGATGGCGGAGAAAAGCTTCACCGGCTTCTACATGGACGATTTCCTAGCCCCCTGGGACGAGGTGCGGAAAATCTCCAAGCCGGTGATCGCCGCGGTCAGCGGCTATGCACTGGGCGGCGGCTGCGAGCTGGCCCTTTTGTGCGACTTCATCATCGCCTCCGATGACGCCCAGTTCGGCCAGCCCGAGATCAAGCTGGGCGTGCTGCCCGGCATCGGCGGCTCGCAGCGGCTTACCCGCGCGGTGGGAAAGTCGCTGGCGATGGACATGATCCTCACCGGCCGCTCCATCGGCGCGGCGGAAGCCAAGGCCGCGGGCCTGGTGGCGCGGGTGGTGCCCGCCGCCGACCTGCTTCAGACCGCGCTCGAAGCCGCGCACACCATCGCCGCCTACAATATTCCCGCGGTCAAGATGGCCAAGGAAGCGGTCAACCGCGCCTTCGAAAGCTCGCTGGCCGAGGGGCTGCGCCACGAGCGGCTGTTGTTCCAGGCCTCCTTCGCCACCGAAGGGCAGAAGGAAGGCATGAACGCCTTTGTCGCCAAGCGCGCGCCCGTTTTCCGTAACAAATAAGTTTTCCGCAATCGGTGACACTCGGGGTTTGAATTGGATCAGGTTCAAACGCTTGACGGCGAATATGATTACATCGTCGCCGGGGCCGGCTCGGCCGGCTGCGTGCTGGCCAACCGCCTGTCCGCCGATCCGAAGAAGCGGGTGCTGCTGCTGGAAGCGGGCGGCAAGGACAATTGGATCTGGCTGCACATTCCGGTCGGCTATCTTTTCGCCATCGGCAATCCCAAAAGCGACTGGCGCTTCCAGACCGAGCCCGAGCCGGGGCTGAACGGGCGCAAGATCAATTATCCGCGCGGCAAGGTGATCGGCGGCTCGTCTTCGATCAACGCCATGATCTCGATGCGCGGCCAGCGCCAGGATTACGACCATTGGCGGCAGCTCGGCCTCACCGGCTGGAGCAGCGACGAGGTCTTCGCCGCGTTCAAGCGGCTCGATAACCACTTCCTGGGCGAGAGCGAATATCACGGCGTGCATGGCGAATGGCGGGTGGAGCAGCAGCGCCTGCATTGGGACGTTCTGGAGACGGTCAAGCAGGCCGCGGTGCAGATGGGCATTCCCACCATCCCCGATTTCAACCGGGGCGACAATGAAGGCGTGAGCTATTTCCAGGTGAACCAGAAAAGGGGGCGGCGCGTGTCGGCGGCGCGCGCCTTCCTCAAGCCGGTGCTCAACCGACCCAATCTCAGGCTGGAGATGCACGCAACCATAGACCGCGTGCTGTTCGACGGCCGCCGCGCCACGGGCATCTGCTTCAGGCAAAACGGCAAGACCTACGAAGCCCGCGCCAGGGGTGAAGTGATCCTGAGTTCGGGCGCGATCGGCTCGGTGGAGATTTTGCAACGCTCGGGCGTGGGCCCGGGCGCATTGCTGCAAGAGCTGGGCATTCCCGTGGTGGCGGCGCGCGAGGGCGTGGGCGCGAACCTGCAGGACCATCTGCAGCAGCGCATGATTTATAAAGTGTCCGGCGTGAAGACCCTCAATCAGGTCTATTACTCGCTGTTCGGCAAGGCGTTGATGGGCGCGGAATATGCCCTGTTCCGCACCGGGCCGCTCACCATGGCGCCGTCGCAGCTGGGCATCTTCACCCGCTCCAGCCCGGCCCATGAGCGCGCCAACATCCAGTTCCATGTCCAGCCCTTGTCGCTGGACAAGTTCGGCGATCCCTTGCACCGCTTTCCCGCCATCACGGTCAGCGCCTGCAATCTGCGCCCCACCTCGCGCGGGGCGGTGCGCATCCGCTCCGCCGACGCGAACGACCGGCCCATGATCCAGCCCAATTATCTTTCCACGCCGGAAGACCGCGAAGTCGCCGCCGACGCCATCCGCGTCACAAGGCGGCTGATGGGGCAGGAGGCGCTGAAGAAATACCGGCCGGAAGAATATCTGCCCGGCCCCCATGTCGCCAACGACACCGCCAGCCTCACCAAGGCGGCGGGCGAGATCGGCACCACCATCTTCCATCCGGTGGGCACGGCGAAGATGGGGCTGGCGTCCGACGCGGGCGCGGTGGTGGACGAGCGGCTGCGCGTGATGGGATTGAAGGGCCTGCGCGTGGTGGACGCCTCGGTGATGCCCACCATCACCTCGGGCAACACCAACACCCCAACCATCATGATCGCCGAGAAGGGCAGTGGCCTCATCATCGAGGACGCCCGCGCCCCGGCCTGATCACTCCGGCGGCTTCTGCTGGCTCCGTCTGGTGTAGTAGACATTATAGGTGACAGCGTCCCAGGCATTGTGGATGCTGCCGAACAAGAGCAGCAGCGCCGCGACGCCCATCCCGTCCAGCGCGCCATGAAGGTGCGAGAGCATCTCGAAGCCCGACACCGCCAAGAGCCCATAGGCCAGGAGCGGGAAGAGGACATGGAACAGCCAGTCCTCGCGGTCGGGCCGATAGGCCGACTGCGCCGTCATGCGCCGTACCACGACCAGGATATAGACCATCCCCAACACGCCCATGCCGCCTATGACAAAAGCCGGCTCCCACAATCCCGTCCAGGGCACCCGCAGCAGCATCGCCAACAGCAGCACGGCGCTGAGATGGACGATGGTGGGTGAACCGAAGGCGGCGCCGGCCAATGGATTGGGCAAAGACGGGCTGTCGGCGATCAGCGTTATCACCACGAACTGCAGGCCGATCAGCGCGCCCGCCGCCGATCCGGCGATGACATAGAAACTGTCCCACTGCGCAAGGTCTTGCACGTCTTTGCCTCAGGATCGCGTCACGGGGAGCTTACACAATTCGCGGGCGATGGCGAAAAGCGTGCGGTCCATCACGTGCGTTTCAAAGCAGCGCCCTTGTGGGCGGCGACATGATCGCTCTTGTCGCTTTTGATTTCGTATTGGGGATCGTCCGGCGACGCGCGATGGGTGTGGCCCTTATAATCGAAGTCTTTGGTATGGACGGCGATGATCGTTCCCGAGACATGCCCGGCCTCGGAGTTCCACCTCACATGATCGCCGACTTTGAATCGCCTGGTCATCACCGCACTCCGTATCCGTGAATTATACGCACAGGCGCGCGAGGCGCGCTCCAATCCGCGGAAGCGCACGCCGGCAACGTTCCCGCGAAAAAGCGGCCTGGCCAATAAACGCTTGCCATGCCTTTCCTTTCTGCCATGATGGACAGGGCTGGGGGGCCAAGCCGTGAACAGGGTTGTTCATGTTGACATTGGCCCGTCGAACTTCGGATCAACATCCGGGGCTCAATATCGTGCAGGATGAGGCTCTAGCGCCTCCGACCTTCATCGGTCCGGGCGTTCGCGTTCAAGGCACGCTCGAGATCGAAGGCGAGCTCGTCGTCTCCGGCTATGTGAAGGGCCGCATCGCTGCCTGCCGCCTGGTGATTGCCGCCGATGGCTATGATCGAAGGCGACATCATCGCCGGCGAAGTCGTCATCGCCGGACGCCTGAACGGCCGCGTCTTCGCGCCCAACGTTTCCATCGAGGATGGCGCCGAGGTCGAAGGCCGCATCTTCCACACCAATGTCACGGTGGCGCGGGGCGCGCGCGTGATCGGCCGGATGCCATGGCGGCCCATCAATTATTTCGAAAACCTCGACAAACTTCCGGAGATACGTCCATGACCCTTTTCAATCGAAGCGACAAGTCCGGTGACGCATCCGTTCGTCCGCAGCCCCAATCCGCATCGCAGCCCGCCTCTCAGTCCGCACCGCCCAGGATGGACGGCGCCGCGACCATGGCGGACCAGGCCCGGCAGGGCGAAGGGCTGCCGCCGCTTCCCACCCCCAAATCCATTCAAGTCACGAATTCGATTTCAACGCCAACCACCACCAGAACAGGAGCATCCATGGCATCGGTCATCAGCAAGGCGCTTAAGATCACAGGCGAGCTCGAGAGCACCGAGGACATCCAGATCGACGGCCAGATCGAAGGCGATGTGCGCGGCGTGGGCGTGAAGATCGGCCAGAACGCCAAGGTGAAGGGCACCGTCTATGGCGACGAGGTCGAGCTGGCCGGCACCATCGAAGGCAAGATCGAATCCAAGAAGGTGATCCTCGCCAGCACGGCGCGCATGACCGGCGATGTCTGGCACCAGGAGATCAAGATCGAAACCGGCGC
This sequence comes from uncultured Alphaproteobacteria bacterium, assembly GCA_963766265.1. Classification (GTDB taxonomy): domain Bacteria; phylum Pseudomonadota; class Alphaproteobacteria; order Micropepsales; family Micropepsaceae; genus Rhizomicrobium. The sequence continues at coordinate 789,841 of CAVXYX010000004.1, forward strand.
CTATATCAACGGCAGCCTGAAGCCGGAACTGGGCAAGGCCGACGGCAAACCGGCTTCCAAGCCGGTGGCTGTCGCCTCCAGCTCCACCTCCGCCGCCGCTTCACCGGCGAGCACGGGCAACGCCACGGTCGCTGCCGCGCATCATTGACGGAAAAAGCCAACGCTCCTTGTGCCGTCAAGGCATGAGGAGCGAAGGCGCGGTTATCTGGAACTCATCCAGGCGTAGAAAACCCACACCGCGAACAGGCCCAGAAAGCCGGTGGTGAAATTGCCGGTGGGTCCGTTGAAGTAGTAGATTCCCGCCTCGATCACGGCGAAGCCCAGGATATAGGCGTATTTCTCGCGCAGGAAAGTCGCCAGCCCGCTCATGGCGTCACTCCGCCGGGACGGACGACAACCCGTCCTTCTTTTTCTCGTCCAGGCGGTCGAACCACCGCTCCAGCGCCGGGAAGGCCCGCACCCCTAGCAGCATCTTTATGTAATTGGGCTCGTCCGCATAGCCTTCGGGATGGCCCAGCTGCCTGGGCGCGATCACCGCGCCTTTCTCGTCCTTGGGCAGATAAAAGGTGCCGAACAACTGATCCCAGAAGCTCACGCCCACGCCGTAATTGCAGCCATAGCGGAATTTCGGATCGTCCGGGAATTCGGTCGAATGGTGCCAGCGATGCACCTCGGGCGTGTTGAAGACATAGTTCAGCCAGCCGCCTTTCAGATCGCCGCCGCAATGGGAGAAGTCGCCATAGATGTTGAACCCTCCAGCGATCACGATCGCGATGGGGTTGAAGCCGACGATGGAAAGGATCAGCCCGCCCATGACATTGCGGATCGCCCATTCGAACGGGTTGGAGACAAGCACGTTCGAGATCTGAAGATTGGTGACGCCGTGATGATAGCCGTGCAGCTTCCACATGAAGGCGCTGGTGTGCTCCCAGCGATGCACCCAATAGGAGAAGAAGCTGATCAAGAGCAGCACGACCAGCACCTGCGCCCACAGGGGTCCCAGCTGGCTGGAGAGCCCGAAGAGGAAGCGGCGGCCCAGGAACGTGTCGGGGAAATAATGCAGCACCGGCAGCACCACCGCGCCCATGATGGCGCCGGCGATGAAGGTTTCGAACGCGGTCGAGATCAGGTCGCGCCAGATCATGTGGCGCTGGGGCACGGCGTTGCGCCAGGCGAAAGCGCGCTCCAGCGCGATCAAGGCGATATAGAGAACGGCGGTGTGGTAATAGGGAAAGCTCTTCTGGAACGCCGTGCCCCTGAGCGCGAAGGTCAGCCCGATCAGCGCGATCATCATAACGGGCAGGATGGCGTAACGCGTCGCGTGTGTGAATTTCGTGGCCAACATAGGCGCGGGTCCCCCGTGGGTTGGTCTTGTTGACCCGAGTTTAGAGTTTGTCCGCGCCGGTTTAAATCCCATCCCTTATCTTGCAGCGCAGCATTTTTCCCCCTGATTCGGCCCTCATTCCACGGTGATGCGGCCCGTCATGCCGAATGTGGCATGCAGGAAATGGGTGCATTCGAGCTTGTAGCTGCCGGGCTTGGCGGGCGTGAGGGTGAGATCCACGCTTTGGCCCTGTTCCACTTCGACGGCGCCATCTTCCACCTTGGCCCGGTCGGCGGGGGCAAGCGAAGCGGCGGCGAAGAATTCGGGCGCGGAGAAATTGTGGTCCTTCCCGGCGCTGTTCACCAGATGCAACGTCACCGGTTCGCCCGCTTTCAGGGCGATGGTGCCCGGTGCGAAATCATAGCTGGTGAGCGTGACAGTGACAGTCTGGGGTGCGTTCTGGGCGAGGGCGCCTGGCCCCGCCGCGCCAACCAGAATTAGAGTGAGGGCGGCAATGAGTGACCAGCGCATGGCGGTGCTCCTTGTGGCTTGGGCATCAGTGTACCAAGAACCGGGCCCGCGAGCCCGCGCTTTACCCAGTACGTTCCATGACGCGCCATGTTGCCGGCCATTAACTTGCACAGGGGAACTGGCCGGCGGATAAGTCCACTCGCCAGCGGCGGAGACACGCGGATGACGGCATATTCCCGGGTTCGGGCGGCGTTGTGGTTCCTGGTCGAGCCCCTTCTGATTTTCGCGGTGGTCTTTCTTTCCACCAGCGCCATCGCCCAGCCCTTTTATGTCCCTTCGGCCTCGATGGAGCCGACATTGGCCATCGGCGACTATCTGATGGCGACCAAATATTCCTATGGCTATAGCGGCTACTCGCTGCCCTATGATCTCGGCGTCGCGACCGAGGGACGATTGCTGGGCCGGGTACCCAGCCGCGGCGATGTGGTCGTGTTCCGGCTGCCCCGCGATCCCAAGGTCAATTACATCAAGCGCGTGATCGGCCTGCCCAACGACCGCATCCAGATGCGGGAAGGTCGGCTTTATATCAACGGCAAGATCGTGCCCATCAGCCGCGACGGCGAAGGCAAGGTCGAGTTCGGCGACGGCCGCCAGGTTATGGCGGCGCGCTATTCCGAAACCCTGCCGGGCGGCGTCACCCATCCGATCTTCAAGATGCAGTGGGACGGTTATCTCGACAACACGCCGGTATACATGGTGCCGCCGGGGCATCTCTTCATGATGGGCGACAACCGCGACAACTCCCTCGACAGCCGGGTCGCCGCCGCTGACGGCGGGGTTGGCTTCGTGCCGCTGGTGAACCTGGTCGGCCGGGCGCGCGTGGTGGTGGGCTCCTATGATTTCCTCGACGCGGCATGGCCGGCCCAATGGCTGAGCGCGCTGCGCACCCATCGCGCGCTGACGGTGATCCGCTAGCGCCTCGCGATCCGCCACGGGCTCAACGCCATATCCTGCCCGTCAGCCAATCCACATGGGGCGGTTTTTCGCCCGCTTTCAGCGGATGCCGGGCGACGTAAAGCCGGTAGGTGGCTTCCGCCCCGTGATAGCGGTCTTCCAGCCAGATCGAGAGGCCGGCGGCGCCAAGAATGAGCATGACAAAGAACAGCACCGTATACGGCCTGACATGCGCCTTGGCGCGGTGCCGGTTGGCCTGGCGAAGCGAACGGATCGTCCGCGTCAGATGCGGCATCTTCACAGCGACACCGACATCAGAAGGACGATCAGCAGGATCGCTGCCGAAAGGCCCGCGAACAATTGCCAGTCTTGAGCGCTCATGCGTTCCACCCGGCCTGGGCTAGAAGGATTTTCGCCTAGAAGGATTTTGCCTAGAAGGATTTCGTAAGACCCGCGAAGAATCCCCGATGCTGGCCGTATTGCGGGGCGAACACGCCCACGCCGGTGCCGCTCCGGATCTGGTAATCGACATCGAAGAAATTCACGATGTCGACGCGGCCCCCCCATCCGTCCATGCCGATATCGCTGAAATCGTGCGCCACGCCCACATTGACGACGCCATAGGGCGGCACATGCCCGCCATTGGGAATGACCGTGCCGTCCGGCGCCGTCGCATCCTGGCGCAACCCGCTGCCGATGATGGTGTCGGCCGAAAAGACCGAGTTCATCCATCTGTAGGTGACGCCGGCCGAGGCCGAGACATATTGGTCGTGATCCAGATGGATGTAATGGGTCTGGGTATAGGCGAGCGCGGCCGGATCGAAATTGAACTGGCTGGTGATCCAGCTCTGGCCCGCGGCGTGCGCCAGGGCGGCATTGAAATAGGCGTTGAAATTCCCCGCCAGGTAATCGGCGGTGAACTCCAACCCCATCTGCCGGCCCTGCGCATAGTTGAAGGGCGTTAGGACGATGGGGGCGCCGAACTGGCCTTCGTCGATCAGGTCGCTGGAATGCTTCATGTAGGAATCGATCGCGAGCTTGAGCGCTTCCGTCACCTGCTGCGACATGCCGATATCGTAATAGTCGGCCTTCTCGGCGACCGGGGTGTCATCCAGCGGATTGAGCGGCGCGTTGGTGGTGTTGGCGAAAAGCCCGATATCCTTGTTCGAGACCAGCTCGATGGGCGGCGGGGTGTAATAGCGCGCATAACCCGCGTGGATGATGGTGCCTTCCCACGGCGTCCATACCGCGTTGGCCCTGGGGCTCAACTGGTTGCCGCTGGAAAAGGCGGAATATTGGTCGTAGCGGACGCCATAGTTGACGGTGAAGTCCTGGGACAGCTTCCACTCGTCCTGGGCGTAAAGGCTCAAGGTCCAGGCATGCTTGGAGCCATTGTCGATGATGGCGAGCGGCACGTCCGAGGTCTGGCAGGTTTGGGTCGGATCGCCGCACGGCGGATTGGGGTTCGGATTGCCGGGACCGCCGGGCGCGGTGGGCAGCACCAGGGACGAGGTGTCGCTCAATATGTCATCGGCTTCATAGATCACGCCGAAACGCACCGTGTGGGCGCCGAGGTGCCAGGCGCCTTCGTCCTGGGTGCCATAGGCCTCGTCGCGCTTGTAGGCGGTCTGGGCGATGCCGTTGTAGAGAATGTCGGCCACGCCCGGCGTCGGCGTGAAGAACAGGCTGGAATAACGCCCGAACACCGAGAGGCTGAAATCCACCGGCCCTTGGCTGCGCAGATAGCTGACCGCGCCGTAATGGGTGATCTCGCGCTGCCGCTGGTCCGCCAGTTCGGACGGAAACTGGCTGATCCCATTCGCCTGCAGGAGATTGTTGCCCGAGCCTGAGGGGTCCAACGGGCCCAGCCCGACGATGCCGCCGATCCCCGAAGGCTGAAGTCCCGCTTTGTTGGGGATCTCGAACATGTCGTTCGAGGTGCCTAGGATCGCGGTGATGCTGCTGTTCTGGTCGAGGATGTCCTGCAGCAAGGCGAAGCCGTGCCATTGCTTGGTGCGGTCGTGGAGCGGCGTATGGCTGCGGTCGGGCAATTCGATGCCCAGCGAATTGGTGTTGTAGTCGCCGGTGACGAAGTAATTGAGGCTGCCAAGCGAGCCGCCATAGTCGAAGCTGGGCTCGAGCGTGTTGTGGCTGCCGCCATACATCGAAAGATGACCGCCGGAATCGAACAATCCCGACTTGGTCTTGATGTCGACGATGCCGCCGGTATCCAGGCCATATTCCGCCGGCAGCGCGCCGGTGATCAGCCGAACCGATTGCGCCAGCCGGGGATCCAGCGTCTGACCGAACACACTGATGCCTTCGGGCAGGATGATGCCGTCGATGCGGTATTGCAGGGCGTTATGCTCGCCGCGGATATGAAGCTGGCCGAAGGAATCCTGCGCCACCCCGGGCATCTGCAGGATCACCGAATTGAGCTCGCTGTTGTCACCGCCCGGCAAATTCTGAATGTCCTGGGCGGTGATGGTGTAGGTCGAGGCGCCCAGTTGCGTCTGGATGCCGGCCCGCGCCTGTTCCAGGGCTTGCGCCGTCACGGTCACGGTCTCGGGCGCGGACTGGGACGCGATTTGGGCTGTGGCGGGAAGAACGGAACCGAAAAGGATGCTGGCGCTTGCCAGCCATTTCTGCCGAAACATGAAACCAACTCCGAAATCAAAAAGGGATTCGCGCTGTCGAAGCGCGAATGACAGGCGCCACCGCGTCGAAGCGGTTCAGCGCCGGTTGCTGTCAGATCGGGTTAGTGGCGGGGAGGGGCGCGGCTTTGCCAGTTGCGCGCCAGACGCGGCCCGGCCGTTGCGGGAAGCGCTGCGAAGAATGTCGTGGCGACGAACGTGAGGACCAGCGCCAGGATGATCAGGGCCGGGGTGACAAAGGAGCCGGTCGCCGCGAAGGCCTGGCAGATGGGGCAATCGTCTTGGCCGTTCTTGCCATCCAGCGGCGAAGGATGATTGACTTGGCCGAACGCGCTGGTCTCGAAGCCGGGGACATGGATGTGGGTCTGAACCACATACGTCTGAAGCGTGAAGGTGAACAGCGCGATCAGCGCGGCGATGACGCGCGCGTTTACGCGCGTCCTGGCGCCTAAACTGGCAAGTCGGAAATGTCGGTCCCCGCGCCGCATCAATCCAATCCCGGTGGCGCACTATGCCCGCAGGTTCATGCTCCAATCAATCCCTGAAAACCCGCCATTCCGCGGCGTAAACTTCACGCAACCATTTCTCACAGCCGCGTCAGCTGCTCCAGGCGTTCGGGATAGCGCCCGCCTTCGACCGTGATCTCGGCGGCGGCGTCGTCGATTTCCTTGAGATCGGCAGCGGTAAGTGTGACATCGGCCGCGCCGATATTCTCGTCCAGCCGGTTGAGCTTGGTGGTGCCGGGGATGGGCACGATCCAGGGCTTCTGCGCCAAGAGCCACGCCAGCGCGATCTGCGCCGGGCGTGGCGTTCTTCTTCGTCGCGATGCGGGCCAGCAGGTCCACCACCGCCTGGTTGGCCTTGCGCGCCTCGGGCGTGAAGCGGGGCAGGCGGTTGCGGAAATCGCTTTTGTCGAATTCGGTGTTGGCGTCGATCTTGCCGGTGAGAAAGCCGCGCCCCAGCGGGCTGAAAGGCACCAGGCCGATGCCCAATTCCTCCAGCACGGGCAATTCCTCGATCCTCGACGCGCCGCCACCACAGCGAATATTCGCTTTGCAGCGCCGTCACGGGCTGCACCGCATGAGCGCGGCGGATGGTGCTGCACACCCGCTTCCGAGAGGCCGAAATGCCGGACCTTGCCGTCGCCGATCAGGTCCTTGACCGCGCCCGCCACATCCTCGATCGGCACATCGGGATCGACCCGGTGCTGATAGAGAAGATCGATGATGATCGGTCTTCAGCCGCTTCAGCGAACGCTTCCACCGCTTCGCGGATATGCGCCGGGCCGGCTGTTCAGCCCCGGCGCGCCGCTCATGCCGCGCGGGTCCTTGCCGGGATCGATGTCGAAGCCGAATTTGGTGGCGATCACCACCTTGTCGCGCAACGGCGCCAGCGCCTTCGCCCAGCAATTCTTCATTGGCGAAGGGGCCATAGACTTCGGCGGTGTCGAAGAAAGTGACGCCGCGCTCCACCGCCTGGCGCAGCAGCGCGATCATGTCCTGCCTTGGCGGCGGCGGGCCGAAGCGAAAAGCTCATCCCCATGCAGCCCAGGCCGATGGCGGAAACTTCCAGCCCGCTTTTTCCCAATTTGCGCTTTTGCATTTTCAATATTCCTGAATTGTGGGACGGAACAGGATCTCGTTCACGTCCACATTGTTGGGCTGGCTCATGGCGAACAGCACCATAGTGGCGAAGCTGTCGGCCGGGATCGCCATGTCGCGGATGGGCGAGAGGTTCTGGGCGATGTCCTTCTCGGTGATGCTCTCCAGAAGTTCGCTCGAGACCGCGCCGGGCGAAATGATGGTGGTGCGGATATTATAAGGTTTGACTTCCTGGCGCAGCCCTTCGGTGATCACCCGCACGGCGGTCTTGGTGGCGGAATAGACCGTGCGGTCCGGGGCGCACGCGATGGCCAGCCACCGATGACACATTGATGATGTGCCCGCTCTTCTGCTGTTTCATGTGGGGGAGCGCGGCGGCGATGCCATAGAGCACGCCCTTGATGTTCACGTCGATCATCCGGTCCCAGTCTTCGACCTTGAGGCGGTCGAGCGGCGAGAGCGGCATCAGGCCCGCATTGTTGAGCACCACATCGACCCGGCCATGGGTCTTCACCGCATGGTCCACCAGACGTTTGACCTGGCCGTATTGCGCGACATCGGTCTCGACCGCGGCGATGCGCCCAGCGAAAGTTCGCTCGCCAACGCCTTCAGCCGGTCGATCCGCCGCGCGCCCAACACCAGCTTGGCGCCTTCTTCGCCAGCGCCCGCGCCGTGGCTTCGCCCAGCCCGCTGGAGGCGCCGGTAATGACCACAACTTTGTCCTGGATATTCTGCATGGCTTCCTCGATATTCGGGCGGGGTCGATCGAGCGCAATTAAGGGGAAGTCGCGCCTCTCGTTAGAGGTAGGATTGGTATGGACCCATGAGGAATTGTCATAGTGGCGCAACAAATGGACGTTCCGGCGGCGCCGAGGCCCAGCGCATCCATGACTCCAGGGCTTTGGCCGCGACCGCGACCAGCCTGGTGCTTTGGGGCTCGGCGTTCGCCGGGATCAAGGCGGCGCTTGCCAGCTATCCGCCCGGCGAGCTGGTGCTGCTGCGCTTCCTGATCGCCTCGGCGTCGCTTTTGGCATGGGCGCTGATCTCGAAAATGCCCATGCCGCGCATTCGCGATCTTCCCGGCATGGCGTGCCTGGGCCTGGTCGGCATCGCCGGTTACCAGATCGCGCTCACCTTCGGGCAGCAGATCATCACCGCGGGCGCGGCGGTCTTGATCATCACCCTCACACCGGTCTGCATGGCTTTGTTCGGCACATTCCTGTTGGGCGAGCGGCTCGCCTTTTGGGCTGGCTGGGCACGCTGATCTCTTTTGCCGGCATCGCTCTGGTGTCGTTCGGCGAAAGCGGCGGCGTCAAATGGAGCCCCGGCGTCACCTTGGTGCTGTTGGCGACATTGGCCGCCAGCCTGTTCTTCGTTTTGCAGCGGCCGTACCTGAAACGCTATTCGCCGTTCCAGATGACGGCCATCGGCATCTGGGCGGGCACCGCGCTGATGGCCGCGCTATGGTTGCCGGGCCTGATCCCCGCGATCCGGCATGCGCCGCTCGCGCCCACTTTGGCCATCATCTACCTGGGCGTGTTGCCGGGCGCCTTGGCCTATGTCACCTGGGCCTATGCCTTGAGCAAGATGCCGGCATCGCTGTTGGGCAATTCGCTTTACCTGGAGCCGCCTATCGCCATCGCCATCGCCTTTGTCTGGCTGGGCGAGTTGCCGTCCGCGCTCACCATCCTGGGCGGCGTGGTGGCGATTGCGGGCGTGGTGGTCTCGTCTTTCTGGGGCAGGGGCTAACGCCCGGCTTTTGGCGCGGAAGCGAGGAAGCCCCTGATCTGCGTCACCGCATAATCGACCTTCATGTCGAAATAGATCTTGCCCAACGCCGCGGTCGAACGCCGCCCGTCGCCGCGATGCCGTTGTTGATCAAGATGCGCGTTGGGATCGGGCTTCTGGCCGGGCGGCAGCACCGGATCGCCCACCGAGCTGCGCGATCAGGTTCTTGCGCACCCAGGCCATCGCGCCCAGATACAGCATCTCGGACGTGTCGGGGATGCCGCCATGGTCGCTGGCGGGATAGCCATGGGCGTCAAGGTATTTGTCGAAAGCGGCCTTGGCGGGCGTATAGACCTGGTCGCAGTAATAGACGTGGATGCCTTGTGCCGCATATTTGGCGTCCAGCTTTCTGGCCACGGCCTGATAGACATTGCCGGGGCCGGGCTCCTGGCCATCGCCATGGTCGCCCATCAGGATGACATTCTTGAAGCCGGTGGCGATCGCCTGTTCGCTCAGCCGTTCCAGCATCGCCGCCAGGAGGTCGTTGGTGATGCCGATGGTGCCGGGCAAAATCGCGTCGGCATTGTTGGGCGTATAGGGCAGCACCGGCATGGCGATGGCGTTGCCAAGCTTCAGCGCGATGGCCTTGACCGTGGCCTCGCCCATCAAGGTGTGGCCGCCATTGACGTCCTGCGGGCCGCGCTGTTCGGTGCCGCCGGTGTAGATGAGCGCGGTGGTCTTGCCGGCGGCAATCGCCGCCTTCACTTCCGGCCAAGTCATCATGTCGAACTCGACGCGTTCGGCGCCGGATGTTTCCTTCACGGGAACGGAGGCCTGTGCGAGCGCGGTGGTGGCTGTCAGCATCACGGCCAAGCCGGCAATGATAAGGTTGCGCATCCCGTACCTCCCCAGAGCCCAATGATCCAGGATATCAGAGCTTCGCTCGCGCGTCTGCCACCGGGGGCTTCGCCATGCGACTTCGCGCGGCATTGTTTATGACCCGTTTTGCCCTATATCTCGGCGGCGAGAGGGCCATCATGCATCCTTCCCATGGCGTCGAAATGAAGCTGGCCGCGCGGCGCGGTCTCCTGGGCCGTTGCCCCGGCTGCGGCGGGACGCCGCTTTTCAAGGCTTATCTGAAGCAAGTGCAGGCCTGCCCATCCTGCCATGCGGAGTTCGGCAAGATCCGCGCCGATGACGCGGCGCCCTGGCTCACCATCATCGTGATCGGCCATGTCTTCCTGCCGCTGGTGTTCTTCCTCAACTTGGACCGGGTGATTCCGCTCTGGGCCTCGGTCGCGGTCTATGCCGGTTTCCTGTCGCTGCTGGCGCTGGTGCTGTTGCCGCGCGCCAAGGGCCTGTTCATCGGCATTCTCTGGTCCACCCGCGCGCCCGGCGTCGAAGCGGGATAAATCACGCAAAGCCGCATGCTGGATTCCCCCGCGGCGGCCGTTAAAGTCGGCGCGGCTGGACCGGGAGTGACGCTGTTGGAAAAGATTGCAATTTCATCCGCGCTGATGGGCGCCGTTCTTGTCAGTTCGTTCGCTGTCGCGGGCGCCGCGCCGCCACCCAATCCGCCGCCGGCGATGATGCGCCTGATCGGGCAATATGGCCCGGGCTCCGACCTGCTGGAGATATATGAATCCGGCGGCCAGCTTTATGCCGATGGCGACGGCTTGCATCAGGCCCCGCTTGTCCCGGCAAGTCCCGGCGTGTTCAAGGTCGCGGACACGTCCTTGGTCTTCGCCAATGACGGCGATGAAGCCGCATCGGTTTCCCTGGACGGCACCGCGCTTCCCCGCCGCGATATCGGCGCCGAAGTGATCAAGCAGATCCGCGCCGGCGAACAGGGCGATCCCGCCACTTTGCGCGCCGTGGCGCTGAAGGCCACTCCGCCGGCCCAGCCGCCGCCCAAGCGGCAAATGGATCTGGTGCCGCTCGCCAGCGTCGACCCCACCATCAAGTTCGACATCCGCTATGCCACTGCCGACAATTTCATGGGCTTTCCGCTCTATGAGAAACCCGGCGCCTATCTGCAGCGTCCGGCGGCGCAAGCGCTGGGCCGGGTGGCGAAAGTCTTGAAGGCGCGCGGGCTTGGCCTTCTTGTCCATGACGGCTATCGCCCCTGGTTCGTCACCAAGATGTTCTGGGATGCGACGCCGGTCGCCGACCACATGTTCGTGGGCGATCCCGCCCATGGCTCACGCCATAACCGCGGCGAGGCGATCGATCTGACGCTCTACGATCTCAAGACCGGCAGGCCCGTGCCCATGACCGGCCGCTATGACGAAATGTCCAAGCGCTCCTATTCCGATTATATCGGCGGCACGTCGCGCCAGCGTTACGACCGGGGCGTGCTGCGCGCCGCGATGGAGAAGGAAGGCTTCCAGGTCCTCAATGAGGAATGGTGGCACTTCGACTACAAGGACTGGGCCGACTATCCCATCGGCAATGTCGCGTTCAGCCAGCTGGCGCGCTAATTCTTGGGCTTGAACGGCCGGGACGATTGCACCGCCATGTCGTCGATGTCGTCCTCGCGGCGCAGCGGGCCGTTGTAATTCTCGCGCTGCTTGCGCCTGCGGTCGGGCCCGGAATAGGTCTCGGTATGGACGAAGCGCCGCGGCCGCTCCAGCACCGAAGCAATGCGCGCCGTGAGGCTCTGCAAGGTGATGGGCTTGACCAGGAATTCGCTCACCCCGGCGTCGCGCGCCGCTTCCACCAGATGGCGCTCGGTATAGCCGCTCACCATGATGACGGGCACCGAAGGGTTTAGCCGCTGGGCGAGCCCGCGCACCTGGCGGGTGAATTCCAGCCCGTCCATGCCTTCCATCGCCATGTCCGACAGGATCATGTCGCAGCGCTTGCGGGTGAGCAGGTCCAGCGCGTCCGCCCCGCTGCCCGCTTCATAGATCTCTTGCACGCCCAGCGCGTTGAGCAGCGCGCGCAGCAGGGCGCGCATATGCTGCTTGTCGTCCACCACCAGGATCTTGAGCTTGTCCAGCCCCCCGGGGACGGCGTTTTTGGCGGATTCGGTGAGCAACAAGGTTTTGGCCACGGCTAATTCTACGCCCGCAATTTTAGAAAAAATTCCGTTATCAATCGGTTGATTTCGACGCCCAAAATTGAATCCATGTGTCCGGGTTCATCTCCGGTTCAGCCGGCCAAGGCCATGGTGGCGCTGATGAAAGCCCGCCCCTTTTCGCTTCGGCTGATTTCGGCGCTTTTTGCGCTTTTGGGGCTTTCAGTCGCAGCCGTGGCGCAGCCTTACCCCCATCCCTATCCGGGGCCTCCGCCCGCGCTTCTGGCCCCGCCGCCCCGCACCGCACCGGCGCTTGCCTGCCAGGACGGGGACCAGCGTTTCGCCCAGGAGGCCGAAGCCTTGATCGCGCTCCGCATCGCCGCCGCGCGCGCCCAATTCGCGCCCGCCGCGCCCCGGCTCGCCCCCGATCCCGATCTCACCGCCATGGCCCAGGTGCGCTCCTGCGCCATGGCCAGCGGCGACGCGGATTTCTCCCACACCGACACAGCGGGCAATTTCATCGCCGGCCGGATGGTGCGCGAGCGGTTCGGACCCTATGGCCTGGTGGGCGAGAACATCATGGAGGCGAGCGGCACGGGGCGCTCTTTCGGACCCGAGGAATTCGCCAAGGCGGCGGTGGACGGCTGGATGAAAAGCCCCGGCCATCGCGCCAACATCCTGAGCCCCCGCTACGACATCAGCGGCATCGGCGTCGCCAGGCTGGGCGGGCAGGCGGTCGCCACCCAGATTTTCCGCGGCCCGCCGCGCACCCGCGACAGCGATGACGGCCCTTGAATTTCTTAACGATCGCTTCCAGCCCCGCGCGATATTGCCGCCAGCCCATGCGCAGGAAGTTTCAAACACGCCCCCGTCATAAACCTATCGCTAACCGGGTTCCTCTACCCTGGCGTGCAGTTGACGGCGTAATGCCCAACTTTTGCGCATATTCGGCGGAAAGACATGGCGAAGTTCGACGCGTTGAAGGTCCTGATCATCGAGGACAAGGAGCATATGCGGGCGCTGCTGCGCCGCTTGCTCAGCCATATCGGCGTGCGCACCGTTTACGAGGCCAATGACGGGGCCGCCGCCCTGGAGATGCTGCGCGCGCTGGAATGCGACCTGATCCTGTCCGACATGGAGATGGCGCCGATGGACGGCCTGGAATTCACCCGCAAGGTGCGAAACTCGCCCCGCAACGCGCTCAGCGCCCTGCCCATCATCATGATCAGCGGCCATACCGAGCGCAACAAGGTGGAAGCGGCGCGCGACGCCGGGGTCAACGAATTCCTGGTCAAGCCGGTTACGCCCCAGAACCTGATATCGCGCATCGGCGACGCGATCGAACGGCCCCGGGCATTCGTGCGCGCCGACGGCTATGCCGGCCCCGACCGCCGCCGCCGCCAGACCGCCAATTTCTTCGGTCCCGGCCGCCGCGCCGGCGATCCCCCGGGCATGCAAGGCCATCTGCTGCCGCCCAACACGCCCTTGATCAACCCGTCGAACGTGATCGTCGCCAATCCGCCCGCGCCGAACCCGCCCGGCAAATAGGCTTGCCCGGACTCCGTTTTCGCGGCCGCAGGGACTAAGCTCGCCCCGGGTTAAGTCGGGGCAGCGCGATGAGAACCGGATTTTTCGCAGGTCTTCTGTCGCTGGGCCTGGCCGCCTGCAGCGAACAGCAGCCGCAGGTGGTGGACATCAGCACCATCCCGCAGATCCAGGCCGACTTGAAGCGCCAGATCGGCGTCTATATCGCCGCAGTGGCGGCGCGCGAAACCGATCTCAAGACCCATCCCGCCGACCAGGCCACCTATTGGTGCGGCAATGGCTCGCTGGATTTCATGATTACCAGCGTCAAGCTCGATCTCACCACCTCGCTGGACAAAAGCGACACCATCTCGGGCTCGGCGACGGTGCCCATGGTCGGTGGCAGCGTGGGGCCTTCCGTCTCGGGCGCGAGCGACGTCGCCAATTCCCAGGAACTGACCTTCACCGAATATGCCTTCAATCCGGCGGCGCAGCCGGACGAGGTGCGCCACCTGTCTTTCACCGACAAGGATCTTGCCTCCGCGCCCATCGCCCAATCGCTGCTCGGCCTGCGCAACGGTCTGATCGCGGCGGCGCGCAAATCGCCGATGGGCGCCAAGGGACCGCAAGCCTGCTTCGCCGGCGTGCCCATCGAGACGCTGCTCAAGGATGCCGATCCCGCCAGGGCCGGTGCCGCCAATTCCGGCAACAGCTTCAAGCTGGGCGTCACCATCACCAACAGCGCCAGCGAGGGGATCATGCTCAAGCTGGGGGTGGTCAGTCTGGGCAATACCTTCAGCCAGAAGATGGTGGCGTCGAACAGCATCACCGTGGGCTTCAAGGCGGTGCGTTATCCCGCGCCCGCGATAGCCGCGCCGGCGCGCTCGACGACTTCGTTGGACAGCGGGTTCAGGCTGGTGGCCCTGACACAGGTCATCGACCCGCCGCCGCCCGATCCCTGCAAGAACAATCCCGATCCGCCGCCCGCCTGCTATGGCCAAGGGCCTTACTTCGATCAGGCAGCGCCGCGCCCTCCGAGCTTTCCGGCCGAGAGTATCCCCGCGCCGCCGCCCCCTCCGCCGCCTCCGCCACCGCCCCCACCGCCGCCCTAGTTGTCTGGCATTGTTGCCTGGAGGGCAGGGGGTGGCTACAACCCGCCCGCGATTTGCAGGCATATAAAGTATGAGCGATTCCGGCCCGATGGCGTTCAAGGCCCTGCCGCCCAAGGCCAGCCGGCCCAAGGCCAGGCTGCCGCGCGGTTTCCGCGACCGCGGGGCGGGCGAGATCGCGGCCGAGCGCCGGGTGATCGAGACCATCCGGGGCGTCTATGAGTCCTATGGCTTCCAGCCGCTGGAGACGCCGGCCTTCGAATATACCGACGCGCTGGGCAAATTCCTGCCCGATGTGGACCGGCCCAACGAGGGCGTGTTCTCGCTCAAGGACGATGACGAGCAATGGCTGTCGCTGCGCTATGACCTGACCGCGCCGCTGGCCCGTCATGTCGCCGCCAATTTCCAGAATCTGGCCAAGCCCTATCCGCCGCTATCAGGTGGGGCCGGTGTGGCGCAACGAAAAGCCGGGGCCGGGCCGCTATCGCGAATTCCTGCAATTCGACGCCGATACGGTGGGCAGCGCCTCGCCCTCCGCCGATGCCGAATTGCTGATGATGCTGTCCGATACGCTGGAGGCGCTTGGGCCTGAAGCGCGGCGACTACATCGTCAAGCTCAACAGCCGCAAATTGCTGGACGCGGTGATGAAGCGATGCCGGGATCGACGCCGCGCCGGCGCGGAACCGTCTTGCGGGCGATGGATAAGTTCGACCGGCTGGGCGAGAAGGGCGTGCGGCTGCTGCTGGGCGAGGGCCGCAAGGACGAATCCGGCGACTTCACCAAGGGCGCCGGACTGGCCGGAACATGCGGCGCGCATTGTCCGATCAGGTGATGCGAATGTCGAACTGCTTGGGCCAGACCGGGCGTTATCAGCGGCAGCGCCGCCATGCAGGACTTGCTGGCGATCAAATCGCTGTTGACCGACATGCGGCTACGGCGAAGATCGGGTGGTGATCGACACCGGCATCATTCGCGGTCTCGACTATTACACCGGCGCGGTGTTCGAGGCGCAGCTGACATTCCCCGTGCAGAACGAAGCGGGCGAGACCGTGGTGTTCGGCTCGGTGGCGGGCGGCGGGCGCTATGACGATCTGGTGGCGCGCTTCACCGGCCAGACCGTGCCGGCCACCGGCGTCTCCATCGGCGTCAGTCGCGGCTGATCTCGGCGCTGGCGTCGCGCGGGCTTTCGGGCGAGCTTGCGCCGCTGGTCGTCGTGACGGTGATGGACAAGGCCGAAGCCGCCGCGCAGCTTCCAGATGGTGACGCGAACTGCGCCAGGCCGGCATCCGCGCCGAGGCCTATGTCGGCACGGGCAAGTTCGGCGACCAGATGAAATATGCCGACAAGCGCGGCGCGGCCATCGCCGTGATCGAAGGCGGCGACGAGCGCGCCAAGGGCGAAGTCACGATCAAGGATCTGGCGCTGGGCGCCGAGCTGGCGAAAGTCGGTCGAAAGCCGCGCCGCAATGGGTCGGCCAACCGCCAGGCGCAGGTCAGCGTCAAGCGCGACGCGATCTGGTTGCCGAAATCAAGAGAATGCTGAGCGAAAGGCTGATGGCCGCCTTTCCCTATTACGACAGCAGCGAATTGAAGACGCTGGAGACCCAGGCCGACGCGATCCTGGGCGCGTTCCGCGCGCGCGGCTATGTGCGCGAAGAGCCTTCGGTGCTGCAGCCCGCCGATATTTTCCTGGACCGTTCGGGCGAGGAAATCCGCCGCCGCACCTTCACCCTCACCGATCCGTCGGGGCGCGATCTGTGCCTGCGCCCCGATCTCACCATTCCCGATCTGCCATCATGCGGTGAAGTCGGCCACGCCAAATTTCCCGCCCGCATCTGCTACAACGGTCTGGTCTTCCGCCATCAGCCGTCCGAGCCGCATCGCCCCACCCAATTCTTCCAGGCAGGCGTGGAATTGCTGGGGCTCGAGGATCGCGCGGCCGGCGAGACCGAGATCATGACCCTGGCGGTCGAAGCCTTGCGCGCCGCGGGCCTCAAGGATTTCACCGTCAAGATCGGCGATCTGGCGCTGTTCGGCGCGCTGGTGGATGCGCTGGACGTGCCCGGCGCAATGGCGCGCGCGGCTGAAGCGGCATTTCTGGCGCGCGGGTTATTTCGAGGCGCTGCTGGCCCGCATGACCCAGGGTGCGGCCAGCGATGCGCAGCGCCTGCTGGGCTCGCTGGGCGGCCTCACGCCAAGCGAATCGCGCGCCGCCATCGAAGGGCTGATGGATCATGGTGGCCGATGCGCCGCAGGGCGCGCGCACCCGCGAGGAAATCGTCGAGCGGCTGATGGAGCAGGCGGCGGATGCCGCGGCGCTGCGGCTCGATCCCAAGATCGCGGACGTGATCACGCGGCTGCTTGTCGGTGTCGGGCACGGCGGCAGCAGGCGCTGGCCGAAATCCGCGCGCTGACGAAGGGCGCCGGCATCACGCTGGACGCGCCGCTGGCGGCGATGGAAGCGCGCCTGGCCGCGCTCAAGTCCCTGGGCGTCGACCCGCCGACAGGTGAGCTTCGCGCCCGCTTCGGCCGCAACATGGAATATTACACCGGCTTCGTGTTCGAGCTGTGGGCGCGCGACAAGGAAGGCCCGGTGCAGCTGGCGGGCGGCGGCCGTTACGACACGCTGCTGGAAATGCTGGGCGCGGACCGTCCGGTCCGCGCCGTGGGCTGCGCCATCCGCACCGAGCGCGTCCTGGCCGCGCGCCGCCAGGCAGGGAGGCGCGTGATGGCTGCACTAACGCTCGCCATTCCTTCCAAGGGCCGTCTCAAGGACGATTGCCACGCCTATTTCGCCGACGCCGGCGCGGTGCTGAAACAGGCCGCGGGCGGGCGCGGCTATCGCGCCACCTTGGGCGGCTTTCCCGACATCGAAGTGATGCTGCTGTCGGCGGGCGAGATCGCCGCCTCGCTGATCGCGGGCGATGTCCATCTGGGCATCACCGGCGAGGATCTGTTGCGCGAAGCCGCGCCCGAACTTGCCAGCCGCATCCATCTGGTGCGCGCCGCTGGGCTTCGGCTTCGCCAATGTCGTGGTGGCGGTGCCGCAATATTGGATCGACGTCTCGACCATGGCGGACCTCGACGATGTCTGCGCCGCCTTCGCGCCATCGCCATCGCCGCCGCCTGCGCATCGCCACCAAATACACCCAGCTGACGCGCAGCTTCTTCGCCGCGCACCGGCATCAGCGACTACCGCATCGTCGAAAGCGCCGGCGCCACCGAAGGCGCGCCCGCCGCCGGCACCGCCGAAGCGATCGTGGACATCACCACCACCGGCACGACCTTGGCCGCCAACGGGCTCAAGACCCTGGAAGACGGCACCATCCTGGAAAGCCAGGCGCAGCTGGCGGCCTCGCTCACCGCCGACTGGAACGGCGAGGCGCGAGGCGGCTTGCGAGAATCTGCTGGCGCGGTTGACCGCGCGCGCCCGCGCCAAGACCTCGCAGATTTTGCGCGTGCGGCTGGACGGCAAGGCGGAAAAGCTGCTGGACACGCTGGCGAAGAAAGCCAGCGCCACGGTGCTTGTCGCGCCCGACCGATGCGGGCGGAGAATATTCGCTGCTGGTGCCGCGCGGGCAATTGATGGATGCGGTCGCGACCTTGCGCGCCGAAGGCTGCAACGCCCCCGCCACCACGCAGGATGCCGATTACGTTTTCGACACCGCCAACCCGCTCTACGCGGCGCTGGCGGAGCAGTTGCCATAATCGCCTGGAGGAAGGTCGTCGCGCATGACAAGTGAAGAAGCCGTGCTGGAAGCCCTGGACAAGCCCCGCGCCCTGTACGCCGTGCAACAGCGGGTCGATCCCAGCAACAAGAGCACCGAGGCGCTGCAAGAACTCTTGCTGCGCATGCGCGCCGAGGGAAAAGTGAAATTCGACATCAAGTCCGGAAAATGGAGCAGGGCCTGATCCGCTAGCTACTTCCCGGATTGCCCGCCCGCTGAAGTCCCCGGGTTGTTGGCGCGGGTAACGATATAGGCGACCAGATCGCGCGCCATCTCGTCGGACAGAAAGCCCGGATCGTCCCGCGGCATCGAATTGCGGATGAAGTCGGAAAGCGCGTCAACCTTCCGTCCTTGCCAGATTTTGTAAAACGATGAGCCCGTCAGCGGCGGCGCTTTGCCTCCGCTCAGGTCGTGGGAATGACAAGCCCAGCAGATGGCATCGAAGGTGTGCTGGCCCTTCAAGGCATTGCCGGGCGGCACCGGCCGGCCGGGGCCAAAGGAAAGCTTTTCCGGGGCTTGAGGCGATGCCGCCGACGCGGACGCGATGATGAAAGCCATGCACCCCGCGAAGGCGCCCACCCAATATCTGTTCACAATCCGCCCCGAACTTGTTGTTCCAGCTCTTTAGGGAAAATTGCTTCCGGCGCGGCACATAGTCAACCGACGCCTTGAACCTTGGGCTAGATCGACGGCTGCACGGTCCCGCAATTGGCGCAGGTAAAGGTCGGCGGCGTGCCGGGATGCAGCGTCAGGCTGTCGGACACCTCGACCACCCGCCTGGTTTCGCCGGTGCCGTCCCAGGTGACGTGGCCCGTGCTGCCGCAGCTGCTGCAGACCAGCTCATTCATGAATTGGGGGTGGCGCGCGTCCGCCCGCGCTTGCGCCGCGTCGTGGGTGCTCATGCGTGCAGGCCGCCGAACAGGAACAACACCAGCATGACGATCAGGACCAGGCCCAACACGCCGCCCAGACCGGCGCCGCCATAGTTGCGATGGGCGTAATAGCCGCCGCCGCCGCCAAACAACAACAGCAGGATCACGATGATCAGCAAAAGGCTCATGGGGCCATCCGGTTCAATATCGCCCCCATAACGCGCGGGACCTGCCATTCGCCCAAAAATATCGGTGCTTTTGTGGTCGCGGACGGGGCAGGGCGGGGCAAGCAGCGGGTTCTATTCGCTCCCGACTTGCTCTAGCCTTGGCGGCACGGCCTAAGGGGAAAAGGGGCTTTCATGCGCGGTTTTTCACTCGTTTTCGTGGCTGCTTCCGCCGCGCTGTTCGCCGGTCCCGTCACGGCGCAGGCACCTTCTCCGGCGCCGCAATACGATGTCGTGATCCGCGGCGGCACGGTCTATGACGGCTCGGGGGCCAAGCCCGTCACGGCCGACATTGCGGTCAAGGGCGACCGGATTGCCGCCATTGCGCCCCATCTCGCGGGCCATGGCGCAACCGAGATCGACGCCCGTGGCAAGGCGGTATCGCCGGGCTTCATCAACATGCTGTCGCATCCCGAGGCCAGCCTGATCGCCGATGGCCGTGGCCTGTCCGATCTGGCGCAAGGCGTCACCTTGGAGGTGATCGGCGAGGATTCCACCGGGCCCGCTGACGCCGCGAGATGCAGCGGCTGGAGCAGACAGCGCCAGGGCGACATCAAATTTCCCATCACCTGGACCACGCTGGGCGGCTATCTCGAATGCGATCCAGAAGAAGGGCATCTCGCCCAACATCGCCTCGTTCGTGGGCGCGGGCACCGTGCGCGTGAACCTCTTGGGCGAAGGCGACGTCCAGCCCACGCCCGAACAGCTCAAGGCGATGCAGGGCCTGGTCAAACAGGCGATGGAGGAAGGCGCGCTGGGCCTGACCGACGCGCTGATCTATTCGCCCAACACCTATGCCAAGACGCCTGAGATTACCGCGCTGGCGAAAATCGCCGCCCAGTGCGGTGGCATCTATACCGTCCATCCCCGTAGCGAAGACGACCGCCTGAAGGAAGCGGTGCAGGAGACCATAGACATCGCCCAGGCCTCTGGCGCGCCCGCCGAGATTTATCACTTCAAGCAGGCCGGGCATTCCAATTGGGACAAGCTCGACGAGGAAGTCGCGATGGTCAACGCCGCCCGCGCCGTGGCGTGCGCATCACCGCCGACATGTACACCTATACGTCCGGCGCGACCGGGCTGGACGCGGCGATGCCGTCCTGGGTGCAGGATGGCGGGCTGGAAAAATGGATCGCGCGGCTGAAGGACCCCGCGATCCGCGCCAGGGTGCAGGGTCGAAATGCGCGATCCCCATCCCAAGACGTGGGACAATCTCTATGGCGGCGCGGGCGCGGAAGGCACGCTGCTTCTGGCGTTCAAGAATCCGGCCTTGAAGCCGCTCACCGGCAAGACCCTGGCCGAAGTGGCGAAGATGTGGGGCGAAAGCCCGGAGGATGCGGCCATCGACCTGGTGATCAAGGACGGCTCGCGCGTGGGCGTGGCCTATTTCATGATGAGCGAGGCCAATCTTCGCCGCGAGGTCGCGCTTCCCTGGATGAGCTTCGGTTCGGACCAGGGGGCGCCGTCGCCGCAAGGCGTGTTCCTGCTGTCCCACCCGCATCCGCGCGCCTATGGCAATTTCGCGCGGCTGTTGGGCCATTATGTGCGCGAGAATCACGATCTCACCTTGCAGCAGGCCATTCACCAGCTGACGGGCCTTCCCGCCGCCAACCTGTCGCTCAAGGATCGCGGGCTGTTGAAGGCGGGCTATTACGCCGACATCGTGGTGTTCGATCCGGACACGATCGCCGAGAAGGCGACCTATACCGAGCCGCACCAGATGGCGGTGGGCGTGAACGATGTGCTGGTCAATGGCGGTTTTGCGCTTCAGGGACGGCAAGGCGACCGGGGCGCATACCGGCCGCGCCGTGCGTGGCCGCGCCTGGACGGGAGCGCCGGGCGGCGGCTGCCGCGCCTCGGCGGGAGATTGGACTTGGTCCAAATGAACTTCCTCATCCCGAGCTTGTCGAGGGATGAACCATGAGCCTGTGCCCAAAAGAATTCCTCATGCTGAGCTTGTCGAAGCATGGGCCTGTCAAAGCACAAACTAGGGGAGGGTAACCGCATGAAACGCAATTGGCTGCTGGCAAGCGGCGCTTTGAGCCTGTTGGTTTTCTCTGGCCTCGCGTCAGCCCAGACATACCCTGAGATCCTGATCCCGCCGGCCAAAGGCCCGTTCACCTTTGCCAAGGGTTATCAGATCCCCTGGGACCGGATTCAGATCGCGGTGACCGAGAAGATCGCGCCCAATATTTTCCTGCTGCACGGTTCGCCGGGGCTTGATACGGCGCACCCCGATGCCTCGGGCGGCCGGATTGCCGTGCTGTTCGGGCCCGACGGCGTTTTGATGGTGGATTCGGAAGATGTGCAGCTGGCCGAGAAATCGCTCAAGATCATCCGCACCTTCACCAGCGCGCCGATCAAGATCATGGTCAATTCGCATATCCATCCCGATCATACCGGCGGCAACGCGTTTTTCGCCAAACAAGGCGCGGTGATCTTCTCCCAGGAAAATCTCAGGGAGGAGATGCTCAATCCGCCGCCCCGCGCCAATGGCCAGCCCGCGCCTTCGCCCGACCCGGCCGGCGTGCCGGTGGGCACCTATCGCTATGATCCCGCGCACCAGGGCGACCCGGCGATGACGATCCACATGGATGGGGAAATCGTGGATTTCATCCCCATGATGCCGTCGCACACCGCGGGCGACACCATCATCCGCTTCCGCAAGGCCAATGCGATCTATATCGAGGATTTCTACCGCAATTTCGGCTATCCCTTTGCCGACCAGGCCGAAGGCGGCTCGATCAAGGGCATGATCGAGGCAACCGACCTGATCGGGAAGCTGGCGGATGACGACACCGTCCTGATCCCCGGTCACGGCACGCTGATCCACAAAAAGGATCTGCTGCCCTACCGGCGCATGCTGGTCGAAGTGCTGGCCAAGGTGCAATCGCTGCAGGGTCAGGGCAAGTCGCTCAAGGATGTGCTGGCGATGAATCTGACGGCGCCCTATGACGGCGCAACCCTGGGCGACAGCCAGGACAGCAAGGACCGCTTCATCACCGAGGTCTATTACGAGGTGAAGGATTTTCCGCCGGTGGTGGACGGCAAGCGGTCCATGCCGCGGGCGCCTGCCTAGGGCCTTGATGGGCGCGGGCCACGCAGTCCATGCCCGCGCGCCTCGGCCAAGGATTGGAGTTGTTCCAAGTGAGCTCCTCATGCTGAGCTTGTTGAAGCATGAGGATTCAGGCGGGCGTAATTGTGCCGGTGCGTGAGCAAATGATCAGGGCGTCAGATCGCCTAGTCATCGCGACATAGAGGTTCGCTCGATTGAGGGCGGACGGGTTCAAGATTACTGCCACCTCGGCTTCCAGTCCCTTAAGCAAAAGAGTGCTTCCGACAGCGCGCTTCGGCAACGTCCGGCCAAGCGAGCGATACTGCTCGCGGGCTCTGATCGCCGCATCATACAACGCGGGTCGGTCATGGTCTTTGCAGCCTTTGAGTGTCCTGATGCAAGCTTGCAGCACGGTCGGCCGGTGAGAGCGAACGCCCGCGGCGATTTTCTGACATTTCTTCCGAAAACCGGCAAAGCTCAATCCGGCTCCAGGCGGACGCATCGCTTACGGTTGTATTTCTGCTACCTTGCTAGCGTTGATGAATGAAGTGGTCCCTCCGCTCGATAAGAAAACCTAGGCGCAAGAAAAGCTAAGCCAACGCGCCCCAGCTTCGATAGAGAACATAGGCGGCGACCACGAAAATCAGCGAAGCGAACACGGCATTCAGCAGGCCCCGGCGCGGCGCAAGGTCGTGGGCCAGTTTGACGCCGCCCAGCCCGCCGACAATACCGCCCGCCACGAACACCCCCGCCAACAGCCAGTCCACCCAGCCGGACAGGGCGTAATTGATCGCGGTGGTGATCCCGAACGCGCCCACCGCCAGGAGCGAAGAGCCGACCGCGTTGAGGATCGGCATGCTCGTGGCCAGCATCAGCCCCGGCACGATCAGAAAGCCGCCGCCGATGCCGAAAAAGCCCGACAGCCCACCGGCGAGAAAACCCAGCACCGCCAATTTCAACGCATTGGCAGAGCAGAGCCTTACGTCGGGTTGGCCGTCCTGCCGCCGCCGGCGCAGCATCAAAATGCCGACCGCAAACATCAGCAACGCGAACAAGAACAAAAGCTTCTGGCCGTCAATGGCCTTGCCCAGGCTCGAACCCAGGAATGCGCCCGCCACGCCGGTCGCGGCGAAAAGCCCGGCACAGCCCCATTTCACGATTCCCGCGCGCGCATGGGTCATCAGGTTGATGGCGGCATTGGCGGCGACGGCAACGGCGCTTGTGCCGATCGCCTGATGCGGATCGGAAACGCCCACCACATAGACGATCAGCGGAACGGCCAGGATGGAGCCGCCGCCACCCACCAGCCCCAGAACGAACCCGACAAACAGCCCAGACACACTGCCGAGCAGATACTGGACCAGGCTGATAGACATGCTTCGGCCGCTCCCCAACGGACTCACCCTACAGGTTTTAACAGGATTCCATATGGACAATGCCGATCCCTGCGGAGCATCCTTCGGCGGCGCGTTCGAGCAGGGGGCCAAACGATGGCGTTGTGGAGACGGGAATTTCTGGGCTTGGGCCTGACGCTCGCCGCGCTCGGCGGCGGCAAAGCCATTGCCGCACCCGCGAACGGGCCGGAGGCGAAGGACGAGGGGCAGGATGCCTGGCTCGACCAGGGCGGGCGGCGGCACCGCATCATCTTCGATACCATCAGCGGCAAGGGCACGGGCGAGGCGCTGAATTTTGCCGACAATTTCTACAAGGCCAATTTGAGCGGCTATGGCATCGCGGGCACCGATCTGTCGGCCGTGATCATCCTTCGCCATTTCTCGGTGGTGTTCGGCTTCAATGACGCGGCATGGGGAAAGTTCGATCAGGCTCTTTCCGACTGGGGCCAACTGGCCGGGATCGGCATCAAGACTTCCGTGGCGGTCAATCCGTACAATGCCACGCCGCTGGACCCGAAATTGTTCAGCAGCGGAAGAAGGTTGAGCGGCGTGACGCAAGAGGGCGCGCGTTTTGCCGTATGCGAAGTGGCCGCCAAGGCCGTTGCCTTCATGCATGCAAAGGCGACAGGCGCGGACGCCAACGCCGTGCTGGAAGAATTGAAAGCCAACATGATCCCGGGCGCCGTGTGGGTTCCCGCGGGCATCGTCACGCTCAACCGGGCGCAGGAGCGCGGATACTCCGTCTGCTCTTGCGGATAGCTATTTCTTCGCCAAGGTCCTGGGGTCTGCGGGTCGCGGCTTGCTGTTGATATAGGCCGCGAGATCGCGGGCCTGGTCGGGCGTCAGCGTGTTGTCCTGGCCGAGCGGCATGTTGGCGCGAATGAAGCGCGCAGCCTTTTCCACTTCATGCATGCCGGCGCCCGCGTTGAACGATTGCGGCCCCCACAGCGGTGGGATGGCCGCCGCCGCGTTGCCTTCGCCCTTGGCGCCGTGACACGACACGCACGTCTTGGCGAACAATTGTGCGCCCCGCTGCGGGTCCGGTGAATTGTTGGATGCCGGCAAAACCGGGTAGCTCGCTCCGGCCAAGGTCATTCCCGTCGGCGCGCCTGTCGCCAGCCACGCGAAGTAACTCTCCAGGTCCGTGATGGTGTCGCTGTCGGCAGGCGGCTTCTTGCCGTTCATGCTGTAGAGGAAACATTCCTGGATGCGCAAAGCCATCGTGTTCACTTTGTCGTTTTTGGTCCGGAATTGCGGGTAGAGCGGCCACGCCCCCCACATCGGGATTGATCCCGGCTTCCTGCCGCTGTCGAGGTGGCAATCCGAGCAATTGAGATTGTTGCCCACGAAAGGCCCGGCATATTTGTGCGTTGCGGTGAATATCGCCTCGCCGCGCTTGACGGAATCGCCCAGCGGCCCCTTGGGAATGGCGCTTTCGGAGGGGGGCGTGAAAGCCATGGCGGACGCGGCATGTGAGATCACGCCGGCCGCCACCAAAACCGCGATTTTTAAATACACCTTCATGTCCGACGTCCCCGCACCCGCCTGAAGGCTTATCTATCCCTTCGGCGGGCGAATTATGCAATCCGCCCAGAGCCCGGTGACCGGCGCCGAACCATAGGGGCCTTCAACTTCTGGTGTTATCATCCCCCGTTTGCAGGGAATCATAGGGAGGGAAACATGCATAAGGTCACTGCGGCAGCAAGATTGCTCGCCGTTCTTCTGGCTATCGCGTCTGCCTTCGTGCCCACTTACACGTTGTTACCCCCGGTGCTTTTGATTTTGGGCGGCATTGCCGCGGTCGGGAATACGACAGAGAGAAACGCCAAGAACTATCTCATGACGATTGTTCTGTTGCTTGGCGCGCCAACGCTGGGGGTCATCCCGTTCGTCGGGTCTTACCTGGCAATAATCTTCGGGTCGTTGGGGATTGCCTTTGTCGGCGCTTCCATCATCGCCATCACCATCACGCTGGAACACCGCATGCGGCAGGACTGGCTGAAATAGCTTTACGTGTTTCCCTGCCGCCGAGGACCGGCGGCAGGGAATTATCGCGGTGCCTGCTTCCAGTAGACCAAAGGTCAATGGACCGGACGGTGGCTTCACCGCAAACTCGCCTCCGTTCTGTCCATAGCGCCTGACGCTTGTCCATGCGCATAACGCAATGTCACCGAGGATCGCATGGCCAAGCTTGCCGCCTTTCCGATCGAGGACCAGGCCCGGCGGCTGATCGTCCCTTTTCTTCTGGGCATTGCCATTGTCGGGGTCCTTCTGCTGAAATTCGATTTGGGGGCCGTGATCGCGGCCGTGAAGCATGGCGGCGTCGCGGGTTTTCTCCTGATCGTCGTGGCGGGGCTAGGCGTCGAGATCGTGCTGGCGATCGGGCTCTGGCCGCTGATGCTGCGTCCGGTGCCCTTGTGGGTGCTGGTTGCCTCGCGGCAATTGCGCGATTCCTCCGCCGACGTGCTTCCCATCACCCAGCTTGGCGGCTTCGCCTTCGCCGCCCGCGCCTTTGTGCTGGCCGGCATCCCCGCGGCGGAAGCATCCGCCGTGGTGATCGCGGATGTCACCACCGATGCGTTTGCCCAGGGGCTTTATGTCTTGTTGGGTGTGGTCGCCAGTCTTTCGCTGCTTTACGCCAGCCCGGCGCTTTCGCCCTATGTCGGCGCCATGCTGGGCGGCGCGCTTTTTCTCTCGCTGGGCAGCATCGGCTTCGCGCTGGTGCAGGTGAGGGGCGGGCGCTGGGTGGACAGGATCTCCGGCAAATTGTTCGCGGGCGCGCTTCGCCATGACCTGGGCTTTCACCAGGCCGTTCGCACCATCTATGGGCGGGGCCCGCGCGTCGCCCTTTCGGTGCTGCTGCAACTGGCGGGCTGGCTGGCGAGCGGGTTCTGGCTCTGGGTGATGTTGCGGACGATGGGGTTTCACGCCGATGTCCGTACCGCGCTGGCCATCCAGGCGCTGGTCGAGGGCCTGCGCAGCGCCACGGTCTTTGTTCCCGCCTCGGTCGGCATCCAGGAACTGGGCTATACGGTGTTGGCGCCCGTGTTCGGTTTCACGCCCGAGATCGGGCTGGCGATCTCGCTGCTGCGGCGCGCCCGCGACCTGGTCGTGGCCATGCCGGTGTTGCTCGCCTGGCAGCTGGTCGAAGGCCGCCGCGCCTATCGCGCCTGAGGCTCAGCCAATTTTGACCTTCTGATCGCGCAGGGTCTTTTCGATCTCGGCTTTGCGCGCGTCGGACAGATCGACAAAGGGCGGGCGCTGGATAACTCGCCGGCTTTCCCATCTCGGAGGTCATCGCATATTGCATGATGCCGTACTGGTCGATGCCGTCCTTGGCGCCATAGAGCTGGGCGATCTTGGCCTGCAGCGCCGCATAAGCCGGATGAATGTCCTTGCCCGAACGCGCCACCGCGAAAAGGTCGGCCAGGTCGCGGCAATAGGGACCCGCTTCCTGGATGATGCCGCCCATGCCGTGGGTGAGCGCGATCTCCAGATTCTCATAGGTGCCGGTGATGATGCTCATGTCCGGGAAGTTGGTGATGAAGTTGGCGTAGTTCTTGGCGTCGGTGGTGGAATCCTTGAGCGCCCGCCACATTGCCATAGCGCCGAAGCTGCTTGACCACCTCCACCGGGATCGGCGCCACGCTCCAGCGCGGCACATGATAGAGATAGAAGGGCAGGCTCTTGGGCAGCCCATCCAGCACCATGGTGTAATAGCGCAGCATGCCTTCGTTCGAGATGCCCTTGACGTAATAGGGCGGCGACACGATCACGCCATCGGCGCCATGATCGGCGGCGTGTTTGCAAAGCTCGATCGTGTCTGGGACGTTGGCGGTCGAGGCGGTGGCAGAGCACATTGAGGTTGCCCTTGGCCTTGCCCACCGTTTCCATCACCGCCTTGTGCTCGGCGATCGGTGAAGGCGGTGAATCTGGCCGGTCGAGCCGAAGAAGGTCATGCCGTCGGCGCCGTGGCTCTTGTACCATTCGACCTGTTCGCGCATGGCGCCCAGATCCAGTTTCAAATTCTTGTCGCAAGGCGTGGTGGCGGCGGCCCACAATTTCATTTTGAGGATTTGGGATCGGACGATGGCGCGGCGTTGGCCGCGTTGATGCCGGCCGTGGCGCCGGCATTGCGGCCGCGCCCATCATTTCAATGGTTTCTCTGCGCGTTGTTTCCATACGGTTCCTCCCAATTTTCTTGGCCGAGCCGGCGTGGCGACAAGTCGACGGAATTCCCCGGCAAGCGGTCATTTGCCCTGAACCGCTTTCCGATGGGCCTCCGCCAAGCTCCGCCATGCGAGTGGAATTTAAAGTCGATTTCGGGCGCTGTGGACCGGGATCCATCGTGGCGCCGAACCCCTCCTGCGCATGGCGGCGATGGATCCAGCAATTGGCAAGGCCGTGGCGGCGCGCCGGCACATGATCGTGAAACAGGCTTTCGGCGGTGTGAAGGATATCGCCCTTGGCAAGGCCCAGACTCGCCCACATGCTCCAGCATGTACGTGAAATTGCGGTCGTCGGGTTTGTAGGAGCCGATATCTTCGGCGGTGTAGATCGCGTCGAATTCCACGCCGAGCTTGGCGTTGCTGAAGCTGAAGCTTCGATTGTCGATATTGGACAAGATGATGAGCTTGTAGAATGTTCTTCAGATACTGAAGCGCCGCCGGCGAATCCGCGAAAGCAGGCCAGTGGCGGACCGACTGTCCATAGTCCTCGCATTCGTCGGTGCTCGCCGGGACGCCCCACTCCTCGGCCAATCGCTTGTAGACGACCGACAGAAGATCGCGAGTAGCGCTTGGCCGGCGTCTGGCGCTGCTGCGCGGATTCGTGCCGGGCATGCGCTTCCAGGAATTGAATCGCGCGACAGTTCCCCTGCTTTTGCCGATCAGCCCGCCGAGCGCCGCATCATGCCGGTTTCCCAGTCGATCAAGGTGCCGTAGCAATCGAAGGTCAGCGCCTTGAAATCCGTCAAACGCATCAAGCGCTCCTTTCCTGGGCGGAGGGGTTAACCTTCCACGCTCGGATACCAAAGATAGGCATGCAAGATGTATTTCGCGCGCTCTCGCGGCGGCATTCCCGCATGGGGAAAGAGCCATAGGGGCGGAAATACCGCCAGCCGGCCAGGCGCGGGCGGCACGCTTATATCCAGGCCGGGAAACACGGTCTCGCCGCCGCCGGGATCGTTGAGATAAAGGATCGCGGTTATCAGCCGCCGGGCATTGCTGTCGTCCATCACATCGACATGCGGCGGAAAAGAGTCGCGCCCGTCCGGCAGATAGCGCTTGAGGCGAAGCTCCTCGCTCACGGGCTTGGCGGGCCAATAGGGGCCGATCTCAAGCGATTTCCAGTATTGCCGGATGCAGCCGATGATGATCTGGCCGACTTCGGCTTCCACCTCTTTCCAGTGACGGCTGACGCTCAGCTGCATGAAGCTGTAGGATCCATCTTCCGCCTTGCGCTCATGCAGTTCGGGCGCGGCTTCGAACCGGTCGATCAGGGCCTGGCACCGCTCGGGCGAAAGCGTGCGGTCATAGACCTTGATGTAATCGGACAGCAGTTTCGCCAAGTCTGGCCCCTAACTCTTAAGTGAACGCTGCCATGTATCCCCATCCAAGGCAAAGCCGTTATCCCGGTAAAGGTTGCGGACCGGAATATTCCTCGACGTTTCGATGATGCGGCCCGAAATGCGCGCGCGATTTGACGCCATCGCCTGCATGATATACCGCAGAAATGCGTGCTCCACGCCCATTCCCAACACCCGGCAACTCAGCGCCAGACCGGCGATCTCTTCGCCCCGGATGACCGCCGCGCCGACCAGACCGTGATCGCTGAGGCGATCCTTCACATGTGCCACGAATATATGGGTGTCCCGGTCGCCCAGCAGGTTTTCGAGTTCCGCGATGCTGAATTTGATGCCGGTGGTATTGAACTGGGTCGTGCGCTGAAACAGCTCGACCACCCGCGCCAGGTCATCGCCCGCAATGATCCGGTCGAAGCGCATTTCGACCTGCAATGAGGCGATGAAATCCTCTTCGCTGAGGCTTTGTGCCTGAGCATCCTTCCGCTCGAGTTGGGCGCGCATCGTCTCGGTCCGATGGGCGGACTCCTTTGTGATTTTGGCGATCTGAAGCCGCGGATCGTTCAGCAATTTCCGGCGAAGCGCGAAAAGATTGTCGCCCCAGACTTCGACCTCCGGCAGGCGCTGTTGGACGCGTTCCCGTTCCAGGGGACTGTCGTCGATGAAGATGAAGGCTTCCGGCGCAAAGCCCAGCTCCTTGGCGATCGACTGGATATTGCCGACCTTGTCGTCCCAATTGACCCGCCAGGTGACGAAATCGTCCGGCGTCAACAATTTGAGCCCGGCATAATGCGGCTGGTATTTCCACAATTCCCTGACCGTCTGCTCGTCATTCTTGCTCACGCAGGCGAGAAGAACGCCCCGCCGCTTCAGCGCGGCAAGCGCCTGGTGGATGCCGAAATACAGGCCCACATAGGAATAGGGGCCGCTGACATCCTCGCGCCATGCGAACGGCGCGCCCGTTTCCGCCAGCACGCCCGGCCATAACAGGCCATCCAGGTCCACGATCACGCATTTTTTCCGATCCACGCCCAGCACGGTGGTCAACGCATCGAGGTGCGCCTCAGCGGTTACCGGTTCGCGAAGATAAGGATTGCCGTCCAGCGATCCGGCCAGCGGGGCAGGATCGGGGAAAAGATTGTGCACGGCGGCCTTCTCGCTTTCCGCCCGTTGCAGCATCCAGCCGGGCGATCCCAGATGGGCAAAATCCACCAGCCCGTCGTCAATCAGCCGTTCCGCGCCGGCCGCGTTGATGGCCGCCGCGATATCCACCACATAAACGTCGGAATATTCCTCCGCCAATTCCGCCAGGGCGATATTGGCCGCGCGGAACCGGTTGCGATGGCCTTCCGCGCCGTGTTCCGCCAGGCCCAGCGGCTGGACCGTCGGCTCGGGCAGATTGTCCACCAGGATCGGTTTTGAAGTCTGCTTTCTCAGGCCATCCAACACTTTCCTGACGGCCGCCATAAAGGATTGGTGCGGGGGATGGTCCGCGCTGACGGGTAGGTCGCGGCGTTCAGTGAGGGCTCCGACAAGGACGGCATCGTGCTCGCGCTCGCCGGCCAAACGCAGATCATGGGGGAAGCTCGCGGCGATCCTTGCATCGATGCCGCGTGTGGCTGCGGCACGGCGCAGGAAGTCCGCTTCCATCTGCATGTCACAGGCGCCGAACAGCAATACGTCAATCCGCAATTTCTTTTCGCTGAGATCATCCGGCGTCAGCGCCACGCTCGCGGCAAAATAGGATGCGACACCCTCTTGGTTGCGCCGGAAGCGATCCAGCATTTCTTCCGGATCGCGGCCATGATACGGCGCCAAGACCTGCGCGACATTCTGGAGTTCTTCCTCGGGCGTTTTGCGGGTGAGAATTCCCCGCTCGATCAGGGCGGCCAGAACGCCAGCTTTTGTGTCTTCGTCCGCGACATTCTTGCCGCCGGAAAAGCTGCTGATGACCTGGGCCAACTCCGTGCTGACCGGCACCCTGGCGTGACCGATCGCATCCACCAGCAATACGCGATCGGCACCTATCGGCAGCAGATGGATAAAGCGTGACAGGCGCAGATGCATCGCGACACTCAATCTACTGGATGGCGCGCATGCTGCCGAGCCACGCTCGCCTTTGCCCGCTGGGTCTTGATGGCCGCGCTACTGGTTTGCCGCCACGAAGGTTTCGCCACTTACGGCCAAGGTGTCGTGCGCCAGCTTGAGCAATTGCCGCTGCTGGGTGGGTGAAATGCCCAGATCCTCGGCGACATGATCCTTGCCCCTAGGATTCAAAGTCGTCGCTGACAGGATCATCGGGTCCTGGCCGGTGACCTTGCCGAAATCCATCGCCGCTTCCAGGTAATAGCCAAAGGAACTGGCGTGATAGGAATCATAGGCCCAGAGATTCATCTTTGAGGCGCCCAGATCGTCATAGGGATTGGCGTCGGCGATCCCTTGATCGAAGGCCGTATTCCAGGCCCTTCCCAGCGGGATGACGCCCGCCACTTCGCTGCCCGCATTCCTGGCGGCGGCCTGATAGCCCTTTTCGATATCCGCCCCCATCTGCGCGATCGTCGTGCCTTTCCATGGCGCGGGCGCGTCGGGGCCCAGAACAAGGTCGGCCCGGCTCCAGGTCGCCAACAGGTAGAATTTCACGCGTGGGTTCTGGGCATGGAACATGTCCGCCATCTCTTTGGTGGACTTGATCAACAGGGCAGGGTCGCCGGGATGGGCCTGATCCATGGTGGAAAAGCCGTGTCCCACCACCACGTCCCAGGGCTTGTCGAGCAGGGCGCGTTTTTCGGCCAGGTGATAATCGAAGCCTTTGCCGCCTACCGTCTCCAGCGAGACGTCGTAATCCAGGCCCGCTTCCTTGGTGAATTCCTTGAACAGGGCCGGCACGCCGCCGATGGTACGGCCCAACGCATCCGGCGGATTGAGGTCATGCACCTGGTCGGTTTCGTAATGCATGGCGGGGGAATGGGCCGCGAAGGTGAAGCTGTTGCCGATGAACAATATCTTGGTGGCGGCCAAGGCGGGCGCGGCGCCCAAGGACAGGCAAAGGCACAGCGCCGACGCGGCGCAGATCGGTTTTTTCATAAGGGCCTCCCCAGGCATGACGTTGCCGCCACTATAGGGCGGACCGGGGAGCATAAAAAGCCAGCTTATGCCGTGGCGGCGCGGTTCATCGCCAAGCGGTCGTCCACCAGCCTGACGATCTCGTCCAGCACGTCGGACTTCAGGCCCTGCTGGCCGGCGATCCGGCTGACCAGGCAGTCCACCCGCTCGATATGCGCGGCCCCACTGAACAGTGCGCGGGCCGCCGACGACGGCTTGGCCAGACCCTCCGCCGCCTTCGCATATTTCTCGAACGGAACCAGATCCTCCCGGTCGGCCCCCAGCTTCTGGCAAAGCTGGGAAACCCATTCATAGACCGATTTCGACTTTTCGATATCGCCATGGACCGCGTCGCGGATCGGGATCGCCCCGTCCGGCGTGATGCAACGGTAATTGCCCGCGATCAGCATCGGCCATTTGGCCAGCGGCACGAAAATCGAATCGTGCACTTTCAACTTCACCGGGACTTCGATCGGACCCTCCTCGGCATCGATGCGGGCCGCTTCGATGTCGGCTTCCAATTCCCGCAACAAGCGCG
Source organism: uncultured Alphaproteobacteria bacterium (assembly GCA_963766265.1). Classification (GTDB taxonomy): domain Bacteria; phylum Pseudomonadota; class Alphaproteobacteria; order Micropepsales; family Micropepsaceae; genus Rhizomicrobium. The sequence continues at coordinate 822,719 of CAVXYX010000004.1, forward strand.
GTTGGCGCATCCTCGTCAAAACGCGCCGCCTTGAAATTGGTCGGCAAGCCCACTTGCAGGACATTCTTGGGTTGATCCGGCGGGCGGAACGCTTGCGGATCGGGGCTCGCCAATGTCACCAGTCCCGGCTCAAAGCCGTTCCAGACCGAAGGGTCGGTAAAGCAAGCTTCCAGCGCATCGGTCTTCAGCCCCGGAATCCTGCGAAGATAGGTCAGCGGCGGCATGTTCATGATCGCCAGGCACGGCACGCGCGCCTTGGCGACGCGCGCCATCAACTCGCGCACGCCCTTGGTGCCGTACTGGCTCTCCTGCATGCCCAGCACGACCAGGTCGAAACCCTCGGGCTGGACGCCATCGGGAGTGCTGGCAGAGAGTGTGCCCGGCAAATTTCTGGAGGCGACATCCAGCAAGCAGGCGCGGCCGCGAACGGGAAAGCGCACGATGGTGCCTGTCGCGATTGATCAGGTCGGCGGTCGATTGCGTGCAGACCAGCGACACGGCATGGCCCGCCATCAGCAATTTGGTGCCGAACAGCGAGCCGTAGGACGCGCCCAGGATCAATATTTTGCGTTTTGCCACCATTCAGATGGCGCCTTGCTGGCGCGCGCTCTCGACCTCGTCGCCCTTCATGCCGAGAACGTCGCGGAGGATTTCATCGGTATGCTCGCCCAGCAAAGGCGAGCGGCGCACATCGGCCGGGGAATCGGAAAGCTTGATCGGGTTTCCCACCGTCAGATACTGGCCCCGTTTCGGGTGATCGACTTCCACCACCGTGCCGGTGTTGCGAAGGGCCGGCTCTTCCGCAAGCTCCTTCATGGAAAGGATGGGGCCGCACGGCACGTTCAGGGGATTGAGAACCGCCATGACTTCCATCTTGGTCATGGTCATCGTCCATTTTTCGATTTCCTCGAAAATCTGCTTCAACCGGGGAAGGCGGGCCTGGGGCGTGTTGTAATCCGGATCCTCGAGCCAATCCGCATGGCCGATCACTTTCGCCAGCGCGGGGAACGCCTGCAGCTGGGTGATGACGTAGATATAAGCATCCGGATCGCTTTCCCATCCCTTGCAGCGCACCACCCAGCCCGGATGTCCGCCGCCGGACGCGTTGCCGGCGCGGGGGACGGCGGCGCCGAATGTTCCGTTCGGATATTGCGGATATTCCTTCAAGGGCCCGTGTGCCAGCCGCTGCTGGTCGCGCAGTTTCACGCGGCATAGATTGAGGACCGCGTCCTGCATGGCGCAGGTCACCCGCTGGCCGCGGCCGCTTCTTTCGCGGTGGAAAAGTGCTGCGAGAATGCCTGCCACCAGGTGAATGCCGGTGCCGGAGTCGCCGATCTGCGCCCCCGTGACCATGGGAAAGCCGTCGATTTCGCCGGTGGTCGAGGCTGCGCCGCCAGTGCATTGCGCCACATTCTCATAGACCTTGCAGTCCTCGAACGGGCCGTCGCCGAATCCCTTGATCGAGGCATAGATCATCCGCGGGATTGATTTCCTGGATGCGCTTCCATGGGAAACCCATGCGGTCGATCGCGCCGGGCGCGAAATTCTCGACCATGACGTCGCATTTCTCGATCAGTTTGGTGAATATCCTGGTGCCGGCTTCCGTCTTGGGGTTGAGCGTGATGCTGCGCTTGCTGCCGTTCAGCATGGTGAAATACAGGCTGTCGACGCCGGGAATGTCGCGCAGCTGGCCGCGCGTGGGGTCGCCTTCGCCCGGTTTTTCCACCTTGATCACATCGGCGCCGAAATACGCCAGGATCTGCGTGCATGTGGGTCCGGACTGGACGTGCGTCATGTCCAAAATCCGTATGCCCTCCAAAGCCTTTCCCATGACGTCCCCTTCGCGAGATTCCAACAATGTCCTGCCAAATACCTTGGCCCAGCAAGGCTCTGTCGTGCAAGCGCAAGCCCCGGGTTGGCGTCAATTGACGCCCCGGCCATCCCAGCCCATCATATTTCCTGGCTGAATTTGGGGGAATTGCGTCATGGCGGAAAGAGCCGGCAGCGACGCGTCGCGGCGCGAGATATTGGCGGGCGGCGGCGCTCTCATCGGGGCCGCGATGCTGGCGGAAGACGCCCAGGCGGCCGCAAGCAACAGCATCACCGCCATGGACGGGTTGGCGCTCGCCGCCGCCATCAAGAGCAGGAAAGTCTCCTGCGTCGAGGTGATGACGGCCTATCTGGATCACATCGGCCGCGTCAATCCCAAGGTCAACGCCATTGTCTCGCTCCAGCCCCGCGACATGTTGTTGGCGCAAGCCAAGGCCAAGGATGCCGACCTGGCCGCCGGGCGTTACGCCGGTTTCCTGCACGGGTTTCCGCTGGCGCCCAAGGACCTGACCGCCGCCAAGGGCATCGCTTTTACCGACGGCTCGCCCATCTTCAAGGACCGCATCGCCCAAGAGGACAGTCTGGTGGTGGCGCGGATGCGCGCCGCCGGCGCCATCATGATCGGCAAGACCAATGCGCCCGAATTCGGCCTGGGCTCGCAGACTTATAATGCGGTGTTCGGCGCCACCCTCAACGCCTATGACCAGCGCCTGACCAGCGGCGGAAGCAGCGGCGGCGCGAGCGTGTCGCTGGCCACCCATATGCTGCCGGTGGCGGACGGCAGCGACAATTGCGGCTCGCTGCGCAATCCCGCCGGCTGGAACAATATCTACGGCTTCCGTCCCACCTTCGGCCGCATTCCCTCGGGCGGTTTTCTTTCCGATACCAGCGTGACCGGGCCGATGGCGCGCAACGTGTCCGATCTCGCCAGGCTCTTGTCGGTCCAGGCAGGTCCCGAGCTGAAAGAACCACTCTCGATCGACGAGGATCCGTCGGTCTTCGCCGGTTCGCTGGCCATGAATGTAAAGGGCGTGCGCATCGGCTGGCTGGGCGATTTCGGCGGCCTGCCAATGGAGCCAGGCGTGCTCGATACCTGCCAAGGCGCGCTTAAAACCTTCGAAGGCATGGGCGTCATCGTCTCGGAGGCCAAGGTCCCCGCCTCGGTCGAGGACGCGTGGCAGGCTTACACGCGCTTGCGCTGCTGGACGGCCGCGAACGCCTATGGCGCGCTTTACGACGACCCCGCCAAGCGCGCGCTGTTGAAACCCGAGGCGCAATGGGAAGTGGAACAGGGGCGCAAGGTCACGGGCGCCGATGTGCCCCATCTTCTTAGCCAGCGCCTGCGCTGGTACCAGGCCTTCGTCAGCCTGTTCGAGAGCCACGACTTCCTGGTCGTGCCCACCGCCCAGGTCTTCGCGTTCGACGCCAAGACGCACTGGCCGGCCGAGATCGGGCAGACCAGGATGGACTCCTATCTGCGCTGGATGCAGGTCTGCGGCGCCATCACCATGACCGGCTGTCCCGCGCTGGCGGCGCCGGCAGGGTTCGACGCCAAGGGCCGCTCCATCGGCATCCAGATCGTGGGAAAGCCGCGCCGCGAGATCGACTGCCTGAAAATCGCCAATGCCTATGACGAGGCCACGCGCTGGCCCGCCAAACGCCCGTCGCCGCTGGCCGCGGCGTGAAGAGGGCCATCAACGCGTCGCCTTGACGATCGCGCTGGCGACGGCATTGCGAAAGACATAACTCGTGTCGGTGGCCGAAGAGACCACATCCACCTTTGACTGCTGGGTCTTGATCACTTCGCTGTCCAAGAGCGGGCTCGCCATCTGGCTGATCTCTAGCGACTCGGCGCGGTGATCGGGATATTGCACGATCTGCACGCCGGTGATCTGGCCGCCATGGACGGAGATTTTCACCTGGAGGTCGCCCCACTCATATTGCGCAGTGTCGCTGAGATAATCGCCGTCCTGCAGATGCGTGCCGGGAGGGATCGGCGCGGTGGCGCCGGGCATGGGCGTGCCGGTGACAGGCGGAAGTGGCGTTTGCGCGGGCGGCGGCTGGTACATCCGAAGCTCCGCCAGGGCCGTGAGCGGGGCGGGCAATGCGGGCGTTGGCAGATCGCGACGCGAGGGCGCGGGGTGTCCTGAAGCGTCCTGCGGGCGGACGCTGATCTCCGGTGCCGCCGGTGCGGTGGGCGTTCTTTGCGCCGTCATTGTCGCATCGTTGCGCGCGTGGACCGGCGGCTTCGCACCAGGCGGCGCAGGCGATTGCGCCGCCGCCATGTCGTGCCTGTGCCAACAGGCATAAGCCAGCGACGCCGCCACCAGCGCGGAAGACAAAAGCAGCCTGCCGACAAGACTTTGGTGTTTCCTGCCGCGGCCCAACATGGCGGTTATTTCTCCCGCCCGGGCTTGGTACCGGCCGCCATCCAATCGCGCCAAAAATCGATCTCGGCCTCGGCCACCGGCGCCGACTTGATCTCATAGGTCCGGTAGCCGCCTTGCTCCCATTCCTGATTGAGGATGCCGCCATCCAGGCTGAATTGTATGAGCCAGGAATCGTCTCTTTCCGGTTCGACATGGAACATGGTGATGGTGGGCACGCCGGCGATTTCAAATGCGGTGATGCCGCGCTTGTCGCCATCCGCTTTGGAGACGGTAATTTCCTTTCCCCGAATGTCGGAAGCAGGCGCCCCCAGTTTCAACCTGCCAAGAAGTTGCGCCGGGATCGTCACGGTTCGACCCCTGTTTTGAAGGGCGTTGTAGAGGTCATGCAGATCATCTGCCGCGCATGCAGAAAATGGCGCAAAGGTGAGGAGGAAAATCGCCAGGCCGTAACGGGCTTTCGAAACCATCTGCCCTCCCGCCGGTCTCAGGCGAACGCGTCGACCCAGCGGCGGATGCGCCGCTTGTTGGAGAAGAAAGTAAAGAGGTTGCCGCAAAGGATGGCGACCTCCGGCGTGAAGTAATAGCTGCCGATATGGGTGAAGGGCGAAAACAACAGTCCGACCAGCGCGCCATGGGCGATCTGCCGCCAGCGGCCGACCGGCACGGTGCGCGGCTCGGTCAGCATCACCAGGCCGAAGAAGCAGAACATGGAATGGATGCCCATCATCGAGAGGGCATTGCCACGCCCGCCAAGGCTGGACAAGTCGCCATAGGCGACGGAGATGCCCAAGCACCACCACCGCAAACGCCGCCACCATCTCGAGATAGCGCAACCGGGTGAGGATCAGCGCCCCGCCCAGGACGATCAGCGGCAACAGCACGCGCATTGTCGCCCACCCACCAGCTCACGGTGCGGTGAAGGCCAATGCCCATCAGGGCGGCGCCGAAGGCGGCCGGATTGAAAAGATGCCGCTTGCCGGTCGCGACCATGTATTTCGAGGCCATCGCCCATGCCGACACCAGGACCAGAAAGGCCATTCCGGCAGGATCGTTGGGCGCCGACCGGCGTGATGATCAGGGTGATGATAAGGGCGCTGATGACAGACCGATTCCCAATTGCTCGTCGCCCCGAAAGACGCGCGCGAAGGCCCAATTGACGCCCAGGCAGGCGACCAGCGCCACGACGGCGGAGAAAGCGAGATTGACCACCGGCTGATGCACGATCCCGACGACAGACAAGACCAGCGCCGCCAGCAGGATCGCGGCCAGATAATAAAGTGCCAGCCGATAGGTGAGGATGCGCCGGAACAGCATCATTCGCGGGTTGCTTTTATGATCACGTTGGCGATGGTGTCCTGAAAGGCATAGCTGGTGTCGGTGGCCGAGGTGACCGCATTCACCTGGGCTTGCTGGGTCTTGATCACTTCGCTTTCCAGGATCGGGCCCGCCATCTGGCTGAGATCCAGCGACCGGGAGCGGTGATCGGGATATTGCAGGATCTGCACCCCGGTGATCTGTCCGCCATGGACCGAGATTTTGACCCTGAGATCGCCCCACTCGAGTTCATGCCGGTCGCTCACATAATCGCCATCCAGAAGATGGGTTCCGGCGCCGGCCGGAATGGGCGGCATGAGTCCGGGCGCCGGCGTGCCGGTGGCAAGCGCAATCGGCGGCGAAACATCGTCGCTCGGCAGGCGCATTTGCGGTGCGGCCTGCGTGGTCGGGCAGGAGGCGAAAGCCGCTTCCTGCATGCGGTGGCGCGGGAGGTGTGGCGGCAGGCGCATCGGTCCGCGGCGCTGATGCCGCCTTGGCGATGATCGCGGGTTTCGGCGCGATTGCCTGCTTTCGCAACGCATGCTTGCATCGCGGCGCGCCATCCGGTTGGGCCGGAGCGGCAGGCGCCGGCGCCGCCTCTATCGGCTGGGCAGGCAATACACTCTTGGGTGCGCTCGGCATGGGTGCCGGCGCCATCGCGATGGCCGGACCTGCCGCCTGATGTCTTTGCCAGGCGCCATAGGCGAGCGACACCGCGACCAGGGCGGAAGACAGGAGCAGTTTGCCGGCAAGGTTCTTTCTCCTGGTCCGGCTTTTGGCGGGGCTCAACATGGCAAATATTTTTCCAGCCCGCTGGTCATGCGCGCCGATGCCATGGGCATCGATCTCATAACCTTCCAGCCCCGGCGTGCGCTTCGATGAAATGAATGCCCGTCCCGCCCCATGGCGAATGCGGCGGTGGCATAGCGATCGGCCTCCAGCACATCGGCCCGATGACGGTAAGGCTCACGATATCGTCCGAGCCATAGCGGCCGGTATGCGGGTTATAGATATGGTCGCCGCGGATGTAATTGCCGGAGGTGGCGACGCCATGGCCCTTCGGCGTCAGCACCTTGACGATCTCGTCCGCGTTGAAGGGGTTGCGGATGCCCACCGTCCATTCCCCGCCTTCGTCATTGACGCCATGGCATTGGATGTCGCCGCCGGCCGCCGACGCAGAAATTGGAAAAGCCCATGTCCATCAAGCTGCAGGCGGCGTTCTTGATCGCCCAGCCCTTGACCATGCCGCAGGGATCGATCGTCCCGTCCGGGCGGGTGATGTCGAAATAACCGCCGGTTTCCTGCCTGGTTTTTTCGCACAAGGCCAAGATCTCCCGCATCGCGCGGTCAGATCTTTTTCGCGCGATCTCGCCGCGATTGAATCGGCAAACCTCGCTCTCATCCTTGAAGGGGCTGAATTGCGCATCGACGGCGGCAAATTCCGCGAACACCGCGTCCAGATCCTGCCGGCGGACTTTGCTGCCCGGCACGGTCAGGCTGATCGGCATGCCCATGATGATCTGCGTCTCTTGCATCAGGCGAATTTTCCAGGACGCAATCTCAATTCGAACGCGGCACGTGCAACGAAACCAGTACCTTCTCCATCGCCGGGTTGATCAAGGCATAGCCTTTGTCGTTGAAATGCTCGCCATCCAGGAACAGATCACCCGGCACTTTGCCATCGGCATCGCGCACCGGCGCATCCATGTCGAAATATTTGAAACCGGAATCCTTCTTGGCCTGCGCCTTGGCCAAGCTCGTTGAACCGGTCAATGGCTTGGGCTCCGCCCGGGTTCGCGAAGGCGGAGTTGGGCGCATGCTTCATGCTCAGGAAGACGAACGGCACCTTGGGAAAGTCCGAGCGCACCTTGTGATAAACCTGCATGGCCTTCTCGAAGGCGCTGATCGGGACTGCCGCCGCCCGTGACGTCATTGTCGCAGTAGAACAGGATGGCGGAAGGATGATATTTCCCGATCACGTCCTTGTAGTAATACAGCACGTCCTCGATGACACGTCCCGCCGAAGCCGCGGTTGATCACGCTGAAGCCGGGAAAGGCATCCGCGGTCTTCCATTTCATGATGGTCGAGCTGCCGACGAACAGGGCCGGGTTTTTGGGCAGGCGCGTTCTTGGCGTCGAATTCCTTGAACAGCCTCGATGTCCTTCCGGTAGCGCTCGGGGTCCGGCACGACGAAGGGGCGCGGATAAAGCGCCTGGTCCGCGCGATACAGCGCCATCACATCGGCGTAATTCTCGGGATGGTGCGAATAATCCAGCCAGTGCGCGCGCCAGTACGCGCCGGTGGTCTTGTAGAAGGCCGCCACCTTGTCCTTGTCGGCGCTGCCGTTGTTTTTCGCCTGGTCAGGAAATCGTGGAACGCCTGCTTGTCGCTGGCGTCGTCGGCCTTGCTCAAACCGGGGTTCGCCAACAGCAGAAGAGGCGCCAACGCCAAACCTGCCAAAAAATGCCGCATCATTGTTCTCCCCTGTCAGCAAGGGGAATCTCATGTCCCCCCAATGCCCATGCCCTCACTATAGATATCTGGCGGCCGGAATCCACGGCCCGCCACTCGGTGTGACGGGGACGCTTGACGCCTGCAAAAGCAACGCCAAGCCCATACGCGTTTTTCCGCTTCACCACCGCGAGGGACCGTCTTTTACCATCCAGGTGGCGGAGCCCGGAACGGCAAGGCGGTCATCCCACGTCGCTGCACTCGCCGGCCAACGTCTATCGCATCGAGACCTGATGCGCTTGACACCTTACTGTATAGTAAGATATTAGTCACCCATGCCCCAGGTCATCCGCACCATCGAAATCCGCGCCACGCCAAGCAAGGTCTGGCGTTTCATCGCCACGCAGGACGCCCTGCGCCGCTGGATCAGCCCCAATCTGGAGATCGACCTCCAGGTCGGCGGCAAATACCGCTTCCTGGGTCCCGACAATAAAACCCGGGTTTCGGGCCATGTGATGGAGCTGGTGGCGGAAGGCTGGCTGATCTTGTCGTGGCTGGAAGAGGGCCAGGGCTGGGCGCATCCCGCCCGCTTCGTGATCGCGCTCGAGGCATCCGCCCAGGGCACCAAGGTTACCGTCATTCATGACGGCTTCGCGGGCACCGGCGTGGCTTCGTGGCCCGAGATGGTGGCGGACTATGAGCAGGGCTCCGACGCGCACAAGATTCTGGACAAGCTGGCGGCGCTGGTGAACGCCGATGAGAACTGACGCCACCGACACGCTGTTCCGGATGTTGGCCGATCCCACGCGGCGGCGCATCCTCGATCTTCTGGCCGAAAAAGGCCCGTTGAACGTGACGGAGCTGGCGGAGGAATTTCCCGATCTCGTCGTCTCGGGCATCTCCAAGCATCTGATGGGCTTGCGGGGCGCAGGCCTGGTCCAGGCCAACCGCGCCGGCCGCCAGCAGATCTACGCGCTGGAGGCACAGGCGATGCAGGACGCGCTGACGCCCTGGCTCAAGAAATACGACCGCTTCTGGCAACAGGCCTTGGAGCGGCTGCGCGATCTGGCGGAAGAGGACGACGAAGACGAACAAGGGAGGCCGAGATGAAAGCTTTTGGTTGGATTTTCGCTTTGTGTTGTTTGAGTTCGGCGAGCAGCGCTGAAACCGCGAAGACCGCCTTTCCCGGCATGGCTCCGCTTGCACAATATCTGATACCCCGCGATGCGGAGGTCGCGCTGGCGCGAAGTTCCGCGCCCGCCTCGATCGCCAAGGATGCGGAGATTCTCGTCTTTACGGCGACCGGCTTTCAGACGGCGGTGAAAGGAACAAACGGCTTTGTCTGCCTGGTCGCCCGCTCCTGGTCCGCCGGCTTTGGCGATCCGAACTTCTGGAATCCCAAAGTGCGCGCGCCGATCTGCTACAACGCCGTCGCGGCGCAGTCCCAGGTGCCGGAGACCGCCAAGCGCACGCAGATTGCGCTGGCGGGAGGCTCGGAAGCCAAAATCCAGGAAGCGCTCAAAGCGGCGATCAAGAGCGGCGAGCTGCCCGTCGCCAGGCCCGGATCGCTGTCCTACATGATGTCCAAGGGGACCTATTTCAATCGCAGCGAGGGGCATTGGCTTCCGCATCTCATGTTTTACATGCCGGAAACGGACCTCAAATCCTGGGGCGTGGGCGCGCCGAAATCGCCCGTCATTGGCTACAATTTCCCGGACGAGCATCTGACGATATTCCTGGTTCCGATCGGCCGCTGGTCGGATGGTTCTCCTTCCGCGGGAGGCGCGGATTGAACAGGATATCGCGGCGGAATCTGGTCCAGGGCGGAATAGGCATGGCGATGCTGGCGGCATCCCGACGGTAATCCGGTGCAGGTCTACCAGCAAAAAGCCTGATGCCTCGCTTCCGGCATCTTACGAGAAGGGAAACAGGTCCTTGCGCGGTTCTTCCCGCCGTTCCTTCGGCCTGGCCGAGCCGGGCTTGAAGTTCGGATGCACGCCATAGGTGCCGATGGGGGCGGTGCCGGTCCTGGCGAAGCTGGCCAGGGCATGCTTCAGCCGGTCCCGCTTCAACTCGCCCATCTGGAATTTGAAGCCCGCCGATCCCGCGCCAGCGCGCACCACCATGCCTTCGAAACTGCCGAAGCCGTCGATATGCAGAATGAGCGGACGGTCGCGCGGGCACTCGGTTTCCGACCGGAGCAACGCGCCGCCGGCGCTCAAATCCACCACCCGGCATTCCAGCGGTTGATCGTTCGGCGGATTGTACAGATAGCCGCTCTGATCCACTTGCAGGCGCGTGTAGCGGCGCCGGTCCGTGCCGCTGACGGCGGCGCTCGTCGCGGTCAGCTTGGTCACGGCCTCCATGACGGCGGTGGGCGGAGCGGGCTTCAAGATGAACGCGTCGACGCCAAGCTGGGTCGCCATATCAAGCTGGCGGCTGTCCTCGCCGATGGCGACGACCAGGGTCTCGGGCGAAACGCGCTTGATCGCTTTCAGCGTCTCGATGCCGTCCGACTCCGGTTTGAAAAGATCGAGCAGCACCACCGAGACATTCTCGGTGTACATCACGTCCAGGACCTTGCCATTCGCGGCCGCGACGCCGCGATGGCCGGCTTCCTGCAGCGCGGTCCAGTATTTGTCGCGCAGGACCGTGTTGTCCTCGACGATCAGCACGGTCTGGCGCCCCTTGCCGGGCATCGTGTCGACGGCCGGGCTGGGCGTGTCTGACTGCGGGGATTTCATGATCGCGTCTCGCTCTGGCGTGCCAGCTTCTGCCGCGAATTCTAGGTTTTGCTCCCTAAGGAACTGCTAAATTCCCCAGGGACGCGGCCGGCGGTTTCGCCTCCATCCCCTTGAACCGGCGGGATTTCACCAGCCCGTTAACGGTTCAAGCTCTTGGGGCCGCTGACGAAGGGGGTGCCCAGCGCGTAAAAGCGCAAAGGCAGCGCGGTTTCCCGCGACAAGCCGATCCGCGTGCTGACGCCGATTTTGGGCGCGGCGGAACGGTCGCGCGCCAGCCACAACGGTCCCTGGCTACACAGATCGACGCCATCCAGCCGCCGGTCGATGGCGAGCGCGGCGGCAAGCCGCCCCGGTCCCCGCGCCAGGTCGCGCGGCTTCTGGACCTGCCGGTTCCGCACCATCGTGGCGATGCCCATGAGCGGCTCCAGCGCCCGGATCAGGATGCCGGCGCCCACGCCAACGGCCTCGCTGGAAACGTTGAGCATGAGGGAGGTGCCATAGGCGAGATAGACGTAAGCGTGGCCGCGCGAAAGGAACAGCGCGCCATTACGCGCCGTCTCGCCGCGAAAGGCGTGACCGGCGGCGTCGCCGGGCGGATAAGCCTCGGTCTCGACGATGCGCCCGCTGAGGATAAGCCCGCGCGCTTCGCGCACCACGATCTTGCCGATCAGGTAGCGGGCGAGTTCGACGGTATCGAGCGGCAATGCCCGCCGCGTGAGCACTTGATAAATGTTGCTCTTCTTCGTCGGCACGCGTCCAACCAATCGCCCGCTCCGCTCTCCCACCATAGCATCGATCGTCACGGGCCGCTTGACGCGCAGCCGGAACGGGATGTCATCTTGCGCCGCCGCCATCACCTGGCGAGGGGCGCTAGCCATGGATCGCAAGAAGAAAGTGCTTGTTCTCTACGGCTCCTATCGCGAGCCACGATTTGGCATACGCCTGGCCCGCTATGTGCTCTCACGGCTGGCGACAAAAGACCTGGATGCCGAGTTGATCGACGCACGCGAGATCGATTTGCCCATGTTGAAGCGGATGTACAAGGAGTACCCGGCGGGGACCGCGCCAAAGCCCATGGAGGAGTTGGCCCAAAAGATAAAGGCGGCGGACGGGTTCGTGTTTGTCTGCGGCGAATATAATTGGGGGATCCAGCCGGGCCTGAAGAATCTCACCGATCATTTCCTGGAAGAATGGTACTGGCGGCCGGCGGCGATCGCGAGCTATTCCCTGCAGCGCGCCGGCGGGGCCAGGGCCAGCTACAGCTGGCACGGAATCCTCAACGAAATGGGAATGGTCGTGATATCAAGCTCGATCACAATCGGTCCCATCACCGAGGCGCTGGACGAAAACGGCAATCCCATCGGGGCGTCCGGGGAATATCTGGACCACCGTTTCCCGCGTTTTGCCGACGATCTGATCTGGTGGATGGACGCCGCGGTCGCGCAACGGTTGCGCGCAAAGCCGCCTTATTGACCCAAACAAAAAGCGCCTCCGCGTGAACAGAGGCGCTTGATGTCACGGTCGCGATCGGACGCGTCAGGCCAGGATCTTGCTCGAGGCGTTCATGAAGGCTTCCATGTCGGCCTTGCTGCCGATGGAGATGCGGCCCACGGTCGGCCATACCGGCCAGCGGGGCCCGGCGATCTGCACGCCCTGGGCCTTGTACATCGCGCCCATCTCCTTGGCCGATTTGGTCTTCCAGTCCACCATGATCATGTTGGCTTCGCTGGGGCCGATCACTTTCAAGCCGCGCTTGGTGAGGAAATCCACCGTCATGGCGCGGTTGGCGATCATCTCGTTGCGGCGCGCATTGATCAGCGCCGTCGCCGTCAGGCTGGCGGTGGCGCAGGCCGTGGTCGGGATCGCAGGGCCGTTGCCGCGGTCATACAGCTTCCACTTTCTTGATCACGTCGGGACGCGCCATCATATAGCCCACGCGCGCGCCGGCCATGCCGAACACTTTCGAGAAGGTGCGCGTGATGACCACTTCCTTGCCCGCCCGGACAAGATGGGTGGCGGTGTTGTTGGGGAAGTCCTTGGTCCAGTGGATATAGGCTTCGTCGATCAGCACGACCGCGCCGGCGGGCTTGTTGTCCACCAGCCATTCGATCTCGGCCATCGGCGTCATGGTGCCGGTGGGATTGTTGGGATTGACCACATAATAGACACCCGCATTCGGGATTGGCCTGAGCATCGCCTTGACGTCATGGCGATAGTCGGAGGTCAGCGGCACATGGCGATCGGCACATTGAGGAATTTGGCAACCGGCGTGGGGTTGTTATAGGTCGGGATCGGCCATCACCATGCCCTTGGTGGGCGAGCAGAAGGCGACCGATGGTGCGCGACAGGATCTCGCCCGAGCCGGGATAGATGCGCGATGTGATCTTCCGGCACATTCTCGACCGTGGCGATGGCCTTGACCAGTGTCTCGATGTTCGCCGTTGGGCGAATAGCGGTTGGAATTGACGAACGCGGCAGTGCCCGCTGTCAGGCCCGGCGCCATCGGCCCGGTCCAGCATTCGTTGAGCCGATGCGCACCATGTTCGCGGGCAGTGGCATCCCTGGTCTTGGCGAAGGCCATTTCGCTGTTGATGCTGAGCGGCGGCGGCAGCGCCCCGCGAACATCATCGCGGTGCGCATCATCTGCCGGCGGGAATAGCCGCGGCTGAGCAGATCGTCTTTCATTTGTTCGTCGATCATGTGTGTCATTCGGCTTCTCCTGGAAGTTTGTGTTCTGGTTTCAACGCAAACAAAAACGACGCCGGGATGCGCGAATCACTCAACGCCACATCGGGGCGGGAAATTCCGTGGCGGAAGGGTATTCCCCCGCAGGGCGGGGGGCAAGGTGACGCGCGCCGCGACTCAGGCGCGGCGCGAGGTTTCAGCTTCATTTCAGGCGTTTGGGTGCCTTTTGATGGCCTTGGCGCGGCTGAGGTCCGGACGGCAAAAAGCCCGCCCGATTTCGCCGGCGGGCTTCTTTAGGAATTCCAGGCCCTACATCCGATAGATTTCGCGTTCCTTGCGGACTTGGTCGATGTCGTAGGCCGGGGCGGCCGGGTCGTAGCCGGTCCAGCCCGATTTGCGGTATTCGACTTCGCGCGCGGCGATGTCGAAAGCCGATTTGTCCATGATGGCCGCATATTTGGCTTCATCCTTGTCGGGCACTTTCGCCGTGACGATGGCGCCGCCGCGGCGCAGCGCTTCCGCATAAAGTTCAGCGTTCTCCTTGCTGGTGCCGGATTCGACCAGGGCGCCGATGATTCCGCCCGCCGCGCCGACGCTGACCGCGCCGGTGGCCAAGGCGGCCAGCCAGCCGGCAGCCACGACCGGTCCGATCCCGGGAATGGCCAGCATGCCAAGGCCTGCCGCGGCGCCGGCAGCGCCGCCCGCGATCGCGCCCAGGCCTGCGCCGGTGACGGCGCCTTCGGCGCGGTCATCCTTGCCGTCGCGGTCTTTGTCATGCTTGGGATCGACGTCCCCGCCGCCGGGCTTGTGCCAGCCATCGGCATTGCTGGCGACGATGCCGATATGGCTGTCGCCCAGGCCTGCCGCCTTGAGCTCGCGAACGGTGAGTTCGGCCGAGGCGTAGTCGTTATAAACGCGCGTGAGAGTTTTCGTCATGGTGTGATCCTTTGAATTGGGGAATGGCGGCGCTCAGTTGACGTTGCCCTGATAATCGACGCTGACCGGGCCGGACTGGCCGTCCTTCATCGCCGTGCCGCGCCAGACGTCGTTTTCGTCTTTGCGCAACTTCGCGACATGGCTGTAGCCCTTGGCCTCGATCTGCGATTTGGCTTGCGCCTGGGTGAAACTGTTCGCACCGGCGACCGGCATCGAGGAATTGTTCTGTTGCATGTCCTTGACGGCGGGATTCTGAGGTCCCTGTTGTGCCGGCAGGTTCTGGGCAGATGCGATGGTCGCAAACAGTCCCAGCGCCGCGGCAGTCAGTACGATAACGCGCATAGGATGTTTTCCTTGTGGAAGCACTATCGCTAACTCGCTGGAGCAGCGTGTGTTCCGGATCGCGCGCATCTATTGCGCGATGCGATGCGCCGCACCGGCATGTTCGGAACTTACCGTCGGCCCGATTGTTCCTGTCACACCCCATAACGGAGAACGATCATGGATAAAGACCGCATTGCCGGTTCGGCCAAGCAGGCCGGCGGCGCAATCAAGGAAGCAGCCGGCAAAGCGACCGGCGACGCGAAGTTGAAGGCCGAAGGTTCCGCCGAGAAGGCCGAAGGCAAAGTGCAAAATGCCATCGGTGGCGCCAAAGACGCCATCCGCGACGCGGCGAAATAATTCGTGCCCCCGGGGCGACCCGGGGGATGTGAGGATAGGCCGGCCAGGTGACGCTTTCGGCAACACCCGGCCGGCCTTTTTCATTTCATCAAATTCGTGATTGGCAAAACGTATGACGTGACGCCGGGTGAATTGCGCTACGACATGCAGGAAGGGGGATTGTGTTCCTGATGCGCAGCCGATTCACGATTTTGGCGCTGGTGCTCGTACCGGCCCTGGTTGGCGGTGGCGCAACGGCGCAGCCCGCCGCATCCCCGCTCCTGGTTCAGGAATCGGCGATCACCCTGCCTGACACTGGCGGCAGGATCGATCACATGGCGGTGGATTTGCCCCGCAGGCATCTGTTCGTCGCGGAATTGGGAAACGGTACGCTTGATGTGGTTGATCTGGCCGCCGGCAAGGTCATCCATCGCATTTCCGGACTGAAGGAACCGCAAGGGATCGGCTATGACGACAAATCCGACCTGGTCATGGTCGCCAGCGGCGGCGACGGCACGCTGCGGTCCTATTCGGGCAAGAATTTCGCGGCCCAGGGTGTCCTGGCACTGGGAGACGATGCCGACAATCTCAGGATCGATCCCCGCAATGGCCATGTGATCGTGGGCTATGGCAGCGGTGCGCTGGCGATCGTCGATCCGCAAACGATGCGGAAATTGCAGGAAATCCCGCTGGCTGCGCACCCGGAAAGCTTCCGGCTCTCGGGCAGCCGGGCTTTCATCAACGTGCCGGATGCCGGCGAGATCGCCGTCGCGGATTTGGATGCCGCGAAAATCGTCGCGATCTGGAAGCCCAGATTCTCATCCAATTTTCCCATGATCCTGGACGATGGCGGGAATATCGGCGTGGTCTTTCGCGGCCAGTCGAGGTTTGCTTTGCTCGACGCGGGTTCGGGCGCCGCGATCGCCGGCAACGCCACCTGCGGCGACGCGGATGATCTGTTCTTCGATGCCAGGCGCAAATATTTCTATGTCAGTTGCGGGTCGGGCGCGGTGGATGTGATGAGCCGCGATCAGGCCGGCCTTCACGCCCTGTCCCGCATCCGCACTTCGCCCGGCGCGCGCACCAGCCTTTTCGTGCCGGAGTTGGACCAGCTTTTCGTGGCGGCGCGGGCGGGCGCCTTTGAGTTGGCGGCTTCGATCTTGGTACTCCGGCCGGCGAGATGACAGGGCCGGCCAAGTGTTGCCAAAAGCGTCACGCTATTTCGGCGTCACCTTGAACATGCCGCCGGGATAATCGTCTTCCAGCATCCACAAGGCGCCGTCCGGGCCTTCTTCCACATCGCGGATGCGATGGCCCACGGCCCAGCGCTCGGCCGGCTTGGCTCCGCCCTTGCCGTCGAAGGTGATGCGGTTGAGCGTCATGGTCGCCATGCCGCCCATCAAGGCCGAGCCGTTCCATTGCGGGAACATCGCGCCCTTGTAGAAGATCAGATTGCCCGGCGCGATGATCGGGCGTCCAATAGATCACCGGCTTGGCCAGGTCGGGGCGCGTGTCGGGGCTGGCGATCGGCACGCCGTCATAGTTCGTGGCATAGGACACCAGCGGCCAGCCATAATTCTTGCCCTTCTCGATCAGGTTCAATTCGTCGCCGCCCTTGGGACCGTGCTCGACTTCCCACAGCCGGCCATCGGGCGCGAACGCCAGGCCATAAGGGCGTGCGATGGCCGGTGGTCCAGGTCTCGGCCGGCGTCAGGTTGGGTCCGGGGAAGGTATAGGTGCTCACCACCGGCGCGGTCTTGGCCGCTTCGGTATTGGCGGGCGGATCGATCAGGGGAATGGTGGGCGCGCCGGTCTTGTCCGGCAAACGGATTGCCTGGCGCGGGCTTGCCGTCCAGGGTCAGGCGCAAAATCTTGCCTTCCGGCTGGTTGATGTCCTGCGCCGGCGTCATGCGCTGGCGCTCGCCCACGGTGAGGAAAAGACTGTTGCCATCGGGCGCGAACGCGATCTGCCCGCCCGGCTGGCCGCCCTTGCCCACGCGGCATCTGCCGCCACAGCACCTGGAAGCCGTCGAGCCGTGCGCGGTCGCGTTGAAGGTCAGATTGCCCGCGCCCCATCGCAAAGCCGCCGCCGTAATCGCCGGGCTCGACATAGGTGAGATAGATATTGTGGTCGGTGGCGTAATGGGGCGAGAGGAACACGCCCAGAAGCCCGTTCTGGCCCTGGTAATAGACGGGGGGCACGCCGCCCACTTCGGTCTTGGCGCCTTGTTGTGTCACCAGCTGCAAATGGCCCACTTTTTCCGTCACCAGCATGCGGCCGTCGGGCAGGAAGGCCAGCCGCCAGGGATAGTCGAAGGTCGCCACCTGGGTCATGGTGAAGGGCAGGTTGGTATCCGGCGACAGGGTGCCCGCGTTGATCTGCGCCTGCGCCCCGGTGGCAAGCGCGGCCGACGCCAAAACGCCGATTGTCCAAGTATGCTTCATGTGAAACCCCCGTGCCAATTTCCGATGCGGCTTTTATGATAGCACGCCCTGCGTTATATATAGCAGGATACCACGGGGGAAGGCGATGACGATCCGCATTGCGACTGCTGCCTTTACATTGTTCGCGTTTTCCGATGCCGGGCGACGGCGGCCGAAATCCTGGTCCATGACGCCAAGTCTCAGCCGGAAAGCCTCGCCGTCGCGCCCGACGGCAGCGTGATCGCGGGCAGCGCCAGCTCGCCCTATGTCTATCGCGTCAAGAAGGGCGCGGCGGCGGCAGAGGTTTTCGTGGACGCCAGCGGCGAGGGCGCGGGCACCTTCTTCCTGGGGCAATTGGCGGATCCCGCCACCAATACGCTTTGGACCTGCCAATTGACGCCGGTGCCTGGCACCACGCCGCCCGCGCGCCATTCCAGTTTGCGCGGTTTCGATCTGGCCACGGGCAAGGAGAAGCTGCGCTGGAATTTGCCGGGCGACACGTCCACCTGCAATGATTTCGTCGTCGGTCCCGACAAGGCGCTTTATATCTCCGACACCTCGAACGCCAAGATCTACCGGCTGGCGCCGGGCGCGCAGACGCCAGACCTGTTCATGCAGAACAAGGCGCTGGACGGGATCGACGGACTGACCTTCCTGGACGGCGTGCTCTATGTGAACAATGTGATCTTTTCACAAACTCTATCGCATCCCGATGGACGCGTCCGGCAAGCCCGGACGGCCGGTGGATATCTGGATGGATGCGCCGGTGCTGGGACCGGACGGCATGCGCGCCGCGAACCACAGGCTGTTCGTAGCCGCCAATGGTTCGGGCGCCATCGACGCGCTCACCGTCACCGGCGACCGGGCCCATGTCACGGTGCTGAAGGATGGACTGGACACGCCCACCGGGATCGAGCCCGCGGGCGATACGCTCTGGCTCACGGAGCGCGGTGTCGGCAAGGTCTGGTCCATCCCGATGCCGAAATAAGCGGCCAACGATTCGACGCGGCCCGTTAAAACGCGATCCGGCCTGTGAGGATCTGCCAGTACATCACCCAATCGCCCATGAAGCTGTAAAGCGGATAGCGGAAGGTCGCCGGACGGTTCTTCTCGAACACCATGTGGGAAAACCAGGCGAAGCCGTAACCGGCGATCGCCGCGGCCAGCAGCCACCAGGCATTCCCGCTGCCCAAGAGCAGCGCCAGGCACAACAAGGCCAGGCTGGAGCCGACGAAATGCAGCCGCCGCGTGGTGCGGTTGGCATGTTCGCTGAGATAGAAGGGATAGAATTCCGCGAAGCTGGCATAATTGCGCATTGTTCCCCCCGTTTTCTATTGCGGGCTTACCGTGTCCCTGACGTCCGTGTCGCGGATGTGCTCCTTCTTCCAGACCATCGCATCCGTGATGCGGGTGCGCCCCGACGGATGGTCGTAGAAGATGATCTCTTCCCATTTGCCGGGCTCGAGCTTCCTGTAGGTGGAAAGCTTCAGCATGGCGGTGGCGAAGGCGTCGGGTTTCCTCACCGCGTCCAACCCGAAAATGTCCGCCTGATGTTCGGTGGTGCGGACGATGGTGTTGGTGACCGGCGTGGCCAGGAAATAGAAGATGCTGGCCAGCGCCACCAAAAGCGGCAGGCCCGCAATGTCTTCCACGCGCCGGACCTGCCATTGGCCGCCGAAGAATTCGGTGGCGAAAATAAATCCCCAATGCATGAAGGCGAAAGCGATGATGGTGACCAGGCCGCCCAGCAATATCAGCCGCGTCATGTGGCCCATCACATAATGGCCCATCTCATGACCCAGCACCGCCAGGACTTCGTCCTGGCTGCCCTGGTGCAACAGATTGTCGTTGAGGCTGATGCGCGTGGTGCCCAGAAAGCCCGAGACATTGGCCGAGATGCGGTTGGACTGCCGCGACGCGTCCACCAGCCAGACATTGTCGGCGGGAATGTCGTTGGCGCGCGCCAGGGACAGAATCTCGTTCTTGAGCGGGCTCTGCGGCAAGGGCGAATAGTGATTGAACAATGGCGCGATGAAGAGGGGAAAGATCACCGCCGTCACGATCTGGAACAGGATCACCAGGCCCGCGCCCCACAGCCACCAGCTTTCGCGCGCGCGCCTTATCGCGCCATAGAGCAGGGGCATGAGGATCAGCGCGGCCACCAGCGCCAACGCCAGGCTGGTGCCGTAGTCGGAGAGCCAGGCCAGAAAATCCTGGTTCGACAGGCCATAGGAATGTTCGCGGAAGAAGCCTTCATAGACCGAGAGGGGAAATTGCGCGACGGCCATGACCGCCACATAGGCCAGGCCATAGATCATTGCCTGGGTGGCGCGGCTGTGGGTCTTCTCCGCCGCCCAGTCGCGGATCGCGGTCGAGAGGCCCAGCCACAGAAGCAGTCCCGACACCACCAGGGTCCAAAGCAGGTCCACCGCCATCAGCCAATAACCGCCTTCGAAATAGGCGTCGGAGCGCGCGCGCGCCGCCCCGCTCACCCGCGCCAGATAGGCGTCGGTGGCGCGGCCCGCGTCGAATTTGGGCGTGGCGTCCACCACCGCCAATTGCTGGACATCGATGTGCTTGGTGGGCGCGGCGCGTGGCGGCACGCCCTGCACCTGGTCTTGTGCCAAGGCTGGTGCCGACTGGTATCAGGGCGGGGATCGCGAACAGCGCCAGGAACGCCAGCACAGGGAACAGCAAGCGGCGCATGAATTTATCTCCAGATGCGGGTTGTAACAGACGCGGTTCTCGCCGCGCGCACAAGATTGTTCTAAGACGGTGGCATGATCGTCCAGCGAATGTGTCTTTTGTCGGGCCTTGCTTTATCGGCATCTGGTTTCGTCGGGATTGGCGCGTGCGCCCGCACTTGCCGCCGATAGCGCCGGGCAAGCTCGCTACCAAAGCTGCCTCCATAGGCTGCAGCTCGATCCGGCCCGCGCGCTGGCGATGGCCACGGAATGGAGCGAGGCCAAGGGCGGCGCGCCCGCCGATCACTGCGCGGCGGTGGCGCTGGTGGAATTGAAACGCTATCCCGAAGCGGCGACGCGGCTGGATGCGTTGGGCCGCGCCCCCGGCATGCGAAATCTTCGGCCCCAGCTATTCGAGCAGGCCGGCAATGCCTGGATGATGGCAGGCGACGCGAACAAGGCGGTGGCGAGCTTCTCCAACGCACTCACGCTCTCGGCCAACGACGCCGATCTTTACGCCGATCTCGCCCGCGCCCAGGCGATGCGGAAATCCTGGGGCGAGGCGGAAGGCTATCTCAACGAGGCGTTGCGGCTTTCGCCCCGCCGCCCCGATCTTCTGGTCTTGCGTGCCAGCGCCCGCGATGCGCAAGGGAAATTGAAAGAGGCGCGGCAGGATGCGGACCAGGCGCTTGCCTTGAAGCCGTCTGCGCCAGACGCGCTTTTGGAGCGTGGCCAGATCGCCAGGCATGCCGGCGACGACGCGGCGGCGCGAAGGGATTTCCAGAGCGTGCTGAAAGTGCAGGGCGGCGGCGAAGCGGCCGAAGCCGCGCGCCAGGAATTGGAATTGCTGGACGCCAATAAATAGGGCTGACGAAAATCAATTGCCGTGATCGATATGCGTGGTTTCGGGCGCGGACGCCGGCAGGCTGGCATTTTGCAGGTCGCCGGAATGTTCGTCCACATCATGGTATTTCGGGAAGACGTCCTGCATCGATTTGATTTCCGGCAAGATGTAGACGATGCCGGTGGTTCCGGTGAACGCCGGCTCGACGACATGGTCGAAGAACTTCGCCGGCACATTGATGCAGCCCCAGGAAATGCGGTTGTCGAGCGGGGTGGGCGAGGCCAGCCGCTCGGGCCTCTGTTCAGCACGGACATTGTTGACCACCCGGTGGAGCGAGATGGCGTTGGCATAATCCACCCACAGCACATCCTTCTTGCCTAGATCGGGGCCCAGCGACGCGACAAAGCGGCCGGCGGGTGTGGTGCGCATGTTGGGAGTTATCTGGGCCAAGGCCATGGTGCCGACGCCGGGAGCGGAATTGTCGCCCGGCTGAAGGCCGACCAGACAGGGCGCCATGCCCAGGATATTTCCCTTGGCGTCGAACACGAATACCTGGGCTTGCGGCTTTTCCACGATCACGAAGTTCACGCCGCGATTGTCGTCCGACGTGACGATCCAGTCGGCCAACTTGCGCACATCGTCCGGCGGCTGCGCGCCGTCGAAATTCGCCAGTTTGGGCACGGGATTGGGAGCCAGTTCGGCAAAATGCGCCACTGCGGCGCTGGCCTGCGGCGGCGTGACTGTTGCGTCGTCCGAGGCTTCGTCGGCCGCTGCCGCCGAAGATGCCAGGCAAACGACAAATAGCCCCAGGGAGATCGCCTGCAGGCTGCGCAACGCGCGCGGAAGATATGGACCGTCACCGGTCTTGATCGCTGGCATGCCGCTCATCAACGCCCATTCATCAACAGCAAAGAGAAAGACCGTCCGATCACGAAGATCGGACGGTCTCCAAACTCTTTTAATTGCGGTCCTGCTTGCGCTTGTAAACGGGCGCCGGCGCAGGGGCGGTGGCTTCCGCCTCGACCGCCGGGGCGGGTTCCGCGGCAGGCTGCTCCACAACCGCGACGATCTGGTCGCCGCAATTGGTGTCGAGCTGGCGATCCTCGTGGAGGTGGCGGCACGCCACGGCATTGGCGCTCAGTTTCTCGTGATTCTCTCCGCCCAGTTCCAGGACCTTGTCGGGCACGAAGTCTTTTCCATCGGCCGCCACCTGGTGGAACATGCCGTCGGCTTTCCCGGTGTCGCCTTCATGGTGATAGGAGTCGCCCATGTTGAATTGGGCGATTGTGGAAATCAGGGTATCTGTCCATGTCGCGCCGGAAGGAGACGTTCGCCTTCTCGTAATTGCCGGCCTTGAATTCGTCGTACCCGGGCTGGCCGATCGGCCTCAAATCCGCGCAACCGCCTGCAAGAAGACCCAATGGAAGTACCACGCCAATCAGTATGCCTCTGGTGTAACGACTACGCATAATGCACCACTCGCGACGGCTATACTTTGGGGTGATTCCCAAGAGATGCGGTTCGCGCCTTTCTGATCGCAAGATCGCAACGGGAACGCCGTTACGCAGCCGCCGTTCCGTTCGCGCCAGTAAAAAGCAGCCTTCGTTCAGGCAGCGATGCGCGGAACCTAATTCACTTTCCGCTATTGGGATCGAGCTGCTTGGCCTTGGCAATATCGGCGTCGCCGCCCGCCGTATCGCCTTTTGCTTTTTTCGCCAGGCCGCGATCGTAATAGGGCCGGGCATAATCGGGTTCTACCGCGATCGCCTTGGTGCAATCGGCGATGGCTTGGTCGGTAAGGCCCTTCTTCATATAAAAGCTGGCGCGGTTGACATAAGCCTCGGCAAGGCCGGGCTGCATCGTGATCGCCTGCGTCTCGTCGGCGATGGCCTGATCGGTGAGGTCTTTTTTCCCCAGGGCGACGCCACGACCGGAAAAGGCCTCGGCATAGTGAGGCCTGAGCGCGATCGCCTGGGTGTAGTCGTCAATCGCATCGTCGGGGTCGCCAGTATTGAGCAAGACTTCGGCGCGATCGTAATAGGCGGCGGGAAAATCGGGCTTGAGCGTGATCACCTGGGTATAATCGGCAATCGCCTGCTCGGTGAGGCCCTTGTTGTAATAGGCGATGCCGCGGCGCTGATAGATGCCGGCCCAGGCGGTTTTCGTTTCCTGGCCCGATTGAATAAGCGCGGTGCACCCGGCGATGGCGGTATCGGGATCGTTGCTGCCGCACTGCCCGCAAATTTGCGACATCGGCGAGCTTCACGGGCTCTGCCGCCTTGGCGGCTCCGGCGAAGCGGAAGCACGAGCAATAAGGACAAGAGGATAAGAGCGCGCATGAAATGCTCCGGCGTTGACCCGGAACCTAAAGGTTTAAGAGGCTGCTAAAAGTTCCGAGCACATGTAGATCGCGTCGGCATGAGAAGACGGTTCGAAGGCCAGGAGCTAGTTGATGATCAGCGCCAGCCTGGCATTGTCCATCGACCACGACTTCAACCGGCTGAGGAAGCTCTGTCCCAGCAGGAAATGGCTCTTTTCCGCGGCCACGCGAACCGTGACATTTCGCATGACCAGGTCGCCGATCTTG
The DNA here is from genome assembly GCA_963766265.1 of uncultured Alphaproteobacteria bacterium. Classification (GTDB taxonomy): domain Bacteria; phylum Pseudomonadota; class Alphaproteobacteria; order Micropepsales; family Micropepsaceae; genus Rhizomicrobium. The sequence goes on from CAVXYX010000004.1 coordinate 846,269, forward strand.
AGCGACGCGAGGCGATAGGTCTCCGAGGGAACCCGCGAACCATCGGCGAGAATATAGATTTTGCTGCCGATAAGATCGCTGCCCGACAAGGTCCCCGATCTCGTCAAGGCGGCCGCGACTTCGGCCGGGATGCTGACATCGGCAGATCCGCTATCGATGATGAAATTCCCCATGAGAACGCCGTTGATGAGAACGGGAACGGCATAGGCGCCGTCGTGGGCCTCGATGGGAATGACTTCCGTGCTTGTGCCGCCGGATCGCCAATGGACGCCGCCGCGGCCGGTAACACGCTCGGCATCAGCGCCAATAGAACCGCCACGCCCCGGATCCAGGAATGCAAGGCGCACACGCGCAAGCATCCCCATTCAAGCTCTCGCAACCCGCCCAGCATCACAACCCGCTTCGAAACACCCGGCGCCATCTTGCCCCAGGTTTCGAGTTCCGTCGATCAGTTAGGGCTACGGATGACCATGGCGGAAGGCGGCGGAAAACAAGGGCGTGGGAAATGCGGCCGCGGAAAAGTTCCCGTGGCCGCGGTGCGGGCCAATCGGCCGGTTTGGCGTCATCCTCCTGGACGTTGGCATCCGCTTAATGGACGCTGCTAAGTAGCGATGGGAGGGAAGGATCATGCCGTTCGTCAGAAACGCCGCCATTCTGCTTTTGCTGTTATGCCCGCTTCCTGCATTTGCCCAGGAGGGTCCGGTCACCGCCGCGCCAGGTGCGGCAAATTTTTCCGTTGGCCGACTTCAATTCACCGCGCTCAGGGATGGCGGCTATGTCGCTTCGCCCGCAAGCGGCGCTTTCGGCGCGGAAATGGGCGCGGCGGCGGTGGAAAAAGCGTTGGCTGAGGCTCACGCGCCCACCGATGCGGTGCGCCTGGACGTGGATGCGCTCCTGCTGCGCATGCAGGGGCACATTGTCTTGCTCGACACCGGGCTTGGTCCCCTCTTGCCGGGCGCCGCATTGCCGCAAAGCCTCAAGCTGGCGGGCGTGGATCCTTCGGCCATCACCGACGTCTTGATCACCCACGCGCATGGCGACCATGTGGGCGGATTGGCCACGGGCGGCCACGCGCTTGCCTTTCCCAATGCCACGATCCGCATGTCGTCACGCGAATGGGCATTTCTCCGGGCCCAGAATCCGCCATGGGCAAAGGTGTTCGCGCCCAAAATCGCGGCGTTCGAGCCGGGAACGGAAATTCTTCCGGGCATCACACCGATCGCGCTTTACGGCCACACGCCCGGCCATGTCGGATACGAGATCGTTTCCGGCAATGCGCGCATCGAGGACATAGGCGACCTCGCGCACAGCTCCATTATCTCGCTTGGGAAGCCGCAATGGCTTGGCGAGATGGACCAGGATCAGAAGACGGGCCTCGCCACCCGCACGACGGAGCTGGCGCGCCTGGCCAAGGCGCATGAGCTTGTGTTCGCGCCTCACTTTCCTTTCCCTGGCGTGGGATGGATTGTGCCCAAGGGCGATGGTTATGCGTGGGTGCCGGATACCGAGGCCGGGCGCTAGGCGTGCGACCGCCCGCCGAACTTACGCTGCGGACCGCGACACGAAGGTGGCGCGCGTCACGGGAATGTTCATGCCGGTCGGACTGTTCAGGACCGCGACCTTGGCATCCAATTGGTGGGCGAGGGCTGCGACCAGGCTGCTGCCCAGGCCCCCTTTCGGAGGCGGTCCACCGGCTTCGGCCCGGCCAACCCCATTGTCGGCGACCGACAATTTCCAGTCCACCGCGCGGGCCTTGAGCATGAGAATGGAGGCGATTTCATCAAGATTACGCTCGCCGTCGCGAGCCTGGCCGACATGTCGCTTTCGGCGCTGCCCGCCAGCGCCGGGGAAACTGTCGGCATCCATGTCGGCGATCTCGGCGTCACGGTCGGAAACGGTCGCTATTACGACCGCTCTCATCGTCGCCACGCCTATGATTATCCCACGGATTGGAAATCCTATAACCATCCCAGTCCTGGTACCGCAGCCATCCGCAATGGAACAACCAGCAGCACGCCGACTGGTATCGCAACTAAAGCCGAGTCTTTTGCAGTTGAAGCCCGCTCCACAATGCGTGGGGCGGGTTTCCGCTGTCTTTTTCCTCCAGACAGAGCGGAAACGCTCATCACGGGAAACCCATGACAGAGTTTCTTCGCCATGCGTGGCTATTGATCAAATTGGCCAGTTTTGGCGGCGTGGCGGTTGCGGTGGCCGGCGTGGCGATTTTCGGCTGGCACTTCATTCTCATCAATGCCCGCGCCGCGCGCGAAGGGGATGAAATTCCCGCCGCCTCCTGGCGCGGCAAAGGGGCGATGCTTGGTATTGGGACGCTGGCGCTCGGCATCACCATGCAGGTGACATCCTTCATCTTGGCGACGATGTTGCGCCATGGTTTTTGAAGCTGCCTTATTTCGGTGATTTCCGGATAAACCGGCTCCACGGGAAATGAGTGACATTAATACAGCACATCATTGCGCCGGCGGCGGAATACCGCGCGCCTTTATTATCCTCGCGTCCTTGTATGGTGGAGTATCGTCGTTACCTGTCCCATGAGGGCAGTTGACTGCCTTCGAAAGAAAGGCTCACTAGGTTGAGCCGAAAACCCCGAAGCCGCTTCGGCTATCAAGGGCTGAACATGATGCGGGGACAGCGGGCCTCGCTCGCTCTCACGCCCATCGCCTTCGACGGACTGCCTCGCTTGACGAAAGGACGCTCCCGAAAGGAGCCCATGCAGACGCGCACCACCATAAAACAGGTGACCTTCTCCAAGCCGTTCCGGCTGGCGGGTTTCGACGGCGTCCAGCCGCCCGGGACCTACACGGTGAGCGTGGAAGAGGAGCAGCTGGACGCGCTTTTGTCTGTTGGTTGGCGCCAGACCGCGGCCACCCTGCACCTTACCCATGGCGGGACGACCGGCTATTTCGCCATCGGCATGCAGGAATTGCGCGACGCCTTGCTGCGCGACACGGATCAATCCACCGATCCGCCTGCCGCCGGGGCGCCTGCGATTGCACAAAGCCCGCGCGCGCGGGAGGTTTTGCATTTGCGGGGGCGCCGCTCATGACCAAGGTGGTCGAGTACGCCTCCTTCAAACTCAGCCGCATTTATGCGCAAGGCTGGAACGCGGGCAGGCGCCTCGATGCCGGGACCGGCGACAAAACCGCGGATGAACTCAATCCGCACACATCGGAGCCCGAGCGGTCACGCTGGAATGACGGTTTCATCAAGGCCTCGGAATGAAGGCTTGTCCGCCGTCGCAGCCAAAGGCAAGTGACATGCCAGCCGGCATCACAATTGGTCAGAAATGGTCCGCATGGGTTCCAAGTCGCGGTCAGTGGCTGCTTTCAACGGTCGTTAGCCGGGAAAACGGGCAGGTCGTTTTGCGATACGATCCCCGCTATGGCGTTGCGCAGGGCCATGACGAACATAAAGCCGACGAAGCCACATTGTTGGAGAACACCAATCTTTTCCGCCGCATCGGATCTTGAGTGATCTGTTTCCGGCGCTTTATTTTCAAAATAGGAGCATGAAAAATGGCAGCGCGCGGAAACAAGGCGAGGAAAAAGAGCAAACGGCGTCGCCACGCAGATGCTCGCAAATTGGCCAATGACGCTCTCTCGAACCGTCCGGCATCTCGCGGGTACGGCGAACCGAACCGGAGATCGCAAGGATAGTAGGGTGCCCAACGTGCTGCTTGGAGATTTGAACTAGGCTGCGCCCGTTGGGCGCCATTCCTCTTGTACGCTCACGTCGGATTCCCGCGGCGCATATGCAGCACCGAGCGCCGCGAAATCCTTTTCTGCCAGCAACCGTGACAACGCCCACACCGCCGCGCCGCGCACCAGGGGCGAGGGGTCGTCAAGCAGCGCGCGGGCTGTCGTCCGCCAATGCGCCTGTCGCCGCTGTTGCCGATGGCGATCAGCACATTGCGCAGGAAACGGTCGCGGCCGATGCGCTTGACCGGCGATTTGCGGAACAGGGCGCGGAACGCCGGCATCGTCCAGCCGCGCCAGATCGGCGAGGCGCGGCGCAGTTCGGCGCGCGGCGTGGAATTTCATCTCGCGCCGAGGCTTGCGCGAATTTGTTCCAGGGACATACCGCCAGGCAATCGTCGCAGCCATAGATGCGGTTGCCCATGGCCACGCGGAATTCGCGCGGGATCGGGCCCTTGTTCTCGATGGTGAGATAGGAAATGCAGCGCCGCGCATCCAGCTTGTAGGGCGCGGGGAAGGCATCGGTGGGGCAGATGTCCAGGCAGCGCCGGCAATTGCCGCAATGATCGCTTTCGCTGTCGTCCGGCGGCAATTCCAGGGTGGTGAAGATCGAGCCCAGAAACAGCCAGGAGCCGAATTCGCGGCTGACCAGATTGGTGTGCTTGCCCTGCCAGCCCAGCCCGGCCTTCTGCGCCAGCGGTTTTTCCATCACCGGCGCGGTATCGACGAACACTTTCACTTCGGCCTTGGCTTTCTCGTAGATGAAGCCCGCCACCGCCTTCAGCTTCTTCTTCACCACATCGTGATAATCGTCGCCCTGCGCATAGACCGAGATCGCGGCCCGGTCCTTGCTGCGCCAGAATTGCCAGCGGATCGTGCTCGGGCCCGTAATTCATGCCCAGCACGATCACCGAGCGCGCTTCGCGCCACAGCGTCTGCGGATCGGCGCGCTCGTCCTGCGCGCGTCTCCATCCATTCCATCTCGCCATGATGGCCGTGCGCGAGATAGGCGGCGAGCCCTTCGCGCGCATGGGGCTGCGCGGCGGCGTCCGTCACGCGCACGACATCGAAGCCTTCGCGCGCGGGCGCGCGAAAGAATATCGGTTTTAAAAATCGAGTTCGGCATAATGACGCCACCGGCGGCTGGCCCGGCACGCGGTCGGCCAGGAGCGAGCGGAAGCTGGGCCGCGATTTCATCCGCACATACCATTCGCTGGCGGCGGGAAATTCGCTCCACGGCACTTCGCCGAAATAATCCAGCGCCGACAGATGCGCCGCCACCGCCAAATCGCCCAGCGCAGGGCGCACGTCCCGACAGATTGCCGGAAACTTCCAGCGCGCGGCCGATCGCGCCCAGCGCCAGTTTCAATTCCTCGCGCCCCGCGCGGATCACATTCATGTCGGGGGCGCGGCGGCCCGGCGCGCCGGTGAAACGCTGGCCGCGCCTTTTCATAGACGATGCGCTGCGTCACCTGCTCGTGGAACGGTCCCATCGCCCAATCCAGCCAGCGCAGGCTGGCGCGGCGCTCGGCCGGGTCTTCCGGCGCCAGCGGCCGCTCGGGGAAATTGGATTCCAGATGATCCACGATCGCCCAGATGCCTTCGGCGCGGGTGCCGTCCATGTCGATGAACACCGGCATGGGATTGCGCGCGTCCTCGGCATGCGCGGAATCGCAGGCGACGCGCTTTTCCGCCACGATCAGGCGGGCCAGCCGGCAGCTGGGCGAGAGCATCAGATGGATCAGACGGCGCATGACGTCGGGCGAGCGGTGGCTTATAAGGCGGGCACGCCTATTTAACGCAAAAATCCAGATCGTCGCGGGTCACTTCCGAGGCGCGGCCGATCAGGGTGGCCGAGCGCTCCGCCACATAGGGTCCCGGCCGGGCGGCGTTCCATTTGTCGGGGTCGGGCAGGACCGCGGCCAGCCGCGCCGCCTGATTCCGGGTCAGGTCGCGCCGCGCTCGGTATGGAAATAGGCCCGGGCCGCGGCTTCCGCGCCGAAATTGCCGTGCCCCCAATCCACCAGATTGAGATAGGCCTCGAGGATGCGCTTTTTGGGCCAAAGCGCCTCGATCAGCACCGTGAGATAGGCCTCCGCGCCCTTTGCGCACCCAACTGCGCACGGGAACCAGGAACAAGGTCCGCGCGGTCTGCTGCGAGATGGTGCTGGCGCCGCGCAGCCGCTTCGCTGGGGTCGCGCTCATGCGCCGCCATCGCCTGGTCGATGGATTTCCAGTCGAAGCCGTGATGGCTGCAGAAATTCTGGTCTTCCGAGCCGATCACCGATTTGCCCAGGATGGGCGGCAGCTGGTCCGCCCATGCATAATGGGCGCCCTTGCCCTCGATCAGGCTCACCAGCATCTGCGGCGTGCCGGGCAGGGGCACAAAGCGGAAGAGAAGCAGCAGCGCCACCGGCGCCGCCACCAGCACCAGGAACAGAATCAGGAACAGCCGGCCAAGCCAGCCCTGCGCCGTCCGAATCTCATCCGCCCGATTCTCGTTCCGCACCCATGCCGCCGTCACAATACCGAAAGTTACGGGGCCGGCGATGGCGTGGCTGTGCCGGCGATGCTACCTCGTGGCGGCGGTCCGGGGATTCCCTTTCATGCACGACATTCTGATTTCGGTCTGGCTGGGCATTGTCGAAGGCCTGACCGAATTCCTGCCCGTGTCCTCGACCGGGCATCTGCTGGTGGCCGAGCGGCTTCTGGGCCTCTCCGACAATTGGGAAGCCTTCACCGTCGTCATCCAGCTGGGCGCGATCCTGGCGGTGGTGGTGATCTACTTCCAGACCTTCTGGCAGGCCTTGATCCATCTGCCGTCTTCGGCCGATGCGCGGCGCTTCGCGCTCGTCGATCATCGTCGCCTTCCTGCCGGCGGCCGTGGTGGGCGTGCTGGTGAACAAATGGATCAATTCCACCTTGCTCAATCCCGCCATCGCCATGCCGGTGATCGCGGCCAGCTGGTTCATCGGCGGCAGTGATCATTCTGGCCCTCGAGCGCTTGGCGCCCAAGCCGCGCTACATGGACAGCGAGACCCTGCCGCTTTCCAAGGCCTTCCAGATCGGGCTTTGCCAGGTCTTTGCGCTGATCCCCGGCACGTCGCGCTCCGGCGCCACCATCCTGGGCGGCGAGCTTCTGGGCGTGGACCGGGTGGCGGCGACCAAATTCACCTTCTTCCTGGCGGTGCCCACCATGCTGGGCGCCACCGTATTCGAGCTTTACAAGAAAGGCGCCGCGCTCAGCCGCGGCCAGAGCCTCGACATCGCCGTGGGCTTTGTCGTCTCGTTCATCGTCGCCTATGTGGTGATCCGCGGCTTCCTCAAGATCGTGGCAGCGCTACGGCCTCACGCCGTTCGGCTGGTACCGCATCGCCGCCGGCGATCGCGCTGGCGGCTTATATTTATATGTAATTCCCCGGTCCTCATGCTGAGCCTGTCGAAGCATGAGGAATTCCGCTATCAGCGCTCTTTGACCAGGTCGGCATATTCGCCCTTGGCGCGGAAGCGCCAGAGATAGGTCGGCACTTCCGCTTCCACCGTGGTGGGCTGGATGCCGAGATCCTTCAGCGTGTGCGCGGTGGGCGCCACCACATTGTCGTGTCTGAGCAGCCTGACCTGATCGGGCGTGAGCAGCGGCTTGGGCAGAAGCTGCAGGAAGATGGCTTTGAGCGAACGCCAGCCCGAACGGCAGCGGCACCAGCACGCGCTTGCGCTCGGTCTCCTTCAGGATGATCTCCATCAACTGCTTGAAGCTGTAGATGGTGGGGCCGCCCAGCTCATAGGTCTTGCCCTGCGCATGCGGGTGCGTCCAGCGCGGTGACGATGGCCGCCGCCACATCGCCGACAAAGACGGGCTGGAACAGGGTGCGCCCGCCGCCGATCAGGGGCAGGGCAGGGAAGATACCGCGCCATCTCGGCAAAGCGGTTGAAGAAACGGTCTTCGGGCCCGAACAGCAGCGACGGCCGCATGATGGTGGCGTGCGGGAAGGCGTCGCGCACGCGCTTTTCGCCTTCGGCCTTGGTCTGGGCGTAATGCGAATTCGATTCGCAATCGGCGCCGATGGCCGAGACATGCACCAGCGTCTTGACGCCCGTGGCGCGCCGCGGCCTCGGCGATGGCCTCGGGGCCCTCCACATGCACGTCCTGGAAGGTCTGGCCGCGCTGGTAACAGAATGCCGGTGAGATTGACCACCGCATGGCTGCCGGCCAGCGCGCTCTCGACCTGGCCGGCATCGGCCACGTCGCATTTGAAGAAGCCGATCTGGCCCACCTGGCCCATCGGGCGCAGGAAGAAGGCCTTGTTGGGATGGCGGGTGGCGACCTTGATGCGCCAGCCCTTCTTGGCCAGCGCGCGCACCACATAACGCCCCAGAAAACCGGAGCCGCCGAAAACCGTGACCTGTCTTGCTTCCATGGGGAGAGAGATTCCGTCTGAGCGGCGTGCTTTTTGCCTCCCTTTATCTCTTTCGCGCAAGCGCTCAGAGACATTTCTCCGCCAGCGGGCACCGCCCGCGCGGGGGAAAAGCTTGTGCCCTGTATCAAGTCCCTTGTTGACGCGTCAGTACGCCGACTCTAAACATCGCCGCCTTCGACATCTGCCCAGATGGCGGAATTGGTAGACGCACTAGTTTCAGGTACTAGCGCTGCAAGGCGTGGAGGTTCGAGTCCTCTTCTGGGCACCACCAGCCTGTCTGGTACCGTTCGACAAACTCCATAAAATCTCATAATATCAACGCACAAGGTCAACGGATCGTCCGAGGGCCTCCAGTGCCGTCCACCTCAATCCGGGGGTATCTGGGGGTCTTTTTGGGGGTCTTTTCGAACGGAGCGGGTACATGGCATTGACCAACGCGGCCCTCAGAGCAGCCCAGCCACAGGGCAAGATTTACAAGCTGTATGACGAGAAGGGGCTGTTCATGTTGGTGACGCCCACCGGCGGGCAGCTTTGGCGTCTCAAATACCGATTTCGCGGAAAAGAGAAGACGCTGGCCCTTGGTGGCTACCCCGCAACGGGTCTGAAAGAGGCCCGCGACAAGCGGGACGAGGCCCGCCGGTTGCTGGGGGCGGGTGTGGACCCGGGCGAGCAGAAGAAGGCCGAAAAAGCGGAGCAGGCAACTCAAGCCGCTAACACCTTCCGAGATGTTGCGGAGGAATACATCGCCAAGAAGGCCCGCGAGGGGCTGGCGCCCGTCACCCTGGCGAAGGCGCGGTGGTTATTGGACCTACTGGCCAAGAAGCTTGGGGCACGTCCCATTGCCGCAATCACAGCCCCCCATCTCCTGATCGCGCTTCGGGCTGTCGAGGGGCGGGGCAATCTGGAGACGGCCAGGCGGATGCGGTCATTCGCCGGCCGCGTGTTCCGCTATGGCGTCGCAACTGGCAGATGCGAACGCGACCTTTCTGTGGATATCCGAGACGCGCTCACAGCGCCGACGGTCACCCACCGAGCAGCAATTCTTCATCCGATTGGTGTTGGCCAACTGCTACGCGCCATCGAGGCCTACGGTGGGCAGCCATCGACCGCCCTGGCTCTCCGGCTTGCTCCCCATGTGTTCGTCCGCCCGGGGGAGCTGAGGCACGCCGAATGGCAAGAAGTGGATTTTGACAAGGCTGTTTGGATCATCCCCGGCGCGAAGACCAAGATGGGCAAGGACCATCAGGTGCCGCTGTCACGGCAGGCCGCCGCCATCCTGCTGGAGGCGCGGAGGCTTTCGACAGGTACCGGCTTCATATTCCCGTCCGTCAGCTCCGCGAAGTGCCCGATTTCGGAAAACACCCTCAACGGAGCCCTTCGCCGGATGGGGTTTGGAAGCGATCAGATGACCGCCCACGGGTTTCGGGCGATAGCCTCCACGCTCCTCAACGAGGACGGACAATGGAACCCCGATGCCATCGAACGGGCCTTGGCGCATGGCCAGGACAACGGCGTTCGCGCTGCCTATCACCGCGGAGCCTATTGGGATGAGCGGGTGCGGATGGCGCAGTGGTGGAGCGATCATCTCGATACGTTGCGGGCCGGCGGGAAGGTGATCCCCATGAAGCCGCCTGGCGGGCGATCTACTAAGGCGGTTTAGCGATGCCGATTGTCTGGTTTCAGCTGCGGCGGTTCCTTTGGAGGATCAAGAGGTCTATCTCGTTCAGGCCGGGTTTGACCAAATGCGGCACGCCCTACCTGCAAAGCCGTGTGGAACTCAGAGCCCAGCAAGGCGAAAGTGGCCAAGCAAGCTATCCACACCCGACTGAAGACTGAGCTTCGGTCGGCTCGCCGCTAAGGCAAGATTATTTTCCATTATTTTAATTCATCCACAACGGACCAGATGGGGCGTGGCTGGACATTGGTGGCCATCGCTTTATCCCCACGTTCCGCGCTGTCAGCAGCGATCTAAATGTTCACGGGAATGAGTACGGTAATGGACAAAGAGCTCAGCCAACAGGAAATCGAACGCATAGTCCATTGGGATATGAAAGCGCATGAAGATGCGCCTCTTTTCGCTAAATCGCCGGTCTGGGCCATCGAGCGCTACCTTCAGTTTTTCGGTGCAGATGGCCGTCTTCAGGGAGGTCGCCTCCAGGGGCGTGTCCCTCTATACATTCTTGAGGCCCTCGCCAAAATGTTCTCCCAATTCATGAATGATAGGCGCGCGTCACTTGAAACGGCGTTCGGGGGCGCCTGCCAAAGACAACGGAAGGCGATCTGGCAAGCGGACAGAGAGGCCTACATTTGCTTCGCGCTTTACCATGCCAAGTTAAAGGCCAGGTCGCTCACGAAACAAGAGAGAACTGGGAGCACGCCATTTGAATGGGCAGTCGCCGAAGTTGCAGCCCAATTTAAGTCGAGCGAAGAGAATATCCGGAGGATTTCAAAGAAGCGGTCCCGAGAGAAGAAAGGGCTAGCCAATCGCTAGTAGGGTAGCGAACTCCATCAATTGAATACCCTGACTGTCCCCTTCGCCTCATTTACATCCGCGCTCGTGTAACCTGAACCAATGGGAAACGAGCATGAGCAATCTACCTGATCCACTTCCGACCGGTTTTCTCCGACTGCGAGATGTCCTGCGACTAATACCTGTCAGCAAATCGAGCTGGTGGGCGGGCGTTAAGAGCGGGCAATTCCCTAGGGCCCGGAAGCTTGGCCCCCATACGACTGCGTGGCGCGTCGAGGACATACGCCGTCTGATAAAGGAGGTCGCATGAGCCGCTCGACGCGAATTGGCGGTGCTACGCGGAGGCCGCATAGAAAGAATGCTCAATCTACGCGGCAGCGTCCGTCGCACCTTCTGCGGTCCGGCCACCGTATCGTCCCCAGGTGTGGGTGGCCCGTCGAAGTCTATGAAGGAGCCCTGGGCTGCGTTGTAATTCGGCAGCAAGCGGATCCCGGACTTTATAGCGATGATCTAGCAATTATTCTATCGCCTGACCGCGCGGTCCGGGTCGTAAAGGCAATGTTGATGGTAGCGGGACAGGCCGCCAACGGTGTTAAACCTGGCGCCCAGACAGCCTCGCGAGTTGAAGACATTAGCCTAATGGAGCGGGTCCTATGACCGATCCGGCTCCTGATCCCCTGACGCCGCCGGACTGCGATGTGCGGAGTATGCCCGACATGCTCTTGGACGTTTCGGCGCTTCTCAAGAGCGACTTTGCCGCCCATTCCAACGCGGACGTCTTTCGCTACGGCCTATTCGCCTGGTGCGTGGCCTTCCACGAAGTCCCAGCTGGAAGCTTACCGGATGACGACGCAATTATTGCGCGTTTGGTGGGCCTCGGTCGCGATCCCGGGGCTGGCGGCAGGTTTGCTGCCCTCCGCAATCACGGCGCGCTCCATGGCTTTATCAAATGCAGTGATGGCCGCCTGTACCATCCGGTCGTGGCGCAGAAGGCGCTCGCTGCCTGGGACGCGAAGGGCGAGAACAAGGCGAGGACGGAGGCCGCGCGTGCTGCGCGTCGCGCAAAAGCTGCAGGTCGTCATGAGGCCAATGTCACAAACAATGTGACGGCGGGTGCAAAGCCCAATGTCACAGTCGATGTGACAGTGGAAAAAAGCGCGACCAACAAAACAGAACAGAACAGAACAGAAGGAAATGTAAGAAAAGATAACGAGGCCCCGGCTAGCGCCGCCGCCGTGGCTGGTGCTGAGGAATTTCAAATCCCCGAGTGGGTTCCGAAGAAGGCTTGGGACGATTTCATCGCCATGCGGAAAAAACTCCGCAAGGCCCCGACCGAGCGCGCCAAAGAATTGATAGTGTTGGAACTCGCCAAGTTGCACGACGCTGGCGATGACGTTGGCGGGGTCCTCGACCAATCAACCCGCAAGTCCTGGCAAGACGTGTTCCCCCTCGACAAAGGAATCAACCGTGGAAAAACAGCTTTCGGCAATTCATTTGCCGCCACCCTTAGCGAAGTCGTTCGTGAACGCGCTCGGGACCGCATGTTCGATCTCGGACGCGAAGTCATTGATGGCAATGCCCGTAGCGGAAGCTCGGCAAGCCGTGGTCTCCAAAATCTCATCGCTGGGCCAGCCGTTAAGCCGGGAGGAGAGTGAAAAATGCCTGTACGCGCTTTCTCTCGTCGCGCCTGCCTCGGCACCGATCACCAAGGAGGACATGAGCCTCAAATTGGACCTGTTCTTCGGCCTGTTCGTCCAAGAAGGTGTCACCCACGATATGCTGAAAGACGCCTGCCGCCTCTACTCGATGGCGCCGACCAAAGGCAGGTCGAAATTTTTCCCCGATCCAGGGGCGCTGTTCGAGTTGCTCTCGGATCGGGCGCATGGCCGGAAGCGAGATTTGGCAAGGTTGAACCGCGCTTTGGATGTGCTGGACGGAAAGGTGCCGCCGGAGTGGGACGAGCCCACCGTCTCGCGCGAGCGGATGCGGAGTTTTGCCGAGACCATGCGGGGCTTCGCCCACGAGCGGGCGCCCGAGGCACCGCCACCAAAACCATCGCAAGGGGAAAACAAACTCCGAGGCGCTGAAAGCGGCTCTGCAGCGCCGCGTACAAACCGCTGCTCAACCACAGGAAAGGTGACCCATGACTGACAAGGTGACAGTTGAACTCGATGTGCACAAAGAAGACGTGCCGTTGGTCCTGCAAATTCTGCAGGGCGCCAAGGTGGGGAAAATAATCAGCATCTGTGACATGGACGAGGCGGTCGGCGACCCACAGGCGTTGAAACTGGTCCTGCAGCGCCTATCCTACTGAAACCGATCGAGCAATCGGAATAATATATTGGGCTTTATTCGTAAACGGTTGAGGGCAAAGGCGATGGCAATGTCATGAAATCACAGGCTGCCATCGCTGCGCCTACACGCCGTTCTGGCCGCCCACCTGGATCCAGGGACAAAATCTCCAAGGCCCAAATCTTAGGGGCCTTGGAGAGCGGCGACCTGATGCCATTGGACTACATGCTTGTCATCATGCGCGACGAAAGATTGCCCATGCCCATCCGTTTCGAGGAACGCATCGAGACTGTTGGCGACGATGCCGATCTGCAGGAAGTTTATGAAACCGAACGTCATCTGCTCTATGTCGCCTGTACCCGGGCTCGGGATCATCTCCTGGTGACTGGGGTCGAGCCGGTATCCGAATTTTTGGACGACTTCACAAAGATTGATGGGGGCCTTTTTGGGGGCCTTTTGTTTCGACCGAATTAAAAGTGCGAGTCAGAACAAGGTGTTAGGCCGTGTCTGCGGTTCCTTTCTGGGGCGCCACTAAGCGGACGCGAGGCAGCACCCGGAAAGCTATCCGCGCGGGTATGCGGAGGAGGCCGGCAGGGCTTTCCAACAGGTGCTGAACGGGGCATTCAGCGACAACCCCCGCGGGAGGCGACTACACGTCGGTGGGGGGATAACGGCGTCGAGCCCGCACGGTGCCAAGGGCCGGGTGACCGCTTTGCCCCGACTGAACGAGGGCAAAAGCGCGCCTCGATGATAGCGAGCGAGCCCATCCTTCGCGCCGCCCATGATGTGATGAAACGCCTCTTCAGGCTTTGCCCAGTTGGCCGAGCCTCGTCGTGTACTAGGAAAATTCCTTCCCCCCATTTAAGCTTGCACGATGACAAAAGAGTTCGTTTACGAGCTGCCTATAAGCCAGACCGAATGGAAAATTGACAGCGCGACAAGTACGGTCCTCCGTTGGGATTATGATGCAGAGCGCGGCGAGCTACTCGCTCTTTACGAAAAGGCCAAATCGCATCAATGGAACGCGGAATCCCGCATCGATTGGTCTCAAGATCTCGATCCTGAAAATCCCGTTGGCTTAGATGACCGCGTGATCGCGATTTTTGGTTCTGATATGTGGCTGCGGATGAATGCTGCAGAACGGGCTAACCTGCGCCGCCACGTCCAGTCCTGGCAGATCTCGCAATTTCTGCATGGTGAACAAGGCGCACTCGTCTGTGCCGCTAAACTGGTGCAACAGGTTCCAGACATACACGCCAAGTATTTTGCGGCCACCCAGGTCATGGATGAGGCGCGCCACGTCGAGGCGTTTTCCCGCTTGTTGCGCGAAAAATTCGAACTCGCCTACCCAGTGGCGCCGCCGCTGAAAGCTCTGCTCAATGATGTTGTTGCGGACAGCCGTTGGGACATGACCCTTTTGGGTATGCAGGTGCTCATCGAGGGCCTGGCGCTCGCCGCCTTCCAGCTCTTTCGCGACGACGGTGTCGCCCCCCTGACCGCAGCGATAAATGCATATGTGATGGAGGATGAGGCGCGCCATGTTGCGTTCGGCCAACTCACGTTGCGCGACTACTACCGGGAACTGAGTTCTGCCGAACGGCGCGAGAGGGAGGAATTTGTGATCGAGGCGTGTCTTCGCCTGCGGGACCGTTTCACGTGCGTGGATCTCTGGGAAACGGTCGGCTTGCCCGCCGAGGCATGCATCGCCTTCGCTGAGTCCTCGGAAACGATGCGGGGGTTCCGCTTGCGCCTGTTCAGCCGCATCGTCCCCACGGTGCGGGACATAGGGTTGCTGGGTCCTAGGGTAATGAAAGCATTTGTCCAGATGGGCATACTGTCCTTTGCGCAACTCGACTTGAACGCCGTTTTGGCCGCTGACGAGCGGGTGGCAGGTGCGTTCGAAACCGCACATAAGAAAGTGTAATCCGGATTTACAAAGAAAAAATTCGCTAATGAAAATATGAAGTTTCTTCAAGCACTTATATTGCGGGCATAGAATTTGCTTTAGTCATTTCGTTGTTGGGATTTTTTGAGGGGTTCATGAGACAGGTTACCAATCTTTTGAAGGACAAGAAGTTTGTCACCGGCTCCAGCGCACTGGCGTTGGCCCTTGGCATGGGCACAGCGCCGGCGCATGCAGCGCTCATCACATACGCCTTCAGCTCCACCCAGACAGATACTTTGAACAGCGGCGGCACGGTGACTTTCGGGCCCACCGGCGACACGAGCGGCTTTTCCGCGTACCTGTCCGGTGGCCAAGGATTTTTCGGCGAGCCGGCAACATACCTGAACCTCATTGGTGTCGGGCCCAATGGCGTCGCGGATTTGGACGGCGACACGGGCTGCAGCAGTCCAAGTAACAGCTGCAAGCTACGAACCTATAGCCCGGGCTCCGTAGTTGACGGCAGCGCGAATTTTGAAACGGCTGGTGAGTTCAAGACGTCCGACTTTTTTCCCATGGGCACACCAAGCAATGGTAATTATTATTTCGGGCTCGACGACGTCGCCCCCAGCGATCCCTTCGGCTGGGCCGAAATCACCCTCAATGATGGTACCGTGACGCTGGACCGGTTCGCTTTCGAGGACAACAACACAGATCCGGCGCCAATTCCCGCCCTTCCCGAGCCCACTCCGCTATCATTGCTTGCGGTCGGTGCCGCCGCGGTCCTGGTTCTCCGCCGCAAGAAGGCGCAAAAACAAACCATCTAGATTGGTCTACTGTATCTAAGTCTGGTTGCAATCTGCCGCGCGCCACCACGCTGGGCCAGATTGACAGTGTCGAGTACGTCGTCGGTGCACGAAAAGCGGAACCGTTGTGCGCCCCCCGCTAAGCCATTGCGCGTGGCCGCTTCCACCAACATCAGGTTCGCGGCGGTGCCGCGCGCGGTGGGCGCGACTATCCAGCAGTCGATCACCGGGTCCGCGTGATTCCAAGAATAGAGCAGGGATCCAAGTACTGCCTGGCCTTTCAACAGCACGACGGAACGTTGGGGGTCATGGCTGCTGGTGCCGCGTACCACACGAGCCACTGCTGTTGCCGACGCCATGCTCAAATGATCCGCCACAAGTGCTGCCACCGCTTCGGCAGGTGCCTCACCTAGCGGGACGATGCGAAAATCCGCTGGCAACTTTCCCGCTCTGGCAAATCGGTCATGGATGGCCTTAATGCGGGCATAAAATTCGGCTCCGCCCGCCTCGTAGTCGAACACCTGGCGGGCCAGAGTAAAGCCGATTGCCGCCATGAAAGTGGCTGCGCTGCTGTTCGGGGCAACATCAAACCAAGCGTTGAGGCGGCAGGCATCGCCGCTGCATGCCCTTGCAACGGCATTTACCAAGGCGGTGGCAATACCTCGCCGACGAACGGAGGGGAGTACATGGACATAGACAGGAAAGCCGGGCGGATCAGAGACCAAATGCCAAGCAGCTCCGGCCCCACCCACAAGGAGGCTTGTCTCCCGGTCGATGGCCACCCATAGCTCAGGCGCATGAGATGGTCCAAAAATCTCGGGCATCATCAGGCGACAGGCGCGGGCTTCGCCATCGGTCGCGCGCCGAATGAGAATCTCGTCGTTGGTGGCCACAGCAGCGTGGTTCACTTCCTGCCCTGCATGTTAGTAAGCACGGCAAGTTAGGCGAAGGTCTGAATGAGCGGCAAGAGAATCTTGGTAGTCGCCTGGTCTGCTGCAGATTGGGGGTTGATTCATCAGGCGATCGACCGCGAAGAACTTCCCCATCTTGCATCCCTAGTTGAGGGTGGTGTGAGCGGGCCACTCACGAGCCTTGCGCCACTTAGTGTTCCCATAGTGTCGACGAGTTTGGCGACCGGCTTTCATCCGCCCCATCACGGCGTGCTCGGCGAATTGGAACTGCGCCCCGATGGTGGGGGGGTGCGGCCAATCGGTAAACGCTCCTGGCGCGTCCCGGCGCTGTGGGAAGTCCTGGCACGCGCTGGGCGAAGGACCGCTGTGGTAAACTGGCCGGCGACCCGGCCTGGGGATCGATGGCCCGGAATTGTGGTGGACGAACGTTTTGCTGTTGCGGAGGGGCAAAGTTTCGAGACGTGGCCACTTCCCCCTCATTGCGTTGCGCCGGAAAATTTGCGCGATGGGATGCGCGACCTGAGAGTGCACCCGCGCGATATTAGCAGCGCGCAATTGGCGGGGCTTGTGTCCCGCCTGCCGGATGTCGACACGCGGTCCGACCGTCGCCCAGGCCGCCTGGCTGCATCGCTCGCACGGTCCGCCACGACACATGCGGCAGCAACCCACATCGCCCAACACGAAGAGTGGGAGTTTCTACTGGTGCGTTATACCCTAATCGCCGATGTCTGGCATGACCTTGGCACCGGCACGGATGCGGCCGGGATTTATCGGGATGCTGTGTTGGGCAGCCATCGCTTGTTGGATCTGATGCTCGGTCGGCTGCTCGAACTAGCTGGCCCCGAAACGACAGTCTTTGTGTTGGCAGCAGCCGGATGGCGCAGCGCTGGTGCGTCGATTAACGACAGCGCTGATCAGTCTGCCACCGCCTTTGACAAGGGAATGTTGGTGGCGCGTGGACCTGGGCTGAAACGAGACGCCTTGTTTTATCGTGCCACGGCGGTGGACCTCGCTCCAACCGTGTTGGCGTGTTTCGGACTTTCCGCGCCGAGTGATGGTGCGGCGCTGGACAGTATTTTTGAAGAGGGACTTCCGGACACCGAGGCGGTACCACCCCCTCTCGCAGTATCGCCTGCAGGAAGCGACAATCCCGAAGCGCACCTATTAGCGCTGGGCTATATCGACCAGCCGAGTGACGCCGCGATGGAGGCCCGTGCTGCTGCCGAACTTGGACATTTGCGAAACTTGGCAGATTCTTTCCTGGCACTGCATCAGTGGGATGCTGCGCGCGCAGTGCTAAAACAAATTCTCGCCCGGGCGCCCGGAGACTATCTAGCCCATCTCAAGAGCGGTCGGACTTTGCTGCTGATGGGGGACGCGCAGGGCGCACTCGTGCATGCGAAAGCGGCTATGTCCGCCGAACCGGAGTTGCCTTGGTGTGACCTGCTTATGGGGAGTGCCTATGCTGCCACAGGCGATACGGTGCTAGCTGAGCCTCATCTCGCACGCGCTTACAAATTAGGGTCAAATCTTCCGGGGGTGAACCTATCTCTCGGGTGGGCGGCTGTGCTTTTGCAACATTGGAGGGAAGCTGAAAACGCCTTTCGGACTGTTCTTGGCTTAAATGCGACTGTGGCCGAAGCGCATACAGGCTTGGGCGTCAGTCTGCACGCACAGGGGCAATTTGACGATGCAGAGGCCGAACTGCGCCGAGCCATCGCGCTTTTCTACGACAGCCCGATAGCGCATTTCCATCTTGGCCAGATCCTCCTTCGGCGCGGCGCAGTCAATGATGCCGCGGCGTCACTGCGTGTCGCTCTAGGTTTAAACCAAAATCTCGAGGAAGCTAGGCTAATGCTGGCGCGCATCAATAAAATGGAAGTCGCCGGCCCGGGTGACGCTTTTCGGCCGCACTAATTGAGCGATCTAGGATCTGACCTACGGCTCTTTGGAAGGCCCCAGGGGGAATTTGACACGAATCGGGTGGGCCGCCCGAACCCTTGGGATAGGTACCAGGAAATCCTGGGCGGGAGTAGGATAGCGGATTGCTTCTGAGCAGCTACGCCAGAAGTACCCCTCGACTATGCCCGGCGAGAGAAAACCCTTCCTCTCGTCGGGCCCTTTCTTGGCCAGTTAACCGGCTTACGATCTACATCAACAGATAGAGTGCGTTATGGTCTTGGTGTCTCGCTGGGCGCCACCCAGCAGAATGGTTGCGCACTAGCGGGGCCCCGAGAGACTTCCTTTCTGGTCTTCTCTGTTCAATACGCGAGATAGGTAGACGTCTCAGAACCGTATCGAACGTAAGTATTGTGCTTCCGTTTCCGTGGGGCACTCCCGGAGATCTGGCTCGCGCAACTAGAAAACCGGAGGCTTATTCCCTCAGGCTTTTATTTATCTAGGTATGTATCCGTCGCTTGATGGGCTAGAGACGCAAACACGTCAGCAGCCTTCAGGCAGGACTCACGCAGCTTTTCGGTATGAGCATCCCGGGCGATTTCGCGAAGATGTGCGGCTCGGTCCTCGTAATACCTCTGTGTCTTCAGCAATTTCGCCCCCCTGTTGTATGGGGCTTACTTACAAAGAACCGACCCTGACGTAACCCAGAACTCAACGACAAGGTCACTGGGAGGTTACTCGGTTGCTAAATGCGCGATTCACAACCTGATGCGAGCGCGCGGCAGGGTGGCGTTTCCGTTTTGGAAGGAGGATTCCACAGGGGGAGGTCGGTTCCAGAGGTAGTTCGCTCTGCTAAGGCGACGCTATCCGCCCGACGTTTTATTCGTCGTGCTGCATATATTTAGGCGCGATCAACTCAATGCGACCAGCGCACTTCTCCCAAATCGAGGATGCATCAGGCCTCATGGAGCCCCGGTCACAAAACGCGCCGGGGCGCGCGCTGGTGAAATGAAAAGCGCGTCGTGCAATCACGAAACGCTGGGGCACGTCGGGCCCGTCCGCACGAATGAACCGCACGATCTCAATTATCCGAGGGCGAAGGGGCGGTTGGACCAAAGGTCAATTGAAAACCTGTCTAGACAATACCCGATTACACTCTGCGAAGTGTCGATAGCGCTCGGGCACCGGCCCGCAGACATCCAGCTCGATGTAACGCTTTGGCTGAAGCGTTTGTTCGCCAGATGGACCATGTGGCGCTTCTGCTGAGGGTCATGGGAAATCACATGGATAAGGACACAAAAAGGGTCCTCCTTAGTCTGGCGTACGATGCCGAGAAATCCGCAAGGGCGGCCGCTAAACCAGAGATAAGGGAGGAGTGGCTGAAGGTCGCCCACATCTACTGGGATTTAGTTGCAAAACTGCCAACGCAATTAGAACGCTATTGATCTGGGATTTCACACTCCAAATCCTCAATTCGGCCAGGGCTGGTGAGAAGCATTAGGGCCGCGCGCTACGATAGATGAGGGCAAGTGCGCATCTGATTCGGGGTGGCGTAGATTTCTCTGCCACGTGACCTGCCACTGACAGTTCATCCAGCGGCGATTTGAGCCTCGGCGGTGATACCCCCGTCGGTGCGGGTTGAGCGAGTGACGTGAGCCCGGAGCCGTCAATGAGCGCAGCGCGAGGTCCGGTGACAGTGGGTTGAGCGGAGCGTTAAATCCTAACGAGCGACGACTACAATCGCTGCGCAACAGCGGTATGATTGTTCGCCAACTCGTCGAGTCGTGCGCCATCGCGCTGGAGCTTTAAATGCTGAATTTCCGCTGGGCCAAACCGGTTAATGGCTGGTACGCCCTCAAGTCTGTCGATCTAGAAGGCGCGAGGATATATGGCGTGTATGTTATTTGGTACGAAGGAGATCCTGGCCGGGTGGTGTGCATAGGCCAGGGCAATATTGGAGATCGACTGAAGTTCCACCGGCATAATTCTGAGGTACAAAAGTTTGGGGAGCTCGGGACCCTGCGCGTTATGTGGGCAGCTGTACAGGCTCATCAGGTTGATGGGGTAGAGCGTTATCTTGCGGAGTATTTGAAGCCACTAATTGCAAATGTTCGCCCGGACGCAGCGCCGATTGCCGTAAATCTGTAGCTGCGTCGAGCCCGGCCAATATCGCGTTCGCGGTCTCAAGAAGTTTCATATACTGATACCAAGCCCAGGGCGGCTCGTGGCCAGACCGTATCTTTTGGTCAGCCAGATCACGGACTTTTTGCAATTCGTCGCGCATGTTTAGGCCTAGGGGTTGCGGCCATGCCGCAATGAGCGAATCAGTTATCTCAACCAAATCACGGACCGCGCTTGGTCGCAATCTGCTTTGCTACAATCCCAAACCGGCCGAGCGGTTGTTCCGTACCGTCTTCCTCGCTGGAAGGCCAAGTATGAGCTCCGAGGACGCTGCTAGGCCGCACAACACAGCCAAAGGCCGCCCGGCTTAAAAAAATGGCTTCCAAGCGGCTAGGCAAAACACAAATTCTCGTTGTAGAATAATTACGTTTCCTGGGGGGCTTACTCAGGAGACATCGCTTGAAATGGTTCGACTAGCGACCCGGAGGTCTCCCAAGGCTTCCGGGTTTTTTGCGTCAGGTAAATGCGACCCAATCGCGTTAATGTGGAGCTCAAGCCCTGGATCCCCGTCGAGGGAGGGGAGTGACCGCGGGGGATAGGTTAACATCCCCTGACCGTGTCCCCTGGCCCTTTTGCTAGAGAAAGTTCGCGTTCCCTGTACCGGGGAGCGCGCGCACCGTTTTGGTTCTGACCTTGGTGCCGTTGGCCCTGGCTTCTTCTTCAGCCGCCATTTTGGCAAGCAAATCAAATTGTTCGGCGGACTTAAGACATGAAACACGCAACTTTTCGATGGGAGTATCCTTGGCGAGCCCGCGCAAGTAGGCGGCCCGGTCCCGATAATATCTCTGCGTTTTCAAATAGGCCCCCGGTTCGAAAAGAGTGCTCCGATGAAGGCTACAGCCGCGTTCTAAAAAAAATGTTTAGATTGTAAATCGAGCCCGCCCTGCGTCTCAGGATGGTCCAATGCCGGGCTACGGTAATAAAGCCGGCTTTGCTAGTGGAACCTTGCCAGTCTAGCATCGCGGTGGGTGAAACAGGGGATGACGGTCCATGTCCAAGACACACGACGAGCCCACCTTGGAGGAGATACTTGCGTCGGTTCAAAGGATTATCGGCCAGGGAAAATCCGACCCTGCAGCTGTCGCCGCCGGGGCAGAGGCCTTTTCAGATGATCCAGTCCCGCTACCCGGCGAGGAAGGCACCGAGGAGGTCCTGGAATTGACCGTCGAATTGGTCAAAAGGCAGCCGCAGGCTGAAGTGCTTACTGTTCGGTCAGAAGACCCCGCGCCGGGCAAGGTTGAAACTGCGGATGGCATTTTCGAGCGGTCGCCTTCGCGCAGCGGTGGCAGCATCGAAACTGTGTTCGACCGCACAGTCTCCGAGAGCCTCGAACCGCTCTTGGAGAATCACCTGCAAACTAATTCTCAAATGATGATCGAACGGCTAAAGCCTGTGATCCGCGAATGGATGGACGAGAATTTCCCGGCCCTATTGAAGAACATAGTGCAGGGCCAGATCGCCAGTATCAAGCGGCGCAATCCATCGCCCAGCGGGAGCCGAAGCGTTCCGGGATGAGCGACTCCGAACGGGTCCGAATGGTTCAGAGGTGGAGTGATCACCTCGGCACCCTGCGGGACGTATCCAAACCAGCGAACTACCTGTCTTGACGGGCAGACGCGGTTTCAAAACGCATCACTGCGACCAAACCGGTAGCGGCCTAATTTGGATTTGGGCGGTCGCCAAGCGCCAGGCGCATCAAAATTTCGTCAGCCGTGATCTCCATTGCTCGTTCAGTGTCTGCCTGCGCAACAATTTTGGCGTCTCGCAAACGGAATACCGCCAGTTCGGCTACGGAGCGGCTCCATACCCGATCTAATTCATCACTGGTCATTTTGTCGCCGTCGCTTCCGTCGCTATAATCGCCCTGACAGCCTCGCGCGGGCCGGTCACGGGACCCGCGTGTAGGACGGAAAACATCCTCCGCTTTCCGTCTGGGAGCCCGTACGACCAGGCATAGGCACGGGTCGCGCCGGTGGGGCTATTGGCAAGATCAAAGACTTGCACCGCGTTGTTCCAAACCGTCCGGCCCTTTTGAGTTTCATGTACCGGGACAGCCTGAACAAACGTGGCTTTGCCGCCGTGCTGAGATTCCACGGCCTGTTTAAGCGAGGCTAAGTGGCCCTCGATCATGGCGGCGGGATATAGCACGATTTAGAGACACGGTCTTTGCCATAAGTAGCTGTGGCATTGGTCCTAGGGCCAATGTCGCCCTTTCCTAGGCGGGAGCCATATTTAGCCGAAATATGGAGACCAGGGGCGGCCGGTATCTAAGGCGGTCGCCATCGAGTTATTCCGGCGCAGTGCAGCTATTCCCGGCATTGCCGGTCGCGTTAGTGTTGTTCGCGCTCGGCCTAGTTCTCACGGACCCTGTTGTTCGCGGAGAAGCCCAACGACATGTTTGCAGGTGGCATAGTATATTGGGGCTGAACCCCGCACGAACGCCATCGAGACCTAATGTTGATTGTTATCATCTGAACTATTTGATTTGCCAGCGAGTCAAGCCGCTCTCACAAGGCGTGAGCCGGTCCAGAGAGTTCGATGACGCGCTGGGGCTTCAGAGGCAATCCAGCGGATGCCAAGGGTGATATTGAGCAGGCAAGGTGCGTAGGTAGATGGGAGAAGAAGACGAGGCAAGACCTTCACGGGCGGCGACCACCACCGTCTTTTTCAGTTATTCCCGCGAAGATCAGAAGCAAGCCCGGCCGATCATCAACGTGCTGCAACAGGCGGGCTATGGAGTCTGGTGGGACGGTCTTCTTGCCGGCGGCGAGCGCTTCTCGGAGACGACCGCTGCTGCGCTGGCCAGTGCGCGAGCCATTATCGTGCTGTGGTCCCAAAGCTCGATCCAATCCCACTGGGTCCATGATGAAGCCACCGAAGGCCGGGACCGACATTGTCTTGTTCCGCTAAGCCTGGACGGCACCACGCCGCCCCTGGGTTTTCGACAATTTCAGACGATCGATCTTTCCCGAGCCGGCCGTCACGCCGGTAGCTATGAGATGCGGCAGCTTATTGAAGCAGTGGCGGCACTGCACGAGCGACCGCCTCCACCGCCGACCTCGCACGTAAGAAAAATTGGGCGACGTCCCGTCATCCTGGCTAGCGTCGCCGCGGCGGTGCTAGGGGGGCGGCCATAGGTTGGCGAACCGGATTTTTCAGTGCGCGTGAGGCCCCAGCCAATACGGTCGCGGTATTGCCTTTCGCCAATATCAGTGGCTCTTCCGCCAAGAACTATTTTGCCGATGGTCTCTCGGCCGAGGTGCGCGCGACGTTGGCCCGCAATGCGGTGCTGCATGTCGTTGGCCAGGCTTCTTCCGATGTATTCAAGTCGAAGAGCGAAGATGACGAGACCATCGCCAGGAGGCTTGGCGTCGCGTTTCTCCTAGACGGTACTGTCCGGTTAGCCGCGAACCGCGTTCGAGTGAGTGCCGAGTTAATTGAAGGACGGTCGGGTTTCAGCCGCTGGGCGCAGATTTTTGATCGCACCATTGACGATATTTTTGCGGTGCAAACCGAGATTGCGGCTGCCGTCATCGCGGCGCTTACCCGCGAGGTCGCCAGGACGACCCCAGTTAAGCAAGCGGTAGGAACCACGAATGTCGCGGCCTTCGACGCCTTTCTCCGGGGGCGCGCCGACTTCGCGCTGGCGGCGGGCGCGGATACGGATCGCTCGGCCCTTGCCCATTTCGAGGAGGCCATCGCTTACGATCCGAAATTCGGCGCTGCGCATGCGGCGCGTGCGAGGACCTTAATCGCCATCGCCAACCAGTTGGGGACGGGGGACAAACGACAGCGTCTCTGCGATGAGGCCATCGAGGCCGCCAGGCAATCCGTTGTACTGGCGCCTGAACTTGCCGACACGCACTCCGCCTTGGCGTTCGCGCTAGTCAGCGGCCGTCTTGATATCCAGGGTGCCCGCGCCCCTTACGAACGGTCCTATGGCCTCGGTCGGGGTGACCCCGACGTGCTGGGCCCTTATGCGCTTTATTGCGCATACACCGGACGGCTTCACGACGCTGAAGCAGCGATCGGGCAGGCGAGAGATCTCGATCCTCTTAATCCCCGGACTTATTGGGATATCGGCTCTATTCAGTTTGTAGCGCGGCGCTACACCGACGCTATTTCTTCGATGGATCGTGCGCTGGCGCTCAATCCCCGAATGACCCACGTGAACGGCTACCGTGGCTATTCCTTCTTGATGATGGGCAAGCTGGATGAGGCCGAGGCCGCTTTCCGCAAGGAGGCTAGCCCGGATACCCAGTTGCCGGGCCTAGCGATTGTCGCCCAGCGGCGCGGAAGCGAGCCGGAAGCCCGCCAGGCTTTCGCCCGGCTTGTTGCCGAACTCGGGGACAACGGCTTGTACCAGCAGGCAGAGGTGCGGGCACAGTGGGGGGATGACCAAGGTGCCATCGCCGCACTGAACCTGGCCTGGACGGCCCGTGATCCGGGACTGTTTCTGGCCGGTCAGGACCCGTTGCTCGACCCTATTCGTCCCAATCCGGATTTTTCCAGTTTGCTACGCAAACTCGGGTTCCAGTAAGCTAACGCCACACATCAGGGTGAGCGCCATGGTCGATGACAGCATGGACAAGAGAGCCGGTGAGCCGGGTGACCCTACGAACCGAGGCGCGGCGCTCGACGCCCATCATCGAGGGCGCGCCGACTTCGCGCTGGCGGCGGGCGCGGATACGGATCGCTCCGCCCTTGCCCACTTCGAGGAGGCGATCACTCATGATCCGAAATTCGGCGCTGCCCATGCAGCGCGTGCGAGGGCCTTGATCGCCATCGCCAACCAGTTGGCGGCGGTAGACAAACCGCAGCTTCTCCGCGATGAGGCCGTCGAGGCTGCCAGGCAATCCGTTGTTCTGGCGCCTGAACTGGCCGATACCCACTCCGCCTTGGCGTTCGCGCTGGTCAGCGGCCGTCTTGACATCCAGGGCGCCCGCGCCCCTTACGAACAGTCCTATGCCCTCGGCCGGGATGACCCTGACGTGCTGGGCCGCTATGCGCTTTATTGCGCACATACCGGACGGCTGCACGACGCCGAAACGGCAATCGGCCAGGCGAGAGATCTCGATCCCCGAACCCCCGGACCTATTGGAATATTGGCTCTATTCAGTTTGTGGCGCGGCGCTACACCGACGCTATTTCTTCGATGGATCGTGCGCTGGCGCTCAATCCTCGGATGATCAACGTGAATGGCTACCGTGGCTATTCCTTCTTGATGATGGGCAAACTGGATGAGGCCGAGGCCGCTTTCCGCAAGGAGATTAGCCCGGACACCCAGTTGCCGGGCCTGGCGATTGTCGCCCAGCGGCGCGGAAACGAGCCGGAGGCCCGCCAGGTCTTCGCCCGGCTTGTTGCCGAACTCGGGGACAACGGCTTGTACCAGCAGGCAGAGGTGCGGGCACAGTGGGGGGATGACCAAGCTGCCATCGCCGCACTGAACTTGGCCTGGACGGCGCGTGATCCGGGACTGTTTCTGGCCGGTCAGGACCCATTGCTAGACCTCATTCGTCCCAATCCGGACTTTTCCAGTTTGCTACGCAAACTCGGGTTCCAGTAAGCTAACGCCACACATCAGGGTGAGCGCCATGGTCGATGACAGCATGGACAAGAGAACCGGGGCGCGGGGTGACCGTGTGAACCGTACCGACCCGATAAATCGCCTGTCCTAGCCCAAGTTATCGTAAGGTTCCTGAGATTTGTCCCGGAGCACCTGGACCTCATGAACTTGGACGCGCCCCCCGCTGCGCCACAATTTCCACGTCCACGCTTCGCCCTCGGCGTCACGGGCCATCATGAAGCCAATCCCACCTTCGCGGCCAACCGCGCCCGCATTACGGCGGCACTCGAAGATGTGTTCGACATCATAGAAGCAGCTTTAGGCGACGGGGCCGCTAACCGAAACGAGGCGTTGCCTACCCGGCTCCATACTCTGCTTGCGGATGGTACCGACCAAATCGCCGCGCGCAGCGCCATTCGACGGGGCTGGGAATTGGTCGCGCCACTGCCTTTCGGACGCAAACTCAATACTGCCATCAATGCGCGGCCAACGACCACCAATGATGCCAGAATGCTTGTGGCCGGCGGTTCGGCATCCGATCCCGACACTCAAGGCGCTCCGAAGCCCTGAGTGATTTGGCCGTTTCCGCCCGCCTTTTCGAACTGGCGGACCGTGATGCCCTAATAACGACCTGTTTTTTAGCCCAATTGGAAGCGCCGGAAAGTGCCAGAAAAGCCCAACTATTCCACGCCATGGCATCCGAACGCGTTGCTCTGGCCGCCCGGGTGATGGTCGAGCAATCGGACCTAGTTGGTGGCTGTCTGGGACGGCGCCGGCCGCTCTCCTGTCGGTGGCGCTGGCCATACTATCCGTGTCGCCCTCTCTCTGGGGGCCCCGGTGCTGTGGATTGACGCTCATGCGCCGGAAGATTGGCGGATTTTGAGCACCCCGGAATTGATTCCGGACGCGGCCATGCAAGCGCGAGCCGAAATCGACGCTCGTCCTCACGCGTTTGGTCCGGGCGGCGGTCACGCCACCAGAAAGCGCAGCGGTCCCGGACCCACTCGGCGCTCGAAGCCCTGCGCGCTTCATTGAGGAGCAGGCATGGGTGCCGCGCAGCCATCCGCTGTCCCACGCCTATCGGCGGATCGAGGCGCTATTTGGGGGCGAACCACACCCGTGGCGCAATCTGCGCCAAAGCTACGAGCCCCCCGAATCCATCGGCCAGGGCTCCGGCGCGGCGATTTTGGCCGCACTCCGAAACCTGCCCGACGGTGACCCAGACCTGCCGGAAGCGGTGGAAGCGAGGCTGCTGTGCCGATTTGCATGGGCCGATGGCGTTTCGGCAAGATTGTCCGACCTTTACCGCGGCGGCATGACTGCCAATTTCGTTCTTTCGGCCGCCGCGGTCATCTCGGGCGCGGCATACCTGCCTTTCGTGAGCACTGACGCAAAAGGGCCTTTCGCCGCCATGGAGTTTCTTCTGCTTGTCGCGATCCTAAGTATCACTTGGTTGGGTCGTAGAAGGCGCTGGCACGAACGTTGGTTCGAGACCCGGAGGGTGGCGGAATACCTTCGGCACGCACCGATTTTGATCGCCCTCGGCGTGGCCCGACCGGTCGGCAGATGGCCAAAAGGGACGGACACGTCTTGGCCGGAATGGTATGCCCGGCATAGCTTGCGGGAAATCGGCCTTCCTCACGCAACCGTCACCAGCGGCTATCTGCGGGCCGCGCTGGAAAACCTGCTGGACATGCATATCAAGCGCCAACGCGACTATCATGTCTGCAAGGCGGAAAGGCTGACAAAGGTCCATGAAAATTTGGATCGCCTGTCAGGATTGTCCTTCTTGCTTGCAGTCATCTCTGTGACGCTGTGGCTTGCTATATTGGTTGCAAACGCGATGAACCTCCTCAGCAGCGAATATGTGTCTCACGCGTCCAAATGGTTCACCTTGGCAGGCGTGATGCTTCCCACGGTGGGCGCCGCCGTAGCAGGTATCCGTTATTTCGGCGATTTTGAACGGTTCGCCGCCATTTCCGAAGTGACTGCCGAAAAGCTTGGTGCAGTTGATCAGCGGATCAATTTGCTCCTTGCTGCGCCCGAAGAGATGCTCGACTATGACCGTGTTTCCGATCTGGCGCACGCGACGGACGACATTGTCGTAAGTGAAATTGAGAGCTGGCAATCGGTCTTCGGTGGGAAGCACATTACCGTGCCGGTTTGAGGCTAGTTTCACGGCCGATGGCCTCACCATCAGTCCCGCGACGAATATTGGCTCACAGGCCTCTCCATAAGCCGCACGATGGTGCATCACTGTGTCCAATCTCATCCGATCTCGCCGCAAAGCTCAATGGCAGGTCTCCAGAGGAGTTGAAATCTGGAGTTGGACCAAGGTCCAATTGAACGCCTAGTGGCTTTGCCGAACGATTGCGCGTTCGTCTTCGAGGAGGCCTGCTATTCGCACGCACTTCCGGCAAGCCGGTCTGCTCTTGGCGCGTCGCCTCCATATTTCCGCTGGGCCAGTCGGACGCCGCTACCGTCATGACAACCTTTCAGGTCACCGCGAACGTGGCGGTGAGCTGCACGGTGGTCCGCGAGCGCTCTTGATTTCGCGACGTATGACCAGAACTGCGGCGTCGCCGTTGACTGCGCAGTCCAACATCCAGGTCGATTGCACAAACGGTGCAACCTGGGAACTCGCGCTCGACAAAGGACTTCACGGCGCGGACGTGACGAGCCGCGCAATGGTGAATGACACGGCGCAGCAGTCCTTCTCAATTACGCGATTTTCTCGGATCCGGCTCACACCATTAACTGGGGCGAAACAGTCGGCACCGACACGGTTACGGGCACGGGAACGGGCGTTGTCCAGGAAATTGGCGCCTACGGGCAAATACCTGCGCTGCAGACTACCGTTACAGCCGGGGGCTACAGTGACACCATCACGGCCACCCTTACCTTCTGACTTTTCCCACGAATTGCAGGCGGCGCTCCGCGTCTATCGTAAGCGGCCCAATCCTTCCCGAAGGAATTGGGTCTTGAAGATGCGTCATCGAAATCACGCGGCCTTCGTCACTGGCGGCAACACTCGCTTTCGGGATTTTCGCGATCCCTCATGGTGCTAGGGCGCAGGGAATCATGATCAGCCCGGTCAATGTCGTGATGGCGCCGGGCCAGGCGGCCGCCACGCTCACCATCGCCAATGAGCGGCGACCATGAGATCTCGTTCCAGATTCGCGCTTTCGCCTGGCAGGCAGGTCACGCAGGGGACATCCCAGCTTGTCCGCACGAATGAACTGCTGGTCAGCCCGCCGCTGGGCACCATCGCGCCGGGTGCCACGCAGATCGCAAGAATGGTCTTGAGCCGGGCGCCGCAGGACTCGCGAGCTCTCCTATCGCATTCTGATCGACGAACTTCCGCCGCCGGCCCAGCGCGGGCGTGGTGCATGTCGCACTGCGTCTCTCGATCCCGGTTTTTGCCGAGCCGGCGGGCATTGCCGCGCCGCATGTGCAATGGCGGATCGCCAAGGAAGGAACGCAGGCGTGGCTGGTGGCAGTCAATGACGGCACGCGCCATCAGTCCGTCCGCGAAATCGCGCTGCACACTGCCGACGGGCGCACTCTGTCGCTGAAGTCGGACACGCCGCCCTACGTCCTTGCCGGCGGCGAGCATCGCTGGAGTATCCAGCCCGATGGTCTCTATGCCTGCTTCGGGTGACAGTCCTGCGGCTGACGGCGCTCGGCGACGGCGGAGCCTATCGACCAGCAGGTCCGCCTCGATGGCGGCCCGTGACCCCCCGCATGCAGCACCAGCGACACTCCTGGGGTTCATCATCGTCCTGCTCACGCTTGCGCCCGCATCGGGGTTCGCCGCCGACGACGATCAAACGCTCCTTCTCGCGGTCGTCGTCAACAATCATCCCACAAACCGGATCGGCGAATTTGTCCTGCGCGACGGCACCACCTCTTTGCGCGGCGACAGGAGTTGAGCAGCCTCGGATTCCGGGTTCCGGAATCGACAGGCGCGACGAAGGAAGGGCTCGTCGCGTTGTCCGGCTCTGCACGATTTTGCGTTTCGCATCGACCAGTCAACCCAGACACTCTACGTCACGGCGGCAGACAAAGACCTGTTGCCGCAGTTGTTGAACGCCGGGGCATCTCCGGACGGCGCATATGCGGTCGAAAGCGGCACCGGGCTGACGCTCAACTACGATCTGTTCGGAAATTCCGTCGACGGTCAGCACCTCCGGCAACTGGGCTGTTCGACATGCGGGCGTTTTCGCCATGGGGCGTGCTGTCCTCTGGTCTTTTGGCCTATGCCAATACGCGATTCTGCCACCACTGCCAACAGCCCGGCCATCCGTCTCGATTTCGACCTATGTTTATTCCGATCCCGAGACGATGCGGCGCTATCGCGCCGGGGATTTCATCAGCGGATCTCTGCCGTGGACTCGCGCGGTGCGCCTGGGCGGGATTCAGGTGACCTCGGATTTTTCGATGCGGCCGGATCTGATCACTTTTCCGGTGCCGGCGCTTGGACGGTTCGGTCGCCGTTCCCTCTACGGTGGATGTGCTGGTCAACGGCAGCCAGGTCCTCTCACACCAAGTCGAACCGGGTCCATTCCAGGTGACCCAACTTCCCCTGGTCAATGGCGAGGGCACGATCTCGATGTCCGTTACGAACGCACTTGGCCAGCAGGTCACCACCGAACTGCCATTCTATGCCAGCCCCGATCTGCTTGCCCCGGCACTTCAGACCTATTCGGCCGAGGCCGGCTTCGTGCGGCGCGACTGGGGCTCTGTCAGCAATGATTACGGCTCGCTCGCAGGCGCTCTCACCTATCGGCGGGGGCTGAACGCGGACTTGACGATCGAGGCCCACGGCGAGGGATATCCCGGCCTCTTCATGGCGGGTGTGGGCGGCGCCATGAACATCGCAAATTTTGCCGTCGCAAATTTTGCGATCGCGGGCAGCACTGGCTCCGGATCATGCGGGCTTGCAGATTGCGGCCGGCATCCAGCACATTGCGCAGCTCTTCAGTTTTGGCGCTTCGGCGATTTTTGCCAGCCACGACTTCGCGGACATCGCGGCCTTGAACGGCGATCCGGTCCCGCGGCTGCAGATGAATGCGAATGTCGGGCTGTCGCTCGGACGGTTTGGATCCTTCGGCCTTGCTTACACGGGAGTTGAGCGCGGGGACGAGTTCGCACATGACGGAATCACGTCATTGCCGCCACGCCGCCTTCGTCATCGGGGTCACTCTTGATTCAGCCGGACCGGCAGGCTCATATCGTCTACGGCAGCTATTCGGTGGGGATCGGAAACGTCTCACTGTTCGCGAACGCCTTCCATGACTTCGCAAACCGAAATTCCAACGGCGTATCGATCGGCATCACCATCCCGCTCGGATCCCGGACCACGGCAAGCACGAGCTTCCAGTCGCAATCGGGAACGCAGTCTTACCAGGCGGAGGTGTCGCAATCGGCCGACTACGGTGGGCGAGTGGGGCTATCGCGCTTTCGGCGCCCTCGACGACCCGGATCACGAATTCGCCCAGGTCGACTTACAAATCGCCTTTGGCGCTGGTCACGGCCGGTGTCGACCAGTTCGGCAAACAGACGACGGTCCAGGCAGAGGCGCAGGGCGCCGTGTCCGCTAGTGGATGGCGGCGTGTTCATGTCCAACCAGATCGACGACAGCTTCGCCGTGGTGGACACCAATGGCGTTGGAGGGATCGGGGTCCAGCAGGAAAATCGCTATGCCGGGACACACGGATTCCGACGGCCAGTTGCTCGTGCCCGATCTGCGTTCCTTCGAGATCAATCATCTGTCGATCGATCCTCTCGACGCGCCACTCGATGCGACGGTGCCTTACTCTTCGCGCGAGGTGCGGCCCTCCGGATCGTTCGGGCGTTGTCGTGAAGTTTCCGATCAAGATAAGCAATGGCGCCCTCTTGCTGCTGACGGATGCGGCCGGCGCGCCGCTTCCCTTCGGCAGCGTTGCCACCCTGCAAGTCCACCGGCGTCAAGGTGCCGGTCGGGTACGACGGAGAGGCCTATTTCGTCGACCTTGCAGGCACACAACAAGGTCAGCGTCGAAATGCCCGACGGGCGGCGCTGCGATCTTGGGGTTCGACTACCAGCATGTTGCGGGAAAGATCCCGTCCATTGGGCCATTGGCCTGTGAGGTGCAGCCATGATCCGGAAGATCGCATTGGCCGCTCTCCTGTTCCTTCTCTCCGGGCCCGCCGCCAACGCCGCGCAGCTCTGCACACTTTCCGCGACCGGTGTCGCCTTCGGGGAGTCGGTGTCGCAAGACGGATTTGACCGCCATCGGGGCGATCGTCATCAGCTGCGTGGGCACGTGGAAGTCCCGACTATGTGATAGGCTGAGCGCAGGCGCTAGCCAGCCAGTATAACCCCCGCCAAATGCCAATGGCCGGTAGCCCGGAACACCCTTCCCTACAATCTCTACAGCCAGACGACCCTGTCGAGCATTTGGGGTGACGGTACCCTTGGCACCAACGTTGTGACCGGCACGATCGGCTTAGGGGAACGATCCAGTCGCCATCGTCCCGCTCCCGGTATACGGAAGGGTTGAGTCCCGGGCGCAGCCCGCGGCCGGCGATTATGTGGATATCATCATCGCAACACTGGCTATGTTGGCACCGGCGTCCCCAACGTCAGCACCTCGTTTCAGGTCACGGCGCATGTGTCAGAAGTCTTGCAGCATATCGGCAACGAATTTGAATTTTGGGAGCTACACGCAGACCCAATTGGATGGGCAATCCCAAATCCAATTGACCTGCACGGACAACCACACCATGGAACGTCGGTCTCGACGGGGGCAAGTTTCCCGGAGCGGTGGTCTCGCGCCGCAGCATGGCTGGCCCCGGTGCTTTCTCAACTCGACTATCAACTTTTCACAGATCCCGCGCGCACAGTCGTTTGGGGCAACACATGTTGGCACCGATACGGTACCCGGGACCGGCAATGGCTTGACTCAGACCTTGCCCGTGTACGGCCGGATACCATCCGGACAGCGCGTCCGCGACGGCGGCTACGAGGATACCATCACTGCCACGCTCACCTTCTAACCCCAGCCGTCGAGGGGAAATTGCTTGGCTTTCGAGGGCGCGCACATCGTACTACACTAATTTCAACTTCGTTGGGATGGAGTTTCTACGGAGGATCCGATCGGCAATTGTGCCTCGCGGCGAGGTCGCCGACTACAATGCTAGAGACAGCACCGCGTCAGACGACATCGACTGGAGACGCCGCCGCTGGAGGTGATACCGCAGGGAAGGACAGCTCCACCACGAGTTCTTTACTTCCGCATTTTGAAGATCGACTTAAGCCTAGTTCGGGAGAGGGGCCTGCTGGAGCGTAAACCGAAAGACAGCGCCAACTTGCTTGGCTGTCCGGTCCGCCCACAGATGGCCACCGTGCGCCTCTATGAGCACACGGGAAAGCGCCAACCCTATGCCCATCCCTTCTGACTTTGTCGTGAAGAAGGGTTCAAAGATCTTATCGGCGATGTCGTCTGGTATGCCGGGACCGGTATCCCGGACTGTAATTTTCTACTCGACCTTTGCCGGCCCGTGCTTCGACAGCCACGCGTCTTGTGTGGGGCGGGCAAGATCGCATTGCCTGGATGCTGTTCATCAAAAGATTGAGCAGAACCTGCGATAAATGAACTCGATCACCCAACACATTCGGCAACCCCGGCGGAATATCGAGAGCCAATGCAACCGTTGCAGGTACCATCTGCCCCAATGAGTGAGACGACATCATGCAAGACCTTGTCCACCGCGAGCGGGTGCAACTCAATAGCTTCGAGCTTCAAGAACTTTTGTATTCTGGCGATTACTTCGGCGGCGCGTTGGCTATCGCCTTTGATGTCGCCCAAAATTGTACGCAGTTCTTTAGCACCCGATGTATCGCCTTGCACACATTCCAACCCGACAGTTGCGTTCAGCACGTTAGCTGTAAGTGGCTGCGTTAACTCGTGTGCGACGGAAGACGCCAAGTGTCCCATAATATTAATGCGGTCCGCACGCGCCAATTGATTTTGTAATTCAACTGATTGTTTCAGTGCGCGTCTACTGATGACGACATCGCGCCCCAACACGCTGGCCATCGTCATCAAGGCGCCTAAGAGCCAAGGAAGATTGGACACGGGTGCCTGCAAAACACCGAACGCCAGCAGTTGGTCGTATCCGACGTCGCATAGCAGGGGTGCCGTCATACCTAAGGTGACTGCTAGCGCCTGGCGTCTCGAACCTTGCCCTCCTATCCGCCATCTCCGAGCCGCAGCATCTACGAGATATGCTAACAGCAAGACTAAGCTCACCGATGCAAACTGCTGCCAGCCAGTGCGTGTGACCGCTCGGTCAATGGCCGCTACTTGGTCGCCGAACATCGTGAAGTGGCGCAAACTAACGATGCTCGAAAAGTTGAAGTCCGGGTGAACTACAAAGTTCACGACGAGCACGACGGTGCAGCGCAAGGATGATGACCACATCAACCACAGCCTGTCGTGCTGAGATAGAAGTGAACGAACAAAACCTGCCCTATAAGGCAAGAAAGATCGACAGATGGTACCAGCGCAGCCATTCGCCATATTCTGCGGCCTTCGCTGAGTGCATCAGGCGAAGCTCGACATAAGCCGATGCGGCTGCCGCAATGCCGAGAATGCACAGCATCAGGTTTGTTTGGTCTCGCGGGTTGACCGCCCACGCGGCCGCACTACAACCCCACAAGCGAAATCGAGACGCCCGCGGCGATGCTCCATAGGATGGTTACGGTCTCCATCGGCATGGCGTCCGCCCGATCACGAACGGGATCGCGCCGACTTGTTAGCGGTCAACATCCCCTCCCACAAAGAGCGACATTTATCGGAGAATCGGTGCGAAATACCGGTAGCGTCCGTAAGCGTTAATTTAAATGCTCAAAGCAACGGCTGCCTTCTTCCCCTTTGAATAATAATCATACCCGAATAGGCATGCAGAAGTGATCTGGTCATGCAAAATGGGTTGATTGCGTATTTGATCTCCGATCCACAACATCGCCAATTGATTGATTAGCTCGACGTCATTCCGATCCGTCGCGTCCATTGGCATATCGCGCAAGGAAGTGAACGCGACAAGAGGGCCAATAGGTGCTGCGGGGTCGCCGTCATCATGAAACTTGGAGAAGCCGGGAGGTAGGATCCAAGCGCCGGCTGAATATTCGGGTGCTATAAATGGGTTGAGCCGTATGATGCGAGATGGAATCGATCCGCCAATTGCGAAATGGGCATTAGTACTTGCGGCGTCGGGCGGGTCATCCAAAATTGACTCCGCCAGCTTCTTGATGTCACCAATTGTGGAAGAATTGTCGATCGAATGAAAAAGTTCCTCGCTCTCTCCTGCATCTGGAGGTCCGAGCGGGCGCCAGACTGTACCAGTCCCGATACTGATTGCCATAATATCGTCCGCAACGCAGCCCTGGCTAAGCGCCTGCGCCACGCCGTTAAGAACGGGATTGTTGAAGCCCCCAACCCCGCCGTCCCAGAACCGATGCACATCGGTTGGATCGTAAACCGACCCGAAGATGGCGGGAGCGTTAAAATAATTGACGGGAGCATTGCTTGATGCATGGACGGCATTCGCGAGCGTCGGCTCGAATGTGCCTAATGTCGAAAACACGCTTTGTTGGTCGCTTGAAAAAAATATCTCACGCGTTAAGTCATACTCAAACGCAGTGATTATCACCTGCAGATCGCGTCCGGTAGTGGCCCTAACAAGATCAGGCAATGCGGACATCTTCACATCGGCAATGCTGGGCAGGGGGGCGGCGTCCATAAGCGCCGTCAGTCCTGCAATCTTTCCTGCCGTACTCCACTTTGGTCCAACGCCAACCTTCTTATCGACCAGGTATTGGAAAAAACTGATTTCTTTGAAAGATTTTGTTTCTATTACCTGCATCGAGAAACAGGTTGCATATTTGGGTTGGGGTCAAATTCTTTAGCAGCCCCGCCAGGGTGATACTGCCTCCGGAGTTTGCAATCGCCAGATCAAAATGACCTAATATCTCATGTCCAGACGCTCCAGGGAAAAGATCACCCAGCGCGAGTGCTTGGATCAAAGCCCATGGGCCGCCGCCATCGAGCGACAAGATCTTAAAGGTCATCCCACGCCCCTATGTCACGCGGTCCACTATTTAGTCGTAGCGCGTTTGCGTGTCGCCTGCAGACATCAATGTGCCGTTTTCGAAGCACAAAATAAAGACGTGTGTCCGTTGGTCGCGTCCGGGCCACAAACCCTGTAGGATCGCCAACTTCCGTATCGACGCAGCGGGCATATCGTGAATGCGCATGCGAATGGCCGACTGCACAAGACGCTATCTCCCACGGCTACTAGGACATGATTGCTGCTACGCTAACGTTCTAGTCCCAGCCACTCGCGGGTGGGCTTTCGAAGATAGGCCCTTGGTACTACAATATTTCCAACTTCGTTTGGGGGGTAGGTCTGTACGAAGCATCCGATCAGCAACTGCTCCTGGCAGCGCGACCGCCATCAAGGCTGCAGCGCCGGGTAGCCTACGGCGTCATGGCAGGGTTGCTGGCGATATTCTGCATAACGGCGCCCTACGCACATCTCCAGCTGCCACCGATCACCGCATTCATTCCGATCTATGCGACTGTAATGGTCATCAAAGACTTGATTACCGCGGCCTTGATCATATGCCCAGTTCTGGGTCGTGCGCTGGACATGGTTGCTGGTGCTCGCCACCGGATATTTGTTTAACGCCCTGATTTTTGTCTCCTATACGCTGACATTTCCAGGAGTATTTGCGCCGTCCGGCCTTCTGGGCGCCGGGCTGCAGACCGCCGCATGGCTCTCGGCATGCTGGCATCTGGGATCGCCGCTGGTCTTGATCACCGCCATGCTTGTCAGGGGTTCGCGCGAGACGACAGATATATGTCAACACTCACCCGGCTTGGCCATTGTTCTGAGCATTGCGCTGGTCACCGCAATCGTGTGCGGCCTGACCTGGGCCATTGTCGCGTATGACGAAATCCTGCCGCCTATTTTGCGTGATCGCTTTCAACGGTCATCAAAGCATCTCTCCCTGTTGGTACCGATCATCGCGTTGAACGTCATCGCATTCATGTTGTTATGGCGCAGGGGACGTTCCGTGCTCGATCTTTGGCTCATGGTCATGTGCTGTACGTGGCTGTTCGAGCTTACACTCGGCGGCATCTTGCGGGTTCCCGCTATAGCCTTGGCTGGTATGCCGGGCGCATATTTCAGATGGTGGCCACATACATCGTCCTGCTGCTCTTTCTTTCCGAAAAGACCGCGCTCTATGCAAATCTGGCCAGGTCGACCATCCAGCGGCGCGGCGCTCGCCATGCGCGGCAGATCGCCATGGACGCAATGGCGGCTTCGATCGGACATGAAATCAAGCAACCTCTGACGGCCATGATGACAAATGCGAGCGCGGGCTTGCGCCAGGTGACCAGGCCCGAACCGGATCTGAAGGAAGTACACGCCACCTTTTCGGATATCGTCGCAGACGGGCAGCCGGATAAACGAGATTATCGGCGGCGTCCGGACGATGTTCAAGAAAAGCACGCACGACCGGCAACTGCTGGACGTGAACAAGGTCGTTCGGGATGTGCTCGCCACGGTCGAACTCGACTTGCGCCTCCAACGCGTGATCGTCAAAACGGATTTGGATGATGACCTTCCGCCCGTACTTGCCGATAGCGGCCAGCTGCATCAGGTGTTCCTGAATTTGGTCACCAACGCACTGGAGGCGATGAGCGGCGTTGCCGGCCGCCCGTCCGTGCTGAGGGTCACGTCCGGCATCGTGGCAGGCTCTTCCGATATCGCGGTCACCGTGGAAGATACGGGCGTCGGGATAGCGGACAAGAATAGCGGCCGCATCTTCGAGCCGTTCTTTTCGACCAAGGCCGCCGGCACCGGAGTCGGACTTACCATTTGCCAGGTCATCATCGAGGCGCATGGCGGAAGATTGCAGGTCTGTGCCAACGAGCCTTGCGGGACAATCTTCCGCGTTAGTTTGCCCATGGGTGGCGACGAATAACGCCGCGCGGACTCGAACTGCGGCAGGAGGGTGTTCGACTGAATGAACGACCTGGAACATTCACGATCGTGTCAATCAATTGTTCCGCATCCAAAGGCTTGAGCAGGTAGGCAACAGCTCCGGACTTGAGAGAGGCTTCACGAGAGCCGGCTGCGTCATGTCCCGTGATGACAATGGTGCTGATGTGAATATGCTGACGTTCGAGATATTTCAAAACATCCAGGCCGCTCATCTCGGGCATTTGAAAATCGAGAAGTAGACAATTCGGCGTTATTCGCGACAGCGAGTCAAAAAAATGGCTGGCTGCCTCATAAGTGTCCACCATCATGTCCGCCGCCGTCAGTAGCCGGGCGAGGGCCCTTCGGATGCTGGGATCGTCATCAAGCACAGCGACGCGTATGGGTTGCGCGGTCACGGCCAGATCCCGGCCACGGCTCCCGCCCAAATCGCCGACGAAGCCAAACCGCCGAAACCACTCAAGCGAAGTGGCTCGCTGCAGTCCTCATATATCGGGATCAATCTGGCCCCCCGCCAGCATTCCCACTATGAAACGCAGGTTACTGCAGACTAGTCCATAGCAACTGCCAGAAAACCCATAACGGGCTCTTCGCGCGCAGTGGCTTGGGTTCTGCCCCTAGTTGGGGCGGGGCGTCGGGGGACCGACACTTAATGTGGCGTTCCGTGCAGTTCGTACGGTCTTGTACCCTCCATTACGGAGCGGGAGAGAACTCCATGCGGGTTCAACGGAAGTGCATTACTCTAACGTGTCCGCCCGACAGGTTCATCCGCCTTCGCACCGCGAAAACGGACCGGTCTTCATGCCGTCGGCTTTAAATTCCGCGCGATGAAATCTGCGCGCGAGTTTTCAGCGGGGAAGGGCGTAACGGGAACCGGGACATCGAGGAACGCGCACAACGGCCCCCAGCCTTGACTGACTTCATAGATTAGTAGGCGGTCGGGCGGGATGGTCTGCCTGACGGCTTCGTTATGGCGGCGGAAGTAGCCGGTCATGAAGTCGCGGTCGTTTATATACGCGCGAAAATCCTGCGTGAAACTAGCAAAGAATGGCGCCATCGGGCCTTCACGCAGCCCGATCGAGCCTGGCGCGAAAATGGTCGCCTGGGTGGATTCGAACCATTTGTCGGGATTACGCTCCGTGTGCAGGACCTTGGCGTCCGAGTAATAGGCGGCAAGTTGGCGCCAGTAATGCGCGCCCGGATAATCGACCATCGAACCATAGCCCGCGAAAATGGTGTCCCAGTCCGGCCGCCCGGCGCCCGCCTCGACCCAAAGGCTCATGCTTTCCGGATGAGCGAACACCTCGACCATGTGGTGACAGGGCCCGAGCCCGAGAATGTTCAAAGCCGACTGCAAGGATTTGGTCCCGGTCCGGCCGAGCCCCGAGCCAATCATTTTGAGCGCCATGATCTTCCCCCAAGCCTGTTGTTTTTCGAACTTATCAGACACGAATTTCCAACGGTCATTCCGAGATGACCATAGGTTGTGGATGATAATGATTTCTGGCACGGCAGCCCTGGACGCCGAGTGCCAGCGGAGTTTTGTGCCACGAGCATAGAGTTACAATTGCGTTGGTGGGCTCTGATCGGAATGGCGGGCGTGCTAAGTTCATGCCCGCGGTGCAGGCGGCGATATCGACAATAAGCGCGACCTGACGAAGCTAGCCATCGAGGCGGCGACAAAAGTAGGGAGTTTTCACATTCCTTCGCGGCCGAAAAAAACCATCCCGCGGAAATGGCTCGGTGGTGATCGTGTTGAGATTTTACCGGCTCGGTTTTGCAGCTACGAGAAAAAACCGCGCAAAAAAATCTTGAAGGGGAGGGGCTACAAATTGAACGCGCAGCTTCGCCA
Source organism: uncultured Alphaproteobacteria bacterium (assembly GCA_963766265.1). Taxonomy (GTDB): domain Bacteria; phylum Pseudomonadota; class Alphaproteobacteria; order Micropepsales; family Micropepsaceae; genus Rhizomicrobium. The sequence continues at coordinate 886,316 of CAVXYX010000004.1, forward strand.
ACCGAGACACGAACTTGCTGAGATTTATGACCCCGTCGGGAGAGATCAGGCGACGGCGGCCCGTTCGCCATCCTCTGGATCGCGCAATACATAGCCGCGGCCCCAGACCGTCTCGATGTAATTTTTGCCATCGAGCGCAGTCGTCAGCTTTTTGCGCAGCTTGCAGATGAAGACGTCGATGATTTTGTTTTCAGGCTCGTCTATGCCGCCGTAGAGGTGGTTGAGGAACGTCTCCTTGGCGAGGGTGTTGCCCTTGCGGAGCGAGAGCAACTCGAGGATTTGATATTCCTTGCTGGTGAGGTGCACCTGCTGGCCATCCACTTCCACGGTCTTGCCGTCGAGATTGACGGTGAGCTTGCCGGTGATGATCACCGACTGACTGTGGCCCTGGGAACGACGCACCACGGCTTGGATACGGGAGACCAACTCGTCCTTGTTGAAGGGCTTGGTCATGTAATCGTCAGCGCCGAAGCCCAGCGCCTTGACCTTGGCCTCGACGACGGCGTTGCCGGACAGGACCAGGATCGGAGCCTGCACCTTGGCCACGCGCAGCGCCTTCAGCACGTCGAAGCCCGACATGTCGGGCAGCGTCAAGTCAAGAACGATAATGTCGTAGTCATAAAGCTTACCCAGATCGATCCCTTCTTCGCCGAGATCGGTGGTGTAGACATTCAGTCCCTCACTGCGGAGCATCAACTCGATGCTGCGCGCGATGGTGCTATCGTCTTCAATCAGGAGTACGCGCATATGAGCCCCTTTTCGTCGCCAGCCGCGCCGGCTTGTTGCTGGCACGATTAATAGGTTTCCAGAGGGTAACCAGTAATGGTTAACAACGTCTTTGTCCGCCTATTGGCCGGACATCTTGACCATGAACTGTGGGCCGACTTCTCTGGATCTGGAGGTGGGCGAAGGCCCAGCGTGCAGGCGGGCGAAGGCCTAGGCGCGCAAGCGGGCGAAGCCAGGCTCACCGAAGTCATCAGAGATGGCGGTTTCACCAAGGTGCATAAAGCGACGCAGGGCCCGTTCAACATGGTATTCGAGGCGCGCGCCTGGGCGGCGTCATGGCCCGGGGCAAGTGGTGCCGACGATCGCTCGGCGCGGCACGAGCTTCTTGCAGGGTGTCACCGGCTCACATCTATACCGAGCTCGGCAGGTTCTCGGGGACGGATGCCGGAGCCTTTCACGACAACCGACCAACTGAAACTTGGCTAAGTCGGCTGGATTTGATGATTTTGAGCACAATTTTTGTTGGGGCCTTTTTGGGGGTCTTTTTCCCGACCGAACTTGAAAAGCCTAGCCACAACAAGATGTTGGACTGAGTATGAGGGTCCTCTTCTGGCACCATACATTCCCCCGATTTTACCCCCGGGAAAGCATCTAACACGCTGGTATAGTTTGATTATTTGCGAAATCACAGGTTTCGCATGTAAATTGCTACGACGTAAGATACTACTTGCCAGGACTTCTGAAGGCTGGTCGAAGCTCCTATCCGAAGGTGCTATTCATCCTGGGGGGCAGGCTGGGCAAAACACCGATAGTGTTTGTGGTCGACGATGACGCCGCCGTCCGCGACGCCATCCACGAACTTGCTGTCGTCGGTCGGCCACACTGGTCGAAATCTTTCGGTCGGCGGAGGAATTCCTCGCCCGGCGCGATGCCAAGGCGCCTGGCTGCCTGGTTCTGGATGTCCGCCTGCCGGGCACCAGCGGGCTGGAGCTGCAGAAGCGGCTGGTGGCCCAGAAGGACCGGATTCCCATCATTTTCATCTCCGGCTATGGCGACGTTCCCATGGCGGTGCAGATCATGAAGGCCGGCGCCGTGGATTTCCTGCAAAAGCCGTTCCGCGAGCAGGAGCTGCTGGAATGCGTGCAGGCGGCGCTGCGCAGGGACATGGCGCTGCGCGAAAGCGAAGAACAGGTTTCCGGCGTGATGAATCGGCTACCGCTCGCTCACCAAGCGCGAGCGGGAGATCATGAAGCTGGTGGTGACGGGCCAGATCAACAAGCAGATCGCCGCGCTGGTGGGCCTGAGCGAAGTGACGGTGAAAATTCATCGCGCCCAGGTGATGCGCAAGATGGGCACGCCGTCGCTGGCCGATCTGGTGCGCGCCGCCGACAAGATCGAAGCCTTTCTTGTCCTGACGCATTAGCTGGCGTTTTGTACAGAAAATCACTGCATCCCTGCGACCGCGCTGCCTTTTTCCGGGCTGGCGCCCTTCCTGCCCTTGCGTTAGAAACCCGCCGGGCTCATGCGAGACAATTGTCGTCAATTGTCGCGATGCGCCTGCAAAAACCGCCGTCCAGCAGAATGGCGGCGAAAACACGGAGCGGCGAAGCTGCTCGCACCAGCCCAGGGGAATTAGGGACAGAAGGATGGCGGATCAGATATTCGCGCCCATGAGCCGGCGCTCTTTGTTCAAGATGATCGGCATGGCCGCGGGCAGCGCGGTCGATGTACCAGGCGATGACCGATCTCGGTTATCGCGGGCGAGTCCGGTTACACCGGCCCGATCAATCTGCAAGGCGATCCCAAGGGCGCTTCGGTGCTGGTGCTGGGCGCGGGCCTTGCCGGCCTGACCGCGGCGCTGGAATTGAGCCGCGCCGGCTACAAGGTCCAGGTGCTGGAATATCAGCACAAGGCGGGCGGCCGTAACATCTCGATCCGCGGCGGCGACACCGTCAACGAATTGGGCGGCTTCACCCAGCATTGCCAGTTCGATCCGGGCTTCTACGTCAATCCCGGCCCGATGCGCATTCCCTATCACCATGTCGCGCTGCTCGATTACTGCAAGCGCCTCAACGTGACGCTCGAGCCCTTCTCGATCATCAATTACAACGCGATGATCCATAATTCCAAGGCGTTCGGCGGCAAGCCCAAGCGCTATCGCGAAGTGGAAAGCGATTTCCGCGGCTATGTCTCCGAACTGCTGGCCAAGACCACCCCGCAGGGCAAGCTCGACCAGGCGGTGACCAAGGAAGACGCCGAAATGCTGATGACAGGCGCTGCGGGCCTGGGGCGCGCTGGACAAGAATTACGAATACAAGAAGAGCGCCAACGGTCTCCAATCATCGCGGCTATGACGTGGATCCGGGCGGCGGGCTGTCGCTGGCAGCCCACCGATTCCGAGCCCATGGCGATGAGCGAATTGCTCCAGTCGCGGCTCTGGACCGGCCTGCTGACCGGCCATGAATATGAATACCAGATGACCATGTTCCAGCCGGTGGGCGGCATGGACCGGATCAGCGCCGGCTTCGTGCGCGCGCTGCCGCAGGACATGATCAAGTATAATTGCAAGGTCACCGAAGTGAAGCAGGACGCCAGCGGCGTCACGGTTTCCTATGTCGATGCGCAAAAGGGCGGCGCGGTCGCAGACCGCCAAGGCCAATTGGTGCGTCAACACCATTCCCACCACCATCCTCAGCCAGGTGCCGATGCAGATCGGCGCGCCGCTCAAGAACGCCATCAACTCGCTGTCCTACAGCGCGGGCTTCAAGGCGGGCGTGCAGATGAAGCGCCGCTGGTGGGAAGACGATTAGCGCATCTATGGCGGCATCACTTATACCGACCAGCCCATCGCGCTGATCTCCTATCCGTCGACGCAATTCATGACCGAGAAGAAGGGCGTCGATCCTGGGCGCCTACACGTTCGGTCCGCACGCCTTCGAACTCACCTCCATGACGCCGGAAGAGCGCATGGGAAGTGCGTGGTCGAATATGGCGCGGACATCCATCCGCAATACCGCACCGAATTCGAGAACGGCGTTTCGGTGGGCTGGCACCGCATGCCCTTCACCCTGGGTTGCTTTGCGCAATGGACCGAGGACAATCGCGCCAAGAATTACGACGCGCTTTGCGCCATCGACGGCCGCATGGTGCTGGCCGGCGAGCATGCCTCGCATCTGGGCGCCTGGCAGGAAGGCGCGATCGTGTCGGCGCTGGACGCAATCAAGCGTCTGCATCAGCGCGTCGATGGCGGCCTGAAAAAATTCGGAGGGGATGATGAAAAATGTATCGATCGGTGCATATTGCCGGGTCCGCTTTGATCGCGGGCCTGTTGTCTTCGTCCGCTGCCTTTGCGCAAGGCGCGGGCGCCGGCGGCGGCCGTCGGCGGCTTCACCGAGCAGGGCGGCGAGGCGATCTTCAAGAATGTCTGCCAGGGCTGCCACATGCCGCAACGCGCAAGGGCGCGGTGGGCGCGGGCATGTATCCGGCGCTGGCCAAGAACCCCAAGCTGGAAGTGGCGGGCTATCCGATCTCGGTGGTGGTCAATGGCCAGAAGGCGATGCCGGCTTTCGGCGGCATGTTCTCCGACCAGCAGGTCGCCGATGTGGTCAATTATGTGCGCACCCATTTCGGCAACAACTATAAAGACAAGGTGACGCCCGCCGACGTGAAGGCGGCGCGGCCGTAAGAATCCATACATTCAGAGAGGAAAGACGACATGAACAAATTCTTGAAGTACGGGTCTCTTCGCGGTACTGGGCGCTCGGCCTTTTCGTCTCCGGCGCCAATCGCCGCCGACGTGATGCACAACCAGGAAAATGCGAAGGCGCCGTTCGCCAGCTCCACGATGGTGCCGCCGGCTACAACACCTATTTCATCAGCGGCTCGACCGGTAAGGGCGCCGACACCGCCGAACAGACCGCCGCCACACTTGGCGAGCCTGAAGGCCCAGATGGCCAAGATGGGCCTTACCTTCGGCGATATCGTCCAGGCGCATGTCTTCCTGGCGGGCGACCCCAACAAGGGCGGCAAGATGGATTTCGCCGGCATGAATTCGTCCTGGTTCAAGGATTTCGGCACCGCCGAACAGCCCAACAAGCCCGCCCGCGCGGCCTTTCAAGTCGCGGCGCTGGCCGGCTGGCGATGCGCTGGTCGAGATCGAGTTCATCGCGGTGAAGAAAGCCAACTGACTTTTCTGACATCTTAGAAAAAGGCGGATGCGCGAAAGCCATCCGCCTTTTTTTTTTGCTGTTGCCGAAGAAGCACTGTACCTCGGTTTGGACTAGCCAGTATCCGGTCCGAACGATCTCTCTATCTACGTTGATATAGTAAGTGATAATTTGGCTTTGCCGAGGACTGTAATTTCGGCGATTTTCAGACTTTCCCCGCCGGTCATGGCCGCATACGCTTTTTCTCCGCCGGCAACGGTTTTTAGGCTATTGTCCCATAAAACATATACTTTGCGTATAGTGACATCTACCTATCCAGGCTGCTTATTTCCGCCTAACAATGTGAAATGTGACTCGTTCGTCATGAAACGAGCTCGGATAAATCCAGAAATAACGTTCAGAAAACCAACCAATTAGGGGACTATCCAACGTGCTCAATCTGAAAAACTCCTTGCTGGTCGGCGCGTCGGTGTCGGCTTTCGCCATGCTGGCGGCGCCTGCCTTCGCCCAGGACAATGGCGGCAGCAATGGCGAAACCGTGATCGTGACCGGCACCCGCGTGCAGGGCATGACGGCCGCCGACTAGGCCGCGCCCATCACCGTGCTGGGCACCGACGCCCTGACCAACGGCACCGGCTCGACCGATCTGCGCCAGGCAGCTGGGCCAGACCGTTCCCTCCTTCACCGCGCAGCAATATCGGCGCCGACACCGCCAACCTGACGCTTTCCGCCGCGCTGCGCGGCCTTTCCCCCAACGACACCCTGGTGCTGGTGAACGGCCATCGCCGCCACTATACCGGCAACCTGCATGTCGATTCCGGCGGCTTCGCTGCGGGCAGCTCCTCCGCCGACTTTCCTTGATCCCGGCGGCGGCGATCGATCACGTCGAAGTGCTGCTGGACGGCGCCGCCGCCCAGTACGGCACCGACGCCATCGCCGGCGTCGTGAACATCATCCTCAAGAAGAAGTCCTCGGGCGGCCAGTTCTCGGCCACCGTCGGCGACTATTACAATCGCGGCGGCTCCAGCTCGCGGCAAGGCAATGGCGAGAAGTACGACGTGTCCTACAATATGGGCCTGCCCCTGTTCGACAAGGGCTTCGTCAATTTCACGGTCGAGAAGCAGTACAGCAACTTCACCCAGTATGGCGGCGCCGACAATCGTTATGTCAACGCCCAGGGCAGCCGGTGCCGCAGCAGACCGTCACCAGCGTGGGCGCCAATGGCGTGGCCAACCTCTCGGCGGCATGGGCAACGGCATTCCCAACAACTTCCTGCCCGGGCGTGACCGGCTATCCGCGCTCCAACTCCGATCAACGGCAACCCGGAATACCAGCTGACGATGGCGGAACTGAATGCCGGCTATGATTTCAGCGACAATTTCTCGCTCTATGCCTTCGGCACGATCGGCCACAAATTCGCCAAGTCGTACGAAAATGACCGCCTGCCGAACCAGATCATCGCCACCATGGGCTCCAACCAGCCTTGCTCGCGCGACCAATCCGAACGGCTACAACACCGGTTCCAGCACCGCGAATGGCACGTGCACCGGCATCGTGCACCGGTCCCTTCGCGCTCGATACCGCCAATGGCTTCAGCGGCCGCTCCCGGCACGTCGGGCGCGGGCCTGAACCCGGCCACGGGCCGGATCATCTCCTCCGGGCAGTGCCGGCAATCTGTTCAGCGCCACGCTGATCAACGCCCGAACCGGCGCGCTGCTGCCCATCCGCCACCGGCGAGCCCGCCTTGGGCACCACGCCGGAACTGGTCTATTACCCCAACGGCTTCCGTCCCATGGAAGTGCTGAAGGAAGACGACTACCAGTACAATGTCGGCATGAAGTTCAATGTCGCGGGCTGGGATGTCGACGCGGATGTCGGCTACGGCAAGGACATCGACAAGATCTATACCTGGAACTCGGGCAACCGCTCGCTGTTCATCGACACCCACACCACGCCGACGAATTTCTATCGACGGCAGCTTCACCGCCAGCCAGTTGACCGGCACGATCGACGCCACCCATGCCTTCAATGTCGGCATGGCGTCGCCTCTGACCGTGGCGGTCGGCGCGGAAGCGCGCGAAGACACTCTACGGCATCGGCGCGGGCGACCCGCTCTCCTACTACAAGGAAGGCGCGCAATCCTTCCCGGGCTTCGCGCCGACCGCCGCCGGCACCCACAGCCGCAAGAACTATGCGGGCTATATCGACCTGGCGCTGGCGCCGATCGAGGCATCTCCAGCTCGACGTCGCGGGCCGCGCCGAGCATTACACCGATTTCGGCGACGCCCAGATCGGCAAGATCACGGCGCGTTACGACTTCAACCCGCAATGGGCGATCCGCGGCACGATTTCGACCGGCTTCCGCGCGCCGACCCTGGCGGAAGAATTCTATACCGCCGTCAACGTCTCGCCCGAACACGGCCACCGTGCAGCTGCCCGGCCAACTCCGCGGCGGCGCAATCGCTGGGCCTGGCCGAACCTGAAGCCGGAAAGCTCCACCAGCTACAGCGCTGGGCATCGTCGCCCATCCGCTGGAGGATCTGAGCGTCACGGTGGACGCCTACTCGATCGCCATCGGCAACCGCATCACCGCCTCGGCGACGGTCACCGCTCCGGCGGCGCCATCAACGCGCCGTCTGGTCAATCCGGCGATCGCCCTGGCGGCGTGACGCTGGATCCGACCGCCACCCAGGCAGGCGTCACCGCCTTCCTGAACGGCATCTCCACCCTGACGCAGGGCGTGGACGTCACGCTCAACTATCCCACCGACTTCGGCGATTACGGGCTTGGTGAACTGGACCCTGGCCGGCAACTACAACGACGACCGCATGTCGGCCGCGTGATGCCGGCTCCGGCGCGTGCTGACTGGCGGCGAATCCCAGCGCCACCTTCTTCACGCCTTCGGCAGCTGTTCGGCTTCGTGCACAGCACGTCGGCCAACTGGAAGATGGGCCTGACGGCGGACTGGACGCCTGGATGAGTTCGGCGCCACCTTCCGCGAGACCTACTATGGTCCGCAGCACGGCTACACCAGCCCGAACAACGGCGGCGAGGACATCCCGCACAACCAGGCGGGTGTCGGCCTCACCGACCTGGAAGGCCGGTACAACGTCACCGACCAGCTGCAGTTCTCGATCGGCGCCAACAACCTGTTCAACATCCGGGCCGTGACATCAACATTGCCGCGCCGAGCTGCGCTGCTCTGCCCGCGGGCGTGATCATCACGGCCGGTCTCGCGTCCAACTGCAAGAAGGGTCCCAACCCGACCAACGGCGAAGTGCAGCTGCCCGGCAACAGCAACGTCTACCAGAACCCGCTGGGCGCCTTCTATGATCCCAATGGCGGCTACTACTACGCCCGCGTCTCGTTCAACTTCTAAGCGGGTCTGAAGGAAAATCGCCCACCCATCCCGGCCGGGATGGGTGGGTTTTTCTTTTACGAAAGCGCCTCAGGACCGGTTTCCTGCGCGTATATGACCACGCGACAGGGGGCAGGCAGGATGCTGTTCTGGAACCTGCCGGCCTGTATAAAGGCGGGGCTGGACACAATATTGTCCAAATACGAGGGGAGGATATCCCCGGGGCGATAAAACCAAGGGACGGACCAAAAACACATGCGTAACAGGATCACCTTGCTGGCGGCCGCTCTTTGCCTTTCGGCCGCGGCCGGCGGCACTGTGTGGGCCCAGTCGGCCACCACCACCCTCAGCGGCGTCTATACCGAGGCCCAGGCTACGCGCGGCGCAGGACCAGTTCGCCACCAATTGCGCCCCCTGCCACGGCTCGTCCGCTCAGGGCAATGGCGAGGCCCCGGCGCTCACCGGCGCGGAATTCACCGCCGACTGGATCGGGCTGACGATGGGCGACCTGTTCGACCGCATCCGCACCACCATGCCCCAGGACCAGCCGGGCAAGCTCTCGCGCGACCAGTATGCCGACATCTCGGCCTTCATCCTGAAGATCAATGGCTATCCCGCCGGCCAGAAGGATTTGGACAAGCGCACCGAATATCTGAAGGCGATCGGCTGTCGTCGCTCCCGGCAAGCAATCCAACGCCGCCAAGCTGGTGCAGTACGCCCAGAACGAGACCCCCGGCGTCGCCACCGATGCCGCGCCCGCGCGCGCCATGCGCGCCCGTCCGCCGCAATTCCCGCCGTCCGATCTGGCGGCGCTGGACGCGGCCGAAAAGGCCTCGGGCGTGCTGTCGGCCACCGCCAACGATCCGCGCAATGCGCCCGGCACCCAGCCCAATCCCTATGTGGCCGACGAGCATTTCTTCAAGCTGCCGGACGGACGCCATTTCGGCTCGACGCTCCAGCGTGGCGGGCGACAGCAAGGGCCATATCTGGGTGGCGGAACGTTGCGGCGCCAACAATTGCGTCGGCAGCCCGCTCAATCCGGTGGTCGAGTTCGACGCCAAGGGCAATTACATCAAGTCGTTCGGCGCGGGCTAAATCCTGTTCCCGCACGATCTGTGGATCGACAGCCACGATCATCTCTGGATCGCCGACGGCCATGTCGATGCCGCGGCGAAAAAGGGCAATGACGTGATCGAGTTCGACGAGAACGGCAAGGTGCTGATGACGCTTGGGCACGCCCGGCGCCAGCGGCAACGATTCCACCACTTTCAACGAACCCAATGCGGTGCTGGTCACGCCCCAGGGCACCATCTTCGTCTCCGACGGCCATGAAGCCGGCCCCGGACACAATGCCCGGGTGATGAAGTTCGACAAGAACGGCCACTTCATCAAGCAATGGGGCGAGCACGGCATCAATGGCGGCCAGTTCGAAGTGGCGCATACGCTGGCGATGGACCGCGAAGGTCATCTCTATGTCGGCGACCGCTGGAACAACCGCATCCAGGAATTCGACCAGGACGGCAAGCTGCTGCAGATCTTCACCCAGTTCGGGCGGCCCAGCGGCATCTTCATCGACCGCAACGACATCATGTATTCGACCAATTCCGAATCCCGCTCGCCCATGGGCTATGGCTATCATCCCGGCTGGAAGCGCGGCATCCACATCGGCAGCGTCAAGGACGGCATCGTCACCGCCTTCATCCCCGACACCGATCCCAATCCCGACGCGAGCGCGACTTCGGGCGGCGAGGGCATCTGGGCCGACGGCAAGGGCGCGGTCTATAGCGCCCAGGTCGGGCAGAAGAATGTGGTGCGTTACGTCAAGTAGTGAACAATGGCGGTTGATCCCCGCGTAGTTTAAAGTTTAGTAATAAGAAGCGGCCGCAAGCAGCGAAGCGGAAGGCCGATAAAAAAGACGCCGCCGGACAAGGCGGCGTCTCCATATCGAAGGGGAAGGATATGGACGAGCAGCCGCGCTCGCCGGGGCTTTCATCCGATCTATCTGTTCCTGGTGCTGCCGTTCGTGGCGCTGCTCTGGGTGCCGTTCTACAACCGCATCGAGCCGGAATTGTTCGGCATTCCCTTCTTCTATTGGTACCAGACGGTGTGGACGTTCCTGGGAACCGCCTGCACCATCCCCGTCTATCTCTATGAAGAAAAGAAGAGAAAATGACCGCCAATCCTGTCGCGTTGACGGTCTTTCTCGTTCTTTTCTTCGCCACCGCCGGTCTTGGTTTCTACGCCACCAAGATGAAGCAGCGTGAACGTCAGTGACCTGGCGCAATGGGGCCTGGGCGGACGCAGCTTCGGCACCCTGATCGCCTGGTTCCTGCTCGGCGGCGACATCTATACCGCCTACACATTCGTGGCGGTGCCGGCGCTGGTCGCCGGCGCGGGCGCGACCGGCTTTTTCGCCGTGCCCTTCACCATCCTGATGTATCCGATCCTGTTCGCCGTGATGCCCCGTCTTTGGTCGGTGGCGCACAAGAATGGTTATGTCACCGCCGCCGATTTCGTGCGCGGCCGTTTCGGCTCCAGGGGCCTGGCGCTGGCGGTTGCCGCCACCGGCATCATCGCCACCATTCCCTATATCGCGCTGCAGCTGATGGGCATGCAGATCGTGTTCGCGGGCATCGGCCTGAATTTCACGCTCAATCTTCCCGTGATCGGCGCCTTCCACGATCTGCCGCTCCTGGTCGCCTTCGTGGTGCTGGCGCTCTACACCTATCACAGCGGGTTGCATGGCACCGCCATCATCTCGGTGGCCAAGGGCATCCTGGTCTATGTCGCGGTGATCGCGGCGGTGATCGTGATCCCGATCGAACTGGGCGGCTATGGCAAGATCTTCGCCGCCGCCAACCCGGCCACGCTGCTTCTGGGCCACGGCACGGCGAACAATCTGGGACCGCAATTCTCCTTCGCCTCGCTGTCGCTGGGGTCGGCCCTGGCGCTGTGGCTTTATCCGCACTCGATCACCGGCGTGTTCTCGTCATCCAGCCGCAGCGTGCTCAAGCGCAACGCCTTCCTGCTGCCCAGCTTCACCTTCGCGCTGGCCCTGATCGCGCTTCTGGGCGTGATGGCGGTGGCGGCGGGCGTGAAGAACATGCCGGAATATGCCGAGGGCTATCGGATCTTCGGCAACAATTTCGCCATTCCCGCCCTGTTCCTCCATTCCTTCTCGCCCTGGTTCGCGGGGCTCGCCTTCGCCGCCATCGGCGTGGGTGCGCTGGTGCCGGCCGCGATCATGTCGATCTCCTGCGGCAATCTCTTCACCCGCAACATCTACAAGGAGTTCATCGCCCCCGATTGCACGCCGGCCACCGAATCCAAGGTGGCCAAGATGATGTCGCTGGCAACCAAGCTGTTCGCCCTGATCTTCGTGGTGACGCTGCAAAGCTCTTACGCGATCAACCTGCAACTTCTGGGCGGCATCTGGATCTGCCAGACCCTGCCGTCGGTGATGTTGGCGCTCTATACCCCGCGCCAGCTTCATTCCACCGGCCTGCTGTTGGGCTGGCTGGTCGGCATGGTGATGGGCACCTGGATGGCGGTGGCGCTGAACTTCAAGGGTGCGGTCTACGAAGTGCACCTGTTCGGCTTGACCGTCCCCTGCTACGCGGCGCTGATCGCCTTGGTGGTCAACATCGTGATGGCTTACGTGGTGAGCTTCGTCTTCAACGCGATGTCCAGCGCGCGCGGCGCGGATGAGACGCTGGCAGAGGATTACGTCTAGCCCCCATCTGTTTCTTTCGCGCAAGCGCTCAGAGACATCTTCCCCCGCCAGCGGCTTTGCCGCGCGGGGAAGAAAGCCTCGGCCAAGGCGAACTGCCCATTTCTCACACGCTCCTGACATGCCGCACGGGGCGGCCGGGAGCGATGGCTTCCACCGCCGCGACGATGCCGTCCGCGTCGATGCCGTAATGGCGATAGAGCTCGGCCAAGGATCCGGTCTGGCCGAAATGCTCCACCCCCAGCGAGCGGGTGCGATGGCCCAACACCGAGCCCAGCCAGCCCAGGGTGGCGGGATGGCCGTCCAGCACCGTGACGATGCCGCAATGGCGGGGCAGGGACTGCAACAGCCGCTCGACATGGCTTGAGGCATGGGCCAGGCCGTTCTCCCGCGCCCGCTGCGCCGCCGTCCAGCCGGCATTGAGCCGGTCGGCCGAGGTCACCGCCAAAGCCCGATGTCGCGCCGGTCTTCGCCCAGCCGCCCGATGGCCGCGATGGCTTCCGGCGCCAGCGCGCCGGTATAGGCGATGACCGCTTCGGCATTGGGGCCGGGCTCGCGCAGCCAATAGGCGCCGTCGACGATGGCGCGTGACAGTTCCGGCGTCATGGCGCGGCGGGGCTGTTCCAGCGGGCGGGTGGAAAGCCGCAGATAGACCGAACCGCCGGTGGCATCCCTCAGCCAGGTGCGGGCGTCGGGCTCGGCCTCGCCGTCGCGCTGCATGTAATCGAAGGCGAAGCGCATCATCACCGCCAGTTCGTCGACGAAGGCGGGCTCGAACGCGGCCAGGCCGTCCTGCGCCATGCCGATCAAGGGCGTGCCGATGGATTGATGCGCGCCGCCTTCGCCCGACAGCGTGATGCCCGACGGCGTCGCCACCAGAAGGAACCGCGCATCCTGGTAGCAGGCGTAATTCAGCGCATCCAACCCGCGCGCGATGAAGGGATCGTAGAGCGTGCCGACCGGCAGCAGCCTTGTCCCGAACAATTGATGCGACAGGCCCAGCGCCGACAACAGCAGGAACAGGTTCATCTCGGCGATGCCCAGCTCGATATGCTGGCCGTTTGGCGCGAAATCCCAGACATAGGTCGAAGGAATTTTCTCGGCCTTGAAGATGTCCTTCATATGCTCGCGGGCGAACAATTTGCGGCGGTTCACCCAGCCGCCCAGATTGGTCGAGACCGTGACGTCGGGCGAGGTGGTGACGATGCGGTCGGCGAAGGCTGCGTCGCTGCGCCGCGATCTCGGCCAGGATCAGGCCGAAACCCTGCTGGGTGGACATCAGGCTTTCCGTTTTGGGCTGGGGCAGGGTGTCGGGGAATCGGCAGTGCGGGCGCGTCCAGTTTGCGCTCGGTCTCCTGCGCGAACGGCACGTGGCCTGAGGAATGTTTCGATCTCGGCGTGCGGCAGGGCAAGCGCCCTCGAACTTGTCCCACTCATGGCCTTCGCGCACATGATTGCGGCGCGGAAGCCCGCCATCTGCGCTTCGGTCATCAGGCCGGCGTGATTGTCCTTGTGGCCCTGCCAGCGGCAGGCCGAAGCCTTTCACGGTATAGGCGATGAAGACGGTGGGGCGCGGGATCGTTGGCGCGGCTTTCGAACGCCTGCAGCAGGCTCGGCATGTCATGGCCGCCCAGATTGGCCATCAGCGCCGCCAGTTCGTCATCGCTGCGTTGCGCCAGAAGCGCGCTCACAGGCCCCTGGTCGCCCAGTTCGTCCGTCAGCCGCTTGCGCCACGCCGCGCCGCCCTGGAACAGCAGCGAGGAATAAAGCGAGTTGGGGCAGGCATCGATCCATTGCGCGCAGCTTCTCGCCGCCCGGCTCGGCAAACGCCGCTTGCAGCAGCGCGCCATATTTCAGCACCACCACTTCCCAGCCGAAGGCGCGGAACAACGCCTCCAGCCGCGAGAACAGGCCTTCGCGCGCGATCGCGTCCAGGCTCTGGCGGTTATAATCGATGATCCACCACAGATTTTCGACGCCCTGTTTCCAGCCCTCCAGCAGCGCCTCGAAGATATTGCCTTCGTCCATTTCGGCGTCGCCGATCAGCGCGATCATGCGGCCCGGTGGCGCGGTCCTTGCGCCCAGCCATGGGCGCGCACATAATCCTGCGCCAGGCTGGCGAACAGCGTCTCGGCCACGCCCAGCCCCACCGAGCCGGTGGAGAAATCCACCATCTCGCCGTCCTTGGTGCGCGACGGATAGGATTGCGCGCCCTTGTAGCCGCGGAAATTGATCAGCTTCTCGCGGCGTCTGGCGTCCCAGCAGATACTGGATGGCATGGAAGGCGGGCCCGGCATGGGGTTTGACCGCGACCCGGTCCTCCGGCTTCAGCACCGCGAAATAAAGCGCCGTCAGGATGGTGGCGAGCGACGCGGACGAGGCCTGGTGCCCGCCCACTTTCAGCCCGTCGTCATTGTCGCGCAGGTGATTGGCGTTGTGGATGGTCCAGCTGGCCAGCCAGAGGACTTTCTTTTCCAGCTCGGCCAGGACGGGCAAACGGGCATCGTTGCATCGAGCTAATCTCCGGGGTGCTGGTCAGGACTGGCAAGGCCCAGTATATGCTGGTGCGGGGGAGATCGCAGAATATCACCGGCACGCAAAACGCCCATGCGCGCTGCCCTGTCATTTTCCTTGCCCTTGTCGCTCCTGGCGCTGCTTCCGGCTGCGCGCGCCGATTGGCCGCGAGCGCCACCGCGGCGGCCCATGAATTCACCGAATGCCCCGACTGCCCGCCAGATGGTGGCGATTCCGGCGGGCAAATTCCTGATGGGCAGCCCCGACGCAGAGCCGGGCCGCTTCGATTCCGAAGGCCCCCAGCATGTGGTGCAGGTGAAGGCCTTCGCGCTGGGCAAATATGACGTCACCAGCAAGCAATTCCTGGCCTTCCTGGCCGCCACCGGCTACCAGCCCAAGCCCTGCAACAAGACGCTCAATCTGGGCTGGCAGATCGTGCGGGCCGCCCGCTCTGGCCTATCCGCCGTCCGAGAATGAGCCGCCGGACTGGCCGGCCGTCTGCCTCGATCACAAGGATGCGCTGGCCTATGTCGCCTGGCTGAACGCCCAGGTGAAAGCGGCCCATCCCACGCTGGCCAATCGCGCCGGGCCCTATCGCCTGCCCAGCGAAGCGGAATGGGAATATGCCGCCCGCGCCGGCACCAACAGCGCGCGCTGGTGGGGCGACGAGATCGGCAAGGACAACGCCAATTGCAATGGCTGCGGCAGCGCCTGGGACAATCGACGTGCTGGCGCCGGTCGCCGCCTTCAATCCCAATCCGTTCGGGCTCTACGGCATGCTGGGCAATGCCTGGGAATGGACGGCCGATTGCTGGCATCCCGACTATGTGGACGCGCCCAAGGACGGCAGCGCCTGGGAAGCGGGCGGCGACTGCACCAAACATGTGATTCGCGGCGGCTCCTGGAACAATGTGCCGATCTTCATCCGCTCCGCCTCGCGCAACGGCGCGGCCGATGGCGGGGGCGAATACGACTATTCCAGCCTGTCAGGCTTTCGGGTCGCCAGGGACTTGCCCTGACTTTTGTCAAAATTTGGCCGTGGCCCGCCTCCCCTGTGCATGCGCAGCATGCTGACAGGGGAGGTGCCCGTAGCACACTCTCGAGCGTGCGAAGGGCGGAGGGGTACGGTAATGCCGTGGACACCTCCCATGCGCGGGGGTAGGCTCACTCCATCTGGTTAGTTCGCGAATGATAACGCTTACCACCTCGGGGAGATCGCGATGCTTCCATCACTTGATCGCAGGACATTCATCAATAGCCTAGGCGGAGCCGCCGCGGTTGCCGCCATGACTCACGAGGCGCGAGCGGACGCGCTGGAAGACGCGCTGGGCCAGAAACTCGGGTTGGGCAAACCCGGGGAGACCTCGGACATGCACGCGGAGTCGGACAACATGAAAGATGTGCCGCCTCCCACGGTCGCCCAGCTGGAAGCGGAGGTTACAACGCGACCCTACCGCCGCGGTACCGGCGGCGTTTTCATAAATACCAAGGGAAATGTGGATCGCCTGAAGAAGCTGCCGGCGAAGCCCACTTTGACCGATTTCTACATCAACAGGTTCAACACCAATCAGCACTGCCTGCAAAGCGCGAACAAGGCGATGCAGAGTGGCGCCGATGAAGAGGTCATTCTCGCCTGCTTCCTGCACGACACGGTGCAGGCCCTAGTCAAGACCGATCATGGCTGGTGGGGCGCTCAGATGTACGCGCCTTATGTGCCGGAACGCACCGCTTTCGCGATCCGCTATCACCAGGCGCTGCGTTTCTATCCTGACGAGAAGGCTGGATACGTCTATCCCGATCTCTACCGGCACACCTTCGGTGTGGATTATGTGCCGCCGCCCCATATCGAGGCGGCGTACAAATATGCCAAGGGCCATAAATGGTACAGTGCCGCGCGCGCGGTCACGGTGAACGATCTTTATGCCTTCGATTCCAGCAAGAAAATAACGATGGACCCGTTCATGGACATCGTGGCCCGTAACTTCAAGAACCCGCCGGAAGGGCTCGGCAACGACAACAGCCCGTCCGCGCATTTCTGGCGCACCCTGAACTTTCCGGACACGCCGCTTTAAAGGACCTACCACCCTTCGCGCGCCCAAGCGCGCGGAGGGTGCTTTCCCCGTCAGCGCGCCATTCCCGTTCTTCATCGCTGCATCGACAAAGCGCGCGGCGCCACTTTCGCAACTATCTGATCTTGAAGCTCGGTCGAGGCCCGCCTCCCCGTGCACGCGTAGCGCGCTGATGAGGAGGTGGCCGTAGCAGCGCTTGCAGGCGCGTAGGCGAGAGCCGGAGCGCCACAAGCAAAGCTGCGAAGGCCGGAGGGAGTAACTAACGAAGCACAGCCCGCGGATCGAGAGTGATGGCTATATCCATTATCGCGTCATAGTGGCCCGGAGGCAGGGAGATCGGCGACGCCAACTCCGCCGCATTGCGCGCCGAGATCGCCATGTTGCGGAACAGTTTGTCATTGGCGAAGCGCGCCTGGTCCACGATCTCGACATCCGAGATCACGCCCGCGCGCGACAACTTCAGGCGGATCGCCACCGGCATGCCGCGCTTGGCCTCGCTGTCCAGTTGCGGCCACCAGCGCCGCAAGATCTGCGCCCGCACGAAATCGGCCAGGGCATAGCCGCCGCCACTGCCTTCGCCCGAGCCCGCGCCATTGTCGGCGGCGGGCAGCGCGGTGTCGGGCGCGCGCAGCTGCGCCATCCGGGTGATGCGCGCTTCCATCTCGTCGGGCGGCGGCGTCACGGCTTTGGGTTTCACGCCTTCGGTCTTGGGTGCGGCGGGCAGGGGGGCGCGCAGAATGGCATGGGTGCCCCCCGATGGTCCCGGCACTTCGATGGGCCTTGCCACCAGGTCCACCAGCATCGCATTCAGAGGCGGCTGGCGGACCGCCGGATGCGAAAGGCCCCACCACAGCGTGATCAGCAGAAACAGAAGATGCAGCAACACCGAGCCGGCAAGACCGGCCCGGTTCTCCTGCCAGAGTGCGCGCACCCGCTCGAACATCGCCCTACTATAGCGAATCATGGGCGGAATTTGCTCTAGCTGGAGGGGGTGCTTATTCTGGCCCCGAAACGAGGGCTTTTTTGATGTCCTACCGCTTCGTTATTTGAGAACTTTTTTTTAATGTCCTACCGCTTTGCTACTTGAGGAGAGATGAAAATTCATTTGCATCAGGGCGACCTGCCCGACGGTCTTGACCTGGGCAAGCTGGTGGCGATCGACACCGAGACCCTGGGCCTCAATCCCTTCCGCGACCGGCTCTGCCTGGCGCAATTGTCGGCCGGCGACGGGGTCTGCCATGCCGTGCAGTTCAAGCGCCGGCCAATATGCCGCCCCCAATTTGAAGCGGCTGTTGGCCGATCCCTCGGTGACCAAGCTGTTCCATTTCGCCCGTTTCGACATCGCCATGTTCCGGCGCTATCTGGGATCAGGTCTGCGCGCCGATCTATTGCACCAAGATCGCGTCCAAGCTGGTGCGCACCTATACCGACCGGCATGGATTGAAGGACCTGGTGCGCGAGCTTCTGAACATCGAACTTTCGAAGGAGCAGCAAAGCTCGGACTGGGGCGCCGGCGAACTCAGCGAGAAGCAGCTCGCCTATGCCGCCAACGACGTGGCGCTATCTGCATGCAATTGAAGACGGCGCTGGATGCGATGCTGGCGCGCGAAGGCCGCGCGCAATCTGGCGAAAGCGTGTTTCGACTTTCTGCCTACGCGCGCCGAGCTGGATCTGGCCGGCTGGGAAGAAATCGACATTTTCGCGCATTAGGCGCGGTCCTTTTGGGCACTGAGTTCGTCGCGCCGTGCTCACGTACGTCCGTACGCTCCGCGCGGCCTCCTGCTCAGTTCCCAAAATTCCTCGAGCTCCCGAGGAAGACAAATGGGGACAAAATACAGACCCCAATTAACTTGCGGGCACTCCATCGATGGGCCAAATTTGGCACGAAATTCGCATCCGGGGCGCGAATCACCTAAAGCCACGCGGAACCCGGGGCGGTGGGGCGCTCCATCAAGTTTTACTCTGATATTATCAAAGGCATACATGGCGCCGATCAAGACCAAACTGAAGGCGGTGCAAACCGGGCCAGGCGTCCGATCTCGCGGCGGCCGGGCGGGTGCTGACGCTATGCCGCCGACGCCCTCAGAAGCCTTGGCGAAGCCTTGGACGGCGAATTCAGCCGCGCCGTGGACACCATCCTGGCGGCCCAGGGCCGCGTGATCGTCAGCGGCATGGGCAAATCCGGCCATATCGCCCGCAAGATCGCCGCCACCCTGTCCTCCACCGGCACGCCGGCCTATTTCGTCCATCCCGCCGAAGCCAGCCATGGCGATCTGGGCGCCATCACCCGCCAGGATGTTCTGCTGATGCTGTCCTGGGGCGGCGAGACGGCGGAACTTTCCGACCTCATCACCTATGCCAAGCGCTTCGGCATTCCCTTGATCGGCATCGCCAGCAACCGGACTCGACCCTGATGCAGGCGGCCGATGTGAAGCTGCTTTGCCGCGCGCGCCGGAAGCCTGCCCGATGGGGCTGGCGCCGACCACTTCCACCACCATGATGCTGGGGCTGGGCGATGCGCTGGCGGTGGCGCTGATGGAGCGCAAGGGCTTCAACGCCGACCAGTATCGCGATTTTCATCCCGGCGGCTCGCTGGGCCGCGCCCTGATCCGCGTGTCCGACCTGATGCATGCGGGCGAGCGAACTGCCGTTGGCGCGCGAGGATGCCAGCATGCGCGAAGTGCTGCTGGTGATGGCGGAACGGCGCTTCGGCTGCGTCGGCATCGTCGATGGCGAAGGCGCGCTCACCGGCATCATCACCGATGGCGATCTGTCGCGGCATATCGACGGCGACAATTTCCTCGACCGCCGGCGCGCGCCCAGGTGATGACGAAGAATCCCAAGATCGCCCGGCCCGACCAGCTGGCCGCGGAAGCCCTGGCCTTCATGAACGAGAAGAAGATCACCCGCCTGTTCGTGCTGCCGGAAGACGGCAGGAAGCCCGTGGGGATCCTGCACATCCATGACTGCTTGCGCGCGGGGCTGGGATGAGCGCCGCATAGCGACCGCACCGAACCGCGCCGCGACTGGTCGGCGCGCGTGCGCAGCACATCGCTGGAGGCGCTGCGCTATACCCAGTTCGTGGGCGTGATGAAGCGGGCGCTGCCCACTGCCGCCTTCGCCGTGATCGCGGCGGTGCTGGCCTTCTTCTTCGTCGCCCGCCAGCCCGACAAGGTCTCGATGACCTATGAGCGGCTGGGCGCGATCAAGAACGACCTCGCCATGATCAAGCCGCATCTGACCGGCGCCGACGCCAAGGGCAATCCCTTCGTCATCACCGCCGAGACCGCGATCCAGGACGTCAAGAATCCCAAGCGCGCCAAGCTGAGGAAAGTCGAGGCCGACCTCACGCTGGACAACAATGGCTGGCTCAACGTCAACGCCGCCGGCGGCGCTGGTGGACATGCTGGCGGGCAGCCTGCAGCTCGATGGCGGCATCGATGTCTATTCCGACAGCGGTTATACTTTGCACAGCCAGGCGGCATCGGTGGACCTCAAGAAATGGGTGGTCATGGGCCATAATCCCGTCACCGGGCAGGGCCCGATGGGCACGGTCGCGGCCGACCAGCTTCCATTACGACCGCGGCGCGCATCAGCTCACCTTGGAAGGCGATGTGCACATGACGATCGATCGGGAACAGAAGACATGACGCGCGCGCTTCTGATTTTGCTTCTCGCCGCCACGCCCGCGTTTGCCGCCGCCGCTTCTGCGTCGCCCGCGCCTTCGCCGCTTCTCGTCCAAGCATGACGCCAACGCGCCCATCAACATCTCGGCCGACAAATTCATGGCCGACATCGAACGCCAAGACCGGCACCTGGACCGGCAATGTGGTGGTCATCCAGGGCGACATGCGCATGCGCGCCAACAGCGTGCGCCTCAACGTCATCGGCAAGGACAGCAAGCCCGACAAGATCTTCGCCAGCGGCGGCGTGGTGGTGGATTCGCCCAACAGCGGCACCGTCACCGGCGACAATGGCGTCTATGACGTGGTCGCCCACACCGTCACCATGACCGGCAAGCAGGTGGTGCTGACCAAGGAAAAGGATGTGATGCGCGGCACCATGCTCACCGTCAATCTCGACACCGGCAAGGCCACCCTGGGCGCGGGCAAGGTCGCAGGTGCTCCCAATGCCACTGAAAATGGCGCCCAGACCGGGGGCCGCGTGCAGGGCATCTTCACCCCGCCGCCCTCCGGCAATCCGTCCGAAAGCAAGGCGGCAAAGCCGAATTAGGGGTTCGTTAAGCACAAACAGGCATGATTTTTGTATGAGCATTCGATGACAGCCCAGAAAACCAGGATTACGGCCTCGCCGAGAGCAGCGGCGCGCGCCCCCGCGTGGTCGAGGGCGGCAAGGGCCTGGTCGTCACCCGCATCGGCAAGAGCTTCAACAAGCGCCCCGTGGTGCGCTCGGTCAGCCTGTCGGTCCGCCGCGGCGAGGTCGTGGGCCTTTTGGGTCCCAATGGCGCGGGCAAGACCACCTGCTTCTACATGATCTCGGGCCTGATCCCGGCCGACACCGGCGCGATCGAGGTCGACGGCCATGACATCACCGCCCTTCCCATGTACCGCCGCGCCCGCATGGGCATCGGCTATCTGCCGCAGGAAGCTTCGATCTTCCGCGGCCTGACCGCCGAACAGAATATCCGCGCCACGGCCGAACTGATCGAGCCCGATCCCGACCGCCTGGAAGCGGCGGTGGAGGAATTGCTGGCCGAATTCGGCATCACCCATATCCGCAACACCCCGGCGATCGCGCTGTCGGGCGGCGAACGCCGCCGGGTCGAGATCGCCCGCGCACTGGCGACCCATCCCTCCTACATTCTGCTGGACGAGCCGCTCGCCGGCATCGATCCCATCGCGGTGGGCGAAATCCGCGATCTGGTGCGCCATCTCAAGGATCGCGGCATCGGCGTTCTGATCACCGACCATAATGTGCGCGACGCGCTCGAGATCATCGACCGCGCCTATATCCTCCATGACGGCCAAGTGCTGAAGGAAGGCACGCCGGCGGACATCGTCAGCGACCGCGATGTGCGCCGCGTCTATCTGGGCGAGAAATTCTCCCTCTAGGGCTCGGCAACATCATGGCTCTGGGGCAGAGACTTGAGATCCGGCAGGGCCAGTCCCTGGTGATGACGCCGCAATTGCAGCAGGCGATCAAGCTGCTGCAATTGTCCAATATCGAGCTGGCGGAATATTGCGAGGCCGAGCTCGAGAAGAATCCGCTGCTCGAACGCGACGAAAATCTGCGCCGCGCCCCGAGCGCGAGAGCGTGGAGCACGACAACCCTTCCGAGCGCGCCGACGAAAGCCTGGCGCGGGAGGATTTCTCCAAGGTCAGCGAGCTGGACCAGTCCGCTCAGGACAATTTGTATGACGGCGAGGAGCGGCCCGCGCCCCAGGATTTGGGCCCCGGACCGCAACTGGCCGATTGGAGCCATGTCAAATCGGGCGCCGCTTCTTCTTTTGACGGCGACGAGGACGGGCTGGAAACCATGCTTTCCGGCGCCAGCACGCTCAAGGATCATCTGGAAGCACAGGTGGCGATCGCAGCCCTCACCCCCGACGACCGCCTGATCGCGCTGGCCCTGATCGACGCCATCGACGAGGCGGGTTATGTGCGCGCCGAACTCGGCGACATCGCCGAACGGCTGGGCACGGATGTCGAGGATGTGGACGCGGTCCTGGGCGTGGTCCAGGGCTTCGATCCGGTGGGCGTGGGCGCGCGCGACCTGGCGGAATGCCTGTCCCTGCAACTGAAGGCCAAGGACCGGCTCGATCCGGTCATGGCCAAGCTTCTCACCCGGCTCGATCTTCTGGCCAAGCGCGATCTTCCCGGACTCTGTCGCGCTCTGCGGCGTGGACGGCGAGGACATGGCCGACATGATCGCGGAGATCCGCGACCTCAATCCCAAGCCGGGCCTGGCGTTTGGCGCCGAACCGGTGGCGCCGGTGATCCCCGACGTGTTCGTGCGGGTGGGACCGGACGGCGACTGGCTGGTGGAGTTGAACTCCGACACCCTGCCCAGGCTCCTGGTCAATTCGCGCTATTACGCGAAGGTGAACAAGACCGCGCGCGACAAGGATTCGCAAGACCTATCTCACCGATTGCCTCAACAACGCCAACTGGCTGGTGAAGAGCCTGGACCAGCGGGCGCGCACCATCCTGAAAGTGGCCAGCGAGATCGTGCGCCAGCAGGACAGCTTCCTCACCTATGGCGTGCGCCATCTTCGGCCGCTCAATCTCAAGACCATCGCCGAAGCGATCCAGATGCATGAATCCACGGTGAGCCGCGTCACCTCCAACAAATACATCGCCACGCCGCGCGGGTTGTTCGAACTCAAATATTTCTTCACCGCCTCGATCCAGGCCATCAACGGCGCGGAATCGCATCGCGCCGAAGCGGTGCGCGACCGCATCCGCGAGATGATCGAGAAGGAAGCAGCGCGCGAAATCCTTTCCGACGACCGCATCGTCTCGCTGCTCACCGCGGACGGCGTGCATATCGCCGCCGCACCGTCGCCAAATACCGGGAGGCGATGCGAATCCCGTCTTCCGTGGAACGAAGGCGCCTCAAATGCAGTTTATAAGGCGCAAAAACCGTTCATTTTCACGGGGCTAAGGGTGATTTGACTTTCAGGACACTCCGGCCTATGAACCCGCCGCTTTTCGGGGGCAGGGACGGAACCCTTGAAAGCGACCCGTAATCCCAAATGGGAAGCTTGATGAACATCTCCGACCTGCTTGCTCCCGAAGCGGTGCTTGCCTCATTGAAAGCTCAGAACAAGAAGCAACTGCTCCAGGAATTGGCGGCGCGGGCGCGTGCGCGCACCAACCTGCCGGAAAAGCAGATTTTCGAGACCCTGAT
The DNA here is from genome assembly GCA_963766265.1 of uncultured Alphaproteobacteria bacterium. Lineage (GTDB taxonomy): Bacteria > Pseudomonadota > Alphaproteobacteria > Micropepsales > Micropepsaceae > Rhizomicrobium. Next base: position 909,749 of record CAVXYX010000004.1, read on the forward strand.
CGAGCGCGAAAGACTGGGCACCACGGGCGTGGGCTCCGGCATCGCCATCCCCCATGGCCGCATGGCGGGCGCCACCTCCATCACCGGCGTGTTCGCCAAGCTGGAAGGCGCCATCGCCTATGACGCGGTGGACGGCCAGCCGGTGGATTTGGTGTTCATGCTGCTGGCCCCGGAGAATGCGGGCGCCGATCACTTGAAGGCGCTGGCGCGGGTGTCGCGCCTTTTGCGCAACCAGCAGACCTGCGAGAAGCTCCGCGCCGCCAAGAGCGCCGAAGCGCTCTACGCGATTCTCACCGACCAAACTGGCGGCTCTTCAAGCCAAGCGGCCTAATCAATTCGATAAGGGCGCGGGTCTTTTGCCCGCTGAGTGCGTCGCACGTGCTCACGTGCTCACGTGCCTACGCACGCTCCGCGCGATGCTCCTGCTCATCGGCCAAAATCCCTCGCGCCAGGTACAGAGCTGTCATTTCTTTTTCGTTGCTGACGCTTTCGGGGCCGCTTGCGTGTCGCCGATGACGGTCACTTTCTTGATCAGGATCGGATTCACCGGCGCCTGGCCTTTCATGGGGCCGTCGTCGCCCACCGCCACCTGGTTGATCTTGTCCACCACATCCATGCCGTCGATCACCTGGCCGAACACGGCATAGCCGATCGAACTGTCGCTTTTGTCCAGGGCCGTATTGTCCCCGACATCGATGAAGAAATCCGCCGTGGCGCTGTTGGGCGCATCGCCATGGGCCAGCGCCACCGCGCCCCGCACATTGTGCAGCCCGTCGCCGGATTCCAGCGGCACGGGACCGGGATGGACGCCCCGGCCTTTGCCATGCGCCTGGAAGCTGCCCATCTGGATCACGAAGCCCTTGGCGACGCGATAGACCACGGTGCCGTCATAATGCTTTTCGCGGGCATAGCTGAGCACATTGGCCACGCTCTTGGGCGCGCGCTGGGCGTCCAGCTGCACGGTGATGTCGCCCATCGAGGTCGAGATCAACAGCTTGGGCCCGTTCATGGAGGGATTGGAGGGCGCAGCCACCGGGGCAGGGGCCGGCGCGGCTTGATCGGGGAGCGTTTGACCGGGTGTTGTTTGACCACCTGGCGGAGGCGCTTGCACAGCGCTGTCGCCGGCGGGCGCAGGCGCTGCATTGTCGGGCGGCGGCGATGGTTGCTCCGTTTGCGCCCATGATGGCGTGGCCGCCAGGAACAGGCCGAAGGCAACAATGATCGCGCGCATATTGGTTCTCCCTGCGCGAAGCTAACCCTTGGACCAACAAAAAAGCCAGACGCTTTCGCGGCTGGCTTGTTGCCGTCTCTGCTGGAGACGAGATTAACGCACGCTCACTTTAGTGGACGCTCACCGGCGTCAATTCATTCTGCACCGCCGCGCCATAGGCGCTTGCATAGGCGTCGGTAAAGCCCAGCACGCTGCCGTCTTCGGCATGGAGGACATAGAGCTTCATACCGGTGGGCAGGTCCACATTGGCCGGAATCAGACCCAGACGATGGGCTTCGTCGCTGCCGGTCGGCTTGATATAGGCGATGCGGCCATGGCCGCCCATCACTTCGCTCTCGAAAATGTCATTCACGATAGGCCTCCACTCTTAATCTCGATGACCCTCACTTGGGGTTTGATGTCGGGCCGCTCCAATCGGATTCTCAACAATCCATTTTCCAACGCGGCAGATTTGACTTCGATGCCGTCGGCCAGGATGAAGGAACGCAAAAATTGTCGGGCGGCGATGCCGCGATGAAGGAACGTTTTGGCTTCCGCCTCATTTTGGCGGCCCTTGATCACCAGCTCATGGTCCTCGACCGTGACGCTGATATCGTCCTTGGCGAAGCCCGCCACCGCCACCGTAATGGCGATGCCGCCATCCGGGGTTTCTTCGATATTATAAGGCGGATAGCCGTCGCCTGCGGTCTTGGCGGTCCGCTCCAAAAGTCGCTCCAGCGGCTCGAAGCCCAGGAAGAACGGGTTGTTGAAAAGGCGGGTCACGGTCGTCATCTCCAAGCCCTCCTCCGAGCGGCTCCTGCTTTCATGGCCTCATTCGAGCGCCATTTTTGCATCAATTGAGATGGTATCTTTTTGTTCTGGTTCAAGAGCCGATTGCGGCGGCTTCGTGGCGAAACGCCGGGCAATTACGATGGATTTACATGCATCAGACACGCTTTAGGTCCGTCTCCCCCGCGCATGCGGAGCATGCCGGTGGGGGAGATGGCCGTAGCAGCGCTTGCAGGCGCGTAGGCGCGAGCCGGAGCGCCAAAAGCAAACCTGCGAAGGCCAGAGGGGGCTCAAATCAACGCTGCGAGCGCCGCGTAGCGCGCCACGCTTTCCGGCACTACCCAACCCGACACTTCGGTGACGCGGCCTTTTGCCGGATCGTCGCTGGCGCGGGCCGCAAGCGTGCCTTGGCCGCGCAACTGACGCGCCAGGCTTGCCGCATTCGCGCCCGGCATGGCTTTGAGCGCGGCCTGGCCGAAGGTGCTGGCCGGCGCGCGGTCGGTGATCTGGTTCAGAAGGTCGTCATAAGGCGTGGGTGGATAGTGCGGCCCGAAGAAATGGAATTTCCAGGTCGCGAGCCCCGCCACCGCCGCGGCGCCGATGCCGGCAAGAAGGGCGCGCCGCTTCATGCCATCACCTTTTTCAGGTGATCGCCCAGCCGCAAGGTGAGGGCTACCAGGTTCATGGTGGGATTGGACGAGCCATAGGTGGGAAAGACCGAGCCGCCCGCGACATAAAGATTGCCAACGCCATGCACCTTGCTGTCGGCATCCACCACGCCTTGCTTGGGATCCGCGTGCATGCGGGTGGTGCCCAGATGATGGTTGCCCCAATCCATCGCCTTCAGCCATTCGGCGCGGGTGGAATAGCTCAGATGCAGCATGCCGCTCTTGGCGGCCAGAAGCTGGCGCCCCAATTCCGCCAGGGTGAACCGGAAGCGGGTGAAATCATCGTCGGTGATGGTCATGGCGAGGTTGAGCCGGGGCACGCCCAACGCGTCGCGCTCGCCGGAAAGCGTGAGGCGCCGCTCCGGATCGGGCAGAAGCTCCATGCCGCAGCCCAGCGAGAAGGCCTTTGCCCGCGAGGCGTCCACGCCCAACGCTTCGGCGGTGGTCTCGACCGCGGCGGTGGCGAGCGGATCGAGCTTGACCTCGTTCTCGACCGTGGTGAGCGAACCCACCACATTCCGGCTCCGGAGGAATTGCGCCTTGGGTGAGAGCGCCGCGCGCATCACCGCGCCGTTCGGCAAGGTGAGATAGTTGGCATAGAAAGGCGCGCAGCGCCCGTCGAACAGACCAGCGTGGCGACATCGCGGGGAATGGGATGGTCGGCGAAGAAGCGCCCCACCAGGTCGTTGCCGTTGCCCACGCCCGCCGCCATCACCTCGTTGGAGGCGAGCATCAGCCGCGCGGTCTCCATCGCGCCCGCCGCCAGGACGACATAGCGCGGCTTGACGGTGAGCCGGTTGCCGTTGAGCGTGGCGATGTCGAGATGGTCCACCTTGGCCCCGTCATGGGAGAGCCGGATGCCGGTGACATTGGCGTTGAGCAAAGGCGTGACGCGGGCCGCGCGTTTCAGCTCGTCCTGGTAGCGCGTCGCCGAAATGGGTGGGCAGGATGCCGTTCCTGGTCTTGGAGAATTGGAACCAGCTGGTGTAGACGCCCGCCGTCGCCCAGCCGGATCACCGGGCCGCTATCGGACCAGCCGCCGGATCGGCCGTGTCATAGACCCAGGGTCCTGCTTCCACCAATGCCTGGGCGCGGGCGAAATAGGGTTCGATCTCCTTGCGGGCGAAGGGCCAGCCGGAATGGGGCACCGAGTCGCGGCTTTCGAAATCGATCTCGTCCAGCGGACGGCACCAGCCGCCCCAATGATTGGTGCTGCCGCCCAGATAGCGCAGCCGTCCGCCATCGAGCGGCACATAGGCGACGCCGCTTTCGCTGCCGCGATAGAGGGCCTGGATCGGGCGATGCGAATTTCAGCCCGCCCGATTCCAGCAGCAGCACATTCTGCCCGCTGTCCGCCAGCGCCAGCGCCAGGCTGATGCCGGCCGGTCCGCCGCCGATGATCGCGAGGTCGGGCGTGAGAACCGTGTCCTTGGGCAGGGCGCGGGCATCCAGGAAGCTGCTCAAAAGGGGTATCCAGTGACGACGTTCGAGTGTAGCGCCCCGCCCGTCGCGATGTCTTGTTGCAATTGTCGCTTGTAGCGCACACCCGATGGTGAAATTGCCTTCAGGAAGAGGCGAGCAACCGCGAAAGCGGGCGTCTCATTTCCAGCGGGGCAGGGCGAAGCGCACCACCAGCGCCATGCCCGCCACCACCGGGAAAATCAGCCAGCTTGCTTCCGGGCCAGTGACGCCGCCGGTAAGCCATGCCGGGCCGAAGAGTGTGAGGCGGCTGAGCGCCCCTGGCGCGGTCATGCCGCTATCGGGAACGCCGTAGAGATAGGTCTCGGCGAAGTCCCAGGCGCCGTGGCAGCCCAGCGCGAACCAAAGGGCTCCGCTGCGGCGGAAACTGTACGCCAGGACCAGGCCGATGATGCCCACCTGCGCAAGCCCCACCACGCTCTCGGTCTGGTGCACCAGATGCAGGCCAAGGAAGAGGACGCTGGTGACGATCGCGGCGGGCCAGAACGAGATCGCGCGGCTGAGCTGCACCAGCGCATAGCCGCGCAACAGGCCCTCTTCGGAAATGGCGACCAGGGTGAAGGAGACGAGATAGACCAGCCCGTTGCGCAACGCCGCGCCGGGCGGTCCCGTCATGGTCCAACTGCGCACGCCGCCGAAAAGCGCGATCAGCCCGATCAACACGCTCATCGCGACGAGGCCGGTGAGGAGGCCAAGCCCCAATTGCCCGAGCCGGTGGCCGGCGCGGCCAAGGCCGAACCGCAAGCCGGATTCGCGATAGAGCAGATAGAGGATCGCGCTGGGGACCAGGACGGTGGCGAGGACTTGCGCGAATTCCGCCGAGATCAGGAAACCAAGGCTGGGGACCTGGTCGGGGTTGAAATTCCCCACCAGCGCGCGCGCGGCCAAAAGCAGCGCGACGCCCAGTGCGGCGGCGAGGACCAACGAAGATGCCAAAGCGCAGAAGGGCGGCGGCGCGATCTTTCGGGTCGCGGGCGATGTCCAGGGGGTTTTCGGTGGCGGATGATGTGGCCATGATTGCCCCTGGGACTCGGCGCGATCACACTAGCAAGGCTTTCCTCAGAAAGCTGCCCGTCGCCGGTCGACGCGGACCCGATGCAAGGCGGCAAGCCTGATTGGATCGCAAATCGCAGCTGCGCTTGCGCCTCCGGAAGACCAGGTGCCCTTTTCATTCTCCCGCTTCGGTTCGTTGAGCCGGTGCGCCCGTGAAACTTTCAAGCCACCTAACTCCTTGCACCGTCGGCAAAAAGACCCGTGGGAGATGGCTATAGCTCGACAGGGGTCTGGCAATATCGGAGCCTTTCCCCGACTATCCGTACCGACGCGCGGGTAAGATGCGCCGGCTGACAATAAACAGGCCGCCTGTCCTGGGTGTCCTGCTAGGGGACGCGACGCCGATGAATGTGCAGATGCCGCCGCCGCAAGTGGGCAGCGCTTCGCCCTGGCGCACCTGGCTTGTCGGCGGCGTCGTGCTGGCCGCGCTGGTGGGCGGTTATTGGTATTTTAGCCAGGACAGCGCACCGGTCCGAAAGCGCAGCACCGTCATACCGGTCAGGGTCGGCCTGGTCGAACGCCGCGAGATGGCGGTGGTGGAACATACGCTGGGCACCGTGGTGCCCTTCACCATGGTGCAGGTGGCCGCGCGCGTCCAGGGCGTGATCGATTCCACGTCCTTCAAGGAAGGGCAGTTCGTCAAAACCGGCGATCTTCTCTTCGTGATCGATCCGCGCCCCTATCAGGCGGCCTATGACAATGCCATGGCGACCTTGGCAACTTCCAAGGCCAAGGCGGCCCGCTACCAGAAATTGCTGGCGCAGAACGCCATCTCCCCCCAGGACGAGGACGATGCCCAGGCCGCCTATCTGGTGGCCAAATCCAATGCCGAGGCGGCGCGGCTCAATCTGGAATTCACCCATATCCGCTCGCCGGTGGACGGCAAGACCGGCGCGATCATGGTCCAGACCGGCAACATGGTCTCGGCCACCGCCATGACGCCGCTTGTCACCATCGACCAGATCCATCCGATCAAAGTGTCTTTCTCCCTGCCGCAGACCGATTTGCCGCTGATCCAGGCGCGTCAGCGGACCAACGGCCTTGCCGCCACGGTGGTTTCGCAAGGCGTGGGCGGCAAGCCGCTGGCGGCGCCGGTGGATTTCATCAACAACGCCGTCAACAACGTCACCGGCACCATCGAGCTGCGCGCCACCTTCAAGAACGAAGACAATGTGCTGGTGCCCGGCCAGCTGCTCAATGTCAGCGTGCAACTCGACGATATTCCCGACGCCCTGGTGGTGCCGCATGAGGCCATCAATATCGGCCCCGACGGCAATTATGTTTTCGCGCTGAAGGACGCCAAGGTGGTCCAGAAACCCGTCACCGTGCTGTTTGATGACGGCAAGAGCACAGCGGTCAAAGGCGATCTCACGCCGGGCGAGACTGTGGTGACGGACGGTCAATTGCGCCTGGTGCCAGGCGCCACCGTCCTGGCCGAGGGCGCCAGGCCTGCGCGCAAGCCGGGCGCCAAACGCGGCGCCCGCAAGCGGCCGCGCGGGGGACTGAGCCACGCCCATGAACATCTCGCGGCGGTTTATCGAATATCCGGTGATGACCACGCTTCTGATGGCGGCGTTGGTGATTTTCGGCATCGTCGGTTATTTCGGCCTGCCCAGCAGCGAACTGCCCAACGTGGATTTTCCCACGGTGCAGGTCAGCGCCAGCCTGGCCGGCGCCGATCCGCAGACCATGGCCTCGGCCGATCGCCGCGCCGCTGGAAAACGCCTTCTCGACGGTGCCGGGCATCGATTCCATGTCGTCGCAAAGCACGCTGGGCAACACTTCCATCGTGCTGCAATTCAAGCTGACCCGGAACATCGACGCCGCGGCGCAGGACGTGCAGGCGGCGATCTCGTCGGCGACGCGCCAGCTGCCCAAGACGATGATCACGCCGCCGACCTATCGCAAGGTCAATCCCAGCGATCAGCCGATCTTCTTCCTGGTGCTCACCTCCAACACCCTGCCGATCACGACGGTGATCAATTACGCCAATCTTCTGTCGCGCGAAATTTCCGTGCTGGATGGCGTGGCGCAGGTTCCGGTCTCCGGCGCTTCCAAATATGCCGTGCGCATCCAGGCCGATCCCAACGCGCTCGCCGCGCGCGGGCTGGGGATCGATACCCTGGCGGACGCGGTCAATAACGTGAACATCAACCAGGCCACCGGCTCGCTCAATGGCGCCACCGACGCCCAGGTCATTCATACCGATGGTCAGCTTTCCAACGCCGCGCAATTCCGCAAGCAGATCGTCGCCTACAGCAATGGCGCGCCCGGTTCGCCTGGGCGACGTCGCCAATGTGATCGACAGTTCGGCCAATATCCGGCAAGCCGACTGGTACCGCACCACGCGCGCCGTCTCGATCTTCGTTCAGCGCCAGCCCGGCGCCAACACCATCGAGGTGGTGCGGCAGGTGAGGGCGCTGCTACCCAGCTTCATGGCCAGTCTGCCCGCCGGCATCAACCTGGAAATCCGCCATGACCGCAGCGAAAGCATCCGCGCCTCGGTCGCGAATGTGCAGGAGACGCTTTTGATCGCCGCCGCCCTGGTGGTGGGCGTGATCTTCATCTTCCTGCGCAAGGTGTCGGCCACCATCATTCCCGCGCTGGCGCTGCCCATCGCGGTGATCGGCACCTTCGCCGGCATGTCGATGGCGGGTTTCAGCCTCGACAATCTCTCCCTGATGGCGTTGACGCTCTCGGTCGGCTTTGTGGTGGATGACGCCATCGTGATGCTCGAGAACATCGTCCGCCACATCGAAATGGGCGAAACGCCCCACGAAGCGGCGCTGAAAGGTTCGGGCGAAATCGCCTTCACCATTCTTTCCATGACCCTGTCGCTGGTCGCGGTCTTCATCCCCGTGGTCTTCATGCGCGGGCTGGTGGGCCGGCTGCTTTACGAATTCTCGGTCACCATCATCCTGGCGATTCTTTTCTCGGGCCTGGTTTCCATCACCCTGACGCCCATGCTGTGCGCGCGCATGCTGCGCAATGAAAGCCACGCCAGGCACAATGTCTTCTACCGCTGGAGCGAGATCAGCTTCAATTGGCTTCAGGATCGCTACGATCGCAGCCTGGGCTGGAGCATGCGCCACAGGTGGGTGATCATCGCGCTGTTCTTCGCCAGCATCGGCGCCAGCGTCTTCCTGTTCCGGATCATGCCGCAGGATTTCCTGCCCCCCGACGATCAGGGCCAGCTCAACGCCTCGGTCCAGGCCGCCAACGGCACCTCTTTCGAGCGGATGGTGGCCTATGGCCAGCAAGTCAGCAAAATCGTCCATGCCGATCCCAACGTCGCCGGCGCCATGCTGGACGTGAATTCCAGCGGCGCCGGCGCCAATTCCGCCAGCCTCAACATCATGCTCAAGACGCTGGGGCACCCGCGCAAGCTGGCGGCGGACCAGGTGGCCGCGGAGTTGCGCCGCAAGGTCAGCAACATGCGGGGGATCAACGTCTTCGTGACCTATCCCCCGACAATCAATATCGGCGGGCGATCTTCGCGCTCCACCTATCAATACACGCTGCAGGGCCTGGATCTGGCCCAGCTTCAGGATGTCGCCACCCAGCTGGAAACCGAGCTCAAGGACCGGCCCGAATTTGTCGGCGTGACCAGCGATTTCGACAAGGCCACCCCGTCGGCGGAAGTTCATATCGACCGCGACCGCGCCGCGGCCCTGGGCGTCACTCCCCAGCAGATCGAGAATGCGATGGGCTATGCCTTTGGCGGCGAACAGGTCTCGCTGATCCTGGATTCCGCGGACCAGTATCCGGTGATGCTGGAATTGCTCCCCAGCTATCAAAGCAATATCAGCGCCTTCCGCGATGCTCTACATCACCGCGAAAAACGGCTCGCTGGTGCCGCTCAGCGCGGTGACCAGTTCCGCCATCAAGTCCATGCCGCTCAGCGTCAATCATGCCGGCCAATTGCCTGCGGTGACGGTTTCCTTCGACCTGGCCCAGGGCTATTCCCTCAGCGACGCGGTCACCGGCGTCCAGAAGGCCGCCGACGCGATCGGCATGCCGCAGACCGTCCAGGGCTCCTTCCAGGGCACCGCCAACGCCTTCCAGCAATCCACCGCCAATCTGCCGGAATTGCTGCTGGTCGCCATACTGGTCGTCTATATCGTGCTGGGTATTTTATATGAGAGCTTCATCCATCCGCTCACCATCCTGTCGGGCCTGCCGTCGGCGGCGGTGGGCGCGCTGATCACGCTTTATCTGGTCGGCCTGCCGCTCACCGTCTATGCCTTTGTCGGCATGATCATGCTGGTGGGCATCGTCAAGAAGAACGCGATCATGATGATCGACTTCGCCCTTCACAAACAGCGCAGCGAGGCCGGCGTGACGGCGGAGCACGCCATTCTCGAAGCCGCGCGCATCCGCTTCCGTCCCATCATGATGACGACCATGGCGGCCCTGATGGGCACCCTTCCCATCGCCTTCGGCTTCGGCATAGGCGCGGAATCGCGCCGGCCTCTGGGTCTTTGCGTGGTGGGCGGGCTGCTGTTCTCCCAGCTGCTGACGCTCTACATCACGCCGGTGATCTATACCTATCTCGACCGGCTGAGCGGCGTGCGGGTGTCCGGGGCGCGGCCGTCGCCGGCAGCGGCGGCGGAGTGACTAGTAGTGAAGCGCGCTATATCGCCTGGGATGCAAAACTGTACCTTTTGTGGTGCGTCACCCACAAACCGTGAACACGTATTCTCTGCTTGGTCGCACCGCTACCTGACCAAAAAGCCAGGCAAATGGGACGGCGTTGTTGCCGTTCAATCAATCGAGGGAAGTGCGGAAAGCCAACGGTTAAGGGGCGTGGCGATATTCACGACTGAGATGGAGAACCCAGAGGAAGAAGAAGACGATATAGGTTAGAGCATGGCACCGAAAAAGCCGACAGGGGAGATTGGCGCGACTGTAAATAGCCCCAATTCAGCAGGGTGGGAAAAGATTCAATTCCCAACTGAAAAACACAAAATTGAGCAAGTGGTGCTTGATTGGTTTGTGAAGGCTGGACAAAAAGCCGGCTTCAGTTTCCGTAGGATCAAACCGAATAAAGAGAATGACTTTGATTTTGACCTAACCCTCCCCGGTGGCTTGGTCCATCTGGAATTAACGGAGCTAATGTACCGGGATGACGAAGGCCAGCCATACCAAAGTAGGAACAGCCGTATCGAGACTTTGCGGTATGCCAACCAAATAGTTGATTCGATCCGAAAAAAGAACGCGCACTATAGTGCCAAACAGAAAGTGCCAATTCATCTCCTCACATACATAACGCACTGGAGATTTGGCTTGAGCGAAAACGTCATCGCTACGGTGCAACACCTACTGAGCAAATCTCCTTTAGTATTTGAGCACGTCTTCCTTGTTACTCCTTTTCACGGAACAGAAGCACGGCTCGATCTGTTGTATCGAGTTGAACGTAAACTGACTGGGAAGCTTTCCGATTTGGAAGGGCACTTCTATCTCATTCTTGATCCGGCAAAGGGGAAGGTGATCCGCTCGTCCGATGTGCAGTAAATTCACAGCGATGGCGTCTTGGTCTCAGGTGGTGGCTTTTTCACAGCCGCTGACTGCCGACCGTGATTACTCAACCGGCAGCAATGATCGCGAAGTGACGTTCCGGGTAATGGACGTTCTGCCGTTGCTCGTTTGGGACCAGGAAATGAAACAGCGCCGCATTCTGGGTGCAAGGTGGGGCTTTCCGCATCCACAAGACTGGCGCAGGCCCCAACCGATCCATGCCCGCTCGGAATCCATCGAAGCGACCAAAGCATTTGCGAAGGCATTCCTTGATGGCCAACGCGGTATTGCCCTGGTCAAGACCTTCAACGAAGCCCCGGACGTGCCCGGCAAAACACAGCAACACACCATCACGCCCGACTGGGATAGGACCGGCATAGCGTTCCTTTGGCGCAAGTTTGAAATAGGCTCCGTGCAGCCCTTTTATGCTTGCGTCATGGTCACAGTACCAGCCAATCAGCTAATCGCTGCGCTGCCCACGGACCGGATGCCTGCGGTGTTGGACTCCAGCGAGTGGGCCAAATGGATTGGCGAGGAGGAAGCAACAGTGGACGAACTGAAGGGAATGCTGAAGACGCATGAGGGCGTGAATTGGAAGATGGCCAAGGAAGAGAAGCAAGCGCAGAGCCCACAGTCGAAGGCTACCGTGAGTGATCCGACTGGGATGTTCTGAAAGAACGGGATTTCAAGATGCGCCAAATTGCCTTGTCAGCCAAACGTGTCTTTGCTGATGCAGCGGTTGCCGTTGTACTCGCTCTCTTCCTGGCGTCGCTCGCGGCCGCAGGGATTGTGACGATGGGCGCGGCGATTTTTGAAATAGCATTGGGATTTGGGATTGGCGCGTTTGTAATTTTACTGTCACCTATAGACCGATGGCCTCGCATTGGTCTTTTGGCAGCGCTCGGGGCAGCGGCGCTCGCTTTAGTTTGGTACGAGAATGCAAATTACACGCCACCTCTGACCAAATCGGACGTTAGGCAGGCTGTTGAGGATGGTACCGCTGCGCATCCTTTTAATGATGCATCACAGTGCCCGCCTGGGCGTCCAATTTTCCAAGGAAGCAGCTTTTACGGAAATCAGTACGGCGTAGGCATATACGGATCAGGCCCTCACGAACCGTGTTTTGTCAGCGATTCGATGCATGGGGGCAAAGAGGGCCTTCACATAGAGCCGTGAGCTTGAGCCTCGACGCTGACTCCGCCATTTGGCGTCCTAAGTTAGATACAAAGCTGCATCACATTAAGGGCAGGTTGTTACCGCGATTACCCTATTCATCATGGATTCGTCACGGGGGTAAGGTGCTGTTGGTGTCCAATCCAGATGCGCTTCGGTCTCTTTTTGCAGAACAAATAGTACGCAGTAGCAGATGTTGCCTCGTTATTGCCGCCCCAGACCCAGACCTTAGTTCCGTCCGTTAAGGTGCTCTCAGAGTTAATCCAACCAAATGCGCCCTGTCCCTTCGGGATCATATCGGCCGGTCCAATCATGCAATCGAAGGCATTCCCTGATTGCTTGTCGGCCAGGTCCACGACAACGGCAAATGGGCTAATGCGATCAAACCTTGGGCGTATCTCCAAAACTTCGCCATCCTGCTGCTGATGCCATTTCAACACCCACGGCGACTGAGCGGCAATGAGTAGACCAAGTGGCCGCTGCTCGACCGCCGCTACAACTTGTTCTACCCAATTAGGGTTGTTTTCCAGAGGAATGCCAAGGCGCACCTTCAATGCGGGGGGCATTTGGGCGGGCGAAATTTGATGAAGTAACGCGAAAACAGGAAACCCTTCGCCTTTTACGGATAGAGCCCGGTCCAACGCATACGATAGTTCTTCCATGCACGGCTGGCTCGCTAAGCTGTCTGCCGTAAGCAAGATGCCCCACGCACTGCACTTTGCGGGATCAATAATATTGCTTCCGATTTGGTCCCAAAGCCGCTGGCCTGGAATCAAGGCGCGGCGGTCGAACTTTACGAGCAGACTGCTTTTGTCCAGCTCTTGCACCAGATAATCGAAGTCGCCTTGTTTGTTATTTGCCCAGGCGTAGGTGAGCCAAAGGGTTTTGGACACTCATTCCTCCATCGGTGTGTTGTTCCGCGCTGTCACTATCGCGGTTCGGAGCGCCAGCATGGAGAACGCGAAGACACAGCCCAAGGAGACAACCTTTGAGGGCACGGTCTCTTTCACCACTTTCGGCATGGTTGCAATCGCCAGCCCACGCAGCAGCAGCATCCCATGCCGTGCCTTATACCGGATTGGGCCTCCGCGATATAGGATAGGGGAGATGGTGGGTAAGAGGGGCGGGGAAATGAAAAATCTCGCGGCGGTGAGTGCGTGTGTGTTGCTTGTGGGCGGGTGCTCCCCCGGCAATGCGTGGCGTGACACTACGGGTCAGAGCCGAGGGTTCGACCAAATGCGCGCCGATGAATTGGATTGTCTTCTGGCGCACCGCCACCAATGACCCTGCGAGTATCAAGCCAGGCTCTCAGCTTGGTCCTGTTTGCGCGCGAAGCTGCTAATGAGATTGTAACCGAAGTGATGACTGCGCCCAGCGTTCCGAGGGCGATAAGCGCCTGAAGGGCGTTGGGGTAGTGGGACAGCGCGCTTTCAATCTGATCTAAAATCATTGCCCACCGGCTGGTGCGGGGCCTGCTTCGGTTTCGCCACGGAAGCGCTTCACCTCTCCGGGCAACTCAAATACATATCTTAAAAACATCTCTGTGAAATATCGCAACGCCTTCGCGTCCACCTCAGTAAACTCTTCAGGATCATGTAGCGCGGCGTTTCCTTCTACACGGACATGATCTGCCCATTCGCGAATTTCAGGTGTAACGCGACCACTTTCCGCGAGCCACTGAAGTCGCGCATAAAAAGTACCGCCTTCGGCATTCAATCCTTTGGTCGAAAGGTCCAGTGCCGCGCGATACATGCCAACGGCGGCATTCCATCGGCCGTTTTGAATGTTAAACTCGCCGTCTTTAAACCGGCTTGCGGCAGCGTCCGGAGTGAATTGCGGTGCCTGCGCGGGCGTCCGCATAGGCCACGCTGAAATGAATTTCCACTGTGGGGTTCGCGCAATATCGCCTTGGTATCCGGCGGGGTTTTGGTTAGGCGCTCCTGTGAACAGAGCGACTACAGCATCACCACATGCGCCACAATCAGCGAGCAACCGCCAACTCCCTTTAACGTGCTTGGCCCAATGAACTGTGAAAGTTGAATTTGTAGCGGGACAGTGCGGGCAATCGAAAAGAAAAACTGCCATGTGTTGTGGCCCCTAAGTGCCGCTACATTGGAACCTGAAATATTTGAGTCTCACAACTGTTAGTCTGTGCCGGGTGGTGACGAGGCGTCACGGTGCGTGGCCTCAGCGCCCTGAATGTTTGGCTTTCACAGTTGCCAACCCAACCGCGGCCATCCAGCACGCATTTATCCCCCCATGCCGGGCCTACATTTCGGCCCTCCGGATGGTGGGTTGGCTGAGGATGACAGGCGGATGTTTAGGCCACATACACGGAAGCCTTCGCGCCGCACCGCGCGGGCCGTTTCCCCCGTGCCCCCAGACCGATCAGGCGGCCACCGAGCGTAAGTCGCCTCGTGGGCCGTACCCGCTCGCCCCCAATGTTCCTATTGGACAGGACCCTATTGTTCCAAATGGGAAGGGCGAATTGCGGCCCGGGCGGTCTTGACGAACTGCCGGATCGGACTCAACTTGGAGCCGGTTTGTGTGGGACAGATGTGGGAGTAGAGACTAAGCCGGTTCATGGGCTTGTAAGGCGATAGGCTAAGCGTCTGATTTAAGGGCTTGAAAATGGTGGAGCGCGTTGACCGCCTGCGCCCTTCGCCTGCACCGCGCGCGGGCGCGACGCTGGCGCTAGCCCGCTGATTGCGCGGCGCAGGGCTCAGGCGGCTTGGCTCCACCATTTTCCGCCATCGACGGTGGTGCGTAAGATGTGAGGGTGGTGGGGCGGAAAATGGTGGAGCCAAGCGGGATCGAACCGCTGACCTCCTGCATGCCATGCAGGCGCTCTCCCAGCTGAGCTATGGCCCCATTCCATGGCGCGCCCTCTGGTCTGGCGGCCGACCGGTAACCTAAGCGAAACTAGCGTTCGTCCTTGGCGATGTCGGCATCGATGATGCCGGCGACATCGTCTTCTTCTTCTTCGACTTCGTCGAGAAGGCCGTCGTCTTCCTCGTCCTCGTCTTCGTCTTCGACTTCGATGTCCTCGATGGCGACGTCTTCGTCGCCCTCGACCACGCTCATGCCGGATTCCGCTTCGGCTTCTTCTTCCTCGGCGGCTTCTTCTTCTTCGTCTTCGCCGGTGGCGGCGACGATCAGCGGCGCTTCCTCGACGGCTCGTCTTCTTCCTCGTCCTCGGCTTCGGCCTCGTCTTCCTCATTCTCGTCCTCGGCCTCTTCGTCCTCGGTCTCCGCGGCGCACGGCACGGCGCGGCGACGGGCTCGGGCTGGCGGCCGCGGCGCTGCTTGTAGAGCGCCTCCGGCTCGAAGGAGAAGGCGCATTTCGGGCATTCGATGGGACGCTTTGAAGATCGTAGAAGCGCGCGCCGCAGCTGGGGCAGGCCCGTTTCGTTCCGAGATCCGCCTTGACCAAGGTTCTTGTTCCCGTGAAGAAGGGTTGTTTGGAGGGGCGCGTTTGCCACTTCTGCCCCGCCTGTCAAAGGTCAATTGAAGCCTGCCCATGCACGCCGCCCCGAGCCCAGCCAAACCCAGCCGCTCGCGCCCGAAGGCCCGGCCCCTGAAGGGCACTGCCGCGGTTCCCGGCGACAAATCCATCTCCCAGCGCGCCCTGATCCTGGGCGCGCATGGCCGAGGGCGAAACCGCGCATTTCCGGCCTGCTGGAGCCGAGGATGTGCTCAACACCGCCGGGGCGGTGCGCGGCTCTGGGCGCGCACGGTCGCCCGCGACGGCGATGGGCTGCTGGCGGGTGAAGGGCGGGGCGTGGGCGGCTGGCGCGAGCCGGACGCCGCCCTCGATTTCGGCAATTCCGGCACCGGCTCGCGCCTGATGATGGGCGCGGTGGCGACCACGCCGATCACCGCCATCTTCACCGGCGATGCCTCCTGCGCTCGCGGCCCATGGCGCGGGTGCTCGATCCGCTTGACGCCGGTTCGGCGCGCGCTACGAGGGGCAGGGCGCGAAGGCGCTGATGCCGCTGACGCTGACAGGCGCCGCCGAGCCAAGGCGCCATCGATCACGCGTGACGGTGGCCTCGGCCCAGGTGAAGTCCGCGCTGCTGCTGGCGGCGCTGAACGCGCCAGGGCGATCAGCCGCATCATCCAGAACGCGCTCACCCGCGACCACACCGAAAAGATGCTGGCCGGCGTTCGGCGCGAAGATCTCCGTCGAGACGCTGACAGATGGCGGCGAGGTCGATCTCACGTGACCGGCGAGGTGGAGCTGAAGGCCTGCGCCGATCGACGTGCCGCGCGATCCGTCCTCGGCGGCGTTTCCGCTGGTCGCGGCGCTGATCGTGCCGGGCTCCGAGATCACGCTTCCCGCCATCCTGCTCAATCCCCGCCGCACCGGCCTGATCGAAACCTTGCTGGAGATGGGCGCCGATATCGCAGTCGAGAACCGCGCGCGTCAGCGGCGGCGAGGAGATCGGCGATCTGATCGTGCGCCATTCGCGCGCTGAAGGGCGTCGACGTGCCCGCCGCGACGCGCGCCCTCGATGATCGACGAATATCCCATCCTGGCCGTCGCCGCCGCCTTCGCCGAAGGCGAGACCGTGATGCAGGGGCTGGAGGAATTGCGGGTGAAGGAAAGCGACCGGCTTTCGGCCATCGCCGCGCGGCCTGGAAGCCAATGGCGTCGCCTTCGACGAAACGCGCCGACGGCCTGACCGTCGAAGGCAGGGCGCAGAGGTGCACGGGCGGCGGCACGGTCGCCACCCACCTGGACCACCGCATCGCCATGGCTTCCTGACCATGGGCCTGGCCGCGCGAGAATCCCGTCACCGTCGACGACATCGCCATGATCGCCACCAGCTTTCCCGAATTCAGGAACTGATGCGCGATCTGGGCGCGGATTTCAGCGCGGTGAACGCATGAGCATCCATCGTCATCGCCGTGGACGGCACCGCGGCATCGGGCAAGGGCACGCTGGCCAAGAAGCTGGCGGCGCATTTCGGCTTCGCGCATCTGGATTCCGGCGCGCTCTATCGCCTGACGGCGCTGGCGGTGCTGGAGGCCAATGGCGATCCCAAGAACGAGAGCCGATGCCGTGCGCGGGCGCGCAGTCCATCGATCTTCACCCTGGCGGGCGATCCCGCCATCCGCACCGATGTGGTGGGCCAGGCGGCCTCGCCAGGTCGCCGCCATCCCGGCCGTGCGCGCAGGCCCTGCTCGACTTCCAGCGCGCTTTCTGCGCCACCCGCCCGGCGGCAGCCCCGGCGCGGTGATGGACGGGCGCGACATCGGCACCGTGATCTGCCCCGACGCCACCGCCAAACTCTTTGTCGATGCCCGCCCGGAACTGCGCGCCCACCGCCGCTGGCTGGAACTCAAGGGCATGGGGATCGCGCGGGACGAGGCCGGACTTGCTGGCCGAACTCATCGCCCGCGACGCCGCCGACAAATCCCGGCCGATTTCGCCCCTGAAACAGGCC
The DNA here is from genome assembly GCA_963766265.1 of uncultured Alphaproteobacteria bacterium. Taxonomy (GTDB): domain Bacteria; phylum Pseudomonadota; class Alphaproteobacteria; order Micropepsales; family Micropepsaceae; genus Rhizomicrobium. Next base: position 927,087 of record CAVXYX010000004.1, read on the forward strand.
CCGGACGCCGCCTTGCTCGATACCTCCGATTTGGGTATAGACGCGGCGTTCGCGGCTGCCCTTGCCTTGGTTTCACCCAAGGTCGAGGGCGCGCTCAAGGACCGCCACAGGGGCTAAGGAGGCCCGGCGGCTTTCGAGCCACCCGCTTACTTCATCTCAACCAACCGCTCCGCCCATGCGCCCGCATGGGAAGTCCAGTCGGCGCAGCGCCGTTCGGCATGACACTGTATTCGAAGGAATTCTGAATGGCCCGCGCCGCAACCCAGACCAAGGTTCACCAACCGGAATCCATTGCCACCCCCAGCCGCGACGATTTCGCGGCCATGCTCGAAGCAGAGCTTCGAGACCCAGTCGCCCGCAGGAAGGCGCGGTCATCAAGGGCAAGATCGTCGCCATCGAAAACGATTTCGCCATGGTCGATGTCGGCCTGAAGACCGAAGGCCGCGTGTCGCTGAAGGAATTCGCCATGCCGGGCATGCCCGCCAACGTCAAGGTCGGCGACGAGGTCGAGGTCTATCTCGAGCGCGTCGAGAACGCGCTGGGCGAAGCCGTGCTGTCGCGCGACAAGGCGCGCCGCGAGGAAAGCTGGATCAAGCTGGAAAAGGCCTTCAACGAGCAGACCCGCGTCACCGGCGTGATCTTCGGCCGCGTCAAGGGCGGCTTCACCGTCGATCTCGACGGCGCCGTGGCGTTCCTGCCGGGCAGCCAGGTCGATGTGCGCCCGATGCGCGATGTCGGCCCGCTGATGAACCAGCCGCAGCCGTTCCAGATCCTGAAGATGGATCGCCGCCGCGGCAATATCGTCGTCTCGCGCCGCGCCGTGCTGGAAGAGCGCCGCGCCGAGGAGCGCACCTCGCTGGTCGCCTCGCTTGCAGGAAAAGCAGGTGGTCGAAGGCGTGGTCAAGAACATCACCGATTACGGCGCCTTCGTGGATCTGGGCGGCGTGGACGGCCTGCTGCACGTCACCGACATCGCCTGGCGCCGCGTCTCGCACCCGACCGAAGTTCTCGTCGGTCGGCCAGACCGTCACGGTGCAGATCATCAAGATCAACCACGACACCCAGCGCATCAGCCTGGGCATGAAGCAGCTGCAGACCGATCCCTGGGAAGGCGTCGGCGCCAAATATCCGGTGGGCGCGCAGTTCAAGGGCAAGGTCACCAACGTCACCGATTACGGCGCCTTCGTGGAGCTGGAGCCGGGCGTCGAAGGCCTGGTCCATGTCAGCGAAATGTCCTGGGTGAAGAAGAACGTCGCCCCGTCCAAGCTGGTCACGCCCGGCACGGAAGTCGAAGTGCAGGTGCTGGAAGTCGATTCCAACAAGCGCCGCATCAGCGCTCGGCCTGAAGCAGACCCAGGAAAATCCCTGGGACGGCTTCACCGGCCGTCATCCGATCGGCAGCACGATCGAAGGCGAGATCAAGTCGATCACCGAGTTCGGCCTGTTCGTCGGCCTGGACAGCGACATCGACGGCATGGTGCATCTCTCCGACCTCGCCTGGTCCAAGCCGGGCGAGGAAGCGGTCAAGGACTATGAGAAGGGCCAGATGGTCAAGGCCAAGGTGCTGGACATCGATGTCGAGAAGGAGCGCGTCTAGCCTCGGCATCAAGCAGCTCGGCGCCGATCCGATGGAGAAGGCCGGCGCCGGCGGCGGCGCGCTGCGCAAGAACCAGGTCGTCACCGTCACGGTCACCGAAGTCAATGACGGCGGCATCGAAGTGGCGCTGGCGGACGGCGTGAAGGCCTTCATCCGCCGCGCCGATCTGGCGCGCGACCGCAACGACCAGCGCCCCGAGCGTTTCGGCAAGGGCGACAAGGTCGACGCGCTGGTCACCATCGGTGGACAAGGCCAGCCGCAAGGTCTCGCTCTCGATCAAGGCGCGCGAAATCTCCGAAGAGAAGGAAGCCGTGGCGCAGTTCGGCTCGTCGGACTCCGGCGCGTCGCTGGGCGACATCCTGGGCGCCGCGCTCAAGAAGAAGACCAAGAAGGGCGACGACGAGTAGCTCTCGGTCCTCATCGTTGAAAGATCAGGGCGCGCGTATACCGCGCGCCCTTTTCTTTTGTGCGTTGGCTGGAGCACACAGATGGCGTAAATACTGTGTCCGCGTCCTGCGCGGCTGCCAGGACGGGAACCAAACATGGTGCTCGTTTGTTTGGCTGCAGAATCATGGTCTGTGTGGATTTCAACCGAGGAGCATTTCATGGCTGCGAAGAAGAAGAGCGTGCTGGCCCAACGGGTCAATGAATTGGAAGACGCGGTGACCCGCATGTTCACGGGCGAGGCCCCGGCGCCCAAGCCGCCAAGCGCAGGAAGGCCAAGCGCAAGGCTGCAAGAAGGCGGCAAGGAAGCTGGTCCGCAAGGTGAAAAAGGCCGCGAAGAAGGTGGTCGCGCAAGGCGAAGCCGCAAGGCCAAGCGCAAGGCGCGCCGCTAGACGTCCTTCGATCTCATGAATTCAGGGGCGCGTCGGCAAAGCCGGCGCGCCCTTTTGCATGCGCATGGTTTGTCGTACGTTATGATCACGTAATTTACAGGGGTTTTCATGCGCAATTGGTCGCTTTTCCTTGCTCGCCGCTGGCATCGTCTATTGTCCGCGGCGCCCGCATTCGCCGCCGATCTCATCTATCAGCAGGGTGGCGCGACCCAGGCCACCGATCCGGCACCCAGCCCACGCCCGCGCTCCAGGGCGAACGCTTCCGCGGCTTCGTCTTCAACCGCGACAAGACCGGCGGCGACCGAGCTGCATCTGGAAGGGATCGACAATGTGGTGGTGCTGGATGGCGACGCGACCCTGATCTATGGCGGCGACATCAGCGAGGGCCACATGATCTCGGAAGGCGAATTCCAGGGCGCGGGCCTCACCGGCGATACCAAGAGCATCGAGATGCACAAGGACGACATCGTCCAGATCCCCGCCGGCACGGCCGCAATGGATCAAGCCGCACGGCCATGTCCGCTATGTCGTGTTCCGGGTGCCCGGTCGTAAAGACTGATACAGTGTGCCGCCTCCCCTTTGGCGCGAAGCGCCTGAAAGGGGAGGTGCCCGTAGCAGCGCTTGCAGGCGCGTAGGCGCGAGCCGGAGCGCCAAAAGCAAGGCTGCGTAGGGCGGAGGGGTTCAGAAGAACATGATCGGGGGATTGTCATGAAACGCAGGCATTTTTTGGCGGGTGCAGCCGGCGCAGCTGCCGTGGCCGTATTGCCAGCCGCAGCACAATCGTCGCGCGGCTTTGACTTCTTCCAGGTCGATGTCTTCACCCAGACGCCGCTGGAAGGAAATCCGCTGGCCTGCTTTCCCGACGCCGGCGGGTTGAGTGAGCTTCAGATGCAGGCCATCGCCCGCGAGCTCAATCATTCCGAGACCACCTTCGTGCTCCCAGCCACGGCCGGCGGCGATGCCCGGGTGCGCATTTTCAGCACCCAGGGGGAGTTGCCCTTTGCCGGCCACCCCACCTTGGGCACCGCTTTCGTGATGGCCAAGACAAGGCCCGGAAAGACCTCGCTGGTGCTGGAGGAAAAAGTCGGCCCTATCCCCGTCACCCTGGAACGGCGGCCCGACGGCGTGTTCGTGGAGATGACCCAGAACGAACCGGTGTTCGGCGCCAAGGCGGATCCCAAGATGTTGGCCGATGCGCTGGGCTTGGGTGTGGACGAGATCGACAGCCGTTACGCGCCGCAAATGGTGTCGACTGGGTCGAACTTCCTGATCGTTCCGCTCAAGAGTGTTTCAACCTTGGCCAAGCTCACTTTGGGCCACCAATTGCCGCCCGAGCAGCGCGAGGTCTTCCGTGGCGGCATTTATTATGTCGTGACCGGCGAGGCCCAGATCGAAAGCCGCCTGTTGGGCGCCACCAGCGAGGATCCCGCCACCGGCAGCGCGGTGGGCTGCGCCGCCGCTTTCCTGATCCAGAACGGCATCCGCAGGCCGGACGAACGGATCGCCGTTCACCAGGGGCGCTTCGTCAACCGGCCCAGCATCCTTTACGTCCGCGCCGCGATGGCCAACGGCAAGGCGAGCAATGTGCGCGTCGGCGGCTATGTGGTGGACGTGATGCGGGGCCGGTTTACGATCTGACCGCTTCTTGCGCGACCGCGTCTTGCCCAGAACAGGTTGACCGCCAGTCCCGCCCATCACCAGCAGTCCCGCGCCGATCTTCCAGCCCTGCAGCGGTCTCGCCCAGAATCAGCGCCGAGGCGGCGAAGCCGAACACCGGCACCAGCAGCGACAAGGGCGCGACCGTGGCGGCGGGATAGCGCGCCAGCAGCCAGGCCCAGACGCCATAGCCGAACATGGTGTTGCCCGACGCTCTGCCACAGGATCACGGCCCAGGTCGCCCCGTCCGGCATGGGACAGGCCCGCGGCGATGGCAGGCCAGCCTTCGCGCCACAGCGACAGAAGATAAAGCGGCGGCAGCGAGAACATGCTGGCCCACACCACATAGGCGAGGGCGTTCACCTTGCCCGCTTCCTTGCTGGCCTGGTTGGCGAGCGCCCAGCTTGCCGCCGCGCACAAAGTCAGGACCAGTCCCAGCGATGGTGGCGCCTTTGCCATTATGGGCGACGATCACGCCCATGCCGGCGATCGCCAGCGCGAAGGCCACCAGCTGATAGGGCTTGAGCCGCTCGCCGCTGCGCACCATCGACAAGCGCGATGGTGAAGAAGACCTGCATCTGGATCACCAGCGAGGCCAGGCCCGGCGAAATCATCCCGTTCATGGCGATGAACAGAAGCCCGAACTGGCCCAGCCCGATCGCCAGGCCATAGAAGGCCAGATTTGCCCAGCGGACTTTGGGTCTCGGCAGGAAGAACACCATCGGCAACAGCACGAAGGTGAAGCGCAGCGAAGCGAACAGCAGCGGCGGCAGCGCGTTCAGCCCGATGCGGATCACGGCGAAATTGGTGCCCCAGACGAACACCACCAGCCAGCGCCAGCAACAGGTCGCGGAAGGACAGTTGGGATTGCACGCGCCACCTCGATTTGCACCGTCAATATAAGACGCGCATGGCCATATCCAGCGCCGCAAACCGGCATGTCAGTTCACTGGCTTTCTTCCCGCGCTGGCGTTGCCCGCTGGGGGGGAAGATGTCCGAGGGCTTGCCCGAGGCGACAGATGGGGGCAACAAAAATTCAAGCCAAAGGCGCCGAACAGGACCGCGCCTGCCAGTCCCAACCCCATGGCGCTGAACCAGAAAGGCTGGCGCCTGGTGATGATCGCCACGGTGGACAGCGCGATGCCGATCTCGATCAGGGTGGCGGCGCCGGTAAGCCAGTGATGCGCGGTTCTCATGCCGGGCGCTGTCCGCCGCTTGGCGTCGCGTTCTTTTTCCGCGTCGGTCGCCTCGGCGCGGGCCTTGTCCTGGCGCCGCGCTCCGCCTCGCTGTCCTGGACGGAAATGGCTGCCGCCATTATCGGCGGCGATGTCGTACATGTGCCGCTTCAGAGCTGTCGGCCTGGTACTCGTTCCAGGCGTCGGTGGCCTGGTCCTGGGCCAGGACCGCCTCCGATGATTCGGTGATGGCCCGGCCGCCTTCGACCGTCTCCAGGCTGCCGGCCGCCGCCGCCAGCACGGCCAGGACCGCCACGGTGATCGAAACCTTGGTAATATAAGGGTCGCGCGCATGGGCGGCATGCTCGGCATGCTCGGCATGCTCATGGGCTTCCAAGCGGGTATCGTGGCTCCATGGCGCCCTCCGGCTGTCGACAGGCGTCAGACCCTAGCGGGGCCGTGTCCCGGGGTAATCGGCCCAGAGTCCCGTACCCGGCCCTCCCATACAGGCTTAACAGGAACCCAAAAAAGCCTGAATTTTCAGACGGTTCCCGTTGACGCGGCCCTGGCCCTCTGACAACTTAATCGGGCCGGGCGGCGTTACACGTCCGGCTAATGTCCCGTAGGGGCTGGGATGATCAAGTCTGAACTGGTGGCGCGGCTGACCGCGCGATATCCGCATCTGTACCACCGCGACGTGGAGCGGATCGTCACGACCGTGCTGGACAGCATCACCAAGGCCTGGCCGAAGGCCATCGCGTGGAGTTGCGCGGTTTTGGCGCTTTCTCGGTCAAGGTGCGGCCGTCGCGCATGGGTCGCAATCCGCGCACCGGCGAGCCGGTTTCGGTGGGCGAGAAACGCGCGCCATTTTTCCGCACCGGCAAGGAATTGCGCGAAAGGCTGAATGGCGGTAACTCGAAGTAGCGTCGTCCAGGAAAAGTGGGAGCCCGCGAAGCGGGCGAGCGGTTTTCCGTCCGGCCGCGCGACCGGGAAAAGCCGTGATGCCTCGAATCCCGTCTTTGTCGCCCTCGACACCACCGATCTCGAACACGCGCCCGCGATCTGGCCGCAGCGGCTCAAGCCCCATGTCGGCGGGCTGAAGCTGGGGCTGGAATTCTTCTCCGCCCATGGACCCGAAGGCGTGCGCGCCTTCGCCGAGCTGGGCCTGCCGATATTCCTGGACCTCAAATTCCACGACATTCCCAACACGGTGGCGGGCGCGGTGCGCGCGGCGGCCGGGCCTGGGCGTCGACATCCTCAATGTCCATGCCGCGGGCGGCGGAGCGATGATGAAAGCGGCGTGCGAGGCCGCGCGTGGCGTCAATCCCGAGACCAAGGTGATCGCGGTGACGGTGCTGACCAGCCTCGCCGACGCCGATCTCGAGCCAGTGGGCCAGCGCGGCCCGGCCGGCGACAGGTGCTCCGACTTGGCCACGCTGACGCGCGATTGCGGGCTCGACGGGCGTGGTCTGTTCGGCGCATGAGATCGCGCCGCTGCGCGCCGCGCTGGGACCGGACTTCCTGCTGGTGGTGCCGGGCATCCGCCCCAAGGGTGCGATCTGGGCGACCAGCAGCGGGTGATGGGACCCCAAGAGGCGCTCGATGCGGGCGCCAGCATCCTGGTGATCGGCCGGCCCATCACCGGCCGCGCCCGACCCCGCCCAGGCGGCCCGCGACATCGCCCAAAGCCTAGGCTTTTCCTGAGGGTTAATGCCCCCAGTTCCGGGTTGCTTGATTTTGCAGGCGGCCTAAGCCCATAAGCCCCCTTCCATGCCGATCCAGGTCAAAATCTGCGGGATCAATTCGGCATAACCGCCGCCGACGCGGCGCTTGCGCGCCGGCGCGGATTTCGGCGGCCTGGTGTTCTTCGCCAAAAGCCCCCGCCATCTCACGCTGGAGCAGGCCGCGCCGCTGGCGGCGCGCATGCGGGGGCGGCTCAGGCTGGCGGCGCTGGTGGTGGACGAAAGCGACGACACGCTGGCCGCGATCGCCGGCCGCAGTCAAGCCGGATTTTTTCCAGCTGCACGGCAAGGAGACGCCGGGCGCGTGGCCGGAGATCGTGCGCGCGTTTCGGCATTCCCGTCGATCAAGGCGCTGCCGCTGGCCGAACCGGGCGACCTGGCGCAGGCCGCCGCCTATGAAGAGATGGCGGAGATGTTTTTGTTCGATGCCGCACCCGCGGCCGACGCCACCCGCCCCGGCGGCCATGGCGCGGCCTTCGACTGGCAGATGCTGAAAGGCCGGACCGTGCGCCGGCCCTGGTTCCTGGCGGGCGGCCTTAATCCGGAGAATGTCGCCCGCGCGATCGAAGTCAGCGGCGCTGCCCATGGTGGATGTCTCCTCCGGCGTGGAAAGCGCGCCGGGCGTCAAAAGCGAAAGCCCGATCGCCGAATTCGTCGCGGCGGCCAAGCAGCCAAGGTGCGCGCATGAATTCGCATTCCGTTCTCCCAATTCGCTGCGCGCCGGTCCCGACGCCACGGCCATTTCGGCGCCTATGGCGGCCGTTTCGTCGCCGAAACCTTGATGCCGCTGCTGCTGGAGCTGGAGAAGGCCTATGAGGCGGCCAAGAAGGACCCGGCTTTTCAGGCGGAATTGAATGGGCTGCTGACCCATTATGTCGGCCGCGAAAGCCCGCTTTATTTCGCGCCGCGCCTGACCGAGCATTTCGGCGGCGCGAAGATCTATCTGAAGCGCGAGGACCTCAATCACACCGGCGCGCACAAGATCAACAATTGCCTGGGCCAGATTCTGCTGGCGCGGCGCATGGGCAAGACCCGCATCATCGCCGAGACCGGCGCCGGCCAGCATGGCGTGGCCACCGCCACGGTGGCGGCGCGCTTCGGCCTGCCTTGCGTGGTCTATATGGGCGAGGTGGATATCGAGCGCCAGAAGCCCAATGTCTTCCGCATGCATCTGCTGGGCGCGGAAGTGCGGCCCGTGACATCCGGCTCGCGCACCTTGAAGGACGCCATGAACGAGGCGTTGCGCGACTGGGTCGCCAATGTCGACGACACCTTCTACATCATCGGCTCGGCGGCGGGCCCGCATCCCTATCCCGCGATGGTGCGCGATTTCCAGACCGTGATCGGCAACGAAACCCGGGCCCAGATGCTGGCGCAGGAAGGCAAGCTGCCCGATCTGGTGGTGGCCTGCGTCGGCGGCGGCTCCAACGCCATCGGCATGTTCCATCCTTTCCTCGACGATGCCGACGTCGAGATTCATGGCGTGGAAGCGGCGGGCGAGGGCGTGGACACGCCGCGCCATGCCGCCACCCTCTCCAAAGGCACGCCCGGCGTGCTGCATGGCGCGCGCTCTTATCTGCTGCAGGATGCGGACGGCCAGATCCTGGAAGCCCATTCGATTTCCGCCGGGCTGGATTATCCCGGCGTCGGCCCGGAACATTCCTGGCTGAAGGATATCGGCCGGGTGAAATATTTCTCCGCCACCGACCAGGAAGCGCTGGACGCCTTCCAGCTTCTCTCCAAGCTGGAAGGCATCATTCCGGCGCTGGAATCCGCGCATGCCCTGGCGCATGTCGCCCGGGTCGCGCCCCAGATGCGCAAGGACCAGACCATCGCCGTCTGCCTGTCGGGCCGCGGCGACAAGGATGTGTTCTCCGTCGCCGCAGCGCTGGGAGAAAAGATATGAGCGCGTGATGCCGCATCGCCCAGCGCTTCGCCGAACTGAAGGCGCAAGGCCGCGCCGCCTTCGTGCCTTTCATCACCGCGGGCGATCCCGACCTGGAAACCTCGCGCGCGATCCTGGAAGAGCTGCCGGGCGCGGGCGCCGATGTGATCGAGCTGGGCATGCCGTTCACCGATCCCATGGCCGACGGTCCGGCCGTGCAGGCGTCGAGCCTGCGCGCGCTCAAGGCCGGCGCCAGCATGGCGCCGCACCCTGGAGCTGGTGCGCGAATTCCGCAAAGCGCGACGACAAGACCCCCATCGTGCTGATGGGCTATTACAATCCCATCCATGCCTATGGCGCGGAGCATTTCGTGCAGCGAGGCCGCGGCGGCGGGCGCGGACGGCTTGATCATCGTGGATCTGCCGCCGGAAGAAGATGCGGTGCTGCTGAAGCGCCGGCGCAGGCCAGCGGGCATCGACATGATCCGCCTGGTGACGCCCACCACCCATGAGGCGCGCCTGGCCAAGGTGCTCGAGTGGCGCCAGCGGCTTTCTTTATTATGTCTCCATCGCCGGCGTCACCGGCACCAAGAGCTTCGCCGAAGCCGATGTGAGAGCGGCGCTGGCGCGCATCCGCAAAGCCACGCAACCTTCCCGTCGCGGTGGGCTTCGGCATCAGGACGCCCGGCTCAGGCCGGCGAGATCGCCCGCATCGCCGACGCCGCCGTGGTGGGCTCGGCCATCGTCAGCGTCATCGCCGACAATCAGGGCGCGGGCAGGGACACGATTGTCGACGACGGTGACGGAACTATGCCGCGCGCTTGCCAATTCCACTCATGCCGGCAGCCCGTGATAAGGTGGGCGCATGAACTGGATCACCAATATCGTCCGCCCCCGCATCAAGAAATTGATCGGCAAGGGCGGCGGCCGCGACACGCCGGAAAATCTCTGGCGCAAATGCTCGGCCTGCGGCGAGATGATCTTTCACCGCGACCTGGTGGCGAATTTCTATGTCTGCCCCAAATGCGGCCATCACATGCGCATCGGCCCGGCGGAGCGCTTCGCCTATACCTTCGACGCCAATTCCTTTCAGCGAATTGCCGCCGCCGCAGCGTCGTCAGCGATCCGCTGCATTTCAAGGCCGAAAAGCGATATGCCGATGAGATGAAGGCGGCCAAGGCCAAGACCGCGCCGGCCCGAAGCCTTCACGCGCCGCGCGCGGCACGCTCGACGGCCTGCCGGTGATGGTCGCGGTGCAGCCGTTCGATTTCCTGGGCGGCTCGCTGGGCATGGCGGTGGGCGAGGCCTTCGTCCAGGCGGCGGAAGCGGCGGTGGCCGAAAAGCGCGCCTTTATTCTTTACGTCTCTTCGGGCGGCGCGCGGATGCAGGAAAGCATGCTGTCCCTGATGCAGATGCCGCGCACCACCATCGCGGTGCAGATGCTGAAGGAAGCGGGCCTGCCTTATATGGTGGTGTTCACCGATCCCACCTTCGGCGGCGTCTCCGCCTCCTATGCCATGCTGGGCGACATCCAGATCGCCGAGCCGGGCGCGCAGATCGGTTTTGCCGGCGCCCGCGTGATCGCCCAGACCATCCGCGAAAAACTGCCGGAAGGCTTCCAGCGCGCGGAATATCTGCTGGCCCATGGCATGCTGGACATGGTGGCGCCGCGCAGCCGAGATGCGCGCCACGCTGTCGCGCGCTGCTGCATCATGCTGATGAAGAAGCCCGGCCCAAGGCGCAGAGCCATCTGCCGCCGCCGGCACGCTGCAACGGCAATGGGCGCGCCGCGTTGCCTAATGCGCTGGACGTGAACGCGATTATCCGCGCAGCACGGCCATTCTGGACCGGCTGCTGGCGCTGCATCCCAAGAAGATCGATCTGGTGCTGGACCGCATGCTGCGGCTGCTGGCGACTCTGGGCAATCCGCAACTGAAATTGCCGCCGGTGATCCATGTCGCGGGCACCAACGGCAAGGGCTCGGCCTGCGCCTTTTCCCGCGCCATGCTGGAGGCGCAGGGGCTGAAGGTGCATATGCACATCTCGCCGCATCTGGTGCGCTTCCATGAGCGCATCCGCCTGGCCGGCGAGTTGATTTCCGAAGAAGAGCTTTGCGCCATGCTGGAAGAAGTGGAGCGGGTCAATGACGGCGCGCCCATCACCTTCTTCGAGATCACCGGCGCGGCGATGTTCCTGGCCTTCTCGCGCCATCCCGCCGACGCGGTGGTGCTGGAGGTCGGGCTGGGCGGAAAGTATCGACGCCACCAATGTGATGCCCAAGGCCCGCCATGACCATCGATCCAGCCGGTGGGGCTGGATCACATGGAATTCCTGGGCAACGACATCGCCACCATCGCCGGCGAAAAGGCCGGCATCATCAAGCCGGGCGTGCCCGTGGTGGTCGGGCCGCAGGACGAGATCGCGCGCGAAGTGATCCTGCGCCGCGCCGACAGCCTCAGCGCGCCGGCCTTCGTCTTCGGCCAGGATTTCTTCGGCCGCCAGGAACATGGCCGCATGGTCTATGAGGACGAGATCGGGTCTGCTCGACCTGCCGCTGCCCGGCTGATCGGCCGGCACCAGATCGACAATGCCGGCGTCGCCATCGCCGGACTGCGCCATGCCATGCGCGATGGCAAGAGCCTGAACTGGGGCGCAGGACGCGGCCGTCGAGAAGGGCCTGCGCACGGTGGATTGGCCGGGGCGGCTGCAGCGTCTCAGCCATGGCCCGCTGGTCGCCGACGCGCCGGATGATTCCGAAATCTGGCTGGATGGCGGGCACAATCCCCATTGCGCCGCCGCCGTCAGCCGCGCCATCGCCGATCTGGACGAGAAGGTGGACCGGCCGCTCTATCTGATCTGCGGCATGCTCAGGACCAAGGATGCGGTGGGCTTTCTGTCCGCTTTCAAAGGCCTGGCCCGGCATGTGGTGACGGTGTCGATCCCCGGCGAGGCGGCCAGCCTGGGCGCGGGCGCGCTATATGATGCGGCGCGCGCAGCGGGGCTGGATGCCGCGCCGGCCGAGGATCTGGAAGACGCGATGCTGCAGGTGGGCGCCTGGGCGCGCGCCCATCCCAAGGAACCGCCGCCGCGCATTCTGATCTGCGGCTCGCTGTATCTGGCCGGCAAGGTCTCGCCGAGAACAGTTAGCGCATCAGCGTTTTAAAATCGCCGTCGCCTGATCCAGCCGCGCGCTATAGGCGTTGAGCGCGTTCGCCGTCAGCCCGATATATTTGGTCGCATCGTCCCAGCGTTCTTCCTCGATCGCCTCGCGCACGCCCGGCAGGGTCTTGGCGCCATAGCCGGTGAAGCGGCCGGGCGCGTAGATCAGGTTCTTGTACCAGTCGCGGCCCGGCAGGCCCTGTTCGATCAGCAGGGTCTGGTCGAGCGGACTGCATCAGCGCCTTGCAGCTTGCGCGCTGATCGGCGGCCGACAGATGCGCGCCATTGGCCGCCAGCGCGTCGTCATAGGCCTTGGCGCTGGTCTTCAGCTGTCGACGCCGCCTGGTCCAGCGGCGCGAAGTCGAATTTCGGCACCTCCTGCAGCGCGGTGGGATTGGCGTGCGGCTTGGTGGGGTCGGCGGCCAGGGCATAGGCCTTGTCCGCCAGCATCTTCTTCTGGTTTTCCGCCGCCGTCGCGCCGCGTCGTCGGCCAGCTTCTTCACCTCGGTCGACATATTGCGCCGATGGCGTCGGCGAAATCGCCGCGCCTGCTGGATCGGCAGGTCGGTGTCGGCCGCCGCGATCACCGCGCGGCCCACGGTCTTGGCCAGCAGCGCGTCATAGACGAAGCCGGGATCGACGAAGCGGCTGTGATGCTCGTAGGTGTCGTAGCGCGAGTGATAGACGCCGGTGGAACGGCCTTCGCCGCCATAGCCGAAGTCCAGCGTCGCCAACGCCCAGATGCTGGAGAAGGCCGAATAGTCCGAGCCCGAGCCCAGCGGCTCCGATGCGGCATGTCCTTGGTCGGGTCGGCGGCCTGCGCGGCCCATGGCGCGCTTGGCATGGTCGTCCGCCGTCGGGCCTGCCATGCGCAGCCTGGCGCGGCGGCGCGCATCCACCGGCTGCCTGGTTTCCGGGTCGGTCACGTCCGGCCAGCGTCTGGCTGACGAATGCTCCAGGTCCTCGCTGCCGCCGACATTGAGGAAGCCGCGGCCGTTGCCGTCGGTGTTGATGTAGAGCACCGCCTTCTGCTTCAGCTCGGCGGCGTGGGTCTTCGGCCCATTCGGTCGAGCCCAGCAGCATCGGCTCTTCGCGCGTCCCAGCTGGTGTAGACGATGGTGCGCTTGGGCTTCCAGCCGGCCTTGACCAGTGCGCCCAGCGCCTTGGCTTCGGCCAGCAGCGCGATCTGGCCGGACAGCGGATCGCTGGCGCCGAACACCCAGCCGTCATGATGATTGCCGCGGATCACCCATTGGTCGGGATATTGCGAGCCTTTCAGGGTGGCGATCACGTCATAGATGGGCTTCAGGCTCCAGTCGGACTTCACCGCCAGATGCACCGGCGCCGCTGCCGCGCCGACGCGATAGGTGATGCGGCAGATGCGCCGCGCCAGTTGCCGGCGCCACCGCGCCGTCCATCGCCGCCAGCAGCACCTGGGCGTCGGCATAGGAAATCGGCAGGGCGGGGATCTTCAGGATGGTCGGCGACGTCCTCGCGCGTCAGCCGCTTGGCGTCCTCGGTGGCGCCGACGCCCGGGCGTCAGCGGATCGCCGGGATAGATCGTCATGTCGGCGACCGAGCCGCGCTGGATGCCCTGCGGCGGGCGCGTCGGGCCCTTGCGGATAGACGCGCGTCCACCGAATAGCCGTCATCGGCGGGATCGGAATAGATGAGTGCAGCCGACCGCGCCGTGATCCTGGGCCAGCTTGGGCTTCAGCCCGCGCCAGCCCTCGCCATAGCGGGCGATGACGATCTTGCCCTTGACCGAGATGCCGAGCGCTCGAGCGCCTTGTAGTCGTCGGCATGCCGTAATTGACATAGACCAGCGGCGCGGTGACGTCGCCGTCGCCCTGATAGGCGAGATAGGCGGGCAGGGCGTAGTCCTTGGCGGTGGCGCTGGTGTCGCCGGGGATCGGCGGCTCCTGCAGGGTCGCCTTGAACGGCTTGCCGGTCGCCGAGCAGCTCGAGCGTTTCGCTGATCGGCGTGGGATAGAGCACCTCGAAGTGTCTCGATATGCGCGTCCCAGCCCCAGTTCTTGAACTGGGCCAGCATCCATTCGGCGTTGGCCTTGTCGTGCGGCGAGCCGACCTGGTTGGGCTCCGCCGCCAGCAGCTTCATCCAGCCGTCCATCTCGTGCGGATTGATCTTCGCATCGAATTCGCGTGTCCAGCCCGGCATCGTTGGAGACCTGCGCGCAGCGCCGAGCCCGTAAGAAGGAATCCGGCCAAACCCAAAATGATGAAACGCCGCATGAAAACCCCCATCCCAATTGCCGGGGGGATGCTATCGGCGGTTTGGGGGGACGTCAAAAATGACGCGCACTGCGCGGAAACCGGCGTGCTGAGAAGGCGTCAGATTTCTCCGATCACCAAGGATCCCCGAAGCATGTCCAAACATCACGCAGCCCTTGGTTTCACTGGCTTTTCTGTTCATATGTTCACGGGCATACTTCGGAAGATCTCGGGGATCACGGACATGGACGGACACGGGACGGACACGGAATTCTTTTCGGCCGACAGACCGGATGGCAAGGCTGACACAGGCAAGACTAGGCGCATCACTAACCAAGCCGTGATGAGCTTGAGGCCACCGGCCAAGGGAAACCGGGTTGTGTGGGACCGCGACCTGACGGGCTTTGGTGTCCGAATGACCGCGGCTGGCGCTATCTCCTTCGTGCTGCGGTATGTCATTAACGGCCGGGAACGTCGCTACACAATTGGGAAGCATCCCGATCTGTCCGCGAGCGCCGCCAGGGAGCTTGGCACCGTCCTCCGCGGCCGTATTGTGGCCGGCTTGGATCCGCTTGATGAACGACGGGAGAGCCGCGAGGCCGCCACGGTCGCCGAGCTATGCAATGATTACATGGATCGTCATGCCAAGCCGAAAAAGCGGCCCGCCTCCATACGGGCTGACGAGCAGCTGATCCGGCTTTACATCAAGCCCAAGCTCGGCGCTCGAAAGGTGATCGCCATAGGCCGGCGTGACCTGGACGAGATCCACCAAGCCTTGGGCGAACATCCCTACCAGGCCAACCGGCTTCTGGCGCTGCTGTCCAAGATGTTTTCGCTGGCCGTGGCTTGGGGCTGGCGGGGAGATAATCCGGCAAAGGGTGTCGAGCGGTTCGCAGAGCACCGCCGCGAGCGCTGGCTTCAGGCGAATGAGCTGGGTGCGCTGTCCAAGGCCATCGAAGTCTATCCGGACAGGAGGATCGCTGATGCAATACGGCTGTTGATCCTGACCGGGTCGCGCCGTGGTGAGGTCCTGAATGCCACATGGGACCAGTTCGATTTGGCCCGGGCCGTCTGGACAAAGCCCAGCCACCACACCAAACAGAACAGGACCGAACACATCCCCTTAAGCGGTCCAGCCCGGTTGCTCGTGTCGGACATTCGGGATCGCGCCATCGAGACGCTGGGCGACGAAGCAAAGCTGAAGGATTTCCCCTATCTGTTTCCGGGCGACAAGGACGGCCAACCCCTGCGAGAGCTAAGGCGCGCTTGGAAGGCGATCTGCGCCGCTGCGGGCTTGGAAGGCGTGCGCGTTCACGATCTTCGGCACACCTATGCCTCCCACTTGGTCTCTGGAGGCCATTCCTTACCCCTGATTGGCCGCCTGCTTGGCCACACCCAGGCAGCTACCACACAGCGCTACGCCCACATTGCGGATGACCCGCTGCGGAAGGCTACGGAAGATTTTGGGGCGATCTTTGGGAACGCCAGTAAGCAGCGCCAAGCTCCCCTCCCAACATGCAATGTCAACGAAAACGTGCTAAATTTCACAGCTTCCAAGCCCGCGATGGAGGAAGCAAATGAGCGAAAATCCAGCAAAGCGCGGGCGCCCACCAAAAGACCGGGAACTGGCGGCGAAGCTTAAATCCGGATGCGCTTTGACCAATCGGGCCATGGATGAGGGCAAACGCGGTTTGGCCGAATGGCAATTCTGTCGCGTAGCAAAAATCCAAGGTGCACGGAGGCAAACAGAGGTATTGGCCACCTTCCTCCGCCTTGTGAGAGAGTGGGAATGGGCCGGAAAACTCCCGTTTGGTGTAGGCGACGCGGTTGAGCTTGTGTTGGATGTCACGCCAACCGGATCGGAGCCTCACCCAGACCGAAGGGCTGCCATCAAGGTAACGCAATGGCGGTTGGCGAAGGCCTATGCCGCAAAAAAATACCCAACGTTCGATCAGGTCTCAGGTCGCGGGATGGCCCTCTATATCCAAAGGGAAACTGGCGAAAAATTCAGCCGAAGAACTGCTGAGAGGTGGCTGGATCGACGGGATTTCAGAGAAGAAGTCCAAGCTCTCGTACTTTCTCACGAACTTTTCGTGCGCGCCATTGCCGAGCAAAAAAGAAAATGGAACCAGGACGCACCAGAAAGAGCCCGCCGCGCAAAGGAAAGCAGCCTATTCTCGGAGTTTATTGCTACTGCTCTTGCAATGCCGGCAGCGACAGGCCTGAGCGACGGGAGGTGAGTGCGATCTCAACGGAGCGCCGTATACGCGTGCTGAATTCTGGCATCAACCGGAAATCATCAGTTCGCGATGGACGTTCGCGCCTCGTCTATAACCGCTTTCCCAGCGCGGACGATTTCCTCCAGTTCCTCCCGGGTCATTTCGGACATCGACCTCGTGACGCGGTCTTCAGCATCATCGCGCTCCGCGATGGTGCACGTAATGCCCGCGCGATCGAGTACCGTCTTGGCCGCTTCGACCTTGACCCTAAGCGGTGCCTGAGCGTCATCAAGGACCTGCTCAAGCAGCGCGACTGACTTGGACGCCAGCCGCCCGGAAATCGCCATTCGGTTGGCAGTAGACACCGCTTCCCGAACATGGGGCTTATCTAGCAGCTGACGCGCCAGTTCCGCCGCGCTTCTTTCGCTATATCCCGCGCGCCGCGCGGCTTCCGCACCGTTGCCAATGGCGCCTGGCGTGCTGGTGTAGTGAAGGACAAACGCCTCCTGCTGCGCGTTCAATTCCCGCATGGCACCATGTAACTCCGCATCCAACAGAACCGCCTCGAAACCGATCCAAATCGCCACGGACCTTAGGTCTTTTCTGATTTCGTCGGAAGCAATCGAAACCAACCACCGCTGCTTTATTCGGCGACACTTTGTCGATTGGCAGTTCCTCAATTGACTTTTGCGTCCGCAGTGTCCGCTTCCTGGACGGCGGACGATGCGGACGGTTACATCCCCCCGGTTTCTGGCTCCGGGTTGGACGCCTTAGTAATCCAAATGGTGCGCGCCCTTCCATGTCCCTCCTTACTGTGGCTGATCTCGATGCCAGTCTTGCGCAGGAAGGTTTCTAGCCGGCGCACCCTTCCCGAGAGCTTATGGGCACTATTCGGCCAAGACTTGGACTTCCTCACTTGCTCATCTACCCTCGCGTTCAGGGCACCCAGAAGATCCGAGGCCGTTCCCGTCCACATCGTCCGCGTTTTCATTATTTCCAGGATCCCGACACCGACCGGATCCGCATTAATCACTGTTTCGATAGCGCAATCGCGATTGTCAGAATATGCGGCCAAAAAAGTGCCAGGGGACCACAACCCCGTTTCACAGGCTGACGCCCAATATGCGAAGTCAGCCATACGCGGCACTTTCTCCAAGCGGGTTTGTGGCAAGTGCTTCAGGCCGTGAGAGACGGCGTCGAGCAGGACACCCAGAATAAAGGGGCGGGCGGCCTCGAACTTCGCCCAGATTTCGGTTTCTGGCTTGCGGCTCTCTTCGGGGATCGGCTGCAGCGTCAGAAACAAGGCGCGGTCAGCAAGGTCAGGCCGGGTGACTATGTCCTCGATGCCGTTCAGGATTACCGGGCGAACCGCCTCGAATAGTACTTCGTCCTGATCGGTATAAAGCTGGCGTACGGCGAAACCGCCGCCGGTGGCCAGCCTGCATAGGGTGTCCGAGATCCAGGTTGGCAAGCCTGAAATATTGTCGAACGCCTGCACATGCGCATTGCCCGCTGCGATAAATAGCTCCCGGTCCTCGCGTGACAAAGCGCGGAGGGGAGCGACATTGGGGTCAACAAGCGCACGGAGGATGGCCGCGGTCGTGGATTTCGCGGACCCTTGTTCGCCCGCCAAAACCAGAACCGGGTAAGGGCCGCGATTACGCAACGCTGCGACCAACCACGCTACCGCGAGCACAAAATCCGTGTCAGATTGGACGTTAAGAAAAGGCCGAAGCATTTCTATTGTGCCCCCTCGTATTGGCAACGGCAGAGATTTCATCCCAGCTGAGCGGTAAAACCGCACCGGCGGGTTATCGATTACGCGCCAGCCACTGACGTCGATTTCGATCGCGCGCCAAGTATCATCACAAAGGTCGAGATATAGGCAGCCATCATGGTCGCTAACCCGGTTATGAATGATCCATTCGGGGCCATCGAACCTAGCTTTGGCTTCGGTCACGTTCAAACTTGCTTGCAACGCCTCCGAGCTTGGTGCGCCATTGGTTTTTTCAAAATAGCAACGGGACAGCCAGAGGCGATAGCCTCTGGAGCGGATTGGCCAAGTTTCGCGATGGCCCTTGATGTCCAGGTCGGCGAAGCCCGTTCCATCCGGCGCATGGAAAAGACTAGAGCTCTGCGCAATGTCAACTAAGATATCAGACTGCGTCGCCGCATGCTCACGAGCATCGCCGCCTTCTCTGGCGATGGCCTTGTCGAGCACGGTGACGCGGCAGCCCGATTTTTTAAGTGCAGTGCGCAGCGTCTCGAAAGCGGGCAGATTTTCTTTTTTCAGGCGCGCAAGCGCGGCCACCACCTCGTCCGTGAAAGCGGCGCCGGGATCGTCCTTCACTCTTTCCTTCAGGCCATCCAGCGGGTCTGAAATGCCCTCCGCGCGCCCAATAGCATCGGCGATTAGATCCTCGGCGCCGCCTTGTCCGTTCTCGAGCGCGTCCCCCTTCATGCGCTGGTGTCAACGCAAGCCGCGCGTCCCATCAACATATCGTTGAAATCCAAACCGCGCGGCGGGTGGGCGATACGCACGCGACGTCCTGATCGCATCCAGCGCAAGGCGCACTCCTTTGCCGCCGCTTCGCCCGCATCGTCGCCATCGGCCAATAAAATTAGATCATTCACGCCGTTCGGGGCGTCGAGATTGCGCAATCCCGAAGTCGAAAGGGCGGCCCAGGCTGGGTGGCAACTCGCTTGCATTGCAGCAAGACAGGTTTCAATGCCTTCCCCCACCATCAACACATCGCCCGGATCGACGAGACGAACCGCGCCACCACGGCAAGGGCCGAGCATCATCTTCTGCGGGTCTATTGGAGCCTTCCCGTGGCCATCACGAGCTAGAAAGGTTCGGTGGATCCCGAGAGGTGTTCCATCTGCACCCCGTGTCACCAGAGCAATCATCGCCGGCCAGATGCCCCCTGAGCGGTGTTTCAGGCCAGGGTGGAAGCGAAGCGCCTCTGGCGGCGGCAAATGGATGCCGCGCGATACGAGATAGGTTTTGACCAGCGTTCCATCTGCTGGCTTGGTTGCCCTCCAGATCGACAGCGCCGCCTCCTGGCGCCTGTCATCGTCCCGGTTCGACTTCGCATTTGTGGTGTTGTCGCGGCCCGCCACCACCGTCAGGTAGTGCTGGCCACCAATGGGCCACAAACCGCGCGAGCGAAGAATTGATATGACGCGCTCTTGTTCACACCCGGCATGGCAGCGGACTAGAACCTTGCCTTCCATGGCGTCGCAAATCGAGAGGCTAGGCTCTCGATCGTTATGAGGGCATCACAAGAGACGGTCACCAGAGACCGGTGTAGATATGTACGGACTTGCGAGACATCCTTTTAAATAGCCCTGTTTCAGGCAAAGTTTCACTGGCATGTCGAGGATCAAGGGGTTCGGCATGCCTACATCAAACCAGCGTCCCCTCAATTAAACGGCAAAGTCGAACGCTCGCATCGAACCGATGAACAAGAATTCTATCAGCTGCTAAATTACACCGATGACGTCGATCTTCACAAAAAACTGGCCGAATGGGAAAGCTTCTACAACCTCTCCAGGCCCCATAGCGCTTTCAATGGAAAAGCTCCTTACGAAACACTCCGCGAACGGCTATAAATTTAGCACGGGAATGTCTCGTCAGCCCATCAGCATTACACTCCGACTCAAATGCCGTTTGTGAGTAGTGCGCCCCAATCAGGCCGAAATCAGTGCGAGCGCCATAACTGGCGGAATTTGTTGACGATCTCGCTATTAGGGTGAACTTGTCAATCGACGATCAAGCATCGAGCTCTATCTCAAAATAATGGCGTAGCGATGCCAGCGACTTGGTTGATGGTCCGGGCCTCGACCTTTTTAGCGCCTCGGCGCGCCAATTGGGCAACTCGTCCAAATCCGATCGTCGAATAGCCCGGGCGGCTCAGCGATAGACCAAGGCCCAATAGAGCCTGCTCGCCCGAAGGTACATTGTCCGGTCAGTTACTGAGGTGGGAGCGGCGTCTATGCGAAAGAGAGCCATCCTTGCCGGACCGGTAGTCACGGTCAAGTACAGAAGAGTGCCCGTGCGCAGGGGGCCTCTCCGGAGGAACCTTGGCCATTGCATGGCGTCTCAGTCGCGCATTTCGCGTCGACTGCGGAGCGAAATGAATCCGGGAAAGCTGCTGCGCGGCAGTGTTCCCCGTGACGCGCATGCGCATTGGAAGCGTTCCGCAGGCGGTGGAACCGCTTGCGATCCTGCGGGCATCGGATGCTGGCCGGGAGCGGCGGCTTGTGCCGATCCGCTACGGCCGGATGTTGGCATCTCCGTTCGCCTTCTTTCGCGGCGGCGCCGCGCGTAATGGCGGCCGACCTAGCGAAGACGCCGGCGACCGGTGAATACGTCCAGGCATGCGGCGATTGCCATCTTATGAACTTCGGCGGCTTCGCGACGCCGGAACGCAACATCATCTTCGACATGAACGACTTCGACGAAACCTTGCCCGCGCCCTGGGAATGGGACATCAAGCGGCTCGCCACTTCATTCGTGCTCGCCGCCCGGTCCAACGGCTTGTCCGAAGCCACGGCGCGTGACCTCGCCGTCACATGTGGCCAGGAACTACCGCGAGCATCTGGCGTCGTTCTCAGAGATGGACCCATGACCGGTCTGGTACGCACGCATGACGATGGAAGACTTCCTGGCCGGAACTGCCCAAAGCCGTCCGCAAGGACGTGCGCGAGCTCGATCGAGCGAGCGATGAAGCACACACCGGACACCGAATTTCCCAAGACTCGCAGACATGGTCGGCGGCCGGCTGGGCATTCGAGATACGCCGCCGCTGATCTTCCACCATCGCGGAAACCCGCATCCCCGAA
Organism: uncultured Alphaproteobacteria bacterium; assembly: GCA_963766265.1. Taxonomy (GTDB): domain Bacteria; phylum Pseudomonadota; class Alphaproteobacteria; order Micropepsales; family Micropepsaceae; genus Rhizomicrobium. The sequence continues at coordinate 948,435 of CAVXYX010000004.1, forward strand.
TTTCAGCAATTCCTGGAGAAGCTCTTCGCCACATACCGGGAAGTCTCTGGCCGACGACCGGCGGAGATTGCTCGACGAATACAAGGTCGTGGATGCCGCAATCAAGGTGGTCGGCATCGGCAGCGTCGGGCGGCAGGTGCTGGGTCGTGCTGCTGATGTCGGCGTCGAACGATCCACTGTTCCTGCAAATCAAGGAAGCCGTGCCGTCGGTGATGGAGCCGTTCGCCGGAAAGAGCAAATTTCGCGCATCATGGCCAGCGCGTCGTCGTCGGTCAGAAACTGATGCAGCCGGCATCGGACCTCTTCCTCGGATGGGTCACGGGAACGAAGGGACGGCAATTCTACGTCCGGCAGCTTCGCGACGCGAAGATCAGTCCGCTGGTCGAGACCATGGACGGCGAGCGGTTGCGTCTCTACGCCGAGCGCTGCGGATGGTCGCTGGCGCGCGCCCACTCCAAGGCGGCGGAGACCAGCGGCATCAGCGGGTATCTCGGCAAGAGCGATCGGTTCGACGAAGCGATCGGACAGTTTGCGCGCGCCTATGCCGATCAGACCGAGCGCGACCATGCAACGCTGAGAGCAGCGGTGCGCAAAGGCAGGGTCGAAGTCTATCGCGAGATCTGACCAACGCAGGTAGGGTCGGCCGAGTACGTTGGCCGTTGCGCAGCGGGTAGGCGCGCTCGGAAATCGAGAGGGCGAAGGTCCAGGGGCCGCCGCGCGTAAAGCGCTCCAAAGAGTGGACGAGCTTATGCCAAACCCTCAGCTCGCTTCTGCTTGCGGAGCGATTGTGGCCTTCACTTTTTTTGCCCTGTACGGGGCCATTCGCTGCCCCTGCTGCTGCCATCGCACAGGAAACACGATGTGACTTGTATTTTGGGAAGCTGAGGAGCTAATTCGTTTAGATGAACCATTACCACGTCATTATCGCTCGCGCGGACGCATGTGAGCCAAACCGGCATGTCAAGTTCGAAGCCGAAACACTTGAACAAGCAAGACGGCTTGTTACTGCCAAATACGGGGAAGAAGCGGTGCTTAAGGTTTGGCAAGATTACTTCGAGATCACGATTCCGCACGCCTGAGATTGGGGCGTCGAACGTGGCGGCGGGGCGGAAAGCGTTAGCAGTGCGCCAAGCGCGTGAATTGCCTGTTTTGGGCGTGTTTTTCCCTTGGCGCAGCCTTAACCCTAATTGAATATAAAGACCCGTTGAGCCTCTTACGCCCGTTCAGTCAGGAGCTGGACGGATGTACCATTAGCTGGTCGCGTATTTGCCGTCAGATCTCGCGCGACGTCCCGCCGTGGCGTATCGCGGGGCTAGTTGTATCCGACCCTCGCCAGGCCGCCGCAATTTCAAAGACGAGTGCCGAATGGAAAGCCCAACAAAGAGAGTCGAGGAATTGATGAGCGAGTTTCGACGAGACGTTGATGGTTGGCAGGTCGAATTGAAGCAGTTGAAGGCCGAGGGGCGCACCGATCTCGCTGAGACGATTGAGGGCTGGACGCGAGAAGCAGAACGGGTCCTTGCCCGTTGGAGTAACTAGTCCCCCGGTCGCAGCCATTTCGCTGGGTTTATTTAATGGCCGACGGGCAGGTTGCCAACCTACGCGCCAGGGTTCGATTCCTTTCGTCGGGTCCGATGCTTAGCAATCAGACCCCCTTTGCTCTTCGCGGTAGCGGTTGCGCTTCGTCGCCCCCGTCCTTCAAGGAACGGTCTCTACCTCAAAGTCGAGGAATTCTCGGGAACAAGATCGTATAAGATCCCCTTCGAGTGATTGCTTGATCACCCGCGTCTACGTCTCCAATTCCTCGACCCGTCTGACGATCTCGTCTATATCCCAAAAATGGCGTTGATTTCTGTCCTAGCTTTGATCGTGTCCGTGGTATCCGTCTCCGTGGCCATTTGGGCGTTTCTTGAGGCTCGGCTGGCACGGCGCGAAAGCATCCCGCGCCCTTTCTACCAGCGGCAAGGTTCCGAGCGCATCCGGCTATATTATCCACCGGACATGGCGCTCAGGTACAGCATTGAAGCGATCTCTTGCCCTGCTCCGCATGAATTACGGCGCCTCGATTCTTTGACAATTGAGCAGGCCGCTACCATGCCTCTACAGGATGCAAGAGGAAAAAGGCTAACTTATTCTCTCGGCACGCCTGAGATTAACGTGGCGGTTAGCCCTTACTGTCGCGTGATTTCTGTGCGCTGTCGGCTGCTGGGCAATCCGTCATTGTGGGTTGATCATACGCTGGCGATTTGAGGTTTGTAGCCTGCGTTCTGAGCCTAGTACGGCATTGGGTTGCGCGCTCCAAGGGGAGCGGCTGTGGTTGAGCCGCGCTGCGGGTATCAGCGTGTCCTTGCGGCGCACGTCCAGCAACGGCTCAACCTTTTATAAATTCAGCGGTTGATAAAGACGAGGAAGGCGGATGGACAGGTCATGGCGGACATCCTCCAGCTGGCGGGACAGGAGCGCTTCCCAATCCTGGGCGGCCAGCCAGCATGCCTTCTTGCCATTGCGCCAGGCTTCGCGAACGGCCTTGCGCGCGTGAGGCGGCAACCGGCTCCAGGCCACGGCCACAATCATCAGCATGCCCAGATTGCCCTGCTGGCGGTAGACAAAGGTGAGCAGGCAAAGTTCGCCCAGCTGATCGCGGCCATAACCCGTGACGGTGTGGATAAGATCGTGCATCTCACGCAGGCGGCGGCGGAAAAATTCGACATCGGGCGGCACCGAATTGTTGTCCCAACCCTGGGATGCTTCCACCAGGCCTTGCGCGGAAAGAATCTCGGCTTCCATGAAATCGAGATAGGCGCGCGCAAGTGACCCCACCCGGAGCCGCCTCAGTCCCTCGCGGTCGTTGAGCGCCGAGAACAAGTCCCGGCGGTCCCTAAGCGCCGCCTGACCAAGGGCGGTTTTTCTGAAGCGGCAGAAATTGCGCGCGGCGGAACGGCCGCGCATGGCACGAAAGATAACAAAAACCTGGCGCGTGTCGCCAGTAGCAATCAGGATTTTGGTGGCGCGTAGCGCCTCAACAGGGTGAAGGCGTGTGTCGCTTGCGGGTTGCGCGAGCATGACCGAACCTTGCGTTCGTCTCTTCCGTAGTAGTTATAGCGCAAGCATCGGCCGTTAGGGAGCTGCATTGTACTCTAAACGCAAGGCCATTCCAGATAAATGGCTCCCTATTGCACGCCCATTATTTCCTGACCATAGCCTGGTGGAAAGCGCCCGATCAGCTCGCCACCCAGGTTGCCGCGTTTAAGACCTATGTCTCAAAGCGGGCGCAAGCTGGCCAGGTGAAACTGCGGGTCGAATTGCCCGGTGGTAAAACCCACAACCCGCCAGATGGGACACGCCTTGGCCAATGGCCGTGGCCAGATCGTGGCCGCTGGTCTTGACCCGACAATTGGCATCATCCACGATAATATCTTCAATCGAATTCCCCTGGTTCGCGACTTGATGGTGCCAATTCGCCCAGTTGTTGATGGCGCGGTTTTGGATTTTGCTCTTACCAGCATATTCACGCGGGGGGATTTCACGATCAGTAAATGGAGCGGGTGCAGATTAAATCCGCAACTGGCAAAGATCGTGGCCGGTCGGCTGGCGACCATGCGCGCGGACCTCGTGGCGAAGGAATTTCTTGGACAGTTACAGCGGCTGAGGGAGCTATAGGCCATTTCGCCAATAGGGAGCGCTGGCGCGGCGCCCACCTTAGCGTGTTGCCAGCGTTACGCAGCTATGCCCCAATGCCCCCGGTCCGCGAGCCTACCGGCTGCGCGGCTAAAGAAGTCCAAAGAAAGAGATCATTAAAATGAAGACCGACACGCATGAAATCGCGCCTGGCATATTTCGGTTCTCGACGTTTATTCCTGAAATCACGCCTAGCGGCTTCACCTTCAATCAGTTTCTTGTTGTCGCGGATGAGCCGCTACTGTTCCATTGCGGGCCACGAGCGATGTTTCCGCTGGTTTCGGAGGCTGTCTGGCGCGTAATTGACCGCGATCGTCTGCGCTGGATTAGTTTTGGACACGTGGAATCCGACGAGTGCGGATCTATGAATTCATGGCTAGCCGCCGCGCCGCACGCTCAAGTGGCTCATGGTGAAATAGCGTGCCTTGTGTCTCTTAACGACCTCGCAGATCGGGCACCGCGCATCCTGTCCGACGATGAGATTCTCGACCTTGGGGGCAAACGCGTTCGGTTCCTATACACGCCGCACGTTCCACACGGGTGGGAAGCGGGCGTGTTCATGGAGGAAACCACGGGCACACTGTTGTGTGGTGACCTGTTGGCGCATACAGGAAATGGGCCCCCGCTTGTCGAGAGCGACGTGGTCGGACCTGCCTTGGTCGGCGAGCAGATGTTTCATGCGATGTCCATGGCGCCAAACACCCGGCTGACACTCGAACGGCTGGCCGCACTAAAGCCGCGAACCCTAGCCATCATGCACGGCTCCTCTTTCAGCGGCGACGCTGGAAAGGCTCTGACGGAATTGGCAGCGGGGTTGGCATGAGCATCGCTGAATGACCGAAAGAGATGCAGGGCTAACCTAACCGCGGATAAGCCTTCCTGGGCAGCTTACGCCATCCAGCTTGTGCCCGCATTGCGCCACGAGCGGACATTCCAAGCAAGACGTTTGTTGATGCGGCGGCGGGATGGTGGCCGTTGCAATCCAGCACCCACCCGTCCGCTACTTCAGCGCCAGCACCACTGGGCCGGAAACCGGATCGGTGACGCCGAGGCCGTTGCCCAAATCTTCTAGCGTATGGCGAAACGAATCGAGGGTGGCGATCATATTTTGGCGCGCCTTAGCGAGCGAGTCTGTGTCGGACCATTCAGCTATGATGCAGTAGCTTCTGTCACCCGTTTTAATAATATTGACACTCCTGAGACCGGGCCAGTCGGCTACAACCTTACTGTGTGCATCCAGAAATTCTTGGTCGCATCCGGGCTTAACCCGAAAACGCACCGCATTGAAGGCAGTCATGAGGCATCCCTCCGTGTGGTGGGGTACAAATGATGCATCGAAACTGGTAGGTCGGCAACAACAGGGTGCGGCCCAGCCGCGCGTGGCTTCTAGGGGCGTCGTATCTTCGGGAAATCCTGGCCATTGTTGAATTAATACCTTGGTACTATTAACAGTTCATCGGTCATTTGACGGCGCTCATACATCGCATTTGGCCCGGTCAGCGCCACGTCCTCTCCGCCACTTGGTAGTAAGGCCCAAACGAATAGGGAGCTCAGGCGGCATTGCGGCCGGCACAATAGCAGGACACCGACACAGGCTGGTCGGCGCGGGCGCCGGCGATCTCCATGTGCTGCCGAATGTGCGCGGCCTCCGCATGTGCGTCGCGCCGCTCGAGACAGTCCAACAGCCCGCGCAACGCCCACACATTTTCCGGATGTATTTGGGCGCGCGGCAAGTCGCCCCCAAGTCCCAGATCTTCACGGTAGACTGCTTCGGCCTCCGCCGTCCGGCCCTGCTCCAACAGCAGTGCACCCAGCGCATGCCGGGCAGGTTGCATCCAGCCCCAAGGCTCATCGTAGGGCAGACTGTCCTCCAACGCCACCGCACTGCGAAGATGGGCGAAGGCCGCGTCATGCTCGCCCCGGCGGTAAGCGATCTCTCCCTCGAGCATCTCTTCGGCCACTGCTAGCAGCTGCACGCAAGGAACATTGTGCAGCTTCCGGGACTTCGGCACGCGCATGGCGGCCTCACGAAACAGCTTTTGTTCCGCTTCCGCCGCGGCTACCTCGCCCAGCGCGGCATATGCAACGCCCTTTGCGTAATGAATTATCGCGGTCGTGTTGCAGTAAAGATCAGGGTCCGCTGGCAAAGTCTGCGCTACGATCTCGCGCCATTTGCCGAAGCGAATGAGAACATGCTGCCGGATGGATACATAGCTCTCGAAAAAATCGGCCATTGGCGGAGAAGGAACCCGCAACAATGCCTCGGGTATCGTCTCGATCAACTCGTCGGCTGCGGCAATGGCCGGCGCGAACTGACCGAGAAACATTGCGGCATAAGCGGCGAAATGATAATTGTGCGCCCGATAAGCGGAATAAAAGTTCATCGGCCCGGCCCGGTCGTAGAATTTTCGGTCGGCGGCGATTGATTTCTGGTTCCAGTACATGGCATCGCGGTAATAGCCGCACTGTATGTCGATATGGGTGGGCATGTGGGTCAGGTGACCCATATCCTCGGTCAGATCGCGCAGACGGTCCCCTGCTGTTAGAGCTAGCTCGGGGTGGGGCGACATCTCCATCAAGTGAACATAGAGGTGCAATAGACCGGGATGGTCATTCGCGTTCGGAAGATCACGGAAGGCGGACTCCAGCACCTCGCGCGCTTCCAGCGTGCCTGCGCCGGCTGCGGGAGCGCCCGTTTTGACATCCCACATGCGCCATGGCGTACGGTTGAGGATCGCTTCTACAAATATGGCGGCCAAGTCGAGATCGCCCGGATGCGCCTGGTGCGCGAGGCGCATCGCGTTGGCAAATCCATCGTTCCATGGCCGCTGATCGTCGGGGGGATCGCGCTGCGGGTAGCGTGTCGGAAGCGCCTCGATCAGCGCGCGTTCCGGGGCGGTTACGGTGCCCTTCAGTGCGAGCGCGGCATGCGCGGCGTCGTATGCGCACGCGCAAGCCGAGGCCTTGGCCCCCGGATCAAGCAGCTCCCAGGGTAGATTGTAGTTCGGGCCGGATGCGTAACTGATGCCCCATTGGGCCATCGCGCAGTTCGGATCGAACTCCAGCGCCTTTTGGAAGCAGGCCGCCGCCTCCTGATGGTGATACCCAAAGCACCAGTCCAGACCGCGATCGAACCAGCGCTGTGCCTCCACTGATTTGGTAGTGATCGTCCGAGAGTAAGAGCCGAGATCATATGGATAATCCATATAGGCAACGCGCGTGTTGGGCATGAAAGACCTCCATGTTTCCTATCTGCGCAATATCAACGGGTGCTCCAATCTGTCAGGTTGTTAGGCGAAAAATTGCCCGGCCCGATCTTGGTCAGCGCGAGGGTGACGCGCAGTATAGTGCCAACTAAAACACCCGGCTCGAAATTTTTGAGCTGGGGGCACTGCCCAAGGGTGAACAGCTTAAGCCGTTCGAATGGTGTTTTGAGTGAAGCCACTGGTCGGCCAAGCCTTCATATGTGCTTTGGGTCGTAAGCGGTCTCTGCCAGAAGGTGGTAAGTCATGTTGTTTGGTGCCGGCGAGCTAACGACAGTGCCTGCTTCAGCTCTATGCCGACCCCCCAGTCGTTCGGATTTGGCGGCGTATCTCGAAATACTTTTCAGCTATGTCGATTTTCGTAGACGAACATCAGGGATGTGTCGTTTTGCGCGGGGTAAACGCCCTCGCTCAAAAACGTCTGCTTCACCAAAACATCGCCGCTTAACATCGACCAAACAGATGGGGCAATCTCCCTTAAACTCACTCAACGGTCCCAATTGCTTTGATGACCGACAACTAGTGATCGACCTAGCTAGGACCCCGTCGGGAGTTGGTAGCGCAATAGTCCTCCGATCAGATGTCCAATGACGACTTTGGTGGGCACGCGGAATTCTGCGGGAGCCGTCCATAATTTCCACTTCGGCCACTTTTCTCGTTACCACCCTTGCTAGTTGAGGATTTCAGCCTGCACCCGCCCCCGGTTTCTAATTAACGGAAACAAGGAACGCGAATGGTGAATCTCCTCCGCCGGCAACAATGTGATTTTCTCCCCGGTGCAAAGGGGCATCATCCTTCATGAAATGTGAGCCGATGGCCCGCCCATTCACGACTGTCCCAAGCGCACTGCCAAGATCTGAAACCAGAAGCTGATCACCGTTCCTTGCAATCAGGAAATGTTGACGGGACAACCGGAATGGCACTCCATCCGCAATCAGAAGATCGGGATGTCGCGAAGCCTTAGCTTCGCCAGTAACAGGAATGCGACCTACGAGAAAGGGCAACTTGGCGATCGGGATAGGTGCCGCACCCATCCGCGAAGCCAGTTCCTCAGTCTGGGCAGTGAGCAAAATCGTGGCATCTTCGGTAATTTTGTCGCGTCCTTCATCGAGCCGATTATGCGCGAAAGGCACCAGGCCTTCCACAATCTTGTCCTCGACCTCACGAAGTCGGACGCTCAGCCGCAGAATTAAATCACGAGCCAACGGAGGATCGCTGCTGACCCACTCCAGAAATTTCTGTGCGGTCATCACCTCAACCTCGCCGTCCACAGCAGCTCGCGCCGTTGCGCTACGATTGCGTCTTTCGACAACACCCATCTCGCCCAGCCACTCTCCCTCCCGCACACGACCTAGCATTACGGTGATTGGGCCAATTTCGCGCAGAACTTCAATCTCGCCCGTCCTGACCAGCATCACACGGTCACTCGGATCGCCTTGACTGAATAGAATGTCTCCCTTTTTGAATTTGCTAGACATGAGCGGATTATCCTTAGGTCCATTTTTGCCGGACTAGCCTAAAAGGCGGCTGGCCGGCGAGCCATTAGACGTAAGTCCAAGGCGATGAACCGCGGCCGCGCGCCCGTACGCGGGCCGCCGCGCTGGGGTCCGCTATCATCTAATCGCACCTAGGCTCAGGACTTATTGATTGATCCAGAAGATGACGGTTGCGGCGATGCAGATGGCTGAGAAGAAGGTGTGTGCGCATCTGTCATAGCGGGTATGGATGCGTCGCCAGTCTTTGAGCCTACCGAACATGTTCTCGATCTTGTGCCGCTGACGGTAGAGTGTGCGGTCGTGGGCGATCGGTATTTTACGATTGGACTTTGAGGGAATGCACGGGACGATGCCGCGTGCAGCCAGGGCGTTACGGAGCCAGCCGGCGTCATAGCCTCTGTCGCCGAGCAAGGCTTTGGCTGGCGGCAACGCATCGAGCATCAAGGCTGCACCTTTGTAGTCGCTCATCTGGCCTTCGCTAAGCAGCATCACCAGCGGGCGTCCTTCGCCATCACACACCGCGTGCAGCTTGGAGTTCAGGCCGCCCTTTGTGCGCCCGATACGTCGGGGAACAGCCCCTTTTTGAGCAGGCTGGCAGCGGTGCGATGGGCCTTGAGATGCGTGGCGTCAATCATCAACCGCTCAGGCTTGCCGCCCTTTCTCGCCAGTTCGGCGAAGATGCGGTTGAACACCCCAAGACGGCTCCAGCGGATGAAGCGATTGTAGATCGTCTTGTGCGGACCGTAATCCTTCGGCGCGTCACGCCAGCGCAGCCCATTGCGGATCACGAAGACAATCCCCGAGATCACACGCCGGTCATCGACCCGCGCGACGCCATGCGACAGTGGAAAGTAAGGTTCAATCCGGCGCATCTGCGCACGTGACAGCCAAATCAGATCACTCATCGAAGCACCTCCCGGTGCCATCAATGAATCAAGCAATCCGCCAATCCGCAAGAAAATTAATAGGTCCTGAGCCTAGCTGTTACTGGTCTTGGTCCACGATTTGGTCCAGGGCGTCGCACTCACTGACAGATAGTCGGGCATTTCTTCAGGGTGTAGGGCCAACACTGATCTCAATGATGTCCTTATCGGTATGCAAAGCCGGATCACGAATTATGTTTGGCTGTAGGCCGCTCCCTGCCAATGCCTGCTGCAGGGCCAAGGCAGGTCGCATTTGCGCATATCTGGCACGTCCCGGCACAATGATGCTCAATCCCACTGTGTGCGGTTTCCCGGTGTGTGACATGGAATTGAGATTTAAATAACTAATATCTACTTCACGTCGCCAGCCGGACGCTTGGAGCGTGTCGTCGATCCTTGAGCCCAGTTCTGTCGAGGCGGTGTCCGGCGCGACGGACAAAAGATATTCCTGACCCGCGAATGCCTTCAAAGCTCGCGACGTTTGAATTTCTTCGGATTGCCTTGGAGTGCTCGACGGTTTGTGTTCCAATGAAGATGCAACCTTGGCTGCTCGCCTGTTTGCTTCGGCGGCGTTCAAATTTGCGTCTTTCACCGTTTGCTCGGCGTCCAGCCCCTTCGCTTTTGCAGCATCGATTTTTGCGTCCAGCGCAAGCTCGTAGCGCTTTAGATCCTCGTTCGCGTCCAGCCCCTTCGCTTTTGCAGCATCGATTTTTGCGTCCAGCGCAAGCTCGTAGCGCTTTAGATCCTCGTTCGCGTTTAAGGCTTCCTGCTTGTGCAGCTTGAACGCGACATAAGTGGCGCTGCCGCCGAGAATGGCGAATATTGCGCTGATTGCAAAAAACAAAGGGATCAAAGCGTCCCAAGCGTTCAAGGTTAAGCCCCACAACACAGCACCTCTCCCGGTTCCGCCGCTCGCCAACGTCGCTGAGGAAGCCGCTTCAAGCATCGTTTTCCTCCCTGCGCTCCCGCGCCCCGAACGCTCAGCCCGCGCAAATGTTCCCTTTTGTAGGCAGCACGACACTAACTTTCAGCCCGCGCATCGGGTTGAGGGGTCGATGAGCCATTCTTTCCGCAGCTTTCATTGCAGCAATCGGGCAATCACATTAAATTACATGCCGATCGTCGTCCGGGCGCGCCATTCAACATGTCGCGGCGACTTGAGGATTGGGCGACGTCGCTTGGCACCACGGTGACGCACGACAAGGCGAACGCCGGCGGTTGTCGATCCGACCGTGTTCGATCAAGTCAAAGTGGGCGACAAGGTCGACATCACGTGGAACACCGAACTCCTCCTTGCCGATATATTCGACCGCCACGGCCTGGACGTGACGCCGCGTCGTGGGACCCCGGTCAAGCGGTTCACCATTCTCTAACTTGGATTCCGGGTGCAGGTGATAGTCCGCAATGACTTCGCGGTACGGGCACGACGGCGCGGGCTCTCGTTTGGCTTGACTCAACGCGGGAGCGATCACCGCCTTGAGAAAGCCGATCGATGCCGACCAATTAATCCAGACGATTGAAAACGTTTGCGCGGCGGCCTCAAGGCAATCATCACGGAAACGATAGTGCCAAAGGAAAGGTTCGCCAACGGCATGTCGAGCATCGTGGACCCGCTTGTAGGTGGCGAAGATGGGATCGGGATTGAGCCCTTGTGGCTATAATTCGGCATAAGCGAAACGCCGGTTTGGAGCGGGCGAGGGGAATCGGACCCTTGTATGCAGTTCGGAAGGCTTCCGTTCTGCCATTGAATTACGCCCGCGATCTCAGGCGCTACCAAACCGGCAACAGTGATCCTGAAATACAAGCAACGCCGAGAAAAATGCCGAGCATCTGCATGTCTAACACACGAGCAGAAGAGCGGTCACCTCCACGCGCCAACCAGTGTCAGCCCTAAAAACCCCGCCGCAATCCAGAACGAGGCCCATCCAACTTGCCGCGTTGTCCATCGCCCCGCGTCCGCCCACTGATGGAATGCCATGTCGGGAGACTGTTGACGTTGAAAGGTCGCCTCCGCTCGTGCGTAGCGACTAATTATAAAATGGCCTTGCATAATTTTCCTCCAGTCAGCTCGTACCTCATCACCCACCGGTGTTTCACCCGAATGCTCGGGAAACGGATCGACCTTACGCACGCCCGCGTTGATCGAGAATTGAATCTTCAAAATCTGGTTACCGCGCCGCGTTAACGGATTGGATGGCCTAGCAATAGAAAGAGCCGGTGGCGCCGCTACGCACCATCGGCCGAAGGCGCTAACTGCTCAGGCCGTCGCCTTCCTACGCGCGAGATAGAACGCGCCAGCAATCGCGGCGAGGCCCGCTAAGAGCATCGGCAGGGATGAGGGTTCGGGGACTGGATCACGCACGAAAATTTGACCTTGGATTTGGCAGCCGTTTGTGTAGGTGATCGTTCCTGGCGGTTGACCGCAGCCCGGTAATTTAAGCTCTCCATAAGTGTATCCGGCTTTCAACATCGCATCGTAATCAGCGGGCGCTTGACCAATAAGATCCTCCACGCCTGACTGAAATGTTGGGTCCGTGTCCGCTAAACCAGGGTATTCAATTTCCCAAATCGCAAGTTGGGTTTCCGCTCCGGAAGCGGGGGTCAATTTGTCAGCTTCTGCCAGTATTGTGCCCTCGTAGGCCAACCCGGCGATTTCTTGATCGACAGTGCTTTGTTGAGAGGGAGTTAGCGAGGAATTGGAAAGATATGCGTTCGCGTCTTTGGCGTCCAACTCGTAATATTGGTCGGAGCTACCTATGTATACGTCGTTGTACAGATCGTCGCACCAAACGATGGTCTGCGTTCCCCCAATCGTGAAGATAATTGGGCCTGCGTAATAGATACCTCCCAGCAGGTTCGTCGTAGTGCCTTCGCCTTGGCTCCAATCAGCTTGCACATTCGACACGTTAATCGATGTGATCGGATCTGCCATTGCAGGCACTCCGAACAAAGCCAACCCTGCAAGGGTTAAAGTTGCGAGATAATGTTGTTTGTTGCCCATGGTTGTGACCTTACGACGTCATCTCCAAAACCGCGATTCTTGTTTTGAAGTAACGTTAATTCCGAGCCGCGGCGCGCTGAAGCAATTTCAAAACCAGAACGCCAACAATCACCAAGACACAATTGACGCCGCAAATACTCCCAATGAGGTGAAGTGTTGCGCCCCGCCGAGTGAATGCTCGACCCCATGGCTAGCCGCTGACGACGCGCCAATCGACATTCCGGCTGAACCCGTGCACGAGGGTGCACCCCGAAACGCGCAATCAAAAGCGGGCACTCGTGCAGTTTGAATTCTGCTTGGGGCTTGAGGGAGGCGTGTCCGACAGTTAGGGTGCCAACGCACGACACCTGGGGGCAGGACGTGGCGTTGCGTATCGAGTATTTCGCCAAGGGCGAGAAGATAATGGTTGTGACGTGCCCAAAGCGGCTGGAAACCGCTAAGACAGACGCATTGGAAGGACTGGCCTTGTACAACGCTGATACCGCCCGGATTATGGATATGGAAGCGGGCAGCACCCTTATGGCTGTGGTAAAGCGGTAAATGCCTAAGACCCCGGACGGCCCCCAAAAGCGCCAAGCTCTGACGCCACCTAAATCCACTAAGCTCCCCGCAGGCTCCCTGACGATCCTATAGCGCGTGGCGTCGCCATGATGCGCAAAGCGAGGGAGAAGCGCGAAGCGGGCAAAAAGTAACTCTAGGCGTTCGCTTCAGTGGGCGTGGTATTCGCCTCAGGCAATAGGCTTTGATCCACTTTCAGCGAACCTAGCGCCACCACTTCATCCCCAATAAATTCCCTGACTTTATACGGGGCGTACAGAACTCGCACTTGCGCCCAGGCTGGCGACGTGTGGACAACCGGCATCGAAGGTCGCCCGGGATAAGCGGCACTGCCGGGCCCGCAATCTTTTGCAGAAAAAGAAGCGCCCCAATCTGCGGGCGAGCCGTGCAATCCACGACCATTAATTCACCTCTCGGCTTCTCAACCACCAGTTGACTGGCGCGAATTCTGTGGGAAGATACTCGTGATGCGTAGAGCATTCTGTTTCTGATGGCTCCGGCTTGGAAACGCGAGGTCGAGTCATCACGCGGCCATACCAATGGGGGTGGTAAGATGTCTGACAGCAATCGCCTCTTATCCGGCGCCTTGATCCTCTTCGGCGCCATCTTCTTTCTCATTTATACATGGGCGATGTTTTGGCTGGCTGGCTGGGCTTGGCGTGACGGCGGTCCAGCCGCGAGTGACTACTTTCTGATGATCGTGGGAGTTTATGCCACCCTGGGTATCTTCCTCATACGCGCCGCGAAGGGACCCCGCAGCGAACACGTCGCTGATTTGGTTCAGTGTGTGGTCGAGCACCATCCATGCGGTGGTCATGGCCTGTGAGTCCATACGTAGCCCGGGCCACACGGGCCATTTGGTTGGCGACGTGCCAGCATTGTTCTTCGTCGCGCTAGCTCTTGGTGTGCTGATGTCTCGCGCAGACAAGGACGTAGCTTTCACGATTTGACCGAGTTCTTTTCTCGGGATGCCCCGAAAGGGTTCCGTAACTGGTGAAAGCTTGATTGAGAAAGAGGGGCAAAATGGCCATTGGGAAAAACGCAATCAAAGTAGCTGGTGTTAGCTTAGCCGCCGTCATGATTACGGGTACAGCATTTGCTAGCCACGGTCGCGTAGGGCTTTGGAGTGTCACGATTTCGATGGGTGGATCCGCTCTAGCGATGCCGGACTTATCGCGGCTTCCGCCGGAGGCCGCCGCTCGTATGAAAGCTATGGGCATGTCAATGAATGGGAATTCAATCACGACGCAACATTGCATGACTGCTCAGGAAGTGGCGACCGACACGCCTCATTTGGACGCAAACAATAGTGAGGATTGCAGTATGTCAAACGTGGCACACCATGGAAATTCGATGAGCGCAGATATGGCCTGCCATGGCAATTTCAAGGGTTCGGGACACATGCAATTTACTTACAACTCGGATACCCATTACTCGGGAGAGCTAACTATGACCGGAAGTGTCAATGGCCAACCGATAAGCCGCGAACAGAAATTCGACGGACATTGGGTATCTGCCGATTGCAATGGCATCACTCACTGATCACAGGTATTGGCCAGATATGGGCTTCAGAGATCGGTGCGGGAAAATGGACCGGCTTTTTTGATCGTCGGAAATTTTTCGCGGGCCGAAGAAAGTGCGAGGGCGCGCCGCGGTTCGGTGACGCCCGGGGCGGGACGGCGCCGGAAACGACAGATGAGGGTCCTACCTCTTGGATCCGGAAGTTCTCGGTTTGATGTCCGACTTCACGCTCAGCACCTGAGGGTGAGCGCCAACGCGAACATCTCCTTCTGGTCCGAGGAAGTCGCAGTTTTGCTGTGGAGCGTTTGGGCGGTTCCACGCTCACCTAATTAAAGCCGCCTTGGTCTTCGCGGAGTGAACCAGCAATGCAGGTGCACGGTGGGTGATGCCTGCCGGGCTCGAAGCCTGTTGGTGCTCTGCAGCAACGGCCAGCTGATAAATCAAATCTAGTAATTCGATCCGCGACGGACACAGGACGGACACGAGATCCGTGCTCGCGTCGCGCTTCTCGCTAAGCCATTGAAATATTGGTGAGATCGGCTGCGATTGAACAAGAGCGCCGCTGAGAAGGCGTCAGGGGATGGATTGCTTTGATGCGGCGGGAAAAATCACGCCTGGATCGAGGACTCGATCCATTCCTTGATCTTGGATTTGGGCAGCGCGCCTACCTTGGTGGCCGCCACCTGGCCGCCCGAAAAGATCATCATGGTGGGAATGCCGCGCACGCCATACTTGGTGGGAACGTGGGGATTCTCGTCGATATTGATCTTGGCGATGGTCACTTTGTCGCCCAGTTCGGCGGCCAATTCGTCCAGCGCCGGCGCGATCATGCGGCAGGGGCCGCACCATTCCGCCCAGAAATCCACCAAAACCGGCTTCTTGGAATCCAGGACATCGGCCTGGAACGAGGCGTCCGAAACTTTCATGGGCATGGGCTGGTCTTTCGTGACTAAGCAACCCGTCAATATCTAGGAATGACCTTGGTCAGGGTCAAGGCGGCGCGTTATCTGGCCCAATTGCGCGTCCAGGCCGGCATCCGACAGCCGCATCAGGAACGGGCCGTCCGGTCCAGACCAGGCCGCAGACGATTCGCTTGCCCGGGAAAATGCGTGCCGCCGCGGCGCGGTAAAGCGCCATCTGCGCCAGATAGAGCGGGCTCACATCCTCTTCGCGCGTGGGCGGCGGGCGGTTGGTCTTGAAATCCAGGATCAGAACTTCCGTATCCGTCACCGCCAGCCGGTCCACCCGGCCATTGACCTGGGCGCCCGGTCCCAGTTCGCGGCAGATTGGCCAGGAACGCCACTTCGGCGCGGCTGGATGGGCGCGAAGGCCGGCGGCGAATTCGGGATCGTTCAGTATACGGAGTGTTTCGTCCGCCAGCGCGGCGGCGTCCTCCGCGCTGAAACCCTGGGCGCGCGCATATTTGACCGCCAGCGCGCCCCGCGCGTCCGGCGCGATCTCCGGCAGGCGCGAGAGCAGCGCATGCACCACATTGCCGCGCTTGAAATCGTCCTTGCCTTGGCGGCAGCGGCGAGAAGGGCGTTTGCTTCGCGCATGGGCAGCGCGTCCGACGGGCGGATCAGGCGCGGCAGCACATGTTCGGGCGGCGCGCGCCGCGTCATCCAGGCGGCAAGCCCGGCCGCGTCGCCGGCCTGGGCGGGGGCGGCCACGCCTTTCACATTCTCGACATGGCCGAATTCGCGCGCCTCGGCGCCATGGCGGATGATGGGACGGCCCAGCGCCTCGGCCGCCGCCTGCGCCAGCCTGTACCAGGAGCTGTCGCGCACGCCGCGTCTTGTTCTCGAAGCCGCAGACATAAAGCCGCTCGCGGGCGCGGGTCAGCGCCACATAGAGAAGTCGGCGATGCTCGCGCAGCATCTCGTCTTCTTCCGCCCGCTTGGCCTGCATCACCACTTCGGGCGCTTCCGCGACGCGCCAGGGGATAGAGCACGCCGTCATCCTGGTAGAGAAGATGGCCCTTGCGCGACGGCGGATCGGGCAGGGTGGTGGTGTCGGGAAGGATGACGATGTCGGCCTCCAGGCCCTTGGCGCCATGCACCGTCATCACCCGGACTTCGTCGCGGCCCCGCTCCATGTCGCGCTTCACTCTCGGTGTTGCCGCGCGCCACCCAGTCCAGAAATCCTTCCAGCGACGGCGTCGCGCGCCGCTCATGGGCCAGCGCCAGCGAGAGGAATTCCTCGATCGCGTCCTGCGACTCCGGACCCAGCCGGGCGATCAGCTCGCGCTTTTTGCCCCGCGCCACCAGGGCATGGCTGTAGAATTCGAATGGCGGGGCATAATCGGCGCGCGCCAGCATCTCGCTCAGGAAGATGTGCGCGGCGGCGAAATGCAATTCGTCTTTCCGCTCGCCCAAGGCCTGCCACACCGTGCCGCGGCGCTCGTGGCAGAGCGTGAACAATTCTTCCTCGGTGAGGCCGCAGAGCGGCGAACGCAGCAGAGCCGCCAGGTTGAGATCGTCGTCCCGCTGCAGCACAAAGCGGCCCAGCGCCATCAGGTCCATCACCGCGATCTGCTCGGTCAGGACGATGCGGTCGGCGCCCGCCACCGGAATGTGGCGCAGCTTCAGCTGCCGGATCACTTCGCCGCCGAACGGCTCGCGGCGCGGCAGCAGGATCATGATATCGCCCGGCGAGATCGGCTTGTCGCGGCCGGGCAGCATCTGCGCACGCATCCAGCCATTCGCGGATCTGTCCGGCGATGCGCTTGGCCAGGATCGCCACCGGGCCATCGGGTTCGGGCGCGTCCACCGGCAGATAGGGATCCTTGTTCTGCGGCTGGCGGCGGCTTCAGCGCGGTCCAGAATTCGATCCCGCCCTTGGCGCTCGGTGCGATGGGCGAGATGTTCGATCGCCTGGTCGCGCGAGGTGAGGCCCGCCCGCGCCGCTGCATCGGCGAACACCGTGTCCACGAAAGACAGGATTTCCGGCGCGGAACGGCGCGACGTCACCAGCGGCTGGTCCACGAAAGGCCTGTTCGGCCTCGGCCGCCAGCCGCTCGAAATGATGGCGGTTGATGTCGAACTGGCTGGGGTCGGCGCCCTGGAAGCTGAAGATGGATTGCTTCTCGTCGCCCACCGCGAAGATGGTGCGCGTGCCCCGCGCCCGGCCTTCGCCGGCGAAGAATTCCTCGGCCAGTTTGCGCACGATGCGCCATTGCTCGGGGCTGGTGTCCTGCGCCTCGTCGATCAGGATGTGGTCGATGCCATTGTCGAGCTTGTAGAGCACCCACCGCGCGGCATCGCCTTTCTCCAGCAGCGCCAGGGTCTTCACGATCAGATCGTCATAGTCCAGAACGCCCTGGCGGTCCTTGGCCCGCGGCATAGTCGCGGCGCACGGCGGCGATCACGGTGAGCGAGGCATTGGCGAGGCGGGCGGCGCGGGCCGCGCGGCGCTGATCCTCGACGGCGCAGAAGCGCGCCTGCAATCAGCGTCAGATAGGCGAAGAGATCGGGCCGCGCATCGCGCCAGCGCCTTGGTCGCCAGTTTCTTGCGCGGCTTGCCGCTCTCCGGTCAGGAGCCAGTCGCCCAACAGGGCGAAGCCGCTTCCTCGGTCAGCGAAAGGAATTTGCGTCAGATAAGCGGCCGCTCTTGGTATCGGTGGCTTTGCCGCGCTGCCAGCCAGTCGCGCAGCTGTTTCGAGGTGTTCGATCTCGGCGCGCAAGGCGGCGCAGAATTCCCTCGCCCCATCCCAGCCGCGGCGCGACGCCATGGGCGCGCCATACCGCGTCCTCGAAATCCCCGCCATCGAGCCCCTCGAAGAAACGGTCCATCTTGCGCCGGTCATTGCCCAGCGCCGCGCGCCAAGAGTGTCGTTGAGGCGGGCTTCGCCTTTCTCGATGGCCAGATAGGCGACCGCATCGGCCAGTTTCGCGTCGCCCTGGCCCGCGCGCTCCAGCACTTTCTGCCGCGCCTCGGCCATCAGGGCGCGCGCCGCCGCGTCGTCCAGCACCTCGAAGCCCGGCGTCACTCCTGCCTCGATGGGAAAGCGGGTGAGCACCGATCTGGCAGAAGGCGTGCAAGGTCAGCACCTTCAGCCCACCCGGCGTCTCCAGCGCCTTGGCGAACAGGCGGCGCGCCTTGGGCAGGATCATCCGGGCATCGGCGCCGATCTCGCTGATCTTCGCCGTCAGCACATCGTCGGGCAGCATCGCCCATTCGCCCAATTGCTTGAACAGGCGGTGCTGCATTTCCGCCGCCGCGGCCTTGGTGAAGGTGAGGCAGAGGATTTTCTCCGGCCGCGCATCGGCCAGCAGCAGCCGCGCCACGCGGTTGGCCAGGGTATAGGTCTTGCCCGCGCCGGCATTGGCCGCGACCCAGGCCGACAGATTGGGATCGGAGGCGAGAGGAGGCTCGCTCATTCCTCCTCCTTCTCCGATGATCGCCCAGGCGCGCACCCGCGCCAGATGGTCGTAATCGCCTTCGACTGTCCACGCTGAAGGGCCGCACCCGCGCCGGATAGGGCGTGGCGGGATCGTCGAACCAGCGCCACGCGCTGCGGTCAGTTGCGCCCAGGCTTTCTCGATCAGCTCCGGCACGTCGGCGATGGGCTGCGACGTTGCCGCCTTCGCCGCCGCCCGGAGATGTGGAGATAGAGCAGCTCGTCGCTCGTCGCGTTCGCCCAGGCCGGGAAAGCCGCCCGGCTTTCAGGATCGCGCCTTCCAGCGGCAATTGCGGCGCCAGCAATTCCTTCACCTGCGGATTGGTGGGCGGCTTGCCGGTCTTGTAGTCGAGGATGGCGGCATGGCCGTTCCGGAAAATGTCGATGCGGTCGGCCACGCCGCGCAAGGTGAACTCGCCGCCCGGCGCGTCGAAGCGTGCGCTCGCCGCGTATTTCCAGCATGGATTGGGCGATGCCGCCCGCGCGTTCGCGCTCGAAGCCCGACGAACCAGCGCGCCGCGCACTGCGAAGCGCGGCCGCCACACCGACGAGCATCGCTTTGGGGATCGCCAATTCCTCGAACACCTGGTCGGCGATCGCCATCAATTGCGCCACCGCGTCGTCGGGCGGGCGCCGGGAAGCGGCGCTTGTACAATTCCAGCGCCCGGTGCAGCGCCTGGCCCCGCTCCAGCGGACCGATGGGCGCATCCAGCGGATCCAGCGGCTTCAGCTTCAGCACATGCTTGGCATAGATCGCATAGGGATCGCGCAGCCAGGTCTCGATCTCGGTGACGGAGAGTTTGCGCGGCCGCGCCTCGGTGGGCGGCTTGGGCATGGGCGGCTGGGCCTGCTCCAGCGCCTGCGACATGCGCAAGGCGCGCGCGCGTCGCGGGCAAACGGGCCTTCGGCGATCTCGCAGCCCCAGTCCCGCGGTCAATTGCATCATGCGTTGCAGCCAGCGCGAAGCGATGGTGGGCGCGCCTTCCACCTTGGCGGCGCGGGTGATCAGCACTTCGCCGCCCGCCGCCAGCATGGCGAAATCATGCGCCGCCAGGCCGATGCTGCGTTCCGGCTGCTCCAGTCCCAGCTTTTCGCGCATGGGACGCGAGAACCAGGGATCGGCGGACGCTGCGCCCGGCCAGCTTCCTTCATTCAATCCGCCCAGGATGACGAGATCGAAACTCTGCAGCCGCGCTTCCAGCGGCCCCAGGATGGCGATGGCGCGATGGCGGTTGAAGCGGGGCCGCACCGGCACCTTCATCGCCAGCGCGCGCAGCAGGCCGGGATAGGCGTGCGGATCGAGCGGCGGCAAGCCTGGCGCCGCTTCGCGGAATTCATCGAAGAAGATCGCGGCGGCTTCGCCATCCTCATCGCGCCAGATCGGGACAATCATCGCGCGTCGCGCGCAGGACAGGCGCTGCGGCAGCGTCGAGATGCGTGGCGATCAGATCGTCCAGCTTCGATGTCGCCTTGCGCGAAGGCAAGTTCCAGCGGCGCAAGCACGGCGGCGACGTTCGGCCACCAGGCCGCCAGCGCGGCGCAAGTCTCGCGGTCGTCCTTGTCGCGCGCTTCGGCACCCGCCTGGACGATGCGCCTGGCGATACCGGTAAGCCCCGGATCGGGACGCGGCGCCGCGAAGCGCCAAGCGATCCAGCGCGCGCGCCATGGCGCGGAAGTGCGCGGGATCGTCGCCCAGGCTGGCAAAGGGATGCTTGAGCAGCGCCAGCAGCGGCACCGGCGCGAACCCCGCCTCGGCCGCTTCCGCCAACAGGCAAAGAAACGCTCCCGCGCCGGTATGGGCCAACGGCCGGCCGGCGGAATCGTCAATGCGCGATCTCCCAGCGCGACAACTCCGCCGCCACGCGCCGTGCGAGGCTGCGGTCCGGCGTCACCAGCGCGGCGGTGCGGCCGTCATGCTCCAGGGTCTCGCGCAGAGCCAGCGCGATCACCAAAGCTTCCTCGGCAGGATCGGTGGCGGCAACCAGCTGGATGCCGTTCAAGCCCTCCGCGATGTCGCCGCCGCCGCGATCGGCCAGCGCGCGCCAATGATCGGTGGTGGGGGCAGGGCGCAAGCTTTCGCTCAGCAAATGCTCGCGCGCGGGGTTGGTGGAGGCGCCGTGCCAGTCCTTCACGCTGTCGCGGCTTTCGCCCGCCGCATCCAGCAATTGCTTCAATCCGAATTGCGGATGACCGGGATCGAGACTGTGCCAGCTTTGCTCGTCCAGGCCGCGATCCAGCCCCGGCAACACCAGCGCGCCGTTGGGCAGGCGGGCGATTTCGCGTCAGCAATCGCGCCGTGGCGGGGATCGAGCCGGTCGAGCCCGCCGCGATCACCATGCCCTTGGGCGGACGCAGCTTCAGTCTTTCCGCCAGCAAGTCCAGCACGCGATTGCGCCGCGCCGCCGGATTGATCGCCTTCTCGGCCGCCAGCAGGGCCGGCCATTGATCGCGGATCAAGGTGAGAAAGCGGGCGATATTCTCCCAATGCGCCGCCAGCGCCAGCGGGCGCGAGATCGTCAAGCCGCGTCAGGTCCGCGCCCTGGCGTTCGGCATCGTCCATCACCTTGGCCAGGCTTTCCGCCAGCGCCGCGGCATGGGCGAAGCTCACCTCTTCGCCCCGCGCTCTTCTCCCATTGCCGTATCAGGGTCGCGAGCAGCAATTGGCGCCGGATGGGATGGATCGCCTGCGTCAGTTCCAGCCCGTCATGCACCGGGTCGAACAGGTCGTCATCGTCGCTGTCGCCCAGGGCGCGGAATTCCGGCAGCAGCGCCGCCCCGCCCAGCACGCGCGCGAAAGCCTCGCCGAAATTGCGCGCCGCGCGGCGGGTGGGCAGATAGATCGTGACGTCGGACAGCGCGAAGGCGTTGTTTTTCTGTCCGCTCCACCAATCCGCGCGCCAGAGTTTCGCCGAACGGCGCCGACGGCGGAGATCGTGAAGATGCCGCTCAACTTTTTCCCAGCTTGGCGAGGAACGCTTCGGCGTCGTCGCGCGCCTTGGGGCTGCCCACATGCAGCCATGCGCCTTCCAGCCGCATGCCGATAGAGACGGTCCTGGGCGATGGCGCGGTCCCACATCACATTGGTGGAGAAAATCTCCGCCGGCGGATCGGCGAACAGGACGGGGATGAGCGATCTGCACGCCGGGATAGGCAAAGCCCGAGACCATGCGCTCCGGCACCCGGCTCACATGGCCGGTAGGCGACAGGCGAAAATCGCCCCGCCATCCTTCATAGCCCAAAGCCGTGGTCATGGACGCCAGCAGCAACAGCCCGTCCATCTGCTCGGCGTCCCAGGCCTGATTCATCGCGGCCAGCGCGGCATTATAGCCTTCGACCCAGATCGAATCGGAATTGAGAATGAAGAAGGGCTCGTCGTCGAAATGCGCCAGCGCCTTCACCACCCCGCCGCCGGTGTCGAGCAGCGCCTCCTCTTCCGACGAGAAGCGGATTTCAATGTCGCGCCGCCTGGCCAGATGCTCGCGCAACATCTCGCTCTTATAGTGAAGATTGATCACCGCCATCTCGACCTTGGCCGCCACCAGGCGATCCAGCGTGTGGTCGATCAAGGGCTTGCCGGCCACCGTGACCAGCGGCTTGGGGCGGTCGTTGGTCAGGGGCCGCATGCGCAGCCCCTTGCCCGCCGCCATCACCATGGCGCGGCGGATCATGCGCTGGCCTGTTCGGGGATGGCGCGCTTGGCCTTGGGCAGGACGCGGTCGTGCCAACGCCGAAGATCGGCAAGCAGGGGATGGCTGAAATCCTGTTCCAGATAGATCCAGACACGCGGCAGGTAATCGAGATAACGGCGCTTGCCGTCGCGCAGGAACAATCGGGCGAAGATGCCCACAATCTTGGTGTTGCGCTGTGCCGCCATCACCGCCATCTCGGCGCGGAAGCGCTCCTCGTCAACCGGCGCGCCGAACGCCTTGGCGGCCGCCAGATAATGGCGGGTGGCGCTTTCGGCCAGCGCGGGCGGCACGTCGCGGCGCGCATCCTCCACCAGCGAGATCAAATCATAGGCGCGGCTTCCCGCCACCGCGTCCTGGAAATCAATCACGCCCACACGGCCCAAGCCCTCGCGTTCCGGCAGCCAGAGCAGATTCTGGGCGTGATAGTCGCGATGGACGAAGACGATGTCGCCGCCCTGGATCGCCTCCAGCGCCGCCTTCCACAGCGCGCGATGCTCTTTATATTCACTGTCCGTGGCGGGGCGGCCCAGGACCAGGGGAAAGAACCATTCCAGTATCAGGTCGGTCTCGGCGATCAGCGCGATTTCGTCATAGACAAAGAGCGGCAGCGCGTCTTGGTCGAGGCTTGCCTCCCCCACGCGCGTCAGCGCTGGTGGGGGAGGTGGCCGTAGCAGCGCTTGCGATGCGGAGGCCGGAGGGGGAGATAAATATTTCGGCGCTTGCTCGGTGTGGAGTTTCGCCAAAACCTCGACGGCGGCGTTGTAAAGCTTTTCGCCGTTCGCGCCGGTCACCACCTCGGTGAAAAGATCGTCGCCCAGATCTTCGATCACCAGCAGTCCCTGGCCGTAATCGGCGGCGATGATCTTCGGCGCCGACAGGCCGCGCGCGGAAAGATAGTTCGACACCGCGGCGAAGCGGCGGCAATCCGCTCCCGCCAGCCGCGCCACCGCGTTGTAGCCCAGCGCCCGCGCTTGTGGCTTCGTCGGCGTCGGGAGCAGCCACCGCGCTTTCGGCCCCTTGCGGCTGGTCCATCAGCATGGCCTGGCGCGCGCCGTGCATGAGCCGCGCATAGCGGCGGGTGGAAGCGTCGCCCGGCAGCGGCGCGATCATGGCTTCGCCCCAGCCGACATTGTTCAGGAATGCGCGCTGATCAGTCATAAATCTTTTCCAGACTCTTCCACCGCGCCGGGCCTTCCAGCACGACCCGGCGTTCCTTGTCGGCATCCAGCAGGGCGGTGAGCGCATCCGGCGGCAAGCGGCTTCCCGCCCGTTCCGGCCATTCGATCAGGGCCGCGCCCTGGTCCAGCGCTTCGTCCAGACCCAATTCGTCCAACTCGCTTTCGTGCTTCAGGCGATAAAGATCGTAATGGCTCACCTTGAGGCCCGGCGTCTCATAGGCCTGCACCAGGGTGAAAGTGGGGCTGGGCACATTCTCGCTACACCCCGGGCGGCCAGGATGGCCCGCGCCAGGGTGGTCTTGCCGCTGCCCAGATCGCCCTTGAGCAGCACCGCGTCGCCGGGGGCCAGCCGGGCGCCAATCGCCGCGCCCAACCTCGCCGTCGCCGCCAAATTGGGCAGCGCCACGGTCATGCGAAATCTGTCCGCCATGGCCCCTTCTAGCCCGCGCCTTGTCGCCGATGAAAGACCTTTGCGCGAGCGGCGTGCCCATGCTAGCCCGCGCCCGGATTCCCACGGAAATCTCATGGCCGAACAAATTGTCATCATCGGCGCGGGCCAGGCCGGCGTGCAGGCGGTCCAGAGTTTGCGCGCTGAAGGGTTCCAGGGCCGACTCACCATGGTGGGGGACGAGGCCTATCCGCCCTATCAGCGCCCGCCGCTGTCCAAGGCCTATCTGCTGGGGACCTTCGCGCGCGAGCGGCTGTTCCTCAAAAGCGAGGAGTTCTACCGCGAGGCGGGGTGCGAGCTCGTTCTGAACATGCGCGCCACGGGAATCGACCGTGCCGCCAGGACGGTGGCGCTGAGCGACGGGCGCATGCTCGCCTATGACAAGCTGCTGCTGGCGACGGGGACAAGGGTGCGCCAGCTCAAATGCCCCGGCGCCGATCTCAGGGCGTGCATTATCTGCGCGACATCGCCGATGTGGACGGCTTGCAGGATGCCTTCAGGCACGGCCAGCGCATCGCCATCGTGGGCGGCGGCTATATCGGGCTGGAGGTGGCGGCGGTGGGGGCCAAGCGCGGGCTCTCCGTGACCGTGTTCGAGACTGCGGACCGGCTGATGCCCCGCGCCGTCTCCAAGCCGATCTCGGATTTCTTCGAAGCCGAGCACAAGAAGGCGGGCGTGATCCTCAAGCTCAACACCCAGGTCGAAGGCCTTGAAGGCAAGGGCAAGGTCGAAGCGGTCAGGGCAGGCGGCGTCTCTTATCCCGCCGACCTGGCGCTGGTGGGGATCGGCGTGGTGCCCAATGACGAACTTGCCGCCGCCGCAGGACTTGCCTGCAATGACGGCATCGTGGTGGACCGCAACACCATGACCTCGGACCCTGTCATCTTCGCCGCCGGCGATTGCACCCGCCATCATGGCCGTGAAGGCGTGGAGATCAGGCTGGAATGCGTGCAGAACGCCATCGACCAGGCCAAGCATGCGGCGCTGGCGATGATGGGGCGCCCCAAGACCTACAGCGAGGTGCCCTGGTTCTGGTCGGACCAGTATGACCTGAAGCTCCAGAGCGCGGGCCTGCCGCGCCCCGGCGATGCGATGGTGGTAAGAGGCGAGCCGTCGTCACGCAAATTCGCCGTGTTCCATTTGCGCGACGGCGCGGTCGCGGCAGTGGAGGCGGTCAATGCCGCGCCGGAATATCTGATCGGGAAGAAACTGATCGCGGCCAATGCGAAGATCCCGCCCGAAAAGCTGGCGGACGCCTCCCTTCCCATGAAAAGCTTTGCCTGATGGCGAAAATCACTTTCATCCAACCCGACGGCGAAGCGCAGACGGTAGAAATTCCTGTCGGCTGGTCGGTGATGGAAGGCGCGGTGCGCGCCAATGTTGCCGGCATCGATGCCGATTGCGGGGGCGCTTGCGCCTGCGCCACCTGCCATGTCCAGGTCGAGCCGCAATGGGCGGCGAAGCTTCCGCCCAAATCCGAGATGGAAGAGACCATGCTGGATTTCGCGATTGCGCCCAAAGCCGAACAGCCGGCTTTCCTGCCAGTTGCGCGTGACTTCGGAGATGGACGGCCTCACCGTGCGCGTTCCGTCTTCGCAGCATTGACTACGGGCGCTTGACAGGCGCTGCGAACAGGCAGTGCATTGGCCATCGTCACGCGAAGGGGGTTCGCATGGGCAATAAGCCGTTGGTTGCGCTGATTGCGCTGTTGGGGCTGAATTCCGCTGCCGTCGCGCAGACCTGTGCCTTGCCCTCGCTGGTGGACGCGGTGGGCTTGAAACCGCTCCCCGGCACTGTCTTGATGCTGGTGCCGGTGGCGATCAACGGCACGCCCAAGCAATTCCTGCTCGATGTCGGCACCGACCCCACCCAGGTTAGCCAGGCGTCCGTTGCCCAATTGGGACTGCCGGAAAACGCCAAGCGCACTGAGAATATCGGCGCCGGCGGCGGCGGCGACATGGCGCCGCGCGGCGGCAACCTGTCGGCTCTCACAAACGGCGGGTTGGGCAGCGTCTCCATCTATGATGTCCGCGACAAGCAAGGCGCCGGTGGCGCGCAGACCCGGGTTCGCGTTGACAGCTTCACCCTCGGTGGCGCCACGGGCCGCCATTTGATGTTCCTGGTCGCCAACGACGCGGATATGGGAAAGTCCGAACCTTATGACGGGCTGATGACCGGCGACTTCTTCAAGCAATATGATGTCGAGCTGGATTTTGCCGGCAAGCAGATCAATTATCTCACGCCCACCAAATGCACCGATCCCGACAAGGTCGTGTTGTGGGCGCATTCCGCCGTGGCGGTGATCCCCATCACCATGGCGGACGGCAAAATCAGCGTGCCGGTGTCAGTCCAGGGCCATCAGATCAGTGCGGTGATCGACACGAGTTCGCCACGCACCCTGATGCGCCGCGATATCGCGGAGTTGTTGGTTGGCCTCAAGGCCGACACGCCGGAGATGATGCCCCAAGGCGACCTCAAGGACGGCAAGGGCCAGCCGGTCTATGCCCATACCTTCTCGCAAATCTCCTTTGCGGGCGGCGTGGCGGCGAACAATGTCCCGGCGCTGATCGTGACCAACAGCCTGACCCACGAAATCGACAGCCAAAAGGTGTTGGGAAGCTGGGCCCGCTCGGCGGACGCGCGCGTCCCTGACCTGACCCTGGGCATGGACGTGCTGCACCAGCTGCATCTCTATGTCGTCTATGGCCAGAAAATCTCTACGTGACGGCGGCCCAATAAACGTCTGCAGGCGTTCAGGCCGGGGTGCCCCGCACATACTGGTTGAACCACTCGATCGTGCGCGTCCAGGCTTCCTGCGCCGTGGCCCTGTTGTAGCGTTCCGGCGTGGCGTCATTGAAGAAGCCATGCACGGAATTCGGCCAGATATGGCCTTCATAGCGGATATTGTATTTCTTCAATGCCGCTTCCTGGGCAGGCCATCCTTCCACCGCCGGCTTATCCAGCGCGCCATGGTTGATCAGGATCGCCGCCTTGATCTTGGCCACGTCGTCCGGCTTGGGCGCCGCGCCATAGAAAGGCGCCGCCGCCGCCAGGTCCGGGCCCATCAGAACCGCCAGGTTATTGGCCACGCCGCCGCCAAAGCAGAAGCCGGTGGCCCCGATCTTTCCGGTGCAATCGGGGCGCGCCTTCAGCCAGCGCGCGGAGGCCAGGAAATCCTGCATCATCTTGGCCTTGTCGATCTTGGCGAAGAGCTGGCCGCCCTTGTAATCGTCGCCCGGATACCCGCCCACCGACGACAGACCGTCGGGCGCGAAGGCCATGAAATTCTCCAGCGCGAAGCGGCGCGCGATATCTTCCGTATGCGGATTAAGTCCCCGGTTCTCGTGGATGACGATGATGCCCGGCAGCTTGGCGGGGGTTGCGTCGCGCGTATCGGCGCTGAAGGGGCGCACGAAATAGCCCCTGATGGAGCCATTGCCGTCGGGCGAGGGCACGGTTTCATAACTGGCCTTGATGCGCTCATCGTCTTTGCGCACCTGTTGCGCGGCCGCATAGTTCGGCATCAGCGCTTCGACAATCGCCGTGGTGGTCAGGCCGGCGACGGCGAAACGCTTCACGCCATGGATGAAGGCGCGGCGGCTGATCTCGCCATGTATGAAGCGCGTGTACAATTCCACGGCTTCCACCGGGATTTTCTTGCGTTCGTCACCCATTGCTGGCCCCTCCCTGGTCCGGCGGAGCCTAGCATCTCTCAGAGATAAGCGAAGCGGTTCTTGTCCTTTTCGCGCGGGGCCTCGCCGGCGGCAATGCGCCGAGGAAGGTGGCAGCGCACCAGGGTGCCGGCTTCGCTTTCGATCTCGACCCAGCCGTCATGCATTTCGATGAAGCGGTTGACCAGGGCTAGGCCCAGCCCCGCCCCGGCATGGGTGCCCGAGCGGCTTTGCGCCGAGAAACGCTCGAACACATTGGCCTTCACGTCGGGCGCCAGGCCCGGGCCATTGTCGGCCACCGCGATCTGCACGTCCTCGCTGACGATGCGGCCGGTCAGCCGCACCACGCCGCCGCGCGGGGTGAATTTGAAGGCGTTGGAGAGAAGATTGAACACGATCTGGCGGATGCGCCGCTGATCGGCCAGGAACAGGCCCACGCCGGGCCGGCAGTCCAGTTCGAGCGCGAGCCCCGCCTTGGACGCCCACTCGCCGGCATGGTTGGCGACATCGGCGAGCAGGCCGTAAAGGTCCACCCGCTCCATCTCCAGCTTCAGCGCGCCGGATTCCACCAGCGCCAGGTCGAGAATGTCGTTGACCAGCTCCTTCAGCGTGTTGGAGCCGGAAACGATGGCTTCGACATATTCCTGCTGGCGGTCGTTGAGCCCGCCCGGCACGCCCGAGGCCAGATGCTCGGCAAAGCCCATGATGGTGGAAAGCGGGGTGCGCAATTCATAGGACACATGCTTGATGAAATCGGATTTGAGCCGGTCCGCCGCCTCCAGCGCGTCGTTCTTGTCGCGCAGCGCCGTCTCGATGCGGAAACGGTCGGTGACATTGACGAAGGTGATGAGGGTGGCGCCGTCGGGCAGGGGCGAGAGGTTGACGGACAGGATGATGCGGTCGCTGCGCTCGACTTCGCCAAGGCTTTGCGCCGCGCCGCCTTCCGCGACGATGGCCTGGATCAGCCGGTCCCAGATTGCGCTGTCGCCGAAGCGGGCGGCGGAGCGGCTGGCGAACACGCGGGCATGGGGTTCGCCCTGCAATTCCTCCGGCCTCAGTTCCCAGATATGGGCAAAGGCGTCGTTGGAGAGCTTGAGACGCCCATCCGGACCGAACACCGCCACGCCTTCGTTCAGCGTGTCCAAGGTCGCGGACTGAACCTTGACCAGGGTCTTGTAGTTGGATTCCAGATTGAGCCGCTCGCTCACATCTTCGTAAAGGAATGTGAGCCCGCCGAAGGGATGGGGCTGGCTCACCACCCGCAAGGTCTGGCCGCCGGGCATGTGCCAGAATTCCTCCACGGTGCGGCCCTCGGCCTGATAGAGCGCAGGCCGGCCCTTCTTCCAGCCTTGATAGTCGCGCTGCTCCGGCAGTTTCCGCGCGTCGCGCAACCGGTCCAGGATTTCGCCGTCGACGGGTGCCGCTCCAGCCAGTCCTCCGGCAGGCCCCACAGCCGGACAAAGGCGCGATTGAAGAACGTCAGCTTCTGCTCTTTGCTGAAGATCGCCACCGCGGTCGCCAGCTTGTCCAGCGTGTCGACATGCGCGTCGACATGCTGCTGCAGCCTGGCTTCGGCCGCCGCCACGTCGGTCATGTCCACCGCGGTGCCGATGATGCCGGCATCGCCCAGGGGAATCTCGGTGAAGGTGAGGGCGCGCCGCTGCCCGCCCACCACGGCGAAGCGCTTGGCTTCCAGCACTATGTTCTGGCTCCGCGCCGTGGCGGCCAGGTCGCGCTCGGATTTGTCCAGCGCGCTCTGGTTGGCGCGCGCCGCCTCAATCGTGGCGGCGCCGGTCGAAGCGAGGAAGGCGTGATTGGCCCAGGAAAGCGCCAGGCCCTTGTCGCGCAGCCAGACCGGAATCGGCAGCGCGTCCAGGATGGCGCGGAAATCCGCCGCGCCTTTTTCCGCCGCCGGTTCGGCCAGCCATACCGCGGCCAGCGAGCCCACGGCGCGGCCCCGCACGCTGAGCTTCTTGCCATTGGCGTCGTTCACCGCCAGTTTGAAGCCCGCGCCGCGTTGCGGCGAGATCGTCCAGCGCCCTGGTGAGCGCCGCGCCGTCCGGCCCGCGCAGGATCGCGTTCAACATCTCTTCGCCGCCGCCATAGGAAAGCGCGGCCTTGCCGTCGCGGCCCCAGATCACCAGGGCCTCGCGGCCCGCCGCCAGGAGCGCGTCGCGCTCGCCCATTTGCGACTTGGTGCGCGCGCCGATTGCCTTGAGCGCCCGGCGCAGCCTGCCGGCGTTGCGCTGCTCGGCGAGCGCCCAGAGCGAGGCGGCGATTGCCAGCGCCACCGCGCCGGCGGCCAGCGCACTCAGGACCAGTATCCGGCCGGTATCGAAACCGATGATGAGATTGACAGGATCGGCGGCCAGCACGGGCGAGGGCAGGAATGCTGCCGAGAGGGCGCATGCCACCAAGCCCGTTCTTAGCGATTGTCCCGAAATGGGACCCATGCCGACTTACCCCAACCGACCGCCGCGAATCGGCAAATCACTTTAGAATCAACAACATACCGAGAGGGGGCCATCCCGCATAGGGATTGTGGTTAAGAAAGTATGAAAATCTATATGCGGCCAACAGGCCCAGATTTTGGGTAGTGACGCAGTTTGAAATTTACCTGCATTGACAGGGGTTTCTAGCGTGGCACAGTCGGGCCATGCCTAAGCGCTCAAGCAAGAAACGACCCCGCGACCCCAATCAGTTGGGGAAATTGATCGTCGCTTTATCTCTCGGCGAGGCCGAGGAGGCGCCGGAGCCTGCCCCCGCCGACAGCGGCAAAGACCCCGCCGCCGTCGCCTTGGGACGCCGGGGGGGCCTCAAGGGCGGTAAGGCCAGAGCCAAGGCTCTGTCAGCCAAACGGCGCAAGGAAATAGCCTCGAAAGCGGCAAAAAAGCGCTGGAAACCTACAAAAGCTTGATTTTGATCAAATTAGAGCCACATATCACCGTGATACAAAGATGTCGCAGAGGATCGTTTTAACGGTTTGTCAGTTGACTGCTTATATCATGGTGATACATGAAGCGCCCTGATGTCAGACCCGAAACCCCACTTTGTTCGGCCCGCCGTGCCGGAGCCTTGGCTGGCAGCAGAGGCGACCAGCCGGCTGAACCGGATCGCGGCGGACGAGGGTTTTCGGGTTTCGTTCAAGCTTCACGCTTTGGATCAAATGGCAGAACGAGACATAACTGCCCCGGACGTGCTGTGGGCCTTGAAGATCGGACACGTTTACGACGCTCCTATCGCAGCGACGCAGCCGGGTTTGTACCGCTACACAGTGAGAGGACCGACACCAAACTCAAACGGGCGAGACATAAAGGTGTGATAATTCCCTCGATGCACGCAGCGTGCGCGAAAATTGTCACCGTTATGTGGGCCGATGAGGCAATGGTTCGAGGATGAAGAAGATGATCGATTACAATTACACGGCCAGTGGACTGGATAATGTCACGCTCGTTGGGATGGAGAACGTGTGTGATGATGATGGTGATGAGTGCATCACCATTCCGAACATCAATGGCCTTCACAAGGCGATTGCGACTGCGATTGTGAATCGCCTGTCCGGCATGAACGGTAAGGAGCTTCGCTTCCTGCGCACCCTCATGGGCAAAACGCAGGCTGAGTTGGCGGCGGAGGTAAACCGCGAGGGCCTCACTGTTGGCCGTTGGGAGCGCGGTGAAATTGCGCTTGAGCCCAATGCCGAGGCGCTAATTCGGCTAATGGCGCGAGAAAACCTGGACCTCAAGCTTGAGGCGCGGGTTGATGAAATTACTGGCTGGTGCATTCAATCAGTTGGCACTCAGCCAATTAAGATCGACGCGAGTAATCCTGAGGACTACCGCCCGGTAGCCGCCTAACTTGAGATCAGTTGCCAAGGGGTGCCAACATAATTGGCACCCCTTTGTTTTTAAAGGGGATTTTCCATAGTTTAAACTGATACTTTATGCTTGACCGCTTTAGTACCGCTCCCTATATTGGGGGCATGAACCGTTTGTCGTCTGAAGATCGCGCCAAAGTCCTGCACCTCCTGTTGGAGGGAAATAGCCTCAGGGCGACCGCGCGCCTTGCAGACATTTCCTACAACACGGTCTGCAAGCTGTTTGTGGACGCTGGGATCGTGGCGGCAGTCTATCAGGATGAAGTGCTGCGGGATTTGCCCTGCAAGCGTTTGCAGCTAGACGAAATATGGTCATTCGTTTACGCGAAACAAAAGAACGTAAAGCACTCCAAGGCCGCTCCTGCCGATGCTGGCGACGCGTGGACATGGGTTGCGATTGATGCAGATACCAAGCTGGTGCCGTCCTGGCGCGTTGGAGACCGCAGTTTAGAAACCGCCAAAGATTTTGTTGCTGACTTGGCGTCTCGTCTCCGCAATCGCGTACAGGTCACTAGCGACGGTCACAGGGCTTATTTGGACGCGATAGAAGATGCTTTCGGCGGTGACGTTGATTTTGCCCAGCTTATTAAAATCTATGGCCCGGAACTGTCAGCGCCCGGTCGCTATAGTCCGCCAGCCTGTCTTGGAGCCCGCAAACATCGGGTAGTGGGCGAGCCCGATTTGCGCCACGTAAGCACCAGCTATGTTGAGCGCCAGAATTTGACAATGAGAATGAGCATCCGCCGCTTTACTCGGCTGACAAATGCTTTCTCGAAAAAGCTAGAGAACCACGCTCATTCCGTCGCGCTGCACTATCTGCATTACAATTTCTGCCGCATCCACAAATCGCTCAAGGTCACTCCGGCTATGGCCGCTGGCGTCACTGACAAGGTTTGGGATGTTCGGGATATCGTGACGATGATCGAGAACCTTGAGGCTCCAGCCACCAAGCGCGGGCCTTACAAGAAGAGGGCGGCATAATGATCGTCAGGTGGTTTGCTGCGCTCGCCGCTTCCGCCTTCGTTATTGGCTGCCTATTCTTCGTAGGGACCGCCGGGCCGACCCTTTACGCTCGGCTCAGCCGGTATTTTCGTCCAGCAGCCGTTTGGGCGCTGGTCTTGATATTAATGAGCGCCCTAGCTTGGTTTTTGGCCCGATAATTTCAAACTGCGTCACTACCAGATTTTGCGGCCTGTGGATAAAAAAGGGAGTCGGATCAGGGGGGTGGGGAAGCTCGATGATCTTGGGGAAGCACCTCTTGCAAACCAGCCCAACTCGGGCTTTGGACCGCATTGGGTTAGAAACCACCTCGGGGCGTGAAGAAGGGTGGTCATGGGGGACGGGACTCATCGGCAGCGGGACAATCGAAGAAGCAACGCCGCCTTACTTCGCAGTATCGCTGCTGAAGCTTTGCCTTATGTCCGTTAGCACTCTCGGTCTGTACCAACTTTGGTGGTTCTACAAGAATTGGTGTCGGATAAAGCGGCGGGAAGAAAGCAATATCTCGCCTGCATGGCGCGCGATTTTTTCCCCAATTTGGTGTTATGCCTGCTTTGCGCGTGTTCGCGCGTCCGCGACATCGTTAAATCTACACGCGATGCTTCCTGCCGGACCGTTGGCTTTGGCATGGTTCATTACAGTAAATCTTTGGAGGTTGCCCCACCCATATTGGTTTGTGTCGTATCTATCATTTGTTTGGTTTCTACCGGTACAGGCTGTGGCAAATCGCATCAATTCCATTGAGGTCCCAAGCCATGATCCGAACCAGAGTTTCAACGCGGGGGAGATCGCGATCGTCATATTCGGAAGCTTCATAATGGTATTGGCTTATTTAGGATCGATGAAATCACCGTAGTTGGCAATTTTTGGAAAAGCTCAGCCCGGCAGCCAGTTATCGCTGTAGGGGCGGGTGCGGTAGCCCAGGCCGGTCATGCAGCGGGAGTAGACGCCGTTGAAGGCGCGGTTCTGGTCATAGCCGGTGCCACTCATGCCGTGCAGGTCGTAGCTCACATAGTCGGAAGCCTGCATCCGGCAGGTCTGGTCGTCGCGGTCGAATTGCGCCGGCGGCACACCCGCGGCCTCGAAATAGTCGCTGTCGTGACGGCTGACCGCGTCGCAGCCAGCCAGCATCAGCGGTGACAACACTAAACAAAGAAAAAGGGCGCGCATGCCTGAAGCTTGCGCGCCCTTTTCCAGGCAATCAAGTTAGCAAGGATCAATATCTATAAGTGTCCGGCTTGTAGGGTCCGGCCTTGGGAACGTTGATGTAGTCCGATTGCTTGTCGGACAATTCGGTCAATTTGGCGCCGATCTTCGACAGATGCAGCCGCGCCACTTTCTCGTCCAGGTGCTTGGGAAGGGTATAGACCTTCTTCTGGTACTTGCCGGGATTTCCGAACAATTCCATCTGCGCCAGGGTCTGGTTGGTGAAGGAGGCACTCATCACGAAGCTGGGATGGCCCATGGCGTTGCCCAGATTGACCAGCCGGCCTTCCGACAGAAGGATGATGCGCTTGCCGCCGGGGAATTCCACTTCGTCCACTTGCGGCTTCACATTGTGCCATTGAAAATTCTTCAGCGCGCCGACCTGAATTTCGCTGTCGAAATGGCCGATATTGCAGACGATGGCGCGGTCCTTCATCTGCCCGCATATGATCCACCGTGATCACGTCCAGATTGCCGGTGGCGGTGACGAAGATGTCGGCGCGGGGCGCGGCATCTTCCATGGTCACCACTTCATAGCCTTCCATCGCCGCCTGCAGCGCGCAGATGGGATCGATTTCCGAAATCATCACGCGGCAGCCGGCCTGGCGCAGCGACGCGGCCGAGCCTTTGCCGACATCGCCAAAGCCCGCGACCATCGCCACCTTGCCGGACATCATCACGTCGGTGCCGCGGCGGATGCCGTCCACCAGGCTTTCGCGGCAGCCATAGAGATTGTCGAATTTCGACTTGGTGACGCTGTCATTCACATTGATGGCGGGGAACAGCAGCTTGCCGTCCTTTTCCATCTGATACAGGCGATGCACGCCGGTGGTGGTTTCCTCCGACACGCCCTTGATCGAGGCGGCGAGCTGCGGCGAACCAGCCCGGCTTTTCCTTCAGGATGCGCTTGATCAGGGCGTAGAAGACTTCTTCTTCCTCGTTCTCGGGCTTGTCGAGAAAGGCGGTGTCGCCCTTTTCGGCGCGCAGTCCGTGATGCACCAGCATGGTGGCGTCGCCGCCATCGTCCAGGATCATGTTGGGCAATCCGCCGTCACCCCATTCCAGGATCTTGCGGGTGTAGTTCCAGTAATCGACCAGGCTCTCGCCCTTGACCGCGAAGACGGGAATGCCCTTGGCGGCGATCGCGGCGGCGGCATGGTCCTGGGTCGAATAGATGTTGCACGACGCCCAGCGGATGTCGGCGCCCAGTTCCGCCAGGGTCTCGATCAAGACCGCGGTCTGGATGGTCATGTGCAGGGAGCCGGCGATGCGCGCGCCCTTGAGCGGCTTCTTGGCGCCGAATTCGGCGCGGGTCGCCATCAGGCCGGGCATCTCGATCTCGGCGATGGCCAGTTCCTTGCGGCCCCAATCGGCCAGGCTGATGTCCTTGACGACGTAGTCCTGTGCGGCGGCCATGGTGGAGATTCCCTGCAATTGCGGGCCCGCTCATAGCAGCCGGGCGCGGGCAGCCGCAAGAAGGATATAAAGAAAATTGCATATCTTTCACAGGCCGGAAGGGCATTTTTCCGAGTTCGGGCAACGCTTTGAGGCGCTACGGCCCGTCCACTTTATAGCCCGCTGCCCGCAGCAGAGCCGGCACGCCCTCGGGCCCGGCCAGGTGGCCGCGCCCACGGTGATGAAGAAGACTCTTCTTCTCGGTCAGCATCGTCTCGATCTGCGGCGACCCAGCGCTGGTTGCGGTCGGTCAGCAAGCGCCTTCTTCATCTCGGGATGGTCGGCCAGGTCGCATTCATCAGCCCTGCCAGCTTGTCCTCCTGGCCGTTGCTCCAGGCCTCCACCATCGGGCGCCAGATCGTCGTCGCTTTTGCCGAAATCCTTGAGGTCGGACTCGAATTCGCTGAGCTGCAGCTTGTCGGTGCCGCCGGCCAGCAGCCGAATTGCTGCTCGATGGTCTCGAAATAGCGCGACGGCTTGTGCGCTTCTGGCGGCGATCGCCATCACCGCATGATCCACGCCCGCGTCGGGAGAATAATGCTTGGCCAGTGCTTTCGGCCACCAGCAATTGCAGCGACACCAGCCAGGGCTTTTCGTGATCGACCGTGTCGATGCGAGAGATGCGCCTTGGCCATGGCGGCGTCGAACATCGGCTGCGAGGATGGCGGCAGCATCGCGCGCAGCGATTGGCCCGGCGGCAGCATGCCCTCGGTGGCGATCAGATTGACGGATGGTGGCCTGCGCCTTGTCGTCGGTCGAGACTTCGAAGACGAAGACATCGGCGCGTTCGATCGCGGCGTCCACTTGTCTGGTGCGCCAGGCGATGTTCTTGGGCAGGAGATGGATCGAGCCGAACAGATAGACTTCGCCCTCGGGGCCCTTGGACATGCCAGAGCGCGGGATGGGCGTGGACGATGGATCGGCGGAACCGGGCGCGGCGAAGGCGGGCGCCAACGTGAAGAGCGCAAAGAGAGGCGCAAAGAGATGGTTCAAACGCATACGGATATCTTTCCTGCCGCGCGGCCGAAGTCGCTGTTGGCGGCGCGCTTGGCGTGATTGGAAGCCGCAAAGGTTTGCGGCTTCCTAATCACTCCTCGCCAAACTTCGCCTCGATCAACGCCAGCATGGCCGTCATGGCCGCATCCTGCGTCCGGGCCTTCGGCTTCGACCCCGATCTCGCTGCCCAGGCTGGCCGCCAGCATCATCAGTCCCATGATGGAGCGGGCATTCACCCTCTGGCCGTCCTTGATGATGGTGATCTCTGACTGGAACCGCGCCGCCGCTTCCACGATCTTGGCGCAGGCGCGGGCATGCAAGCCCCGCTTGTTGGTGATCTTGCTATGGCCTTGAGCGGCTCGGTCACGGGCGGCTCATTCAAGCTGGCGCGCCCAGATCGGCGGAGCCGGCGCGCATATATTTGCGGCCCGCCTCGATCGCTTCTTTCACCGCCTGTTCCAGCGGCAGCTTGCCGCGGATGTCGATCAGCTTGATCAGGCTGGGCAGATTGACGCCCGCCATCACTTCGATCTTGGTGCGGTCCAGCAGGGTGAGCGCCAGATTGCAGGGCGTGCCGCCGAACATGTCGGTGGCGATCACCACGCCCTCGCCGGTGTCCACCGCCTTGGCGGCGGCGGCGATTTCGCGCTGGCGGCGCTCGATATCATCCTCGGGCCCGATGCAGACGGCGCGCAGATGGGTCTGCGGCCCCACCATATGCTCCATCGCCGAGATGAATTCCTGGGCGAGGCGGCCATGGGTGACGAGAACAAGTCCGAGCATGAATATATCCGTTTTGAAGGCAGGGGAAAATAGGCCGGAACGCCTCCAAGGCAAGGCTTATTTGCGGGTTAATCCCGTGGAAGGTTAAAGTCCTCGCGGAACAAGCCTCTTGGCAAAAGCCGTCAGAGCCAGGCGGATCCGGGCCGGGGCCGAGGCGGCCTGCCCATCCAGCACGATCAAGGGGCACCGGTTTGGCCAGGCCAAGCGCCTGCCGGCGGCGCATAAAAAGCGGGTTCGGGCAGGCGCGCTCGGGCCTCGGTGCGCCCAGCCTGACCGCCAGCGCCACGGGCGGCGCTTTTCGCGAAGGGCTGGGCGACAATGCCCAGCCCGCGCACCTCGATCAGCCCGGCGATGGCTTTGGGGCGCCCGGGCACAAAGCCTGCCCCGCGCGGCATAAAGCTCGGTGCGGTCATCGGCCACCAGCTTGGCGCCTTCATCCATCAGGCGCAGCGCCAGATCGGATTTGCCTTGCGCCGCTCTCGCCCAGGATCAAGCACGCCCTGCCGCCCGATCGCGGCGCAACTGGCATGGATGTTGACGGTCTTGAGGTGCTCGTCTTCACGCCGCCCGTTCATGTTCGGCATCACCACCGGCAGCTCGACCACGAAGCGCGCGCCGCCGCTGGCTTTGCCGGGCGCGCGCGATGGCCGGTTCTCGGCCCAGATGCGGCCGCCGGCGTTCTGGGTGATCTGGCGGGCGATGGAGAGGCCGAGGCCGGAATTCTTGCCGAAATGCTCGCCCGGCCGCTCGGTGTAGAAGCGCTCGAAGATGGATTCCAGATTGTCGGCGGGAATGCCGGGGCCGTCGTCCTCCACCGTGATGCGCGCGAAGGCATGATGCACGCGCGCCGTGATCGCGATGGCGCCGCCTTCCGGCGACTGAACGAGATGGCGTTGTCGATCAGGTTGCGGAACACCTGGCCCAGCCTCTCGTCATGGCCCATCACCTTGGTGCCGGCCGGCAGCTCGTCGTCCAACGTGACGGCGACTTTCTTGCCGCGGTCGGTGACGTCATAGATCTCCACGATGGTCTTGAGCAGATGCGACAGGTCGATCTCGGTGCGCGCCTCGCGCGACAATTCGGCGTCGAGCCGCGAGGCGTCGGAAATGTCGGTGATCAGCCGGTCGATGCGCTTCACGTCGGCGCGCACCAGTGCCATCAGCTTCTGCCGCGCGGCCTCGTCGGGCGCGCGCACCAGCATCTCCATCGCCGAGGCCAGCGAGGTGAGGGGGTTCTTCAATTCATGCGCCACATCGGCGGCGAAACGCTCGATGGCGCCGATGCGGTCATAAAGCGCCGCGGTCATCTCCTTCAGGCTGTCGGCCAGATCGCCGATCTCGTCATTGCGCTCGGGAAAGCCGGGAATGGCGTCGCGCCCGGCCCGGCCCTGGCGCACCCGGTCGGCCGCCGCCGCCAGCCGCCGCACCGGTTCGGCGATGGTGCCCGCCAGATAGAGCGATGACAGCAGCATCACCGCGAAGGCGACCAGAGAACACTCCGAACAGGTTGAAGCGCTCCTGGCGCAAGATGTCGTCAATGTCGCCGCCTTCGGTGGTGACGAACAGCTCGCCATAGATGGCGCGGAAACGCTGGATCGGCACCGCCACCGACAGGACCAGCTTGTTCTGGTCGTCCACCCGCTCGGCGCTGGAGGTCTGGCCGGTCATGGCGTCGTTCACTTCCTGATAGACGCGGCCGTCCTCGCCGCCTTCGGAATAAGTGGGCGAGCTGGGTGAAGGGCCTGACCCCCATCACCCCGTCATAGATGCGCTGCCACCAGTGCCTTGACCTGGTTCCAGCGGTCAAGCGGCGGCAGCTCTGCCATCTGCACCGATATTGCGCGGCAGGAGCAGCCGCGTGTCCACCACCAGATGGCCGTTGGGCAGATAGAGCCGGGCGCGCAGCCGGGTGGGCGCGATCAACTGGCGCAGCAGCGGCTCGGCCGCGTCCACGTCCAGCGTGTGGGTCTTGGGGTCGGTGGCGTATTCCGCCAAGCGTGCTGGCGACGATGGCGGCCTGCTGCTGGATGCCGGAAAGCCGCTCTTCCACCAGGCCGCGGCCGGAGGATTGCATCGCCGATCACGCCCGCCGGTGAGAATCAGCAGCGCAAGCGCGTTGAACGCGAGGATGCGCCAGGTGAGGGCGGAGAAGTGCGGGCACGCCCGCATTATTCCTTGTAGCGATAGCCCACGCCGTACAGCGTCTCGATGGCGTCGAAATCGTCGGCCACCACCTTGAATTTCTTGCGCAGCCGCTTGATGTGGCTGTCGATGGTGCGGTCGTCGACATAGACCTGGTCGTCATAGGCCGCGTCCATCAGGCTGTCGCGGCTTTTGACGAAGCCCGGCCGCTGCGCCAGGGCCTGCAGGATCAGGAATTCGGTGACGGTGAGGCGCACCGGCTTGCCGTCCCAGGTGCATTCATGGCGCTGGGGATCGAGCGCCAGCTTGCCGCGCACCAGCGCTTCTTTCTTCTGCTCGCCGGGCGCGGGCGGCGCGCCCTTGGCTTCGGCGCGGCGCAAGCACCGCGCGCACCCGCTCCAGCAGCAGGCGCTGGGAGAAGGGCTTGCGGATGTAATCGTCGGCGCCCGGCATTCAGGCCCATCAGCTCGTCGATCTCCTCGTCCTTGGAGGTGAGGAAGATCACCGGCAGATCGGCGCGATCTGGCGCAGCCGCCGCAGCAGTTCCAGCCCGTCCATGCGCGGCATCTTGATGTCCAGGATGGCGAGGTCGGGCGGCGCGGTGGTCAGCGCGGTCAGCGCCGCGGCGGGGTCGGAGAAGCTGCGGACGTGATAGCCCTCCTGCTCCAGCAGCATGGTGACGGAACTCGAGAATATTCTTATCGTCGTCGACGAGCGCAATATTGGCCATGAAATATCCGAGGCGGGTCGCGGCGAGACCTTAGTATAAGCCCTTGACCGTCAAAGCAAAGCCTAACGGATCCCTGTGAACCAGTCCTGTGCCGTATGAGCCGCGCCGTTTCCAGAGCGCGGTCCCCTACTATGAGCGCTACCGCCTCGGCTATCCCGAACGCCTGATCGCCCGCGTGGTTGCGCTATTGGGGCTGGCACCCGGCGACGCGGTGCTGGATCTGGGCTGCGGTCCCGGCTCGCTGTCGGTGCCCTTCGCCCGGGCGGGCATGGCGGTGACCGCCGCCGATCCTGAGCCGGAGATGCTGGCGGCGGCGGAAGCGGCAGCCCAGGCGGCGCATGTGACGCTCAACCTTTGGCGAGGCGGGTCCTACGATCTGACGCCAGACATGGGCCCCTACCGGCTGGTCACCATCGGGCGGGCCTTTCACTGGATGGATCGGCTGGCGACCTTGGCCATGCTGGACCGGATCGTCGCGCCGGGCGGGGCGGTGGCACTTTTCCATGACGCCCATCCGGTGCTGCCCGAAAATGACTGGTTCAAGATGCCTGTGCAAGGTAGGCGACCGCTATGGCCGCGCCGCCCAGCCGCCATATCGCCGAGCGCAAGGCGCTGGGCCATCGCCGCTATGAGCCCTTTCTTTATCAATCCGCTTTCACTGAGCTGGACGGCTTGAGCGTCACCATCCGCAAGCCAATCAGCGAGGACGAGATCGTGGGACGGGCTTTTTCCCAATCCACCACCTCGCCCGAGAAGCTGGGCGCGCGGACTGACGCGTTCGAGGCCGAATTGCGCGAGCGGCTGCGCGAGCTTTCGCCCACGGGCGCATTCATCGAGATCGCCGAGATGGTGGCGCTGGTGGCGAGGCGGAAACCGCAATGAAGACGTGGCAGGAATTCCGCCGGACCAAAGCCTATGACCTGATCGCCGGCCTGCCGCTGATCCTGTGGTTCGGCTATGGCATGGTGACGCTCGGCCCAATCTGGCGGCGGACGCGCGCGCGCTTTTGCTGCAGCCGGATCATCTGATCTTCTGGCTGCGTTTCTTCGCGCTGTTCGCCAGCGCCGTGTTCAATCTGCTGCTGATCTATCTGGTGGTGGTGCGCAACCGGCCCGGTGCAAGCGCTCGTCCGGCGCTCTGCCCGCGCCTGTGCGGCGTCGCCGGCACCTTCCTGGGCGTGGCGATTCTGTTAGCTCAAGCCGCTGGCGCTCTCCTTGCCCTGGCAATCGGTCGCCGCCTTCCTGGTGCTTGCGGGAAGCCTGGGCTCGGCCATCGTGCTGGCGCAAGCTGGGCAAGGCGTTCTCGATCATGCCGGAGGCGCGCGTGCTGGTGACCGGCGGCCCTTATGCCTGGGCCCGCCATCCGCTCTATGTGATGGAGTTCATCACCATCATCGGCACGGCCATCCAGTTCGCCCAACCCTGGGCGGCGCTTCTGGCGCTGGGCGTGATCCTGCTCCAGGTGCTTCGCACCATCTTCGAGGAGCGCGTGCTGAGCGAAGCTTACCCCGAATATGCGGGCTATCAGGCACGCGTGAAGCGGTTCGGAGTAATCTAAATTCCTCACCCTGAGCCTGTCGAAGGGTGAGGGCTGCAACATTGCCAGATCACCCTCATGCTTCGACAAGCTCGGCATGAGGAAATCGGGCAGGGGTGTTAGGTCAAGCGCTGTCGAAGCTTGATCGTGCCCGTTCGCACGGCTTGGACGCCGTCCTCACCCCTTCGGCGCGAAGCGCCTGGAAGGGGAGGTGCCCGTAGCTACGTCGTGGCGCGCTGGCGTTAGCCGAGCACCACGGCAAAGTTGCGAAGGGCGGAGGGGTTAAACGAATTCGACCTTCAAGATCTCATAAGACCGCGCGCCGCCGGGCGCAGCAACTTCGACCGTGTCGCCCTTGCTCTTGCCGATCAAGGCGCGCGCGATGGGCGAGGACAGCGAAATGCGGCCCTTCTTGGCGTCGGATTCCACGTCGCCCACGATCTGGTATTTGCGCTTCTCGTCGGTGTCTTCGTCCACCAGGGTGACGGTGGCGCCGAACTTGATGCTGGCGCCCGACAATTTGGAAATGTCGATCACTTCGGCGCGGCCGATCTGGTCTTCCAGTTCCATCAGCCGGCCTTCGATGAAGCTCTGGCGCTCCTTGGCGGCGTGATATTCGGCGTTCTCCGAAAGGTCGCCATGGGCGCGCGCTTCCGCGATCGCCTTGATCATTTCGTGGCGGTCCTCGTTCTTGAGCCGGTCCAGTTCGTCTTCCAGGGCCTTGAAGCCCTGAGCCGTCATCGGAATTTTTTCCATTATCGTCGAGTCCCGTTGGGCCAAAAGAGCCCGCCATCCGGCTTATGGTCCGGAGTGGGGCTTGAATAGCCTTTATAAAGCATTGATACTACTGGGTTTTCTATGAACTGGCATCACCCAGAAGCTAAAGAGTAAGACTGGAGGGGGGCGACTTCAAGGGAGTGGCCCTTGAGTGCGGCGATCGCTTCGGTGGCCGCCTTGGCCCCTGCCACGGTGGTGTAATAGGGCACTTTCAGGGTCAGCGCCGCCCGGCGGATGGACGAAGAATCGGCCAGGGCCTGGGCGCCCTCGGTGGTGTTGAACACCAGGTGGATTTCGCCATTCTTCAAGGCATCCACCACATGGGGCCGGCCTTCCAGCACCTTGTTGATGGTGGCGACGGGAAGCCCGGCCTTGGCCAGGATGCGCGCGGTGCCGCCGGTGGCGACCAGCGAGAAGCCCATTCGCCACCAGGTCGCGCGCCGGCGCCACGATCAGGTCCTTGTCGGAATCCCTGAC
Source organism: uncultured Alphaproteobacteria bacterium (assembly GCA_963766265.1). Classification (GTDB taxonomy): domain Bacteria; phylum Pseudomonadota; class Alphaproteobacteria; order Micropepsales; family Micropepsaceae; genus Rhizomicrobium. The sequence goes on from CAVXYX010000004.1 coordinate 991,234, forward strand.
CGAGATGAACACGGCGCCGCCCATCGGCAGCCGCGTCGCCGGCGCCGATCTGGCTCTTGGCGAAGGCGCGGGCGAAGCTGGTGTCCAGGCCCATCACTTCGCCGGTCGAGCGCATCTCCGGGCCCAATATCGTGTCCACGCCGGGGAAGCGGGCGAACGGCAGCACCGCTTCCTTGACCGAGATGTGATCCGGACGTGGTGGGCTTGAGATCGAAGGCGGAAAGCTTCTCGCCCGCCATCACGCGGGCGGCGATGGCGGCGACCGGCATGCCGATCGCCTTGGCGACGAAGGGCACGGTGCGGCTGGCGCGGGGATTGACCTCCAGCACGATAAATCTCATCGCCCTGGATGGCGAATTGGACATTCATCAGTCCACGGACATTCAGCGCCACCGCCATGCGCTTTGGTCTGGCGCTCGATCTCAGCGATGATGGCGGGCTTCAGGGTATGGGGCGGCAGCGAGCAGGCGGAGTCGCCGGAATGGACGCCCGCTTCCTCGATATGCTCCATGATGCCGGCGATGAAGACCTGGGAATCGCTGTCGCAGATCGCGTCGACGTCCACTTCGACGGCGCTGTTGAGGAAGCCGTCGATCAGGACCGGATTGTCGCCCGAGATGCGGAACAATTCGCCCGACGCCACTTGTTCCTTCAGCTGTGCTTCGTCCGACACCACCACCATGCCGCGGCCGCCCAGCACGTAAGAGGGGCGCAGGATCACCGGATAGCCGATCTCGCGCGCCGCGCTGACCGCTTCCTCCGCCGTCATGGCGGTGGCGTTGCGCGGCTGCTTGAGATGAAGGTCGTTGAGCAGTTTCTGGAAGCGCTTGCGGTCCTCGGCCAGATCGATGGCGTCGGCGCTGGTGCCCAGGATCGGCACGCCGCAATCGCGCAGAGTATTGGCCAGCTTGAGCGGCGTCTGGCCGCCGAACTGCACGATCACGCCGGCCAGCGTGCCTTTTTCCTGCTCCTTGGCCACGATCTCCAGCACGTCCTCGGCGGTGAGGGGCTCGAAATAAAGCCGGTCGGAAGTGTCGTAATCGGTCGAGACCGTCTCGGGATTGCAGTTGACCATGATGGTTTCATAGCCCTGCGCCGACAGCGAGAAGGCGGCATGGCAGCAGCAATAGTCGAACTCGATGCCCTGGCCGATGCGGTTGGGCCCGCCGCCAAGAATAATGATCTTCTTCTTGTCGCTGGGATTGGCCTCGCAGTCCGCCTGGCCGCTCATCTGACCGGGGAGTCTCATAGGTGGAATACATGTAAGGCGTCAGCGCGCGGAATTCGGCGGCGCAAGTGTCGATGCGCTTGTAGCAGGGATGGATGTTCAGCGCGTGGCGCGCGGCGCGCACCTGCGTTTCCTTCTGGCCCGGTGAGCTTGGCCAGCCGGGCGTCGGAAAAGCCCATGGATTTGAGGCGGCGGAAGCCTTTCTCGTCCTTGGGCAGGCCGTTCGTTTTGATCTGCAGCTTCGGTCTGGATGATGGTTTCGATCTCGCCCAGGAACCAGGGATCGTAGCCGGTGATCTTCTGGATTTCCGCCAGCGGAAAGCCATGCCGCATCGCCTGGGCGGCATTGAGCAGCCGGTCGGGCGTGGGCCGGGCCAGTGCGGCGCGGATCGCGGTCTTGTCGTCCGGCAGTGGCGTCTCGTCGAAGCCGGTCAGGCCGGTTTCCAGCGAGCGCAGCGCCTTCTGGATGGATTCCGCCGAAGGTGCGGCCGATCGCCATGGCTTCGCCCACCGATTTCATCGCGGTGGTGAGCAGCGGCTCGGCGCCGGGGAATTTCTCGAAGGCGAAGCGGGGGATCTTGGTGACGACATAATCGATGGTGGGCTCGAACGAGGCCGGCGTCACCTTGGTGATGTCGTTCTTGAGTTCGTCCAGGGTGTAGCCCACCGCCAGCTTGGCGGCGATCTTGGCGATGGGAAAACCGGTGGCCTTGGACGCCAGCGCCGAGGAGCGCGAGACGCGGGGGTTCATCTCGATCACCACCATGCGCCCGTCGCGCGGGTTGACCGCGAACTGGACATTGGAGCCGCCGGTCTCGACCCCGATCTCGCGCAACACCGCGATCGAGGCCGAGCGCATGCGCTGATATTCCTTGTCGGTGAGGGTGAGCGCGGGCGCAATGGTGATGGAATCGCCGGTATGCACGCCCATCGCGTCCACATTCTCGATCGAGCAGATGATGATGGCGTTGTCGGCCTTGTCGCGCACCACCTCCATCTCGAATTCCTTCCAGCCCAGCACCAATTCCTCGATCAGCACTTCGCGGGTGGGGGAGGCGTCCAGCCCCGCCTCGACGATGGCGAAGAATTCCTCGCGGTTATAGGCGATGCCGCCGCCGGTGCCGCCCATGGTGAAGGAGGGGCGGATCACGGTGGGAAGCCCCACCTGGTCCAGCGCCGCCAGCGCCTTGGTGAAGGATTCCGGCGACAATTCCATCATGGGATTGTTGCTGCCGTCATAGACGATGTTGCCGGCGGTGTCCTTCTTCTGGCGCAGCTGGCCTTTCAGCGTGATGCCCTTGGGCACATCCAGGCCGATGGCGATCATCGCCTGCTTGAAGCGCTCGCGGTCTTCGGCCTTGTCGATGGCGTCGGCGGTGGCGCCGATCAGCTCGACATTGTGGCGCTCGAGCGCGCCGATCTTGCGCAGAGAAAGCGCGGTGTTGAGCGCGGTCTGTCCGCCCATGGTGGGGAGCAGGGCGAAGACCTTGCCGGGCGGCACATTGGGCCGCTCGCGGGCGATGATCTTCTCCACGAATTCCGGCGTGATGGGCTCTATATAGGTGGCGTCCGCCAGGCCCGGGTCGGTCATGATGGTGGCGGGGTTCGAATTGACCAGCACCACCCGGTAGCCTTCTTCGCGCAGCGCCTTGCAGGCCTGGGCGCCGGAATAGTCGAATTCGCAAGCCTGGCCGATCACGATGGGTCCCGCGCCGATGATCAGGACGGTATGGATATCGGTGCGTTTGGGCATGTCGTTTCGGGTCCGGACGCGCATGGACGGACCCACGCGATGAGGCGCTTGGGGGACCGGCCAGAGTTGTAGGTTAAGGGGATCGTCTAGACAGGCTTGCGGCGGCCCGCAACCTCTTTTTTAAGGAGCGCGCCGTCTGGGCGGGGATGCACCCAGGTTTTTAAGGGCGTCTGTGGCGCCAGGCAAAATCCGCGCACATTTTCCCGGCCGGCGCTCCCTTTTTGCCGCAGGTGGGGCGGGACCCGGGATACGGCTCGAATCGAGGCCGGCAGGGGGTGGCCAAAATCTCCTGGCTGGATGCGCGGCGAGAGCGGGAGGTTCACGCCTTTGTTCCAGCTGGGCGTCCTTATCGCCTGCCGGTGCGCGGCGAGAGCGGGAGGTTCACGCCTTTGTTCCAGCTGGGCGTCCTTATCGCCTGCCGGTGCGCGGCGAAAGCGTTTAGAACGGTTGATATCCCATGCCGATGCAATCGTAACGGAGCGTCACTTCGAACTCGGAGCAATTCGCCGCGTCTCCCACTTTGCACCGCCGTTGCGGTTGTTCGGCCAACTCGGCATCCCGATATCCCGCCCCGTGGCAACGATCGAGCGCCTGCAGGAAGGCACGCCATTCACGTTGCGATTGGTTGCTCTTGGTGTATGTGGCTGTGACCGTCACGGTTTGATACTGCGCATCGCGAGTCTCGGCGCGCAAAGCAAGGATCGGGACGATGGCGGCGAGAATGGCGATCGCGCGGAGATTCAGCATGGCTTTGGCCGTCTGATTTTTTCGCGGAAAAAGCGGGTTTTGCCGCAGAATTCCATCGCCTATGCCGCGTGTCGCATATCTGTCGTCAAATCTCATTAGATAGCCGTGCATTCGGGCGGGGATGTCGCACGAGGTCGAACTGTATCATGCAACAATATGAAATTCGCATCACCAAAAAAGGCGCAACCCATCCCAGGGTCATCCGCGCGGCGCTGATGAGCGCCTATGCCGCTATCCGGCGCGCCTTGAAATTTTCCGAGGAAGGCGATCAGGTCGAAGTATGGCTGGGCCTGAGCTGCCTATATTCGAGCGCCGGACAAGCCATCTGATCCCTAAAGTCTCCACGCCGAGATCGGCGCGCACCGCGTGGTCTTGGACGCGTCCGGAGACATTGCCATCATAGCCGACATCGAGCATGGCGGCGGGGCTCAGAATGAAGTCCAGCCTGGCCTGGATCGCGGCGGCATCGGTGTCGAGTGGAACGCCTGTGATGTCGAAGCTCTCGCCTGTGCCTGCGAACACCAAAGTCTGGGTGGAGACGAAACGGGTGAAGGCATGTTGCCAGCCCAGATTGAAGTCCGGCACCATGCTGACGCCCTCGATCGAAATAACGGGCAGGGTGGCGCGCATGCCCAGGGTGGAGAAATTCTCGCTGCCGGATTTGGCGCCGCCATTGAGCGCGGCGATCCCGCCGGTCTCGGTGAAGGCGCCGGTGCGCGCCTCCACATTGGCGATGTCGAGATAGGGCTCCAAAGCCATCACATCGGAGGAGACGCGGTAGCCCACTTCGCCGAAGATCTGGCCCAACTTGTTCGATTGATGACCGGTGTCGGTTTCGGAGAAGGTGGTGATTTGGCGCGTCACCTGGTTGGCGCCCCAGCCATAATCCCAGCCCAGGCTGGCCACCCATTGGCCGTCCGTCCAATTGGCATAGCCGACCACATGATTGGTGGTGCCGCTGGCCGATGCGGTCTCGTGGGGAACGGTGATAGCCTGACCGGTCAACGCCAGACCCAGCCCCACATTGAAGCCATCCATGACGGGCAGGTCGGCGCCGACGATCACGCCGGAATCGTTGTGACGGACATCGGTATTGGCGTTGCCGCCATCCATGAAGCCATAGGCGCCAAAGCCCGCGCCCCACACCGTGATCGTGTCGCTGCTGGCGATGGCGTGATTGATCACCGTGTCGCGGATGATCTTGCCGTCCTCGATCATGGCGCTGCGCAATGAGGCATGGATGCTGCCCGAAAGCTGCGCCAGAGTGGCGGGCACCGCGCTGGTATTCTTGGTCACCACGCCACCCAGCGTGGTGTAGAGCGCGCCGGTGGCGGGGCTCGCCGTGACGGCCTCGCCTGCCGCGACCTGGTTGGCGGTCTGGCCATAGGTGCCGAACAGGAAGGTGACCGGCGCGGGCGGCGGCGGCGCGCTGAGGATCAGGTCCACGCCGGTGGCGCTGTACTGGATGGTGGAGTTGAGGCCCGTGAAAGTGCCTCCGGTCACGGTGGTGAAGGTGCCCGAGACGCTGGCGGCCGAGATCAGGGTATAGTCGTGGGCGGTGTAAGTGCCTGCGTCCTGGGTGATGGCCAAGGTAGTGTTGCTGCCGATGGTGACGGCGCCGGTGGCGATCATTTCATCCGCGACGATGGGCGAGATTTCCGCGGCAAAGGTGGTGCCGTTTCCCAGCGCGACATTACCGTTCACATGCAGGGTGCCGATGGCGTCGCCTGGCGCAAGTGTGCCGCTGGTGATATTGACCGCGCCCACCGTGCCGGTGCCGTTGAGCTTGCCGCCCGCGACCGTGACCGGCCCCGCCAGCGAACCGATGACCGTCAAAATGCCGCCCGATACGGTCGTGGTGCCGGTATAGGTATTCGTGCCGGAAAGCGTCTCGGTGCCCGCCGCCAGCGTCAGCCCGCCTGTGCCCGAGATCGCTCCCAACAGGATGCTGGCGGAGGGGTTGACGAGGGTGAGCGTGTTGGCACCCAGCCTGGCGCCGCCGCCGCCCGATAAACTCATGACCGAGATCCCACCCGAGGCGGCAGAAATATCAAAGGTGCCATTGTCTATGACACCGCTGGACGCCGCGATAGAGCCCGCACCCGACAAGCGCCAAGGTACCCCCGAGGCCGATGTTGGTGGCGCCCGTATAGGTGTTGGCTCCCGAAAGCGTCGCCGTACCGCCGGCAACCGACGCCGCACCACTGCCCGCCAGTACCGCGCTAACCGTGCCGCCGCCCTGCAAATTGAATGGGCCCGACGATGGACAGCGTGCCGTTCTGAATGACGCCGCTGGTGAGCCTCACGCCGCCATTCTGGGTCTGTGTCGTGCCCCCCAGATCGAGCGTACCGCTGGAAACCGTCGTGCTGCCTGATGACGTGCCGAGCGTGTCCGAGCCCGTGACCTGCAACTCCCCCGCAGTGACGGTCGTGCCGCCGGTGTAGGTATTGGCGGCGGTTAGGATCAGGGTGCCGCTGTCGGTCTTTTCCAGCGTGCCGGGGGCCGCCCCGTCTGCGATCACGCCGCTGTAAGTCACGGTCTGGCCGGAGGCGACATCGAAAATGGGGTCGCCCGCCAGCGTGACGGCGTGGCTGTAAGTGCCGGTGGCGGTGAATGCCAGCGTGCTGCCGGCATCCATCGCCACCGTGCCGCCGGTGCCCAGATTGCTGTCGGACGAAATGCTCAGCGTGCCCTTGGTGATGGTCGTGCCGCCGCTATAGGTGTTGGCGCCGGAAAGCGTCAGCGTGCCGCTGCCGGCGAAGACGAGGCTGCCAAGACTTCGAAATCGTGCCGGCGTAGCTGGTCGTCCCGCTTTGGGTGTCGGTCAGCGCGACGCCAGAACTCAGACTGATCGTGCCCCCGACGCCCGACAGCGCGCTCACGGTCTGGCTGCTGCCGTTGAAATTGATCGTGCCGCCGTTGAGGATAAGCGCTCCAGCCGGAGAAAGGCTGCCGCTTGCACCGATAGTGAGCGTGCCTGCCGAAACCGTGGTGCCGCCGGTATAGGTGTTGGCGCCGGAAAGGACCACGGTGCCTGTGCCGCTCTTGGTGAGCGCGCCACTGCCTGTCAGCACGGCGGCCACCGTACCCGCCTGCAGACTGAAGGCGCCGGATGACGACAGCGCGCCGTTCTGGATGGTGCCGCTGGTCAGCGTAACGCCGCCATTCTGGATTTGCGTCGTGGCGCCCAAGTCGAGCGCGCCGCTGGAGACCGTCATGCTGCCGGACGCGGCGCCGAGAGTGCCGGAACCTGTCGTCTGCAAGGTCCCGCCATTCACGGTGGTGCCACCGGTATAGGTGTTGGCGGCGGTGAGGATCAATGTGCCGCTGTCGGTCTTTTCCAGCGTGCCGGGGGCCGCCCCGTCTGCGATCACGCCGCTGTAAGTCACGGTCTGGCCGGAGGCGACATCAAAAATGTGGTCGCCCGCCAGCGTAGCGGCATGGCTGTAGGTGCCGCTGGCGGTGAAGGCCAAGGTGGTGCCTACGTCTATAGCCACCGTTCCGCCGCTCCCGAGATTGCCGTCAGACGAGATGCTCAGCGTCCCGGCGCCGAGGGTTGTGCCACCGGTATAGGTGTTGGTGCCGCTCAGCACCAATGTACCGCTGCCGCTCTTGGTCAGCGCGCCCGAGCCCGCGACGACGCTGCTGATCGTCGTGTCGTTGCCATTGGTGTTGACCGTGCCCCCGCCCGCGCCAAGCGACATCGCGGTAGTGATCGTCTGGCCAGCGCTGCTGACCTGCAACGTGCCGCCGGTGAATCTCGCCGTGGTGCCGGCGCAGGAAAGCGCGCCTGCGCTTTTGGCGACGAACGTCCCGCCGCTGCCCAGCATCGCGCTGCCATTGCCGCACAGGCCGAGATAGCCCGGGCCATTGCCGCCGCTGATCGAGCCGTTGGCGGTCAACGCCCCGGTGCTGGTGTTCACGGTGTAGAACAACGTCTTGTTGCCCGTGCTGTCGGTCGCGTACAATTCCGTGCCATCGGGCGACAGCGCCAGGCCCCTGGTGACGGAGCCGGCCGCGATACTGGCGATCGCCGTATTGGTCGTCGCGTTGTACTCCGTGATTGTCCCCGCGGTGGTGTTGGCGGAATAGAAATAGTTCCCGTCCCTGCTGACCACGACGCTGTCGGGCGTGCCCGTCGTCGGCACGGTGGCGATCACGGCGTTGGTCGAGGTATTGATGACCTTGACGACCTGGCTGGTGGCATCGGTGACGTAGGCGCGCGTGCCCGCCGGGTTCACCGCGACACTGAGGGGTTGGCCGCCCGTATTGATCGTCGCCGTCACCGTGTTGGTCGCAGTGTTGATCACGCTGACCAAGCCGTTGGTGCCACTGTTGCCCTGGTCCGCGATATAGGCCTTCGTCCCGTCGGGACTGAAGGCGATCTGGCGCGGCGCGCTGTTGACGCTCGTGCTGATGGTGGTGAGCAGGCCTGAGGTGGCGCCGATGCTGTAGATCGACACGCTGTCGGCGTTGTTGTTCGCCACGTACAGCGTCGTTCCGTTGGGGCTGACGGCGAGGCCGACCGGGGAGATTCCCGTGGTGATGGTCTGGACCACGGTCTGGGTCGAGGTGTCGATGACTTTGACCGTGTTGTCGTTGTTGTTCGCCACATAGGCAAAAGCCTGGTCGCCGCGCACCGCGGCAGTCCGCGGCTGGGTGCCAACGAACTGAGCGTGGTCGCCAGGCTCGCGGTTCCGTCGCTATTGGTGGTGTAGACCGAGACGCTGTTGCTGGTCTGGTTCGGCACATAGAGAAAGAGGTTGGACTGCGCCTGCGCGGGAAACGCCGCCAGCAGCGCGCCGGCCGCGCATCCGCCCAAAAGCAGATGGCGGCATCTGGCCTTGCGTCTCGGCCCCCGCATCGCCCGCATTGATTTTCCCCAACACCTCGCGCCCAAACTCCGGACACGCACACTTTAGGCATAAGCAGACGAGGCAAGAAAGGGACCGGATATAATTTGTAATCGAGCAGTCAGTCAGCGTGAATTCACGACCGCCAGCGCAGGGTGCGTTCCTGCATGGGATTGGCGAATGCGCCGCCGGTTTCTTGCGCCTCCGCCCAGGCTTTTTTCACCCGGTGGTACCAGATGGCGGGCTGGTCGGAATCCTGGATCAGCATCAAATTCGGGCTGAACTTCAAGCCTTCGCGCTGCAGCTCCACGATCTTGCGGTCGTCGGCGATGAAGGTGGGGCCCAAAGCCATGAAGAAGGGCCTGATGAAGAACAGCCAGCCCGGCCAATAAAACACTTGGATGACATCGGTGTGTTCGTCGTCGCGCGGCGTGCAAACGGTGAGGCCCACCAGGTGAAGGCGCGGCCCAGCAAGGTGCCTTTGATGATCTCGAAACGCGTCGAAGGAAGCTCGAAGGTGATCTCGGTGGTGACGTCGCCCAGAGAGCGCATAGGCCGCCTTGGACGGCTTGTGCGCCGTCATCACAAAACCCATGGGCAGCGGCGCGTAATGTTTTTCCTTCACCCGCGGCGTGCGGTTCCACCACCAGTGATTATGCACATAAGGACCATGCGCCGGGTCCATCAGCCCGATCACGGCATGATCGATGTCGCAGGGAAAAGTCTGCGCTTCGTGCCAGCGCGGGGTCGCACTGGGGGCAGGGACGCGCGGCGGCTCGAGCTAGGCGCTTCGTTCTTGGCCGCGACATAGACCCAGATCAGCCCGTCCTGCTCGCGCACGGGATAATGGCGTGACGCGGATTTTGTCCGGGATCGAGGTCCTGGCCTTCCACCAGCGAGGGGATCGCGCTGCACACGCCGTCGCGGCGAAAGCGCCAGCCATGATAGGGGCATTCGACACTGTTCTCGGCCAGGATCTTTCCCGCCGACAGCGGCACGCCGCGATGGGGGCAGATGTCGCGCATGGCGAAGGCTTCACCGTCGCGCATGCGGCCCAGAAGCACGGGCTCGCCCAGCAGCATCTCGCGGCGCATCTGCCCGGTCTTCAGCGACGACGCCAATGCCGGCATGTACCAGAGACCGCGCAGCGGCTCTGCTTCGCCCGCCATCAGTGGCGCGCGCCCGTCAAGGCGCCTAGCGGCACATGGCCCGGACCATTTCCTAGGCCGCCTTGAGGCATGCCTTCGCCGGGTTGACCTTCTCCGGGTTGGCCTTCGCCCGATTGATTGGGGGCTTGCGCCTTGGCGAAGAGATTGTCGCGCGTCATCGAGAAGAACTGGCCCTTTTCGGTCGCCAATTCATACGCCCAATTTCCGGCGCGCGCACTGATCATCGCCGCTTCCTGCTTCTGCATGGTGGGCGTGCCGGGATCGGCTTGGGCGGAAATCCTGACCCAGACCGCGTCATTCACCTTGACCGCGTCCATGCGGATGTTCTGGCTGTCGAAAGTGTGCGCCACCAGATGCGCCGCCTTGGAGAAATCCAACTCGCGAAGCCGGCTTCACGTCGGTGAAGGCAAAGCCCGAGACGATCTGGGGCACCAGATTGATCTGCGGGACGCTGGCGGCAAGGCCCTTGGGCGGCGGCGCGCCCTGCAAGCTTGTAGTCCTGGTCGGAAGGATGCTCGCGCATCACCGTATAGGGCGCGCCCGGAGAAAGGCGTCACGGTGACGGTGTTGAGCCGCGCGCTGTCCACGCTCATCACATTGGTGTCCACCCAGTCGGAAAGATCGCCATGCGGCGTGAAGACAGTGCGGGCGAGATAACTCTGGTTGTCGCCGGGATGGCGCACGAACACGCCGGTGCCGCCTTCGCCCGTGTCCAATTGCGCGGTGCTGCCGGTGATCACCGCGGCAATGTCATGCCCGCCGGCGTCGCTGACCACGATCTCCACGCCATTGCCTTTGGGCGGCGTCTCCAGTCCCAGATAAGAAAGCCAGTCGGCGCGCGCGGTCTTGGGCTCGACTGCTTCCAGAGCCGCCAGGCCCAACAAAGTGTGGCGCACCTGGTTGAAGTCGGCTGGGTAATTGCCCTTGGCCGGCAGCACCCAGCCTTTGGCCGGGCTGTAGGCGACATCGAAGCTGCCGCTGTGCGAGACGATATGGATGCGAGCGGAATCCTTCACCTGGGCGGAAAAGCCGGGCAGGAATTCGCTGGGCGTGAACTGCGTCTTGGTCGCTTGCGACTGCTGATAGAGCGCGGCCCCGGCCAGGATCACGCTGACCAGCGCGGCTCCGCCCAGGATGGTCAGGTTGCAGCGGCGGAAATCGCTCATGCCTGCCTCCTTGCAGCGCGCGCGGCGCGGCGGATCATGCCCAGCACCAGCGCAAAGGCCGCCACCAGGATGCGGCACGCCGAAGATATTGAGGAAGGCCAGCCGCGCGCCCAACGCGTCCACTTCGGCGCGCAGATTATGCTGCACGTCGCGCAACTCGCGCCGGGTCAGCGCCATGCCGCGGCGCAGCGACTCGATCTGGTCTTTTTCCTTCTGGTCAAGCGCCACGCTGTTGCCGCCGCCGCCCTGCTGCAATTGCGCCAGGGTGGCTTCGGCGCGGGTGAGGCTGGTCTGCAGCGTGTCCTGGGTCTCGCGGTATTTGAGTTGCGCCTTCTGCTGCAGCGCCTGGACCACGGTGAAGGGCCGGTCGTTGGAGGCGCGGGTGCGCAGCGAGATCAGATCGTCGGAGCCGGTGAGATTCTCCACCGCGTTGAGGATGAAGGCGCCATTGTCGGCGAAAGGCTCGGCCACCGAACGGCCCAGCTGATTGTTGACATGCACCCAGAAGCGATCGTCCCAGATGTCGCTGTCGGCCATGATCACCAGCTGGACATGGCCGCTTTGGACCGCGCCGGGCGCCTTGGGGAAGGCGCTGTTGGCCACGCCGGTGATGCGTGCCGCCAGCGCATAGCGCACGCCGGTCGGGCGCACCGCCTGGATCAGATGGGTGGGATCGCGCAGCGCCATCACCTGCTCGCGTGGCGCCATGTTGGCCTGGTCGGACGAGCCGATCAGGGTGTGGAAGATGGTGGTGGCGCCCCGCATGGGCGCGATCTCGCCGGCCGAGGCCAGGTTGATGGATTGCAGCGAAGCGGTGATGGGATCGTGCAGGTCGAAATCCGCCGGCGTCAGGTGCAGCCAGAGCGGATAGGCGATGGACGGCTCGCGCGGATCGTTGCTGGCGGCCACTTGCTGGGCCAGCGAACGGTCCAGCAGCACCATGTTGGAGGGATAATCCACGCCCCAGCTTTTCAGCAGCGGACCCAGATCGGACGAAGGCGCGGCCGCGGCCTGCGGATCGCCGCGCTGCGCCAGTTCCGACAGCGGATCGACGAAGATCAGGGCGTGCTTGCCCGCGAGCACGAAATTGTCGATCGCCAGCAGCATCTGCGGCGACAATTGCGGCGGATGGGCGATCACCAGGAGATCGGTGCCGGGCGGAATGGCGGTGAAGTCGCTGGAAAGATTGGTGACGTCATATTCCTGGGCCAGCGCGGCGTAGGCGCGCCAGCGGCTGCGGATTTTGCGGCGAGCCCATCACCGGCAGCGATGTGATCAGCGCCACTTTGGGCTTTTTCGGCGTCGCCAGAGTGATAGATCAGCGACGTGAGGTCGTATTCCAGATAGGATTCGCGGTCCGGCGCGAAGAAGGGGATGGTCTGGCGGCCGTCGATGCTGTTGGTGCCGACAAGCCCGAAATAGACCACATCGCCGCCGGTCGGTCGGGGCGCGGGGTGAGCCCGGCGCCGCTGGCCTGGTCTTCTTCCGGCGTGAAGGGCTCGGGATCGATCTCCTGCAGGATCAGCTTGCCGTGGCGAGAGCGCCGCATATTCCTGGAGCAGGTCGCGCACCCGCTTGGCATAGGCCGACGGTCGAGGCATAGCGCGCGGCCGACATCGCGCGAATAATAGAATTTGAGCGTCACCGGCTCGCGCAGCTTGGCGAGGATGTTGCGGGTGCCGTGGCTGAGGGTGAACTGGCCGTTCTCGGTGAGGTCCAGCCGCGCGGTGGTGAATTCGGCGTCGGCGAAGATATTGACGCCCACGAACAGGATCGCGGCCAGCGCCAGGGCGGAGAAGGCGTAAGTGCGGCGGTGAGATCATGCGCTCAGCCGCTCTTCCTGAGATCGACGATCAGCATGTTGGCGAACAGGAACAGGCCGATCAGGGAGAAGAAGAAGATCAGGTCGCGCAGATCGATCACGCCCGCCGTGATCGCGGCGAAATGGGTGAGGAAGCTGAAGGACGAGATCGCTTCCACCAGCGGCAGCGGCGCCCAGCCGCGGAACGCGTCCAGCACCAGCGGCGCGCCGGAGATGGTGAACAGGAAGCACACCACCACGCTGACGATGAAGGCGATCACCTGGTTGCTGGTGGTGGCCGAGATGCAGGCGCCGATGGCAAGATAGGCGCCGGCCATCAGGAAGCTGCCGATATAGGACGCCAGGATCACGCCATTGTCGGGATGGCCCAGATAATTGACCGTGATCCAGATCGGGAAGGTGAGGGCCAGCGCCAGGCCCGCGAAGGCCCAGGCGGCGAGGAATTTTCCCAGCACCGTCGCCCAGAGCGGCACCGGCAGGGTGAGCAGCAATTCCATCGTGCCGCTGCGGCGTTCTTCCGCCCACAGCCGCATCGCCAGCGCCGGCACCAGGAACAGATAGAGCCAGGGATGATAGCCGAAGAAGACGGTGAGGTCGGCGATGCCGTTGTCGTAGAAATGACCCAGATAGAAAGTGAACGCGCCCATCGCGAACAGGAAGATCACGATGAAGACAAAGGCGAGGGGCGTGGCGAAATAGGATTTGAATTCCCGCTTGAAGATCGGCACTCAGACGCGTTCATGCCGCCGCTCCGCTGCGTGTCGCCGGTGGTGAGCTGGCGGAACACATCGTCCAGCCGGCCCGACGGCGCCTTCGCCGCCAGCTCCGCCGGCGTGGCGTCGGCGACGATCCGGCCCCGGTCGATGATCACGGCGCGGGTGCAGATCGCTTCCACTTCTTCCAGCAGATGGGTGGAGATGATGATGGTCTTGTTCTTGGCCATGCCCCGGATCAGCCCGCGCACCGCATGTTTCTGGTTGGGGTCGAGTCCGTCGGTGGGCTCGTCCAGCACCAGCACGTCGGGATCGTGCAGGATGGCCTGGGCCAGGCCGACCCGGCGGCGGAAGCCCTTGGACAAGGTCTCGATCGGCTGGTCCAGCACGCTGTGCGAGTTCGGTCCCGGCAACGGCGCGCTGGACGCGCTTCTTGCTCGGCCTCGCCGGACAATTCCCGCACCTCGGCGATGAAATGCAGGAATTGACGCGGCGTCATCTCGCCATAGGCGGGCGCGCCTTCGGGCAGATAGCCCAGCTTCTTCTGGGCGGCGAGGGTGTCGCTCGACGATGTCATGGCCGCAGATGCGGACCGAGCCCTGGTCGGGGGCGAGATAGCCCGTCACCATCTTCATGGTGGTGGATTTGCCCGCGCCATTGGGGCCCAGGAAGCCCAGCACCTCGCCCGGCCCGACCGTCAGGCTCAGATCCCTGACCGCGACGAGGGGCCCGAACCGCTTGGTGAGATGCTGGATTTCGATCATATTGGCAGCAGCCTTTTTCTCCGTTTAGAGAAATCGATACGGAGCCGCAAGCGGACCTCTCGTCACGGTCCGTGCCCCAAGAAAAGGCGGGTGGGAGCATGGCGTGGTCAATCTGAAGATTTTGCGCCGCGCCATCGCGGTGGGCGTGATGTTCGAACTGCTCCTGGTGGTGGCGGCGCATTACCGGCCATGGCTCAAGCACAACTTTCCTGATGTTCGGCTGCATGCTGATCGCGGGCGTGGCGGGACTGCTCTATGCCCGCGACCTGGCGCGGGGCTTTCGCGCCGGCGCCTTGGGTGGCGGGAGCCGCGGGCGCGCTGTGCGGCGTGGTGGCGGTGGCGGTCTCGAACGTCTTCGGCGACCGGCCCGATCTTATACATTCCCTGGGGCGTGATGGTGCTCACCTTCACCGGCGTCGTCGGCGGCCTGTTCGGGCAGCTCGACGCCATGTTCAAGGCGTTCATTCGCTCCCAGAAGTAGGGCGCTCGCAGAAATAAAAGGAGAGCGTCGGTTGGCCCGATAGCGCCTGACCCGGAAAGGGCTGGGGGGCTTGAAGTTCCGGGCCGACTCAACAACACGGCCAACCGACAAAGGGATGTTCGATTCCGAAAGCGGCCAGCAAGTGGTTCAATCGTGACCATTTCGGGGCGGGCGTTACAAATCCGAAAGGCTTGCGGGGACGGGGTTCCGCGGCTCATCATGTGGGGATGGTTGAAGAACCCATAGCGTTCCCGCGCTCCTTCCCCTGATGGAGCGCGGAATCCTTCCGAAAATTCCCCCGGTTCGCCGGTGACGCGATTCGACCGTTCCGAACTCAATCGCATTCTTACCGTGTATGGCCGCATGGTCGCGGCCGGGGAATGGCGCGATTATGCTGTGGATTTCCTGGAGGAGGCGGCGGTGTTCTCGATTTTCCGCCGGGCCAGCGAAATGCCCCTGTTCCGGGTGGAGAAGCGGCCCAAATTGCGCCAGCGCCAGGGCCAATATTGCGTGATCGCGGCCGGCGGTCTGGTGCTGAAGCGCGGCCATGAACTGGCCCAGGTGCTTAAAGTGTTCGACCGCAAGCTGATCAAGGCGATGGCCGCGCCTTAGCTAGAATTTGTCTTGCGATTTTGTACGGCTCGGCGCGGAACAAAAATCGCCCGTGAAGATTACTCCGGCTGGAGTGCTCCGCCGGGAATCGCGTGAACCGACATCCCCTGGATCAATTGTTGGATTCGCTGCCTTTGGCGCAGCGGGTGATGTATTACCGCCGACTTGCAGAAGCTGCGCTGTACGAGGCGAGCGCGGTGGCCGACCGGGACGCACGCGGCGGCCTTTTGAGCATGGCCGCAGGCTGGCACCTCTTGGCCAGCGAACTGGAACGCGGCACGCGGCCCGCCGGCCAGGCTCATTAAATTACACCAAACTTTCAACCGCCCCCGCGTGCCGAAGTGCTGCATTCGTTACAGGAATTAGGGATCATTCTTCACTCCGCGTTAGGAAGGCATCAATTATCGTGCGGCTTCGAGGTTAACGCGCGATAAGGAAATGCCATATGCATGCGCTGATTACGGGCGGATCAAGCGGCATCGGCAAGGCGTTGGGCAGCAAGCTCGCGGCTGCCGGTTATGACGTTTCCTTGATCGCACGGCGCAAGGATGTTCTGGCCGGAGCCGCCGAGGATATCCGTCGCCATGCGAAGCGCGCCGGTCAGCGCGTCAGCTGTTTTGCCGCCGATGTCACCGACCGGACCCAGACCGAAAACGCGGTGAAGGCCGCGATCATGGAATTCGGCGCGCCGGACATGGTCGTCACCTCGGCCGGTATCTCCGAGCCGGGATATTTCGCCGAATTGCCCGTCGACAATTTCGAGCGCGCGATGGCGGTGAATTATCTGGGCACGCTTTACGCCATTCGCGCCGCGCTTCCTTCGATGCGCGCCCGCAAACAGGGCAAGATCGTTCTGATCTCATCGGGGGCGGCGCTGATGGGCATATTCGGCTATGCCTCCTACGGTCCCTCCAAATTCGCGGTTCGCGGGCTCGCTGAAACGCTCCGCGCGGAATTGCTGGCCGACCATATCGGGTTTTCGATCGCCTATCCGCCGGACACCGAGACGCCGATGCTCGAGGAAGAGATGAAGACGGCCCCAGCGGAAACCAGGGCCATCTGCAGCCTGGCCAAGACCTGGACCGCCGATGCGGTTGCCGATGCCGTGCTGCACGGCGTGAGGCGCGGCACCTTCGCCATCACGCCCGGCGCGACGCTCACGCTGATGCACCGCATGCCGGGAATCATCATCCCGCTGCTGCGCTGGTATTCCGATCGTCTGGTCAAAAGCGTGCGCAAATCGATCCGCAAGCCGTCCGTTCTCCAGCCCGAATTGGGGAAGTCCTTCGAATGAAGCTCCCCGCGGTCGTCAAACACGGATTCATGACCTTCTGGTATGCCCATGCCAAAAGGTTGAACAGGCTATTGCCCTCGGTCACGCTTCAAGGGAAGCGGCTGGTGGTATTTCCCGGCGTGTACAAGCCGCTCGAGAATGAACAGGCCAGCAGCGAATATTGCCGCGAAGGCGACCGGGTGCTGGATTTGGGCTGCGGCAGCGGCGTCGCCAGCGTGTTCTGCGCGCCAAAGGCGCGCGAAGTCGTCGCCGTGGACATCAGCCTGGCAGCCGTCAGGAACACCGAGGAAAATTGCCGGATCCACGGGCTGAAGAACGTCACGGTGATGCAGAGCGACATGTTCGCGCGCGTCGAAGGCAAGTTCGACGTCATCATGGCGAACGCGCCTTACATTGACGACGAGTTCGAGGCCGAAGAGCACCAATTCGCGACCTCGCGGAAATATCTGTCGGTCCTTTTCGCGCAGGCCTGCAATCACCTTGCTGCCGATGGCCGGCTTGTCCTTCAATTTCCGGCCAAAGGCGGTTCGCGCCTCGAAAAATTGGCGTCGGAACACGGACTGGAAATCGTCTCGGTGCGGCGGTTGCCGCCAAAGACGGCGATGCTCTCCCTGTTGAGTATCATCTACCTGCAGGTCGGCTTCAAATCGGTCCTCTTCCAGCTTCAGCGTCGGCTGGGAGAACCGGCAGCGCCGCCAGCGCAAAAGCCGGGCCGGCGCACCGAAGCGGCCTGACGGCAAACACCGCTCTCTCGAATAGATCGCCATGGCGATCCCCGGCGGCCGCCTTGTCCGGCCGTTTGGCGAAGGGCGAATAAGACAAAGAATTCCTCACACGCGTCTCTTTGCCCCAAAAAACCCCTTGTCTCGTATTGAGGGCATGGACCGCATTGCCTTTGCCCAAGCCCCCAGGAGCCCAACCGGATTGGGTGATAAGCTTGGGAAAATTTGTGGCGTACGGCCTCGGTTCCTCCGCCCCAACAATGTAAAAGCGGGACCGATACTAGGTAACGCGGCTGCCCAGCTTTTCCGGTAGGATGGAGACCTGATGAACGCGCCTGAAACGAGACCGCAATGGCCCGCGATTGAAGGCCCCGGGGCCGGCCGGCGGCTTCGCACCTGGATTATCGGCGGTGGCCTGCTGGCGCTGGTGCTGGGCGGCTATTGGTATTTCAACAGCCGGGGCGACAAGCGCCGGCGCGCCGCGCACCACCGCTGCCCCGGTGCGCGTGGCGCTGGTCCAAAAGCGCGACATGCCGGTGGTCGAACGCAGTCTGGGCACCGTGGTCGCCAATGACACTGGTGCAATTGACCGCGCGGGTGCAGGGCACGCTGGAACATGCGCAATTTCAAGGAAGGCCAGTTCGTCAAAAAAGGCGATCTGCTGTTCCAGATCGATCCCCGGCCGTTCCAGGCGGCGCTGGCCCAGGCGCAGGCGATCTACCAGCGCGACCAGGCGCAACTGCAGAATGCCCTGCGCGACCGGGAGCGCTACGCCACGCTCGCGCAAGCAAGGGCGCGATCTCGACCCAGCAGCGCGATACCTCGCGAGACCAATGCCGGCGGTCCTGACCGCCACCGTCGCGGCCGACAAGGCGGCGGTGGACATGGCGCGGCTCAATCTGGGATACACCGCAGATCCGTTCGCCGGTGGACGGCAAGACCGGGCCGATCCTGATCCAGCCCGGCAACATGATCAACGGGCCCGCCAGCGCCGCCGCGCCGCTGGTGACCATCGCCCAAGTGCGGCCGATCAAGGTTTCCTTCACCCTGCCGCAGAGCGACCTGCCGCGCATCCAGGCGCGCCAGCAGGCCGGCCGCTGCTGGCAACGCTGGACGGTCAGCGTGCCCAATGGCGCGACGCTCGGCGGCGCCGGTGGATTTCACCAGCAATGCCGTCAGCAACCAGAGCGGCACCATCGAACTGCGCGCCACTTTCCCCAACGCCGATCTGTCGCTGGTGCCCGGCCAGCTGGTCAATGTCACGGTGCAGCTCAACGATATCCCGGGCGCGCTGGTGGTGCCGCGCGACGCGGTCAATGACAGCCCGAACGGGTCCTTCGTCTTTGTCGTCAAGGACGGCAAGGCCGACCAGGTGCCGGTGAGCGTGCTGACCGATGACGGCACCAATGCCGCGGTGTCGGGCGCGCTCGCCGCCGGCGACAAGGTGGTGGTGGAAGGCCAGCTGCGCGTCGATCGCCGGCGGCGAGGTGCGGGTGCTGGGCGCCGCAAGGCCGCGGCGCGATGCCGGGCGTCGCGGCGCGCAAGCGCGCGGCCGGGTGCCATGAATATCTCGGCGCAATTCATCAAGCGGCCGGTGATGACCTGCCTGGTCATGGCGGCGCTGGTGATCTTCGGCCTGTTCGGTTACGCCATCCTGCCGGTCAGCGAACTGCCCAACGTCGATTTCCCCACCATCAATGTGCAGGCGAACCTGCCGGGCGCCGATCCCGAAACCATGGCCTCGGCGGTGGCGACGCCGCTGGAGAATGCCTTCGCCTCGGTGCCGGGCCTGGACACCATGACGTCGCGCAGTCCAGCTAGGGCAACACCAACATCACCCTGCAGTTCCGGCTGGACCGCAATATCGACAGCGCCGCCGACAGATGTGCAGGCGGCGATCTCCGGCGTGCTGCGGCGGCTGCCGCGCAACATGCCGAATCCGCCCACCCTGCGCAAGAACGATCCGTCGCAGCAGCCGATCTTCTTTGTCTCGCTCTATTCCGACACGGTGCCGATCAGCAAGGTGGACCAGTATGCGCGCAGCCTGCTGGCGACCCAGCTTTCCACCCTGGACGGCGTCGCCCAGGTCAATATCTTCGGCCAGGCGCGCTATGCGGTGCGCATCCAGGCCGATCCCGCGGCGCTGGCGGCGCGGCACATGACCCTGCTCGACCTGGCCGACTGCCGCCAACGCCACCAACACCAACCAGGCCTCGGGCACGCTGAACGGCCCCACCAAGAACGCCATCATCCGCGCCGAAGGCCAGCTCGACAATGCCGAGGCCTTCCGCAAGCAGGTGATCGCCTATCGCGACGGCGCGGCCGGTCACCTTCGGCGATGTCGCCAAGGTGGTGGACAGTTTCGAGAATGTCCGCTCGATCGACTGGCTGAACGACGAGCGCGCCGTGACCGTGGCGGTCCAGCGCCAGCCCGATTCCAACACCATGGCCATCGTGGACAATATCAACAAGGTGTTGCCGCGCTTTGCCGCCCAGCTGCCGGCCGGCATCACAGATGAAGGTGTTCTACGACCGCAGCCAGACCATCCGGGCCGCGGTCGCATGACGTGCAGTTCACCCTGCTGATCGCCGGCGGCGCTGGTGGTGGCGGTGATCTTCCTGTTCCTGCGCAAGGTCAGCGCCACCATCATTCCCTCGCTGGCGCTGCCCATCACCATCCTGGGCACCTTCGCCGGCATGCCGCTGCTGGGATTCAATCTCGACAATCTGTCGCTGATGGCGCTGACCCTGTCGGTCGGCTTTGTGGTCGATGACGCCATCGTCATGCTGGAAAATATCGTCCGCCATGTCGAGGCTGGCGAGACAGCCCTACCAGGCGGCGCTGCGCGGCTCGCGCGAGATCGGCTTCACCATCCTGTCCATGACGATGTCGCTGGCGGCGGTGTTCATTCCCATCCTGTTCATGAGCGGCATTGTCGGCCGGCTGCTGCACGAATTCGCCGTCACCATCATCATCGCCATCCTGATTTCGGGCTTGGTCTCGGTGACCCTGACGCCCATGCTGTGCGCCCGGGTGCTGAAGGACGAGCGCAGGAGCGGCCATGGCTGGATCTATCGCTGGAGCGAGGCGGCTTTCGCTGCGCCTGCAGGACGCCTATGACCGCAGCCTGCAATGGTCGCTGCGCCACCGGCCGGTGATCCTGGGCGTGTTCGTGGCCAGCATCGTGGCCAGCTGTCGGGCTGTTCTCGCATCATGCCGCAGGATTTCCTGCCCAGCGACGATACCGGCCTGATCACGCGGCAGCGTGCAGACCCAGACCGGCACCTCCTTCGACCAGGTGGTGGCCTATACCCGCCGGGTGATGAAGGTGGTCAAGGCCGATCCCAATGTCGCCGATGTCCAGGGCGACGAGGGCGGCGACATGAATGATCGCGCTGAAGCCGCTGTCGCAGCGGCGAGCTGTCGGCCGACGAGGTGGCCAACGAACTGCGCGCGCAAGCTGCGCAACATTCCCGGCACCGCCATCACCTTCACCAATCCGCCCATCATCCGCATCGGCGGGCGGCGTTCGCGCTCCACCTATCAATACACGCTTGCAGGGCCTGGACCTGGCCGAGTTGCAGCAGGCTTCGCGAGCAGCTGGCGCAGGCGCTGCAGGACGATCCCACCTTCGTCGGCGTCAACAGCGACCAGGACAAGGTGGCGCCCATCGGTGCAGGTGGCCATCGACCGCGCGCGGGCCGCGGCGCTGGGCGTCGACGCCGGACGAGATCCAGAACACGCTGGGCCTGGCGTTTGGCGGCCAGCAGGTGTCGCAGATCTATGCCACCACCGACCAGTATCAGGTGATCCTGGAGCTTCTGCCGCAATACCAGCTCGACGCCACCGGCCTGTCGCGGCTCTACCTGCGCGGCACCGGCGGGGCGATGGTGCCGCTGACGGCGGTGACGCAGATCAGCCGGCGCACCATGCCGCCCACGATCAATCATTCGGGCCAGATTCCGGCCATCACCGATTTCCTTCGATCTGGCGCCCGGCAAGGCGCTGAGCGATGCGGTGGCGGGCGTGCAGGCCGCCGATGGACCGCATCGGCCTGCCGACCAGCGTGCAGGGCAGCTTCGCCGGCACGGCGGCGGCGTTCCAGAGCTCGACCTCCAACATGGGCTGGCTGCTGCTGATCGCGGTGATCGTGGTCTATATCATCCTGGGCATCCTGTATGAGAGCTTCATCCATCCCCTGACCATCTTGTCGGGCCTGCCCTCGGCGGCGCTGGGGGCGCTGTTGACGCTTTATCTCACCGGCATTCCGCTGACGCTTTATGCTTTTGTCGGCATGATCATGCTGGTGGGCATCGTCAAGAAGAACGCCATCATGATGATCGATTTCGCCCTGCAGCGGCAGCGCAGCGGCGAGGCGCGTGCGCGCCGCGCGACGCCATCTATGAGGCGGCGATCGTGCGCTTCCGGCCCATCATGATGACGACCATGGCGGCGCTGATGGGCACCTTGCCGATCGCGCTGGGCATCGGGCATGGGCGCGGATTCGCGCCGGCCGCTGGGGCTGTGCGTCGCGGGCGGGCTGCTGTTCTCGCAGCTCCTGACGCTCTACATCACGCCGGTGCTTTATACCTATCTGGAAAATTTGCAGAAGCGGTTCGGCAGCTTCCGGCCTCTGTCGGCCGATGAATTAACCTCGGCGGCGTCCGGCACGGGCGGCTAGCGTCCAGCTTGCAGGATCGCGGAGGAAATCCGGCCGCCCGGTCCGCGCCAAAAACAAAAGGCCCGGTCGCAAGACCGGGCCACTTTTTTGTTTCCCCCGTCTTCCTTCGCCAATGGCTTCGCCACGCGGGGGAAGAAAGCTGGTGCCTACCTTCTGCTGTTTCCCATAAAGCGCAACAGGAAGAGGAACAGGTTGATGAAGTCGAGATAGAGGCGCAGCGCCCCCATGATCGCCTTCTTGCCCATCGACCTCGCCGTCATCGCCGACAAAATACATGTTCTTGATGCTCTGGCTGTCATAGGCGGTGAGGCCCGTGAAGATCAGCACGCCGATCACCGAGACCACGAATTGCAGCTGGGTGGAGTGGAAGAACACGTTGGCCAGCGATGCCAGGACCAGACCGATCAGGCCCATGAACAGGAACGAGCCGAAGCCGGTGAGATCGCGGCTGGTGGTGTAACCCCACAGGCTCATCGCGCCAAATGTCGCGGCGGTGACGAAGAAGGTCATCGCGATGGAGGTGCCGGTATAGATAAACAGGATGGTCGCCAGCGAAACGCCCATCAGCGCCGCATAGGCCCAGAAGGTCATCTGGGCGGCGGCGAAACTCATCTTCTGGATGCGGAAGGAGAGGAAGAACACCATCCCCAGCGGCGCGAACATGGCGATCCAGCCCAGGATGTTGGGCTGCAGCATCGTGCCATTCACGGTCTGGACCTGATTGTAGAAAATCTGCGACAGGGGCGTCTTGGCCGTCAGCCACGCCACCGTGCCGGTCAGGCCCAGGCCCACCAGCATGTAATTGTAAACCCGCAGCATGTAGGCGCGCAGGCCGGCATCCACCGTCGCAACGCCAGCTGTCGCACCGCGCGCCAGCCGATTGTCATAGTCCGCCATGAGGAACTCCCTTTAGACCCCTAGTATATCGTAGTTTGCGACGGGGGTATCAAGCCCGCGGCATGTAAAAGAAGCGGTCCTAAGCCGTGGATTTCGAAGGGTTAATGTGGGCCGCTACGCGTTTCTGCAGTCGGGCGGCGGGCCGGGCGTTCAGTGCCGCGATGGCGCCCACAAGCCCGAACAACAAGCGTGGCCGCGCCGCCGCCCAAAACGGTCCATAAAATGGCGCTGGCGTCGAAGACGAAGGGCGCGTCCAGCAACTGGCCCGCGATCACTGCCGCCGCCAGGGATCCGGCGAACAGGGCGATGATGCCGGTGACGATGCCGAGGAGGCCATATTCCAGCACATAGACCAGGGCGATCTGGAGCCGCGTCGCGCCCACCACTTTGAGCACGGTGGCGTCATAAAGCCGGGTGCGCGCCCCGGCCGCGATGGTTCCGGCCAGGACCAGCAACCCCGCCAGGATGGTGACAAGGCTGGCGACGCGGATGCCTTGCGCCAATTGCTGCAACAGCGTGTCCACCTGGGCGATGGCGTCCTTCACCCGCACGGTAGAGATGTTGGGGAATTTGTCGGTCACCGCCAGGTACATGCGGTTCTCGTCGGGCCCATCGACTCGACGGTGGCAAGGAAGGAATGCGGCGCCTTGTCGATCAGCCCGGGCGACAGCACCAGCACGAAATTCTGCCCGCCGGTGGAGAAATCCACTTTGCGCAGGTTGGCGATGCGGCCCATCGATCTCGCGCCCCAGCACGTTCAAGCCCATGGCATCGCCGATCTTGAGGCCCGCGCCTTTGGCCACTTCCTGGTCGAGCGAGATCAGCGTGGGCCCGTCATAATTGGCAGGCCACCATTTGCCATCGGTGACCACGGTGCCTGGGGCGGGTTGGCTGCATAGGTGATGCCACGGTCGCCCGACAGGACCCATTTCACGTCGCTTTTGACTTTCGCCTGCGCGGAGGGCACGCCATTCAGCGAAGTGATCGCGGCCACGGATCATCGGGCGTGCGCTTGTAATCCTGCGCGGTCTTGAAGGATGTCGATGGTGCGGTCGAAATCCTGGACCTGGTCGGGCTGGATATCGACGAAGAAGAAGCTGGGCGCACGGCTGGGCAGCGCGTCATTCACTTCCCGCGCCATGGTGCGGTCGATCAGGATGACGGTGGCGAGCAAGCGTCAGGCCCAAGCCCAGCGCCGTGATCACGCCGGCGGTGGCCGCGCCGGGGCGGGTGAGGTCGCCCACCGCCAGGCGCGCCAGCGGCGAACGGGGCCGGGGCAATTTGCGCAAGGCCCGCGTGATGCCCCCCGCCACCAGCCGCAACAGGCCCAACAGGATGATCGCGCCGCCCAGGAATTCGCCCGCATAAAGCGGGGAGGGCGCCATCCCCAGCATCAAGCCGGCGATCCCCAGGCCCGACAGCGCCGCCGCCGCCACATAGCCCATGCGGGGACGGCCGCGCGCGGGCGACACGGTCTCGCGGAGCAGGCTGGCGGGAGGAATTTCCCGCGCCCGGCCCAAAGGCGGCACCGAAAAAGCGATTGCCGAGAGAAGACCGAACCCGGCCGCCAGCAAAAGCGGGCCGGGATAGATGCCAAGCTCCGGTGGCAAGGGCAGCACCGAGCCATAGAAATGCGCCAGCAGGAACGGCGCGGTCGCGCCGATGGCGGAGCCCAGGATCAGCGCGCCGAGCGCGATAGCCATCACCTGCAGGAAGAAGATCATGAACACCAGCGGTCCATCCGCGCCCAACGATTTCAGGATGGCGATGTCGAATCGCTTGCGGTCCAGGAACGCGGTGACGGCTTCACTGGCGCCCACCCCGCCCACGCCCAGCGCGGTCAGGCCGACCAGAGTGAGGAACATCGAGACCTGCTCGACAAAGCGGCGGATGCCGGGCGCGGCGTCGTTGCGGTCATGGATCTGCCAGCCGGCGTCGGGAAAGGCTGCAGCCGCCTCGGCCTTGAAGCCGTGGATGGTGATGCCCGGCTTGAACGCCACGCGATAGGAATAGTCGATCAAACTTCCGGGTTGGACCAAGCCGGTGTCGGCAAGCGCCTTGGCCGAGACCAACAGATGCGGCCCCAGCGAAAAGCCGGTCGAGATTCGGTCGGGCTCCTTGTCCAAGGCGGCGATGATGCGGAACGTGGCGTCGCCCACTTTGATCAGGTCGCCCCGCTTCACATGCAGCCGGTCCAGCAAGGTCTGCTCCGCCGCCGCGCCGCAGATGCCGTCATCCTCGCAATGGATCGCGTCGGCCACGCTCTGACACGGGGCGTGAAGCTGGGCTGGCCGAACAAAGGCCAGATGATCGTCCACCGATTTGAGTTCGACCAGCTCGCGCTCGGCTTGCTTGCCGCCCCGAGCGCATAGGCCATGGCGCGCATGGAGGTGGTGGCCGCGACCCTGCCATAGCGATCGAGGAAGGCGCGTTCCTCCGCCGTGGCCGGGCGGTGCACCAGATTGACCGAGACATCGCCGCCCAGGAACATCTGGCCGGAGTCGCGCAGGCCGTTGAGGAAAGCGTCGCTCAGCGACTCCACGCCGGCGATGGCCGCGGTGCCCAGTAGCAGGCAAAGGAAGAAGATGCGGAAGCCCTTGAGCCCGCCCCGCAGCTCGCGCCGCGCCATCTTCCAGGCCAGCCCGATATTGCTCATGCCGGGATCATGGGCCGGACAGTTTCGTCGGTCACGATATGGCCGCTTTCCAGCCGCACGATGCGCCGGCAGCGCCGGGCCAGGCTTTCCTCATGCGTAACCAGAAACAGGGTGGCGCCCCGCTCGGCATTGAGCGCGAACAGAAGATCGGCGATGGCCTCGCCATTGACGCTGTCGAGATTGCCGGTGGGTTCGTCGGCGAACAAGAATCTGGGGCCGGGGCGCCATGGCGCGGGCCAGCGCCACGCGCTGCTGTTCGCCGCCAGAAATTGGCCCGGATAATGCTCACCGCGATCGGCCAGGCCCGACCGCTTTCAATTCGGCGGCCGCGAGGTCCCAGGCCTTGTCCATACCCATCAATTCCAGCGGCACGGCGACATTCTCCAGCGCCGTCATGGTGGGAATGAGATGAAAGGACTGAAACACGATCCCCACGCGGCCGCGGCGGAAACGGGCGGCGGCATCCTCGCCCATGCCCGTGATGTCGGTGCCCGCCACCATCACGCGCCCGCCGCTGGGCCGCTCCAGCCCCGCCGCCACCATCAGGAGCGAGGACTTGCCGGAGCCGGACGGCCCGGTGAGGGCGACGGTTTGCCCCGCGGGCACGTCCAACGAGACGCCATGCAGGATGTTGACCGGACCGGCCGCGCTCGACAGGGTCAGCGCCACCTTGGAGAGCGATATGGCTGGCAAATTGTCGGCAGAAACGGGAAGGCTGCATCTGCATATCACGCCCGGATAGGATAGGATGGCAGGTGGCAATGATGACCCGCCGATTCAAGTCTCATTAGCATAGGACTGACGATTTGGCTGGCCTTCTTTGCCAATTGCGTGGCCACGCCCGCCTGGGCGCGCCCGCTCAAGATCCTGGCGCTGGGCTCCAGCCTGACCCAGGGCTACGGCCTGCCGCCCGGAACCGAATTCACCACCCAATTGCAGGCGGCGTTGAAGGCGCAAGGGATCGACGCCGAAGTGGTCAATGCCGGCGTCTCCGGCGACACCAGCGCCGACGGCCTGTCGCGGCTGGACTGGTCGCTGGCCGATCATCCCGACGCCGCGATCCTGGAAATGGGTTCCAATGACATGCTGCGCGGCATGCTCGCCCGCCGAAACGGAAAGGAATCTGCGCGCCATGCTGTCGACTTTCCAGAAGGATCATATCCCGGTGCTGTTCACGGGCATGCAGGCCCAGCGCAATCTGGGCGCGGAATATGTGACGGCAGTTCGACGCCATCTATCCCAAGCTGGCCAAGGAATTTCATGTGATTTACTATCCCTTCTTCCTGGATGGGGTGGCGCTCAATCCCAAACTCAACCAAGGCGACGGGCTTCATCCCAATCCCGCCGGCGTCAAGATCATCGTCGCGCGCATGTTGCCCGACGTGAAAAAGCTGGTGACGGAAGCCGGCGCCCAGCCACCGGCCAGCAAGGCGCACTGATGTTCCGCCGGCTTCTATCGGTCGGCGGCTTCACGCTTCTGTCGCGCATCACCGGGTTTATCCGCGACATCCTGATGGCGGCGATCCTTGGCAACGGATTGTTGTCCGACGCTTTCCTGTTCGCCTTTCTCTTTCCCAATTATTTTCGCGCCATTTTTGGCGAAGGCACGCATCAATCCCGCCTTCCTGCCCCGCTACGCCGCGCTTCACGCCAAGGGCGAGCATGAGGCGGCGGCGCTGTTCGCCAACCGCATCTTCTCCTGGCAGATGGCGGCGCAGGCGCTGATCCTGGTGGTGGCGATGATCGCCATGCCGCTGCTGGTGGGCGCGTTCGTGCCCGGCTACACGCCCGCCAGCGCGCGCTGACGGCGAGCCTGGCGCGCATCACCTTTCCCTATCTGATCCTCACGGTGGTGGCGATCCAGCTTTCCGCCATGCTGAACGCGATCGAGAAATTCTGGGCGGCGGCGGCCTGGTCCAATCTGCTCAATCTGGCGATGATCGCGGGCCTGCTGGCCTGGCATTGGTTTCCCAATGCGGCCTATGCGGCCGCCTGGGGCGTGGCGCTGGGCGGGGTGGCGCAACTGATCTTCATGCTCTGGGCGGGGCGCCATGAAGGCTTGCGCTTGCGCATCGTGGGCCTCGTCTGGACGCCCGAGGTGAAGGAATTCTTCAAGGCCTTCGGCATGGTCACGTTCGGCGCGGCCAGCGTGGTGGTGGCGCCCCTGATCGATTTCTTCATCGCCTCGCTATCTGCCCACCGGCAGCCGCACCGCGCTTTATTACGCCGACCGCATCAACCAATTGCCGCTGGGCGTCTTGGGCATCGCGCTGGGCACGGTGCTGCTGCCGGAAATGTCCACGCCGCCTGGCCAAGGGCGATCGCGCCGGATCGGACGCGGCGCAGAACCGCTCCGCCGCGCTCACCTTGCTGCTTACTTTGCCGTTCGCGGTGACGTTCCTGGCCATCCCCGGCACCATCATGCGGGCGGTGTTCGCCCATGGCGCATTCGACGCCGCATGCCGCTTCGCTGGCCGCGCTGGCGCTGGCGGCCTATGGCGCGGGGCTTCCCGCCATGGCGCTGGTGCGGATCGTCGCCTCCACCTTCTATGCCCGCCACGACACGATGACGCCGGCGCGCGCCACCGTCACCGCCATCGTCTCCAATATCGCGCTCAAGGTGTTTTTCGTCTGGGGCCTTCATCTGGGCGTGGCGGGCGTGGCGCTGGGCACGGCGCTGGGCGCCTGGATCAATGTCGGCGATCCTGACCTGGTCGGGCAAAAGCCAGCGCCCTGCTCGCCATCGAGACTGCCTTCGTGCGCGCCTTGCCGCCGGTACTGCTTGCGGCTATCGCCACCGGCAGCGGGCGCGTGGCTGGGCGCGCGGGCCGCATCGCTGGTGGTGCAGGGCCATTTGGCGGACATGGCGGGCGTTGGCGGCCGCGATCATCTGCGCCGGCTTCTTCTATGGCGCGGTCGTGCTGATGTTCCGCACTCGCCTGCCGCTGGGACGACTGGCGCGATGAGACTGTTCGTGGCGCTCGCCATCCCCGCGGGGGTGGCGCAATCCATCATGCTGATCCAGGGCGGCGTGCCCGGCGCGCGCTGGCAGACGCGCGAGCAATTGCATCTCACCTTGCGCTTCATCGGCGAAGTGGACGGGCGCGATGCCGCCTGCTGGACGACGCGCTGGCAGGGATCGAGGCGCCGGCTTTCGATCTGCAACTCCATGGCGTGGGCCAGTTCGGCAACAAGCAGCCGCACGCGCTATGGGCGGCGGCGCGGGCGAGCGAGGCGCTGGCGCATCTGCAGCGCAAGGTGGATGCCGCCATCCGCCGCGTGGGCCAGCCGCAGGACGCGCACAAATTCACTGCCCATGTGACGCTGGCGCGGCTTGCGCACATCCGAAGCCGGCCAAGCTGATCGAATGGCTGACCCACAATGCGCTTTACACCAGCCCCGAATTCCCTGTTGGCGCGTTTCAGCTTTATTCCAGCCGGCTCACCAGCGATGGCAGCGTCTATGCGGTCGAGCGCGAATATCCTTTGGAGGTCATTGATGACCAAACTGCCGATTGACGATCTCAAGCCGCGCTCAAGCGCCTGCCGGACTGGAGGCTGGCCGAGAGGCGCGAAGCCATCACCCGAAAATTCCAGTTCGTGGATTTCGACGCCGCCTTCGCCTTCATGACGCGGGTGGCGCTGAAGGCGGCGAGATGGATCACCATCCCGAATGGTTCAATGTCTACAACAAGGTGGAGGTAACCTTGGCCACCCATGACGCGGATGGGGTGACCAGCAAAGACATCGATCTTGCCACCGCGATGGATGGCTATGCCGCCCTCATGTCGGGCGGATCAGCCTGATATTCCAGCGGTTCACGGCCCAGAGCAGAACGCTGCCGCCCAGCGGCGACAGGATCACGCGAGCATGAACCACCAGAAGGGATGGCGCAGCCGAGAGTTTGGCGGCATAGGCGACGCCCATGGACGCCAGAATCCAGAAGAAGACGAACATCATGTTCTTCGCGTTCCTGACCAGATCATCGACCACGGAGGGATCGGCGAGAGTGGAGATGTCGCCCAGGTTCTTGGTGTCGCCTTCGGCGATCTTGCTCAGGATGCGGCGCATGATCTTGCCCGAGCGGGTCTTGGGCAGGCCGGGCGCGAACTGGATCACATCGGGCTTGGCGATGGGCCCGATCTCCTGGCCCACGAATTTCTTCAATTCCTCCGCCAGCGCGTCGCCCGGCGTGCACACCTGACTTCAACGTCACATAGGCGTAGATGCCCTGGCCCTTGATGTCGTGGGGATAGGCCACCACCGCCGCTTCCGCGACTTTGTGATTGCCCACCAGCGCGCTTTCTAGTTCCGCGGTGCCCAGCCGATGGCCCGAGACATTGATCACATCGTCCACCCGGCCGGTGATCCAGTAATAGCCGTCCTGGTCGCGGCGGCAGCCGTCGCCGGTGAAATATTTGCCCGCGATAGGTCGTGAAGTAGGTGTCGACGAAGCGCTGATGGTCGCCATAGACGCGTGCGCATCTGTCCCGGCCAACTACGCGCGATGCAGAGATTGCCGGTGACGGCGCCTTCCAGCACCTCGCCGTGCCGCGTCGACGATCTCCGGCACGATGCCGAAGAGAGGCCTGTGTCGCCGAGCCGGGCTTGAGATCGGTGGCGCCGGGCAACGGCGAGATCAAAATGCCCGCCGGTCTCGGTCTGCCACCAGGTGTCGACGATGGGGCAGCGGCCATCGCCCACCACCCGGTGATACCAGAGCCACGCTTCCGGATTGATCGGCTCACCCACCTGCCCAGCAGGCGCAGGCTGGCGCGGCTGGTTTTCTCCACCGGCTCGTCGCCTTCGCGCATCAAGGCGCGGATCGCGGTGGGCGCGGTGTAGAAGATGTTCACCTTGTGCTTGTCGATCACTTCCCAGAAGCGGGAGGTGGTGGGGTAGTTGGGCACGCCTTCGAACATCAGGGTGGTGGCGCCGTTGGCGAGCGGGCCATAGACGATATAGCTGTGGCCGGTCACCCAGCCGACATCGGCGGTGCACCAATAGACATCGCCGTCATGATAATCGAACACGTCATGATGGGTCACGGCGGCATAGAGAAGATAACCGCCGGAGGTGTGGAGCACGCCCTTGGGCTTTCCGGTCGAGCCGGAGGTGTAAAGAATGAAGAGCGGGTCTTCGGCGCCCATCGGCTCGGCCGGGCAGTCGGCGGAGACCTTGGCCGCTTCCTCGTGATACCAGCGGTCGCGCCCCGCCGTCATCGGCACCGGTTGCCGCCGGTGCGCCGGACCACGATCACGTCGGTGACCTCCGCGCTTTCTTCAAGGCCTCGTCGGTGTTGAGCTTTCAGCGGCACGGGCTTGCCCGCGCGCAATCCCTCATCGGCGGTGATCACCAGCTGCTGTCGCAATCGGTGATGCGCCCCGCCAGGCTGTCGGGCGAGAAGCCGCCGAATACCACCGAATGGACGGCGCCGATGCGGGCGCAGGCCAGCATCGCATAGGCCGCTTCCGGGATCATGGGCAGATAGATCGTGACCCGGTCGCCTTTCTTGACGCCCCGGGCCTTCAGCACATTGGCGAAGCGGCAGACCTCTTCGTGCAACTGGCGATAGCTGATGCGCTTGCTGTCCTTGGGATCGTCGCCTTCCCAGATGATCGCGGTCTGGTTGCCGCGCTGGGCCAGATGCCGGTCGATGCAATTGGCCGCCACATTGAGCATGCCATCCTCGAACCATCTGATATGCAGACTTGTCCGGGTCCCAGGAAACGTCGCTGACTTTGGTGAAGGGCTTGATCCAATCCAGCCGCGCCGCTTCCTTCTTCCAGAAGCCCGTCCGGGTCCTTGACCGATTCCGCGTAGACGCGGCGGCGTAGTCGACGCGCTCGATGAACGCGCGCTTCTTCCAATCCCCCGGGACCGGGATGACTCGGTCACTCATACGTTCCTCTTTGCGGCCCCTTCCACTAAGCTGGCCGCCCCGGGTCGGAGATTATGGCATGGCGGGCGCGAGGAAACAGGCGGCAAATCCAAAACCAAAACCACCATGACCGACGCGGCGATCAAGGCCCGCACCGGCAAGGATTGGATGGCATGGTTTGCGGCGCTGGACAAGGCGGGCGCCGACACGGCTGGACCACAAAGCCATCGCCAGACTGGCCGCCGAGGATATGGGCGCCGGGGACTGGTACGGCCAGATGGTGGCGGTGAGCTATGAACGGGCGCGGGGAATTCGCGCCATGAACCAGAAATGCGATGGCGAGTTTTCGGTCAGCGTCACCCGGGTGATGGACGTGCCTTTGGCGAAGCTTTATCGCCGCCGCCACGGCGATGCCCGACAAACCTGGTTTCCCAAAGGCGAATTCGAGGAAACGTCGCGCACCAAGGACAAATATTGGCGCGGCAAATGGAAAAGCGGCCGGCTGGAAGTGGGTTTCTATGCCAAGGGGCCGGGGAGGGCGCAGATCGCGCTGCAATCCAACAAGCTGCCCGGCGAGGCGAGGTGGAAAAAGAGCGCGCTTTGTGGAAGAAAGCGATCGACAGGCTCCAAGAGATCGTCGGAAGCAAAAGCCTGATGCAATTACATCTTTCCTCCTGGCCGGAGATCGAAACCTATCTGGCCCACTCCAAGGCGATCCTCATTCCCATCGGCTCGACCGAGCAGCATGGCCCCAACGGGCTTCTGGGCACCGATGCGCTTTGTCCGGAGATGATCGGCCGGCGCGCGGGCGACGAGGCCGGCATCCTGGTCGGTCCCACCTTCAATGTCGGGCCAGGCGCAGCATCACATGGCGTTTCCCGGCACCATCACGCTCAAGCCGTCGACCATGATCGCCTCGATGATGGATTGGAGCGAGAGCCTGGCGCGCCACGGCTTTGAAAGCGATCTATTGGCTGAACGGCCATGGCGGCAACATCGCCACCATCACTGCCGCCTTCTCGGAAATTTATCACGGCGTGACCTTTGCCGGCGCGGGCGCCAAGCCTGGTTCAAACCTGGGGGCACCATTGCGCTGTCAGCTGCGCAACTGGTGGGAATTGGCGGGGGTGATGGACTTTTGCCGCGAGCTTTTCCCGGTAGGTGAGGGCAGCCATGCCACGCCGTCTGAAATTTCTGTAACCTATTTTGCCTATCCCGAAGCGGTGAAAAGCGTGGCGATGTCGCCCCGGATCGCTCCCACCGGTCCGATCCGCGACGCCGAGGATTTCCGCCGCCGCTTTCCCGACGGGCGCATGGGCTCCGATCCCTCCCAGGCCAACATCGAAGCCGGGCGGCGCATCGTCGAGGCGGCGGTGAAAGCGGTGATTTCGGAATTCCAGCAATTCGAGGCCCAATGAGCGAGGGCCCAGTGAGCAAGTACCCAATGAGCGAGGCTCAGTGACAAACGACCTGCTTTTTTCCCTGCCCCAACCGTTCATCGCCATCCAGGCAAGCGCCAAGCGCTTTCCGGTGCGCCGGGTCTGGTGCGTGGGAAGGAATTACGCCGCCCATGCCCGCGAATTGGGCAATGACGAGAAAGAGCCGCCGCTGTTCTTCTCCAAGCAGCCCGACATGCTGGTGCCCGGCGGTGGCGCGATCCGCTATCCCAGCCTTACGGCCAATTACCATTATGAGTGCGAGCTGGTGGTGGCGTTGAAGGATGGCGGCGAGAATGTCTCCGTCACCGATGCGGAGAAGCTGATCTTCGGTCATGCCGTGGGCCTGGACATGACCCGGCGCGATCTGCAGAAGCAGATGCAGGAAAAAGGCCGGCCCTGGGAAATCGGCAAAAGCTTCGAGCAGAGCGCCCCCATCGGTCCGCTCACGCCGTCATCGGGTCCCTTGCCCCTGGCCGCATCCGCCTGTCGGTCAATGGCGCGGTCAAGCAGGACTCCGATGTCGGCCAACATGATGTGGAACGAAGCCGGAAATCATTTCCAGGCTGTCGCAGCAGGTGGCATTGGCGGCAGGCGATGTGATCTTCACCGGGACGCCGGAAGGCGTGGGCGCGGTGAAGGCGGGCGACCAGCTGTTGGCGGAAATCGCCGGCCTGGAGCCGTTGTCCGTCACGATCGCCTGAGCTTCGCGCGAGGCTGTCCCGGCGCTAACATGGCGGGATGAGGAGATCTTTTATGTCCTACCGCTCCGCTACATGAGGACCCTTTTATGTCCTACCGCTCCGCTACATGAGGACTTCCGCATGATCCATGGCGCGCATGTCATCATCTATTCGACCGATGCCGGGAAGGACAAGGAATTCTTCCGCGACGTTCTGAAGTTTGGCCATGTCGATGCCGGCCATGGCTGGCTGATCTTCAAGCTGCCGCCAGCCGAACTGGCGGTGCATCCCGCCGAGGCGAGTGATCGCCATGAGCTTTACCTGATGTGCGACGACTTGGAGGCCGAGATGGCACGGCTCAAGAAAGCCGGTATCGCCTGCGAAGTTCCTTCGCAGCAGCGCTGGGGCGCACTCACGCATTTGACGTTGCCGGGCGGGGGCCGGCTGGGGCTCTATCAACCCAGGCATGCCAGTCCCTGAACCGGCTTGAACCTCCGCCGCAGGGGGCTATGATCGCGCCTTCCCAGGGGTGCTTGGCCACAAGCCAAGCTGAGATCGCAATCCCGCAAATCCCTTAGAACCTGATCCCGTTCGCACGGGCGTAGGGAGAGGCCAAATGAACAAACCCATTCTCAATCCCAGTTCTGTTTCCATCACCCGCGGCCCATTGCCGGGCTCGAGGAAAGTCAAAATCGACGGCGTGCCGTTCCGCGAAGTGGCGCTGTCGGGCGGCGAGGCGCCGATCCGGCTTTACGACACATCCGGTCCGTACACGGATGAAAGTGCCGCCATCGACATCGGCAAGGGCCTGGGCGGGGCGCGCCGCGACTGGATTCTGGCGCGGGGCGATGTGGAAGAATATGACGGCCGCAACCGCAAGCCCGAGGATGACGGGCTGAAGCGGGGCGAGCTTCTGTCGGTGCCGCAATTCGATCGCCGGGGCTTGAGGCCGTTGCGCGCCAAATCCGGCCGAAACGTCACCCAGCTCCATTATGCGCGCCAAGGCTTGATCACCGAGGAAATGAAATACATCGCCGCGCGCGAAAATCTGGGGCGCAGCGCGCTGGCCGACGGCAACAGTTTCGGCGCCGAGTATCCCGATCGAGATCACGCCCGAATTCGTGCGCGACGAGCTGGCGCGCGGCCGCGCCATCATCCCCGCCAACATCAACCATCCCGAGACCGAGCCGATGATCATCGGCCGGAATTTCCTCACCAAGGTGAACGCCAATATCGGCAACAGCGCCGTGACCTCCGGCGATCGCCGAGGAGGTGGAAAAGATGGTCTGGTCCATCCGCTGGGGCGCCGACACGGTGATGGACCTGTCCACCGGCCGCCATATCCACACCATCCGCGAATGGATCATTCGCAATTCGCCGGTGCCGATCGGCACGGTGCCGATCTATCAGGCGCTGGAGAAGGTGGGCGGCGTGGCCGAGGAGCTTACCTGGGAGCTTTATCGCGACACCCTGATCGAACAATGCGAGCAGGGGGTGGATTATTTCACCGTCCATGCCGGGGTGCGCCTGGCGCATATCCCGCTTACCGCCGAGCGCGTCACCGGCATCGTCAGCCGCGGCGGCTCGATCCTGGCCAAATGGTGCCTGGCCCATCACCAGGAGAATTTCCTCTACACGC
The DNA here is from genome assembly GCA_963766265.1 of uncultured Alphaproteobacteria bacterium. Classification (GTDB taxonomy): domain Bacteria; phylum Pseudomonadota; class Alphaproteobacteria; order Micropepsales; family Micropepsaceae; genus Rhizomicrobium. Next base: position 1,026,432 of record CAVXYX010000004.1, read on the forward strand.
ATTTCGAGGAGATCTGCGAACTCTTGAAGCAGTATGACGTGTCGTTCAGCCTGGGCGACGGCTTGCGTCCCGGCTCGACCGCCGACGCCAATGATGCGGCCCAATTCGCCGAGCTGGATACGCTGGGCGAATTGAACCGCATCGCCCAGACGCCATGACGTGCAGGTGATGATCGAAGGCCCGGGCCATGTGCCCATGCACAAGATCAAGGAGAATATGGACCGGCAGTTGGCGGTTTGCGACGAAGCGCCATTCTATACGCTTGGACCGCTCACCACCGACGTGGCGCCCGGCTATGACCACATCACCTCCGCGATCGGCGCGGCCATGATCGGCTGGTTCGGCACCGCCATGCTTTGCTATGTCACGCCCAAGGAGCATCTGGGCCTGCCCGACCGCGACGACGTGAAGGCTGGGCGTGATCGCCTATCGCATCGCCGCCCATGCCGCCGACCTGGCCAAGGGCCATCCCGCCGCGCGCATCTGGGACGACGCCATGAGCAAGGCGCGCTTCGAATTCCGCTGGCGGGACCAGTTCGCCCTGGCGCTCGATCCCGAGACGGCGCAGCTTTTCCACGACGAGACGCTGCCTGCCGACGGCGCCAAGGTGGCGCATTTCTGCTCCATGTGCGGGCCCAAATTCTGCTCCATGAAGATTTCCCAGGAAGTGCGCGACGCGGCGCAAGCGGCAACAATGACAGCATGTCCACCGCCGAAATTCGCGCCGCGATGGCGAAGAAGGCGGACGAGTTCAAGCAGAGCGGCGGAGAGATCTATCTCCACAGGCCGGCTGCCGAATAGGAATGGCTGTCGCAATACGCCCCACGAGGCCGGACGACCGGGAGGCCATCTGGGGCATCATGGAGCCCATTGTCCGCGCCGGTGAGACCTATGCGCTGCCGCGCGACATGAGCCGCCATGACGCGCTGGCGCATTGGTTCGCGCCAGACCGCAGCGTCTTCGTGGCCGAAGACGAGGACGGGGGAATCCTGGGCACCTATTACCTGCGCGCCAACCGGCCCGGCCCCGGCGCTCATGTCGCCAATGCCGGCTTCATGGTGGCGGGCAGGGCGGGCGGCAAGGGTGTGGGCCAGGCCTTGTGCGAGCATGCGCTGGCTGCCGCTGCGGTGCAGGGCTTTTCTGCCATGCAGTTCAATTTCGTGGTGGCCAGCAACGGCCGCGCCGTGCAACTCTGGCGGCGCATGGGCTTTGCCGAGATCGGCCGCGCTCCGGGCGCATTCCAGCACCCAAGCTTGGGCCTGGTGGATGCGCTGGTGATGCACCGCAAGCTTTGATCTAATCCAAGCGATGTTGATCCGCCGCGCCACCGACAAAGATGCGCCCGCCATCCTGGCGCTGGTGCCGCGGCTGGTGGCGTTCGGGCCGCCGTCCTGGCGCGAGCCTTCGGCCATGACGAATACCGACCGCGCCGTGATCGAAGAGGCGATGCGCGTCCAGGATAAATCCAAGGGCGATGATCCCATCCTGTTTGTGGCGGAGGTAGACGGCGCAGTAGCGGGGTTCGTCCATTTGCGCTCCTTCGAGGATTTTCATCGCCGGCGGCCTCACGGCCATGTTGCCGACCTGATTGTGGCGGACGGCCATGAAGGCAAGGGCATCGCCACCGCGCTCCTGGCCAAGGCTGAAGAATGGGCGCGCGCCCAGGGCTATGACTGGCTAAGCCTGGGCGTGTTTGAAGGTAATGTCCGCGCTGAAAAGCTTTATCGAAAGTTCGGCTTCCACCGCGACGTGATCCGGATGATCAAGCCGCTCTAGCGGTGTTCCGTGAACAACCCGTGCGGGCCGGTCAGATCGCTCATGAACATCAGCTTGACGGTGACGCCGTTGCTGACGGAAGTGAGCCCGACGCCGACGCCGAATTCCACCGAGATGGGATCGCCATTGTAATCGCCGGTGAGCCACAATTCATGGAACTGCTGGCTGCCGGGCAGGAAATTCCGCAGCTCCCCGAAGCCGTCATATTCCTCCAGCGCCGCGGTCCAGGTGTCGTTGATCTTGTAGTCCAGCCGCGTCGCGGGATTGAATTCCAGCCCGCCGACGCCGCCCTTATAGTCATTGTCCAGGATGGGATTGAAAGTGAAGCTCCAGCGGCTGTCGGGGCCGAAGCGGAAGCCGATAATGGGGCGGATCTCGCCGCTATTGACCTGCGATTCCCACCATTTCTGGTTCCAGCTGAATTCGAAATTCATGCCGTAATAGAAATCATTGTTGGCATAGTCGGGCTTGACGAACAGCGCCCGCAATTTGAAGCCGTTATAGGTCCAGCCCTGGGTCTGGCGTGTTGGCAAAGAGCGGCAGATAAACCCCGCCTCGAACCAGGGCGTCACGCCATAGGCCCATTCGACGACGCTGCTATAGGCGTGATTGTCGATCAGCGCGCCGGGAAAGTCGGGCGTCTTCAGGCCGTCCGGCGTGTAATTGTTGTGCCAGGTGAGGCCGAACACGCCCTCGGGCTCGATTTCGCTGGTATAGACCTGGATCTCGTCGGTCGGCGTGGCAAGCACGCTTGTCGCCGAACCCAGCAGCAACATTGCCGTCACGACAAACGCGCGTGTCATGCCCATCCCCTCCCGCGCCTCTGATAGCGCGGGCAGGAGAATGTTTCATCCGCAATCTCTGCGAATGAAAGCAAGTCGCAGGGTAAAAAGATTGGCGATGATCAACGCAGTGTGCGGCTGCCGGTGATGGCGTAGTAGATGAGCAGCACGATGATGGCGCCGATCACCGCCACGAAGGCCGAAATGAAGAAACCGTGTTCTTCATAATGAAAGCCCGTGAGCTGGCGGAACAGAAACCGCCCAGCCGCCCACCAGGCCCAGCGCGGTGTTGAGGATGCAGCCTTCGCCGCGCTTGTTCACGATCAGGCCGGCAATCCAGCCGGTGAAGGCGCCGAAGAAAATCCAGCTCAGGACATACATGGGCGAAAAACCTGGTGATCAATTCAGGCTCACATATATCATGGCGATCGTCGCCGCCGCCATCACCGCGGTCGAAATCCAGCCCAGCGCGCCCAGCACGGGCCCGATGCGGAATTCGCCCATCTTCTTGCGATGACCCGCCACATACATCATCGCCACCATCATCGGCACCGCGATCACGCCATTGAGCACCGCGCTCCAATAGAGCGCCTTGATGGGATCGAGCCCGGAATAATCGATCCCCAGGCCCAGGACCATGGCGGCGCCGATCACCGTATAAAAGCCTTTGGCCTCCCAGGGCATGTTGTCCAGGCCGATCTTCCAGCCGCGCGATTCTCCCACCGCATAGGCCGCCGATCCCGCCAGCACCGGGATCGCCAGCAACCCCGTGCCGACGATGCCCAGCGCGAACAGAAGCGAGGCGAAGTTTCCCGCCACCGGCGCCAGTGCCTTGGCGGCCTGGGCCGCCGTCTGGACATTGGTGACGCCGGCCTGATGCAAGGTGGCGGCGGTCGAGACCATGATCGCAATGGCGATGGCGTTGGAGACGAACATGCCCGCGATCGTGTCCACCCTGATGCGCTGAAGCGCGCGCCGCGCCTGGGCGGGCGCTTCCAGCAGAGGTTTGCGCCAGCTTTTCTGATCCACTTCCTCCACTTCCTGCGCGCTCTGCCAGAAGAAGAGATAGGGGCTGATGGTGGTGCCGAACAGCGCGACGATGGTGGTGGCGGCGCCGGGTGAAAGATCGGCGCCCACGCCGATCAGGCTCAGCCCGATTTTCGTCCAGTCCAGATGAATGAAGAACAGCACCGCGACATAGGCGAACAGGGACAAGGTCAGCACCGTGAGGAAGCGCGCATAGCGCCGGTAGGGAATGAACAGTTGAAGGACCAGCGAAAACAGCGCGAAAGCGATGGTGAATTCATGCTCGCCGAAACCCGCGACCAGCTTGGCGGCCTCGCCCATCGCCGCCAGGTCCGCGCCGAGATTGATGGTGTTGGCGATGAACAGCAGGGCCACCAGCGAACCGTCACCAGCCTTTTGGGCATCACTTCGCCCATGTTGCGCGCCAGGCCGTGGCCGGTAACGCGGCCGATCAGGGCGCTCACCATCTGGATCGCCACCATCAGCGGGAAACACAGGACCATAGTCCAAAGCAGATTGAGGCCCGATTGCGCGCCCGCCTGGCTGTAGGTGGCGATGCCGGACGGATCGTCGTCGGCGGCCCCGGTGATCAGGCCCGGGCCCAATTGATTGCGCATGGCGATGCGGGACAATCGCCAAACCAGGCCCTTTTGGGTTTTCGAATTGGTCATTGGCCGATAAGGGAATCGGGAGCCGGAAGCGGCGCCCGAGCGTATCATGGAACGCATGCCCGCCTCTGAGGGGTCCATGCGAATTGCCGCTCCGGCGATTTTTGTACTCTGCGTCCGGTCTTGCAGCTCCGGGGACTGCTCGCCCGGCGCGAGGATCCGCGCGTCGCGCCCTATTCCGCCGCCACGCCCATGGCGCGCAGGATATCGTGCTCGGTGGCGGTGCGGGCGTCGCGAAGCTCTTCCACCAGCCGGAAATCCTGGGCGTAGATTTTCCGGATGCGGGATTTCTGCCGCGGCGAGAATGTCACTGGCATGCGGAGCGAGCGGTTGAGCCAGGGCATATCCTTCACGCCATGGCCGCGCATATAGAAAGCAAGCGCGGCCTGGTCGCGGCCATAGAGGAACAGGCGCTTCACCAGGGGCAATCCGGTGACCAAGTCGCACACGAACCAGCTTTGCGGCCGCATCACGAAATCCAGCGACAGCGCGTCCCGCTCCTCGACGAAGGAAAGATAGTCGTCGATGCTGTGGAGATTTTCCGTCTGGTGCAGGAACACGTCGCTCAGGCGGCAACTCGAGGTCCCGCCGCTGCGGACAAAGGCATAGGCCGAGGCAAAACGGTCGTAAGGATCGCGCAATACCGCGAACGAATCCGCCTTGGCCCAGAAGCCGGGCGCGATGCTGCGGTAATAACGGGCGCTGTAATGCTGGATGCAATGGATTCCGTATAGCGCGTGGGCGATCGAGGTCCCCTGGGCGCGGGGTACATGCAGGAAAATCAGGTTCTTCCGGCGCATTTCCGCCGGCACCCGCCAGGCGAATGCCCGCATGGCGAGGGGCGCCATGGCGCAAAATTTCTCGAAAATGTCTTCCTGGTAATAGACCCCGAACAGACGGCGATGAATGCGCTTGGGATCAAGTAAAGACGGCGGCGATGCGTAACGTCTTCCGTCCACTTTTGGCCCCGGAATCCCTCACCGTCAGAATGAGGGCGGCCGGCGTCGCGCTTCCTCGCCGAATTGTGCGGGACTATATCAAAGTGTGTTGATTGGGGCGGAACGCCGAAAATCTCTACAAGTATAAGTTGTCTTTAATGTCAACGCCATCAACGAGAAGTTGGCAGCGTCAGCGCGCCGGCTGGTCCTTGGCCTGAAGGGAGCGGACCGCGGCCATCACTTTCCGCCAGATCTCAAAGGCCCCCATGTTGCCCTGGTCGAGCATGGTGTCGGCATGCCCGGCGGCGATCAGTTCGGCCTCGTCGGCGTAGCGGGCGATCAAGTCCTGGGCGGTGCTCTGAATGTCACGGTCCTCGTTCTGTTTCGGCATCATTCCAGCCGGGGCCCCACCCACGCACTTTAGCGGCAACAGCTTACGGCAAGCTGACATCCGGACCGCGCACACTTATCGTCAATATTCAGCGGTGCTGGCCGCCGGCGGCCAGGCGGCGCTCGTCATGGCGGACCAGGGGCACGCCGCAGCGCAACAGCACTTCGCGCACATCGCGCACAGGCTGGAAGACTTCATTGTTCCAGTCGTCGCCCTGAAGGTCGTGGGCTTTCTGCTCTTCCTCCACGATGTGCTGGTCCTGGGCGAAGATGCCCTCGGTGAACCAGCGCACGAACGGCCATGCGAGATGGATGAGGCCCGGAATCTTCGGCTTCTTCACCGAAAGATAGCCGAAGGTGCGGTTGGTTTTCTGGGCCGCGTCGAGGGGGGTATAGGCCAGCCACACATCCAGCACCGGATCCCCCGGACCGACCCAGACTTTCAGGCGCTGATAGGGATATTCGGTGCGGATGGTCATGGTGTCGCGATTGGCGGCTTCCGCGGGCGCGCGCATCACGCCCAGGATGGTCGTCTCGCCAAAGGTGGCGCGGCCTTCGGTCCGGCTGAAAGTGTAATCCACTTCGCACCAATCCGTCCCTTGGCGCCGCCCCAGGCAGGTTGCCTTGATCGAACCCATCAGGCTGCGATGCAGGACCTGGTGATTCATGTCGAATAGATTTTCGTGCATGAAGCTGTAGTGGCAGGCGACGCTGCGGTCGAGGCGGCGCGTCTTGTAACCCTTGTCGGCATGCGAGCCGAGGGATTGCGGCAGCCTTTCGTCAGCGCGGGCGGGATCACCGGGGAAGATGAAGATCATCCCGTCCACTTCCCGGGCCGGATAAGAGGTGACCCCGTTGGGAAGCCGTTCGCGTCCCAGTATGGGATGTTCACGCAATGGCCGCCGCAATCATAGGTCCAGCCGTGATAGCCGCATTTGAGGCTTTCACCTTCGACGATCCCCATCGAGAGCGGCACTTGCCGGTGGGCGCAGCGGTCTTCCAGCGCATGAACCGTGCCGCTTTGTCCGCGATAGAGCACCACCGGCTCGCCCGCGAAGCGGCAGGCCAGCGTCTTGCCGCGTTTCAGCGCGGACGACCATGCCAGCGGATACCAATAATCGGGATGCGCGCCGATGCGCCTCAGATCGGTGTTCGGAACAGACAAAGCGGTCATCGGCACCCCCCAAGCACGGCACTTCCTTTTTTGGGCTTGCAGTCCCACCGCCCGGCAGGTCCACCTTCAACCCGACCATGCCCGAGGGCGAATGTCCACGCTTATGTGTCGGTTAATCCGGCTTTCTCCAATCCCGTTTGCCCTTTTGGCGGGAACGGGGTTCCTTTCCGTGCCGTGAAGCTTGGGGCGCAAAAAGATGAGGGGTTATTTTGGCGTGGGAGTGGACGGGATATCCAAGCCCATGAATCTGGGCAATCTGGTCCGCATCGCCCATGCCTTCGACGCCAGCTTTTTCTTCTCCATCGCGCCGCTGCTGAAATTGTCGGACGCGCAAAGCGACACCTCCAACGCGCAAGGCGCGCTTCCCTTTTATAGTTTTCGCCAGGCCGGAGGATATGCGCTTGCCCATCGGCTGCCGCCTGGTGGGGGTGGAGATCACCGACGATGCGGTCGAGCTTGCCTCGTTTCCGCCATCCCGCCCGCGCCGCCTATGTGTTCGGCGCCGAGCGCTTTTCGCTTTCGCCCAAGATGCTCAAGGCCTGCGATTTCGTGGTGAAGATTCCCACCCGCTTTTCCATCAATGTCGGCATGGCGGGGGCCATCGTCCTCTATGACAGGCTGATGTCGCAGGGCGGCTATGGCGCGCGCCCGGTCAGGGCGGGCGGCGAGGGCGCCGAAGTGCCGCCGCCGCACACCTGGGGGGCGCCGCTGGCGAAACCCAGGACCGCAGTAGAACGCAATCGATTCGCGTCAAGTCCACGCACCGAAAAATAGTCAGCTTTCCAAGCCGGAAGGGCCGTGTTAGGTCCCCTCGCATGACTCCCGCCTTGGCTATTTCCCATCTGCGCAAGGTCTATCGCAGCGGCACTGTCGCGGTCGAAGACGTCTCGCTGACCATTCCCGAAGGGCGAGTTTTTCGGCTTTCTCGGTCCCAATGGCGCGGGCAAATCCACCACCATCCATTGCGTCACCGGCATCGCCGAGCCCACTTCCGGCAAGATGGAGATTTTCGGCATCGACGCGGTGAAGAATTACCGCGAGGCGCGCCGCCTGGTGGGGCTGTGCCCTCAGGAATTCAATGTCGATCCCTTCGCCACGCCTCGCCAGATCGTGGACTGGATGGGCGGCTATTTCGGCATGAATGCGCGCGCCAGCGCAAGGAACGCATCGATTATCCTGATCGAGCGGTTCGACCTCATTGCGCACCAGAAGAAACAGTTCCGCCAATTGTCAGGCGGCTTGAAACGCCGCGTGGTCCTGGCCCGCGCCCTGGTCAACGATCCCAAGCTGATCATCCTGGACGAGCCCACCGCGGGCGTGGACGTGGAATTGCGCCGCGTGCTTGTGGCGCTATCTGGCCGAGATCAACAAGGACGGCCGCACCATCCTTCTCACTTCGCATTATCTGGAAGAAGTGGAGCGGCTCTGCCGCCAGATCGCCATCGTCAACAAGGGCCGGATCGTGCGCGAAGGCACCAAGGACGAAATCGCCGGCGCGCCGGGCGGGCTGGAGAACGCCTATCTGGCCGCGACCGGCGCCGAGCCCGATCATGTGGCGGGGCAGTGACGGAGACAATGGGCATCAACTGGATCGGCCTTTACACCATGGTGCGGCGCGAGGTGCAGCGCATGGCGCGCGTGCCGATTCAGGCCTTCGTCGCGCCCTGGATCTCGGCGCTGCTGTTCATCTTCATCTTCGGCTCGGTGGTCGGCGGACGCATTTCCCAGATCGGCGGCCACAAATATCTCGAGTTCGTGTTGCCCGGCGTCCTGATGATGAACATCATCACACGCCGCTTTCCTGCAATCCTCCATCGGCGATCTATTTCTCCCGCTTCATCAAATTCGTGGAAGAAATGCTGGTGGCGCCGCTCTCCTATGTGGAGATGATCGTGGGCAGCCTCAGCGTGGTGGTGTTGCGCGCGACCGTCACCGGCATCGGCATTCTGCTGATGGGCATCGGCTTCGGCGCCACCCATATCGAATCCTGGCCCATGTTCCTGTTCTGGATGGTGAGCGTTTCGGCCGTGTTCGGGCTTGCTGGGCATCATCGTCGGACTGTGGTCCAAGAGCTTCGAGCAGCTCAACGATGCCGGTGGTGTTTTTCCTCACGCCGCTTTCGATGGTGGGCGGCGTGTTCAACACCATTCAGATGCTGCCGGCCTGGCTGCATTGGCTGGCCTGGGCCAACCCCTTCTTCTATTTCATCAACGGCATTCGCGGTGCCATGATCGGCGTTGACGAAGCGCCGCAGCGGTCTGGGCATGGGCTTGACCGTGGCTGTTCGTGGCTGGTGCTGGGCGTGGTGGTTTGGCGGCTCTATGCCAAGGGCTACGGCCTGCGCGAATAGGCTGGCGGGCGGCGGCCGCCGCTTGGCTATTCTGTCGCGCGATTCGGCGCGGAAGCCCATGAAATCGCCCGATTTCGGCCCCATAGACCGCCGGACAGACGCTGGAGCATTCATGATTCGCACGATTTTGCTGGGTTCCCTTTGCGCCGCCGCGATTGGCCATGCCGGCTTTTGGCGGGCGCCAATACGCCAACCTTCTGGGCGCGTTCGGGAACTGGACGGCCTATTCCACGGGCACGGGCGACAGCATGACCTGTTTCGCCATGTCCACGGCCCCGCGCCATCGAGCCCAAAAAGGGACTCAAGCGCGGCGCGATCTATCTGATCGTCACCGACTATCCCGCGCGTAAGGTCAAGGCCGAAGCCCGAAATCGTGCCCGGCTATGAGTATAAGGAAAGCGTGCCGGTGACCTTGGAGATCGGCGACGACCGCTTCACTTTCTTCGGCAAGAACGAAGCCAAGCAGGGCATCGGCCTGGGTGACGTCGCTGAACGACAATCCGCGCCTGATCGACGCCATGAGCAAGGGCGTTTCGGCGGTGGCGCTGGGCACGCCCTTGAAAGGGCCCAAATCCGCCGACACCTATTCGCTGGCGGGCTTCAACGACGCGCTCGCCAAGATCCATGCTACCTGCAACATGTAAATCCCTGATCGGGCTGTCGCCGGCGGAGCTGTCCGCCGCGCTGACCGAAGACGGCGTGCCGGAAAAATCGGCGCGCATGCGCGCGCGCCAATTGTGGAACTGGATTTACGTTCATGGCGCGCGCGATTTCGCCGGCATGAGCAATCTCGCCAAGGATTTCCGCGACGAGATGGCGGCGAAATTCTCTCTGGCGCGGCCGGAAGATCGTGACCGAACAGATTTCCAGCGACGGCACCCGCAAATGGCTGCTGCGCGACCGGACCGGGCGATCGAATTCGAGACCGTCTATATCCCCGAAGCCGACCGCGGCACGCTATGCGTCTCGTCCCAGGTGGGCTGCACCTTGAATTGCCGCTTCTGCCATACCGGCACCCAGAAGCTGGTGCGCAATCTCACCTCCGAAGAGATCGTGGGCCAGTTGCTGGTGGCGCGGGATTCGCTGGGCGATTGGCCGTCCACGGCGCCCGGCCGCAAAGTCACCAATGTGGTGATGATGGGAATGGGCGAGCCGCTCTACAATTTCGACAATGTGAAAGCGGCGCTCGCCATCGTCACCGACGGCGACGGCTTGGCCTTGTCCAAGCGCCGGGTGACGCTTTCGACCGCCGGCGTGGTGCCGATGATCCCGCGCGCGGGCGCCGAGATCGGCTCGGGCCTTGCGATCTCGCTGCATGCCGTGCAACGACGAATTGCGCGACGTGATCGTGCCGATCAACAAGAAATACCCCATTCAAGGAGTTGATGGCGGCCGTGCGCGCCTATCCCGGCGCCTCCAATTCGCGCCGCATCACCTTCGAATATGTGATGCTCAAGGGCGTGAATGACAGCCTGGCCGAGGCGCGCGAATTGGTGCGGCTGGTGGCGGGCATTCCCGCCAAGATCAATCTCATTCCCTTCAATCCCTGGCCGGGCGCGCCTTACGAATGCTCGGACTGGAGCCAGATCGAGAAATTCGCCGAGATCGTCAACAGGGCGGGCTATGCCAGCCCGGTGCGCACCCCGCGCGGGCGCGACATCATGGCGGCCTGCGGCCAGCTCAAATCGCGAAAGCGTCAAGGAGCGGGCTTCGACGCGCCTGGCGGCCGAGAAGCTGGCGCCGGTGCAGTCCGGCCAATTGGCGCGGATGCCGCACTGAGTGATGAACCTGCGGGCCGAGCAGGTGGGCGACCGCCAGGCGATCCGCGATCTTCATGCGGCGTGCTTTCCCACGGTTGCGGAAGCCGATCTGGTTGAGCGGCTGCACGACGCGGGCGACATCGCGATTTCGCTGGTGGCCGAAGAAGAAGGCCGCAGTGTCGGCCATGCCCTGTTCTCGCCCGTGACCGCGCCATTCCGCGCCCTGGGGCTTGCGCCGGTGGCGGTGGCGGAGGGATCACGCCGCCAGGGCATCGCCGCGCGGCTGATCGAGCAAGGCTTGGCGCGCGCCAAAGAAGCAGGCTGGGAGGGCGTCTTTGTCCTGGGCGAGCCCCGTTATTACGAACGTTTCGGCTTTTCGGTGGAATCAGCCGCGGGTTTCGCCTCGCCCTATGCGGGGCCCTATTTCATGGCGCTGGCGCTGCAAGGCGCACTGCCCCACCATGCCGGGCGTGTGGATTATGCGCCCGCCTTCGCCACGCTGGATTTTTGAACCCCAATCCCTATAGTCGCCCGATTTTTGCGACTTTTCGGGGATTGCCTTCCAATGGCCAAGCGAGATGTGAAGAAAGTGGTCCTCGCCTATTCTGGCGGGCTGGACACGTCGGTGATCCTCAAATGGCTGCAGACCGAATATGGCGCCGAGGTCGTGACCTTCACCGCCGATCTGGGCCAGGGCGCCGAGATCGAGCCCGCGCGCCAGAAGGCGCTCACCTTGGGCATCAAGCCCGAGAACATCTTCATCGAAGATCTGCGCGAGGAATTCGTGCGCGACTATGTCTTCCCCATGTTCCGCGCCAATGCGCTGTACGAGGGCGTCTATCTGTTGGGCACCTCGATCGCGCGCCCGCTGATCGCCAAGAAACAGATCGAGATCGCGGAGAAGATGGGCGCCGATGCCGTGTCCCATGGCGCCACCGGCAAGGGCAACGACCAGGTGCGCTTCGAACTTTCCTATTACGCGCTCAAGCCCGACATCAAGGTGATCGCGCCCTGGCGGGAATGGGACCTCACCAGCCGCACCAAGCTGCTGGAATTCGCGGAAGCAGCACCAGATTCCCATCGCCAAGGACAAGCGCGGCGAGGCGCCTTTCTCGGTGGACGCCAATCTGCTCCATTCCTCGTCGGAAGGAAAAGTGCTGGAGGACCCTTCCAAGGAAGCCGACAGCATCGTCTATCAGCGCACCATCTCGCCCGAGGACGCCCCCGACAAGGCCACCTATGTCGAGATCGGCTTCGAAAAGGGCGACGCGGTGAGCATCGACGGCCAGAAACTGTCGCCCGCCGCGCTGCTCACAAGGCTGAACGAATTGGGTCGGGCCAACGGCATCGGCCGGCTCGATCTGGTGGAGAACCGCTTTGTCGGCATGAAGTCGCGCGGCATCTATGAGACGCCGGGCGGCACCATCCTGATCGCGGCCCATCGCGGCATGGAAAGCATCACGCTGGATCGCGGCGCGGCGCACCTGAAAGACGAGTCTGATGCCGCGCTACGCCGCCCTGATCTATAACGGCTTCTGGTTCTCGCCCGAACGCGAGATGCTCCAGGCCCTGATCGACAAGAGCCAGGAATTCGTCGCCGGCACGGTCCGGCTCAAGCTCTACAAGGGCAACACCATTCTGGTCGGGCGGCAGTCGCCCTATTCGCTCTACAGCGAAAGCCTGGTGACGTTCGAGGACGACAAGGGCGCCTATGACCAGAAGGATGCGGCCAGGGCTTCATCAAGCTCAATGCGCTCAGGCTGCGCACCCTGGCGATGCGCAAGCGCCAAACCAGGAAATAAACACCATGAGCGTGAACCAGGCCCAGATCGATTTCTGGAACGGTCCCGACCGGCCAGAAATGGGCCAAGCACCAGACCGACATGGACCGCAATATGGCGGACATCGCGGTCGCGGTGATGGCGCTGGCCGATCCCAAGCCGGGCGAACGCGTGCTGGATATCGGCTGCGGCAATGGCTCGACCAGCTTGATGCTGGCTGAAGCGGTGGGGCCATCCGGTGACGTGACCGGCGTGGACGTCTCCCAGCCCATGCTGGCGCTGGCACGCTCGCGCATCACCCAGCCCAATATCCGCTTCATCGAAGCCGATGCCGCCGCCTATCCCTTTGCGCCGGACCGCAACCTGATTTTCTCCCGCTTCGGCGTGATGTTCTTTGTCGAACCCGTCGCCGCCTTCGCCAACATTCGCAAGGCCGCGGCGAAAGGCGCGCGGCTGGCATTCATGTGCTGGCGCAGGGTGGAAGAGAATGAATGGGCGATGATGCCCTACCTGGCGGCCAAGCCGTTCCTGCCGGAACAGAAAGAGGCTGATCCCCATGCGCCGGGACCGTTCGCCTTCGCGGATAAGGAGCGAACGCGCGGCATCCTGGCCGAAGCCGGCTTCCGTGACATCGCCATCGAGCCCTTCAACGGCCATATGCGGCTGGGCGCCTCGGCGGAATATGCCGCGGTCCAGCTCACCTCGTTGATGGGGCCGACGTCGCGCGCCCTGAAGAATGTGGATGAGGCGACCCGCGCCAAGGTACGGGATGCCATCGCCAAGCGGATGGCGAAATTCCAGGGCAGCGCGCCGGATATCGCGCCTGGCACCGCCTGCTGGCTGGTGAGCGCGAAGGCCTAGATATCGACCGACGCAGCCAGGGCGTTATCCTGGATGAATTCGCGCCGCGGCTCGACCACATCGCCCATCAACTTGGCGAACAATTCGCCCGCCTCGTCGGCATGCTGGACCTTGACCACCAGCAACGAGCGGGCGTTTTCGTCCAGCGTGGTCTCCCACAATTGCTCCGGGTTCATCTCGCCCAGGCCCTTGTAGCGTTGCAGGCCCAGACCCTTACGGCCCCACTCGAACACCGCGCTGAGAAGCTCGGACGGCGAACGGATCTCGCGGGTCTCGTCCTTGCGCTTCAAGGTGCCGGAGCGGAGATAGGTCTGCTGCAACTCGCCCGCCATCTTGTCCAGCCTGCGCGCATCGGCCGACGAGATCAGCGCGCCGTCGATCGCCACCGCCTCGCGCACGCCGCGCACGTCGCGCCAGAATTTCAGGCCGCCATCGGGGGTGGGCTCGCCATGCCAGCCGCGCTCGAATTCCTCGGACAGGGTGTCCAGGCGCTGGGCGATATAGCGCGCCGCTTCGGAGGCGCGCGCGGCGTCGGAAAGAATGTCCGGGTTCATCGCGCCCGAGATCGCCGCCTGTTCCAGCACGAAGCGGGGATAGTGGCGGGGGAAACCCTCCAGCGCCGCGACCGCGCCACGCGCGCTGTTCACCAGCATGGCGAAATCCGCGCCCGTCACCGTCTCGCCGGTGTGCAAGGTGAACGACGCGCCCGCCACGCCTTCGTCGACCAGGTAATTCTGCAGTTCGGCTTCGTCCTTCAGATAGCGCTCGGACTTGCCGCGCGCCGCTTTGTAAAGCGGCGGCTGGGCGATAAAAATATGACCCCGATCGATCAGTTCCGGCATCTGGCGGTAGAAGAAGGTGAGCAGCAGGGTGCGGATATGCGCGCCGTCCACGTCGGCGTCGGTCATGATGATGATCTTGTGATAGCGCAGCTTGTCGGGATTGAACTCCTCCGGCCCGATGCCCGTGCCCAGCGCCGTGATCAGAGACACGATGCTGTCGGACGACAGCATCTTGTCGAAACGGGCGCGCTCGATATTGAGGATCTTGCCGCGCAGCGGCAACACCGCCTGGTTGGCGCGATTGCGGGCCTGCTTGGCGCTGCCGCCGGCGCTGTCGCCCTCGACGATGAAGATTTCGCATTTGGAAGGATCGCGTTCCTGGCAATCGGCCAGTTTGCCGGGCAGCGAGGCGCCGTCCAGCACGCCCTTGCGGCGGGTTAATTCACGCGCCCTGCGCGCCGCCTCGCGGGCGGCGGCGGCTTCCACCACCTTTCCCACCACCATCTTGGCCTCGGCGGGATGCTGCTCAAACCAGGCGCCCAACTTATCGATCAGCGCGCCTTCCACCACCGGACGCACTTCGGACGAGACGAGCTTGTCCTTGGTCTGGGACGAGAATTTGGGGTCGGGCACCTTCACCGACAGGACGCAGGTGAGGCCTTCGCGGCAATCATCGCCGGTCAGCGCCACCTTGTCTTTCTTGGCGCTGGGCATGTCTTCGGCATATTTGGTCACGACGCGAGTGAGGCCGGCGCGGAAGCCCGCCAGATGGGTGCCGCCGTCGCGCTGGGGAATGTTGTTGGTGAAGGCCAGCGTGGATTCGTGATAGCTATCGTTCCAGGTGAGCGCGATCTCCACCGTCATGCCGTCGCGTTCCGACCTCGATCATCACGGGCGAAGGGATCAGCGGGTTCTTGGCGCGGTCCAAATACTGCACAAACGCTTTCAAGCCGCCTTCGTAATGCAAAAGCGTTTCCTTGGGCTCGACCCCGCGCTTGTCGGTGAGCACGATGGTGACGCCCGAGTTGAGGAAGGCCAATTCCCGCAATCTGTGTTCCAGGGTGGCGTAATCGAATTCCGTCTTGGTGAAGGTGACAGGCGAGGGCAGGAAGGTGACTTCGGTGCCGCGCCGGGGCTTGCCGCCATCGAGGGGCGCGTCACCCACGATCTTGAGCGGCGCCACGGCGTCGCCGTTGCGGAACTGCATGTAATGTTCCTTGCCTTCGCGCCAGACGCGCAAGTCCAGGAATTCGGATAACGCGTTCACCACCGAGACGCCCACGCCGTGCAACCCGCCCGAGACCTTGTAGGCGTTCTGCTCGAATTTTCCGCCCGCATGGAGCTGGGTCATGATCACTTCGGCGGCGGAAACGCCTTCTTCCTCGTGGATGCCGGTGGGGATGCCGCGGCCATTGTCGCGCACGGTGCAGGAACCGTCGGGATTGAGCGCGACGTCGATACGGTTGGCATGGCCGGCCAGGGTCTCGTCCACCGCATTGTCCACCACTTCATAGACCATGTGGTGCAGGCCCGAGCCGTCATCGGTGTCTCCGATATACATGCCGGGGCGCTTGCGCACGGCATCCAGGCCCTTCAGCACCTTGATGGAGCTGGCGCCATATTCGCCGGTCACTTGGTTCGCAGGTTCAGACATCACTTCACCATGATTGCTATGCCGGCGCCGGCCATCACCAGGCCTGCGCCTTTGTTCATGCGGCGGCGCGCCTTCACGCTCGCCACCACATTCTTGAGTCTCGGCCGCCAGGGCCGCATATCCCATCGTCACTGCCGGGATCAGCACCAGGGTCGCGCCAACCAGTTCCAGGTAGCCCACCCAGGTCAGGCTTTTGAGATCGATGGCGGTGGGCTGCAGCGCCACGAAAAAGGCGATCGCCTTGGGATTGGAAAGCGTGATCCCCATCTGGGTGAGGAACCCGCGGCCGGCGCTTTCGGGCACGACCTCCGACGGCTCGGCGATTTTGGCTGTCCAGTATTTGTAGCCCAGGAAGAGCAGATACAAGCCCCCCGCGACTTTGACGATCTCGAACAGCGTGCCCATCGCCTTGGCGACCAAGGCCAGGCCGAAGGCCGACAAGGTCATCAGGATCAAGTCCCCCACCATGATCCCCAGGCAGGCCGGGACGGTCTTGCGGAAGCCTTGGCTGAGTGCGCGGGCGATAATGGAGAAGATGCCGGGCCCCGGGGTGGCGATCGCAACCGCGTAAATCAGGCAATAGAACAGGAAATTGTGCAGCGGGATCATGCGCCCGCCTCGCGGAAAGTGCCGTCGCGCACTTCGAAAATTTGCGCCTTGGCATTCTCGAACAGGGAAAGGTCGGTGCCGGTCATCCAGGCCTGGGCTTTGAGATCGGCGATCTCCTCGAACAGGGCGGCGCGGCGCATCGCGTCCAGATGGGCGGCGACTTCGTCCAGCAAAAGGAGCGGCGCCAACCCGTCGCGCGCCGTCGTTAACTCCCGCGCAAAGGCCAGCATGATCGCGATCAGAAGCGCCTTCTGCTCGCCGGTGGAGCAGTCGCGCGCATCGGCGCGCTTCTGCACATGGCGGGCAAGCAGATCGGTCAAATGCGGACCCACCAAAGTGCGGCCGCTTTCGGCGTCGCGGATGCGGCTTTTCGCCAGGGCGCCGCGCAAGGCGTCTTGATCGGCGTAAATCTCTTCCGCCAGCGTCAATGCGGCGGCGGGGAACGCGCCTGCTCGTGTCGCCAGCGCGCCATTCAGGCGTTCGACCGCCGCTTGGCGTGCGCGCGCCACCGCAAGGCCTGCCTCGGCCATCTCGTTTTCCAGTCCGTCCAGCCAGGCCGGATCGCGGGGGCCGTATTTGAGCAGGCGCGCCCGCTCGCGCATCGCGGTCTCATAGCGCGTGGCGGCGCGGGCGTGGGAGGCGTCGAAGCCCAGCACCAGCCGATCGAGAAAGCGCCGCCGGCCCGATGCGCTTTCGATGAAGAGCCGGTCCATGGCTGGAGTGAGCCAGACCATCTGCACGATCTCGCCCAGTTCGGCCGAGCCTTTGGCCTCCACGCCGTTGAGCCGGACATGACGACTGGCGGACTGCTCCGACAAGTCCCGTGCCGATCTCGTAATCGGTCTCGCCGCGCTTCACAGTGGCCGCCACCGCCCATAGCGCTTCCGCCGGCGTCATCGGCCCTTTGCGGGTGTGTTCGGCGAGCTTTGCGCCGCGAAGCCCGCGCCCCGGCGCCAAGAGCGAGATCGCGTCCAGAAGGTTGGTCTTGCCCGCGCCATTGGGACCCGCCAGCACCACCGCCGCGCCCACGGTGTTCAACTCCGCCGCCGCATAGGAGCGGAAATTACTTACGGTCAGCCGCGTCACCGCCAGCTTCGCCAGAATGGCGGAATGGGTTCGCCGGAAAGGCGGGTGTCGGGCGTTGCGATCAATCTTCAGACCCTGAGCGGCATGAGGACGTAAAGCGTTCGCGCGTCCTCCGCGTCTTCGATGATGGCGGGCGAGCCCGCGTCGGACAGCAGGAAACGTACTTCCTTGCCCCCGATCTGGCCGGTGATGTCCAGCAGATAGCGGGCGTTGAAGCCGATCTCCATCCCCGCCGCGCTGTAGGTCGCGCCCACATCCTCCGTGGCGGTGCCGGATTCCGGATTGACCACCGAGAGCGTCACCTTGTCCTTGCCGATATTGAGCTTCACCGCGCGGGTCTTGTCGGCGGAGATGGTGGAGACGCGGTCCACGCTCTGGGAGAATTCCTTGGCGTCCAGCGCCAGCACCTTGTCATTGCCGGTGGGGATTACCCGCTCATAGGGCGGAAAATTGCCGTCGATCAGCTTCGACGTCAGTTCCACGCCATTGAAGCCGAACTGGATCTTGGTGTCGGAGAGCGAGATTTCGATCGCGCCGTCGGCATCGTCCAGAAGCTTGCGCAATTCGCCCACGGTCTTGCGCGGCACGATCACGCCGGGAATCTGGGCCGCGCCATCGGGCAGTTCCAGCTCGAAGCGGGCCAGCCTGTGGCCGTCGGTCGCCACCGTGCGCATCACCGGGGGCTTGGCGTCCTTGGCGGCGTGCATATAGATGCCGTTGAGGTAGTAGCGCGTCTCTTCGGTCGAGATGGCGAAGCGGGTCTTGTCGATAATGCGCTTGAGGTCGTCCGCCGCCAGCCGGAAACGGTGGGGCGGGCGCCCGCCGTCATCTGGGGGAAATCCTCCTTGGGCAGGCAGGCCAATTCGAAACGCGACGATCCGGCCGAGACCGCCAGCCTGCCGCCTTCGCTGGTGAGCAGCTCCACCTGCACCTGGGCGCCGTCCGGCAGCTTGCTCACAATGTCGTAGAGCATGTGCGCCGGGGCGGTGGCGGAGCCGTTGCGAGGATGTCGGCGGGAATGGATTCCACGATCTCGATGTCGAGGTCGGTGGCGGTGAGCTTCAGCGCGCTCTTGCCCGCTTCCAGCATCACATTGGAAAGAATGGGAATGGTATTGCGCCGTTCCACCACGCTCTGGACATGGGAGAGAGCCTTCAGAAATGCGCCCCGTTCGACATTGATCTTCATCGGTCTGATTTCCGCCTCGCGAGATGAAGCGTCCTTTTCGCTAAAAGCCCCGTTTCCAGGCCACGGTTTCGCCCGCGCGAGAAATGCCCGGAAAACCCCAATTTTCTTGTGTTTTGGAGCGGATGCCGGTCGCCCTGAAGGCGGCCCCAAGACTCAAGTGGGGAACCATAGCAAAAGGGGGCCGAAAGGGCAAAAAAAACGCCGCCGAAACCGGCGTTTTTTTGCCTGGAAAACGGGCATTTTCAGGGGCTTTTCGAAGCCTCTAAAGCTCGCCCTTCCGCTGCAGCATCTGGGAGAGGAAATCCACCTCCTGGCGGAACAGCGGATCCTCGTCGATCAGGGCCTCGATGCGGCGGCAGGCATGCAGCACCGTGGTGTGATCGCGGCCACCGAAGCGCCGGCCGATCTCGGGCAACGAGCGGGTGGTGAGCTTTCTAGAGAGATACATCGCGACCTGGCTGGGACGGGCGACGCGGCGCGCGCGCTGGGGCGAATGGAAGTCCTTGACGTCGAGCTTGTAGAACTCGGCGGTCTTCCTCTGGATGTCCTCGATCGAGGTCTTGACGCCGGGGCCGGCGCGCAGGCCCACCGCCTCTTCCGCGGTCTCCAAGGTCACCGGCTTCTTGGTGAGGTCGGCATAGGTGGCGAGCTTGGTGAAGACGCCGATCAACTCGCGGGGGCTGGCATCTTCCAGGTCGGCGATGCGCTCCAGGACCGTATCCGGCAGCACCACATCGGGTTTGTGGCGGGCGAATTCCGCCGCGCGCGCCTTGAGGATGGAAAGCCGCGTGTCGCGGTCGGGCTTGTCGAGGGCGATGCACAGACCGCCCGCCAGGCGCGATTTGACGTCGGCGCCCAGGCCTTCCAGGGCCTGGGGCGCGCGGTCGGCGGCGATCACCACCCGGCGGCGCAGATCGGCGAAGGCGTTGACGGTGTAGAGGAACTCCGACGCCGTGGCGGTGGAGCGGCAGATATGCTGCAGATCGTCGATGATCAGCACTTCGGCGGTGCGCAGCTCTTCCTTGAAGGCCAGCGTGTCCTTGCGATAGAGCGCGCCCAGGAAGTGGCGCATGAAATCCTCGGCCCGCAGGAACAAGGTGCGCTTGCCGCGCTTGCGGAATTCCAGCGCCGCGGCGTTCAGGAGATGGGTTTTGCCGAAGCCGAAGCCGCCATGGATGTAGAGCAGGGGAATGTCCTGCTGCTGGCCTTCGGCGAAGGCGCGGGCCGCGCCATGGCCGAATTCATTGGCCGGGCCGGGAATGAAGCTGTCGAAGGTCTGCTGGGGATGCAGCATCCGCGTCCAGAGGCCGCGCGCGCCGTCTTCCTCGCCGCCGCGTGCGGGCGGCGGCAGATAGGCGATGCTGGCGGATGGCGCGGCTGGTTGACCTCGCGCACCACGCCGCCCGCCACAGACGGCGCCGCCTGGGACGGCGATCACGATGGAGATCGAGGCCGGTTCGGCGCCCTCGGCGCGGAAGGCGCGCTCGATGCGGGCGACATAATGGTTGGCCACCCAATTGCGTACGAAAGGCTTGGTGGCGCCGATCTTGAGCTCGTCGCGCTCGAAGGATTCCAGGCTCAAGGGCCCGATCCAGGCCTCGAATACCGGATCGCCCAATTCGCGCCGCATCCGCTCGCGCACCGCCGCCCATGCGCTTGCCCAATCCGGCCGCATCGTCTTGCCCGTCAAATGTCCCATTTCTCAATACCCGCTTATGTGTCAGCCACGCGTGAGCCGCGTGTCCGCCCGAGCTTTTCAAAGCTCTTTTTCCCTTGTCGCGATCCCTTATCGCGTTTCTATGCCTCGTCGCATGTCCGCCCCTTCATGTTTGCCGCCAGGGAAGGCCCGCCGCCTTCCAGCCATTGATCGGCCCGCGATGACCGTCGCGATCGAGATCGCCTTCAAAGCCGCCCGCGATGTTGAATGCGTTCCGATAGCCCGCCCGCGTCATCGCCATGGCCGCGGCGCGCGAGCGCGCGCCGGAGCGGCAAAGGAACACCACGGGGGTGGCAGGCTCCGCGCCCGCCGTCTGCCAGAGCTTCGCGATGGCGTCGGCGGACGAAATTCGGATTGGGCTGCATGCTGGGATAGGCCTGCCATTCGATGCAATGCGACCGGCCGATCCAGGCTGACAAGGTCGGGCAGGCCGACGAAATTCCATTCCGCCACGGTGCGGACATCGACCAGCTGGGCCTTGGGATCTCTGCGCCAGGAGATCCCAGGCCTCATGGACATTCGAGATCGCCGGCATATTCGGGAGAAGGGGAAGAGACATCGCGGCGGCCTGGAGAAAGTTCGAGCATTGCCGGGGATATCGCCCAGCATAAAAGGTTCACAATTTCAAGAATTCAGGGAGTTCTGACTTGGACGGTCAGTGTCCGAATTACTCTCAAGACCGTCGAATACTTTGTTATTACTTGTCTCTGTACTTCGACATATCTTGGTATCCGCCCCAGACCGTTAAGGAAGATACGATCAAGTCGGGCGCGCGCACAAGAGGAATAAAACTGGAACAAAGCCTGATTCGTCAAAATTTTTCATTTTTGCAAATCCCGCTAAGTGATTGTGCAGTATACGGAAAATACTGCGTTACTCGATCAAATCGCGTCGAATCAGTGGGTTAGCGTGACGGCCGTCGCAATGTTGCATTGCGAAAACGTCATGAACGCATGAATGTCAGCATACTGACAATAAAAAAAGCCCGATTTCAGGGATCGGGCTTTTTCTAGACTTGGCTTTTATTTGAGATTCCGAAGCGATTCCAGCGGCTTCGGCTATTTTTGCAGTTTTGCGACCCGCTTGGTCAGGCGCGAAACTTTCCGCGAGCCGGTGTTCTTGTGCAGGACGCCTTTGGAGACGCCGCGCATGATCTCGGGCTCGGCCGCCTTCAGGGCCGCCAGGGCGGCCGCCTTGTCGCCCTTGGCGATGGCTTCTTCCACCTTGCGGATGAAGCCGCGGACGCGGGTCTTGCGCGAGGTGTTGATCGCGGTGCGCTTGGCCGTGGTACGGACGCGCTTGCGGGACGAGGCGATATTGGGCATGGGGCTTCCTGAGGTTCTGGAAAAGAGGCGGGCCTATACCGCTTTGCGGCGCCCCCGTCAACATAAACGCGGTCAAACCGGGTCCGCTATTTCTGGCAGGCCGGGCAGTAGAAGGTCGAGCGCCCGGCCTGGACGATGCGCTTCACCGTTCCCCGGCAGCCCTTTGATGGCCCGCGCTGCCCGAGGCCGGCCTTGCAGGGCTTTCCTTCGCGGCCATAGACCAGGAAGCGGTGCTGGAAAATTGCCGGGATCGCCGGTCGCCTGGGCATGATCGCGCAAGGTCGAGCCGCCGGCCGCGATGGCGTCCTTCAGGACCGCTTTGATGGCTCGTCACCAGCGCCGCGATCTGCTCTTTCTTGACTGCGCCGGCCAGTCGCTTGGGCGAGATGTGCGCCAGGAACAGCGCCTCGCAGACATAGATGTTGCCCAGCCCCGCCACCACGCGCTGATCCAGCAGCGCCGATTTGATCGGCGTTTTCTTGCCCTCCAGCGCCGCGGCCAGATAGCTGGCGTTGAAGCCGTCGGACAAGGGCTCGACGCCGATGTCCTTGAACAGCTTGTCCGTGATCAGAGTCCTCGGTCGGCACCAGAGTCATCAGGCCGAAGCGGCGATGATCGTTGAAGACGATCTGGGCCGGCGCATCGGTTTCGAGCACGACATGATCGTGCTTGCCTTGCCCGGCGCCGGCCGGGGCGGGGTTGTAGACATAATCGCCCAGCCGCTTGCTGCTCGCCGTCGGCATAGACGCTCATGCGCCCCGACATGCCCAGATGGATCACCAGGGTTTCGCCGCTATCGAGCTCGGCCAGGATATATTTGGCGCGGCGGGTGAGGCTTGCGCACCTTGCGGCCCGTGAGCCGTTCGGCGAAGCGGGGCGGGAAGGGCACGGCGCAGATCGCCCCGCCGGGTCTGGGCCGCTGAGATGGTGCGGCCTTCCAGCGCGGGCATCAGCCCCAGGCGCACGGTCTCGACTTCGGGTAATTCGGGCATGGAATCTCTTATCATCAGCCCATGTCCGGGGCCATGGCATCGCGCGCTATGCTCCGAGCGCATGAGCGACAGCAAAACCGCCAGCTTCGGTTTCCGCGACGTGCCGGAGGCCGAAAAGGAAGGCCTTGTGCGCGAGGTCTTTTCCTCGGTCGCGGCGCGCTATGACCTGATGAACGACCTGATGTCGGGCGGCATCCACCGCATCTGGAAGGATGCGATGGTGGAATGGCTCAATCCCCAGCCGGGCTGGCGGGCGCTGGATGTGGCGGGCGGCACCGGCGACATCGCCTTGCGCATTGCCGGGCATGGCCCGCGCCGCGGGCGGCGAGGCCGCGCAGTCACGGTCTGCGACATCAATGCCGACATGCTGGGCGAGGGCAGGCGCCGCGCCGAGGCCAAAGGCGTGAGGACACGATCGAATGGGTGTGCGGCGATGCCGAGAAGCTGCCGTTTCCGGACGCGCAATTCGACGCCTATACCATCGCCTTCGGCATCCGCAACGTCACCCATATCGAGCGCGCGCTTGCGCGAGGCGCGGCGGGTGTTGAAGCCGGGCGGGCGGTTTCTCTGCCTGGAATTCTCCAAAGTGGATGTGCCGGGGCTGGACAAGATTTATGACGCCTATTCCTTCAAGCTGTTGCCGAAGATGGGCGGGCTGGTGGCGGGCGATGAGGAGTCCTATCGCTATCTCGCCGAAAGCATCCGCCGTTTCCCGCCGCGCGAGGCAATTCGCCGCCATGATCGCCGAGGCGGGCCTGGGGCAGGTGAAAGTGCGCGCTTTGTCCGGCGGCATCGCCGCCATGCATTCGGCCTGGCGCATCTGATGGGCGTGATTGCGAGTCTGCTGCGCTTGATGGCAAGCCGCGCGGCTGCTTGCTGCTAGACGCCTGCTGCCGGCGATGTCGCGCCGATTGCCTTGGCGCGCGCGCGGCGCGGCTTCGGCAGATCGCGGGATAGCCGCCTGCTGCGCCTGGCGCACGCCTGGAGCGGCTGGGACCCGCCTATATCAAGCTGGGCCAGATGCTGGCGACGCGGCCCGATATTGTCGGCGAAGAGGTGGCGTCGCGCGCTGGAACATCTGCAGGACCGGCTGCCGCCTTTCTCCGATGCCGCGGCGCGCGAAGTGATCGCGCGACAGTTTCGGGACGTCCGGTCGAGAGCCTGTTTTCGGCGTTCGGCGCGCCGGTCGCGGCGGCCTCCATCGCCCAGGTGCATCGCGCCACCACCAGCGAAGGCGTGGAAGCGGCGGTCAAGGTGCTGCGTCCCGGGATCGAGGCGCTGTTCGCGCCGCGATCTGCGACGCGCTGGCCTTGTTCGCGCGCGTGGCGCGAGCGCTTTTCCAGCGAAGCGCGGCGGCTGCGCGTTATCGCGCTGGTCGAGACCTTGGCCGCTTCGGTGGCGCTGGAACTGGACCTGCGCATGGAAGCGGCGGCGGCATCCGAGCTTTATGATCGCACCCGCGGCGACGCCGAATTCCGCGTGCCGCATGTGGATTGGACGCGCACCTCGGCGCGGGTGCTCACCAGCGAATGGATCGACGGCACGCCGATCCGCGATGCCGCGGCCTGGTGCGCGCCGCGGGCCATGATCCCAAGAAGCATCGCGCTGACCCTGGTGCGCAGTTTCCTCACCCAGGCGCTGCGCGACGGCTTTTTCCATGCCGACATGCATCCGGGAAATCTCTTCCTGGACAGGGAAGGCCGGCTGGTGGCGGTGGATTTCGGCATCATGGGGCGGCTGGATGCCGGCATGCGCCGTTTCATGGCCGGGACCTTGGCGGGCTTTCTGGCCCGCGATTATCGCCGGGTGGCGCAGCTGCATTACGACTTTGCCTTCGTGCCGCCGCAACATCCGGTCGAGACTTTCGCCCAGGCGCTGCGCGCCATCGGCGAGCCGATCTTCGGCAAAAGCGCCCGCGATGTCTCCATCGCGCGGCTTCTTGGGCCAATTGTTCGAGACCACGCGCCGCTTCGACATGCAGGCCCAGCCGCAATTGGTGCTGCTGCAGAAGACCATGGTGGTGGTGGAAGGCGTGGCGCGCAGCCTCGATCCCGATTTCGACATCTGGGAAGCGGCGCGGCCGGTGGCGGAGCGCTGGGTGTCCGACAATCTGGGACCGGAAGCGCGGCTGGCGCGCGCCGCCGAAGGCGTCAGCGCCTTGGGCAAGCTGGCCGAGGATCTGCCGCAACTGGTGAAGAATGCCGAGCAGCTCTCCCAGATGGTGGCGGAGGGCGGCGTGCGGCTTCATCCCGACACTGCCCGCGAGATCGCCCGCGAGCAGGAGCGCAAGGGCCGCCCGCTGCGCGTGGCACTGATCGCGCTTCTGGCGGTATTGGCGGTGGCGCTGCTATGGCGCTGGCACGGGCTTCTTTGACAATAAAGCAGAAGCGGCTGGTGAGCAGGACCGCCGCCACCAGAAGGCCGAAGGCCAGTCCCAGCCAGATGCCCAGGCCCTGCATGCCAAGACCGAAGCCCAGGAGCGCGCACATCGGCGCGCCCGCCAGCCAATAGGACGCGCCCGCCAGCCACATCGGCCCGCGCGCATCCTTCAGTCCGCGCAAGCTCATCGAGGCGGTGACTTGCAGGCCGTCCATCAGCTGGAAGGCGGCGGCGACATGCAGGAACAGCACCGCCAGCGCCAGCACGTCGCGATTGGCGGCGATGTCGGGCAGCCACAGCGTGGCGATGGTGCGGGGGAAACACAGCAGCAGCAGCGCCGTCGCAGAGCATGAAAGATCGCGCCCATGCCCATGGCGGTGAAGCCGGCGCGCCGCGCGCCATAGGTGTCGCCAGCGCCCGCCGCCAGCCCCACCCGCACGGTCGCGGCCAGCCCGATGCCCAGCGGCACCATGAAGGTGAGCGAGGGAATGGTGATGGCGATCTGGTGCGCGGCCAGTGGCGGCGATGCCGAACGTGCCCATCGCCAGGGTGGCGGCGTTGAACAGGGCGACCTCGAACAGCATGGTGATGCCGATGGGAACGCCCAGATGGAACAATTCGCGCCAGCGAGCGCCAATGCGGCCGGACGAAACGGTGCAGGAAGCGATAGCGCTTGAGCGCGGGCACGCCGAGCGCGATCACCGTCATCGCCACCAAGGTGAAAAGATTGGAGGAGGCGCTGGCGAAGCCCGCGCCCACCAGGCCCAGCTGGGGCAAGCCGAAATGCCCGAAGATCAAGCCATAATCGCCCAGCGCATTGAACAGGATGGCAAGCCCCATCACCACCATGGGCGGCACCGGGCGGCTCAAGCGAGGTGGAGAAATTGCGCAGGACCTGGAAGGCCAGCGAGCAGGGCAGGCCGAACGCCAGCGCGGCCGTGTAGACGGCCGGCATCCGCCGCCAGTTGCGGCTCCTGGTGCAGCAGCAGAAGAATGGCGCGGGTGAAAAACAGCGCCGCCAGCAGGGGCGGCGACATCAGCGCCACCGACCAAATCCCATGCGCGTCGACGGACTCTCACTTCGCCGCGCGTTCGCGCGGCTTGGCGCCGATGCGCGGCAATGTCGCCCGACCACATGCGCGATCATGGGCGAGACCGCGGAGACGGGACCGGTGCCCAGCAGCCAGATGAAGAAGAACACGGTGTTGCCGATGGCGCCCGCCGCCAGCGCTTCCTTGCTGAAATGGCCCAGCATCACCGTGTCGGTGGCCAGGATGATCATCTGGGCAAGCTGGGTCGCCGCCATCGGCACCGCCAGGCGCAAAAGTTCGCGCGCCTCCGCCGTCCAGGCGGCAAGGCTGTGCCCCGTGATGCGGGGTCCGGGATTGGTGACTTCGAGACTGGCGTCCATGGCGCTCTTTTAGCGGGATTCGGATGACAGGTGGGCGCAAAGCCGCCATGCGCATTGGCTGGCGTCATATCCGGCAGCGCATTATGGCTGTGAACAGTCGAGGTGATGGCGAATACCTGGAACATTGCGCATCGCGGCGGGGCGGCTCTCAGGCCGGAAAACACGCTTGGCGGCTTTCCCAACGCGATCGCGCTGGGCTGCGACGGCGCGGAACTGGATGTCCAGCTTTCCGCCGACGGCGTGGTGGTGGTGCATCACGATTTTCGGCTCAATCCGGGCTTGACCCGCAAGGATGGCGCCTGGCTCACGGGCGAGACGCCGCGGATCAAGGATCTGACTTTCGCGGAGTTGCAGCGCTTTCGATCTGGGCCGCGCCGATCCCGCCAGCGATTATGCGCGCGGCGCATCCCGTTGCTGGCGCCGGGGACGGCGCGCGGATTCCGTCCCTGGCGGAGGTCGCGGCGCTGCCGCCGGTCCTTTCTCCTGCTGGTGGAATTGAAATCCTCCACCGATCCGGCTTCTGCCGATCCGGTGGCGCTGGCCGATGCCGCGCTTGGCGGTGATGAAGGATCAACTCGCACCGCACCATCTTTGTCGGCTTCGACTGGCGCGGGCTGGCGCGGATCAAGGCGCGAGCGCAGACGCGCGCTGCTGGTTCACCACCGACAAGCTCCAGGGCGATGCGCGCCCGGTGCTGGACATCATCAAGGCGGCAGGCGGCGATGGTTGGTTTCCCTGTTATCGAGGACGCCACGGCGGAGATTGTGGCGCATGCGCGCGCGCTGCGGCCTTCAGGTCGGCGCCTGGACCGTCAACGAGCCGGACGAGATGACGACGGTTGATCGGCCTGAAGCTGGACGCGATCTGCACCGACCGGCCCGATCTGCTAAAGACCCTCGAACAAGCGCCGTTGAAAGATAGCGTTCGGCGAACGAGGGCATGATCGCGACGATGGTCTTGCCCTTGTTCTCGGGCCGCGCGCCCACTTCCAGCGCCGCGGCGATCGCCGCGCCCGACGGAAATCCCCACCGGAATGCCTTCCAGCTTGGCGGCCTGGCGCGCGGTCTCCAGCGCCGTCTCGTTGGAGATGGTGATGATCTCGTCGATCACTTTGCGGTCCAGGATGGCGGGCACGAAGCCCGCGCCCAGGCCTTGAATCTTGTGCGGGCCGGGCGGGCCGCCGGACAGCACGGCGCTGTCTTCCGGCTCCAGCGCGATCATCTTCACCGAGGGCTTCTTCTCCTTCAGCACCTGGCCCACGCCGGTGATGGTGCCGCCGGTGCCCACGCCGGAGATCACGATGTCCACCTTGCCTTCGGTGTCGTTCCAGATTTCCTCCGCCGTGGTGCGGCGATGGATGGCGGGATTGGCGGGGTTCTCGAATTGCTGCGGGATCACCGCGCCGGGAATTTTCTTGGTCAATTCCTTGGCGCGGGCGATGGCGCCCTTCATGCCCTTGGCGGCGTCGGTCAGTTCCAGTTCCGCGCCCAGGATCAGCAGCATCTTGCGCCGCTCTATCGACATGGATTCCGGCATCACCAGGATCAGGCGATAGCCTTTGGCGGCGGCGACGAAGGCCAGCGCGATGCCGGTATTGCCGCTGGTCGGTTCGACCAGGGTGGATTTGCCGGGCTTGATGCGGCCATCCTTCTCCATCGCCTCGATCATCGCGACGCCGATGCGGTCCTTGACCGAGGCGAGGGGATTGAAGAATTCCAGCTTGAGCAGGATGTCGGCCTTGGCGCCGGCCTCCTTGGCCATGCGGTGCATCCGCACCAGGGGCGTGTCGCCGATGGTTTCGGTGATGGAATTGTAGACGCGTCCCCGGCCCGGCTTTCCCTTCTCCATACGCAACTCCTTCCGGCCCTAAATTGTGAAATCAGCTCCCGGTGCCGCCGGCCAACTCCACGCCATGGGTGCGCGCCTGCTGGCACAGATCCTCGATGGAAATGCCGTCGAGCCGCGCCATCACATCGTCCTGCAAGTTCTGGATCAGGGGCGCGACGATGCGCAGGCCCAGTTCCGAGCGGGGCCGGACCTTCTCCTCCTCGCCATCCTCGATGCTTTCGGCGACGCGCACCACATCGCCCACCGAGATGCGGCGGCGTTCGCGCGCCAGGCGATAGCCGCCCTTGGGCCCGCGCACGCCCTTGAGCATGCCGGCGCGCACCAATTGCTGCATCACCTGTTCCAGATAGCGCTGCGGCACGCCCTGGCGGGCGGTGATTTCCTTGGCCTGCACCGGTTCGGGCCGGGCATTGAAGGCGATGTCGATCACCGCTTCCAGCGCCAGCAAGCGTCTTGCGGGAAAGGCGCAGCATCATGGTCTTGGCCGCCATGCCGGTCGAGCCGAAGCCGCCGGCGCCGCGCGCGCTGTCCGACAAGTGCGTCGCTTTCCACGATTTCGGCCTGTTCGTGGCGGGCGATCACCATCTGGGCGATCTTGGCGCCGCGCTTGATCAGGAAGGGCTCGGCGCCGTGGTTGATCAGGATCGCCTTCACTTCGCCGCGATAATCGCTGTCGATGGTGCCGGGCGCGTTCAAGACCGTGACGCCCTGGTTGAGCGCCAGTCCGGAGCGGGGCCGCACCTGCGCCTCATAGCCATGCGGCAACTCGATGGCGATGCCGCAGGGAATGGCGGCGCGCTGGCCGGGCAGCAAGCTCGATCTCTTCCTCCACCGCCGCGAGCAGGTCCAGCCCTGCCGCGCCCGCGGTGGCGTAATGCGGCAACGCCAGATCGTGCCCATGCGGCAGGCGCTTCAGATCGATTTTCATGCCGCGCTGTCCTGGAATGTCTGAGCGATGCGGCGCACCAGCCGCCGGGCCACCTCGGTCTTTGTCATTTCCGGCCAGCTTTCCTCGCCTTTGGCGGTGATGAGATGAACCTGGTTGCGGTCTCCGCCCATCACGATCGCCGCGAGACATCATTGGCGACGATCCAGTCCGCGCCCTTGCGCGACGCGCTTGGCGGTGGCGTGGGCCAACACCTCGTCGGTCTCGGCGGCGAAGCCGATCACCAGGCGGGGACGTTTCTTGTGCCTGCGCCAGGGTGGCCAGGATGTCGGGATTTTCGATCAGGTGCAGGGCGGGCGCCTTGTGCTCGGCATCCTTCTTGATCTTGCTGTTGGCGGCGATGTCGGGCCGCCAATCGGCCACTGCCGCGCGTCATCACCGCGATATCGGCGGGAAGTTCGGCTTCGCAGGCCGCCAGCATCTCGCGCGCGGTGGTCACTTTCAGCAGCTTGACGCGCGAGGGCGGCGCGATCTCGACCGGCCCGGACACCAGCACCGTTTCCGCGCCGGCGTCCGCCAGCGCGCTCGGCGATGGCATAACCCTGCTTGCCGGACGAGCGGTTGGCGAGAAAACGCACGGGATCGAGCGGCTCATGCGTCGGGCCCGCCGTCACCAGCGCCTTGAAGCCGGCCAGCGCGCCGCCGCGCGCGCCCAGGGCCTGCTCGATCGCGGCCACGATCTCCAGCGGCTCGGCCATGCGGCCGGGGCCGAATTCGCCGCATGCCATCTCGCCGTCATTGGGGCCGACGAACAGCACGCCGTCGCGCTTCAGGGTCTCGAGGCTGCGCGCAACCGATGGGCTTTGCCACATGCGCACATTCATCGCCGGCGCCATCAAGATCGGCTTGTCGGTGGCCAGAAGTGCGGTCGAGGCCAGGTCGTTGGCCAGTCCCGCCGCCAGCTTGCCCATCAGGTCGGCGGTGGCCGGCGCCACCACCACCAGATCGGCGGCGCGGGAAAGTTCGATATGCCCCATCTCGCTTTCGTCGGTGAGGTTGAACAATTCGGAATAGACTTTGTCGGCGGTCAGCGCGGACACCGACAGGGGCGTGACGAATTCCGCGCCGGCATGGGTGAGGATGGCCCGGCTTTTCACGCCCCGTTCCGCCAAGCCGCCGGATCAGGTCCAGCGATTTGTAGGCGGCGATGCCGCCGCCGATGATCAGCAGAATGTTTTTGCCGTGCATGGATGTAAAATCCTTGAGGCTGGGAAAAATACGGCACCATTGCGGGGAAATATAGCGAACCACTACACGAAAGTGTAGTTCCTGCCAAATTTAAAATAACGAAGGTGGGCCAACGGGTTGCGGCACGGCGGCCGAGTTAATAATTCGCTAAACTTATTGTGGTTTGATGCCTGCCAGGGTCTGGGGGGCCGAACATGGTGATGTCGAGATCCGGCTTCGGCCGGCCGACAAAACACCATCTCACCACGCATGACATGGTGCGACTGGCGTCCGATTTCGCCGAGGAACATGGCGCGGATGCCTGCGACTACGCCTATCGCGCCGTGCTGTCCTTCGAGGCGGAAGGCGAGGGCGAACGCGCCTATTTCTGGTTCCTGCTGCTGGTGATGCTGGGCGATATCGCCAGCCACGGTTGGATCCCGAGGCCGCTACTCTACCATCCATCTGACCCCTCCTGCCGGAGCTTCGCGCTGGGATAGGCTAGAGTGGCTGTCTCGACTGCCGCCTCTTCAGGACCGCATGCCGCTCGATCCGCTGGTAAAGGCTTTTCTCGACCAGGCGGCGGCGGTGCCGCGGCCCAAGCCATGGGACATGCCGATCGCCGTCCTGCGCAAGAATTTCGCCGGCATGATGGGATTGGTCGGGCCCAAGGACGTGCCAGTCGGCAAGATCAAGAATTTCAAGATACCCGGACCCGCGGGCGATATCCGCGCCCGCGCCTATGCGCCGGTGGCGGGCGGCGGCGACGCGCTGCCGGCGCTGGTTTATTTTCATGGCGGCGGTTTCGTGGTGGGCGATCTCGACACCCATGACGGGCTTTGCCGCCTGTTCGCGCATGAAGGCGGCTTCCGCGTGATCGCGGTGGAATATCGCCTGGCGCCGGAGCACAAATGGCCCGCGCCATTGGACGACGCCATGGCGGCGCTGCGCTGGATTGCCGAGAACGCGCCGGCGCTGGGGGTGGATGCCGGGCGCATCGCGGTGGGCGGCGATTCCGCGGGCGGGTTGCTGTCCGCCTGCCTGACACAAGGCATGAAAGAAAAGGGCGGGGCGGCGATCGCCTTCCAGCTCTTGATGTTTCCTTCGACCGATCTCGCCGGGCATTTCGCTTCGATGGAGAAATTCGCGGTGGGCTATTTCATCGATAAGCGCACCATCGAATGGAACACCGAACAGGTGCTGCCCAAGGGCGCCGATCCAAAATCGCCCAAAATCTCGCCGTTGCGGGCCAAGGATTTCTCGGGCCTGCCGCCCGCCTATGTGATGCTGGGCGGCTACGATCCGCTGCATGACGAAGGGCTCGCCTATGCGGAAAAACTCAAGCAGGCAGGCGTGAAGGTCACCGTCGCCGATTATGGCGACATGGTGCATTGCTTTATCTATCTGCAGACGGTGTTGCCGCAGGCGCATGAGGCGGTCGCGCGGCGGCGAAAGCGGTGAGAGACGCTCTGGCGGAAGCGTGAGCCGAGAAACGGCGGTAAGCGGAGCGCTTACTTGATCTTGCCTTCCTTGAACTCGACATGCTTGCGCAGCACGGGATCGTATTTCTTGATCGAGAATTTTTCCGTCATGGTGCGGGTGTTCTTCTTGGTGACATAGAAAAAGCCGGTCCCGCCTTCGCTGTTGAGGCGAATTTTGGCAGTGGTGGGCTTGGCCATGGCGGACTCCAAAAAGAACGTCGAGAGGCGGGGTTTATTGGGGAAAGCGACCCTGCCTGTCAAGGCAAAGGGCCCAAGATTATGAAATCTAACGCTTTTTTGGCTTGAAGCGGCGGCTTTTGTCCGGCTTGGGGTGATTCCCGGGCCGATGGCTGGCCCGGCCGGTTTGGCCGTCTCCGCCAACTCGAAGCGCAGGCCGCCGGTCACGGGCGCGGCCTCCACCAGCTTCACCGCGACCGTGTCGCCCAGTCTGTAGCCGTGCCGGTGCGTTCGCCCCGCATCGCCTGGGCGCGTTCGTCGAAGCGGAAATATTCCGGGCCCAGCGACGCGCGCGGGCAACAGGCCTTCGGCGCCGAATTCCTTGAGCCGCACGAACAGGCCGAATTTGGTGACGCCGGTGATGCGGGCGTCGAAGATGGCGCCGACCTGGTCTTCCATGAAGGCGGCGACATAGCGGTCGGTGGAATCGCGCTCCGCCGCCATGGCGCGCCGCTCGGTGATGGAGATGGCTTCCGCGATCTCCGGCAATTGCTTGATCTCGCGGTCGGTGAGGCCGTCGCCGCCGCGAAGCTTCAGCCCCGGATCAGGGCGCGGTGCACGATCAAGTCGGCATAGCGGCGGATGGGCGAGGTGAAGTGGGCATACTTGGCCAGGTTCAGGCCGAAATGGCCGATATTGGCGGCGTCATAGATCGCCTGCGCCTGGCTCCGCAGCACCACGTCGTTCATCACCGCTTCGTGCGGCGTGCCCTTGGCCTGCGTCCAGAATGCGGTTGAAGGTGCCGGGCTGCACCACCTGGCCCTTGGCGAAGGAGATATTCAGGGTACGGAGGAAATCGGAAAAGGCGAACAGCTTCTCCCTGCGACGGCGTGTCATGCACGCGATAGATCAAGGGCGTGCGCGCCTTCTCCAGCGCCTCGGCGGCGGCGACATTGGCCAGCACCATGCATTCCTCGATCAGGCGCATGGATTCCAGCCGCTCGCGGAAGGCGATGCTGGCGACATGGCCGTCCGGCGACAGCTTGATGCGCCGCTCCGGCAGATCGAGATCCAGCGGACTGGCGCTTTTCCCGCGCAATGGTGAGCGTTTTGTAGGCGGCCCAGAGATCGGCCAGGGTCTTGCTGCACTGTCGCGCTCATCTCGGCATCGGGATGGCCGTCGAACGCCGCCTGGGCGCTCGGCATAGGTGAGCCGCGCCGCCGACCGCATGATCGCCGCGCATGAAATGTGTGCGCAGCGCTTGTGGCCGTGGCTGTCGAACACCATGCGCACCGCCAGGCAGGGCCGGTCCACGCCTTCCTTCAGCGAGCAGAGATCGGCGGACAATTCCTCCGGCAGCATCGGCACCACCCGGTCGGGGAAATAGGCGCTGTTGCCGCGCTTCAGGGCTTCCTTGTCCAGCGCCGAGCCGGGCGTGACATAATGGGCGACATCGGCGATGGCGACGATCACCACATGGCCGCCCGGGTTGGCGGGATCGTCGTCGGGTCCCGCCCACACCGCATCGTCATGATCGCGCGCGTCTTCAGGATCGATGGTGACGAGGGGAATGGCGCGCAGGTCCGTGCGGCCCTTGCGGATCGGCCGGCTGTGGCCGCTTTGGCTTCGTCCAGCGCGCTCCTGCGGAAAAACGGTTGGAATGCCATGGGCATGGATGGCGATCAGGCTGATGGTCTTGGGCTGAATCCATGCTGCCGATGCGTTCGACCACCCGCACCTTGGCGTCCGCGGCTTGCTGCCGATGCGAGCTCGCACAGCACCAATTCATTGTTTTTCGCGCCGGCGGCATCGCGCTTGTCCAGCGCATATTCGCCGCGCGCCTTGCGCTCCACCGGGATCACCCGCAACCCGTGCGCGGTCTCACGCAGCACGCCCAGAATGCGTTCGGCCCGCTTCGCTTTCCAGCCGCCGGACGATCCGGGCTTCATAGCTTTCGCCGCGCCGCTCCAGCCGCGCCAGGATGCGCGCGCCGGTGCCCGGCGCGCTGCCGTCCTTGGGCGGCATCACATGGATCAGGGGCGGCTCTCGTTGGATTCCCAATTGAGCGGCCGGGCCAGCAATTCGCCGTCATCGTCCATGCCGATGATTTCCAGCACCGCGATTTCCGGCAATTCGCCGGCTTTGGTAAGGCCGCGCTTGGCGCTGTCCCGCGATGGCGCCTTCGGCTTCCAGTTCGCGCAGCAGGCGCTTCAGGACAATGCGGTCCGAGCCTTTGAGCCCGGTCAGCCTCGCCAGATCGCGCTTGGTGGCGCCGGGATGTTCGGCCAGCAGGGCAAGCAGGCGGGCCTTGTCGAGCTTGGGCGTGCTGTCGTCTTGCGCGCGGCAATTATTCGCCCGCCACCGGCTCGGGCTTTTTCTTCGCCTTCGCGCCGTCTTCTTCTTGGCGGCCGGCTTCTTTTCCGCCGCCGGCTTTGCCGGCTTCGTTTCCGCTTTCTCGGCTTTGGCGCGCCTTCTTTTTCTTGCTTCTTGCCGCCGCCCTTGGCGGCGCGTTCGGCGATCAGCGCCAGCGCCTGTTCCAGCGTGACCTCCATCGGGTCATTGCTTTCCGGAATGGTGGCGTTGATCGTCGCCGTCGCTGACATAGGGTCCATAGCGGCCCT
Organism: uncultured Alphaproteobacteria bacterium; assembly: GCA_963766265.1. Taxonomy (GTDB): domain Bacteria; phylum Pseudomonadota; class Alphaproteobacteria; order Micropepsales; family Micropepsaceae; genus Rhizomicrobium. Next base: position 1,061,322 of record CAVXYX010000004.1, read on the forward strand.
TCAGCACCTTGATGGCGTTGCCGTCGCCGTCGTTGCCCAATTCCTTCAGCGCCTGCGGTCCGCGGCGCCTGCCGCCTTTGGCCTTCTTTTCCGCCAGCAAGGTGACGGCGTGGTTGAGGCCGATGGTGAAGACATCGTCCGGCGATTCCAGCGAGGCATATTTGCCGTCATGGGCGACATAAGGCCCGAAGCGGCCGAAATTCGCCGTGATCATCTTGCCGTCTTCGGGATGCGCGCCCACTTCGCGCGGCAGCGACAGCAGCTTGACCGCCAACGGCCAGATCCACGGCCGAGGGATCGGTGCCTTTGGGCAGGCCGGAGCGCTTGGGCTTCTTGCCTTCGCCCAATTGCACATAGGGCCCGAAGCGGCCGGAGCGCAGCGTCACCTGCTCCTCGGTGCCGGGGAACAGGCCCAGCTCGCGCGGGCCGGCATCGCCTTCGCCGGGCTTGGCGCCGATCTGGCGGGTGAATCGGCATTCCGGATAATTGGTGCAGCCGACAAAGGCGCCGAAGCGGCCCAGCTTCAGGTTCAGCCGCCCGTCGGCGCAGGCGGGGCATTTGCGCGGATCGACGCCGTCTTCGCCGGGCGGGAAGATATGCGGGCCCAGCACGGAATCGAGCTCGTCGATCACCTGGCTGATCTTGAGGTCCTTGGTCTCGCCCACCGCGGCGGAGAAATCCTTCCAGAAATCGCGCAGCAATTGCTTCCAGTCGAGTTCGCCGGCCGAAACCTCGTCCAGCTTCTCTTCCAGGTCGGCGGTGAAGTCATATTCGACATAGCGCTGGAAGAAGCTGTTGAGGAAGGTGGTGACCAGCCGGCCCTTGTCCTCCGGAAAGAAGCGGCTGCGGTCCATCCGCACATAGGCGCGGTCGCGCAAGGTGGAAAGGATGGTGGCATAGGTGGAAGGCCGGCCGATGCCCAGCTCTTCCAGCTTGCGCACCAGGCTGGCTTCGGAATAGCGCGGCGGCGGCTCGGTGAAATGCTGCGCCGGCGTGACGTTCTCGACCTTGCCGGCGTCGCCCGCCGCCACTTTGGGCAGCCTGCGAGCCTTCCTCGTCCGAGGCATCGTCCTCGCCTTCCAGATAAAGCGTGAGGAAGCCGTCGAACAGGGTGACGGTGCCGGTGGCGCGCAAGGTGATCTTCTTGTCGGCGGAGATCACATCGACGGTGGTGCGTTCCTGCTCGGCGCATTCCATCTGGCTGGCGACGGCGCGCTTCCAGATCAATTCATAGAGCCTGCGCCGCATCGGCATCGAGATAGCGCGCAACCTCTTCGGGCGTGCGCGCGAAGCTGGTGGGGCGGATCGCTTCATGCGCTTCCTGCGCGTTCTTGGCCTTGCTGGTATAGGTGCGGGCCGTCGCGGGCACATAGCGCGCGCCATATTTGCTCGCCGATCACGTCGCGCGCTTCGGTGATGGCTTCGCGGCACCATGGTGACGCCGTCGGTTCGCATATAGGTGATCAGGCCGACCGTTTCGCCGCCGATATCGACGCCTTCATACAGGCCCTGCGCCACCTGCATGGTGCGCTTGGCGTCGAAGCCCAGCTTGCGCGCGGCTTCCTGCTGCAGGGTCGAGGTGATGAAGGGCGGCGAGGGATTGCGCTTGACCGGCTTGGCTTCGACGCTGCCGATGGAGAATGTCTGCGCCTTGATCGCGGCGACCGCGCGCTTGGCGTCGGCTTCGTTGCCCAGCGAAAGCTTTTCCAGCTTCTTGCCGTCCAGCTGGATCAGCCGGCGCCGGGAAATCGCCGCTGCCGGTGCGAGACATCGGCGTCGATGCTCCAATATTCCTGGGCCTTGAAGGCTTCGATCTCGGCTTCGCGCTCCACCACCAGCCGCAGCGCCACCGATTGCACCCGGCCGGCCGAGCGCGCGCCCGGCAGTTTGCGCCACAGGACCGGCGACAGCGTGAAGCCGACCAGATAGTCCAGCGCCCGGCGGGCCAGATAGGCGTCCACCAGTTCTTCGTTGATGGCGCGGGGATGGGCGATGGCTTCCAGGATCGCGGATTTGGTCACGGCGTTGAACACCACCCGCTCGACCGGCATCTTGCCCAGCACATGCTTCTGCTTGAGCACTTCCAGTATATGCCAGGAGATGGCTTCGCCTTCGCGGTCGGGGTCGGTGGCCAGGATCAGCTTGTCGGCGCCTTTCACGGCGGCGGCGATGTCCTTGATCTTGGCCTGGGCGCGGGCATCGACCTCCCAGACCATGGAGAAATCGTCGTCCGGCTTCACCGAGCCGTCCTTGGAGGGCAGGTCGCGGATATGGCCGAAGCTGGCCAGGACCTTATAGTCGCTGCCCAGATACTTATTGATGGTTTTGGCTTTGGCGGGGGATTCGACGACGAGGACGTTCATGCCGGCTGATTTTGGACCTTTTGGGGGGCTTATCTGGGGTCGCCGAGCCGGATGCGACAAGGCCGGGAACCGCGGAATAGCGCCTTTTTTTGCGAAATGCGGCGGGACACTGATGGAAGCGGAGACGAGCCTGTCAACGTCGGCTGCCCAGGACGATATAACTTGTAGTTGAATAACCCCTAATTCGGTGCTTCTAGAACTTTAAGTTGTATTCGTTCAGAGGCCGGTAGACCGCTTTTCAGCGAGAACATGCGGAAAATCGGCCTCCGGCGTCGCACGCGGAAACCGGCCCGGACTAAAGTCCAGAAATTTTTTGGCGCTCAGGACGGGTCAGCGACAGGGCTAGCCCAACTACCCGGTTGCCGGGATGGCGGCGGCAGCGTCCGGCCAATTCCAGTTCCAGAATCACCGTCAGCACCGCGACGGCCGGGGCGCCGGTCTGGCGGATCAGTTCGTCGATTTCGACCGGCGCGGGCCCAAGCGCTTCTTCGATCCGCGCGGCGGACGCGGTCGGCTTCTGCCTCCAGCGCTCGGCATCGGCCGGCGGCGACGGGCTGCGTCGGCCTCCGGCTCGCGGAAGTCGCGGCCCAGGATCGGCCGCAGCACCGCCAGCACATCCTCGGCGCTTTCGGTCAGCGTCGCGCCTTCGCGGATCAGGCGGTTGGTGCCCTTGGCGCGGGGATCGAGCGGCGAGCCCGGCACGGCGAAAATCTCGCGGCCCTGTTCCAGCGCATAATTGGCGGTGATCAGCGAGCCGGAACGTTCGGCCGCTTCCACCACCACCACGCCGCGCGCCAGGCCGGAGATCAGGCGGTTGCGGCGGGGAAAGTGGCGCGCCTGCGGCGCTTCGCCCAGCCGCATCTCCGAAATGACGGCGCCTCGCTCGCGCGATGGCGCGATAGAGCGTTTCATTTTCCGGCGGATAGATCGACGTCGACGCCGCCCGCCACCACCGCGACGGTGCCGTGCTCCAGCGCCCCTTCATGCGCCGCGGAGTCGATGCCGCGCGCCAGGCCCGATGCGACCGACCAGTCCCGCTTCGCCCAGATCGCGCGCCAGCAGCTGGGCGAATTTGCGCGCCAGCGCCGAGGCATTGCGCGCGCCCACGATGGCGACCATGTCGCGCTGCAGCAGAGCGCATGCCCAGACACCGAAATCAGCGGCGGCGGCGGATCGAGCGCCGCCAGGCCCGGCGGAAAATCCGGCTCGCAGGACGGCGATCAGCCGGCCGCCCAGCTCTTGCCAGATCGTCCAGTTCGCGCGCGGCATCGTCTTCGGGCGGCAGGCACGAAATTCTTGCCGCCGCCGCGCGCGGGCCAGGCGCGGCAATTCCTCCAGCGCGGCCGCGGCGCTGCCGAAGCGGGCGATCAGACTGCGCGAAGGTGACGGGCCCGACATGCTGCGGTGCGCGCCAGCCGCAGCCAGGCGAGCCGCTCGCTGTCGTCAAGCGTCATCGCGCTACTTGCGCTCTTTGGATCCGATGCGCGGCTCCTCGCCGCGCAGCAGGCGGCGGATATTTTCCCGGTGCATGAAGAAGATCAGCACCGCCAGCAGCAGCGCCAGCGGCGCATATCGCGGTCGGCCGAAGACAGAAGAAATAGACCGGCGACAGCGCGATGGCGACCAGCGCCGAAAGCGAGGAGATGCGCCAGAACAACGCCGCCAGCAGCCAGGTCGCCGCGACCAGCAAGGCCCACCGGCCAGTAGAGCGCGAGGCAGACGCCCAGAAAGCGTCGCCACGCCTTTGCCGCCCTTGAAGCCCAGCCAGACGGGAAACAGATGGCCCAGGACGGCCGCCAGCGCGGCGAAGATTTCCGCGTCCTGGCGGCAGAAAGTGTCGCGCGATCAGGACCGCCGCCGCGCCCTTGCCGCCGTCGCAAAGCAGCGTCGCCGCCGCCGCCCATTTCTTGCCGGTGCGCAGCACATTGGTGGCGCCGATATTGCCCGAGCCGATCTTGCGCACATCGCCGGCGCCGGACGCGAAGGCGAAGAGCAGCCCGAACGGGATCGAGCCCAGCAGATAGCCCAGCGCCAAGGCTTCGAGCACGAACGGAGAGGGGCAGGGGACGCGATCATGGCGCGCGGACGATAGACAGGCTTTCCGAGTGTCAGTCAAAATCTATCGCGGCGCTGTCGAAGACGCATTCGCCGCCGACAAAGGTCATCCGGGCGCGGCCCTGGAATTTGCGGCCTTCGAAGGCGGTGTTGCGCGCGCGCGAATGCAGCATCGCGCTCATCCAGCACAAAGGGTTCGTCCGCGTCCAGCAGCACCAGATCGGCGGGCGCGCCCTTGGCCAGCGTGCCGGCGTTCAGGCCCAGGATGCGCGCCGGGCGTGGCGGTCAGCGCTGTCAGCACATGGCTCAGGCTGGCATGGCCGTCGTGATAGAGGCTCGAGCGCCGCGGGCAGCAGCGTCTCCAGCCCCACCGCGCCGAAGGCGGCGGCGGCGAAAGGTCTGGCGCTTGGTGTCGGCGCCTTGCGGCTCATGGCTGGAAACGATCACGTCGATCACGCCGCTGGCCACGCCTTCCACCATGGCGGCGCGGTCGGCTTCGGAGCGCAGCGGCGGCTTCACTTTGCGGAAGGTGTAATAGGCGCCGACATCCAGCTCGTTGAGCAGCAGATGATGGGCGGAGACGCCGCAGGTGATGGGAAGTCCGCGCGCCTTGGCGGCGGCGATGGCGTCCAGCGCCGGCGCGGGTGGAAATCTGGCCGAAGTGATAGCGCGCGCCGGTCAGCTCGACCAGGCGGATGTCGCGCTCGACGATGATCGCTTCGGCCAGCGCGGGCGCGGCGGGCAAGGCCCAGCCGGGTGGCGAATTCGCTTTCGGTGATGGCCGCGCCTTCGACCAGATCGGGATCTTCGGCATGGCCGACCACCAGCGCGTCGAAGGTGGCGGCATAGGACAGCGCGCGGCGCATCACCCGCGCATTGGCGACGGTGCGGTCGCCATCGGTGAAGGCGACGGCGCCGGCTTCCTTCAGCAGGCCGATCTCGGTCATCACTTCGCCGGCCAGGCCTGCGGGTCAGCGCCGCCATCGGCGCGACGCGCACTTTGGCGGTGGCCTGCGGCGCGGCGCTTGATGAAATCCACCAGCGACGGCTCGTCGATCACCGGATCGGTGTTGGGCATGGTGACGATGGTGGTGACGCCGCCCGCCGCCGCCGCTTCGCTGGCCGATGCCAGGGTCTCGCGATGCTCGCTGCCCGGCTCGCCGGTGAAGACGCGGCAATCGATCAGGCCGGGCGCCAGCACCAGGCCGCGGCAATCGATCATTTCGGGATCGCGCGGTTCGGCGTCGTTGAACAGGCGCGGGCCGACATCGGCGATCCGGCCATTCTCGACCAGCAGGCCGCCCTTGGCGTCCAGGCCGGACGCCGGATCGATCAGCCGCGCATTGCGGAAGGCGATGCGCGCCCGTTCATGTCCGTCGCGCGCTCATGCGCATGCCCCGCGCGAGCGCATCCAGCACCGCCATGCGGATGGCGACGCCCATCTCCACCTGTTCGGGGATCAGGCTGACTTCCAGATCGTCGGCGATGTCGGAGGCGATCTCCACGCCCCGGTTCATCGGGCCGGGATGCATCACCAGCGCGCCGGGCTTGGCGAAGCCCAGCTTCTCGCGGTCCAGGCCATAGAAGCGGAAATATTCCCGCGTCGAGGGCACGAAGGCGCCGGTCATGCGCTCCAGCTGCAGGCGCAGCATCATCACGATGTCGGCGCCCGGCCAGCCCGGCTTTCATGTCGGTGAAGATTTCGACGCCGAAGCGGTCGGCCTCGGCGGGCAGCAGGGTGCGCGGCGCGATCAGCCGCACCCGCGCGCCCATCATGGACAGCAGGCGGATGTTGGAGCGCGCCACCCGCGAATGCAGGATGTCGCCGCAGATCGCCACCGTCAGACCTTCGATACGTCGCCCAGCCGGCGGCGGATGGTCAGCGCGTCGAGCAGCGCCTGGGTGGGATGTTCATGGGCGCCGTCGCCGGCATTGACCACGCTGCAATCGAGCTTGCGCGAGAGAAGTTCGGCGGCGCCGGAATCCTGATGGCGCACCACCAGAATGTCGGGCCGCATGGCGTTCAGGGTCGCGGCGGTGTCGATCAGGGTCTCGCCCTTGGAGACCGACGAGGTCTTGACCGACATGTTGAGCACGTCGGCGCCCAGCCGCTTGCCCGCCAGCTCGAAACTGGACTTGGGTGCGGGTGGAGGCCTCGAAGAACAGGTTGATCAGGGTGCGGCCCTTGAGCAGCGCCGCTTTCTTGTCGGCGGCGCGGTTCTGCGCGACATAGGTCTCGCCCAGATCGAGCAGGGCGGTGACTTCGGCCACGGAAAGGCCTTCGATCCCAAGCAGATGGCTTGATCTTGAGGATCGGGTCGGCTGGCCGCGGATGTCATTAAAGTCGGGCTTATAGAGCGGAATCGGATCGGCAAGCCGTCCGGCAATACGGGTTAAGCGGTCATTTCTTCCAAGGTCTTTCCCGCCGGTTCGGGCAGGAAAAGCAGCGCCACCAGGGTGATCGGGATGGCGTCAGCAGGGCCTGGATGGCCGGGCCATGGCCATGGAAATGATCGTAAAGCCGTCCTTCCAGCGCCAGCGCCACCGCGCCCGGCCGATGATCTCGACCAGATAGCGCAGGCCCGAGACCGTGGCGCGGTAGCGGGTGGGCACGATCTCCAGCGCAAAGCCCGCCAGCAGCGCGTCGCCGGAGAAGAAGCCGAAGAAGGACAGCACCCATAAAGGCGCGCAGCAGCCCAGCCCGAGATGCCCGCTGTAGAACAGATAGAAAGCCACGCCCGCCGAGCGCCACGATGGCCAGCACACCGGCTTGCGCCGCCGATCCGGTCGCTGAGCCGGCCCGCCAGGATGGTCAGCGCCAGCCCGACCAGGCCGCCGGGAATGAACAGCGCGGTGATCTGGCCTGGCGAATAGCCATGGACGCTCTGCAGATATTTGGCCGAAAGCACGGTGGCCGAGGCGACGCCGAAGCCGAACGCGCCGACCGCGACCAGGATGGCGGCGATGCGGCCGGGATATTCGCGCGACCAGGTCGCGCACCAGCAGCAGCGCATCCTGGAATTTCGAGCGGGTCTTGAGCAATTCCTCCTGCGCGGCGAAACGCTTGGTCTCGGGCAATTGGCGGCGCAGATAGGCCACCAGGAACAGCGGCAGCGCGCCGATCACATAAATCGCCCGCCAGCCATAGGGCAGGACATTGACGCGCGGCGAACACCAGCGAGGCCACGCCCGCGCCGGTATAATCCATGGCGCTCAAGGTGCCGTTGGCCCAGCCGCGCGCCGCCGGCCGCCATTTCCTCGGCGATCACCACAAAACACAGCATCTCCTCGGCATAGCCGAACATGCGGGTGAGGAATTGCGCCCAGACGAATTGCGCGTAGTTGGCGGTGAAGGCGGTGGCGAGCGTGGCCATGGCCTGGCCGAAGATGGTGAACAGCAGCAGCCGCCGGCGGCCCACCAGATCGGCCGAGGCGGCAGATCAGCAGCGCGACCAGTGCCGCCAGGCGGAAATAGGCGACGGTCAGGCCGAGCTGGTTTTCCGGGATATGCGAAGCTGGCCTGGATCTGCGGCGTCGCCAGGCCGAAGACATTATGGTCGTAGCCGGCGAACAAGGCCGCCACGCCGACCAGCAGGAAGATGCGCTCCTGCCGCCACGGTCATGGCCACCGGCGGCCGCAGTCCCGGCGGCAGCCAGCAGAAACGCGCGCGGGCGCATTCGTCCGACGCTCATGCGCCTCTCAAATGCCGCAGCCGGTCCAGCGCGCCCTGCAGGATGTAGGCGGCGGCCATCTTGTCCACCACTTCGCCGCGGCGTTTGCGCGAGGCATCGGCTTCCAGAAGCGTGCGGGTCACCGCGCTGGTGGAAAGCCGCTCGTCCCAGAAGACCAGGGGGATGGCGCTGCGTCCGCCCAGTTGCGGCCGAAGGCGCGGGCCGACTGGGCCGAGGGGCCGTCCGAGCCGTCCATGTTGAGGGGCAGGCCCACCACCAGGCCGCCCACGCCCTGCTCACTTATTATAATGTCCAGCCGGGCGGCATCGGCGGCGAATTTGCCCCGTTTCAGGGTCTCCATGGGGGTGGCCACCGTCAGCAGCCGGTCGGACAGGGCCAGCCCGATGGTCTTTTCCCCCAGATCCAGGCCCAGAAGCCGCGTGCCCGGCTGCAAGCGTCAAGGCGGTCGAGTTCCAGTCACCGCCATGACACCTCTCCTGGCCGGTCCTGTTCCTTGCCAGTCCGGTCCCTGATTGCTAGCAAAGCCACCGCTTTTCTAACAGACCGGGACGCTCCCATGTCCGTCGACAAGGACACCGTGCGACGCATCGCAAGACTGGCCCGGCTGGCCGTGCCGGAGGAGCGGCTGGAGCCCATGGCCGGCGAACTGAACGGCATTTTCCAATGGGTCGAGATGCTGAACGAGGTGAATGTCGAGGGCGTGCCCGCCATGACCTCGGTGGTGGCGCAGAAGCTGAAATGGCGCGACGGACGAGGTCACCGACGGCGGCGACGCCGACGCGCCTGATGCGCAACGCGCCGGAGCAGCGAAGACACATTTCTTCGTCGTGCCCAAGGTGGTGGAATGAGCCTGCCGTCCTCTCTCACCGCTTTCACCCTGGCCGAGGCGCGCGACGCCTGAAGGCCAAGAAGATTTCCTCGACGCGAACTGACCGACGGCCTTGGTCAAGGCGGTGGCCGAGGCGCGCGGCGCTCAACGCCTTTGTCACCGAGACGCCGGAGCGCGCGCTGGAGATGGCGGAGGCCTCCGACGCGCGGCTGGCGAAGGGCGAGGGCGGCGCGCTGGAAGGCCTGCCGCTGGCGATCAAGGATCTGTTCTGCACCAAGGGCGTGAGGACCACGGCGGGCAGCAAGATCCTGGGCAATTTCGTGCCGCCTTATGAATCCACCGTGACCCAGAATCTGTGGAATGCCGGCGCGGTGATGCTGGGCAAGACCAACATGGACGAGTTCGCCATGGGCTCGTCGAACGAGACCAGCGCCTTCGGGCCCGGTGTTCAATCCCTGGCGCGCCAGGAACTCCAACGCCAATCTGGTGCCCGGCGGTTCGTCGGGCGGTTCGGCCGCCGCGGTGGCGGGCGATCTTTGCCTTGCCGCCACCGGCACCGACACCGGCGGCTCGATCCGCCAGCCCGCCGCGGTCACCGGCATCGTCGGCCTCAAGCCGACCTATGGCCGCTGCTCGCGCTGGGGCATCGTCGCCTTCGCCTCGTCGCTGGACCAGGCCGGGCCCATGACCAAGACGGTGCGGGACGCCGCGATCCTGCTGAGCAGCATGGCGAGCGTGGACCCCAAGGATTCCACCAGCGTCGATATGCCGGTGCCGGATTACGAGAAGCAGCTGGAAGGCGGCATCAAGGGCCTGCGCGTCGGCATCCCCAAGGAATACCGCATCGACGGCGCGCCCGCCGGAGATCGAGCGCCCTGTGGGACAAGGGCGCGGAATGGCTGAAGGCGCAGGGCGCGGAGATCGTCGAGGTCTCGCTGCCGCACACCAAATATGCGCTGCCCACTTATTATATCGTCGCGCCGGCGGAGGCCTCGTCCAACCTGGCCCGCTATGACGGCGTGCGCTTCGGCCATCGCGCCAAGGACGTCCGCGACATCACCGATCTTTACGAGAAAAGCCGCGCCGAAGGTTTCGGCGCCGAAGTGCAGCGCCGCATCCTGATCGGCACCTATGTGCTGTCGGCCGGCTATTACGATGCCTATTATGCCCGCGCCCAGAAGCTGCGCACCCTGATCACGCGCGACTTCGACGCAGGCCTTCGAGAGATGCGACGTGCTGCTGACCCCCGCCACGCCCGGCCCGGCCTTCGGCGTCGGCGAGAAGACCGCCGATCCGGTCTCGATGTATCTGCAACGACGTCTTCACCGTGACCGTCAATCTGGCGGGCCTGCCCGGGCTTTCGGTGCCGGCGGGCCTGACCGGACACGGCTTGCCGCTGGGCCTGCAGCTGATCGGCAAGGCCTTCGATGAAGGCACGATCCTGCGCGCCGGCCCGGCGATCGAAGAGGCCGCCGAATTTCATCCACAAGCCGGCCAATTGGTGGAGGGCGGCATGAACGCGCCCCAGACGAATCCGTCCAAGCTGATCAAGGGCCAGACCGGCGACTGGGAAATCGTCATCGGCATGGAGGTCCATGCCCAGGTCCTGTCCAAGTCCAAGCTGTTCTCCGGCGCCTCGACCGAATTCGGCGCCGAGCCCAACAGCCAGGTCACCTTCATCGATGCCGGCATGCCGGGCATGCTGCCGGTGATCAACGAGAAATGCGTCGAGCAGGCGGTGCGCACCGGGCTGGGCCTGAAGGCGAAGATCAATCTGACCAGCATTTTCGACCGCAAGAATTATTTCTATCCCGACCTGCCCCAGGGCTATCAGATCAGCCAGTACAAGAACCCCATCGTGGGCGAGGGCGAAGTCATCATCGACCTCAAGGACGGCGAAAGCCGCAGGTGGGGATCGAGCGCCTGCATCTGGAGCAGGATGCGGGCAAAAGCCTGCACGACCAGCATCCCGACAATTCCTATGTCGACCTCAACCGCTCCGGCATCGCCCTGATGGAGATCGTCACCAAGCCGCACATGCGCTCGTCGGAAGAAGCGGCGGCCTTCCTGCGCAAATTGCGCGCGATCGTGCGCTATCTGGGCACCTGCGACGGCAATATGGACGAAGGCTCGATGCGGGCCGACGTCAATGTCTCGGTCTGCCGGGTGGGCGGCTATGAGAAATTCCGCGAGAGCGGCGACTTCAAGCATCTGGGCACGCGCTGCGAGATCAAGAACGTCAATTCCATGCGCTTCATCGCCCAGGCGGTGGAATACGAGGCCCGCCGCCAGGTCGAGATCATCGAAGGCGGCGGCACGATCAGGCAGGAAACCCGCCTGTTCGACGCCAAGCATGGGCGAAACCCGCTCCATGCGCTCCAAGGAAGAGGCGCACGACTATCGCTATTTCCCCGATCCCGACCTGTTGCCGCTGGAGTTGGATGCGAAGCCTGGGTGGAGGAGATCGAGAAATCCCTGCCCGAACTGCCGGACGAGAAGAAAGCGCGCTTCATGGCGATGGGACTGTCGGCCTATGACGCCTCGGTGCTGGTCGCCGAACGCGAGCTCGCGGATTATTACGAAGCAGCTGGCCAAGGGCGTGGACGCCAAGGCGGCCGCCAACTGGCTGAACAACGAGATACTTGGGCCGGCTCAACCGCGATGGCCTGTCCATTGCGCAGGTCCCGGTCACCGCGGCGGCCAACAACGCCATCGTGGCGATGATTTCCGACCAGACCATCTCCGGCAAGATCGCCAAGGACCTGCTCGACATCGTGTGGAGCGAAGGCGGCGACCCGCGCGCCATCGTCGAAGCACGCGGGTCTGCGGCAGGTCACCGACACCGGCGCGATCGATGCCGCGATCGAAGCAGTGATCGCCGCGAATCCCGACAAGGTGGAAGAGGTGAAGGCCAAACCGAAACTCGCCGCATGGTTCGTCGGTCAGGTGATGAAAGCAGACCGGCGGCAAAGCGAATCCGGCGCGGTCAACGCCGCTCTCAAGGAGCGACTCAATTTGCCCGACGAGGGGTGATTCGTGCAAAAATGCGCAAACCGCCCAAATCACCCTTTGAAACGCTCGAAAATCATCCGTACACAGAATGATGAATTTAACCCAATAAAAATAGGGGTTTTATGCATTTCGCAGAAAATCCGGCCTTTCGGAAAAGGCCGGGTGGAGTTGCATTTTCAAATGCAAGTCTTTCATATTGTTCACGTTTTGGGGGGTGACCTAAGTCGCTCTGACCCGAACAAACGATAGAGGAGTTGATCATGGCTGCGAAGAAAAAGGCCAAGAAGGCCACGAAGAAGAAGGCCTCCAAGAAGAAGAGGAAGAAATAGTCTGATTGACCTTAGGTCAATTTGACTACACGGGGGTCCCTCTCGGGGACTTTCCGATGGCAAAGGTTATGGCCGCGGACTTGAGGGCGTATGCCTTCGGGGGTCCGCGGCCAAGCCCGTTTTGGGGGTAAAGAGCGGCCCGCAAAGCGGGTGAGCAGGTCCGGGGGACCTGCGAAAGCGATGAACGCCGCAGCCCGCGAGCCAAAGCGAGCGGCCGGCGGTTATCCCCGAACCCCTCTCCGGCAACATGGGACTGCTCCGCAAACGGGGTTTGCGATGTAAGCAGGGATGATGCGCTAGAGCGTGCTCACGAAAAATGACACGATGGCCGCGAACCAATCCGGAGTTGTCTATGGCCCCGCGCCGCAAGAAGCAGAAAGCCGTCAAGAAGCCGTCGAAGAAGTCCGCGAAGAAGCCGAAAAAAATGACGGCCAAGCCCATCGAGCTCTATTACTGGCCCACCCCCAATGGCTGGAAAATCTCCATCGCGCTGGAGGAGATGAAGCTTCCCTACGTGCTGAAGCCGGTGAATATCGGCAAGGGCGAGCAGTTCGAGCCCGCTTTCCTCAAAATCTCGCCCAACAACCGCATGCCGGCGATCGTCGATCCCGACGGCCCGGGGGGCGGCCGATCTCGGTCTTCGAGTCCGGCGCCATCCTGCAATATCTGGGGCGCAAGAGCGGCAAGTTCTATCCCGCCGACGAGCGCGGCAAGGTCCAGGTCGAGGAATGGCTGTTCTGGCAGGTGGGCGGCCTTGGGCCGATGGCGGGACAGGCCAACCATTTCCTCAATTACTCCAAGGAAGACCTCACCTATGCCAAGAAGCGCTACGCCGACGAGGTGCATCGCCTGTTCGGGGTGATGAACAAGCGGCTGGCGAGCCGCAAATTCCTGGCCGGGGCCTATTCCATCGCCGACATCGCCTGCTGGGGCTGGGTGGTGGCGGCGATGAATTTCCAGCAGCTGGACGAATTCCCCCATCTCAAGGCCTGGCAGGAGCGGATGGCGGCGCGCCCCGCGGTGAAGAAGGGCTTTGAGCTGGGCGCCGAACTGCGCAAGCCCATGACGGAAGAGCAGAAGAAGATCCTGTTCGGCCAGCGCGCCAGATAGCTGTTTTTTGATCCCCTCCGGCCTTCGCACGCTCGCGAGCGTGCCACGGCCACCTCCCCTTCAAGGCGCTTCGCGCCGAAGGGGAGGCGGGGCGCGACCAAGTTGCCAGCGATAAGTACATTAGATGCGACCGCGTTGCGGGCAGATCGGGGTTAATGATTTCTTTGTCCATCCCTAATGTCCTTTAAGCAGTAGGGCTAATCCGCGTTTACCGCGTCTTAGTTTCTTTGCCTTCACCATCATCCCACGCGAAAAACAAAAAAGGAGATTCGCGGGCGTGTAGTTGGGGAAGGGGGACTATCGTGGCGTGCATCGACATGGATTCATTGGCGCAATATGAGCAGCGAGGCCCGTACCGGGCGCGCCGAAGCGCTTTACAATCTGGGTCTGGCCTATTCCACCGGCCAGGGCGTGGCGCAGGATTACGTCGCCGCCCACAAATGGTTCAATCTCGCCGCGATGCGCGGCATCAACGAGGCCAAGGGCTGGCGCAACCAGATCGCGGAAGAGATGAATGCCGGCCAGATCGCGCAGGCGCAAAAACTTGCCCGCGAATGGCTCAATATCTTCAAGTAGGCTAACGTGCTAGTTTGTCGCCTGCGCGCAGGTGCCGGTAGCGTGTCGGCGCGGCGCCGGTGGCGGGCTCAGCACCGCCTGGCGCGGCGGCGACGCCGGCGCATAGAGATCGGTCATGATGTGAGCGGCATGTCGCGTCCCGCCAGCCGGTTCTGGTAGACTTCCATATTCTCCAGCACCCGCTGGACATAATTGCGGGTCTCGCCGAACGGGATCTGCTCGATCCAGTCGATCGCATCCACCTTGCCGTCGCGGGGATCGCCATTGGCCGCCAGCCATTTCCGCACATTGCCGGGCCCGGCATTGTAGCCGGCTATCGCCAGCACCAGCGAGCCGTTCCAGCCTGGCGTAATGGCTGGCAAATTCGATCATGCCCAGCTGGATATTGTATTCCGTGTCGGTCAGGAGATCGCCCGGCCGGTAGGGCAGCCCCGCCGCCTTGGCCGAGCCTTTGGCGGCCGACAGCATCACCTGCATCAGCCCCATGGCGCCGGCGCTGGAAACCGCATCGGGATCGAATTCGGTTTCCTGCCGGATCAGGGCAAGCACCAGCGGCGGGCTCGGCGCCGGTCCCGGCGCCTGGATAGGCCGGCAGGCCGGATGGAGGGGAAGGTGTAAGTCCAGCATCTAGACGCCGGCATAGCTCGCTTCCTTGGCCAGGCGCACCGCGATCTCGGCGATAACCCCAATCGGTCAAGGTCTCCAGGAATGGCCTTGAGATGCGGCGGCGAGGAATAGATCTGCGGCTTCGCGCTCGGCGAACAGGCGCAGATCAGGTCATCTGGCCCAGATCGGCCAGGACCCGCATCTGCGGCATCAGGGGGTCGTTCTCGATCTCGCTCTTGGCGACGGCCTCGACCATGGTATCGTTCAGGTGCAGGACCGGCGCGACTTTCCGTCCGGGCGATGGCGAGCTGGCCATAGAAAGTTTCGGGATAGGCCGCGGCCAGGCGGTAATGGACATAGGCCTGGGCGGGATTTCCCAAGGCCTCATAGGCGCGGCCCTGCCAATATTCGCCCCGCGATTTGCTGATCGGCCGGGTGACATTGTTGGCGAGGCGCTGGAAATAGGTCAGCGCGCGCTCCGGCATCCTGCAGAAAGCGCAGCGCGATGAAGCCGACCAGGAATTGCTGGTCGACATATTGGTCGCCGACCGGCACCTCGGCGTGGTCGACCAGCTGCAGCGCCAGCTTGGTGTCGCCGTCCGCCAGGGCGTCGCGCGCCTGGATCGCCACTTCGTTCCACCAGCGCTGGGTATGATCGCGGGCAAGGCCGGCGGGCTCGATCCGCAGCAGCATGGCATGGGCCTCGGCATCCTGGTGGTCGGCGCGCAAGCGCCCGCGCCCAGTCGAACAGCAGCGCGGGATCGCTGGAGCCCTGCGACCGCGCCAGCGCCGGGCGGCCACGGGCCAAGCCGTCCGCCAGCGCGATGCGGGCGCGGGCGATTGCGGCGCTGCGCGAATCCACCCGCGCTCATCTGCCGCCGCGCGCCGGCGATCATCGCCCCGCCATAGCAGCGCATCCAGCCGCGCCCGGTCGGTTTCCGGCGTCAGATAGGTCGTGTCCTGGGCGCAGGATGTCGTCCTCGGTGAATTCGTCGAAGCTGCCTTCGCTCCAGCCCCGGCGGATCAGGTCGCGCGCCTTGGGCGGCTTGTCGCCGCTCGCCGCCATCGCTTCGCCCAGCCGGATGTCGGCCGATGGGGGAGGCGGGCGTGCGGCCGGCGAACCATTGCAGGATCTGGCGTCGGCGGACATGTCGCGGCGTGATGGCGGCTTCGGCGCGGGCATAGAGCGAGGCCCGGCAGCGGCCAGCCGGCCGCCATTTTCATCACCGCATCGATGTCGGCGAATTTGGCGCCGCTGTTGCGGTCCAGCGCATAGCGCCATTGCAGCAGCTGGCGCGCGGCCGTGTCGTGGCCCTGGTTGCCCAGCGCCAGCGCCTTGCTCCAGTCGCCTTCGGCGGCGGCGGCGAAGGCGCGGGTGAAAATATCGATGATCGGCGGCGGAGAGGACATGGATGTCGCGGGCCGGGCGATCGACCGGCGCCGGCTGTCGGGGACGGCTGCGGTCGCCTGCGCGCGCGCTCTGGCCCAGCTCGACCCGGCCGCCGCCAGAAGAGCGGCAACGGCGACGCCGATATGCTTCAGACCCATGGCGGTAGCAAAGCCATGCTTGTTGAATATCCAAGTTCAGCTTAGACGGAAGCCACAATTCAAGGCCATAATGAGACGGGCTGAACTGATAAGTGATACGACGGAACTTTCCCCATGACCAGCGTGCGCGAGCGCATCAAAGGCTCCATTCCCGCCCTGATCACGCCGATGAAGAACGGCAAGGTCGACGAGGCCGCGTTCCGCAAGCTCGTCTCCTGGCAGATCGAGCAGGGCAGCCAGGGCCTGGTGCCCTGCGGCACCACCGGCGAATCGCCCACCCTCAGCCATGAGGAGCATATGCGGGTGATCGAGATCTGCGTCGAGGAAGCCGGCGGGCGCGTGCCGGTGATCGCGGGCGCCGGCTCCAATTCCACCGACGAAGCGATCTCGCTGCACCGCCACGCCAAGGAGGTGGGCGCCGACGCGGTGCTGTCGGTCACCGGCTATTACAACAAGCCGTCGCAGGAAGGTCAGTACCGCCATTTCAAGGCGATGGCCGAGGCGGTGGATATCCCCATCCTGCTCTACAACATCCCCGGCCGCGCCATCGTCGAGATCAGCGTCGAGACCATGGCGCGTCTGTCGGAGCATCCCGACATCATCGGCGTCAAGGACGCCACCGCCAACCTGATGCGGCCCACGCGCGAGCGGAACGCCTGCGGCAAGGGCTGGCGCATGGTCTCGGGCGAGGACGGCACCGCGCTGGGCTACATGGCGCATGGCGGCCATGGCTGCATCTCGGTGACGGCGAATGTCGCGCCCAAGCTCTGCGCCGAATTCCAGGACGCCTGCCTGCACGGCAATTACGACCGCGCCCGCGAGCTGCAGGACAAGCTGATGCCGCTGCATGACGCGATGTTCTGCGAGCCCAGCCCCGCGCCGGTGAAATATGGCGTCTCGCTGCTGGGCCATTGCACGCCGGAAGTGCGCCTGCCGCTGGTGGAAGCCACCGAAGCCGGCCGCGCCAAGGTCAAAGAGGCGATGAAGGGCCTGGGCCTCAAGGTCTGATGGCCAAGAAGAAAGACGACGGCACCAAGATCATCGCCGACAACCGCAAGGCGCGCTACGCCTATGCGATCGACGCGACGCTGGAAGCGGGCATCATGCTGACCGGCTCGGAAGTGAAGTCGCTGCGCAACGGCAAGGCCACCATCGCGCGAAAGCTATGCCCACGCCAAGGATGGCGAGATCTTCCTGGTGAACGCCTATATCCCCGAATACACCCAGGCCAGCCGCTTCAATCACGAGCCCAAGCGGACCCGCAAACTGCTGGTGCGCAAGTCCGAGATCGCCAAATTGTCGGTCGGCGGCACAGCGCGAAGGCATGACGCTGATCCCGCTCAAGATGTATTTCAATCCCAAGGGCATCGCCAAGCTGGAACTGGGCGTCGCCAAGGGCAAGAAGCTGCACGACAAGCGCGAAACCGAAAAGCAGCGCGACTGGCAGCGCGACAAGGCGCGGCTGTTACGCAATCGCGGCTAGCTTCTTCGCCTTCGCCACCACGATCTCGAACATCTCGGTGGTGAGCACGCCGGTATTGGTGTTGTAGCGCGAGCAGTGATAGCTCGAGATCAGCGTGAATTTTCCCGATCTCATAGACTCACGCCATGCTTGAAGGGATGCGCGCGCCTTCCTCGCGCCCAGCGCGTCGCACACCGAGTCATGGGCGATCTTGCCCAGCGCCAGGATCACTTTGACGTTGGGCAGGGTCTCCAATTCGCGAATCAGGAATTGGCGGCAGGTCTTGATCTCGGCGGGCACCGGCTTGTTCTGCGGCGGCACGCAGCGCACCGAATTGGCGATGCGGCAGTCGACCAGTTCCAGCGTGTCGTCGGCGCGCTCTTCATAAATGCCCTTCGCCAGCCCCAGCTTGAGCAGGGTCTCGTAGAGCAGATCGCCCGCCCAGTCGCCGGTGAAGGGCCGTCCGGTGCGGTTGGCGCCCTGAAGGCCGGGCGCCAGGCCCGCGATCAGCAGCCGCGCCGTCAGCGGCCCGAAACTGGGCACCGGCCCATTGAACCAGTCGGGATGCTTCTTGCGGTTGTCCGCGCGAAAGGCGGCCAGCCTGGGGCAGAGCGGACAATCGTGCGGCGGTGCGAGCGGGTTTTTTCACCCGCTCCGCTTAACCGGATTCATGGCGGCGGGCGCAAACTGGGGCGTCTTGCCGCCTTCGCGCGCGATCTGGCTCTTGAGTTCGTCCAGCTCGATGAAATTGTCGGCCTGGCGGCGCAGTTCGTCGGCCACCATGGGCGGCTGGGTGCGGATGGTGGAGACCACCGAGACCCGGCGGCCCCTCCGCTGCACCGCCTCCACCAGGCGGCGGAAATCGCCGTCGCCGGAGAAGATCACCACATGATCGACATAGGCCGACATCTCCATCACGTCGATGGCGAGCTCGATGTCCATATTGCCTTTGACGCGGCGGCGGCCCTGGGCGTCGGTGAATTCCTTGAGCGGCTTGGTCACCACCGAGAAGCCGTTATAATCCAGCCAGTCCACCAGCGGGCGCAGCGGCGAGAATTCCTGGTCCTCGGCCACCGCGGTATAATAGAAGGCGCGCACCAGGGTGCCCTTGCGCGCGAACAGTTCCAGAAGCCGCTTATAGTCGATGTCGAATTGAAGGCCCTTGGCCGCGCCGTAAAGATTGGCGCCGTCGATGAACAGAGCGAGTTTTTCGGACGGATAGAAAAGCATAATGGCCTCCAAAAAACCGGATCCCGAAGGAGCCCCCCGAAATCCGGGGCGAAACGCCCAAAATCCTCATTGCGCTAGGCGCCAATATTCCGTCGTCCGCCGGGCTCGCCGGAGGTGACCCTCAAAGCCGCTCTGGCGGCCCTCGAAGGCGCGGGGAGTAAGGATTTTGGCCCTTTCCCGCTTTCATCAGACCCAGGCTTGGCCCGATCCCGCCGATCCGCCCTTCATCAATGCGGTGGCGGAGATCGAAACCCAACTCCAACCCTTTGCTCTATTGGGACTTTTGCATGAAGTGGAAACTGCATTCGGGCGCAAGCGTTCCGCGCCCAATGCGCCCCGGACCCTGGATCTGGACCTGATGGATTATCAGGGCCGGGTGGAGAATGACGAGGTGGAGCTGCCCCATCCCCGGATGGCTTTCCGCCGCTTTGTCCTGGAGCCTTTGGCCGAAATTGCCCCCGGCTGGCGCCATCCCGTAACCGGGCAGACGGTGGAAGCCTTGCTTGCGGGCGCTGGGCTAGCTTGTCGCAATTGTCTTGCTGGAATCGGGGTTTTTATGTATGTGGCTCGCCCGAAATCCCCGTTATGGGCCTGAAGTCCAGCTTCCAGGACTGTCCCGTAACTTGCTGACTTAAAAGGACTACCATGGCTCGCGTCACGGTCGAAGATTGCGTTGACAAGATTCCGAACCGCTTTGATCTGGTGCTGGCGGCGGGCTTTCGCGCCCGCCAGCTCTCCGGCGGCGCCGAGCCCATGCTGGAACGCGACCGCGACAAGAACCCCGTGGTGGCGCTGCGCGAAATCGCGGCCAAGTCGCTGAAGCCCGACGAGGTCAAGGAAGACTATATCCGCTCGCTGCAGAAGCATGCCGAAGTGGACGAGCCGGAAGAGACCCGCCCGGAGGCCGACGACCGCGAGGATCCCTCGCATCGCCAGGTGACGGAAGAAGAGCTGCTGCGCGCGCTGACCACCGAAGCCCAGCGCCGCGCCGAGCCGCAGCCCGAACCTGAGGCCGACTACGAAGAGTGAGCCACGACCGCCTTTAGGCGGGCAAAACGGTCCGGTGGACCGTTTTGAGTAGCGAACGCCGCGAGCTCGGGCGAGCGGCAGGCGCGCTACGAGCGCCAATCCTCAAATTCGCCGCAGTCTCTGGTAGCGGAAAAAGCCAGAATTCCCTATATACTGGCCGTATGAGTGCCCCATCTGTTCCCAGCCAGCCGGCACGAGACCGGCGGGATCTGCTGCCGCTGTCGCTGCGGCCTTCGGGCTCAATCGCGGCCGCCGCAAGCTGATGCGCCAGACCGACCTGGTGGAGCGGGTGACGGCCTATGACCCGCAGGCCGACGAGGCCCTGCTCAACAAGGCCTATGTCTATGCCATGACGGCGCATGGCAAGCAGTTCCGCGCCTCGGGCGATCCCTATTTCGCCCATCCGCTGGAAGTGGCGGCCATCCTGACCGAGCTCAAGCTCGACGTCCCCACCATCGTCACCGCGCTGCTGCACGACACGATCGAGGACACGCTGGTCACCTTTGACGACATCAAGAAGAATTTCGGCGACGAGATCGCCGGCCTGGTGGACGGCGTCACCAAGCTCTCCCAGCTCGAACTTTTTTCCGAGCGCACCAAGCAGGCCGAGAATTTCCGCAAGCTGATGCTGGCCATCACCAGCGACATCCGCGTGCTGCTGGTGAAGCTGGCCGACCGGCTGCACAATATGCGCACCCTGGGCTTCATCGACCAGCGCCGACAAGCGCCGCCGCATCGCCCAGGAGACGGTCGACATCTATGCGCCGCTGGCCGGCCGCATCGGCATGCAGAATATGCGCGAGGAGCTGGAAGATCTGGCCTTCGCCGAACTCGATCCCGAAGCGCGCAATTCCATCGTCACCCATTTCGCCCGCATCGACATGGTGGGCGGCGACCGGGTGGGCCGCATCGCCGACCAGCTCAAGCGCAAGCTGGCCGAGCATGACCTGGACGCCTGGGTCTATGGCCGGGGCAAGCGGCCTTTTTCGATCTGGCGCAAGCTCCAGACCAAGAAGCTGCAATTTCGAGCAGTTGTCCGACATTTTCGGCTTCCGCGTCATCGTCAAGGACACGGCGGATTGCTATCGCGCGCTGGGCATCATCCACACCAACTGGCAGATGGTGCCGGAGCGCTTCAAGGATTTCATCTCCACGCCCAAGACCAATGGCTACCGCTCCATCCACACCACGGTGATGGGGCCGGAAAAGCAGCGGGTGGAAATCCAGATCCGCACCCAGGAAATGCACGACGTGGCCGAACGCGGCGTGGCCGCGCATTGGCGCTATCGCGAGCATGTGCCCGACAAGGGCGACGACAGCGCGGCCTATGGCTGGCTGCGCGACATGGTGGATCTGCTGGAGCGCGGCGACAGCGCCGAGGAGGTGCTGGAGAATTCCCGCCTCAACATGTACGCAGGACCAGGTCTTCTGCTTCACGCCCAAGGGCAGCCTGATCTCGCTGCCGCGCGGCGCCACGCCGATCGATTTCGCCTATGCGGTGCATACCGATCTGGGCCACACCGCGGTCGGCGCCAAGGTGAATGGCGGGCATGTGCCGCTGCACACGCCGCTGCGCAACGGCGACCAGGTGGAAATCATCTCCACCAAGGAATCCGACGCCGTCGCCGCTTTGGGAGCAGTTCGTGGTCACGGGCCGGGCGCGGGCCGAGATCCGCCGCTATCTGCGCCACGCCCAGCGCGACGAGCATGTGAAGCTGGGGCAGAAGATCCTGGAAAAGACCTTCGCCGAGCAGGGCGCCGAGTTGAGCGAGAAGGCGATCGGCGAAGTGGCCAAGAAGCTGCGCCTCGCCAAGGCCGAGGATGTCTATGCCGATGTCGGGCGCGGCGCGCTGCGCGGCCGCGAAGTGCTGGCGGCGGTGTTTCCCGAACTCAAGCGCGCCGACAAGAGCGCGCATCAAGCAGGCGGCCCCGCCGACCTGGCGCCCACCAAGCCGATCTCCATCCGCGGCCTGACCGAAGGCATCGCCTATACGCTTGGCCCATGCTGCCATCCCTGCCGGGCGACCGCATCGTCGGCCTGATGACGCCGGGCGAGGGCGTCGATCGTCCACACCATCGATTGCGCCGAGCTCGACAAGGCGCAGAACATGGACGACTGGCTGGACGTGAGCTGGGGCCGCAATGCCGCCGAGCGCGGCCCGTCGGTGGCGCGCGTCGCGGTGCGGGTGAAGAACGAGCCGGGCAGCCTGGCGCGGTGATGACGGTGATCGCCGCCAATGGCGGCAACATCTTCAACATGAAGGTGACGGCGCGCAATCCGCTCTTCTTCGAATTCATCGATGGACATCGAAGTGCGCGACGTCGCCCATTTGCAGAACATCGTGGGTGCGCTACGGGTGAACAATGCGGTCGAATTGGTCGACCGCGTGCGCGAAGCCGAGCATCCGGAAACAAGTCATGAAGGGGATACGTGAACGTCGATCAGGTTTTGAACGAATTCAAGAAATCGGGCGCTCTGCTCGAGGGCCATTTCATCCTGTCGAGCGGGCTTCACTCCGACAAATTCCTGCAGAAGGCGCTGGTGTTCCAGGACGCCAAGCGCACCGCCAAACTTGTGCAAGGCGCTGGCCGCAAAAGTGCGCAAGGAAGTGAAGGACGAGATCACCGCCATCGTCTCGCCGGCGGTGGGCGGCATCGTGCCGGGCTATGAGATGGGCCGCCAGCTTGGCCTGCCCGCCATGTATGTCGAGCGGGTGGACGGCAAGTTCCAGCTGCGCCGCAATTTCACCCTCAAGAAGGGCCAGAAGGTGCTGATGGTGGAAGACATCGTCTCCACCGGCGTCTCGTCGCGCGAATGCATCGCCGCGATCAAGGCGACCGGCGCCAAGGTGGTGGCGGCCTGCTGCCTGATCGACCGCTCGGCGGCAAGGCCAAGGTCGGCGTGCCGCTGATCGCGCTGGCGGAATGGAAAGTGCCGGCCTGGCCGGCCGACAAGCTGCCGCCGCATCTGCGCAACATTCCCGCGGTAAAGCCGGGCAGCCGAGGGCTTGGCGGAATAGGAGAGACGCGGCGTGAAATCCGCTTCGCCTGGGCGTCAATATCGATCACGTCGCCACCGTGCGCAATGCGCGGGGCGGCGACAATCCCGATCCGATGCGCGCCGCGCTGATCTGGCGCAGGAGGCGGGCGCCGACGGCATCACCGCGCATCTGCGCGAGGACCGCCGCCATATCTCCGACGAGGATATCGCGCGGCTGTCGCGCGAGCTGGAAATTCCGCTCAATCTGGAAATGGCCGCCACCGAGGAGATGCTGGCCATCGCGCTCAAGGCGCGGCCGCATGCCGCCTGCATCGTGCCGGAGAAGCGCGAAGAGCGCACCACCGAAGGCGGCATCGATGTGGTCGGTCATTTCGCCCGGCTGAAGCCCATCGTCGGCGCGCTGGCCGATGCCGGCATCCGCGTCTCGATGTTCATCGAGCCCGACCGCAAGCCAGCTCGACGCGTCGCAGGCACTTGGGCGCGCCGGTGGTGGAACTGCACACCGGCGCCTATGCCAATGCCACGGGCGCGGAACAGCGAAAAGCTGCTGAAGCAAATTCACAATGCGGCCGAGTTCGGCGCCGATCATCGGCCTGGAAATTCATGCCGGCCATGGCCTCACCTATGACAATGTGAACCCGATCGCCGCGATCTCCGCATATCCGCGAACTCAATATCGGCCATTTCCTGATCGGCGAGGCGATCTTCGTCGGCCTCGACCGATTCGATCCAGAAGATGCGCCGCCTGATGGACGACGCGCGCGCATGATCCTTGGGCTTAGGCATCTGACCTGATCGACATCCGCCGCATCGAGAAGACCCTGGAGCGGCATGGCGAGCGCTTCATCGCCCGCATCTTCACCGAACTCGAGCGCGCCAAGTCCGAGCGCGCGCGCCAATCGCGCCGCCTCCTATGCCAAGCGTTTTGCCGCCAAGGAGGCCTGCGCCAAGGCGCTGGGCACGGGCCTGAGCCGCGGCGTCTTCTGGCGCGACATGGGGGTGGTCAATCTGCCGTCCGGCAAGCCCACCATGAAGCTGACGGGCGGCGCGCTGGCCCGGCTTCAGGCCATGACGCCGCCGGGCCACGTGGCCCAGATCGATCTTTCCATCACCGATGATTTTCCGCTGGCCCAGGCCATCGTGATCATCTCGGCGATCAACGAGAATTAACAAGGAAATCCTTGACAGGATGGGGCGCGGGGATCGTTTCTGTCCCGCGATCCTTCAAGCGACCGGAACTCATGGCCGACACCCCGTACCCAGAGCAAACAGCGCCCGCGCCGGCCAAGCCAAGGCCAAGGCAGGGCGAATCCTGGACCGAGCTGGCCAAGACCGTGATCTATGCCGGCCTGATCGCGGTGGTGATCCGCACCTTCCTGTTTCAGCCCTTCAACATTCCCTCCGCCTCGATGGAAGCCACGCTTGCTGGTCGGCGATTATCTGTTCGTGGAGAAATTCGCCTATGGCTATAGCCGCTACACCTTTCCCGTTCGGCGGCTGGCCGTTCGGCGACATGCGTGCATGGCCGCTTCCTCGACCCGCACGCCGCAGCGCGGCGACGTCATCGTGTTCAAATTCCCCAGGACAATTCCACCGACTTCATCAAGCGGCTGATCGGCACTGCCCGGCGACCGCATCCAGATGAAGGACGGCTGCTCTGGCTGAACGGCAAGCCGGTCCCGAAGGTGCGCGTCGCCGATTATGTCGAGACCATCGACGGCGAAGAGCATCACGTGCCGCAATATCGCGAGACCCTGCCGGGCGGCAAAAGCTATCTGACGCTGGACCGCGATCCCGACGGGCCCGCCGACAATACCGACGTCTATATCGTGCCGCCGGGCCATTATTTCATGATGGGCGACAATCGCGACAATTCCGCCGACAGCCGCACCGAAGTCGGCTATGTCCCGGCCGAAAATCTGGAAGGCAAGGCGGAGTTCCGCTTCTTCTCCACCAATGGCAGCGCGCGCTTCTGGGAAATCTGGAAATGGCCGTTCGCCATCCGCTATTCGCGCCTGCTGACGCCGATCCACTGAGCGCTTTGCGCGATCTCGGTCGCCCTCGAAGACAAACTGGGCCATCGCTTTTCCGATCCCGAGCTTCTGAAGCGCGCGCTGACCCATGCCAGCGCCACCTCGACGCTTTCCAATGAGCGGCTGGAATTTCTGGGCGACCGGGTGCTGGGCCTGATCGTGGCCGAGACGCTGCACGCGCGCTATCCAGCGAAAGCGAAGGCGCCGCTGACGGTGCGGTTCCATGCGCTGGTGCGCGCCGAGGCCTGCGCCCGCGTCGCCGAGGCGGCGGACTTGCCGGCCTATATCAAGCTGGCCGGCTCCGAGCTTCGACAGTGCCCGGGCCAGGGCCGCGATCCTCAGCGATGTCTGCGAAGCGGTGATCGCCGCGCTTTATCTGGATGGCGGCATGGCGGCGGCGCGCGGCTTCATCGAGCGCTACTGGGCCGAGATGTTCGACGATCCCGGCCAGGGCGCGGAAATGCGCGACGCCAAGACCCGGTTGCAGGAATGGGCGCAGGGCCGCGGCCTGCCGACGCCCGCCTATCGCGAAACTGGCGCGCACCGGCCCGGCCCATGCGCCGCATTTCGTGATCGAGGCCTCGGTGGAAGGCGAGGCGCCGGAAACAGGCGAGGGCGGCTCCAAGCGCGAAGCCGAACAGGATGCGGCGGCGAAATTGCTGGCGCGGGTCGACGCCATGACCACACGTTGCGGCTTCTGCGCCATCATCGGCGCGCCCAATGCGGGCAAATCCACGCTCACCAACGCGCTGGTGGGATCGAAGGTCGCGATCGTCAGCCCCAAGGTCCAGACCACGCGCATGACCGTGAGAGGCGTGGCGATGGCGGGCGAGACCCAGATCGTGTTCGTGGACACGCCGGGCATTTTCCGGCCCCGCCGCCGGCTGGATCGCGCCATGGTGGGCGCGGCCTGGGCGGGCGCGGAGGACGCCGATGCCATCCTGCTGGTGGTGGATGCCGCCGATCTCGCCGCCAATCCCAAGTCGCCCGGCGCGCGCGACACCGAGGCGATCCTGGAAGGCCTGAAGGCAGGCAAGACAAGAAGACGCCGCTGGTGCTGAACAAGATCGACGGCATGAAGCGCGACCGACCTTCTGCCGCTGGTGGAGAAATTTCACGCCGAGGGCGTGTTCGAGGACGTGTTCCTGGTTTCGCGCGCTGAACGGCGACGGCGTCAGCGATGTGGCCGAATGGGTCGCGGCGCGCATGCCGCGAGGGCCCGTGGCTTTATCCCGAGGACCAGGCCGCCGATATTCCCATGCGCCTGCTCGCCGCCGAGATCACGCGCGAGAAAATCTATCACCGCCTGCATGACGAATTGCCCTATGCCAGCGCGGTCGAGACGGAGAAATGGGAAGACCGCAAGGACGGCTCGGTCCGCATCGACCAGGTGATTTACGTCCAGCGCGAAGGCCAGAAGGCGATCGTGCTGGGCAAGGGCGGCCAGACCATCAAGATCATCGGCGAGTTGGCGCGCAAGGAGATGGAAGAATTGTTCGACCGCCGCGTGCATCTGTTCCTGTTCGTCAAAGTGCGCGAGGATTGGGCGGAAAACCGCGAGCATTATCGAGCAGATCGGCCTGGAATATCCGAAAGAATAGCGCCATGAACAGGGCAGAGCGTCTTGGTCGTGGCCATCTTCCCCGGCATGGCGAAGCCATTGGCGGGGGAAGATGTCCGCCTAGCGGGCTTGCCCGCGTTGGCGGACAGATGGGGGCCATAAAAATGGAGTGGACGGATACGGCCATTCGTGCTTTCTTCTCGCCCCTACGGCGAGACAGGCATCATCGCCGATCTGTTGACCCGCGAGCATGGCCGCCATCTGGGCCTGGTGCGTGGCTCAAAAGCGCGCGCGGTGCTGCAGCCCGGCAACGGCCTGTCGGCCACCTGGCGGGCGCGCTTGCCGGAGCAATTGGGCAGTTATGTGGTGGAACTGGCGCGGGCCCGCGCCGGCATCCTGATGGAAAGCCGCGAGAGCCTGACCGGGCTCAATGCCTTCTCCGCTGTGGCGAGCGCGGCGTTGCCGGAGCATCAGGCGCACGCGCCTTTATATGACGTGGCCGAAATTCTGCTCGACGCCATGACGGCGGACGATTTCGCCCATTGGGGCCCGCTTTATGTGCGCTGGGAGGCC
Source organism: uncultured Alphaproteobacteria bacterium (assembly GCA_963766265.1). Lineage (GTDB taxonomy): Bacteria > Pseudomonadota > Alphaproteobacteria > Micropepsales > Micropepsaceae > Rhizomicrobium. The sequence goes on from CAVXYX010000004.1 coordinate 1,088,332, forward strand.
GGGCTGCTGGATGCGCTGGGCTTCGGGCTGGATCTTTCCCGATGCGCCGCCACCGGCGCGGCCAGTGATCTTATCTATGTTTCGCCGCGCACGGGGCGGGCGGTGTCGGCGGGCGCGGGCGCCGAATATGCCGCGCGGCTGTTTGCGCTGCCGCAGTTTCTCCTGGGCCCGGGCGATGCTCCCGATCTGGCCGACACCCGCGCGGGATTGAAGCTCACCGGCCATTTTCTGCTGGAGCGGGTGCTGGAGCCGCATGGCCGCGAAATGCCGCAAGCGAGAGTGCGGCTGGACGCACTGGCCGCACACGAAATCCAGCCGCGAATCGGACTAAAACCGCCTTATGGGTGCCCCCACTGAAGTCAAAGAAGACGATATCCGCTCCGAGCCGCTGGCGCGGGCGCTGGCCGAGCGCTATCTGGCCTATGCGCTCTCCACCATCACCCAGCGGGCGCTGCCCGATGCGCGCGACGGGCTGAAGCCGGTCCATCGCCGGCTGCTGCATGCCATGCGGCTGTTGGGCCTCAATCCCGCCGCCGGTTTCAAGAAATGCGCCCGCGTGGTGGGCGATGTAATCGGCAAATATCATCCCCATGGCGACATGGCGATCTACGAGGCGTTGGTGCGTCTCGCCCAGGATTTCGCGCTGCGTTATCCCCTGATCGAAGGCCAGGGCAATTTCGGCAATGTCGATGGCGATAACGCCGCCGCCATGCGCTACACCGAAAGCCGTCTCACCGAAGCCGCCCAGGCCCTGCTGGAGGGTCTGGACGAGAATGCGGTGGATTTCCGCGCCACCTATGACGGCGAGGACGAAGAGCCGGTGGTCCTGCCGGCGGCGCTTCCCCAATCTTCTCGCCAATGGCTCATCGGGCATCGCCGTGGGCATGGCGACCTCCATTCCGCCGCACAATCTGGGCGAGCTTTGCAGCGCGCTGATCGCCCTGATCGAAAATCCCAATTGCCAGGACCGGTCGCTGCTGAAATTCGTCAAGGGTCCGGATTTTCCCACCGGCGGCATCGTGGTCGAGGACCAGGCCGCCATCGCCGAGGCCTACAAGACGGGCCGCGGCGGCTTTCGCCTGCGCGCGCGCTGGGAAAAGGAAGAAGGCGCGCGCGGCGTCTATCAGATCGTGGTCACGGAAATTCCCGTACCAGGTGCAGAAGGCCAAGCTGATCGAGCGCATCGCCGAACTGCTGGACCAGAAGAAGCTGCCGCTGCTCGACGACATCCATGACGAGAGCGCCGAGGACATCCGCATCGTGCTCTGACGCCCAAGAACCGCACCGTGGATGCCGATCTTCTGATGGAGCAGTTGTTCCGCCAGAGCGACCTGGAAGTGCGGATTCCGCTCAACCTCAATGTGCTGGACAAGGGTCTGGTGCCCGAGGTGATGAGCCTGAAAGCAGGCGCTGCAGGCTTTTGTCGATCACCGCCGCGAGGTGCTGGAACGGCGCTCGCGCTTCCGGCTGGAGAAGATCGCCGCGCGGCTGGAGGTGCTGGAAGGCTATCTCGCCGTCTATCTCAACCTCGACAAGGTGATCAAGATCATCCGCACCGAGGACGAGCCCAAGCCCAAACTGATGAAGGCCTTCCGCCTCACCGACAACCAGGCCGAAGCCATCCTCAATATGCGGCTGCGCGCCTTGCGCAAGCTGGAGGAGATGGAGATCCGGGGCGAGCATGCTTCGCTTACCAAGGAGCAGAAGGAACTCACCAAGCTCCTGGGTTCCGAGAAGCTGAAGTCCGAAAAGCTGATCGAGCAGGTCAAGGAGATCGACGCCAAGTTCGGCGGCAAGACGGCAACTGGGCAAGCGCCGCACCGAAATCGCCGGCGCCCGCGACGTGGCGGAATTGTCCGCCCTGGCGGAAGAGGCGGTGGAGCTGGCGAGCGCGGTGGAGAAAGAGCCCATCACCATCGTCTGTTCGCAGAAATTGTGGCTACGCGGCGCTCAAGGGCCATCAGGAAGAGAACGACGCCGATCAAATACCGCGAAGGCGACGGCCATCGCTTCTGGATTCATGCCCAGACCACCGACAGGCTGATGATGCTGGCGACCGACGGCCGCTTCTTCACCCTCGATTGCAGCAAGCTGCCCGGCGGGCGCGGCAATGGCGAAGCGATCCGCACCTTCATCGATCTGCCGCCCGAGGCCGACATCGCCACCATGTTCGTGCATGTGCCGGGCCGCAAGCTGCTGTTGGCGCCGACCTCCGGCCACGGCTTCATCACCAATGAAGACGACGCCATCGCCATGACCAAGAACGGCAAGCGGGTGATGAATGTGAAGCCCGGCGTCGAGGCGCGTGGTGGCGCGGGCAGCCTGCGGCGATAGCGTCGCCGTGGTCGGCGAAAACCGCAAGCTGCTGATCATTCCGCTTGCCGAAGTGCCGGAGATGGCGCGCGGGCAGGGCGTCTATCCTGCAGCGCTACAAGGATGGCGGGCTGGCCGATGCCGTGGCATTCGACTGGAAGGGTGGCCTCACCGACGAGAACAATCGCAATTTCCCGCCGTCCGAACTCAAGGAATGGAAAGGCGAGCGCGCGCAGGCAGGGCGAATCGTACCGCGCGGCTGGGCCAAGTCGGGAAAATTCGCGCCCTAGGCGTGGCCGGTCACCAGCCAGAGAATGATGATGATGGGGAGCGGAATGCCGATCGCCCAAAGCAATACAGAGCGCATGAACCCTCCAGATTGGACCTTGGGTCTATAACCTCTAATTCAGGTTCGGGTTCCGGCCCGCCAGGCACGCAATTCAAACCGGCAGTCCCAGGAAGCGCCAGAGATTCTCCACTTCCAGCATGTCCAATTCGATCCTGGTCTCGATCTCCTCGATCATTCCGGGCGGCTCGCCCGTCCTTTTCCTCTGGTGGGTGAGGTTGAGCAGATGCTGCAGCGTGCCGGTGACGGGATTGTCCCTGTTCCGCATCAGCCGCCATCCGGGTGTCTTCACCCGCACCGCGAGTTCGTCATGGCTGTATCTCTTCGTCATCACACGATCCGCCCGAACCAGAGGACCGACAGCGACACGGAGGCGAGGGTGAACAGCAGCGCCGCGGCCACGAAGAAGGCGGTTATTTCACGAGTTTCGGTCTCGTTCTGCAGCTTGGTGTTGAGGTCCTTGTAGATGTTGGCCAGCTCCTTTTCGGTCTGGGCGTGGAAATATTGCGCATGGGTGATGTTGGCCATGTTCTTGAGGGTCTCTTCATCCAGGATCACATGCATGGTCCGGCCCCAATAGGTGTGGATCTGGCCATTGGCCGTGCCGAAGCCGATAGTGAAGACCCTTACCCCGAAATTGGATGCAATGCGCGCTGCGTCGATGGGATCGGGACCGTCGGTGTTCTTGCCGTCGGTCATCAGGATGATGGCGGCGGATTTGAAGCTGCCGGGCTGCACCGGCTGGATTCTCGCGGCGTCCTTTTGCACGGTCTTGGGATTGGTGCCCAGGGGCACGCCGCCTTGGACCAGATTGGATGAACCGCTGGTGAATTCCTCGCCGCCGAAGCCCGGCAGCATCGTGTCGAAGCGCACGGCTGGGAACAGGGTCTGGAGCGATGTGACCACCGCGGCGCCAATCGCCGTCATGCGCTCGGGCGTGAGGCTGTCGATCGCCTGGTTGAGCGCCACGCTGTCGGACGTGGGCGACTGGACCAAGAACGCCGCTCCTGAAAAGGCGACGATGCCGATCTTCACCTTGCTGGGCCGGTCTTTGACGAAGGCCCGGGCGGCGATCTGCGCGGCGGTGATGCGGGTGGGGTGGACATCGTCGGCGCGCATGCTGCCTGACACGTCCATCGCCAGGATGACGGTGCCGCGCCGGGCCGCCAGCGTGATTGTGGCGGCAGGCCGCGCGCTGGCCAGGATCAGCACGATCAACGCCAGCAGGAGCAGGGCAGGCGGCAAATGACGCCGCCATCCCGGTTTCGCCGTGCGGGTTCCCGCCATCAAGGGAAGGAAGCGGAAAGCGTGCTTTTCCCGCCGGCGGGAGACCAGAACATACGCGGCGGCCAGCAGCGGCACGACCAAAAGCAGCCACAACGCGGGCGTAAAAAGGAATGTCATGACGTGATGCTGCCTCCGATTACGGGGGAGAACACTGTCCGAACCGTTACTCTATCGCGGTTGCGGCCGGGCTGGAACCATAATCTCCCTGGTAAATCTCCAAATGGGGTCGGCGTCAGCTTCGCGACGCCATTTGTGGCGGCACCGTTCCATCCAGCTTGATGGTGTCGAGGTTCGCCGTCACCGTGCCCAGGCTCATTTCCGCCCATACTTTTACAGGCAACACATAACGGCCATTGGGCGTACCTGTTTCCGCGACGTCAACGAAGTCCGCGAACATTTTGGGCGGGTCACTCCGTTGCATCACCAGCCGCTGCGGATAGCCCGCGACCGGCACGAAATGCAGTTCGCAGAGATGGGCGTTTCCTTGATAGAGCCCATGATCCGGACTCAGTTTCTCGTCCTTGACATAGCTGAACTGGACGTCATAACGCCGCCGCCCGTCGAAGACCTGGGCGCCGGTCCCGCATGGCGCCTTCGAATCGGCGCTGACCCCGGCCAGGATGGAGATCAGGGCGCTCATGGGGTCGATCGCGCCCTTCTGCTGCTCCCGCGTCACCGGAAAGCGGATCAGGTCCACCGGCGGATCGAAATAGACCGATGATTCATCCTTCTCGTAAGTCAGTTTGACCTGTTGCAGGGGCCGGTCGCGGGTGCGCGAGTGGGAGTCGTAGATAGTGGGCGATACGGCATGCGCGTCCACCCCGCCCTCGGCGGCGGCGTCGATGATGGATTTCCAGAAGAAGCCCATCATGCCCCGGGTCTCGAAATGGGCCCGTGCCGAATAGGAATCGCCCTTCAGCGCGTCGGAATATTGGACATGGCCGAAATCGATGTCCCAGAAGGAGAGCGAATAACTCGCCTCCAGGGTTCGGGGCGGGGCGGGATCGGCCCAGGCAGGCGCCGCCGCCAGCAACATCACCAGAAGACATGGGATTTTCCGCATCCGGCTTGCTTTCCTGCTCGCGCCCCCGGACGGTGAACTATAGCCCAAGGACGTTCTGCCTCAACGCTGCCGGTTGACCGGCGCTCTTGAGAATCGTTATCAAGGCTCCATGCTGATCCAAATTCGCAAAGTCCTGACCCCCGAACAGGTGAAGGAATTCCACTCCCTGCTGGACGGCGCGGCCTGGGGCGATGGGCGCGAGACCGCGGGCTATCTTTCCACCCGGGTGAAGAACAATGCCCAATTGCCGGAGATGCATCCGCTGGCGCTTCAACTGGGCCAAAAGATAATCGAGACGCTGGGACGCAACGCGCAATTCCACTCTGCCGCGCTGCCGCTGAAAATCGTGCCGCCTCTTTTCAACCGCTATGCGGGCGGGCAGGCCTATGGCAGCCATGTCGATGGCGGCATGCGGCCGGTAGCGGGCAGCAGCGAACGCGTGCGCACGGATTTGTCCGCTACCCTGTTCCTGAGCGATCCCGCCGATTATGACGGCGGCGAGTTGACGATAGAAGACACCTACGGGCAGCGCAGCGTGAAGCTGGATGCGGGCGATCTGGTGCTCTATCCCAGCACCAGCCTCCATCGGGTGATGCCGGTGACGCGCGGCGTGCGGTTGGCATCTTTTTTCTGGATCCAGAGCATGGTGCGCGACAATGAGCGGCGCGCGCTGCTTTATGAGCTCGACGCCATCGTCCAGAAGCTGGGCGGGGCCGGAAGCGCGCAGCATGACGAGGCGCTGCGGCTGGCGGGCGTCTATCACAATCTGATCCGCTTCTGGGCTGACAGCTGAATTCGTTGCCGCGCGAGCTCCCCACCTTGAGCTTGTCGCCGGAATTCAGTGCACCGCGAAGACCACCGGCACGGTGAGGTCCAGCGTCTCGCCGCGATAATCCGCCGGCATCGGCGGGAAGGGATCGGCGCGGCGCACCATGTCGCGGACTTCGTTGTCCAGTGTCTCTGAACCGGAGCTTCCCACCACGTCGAACGACAGGACATGGCCGGCGCGGTCCAGGCTGAAGCGCAGCTGCACCGTGCCTTCCAGGTGATGGATGCGCGCGTCGGCAGGATAGTATTTGTAGGCGTTCAGATGCGCCTCAAGCCGGCTGAGGTAATCGCTGGGGGGCGGGGCGGGCTTGGCTGGTCCCGGACTGGCCGGATGGCGCGGGCGCGTGCGCAGGCGGCACGGCGCGGATGGTGTCGGGCGGAGGCGGCTGCGCGACGGTGACGACAGGTGCGATCGCCACGATCTGCGGCTGTTGCGAGAAACGCGGCAAGGTCAGCGGCGCGAATTTTGGCAAGAGCTTTTTCGGCAACAGCGACACTTGCACCATCGCTGGCGGGGGTACGGGCGGCTGAACCGAAAATTCACTGATGAGTGCCCACACCAAAAGTCCGTGCAGGCCGAGGACGCAAATCCCAGCCGCCATGCGGCGGCTAGGATTGATCAGTTGCGTGGGCCCGAGATGTGCCAGGCCTAAGAATGATAGTTGAGCGTCAGCATCGCAGAACGTCCCGCACCTGGCACGACAAAGGCAAAATGCATCATATCATAATAGAGCTTGTCGGTCAGATTGTAGACATTCAGCTGCACGTCCATCCGGTCGCTGACCGCATATCGGGCCATGGCGTCCAAGGTCGAGATAGCCGGGCGCCTGTTCGATAGGCGCGGTGGTCTGGGCATAACGCGAGCCGACATATTCGCCGCCGCCGCCGATCATCAAGTTCCGGCAGGAGCTGGTAGGTCGTCCAGAATTTGAGATTGTTGTGCGGCGTGAACGGCAGCGGGAATCCCAGCGGCGGACCGCCGGCAACGGTCTTGGTGGTGCCGCTGCAGAGATAGTCGTAGCCCAGCGAGACATCCCAGCCATCCATGATCTTGCCCTGGAGCATCGATCTCGAAGCCCTGCACCCGCTGGTTGCCGCCCAACGTGTTGAAGCCGGGAAGGCTGGGGTCGGGAATGCGGGCGTTGACCTTGTCGGTCTCGAACAGGGACGCGTTCGCCATCAGGCCGCCGTCCAGCAGCGACCATTTGGTGCCAAGCTCGATGGTCCGGTTCCGCTCCGGCCCGATATTCTCGTTGTTCAGGCTGAAGCTGGTGAAGCTGCTGATGATGTCCAAGGTCTCGGCGGACGGATTGAACGAGGTGCCATAGGTGAAATAGAGCGTGCCGTTGTCCGCCGGCTTGTAGATCAGCGCGCCATGCCAGCTCGGCAGCGTGTCTTCGCGGTTCTTGACGTTGGTCGCGGTCACGACGCCCGTGACCGCCGGCGGCGACGGAAAAGGCCTGCTCGTTGAAATGCACCGAGAAGCGGTCGACCCGCGCGCCCAGGATCAGTTCCCACTGATCTTCCAGCTTCATCGTGTCGGTGAAATAGGCGCCCTCGGTATTGGTCGGTGGTCTTGATATTCACCCGCTGATAGGTGAGGGTTGGGCTGAAAGGTCTGGTTTTCGTTCGGGATTGAGCAGCGTGTTGGTCAGCCCGGTGTTGGTGAAATAGCGGGGATCGGAGGTTTCGAAATCATATTCGCCTCCCGCGACCAGGTCATGCTGGATATCGCCGGTGGCGAATTTGGCCAGCCCGTTCACCTGGTTCTGGAATTGCGTCTCGACGCTGTTCAAGGTGAAGTCGTTGAGCGAGACGGCGGCGGAGCTGAGCGGGGTTGATGTCGTGACGCTCGCCGCCAGGCTCGGCTTGCCCGCGCGCTCAGAGCGATCATAGGCCGCATAGCGGCTCTGGGCGTCCAGCGTCAGCCAATCGGAGAAGTCATGCTCCAGTTTGACCGTGCCGATATTGGCGCTGGTCTTCTACCGGTCGCTCCGGAAGCCATAATAATTGTTGCGCGGCACCGGCGGCCGGCTTGCCGAAATACCAGGGCACGCCGAAATCGGGCGTGTCGTTCTCGGTCTGATAAAAATAGCTGACGGTCAGGCGGGTCGGTGTCCCCAGGCCCAGCGCCAGGCTGGGCGCCACGCCATAGCGGTTGTATTGCGCGACATCGCGGTCTGCCACCCGTTGGTATTGACCATCACATTGACGCGCAGCGCCGCAGGGCGTTCCCAAGCCGTCGATGGGAATATTCACATCGGCCGTCGGCCCGGCCAGAGAGTTGGTGCCGCCGCTGACGTTGGCGTCGGTGAATTGCTCCAGCTGGGGCGTCTTGCTGTCCTGTTCCACCACGCCGCCGGTCGAGCCGCGCCCGAACAGGATGGAGTCGGGTCCTTCCAGCACTTCGACCTGGCTCAGGTTGAAGGGGTCGCGATAATACATGCCGATATCGCGCATGCCGTCCAGGAACATGTCGGTGCGCGCGGAAAATCCGCGGATATAGGGAACATTGCCCATGAAGCTGGATTCATTCGACTGCCAGGGTGATGCTGGGCGCATTGCGCAAGGCGTCGTTGAGATTGGTGTCGCCGCGGTCGTGTCATCAACTGCTGGGTGACGGTGGTGACGGAAATGGGCGTGTCCAGCAGCGGCTCGGGCAGTTTGGTCAGAGCGGAATTGGCGGCGGTATAGCCGCGTCGCCTGGCCCTGCGACCTGCACCGGCGGCAACGCGGTCTGCGCCATGGCCGGCGCGCCAAGCGCAAGGCCCAACGTGGCGGCGCTGGCGCCCAAAAGCAGTCGCGTGGCGCAGTTCAGGCGCGGCGAATTATCGGAAAAATTAAACATCGGAAGATCCCCTCAATGCACTGGTGCGCGCCGTTTTTTTTAATTGGCGCGTCGGGGGCCGTTATATTCACATAAATATCACGTGGGCAAGAGGAGCGGAGGCCTTTATCTCCGCCTCATTTCGTACAGCGCGATCGCCGCGGCGTTGGAGACGTTGAGGCTTTCCATCGCCTTGTCGATGGGGATGAAGGCGGCGGTATCGCAATGCTCGCGCACCAGGCGGCGGATGCCGTCGCCTTCCGAGCCCAGCACCAGCGCGATATCGCCGTCGGAGTGCCCTTGGGCGAGCGTCTGCTCGCCGTCGCCGGCCAGCGCGACGCGCCAGAAGCCGGCTTCGCGCCAAGCTGGTCCAGCGCGCGGGCGATATTCACCACTTCGACATAGGGCACGGTTTCCAGCGCGCCCGAAGCGGCCTTGGCCAGGGCGCCGGATTGCGGCGGGGCATGGCGGTCCTGCACCACCACGGCGGTGACGCCGAAGGCGGCGGCGGTCCGAAGGATGGCGCCGACATTGTGGGGGTCGGAAAGCTGGTCCAGCACCAGCACGATGCGGCGGCGGCCGTCGGTGGTCGGCTGTCCAGGACCTCGTCCAGGTCTCGGCCGGGCAGGGGATCGCAGGCCAGGGCGGCCCCCTGATGCACGGCCCCGGGCGGCAGAAGGCGGGAGATGGCCTCGGCGTCGGCCGGTTCCACCCGCACCCGGCCCAGTGAGTTTGGCGCCCAGATGTCTCGGCGGCGCGGGCGGTGAGGACCGCGCGGTGGAGCTTCCGGCGGGGGTTGGCCAGGGCCGCCTGGACGGCATGAAGGCCGTAAAGCCAGTTTTCCGGCTTTTCCGGGCTCCGGCTTTCGCGAGCCGATGGGCGGGCGGCGATGTGCCGGGCGGCCCAGGCCGTGGCCTGGGCGGCGGTCTTTGCGGGAAGCTTGGGGCGCATGGCGGGGCTTATAAAGAAGTGATGGCGCCGGGACAAGGCGGCGTTGCCAGCCATGCGGCCAGAAGGGCCGGAATTCCGCCATTTTCGCTGTGGCTTATGCCCTTGACACCCAGAGCCGATTGACCAATAACCCGCGATCCGCAGCCAACCTTTTGGAGGCATTATTTTCGCTCGTCCGGTCTATTACGGGCGAGGCTTGCGCGCCGGCCGGTGATTGGGTTCAACCCGTTGTACCAGTTGGAAAATTGGAATGGAGGGGTGCCCGAGTGGCTAAAGGGGACGGACTGTAAATCCGTTGGCTACGCCTACGTTGGTTCGAATCCAACCCCCTCCACCATCGCTGCCGGACGGCGCGTGAGAAGAGAAGGAAGTCGAATAAGGCGGGTGTAGCTCAATGGTAGAGCAACAGCCTTCCAAGCTGATGACGAGGGTTCGATTCCCTTCACCCGCTCCAACGGTTTGAGAGCGGCCAGGAAAGCCGGACATGAAGTGAAGCCGCGACAGAGGATAGAGAAGAGACGAAGGAATTTCAGGTTATGGGTAAAGCAAAGTTTGAGCGTAACAAGCCGCACTGCAACATCGGGACGATTGGCCATGTTGATCATGGCAAGACGTCGTTGACGGCTGCGATCACGAAGGTGTTGGCGGAGACGGGCGGCGCGACGTTCACGGCGTATGACCAGATCGACAAGGCGCCGGAAGAGAAGGCGCGCGGCATCACGATCTCGACGGCGCATGTGGAGTACGAGACCAAGGCGCGCCACTACGCCCATGTCGACTGCCCCGGCCATGCCGACTATGTGAAGAACATGATCACGGGCGCGGCCCAGATGGACGGCGCGATCCTGGTGGTGTCGGCGTCGGACGGCCCGATGCCGCAGACCCGCGAGCACATTCTTCTGGCCCGCCAGGTCGGCGTGCCGGCGCTGGTGGTGTTCATGAACAAGTGCGACATGGTCGACGATCCGGAGCTTCTGGATCTGGTGGAGATGGAAGTGCGCGAGCTTCTGTCCAGTCCTACCAGTTCCCGGGCGACGACATTCCGATCGTGCGCGGCTCGGCGCTGATGGCGCTTGAAGACAAGGAGCCCAAGACTGGGCCATGACGCGATCCTGGAGCTGATGGACGAAGGTGGACGAGTACATCCCCCAGCCGGAGCGTCCGATCGACCAGCCGTTCCTGATGCCGATCGAAGACGTGTTCTCGATCTCGGGCCGCGGCACGGTTGTGACGGGCCGCGTCGAGCGCGGCATCGTGAAGGTTGGCGAGACGGTGGAGATCATCGGCATCACGCCGACCTCTTCGACCACGGTCACGGGCGTTGAGATGTTCCGCAAGCTGCTGGACCAGGGCCAGGCGGGCGACAATATCGGCGCGCTTGCTGCGCGGCATCGAGCGCGAAGGCATCGAGCGCGGCCAGGTTCTGGCCAAGCCGGGCTCGGTGACGCCGCACACCAACTTCATGGCGGAAGCCTACATCCTGACCAAGGACGAGGGCGGCCGTCACACGCCGTTCTTCACCAACTACCGTCCGCAGTTCTATTTCCGCACCACGGACGTGACGGGGATCGTGAAGCTGCCGGCAGGCACCGAGATGGTGATGCCGGGCGACAATGTCTCGATGCGAAGTCGAGCTGATCGTCCCGATCGCGATGGAAGAGAAGCTGCGCTTCGCCATCCGCGAAGGCGGCCGTACCGTCGGCGCCGGCGTCGTCGCGAAGATCATCAAGTAAGTAGCTTAACCCAGGTCGGACGAGCAAGGGCAAAGCGAGAACGGCAAGGGATTGTAATTGAATCTGCAGTACGAGGGCCGCGAAGCGCAATGGCCGAAGCCCTGCATGAGGAGTGTAGCTCAGTTGGTAGAGCATCGGTCTCCAAAACCGAGGGCCGTGGGTTCGAGTCCCTCCACTCCTGCCAGTTGAGAGATAGCGTTAGAACGAAGAGAACGAATGGCTGAAGTGACGAAAAAGACGGGTGACGGAGCGGGCAGCGGAATGCGCCGCCGCCCGCGCGCCGCGTCGGCCTCGGTCGAATTCTTCCAGCAAGTGCGCCGCGGAGATGAAGAAGGTCACCTGGCCGAGCTGGAAGGAAACCTGGCTCACCACCATGATGGTGTTCATCATGGTCGGCCTCACCATGGTGTTCTTTTTCGTCGTGGATGCGCTGCTTGCCTATGGCGAGCGGCTTTTGATCGGGGCCGGCAGAGCGATGAGCGAAGCTGGAACCAAGACGATCCGACGCCAAGTGGTACATCGTCCACACCTACTCGAATTTCGAGAAGAAGGTGGCCGAGGAGATCCGCCGCCAGGCCAAGATCCAGGATCTCGAGGAATTCGTCGCCGACGTGATCGTGCCGACCGAGGACGTGATCGAGGTGCGCCGCGGCCAGAAGGTCAATTCCGAGCGCAAATTCCTGCCGGGCTATGTCCTGCTGCAGGCCAAGCTGACCGACGAGGTCTATCACCTGGTGAAGAACATCCCGAAGGTCACGGGCTTCCTGGGCCAGAACAACAAGCCGATGCCGCTGCGCCAGGCCGAAGTGGACCGCATCCTCAACCAGGTGACCGAGGGCGCGGAGCATCCCAAATCCACCATCACCTTCGAGATCGGCGAGCAGGTGCGCGTGGCGGACGGTCCCTTCACCTCCTTCACCGGCACGGTGGAAGAAGTGGACGAGGACCGCTCGCGCCTCAAGGTCGCGGTGTCGATCTTCGGCCGCGCGACGCCGGTCGAACTGGAATACACGCAGGTCGAGAAGGTCTGAGTCGGTTGGACGTTGCACGGGACTTGTCCGAGTGCATCGACCGCGGGAGGAGCGCAGCCAGGCTCCGTTTGAACCGCTAAACCGCATAAAGGAGGCGGCGAGACATGGCAAAGAAGATTACAGGTTACATCAAATTGCAGGTGCCTGCGGGCGCGGCCAATCCGTCGCCGCCGATCGGCCCGGCGCTGGGCCAGCGCGGCCTCAACATCATGGAGTTCTGCAAGGCGTTCAACGCCAAGACCCAGGACCAGGAAAAGGGCATGCCGATTCCGGTGACCATCACCGTGTTCTCGGACAAGTCCTTCACCTTCGAGATGAAGACGGCGCCCGCGTCGTTCTTCCTGAAGAAGGCGGCGAAGCTGACAGTCCGGCTCCAAGACGCCCGGGCATCACCAGCGCCGGCAGCGTGACGACGCGCCCAGGTGCGCGCAGATCGCCGAAGCCAAGATGAAGGACCTCAACGCCAACGATATCGAAAACGCGATGCTGATGATCGAGGGCTCGGCCCGCTCGATGGGCATCACGGTGAGGGACTAATCGCCATGGCAACCTCCAAACGTTTCAAGAAGGCCGCCGAAGGCCTCGATCGCCGCCAAGAGCTATTCCGTCGAAGAAGCGGTGAAGCTGGTGAAGGCGCGCGCCACCGCCAAATTCGACGAGACCATCGAATTGTCGCTCAATCTGGGCGTCGATCCCCGCCATGCCGACCAGATGGTGCGCGGCGTGGTTTCGCTGCCCTCCGGCACCGGCCGCTCGCTTGCGCGTCGCGGTGTTCGCCAAGGGCGCCAAGGCCGAAGAAGCCAAGAAGGCGGGCGCCGATATCGTCGGCGCCGAAGATCTGGCCGAACAGGTCAACAAGGGCGTGATCGATTTCGACCGCTGCATCGCCACGCCCGGACATGATGGGCATGGTCGGCCGGCTCGGTAAGGTGCTGGGCCCGCGCAACCTGATGCCCAATCCCAAGGTCGGCACCGTGACCATGGACGTGACCCAGGCGATCAAGGACGCCAAGGGCGGCGCGGTCGAGTTCCGCGTCGAAAAGGCGGGCATCGTGCAGGCCGGCGTCGGCAAGGCGAGCTTCACCGAAGACGCCATCGTCGCCAACGTGAAGGCCTTCATCGACAGCGTGCTGAAGGCCAAGCCGTCGGGCGCCAAGGGCAATTACATGAAGAAGATTTCCATCTCCTCGACCATGGGCCCGGGCGTGAAGATCGCGCTGGCCTCGGTCGGCGCGGGTGGCGTGCAAGCGTACGAGTTTGAATGACTTCCGGCGGACGATCGCCGGGACTGTCCGAGACTGCTGGAGTCCAGCCGTAGGCGAAGGACTTAAAATTCTCCAGCACAGACAGGGAAGGAACCGGATTTGCGAAGGCAAGCTTCGCCATTTCGGGTTTGGACCCTGGGGCAGCGTTTGAAGCAACAGGGTGGGTTCGCGGATCGTCACGCGAGACCGTAAAGGAGAGCAAAGTGGAAAAAGCCAAAAAGGCGGAAGTCGTCGAAGAGCTGAATGGGGTCTTCGCGAAGGCCGGCTCTGTGGTGGTCGCCCACTATTCCGGCATGACGGTGGCTCAGATGAGCGACCTTCGTTCGCGCATGCGCGCGGCCGGGGCGTCGTTTCGTGTGGCCAAGAACCGTCTGGCGGTGCGCGCTCTGAAAGGAACGGCCGTCGAAGGCATCGCGCACTCTTCAAGGGGCCGACCGGCATCGCATGTCAGCGATGATCCGATCGCCGCTTCGAAGGTGGCGGTGGCCTACGCCAAGGATAACGACAAGCTCGTGATCCTGGGCGGATCGGTCGGAGCGACGGCATCTGGATGCGAACGGCGTCAAAGCGCTCGCAACCCTGCCGTCGCTCGATGAGCTCCGGGGCAAGATCGTGGGCCTGCTTGTGGCGCCCGCGACCAAGATCGCAGGCATCGTTCAGGCGCCGGCCGGTCAGCTTGCCCGCGTTATCGGGGCCTATTCCAAGAAGGAAGCGGCGTAAAGCGACTACCTGACAACGTAAACATCCAAACCCGAAACTGAAGGAACTTAAGAAATGTCGAAGATCGAAAAGCTCGTTGAAGACCTGTCGTCCCTGACCGTCCTGGAAGCCGCGGACCTCGCCAAGCTTCTGGAAGACAAGTGGGGCGTGTCCGCCGCCGCTCCGGTGGCCGCTGGCCGCCGCTCCGGCTGCCGCCGCCGCTGCTCCGGCCGCCGAAAAGACCGAATTCACGGTCATTCTGACCGATGCGGGCGACAAGAAGATCAACGTGATCAAGGAAGTGCGCGCCATCACGGGCCTGGGCCTCAAGGAAGCCAAGGACCTGGTCGAAGGCGCTCCCAAGGAAGTGAAGGCCGATGTCTCCAAGGACGAGGCCGCCAAGATCAAGAAGCAGCTCGAAGACGCCGGCGCGAAGGTCGAGCTGAAGTAAGAAGGAGGCAGCGCGGGTTGAAAAACCGCGCTGTCGTGCATATTTCGTTCACCCGCCCCCCTTCGGTGATTCGCGCACCGAAGGGGTTGGTGGCTTTCGCCATTGGTTTTGAATTGCTGGTTCCCACCCAACGGCAATCAGAACGGCGCCCTACAGCCGTAAAGGATCCTAAGGAATGACTCTCTCCTTCACCGGACGCAAAAGGCTGCGCAAGAATTTCGGCAAGATCGTCGAGATCGCGCAGATGCCGAACCTCATCGAGGTTCAGCGCACTTCCTATGACCAGTTCCTGCAGCTGGTGAAGCCGGAAGGCGGCCGCGGTGACGAGGGGCTGGAGGCGGTGTTCCGCCAGGTCTTCCCGATCAAGGATTTCAGCGAAATCCTCGCTGCTCGAATATGTCGACTATCATTTCGAGGATCCCAAATACGACGTCGAGGAGTGCCAGCAGCGCTCCATGACCTATGCCGCGCCGCTCAAGGTGACGCTGCGCCTGATCGTGTTCGATGTGGACCAGGAAACCGGCGCCAAGTCGGTCAAGGACATCAAGGAGCAGGACGTCTATATGGGCGACGTCCCCTTCATGACCGAGAACGGCACCTTCGTCGTCAACGGCACCGAGCGCGTCATCGTTTCCCAGATGCACCGCTCGCCGGGCGTGTTCTTCGATCACGACAAGGGCAAGACCCATTCCGCGGGCAAGCTGCTGTTCGCCGCCCGCGTCATTCCCTATCGCGGCTCGTGGCTCGATTTCGAATTCGACGCCAAGGACATCATCCATGTCCGCATCGACCGCCGCCGCAAGCTGCCGGCGACGACGCTGCTCTATGCGCTGGGCCTGACCCAGGAAGAGATCCTGACCTATTTCTATTCCAAGATCGCCTTCAAGCGTCAGAAGGACGGCAGCTGGACCACGCCGCTCGACCAGGCCTGGATGCGCAACGCCAAGACCCAATCCGACTGGAAGAACGCCAAGACCGGCGACGTCATCCTGGAAGCCGGCGCCAAGATCACGGTGCGCGGCCTGCGCAAGCTGCAGGAAGAGGGCGTCAAGTCCGTCGCCTTCGCCGAAGACGAACTGATCGGCCGCTTCTCCGCGCTCGACATGGTCAATCCCGAGACGGGCGAGATCTATGTCGAAGCGGGTGACGAACTCACGCGCCGACAATCTGGCGACGCTGAAGGAAGCCGGCTTCCAGCGAAGTCGAAGTCATCAATGTCGACAGCATCACCACCGGCGCCTATGTCCGCAACACGCTGGCGGTGGACAAGAACCACTCCCGCGAGCAGGCGCTGATCGACATCTATCGCGTCATGCGCCCGGGCGAGCCGCCCACGCTGGACACGGCCGAGACCCTGTTCGGCCAGCTCTTCTTCGACTCCGAGCGCTACGACCTTTCGGCGGTGGGCCGCGTCAAGATGAACATGCGCATGGGTCTGGACGCGCCCGACACGATGCGGGTGCTGCGCAAGGAAGACATTCTGGCGATCCTGAAGGCGCTGGCGGAACTGCGCGACGGGCGCGGCGAAATCGACGACATCGACAATCTCGGCAATCGCCGGGTGCGTTCGGTGGGCGAGCTGATGGAGAACCAGTTCCGCGTCGGCCTGCTGCGCATGGAACGCGCCATCAAGGAACGCATGTAGCGCGGTGGATATCGACACCGTGATGCCGCACGACCTGATCAACGCCAAGCCGGTGGCGGCCGCGGTGCGTGAATTCTTCGGCTCGTCGCAGCTGTCGCAATTCATGGACCAGCAGAACCCGCTGTCGGAACTCACCCACAAGCGCCGCATGTCGGCGCTTGGACCTGGCGGTCTTACCCGCGAGCGCGCCGGCTTCGAAGTGCGCGACGTGCATCCCACCCATTATGGCCGCATCTGCCCGATCGAGACGCCGGAAGGCCCCAATATCGGCCTGATCAATTCGCTGGCGACCTATGCGCGGGTGAACAAGTACGGCTTCATCGAGAGCCCCTACCGCAAGGTGATCAACAAGCACCTCACGGACGAGGTGGTCTATCTCTCGGCGATGGAAGAGGCGAAGTACACGATCGCCCAGGCCAACGCCACGATCGACAGCCGCAACCGCCTGATCGACGAACTCGTCTCCTGCCGCAAGGGCGGAAACTTCGTGATGACCACGCCCGACCAGGTGCAGTTCATCGACGTTTCGCCCAAGCAGTTGGTGTCGGTGGCCGCGGCGCTGGTGCCGTTCCTGGAGAATGACGACGCCAACCGCGCGCTCATGGGCTCGAACATGCAGCGCCAGGCGGTGCCGTTGCTGCGTCCCGAAGCGCCGCTGGTCGGCACCGGCATGGAAGAGGTGGTGGCCCGGGATTCCGGCGCCGCGATCACCGCGCGCCGTACTGGCGTGGTGGATCAGGTCGACGCCACCCGTATCGTGGTGCGCGCCACCGAGGAAACCGATCCCACCAAGCCGGGCATCGACATCTATCGCCTGCGCAAGTTCCAGCGCTCCAACGCGTCCACCTGCATCAACCAGCGTCCGCTGGTGAAGGTCGGTGACGTGGTGAGGAAGGGCGACGTGATCGGCGACGGTCCGTCGACGCAATTGGGCGAGTTGGCCCTGGGCAAGAACGCGCTGGTCGCCTTCATGCCCTGGAACGGCTACAATTTCGAGGACTCGATCCTGATCTCCGAGCGCATCGTGCGCGACGATGTCTTCACCTCGATCCATATCGAGGAATTCGAGACCATGGCCCGCGACACCAAGCTGGGGCCAGAGGAAATCACCCGCGATATTCCCAATGTGGGCGAAGAGAACCTCAAAAATCTCGACGAAGCCGGCATCGTCTATATCGGCGCCGACGTGCAGGCGGGCGACATTCTGGTGGGCAAGGTGACGCCGAAGGGCGAAACCCCGATGACGCCGGAAGAGAAGCTGCTCCGCGCGATCTTCGGCGAAAAGGCCGCCGATGTGCGCGACACCTCGCTGCGCGTGCCGCCGGGCGTCACCGGCACCATCGTGGAAGTGCGCGTCTTCAACCGCCACGGCGTCGACAAGGACCAGCGCGCCATGTCCATCGAGAAGGCGGAAGAAGAACGCCTGGCCGAGGACCGCGACGACGAGCTTTCGATCCTGGAGCGCAACATCTTCACGCGCCTGGCGGAGATCCTGCTCAACAAGACCGCGGCGTCGGGCCCCAAGGGCATGGCGGCGGACACCAAGATCACCCAGAGCGTGCTCGATACGATCCCGCGCCACCAATGGTGGCAAATCGGGCTTCGCAACGAGAAGGCGATGGCCGAGATCGAGGGTCTGCGCCAGCAATATGACGACAGCAAGCAGCGCCTGGACAAGCGCTTCGCCGACAAGGTGGAGAAGCTGCGCCGGGGCGACGAGCTGGCGCCGGGCGTGATGAAGATGGTCCGCGTCTTTGTGGCGGTGAAGCGCAAGCTGCAGCCGGGCGACAAGATGGCCGGCCGTCACGGCAACAAGGGCGTGATCAGCCGCATCGTGCCGATCGAAGACATGCCGCATCTGGAAGACGGCACCGCGGTGGACGTGGTGCTCAATCCTCTGGGCGTGCCCAGCCGCATGAATGTGGGTCAGATTCTCGAGACCCATCTGGGCTGGGCCTGTTCCGGTTTGGGCCGGCAGATCGGCGACATGCTCGACAAGGTCAAGCGCGACGGCAAATACGAGCCCCTGCGCCGCCAGTTGAAGCATATCTATGCCAATGACGAACGCCTGGCGCAGATCGAAGAGGGCGGATTGATGGAGCTGGCGGAAAATCTCCGCGCCGGCGTGCCCATCGCCACGCCCGTGTTCGATGGCGCCAAGGAAGCGGACATTGTCGACATGCTTTCGCAGGCCGGTCTGTCGCATTCGGGTCAGGTGACCCTGTTCGACGGCCGCACCGGCAAGTCGTTCACCCGTCCCGTCACCGTCGGCTACATCTACATGCTGAAGCTCAACCATCTGGTGGACGACAAGATCCACGCCCGTTCGATCGGTCCTTACTCGCTGGTCACCCAGCAGCCGCTCGGCGGCAAGGCCCAGTTCGGCGGACAACGCTTCGGCGAAATGGAAGTCTGGGCGCTTGAGGCTTACGGCGCCGCCTACACGCTGCAGGAAATCCTCACCGTGAAGTCGGACGACGTGGCCGGCCGCACCAAGGTCTATGAAGCGATCGTGCGCGGCGAAGACACGTTCGAAGCCGGCATCCCGGAAAGCTTCAACGTCTTGGTCAAGGAAATGCGCTCGCTGTCCTTGAATGTGGAACTGGTGAACGGACCCAACCCCTAGGTCCGAAAATATTAAGCCCCTCATGCTTCGGCATGCTCAGTTTGAGGGGATTGGCATTGTGGTTCTCACCCCGGGCTCGTCGAGGGGTGAGGACGTCATGAAGTGAAAGGCTCGTACATGAATCAAGAGCTGATGAATGTCTTCGGTACGGCGAAGGAAATCCCCACTTTCGACCGCATCAAAATCTCGCTGGCATCGCCGGACCAGATCCTGCGCTGGAGCCATGGCGAGATCAAAAAGCCCGAAACCATCAACTACCGCACCTTCAAGCCGGAGCGGGACGGGTTGTTCTGCGCCCGCATCTTCGGCCCGGTGAAGGATTACGAGTGCTTGTGCGGCAAGTACAAGCGCATGAAGTACAAGGGCATCGTTTGCGAGAAGTGCGGCGTCGAAGTGACGGTGCAGAAAGTGCGCCGCGACCGCATGGGCCATATCGAGCTGGCCAGCCCCGTTGCTCATATCTGGTTCCTGAAGTCCTTGCCCAGCCGCATTGGCCTGATGCTGGACATGACGCTCAAGGATCTGGAGCGCGTGCTCTATTTCGAAAATTACATCGTGATCGAGCCGGGCCTGACCCCGCTCCAGGAGCGTCAGCTTCTCACGGAAGACGAGTTCTATAAGGCCCAGGACGATTACGGCAATGACAGCTTCACCGCTGAGATCGGCGCGGAAGCCATCCGCAAGCTGTTGCTCGCCATCGACCTGGAGAAGCTGCGCGACCAGTTGCGCGTCGAGATCGCCGAATCCAATGGCGGCGAGAAGCAGAAGAAGCTGGTTAAGCGCCTGAAGGTGGTGGACGCCTTCATCGAATCCGGCAACCGTCCGGAATGGATGATCCTCACCGTCGTGCCGGTGATCCCGCCGGAGCTGCGCCCGCTGGTGCCGCTGGACGGCGGCCGTTTCGCCACCTCCGACCTCAACGATCTCTATCGCCGCGTCATCAACCGCAACAACCGGTTGAAGCGGCTGATCGAGCTCAAGGCTCCCGACATCATCGTGCGCAACGAAAAGCGCATGCTGCAGGAATCGGTGGACGCGCTGTTCGACAATGGCCGGCGCGGCCGCGTGATCACGGGCGCGAACAAGCGTCCGTTGAAGTCGCTGGCCGACATGCTGAAGGGCAAGCAGGGCCGCTTCCGCCAGAACCTGTTGGGCAAGCGCGTGGACTATTCCGGCCGCTCGGTGATCGTGGTCGGTCCGGAACTCAAGCTGCATCAGGCAGGCCTGCCCAAGAAGATGGCGCTCGAGCTGTTCAAGCCCTTCATCTATTCGCGTCTGGAGGCCAAGGGCTTCAGCCAGACCGTGAAGCAGTCCAAGAAGCTGGTGGAGAAGGAAAAGCCCGAGGTTTGGGACATTCTCGAGGAAGTGATCCGCGAGCATCCCATCCTGCTCAACCGCGCGCCCACCTTGCACCGCCTGGGCATCCAGGCGTTCGAGCCGGTGTTGATCGAAGGCAAGGCGATCCAGCTGCATCCGCTGGTTTGCACCGCCTTCAACGCCGATTTCGACGGCGACCAGATGGCCGTGCATGTGCCTCTCTCGCTTGAGGCGCAGCTGGAAGCGCGCGTCTTGATGATGTCGACCAACAACATCCTCTCGCCCGCCAACGGCAAGCCCATCATCGTTCCCACCCAGGACATCGTGCTTGGCCTCTATTACCTGAGCCAGGAACGAGCCAAGGAGCCGGGCGAAGGCATGACCTTCAACGATATCGGCGAGATCGAGCACGCCCTTTTCGCGGGCGCCGTCACGCTGCACGCCAAGATCAAGGCGCGCTACAAGACAGTGGACGCCGAGGGCAAGCCGGTGACGCGCCGGGTCAACTCGACGCCGGGCCGCATGATGATTGCGGAAATCCTGCCGCGTAATCCCAAGATCCCGTTCGAGCTGGTCAATCGCCTGCTGCGCAAGCAGGAGATCAGCCAGATCATCGACGAGGTCTATCGCCATTGCGGTCAGAAGGAGACGGTGCTGTTCTGCGACGCGGTGATGGGCCTGGGCTTCCGCGAAGCCTGCAAGGCCGGCATCTCGTTCGGCAAGGACGACATGGTCGTTCCCGCCAGCAAGCAGAAGCTGATCGACGAAACGCGCCATCGCGTGCGCGAGTATGAGCAGCAGTACCAGGACGGTCTCACCACCGACAAGGAAAAGTACAACCTCGTCGTGGACACCTGGTCGAAGTGCACCGACATGGTGGCGGCGGAAATGATGAAGGAAATCTCCGAGCCCCGCATCGACCCGGAAACGGGCCGGGTGGAGGAGATGAACTCCATCTACATGATGTCCCACTCCGGCGCCCGCGGCAGCCCGCAGCAGATGAAGCAGCTGGCCGGCATGCGCGGCCTGATGGCGCGTCCCGACGGCTCGATCATCGAAACCCCGATCCTGTCGAACTTCAAGGAAGGCCTCACCGTGCTCGAGTACTTCAACTCGACCCACGGTGCCCGCAAGGGCTTGGCCGACACCGCGCTCAAGACGGCGAATTCGGGTTATCTCACCCGCCGCCTGGTGGACGTGGCCAATGACTGCATCATCACCGCCGAGGATTGCGGCACCAAGAAGGGTGTCACCGTCCAGGCCGAGATCGATGGCGGCCAGGTCGTGTCCTCTCTCACCGAGCGCATCCTGGGCCGCACCGCGGCCGAGGACATCAAGCATCCCGACTCGGGTGAAGTGCTGGTCAAGCGCGGCAAGGAAATCATCGAGGACCTGGCCGAAAAGGTCGAAAGTGCCCATGTCCAGAAGGTGCGGGTGCGTTCGGTCCTAACCTGCGAACTGCCCGAAGGCGTGTGCGGTAAGTGCTATGGCCGCGACCTGGCGCGCGGTACCCCTGTCAATATCGGCGAAGCGGTCGGCGTGATTGCCGCCCAGTCCATCGGCGAGCCGGGCACCCAGCTCACCATGCGCACCTTCCACATCGGCGGCGCGGCGCAAGTTGCCGGCCAGTCGAAAGTGGAAGCCTCGTATGACGGCAAGATCCGCATCGTGAACCGCAACATCGTCAAGAATTCCGACGGTGAGCTGATCGCGATGGGCCGCAACATGCAGCTGGTGATCACCGACAATAAGGGCCAGGAACGGGCAACTTCCCGCATCGTCTATGGCGCGCGCCTCAAGGTGGACGAAGGCGCCACCGTCAAGCGCGGCGACCGGTTGGCGGAGTGGAATCCCAACGCCCTGCCGGTGCTCACCGACGTGGAAGGCATCGTCAAGTACGAGGACCTGATCGCCGGCATCACCGTGCGTGAAGTGTCGGACGAAAAGACCGGCGTTTCGAACAAGGTGGTGATGGACAGCCGCGGCACGGGTTCCAAGAACACGCCCGACCTGCGTCCCTCGATCATCATCGTGGACAAGAAAGGTAAGATCATCCAGTTGCCGGCGGGCGGCGAGGCGCGTTACGCGATCTCGGGCGATGCCATTCTCTCGGTCGAGGATGGCGCGGAAGTCCGTGCCGGTGACGTCTTGGCCCGTATTCCAACGGAAGGTGCCAAGACCCGCGACATCACGGGCGGCCTGCCGCGCGTGGCGGAATTGTTCGAAGCGCGCAAGCCCAAGGAAGCGGCCGTATTGGCCGAGACCGACGGCTTCGTCGAGTTCGGCAAGGACTACAAGAACAAGCGCCGCGTGATCGTGAAGCCCAAATCCGACAAGTTGGAGCCGAGCGAATATCTCATCCCCAAGGGCAAGCATATCAGCGTGCGCGAGGGCGATTATGTGGAGAAAGGCGACTATATCGTCGAAGGCAATCCCAGCCCGCACGACATCCTCAGGATCAAGGGCATGGAAGAATTGGCCACCTACCTGGTCAAGGAAATCCAGGACGTCTATCGGCTGCAGGGCGTGAAGATCAACGACAAGCATATCGAAGTGATCTGCCGCCAGATGATGCAGAAGCTCGAGATCACCGAAGGTGGCGAGACCACCCTGATCGCGGGCGAGCATGTCGATGCCTCCGAGCTGGAAGAAGCCAACAAGAAGGCGCTGGCCGACGGCCACAAGCTGGCCGAGGGCAGGGCAATCCTGCTCGGCATCACCAAGGCGTCGCTCCAGACCAGGTCGGTGTTCTCGGCCGCGTCGTTCCAGGAGACCACCCGCGTCCTCACCGACGCGGCGGTCAACGGCAAGGTCGATATGCTGGAAGGCCTGAAGGAGAACGTCATCGTCGGCCGTCTCATCCCGGCTGGCACCGGCGGCGCCATCGCCCGTCTTCGCCATATCGCCACCGAGCGCGACAAGGCGATCCAGGCGGAAGCGGCGGCGCAGCAGCCTGTGGCGGCTCTGGAAGCCCCGGCACCCGCCGCCGAATAGCGGTAGCTGTTCGCAACCAAGAATCAGGGCCGCTCAAAAGGCGGCCCTTTTTCTTTGCCGATCCAGCCGAGATCCACCCATCTCCTGGATGCGGAGCGGGCGAAATCAATGCACGTAATTGATGGCGATCACGGGCGTGGCCAGTGCGGTTATGTTGCGCCCCCAGGCGGTGATCCGCGCGCCCACGATCACGCCCAGATTGCCGTTCCAATTATATTCCAGCGCCGGGGCAATGAAGAGTTCGCGGCCTGTCCCGGAATTGCTCGCGACCGGCGTGATTTGGCCGTTCGAACTGGTGAAGCCCATGACGTGCGTGGGATTGTCCCGTTCGGCCCAGAAATCGATCGCCGCTACCCAATTCCGGGTCATGCTGTATTCGAATGCAAGATCGCCATAGACCGATGAGCCTGGCGCGGCTTGGCCCAAAAATCCGTCCGCCGTGCCGTACACGCTGGCATCCTGCACCGCCACGTTGCTGGAATTGGCGTAGGAAATATTGAGCCGTGCGCGCAGGATGCGCCCATCGGGCATCCAGAAATAGCTTTGGGAATAGAGCGACACGGTGGTGGTGCAAGCGCCGGCGCCGAAGCCGTCGCTGCCGCGTTCCAGCCGGTCGAATTTGCCGGTGGGAAACGTCTCCATCACATTGAGCGAGAGAGTGGGCAGAAGCCGGCCTTCCTCGAACTGGGTGAATTGATACTGCCCTTGCAGGCTCCAATCGCCCAATTGCAACGTGGAACTGCTTTTGCCGCCGTCCACCTGCTGATAGCCGAAGCGGGGGATGATCCCCATGCTGAAATGATTGGCCACGCCATAGAGCAGATAGGACATGGAGCCGAAATTGTCCTCCGCCGGCACGTCGTGGGCCACGCCATGGGAATCGAAACGGGCGAAAGGAATGGAATCGAAGAAATAGGGCTCGAACAGGAAATGCCCGGGCGGGAGCGTTCCCGCGGCGGCAGCCAGCAGCGGCCCCGTCCACCAGGCATCCTCCATCGCTTGACGCGCCACTGGTTCATCGGCGCGGCTTTCCCCCGGCCGCAGCAGCGCCAGCGTTACCGCCATGAAAATTCCGCCGGCCTGCATTTTTCCGCCGTACCGCATGGGTCGCGCTCTTTCGTTCGATTACGCGCGACGGTTTAGCCGCGGAGTTGCGTGGGGCGCTTCCCGCTTCTTGCCGCCGAACCGTCTTTCGTCTTCGGTACGAAGGAAAGTGGCTAGTCTCAATGACCGGTTTTTGGCATTCTGATATGACCACTTTGGAGCGCGCCATGAAACGGGTTCGCGACAGCTACTTTCCTCCCATCGCGCTTGACCAGCGGGCCGGGCAACGGCTCTATCGCCAGATCTATGACTGGTTTCAGCAGGCGATCCTGGAAGGGCGGTTGCGTCCCGGACAGCGCGTGCCGTCCACCCGAAGCCTGGCGGAAGAATTGAAGCTCTCGCGCATTCCCGTGATCACCGCTTACGAACAACTTCATGCCGAAGGCTATCTGGAAACCTTCAAGGGCGCGGGCACCGCGGTAGCCGCCGCGATCCCCCGCGACGCCTTCACCCCGGCAAAGCCCGCGCCGGCCGCGCAGCGGGAGAAGCCGCGCGCCGCCCGCCGTTTGCGCGAAACCATGGCGCTGCCGCCCGATCTTAACGCCGAGACGCTGGGCATCTTCCGGGTGAGCCTGCCGGCGCTGGACCATTTCCCCAGCGACATCTGGGCGTCGCTGGTGACACGGCATGCGCGCAATCCCTGCCGCCTGGCGCTGGCCTATGGCGGGCCGATGGGGCACCTGCCGTTCCGTGAAGCGGTCGCCGAATATTTGGGCGCGGCGCGCGGCGTGCGCTGCGACGCATCGCAGATCTTGGTCGTTTCAGGGTCCCAGCATGGCCTCTCCGTCATCGCGCGGGCGCTGCTGGACGCGGGTGACGTGGTGTGGATGGAAGAGCCCGGCTATCCCGGCGCGCAGCGTGCCTTCATGATGGCGGATGTCAGGCCCGTGGCTGTGCCAGTGGACCATGACGGGCTGGACGTCGAGGAAGGCATGCGCCGCGCGAACAATGCCCGGGCCGCCTATATTACCCCATCGCATCAATATCCGTTGGGCATGACCATGAGCGCGGCCCGCCGCATGATGCTGTTGAACTGGGCGGCCAGGCGGCGCGCCTGGATCGTCGAGGACGATTATGACAGCGAATACCGCTTCGGCAGCCGGCCCCTGGGCGCGGTGCAAGGCATGGGGCAGGGCGACCGGGTGATCTATGTGGGCACCTTCAGCAAGGTGCTCTTCCCCTCCTTGCGGGTGGGTTATCTGGTGATCCCCAAGGCGCTGGTTCCCATTTTTTCGGTGGCGCGCGACGCGCTGGATCTGTTTCCCTCCGTGCTGTTCCAAAAGGCGCTCGCGGATTTCATCCGCGAAGGCCATTTCGCCCGCCATATTCGCCGCATGCGCATGCTTTACATGAACCGTCGCGACATGCTGGTGGAAGCGCTCACCTCCACGTTGGGGCAGGGAATCGAAATCGTCAGCGCCGGCGCTGGCATGCATCTGGTCTGCCTGTTGCCGGAAGGCATGAACGACCGCCAGGTTTGCGCCAAGGCGGCGGAGGCGGGGATTTCCGTCATTCCGCTTTCCACCTGCTATCTGGGAAAACCGGCCCGGCCGGGGCTGGTAATGGGCTATGGCGGTACCGACCGCAAGGATATCGAGACGGGTGTGCTCCGTCTCGCCAAGATCCTTAAAAGCATGCCGGGAACAACCAAAGCGAAAATCAGGAGGCGCGCGCCCGCCTTGCCGGGTTAGCATCGCGCCATGAAACTGCCCGAGCCATTTTCCTGGAGCCGTGAGGAAGCGCGTGCGCGCAAATTCGACGGCAAATTCCTGATCGGGGTGAAGACGACGGGAATCTATTGCCTGCCATCCTGCCCCACCCATCCGCCCAAGAAAGAGAATGTCACGCTCTATCGCACCGAGGCGGAGTGTTTGGCGGCCGGCCTGCGCGCCTGCAAGCGCTGCCGCCCGGATCTGTTCTACCGGGGCGAGGACGAGAACATCGCCTTGTTCGAGGGCTTGGCGGCGCGGGTGAGGGCGGACATCGCCGGTTTCGCCGACGCGTCCGCCCTGGCCAGGGAAGCAGGCGTCAGCCTCACCAAACTGGGCGCGCTCACCCGCGAGCATGCGCATCTGGCGCCCGCCCAATGGCTCCGGCGCGAACGGGTCCGCCACGCCGCGGGGCTGCTTCTTTCCGGCAACGCCAAGGTGGTGGATGTAGGCTACGAAGCGGGCTTCGAGAGCGAGTCCGTCTTCCACCGCCAGTTCCTGTCGCTCACCCGCATGACGCCGGGCGCTTATCGTGCTCTCTCGAATGTCTCCCTGCTGCAATTGCCGCCCGGCTACCGCGCCAAGGAAGTCTTGGCCTATCACGCCCGCGATCCCGAAAGCCTGTGCGAGAAAAGCGTGGACAACCGCATATGGAAGGCGCTGCACACCGATGACGGTCCGGCGGTCTTGGAATTGTCGCTGGAGAAGGAAGGCATATGGGCGCGAATCCATGCCGACAGGAAACTGGGCCGCGCCGGCTTCGCCTTTCTGCACGACGCCGCGCTCAAGATCCTGGGCCTGAACAACGAGACCGCACCGTTCGAAGCCCGCCATGCCGAGTTCACCGCGACTCGGAAGGGTTTGCGACTGCCCAACATCCCCACCGGCTTTGACGGCCTGGCCTGGGGCATCATCGGCCAGCAGATCAATGTGAAATTCGCCTCCAGCCTCAGGAGCGAGATCATCCGCATGGCGGGCGAAAAGGTGGGCGAGATGCGCGCCCACCCGACGCCGGAGCGGGTGGCCAACATGAGCGTGGCGGTGCTGAACCGAAAACGCTTCTCCCGCTCAAAGGCGAAATATTTGATTGGCGCAGCCGAGGCGGTGGCGAAAGGCGTCCTGGACATCGAGAATCTGCCGCGCGGCTCGGCCGTGGCGGCGGAGAAGAAATTGACCGCGTTGCACGGCGTGGGCACCTGGACGGCGCGCTACACCATGCTGCGGGGCGGCTTCGCCGACGCGGCCCCGGTGGGCGACAGCGCGCTCGCCACGGCCCTGCAACGGCTGCACAAGTTGGAAGAGCGGCCGGATCAGGCGAAGACCGCGACACTGATGGCGCAATTTTCGCCCCATCGCAGCTTGGCCACCATGCATCTTTGGACCAGCCTCAAGGAGCAGGCTGCGCCATGAAACATTATTGGGACACGATCGAGTCGCCGTTCGGCACCTTTGCCGCATGGGTGGACGAAGACGGCATTTTGGTCCGCTTCAATCTGCGCGCCGCGGGAGCGGCCAAGATTGACCCGCAAGCCGAACGCAACAGCGGCGCCTTAAGCGAAGTGCGCCGGCAGGTGAACGAATATGCCAAGGGCAGGCGCCAGGACTTCAAGCTGATGCTCGATGCAGAAGGGCCTGACTTCAACAAGCTGGTGTGGAAAGCGCTGCTCGACATCCCGTTCGGCCGCACCACCTCCTATGGCGCGATCGCCAAGACCATCGGCCATCCCCATGCCGCGCGCGCCGTGGGTGCGGCGAATGGCGCCAATCCCATCGCCTTGATCGTGCCCTGCCACCGGGTGATCGGAAGCGACGGCGGTCTCACCGGCTATGGCGGCGGCCTGCCCTTGAAACGCAAGCTTCTGGAACACGAGGCGCGCGTGGCGGGCACCCGCTTCGATCTCTTTTCCTGAGGCGGGTAACAAATCTTAATAACCGCCCTGTGAGGTCGTGGACCGGTTCCGAGGCTGGCGAAGCGCGGGCCGATTGGTCTAAGCTTGGCCTCTGGGAGGATCTGGCCGCCGTGAAGGCAGAAGCTGCCTTGGTGAAGGAAAGAAGTTCGGGCTGGCGCTTTATCGCCTGCCTGATCCTGATCGCCTTTACCCTGCAGTCCTATATCACCCAGACCCACGTCCATAACGCCACGCCGGCAGCGGTCGCCAAGATCTTCACCCACTCGCATGGCAAGGCGCCCGCCGATGACAATCCGGTGGACTGCCCCTTCTGCCAGGCGGTGGCCCATGACGGACCTTTCTTCCTGCCCACCCTGCCGGTTCTCGTTCTTTCCGTCGCCTTCATCGAGCTTGTCGCGCCCGGCTTGCGCTTCCTTCGTGTTTCGGAAGCGCCGGCCCATATCTGGCAGAGCAGGGCGCCTCCCCGTCACTGATCGGAACATTTCCAGGTCCTTGAGCCGCGCGACGCGGTTTTCATGACTTTGGTCATGGCGATTTCTCATATCGCCAGGAATCCCATCAGTGGAGGCATCCATGTTTTCAGAGATGCGCGTATTCGAAGCCGTTTCGATTTTTGCGGGAAGAAGCCGCGCCCTGGCCGTCACCGGCACGCCGGTCCTGCTGCTCTTGTCGGCTTGCGCGGTCGGTCCCGATTTCAAGAAGCCGGCCCCGCCGCAAGTGAGCGGCTACACCGCCGCGCCGGTCCAGGCCACGCCGGCGGTCGCGGGCGTGGTGGGCGGCGATGCACAGCACTTCCTTAGCGGCAGCGACGTCGGCGGCGATTGGTGGACCTTGTTCCATTCCAAGGCGCTGAACGATCTGATCGAGACAGGCCTCAAGAACAATCCCGGCTTGAAATCGGCGGAGGCGTCGCTTCGCCAGGCGCATGAGCAGGCGCTGGCCCAGCGTGGCGCCTTCTTCCCCGCCGTATCGGCGGGGTTGGGCGCGTCCCGCCAGCAGCAATCGAATGTGCTGGCACCCACGCTGACCTCCAACGAACTGCACTACAATCTTTCACGCCCCAGATCAGCGTCAGCTATATGCCCGACGTATTCGGGCTCACCCGCCGGACGGTGGAATCCGCGGACGCCCAGGCCGACGCGGCGCGCTATCAGATGGTGGCGGTCTATACCACCCTGGTGAACAATCTGGTGGCGACCGCGGTTCAGGACGCCTCCACCAAGGCGCAGATCGACGCCACCAAGCGCTTGATCGAAAGCGACACCAAGTCGGTGCAGATTTTCGCAGTATCAGCACGACAAGGGCTATGCGAGCGGCGCTGGACCTTGCCGCCGAGAAGTCCCAGCTGGCGGCGGCGGAGGCGAGTTTGCCGCCTTTGATCAAGCAGGAGGCGCAGCTTCACGATCAGCTGGCGGCGTCTGGCCGGCCGATACCCCAGCGAAGCAGGGCGAGGAAAAGCTCGATCTTGCCGGCCTCAAGCTGCCCCAGGATCTTGCCGCTCAGCCTGCCATCCACCCTGGTGGAGCAGCGTCCTGACGTGCTTGCAGGCCGAAGCCAATCTTCACGCCGCCAGCGCCGGGATCGGCATCGCCGTGGCCAACCGCCTGCCCAATCTTCAACTCACCGCCAATGCGGGCGCGACCGCTGTCGCCTTCAATCAATTGTTCACGCCGGGCTCGGAATTCTGGACGTGGGCGCGGCCCTTGCCGCGCCGATCTTCCAAGGCGGCGCGCTTTATCATCAGGAGCAGGCCGCCCGCGCCGCCTATGACGTCGCGGCCGAGCAATATCGCGGCACCGTGCTGGCCGCCTTCCAGAATGTGGCCGATACGCTGGTGGCATTGGACCAGGACGCCAAAGGCCTCAAAGCCGCGGCCGCGGCGGATACGGCGGCCAAGACCACGCTCGATCTCGTCCAGCGGCAATTGCAGGACGGTTACACCAACTATCTGGGACTTCTCAGCGCGCAGGCGGCCTATCAGCAGGCGCGAGATCGCGCTGGTCCAGGCCGAGGCCAATCGTTACGCCGACACGGCCGCGCTGTTCCAGGCGCTGGGCGGCGGCTGGTGGCATCGCGCCGATCTGAAAGAGGCGAACAATGACTAAGCGCAATCTCGGCGGCGCAATCGCCGCATCGCTTCTGGTGATCTGCGGGCTGCTCGCCCAAATCCGGAGACGCAAGCCGCCCAGAGGGCAGAATGTCACCCTCACGCAGGCGCAGCTGCAGCAAGATCACGCTCTTCACCGTGGCGCGGCGCATCCTACCGCCGCACGGTGGACACCACCGGCGTGGTGGATTTCGACAACGACCAGGCCAGCCCGGTGCTGGCGCCCTTCTCGGGCACCGGTGTCGCGGCTTCTGGTCCAGCCCGGCGACAAGGTGAAAAAGGGCGATGCGCTGGCGGCCGTGGTGTCGCCGGATTTCGCCACCGCCGTCAGCACCTATCGCAAGGCGCTGGTGACGGCGGAGAATGCCCGCAGGCTGGCCGATCTGGACAAGGACCTGCTGGCCCATCAAGGGCGTCTCGGCGCGCGAAGAAGCAACAGGCCCAGACCGACGCTGCCAGCGCCGAAGCCGACCGCGATGCCGCGCTCCAATCGCTGCAGTCCCTCAATGTCGCGCCGCAAGTGATCAGCGACACGCAAGCCGGCAAGCCCACCGCGCGGGTGGAAGGGCTGATCCGTTCGCCCATCGCCGGCACGGTGGTGGAAAGGCTGATCAATCCCGGGCAATTGCTGCAGGCCGGCACCACCAATTGCTTCACCGTCGCCGATCTCTCCCGGGTCTGGGTGATGGCGCATATTTTCGATTCCGATCTGGCCTCGGTGCATGTGGGCGATCCCGCCCAGGTGAGCACCGGGCTACCGCCCAGACCTGTCCGGCACGGTGGAAAATATCGCCGCCGAAGTGGATCCCAACACCCGCTCGGTGGCGGTCCGGGTGGTGGTGAACAATCCGGGCGAATTCCTCAAGCGCCAGATGTATGTCCAGGTCCATATCCGCGACAGCCAGGCCAAGACCGGCCTTCTGGTGCCGGTCTCGGCGGTTCTGCGCGACGAAGAAAATCTTCCCTTCGTCTATGTCGATCCAGCCGGATGGAAGCTTCGCCCGCCGGCATGTGACGCTTGGGCAATCGCAGCGGCGACCGATACGACATCATCGGCGGCCTTCGACCCCGGCGAGCGGATCGTGGCCGATGGCGCCATCTTCGTCCAATTCATGCAGAACCAATGAGCGATCATCTGCCGCCGCGCCCGCCATCCGATCATGAACCGGCTGGTCGCCGCCTCGTTGGGCCAGCGGCTGCTGGTGGTGCTGTTGACCTTGATCCTGCTGGGCGCGGGCATCCGCTCGCTCAACCAGCTGCCGGTGGACGCCTATCCCGATCTTTCGCCGCCGATGGTGGAAGTCATCACCCAATGGCCGGGCCATGCCGCCGAGGAAGTGGAACGGCTGATCACGGTGCCGGTCGAACGCGGCATGAACGGCATTCCCCGCGTCTCACACGCATGCGCTCGATTTCGCTTTACGGCCTGTCGGACGTGATCCTCACCTTCGACATCGGCACCGACAATTATTTCGCCCGCCAGCAAGTCTATAACGCATTGCCGGACGTGAGCCTGCCCAGCCGGCGTCACGCCCTCGGTCTCGCCCATGTCGTCGCCTTCGGGGCTGATCTATCGCTATGTGCTGCAGAGCTCCCGACCGCTCGCCGATGGAGCTCAAGACCTTCGAGGATTGGGTGGTCGAACCGCAATTCAAGTCGGTGCCCGGCGTGGCGGACGATTCCGGCTTCGGCGGCGGCACCATGCAGTATCAGGTGCTGCTCGATCCCGCCAAGGTGGCCGGCGCGGGGCTGTCGGTGGCGCAGGTGCGAGAACTTCGCTGTCGGCGAACAACTCCAACGCCGGCGGCGGATTTTATTCGCAAGGCGGCCAGTTCTATTACGTGCGCGGCCTGGGCCGCATCGTCACGCCCGAGGACATCGGCAATGTCGTGGTGGCGGTGAACAACGGCACGCCGGTGCTGCTCAAGGATATCGGCCGGGTCGAGATCGGCATCGCGCCGCGGCTGGGCGAATTCGGCTACGAGAAGCAGGACGACGCGGTCGAAGGCGTCATCCTGCTGCGCACCGGCGAAAAGACCCAGGATGTGCTCAAGGGCGTCGAGGCCAAGACCAAGGAGCTCAACCAGGTCGATCCTGCCCAAGGACGTCAAGGTCGTTCCCTTCTACGACCGCACCGACCTGATCGCGCTCACCACCCATGTGGTGGAAGGCAATCTCCTGCGCGGCATGCTGCTGGTCGTCGTGGTCCTGATCTTCTTCCTCTACGATTTCCGCGCCGGCCTGATCGTGGCGGCGACCATTCCCCTGTCGCTGCTGTTCGCCTTCATCTGCCTCGATATCCAGGGCGCGTCCGCCAATCTTCTTTCCATCGGCGCGATCGATTTCGGCATCCTGGTGGATGGCGCGGTGTTCATGGTGGAGAACATCTTCCGCCAGATCGCGCTGCGCGCACGGACAAGCCCTTCGACCTCTTTGAGGTGATCCGGGACGCGGCGGCGGAAGTGGACCGGCCGCTGGTCTATGCCGTGGCCGTGATCGTGGTGAGCTTCCTGCCGATCTATGTCCTGTCCGGGCCGTCCGGCATCCTGTTCAAGCCGATGGCCGACACCATGGTCTTCGCCCTGGTCGGTTCGCTGATCGTCACGCTGACCTTGCTGCCGGTGCTTTGCGCCTGGTTCATGCGCAAGGGCGTGCGCGAGCGGCGCAACGCATGCTTTGAATATATCCGGCGGCACTATGAGCGCGGGCCTGGACTATTGCCTGGCCCATCCCTGGCGCATCGACCATCGGCTCCGGCGTGCTTCTGGCGCTTGTCGCTGCTGCTGATCCCGGCGGTCGGCGCCGAATTCATGCCGCATCTGGACGAGGGCGCGCTGTGGGTGCGGGCGACCATGCCCTACACCATCTCCTTCGACGAAGCGGCCAAGATCACGCCCCAGATCCGCGCCATCCTGCGCTCCTTTCCGGAAGTCACCACCGTGGCCTCCGAGCTGGGCCGGCCGGACGACGGCACCGACTCCACCGGCTTCTTCAACGTCGAATTCTATGTCGGGCTGAAGCCCTATTCGGAATGGCAGGGGGCTTATCGCACCAAGGCGGCGCTGACCGCGGCGATCAACCAGAAGCTCCAGGATTTCCCCGGCATCATCTTCAACTACACCCAGCCGGCCGAAGATGCGGTGGACGAGGCCGAGACCGGCCTGAAGAGCGCGCTGGCGGTGAAGGTGTTCGGCTCCGACCTCAACACGCTGGAGCAGAAGGGCCGGCGATCAAACAGGTGCTGGAGCGCGTGCCGGGCATCACCGACGTGACCCTGGTGCAGGAGCTGGGCCAGCCCAGCCTCTCCATCAAGATCGACCGCGCCAAGATCGCCCGCTACGGCGTGAATGTGGACGACATCAACGGCCTGATCGAGACCGCGATCGGCGGCGACCGCCGCCACCCAGGTGGTGCAGGGCGAGAAGGAGTTCGATCTGGTGGTGCGGCTGGACCGCAATATCGCGACAATCCGGAGGAGATCGGCAACATCCCGGTGGCCACGCCCGGCGGCCAGCAGATCCCGCTGAAGGAGCTGGCCGACATCTCGGTGACCAACGGCGCCTCCTTCATCTATCGCGAAGCAATTCCCGCTATATCGGCGTGCAGTTCTCGGTCGAGGGCCGCGATCTGGCCGGCGCGGTGGGCGACGCCATCCGCCAGGTCAAGCGGCAAGTGAGCCTGCCGCAGGGCTACCGCCTGGATTGGGGCGGCGAATACAGCGAATACACGGCCTCGCGCGACGCAGCTGAAGGTGATCCTGCCGCTGACCTTGTTCCTGATCTTCCTGCTGCTGTTCGCTGCTCTACGGCAATTTCAAATTCCCCTTCATCACGGTCGCTGGCGTGCTGCTGTCGGCGCCCGTGGGCGGGATAATCGTCCTCTGGCTCACCGGCACGCCTTTCTCGGTGTCGTCGGGCATCGGCTTTCTGGCCTTGTTCGGGGTCTCGGTGCAGACCGCCGTGGTCTATATCTCCTATGTCAACGAGCTTCGCCGCGACGGCATGCCCATGAATCAGGCCATCCGCGAAGGCGCGATCCTGCGGCTGCGGCCCATCATGATGACGGCGCTGGTGGCGGCGCTTGGGCTTCTGCCGGCGGCGCTGGCGACCGGCGTGGGCACCGATACGCAGAGGCCGTTCGCCCTGGTGATCGTGAGCGGCTTGTTCACCCGGCTCCTGATCAGCATCTTCCTGATGCCGGCGCTGTATGCCCTGGTGGCGCGCCCGGACGACCGGCTGGAAGTCTAGGCCGGCTGGATTGCCAACGCCCGAAGCGCAGGATGGGGCCGGGCCGCAAGCGATTTCAGGATCAGGCGGCGCGTGGGCTCCTGCGCCCAGGCGGCGGCGCGGCCGAACCAGTAAAGCGCGCCCGCTATGCAATCTTCCGCCGCCAGCAGATCGGCATAATTATAGGCGCCGCGGAAATAGCCGCCTTGGGCAGCGCGGCAATACCAGAGCCGCGCGCTTGAGCGGTCGCGCTTGGTGCCCCAACCTTCGTCATGGCAGCGGCCCAACAAATTCATGGCGCGGACATGGCCTTGCGCGGCGGCTTGGGCATACCAGGCGAATGCCGCGCCCGGATCGCGCGGCACGCCGCTGCCATTGAGCAGCATATGGCCCAAATTATACTGCGCCCAATCGAGGCCCAATTCCGCGGCGGCGCGGCAGTGATGCGCCGCCCGGACATAGTCCTTCGCCGTGCCCCAGCCATTCTCGTAACAGCGGCCCAGCATGTTATGGCCGTCGGCGTCGCCCTTTTCGGCCGCGTGGCCAAAGCATGCGAGCGCGCCGGCCTGGTCGCCTTCTTCCATTAGCATCCGTCCCAGCCGCACTTGCGCTTCGGCGAGGCCGCAGGCGGCGGCGGCCTTGACCCATGCCGCCGCTTGCCCGCCTTGCAGCGCCGCCGCCAGCTCGGCCGGCTTCATCATGCTGAGCGCTGCCACACGCCAGAGATCGTTCGGCGCGGGAGAGGGGCTATGCATCAGAGGGAATAATTCGCGGTGAGCAGGAAGGTGCGCCCTGTCCCCGGCACGACATGGTTTTCCGCCGGCGTCGTGAAGTAGGTATTGGCGTAATAGAATGTGTTGGCGAGATTGGTGCCGTTCAGCACCAGGTTGAGCTTGTCGGTCACCGGATAGGCGATCATGGCGTCCAAGGTCACATAGGAGGGCAGGCTCACGGTGATGATATGTCCCGGATTGCTCAATGCATCCGAACTTATCTCGCGATGTCCGGTCCAGTTGAAGCCGCCGCCCAATTTCCAGCCGCTGTCGAAGTCATAAACTGTCCAGAGATTGGCCTGGTTGTTGGCGACATTGGGGATGGGCCCTGCCACGCCCGGCGCGATCAGGCCGACGGCCTGGGGCGCAAGATAGGTGTAGCCGGCGATCAATTCCCAGTTCTCAGTGAGATGGCCTTGCGCGCCCAACTCGATGCCGTTGACGCGTTCGGTTCCCGCCAGTTGCTGCAAGCCCGGATTGTCGGGATCGCTGATGCGCGCATTTGTCATCACGGTATTGAAAGCGGCGGCGGTCAGCGCCAGGAGTCCGTCGAGCACCTCGACCTTGCCGCCTATTTCGTAAGTGCGGTCCCGCTCCGGACCCAGGCCTTGATTGCTGGCGGAAAGCGAAAGCGTTTCGGCCGATGGATTGAATGAGGTGCCGTAGGAGAAATAGAGGCTGCTTTGCTCGCTGGGCTTGTAGACCAGCGCCACTCGCGGGCTGCCGATATTGTCATTGTGGGTGAAATGCGCGGCTTTCCCGATTGGTTGATCGTAAGTGGCGCCGAAATGATCGAAACGGAACGCCGCCACCAGGCTCCAATCTGGCCCGAGATCCATATTGTCCGCCGCATACACCCCTTCCGTGGCGGTCTTGGTGAGGGGAAGGCTGCTCACGGTGGTCTGGCGGCCTGGGAAGGACTGGTATGGATCGGGATCAAGCAAAGGCGTGGGCGCGATCACCCCGATCTGGTTGGCGAAACGGGTAAGATCGGCATTCTCCTTGTCGAGCTGGATGCCGGTAGTGAAGTGATGGTGGATGAAGCCGGACGAGAAATCGGCGGTGAGATCCGTCTCGTTCATCAGGGTGGTGATGGTGCCCTTGGAACTTGGCCGGTCGCGCTGGACGAAAATCTGGTTGAGCGGCGTGCCATTCACGGGGAACAGCGGATTGAAGCTGGTTACCGGCACCGGCTTGGGCGCGTTGGCGCAGAGCGGCGCGCCTGCATAAGGCGCGGCGGTATAACAATTGGCGGCGCCGTAATGGGCGTTGGTTTGCCGCGCGTCGAACCAATAGCTGCCATAGCGCACCGCGTCGCTGACGCTGAAGACATCGTCGAACTTGTGCTCGACCTTTCCGGTGACGATTTCCACGTCGGCCTGATAGCGGTCGTCCGCGGGCAATCCAAAATAGGCGTCCTTGGGCAACGGCGCGGGTTGGCCGGACAGGAAAGGCACACCATTGTCGGGAATATCGTCCTGCTGCTGATGGAGATATTTGAGCGTCCAGACCGTGTCGGTGCCCAACCCGAAGGCGATGGTCGGCGCGATGCCCCAGCGCTGGTTGCGGGCGAAGGGCTGGCCCTCGAGGTTGTTGCGTTGGGCCATCACATTGACGCGGAAGGCGGCATCATCGCCCAGCACGATATTCACGTCGGCGGTGCCACGCAGTTCGGCGTTGGTGCCGCCGGTGACAGCGAAATCGTCGATCGGGTAAAGCTCCGGCGACTTGGTTACCTGGTTGATGGCGCCGCCTGTGGTGCCGCGCCCGAACAAGGTGGACGAGGGTCCTTTCAGCACTTCCACGGATTCGTAATCGAATGCGTCGCGGGTGTAGAGGCCGGTGTCGCGCAACCCATCAAGGAAATAATCGTCACTGACCGAGAAGCCGCGCAGATTGACCAGATCGCCATGGGTGCCGGCCTCGCCAGCGTTCAAGGTGATGCCTGGCACATTCTTGAGCGCGTCGGTCAGGGTGGTGACGCCTTGTTCCCTGATCACTTCGGCGGGGATCACATTGATGCTTTGCGGCGTGTTGAGGATCGTGTCCGGGACCAGTCCAAGACTCAGCCGCTGGTCGGTCACGGTGACGGTCTCGATCGTCTGATTGTTGCTGGTGTTGACGGCCAACTCCTGGCCGAAAGCGGCGGACATGGCGGCTGCAGAGGTCAGGCCAAGGCTGGAAGCAGATAAACCGGTACGAAGACGCGACATGATCCCCTCGGAAACAAATATTGATAATAATTCTTAATTGCGATGACCCTGGCCGAGGTTCCGATATCTGTCAATGAGACTGACTCGCAATAATGTCGCAGGAAGCCTGGAAAGCCTGGGACGCGTCTTGCCTGGGATCTCCTTGCCCCGCGTCGCAAAGCGCGGCTGGTGGGGATTGAGGCGAAACGGCGAGGTTCGCGGTACGCCCGCCTGTGGGCTTGCCCGCGTTGACGGGCAGATGGGCCATCAATAATGCAGGCTTGAAATATCCTTGCTGGGATCGCTTGACCCCCAGGATAGCGGTGGATATATAGCGCCACCTTCCAAGACAGGCTGTCTGCGGGAATTCCTGCAAAAACGCTGTTGGGAAGCCAGTTTAAAGAGCTTAGGACGCGCGACTCGGAGGCAAAAGCCTCTCAGTCCTCCGCAAGTTCGGACCGGGGAGCAGTCTTCCCGCGTCCGGTTTTTGGTTTTGCTCATCTTCCGGGACGCCGGGGGAATGAAAAGAGGAATGGAATGCCGACGATCAACCAGCTCATTCGCAAGCCGCGCGGCGAAAAGCCCAAGCGCAACAAGGTGCCGGCGCTCCAGGGCTGCCCCCAGAAGCGCGCCGTCTGTACCCGCGTCTATACCACCACGCCCAAGAAGCCGAACTCGGCGCTGCGCAAGGTGGCCAAAGTCAGGCTCACGAATGGCTATGAAGCGCTCACTTATATTCCGGGCGAGGGCCACAATCTCCAGGAACACAGCGTGGTCCTGATCCGCGGCGGCCGCGTGAAGGACCTTCCCGGCGTGCGCTACCACATCATCCGCGGCGTGCTCGACACCCAGGGCGTCAAGGACCGCAAGCAGCGCCGGTCGCTCTATGGCGCCAAGCGTCCGAAGTAAGGAGAAGCCAGATGTCACGCCGCCACCGCGCCGAACGCCGCGAAGTCATCCCGGACGCCAAATATGGCGACCAGGTCCTGGCCAAGTTCATGAACAGCCTGATGTATGACGGCAAGAAATCCGCCGCCGAAGGCATCATCTACGGCGCCTTCGACACTATTGCCGCCAAGACCCGCCAGGATCCGCTGGCGGTGTTCCACGAAGCGCTGCGCAACGTCTCGCCTGCCATCGAGGTGAAGTCCCGCCGCGTCGGCGGCGCCACCTATCAGGTGCCGGTCGAAGTGCGCACCGACCGCGCCCGCGCGCTCGCCATCCGCTGGCTGATCACCGCCGCGCGCGGCCGCAACGAGCCCACCATGCAGGGCCGGCTTTCGGGCGAGCTGATGGACGCCGCCAACAATCGCGGCTCGGCCGTCAAGAAGCGCGAAGACACCCACAAGATGGCCGATGCCAATCGCGCCTTCTCGCACTATCGCTGGTAACGGAATTATCTAATGGCTCGTACCACTCCGCTCGAACGCTATCGCAACATCGGCATTGCCGCGCATATCGACGCCGGCAAGACCACCACGACCGAGCGCATCCTCTATTACACCGGCAAGAGCCATAAGATCGGTGAAGTCCATGACGGCGCCGCCACCATGGACTTCATGGAGCAGGAGCAGGAGCGCGGCATCACCATCACGTCGGCTGCCACCACTTGCTTCTGGAAAGAGCACCGCATCAACATCATCGACACGCCCGGCCATGTCGACTTCACCATCGAAGTCGAGCGCTCCATGCGCGTGCTGGACGGCGCGGTCGCGGTGTTCGATGCCGTGGCCGGCGTCGAGCCGCAATCCGAGACCGTGTGGCGCCAGGCCGACAAATACCATGTGCCGCGCATCTGTTTCGTCAACAAGATGGACCGCACCGGCGCGGATTTTCAACGTTGCATCGACATGATGATCGACCGTTTGGGCACCCGCCCGATGGTAATCACCTGGCCGATCGGCAGCGAAAGCGAATTCAGGGGCATCGTCGACATCGTCAAGATGAAGGCCTTGATCTGGCACGACGAACAGCTGGGCGCGAAATTCGACGAAGTCGAGATTCCCGCCGAATATGCCGACAAGGCCGCCGAACTGCGCGCTGCCCTGGTCGAAATGGCGGTCGAGGAAGACGACGCTTTGCTGGAAACCTATCTGGAAGCCGGCAAAGAGCCCTCTTATGAGGATCTGCAGCGCTGCATCCGCAAGGGCGCGATCCACTTCAAATTCGTGCCGGTGATGTGCGGCTCGGCCTTCAAGAACAAGGGCGTGCAGCCCCTGCTGGATGCCGTGGTCGCCTATTTGCCGTCGCCGCTGGACATTCCGCCGGTCAAGGGCACCGACCTCAAGGGCAACGAAGTCGCCCGCCCCGCTGACGACAAGGCGCCGTTCGCGGGCCTGGCGTTCAAGATCATGGACGACCCCTTTGTCGGCTCCATCACGTTCGTGCGGGTCTATTCCGGAACCATTTCCTCCGGCACCGGCGCGCTCAACTCGGTCAAGGACAAGACCGAGCGGGTCGGCCGCATGCTTCTGATGCATGCGAATTCGCGCGAGGACGTGAAGGAAGCCAATGCCGGCGACATCGTCGCCTTTGCCGGCCTCAAGCTCACCACCACCGGCGAGACGCTGTGCGATCCCAACAATCCGGTGATCCTGGAGCGGATGGAATTCCCCGATCCGGTGATCGAGGTCGCCATCGAGCCCAAGACCAAGGGCGATCAGGAAAAGATGGGCATGGCGCTGGTGCGCCTGGCCCAGGAGGACCCGTCCTTCCGCGTCACCACCGATCAGGAATCCGGCCAGACCATCCTGAAGGGCATGGGCGAACTCCATCTCGAGATCAAGGTCGATATCCTCAAGCGCACCTATAAGGTGGACGCCAATGTCGGCGCGCCGCAGGTGGCCTATCGCGAGACGCTGTCCAAGCCCGTCACCGTCAAGTACACGCATAAAAAGCAGACCGGCGGTTCGGGTCAGTTCGCCGAAGTCACGATCGACTTCGAGCCGCTGCCCCCCGGTTCGGGCTTTGTCTTCGAAAATGAAGTCGTTGGCGGCGCCATCCCGAAGGAATTCATTCCCTCGGTGGAAAAGGGTCTGAAGGCGCAAAAGGAATCGGGCCTCATGGCCGGCTTCCCGGTGATCGACTTCTCCGCCAAATTGACCGACGGCAAGTATCACGAGGTCAACTCCAACGCGCTCACCTTCGACATCGCGGCGCGCGCGGCCTTCCGCGAACTGGCATCGCGTGGCGCGGTCAAGCTGCTTGAACCCATCATGAAAGTGGAAGTCGTGACGCCCGAGGATTTCCTGGGCGGCGTGATCGGCGACCTCAATTCGCGCCGTGGCCAGGTGCAGGGCACCGACAGCCGCGGCAATGCCCAGGTGGTCACCGCGATGGTGCCCTTGGCCAACATGTTCGGCTACATCAACACGTTGCGTTCCATGTCCCAGGGACGGGCGCAGTATTCCATGCAGTTCGATCACTACGAGCAGGTGCCGCAGGCGATCGCCGACGAAGTCAAAGCGAAATACGCCTAAGAGCAAAAAGAATCTGAGTTCAGGAGACCAAGAAAATGGGTAAAGCGAAGTTTGAACGTAACAAGCCGCACTGCAACATCGGGACGATTGGCCATGTTGACCATGGCAAGACGTCGTTGACGGCTGCGATCACGAAGGTATTGGCGGAGACGGGCGGGGCGACGTTCACGGCCTATGACCAGATCGACAAGGCGCCGGAAGAGAAGGCGCGCGGTATTACGATTTCGACCGCCCATGTGGAGTATGAAACCAAGGCGCGCCATTACGCGCATGTCGACTGCCCCGGCCATGCCGACTATGTGAAGAACATGATCACGGGCGCGGCCCAGATGGACGGCGCGATCCTGGTGGTCTCGGCTTCGGACGGCCCGATGCCCCAGACCCGCGAACACATTCTTCTGGCCCGCCAGGTTGGCGTGCCGGCGCTGGTGGTGTTCATGAACAAGTGCGACATGGTCGATGATCCGGAGCTTGCTGGATCTGGTGGAGATGGAAGTGCGCGAGCTTCTCTCCAGCTACCAGTTCCCTGGCGACGACATTCCGATCGTGCGCGGTTCGGCGCTGATGGCGCTGGAAGGCAAGGAACCCAAGCTCGGCCATGACGCGATCTTGGAGCTGATGGCGAAGGTTGACGAGTATATCCCCCAGCCGGAGCGTCCGATCGACCAGCCCTTCCTGATGCCGATCGAAGACGTGTTCTCGATCTCGGGCCGCGGCACGGTGGTGACGGGCCGCGTCGAGCGCGGCGTGGTGAAGGTTGGCGAGACGGTGGAGATCATCGGCATTCGTCCGACCTCCTCGACCACGGTCACGGGC
This sequence comes from uncultured Alphaproteobacteria bacterium, assembly GCA_963766265.1. Taxonomy (GTDB): domain Bacteria; phylum Pseudomonadota; class Alphaproteobacteria; order Micropepsales; family Micropepsaceae; genus Rhizomicrobium. Next base: position 1,130,024 of record CAVXYX010000004.1, read on the forward strand.
GTTGAGATGTTCCGCAAGCTCTTGGATCAGGGCCAGGCGGGCGACAATATCGGCGCGCTGCTGCGCGGCATCGAGCGTGAAGGCATCGAGCGCGGCCAGGTTCTGGCCAAGCCGGGTTCGGTGACGCCGCACACCAACTTCATGGCGGAAGCCTACATCCTGACCAAGGACGAGGGCGGCCGTCACACCCCGTTCTTCACCAACTATCGCCCGCAATTCTATTTCCGGACCACGGACGTGACCGGGATCGTGAAGCTGCCGGCGGGCACCGAGATGGTGATGCCGGGCGACAACGTGTCGTGCGAAGTGGAACTGATCGTTCCGATCGCGATGGAAGAGAAGCTTCGTTTCGCTATCCGCGAAGGCGGCCGCACTGTCGGCGCCGGCGTCGTCGCGAAGATCATCAAGTAACGCAAGCGGATCCGGTTCGAAGGACGACAGATATGCAAAATCAAAATATCCGCATCAGGCTGAAAGCCTTCGACCACCGGATTCTCGACAATTCGACGCGCGAGATCGTCAATACCGCCAAGCGCACCGGCGCCCAGGTGAGGGGCCCCATTCCGCTCCCCACCGGCATCGAGCGTTTTACGGTCAACCGTTCCGCCCATGTCGACAAGAAGAGCCGCGAGCAATTCGAAATCCGGACGCATAAGCGTCTGCTCGACATCATTGACCCCACCCCGCAAACCGTGGACGCGCTGATGAAGCTCGACCTGGCCGCGGGCGTGGACGTCGAGATCAAGTTGTAAGGAGCGTCAGGTGCGCACAGGCGTCATCACGCAGAAGATCGGCATGACCCGGCTGTTTTTGGCAGACGGCACCCATGTCCCGGTTACGGTTCTGAAACTCGACGGCTGCGCCGTCGTCGGCACTCGTACCGCAGAGAAGGATGGCTATACCGCCGTGACCTTGGGTTCCGGCTTTGCCAAGCCCAAGAACACCAGCAAGGCCGAGCGCGGGCAATTCGCCAAGGCCGAGATCGAGCCCCGCCGCAAGGTGGCGGAGTTCCGGGTCGACACGGAGAGCATGCTCGACGTGGGCGATCAGCTTCAGGCGGATCACTTCGTGCCGGGCCAGAAGGTGGACGTCACCGGCGTCACCATCGGCCGTGGCTTCACTGGCGCGATGAAGCGCTGGAATTTCCGCGGCTTGGAAGCCTCTCACGGCGTCTCGATCAGCCACCGCTCGCTGGGCGGCACCGGCGGACGCCAGGATCCGGGCAAGACTTTCAAGAACAAGAAGATGCACGGCCATTACGGCGTCGACAATGTCACCACCCAGAATCTGGAAGTGGCCAAGGTGGACGTCGAGCGCGGCCTGATCATGGTGCGCGGCGCCGTTCCCGGCTCCAAGGGCGGTTGGGTGATGGTGCGCGACGCCATCAAGAAGCCGCACAAGGATTTGCCCAAGCCGGCCTCGGTGAAGAAGCGCGAAAAGGCGGCGGCTCCAGCCGAAGCGCCTGCCAAGAGCGAGGGCTAAAATGAAAACCAAAATCCTCAATCTCGACGCCAAGTCCGCCGGCGACGTGGAACTGAACGACGCGATCTTCGGTCTCGAACCTCGCACCGACCTGATCCAGCGCGTGGTGGTGTGGCAATTGGCCAAGCGCCGTTCGGGTCAGCACAAGGTGCTTACCCGCGCCGAAGTCAATCGCACCAAGAAGAAGGTCTACAAGCAGAAGGGCACCGGCCAGGCCCGTCACGGCGCGCGTTCCGCGCCGCTGTTCGTGGGCGGCGCCAAGGCAATGGGTCCGGTGGCGCACAGCCATGAGTTCGACCTGCCCAAGAAGGTGAAGGCGCTGGGCCTGAAGCACGCGCTCTCCGCCAAAGCCAAGGGCGGCCAAATCGTCGTGTTGGACGAAGCCAAGTCCAAGGACATCAAGACCGGCGCGCTTGCCAAGCAGTTCGACAAGCTCAAGCTTGGCCGCGCCTTGGTGGTGGATGGCGAGTTCGACAAGAATTTCCAGATGTCGGCCCGCAATCTCGCCAATGTCGCCCTGCTGCCGGTGGCCGGCATCAATGTCTACGACATCATGAGAAGCGACCAGTTGGTCCTGACCACGGCCGCCGTCAAAGCGATCGAGGCGCGACTGGCATGAGCAACACTTACGACGTGATCCTCTCGCCGGTGATCACCGAAAAAGCCACCCGCATGACCGAGGCCAACCAGGTCGTGTTCCGCGTCGCCGCCGACGCCACCAAGCCCGCCATCGCCAAGGCGGTCGCCGACTTGTTCAAGGTCAAGGTCAAGGCGGTGAACACGGTTGTGGTCAAGGGCAAGCGCAAATTCGCCCGTGGCAAACGCTACACGCGCAGCGATTACAAGAAAGCGATCGTGACCCTGGAAGAGGGCCACCAGATCGACATCACGACGGGTCTCTAAGCCATGGCTCTGAAAAGTTACAAACCCACGACGCCCGGCCAGCGCCAGCTGGTCCTGGTGGACAAGTCCGGCCTCCACAAAGGCGGTCCGGTCAAGGCGCTCACCGAAGGCAAGCACTCGAAAGGCGGCCGCAACAATACCGGCCGCATCGTGGTGCGCTGGCAGGGCGGCGGCCACAAGCAGCGCTATCGCGTGATCGATTTCAAGCGCCGCAAATTCGACCAGCCGGCAATCGTCGAGCGGCTGGAATATGATCCCAACCGCACCTCCTTCATCGCCCTCATCAAGTACAAGGACGGCGAGCTGGCTTATATTCTGGCGCCGCAGCGCCTGGCCGTGGGCGACACCGTGGTGTCGGGCGAGCGGGTGGACGTGAAGATCGGTAACGCCATGCCGCTCTCGGCGCTGCCAGTGGGCACCATCGTCCACAATATCGAGATGAAGCCCGGCAAGGGCGGCCAGGTGGCGCGTTCCGCCGGCACCTATGCCCAATATCTGGGCCGCGACGCGGGTTATGCGTTGCTGCGCCTCAATTCCTCGGAAGTGCGCAAGGTTCCGCTCACCTGCATGGCCACGGTGGGCGCGGTCTCCAATCCCGACCACATGAACGAGATCATCTCCAAGGCGGGCCGCAATGTGTGGAAGGGCAAGCGCCCCTCCGTGCGCGGCACCGCCATGAACCCGATCGACCATCCCCATGGCGGCGGCGAAGGCCGCACCAAGGGCGGACGTCATCCGGTCACGCCCTGGGGCAAACCCACCAAGGGCGCCAAGACACGCGTCAACAAGCGGACCACGAAATTCATCGTGCGTACGCGCAAAGGCAAGACACAGGGTAATTCATGACACGCTCGATCTGGAAAGGCCCGTTCGTCGACGGTTATCTGCTCAAGAAGGCGGAAGCCGCGCGCTCATCCGGCCGCAAGGATGTGATCAAGACCTGGTCGCGCCGTTCGACCATCCTGCCGCAATTCGTGGGCATCACGTTCGGCGTCTATAACGGCCACAAGCACATTCCCGTGCTGGTGACCGAGGACATGGTGGGTCACAAGCTGGGCGAGTTCTCGCCCACCCGCACGTTCCACGGCCACTCCGCTGCGTCCGGCGGCGGCGGCGACAAGAAAGCGAAGAGGGCCTGATGGGCAAGGAATCTCGCGCGCGCATGCTTGCCGACCATCAGGCGATGGCGGTTGGGCGCAACATCCGCGTCTCCCCGCAGGAAGCTCAATCTGGTGGCGCAGCAGATCCGCGGCAAGAAGGTGGATCGCGCGCTCAACGAATTGACCTTTTCCCAGAAGCGCATCGCCCGCGACGTGAAGAAGGTGCTGCAATCGGCCGTCGCCAATGCCGAGAACAATCACGATCTCGACGTGGACGATCTGGTCGTGCGCGAGGCTTCGGTCGGCAAAAACCTGGTGATGAAGCGTTTCCACGCCCGCGCCCGCGGCAATTCCGGCGGCATCGAGAAATTCTTCAGCCAGATCACCATCGTGGTCGAGGAACAGCGCGAAGCCGAGAAGAAGGCGGCCCCCAAGGCCGACGCGGAAGGCGAAGCCCAGGCTTCGGCCAAGAAATCCTCGGGCAAGAAATCTTCGGGCAAGAAAGCGCCCGCCAAGAAGCCTGCAGGCGAAAAAATCCGCCCGGGCAAAGGAGAAAGCATAATGGGTCAGAAGGTCAATCCGACCGGCCTGCGTCTGGGCATCAACCGGACCTGGGACTCGCGCTGGTACGCGGGCAAGAAGGAGTATGGCAAGCTCCTGCAGGAAGACATCAAGATCCGCGAATATCTCAGCGATAAGCTCAAGGCCGCTGGCGTCTGCCGCATCGTGATCGAACGTCCGCACAAGAAGTGCCGCGTCACCATCCACTCGGCCCGTCCGGGCGTGGTGATCGGCAAGAAGGGCGCCGACATCGAGAAGCTGAAGAGCCGACGTCCAGAAATTCACCGCCGACGAAGTGCATCTGAACATCGTCGAGATCCGCAAGCCCGAGATCGACGCCAAGCTGGTGGCCGAGAATATCGCCCAGCAGCTCGAACGCCGGGTGGCGTTCCGCCGCGTCATGAAGCGCGCGGTGCAGACCGCGATGCGCCTTGGCGCGCTCGGCATCCGCATCACCTGCGGCGGCCGTCTGGGCGGCGCGGAAATCGCCCGCGTCGAATGGTACCGCGAAGGCCGGGTGCCGCTGCACACGCTGCGCGCCGACATCGATTATGGCATCGCCACCGCTTTCACCACCTATGGCACCTGCGGCGTCAAGGTCTGGATCTTCAAGGGCGAGATCATGGAACATGATCCCTTCGCCACCGAGAGGCGCCAGGCCGAAGCCGCCGAAGGCAAGCCGCGCGAACGCGAACACCGCGATCGTGACCGCGCGCCTGCGCCTGCCGCCGAATAAAGAGAAGAACCATGCTGTCACCCAAGCGCACAAAATTCCGCAAGCAGTTCAAGGGCCGCATCCACGGTCCGGCCAAGGCGGGCACTTCGCTGAATTTCGGCGCCTATGGCCTGAAGGCGATGGAGCCGGAACGGCTCAACGCGCGCGAGATCGAAGCCGCGCGCCGCGCCATCACCCGTCACATGAAGCGCGCCGGCCGCGTCTGGATCCGCATCTTCCCGGACGTGCCGGTGTCCAAGAAGCCCGCCGAAGTGCGCATGGGCTCGGGCAAGGGCGCGCCGGAATTCTGGGTGGCCAAGGTGAAGCCCGGCCGCATCCTGTTCGAGATCGATGGCGTCGATCTCGAGACCGCCAAGGAAGCGATGCGGCTCGGCCAGGCCAAACTTTCCATCGCGACCAAGTTCGTCGCCCGCACGGTGTAATCATGGCCAAGAAAGCTGCCGCCAAGAAACCCAAAGTCTCCAAGGCCAAGAAGCCGGCCTCGGCCAGGACCTCCTCCAAGGCCGACGATTTCCGCGCCAAGAGCGCCGACGAGCTGGGCGATCAACTGGTGTCGATGAAGAAGGAGCAGTTCAACCTGCGCTTCCAGCGCGCCAACGGCCAGGCCGAGAATACCGGCCGCATCCGGAGCCTGCGCCGCGACATCGCCCGCATCCAGACCGTCATTAACGAACAGCGCCGCTCCGCGGCCAAGGCTTAAGAGGCACGATATGCCGAAACGAATTCTGCAAGGCGTCGTGGTGAGCGACAAGAACACCAAGACCGTGGTGGTCAAGGTCGAGCGCCGCTTCCTCCATCCGGCGATGGGCAAGACCGTGCGCCGTTCGAAAAAGTACCACGCCCATGACGAGAAGGGCGAATACAAGGCGGGCGATGTCGTCCGCATTCAGGAATGCCGTCCGCTTTCCAAGCTCAAGACTTGGGAAGTGGTGGAACGCGTCAGCAAGTAACGGCGCGGCCTTAAGGAGTTTTAGTCATGATTCAGATGTCCACAGAACTCGACGTCGCCGACAATTCCGGCGCCAAGAGCGTGATGTGCATCAAGGTGCTGGGCGGCTCGCATCGCCGCTATGCCGATGTCGGCGACATCATCGTGGTGTCGGTGAAGGAAGCGATCCCGCGCGGCCGCGTCAAGAAGGGCGAAGTGCTGAAAGCCGTGGTGGTGCGCACCGCAAAAGGCGTTCGCCGTCCCGACGGCAGCTTGATCCGCTTCGACGGCAATGCCGCGGTGCTGGTCAATCCGCAGGGTGAACCCATCGGCACCCGCATCTTCGGACCGGTGACCCGCGAGCTGCGCGCCAAGAACCAGATGAAGATCATCTCGCTCGCCCCGGAGGTTCTGTGATGAGCAATATCAAGAAAGGCGACAAGGTCATCGTCACCACCGGCCGCGACAAGGGCAAGAAGGGCGAAGTGCTGAAGATCTTCGCCAAGGAAGATCGCGCCCTGGTCCAGGGCGTCCATGTGGTCAAGCGCCATCAGCGCCAGACCCAGACGCAGCAGGGCGGCATCGTCAACAAGGAGTCGCCTATTCATCTGTCCAATCTCGCCCATGTCGATCCCAAATCGGGCAAGGCGACGCGCATCGGATTCAAAACCCTGAATGACGGACGCAAGGTTCGCTTTGCCAAAAAGTCCGGTGAGGTCATCGATGTCTGACGCAGGCGCAAGCCGCAATCCGCAGGAACGGGCCAAGGCGGAAGCCAAGGCCGCGAAGGCCAGCAAGCGCCGTGAGGTCAATGCCGGCACGCAGGTCGGCGTCGGCGAGCGCGCGACGGAGAAGGGCTATGTGCCCCGCTTCAAGCAGCGCTACACCGAGACGGTGCGTCCGGCCTTGATGAAGAAATTCGGCTATGGCAACGCGATGCAGGTGCCGAAGATCAACAAGGTCGTGCTGAATATCGGTGCGGGCGAAGCGGCTTCGGATTCCAAGAAGATCCAACAGGCGCTCAACGACTTGACCGCCATCGCCGGCCAGAAGGCCGTGGTGACGCGCGCCAAGAAGGCGATCGCCACCTTCAAGATCCGCGAAGGCCTGGCGATCGGCGCCAAGGTGACGCTGCGCGGCGATCTTATGTACGAGTTCATCGATCGCCTGATCACCATGGCGCTGCCTCGCGTGCGTGACTTCCGCGGCGTTAATCCCAAGAGCTTCGACGGCCGCGGCAACTACGCCATGGGCCTCAAGGAACACATCGTGTTCCTGGAAATCGACTACGACAAGACCGAGACGGTGTGGGGCATGGACATCATCTTCAACACCTCCGCGAAGACCGACGAGGAAGCCAAAGCGCTGCTCGAAGGCTTCCAATTTCCCTTTACGACCAATTGAGGCTGCCATGGCGAAAACGAGCCAGATCAACCGGAACAAGAAGCGCGAGAAGCTGGTGGCGCAATATGCCTCCAAGCGTGCGGAGCTGAAGAAGATCGCCGAGGACATGAAGGTCCCCGCCGAAGAACGTTTTGCTGCCCGCCTCAAGCTCGCAAAACTGCCGCGCAACTCGTCCAAGGTGCGCATCCATCACCGCTGCGAACTCTCGCGGCCGTTCCAAGGGCTATTACCGCAAGGTCAAGCTCTCGCGTATTGCGCTGCGTTCGCTATCCAATTTCGGCCAGATCCCCGGCATGACCAAGGCGAGCTGGTAAGGAGCAATCATGATCATCGATCCGATTGGCGATCTATTGACCCGCATCAGGAACGGCCAGATGCGCCGTTCGTCCAAGGTGCGCTCGCCCAATTCGCGGCTGCGCATCCGCCTGCTCGACGTGCTGCAGGAAGAGGGCTTCATCCGCGGTTATGCCGAGGTGGAGCAGAAGGGCCACAAGGAGCTCGAGATCGAGCTCAAATATCATGAAGGCGAGCCGGTGATCCGCGAATTGAAGCGCGTCTCCACCCCGGGCCGCCGCGTCTATTCTTCGGTCAGCGACTTGAAGCCTCATCGCCAGGGCCTGGGCGTCTCGATCCTGTCCACGCCCCAGGGCGTGATGACGGACCAGTCGGCCCGGGAAAAGAATGTCGGCGGCGAAGTCCTCTGCCAGGTCTTTTAAGGAACACGCTTATGTCTCGTATCGGCAAAAAGCCGGTCGCACTGCCCAAAGGCGTCACCGCCTCGGTCGAGGGCCAGACCGTCAAGGTCAAAGGCCCCAAGGGCGAACTCAGCGTCACCTTGGTGCGCGAAGTCTCGGCCAAGGTGGATGACCATGGCATCAGCGTCACGCCCGACAAATCGACGGAGCGTGCGGACGCAAATGTGGGGGCTCTCGCGCAGCCTGGTCAACAATCTGGTCACCGGCGTCACCACCGGTTTCACCCAGAAGCTCGAGATCCAGGGCGTCGGCTATCGCGCCGCGGTGCAGGGAAAGAACCTGAACCTGCAACTCGGCTTCAGCCATGACGTGGCTTTATCCCATTCCCGCCGGGCATCACGTATCACCGCGGAAAAGCCCACCATGATCTCGGTGTCCGGCATCGACAAGCAGCTGGTGGGCCAGGTCGCGGCCGAAATCCGCGGCTATCGCCCGCCCGAGCCCTACAAGGGCAAGGGCGTGCGCTATGAAGGCGAATATGTCCGCCGCAAGGAAGGCAAGAAGAAGTAAGATGACCAACACTCACTTCAAAAAGCGCCAATCGCGCACACGCTTCCGGATCGCGAGCAATGCGGCGGGCCGTCCGCGCCTCTCGGTGTTCCGTTCGGGCAAGCACATCTATGCCCAGGTGATCGACGATCGCACCGCGGCGACCCTGGCTTCGGCTTCGACCAACGAAAAGGAAGGCAAGGCGCCCAAGACTTGGAACGTGGGCGCGGCGTCCGACGTCGGCAAGAAGATCGCCGAGCGCGCGCTCGCCAAGGGCGTCAAGCAGGTCGTGTTCGATCGCGGCGGCTATATCTATCACGGGCGCGTGAAGGCGCTGGCGGAAGCGGCGCGCGAAGGCGGCCTGGAGTTTTAAAGAGTTCATAGCGGCAGCGAATGGACGAATTGGCTGCTCGCTTTAGAAGGTAGGACTGAACATGGCGCGTGACGGACAACAACGGGACGACAAGCGCGGCCGCGGCCGCGATCGCGAAGAGCGCGATAACGAGTTCATCGACAAGCTGGTGCACATCAACCGTGTCGCCAAGGTGGTGAAGGGCGGACGCCGGTTCGGCTTCGCCGCGCTGGTGGTGGTGGGCGACCAGAAGGGCCGCGTCGGCTTCGGTCATGGCAAGGCGCGTGAAGTGCCGGAAGCCATCCGCAAGGCGACCGAGGACGCCAAGAAGTCGCTTGGTCCGCATCCCGCTCAAGGACGGCCGCACCTTGCATCACGAAGTGCGCGGTCATCACGGCGCGGGCAAGGTGTTGCTGCGCCCGGCGCCCGCCGGCACCGGCATCATCGCCGGCGGCCCGATGCGCGCCGTGTTCGAAGCCTTGGGCGTGGGCGATGTCGTGTCCAAGTCGTTGGGCACCTCCAACCCCTACAACATGGTGCGCGCCACCTTCGACGCGCTGAAGAACCAGCAATCGCCCCGCATGGTGGCCAACCGCCGCGGCCGCAGCGTCGCCGACATCCTGGCCAAGCGCGAAGGCGCGCCCGCCACCGAAGCGTCGGCCTGACGGAAACGAGAGAGAACAACCATGGCCGAGAAGAAAGCAAAGGCCCCCGCGAAAGCCGGCGGCAAGACCGTCACGGTCCGCCAGATCCGGTCCGCCAACCGCAAGCCCGAAATCCAGGCGCAGACTTTGCGCGGGCTGGGACTGGGCAAGATCCGCCGCACCCGCACGCTCGAGGACACGCCTTCCGTGCGCGGCATGATCCACGCCGTCAAGCACCTCGTCGAGATCGTCGAGGAAGGGAAGTAACATGAAGCTCAACGAGATCCGCAACAATCCCGGCGCGCACAAGCACAAGCACAAGGTCGGCCGCGGCTCGTCCTCGGGCCTGGGCAAGACCTCCGGCCGCGGCGTCAAGGGCGCCAAGGCGCGCACCGGCACCAAGGTCTATGGCTTTGAAGGCGGCCAGATGCCGCTGCACATGCGCATGCCCAAGCGCGGCTTCAACAACATCTTCGCCAACGACTTTTCCGAAGTGAATATCGGCCGCCTGCAAAAGGCGATCGACGACAAGCGCCTCAAGAATGACGGCAAGATCACCGAAGCAGGTCCTGCGCAAGGCCGGCCTGGCGCACAAGAGCCGCGACGGCGTGCGGCTGCTGGGCAAGGGCGAGATCAAGGCCAAGATCGAGATCGAAGTGGCGGGCGCCTCGGCTCGGCGCCGCGACGCGGTCGAAAAGGCCGGCGGCAGCGTGACCATCACCTTCAAGAAGAAGGTTTACGCTGAACAAGAAGGGCGAGCCGGGCAAGCGCCAGAAGCGCCGCACCGACGCGGCCGCGAAACGGGCGGCCCGGCAAAGCTCGAATTAAAACCTGAATATGGCCGCAGGGCCGGTCGCAAGACCGGCCCTGCGCGCTATATTGGATACGGGCGAAGGCCCGGGAGCAGGACATGCCGTCAGCCGCCGAACAATTGGCCGCCAATTTCAGCTTCTCCAACCTGGGCAAGTCCCAGGAATTGCGCAACCGCATCTTCTTCACCCTGGGCGCGCTGATCGTCTGCACGGCTGGGGACCTACATCCCCATGCCCGGCATCGATCCGGCGGCGCTGGCGCAGCAGATCAACCAGACCGGCGGCGGCCTGCTCGACGTCTTCAATGTGCTGGCGGGCGGCGCGGTGCAGCGCATGGCGATCTTCGCGCTCGGCATCATGCCCTACATCTCGGCCTCGATCATCATCCAGCTGATGACCACGGTCTTCCCCGAGCTTGAAGCGCTCAAGAAGGAAGGCGAGGCGGGGCGCAAGGTCATCAACCAATATACCCGCTACGGCACGGTCGGCGCTGGCCGCCATCCAGGCCTATGGCATCGCCATCGGGCTGGAGCATTGGGGCAACGTGGTGATCCATCCCGGCTTCTTCTTCCGCTTGACCGCCATGATCACGCTGACCGGCGGCACCATCCTTCTGATGTGGATCGGCGAGCAGATCACCAGCCGCGGCGTCGGCAACGGCATTTCGCTGATCATCTTCGGCGGCATCGTCGCGCGCTTTCCCCAGATGCTGGGGCAGGCGTTGGAATCGGCCCGCACCGGCGCCACCAATCCGTTGCTGCTGCTGGCCTTCCTGCGCTTTGCGGCGGTGCTGGTGGGCTTCATCGTCTTCATGGAGCGGGCACAGCGCCGGCTGTTCGTCACCTATCCCAAGCGGCAAGTGGGCAACAAAATCTATGGCGGGGAATCCTCGCATCTGCCGCTGAAGCTCAATGTTTCCGGCGTGATTCCGCCGATCTTCGCGTCGTCGATCCTGCTTCTTGCCCACCACGGTGGCCAGCTTCAACGCCCAGCATCTGCCGGGCTGGCTGCAGATTGATCGTCACTTATATCAGCCGCGGCCAGCCGCTTTATCTGATCCTCTATGCGTCTGCTGATCGTCTTCTTCGCGTTCTTCTATACCTCGGTGGTGTTCAATCCCGAGGAGACGGCGGAGAATCTCAAGAAATATGGCGGCGTCTTCCCCGGCATCCGGCCCGGCAAGAAGAGCGCGCAGTTCATCGATTATACGCTGACCCGCATCACCGTGATCGGGGCGCTGTATCTGGCCGTCGTCTGCCTGATCCCGGAATTCATGTTCTATCAGTACAATCTGTCCTTCTCGCTGGGCGGCACCTCGATCCTGATCGTGGTCTCGGTCACCATGGACACGGTGGCGCAGATCCAGAGCCATCTGATCGCCCAGCAATATGAAGGGCTGCTCAAGAAATCGAAGCTGCGCGGGGCGCGGAGGTGAATCTGGTTCTGTTCGGGCCCCCGGGGGCGGGGAAGGGCACGCAGGCCAAGATCCTCACCGAGACACGCGGCCTGCCGCAGCTCTCCACCGGCGACATGTTGCGCGCGGCGATCGCGGCCGGCACGCGCCCTGGGCCTCGCCAGCAAGGCGCTGATGGACAAGGGCGCGCTCGTGCCCGACGAGACCGTGATCGGCATCATCGCCGAACGCTATGACCAGCCCGACTGCGCCAAGGGCGCGGTGTTCGACGGCTTTCCCCGCACCATCGCCCAGGCCGAAGCACTGGACACGATGCTGGCCGGCGAGGGCCAGGAAGATCGATCTGGTGCTGGAACTGAAGGTGGACGACGCGGTGCTGCTCTGGCCCGGGTCGAAAGCCGGATCGCGGCCGGCGGCCCGGTCCGGGCCGACGACAATCCGGAAACCCTGAAGAAGCGGCTGGACGTCTATTACCAGAACACCGCCCCGCTCCTGGCCTTCTACCGGGCCCAGGGCAAGGTCAGGACCCTGGACGGCATGGCGCCCATCGAGGCCGTGACCACGCAGATAGCCGCCATTTTGGATGTGGTCTGAGCCAGGCTGGTGCGCCCTGGCCAGATCTGCTCCGGGCTGGCAGGAGGGCCCGTGAGCCACGCAAGGAAGCCTGGCGGGAGTGAAAACATCGCATGCGACAATAAATCCCGCCGAGATGTTGACGGCAGGGGGCTCATTCCTATAATCCGCGCCCTCGCGACAGTTTTCCTGTCATTTCCGGGCTTTATGGGGCGATTTCGAAGCCGCCCGAGATCCTGGTTTGGGCGGAACGGCTGCGCGTACGGATTTTGTAACACTTTCAATGGCTTAAAAAGCCCGGAGAAAGCACCGTGGCACGTATCGCCGGCGTCAATATCCCGACCCAGAAGCGCGTCGAAATCGGCCTTCGCTATATCCATGGAATCGGCCCGCACACCGCGCACAAGATCATTCAGCCAGCTGGGCATCGATCCCATCGCGCCGGGTCAGCGATCTGACCGAATCCGAAGTCATCCAGATCCGCGAAATCATCGACCGCGACTATCTGGTCGAAGGCGATCTGCGCCGCGAAGTGGCGATGAACATCAAGCGCCTGATGGATCTGGGCTGCTATCGCGGCCTGCGTCACCGCAAGGGCCTGCCGGTCCGCGGTCAGCGCACCCACACCAACGCCCGCACCCGCAAAGGCCCCGCCAAAGCGATCGCCGGCAAGAAGAAAGTCACCAAGTAAATGGCTGAAGCCGAAATCCGGCGGCAAGGCGCCGCGCGCCCGCAAGAAGGAAAAGAAGAACGTGGTGGTGGGCGTGGCCCATGTCGCCGCGACCTTCAACAACACCATCGTCACCATCACCGACACGCAGGGCAACGCCGTCTCCTGGTCGTCGGCGGGCATGATGGGCTTCAAGGGCTCGCGCAAATCCACGCCCTATGCGGCGCAGATGGCCGCCGAGGACGCCGCCAAGAAGGCGGTGGAGCACGGCATGCGCACCTTGGAAGTCGAAGTCTCCGGCCCCGGTTCGGGCCGCGAATCCGCGCTGCGCGCGCTGCAGGCCGTGGGCCTGGTCGTCACCTCGATCCGCGACGTGACGCCGATCCCGCACAATGGCTGCCGCCCGCCCAAGCGCCGCCGCGTTTAGAAGATGGCGTTTCAGTCCGGCGATGCGATAGAGAATTCGGACGTACTTTACCCGTCGAACGTATGGGCATGGTCCGACATGCTCGGGACACGATGAGGAAAACATGTTTCAGAAAAACTGGCAGGAACTGATCAAGCCGCAGAAGCTCAAGATCGAAGCCGGTCATGACGCGGGCAAAATCGCCACCATCACCGCCGAGCCGCTGGAACGCGGCTTCGGCCTCACGCTCGGCAATTCGCTGCGCCGCGTGCTGCTGTCGTCGCTGCAGGGCGCCGCCGTCACCTCGATCCAGATCGAGGGCGTGCTGCACGAATTCTCCTCGATCCAGGGCGTGCGCGAGGACGTCACCGACATCGTGCTGAACGTGAAGCAGATCGCGCTGCGCATGCATGCCGAAGGCCCCAAGCGCGTCAGCCTCAGGGCCACCGGTCCCGGCGAAGTGAAGGCCGGCCAGATCCAGGGCTCGTCCGACATCGAAATCCTCAATCCCGACCTGGTGCTCTGCACCCTGGACGAGAAGGTGGATTTCCGCATGGAACTCACCGTCGCCACCGGCAAGGGCTATGTCCCCGCCGACCGCAACCGCCCGGAAGACGCGCCGATCGGCCTGATCCCGGTCGACAGCCTGTTCAGCCCGGTGAAGAAGGTCTCCTACAAGGTCGAGAACACCCGCGAGGGCCAGATCCTCGACTATGACAAGCTCACCCTGACGGTCGAGACCAATGGCGCGGTCACGCCGGACAATGCGGTGGCCTATGCCGCGCGCATCCTGCAGGACCAGCTCCAGGTCTTCATCAATTTCGAAGAGCCGCGCGAGCGCGTCGCCGAAGAGGCCAAGCCCGATCTGGCCTTCAATCCGGTGCTGCTCAAGAAGGTCGACGAGCTGGAGCTCTCGGTGCGTTCGGCCAACTGCCTGAAGAACGACAACATCGTCTATATCGGCGACCTCATCCAGAAGACCGAAGCGGAGATGCTGCGCACGCCGAATTTCGGCCGCAAGTCGCTGAACGAGATCAAGGCGGTGCTGGCGGAAATGGGCCTGCATCTGGGCATGGAAGTGCCGGGCTGGCCGCCGGAGAATATCGAAGACCTCGCGAAGCGTTACGAAGATCAATACTGATACGATGCCGCAGGTTCATTAGCGGAATGACATCGCCATGCGTCACGGCAATCAAGGCCGCAAGCTCAACCGCACCGCCGTCTCATCGCAAGGCGATGTGGGGCAACATGACGGCTGCGCTGATCAAGCACGAGCAGATCAAGACCACGCTGCCCAAGGCCAAGGACCTGCGTCCCGTGATCGAGAAGCTGGTGACGCTCTCGCGCCGCGGGCGCCAAGGATCTGCATGCCCGCCGCCAGGCGCTCGCCCAGATCAAGGACGAGGCCCAGGTGACCAAGCTGTTCGACGTGATCGGTCCGCGTTATGCGGCCCGTCCCGGCGGCTATACCCGCGTGCTGAAGGCCGGTTTCCGTCATGGCGACAATGCCCCCATGGCGATCATCGAGTTCGTGGACCGCGATGTGGACGCCAAGGGCAAGGATTCCGGCCCGGTCGAGGTGGCCGAGGAGCACGCGGAATAGGTTTCGCGATCCTGTGTATTTAGGACGCAGAGGGCGGCAGCGATGCCGCCCTTTTTGCTTGATAATTACGCCAATGAAGGGCGTTTCCGCGTTGACCCGCGCGCGCGTTTTTTAGAGTTGGGCGCATGAAAGTCGATCCGATGAAGCGTGTTTCCCTTGCCGTCGCCGGCGCGGCCGCGATCGCCGTTTTCGCCTTCTGGACGCTTCCCAGCGCCAGCCAGGCGCCTGCAAAACCCGGTTTGGACACCTCCCAGCCGCTCAAGCTGGCGGCGCCGCCCGCCCGCAGCGAGGTCCAGCCCTCCTCGATGGACCAGGTGCATCTCACCTTCGCGCCCCTGGTCAAGCGCGTCGCGCCCGCGGTGGTGAATGTCTATGCCCGCTCGGTGACCCAGGTTCAGGTCAATCCGCTTCTTCACCGATCCCTTCTTCTCGCAATTCTTCGGCGCCACCCCGGAAATGCGCCAGCGCGTGCAGCAATCGCTGGGTTCGGGCGTGATCGTGCGCGCCGACGGGTTGATCCTCACCAACAATCATGTGGTGGCGGGCGGCACCGACATCGTGGTGGCGCTTGAACGACAAGCGCGAATTCAAGGCCAAGGTGATTTTGGCCGATCCGCGGACCGATCTGGCCGTGCTCAAGATCGACACCAAGGGCGAGCGGCTGCCCACTGTCCCGTTCGGCGACAGCGACCAGGTCCAGGTGGGTGATCTGGTGCTGGCGATCGGCGATCCCTTCGGCGTCGGGCCAGACCGTCACCATGGGCATCGTCTCGGCGCTGGCGCGCAGCCAGGGTTCGGCCAACGATTATCAGTTCTTCATCCAGACCGACGCCGCCATCAATCCCGGCAATTCCGGCGGCGCGCTGGTGACGACCGATGGCAAGCTCGCCGGCATCAACACCGCGATCTATTCGCGCTCCGGCGGCAATATCGGCATCGGCTTCGCCATTCCTTCCAACCTGGCGCGCCGGGTGGTGGAGGGCGTCGAGGGCGGCAGCGGCGTCAAGCTGGCCTGGATCGGCGCCAACGGCCAGCCCGTGACCAGCGAGATCGCGGAAAGCATGGGGTTGCCCGAGCCCGGTGGCGTGCTGGTGAAGGACGTTTATCCCGGCGGCCCGCTGGCCAATGCCGGGGTCAAGTCGGGCGAAGTGGTGCGTAGCAGTGGACGGCGCCGAAGTGGACGACATGCAGGCGCTCAATTACCGCATCGCCACCCACAAGCCGGGCGAAAGCGTCAAGCTGCACGTCGAGGCGGGCAAGAGCGCGCGCGACGTGAATGTGACGCTTGGCGCTGCCGCCCGAAAACCCGCCGCGCGAGGCAGCCACGATTTCGGGACGCAATCCGCTGGCCGGCGCCAAGGTGGAGAATCTTTCCCCCGCCGCGGCGATCGATCTGCAGATGGACTTGCTGGCCAAGGGCGTGGCGGTCGTCTCGGTCAATCCGCAATCCTATTCCGGCAATTACGGCTTCCAACCGGGCGATATCGTGCGAAGCGTGAACGGCGCGATCCATCAACCGCGTGGGCGATCTCAGTCGCGCACTGGACGGCGCCACGTCACTGGGATCTTGTGATCGATCGCGGCGGCAGAAAACTCGCCCTGTCCGTGGACGGGTAGGAAGCAGGCCGGGCGAACGCTGCGTGAGTGCCGCGCTTGCCGATGAGACGCGCCGTCTTGGAGGTGTGCTATATCCGCTCCTATGAGCGATCTGTTCGAAGCGGGCGGCCTGGCCGAGGACGCACCGCGTCCCCTGGCCGATCGGCTCAGGCCCAAGAGCTTGGCCGAGGTGGTAGGACAGGACCATCTGCTCGGTCCGGATGGTCCCATCGGCCGGATGGTCGCGGCTGGGCGCGCCCATTCGATGATCCTGTGGGGACCGCCCGGGCACCGGCAAGACCACCATCGCGCGGCTTCTTTCACCGCGTTCAAGCTTCATTTCGAGCAATTGTCGGCGGTTTTTTCCGGCGTGGCCGATCTCGAAAAAGACCTTCGAGGCGGCGCGGCGGCCGGCGCAAGATCGGGCAGGGCACGCTTCTGTTCGTTGACGAAATCCATCGCTTCAACCGCAGCCAGCAGGATTCCTTTCTGCCGGTGGTGGAGGACGGCACCGTGGTGCTGGTCGGCGCGACCACCGAGAACCCGTCTTTCGAACTCAACGGCGCATTGCTTTCGCGCGCCCAGGTACTGGTGCTGCGCCGGCTGGATGACGCGGCGCTGGAGAAATTGCTGGAGCGCGCCGAGGCCCATTATGGCGAGCCGCTCAAGCTTACGCCCGACGCGCGCGCATCCTTGCGCGCCATGGCCGATGGCGACGGCCGTTATCTGCTCAACCTGGCGGAGGAGGTGGCGGGACTGAAGACTGGTCAAGCCGCTCGATCCGGCCGGACTGATGGCGGCGGTGCAGCGGCGCATGCCGCTCTACGACAAGTCGCGCGAGGAGCATTACAACATCATCTCGCGCGCTGCATAAGTCCATCCGCGGCAGCGATCCCGACGCGGCGCTCTATTGGCTGGCGCGCATGCTGGCGGGGGGCGAGCAGCCGCTTTACATCGCCCGCCGCCTGGTGCGCGCTGCGGTCGAGGATATCGGTCTGGCCGATCCCGAAGCGGTGCACCAGGCGCTGGCCGCCAAGGACGTGTTCGATTTCCTGGGCTCGCCCGAAGGCGAGATCGCGCTGGCGCAATGCGTGATCTATCTGGCGTCGGCGCCCAAATCCAATGCGGTCTATGTGGCGCTGGGCGCGGCCAAGCGCGCCGCCGAGGAACATGGCTCGCTGATGCCGCCCGCGCATATCCTCAATGCGCCCACCAAATTGATGAAGAATCTGGGCTACGGCGCGGGCTATCAATATGACCACGAGGCCGAGGAAGGCTTCTCCGGCCAGAATTATTTTCCGGACGCCATGGCGCGGGAGCAATTCTACCGGCCCAAGGAAACCGGCTTCGAGCGCGAAATCGCCAAGCGGCTGGATTATTGGGCGAAACTGAGAGCGAAAAAGGGGAAGGCGGAATGAATTATGCAGTGTTGGCGGCGGTCGCTGCGGGCGGCGCGATCGGATCGGTGGCGCGCTATCTGATCGCGGGCTGGGTGCAGTCCGCCGCTTGGGCAGGGTTTCCCTTCGGCATTTTCGCGGTGAACATCAGCGGCGGCCTCATCATGGGCATCCTCATCGAATTGATGGCGCTGAAATGGAATATCTCGCTGGAGATGCGGGCCTTCCTCACCACCGGCATCCTGGGCGGCTACACCACCTTTTCAACCTTCTCGCTCGACAGCGCGCTGCTGATCGAACGCGGCGCCTACGCCAGCGCCGCCTTTTACATAGCGGGCTCCGCCATCCTTTCCGTGGTGGCGCTGTTCGCGGGACTTTGGATTATACGCGGTATCTATGCCTGAACTGCGCACCATCGCCCAAGACGACGACGGCATCCGCCTGGATCGCTGGTTCAAGCGGCATTATCCGGCGCTCACGCATGCGCGGCTGGAGAAATTGCTGCGCAAGGGCGAAGTGCGGCTGGACGGCAAGCGCGCCAAGGCCGCCGACCGCATCGCCGCAGGCCAGAGCCTGCGCCTGCCGCCGCAAGTGATTCATGACAAAGTAGAAGAGCGGCCCAAGAAGCCCGCGCCGGTGCAAAACCTCGCGCCAGCCTGGAAGACGCGATCCTCTACATGGACAAGCATCTCTTCGTGCTGAACAAGCCGTCTGGCCTGGCGACCCAGGGCGGCTCGGGCCTCAAGGAGCATGTCGACGGCATGCTGGATCAGCTCGTCTTCGAAAAGACCACGCGGCCCAAGCTGGTGCATCGCCTGGATCGCGATACGTCCGGCGTGTTGCTGGTGGCGCGCACGGCGCAAGCGGCGGCGGGCCTTTCCCGGGCGCTGGCCAGCCGCGATGCTTCTAAAATTTATTGGGCGCTGGTCAAGGGCGTGCCCAAAGAACAGCACGGCATCGTCAAGGCGGCGCTGGCCAAGGAAGGCGTGCGCGGCAAAGACGAACGCATGGCGGTGAGCGAGGATGACGACGCGAAATTCGCCCTCACCGAATATGCCGTGATGGGTCAGGCGGGACAGGAATTCGCCTGGGTGGCGGCGCGGCCTGTCACGGGCCGCACCCATCAGATCCGCGTCCATCTCGCCAGCCTGGGCACGCCCATCGTCGGCGATTTCAAATATGGCGGCACGGACGCGAAGGGCAAGGGCGCCATCGCCGACAAGCTGCATCTGCATGCGCGTTCGATCGACATCGCCCGGCCGGATGGCGGGCGGCTTGCAAGTCACCGCGCCTTTGCCGCCGCATATGCTGAAAAGCTGGGAGCTGCTGGGCTTCGACCCGACGACAAGCGCGATCCGTTTCTCCAAGAATCCAAACGGCGCTCAAGCAGCGAAGCTAGCGCGCAAGAAAATCGAAGATGAAACGTTTTTACAAAGACGTCACGGTGAGCGAAACGCCGGAAGGGTTTCGGTTTCCTGCTGGACGGGAAGCCGGTACGGACGCCCGCGCGCCAGGCGCTGCTGCCTGCCCACCCGTGCGCTGGCCGAGGCCATGGCCGACGAATGGCGTGCGCAAAGCGAGGAGATGCAGCCGCTCGCCATGCCGCTGACCCGGCTGGTCAATACGGTGGTGGATGGCGTGCGCGCCAACCGCGAAGCGACTGATCGCCGCGATCCTGCGCTTCGGCGAGAATGATCTTCTTTCCTATCGCGCCGAAGCGCCGCCGGAACTGGCCGCGCCGTCAGCGCCAATGGGACGCCCATCTGGACTGGGCGGCAGAGGCGGCATGGCGCGCGGCTCGACCGTCACCTATGGCATCGGCCATGTCGAGCAGTCGCACGGACGCCATGGCGGCGCTGGCAAGGCGGTCGCGGCCCTGGACGATTATCGCCCTGGCGGCGCTGCATGTCCTGGCCTCCATCACCGGCTCGCTGGTGCTGGGACTGGCGGTCTGGACGGCGAGCTCATCGGCCGGGGAGGCTTTCGCCCTGTCCCGCCTGGACGAGGCCTATCAGGCCGAACAATGGGGCGCCGACCGCGAGGCCGAGGAACGGGCCGCCCGTCTGGCGCGCGAAATGGACATGGCGGCGCGGCTGGTGGCCTTGTCGCGGGCTTGACGCGTTTTCGGAGCCCCCCCAGTCTGAGCGTCGGAGCGGGCCTCCATGAAAGAGATCATCGACGAATTGGAAGCGCGCCGGGCCTCGGCCCGGGCCGGCGGCGGCGAGGCGCGGGTCGCGGCCCAGCATGGCCGGGGCAAGCTCACCGCGCGGGAGCGCATCGAGCTTTTGCTCGATCCCATGCAGCTTCGAGGAGTTCGACATGTTCGTCGAACATCGCGGCACCGAGTTCGGCACCGAAAAGAACCGCATGCCCGGCGACGGCGTGGTGACCGGCTGGGGCACCATCAATGGCCGCATGGTCTATGTCTATGCCAAGGATTTCACGGTGCTGGGCGGCTCGACCTCGGAAGCCCATGCCGGCAAGATCTGCAAGATCATGGACATGGCGATGCAGAATGGCGCGCCGGTGATCGGGCTGTTCGATTCCGGCGGCGCGCGCATCCAGGAAGGCGTGGCCTCGCTGGCGGGCTTTGGCGAAGTGTTCAAGCGCAATGTGCTGGCCTCGGGCGTGGTGCCGCAGATTTCCGTGATCATGGGGCCGTGCGCGGGCGGCGACGTCTATTCGCCGGCGCTGACCGATTTCGTCTTCATGGTGGCGGGCACTTCCTACATGTTCATCACCGGGCCCGATGTCACCAAGACCGTGACGCATGAAGACGTGACGCCGGAAGAACTGGGCGGCGCCAAGATCCACACCACCCGCTCCTCGGTGGCCGACGGCGCCTATGACAATGACATCATCTGCCTGGAGGAGATCCGGCGGCTCTACGATTTCCTGCCGCTCAACAATCGCGACCAGGCGCCGCATCTGGCCGGTCGAGGACGATCCCCGTCGCCAGGAGATGTCGCTGGACACGCTGGTGCCGGAAAATCGCCAACAAGCCCTATGACATGAAGGAGTTGATCCTCAAGGTCATAGACGAGGGCGACTTCTTCGAGATCGGCGAGGCCTTCGCCCGCAACATCATCACCGGCTTCGGCCGCATCGAAGGCTCGACCGTGGGCTTTGTCGCCAACCAGCCCATGGTGCTGGCGGGCGTGCTGGATTCCAACGCCAGCCGCAAGGCGGCGCGCTTCGTGCGCTTCTGCGACTGTTTCAATATCCCGCTGGTGACGTTCGTGGACGTGCCGGGTTTCATGCCCGGCACCGCCCAGGAGCATGGCGGCATCATCAAGCATGGCGCCAAGCTGCTGTTCGCCTATGCCGAGGCCACCGTGCCGAAAGTGACCGTGATCACGCGCAAGGCCTATGGCGGGGCCTATGACGTGATGGCGTCCAAGCATATGCGCGCCGATGTGAATTATGCCTGGCCCAGTCGGCCCAGATCGCCGTGATGGGCGCCAAGGGCGCGGTCGAGATCATCTTCCGCAAGGATGCGGGCAATGCCGAAGCCATCGCCGAGCGGACCAAGGAATATGAGGACCGGTTCCTCAATCCTTTCGTCGCCGCCTCACGCGGCTATATCGACGATGTGATCCGGCCCTCATTCCACCCGCTGGCGCATCGCCCGGGCGCTGCGCATGCTCAAGAACAAGCAGGTGGCGCAGATCTGGAAGAAGCACGACAATATTCCGCTATAGAGTGGTTCCAGGAAAAATGTGTAGCGTTGGTACGCTGTCGCTACCAACTCCGTCCGGAAATCGCGACAAATAAAAAAGCTGGGGCATTTTGCTATCCAACAAAAAGCGAAAATGCCCTAGCGCACTCCCGGCTGAGCGGAATTCACGCGGTCCAGGAGCGCGGCCAGCGCGTCGGGATAGGTCTTGTACTGGATCGTCGCCGCGCAGCCGCCCGGTTCCAACAAGACGCAATCGCTGAGGCCCCAGTCGCTCTTCTGGTCGTAATGATCGAGCATGAATTTCCAGGCCTCGTCGCGATGGCTGAGCCGTGACGCGACGGCGACGAAGGAGGCGCAGGCGCCATTGTCGTGATTGGCGCAGCCTTGCTGGAAATTGGGCAGGTCTTTCTCGAACATCGGGCGGTAGAGCGGGCTGGCGCTCACATCCGCCAACGCGCCGTTCACCAGCTTGAACACCCGCCTGGGAACGCCGGCACAGGCATAGCAGGAGAATTTGTAGAGGAAGCGGTCGTCGCCATGGACGATCTCCTCCTCGCCATCGCCATCCGCGTCCTCGGGAATGATCTCCGCGCCGTCCCAGATTCCGCCGTCCACGATGCGCCACTGACCCGCCACCACATCCAGAATCCAGATCTGGGCGCAGCAGTGGGCGCCGCCCGTAAAGCGGGAAATGAAGAATTCCGGCGTGGTGTTGCCGCTATCCATCTCGGTCATGGAGATGACGGGCGGGAATTGCCGCACCGACGGGTCGTTGGCCAGGGTCAGGGTTACGGGCTTGGTCCCCGGCGCCGACGCGGTGACGGTGATGGGCATGGCCTCGGGCATCGTGATCGAGATGCCGGCATTGCCGAATTGCAGATTTTCCTGACCTGGCTCGCGGGGCAGGGGGAGTTTCTGCACCGTCTGGGCATGGCCGGGCGAACTCAATGCCAGACTTAATGCCAGAACCCAATATCAGGCCCAACGCCACGAGGGCGGCCGGTACGCTCCTAAGCATGGCGCGCGTCGTGATGGATCGCGGGCCGCGCCGCCAACCGGGCGACACGGCGGGCGCTCATCGCGATATGTTCGAGGCGGCGGGCCAGCACGGTCATGGCGAAATTCTCATCCCGGCCGAAAGCGATGTCGGGCTCCGGTTGGCTTTTATCGCCGGACAATAAGGCGGCGACATGACTGCGCATGGTCCCGATCGCCGCTTCGGCGCGGGGCGTGTCGAGTTCCGCGCCCCGGAGCTTCATCAAGATCGGCATCGAGGCGAGGTCGGAAGCCAACGCGTAATTGGCGCCAAGCAATTCGTTCAGTGCCGCAAGAGTGCGCTTGTCGGTGCTGGGCTCGTCGGCCAGGCGGCGGATGGCGCCTGCCAACTGCGCCACCGCGTCCAAGATGCGCTTGCGCGCCAGCCGGTAGGGCTGCTGCTCGTGGAAAGGGCGAAGCGCGGCCTCGGCGAACCCCTCATCGGCTTTCAGCAAAGCCTTCACCAGGCGTGGCAATTCGTTGCGCTCCCAATTGGGCAGAAGAAAGCTGAAAACATAGGAAAGCGCCGCGCCGATCAATGTATCCACGATCCGCTCGAAAAACTGGGGATGCGCGAGCGGGGTGGAGAAATGCAGCAGGATAAGCGAGAAGATCGAGGCGGCCAGCGCGGTGATCCGGTATTTGACCCCCGCATAGGCATGGGACAGGCCGATCGCCAGCACCATTGCCGTCATCAAAAGCCAATTCGGCGAAACCAGGATCAGGACGACCGCAATGGCGCATCCGATCAATGTCCCGGTCACCCGGTCCCAGCGCCGCTTGCGCGTGATGCTGAAATTGGCGCGCATGATCAGCGCGATGGTGAGGATGATCCAATTGGCATGGGCGAAATGGGGGAAGACCAGCGTCAGGCCCAGGCCCGCCATCATCGCCAGGGAAAGCCGGATGCCATAGCGCATGGCAGGGCTGGAAAGATCGAGCTGGCGCAACAACACGCCAATCCCTTGTGGAACCTGCTGCTGGAACAAGGCCAGATCGAAGGCGGTCACCAGGCCGGTGGGCGGCGTGTCGCAGTCCAGCCGCGCCGCCAGGATGGTGATGGCCCTGTCCGCCAGCGCCAGCTTGTTGGCGGTGACGAACCAGGCGTGATCCGTCGCCTGGTTCTCCGGCGCATTCGCGTTGGCCTCGCGCACCGCCTCGATGAGCGCGGCATCGGCGTTCTTGGTTTGCCGGGCGGGCACATGGGCTTTCCTTTGGCGTAGCGCCAAGGTGAGCATTTCCACGTCAGCGGCCATCGCAAGAATGAAGCGGTCGAAGCGCGCATTTAAGTTCGCGCCGTCCCGAGCGGCGCAGCAGTTCGAAATCCGCGTCGCTGGCCAGCATGGTCTCGAACGCGTCCAGCAATGCGATCAAACTGTCGATCCTTTTGCGCTGGATGCGATAGGAGCTGCGGGAGAAGATCGCGTCCCGCGCGGTCTGCAGCCGTTCCACCAGGATGGCATGGGCGTCGATCAGGTTGCGGAACGCGGCGGGGCCTTCCGTGTCAGGATCGTAGAGCGCGGCCTGGGCACGCAGATAGGTGGCGAAGCCGCGCATCGCCTCGGCCAGCAGCAGCCGGCGGGCGCGGTCATCGAACAGGACCGCGAAGACCCCGGCATAGAGCGCGTAGAAGACCGCCCCCGCCATGAAGAGATCGAGATAGAAGAGCGGCATCGCCCGGCGTGGCGAGATGCCGGCCCATGGCATAGACCAGGGCCAGAACACCGGTCATGGACAGCGACAGCGCCCGCTTGCCATAGGCCGAGATCACGCCCGTCCAGAGCCCGGTCCCGGCCACCACGGCGGCGAAGCTGTAGGGGGCCAGCCAGAAGGGGGCGAAAACGGCCAGCGAAGTGAAAGCCAGGGCGATCAAGAGCGCCCAGCCCAGCACCCAGGGCTTCTGCCGCAATGGATCGGGCTGGTCCGAGATGCTGATCACCACCGCGCCCGAGGCCGCCGCCACCGCCGCGTCGAACCCCAACGCCCAGCCGGCCACAATCCCGGTCAGACCAACGCCAGCGGCCACCGACAGGCCGTTCTCGATATGGACGCGGAACAGCGCCAGCGCCCAGCGTCCGGACACCAGCGTGCGGGGGAATTTGGCCATGGACCCTTCCGCCTATAGCGGTTTACGGAGCGTCTGCAACCCCTTACTGTGACAAGATAAAGCAACAGACGTGCCGCAACGGGGACGCCTTGTTTCACAAAATCCTGATCGCCAATCGTGGCGAAATCGCCTGCCGGATCATCAAGACCGCCCGTAAGATGGGCATCGCCACGGTCGCGGTCTATTCCGACGCCGACCGTGACGCGCTGCATGTCGAGATGGCGGACGAGGCGGTCCATGTCGGACCTGCGCCTGCCGCGGAGTCCTATCTCCAGATCGACCGGATCGTGGAGGCCGCCCGTTCGACAGCGGCGCCGAGGCGGTGCATCCCGGCTATGGCTTCCTGTCCGAACGCGAGGCCTTTGCCGCAGCGCTGGCCAAGGCGGGGATCGTCTTCATCGGTCCCAACGCCAAGGCCATCGCGGCGATGGGCGACAAGATCGAATCCAAGAAGCTGGCGAAAGCGGCGGGCGTCTCCACCGTGCCCGGTTTCATGGGCGAGATCGAGGACGAAGCCCATGCGCGCAAGATCGCGCGCGAGATCGGCTATCCGGTGATGGTGAAGGCTTCGGCGGGCGGCGGCGGCAAGGGCCTGCGCGTGGTCCAGGCCGAAGCGGAACTGGCGCAGGCCATGATTTCCTCCCGCAACGAGGCCCAGGCCAGTTTCGGCGACGGCCGTCTTTTGATCGAGAAATTCGTCACCGAGCCGCGCCATATCGAAATCCAGCTGATCGCCGACAAGCACGGCAATGTGATCCATCTCAACGAGCGCGAATGCTCCATCCAGCGCCGCCACCAGAAAGTGATCGAGGAGGCGCCATCGCCGTTCCTGGACGAAAAAACCCGCGCGGCGATGGGCGCGCAGGCGGTCGCCCTGGCCAAGGCGGTGGGCTATGACAGCGCCGGCACGGTGGAATTCATCGTCGACGGCCAGCGGAATTTCTATTTCCTGGAAATGAATACGCGGCTTCAGGTCGAGCATCCGGTGACGGAATTGATCACCGGGCTCGATCTGGTGGAATTGATGATCCGCTCGGCGGCGGGCGAGAAATTGCCGCTCACCCAGAAAGACGGTGAAGCGCGACGGCTGGGCGATCGAGGCCCGCGTCTATGCCGAGGATCCTTATCGCGGCTTCCTGCCGTCCACCGGCCGTCTCACCCGCTATCGTCCGCCAGCATGAAGGCACGCAGAACGGCGTCACGATCCGCAACGATACCGGCGTATTCGAAGGCGGCGAAATCTCGGTCTATTACGATCCCATGATCGCCAAGCTCTCCACCCATGCGCCATTCGCGGGAAGAGGCAGTGGCGGCGATGGCGCGCGGCGCTGGACCGTTTCGAGATCGCCGGCATCGCCCATAACGTGTCGTTCCTGGACGCGATCATGCACCATCCGCGTTTCCGCGAAGGGCGCATCACCACCGATTTCATCGCCGAGGAATATCCGGACGGTTTCAAGGGCGCGCCGATTTCGGACGCCGATCGCGCCTGTTCGTCGCGGCCGCGGTCGCGGCCAAGCTCCGGCGCACCCAGCGGGCGGGCCGAAATTTCCGGCGCGCTCAAGAATGGCGGCTCAAGGCGGGCGACTCTTTTGTCGTCATCATCGCGGGGCGCGACATCGCGGTCTGCGACGCGCATCTGGCGGTGGGCAGCCTTCGCCTGGCGATCGACGGAAAGATCTTCGAAGCCGTCGTCGACTGGTTTCCCGGCCGCACCGTGCTGGCGCTGAAGCACCAGGGCCGCGAGACCGTGTTCCAGATCGCCCGCTACGCAGGCGGCTATCGCCTGGCCCAGGGCGGGCGCGAATTCGACTGGTGATCGTGCGCGTCGCCCTATGCGGCCGAGCTGGCGGCTCTGATGCCGGTGAAGGCGCGCGCCCGACACCTCGCGCCTGCTGCTTTGCCCCATGCCGGGCCTGGTCACGGCGCTGTCCGTCAGCGAAGGCCAGGAGGTCAAGGCCGGCGATCCGCTGGCGGTGGTCGAGGCGATGAAGATGGAGAATGTGCTTGTCGCCGAGCGCGACGGCACGATCGCCAAGATTCTGGCCAAAAAAGGCGACAGCCTGGCCCGCGACGATGTGATTTTGGAATTTGCCTGAAAGAGAGAACATGAGCGATGACATCACCTGCCTGCTGGTCCGGGTCGAAGGCTTTGTCCAGGGCGTGGGCTTCCGCGATTTCCTGACGATGGCGGCCCAGCGCAACAAGCTGGACGGCTGGGTGCGCAACCGCTCCGATGGCTCGGTGGAGGCGCTGGTCAGCGGCCCCACCAAGGCGGTGGAAGCTTTCGTGAGCGCGGCCACGCAAGGCCCGCGCGGCGCCCGCGTCAACGCGGTGGATTTGCACAACAGCGAACCGCCCGCGGAAAAGGGTTTTCAGCAAGTGGCACACTCTCTGATGGAAAAGCGCACGCTGGGACTGTTCGGGAATCAAGGTGGCGCCGCTGTGCCTGGGCGGCAATGTGTTCGGCTGGACCGCGGATGAGACAATGTCTTTCGCGCTGCTGGATGGGTTCGTGGCCGCCGGCTTCGATTTCGTGGATACGGCGGATGGCTATTCCAATCTGGGCGCCGGGTCACGAGGGCGGCGAAAGCGAAACCGTGATCGGCAAATGGATGACGGCGAGCGGACGCGCGCGAGCGCGTGATCATCGCCACCAAGCTCGGGATGTGGAGAAGACGGCCGGGGCTCAAGGCGGCCAACATCATCGTCGGCCTGCGAAGGCTCGCTGAAGCGGCTGCAGACCGATTATATCGACCTCTATCAGGCGCATCGCGACGATCCCGACACGCCGCAGGACGAAAGTCTGGAAGCCTTCGGCCGACTGGTGAAGGAGGGCAAGGTGCGCGCCATCGGCGCGTCCAATTTCGACGCTGACCAGGCTCGGGTCGGCGTTGCAAGATTTCCGAGGAAGGCGGCTTTCCCCGCTACCAGACCTTGCAGCCGCTCTACAATCTGATCGACCGCGATTTCGAGAAAGCGCTGCAGCCCTTATGCGTCGAGGAAGAGATCGGCGTCTTTCCCTATTACGCCCTGGCGGCGGGATTTCTCACCGGCAAATACCGCAGCAAGGCGGACACCGAGGGCAAGCGCTCGCGGCAGTCGGTGCCGAGACCTATCTCAATGATGACAAATCTCGCGTTGCTGGACCGGATGGAGAAGGTGGCAAAGTCCCATGACGCCACCATGGCGGAAGTGGCGATCGCCTGGCTGCGCGACCGGCCCAGCATCGTGGCGCCGCTGGCCAGCGCCACCAACCTGGATCAATTGCAAAGCCTGATCCGCGGCGCGACCTTGAAGCTCACGGCCGAAGGCATCGCGGCACTGGACTAGGCAAACACCTTCTCGAAGCTCTGCTTCAACGCGACATCCACATCGGCCATGGTCGCCATCACGCCCAGATCGGCCAGGCTGGTGACGCCATGCTGGCGCACACCGCACGGCACGATGCCGCCGAAATGGGTGAGGTCGGGTTCGACATTCAGGGCCACGCCATGAAAACTCACCCAATGGCGGATGCGCACGCCGATGGCGGCAACCTTGTCTTCCCGCGATCCCCGGGCCACCCAGATGCCCACCCGGCCTTCGCGCCTTTCACCCTTCACGCCGAACAGCGCCAGCGTCTCGATCAGCCATTGCTCCAGGTCGCGCACATAGGCGCGCACATCGGGTTTGCGGGCCTTCAGATTGAGCATCGCATAGCCCACCCGCTGGCCGGGCCCGTGATAGGTGAACTGGCCGCCCCGCCCGTGCGATAGACGGGAAAGCGCGCATCCAAAAGATCGGCATCGTCGCGCCGAAGTGCCTGCCGTGTAGATGGGCGGATGCTCCAGCAGCCAGACCAGTTCCTGGGCGCGGCCTTCGGCGATGGCTGCGGCACGGGCCTCCATCTCTGCCACGGCGGCGGGATAAGGCACCGGGCGGTCGGAAATCCGCCATTCGGTGAGGGGCCTTAACGAAGTGTCCGAATTAAGCATTCCGAAACCATAATCCGGCACCCTTTCGGCCGGCCAAGGGGACTATAGGCACGGGAATGGGCTCGAATATCGACAATATCAAGGTGGAAATTTCGGTCGTTCTGGGCCGCTCGGTGATCCCCATGCACCAGCTTTTGCGCATGGGCCGTGGCGCTGTGATCGAGCTGGATTCCCACCAGGACGACCCGGTTATCGTCCTTGCCAATGACAAGCCCGTGGCGAGGGGGGAAATCCAGATCCAGGGCGAGAAAATCGCCGTCGCCGTGGTCGAGCTGCTCCCCAACTACGAATAAACACTGATATTTGTGTGGATTAGAGCGCGCCAGGGCCTGAATGGCCGGGGCTTGGCATTTTCTATTGGGTCCGCCGGACCCGGTTGAAAATTGGTGCGGTCAAGAAGACTCGAACTTCCACGGGTTGCCCCACTAGCACCTCAAGCTAGCGCGTCTACCGTTCCGCCATGACCGCACAGCCAATAGGAATTTCCTGGTAGGCGGCGGGGTTTAGCAAGGCCTTTTCGCCAATACAAGGGAATGGGAGGCCGCAAGGGCGGTGTTCCACGGACTTATGGTTTGGCCGCCAGCGTGTCCCAGACCATTCCCGCATGGCTCACAATGGGATCGACGTCCTGGGCCAGCAAATAGCGCTCTGCGGCCATCTTGAGCGCCGCCGCCTTGACCTTGGCCAGATAGGCGGCGCGGCTGGGATAGCGTTCGGCGATCGAGAGCCGGGGGTCGCCCGTCTTCTCGCGCTCGGCCTTGGTTGCCGCAAAGGGAATGAAGGAGCCGGTCAGGGGCACGATCTCGTTCGGCGCGCCATTCTCTTTGGCCCGGAAATTCCAGCCCGTGTAGGTCGCCAGCGGCACTTCGATCTCGGGCATGCGCACCCCGCCCATATCGTTGCCGTCGGCGTCCACTTGGGGATTGAGGTAGGGAATGCGGGGCGCCTTGAGCGGCGAACCCAGATCGGCGCGATAGCCGCCGGGAATGATGGACGGCGACTGCACTCCGGGGATGGCGGGAAATTTAAAGATTTCGTGCGCCACCAATGAACCGTCCGACAACCGGGGATAGCGGCTGGCCGGCGGCGCGATGCCTTTTCGCACCCAGCCATCCAGGCCCGCGAACACCGCCCGCATCCCCCAATAATAGTCGTTGGGATTGGTCATCTGTTGGGAGATGCCCTTGGCCGGCGGAAAGGCTGCCGGCCCATGCTCGGCGCCCGCCCACATATAAATGCGCACATTGTCGGGAATCTTGAGGTCGCGCTTGCCGTCCAGCGAGGTATGCACCAGCGCGCCCGCGCGTCCGCCGCCCACATATTCGGTCTCGGTGTTGGTGTAGATCACCTTGGGCATCACCGACGTGGCCATATGCGCAAGCAAGCCATCCTCCTTGCCCGTTGCCGGATCGCGCGTCTTCAGGTCGGAGAAGGGGAACATCGACCCGGTGAAGATTCCGAGCCCGTCGGGGGTGGAGAATGGCTGGATGAAATCGCCCCGCGCCGAACCCGAGAGATGCGCCCATACCGCGTCGAAGGTCTTGCGGCCCCGTTCGTCGGCATTGAAGCCGTCATAGAGATATTCGCGCAGGAAACGTCCGGTCTGGGACGAGCCGTAGATATATTCGTAGCGTGCGGTGACGGGCATGTCCTTGCGGTATTTGATGGCCGACGCCAGGTCGCGCACCGCGGCATACCCCAAGCCGCCCACCGGCGTGTCCTGGGCGGTATAGGAAATGTCGTAACGCTGGCCGGCGGCGAAGCCGCTTTTCAAATAAATCGTCCTGGCGTTGGGGACGGGTTTGCCGTCCACCAGGGCGGCGAACTGCCATTGGTCGCGCGGGATGGGCTTGGGCTCGTCATAGATACCCTCGGCCACGGTCAAAGTGGCGTCGGGCGCGTTGAGATCTGCCGGTGGATAGCGCGCCAGATCGGGATCGAGCGTCAGCGTGGGTCCCGGCTTGTTGACGATCCAGGGCTGGCCGATGCCGAAGGAGCTTACCTTGCCCGTGAGGGGGCGGCCATTCTCCATGGCGATGGGAAGATTGGTGGCCAACAGGCCATCCTTGTGCGCGACGCTGAATTGCCAGCCGACCCAGACGAGGGTGAAACCGTCCTTCAGAAGCGAACCATCGCCATACTGCTGGGCCTCGGGTTGGGTCTCGCGGCCGCCGCGGGAAAAATTGGCGAGAAGGCTCTTATGACCCCGGTTGGTGGCTTCGAAGAAGACCACGCCATTGGCCTTGGTCCGATCCTTGGGCGTGAGGATGAAGAAGTCCGACGAGAATTCGACTCGGCCCTGGGCGTCGCGCGGCGCCTTGCCGATATTGGGAATGGTCTTGTCGAAGGAATTGTTGGGATCGACCGTGAAGGTGACGGTGCCGCCGAGCTTTTCATACGGCCCGCGCGTTCCCCAATTCTGCCCGCCCAGCACGTCGCTGCGCGACGTGATCTCAATGCGCGAGACTTCGGCATTGGCCGTGGCATCCGCCGCCAGCAGCATTATCGAAACCATGCTGGCACGAAGAATCCAGGCGGTCATCATCGAAGCTCCCCAGCTGAAGATGAATGGCACTTGGAAATGATGGCAAGCCTAGAAGCGGCCTAGCGGGCCGTCAACATTTCCAGGCTGTCACAATAGGGGCGCGCCATCTCTTTGGCCGGCAGATGCACGCTCATCTCGAGCCGGTAGAAGGTCTCAAGCATGGTGGCCACGACCCGGCCCGCGCCGGGCGACAAATGTCCGGCGATGGCTTCGCGGACGATGCCGAACATGCCGGCCATCTCGTCCTTCGCGCCCTTCAGATGTTCGTAGCCCAGGCTCCAATCCGGGAAGGCGCGCTGGGCGATGGTACGGTCCACCAGCACGCGAGGATGGGAATGACGCGGGTCCTGGGCGATGCGGGCATACATCTCCATCACCCTTTCGCGTTCCCCTTCCAGGATATGGAGGAAGCCGCCATCGATATGGACGAGGATGCCGCTCAGCTCCCGCGCCAGATTGTTCGCGCGCCCCGTGGCCAGAATCTCGTCGAGATCCGAAGCCGGAATGTTCAGCGCGGCATGGCTGACATACAGGAGCTGGTGCATTTCCATCCCCATCTTTTGAAGAGAGGATAGGCACCAGCCGATTGACGCGGAGTGAAGGAATTCTTCTGATCGCGACTGTTCCTGTGTCAGAATGGATCATGGTGCATTTGATCAAGCTTTGCGTGGGCGTGGACTCGCTTCAGGAGTTGGCCGACTGGCAGAAGAAGCGTCTCAAGGAAAAACGCGCCAAGGGCCAGAAGCCCGAGTTGATGCACGTCACGCGGCAAACTCCCAAGCGCGCGGACGAGATTCTGGACGGCGGGTCGCTTTATTGGGTGATCAAGGGCCAGATCGCGGCACGCCAGCGCCTGATCGAGTTGCGCGAGGTGAGCCGCAATGGCGTGCCCCATTGTGGACTGGTCTATGACAAGAAGCTGGTCCCGGTAAGGCCCAGGCCACGGCGCGCTTTCCAAGGCTGGCGATATTTCGACGACAAGGATGCTCCCCCTGACTTCGCCGAACTCAAGGGCGCCAAAGGGCTGCCGGAGGCGCTCAAGCGCGAATTGGCCACGCTGGGACTTCTCTAAACTCCAACGACGGCGCGCCTTGGTCCAGGCAGATGGGGCCTAAGTATTTCTCTCAACAATGCAGTTATCGCCCCGCTTGGTGAGGCGATCGCAGACTTGGCGCGCGCGCGTTTTCGGCGAAGAGGCCGAAGCGCGCCCGATAGACGACCCGGCCGTCCTGGGACTGGAACGGCACCACCATCTGCGCGGCGCGGCCCAGCAGATCGATGGATTTCTTGGCATAGGCCTCAAGATAGGCCTTGGCCAATTCCTGGTTGGCATAGGCGCCGATCTGGACGGTCCAATCCTTGCCGGGTTCTGCGGAAACGATTTGCTGAGAGCCGCGGACCGGCGCAGCGGCGGCCTGCAACACCTGGAGCGGTACGGACGTCACAGGCAGGGGCCTTGGCGGCTGGGCCACCGACGCCAATTGCGGCGCTTCGGCATGGATCACCGAGAAAGTCTCGTCTGGCGCGCGATGGGCTTCGGCCGCGTCTTCATCCTCGGTCTGGGGGATGGGCGGAGGCACCGCCGACAGCGCCGCCAGTTGCTGGCTGGGCGTGGGCGGGGGCGTTTGCGGCAAGGTGAAGCCCGCCACCGCCGGCTGCTGCCCGGCGTGAGGGCTTCCCATGGCACCGATCCGCGCGCCACCATGGTGGGATTGGTGGTCGATCTCGGCGAAGGTCACGTCCATCAGATGCATCATTTCCAGGTCGCGGCGCACCGCCGTGCGGCCGCCCATCACCACGCCGATCAGATGCACGCCGTCGCGCACCACCGACGAGGTGAGGTTGAATCCGCTGGCCACCGGTGAAGCCGGTCTTGATGCCGTCGGCGCCCGGATAGCGGCCGATCAGATTGTCATGGGTGGGATAATAGACGCCTTTGTAGGTGAAGCCGGGCAGCGCGAAATACGGGAAATATTGCGGAAAATCATAGGCCAGATGGCGCGCCAGGACCGCAAGATCGCTGGCCGTGGTGATCTGCAGCGGATCGGGCAGGCCCGACGCGTTGTGATAATAGGTTTCGCGCATGCCGAGCTGCGCGGGCCTTGGCGGTCATCATCTGGGCGAAATGGAGTTCGGTGCCGCCCAGCGCTTCGGCGATCACCACCGCCACGTCATTGGCGGAGCGGATGACGATGGCGCGGATGGCGGTGTCCACGGTGATGGTCTGGCCGGGCCGCAGGAACAGCTTGGTGGGCTTCTGCTGCCGCGGCATGCTGCGGACACCGGCATCGGGGTCTGCATGGTGACCTTGCCCGCCTTCAATGCCTCGAACAGCAGGTAGAGGGTCATCATCTTGGTGAGCGAAGCGGGATGGCGCTCCGGCGTCTCGTTGCGGGCGTAAAGCACTTTGCCGGTGGCGCCGTCCACGATCAGGGCGGCGTCCTTGTCCGGATCGGTGGCGCCCGGCCGGCATGGGAACGATGATGGGCCGGCGTGGCTGTCTGGGGCGGCAGGAAATGGTGGCGATGGCGCGAGGCGGCCTCAGCCGGAGCGCCAGGGCAATCAACCCCGCCGCCAACAGGGCGATTCGCCAGGAGCAAGGACCGTTTCGTCACGCCAGCCAACCTTAATCACCCCGAAACAGCGCCGCTCCCTGCGTCCAAAAGACCAAATTGTGTCGCGCGGCGCAAGCAAGAATGATGAATCTACGTTAGTTTACGGATGTTTAGGTTGCGTTGCAGATGGTTGCAAAAGTTCCCCTAAAAAATTTTGTTGCAACGCAACAAAATAGCCTTGACGACCCCGTTGATCAGGCGCATATAGCTCATGTTGCAGTGCAACAGGCCGCCGGATACCCCGGGCCGTGCCCGACATGAATGCGAACATGAAAGGGATGACAATGACCAAGGCAAAGACGGCCGCCGAAAAGACATCCGCGACGGCCGAGATCAATTTCAACACTGGCGCCGACGCCATCAAGGCGGGTTTCGACAAGGCCGTCGCGGGCTATGACACTGTCGTCGGCTACAGCAAGGATACCGCCGAAGCGCTGATCAAGTCCGCCACCGTCGCGGGCAAGGGCGCCGAAACGCTGCAACAACGAGATTTACGCCTACTCCAAGCAGTCGATGGAAGACTCCATCGCCGCCGGCAAGGCGATCCTCGGCGCCAAGTCGGTGCATGAGGCGTTCGAAGCTGCAGACCGATTTCGCCAAGACCGCGTTCGAAAATTATGTCGGCGGAACTCACCAAGTTCAACGAGCTCTTCACCGCGACCGCGAAGGACAGCTTCGCGCCGCTGCAGGGCCGCGCGCAGGCTTGGGTCGACGTGGTGCAGACCGCGCGCGCCGCCTGAATTCGTCTACGAAGCTAAATATTGCAAGGGCCCGGGGCAATGCCCCGGGCCCTTTTTATTTAACCCAAAAGAATTTTTGGCTTAGTCTGGCGCTGGGTAGGGCTTAAGTTCTGCCGTCAAGGAGTGGAACCAGCGTGCGGGACTCGGGCAACGGCAACGACGGAAAGGGCGACAATACCGGCTCCGGTATCGTCACCCACACGCGCGCCAAGACCAAGAAGCCGTCGCTCTACAAGGTGCTGCTGCTCAACGACGACTACACGCCGATGGAGTTCGTCGTCCACATCCTGGAGAAATTCTTCGCCAAGAGCCGCGAGGACGCGGTCGAGGTGATGCTGCATGTCCATCGTCACGGCGTGGGTATTTGCGGCGTGTTCACCTTCGAGGTGGCGGAAACAAAAGTGGCGCAGGTCATTGAATTCTCGCGCCGGCATCAACATCCTCTACAGTGCACGATGGAGAAGGAGTAGTGATGCCATCACTTGTCGCGCAGCCTGGAACAGGCCCTGCACCGCGCGATCAAGCTCGCCAGCGACCGGCATCACGAATATGCCACGCTGGAGCATCTGCTGCTCGCGCTGATGGACGATGCCGATGCCGGCGCAGGTGATGAAGGCCTGCAATGTCGATACCGAGGCGCTGCGCCGCGCGGTGCAGAAATATGTCGACGAGGAACTCGTCACCCTGGTGATCGAGGATGGCGAGGAAGCCAAGCCCACCACCGGCTTCCAGCGCGTGGTCCAGCGCGCCGTGCTGCATGTCCAGAATTCCGGCCGCGACGAAGTGACCGGCGCCAATGTGCTGGTGGCGCTGTTCACCGAGCGCGAAAGCCACGCCGTCTATTTCCTGCAAGAGCAGAACATGAACCGGCTCGATGCGGTGAGCTATATCAGCCACGGCATCGCCAAGCGCCCGGGCATGAGCCAGCCCAAGCCGGCGCGCGGCGCCGATGAGGACGACGAACGGCGAGAAGCCCAACAAGCAGGGCACCGACGCGCTCGAAGCCTATTGCGTCAATCTGAACGAGAAGGCCAAGTCGGGCCGGGTCGATCCCCTGATCGGCCGCGCCGCCGAGGTCGAGCGCACCATCCAGATTCTCTGCCGCCGCCAGAAGAACAATCCGCTGTTCGTGGGCGATCCCGGCGTGGGCAAGACCGCCATCGCCGAAGGCCTGGCGCGCAAGATCGTCAACAACGAAGTGCCCGAAGTGCTGCGCGGCTGCGACCATCTATTCGCCTCGACATGGGCTCGCTGATCGCGGGCACCCGCTATCGCGGCGATTTCGAGGAGCGGCTGAAGACGGTGGTCAAGGAGCTGGAAGGCGTCAAAGGCGCCATCCTCTTCATCGACGAGATCCACACCGTGATCGGCGCCGGCGCCACCTCGGGCGGCGCGATGGACGCCTCCAACCTGCTCAAGCCGGCGCTGGCGGCCGGCATCCTGCGCTGCATCGGCTCGACCACCTACAAGGAATACCGCCAGTATTTCGAGAAGGACCGCGCGCTGGTGCGCCGCTTCCAGAAGATCGACGTGGCCGAGCCGACCGTTCCGGACTCGATCAAGATCCTGATGGGCATCAAGTCCTACTTCGAGGAGTACCACAAAGTCCGCTACACCGCCGACGCGATGAAGGCGGCGGTGGAGCTGTCCGCCAAATACATCAACGACCGCAAGCTGCCCGACAAGGCGATCGACGTGATCGACGAAGTCGGCGCCTCGCAGATGCTGCTGCCCGAAAGCCGCCGCAAGAAGGTGATCGGCGTCAAGGAAGTGGAAGATGTGGTCGCCAAGATGGCGCGCATTCCGTCCAAATCGGTGTCCAAGGACGACACCGAGGCGCTCAAATCGCTGGAAAGCGATCTGGAGCCGGGTGGTCTATGGCCAGGACAAGGCGATCCACGCGCTGTCCAGCGCCATCAAGCTGGCGCGCGCGGGCCTGCGCCAGCCGGAAAAGCCCATCGGCTCCTATCTCTTCTCCGGCCCCACCGGCGTCGGCAAGACCGAAGTCGCCAAGCAGCTGGCCGCGCATCATGGGCGTGGAATTCCTGCGCTTCGACATGAGCGAATATATGGAGCGCCACACCGTCAGCCGCCTGATCGGCGCGCCGCCGGGCTATGTCGGCTTCGACCAGGGCGGCCTTCTGACCGACGGCGTCGACCAGCATCCCCATTGCGTGCTGCTGCTCGACGAAATCGAAAAGGCCCATGGCGACCTGTTCAACATCCTGTTGCAGGTGATGGATCACGGCAAGCTCACCGACCACAACGGCAAGAAGATCGACTTCCGCAACGTGGTCCTGATCATGACCACCAATGCGGGCGCCTCCGACGCCGCCAAGGACGCCATCGGCTTCGGCCGCGGCAAGCGCGAAGGCGAGGACGAGGAAGCGATCAAGAAGCTGTTCACGCCGGAATTCCGCAACCGCCTGGACGCCACGATCACCTTCGCGCCGCTGTCGCGCGACACCATCGACAAGGTGGTGGAGAAATTCGTGCTGGAACTGGAAGCCCAGCTGGCCGACCGCGACGTCACCTTCGACCTGACGCCGGAAGCGACGCGCTGGCTGGGCGAGAAGGGCTATGACGATGCCTTCGGCGCCCGGCCGCTGGCGCGCGTGATCCAGGAGAACATCAAGAAGCCGCTGGCCGACGAGATCCTGTTCGGCAAGCTCAAGGATGGCGGCACGGTGCGCGTGCTGCTGGACCGCGAGAACGACAAGCTGGCCTTCGAGTTCATTCCCGCCGCCGAGGCCAAGCCCCGCGCGCCGCAAAAGACCGCCAAGCGGCAAGAAGCCGGCCGCCAAGGAAGACGTCTGACTTCAGCGTGCTTAGAGCGCGGCGTCTGATTTTCGCCGCGACAGGCTCCAGCTCTTGGGGTCCACCATGCCGCGGGCATGCAGCCCCATATCCACGCCTGCGCTGCGCGGGATGATATGGAAATGGACGTGAAAGACGCTCTGGCCGGCGGGCGCGCCGTTCAGCATCGCCAGCATGATGCCGGGCGCGTTCAGGCCCTTCTTCACCGCCTTGGCGACCTTCTGCGTGGTCGCCATCAAGGCCGCCGCGCCTTCGGGCGACAGGTCGAGAATAGTTCTCCGCCGCTCCTTGGGGATCACCAGCACATGGCCTTCGGCCTGGGGCATCACATCCATGAAGGCGAGGGTCTTGTCGTCCTCGAAGACTTTCACGCAGGGAATTTCGCCGCGCAGGATTTTGGCGAAGACATTGTTGCTGTCGTAGGCCATTCAACTCTTCCTTCCGGAACGGGCCGTGCTGGGCCAGTTCGTCGATATGCTCGCTCACCGCCTCGCGTTCGCTGGCCAGAAACTGGTCCACCGCGCGGCGCAGGCCCTTATGGGCGATGTAATGCGCGCTGTAGGTCTCCTCCGGCATGTAGCCGCGCAGCAATTTGTGCTCGCCCTGGGCGCCGGCCTCGACCTTGCGCAAGGCCGCGCGCGATGGCGAAATCGATCGCCTGATAATAGCAGGTCTCGAAATGCAGGAAGGGCACATACTCGAGCGCGCCCCAGTTGCGGCCGTAGAGAACGCCTGTCGCCCATCAGATTGAGCGCGCCCGCGATATAGTGGCCGCCGCGCCGCGCCATGATCAGCAGGATCTGGTCGGCCATGCTGGCGCCGATGCGGCTGAAGAAGTCGCGGGTGAGATAGGGGTGGCCCCATTTGCGCCCGCCCGTGTCCATGTAGAAGTCGAAGAAACGGTCCCAATGCGCCTCGGTGATGTCGCGTGCCGGTGAGCCAGTCGAATTCGACGCCTTCCGCGCGCACCGCCGCGCGCTCCTTGCGCAGATTCTTGCGCTTGGCCGAGGACAGCTCGCCCAGAAACTGGTCGAAATCGCGATAGCCGCGATTGCCCCAATGAAATTGCCGGTCGGTGCGCAGCAGATAGCCTGGCATCGCCGGCCGCTTCCCATTCGTCTTTCGTGCAGAAACGTGATGTGCAGCGACGAGGCGCCGATCTGGTCCGTCGCCGCCTTGCCGGCTTCGAGCAGCAGTGCGCGATCGTTCCGCGCTCCGCGCGTGAGGATGCGCGGGCCCGGTCACCGGCGTGAACGGCACCGAGGCTTGGAGCTTGGGGTAATAGTCGCCGCCCGCCCGCTCCAGCGCATCCGCCCAGGCATGATCGAAGACATATTCGCCCTGGCAATGGTTTTTCAGATAGGCGGGCAGGATGCCGCGTGACTGCGCCGTTCTCCTCGAGCACCAGATGCGCGGGCTGCCAGCCGGTGCGCGCCGTCGCCGAGCCGGATGCTTCCAGCGCCTCGAAGAATTCATAGCGGGTGAAGGGATGC
Source organism: uncultured Alphaproteobacteria bacterium (assembly GCA_963766265.1). Taxonomy (GTDB): domain Bacteria; phylum Pseudomonadota; class Alphaproteobacteria; order Micropepsales; family Micropepsaceae; genus Rhizomicrobium. The sequence goes on from CAVXYX010000004.1 coordinate 1,168,857, forward strand.
GGGTCGGCCACGCCGTCCGGATTGGCGCAGGCGTTCCAGGCCGCTGCCCTGCCGATGCCGGCCGACGCCGTCCGCGAGGTCCGGACTGTCATGCGATCTCGAACACAGCTTCCACTTCGACGGCCACGCCGCGGGGCAGCGAGCCCGCGCCGACCGCGGCGCGGGCATGTTTGCCGGCATCGCCGAACACGGCCACGATCAGGTCGGAGGCGCCATTGCCGACTTCGGGATGCTGGGTGAAATCGGGCATGGCATTGACGAACACGCCCAGCTTCACGCAGCGCCTGCACGCGGTCCAGATCGCCGCCGCAGGCCGCTTTCAGCTGCGCCAGAAGATTGACGGCGCAGAGCCGGGCGGCGGCCTTGCCGTCTTCCAGCGACATGTCCGCGCCCAGCTTGCCGACAAATTTCAGGCCGTCCGGCGCCAGGGTCACCTGGCCGGAAATGAAAACCAGATTGCCGCTCACCACATAGGGGACATAGCTCGCCACCGGCGCGGGGGGCGTGGGAAGCTGCGATATTGAGTTCTTTCAGGCGGGCTTCGATTTCTGGGCATGGGGACCTTCTTTTGATGGTCCGTGCTATAAGACCGCATGACGATGCCGACTTTTCCATGCCCGCGGAGGTTGGATGCCGCATGGCGCAAGGCGCACCTGGATGTGCTGGCCGTGCCGCATCGAGGCCTGGGACGGGCCGGAAGGACTGCTGCGCGCCAAAGCAGGCCTATGCGCGCGGTGGCGCGGGCGATCTCGCCCTTCGAGCCGGTGGTGATGGCGGCGCGGCCGCAGGATGCGGCCGAAGCGCGGCTGACGCCACCGGGCAAGTCGAGATCTTCGAAGTGCCGCTCGACGACAGCTGGGCGCGCGATATCGGCCCGACATTTGTGACAGGCCCTGTCGGGCGGGCCGCGGTGCAATGGCACTTCAATGCCTGGGGCAACAAATATCATCCCTTTGACGAGGATGCCGCCTTCGCCGACGCAAGGTCGCGGAAAAGGTCGGGCGTACCGCTTCGCCGCGGCGCCGCTGGTTTGCGAAGGCGGCGCGATCCATCCGACGGGCAGGGCACGTTGCTCACCACCGAGCAATGCCTGCTCAATCCCAACCGCAATCCGGACCTGACGCAGCAGATGGTGCCGAAGCAAGTGTTGCGCGATTTCACCGGCGCCCGGCGCATGATCTGGCTGGGCGAGGGCTTCTGCGATGACGAGACCGATGGCCATGTCGACAACATCGCCTGTTTCGCGGCGCTGGCCGGGTGCTCGTCGGCGTGCCGGCGTCCAAATCCCATCCCGACTATGCGCCGGTGATGGAGGCAAACACGACGACTGAAGGCTGGCGCGGACTCGAAGTCATCGAACTGGTCCAACCGAAAACGATCCGCCATGATCGCGCATGGGCGATTGCTCCAGGCGAGCTATGTGAATTTCTATCTCTGCAATGGCGGCGTGGTGATGCCGGCTTTCGACGACCCCCACGACGAACAGGCGCGCGCCATGCTCGCCGATTGCTTTCCGGGCCGCGACATCCTGCAGATGCCGGCGCTCGACATCGTCGCGGGCGGCGGCGGCATCCACTGCATCACGCAGCAGGAACCGGGCATGATGAGAAAGGTCACTTTCGCCGCCACGCCAGTTCGCCTGTTCCTGGGACCGCCGACAATATCGGCCACGCGCCGAAAGCCTGGTGCGCGAGGCCGCCGCCAGAGGGCGCGCAAGTGATCCTGATCCAGGAATTGTTCGAGTCGCCATATTTCTGCCAGGACCAGATGGTCGAGCATTTCGCGCTGGCGCGCCGTTCGAAGGCAATCCGCTGATCGCCGCGATGGCCGAGCTGGCGAAAGAATTGAATGTGGTTCTGCCGGTGAGTTTCTTCGAACGGCCGGCCAGGCGCATTTCAATTCGCTGGCGATGGTCGATGCGGACGGCGCGGTGCTGGGCCTCTACCGCAAGTCCCACATCCCCGACGGGCCCGGCTATCAGGAGAAATTCTACTTCACGCCCGGCGATACCGGCTTCAAGGTCTGGAAGACCAGGTTCGGCACTTTCGGCGTCGGCATCTGCTGGGACCAGTGGTTTCCGGAAGCCGCGCGCGCCATGGCGCTGATGGGCGCGGAGGCGCTGTTCTATCCCACCGCCATCGGCTCCGAGCCGCCGCCCGCGCCGCCGGTCGACAGCCGCGATCACTGGCGCCGCGTGATGCAGGGCCATGCCGCCGCCAACATGATGCCGCTGATCGCGTCCAATCGCATCGGCACGGAAAAGCTCTCCACCGAGATCACGTTCTACGGCTCATCCTTCATCGCCGACCAGACCGGCACGCTGGTGAAGGAGATGGACCGCGTCAGCGAAGGCGTCATCACTGTGGCGTTCGATCTCGACGCGATCGCGCAACAGCGCCGGAGCTGGGGCCTGTTCCGCGACCGGCGGCCCGATCTTTACAGTGCGCTGGTGACAAACGACGGCATGCTTCGACAAGCTCAGCATGAGGATTGAGAATGTTCCTCATCCTAAGCTTGTCGAAGGATGAGGGTTACGAGTTTTTTCTAAGTCCGCGGCCCTTGTTCACCGCTTCGCCGCCGAATTTGGCGCGGATGTGGTCCATGGCGCGTTCCGCTGCCGCGCGCTTGTCGCTCAAGGGATCGAGCAGATTGGCCGGATCGGCTTCCTCGGCGGAACTGAGATTGGAAATTCCCACGCCCAAGCAGGCGGAATCGCCGACCGTCCGCCTCCCGCTTCAGTGCCGCCTGGGCGACGCGAAAGATCTTGTCGGCCAGTTGGGTCGGTGCGTCCAGCGAGGCGCTGCGGGTGAGGAGCTTGAAGCGCGCGGTCTTGAGTTTCAGCACCACGGTGCGTCCCGCCAGGCCATAATTCTTGGCTCGCGCCGAAACCCGTTCCGCCTGCCGCCACAAGATCGCTTCCAGGTCGGCCAGGCGACGAGAGATCGCTGTTGAAAGTGGTCTCGGACGAGATGGTCTTCATCTCGCCGCCCGGATCGACCGGCCGGCTGTCCTCGGCTTGGGCGATCCGCGCCAGCCACAGGCCGGTCGCGCCATAGCGGTTGGCGAGATCGCGCGGATCGGCATCCTGCAGCTTGCCGATGGTGGAAAAGCCGTCGCGCTCCAGCCGCAGCCGCCAGCACTTTGCCCGCGCCGCGGATGATGCCGACCGGCTTGTCGCGCAGAAAGCTTTTGGCCTCCGCCATGCCGATCACGGCAAAGCCGCGCGGCTTGTCCAATTCGCTGGCCAGCTTGGCGAGGAATTTGTTGCCGGAAAGGCCGATGGAAACGGTGATGCCCAGCCGCTCCTCGATGGCAAGCGCCAGCCTGGCCATGGTTTTGGCCGGGGCCATGCCATGGATGCGGGTGGTGCCGGAAAGGTCGAGATAGGCTTCGTCCAGCGACAGCGGCTCGACCAGCGGCGTCAGGTCGCGCATCAGCTTGCGGATCTCGCGCGCGGTTTCCACATAAAGGCTCATGCGCGGCTTGATCACCACCGCATTGGGACAAAGCTTTCTCGCCTGGAACATGGGCATGGCCGAACGCACGCCATAGCGTCGCGCGATATAGCAGCAGGTCGAAACCACGCCGCGCGTGCCGCCGCCCACGATCACCGGCAAATCGGTAAGGGAGGGATCGTCACGCTTTTCGATCGCGGCGTAAAATGCGTCGCAATCCATATGGGCGATGGACGAGCTTGGCCAGTTCCGGATGCGCCAGAATGCGGGTCGAGCCGCAGGCTTCGCAGGGCGCATCCGGCCCGGCGTCCGCCAGACAGTCGCGGCAGAAGGCGGGCCAGTCCCTTAAAGTCATGCGCCCATTATAGGAGGCCACAACCAGGCTGCGCCGCTCACGCCGCTCGAATCTCCATGGACATTGCGCAGGATTCGGGGCGGGGTTTCCGGCGCAGAAGGCGTGGCGCTCCACCAGCGCCGGCAGGTCGCGGTAAAGCGCTCTCGATATTGGACAGGCCGCCGCCCAGCACGATCACCTCGGGATCGAGGATATTCATCACCGAAGCCAGCGCGCGGCCCATCCGCTCCATCCAGCGCGCGCATGGCGGCGAGGGCTTGCGGCATCACCCGAGGCGGCGATCTTTTCCGCCGTCCAGTCGAGACCGGTTTGTCGTTTGAATTCCGCGGCAAGGCCCGGCCCGCTCAACCATTGCTCGATGCAGCCGCGCCCCCGCAATAGCAGGGCCCAGCTTCCGTCCATTCGTCCCTGGTCATGCCGGGCAGGGGATTGTGGCCCCATTCGCCGGCGATGCCGTGGGCGCCTTCCAGCACCTGGCCATCCACCACCACGCCGCCGCCCGGTGCCGGTGCCCAGGATCACGCCGAACACCGATTTCGACCCTGTGCCCGCGCCGTCGGTCGCTTCCGACAAGGCGAAGCAATTGGCGTCATTGGCCAGGCGGATCGGGCCGGTCCGAGCGCTGGCCTCCAGGTCGCGGGCGAAAGGCTTGCCGTTCAGCCAGGTGGAATTGGCGTTCTTGTCAAGCCCGGTGAGGCGGCTGACGGTGCCGGGAATGGCCACGCCGACGCTGCCTTTTTCGCCAAGTTCGGCTTCCGCGCCCGCCACCAGATCGCTGATCGCCGCCAGGGTTCCGTCATAATCTGCGCACCGTGGGCACGCGCTGCGGCGAAGCAGCTCGCGGCCCCGATCATCCAGCGCGATGATCTCGGTCTTGGTTCCCCCCAAATCCACCCCCAGCCGCATCAGGAGCTTTCACCGCCCAAATGATGGCGCGCATGATGGATGGCTTGGGGTTTGAGCGAGGCGCTTTGGCAGAAATCCAAGCAGAAGGCTCTCGTTCGCCAGAAGAAAGTCCAGCACCGAAGCCAGCAACCCCGTATCGCCCGCCGCCAGGCGCAAGTCAGAGGCTTCCAGGCCCGAGATGGTCAGGAATCGGCCGATTGCGTCCGGCTGGCCCGCCAGCCACGCAAGCGCTTCCAGGGCCAGGATTTCCGCCCTTGCCGTGGGTTAGAGGTTCCTTCAATTCGTCAAGACGCCGTTAAGACCTTCTCCCTAATACTGCGCAAGCGCAGAATACCTGTCACCCCCGCGCTTTTCGCGGGCCGGAGAGAGTTGTCATGGACGCCAAGACTGAAAACGGTTCTGATCGTGGAGGACAATGAGCTCAACATGAAGCTCTTCCACGATCTGCTGGACGCCCATGGCTACAACATCCTGCAGACCAAGGATGGCATGGAAGCGCTCGACATCGCGCGCGAGCATCATCCCGACCTGATCCTGATGGACATCCAGTTGCCGGAAGTCTCCGGCCTGGAAGTCACCAAATGGCTCAAGGAAGACGAATCCCTCAAGTCCATTCCCGTGGTCGCGGTCACCGCTTTCGCCATGAAGGGCGATGAGGAAGTGATCCGCCAGGGCGGCTGCGAGGCCTATATCTCCAAGCCCATCTCGGTGACCAGCTTCCTGGAAACCGTTCGCCGCTTCATCGGATAAGCCGGACTCATGACCGCGCGAGTCCTCGTCGTCGATGACATCATGTCCAACGTCAAGCTTCTGGAAGCGAAGCTGACGGCGGAATATTTCGACGTCGTCACCGCCTTCAACGGGCTGGAATGCCTGCCACGGATCGAGCCGAGAATGTGCCCGATATCGTCCTGCTCGACGTGATGATGCCGGGCATGGACGGTTTCGAAGTCTGCCGCCGCATCAAGTCCGATCCCAGGATCGCGCATGTTCCGGTGGTGATGGTGACCGCGCTGGACCAGCCCTCCGACCGCGTCGCCGGCCTGGAAGCGGGCGCCGACGATTTTCTCACCAAGCCGGTGGACGATGCCGCCCTGTTCGCGCGCGTGCGCTCGCTGGTGCGGCTCAAGATGATGACCGACGAACTTGCGCATGCGCGAGAATGACCGGCCAGAGCATGGGCCTGATCGATCCGGCCGAGAACCTGCTCGACACCAATCCGTCGGGCCGCATCCTGGTGATCGAGGACCGGCCAGGAAACGGTGGCCTGGTTCACCGCCGCGCTGACGCCGCAGCATGAAGTGGCGTCGGTGGACACGTTCGAGGAAGCGCTGGTGCGCGTGCGCGGCGGCGATCCCGATCTGGTGGTGGTGAGCCTTGGCATGCGCGGCTTCGATGGCCTCCGGCTCTGCTCGCAGCTTCGCTCGCTGCCCGAAGGCCGCAATGTCCCCATCCTGGTGGTGGTGTCGGACGGCGACCGCCGCAAGCTTACCCAGGCGCTGGAGATGGGCGTCAACGACTATCTCACCCGGCCGGTGGACAAGAATGAATTGGTGGCGCGGGTGCGCACCCAGCTGCGCAAGAAGCGCTATGCCGACCGCTTGCGCCACAATGTCCAGCTCAGCCTGGAAATGGCGATCACCGACCAGCTCACCGGCCTGCACAATCGCCGCTATATGAGCCGGCATCTCGACAATCTGGTCGCCAACGCCAAGAAGAACGGCAAGCCCCTCGCCTTCGTGATCATGGACATCGACTATCTTCAAGGCGGTCAATGACACCCACGGCCATGATATCGGCGACGAAGTGCTGAAGGAATTCGCCAGCCGCATCGCCGCCAATGTGCGCGGCATCGATCTGGCCTGCCGCTATGGCGGCGAGGAATTCGTGGTGGTGATGCCCGACACCGACGTGGCATTTGCCTACTCGGTGTCCGAGCGGCTGCGCCAATCCATCGAGACCACGCCGTTCCGGATCAGCCGCGCGCCACATGCGCTGAACCTCACCATCTCCATCGGCATCGCCGGCGCGGAAGGCGACAAGCGACAGCGTCGGACGCGCTGCTGCACCGCGCCGACCAGGCGCTGTATCGGCGCGAAGAAGACAGGCCGCAACAAAGTCGTAGCGGACGCCGCCTGATTTTTTGTTGTCCCCCTCTGCCTACGCACGCCCAAGGGCGTGCTACGGCATCTCCCCCTCCAGCGCGCTTCGCGCGCGAGGGGGAGGCGGGCTTGTGTGTGCTGAAGCAAATTCAGCGCGTTAGATGTTAGGACTGCGCATCCGGCTGGGATGCCATCTCCAAAGCCTTGTCGATCACCATCGCCAGCACTTCGGGTTCGCGCGCGCCGGAGACCGCGACCTTGTTGGCGAAGATCATCGCCGGAACGCCGGTGACGCCCATCTCATGGGCGAGCTGGTCCTCGCGCTCCACCAGGCCCACGTCTTGGTCGCTTTCCAGCATGTCGGCGATCTGGGCGCCGTCCATGCCGCTCAAGTCGGCGATGTCGGCGAGCACGCGGATGTCGCCGATATCCTCGCCATTCTCGAAATAGGCGGCGAACAGCCGTTCCACCACTTCGTCCTGGACGCCGGTGAGCGCCGCCCAGCGGATCAGGCGATGGGAATCGAGCGTGTTGGGCGCCTTGCGGATGGCGGCAAAGTCGAATTCGATGCCTTCCTTGGCGCCTTCCGCGGCGATGGCGCGCTGGGCTTCGCTGATGCCATCCTTCTTGCCGAACTTGGCGGCCAGATAGGCTTCGCGGTCCATGCCGCCCTTGGGCACCGTGGGATCGAGCCGATAGGGCCGGAAGCGCACATCGAAGGCAATATTGGGCCGCATCGCCATGGCGCGCGCCAGCCGGCGCTTGCCGATGAAGCACCAGGGACAGACCGTGTCGGAGATGAAATCTATCTGCATCAATTCGCTCGATCGTTATTTCAAAATCTGGGTGGTGATTTCATTGGCGCCGGAAACCGCGCGCACCGAGACCACGCCCTTGCGCGTCTTGAGCGTGATCGCGGCAGCGACGGGCAGAAGCCCGGGTATCACCGCCTCGCTGGGGTCGGGCGGCGCGGCGACGAAATTCAGCACCAGGATATGGGCGTCGCCTGGCGCGCTGGATTTGACGGGTTTCAGCGCGGCATGTTTCCAGCCGCCGCTGGTCACCGCGCCCTTGGCCTGGACGGTGAGGCGGCCGCCTTTTTCGGTGGCGATCAGGCTGTCGATGCGCGACACGGGCTGGTCGCGCCGCAATCGGCCGCGACGGCGGGAACGGGCAGGGCCAGAAGCACCGCCATCAGAAGACTTACGCCGCGCATGGGAGTTCCAGGGTCGGAGCAAAATACGACTATAGCGGCAAATGCGGCCATTTCGGGAGTGCCATTGCGTCCAGATATCCAGCTCGCACCACACCGGCACATGGTCCGAGGGTTTTTCGCCGTCGCGCACATGCTTGTCGATGCCGCACGGCCTTGAGCCGGTCGCAGCCCTTGCGGCGACAGCAGGATATGGTCGATGCGGATGCCGTGGTTCTTGCGCCAGGAACCCGCCTGATAGTCCCAGAATGTGTATTGCCCGGCCGCGCGGATTGCGGGCGCGGAAGGCGTCGGTATAGCCCAGATTTTCGATCCTGCCGCAGCGCCGCCTTGGACTGGGGCTGGAACAGCGCGTCGTTCACCCACGCCTTGGGATCGTAGCAGTCCTTGTCTTCGGGAATGATGTTGTAGTCGCCCATCAGCGCCACCGGCTCTTCATTGCGCCAGCAAGTCCTTGGCATGGGCGTTGAGCCGCTCCAGCCAGGCCAGCTTGTAGGTGAATTTCTCGGTGCCGATGGGATTGCCGTTGGGCGCATAGATCGAGGCGACGCGCACCGCGCCCTTGTCGCCCGTCACCACCGCTTCCAGATAGCGGGAATGATCGTCGCCGTCGCCGCCGGGCAGGCGGGGCGTCACGTCTTCCAGCGGGCCGCTTGGAAAGGATGGCGACGCCGTTATAGGTCTTTCTGTCCGTGTACGGCGCAATTATAGCCCAGCGCCTCGAACGGCTCGGCGGGGAAATTCTCGTCCAGGCATTTGATTTCCTGCAGCGCCACCACATCCGGCTTGGCTTCTTTCAGCCAGGCCAGCGCCGGCTCCAGCCGCACTTTGATGGAATTGACGTTCCAGGTGGCGATTTTCATTCCGACGGTCAGACCGAAAAGCTGGTGCCGCAGCCGCAGGACGAGGTGGCGTTGGGATTGTTGACCTTGAAGGCCTGGCCGATCAGGTCGTCGGTGAAATCGATCTCGGCGCCGGCCAGGAAATCCAGCGACACCGGGATCGATCAGGATCTTCGCGCCGCCTTCCTCGATGAACAGGTCGTCGTCCATCCGGGTTTCGTCCAGGGCGAAATTATACTGAAAGCCGGAACAGCCGCCGCCGGTCACCGCCAGCCGCAGCATGGCGCCGCTGGCCTTCACTGGCCAGGATGGCGGCGATGCGCTTGGCGGCGCGGGCGGAAACGGTGACGGGCATGGCGGTCATCATGGGAACTCTAGGCAGGGGATATCGACAAGCCTTATGTAGTCCTCGCCATGGCATCCGCAAAGGGCCCGATCCAAGCCGATCCCGCCCGGCCATCTTTTGGGCCCGTTTTCGCCCCGCCCATGCCGCTGGCCCCCTTCGCCACCCGGCCGGCCGACAGCCGGGGCCGCTTCTATCCCGAAAGCGAAAGCGCCACCCGCACCTGCTACAGCCGCGACCGCGACCGCATCATCCATTCCTCGGCCTTCCGCCGCCTCAAGCACAAGACCCAGGTCTTTGTGCAGCATGAGGGCGATTATTACCGCACCCGGCTCACCCATTCGCTCGAAGTGGCCCAACTCGCCCGCAGCCTGGCGCGCATCCTGGCGGTGGACGAGGACCTGGCCGAAACGGTGGCGCTGGCGCATGATCTTGGCCACACGCCGTTCGGCCATTCCGGCGAGGAGGCGCTGAACGCCGTGACCGCGGACATCGGCGGCTTCGACCACAATGCCCATGCGCTGCGCCTGGTGACCAAACTGGAGCACCGCTATGCCGATTTCGACGGCCTCAATCTCACCTGGGAGACGCTGGAAGGGCTGGTCAAGCACAACGGCCCGATCACGCGGCATCGTCCCGGGACCGATCGCCGGCTTCGACGCGCGCTGGCCGCTGGATTTGCAGCGCTGGCCGGGACTGGAGGCGCAGATCGCGGCGCTGGCCGACGACATCGCCTATATCAATCACGACATCGACGACGGCCTGCGGGCCGGGCTGTTCGCCGTGGCCGACCTGGCCGACGCGCCGCTGGCGGGCCGCATGTCCGAGGCGGTGACCGCGCGCTATGGCGAATCTGGAACTGTCGCCGCTTCATCGGCGAATTGATCCGTACCCTGATGAGCGCGCTGATCGACGATGTGCTGGCCGAAACGCGGCACGCGGCTGGCGGCGGGCCAGCCCGGGACCGGCCGCCGCCGTCCGCGCACATGCCGCGCGCCCTGGCGGCGCTTCTCGGCGCCATGATGCGGCGAAGTGCAGAGCCCTCAAGCGTTTCCTTTACGCCCGCATGTATCGCCATCCCCGGGTGATGGGCCCGATGGACGCGGGCCCAGGCGGTGGTGACCGGACCTGTTCGAGGCGCTGGTGGCCGATCCGGGGTTGTTGCCCGCCGATTGGGCTGGCCCAATGCGGGCAGGGCGGCGATCGGCGACGCGTCGGGTGGTGCGCGACTATATCGCCGGCATGACCGACAATTATGCGCTGGCGGAATATGCTCGCATTTTAGGCAACCAAACTCCGGCCTCGACCAATCCAGGGCCCTGATGATTCGCAACAGGTCGGGTGCTAAAGTTCGCCCCCGAGATTTGGGAATCGAGTTCCATGCCCCAGTATGAACGCGGCCTTTACGAACCCGGCGAGGATGTGCGGGTCTTTGACGGTTCCGAGGAAGATGAAGACGTGGAAGGCTCGCGCCTGCCGCTTCTGATCGTGCTGGCGCTTCTGGTGCTGGCGATGTTCGCGGGCTTGGTCTGGCTGGCCTATAGCGAAGGCGTGGCGCGCGGCCGGAGCGAAACGCCCGTGATGACCGCGGAAGCCGGGCCGGCGCGCGTGGCGCCGGCCAAATCCGGGCGGTGCGTCGACGCCCTACAAGGGCTTCAAGATCTACGAGCAGCCGGCGCCGCCGGATGACGATACGGCGCCAGGACCGCTCTCGCCAGCGCGCGCCGCCGCCGCGACAAAGCCTGCTCCGGCGCCCGCCGCGCCGCGCTGCCGCCGCCGAAACGCCGCTGCCGCCGCCAAAGCGGCAGGCGCCGCCGGCACCAGCGCCGCGCCGCCTCCCTGAAGGTGGCCGACGCCACGCCTGCGCCCAAACCGGCTCCGGTCCGGCCAAGCCGTCCGCGCCGAGCCGAAGCCGTCCACCTGCGCCGCTCAGCCTGCCGCGCCGCTCGGCTCCCGCGACCGCGCCGCCCACGGCGCTTGCTGCCAACGCCGCGCCCGTTCCCGCGCCTGCCGCCCAGACCGTCCGCACCGGCCCCGGCGCCTGCCGCGGCCGCGGCGCTCTATGTGCTGCAGATCGGCGCCTACAAATCCCAAGGCGATGCCGATGCCGCCTGGAACGCCTACAAGGCCAAGCACGCCGCGCTGCTGTCGGGCTATTCGCCCAATGTGCAGCAGGCCGATCTGGGCGACAAAGGCACTGGTATCGCCTGCGCATTGCCGGTTTCCCAGCAAGGATGTCGCCTCGGCCCTGTGCGACCGCCTGAAGGCGGACGGCGGCGGCTGTTTCTTAGGGAAATAATGCGGCGCTCACGTGCGATCTATGGCTGCGGCGGACCCGTTCTGTCGGCCGACGAGCGCGCATTTTTTCGCGACGTCCGGCCCTGGGGATTCATCCTTTTCGCCCGCAATATCGAAACCCCCGACCAGGTGCGAAGCCTGGTGCGGGCCTTGCGCGAAACCGTGGGCGATGCGGCCGCGCCCGGTCCTGATCGACCAGGAAGGCGGCCGGGTGGCGCGGCTGAAGCCGCCGCACTGGCATGAACGTCCGCCGGCCGCGCGTTTCGGCGCGCTTCATGACCGCAATCCCGAAGCGGCGCGCGAGGCGGCCTATCTCAATGCCCGGCTGATCGCCCACGACCTGGCGGAGCTCGGGATCAATGTGGATTGCCTGCCGGTGCTGGATGTGCCGGTGACAGGCGCCCATGACATGATCGGCGACCGCGCCTTCGCCCATGATCCCGGTCACGGTGATCGATCTGGGCCGGGCCCAGATCGAAGGCCTGATGGAAGGCGGCGTACTGCCGGTGATGAAGCATATTCCCGGTCATGGCCGCGCCGGGGCCGACAGCCATCTGGCGCTGCCCCGCGTCGAAACGCCAGCGCCGAGGAATTGTCGCGCCAGCGATTTCGTCACCTTCCGCAGCCTCGACACCTGTCCGATGGCGATGACCGCCCATGTCGTCTATGATTCGATTGATCCACAGCGGCCTGCGACCACCAGCCCGAAAGTCATTCGGGATGTGATCCGCGGTGAGATAGGATTTGACGGGTTGTTGATGTCCGACGATCTGTCGATGCAGGCGCTGGACGGCCCCTTGGACGTGCGCGCGAAGGCGGCCCTGTTTGCGGGCTGCGACGTGGTGCTTCACTGCAATGGCGAAATGGACGAGATGAAACAGGTGGCGGCGGAAGCAAAGACGTTGGACGGGCATGCGCTGAAGCGGCGCGGAGGCCGCGCTGTCGCATCTGGCTGCCGAGCGGCCGGATGCGTCGTTCGATCCGCGGCGGCCGAGGCGCGGCTGACGCAATTGCTGGCGGGATCGGCATGACCGAGCCGGCGGAAAATTTCGACGATTTCGAGGTCGACCGCGCTCGCGCGCCGAATGACGACGCGCTGGTGGTGACGGTGGACGGCTTTGAGGGGCCGCTCGACCTGCTGCTGACCCTGGCGCGCAACCAGAAGGTCGATATCGCCAAGATCTCGATCCTGAAGCTGGCCGACCAATATCTGGAATTCATCGAAGCGGCCAAGCGCATCAATCTGGAGCTGGCCGCCGATTATCTGGTGATGGCGGCGTGGCTGGCCTATCTCAAATCCCGCCTGGTGCTGCCGCAGGAAAAGGGCCCGGACGGCGAGCCCACCGCCGACGAGATGGCGACGCGGCTGCGCTGGCGGCTGCAGCGGCTGGACGCCATGCGCGCCGCCGCCACCCGGCTGATGGGCCGCGAGCGGCTGGACCGCGATGTCTTCGGGCGCGGCGATCCCGAGCCGGTCAATGTCATCAAGCTTCGCACCTACAAGGACACGCTCTACGACCTGCTGACCGCCTATGCCACCGACCGGGCGCGGCAGCTGGGCGGCAAGGCCTACCAGCCCGTGATGGCCCCGGTGCTGCAGATCGAGGAGGCCCGGGAGCGGCTGGAGCGGATGCTGGGCCGGATTTCCGACTGGAGCGGCCTCAGCCGCCTCCTGCCGCCGGAATGGCAGGGCGGGCGGCGGCGGCGCTCGGCCACTGGCCTCGACCCTGCTGGCCTGCCTGGAACTGGCCCGGGACGGCAAGGTGGAGTTGAGCCAGGGGGCGCCGTTCGAGGAAATTTATGTGCGCGACCGGACCGGCGGGCACCCGCCACTGGCACCGGAAGCGGGGGCGTGACATGAACCGCGTGGCAAAGTTGATAGCGACAATCGAAACCGAGATGGACGCCGAAAGCGAAACAGCCCGAATGCCGGCGTGAATCCCGAACATCTGCGGATGGTCGAGGCGCTGCTGTTCGCGGCCGAGGAGCCGCTGGACCAGAAGGCACTGGCAACATCGCTGCCGGAAGGCGCCGATGTGCTCCGGCCTGATTGGCCGCGCTTCAGGCGATCTATGAGAAGCGCGGCGTAAACCTTTGCTGTGTCGCCGGAAAATATCAGTTCCGTACCGCCAGCGATCTGGCCTTCCTGCTGCGCAAGGAACAGCCGGAACAGAAGCGCCTGTCCAAGGCCGCGATCGAGACCCTGGCGATCATCGCCTATCACCAGCCCGTCACCCGGGCCGAGATCGAGGATATCCGCGGCGTGGTCATGTCCAAGGGCACCATCGACACGCTGATGGAAGTGGGCTGGGTGAAGATCCGGGGCCGCAAGCGCACCCCCGGCCGGCCGGTGACCTATGGCACCACCGAGGCCTTCCTGGTCCAGTTCGGGCTGGAAAGCGTCAGCCATCTGCCGGGCCTGGACGAACTCAAGGCCGCCGGCTTCCTGGAAGCGATCCCGCCGTCCGGCTTCGACGTGCCCAACCCGACCGACGCCCTGGGCCCGGACGAAGATCCCTATGACCGGCGAGGAAGCCGAAGACCTGGCCACCGGCAGCGTCAACCTGGACGAGGCCTGAGGCGCTGGCGACGTCGCGAGCACGGCTGTCCGTCCGGCACGCGGCGACCAATTGCGGACTCAGGGTCGCTTCCGCCATCGCCTTCATCTTGGCCAGCGCGGCTGTGAAGCGGTCGGTGCGCTGCTTGCGGCTTTCGCCTTGGCGTCGGCATCGCCCAGCGGTCCTGATCGTAGAGGAAGGTATAGATGATCTTGCTGTGACCGGCGCCGTCCGGCTCGACCGCCAGGGTGCCGTGATAGAGGTTGGCGGGATTGAGCGGCTGGATATAGGTGTAGGAGAAGGGGGTCTTGGCCACCATCATCTCGGTCACCGTGCCATTGTTGAGCAGGCGAATGGTGCCGACTTCGCCATTGCCGGTGGAGATCGACGCAGGTCGTGCCCAGCCAGTCCTTGATGGCGCAGAAATCGCCGATCTTCGCGACCAGGCCTTTTCCGGCGTGACATTGGCCGTAGTGGTCAAGGTGAAAAGCTCGTATAATCGGCCGCCATGGCCGGCGCCGCGATCAGCGCGGCCAGAGCGCCGCACCGCTCAAAATCCGTTTCATTTTTCTTCCTCCAGCTCGACCACCACAGCTTCGCCGTTTTCCAGCGCGATGGCGAGGTCGCCCTTGCGCAGCGCCATGGCGTCATTGCCGAACACTTCCGCCCGCCAGCCATGCAGCGGCGGCGACGTCTTCATCCTCATAGGCCGCCAGTTTTTCGATGTCCTCGGCATTGGCGATCAGGCGCGGCGCCACATTGGCGGCCTCGGCCCGGAGCCGCAGCAGGGTCTTGAGCAGGTCGATGGCGGCGGGCGAAGGCTCGCGCCTGCGCCGTGGCGGCTGCACGAGCCAGCGCCTTCGGGCGGCGGCCGCGTTGCGGCCCGCTTCCACGGCTTCCATCAGGCCCTTGCCCAGCCGGGAATTGGCGAAGCCCTTGGGCACGGCGCGGATGCGCTCCAGCGCTTCGCCGCTTTCCGGCGGATGGGCGGCGATCTCGGTCAGGGCTTCGTCCTTCAGCACCCGGCCGCGGGGAATGTCGCGCGCCTGGGCTTCGCGCTCGCGCCAGGCCGCCAGCGCCGCCAGCATGGCGAGGAAGCGCTTGTTGCTGGTGCGCGGCTTGAGCCGCTTCCAGGCCAGTTCGGGATCGAGGCGGTAGAGCTCGGGATCCTTCAGCGCCGAGATTTCTTCTTCCACCCAGGCGGCGCGGCCGGTGCGCTCCAGCTGCGCCGACAGTTTCTCATAGATCACCCGCAGATGGGTGACGTCGGCCAGCGCATATTCCAGCTGCCGCTTGGAGAGCGGCCGGTGGCTCCAGTCGGTGAAGCGGGCCGATTTGTCGATCTCGACATGCGGCCAGCTTGCGCGCCAGGGTTTCATAGGAGGCGGCGTCGCCGAAGCCGCACACCATCGCCGCCACCTGGGTGTCGAACAGGGGATCGGGCAGCACGCCGCCCTGCAGGTAGAAAATCTCGATGTCCTGCCGCGCGGCATGCAGCACCTTGACGATGTCGGGCCGCTTCAGCAGCTCATAGAAAGGCGCCAGGTCGAGGCCCGGGCGCCAGGGGATCGATGATCCCTTCACGCCCGGTTCGCCGGGCGCCGCCACCTGGATCAGGCAGAGCTTGGGATAATAGGTCTGGTCGCGCAGGAATTCGGTGTCCAGCGCCAGATAGGGCGCGGCCGAAAGCTCGCGCGATAAAGGCCGCCAGCGCCTCATTGGTCTCCACAATCCGCATCGGGCCGTGATAGCGGATTCGGCCCGGAATGTGTGGCATTTATTGCGCCGTCAGACCCACGGTTTTGCCCGCAAATCCGGCCGCGTCGAAATAGCGCGTCGGTTCCCACGGTCTCCAGGTTCAGGATGGTCTGGACGCCGTCCGGCCCGGGGGCGGATTTGACCACCTGGCGTCTGGACCGGCGACTCGGCCGCCGCCCGTCAGCGCCTCGCCGATCACCCGGCCCTTCAGGGCGCCTTTGGCCGGCAGCTCCAGCCCCATCAGATGCGCCAGGGTGGGGGCGATATCGGCATTGGAGACCGGCGCGGGGTCGGCAAAGCCGGCTTTGAAATCGGGCCCGATGGCGGCCATGAAGTTGCGCGTCTCGGCCCGGCTGAAGCTGCCATGATTGCCCTGGCCGGTGGCGAGCGGCGTATCCATCACCGCCACCGTGCATTGCAGCTCGTTCTCGCAGCCGGTCGAGAAGGAGCGGAAATTGACATAGATGGCGGGCTGCGGCGTGCGCGCCGAGCCGATCAGATCCGACATCGCTCATGGACAGCGCGCCGGGAAATTTGCCCAGCCTGTCATTGACGAAGAGCCGCTGACATAATCCTGGGTCAGCAGGAATTTGACGATGTCGCCGGCCATTTCCTTCGCCGGCCCCGGGTCCTTGGCGTTCATCGCCGGCAGATAGATCAGGTCGGAGCCGCCATTGGCCGCCACCACCACATCGGGATGGCGGGGATCGCTGCCCAGCATGCCCGAGCCGCCGGGAAGCTTGCCGCCATTGCTGAAATCGAGCGGCGCACCGGTATCGCCGGGCGCGCCGCAGCGGCAGGCCCAAGCGTGGCCGCCAGATCGATCGCCAGGAAGCCGGACGGCAGGTCCACCAGCGGCGCGGAGGGATCGAGATGCGCCGACGGGCTGGTGGCGCTGGCATGGCTGATGGTGGTGAAGCCATGATCGGCGGTGACGAAGACATCGGTGGTCTTGTCCAGGCCGGTTGCTTTCAGAGTAGGCCAGCAATTCGCCCAGCATGGTGTCGGCGTTGCGCGTGCCGGCCAGGCCGCTGGGGCCGTTGATGCCCGGCACCATCTCGCCCACGCTGTCCTTGGCATTGTGCTGGCTCATGTCGGGATCGCGCGACCAGAACAGCAGCACGAAGGGCTTTCCCGTGCCCTGGAAATGCGGCAGCACGATCCGGGTGGTGGCCTTCATCAGCCAGACTTCCTGCTCGATGTCGGGCACGCGGCCTTGGGCGCGGCGGCGCCGACAAAGGCCTGGCGCATGTTGGCGGTGAACCAGTTGGGCAGGCCCAAGCCCGCCTTCGCTGCCGGTGGCAGTCGTCCAGGATCAGGGTCTCATTGCCGTCGCCGTCGGCGGTGGAATCCTGGATGCGGGCAGGGCCTTCCTTGCCGACGATGGCGGTCTGCCAGCCCTTGGCGCGGGCGGCGGCGATCAGGGTGGTCTCGTCCAGATAATTGCCGCCGAATTTCTGGTTCATCTCGCCAGCACCGTGTCGTTTTCCAGAAAGCCCAGGGTCGAGCCCTTCAGGCTGATCATCGGGCTGGCCGACATAGAGCGTGTTGCCGAAATCGCCGGTGTCGCCGATGTAATGGCCGGTGGCGATGGCCGAGGCGTTGACGGTGGTGACGGTGGGATAGAGCGAATGGCTGTTGGTGAAGTCCACGCCTTCGCGCTTTCAGCCGCGCCATGTTGGGCATGTTGCCGGGCTCGACGCTGCCATAGCGCAAGCCGTCGGCCACGAAGATGATGACATTGTGGGGCTGTGGCGCCTGGGCCCGCGCCGATGGAAGCGCCGGCAGGACGGAAAGGCCCAGGAGCAGGGCGGCGAGGGACAGGCTTTCATGGTTGATTCCCTTCGAACGGCAGAGCCACGTTAGCCGGGCCGTATGACAAGAAAAACAGGGCGTTTAGTCGCCGGCCTGCGACCCTTGACCCGCCCCCCATAAACCGCCAAAAACCCGCCTTTCCTCAAAGGTTTGTCATGCACGCCTATCGCACCCATACCTGCGGCCAGCTCCGCAAATCCGATGTCGGCCAGACGGTGCGGCTGTCGGGCTGGGTCAATCGCCGCCGCGACCATGGCGGGCTGATCTTCATCGATCTGCGCGACCATTACGGCATCACCCAATGCGTGATCGAGCCGGACGCCAAGGTCTTTCCCACGGTGGACACGGCCCGCTCGGAATGGGTGCTGACGCTGACCGGCAAGGTGGTGGCGCGCACCGCGGAGACCGTGAACAAGGACCTGCGCCACCGGCGAGGTCGAGATGCGCATCGAGGAAGCGACGGTGCAGAGCCAGGCGCAGGAATTGCCGCTGCCGGTGTTCGGCGACATGGACTATCCGGAAGAGACGCGGCTCGACTTATCGCTTCCTGGATCTGCGCCGCGAGCGGCTGCACAAGAACATCATGCTGCGCTCGAACATCATCCGTTCGCTGCGCAACCGGATGTATGCGCAGGGCTTCAACGAATTCCAGACCCCGATCCTGACCGCTTCTTCGCCGGAAGGCGCGCGCGACTTTCTGGTGCCGTCGCGGCGCTATCCGGGCGAGTTCTATGCGCTGCCCCAGGCGCCGCAGCAATTCAAGCAGCTGATCCAGGTGGCGGGCTTCGACCGCTATTTCCAGATCGCGCCATGCTTCCGCGACGAGGATGGCCGCGCCGACCGCAGCCCGGGCGAGTTCTATCAGCTCGATGTGGAGATGAGCTTCGTCACCCAGGACGATGTCTTCGCCGCCATCGAGCCGGTGCTGCAGGGCGTGTTCGAGGAATTCGCCGACGGCCGCAGCGTGGACAAGGCGCCATATCCGCGCATTGCCTTATGCCGAGGCGATGCTGAAATACGGCTCCGACAAGCCGGATCTGCGCAATCCCATCCGTATCGCCGATGTCAGCGCGGTGTTCGCCCGCGCCGATGTCGAGTTCAAGGCCTTCAAGAACAAGACCGTGCGCGCCATTCCCGCGCCGGGCGCGGCCACCCAGCCGCGCAGCTTCTTCGACAAGCTCAATGAATGGGCGCGCAGCGAAGGCGCGCCGGGCCTGGGTTATATCGTGCTGGAAGAGGAGGGCGGCGGCGCTCGCCGGCAAGGGCCCGATCGCCAAATTCATTCCGCCGGCCGCGATCGCCGAAATGGCCAAGCTCGCCAAGGTGAAGGCGGGCGATGCGCTGTTCTTCGCCGCCGACAAGGAAGAACGCGCCGCGACCCTGGCGGGACTGGCGCGCACCCGCATCGGCCGCGAACTGGACCTGATCGAGGAGGGCCGTTTCCGTTTCTGCTGGGTGGTGGACTATCCCATGTATGAGTGGAACGAGGACGAGAAGCGGATCGACTTCTCCCACAATCCCTTCTCCATGCCGCAATATGACCGCGAGAAATTCCTCGCCTTCCAGTCCGACCGACAAGGACGAGATCCTGGCGCTCAAGGTCTTCCAGTACGACATCGTCTGCAATGGCTATGAGATGCTGTCCGGCGCCATCCGCAACCGCGATCCCGAAGTGATGCTCAAGGCCTTCGAGATCGCCGGCTATGCCGCGCGAGGAAACCGAAGCCAGGTTCGGCGGCATGCTGAATGCGTTCCGCTACGGCGCGCCGCCGCATGGCGGCTTGGCGATCGGCCTGGAACGCGTGGTGATGCTTCTGGCGGGCGAAGAGAATATCCGCGAAGTCACCATGTTCCCGCTGACCCAGCAGGGCCAGGACCTGCTGATGCGCGCGCCCAGCCCGGCCACAGAAGCAGCTCAAGGAACTGCATCTGAAAGTGGTCTATCCCGAAAAGGGCTAACGCATGAGCAAGACCTGGGACGCGGTGGACGCCTATTACGCCAAGGCTTTTGGTGCGTTCGATCCCGTGATGGTCAAGGTGCTGGCGGCATCCAAGAAAGCCGGTCTACCCGATATCCAGGTGAGCCCGCTGCAAGGCCGCTTGCTTATGCTGCTGGCCGGATCGATGGGCGCGAAGCGCATCCTGGAAGTGGGCACGCTGGGCGGCTACAGCACCATTTGGATGGCGCGGGCTTTGCCTGGCGATGGGATGCTGGTCACCCTGGAATATGAGAAGTTGCACGCCGAGGTCGCCACTAAGAATATCGCGCTGGCGGGTTTCGCGGACAAGGTTCAAGTGCGCCAGGGCGCTGCGGCCTCAAGCATGGCGGCGCTAGTGAAGGAAAAAACCGCGCCCTTCGATTTCATGTTCATCGATGCCGACAAACCGGGTTACCCGGACTATCTCAATTGGGCGCTGAAGCTGACGCGACCCGGCAGCCTGATCGTTGCCGACAATATGGTGCGCAAGGGCAGGGTGGCGGAAGCCAAAAGCCGTGACGCGGCGGTGCAAGGGGCACGAAAATTCAACGCTTTGGTTTCGAAGAACCCGAAGCTTCAGGCTACCGCGGTGCAGACCGTGGGCAGCAAAGGTTATGACGGGTTTGTCCTGGCGCGCGTGATCGGCTGATGCGCCAGTTTCTTGTCCTTCCTCGCACTCTCTGTTATTGGTAACGCTACCAATAAGTGGGAGGGCGGCATGCGGCGGAGCATTTTGGCTTTTGCAGGCTTGTTGCTGGCGGCGGGACCGGCGGTGGCGCAATCGGGGATCACGATTGATGCCGATACCGTGATCGTGGAAGCGGCGAACGCACCGGGTCCGGTCAAGAAAGCCGCCGATGATCTAGCCTCCGACATGGAGAAAGTGTTCGGCAGGCGTCCCCAAATCATTTCCAGCAGCAACGCCCCCGCCATTGAGATTGCCGCGCCCACTGGTGGCGCGACGGAAAGCTTCTCCATCGCCGCGCGCGGCAATCACCTGGTGCTGTCGGGCGCCGACATGCGCGGGACCATCTACGCCATCTACACATTCTCTCAGGATTGGCTGGGTGTGGACCCGATGTATTTCTGGACCGACCAGCTGCCGGAAAAGAAATCCGCCATCGCCATTCCCGCGAACCTGAAGCGGGACTACCCGTCGCCCTTGTTCAAATATCGCGGCTTCTTCATCAATGACGAAGACCAGCTCACCGGCTGGGCCCCGGGCGAGGCCGCCGATCATTCCGGCATCGCCAAGAGCGGTGATGGACAAGATCTTCGAGACCATCCTGCGCCTTAAGGGCAACATGGTGGTGCCGGGCACTTGGACCTTTCCCGGCGATCCGCAGATGAAATGGGCGGGCGAGCGGGGCCTGATCCTCACCCAGCATCACGCTATTCCGCTGGGCATGAACGTGGCGCGCTGGCCCGACAAGGTGCCGTACAGCTATTCGGCCCATCCCGAGATATTGCAGCGCGCCTGGACCAACGCGGTTCATTCCTACGATCCCAAACAGGAAATTCTCTGGTCGGTGGGGCTGCGCGGTCTCTCCGACACGGCCTATTCCACCATGGACCCCAGCGTGGTGGGCAACGACAAGCTCCAGGGCGAGTTGATCGGCAAGGCGATCGCCGACCAGATGCGCATCGTGCGCGCGGTCAATCCCCATGCCCAGTTCGTCACCGACCTCTGGCAGGAAGGCGCGCGGCTGGCGCAGGAGGGTTATCTCAAGATTCCGCCCGAAGTCACCACGGTATGGGCCGACACCGGCTATGGCCTGGTCCAGGACAAGGGACAGGTCGCCAAGGGGCAGGGCATGTATTACCACGATGCCATGCTGAACGGCCGGGCCAACCAGCTCAGCGAGATGGTGCCGGTGGACCGCATCTATTCGGAATTCGGCCGCTACATAAACGCCGGCGCCACCGCCTATGTGCTGCTCAACACCAGCGACGTGCGCGCGGTTACCATGACCGCCAAGACCATCATGGATACCGCCTGGGGTGGCATTCCCAGGGATGGTGCGGGCGCGACATACCAGAAATGGGCAGCGAACGAGTTCGGCGCGAAGGCAGCGAATATGATCGCCAAAGTCTATCGGGATTACTACGCCGCCATCCCCAAACTGGCCTCGGGTGACGATTATGGCGACCAGCTCTATCACAGCGAAGTGCAGCAGATGCTGCTCTCGACCATGATCACGCCGCCCTATTATGTGGTGCCGGGGCAGTCGCCCAAATGGACGCCGGCACGGATCATGGGGATCAACGCCGATCCCCAGTTCAACCGCGACATCGCGCCGGATTACGCGATCAAGACTGCGGATCGTGAGATCAAGGTCACCGAAGCGCAGCAGCCCAAATGGGACGCGGTTTGGAAAGACGCGCTGGCGGCCCAGCCCTTGGTCTCACCCGGACACAAGGATTTCTACGATTACGGTGTCCTCACCATGATCGCCATCAACCGCGACAGCAATCATATCCTGATGCTGGTGTCGCGGGCGATGGAGGATTTGCAGAAAGGCGACAAGGCCGCCGCCAAGAAAGATGCGCTGGCCACGGAAACCGATTTCGCCGAGATCAAGAAGCTTCAGCAGCAATCCGAATACGGCAAATGGAAACATTGGTGGCGGGGCGAATGGCTGGTGGGAATCGAAGTCAGCCATCGCGAGGTTGAGGATTTCGTGCGCTGGCTGGACGATCCGCTTGATCGTGCCGCCGCCGGTGTCAGCCAATGGCTGGCAAGGCTATTACCACATCATGCACTATGAGGGCATGAAGAGCTCCGATGTGCATTAACGGTCACGGACTTCCTCCCCTGCGCGCGCGTGAGCGCGCTGATAGGGGAGGTGGCCGTAGCAGCGCTTGCAGGCGCGTAGGCGCGGGCCGGAGCGCCAAAAGCAAACCTGCGAAGGCCGGAGGGGTCAAACGTTAGTTCAGCTTGCCGCCCAGATCCTTGATCGAGTCCGCGATCAGGCGACCGGCGCGCTGCACCGTCCATGCGCGCCTGGATCAGCTTCTGGGCCGCCGCCACCGCCGCGTCAGCGGCAAGCGCGCGGATTTCCTGGATCGCCGCGGCTTCCGCCTGGGCGATCTTGTCTTGCGCCGCCTGGGCGCGGCGGGCGATCTGGTTGGAAAGATCGGCGCGGGAGAATTCGGCGAAGCGGGCGGCTTCGGCGCGCGCTTCGGTCAGGATGGCTTCGGCTTCGCGTTCGGCGCCCTGCGCCTTGGCGTGATAGTCGGCGAGCAGGCGCGCTGCTTCCTCGCGCAGGCGCTTGGCTTCGGACAGTTCCGCCGCGATCACGGCGGCGCGGCTGTCCAGCATCTTGCCGACCATGGCCGGCACGCCCTTCCACACCAGGATCGCGATCACCAGGACGAAGCCGATCGCCACCCAGAATTCCGGCTCGCGCAGCATTTCCATCGCTTCAGCCCTCCTTGACCGCGCGGGCGGCATCGGCGGGGGAAACCGTCTCGCCGGTCAGCCGCGCCACGATGGCGATGGCCGCTTCTTCCGCCGCCTTGATCATGTGGCCTTGCGCCTCGACGCGGGTAGCGGCGATGCGGGCATCGGCGTCGGCCATGGCGCGGTGAGCTTCCGTTTCGGCATCGGCCTTGGCCTTGGCGATCTCGGCATTGAGCTTCTGGCGATTGTCCTCGGCCAGGGTCTGAGGCGCGGGCGCGGGCGCCGGCCAGCGCGGTCTGATAGGCAGCAGAGGCCGTTTCCGCGTCGCCGCGCGCCTTGTCGGCGGCGGCGATGTCGGCATTGATGGCGTTGCGCCGGCTGGTGATCACGCCATTGATGCGCGGCCCCGCGATCCGCCACAGCACCACGAACAGGAAGGCGAAGCTCACCACCAGCCAGAAGATCTGGCTGGGGAAGGTCTCCGTCTTGAAAGGCGGAAAACCGCCCGGCGCCTGTTTGGGCGTCTCTGTGCTGGCGTGAAGCGGATCGGCCATCTGGCGTTATCGTCTCAGCGTGAAGAGGATGATCAGCGCGATGACCAGGCCGAACAGGCCGGTCGCTTCGCAAAGCGCGAAGCCCAGCAGCAGGTTGGTGGTCTGGGTCGCCGCGGCGCCCGGATTGCGCAGCGCGCCGGAAAGATAGGAGCCGAACACATTGCCGATGCCGATACCGGCGCCGACCAGCGCGATGCAGGCGATGCCCGCGCCAATCATCTTTGCAGCTGCAAGTTCCATGTATGAAATTTCCTTCTTTGGTTCAGTGGTCGTGGAGGTGAAGCGCTTCGTTGAGATAGATGCAGGTGAGAATGGCGAAGACATAGGCCTGCAGGAACGCCACCAGGAGCTCGAGCAGCATGATCGCGACGATCAGGAGCATGGGCGCGATGGCGAGGCCGGCGAAGATGCCGCCCGCCGAGCCCAGCGCCACCACGAAGCCGGCGAACACCGCCAGCATGGTGTGGCCCGCCAGCATGTTGGCGAAAAGACGGACGGAAAGGCTGATCGGGCGGGTGAGGAACGAGATCACTTCGATCGGCACCAGCAGGATCAGCAGATAGCAGCGGCGCTTGCGGCACGAACAGGCTGAAGAAATCCGAAGCCGTGCTTCATGAAGCCGACCACGATCACCATGCAGGATGACCAACGCGGCCAGCGCGAAGGTCACCGCGATCTGGCTGGTGACGGTGAAGCTGCCCGGGATCATGCCGAAGAAATTGCAGAACAGCACGAACATGAAGAGCGTGAAGACGAAGGGGAAAAATTTCAGCCCGTCTTCGCCGGTCGCCGAATGGATCATGTTGGCGACGAATTCGTAGGACGCTTCCGCCATGGACTGGCCGCGCGTCGGCACCAGGCGCCCCGGCTTCACCGTCAGGGTGAGGAACAGCGAGGCCGCGATCACCACGATCACCATCAGCAGCGACTGGTTGGTGAAATAGATGGGGTGGCCGCCGA
The DNA here is from genome assembly GCA_963766265.1 of uncultured Alphaproteobacteria bacterium. Classification (GTDB taxonomy): domain Bacteria; phylum Pseudomonadota; class Alphaproteobacteria; order Micropepsales; family Micropepsaceae; genus Rhizomicrobium. Next base: position 1,193,398 of record CAVXYX010000004.1, read on the forward strand.
TATGGAACAGAGGCTGGGCCACCAGCGGCTTGACCTCGAACTGCTCCATCGGGGTAAGCGTCATCGCCACGGGCTTACTTCTCCAGATCCTTCGACGCCATCCTGGCGTTTATCTCGTTTGCCGCGCGCATCACGTTGCGGATGCCCGCCGCCGCGCCCAGCACGAAAAACACAATCAGGAAGACCGGTTTGGTGTGGAATCCGAACCGGCCGAAAAGCCAGTCCAATCCCCAGCCCAGTCCTCCGCCCACGACCAGCGCCGCGACCAGTTCGGTCGCGAAACGGCCGGCGATGCCCAGCTGGGTGGGCGGCGGGCCTTTTGGCCTGCACCGCGCTCCGGCGCTGGGCTTCGTCCAGCCGCTTGCCCAGGTTCTTGCAGCCTGTCGGGGTCCTGAGACGTCATGATCGTCTCCCAAATGCCGAAAAACAGGGCGAAAACCGGGCTTTCGCGGCTTGCGAAGGCGCGCGGACCATAGGGACGCGCCTATAGGGTGTCAAGAAAGACAGATTGCGTCTAAGCAGCTGACAGATAAGGGGTTTCAGAGAGCGCGGCGAAACGCGCAGCCAGAGCGTTGCAGCGGGAATCACTCGGCCGCGACCTTTTCCGCCTCCGCCAGGGTCACCGAGACCAGCTGGCTGACGCCGCGTTCCGCCATGGTGACGCCGAACAGCCGGTCCATGCGCGACATGGTCAGCGCATGGTGGGTGATCACCAGGAAGCGGGTGCCGGACATCTCGGTCATCTGGTCCAGCATGTTGCAGAAGCGCTCGACATTGGCGTCGTCCAGCGGCGCGTCCACTTCGTCCAGCACGCAGACCGGCGCCGGGATTGACCAGGAACACGGCGAAGATCAGCGCCATGGCGGTCAGCGCCTGCTCGCCGCCCGACAGCAGCGCCAGCGATTGCAGCCGCTTGCCCGGCGGGCGGGCGAAGATTTCGAGGCCCGGCTTCCAGCGGATCTTCGGATTCGGTGAAGGTGAGGCGGGCTTCGCCGCCTTCGAACAGCTTGGTGAACAGCTCCTGGAAATTCTTGTTCACCTTCTCGAAGGATTCCAGCAGCCGCTCGCGGCCTTCGCGGTTGAGGCTCTGGATGCCGCGGCGCAGGCGGTCGATGGCGCCCACCAGATCGTCGCGGTCGGCGGTCAGGGTGGTCAGGCGCGCTTCCTGTTCGGCGGCTTCCTCTTCGGCGCGCAGATTGACGCCGCCAAGCTGCTCGCGCTCCTGCTTGAGCTTCTCGACCCGCTTCTCGGCCTGTTCCAGCGGCGGCAATTCCTCGCCGTCCTTGATCTCGGCGCGCTCGGACAATTCTTCCGGCGCGCATTCGAGCTCGTCGCGGATGCGGGTGCGCAATTCCTCGATGCGGGTCGGCGGCGCTTTCCGACAAGGCCTGGGCGCGGGCGCGTTCTTCGCGCGCGGCGGAAAGAGCCTGGTCGGCGGCCTTGGCATGCTTGTCGGCTTCCGCCAGCACCGCTTCGGCCTGCGACGCGGGCATCGCCGGCCTGATGCCGCGCGGTTTCGGCGTCGGCGATGGCGTCGAGCAGGGCGTTGCGCTTGTCGGCGATTTCTTCCGGCACGCGCTTCGGCGGCGGCGAGTTCCGTGGTCAATTCGTCGTGGCGGCGGCTCGAGTTCGGCGATCTGGTTGGCGGCGGCGTCGCGGCGCGCCTCCCAGCGCGACGGCTTCTTCGGCGATGGCGGCAAGGCGCTGGCGGCGCATTTCGCCTTCGCGCTTGAGGCTTTCCAGCGCGGCGCGGGCTTCGCCGCTGGCGGAGCGCGCATCGGCGGCCGCGGCGCGGGCTTCGGCCACGTTTTGCGTCAGCGCGACGCCGTCGCCCAATTCCTCCAGCGCGGCCAGCGCGGCGCGCGTGACTTCTTCGGCCGCGGTCACCGACTGTTCCAGGCGGCGGATTTCCGCTTCCAGATTGGCCAGCTGCGCTGGCGCGTTCGGCGGCGGCGCGGGCGGCGCGGGTGCTTTCGTCCTGGGCCGCGATCAGGCTTTGTTCGGTCTTGCGTTCGGCATCCTCGGCGGCGCGCGCCGCGTCGCGCGCGGCATTGGCGCGCGTCCTTGGCTGCGGACCAGGCGGCAAAGCATCGGCGCGGACGTCCTTGGCGGCGGCCGGTTTCCTGTTCCAGCTCGGCCAGGCGGTTGCGCTGCGACAGCCGCACGGCGGCGGGCGAGGGCGCATCGGCGGAAGCGGCATAACCGTCCCAGCGCCAGAGATCGCCCCGCGCCGACACCAGGCGCTGGCCGGGCTTCAACTGCTTTTGCAGCGCCGCGCCCTGATCGGGGAAAACCACGCCGGTCATGGACAGGCGGCGCGCCAGCGCTGCCGGCGCCTTGACGAAATCGCTGAGCGGCTTGACGCCGTGCGGCAGCGGCGTGGCTGGCGTCGAACACGCCCAGATCGCGCCAGTGATGCGGGCTGGCTTCGTCCAGCGGCGCCTGCAGATCGTCGCCCAGGCCGCGGCCAGCGCGGCTTCATAGCCGGACTGCACCGTCACCGCGTCGATCAGCGGCGGGAACAGGCCTTCGCCTTCGGGATGCAGCAGATCGCCCAGCGCCTTCACTTCGGCGGAAAGGCGATGCACTTCGCGTTCGGCTGCTTCCAGCGGTTCGCGCGCGGCACGCTTCGGCGGCTTCGGCTTCGCTCGCGCCGGCGCGCGCGCCTGCGCGGCGCTGATCGCGCGCGCCTTCGGACGCCGCGCGCGCGGTTTCGGTGTCGCTGTCGGCGGCGGCCACATCGGGCGCGGCATGGGCACTTTCCATGGCGCGGTCGAGGCGGGCGCGCGCATCGCCCAGCTGCGTGGCGCTGGTTTCGGCAAGGCCCTGGCGCCAGGTCGCGGCCGCGTTCATGGCTGGCCTTGTTGGCGTTCCAGTCGGACAAGCTCGGCGGTGAGTTTTTCCAGCAGCGCGTTCGGCTTCGGCCAGCTGCTCGTTCAGTTCGCGCGCGCGCTCTTCGGCGGCGGCGATGTCGGCGGCCGCGCTGGCGGCGGCGCGGTCCAGCGTCTTCGCGCTCGCCCGAAAGCGTGGCGAGCGCGGTCTGCGCGTCCTGGTCCAGTTCCTGTTCGCGTTCGATGTCGGCTTCGCCCTGGGCGATCAATTGGCGGAAACGCTGCGCCGCTTCGCGGGCGCGGGCTTCCTCGGCTTCGAGCTGTTCGCGCGCCACGATCAGGCGGTGATGGGCGGCGGATTTTTCCGCTTCGTCCTGGCGCAGCGGCGGCAGCTCGGCGGCGGCATCGCTCTGCACGGTCGAGGCCTTGGCGGCGTTCGTCGGTGCGGTCGGCCACCGCGGCGGCGGCTGCGGCCAGATGCTTCTGCGGCTTCGGCGGCGCGCGCCGACGCCTGCGTCCAGCGCAGGAAATGCGCCAGCGCTTCGGCCTTGCGGATATGGCCGGAGAGATTGCGATAGCGCGAGGCCTGGCGCGCCTGGCGCTTCAGGCTGGCAAGCTGGCCTTCGACTTCGCGGATGACGTCTTCCAGGCGGGCGAGATTGGTTTCCGCCGCCCTGCAGGCGCAGTTCCGCCTCATGGCGGCGCTGATGCAGTCCGGCGATGCCGGCGGCTTCTTCCAGGATGGCGCGGCGCGCCAGCGGCTTCTGGCTGATCAGCAGGCCGATCTGGCCCTGGCGCACGAAGGCGGTCGAACCGGCGCCCGACGAGGCGTCGGCGAAGAAAATCTGCACATCGCGCTGGCGCACGTCGCGGCCATTGATGCGATAGACGCTGCCGGCCTCGCGCTCGATGCGGCGCGAGACTTCGATCGTGTCGAAATCGGCGTAGGCGCCCGCCGCCTTGCGGTCGGCATTGTCGATGAACAGCGTGACTTCGGCGACGTTGCGGGCCGGGCGCCCGGCGCTGCCGGCGAAGATCACATCGTCCATCTCGCTGCCGCGCACCGAGGTGGGGCGGGTCTCGCCCATCACCCAGCGCATGGCATCGAACAGGTTCGACTTGCCGCAGCCATTGGGCCCGATCACGGCGGTGAGGCCGGGCTCGATGAACAGCTCCGTCGGTTCGACGAAGGATTTGAAGCCGGAAAGTCTAAGCCGGGTGAACTTCAAGAAAAATGCGCCGCCTTACGCGTGATGATGTTGGCCGGACGCCAATTATTTTTTCTTGGCGAGCTCGGCGTCGAGGACCTTTGCAGAGTTGGTCATAGGGCACGCTGCCGGCCGACAGTGGCGTCGCCGTCGACGATGAAGGTGGGCGTGCCGGTGATCGATGTATTTCTGCTCCGCCTCCGCCGCGACTTTGTTGATGCGATCGTCCTCTGCCTTGTTGTCGATGCATTGATCGACCTGCTCCGCGCTCATGCCGGCAATCCGGCCCTGCTGGACCAGGGCGCCATGAGGATCGGCAATGCCCGGATACTCCGCACGTCCCATTTGGGTTGATTCCGCCACAGCAGGTCAATGAACGGGAAATACTTATCCTCAGGCAAGCAGCGCGCCATTTTCTCGGCATCGCCGTCCGATCGGGCGCAAGCGGGAAGACCCGGAACACGTAAAAGATCTTGCCGGTGTCGATATAGTTCCGTCTTCAGCTGCGGGAAGACTTCCTGGCATCGAAATGCGGCGCAGATGCGAGCAGGTCGGCGCGCCATATTCGATCAGGACCACCTGGCGCCTTGGGATTGCCCAGGGTGCGGTCGGTCGGCGACCAGCGTGAAGCCGGCGCCGCCGGCGCCGTGCCGGCGTCGCCGCTGCCGCTGGACTTGCCCAGTCACAGTAATAGGCCGATGCCGACGACCGACCAGGACCACGACCAGCGCCAATGCCGATAATGAGCTTTTGCGCGACACGGGCGATTCTCCGTCAGTCCTGGATCGCCTGTTTGTGGCAGAGGCCAGAGCGTTTGCTCAATGCTGCTGCTGAGGCGCGCGCCAGCGGGCCAGGCTTTGCAGGGCGGTTTTGAGCGCCTCCGGCCCCCGATACTTGTGCACAGGATCGTCGGTCCGGGGCTCGGCCCGGGCTTGGCCGGCTGGGGCGGACGGCGGCGGCTGGCTGAGCGCGCCCTGGACGAATTTCACCGGGTGACGGCCGGCCGGCCCAGATAGGCGTTGATTCGCTCCGCCAGGGCGCGGGATTCATGGCCCAGGAACAGGGCCGCGCCCGGCTCGGCCAGCAGGGTGAGGACCGCCGGTCGCTTTCGCTGAAAGCGAGCGGCCGGGCGATGCGCGCGATCTCGGGCCCGGCGATCTCGGTCCAGCGCAGCACCAGGGTCGGGATCGCTGAAGCCGGCGCGGGCGAAAGCGGCGTGGCGCCAGCCTGCTCCGGCATCGCCGCCGACAGCGGGCGCGGCCCAGCCGCGGCGCGGTCGCCGGCGTTCGGGCGGTTGTTTTCTGCGCGGCGTTCGGGCCATGGTCGCGATTATGCCGCGTGCCACCAGAACGAAAAAGTCCGAACGCGAAGCCGATCTCGCGGCGCGGCTGCTGGCCTGGTACGACGTGCATCGCCGCGTGCTGCCCTGGCGCGCGCCAAGAGGGAGAGCGCGCCGATCCCTATCGCGTCTGGCTGTCGCGAAATCATGCTGCAGCAGACCACGGTGCAGGCGGTGGCCGGCTATTACCGCAAATTCCTGGAGCGCTGGCCGGATGTGAAGGCGCTGGCGGCCGCGAAGCAGGACGACGTGCTCGCCGCCTGGGCGGGGCTTGGCTATTACGCCCGCGCCCGCAATCTGCACGCCGCCGCGAAAATCGTGGCAGGCGAGATGGGCGGCAAATTTCCCGACGACGGCGGAAGGCTTGCGCGCGCTGCCCGGCGTCGGCGGCTATACCGCGGGCGCGATCGCGGCCATCGCCTATGACGAACGCCAGGCGGCGATGGACGCCAATGCCGAGCGCGTGATCGCGCGGCTTTATGCCGTCGAAGACGCCGCTGCCCAAGGCGAAGGCCGGAATTGCATGCGCTGCGGTCAGGCGCTGGTGCCGGAACGGGCCGGGGATTTCGCGCAGGCGCTGATGGATCTGGGCTCGGCGATCTGCACGCCCAAGCGGCCGGCCTGCATGAATTGTCCGTGGACGGACGATTGCCAGGCGCGCAAGCGCGGCATCCAGGAAAGCTGCCGGTGAAAGGCGCCCAAGGCGGCGCGTCCGCTCAAGCGCGGCGCGGCCTTCGTGGCGCGCGACCGAGCGGGCGCGGTGCTGCTGGTGAAGCGGCCGGACAAGGGCTTGCTCGGCCTCCATGCTGGAGCCGCCGCTGGGCGCCTGGGCGCGAAGAATTTCCGTCAAAAGCCGCAGGCGCTGAAGCAGGCGCCGTTCCCGGCGGCTGGAAAAAGCGCGTCGGCATGGTGCGCCACGGCTTCACCCATTTCGAACTGGAAATCGAAGTCTATGTCGCGCGATGTCGCAAAACGGCCCAAAATCGCAGGGTCAATGGATTGCGGCCGGAGAAGCTGGGCGAGGTGGCGCTGCCCACCGTGATGCGCAAGATCGTCGAGCACGGTCTCGATGAAGGCGGTCGCCGCTCGTTCGCTGCTCAGACCAGTTCCGCGCGCAAGCGCTGACGCAGCACATCGATCGGGACCAGCGCGCCGTTAGTCTCGAACTGCCAGAAGGTCCAGCCATTGCAGGCGTCCAGGCCCTGCACATGCGCGCCCATGCGATGGATCGAGCCGGTGGCGTCGGCGCAGACCAGCGTGCCGTCGGCGCGCACCTTGGCTTTCTGGTGCTTCGCGGTGCCGTGCAGCACCGTGCCGGGCGGCAGCAGCCCGCGTTCCACCACCCAGCCGAAGGGAATGCGCGGTTCGGCGCGCTTGGATTTGCGTCACTTCGATGCGCTTCGCTGTCGGCGGGCACGATTTCGGCGATGCGGGCGCGGGCGACATCGGCATAGGTCTTTTCGCGCTCGATGCCGATGAAATGGCGGCCCAGCCTTTTCGCCACCGCGCCGGTGGTGCCGGAGCCGAAGAAGGGATCGAGGATCACATCGCCCGGCTTGGTCGAGGCCACGATCACGCGATGCAGCAGGGCTTCCGGCTTCTGGGTGGAATGGGCCTTCTGGCCGTCGGCGTCCTTCAGCCGCTCATGGCCGGCGCAGATCGGCAGCGTCCAGTCCGAGCGCATCTGCAACTCGTCATTCAGCGCCTTCATCGCTTCGTAGTTGAAGGTGTAGTTGCTGCTTGGGATTCTTGGTCGCCCAGATCAGGGTCTCATGCGCATTGGTGAAGCGCTTGCCCCGGAAATTCGGCATCGGGTTGGTCTTGCGCCAGACCACGTCGTTCAGGATCCAGAAGCCCAGATCCTGCAGGATCGCGCCGACGCGGAAGATGTTGTGATAGGAGCCGATCACCCAGATCGAGCCGGTGTCCTTCAGCACGCGCCGCGCGGCGGTGAGCCATTCGCGGGTGAAGCGGTCGTAATCGGCGAAGCTGGCGAACTGGTCCCAATGATCGTCCACGGCATCGACCTTGGACTGGTCGGGGCGGCGCAGCTCGCCCTTGAGCTGCAGATTGTAGGGCGGGTCGGCGAAGACGAGGTCGGCGCAGCCTTCCGGCAGCGCGTTCATGCGCGCCACGCAATCGCCCTCGATCACCTGATCCAGTTTCAGCATCGCTCATGCCCCGCCCGAATTATCCACAGCGGGATGCACAGTGATTCGGCGCGAATTCACAGCGTCAAGAGTCTTGATGGAATCAAAGCGTTATGCAGTTGAGTCCTCGGATTCATCCACCATACAAGATGTTGTGGCGTGACGATGGAGGGGCGAAGCTGCGGCGGTGATGCGCGGTCACGCCATGCCGGCCTTGAGCGCCAGCATAGATGCTCCGGCGTGCCGTAGCCCTTGTTGCTGCGCCAGCTATAGCCGGGATGTTCGTCGTGCAGCGCCACCATCATGCGGTCGCGCGTGACCTTGGCGATGATCGAGGCGGCGGCGATGGACACCGAGCGCGCGTCGCCATCGACCAGCGTGTCGCAGCGGCAGGGCAGGGCGGGCGCATCGTTGCCGTCCACCAGCGCGAACTCGGCCGCGACGGCAGCGCCCGCACCGCCCGCGCCATCGCCAGATGCGTGGCCTGGCGGATATTGACCAGGTCGATCTCGCCGACCTGGCTTCGCCCACGCCGACCGCCACCGCCATCTCCATGATCTGCGGGATAAAGCTCTTCGCGCGCTTCTTCGCTGAGCTGCTTGGAATCGTTGAGCCCCTTGGGGATGCGCTTGCGGTCCAGGATCACCGCCGCCGCCACCACCGGCCCGGCCAGCGGGCCGCGCCCGGCTTCATCCACGCCGCACGACCGGACCGGCCATGGTCTTCAGCAGGCGCGATTCGTAGATGTAATGGGGCATGACCCCATTGTTAGAGCAGCGAAAGCTGGTCGCCAATCCGGGGAGGGCGCCGGAAACTGTTGATGGCCAGGGGTTTGGACGGCTGGTTGAGCCCCAGCTTCTTCACCGCCAGATGGAAGCGCCGCGCCATCATCTCGGCATAGGGCCCGGTTCCCTTCATGCGCGTGTTCCACTGGCTGTCGTAATCCTTGCCGCCGCGCATGGAGCGGATCAGCGCCATCACATGCTTGGCGCGGCCGGGAACATTTGCCTTCCAGCCATTCGCGGAACAGGTCCTTGATCTCCAGCGGCAGGCGCAACAGCACATAGCCGGCCGAGCGCGCGCCCACTTCCGCCGCCGCCGCCAGCACAGTTTCCATCTCATGATCGTTGAGGGCGGGAATGGCCGGCGCGAACATCACGCCGGCGGGAATGCCGGCCTGCGACCAGGCCCTGGATCGCCTGCAGCCGCCGCGCCGGGCGTGCCGGCGCGCGGCTCCATGGCGCGGGCGAGCTTGCGGTCCAGGGTGGTGATCGACAGCGCGGCCTTCGCCAGGCCCATCTCGGCCATCTCGGACAGGATGTCGATGTCGCGCAGGATCAGCGGCGACTTGGTGACGATGCCGACCGGATGGCGGAAATCGCGCAGCACCTCCAGGATGGAGCGCGTGATGCGCATCTTCTTTTCCAGCGGCTGATAGGGATCGGTGTTGGTGCCCATCGCGATGGTGCGCGGCACATAGCCGGGCGCGCACAATTCCTTGGCCAGCAATTCCGCCGCATTGGGCTTGGCGAAGAGGCGGGATTCGAAATCGATCCCCGGCGACATGCCCAGATAGGCGTGGGTGGGGCGGGCGAAGCAATAGATGCAGCCATGCTCGCAGCCCCGATAGGGATTGATCGAGCGGTCGAAGGAAATATCCGGCGAGTTGTTGCGCGCGATGATGCTGCGCGTGGCGTCATGGATGACTTCGGTGCGCAGGGGCGGCGGCGCATCGTCTTCGGCGCGCCAGCCATCGTCCCAGCCATCATCCACCAGCACACGGGTCTGTCTTTCATAGCGCCCGACATGGTTGGAGAGCGCCCCGCGTCCCCGCAGCAGGTCTGGCCGGATGGTGGAATCAAGGACCGTCGTCATGATAATAGGACGATAGACCTACCAAAAGAACAAAACAAGTACGATTTTGATATGCGAAATATGAGGATCAGGAAGCGGCTCGCGGGACTACTTGTCAGTTCGGGCAAAGTGGCGGCAATTTTTGGCGGCGAGATCGCGCTCCATCTCTCAACCCCTCTCTGCAAAAGTGAGTGAAACTGATGCTGCGCATTTGTGGCTACAAGGCGTCGATCAATGTGCGCAAGGTGCTTTGGACGTGCGCCGAACTGGATCTCGAATATGAGTGCGAGGATTGGGGCGGTGGCTTCCGGCCCACATCGGAGCCCGGATTTCTTGCGCTCAATCCGGTTGGCCTGGTTCCAGTCATAGATGATGGCGGCACCATCATTTGGGAGTCCAACGCCATCATCCGTTATCTTGCCGCGAGCCGGGGTCGTGACGACCTCCTGCCCGTCAATCCGGCTGAACGCGCCAGGATTGAGATGTGGATGGATTGGCAAGCCTCGGATTTCAATAACAGTTGGCGGTACGCCTTCCAGGCGTTGGTGCGCAAGAATTCCGCCTATCAGGATGCTGCGGCAATCGAACGGTCAATTGCGGATTTCAACCGCCAGGTGCACGTCGTAGATGCCGAGCTTTTGCGGTCCGGCGGCTTTATCGCCGGTCCGCACTTCTCGCTGGCCGATATCCCCATCGGCCTGTCGATTCACCGCTGGCACTCGTTGCCGGCTACCAAGCCATCGCTTGTTCACGTTCAACGCTACTACGACCAGCTGTGCGAGCGTGATGCGTTTCGGCATTTCGGGCGCGATGGAGGGGCTTGATTAAAAGGACGTCCCACTGCCGCTAGCGCAGCGTGATCTTCTGCACCCGCCAGTTCACCAACTCCGCCGCATAGACCGTATGCTCGTCGGGACAGGCGAGGCCGTGAATCCAGCCGAACTCCTTCAGGCCTTTGCCTTCGCCGCCCAGCCAGCCGATCACATGGCCGTTCAAATCCATTTTGAAGATGCGGAACGCGTCCGCGGCGAACAGATATTGCGGCGTGCCCGCCTTGGGCGGGGTGATGCAGACCGACCAGGGCGCGCCCGGAAAAAACAGCGACAGGTTGGAACTGGGCCCGCGCAAATCCTTGCCGTACATGATCAGGTGCTTGTTGTTGGCCGGAATGTCGATAGTGATGATCCGCTTCACATGGCCTTGATCGTCCAAGACCTGGATGCGCCGGTTGCTGCGATCGGCGACATAGAGATTGCCGTCCTTGTCGGCGGCGATGGCATGGGGCGTGCGGAACTGCCCGGGCTTGTCGCCCCGCTCGCCGTATGACGTGATCCAATTGCCTTCCGGATCGAATTTCGCCACCCGCGAATTCACATAGCCGTCGCTCACATAGATATTGCCCTGCGGGTCCCAGGTCATGTCGGTGACCTGGCGGAACATGCCGTCAATCGGGGCCAGCGGCGGATTGGGATGCTCCCAGGGATGGGCGTTCTCGTCCGACGCCTCGGTCTTCCTTCCCAGCACCAGGGTCACGCGTCCCGCCTGGTTGAAGCGGACGATCATGTCCGAGCCCTTGTCCGCCACCCAGATATTGTCGTGGCTGTCCACGCGCACGGCATGGGCGAAAGCCCAGGCATATAGATTGTGCCCGATCTCGCGCATGAATTTGCCATTGGCGTCAAATTCCAGAAGCTGCGACGCGCTCGAGCCATAGGCCGGGCCGATGGAATTGCCCCGGCTGAAGACGAACACGTTGCCCTTGGAGTTGGTGGCGACGCTCGAGGCTTCGCCCATGTACATGTTGTCGGGCAACTGCCCGAACTCGACCGAGGTGAAGGAAAGCTCCGGCGCTTCGGTCTGGTGCGGATTGGTGGGGACATCCTGCGCGAACAGGGGCGCGGTGCCCAGAAGCAGAAGCGCGAGCGTGGTGATGGTGTTTTTGATGGTCATTGTTTCCCCCTGACGCCATGGCGTATCCGGCTGACCAGTCAAGAGTTCCAGATTAGGGCCCGCCCGTCCATTGGGCGGAACGGATAGCTGCGCTATTTTTCCGTCAGCCGCGGCATGATCTCGACGAAATTGCAGGGCCGGTGGCGGATATCGAGCTGCCATTTGAGGATATCGTCCCAGCCATCCTTCACCGCACCGGGCGAGCCGGGCAGGGCGAACAGATAGGTGCCGCCCGCCACGCCGGCGCAGGCGCGCGACTGCACCGTCGAGGTGCCGATCTTGGCGAAAGAGATCTGATGGAAAAGGGCGGAGAAACCGTCGATCTCTTTCTCGAACACGCTCTGAACGCTTCCACCGTCACATCGCGCCCGGTCAGGCCCGTGCCGCCGGTCGAGATCACCACATCGCAGCGCGGGTCCTCGATCCAGGTCCTGAGTTGGGCGCGGATGCGGGACTGATCGTCGGGCACGATGGTGCGGGCGCAGAGAATGTGCCCTGCATCCTGCATCCGCTTCACCAACGTGTCGCCAGAGACGTCGTATCCTTGAGTGCGCGTGTCCGACACGGTGAGCACGGCGATGTGCACCGGCACAAAAGCGATGTCGGTGGTCTATTCTGTCGGCGTCAGAAAGTGGTGGCATCGTCGGCAGGCCCCGTGGAAGCCTGGCTGGGTGCTGGCGCTGGCGGCGCCGGCACTGGCGGCAAGGGCGGATGATAGAGTCGGCCATTGGCCGCGCGCCGTCTCGTCCAGGCTCTTGGCGTCCTCGCCGAAGCGGCGGCGATACATCCATTGATATTCCATCAGGCGGCGCACATAAGCGCGGGTCTCGGCGACGGGAATGCTTTCGATGAACAGCAGCGGATCGTCCTTGCCGGCCTTGGTGGTCATCCAGCGTTGCGGCCGCGCCGGGCCCCGCATTATAGGCGCCGCCCAGCTCCAGCAGATTGCCGTTCAGCCGGTCGAGCAATTCGGCGATGTAACGCTGGCCCAGCGACATGGAATAGGAGGGATCGTTCAGCTGTTCCGCCGCGCCCGGGCCCGCGATCAATTCGGCGGTCTTGGGCATCAATTGCATGATGCCATGCGCGCCGGCCGACGAAGTGGAGCCGTTCTGGAAACGGCTTTCCATGCGGGCAAAGGCCAGGACCAGCGAATTGTCGATATGATAGCCGCCTTGCGGCTCATAGGGCGGCACCGGGAACAAGCCCGGTAAGCAGAAGGCCCCGCGCCACGCTGGCCTCGCTGGCGCGCAACTCGATATTGGTGACGCCCAGATCGCGGCGCCAACGCCGCCATCGCGGGGTCAAGCGTCTCGTCATTGTAGACAAAGGCGCGGTTGAGTTCGTTGCCGACATGCTCGCTCTCGCCCACCTGCTACAGCGCCACGGCGCGGCGCGCCGCCGGCACTGTCATCAGGCGCGGTGAAATCGGCCTGCGTGCAGCACCGGATCGGAAAAACCGGTCTGGGTATCCATGCCCAGCATGCGTTCGGCCGAGCAGGCCATAGAAACTGGGTTCTTCCTTGGCGGCGGCGGCCAGCAGGCCGATCACCGCGTTGCGGCTCGCCCGCCTGCATATGGGCGCGCGCCGCCCAGAACGCCGCCTGGGCGCGGAGCTTGCCTTGCACCCCGCCATTCTGCGCCAGCTTCTCCAGATGCGGCGCGGCGTCGGTCGAAGCGGCCCAGGCGGTAGGCGGAAAAGCCCGCGTCCCATTCCAGCTGCGGCACGGCGATCGGTGTTGGCGACGCTGGTGGCCAGCGCAAACGCCGGGGCGTCCATGCCTTCGGCCAGATACGAGGCGGCGATGCGATGGGACAGGATGGCGATGTCTTCGGCCGAAGCCGGAGGTCCGCACGCTGTCGAGCCGGCCTGCGCCGTCTGGGGCTGGCCGTCCTTGATGTCCGACAGGATCTGCGCCCAGTACGGCGCGGGCGGCGCTGCCGCTGGGGCTGGGTTCGGGCAGTTCCTGGTCTTCGTAACCACCGGTGCGGCGGGGCACGGTGCTGGGGGCGGGGATATTGGTCACCACTGCCACCCGAATGGTCTTGTGATGGCGGCGGACCTTCTTGGTCGAATGGTCCACGGCCAGGCGATAGATGCTGTCGGCCACCGACAGGTCGCGATATTTCTCCAGCCAGTCCACCAATTCGCCGATCGTGACATTGCGCTTGATTCCAAGCCGTGCCGCCTCGGCATAGCCTTCAAGCGTTGGATCGGAAATCTTTGCCAACAGGCTTCTTGGCCTTGGAGATTTCGTCGTTCCGTTCGGCTGTAAACAATCTGCCGGTAGAGGCTCACATCGGACGGGCCTGGACCGAGACGATCTGGCGGCGGCGTGACACCGGCTGAGCGGATTGGCCGGCTGGACCGGCGATGGCGGGGGCCGCAGGGGCGGCGGCGGGCACGGTCACGATTTTGCCGCCCAGGCGGCCTGCGTCAGCAGCAAGCCAAGCCCCATCGTCAGCGCCAGCCGCATCTCGTGCCCTTTCGACGGAATCCTAGTTAGCCCGGGTTAACGGTTCCGGCAATGGCGGGTCATGGCGGGCGAAGGGGCGTGAGCAGTCCTATGGGCGCGAGAGAAGGAGCGAACGCGGTGAGTTTGGGCGAGCGGCCAGGGCCAAACCCCGCCTCAATCGCCCAATTCCTCCATCTTTGCCGCGAAAGCCTGGAGGTCGCGCCAGGCCAGCTTCTTGTGCGCCGGCTGGCGCAAAAGATAGGCGGGATGGAGCGTGGGCATGCACCGGCACCATGCGCTCGCCCACCCGATATTCCATCCAACGGCCGCGCGTCTTCATGATTCCGTCGCTGATGCCCATCACATGCCGTGCCGCCACCGCGCCCAGAAGCACGATCAGCTTGGGGTTCACCAGCTCGATATGGCGGCGCAGGAAGGGCAGGCAGATCGCCGCTTCCTCGGGCGCGGGGTCGCGATTGTCGGGCGGCCGCCAGTTCATCACATTGGTGATGTAGCAATTCGCGGTGCGGTCGAGCCCGATCGCTGGCCAGCATCTTGTCCAGCAATTGCCCGGCGCGGCCGACAAAGGGCTTGCCGATGCGGTCCTCGTCGCGGCCGGGCGCTTCGCCGATGAGCATGATCCGGCTTTGCGCCATGCCGTCGGCGAACACGGTGTTGGTGGCCATGCGCTTCAAGGCCGAGCCTTCGAAGGCTTCCAGCGCCGCCTTGAGTTCGGCGAGATTGGCGGCGGCCGCGGCCGCCTGCATGGCGCCGCCGATCGCGTCGCCGGGAACAATTTGCGCCGCAGGGACCGGAGCCGCGCTTGATGCGGACATGGGTGCGGACATGGGCGCGCGCATGGGGGTGACCTGAGACGGCGCGGCTGATTGTGGCGGTGTGGGCGCCTTCAGCCGGTTGACGGGCGTTTCCTGGATCGCCTCGTCGGCGCCGGCTTCCACCAGCCAGGCCAAAGTGGCCAGTGAACCTGTCGCCAAAGGGTCCTTGTCCTGCATTCCGCATTGGTAGCCCAAGGGGCTTCCTGACGCGACAGGCAAGCGCCAGGCTGTATAAATAATCCGCGCAAAGAGCCCGATTCCCCCCAGGCATTTTTATGGCCTACCGCTTCGCTACTTGAGGCCCTGTATGACCGAACAACGCGAAAGCATGGAGTATGACGTGGTGATCGTGGGCGGAGGGCCGGCAGGGCTCTCGGCGGCGATCCGGCTGAAGCAGTTGGCGCAAAAGGACGGGCGCGAAATCAGCGTCTGCGTGCTGGAAAAGGGCTCGGAGATCGGCGCGCATATCCTGTCGGGCGCGGTGCTCGATCCCGGCGGCCTCAACGAGCTGATCCCCGACTGGAAGGAAAAAGGCGCCCCGGTCGAGACCGAAGTGACGGACGACCGTTTTTATTTCTTCACCAAAGGCACGGCGATCCGCATTCCCAATTTCCTCTTCCCGCCGCTGATGAGCAATCACGGCAATTACATCGTCAGCCTGTCCAATCTCTGCCGCTGGCTGGGAAGCCAGGCCGAAGCCTTGGGCGTGGAAATCTATCCCGGCTTTCCCGCCCACGACCTGATCATCGAAGACAATGTGGTCAAGGGCGTGATCACCGGCGATATGGGCGTGGCCAAGGACGGCCATCACAAGTCCGACTATCAACCCGGCATGGAGCTTCGCGGCAAATACACCCTGTTCGCCGAAGGCGCGCGCGGATCGCTATCCAAGATACTTGGCAAGCATTTCGGCCTGCATGACGGGCGCGAGCCGCAGAAATTCGGCATCGGCCTGAAAGAGCTTTGGGAATTGCCCAAGGAGAAGCACAAAAAGGGCCTGGTGGTGCACGGCTTCGGCTGGCCGCTGACGAACGACACGGGCGGCGGCCTCTTCATGTATCACTGGGGCGAGAATTACTGCTCCATCGGTTTTGTGGTGCATCTGAACTACAGCAATCCCTATCTGGAGCCGTTCAGCGAATTCCAGCGCGCCAAGACCCATCCCGCCATCCGCGCAATTCTCGAAGGCGGCAAGCGCGTCGGCTATGGCGCGCGCGCCATTACCGAAGGCGGCTATCAATCCGTGCCCAAGCTGGTTTTCCCGGCGGGCGCGCTGATCGGCTGCGCCGCGGGTTTCGTCAATCTGCCGCGCATCAAGGGCAGCCATAACGCCATGCGCACCGGCATGATGGCGGCGGAAGCCGCCTTTGCCGCCGTCAAGGAGGGGCGGAGCGGCGATCTGCTCAGCGCCTACGAGACGGCTTATGCCAAAAGCGCAGTCGCCAGGGACCTGAGGCTGGTACGCAATGCCAAGCCGCTCTGGTCCAAGTCTGGGAACTTTGCTGGCGCTGCCCTTTATCGGCCTGGACCTCTGGACCAACCAGCTTTTCGGCTTTTCCCTGTTCGGAACCCTTGCGCCATGGCAAGCCGGACTATGCCACCCTGAAAAAAGCGACGGATTCAAAGCGCATCGCTTATCCCAAGCCTGACGGAAAAATCACTTTCGACCGGTTGTCCAGCGTCTTTATCTCAAATACCAATCATGAGGAGGATCAGCCGGTGCATCTGGTGCTGCGCGATCCCTCAATTCCGATTAAGGTGAACCTGCCGGAATATGCGGAACCGGCACAGCGTTATTGTCCGGCCGGCGTCTATGAGGTTGTCGAGGAGCAGGCGCGGTCCACGGTTCCAGATCAACGCGCAGAATTGCGTCCATTGCAAAACCTGCGACATCAAGGATCCGGCGCAGAACATCAACTGGGTCACGCCCGAAGGCGGCGGCGGCCCCAATTATTCGAATATGTGAGGCGTCGCTTGAAGACGTCATCTGCTCACCGTTGCGATGTTCCTGGCCCTGGCGGGCTGCGTCGAGCGTGCGCGCAGCTGGATGAAAGTCCCGCCGACAAGGAAGCCGACCGCCAGGCCAATGCCTTCTCGACCTATCTGTCGGCGCGCTTCGCCGCCGGCCAGCATGAGATGCCCGAGGCCGCGCGCTATTACGCGCAAAGCCTCAAGAACGATCCCGGCAATGCCGAAGTTCTGTCGCTGGCCTTCTTCTTCGCCAGCACCTCAGGCGATATGGACGGCGCGGGCAAATATGCCACCCAGATGGTGGCCAAGGCGCCGGACGAGCGCTCGGCGCGCCTGGCGCTGGCGGTGATCGCGTTCAAGCACAAGGACTATGCCGGCGCGCGCAAGAATCTGTCGCTGTCGGCCAAGGGCCCGTTCCAGAGCCTGGTGGTGTCGCTGTTCGACGCCTGGGCGCGCGGCTGCCAGCGGCGACGCGGCGGGCGCGATGGCCGACATGAAAACTCTGGGCGGCGCAAAGCGGGGCCGAAGGGCTTGCCGCCTTTCACACCGCCCTGATCGCCGACTATCTGGGCCAGGCCGGACGCGGATGCGCGATTACAAGAAGGCGCTGGTCGCCAATCGCGATCAGCCCGCGCGTGATCGAAGCCTATGGCAGCTATCTGGAGCGGGCGGGCCGCGCCGCAGGACGCGCGCGACACTCTATGAGAAATTTGTCGGCGAAGCCGGCGTGGCGCCGATCGCGCAGCGGCGGCCTGGCGCGGCTTGCCGCCAACAGCAAGCCCGAGCCCTTCATCCGCAACGCCGAGGACGGCGTGGCGGAAGGCCTGTTCGGCATCGCCGCGTCGCTGAGCGATCAATCCAGCGCCGAAGTCTCGATCCTTTATCTGCGCATGGCGCTTTATCTGCAGGCCCGATCTGGCGCTGGCCAATCTTCTGCTGGCCGACCGGTTCGAGACGTTGGGCAAAGTACGAGGAGGCGGTGGCGATCTATCGCGAGATCGACAAATCCTCGCCCTATTACCGCATGGCGGCGACCCAGGCCGCGGTCGATGAATCCCGCCTCGACCACAAGGCGTCCGCGATCGCCGACCTGCAAAGCGCTGGCGGAGGCTTATCCCAACGACAGCGAGAACTGGATCGCGCTGGGCGACGCCTATCGCGACCAGGACAATGACGCTGCTGCGATCGCCGCCTATGACCAGCGCGGAAAAGGCGATCGGCACGCCGCAGAAGCGGGACTGGCCGCTGTTTTATGCCCGCGCCATGGCGGAGGATCAAAGCCAAGCATTGGGACAAGGCGCGAGGCCGACGTCAACATCGCGCTTGAAATTGTCGCCCGACCAGCCGGAACTGCTCAATTATCTGGGCTATTCCTGGGTGGACCGGAACGAGAACATTCCCGAAGCCCTGGCGATGCTGGAAAAGGCGCGCGCGCTTGCGTCCCTATGACGGCTATATCGTCGACAGCGTGGGCTGGGCCTATTACCGGCTGGGCCGCTATGACGATGCGGCGCAGACATTGGAAGCGGCGGTGCTGCTGGTGCCGGGCGATCCCACCATCAACGATCATCTGGGCGACGCGCTGTGGAAGGCGGGCCGCAGGATGGACGCGCGCTTCCAATGGAACCATGCGCTGACTTTCGCCACCGAAGACGACCGAGAAGGCCGAGATCGAGCAGAAGCTGAAGACCGGGTTGGCGGGCTAGCGATGACCTCGGGCGTGAACGCAGTGGTCAGGGCGCGCGCCAAGATCAATCTGTTTCTGCATGTCGGGGGACAAGCGCGAGGACGGCTTTCATCCCCTGCAAAGCCTGGCCGTGTTCACCGATTTCGGCGACCGGCTGAGCGCGGAAGAGGCGGACGAGCTTTCGCTTGTCGGTGGATGGGCCGTTCGCGGCGGGGCTCGATGGCGAAGGCGACAATCTGGTGCTGCGCGCGGCGCGCGCGCTGGCGGAGCGGACCGGGCGCGTGCCCCAGGCCAGGATCACGCTCACCAAGAATCTGCCGGTGGCGTCGGGCATGGGCGGCGGCAGCGCCGACGCCGCGGCGGCGCTGCGGCTGCTGTCAAATCTGTGGCAGCTCAAGATCTGGACGAGAAAGTCTTGCGCGACATCGGCGCCGGCCTGGGCTCCGATGTTCCGGTCTGCGTGACAAGCCAGCCCGCCTTCATGGAAGGGCGCGGCGAAATCCTCACGCCGGTGACGTCCCTGCCGCGCCTGCCGCTGCTTCTGGTCAATCCCGGCGTCGGCGGTCTCCGACCAAGGACATATTCGCCGCCCTGCAGCCAGCGCAGCGGCGTGGCGATGAAATTGCCTTCGGGCGGTTTCAGCGACTTGGCCGATCTGCTGCGCTTCCTGGAGACCACCAGCAACGATCTGGAAGCGCCGGCCAAGGCGCGCGAACCGGCGATCGGCGAGGTGCTGGATGCGCTGCGCAGCGATGCCGGGCGCGCTTTTCACCCGCATGTCGGGCTCGGGCGCGACGTGTTTTGCGCTTGATGCCCGACGAAGGCGGCGCGGCCGCGCGCGGCCGCTTTGCTCAAGGAGAAATATCCCGGACTGGTGGGTGCAGACCGCGTCCGTTCCCGATATCGGCATCACGCGCGAAACGGCGGGCCGCGATATCGGACCCACGCCCGACGGACTTTGATTATTGCCCCTATCTGTCTTCCTCGGGATAAACCCTCGGGAGACATCTTCCCCCGCCAATGGCTTCGCCATGCGGGGAAGAAAGCCTCAGCCAAGGCGCACTGCCCTGACTAGTAGGCTCTTTCGACGCAGAAATCCGCGATGTCGGACAAGGCGCTGCGGATCTCGCTGTCCGGCAAGCACCGCAAGCGCGGCCTTGGCGGCGTCGGCATAGGCGCGGGCGCGGCGCATGGTTTCCTGGATGCTGCCGGTCTGCTCGACCAGGCTGATGGCGTGGTGAAGATCGGCCTCGGTCTGGTTGCCGGTCTCGATCACCCGCCGCCAGAACACCAGCGCTCGCTTCGTCGGCGCGCGCCACCGACAGGATGATGGGCAAGGGTCATCTTGGCTTCGCGGAAATCGTCGCCCACCGATTTGCCCATCAAGGCCTGACGGCCGGAATAATCCAGCGCATCGTCCACCAGCTGGAAGGCGATGCCCGAGATTTTCGCCATAGGCGTGCATCGCGCGCACGAAATCGCCGCCCTGACCCGTCAGCACCGCGCCGCCTTCGGCGGCGGCGGCGAACAGGGCCGCGGTCTTGGCCGAGACCACTTTCATGTAATGGGCTTCGCTCACGGCCAGATTATTGGCCGAGCCAAGCTGCATCACTTCGCCTTCGGCGATGATGGCGCTGGCGCGCGACAGGATGCGCCAGCACGGTGCAGATTTTCCGTCTCCACCATCAGCTGGAAGGCGCGCGAGAAGAGATAATCGCCCACCAGCACCGGCGGCTTGTTGCCCCACACCAGATTGGCCGAGACCTTGCCGCGCCTGAGCGTGCTTTCGTCCACCACATCGTCATGCAGCAAGCGTGGCGGTGTGGATGAATTCCACCGCCGCGGCGAGACGGATATGGCCTTCGCCCTGATAGCCGCCGGCCTTGGCCGCCGCCAAGGTCAGATAGCGGGCGCAGACGCTTGCCGCCGGAATCGATCAGGTGCCGCGCCAGGTCGGGAATCAATTCCACGCTGGACGCCATGCCCTTGCGGATCAGCTTGTCGGCCGCGATCATGTCGGCGGCGACCAGCGTGTTCAGCCGCTCGACGGGGGAGATGCCCTGGCTCGCGCGTTCTTCTTTGCAGCATATCAAGCCTTCGGGGGCCTTTTCGGGGCACGAGATTAGGAAAGGCGTGCATCCGGGGTCAAGCAGCCCCCCGGCACTCGCGACAAATCGAGGTTTCAGTTTATACCTTTGTTATGCGTGTGGTACTGAAAACCAACAATCCCGTGGTGCTGTCTTATGCCACACATGTGCTGGAGGAATCCGGCATCGCGGCCATCGTGTTCGACACCCATGCCAGCATCATGGACGGCAGCATGGCGATGGTTCCGCGCCGGCTGATGGTGGCGGACGAGGATTTCACCCGCGCCGAGAAACTGCTGCGCGACGCTGTCCCGGATGAGTGGCTGACCAGGCTTTCTTGGCGGGAAGATCATCGTGCGCCAGCCGGAGAATGGATTTCGCGCCGGCCTGGACGCGGTGATGCTGGCAGCGGCCGTGCCGGATGGCCAAAGCGCGCTGGAATTGGGCGCGGGCGCTGGCACAGCCAGCCTCTGCCTGGCGGCGCGGTTGCCGGGCATCACCATCACAGGCGTTGAGATCGATCCCGCGCTCGACAAAACTCGCCAACGAGAATGCCGCGGCAAATGGCATGGATCGGCGCGTGAGGTTTGTCGCCGCCGACATCTTCGCCCTGCCGCCGGACTTGAAACTCGAATATGACGTGGTGCTGATGAACCCGCCTTTCCATGGCGAGGGGCAAAGCTCGCCCGATCCGGCCCGCGCCCGCGCCCTGATGGACGAGGGGAGCCTGCGCGACTGGCTGGAGGCCGGACTGAAGCGCTGCGTTTCGGGCGGAAGCTTCACCGCCATCCTCGGGCCGACCGGCTCAACGAGGCCTTGGCGCGCGCTGCCGGAGACCGGAGTCACCGCATTCCCGCTCTGGCCCCGGCCAGGCGAGGCGGCGCGCCGGGTCCTGGTCCAGGTCCGCAAAGGCGCACGGGCCCCGTTCCGCCTTCTGCCGGGGCTGATTTTGCACGACTCAAGCGGGGCTTATACCCCGGAAGCCGACGCCATATTGCGCGGCGAAGGCGCGCTTGCCCTGGTGAGGACCCCCCTATAGTTTCCGGCCCGTTTCCGGAGACTCCATTTCGTGCCCCAGGCCAAAACCTTCCAGGACCTGATCCTGACGCTGCAGCAATTCTGGGCGGGGAAGGGCTGCCTGATCCTTCAGCCTTACGACAATGAGATGGGCGCGGGCACCTTCCATCCCGCCACCACCTTGCGGGCGCTGGGACCGCATCCCTGGAAAGCCGCCTATGTGCAGCCGTCGCGCCGCCCCAAGGATGGCCGCTATGGCGAGAACCCCAACCGGCTGCAGCATTATTACCAGTACCAGGTGATCCTGAAGCCCGCGCCGGAGAATGTGCAGGAGCTTTATCTGGAGTCGATCAAGGCGATCGGGCTCGATCCCAACCTGCACGATATCCGTTTTGTCGAGGACGATTGGGAGAGCCCCACCCTGGGCGCCTGGGGCCTGGGCTGGGAAGTCTGGTGCGACGGGATGGAGATTACCCAGTTCACCTATTTCCAGCAGGTGGGCGGGATCGACTGCGATCCGGTGTCGGCCGAGATCACCTATGGCCTCGAGCGCCTGGCCATGTATGTGCAGGGCGTCGAGTACGTCTACGATCTCGCGGTTCAACGACCAGTTCCGCTATGGCGAAGTCTTCCTCCAGAACGAGAAGGAATTCTCGGCCTATAATTTCGAGCGCGCCGACACCGAAATCCTCTTCCGCCATTTCGCCGAAGCCGAAAAGCAATGCCGGGAATTGCTTGAAATGCGCCAAAGCTGGCGCTGCCTGCCTATGACCAGTGCATCAAGGCCAGCCATGCCTTCAATCTTCTGGATGCGCGGGGCGTGATCAGCGTCACCGAGCGCGCCGCTTATATCGCCCGGGTGCGCACACTGGCCAAAGCCTGCTGCGAGGCGTGGCTGGAAACGCCGCATGGGCGAGTACAAGCCCGCGCGAGGCCGGTTGATGCCCGACCTGCTGCTGGAATTGTTCAGCGAAGAAATCCCCGCCCGCATGCAAGCCGGCGCGGCGCGCGATCTGGAGCGCCTGGTGGTGGGCGCGTTGTCGGATCGCGGCTTGTTGTTCGAAGGCATCAAGGCGTTCGCCGGACCGCGGCGCCTGACGCTTGGCGGTGAGCGGTTTGCCCGCCAAGCAGGCCGATGTGCGCGAGGAAATCAAAGGCCCCAAGATCGATGCGCCCGCAGCCGCGATCGAAGGCTTTCTGAAAAAGACCGGCCTGAGCAAAGACCAGCTCAAGATCGAGAAGACGGCCAAGGGCGATGTCTATATCGCCGTGATCGAACGCGAAGGCCGCGAGACGGCCGCGGTGCTGGCGGAAATCCTGCCCGAAGCGATCGCCAAGCTGCCCTGGCCCAAATCCATGCGCTGGAAGCCGGGCGTGAATACGCGCTGGGTGCGGCCGCTGCATTCCATTCTCTGCACCTTCGACGGCGAAGTGGTGCCGTTCGCCTTCGCCGGCGTTTCCAGCGGCCGCCACACCAGGGGCCATCGCTTCCTGGCGCCGGAGAAGATCGAGGTCCGGCGCTTCGAGGATTATGCCGCGGCCCTCAAGAAAGCGCTATGTGGTGCTGGACGCGGACGAGCGCGCCGCCATCATCTTCGAAGGCGTCAAGCAGGCGGCCTTTATCCATGGCCTGGAATTGATCCCGGACGAGGGGCTTCTGGCCGAAGTGGCGGGCCTGGTGGAATGGCCGGTGGTCCTGATCGGCACCATCGAAGACCAGTTCATGGATGTGCCGGCGGAAATCCTGCAGACCTCCATGCGCACCCATCAGAAATATTTCGCACTGCGCGATCCCAAGACCGGGAAAGATGGCCAATCGCTTCGCCCTGGTCGCCAACATGGTGGCCGAGGATGGCGGCAAGGAGATCGTCGCGGGCAATGAGCGGGTGCTGCGCGCGCGCCTGTCCGACGCCAAATTCTTCTGGGACGAGGACCGCAAGCGGACCCTGGAAAGCCGCGTCGCCGACCTCAAAGGCATCGTCTTCCACGCCAAACTGGGCACCCAATATGAGCGGGTCGAGCGCATCGCCAAGCTGGCGGGCGAGATCGCGGGCAAGATCGGCGCCGATCCCAAGAAGGCCGAACGCGCCGCGCGTCTGGCCAAGGCCGATCTGACCACCGGCGTGGTGGGCGAATTCCCCGAACTGCAGGGCGTGATGGGCCGCTATTACGCCCTGCACGACAAGGAAGATGCCGAAATCGCCGATGCCATCCGCGATCACTACAAGCCCGTGGGGCCATCGGATGCCGTGCCGACGGCAAGATCGCCATTGCCGTGGCGCTGGCCGACAAGCTGGACAGCCTGACAGGGTTTTTTGCCGTCGGCGAAAAGCCTACCGGTTCGGGCGATCCCTTTGCGCTTCGCCGCGCCGCGCTGGGCGTCATCCGCATCCTGCTGGAAAACCGGCTCCGTCTGCCGTTGAAGGTTTCCGACGAGATTCTTTCCTTCTTCGCCGACCGCTTGAAAGTCGCGCTGCGGGAAAAAGGCATCCGCCACGATCTGATCGACGCGGTGTTTGCGCTGGGCCATGAAGACGATCTGGTGCGGCTGGTGGCCCGGGTCGAGGCGCTGCAGACATTCCTCAAGACCGAGGACGGCGCCAATCTTCTGGCCGGCTACAAGCGCGCCGCCAATATCCTCAAGGACGAAGAGAAGAAGGACAAGCAAAAGCTTCATCGGCGAAGTGGACGAAGCGCTGCTGGCCGAGCCGGCGGAAAAGACTCTGTTCGCCGCCCTGGCAAAAGCAAAAGCCGACATCGCGCCCGCGCTGGCAAACGAGGATTTCGCCGCCGCCATGCGGCACATGGCGGCCTTGCGCGTTCCCGTGGATGCGTTTTTCGACTGCGTCAAAGTGAATGCACGAGGATCCCAAGATCCGGGAGAACCGGCTCCATCTTCTGGCGGCGCTGCGCGCGACAGTGCATCAGATTGGCGACTTTTCGAAAATAGAAGGTAGTTAGCGTATGACGAAGTGGGTTTATGCGTTCGGCGACGGCAAGGCCGAGGGCGAGGCCGGGATGAAGAATCTGCTGGGCGGCAAGGGCGCCAACCTGGCCGAGATGAGCAATCTGGGCCTGCCGGTGCCGCCGGGCTTCTCCATCACCACCGAGGTCTGCACCTATTATTACACCAACAAGGAAACCTATCCCGCCGATCTGAAGGACCAGGTCGCCGCCGCGCTTGCGCCAGGTCGGCGAGCTGGCCGACGGCAACTTCGGCGATCCGGAACAGCCGCTGCTGGTTTCGGTGCGCTCGGGCGCGCGCGTCTCCATGCCCGGCATGATGGACACGGTGCTCAATCTCGGCCTCAACGCCGCCACCACCGAGGGCCTGGCCAAGCTCACCGGCGATGCCGCGCTTCGCCTATGACAGCTATCGCCGCTTCATCCAGATGTATTCCGACGTCGTGCTGGGCGTCGAGCATGCCCTGTTCGAGGAAATCCTGGACGACGAGAAGGACGACAAGGGCGTCGAGCTGGACACCGATCTCGATGCCGACGATCTCGAAGCGCATCGCCGCGCTGTTCAAGAAGCGGGTCGAAAAGGAACTGGGCAAGCCGTTCCCGGAGGATGTGCAGGAACAGTTGTGGGGCGCCATCGGCGCGGTGTTCGGCTCCTGGCAGTCGCCCGCGCGCCAACACCTATCGCAAGCTCAACAATATCCCCGAGGATTGGGGCACCGCGGTGACGGTGCAGGCGATGGTGTTCGGCAATCGCGGCGAGACCTCGGCCACCGGCGTCGCCTTCACCCGCGATCCCGCCACCGGCGAGAAGCTGCTCTATGGCGAATTCCTGATCAATGCCCAGGGCGAAGACGTGGTGGCGGGCATCCGCACGCCGCAGCCCATCTCCAAACTCGTGCGCGAGCGCCAGGGCGGCAAGAAGCCGTCGATGGAAGAGGCGATGCCCAAGGCCTTCGCCGAGCTCAAGGCCATCGGCGAGCGGCTGGAGCAGCATTACCGCGACATGCAGGACGTGGAATTCACGGTGCAGGAAGGCAAGCTCTTCATGCTCCAGACCCGCTCGCGGCAAGCGCACGGCGGAAGCGGCGCTGAAGGCCGCGGTGGACATGGTGGGCGAGGGGCTGATCGACCAGAACGATCGCGGTCAGCCCGCGTCGATCCCGCGGCGCTGGACCAGTTGCTGCATCCCACGCTCGATCCCGACGCGCCCAAGACCGAAATCGCCTCGGGCCTGGGCGCCTCGCCGGGCGCCGCCACCGGCGAAGTCGTGTTCACCGCCGACGAAGCCGAAAAACTCGCCGCCGAGCACCGCGACGTGATCCTGGTGCGCACCGAAACCAGCCCGGAAGACATTCACGGCATGCATGCCGCCAGGGGCATCCTCACCGCGCGCGGCGGCATGACCAGCCACGCGGCCGTGGTGGCGCGCGGCATGGGGCGGCCCTGCGTCTCCGGCGCGGGCTCGCTCAAGATCGACATCGCCAAGGGCGAAATGACCGGCGGCGGCGTCACCATCAAGCGCGGCGAAATCATCACCATCGATGGCGCGGCGGGCAAGGTCTACAAGGGCGCGGTCAAGATGCGCCAGCCCGAACTGACCGGCGATTTCGGCACCCTGATGGGCTGGGCCGACGCGGTGCGCACCTTGAAGGTGCGCACCAATGCCGACACGCCCGACCGATGCCGCCACGGCGCGCAAATTCGGCGCCGAAGGCATCGGCCTGTGCCGCACCGAGCACATGTTCTTCGATGCCGACCGCATCATCGCGGTGCGCCAGATGATCCTGGCCGACACCGAAGCGGAACGCGAAGCCGCGCTGGCCAAGCTGCTGCCCATGCAGCGCGGCGATTTCGAGGCGATCTTCAAGGCGATGGAGGGCCTGCCGGTCACCATCCGCCTGCTCGATCCGCCGTTGCACGAATTCCTGCCGCACAAGGCGGAGGAAATCGCGGAAGTGTCCAAGGCGCAGCGGCGTCGACGCCGGAGAAATTGCGCGCGCGCGCCATCGGCCTTGCATGAATCCAATCCCATGCTGGGCCATCGCGGCTGCCGCCTGGGCATCACCTATCCCGAAATCTACGAGATGCAGGCGCGCGCCATCCTGGAGGCGGCCGCCAATGTCGATGGCAGCCGGGCGGCAAGCCCGTCCAGCTCGAGATCATGATCCCGCTGGTCGGCTTCAAGGCGGAACTGGACCTGCTGGCGGCCCGCATCGCCGCAGGTGGCGGAAGACATCAAAAAGAACGCAGGGCAAGGTGCCGGATTATCATGATCGGCACCATGATCGAGCTGCCGCGCGCGGCGCTGCGCGCCGCGCGAAATCGCCGAGACCGCGGAATTCTTTTCCTTCGGCACCAACGATCTCACCCAGACCACGCTGGGCCTGTCGCGCGACGATGCCGGCATGTTCCTCAACGAATATCTCAACAAGGGCGTGATCGCGCGCGATCCGTTCGTTTCGATCGATGTCGATGGCGTCGGCGAATTGATCCGCATCGCCGCGGAGCGCGGACGCAAGACGCGCGCAAAACTCAAACTCGGCATCTGCGGCGAGCATGGCGGCGATCCGGACTTCCATCCGCTTCTGCCACGATGCGGGATTGGATTATGTTTCCTGTTCGCCATTCCGCGTGCCGGTGGCGCGACTGGCGGCGGCACAGGCAGCGCTGGCGCAGCCGGCAAAAAAGCCTTAATCGGCAAATTTCGACAGGATTAACGCGGAAAAACCGTTGTGTTTCCTTGGTTCATGACGCTGTTGTCAGATTCCTGAAAAATTTCTATTTGACGATTCGGGTTCCCGTGGGGCAAACCGGCGCTGCCCGCACGGGTTGTGGACCATTCGGAATTTTTTGAGGACGTAGCGAAATCGAACCAGCCTAATCGAAATAGCAAAAGCGTTGCGATGCCGGCGAAGGGGCAGACAAGCGCGGAAGCGAAATAGACCAAAGCCAGATAGACGAAGCGAAACCGAAAACCGAAAGAGTCTGATTACCCAATGACCAAGAAAACCAACGACGCGTTATCGCGGTCGGACCGCGTGCTGATTGCCGCCCTGGCGATCGTTCTCGCCACCGCCAGCGCCGCTATCGGCGCCTCACTGACCAATCATCACGCATCATGGTGCAAGGCCGCGCTGACCAGGCCTGTCGCCGACGTTAACCCGGGTGATCCCGGCCGGCGCGCCGGGCCCGGACGCGGTGATGACCCAGCTTCTGGCCGAGCATCGCTGCCTGTCGGAAGTGCTTTATTACGAGGCCCGGGGCGAAGGCGACCAGGGCGAGAAGGCCGTCGCCGAAGTGGTCTTCCACCGCATGAACACGGGCAATTACGGCCATTCCATCTGCGCCGTGGTCTATGAGGGCTCGGGCCATCCCGGCTGCCAATTCTCCTTCACCTGCAATGGCGACCTGCATCGCCGCAAGGAAGTCAGCGCCTGGGACCAGGCCGAGCAGCTGGCGGCGCAGATCCTGACCGGCCAGGCCTGGCGCAAGAATGCCACCGAAGGCGCCACCAACTATCATGCCGTCATCGGTGATGCCCGGCTGGGCGCCGACCTTGGAGAAGACCACCCAGATCGGCAATCACATCTTCTATCGCGGCGGCCCGCACACCACGCTGAGCGCGCGACTAGAAATCCAGGCCGATATCCAGATTGACGGCGCTGTGCGTGATCGCGCCTGAGCTGATGTAATCGACGCCGGTTTCAGCGATGGCGCGCACCGTTTCAAGCGTGACGTTGCCGGAGGCTTCCAGCACCGCGCGGCCTTTGGCAGCGCCACGGCCTGGCGAAGATCGTCCGGGACATATTGTCGAGCAGGATCGTGTCGGCGCCCAGCGACAGCGCTTCCTCCAGTTGCGTCAGCGTGTCCACTTCGATCTCGATCTTGACCATATGGCCGAGGCCGGCGCGCACGCGTTCCAGCGCGGGGCCGATGCCGCCCGCCGCGGCGATGTGATTGTCCTTGATCAGCACCGCGTCATCCAGCCCGAAGCGGTGATTGAAGCCGCCGCCGCAGCGCACCGCGTATTTCTGCAGGATGCGAAGATTGGGCAAGGTCTTGCGGGTGCAGACGATGCGCGCCTTGGTGTGCTTGACCGCCTCGACCAATTGCGCCGTCGCCGTGGCGACGCCGGAAAGATGGCCCAGGAAATTCAGCGCCACGCGCTCGCCGGTGAGGATGGCGCGCGCCGGGCCGCTGATGGTCGCCAAAGCCGCGCCCGCTTCGACCGCGCTGCCATCGGCCGCGCGCTGTCATCGAAGTGTCAGGGCCGGATCGATCATTCTGAAAGCGATTTCGGCGGCGTTCAGCCCGGCGATATGACCCGGCTTGCGCGCCACCAGCCTGGCCGTCGCTTTCTGGCCGGCGGGAATGGTCAGTTCGGAGGTAATGTCCCCGGCGCGGCCCATGTCTTCCAGCAGCGCGGCCTTGATCTGCCGGTTCGATCAGGAGCGGTGACGGGCGGACGGAGCGAATTCAGCGCCGTCATGGCCCGGCCGCGGCGCTGGGCAGCTTCTTCCGTCATCGCGCGGCATCCGCCAAGGTCATGAAGGTGCGCGGTCGCGCTTTTGCGCGAGCGGGAAATCGCAGACGCCAATGGCCGCCGCGCGATTCCCGCCGCGCCAGCGCGCCAGCCGCCACCAGCCGCGCCGACGCCAGCATGTTGAGAAGCGCGGGCTCAGCCGTCTGCTCCAGCCGCCCGATCGTGTCCAGCAGCTTGACCAAGGCCTTTGGCGTCGCGCTCCAGTCCGGCATGGCGGGTCATCGCGGCGCGCAGCACATGGGGCGGGGCGGGCAAGGCGAAAGTTTTGGGCGCGGGCGGTTCGCCGCGCGCCGTGCCCAGCGTGACACTGGCCTTGATGTCCTCGGCCACACGCGCGCCGAACACCAAGGCCTTCCAGCAGCGAATTGGAGGCGAGACGATTGGCGCCATGAAGGCCGGTCGCGGCGCATTCTCCCGCCACCCAAAGCCCGGGCAGCGACGAGCGGCCCCGCGCATCCGAGGCGATGCCGCCCATGTGATAATGCGCGGCCGGCGCCACCGGGATGGGTTGTCTCGCCGGATCGATGCCGGCCGCCATGCAGGCGGCATACACGGTGGGGAAATGCGTCTCGAATTTCGCGCCGATGGCTTCGCGGCAATCCAGGAAGACGCGATGGCCCTGGGCGATCCGGCGATGAAGCGCGCGCGCCACCACATCGCGGGGCGCCAGTTCGGCATCGGGATGAACCGAGACCATGAAACGCTCGCCCCGGTCGTCGATCAAGCACCGCGCCTTCGCCCCGCAGGGCTTCGGTGGCGAGCGGCGCGGGATCGCGGCCCACGGCGATGGCGGTGGGGTGGAATTGCACGAATTCCGAGATCGGCGATCAAGGCGCCCGCCCGCGCCGCCATGCCCAGTCCTTCGCCGCGCGCTTCGAGGGGATTGGTGGTGACGCCATAAAGCGCGCCCAATCCTCCAGTGGCGAAGATCACGGCGCGGCCCTTGAACAGGACCAGCTTGGCATCCGGGCCGGAGCCATGCCGGGCAAACAGCCCGACCGCCCGGCCGTCTTCCATCGCCAATTCGACGGCATGATAGGTTTCGATGATCCGGATCGATGGCGTTTCCGCCGCGCGCTCCGCCAGCACGCGGGATATTTCCGCGCCGGCGCGGTCGCCCGTCACATGGACGATGCGCGCGCGCGAATGGGCCGCTTCGCGTCCCAACGCCAGCGCGCCCCTCGCCACGCGGTCGAATGGCACGCCCAGCTGCAGCAGGTCGGCGATGCGTCCGGGCGCTTCGCGCGCCACCAGATCGACGATTGCCGGATCGCAAATGCCGGCGCCTGCCGTGATGGTATCGGCGGCGTGGTGTTGCCAGTCATCGTCGGCGCCCACCGCCGCGGCGATGCCGCCCTGTGCCCAGGCGGATGAACCGGAATGTCCGGGCCGCGAGCCCGCCAGCACCAGGGCAGGGAAGGGGGCAAGCTTCAAGGCGGTAAACAAGCCGGCGATGCCGGCGCCCAGGATCAAAGCGCCGTCAGTCTCGATCACGGTGTCGGCACGGGTCATATCTGCACTTTATGCCTTGACCGCCAGCATGCGTTCGATGGCGACACGGGCACGGCCCGAGACCTGTTCTTCCACCACGACCTCATGCGTCATGGTCTGGAGCGCATGAAGAATGCCTTCCAGCGTGATGCGCTTCATGTGCGGGCAGAGATTGCAGGGCCGCACGAAATCCACTTGCGGATATTCGACCGCGACATTGTCGCTCATGGAGCATTCCGTCACCATCACCACCCGCCTGGGCTGATGCTTTCCCACATAGCCGATCATGGCGGCGGTGGATCCGGCGAAATCGGCTTCCGCCACCACGTCGGGCGGACATTCGGGATGCGCCAGCACGGTCACGCCCGGATGCTGCTCGCGGAAGCGGCGAATTTCCTCGGCGGTGAAACGTTCATGCACCTCGCAGGACCCGGCCCAGGTGATCACTTTGATTCCGGTCTTGGCCGCCACGTTCTTGGCCAGATACTGATCGGGGATCATGATCACGGTATCGGTGCCGAATTCCCGTGCGATCGCTTCCACCACGCGCACCGCATTGCCCGAGGTGCAGCAGATATCGCTTTCCGCCTTCACCTCTGCGGAGGTGTTCACATAGGTGACGATCGGCAGGCCGGGATGCTTCTCGCGCAACAGCCGCACATCGGCGCCAGTGATCGAGGCGGCCAGCGAGCAGCCGGCGCGCGTGTCGGGGATCAGGACTGTCTTTTCCGGTGAAAGGATTTTCGAAGTCTCGGCCATGAAATGCACGCCGGCCTGGACGATGACCTTGGCTTTTGTGCGCGCGGCTTCGCGCGCCAAGGCCAGGCTGTCGCCGGTGAAGTCGCTCACGCAATGGTAGATTTCCGGCGTCATGTAATTGTGGCCCAGGATCACGGCCTGGCGCTCGCGCTTGAGCCGGTTGATCTCGGCGATCAGGGGCGCATGGACCGGCCACTCGATCTCAGGGATGACTTTGGCGACGCGCGAATAAAGACCGCTGGTGGCCTTGGCGACCGCGTCCGTATAGGCAAGCTCCACACCCATTGCCCGGCCTCCTCAAGCCCTCCGGCCCCATCAATAATGCTCAGTTAGAGCATATATCTGGGGTAAAAAACCCGGCTTTCAAGGGCCGGATATGAACTTTATGCTACACGTGAGCATAAAGAGGTCAAGGCAGGCAGGCTTGGAAAATCCGCACGGCTGCTTCCCGCAGAAGACTTGGGCGGGGTTCCCGCGGCAGTCGCCGCCCGGTTCCAGGCTCTCCTCAGCGCAAGGTCATTTCTCCACCAGGCGGGTGAGGCGGTCCAGGCTCTGGCTCCAGCCCTGATCCATCCCGCCCAGCATGGCCACCGCCTGGGGCGCCAATGCTTTGCCGCTGGTCGTCACCTCCAACAGCGTGCCATCGGGATGATCCTTGAACGTGACGCTGGTGAGGCCTTCGATCAGCCTTTCGCCATGAGGGCCGAGCGGCTCGTTCTCGAACACCAGCTTTTCGCCCGGCACGATCTCGCGATAGCGTTTGACCATGGGAAAATCCATGTCGAACGGCGAACCTTTGGGGCCGTGCATGGTAATGTGCATCTCGCCGCCCACCCGGACATCGCCTTCCACTTTGGGATTGGTGAAGTTTTCAGGGCCCCACCATTCCTTCAGCATCGCGGTGTCGGTCCAGGCCTTCCATACCAGGTCGCGCGGCGCCTTGAGGACGCGGACAAGCGTGATGCTGCGTTCGGCGTGAATGGTCGCGGTCATGGCTTGTGCTTCCTGCTCTTGGGTTGCTGCAATTTGGCGAGATAGGTTTCGAGCCGGCCCAGCCGCGCTTCCCACAAGCGGCGATATTCCTCCAGCCATTCGTCCACATGCTTCAACGCTTCCGGCTCGAGCCGGCAGGGGCGGTATTGCGCCTCGCGTGAGCGCGAGATCAGGCCGGCGCGTTCCAGCACCTTGAGATGCTTGGAAATGGCAGGCTGGCTGATGGCGAATGGTTCGGCGAGGTCGTTGACCGAAGCTTCGCCCAACGCCAGCCGCGCCAGGATCGCACGCCGGGTGGGATCGGCGAGAGCCTGAAAGGTGCTGGAAAGCCGATCCATATAACCATCACATTAAATAGCTATTTGGTTATATATACAGGCCAGATACCCAGTCAACCGGGCAGGGCCGGTTTTTAACGGCGCGGCGTGTTGGGAACCGCCATGCCCGCGCCGCTGGCGATGGGCGGCTGGGTGGTTTCCGGCAGGGGGGCGGAGGGATTGTAGCTCACCTGGCCCATGATGCGGGGCGGATTGGCGGCGGGTTCATAGGCGCTTCCGGCGCTTCCCAGATAGGCGTTGCCGTTGGGATTACCGTCGCTGGGCGAATAAAAGACGCAACCCGACAGGCTGAGGCTCAGCACAGCAACCAGAATGAACCGCGATGTCATGACGATCTCCGTGAAGCAGGGCGCCAAACTCGCAAATGTCGCGGCAAGTTTCAACGCCAGTTCAACGCCGTGCCCTCAATCTCAGGCCCGGGGCGGGGCGCTCGCGCAGCACTTCGCGGCGGAAACGGAACAGTTCGGCCGGGCGGCCGCGCACGGAGGCGGCGAATTTTCCGGTGCCTTCGACCAGGCCCTGTTCGGCCACCAGGCGGCGGAAATTCTGCTTGTGCAGGCGCAGGCCCTGACATCGCCTCGACCGTGCGCTGCAATTCCAGCAGCGTGAAGGACGGCGCCATCAATTCGAACACCACCGGGCGGTATTTCATCTTGCCCCGCAGCCGCGCGATCGCGGTCGCCAGGATGCGGCGATGGTCGAACATCATTGCCGCGCCCAGCATTTCGGATTCGCCGCGCGAGCCTGATTTGCCGCTGTCGCGGCGCGGATTCCTGGACCAGGCCGGCTTCGTAGAGCAGCTCGTAGCGCTCCAGCACTTTTTCCTCGTCCCAGGCCACGCCGTCGGTGCCGAAGCAGAGCCGCACCCGGTCGCGGCGCAGTTCCGCCGCTTGCGGGCTGGCGGCGCCTTTCACGAAGCCTTTGAGCCTGGGCAGGATGATCGGCGTCGATCATCCGGGGCTTGGCGTCGCGCCAGTCTTCCCAGGGAAAATAATGATACCAGTCGCGCCAGCGCGTATCGCGCGCCCGGCGCCGGCGTCATCTTCGCCCTGGCGGGTCAGCGCCAGATAGCCGACCGAAACCACGCGCGTGCGTCCGCGCTTCCCGGTCCGGGCGCGGCAGATGCCGCCCGCGATCGCCGAAGGTATAGAGCTGTTCGGTATAGCCAAGATCGAAACGGGTCTGCTCGCCCACCCATTTGCGCAGACCCTGTTCCAAGGTGCGTTGGGATTCGCGGATCGAAGGGACCGAAGGGCAGCGCATCCTCGCTGTCCGTCATGCGCCACCACCAGGGCGCAGGGATTGCTCGCTTCTCGACCGAAACGATCGCCGCCGACAGGCCGATGCTGATCGACATGCCTCGACCGCGCTCACAGGCCGGCCAGGGGAAAAGCGGTGGCGATGCCTTCCGCCACCATCAGCGGGCTGGCCCATCGCCTCCAACGCCGCGATCATGCGCCCGCCTCGGCCCAGCGCCTCGTCGGCATGGCGCACCAGAAGCGGATTGGGACTGGCATGGGGCGCGCGCCGGCGCATCGCCAGCGCGATCTCGATTTCGCGGCCCGGCCCCAGCCGGTCGCACAGAATCGTGAAGGCCGACGCCATGGAGCGGCTGATGCCGGCCCAGCAATGGATCAGGAACGGCGCTCGCGCGTCCCAGCTGCGCGCGAAAAGGCGATCAGCTGGTCGATATGTTCGCGGCCGGGCGGATGGTCGCGCCGGCCGGGGATCGCTGACATCGTTGAGCCCAGCTGCAGATGGCGATCGCTGGTCGAAACCTTCCGGCGTGGCGATCATGTGCTAGCGGCGACAGCAGGGTGACCAGATGGGAGGGCCGGTGGCTTTCCAGCGCGTCGTCAAGGCCGGACAGGGGGCGTAACCAGAAGGCGGGGCATGGGCCTTGCTAAGTTTAGCACCTAGCGGATGGCGCAGCCGGCGAAATCGCTCCAGGAACTGGGCCTGGGCGTCGCGCGGTGGCAAGGGGCACCAGCCGGGGCGTCTTGGCTCCGGCGGGCGGGGCGCCGAACAAGCGGCGGGCCTCCTGCTCCTCGAACCCCGCCAGCTGGGTGGCCTCGAAATAGGCGGACAGGTGGTCGGCCTTCTTGAACAAGGCTGGCCAGGGCTTGGGCACCAGGGCGGGCAGGCCGAAGCGCAGATGAATTGCTGCCTGAAGTTTCAGCTCCAAGTCCTTGTAATTGATGCCGATTGCCGCCTTGAAAGGGCTGATGAGATCGCCGACAACATATTCCGGCGCGTCGTGCAGCAGGGCCATCAGCCGGGCCTCCCGGCTCAAGCCGGGGGCTGAGTTCGGCCACCAGCCGCTCGACCAGGACGCAATGCTGGGCGACCGAGAAGGCGTGCGCGCCCTTGGTCTGGCCGTTCCAGCGCGCCACCCGGGCCAGGCCATGGGCGATGTCCTCGATCTCGATATCCAGCGGGCTGGGCTCCAGCAGATCGAGCCGGCGGCCGCTCAACATGCGCTGCCAGGCGCGGGGACGGTTGCGTCGCTCATCAGGCGAGCAGGCGCAGGCCACTGACGGTCGAGCGTGGCGGCCAGGAGCAGCCGCAGCGCCAGGTCGGGCAGGCGGGGCGCGAACAGGCTGGCGATGATCACGCCGGGAAGCGAGCCCACCAGAAGGGATTCCAGCACCGTGACATCGATCCCGCCGCTCATCAGATGGCCCAGGCCCGCCACCAGGGTCAGCGGCACGGCATGGGCGATGTCGGAAGCCGGCGATCTTGACCACGGGCAATTCGGGATAAAGCAGGATCAGGGCGGTGACGCCCAAGGCGCCGGCGCCCACCGAGGAGATCGTCACCAGCACGCCCAGGACCGCGCCGGTGGCGACGGTGAAGCGGAAGGTCTGTTTTTCCGCCAACACGCCCACCCGGCGGGAATAGGAGTCCAGCAGATATTTCCGGAACACCAGCGCCAGCGCGGTGGCCAACAGCGCGAAGCCCAGCACGCGGGTGATCAGCCCGTTCAGCGTCTCCGGATCCACCTTGAAGACGTAGAAAGCGGCCAAGGTGAGGAGCGAGCGGGAATGGAGCCCAGCGCCAGCCTGCCCACGATGCGCCAATCGATATTGCGGGCAAAGCCATGCACCACAGTGCCGCAGCTTTTGGTGATGCTGGCATAGAGAAGATCGGTGCCCACCGCCGTGGTGGGATGCACATGAAACAGTAGGATCAAAGCGGCGTCATCAGCGCGCCGCCGCCGACGCCCGGTCATCCCGACCAGAAAGCCCACCGCGAAACCGGAAAGGACATAGAGCGGGTGAAGGGCAAACGGCATGCTCTGAAATACAGGCCTTTGAGCGGAAAATTTTGGCAACGGGGCGGCATAATCTCTCACATTGCGTGACCAGTCGACAATCGAGCGGCCGTCTGGGTGTGTTTTCGGAGGAAATGCGTTTAGACACCGCCGCCATGACAAAAACTCAGGCAAAAAGCCTTGGTGCTGTTTTCCGGCGGGCAGGATTCCACTGTCTGTCTGGCCTGGGCGCTCGCCCGCTTCGACCGTGTCGAAACCGTCGGCTTCGATTATGGCCAGCGCCATGCGCAGGAATTGGCGGCGCGGCCGCGCGATCAGGGGCGCGATGGCGCGGTTCCCGCAATGGAAAGGACAAGCTGGGCGAGGACCATCTCATGCCGCTGAGCGCACCCGGCGCCATCGGCGGCAGCGCGCTCACCGAGGACATGGCGATCGCGATGGGCAAGGACGGACTTGCCCAACACCTTCGTGCCGGGCCGCAATCTGATGTTTCTCACCGCGGCGGCGGCGCTGGGCTATCGCCGCGGCATCGCCGATCTGGTGGGCGGCATGTGCGAGACCGATTTTTCCGGCTATCCCGATTGCCGCGACGAAACCATCAAGGCGACCGCCAAGGCGCTGTCGCTGGGCTTGGCGCGGGAGGTGCAAATCCACACGCCCCTGATGTTCATCGACAAGGCGGAGACCTGGCGGTTGGCGAAGGATCTGGGCGGCGCGGCGCTGGTGGACCTGATCGTGGAGGAAAGCGTCACTTGCTATGAAGGCGACCGTACGCACCGGCATGATTGGGGCTATGGCTGCGGCGTTTGCCCGGCCTGCGATCTGCGCGCTAAGGGCTTCGAGAAGTTCAAAGCGGCCGCATGACCTATAGCGTCAAGGAAATCTATTACACGCTGCAAGGCGAGGGCGCCCAGACCGGGCGCGCCGCCGTGTTTCTGCGCTTCGCCGGCTGCAATCTCTGGAGCGGGCTGGAGAAGGATCGCGCAAAGGCGGTCTGCCAGTTTCTGCGATACCGATTTTGTCGGCACGGACGGTCCCGGCGGCGGAAAATTTGCCGACGCGGCCGCCCTGGCGCGGGCGGTGAAACGCGCAATGGCCGGTGCACGCCAAGGGCAAACCCTATGTGGTCTGCACCGGCGGCGAGCCTTTGCTGCAACTGGACGAGGCCGGCGGTCGCGGCGCTGCAAGGCCGAAGGCTTCGAGGTCGGGATCGAGACCAACGGCACGCTTGTTGCCGCCGCCCGGCATCGACTGGATCTGCGTCAGTCCCAAAGCCGACGCGGAACAGAAGCTCACGCGCGGCGACGAATTGAAACTGATCTATCCGCAGGAAGGCGCGCCGCCGGAGCGTTTCGCCGGCCAGGATTTCGCGCATTTCTTCCTGCAGCCGATGGACAATGCCGTGCGCGCCGCCAACACCCAAGCGGCGACGGCCTATTGCCTGGCCCATCCGCAATGGCGCCTGTCGCTGCAGACCCACAAATTCTGGGAATCCTCTAGTTCGCGCGGTGACCAACCCGCGATGGGGATGGGGCATGCAGGAATTCGATGGATTGTAATTGACAGGGCGAAGGCCGCGGAAGCGGACAGCCCGAGCCTGCATTACGAGGATATGCGCCTTTCGCATGGCCCCCGCGCGGATGCTGGCCTTTCCTGCGCGGCCTGAAATGACCATCTCACGGCCTTGTGTTCGAGGTCGCTTCATGAATTCCTGGTTCGCATCCGCCATTCCCGCTTGGTTGGCCTGGCCATCGTCGGCTACGGCCTTTTCATGGCTTACGCTTGAGTTGGACAAGGCGGAGGCCTTTGTCAGAAATAACTGACGATCTTGTCCATGTCCGGCCTGGGCCGTTCTTCCAGCTCCACCGCTGACGTCCCGATATAGATGAAGCCGGCGAGGCGTTCGCCGGGTTTCAATCCCAGCCGCTCTTTCACCTTGGGATGATAGGCGTACCATTCGGTGATCCAGTTGGCGACGAAGCCCGAGGCATGGGCGGCGATCAGCAAATTCTGGCAAACCGCGCCCGCCGACAATTCCTGCTCCCACACCGGAATCTTGATCTGTTCGCGCGCCGACGAAATCACACCCACCACCACGGGCGCGCGCAGGAAGCGTTTCCGCTCTTCCTCGATCTGCCGTTCCCGCTCGCCTTCCGCCTCCAGTATTTCGCCCAGCATCTGGCCGAAGCGCGTCGCGGCCCTAGCCTTCGAAAACGATGAAGCGCCAAGGGAAACAGCTTGCCATGATCGGGCGCGCGGGCGCCGGCCTTGAGAATGGCGGCCAGTTGGTCCTTGGACGGGCCCGGCTCGCCCATCGCCTTGGCCGAGCCGGAACGGCGGCTAAGCAGCAGGTCCAGGGCATCCGGGGCGGGATGGTTGAGGCCGGGCTTGTCTTCGGTCATGGCATGTCCATTTCAGGAGGCAAAGAAGATTGAACGGTGAAACTAGAGAAACCGGCCTGGTTTTGAAAACGCATTAATCCCTGTGGTAAAAAGGCCCATGGCGATACTCCACGAGAAATTGGCCAGCCTTGATCCGGTCTGGGCGCAGTTGCGCGACGAGGCCCAGGCGATCGCCGATGCCGAACCGGCACTGGCCAGCTTCATCCATGCCACCATCCTCAAGCATGACCGGCTGGAGAATGCGCCTCTCATATCATCTCGCCCGCAAGCTCGGCGGCGACGATCTCGATCCGCTTCTGGCGCGCGAGATGTTCGAGGAGGCGCTGAGCGACGATCCCGCCATCGGTGAGGCGATCCGCGCCGATCTCTCGGCGGTGCTGGACCGCGATCCGGCCTGCCATTCCTTCGTCGAGGCGTTTCTCTACTATAAGGGCTTCCACGCCCTCGAGAGCTATCGCATCGGCCATTGGCTTTGGCGGCAGAACCGCAAGGCGCTGGCGCTGTTTTTCCAAAGCCGCATTTCCGAGCTTTTCGCCGTCGACATCCATCCCGCGGCCAAGACTGGGGCGCGGCATCATGATCGATCACGCCACCGGCGTGGTGATCGGCGAGACCGCCGTGGTGGAGGACGACGTCTCCATGCTGCATGGCGTGACCCTGGGCGGCACGGGCAAGGGCGCCGGCGACCGCCATCCCAAGATCCGCCGCGGCGTGCTTCTTTCGATGGGCGCCAAGATCCTCGGCAATATCGAGATCGGCGAATATAGCCGCGTGGGCGCGGGCTCGGTGGTGCTGAAATCCGTGCCGCCCGGCTGCACCGCCGTCGGCATTCCCGCCAAGCTGGTCCATTGCGCGGGGCCCGAACGTCCGTCCCAGGAAATGGACCATCTGATCGACGATCAGGACCCGACCGGCTGATTTTTGCTTGGGCGGAGTTCGTGCTTGACCGGGGCCGGCCGGCCATGCCACGTTGACAGCCAGCATGATGAGGACCGCATGACCCGCGGCGAGCTTTGGCGTCTGGAAAAATACCTGCGCAACCTGTTCCGCCTCGACACCATCACTGTCGTCGAGCGTCCCAAGCAGCAGGATTCCGTCGAGGTCCATGTCAATGGCGAGTTCATCGGCGTGCTGTTCAAGGACGAGGAAGACGGCGAGATCTCCTATGCCTTCAACATGGCGATCCTGGAACAGGACCTGCCCGAGCCGCCCGCCAGCCGCGCCGGCTGAACGCGCTTTCAGCGCCGGCTGAATTTTCCCAACAAACGATCCACTCCCTGATCGATGGCGCGCCAGCTCGACAGCTGGGCCCGCTTGAAACGGTAGGAGAGGTTCACGCCCGGCGCGATCGGCCGGTCGATCGCCAGGCAATTGGGGCTGGGCAGATCCTGGGCCGGGCGTTCGCACAGGAACAGGCGGCTCTCCGCCGGCCCCGCATAAAGATCGTCGCCGCCATAACCCGAGCCGGCGCGGAATCCGTAATGGGTAAGGCCGAACGGAGATTTTTCACCCTGGGGATTGGCGATGTAGGGCATGTATATGCGCTGGAGCCGCTCTTTTATGGCGAGCCCGTTTCCTTCGGCGCGGACAAGAAGATGCACCAGTGGCGAATCCGGTGCGTTGCCGGCGAAGAGCGCGGCATCGTTTTCGCTGAAGCCCCGCATGTCGGGAAGGGCTGCGACCAACCCCACCCCCTCGCGGACGGGGTGCGCACCCGGCTCGAGATAACGCCGCGGGACGATGAAGGTCAGGCTTCCCATGGTGAGCGGAATTGCAACGTCACTGTCCCGGCTGTCCCTGAACGGGGCAGTCCCATTCCGGACCAGGGCGAAGGGACGCAAATAGTAAAGCAGCATGGCCGCGCACAAGAGCGCGATCGCCACCAGCCACGATCAGCGGGATAAGCCAGCCCGAATGTTGGTGGATTTCGCTCTCTTCGCCCACATATATGCCCGTTTTCTCGGCCATCGCTGTTTACCATCCCGGCCGGGATGCGGCAGGCGGGAGCAGGCCGGCTTTGCCCAATTCTTGCAACGCGTGGCCAGGAAACATCATGCCGCGTCAGGTTGATACATGAGTGGATTTCTGGGTGATCATTTGCGTGCACGACCTGATCGTATTCCTGTTCGCCGTGAGCGGGGGCATCACCTTTCCGGCGATCATCGCCAACGTCTATCGCCTGGCGGCGAAAAAGCCCCAAAGCAAGGCCGCAACATTTCTCCATTACGCGGTGATGGTCGCTCGCGGGCCCCAGCGTGCTCTTGGCGAACGCCACGCGCTCCTACCGCAAGGAGGATTGCTCGGACCTCGCCTATGTGATCGCCGTGGCCGTTTCGGGCTATTGGGCCTTCGCCATCGGCATCGGCATCCTCACCGCCTACGCAGTGGTAAAATAGATAATCCCCTTCCGGGCATGACCAAGCTGCAAGATCGAATCTAAAGAACCGTCAGCATCGACGCCACCAGGGGATGGCGGACGATGTCGCCGTCGCCGAGCCGCACCACCGGAATCTCCGCGATCGTCTCCAGCCTGCGGGCGATTTCGCTCAGGCCCGAGATGCCCGGCAGCAAATCGGTCTGGTCGGGATCGCCGGTGAGCACCATGGTCGAGCGCCAGCCCAGCCGCGTGAGCAGCATCTTGATCTGGCCATAGGTGCAGTTCTGGGCCTCGTCGATCACCACGAAACATTCGCTCAAGGTGCGGCCGCGCATATAGGCAACGGGCGCGATTTCGATCGTGCCTTCCGCCAAAAAGGTCTTGAGCCGCTTGGTGCCCAGCCTTTCGGTAAGCGCGTCATAAAGCGGGCGCAGATAGGGCGCGAGCTTCTCGTTGAGATCGCCGGGCAGAAAGCCCAGGGACTTGCCGGCTTCGACCGCGGGGCGCGACAGCACGATCCGCTGCACCTTGCCTGTTTCCAGCGCCTCGACCGCTTTGGCGATGGCAAGATAGGTCTTGCCGGTGCCGGCGGGCCCAAGCGCGAGCACCACGCTTTGGGCGTCGACCGCGTCCATCAATTGCTGTTGGGCCGGGCTCATCGCCCGGACATTCTTCACATAGCGGCGGTCGCGATTTTCCTGGTCGCTGTCATGCGGGCTCCATGGCCGGCCGGGAAAGAGTGCATGCACATTCTCTGGGGCCGAAAAATTGTCACGGGACTTCGGTACGCTGCGAGCGCTTTGCCATACCTGCTCCATGTGGTGATGAAAGGAAGCGCGCGTGTCGGGAAGGGGACGAACCGGCCCCTGACGGCGGGAT
Organism: uncultured Alphaproteobacteria bacterium; assembly: GCA_963766265.1. GTDB lineage: Bacteria > Pseudomonadota > Alphaproteobacteria > Micropepsales > Micropepsaceae > Rhizomicrobium. Next base: position 1,234,804 of record CAVXYX010000004.1, read on the forward strand.
AGAACCACGGTGCGATGCTGCACTCCGACCGGCCCCTCAGCGAATCACTGCGCTTGTTCAAGGGTATTCTTTTTTCGGTCAGGCTGGCGAGAAATGCGCTATACGGAATAATAAGCTTTTGCGAAGCGCGGACGCGACCGGCGCCGGCCCGCCCGTCAGTTGATGAAATAGCCGATCACCGACCAGGCGCCATTTTCCGACACCAGCGTGACCGATTCTACCGCCGCCGCCTTGTGCGCGAAGGCGGAATCATAGCGCACCACGGCATATTGACCGTCGCGCATGCCGGGCAGGGTCTTGGCGAGATTGACATCCTTCAAAGTGCGCGACGACATCGCGCCCAAAGGCGTGCGCGTGCCGCCGACCTTATCTGCGAAATTCTGTTCGGAGCTTTTGCTCCGCGCCGACGCGCCCATCTGCTTATAGGCTTCAGCATAATTCTGGTCGTCGACCAGGGTGAGCCACTGTTTGGCGCGTTCGTCCGGCGTGGGCGTCATGGGCGTGGAGGGACCCGCGGCGGTCTGCGCCAGCACGGGCGCCGCCAAGAGCAGGGCAAATGCCACCAATAGCCATTTCATGCGATGTTCCCTGGCCGCGCCATTATCCGCCCGCGATAACGCATTCAGGGGAACAGAAGTTCCGATCGGCCTAGTAGGTGCGCGCCTTGGGCGGGATATATTCCACATCCTGGGTGAGCGTGTAGTTGTGCACCGGGCGGTAATCGATCCTTGTCTTGCCGGTCTCGGGATCGAGCCAGGTGAGGGTGTGCTTCATCCAGTTCTGGTCGTCGCGCTGAGCAAATCCTCGCGCGCATGGGCGCCGCGGCTTTCCTGCCGGTTGGCGGCGGCCTCGATGGTCACCACCGCCTGCTGGATGAGATTGTCGAATTCCAGGGTCTCGACCAGATCGGTGTTCCAGATCATGGAACGGTCGGTGACGCCCATGTCGCGGCGCTGGGCATAGATCTCGTGGATGCGCCGCTTGCCCTGCTCCAGCGATTCGCCGGTGCGGAACACGGCGGCATCTTCCTGCATCGCCTTCTGCATGGCGTTGCGCAGCCTGGCGGTGGGGAGGGAGCCCTTGGCATTGCGGAAATGATCCAGCCGCGCCAAGCGCCGGATCGCCGGCATCCTTGGGCAGGTCCTGATGCGGCCTGGCTGCCGCGCAATTCCTTGGCGGCCTGCAAGCCCGGCCGCCTTGCCGAACACCACCAGGTCGATCAGCGAATTGGAGCCCAGGCGGTTGGCGCCATGGACCGAAACGCAGGCCGCTTCGCCCACCGCCATCAGGCCATGGACCACGCTGTCGGGATTGCCGTTGAGCCAGGGTGAGCGCGTCGCCGGTATAGGCGCAAGGAATGCCCCCCATATTGTAATGCACCGTGGGCAGGACCGGGATCGGCTCCTTGGTGACATCCACGCCGGCGAAGATGCGCGCCGATTCCGAGATGCCGGGCAGGCGCTCATGAATGATCTTGGGATCGAGATGCGAAAGATGCAGATTGATATGGTCCTTGTTGGGACCGACGCCGCGGCCTTCGCGGATCTCGATGGTCATGGCGCGGGAGACCACGTCGCGTGAGGCCAGATCCTTGGCGTTGGGGGCATAGCGCTCCATGAATCGCTCGCCCTCGGAATTGGTGAGATAACCGCCTTCGCCGCGCACGCCTTCGGTGATCAGGACGCCGGCGCCGAAAATTCCGGTGGGATGGAATTGCACGAACTCCATGTCCTGCAGCGGCAGGCCGGCGCGCAAGCACCATGGCGTTGCCGTCGCCGGTCTGGGTATGAGCGCCGGTGCAAGTCATGTAGGCGCGGCCATAGCCGCCGGTCGCCAGGATCACGCGATGGGCGCGGAAGCGGTGGATCGAGCCATCGTCCAGGTTCCAGGCCATCACGCCGCGCACCGCGCCGTCTTCCATGATCAGGTCGAGGGCGAAATACTCGATGAAGAAATTCACTTCATGCTTGACGCATTGGCCGTAAAGCGTGTGCAGCATGGCGTGGCCGGTGCGGTCGGCGGCGGCGCATGTGCGCTGCGCGATGCCCTTGCCGTAATTGCTGGTCATGCCGCCGAAGGCGCGCTGATAGATTTTGCCGTCCTCGGTGCGCGAGAAGGGCATGCCGAAATGCTCCAGCTCGTAGACCGCTTCCGGCGCGTTGCGGCAGAGATACTCGATGGAATCCTGGTCGCCCAGCCAGTCCGATCCCTTGACGGTGTCGTACATGTGCCAGCGCCAATCGTCCTCGCCCATATTGCCCAGGGCCGCCGCCACTCCGCCTTGCGCCGCCACAGTGTGGCTGCGGGTGGGAAAGACCTTGGTGATGCAGGCGGTCTTCAGACCCTGGATGGCGCATTCCAAGCGTGGCGCGGAGGCCCGCGCCGCCGGCGCCCACCACCACGACGTCGAAGGTGTGATCGACAATTTCATATGCGGGCATGAGATATCTCTATCGCAAAGCGGGGCTATAGGGCGGCAATACGGACCAGGGCGAAGACGCTGACCAGGCTGGCGGCGATCCAGAGCGACCGTCACAAAAAGCCTGAGAAAGAGCTTGGTGCCCGGCGGTATGGACGTAATCGTCGATGACCACCTGCAGGCCCAGGCTGAGGTGATAGAAGGAGATCACCGCGAAAGGCGGCCATCAGGATCGCATTCCAGGGATGGGCCAGGAAACTCACCACCACCACTTCGTTGGTGCCGATCAGGCCCAGCATCGCATAGGCGAACCAAAGCGACAGCGGGATCAAGCGCGACCGACGTGAGCCGTTCGCGCCAGAAATGGCCGGTGCCGGAATGGGACGCGCCCAGGCCCTGGACCTTGTGAAGAGGGGTTTCCAGCGAACTCATTGCAGATAGCCCCCATGCCCGGTCCAGGCGAAGGCGAAAATGCCCAGCGCCATCACCACCGACAGAACATAGACCAGCGAGCCGGTCTGGGTGGCGGTGTGCTTCTCGAAGCCATAGCCCAGATCCCAGGCGAGGTGGCGGATGCCGTTGAGGAAATGGAACGACAAGGCCCAGGCGAAGCCGAACAGGATCAAAAGGCCCAGCGGCGTTTCGGCATAGGACATGAAATTCTCATAGCCTTCCGGGCCGTTGGAGATCGACACCAGCCACCAGGCCAGAACCAGCGCGCCCACCCCCAGCCCGATGCCGGTGAGCGCGGTGGGTGATGGAGGCCAGCATGGTCACTTGCCAGCGATAGATCGTCAGGTGAGGGGACATGGGGCGCCCCGCGGGCGCGCCCGGTTTTTGCGGATGATCCGCCATCAAAACCTTCCGGAAATACTGTCTGGGTTGGGCCGGGAGTTTAGGTGCGGTGCACCGTTAGTCAACCGCCGCAAGTGCCGGACAGCCCTGCTTTTGCTGTCGCATGCCGCTTCCGTTTGGGGCATCCTCCCTGGTGTCCCGATTCCGAAATTCGTAGCCCTCTATTTCGGCCTCCGAGCGAATTTCGGAATCAAAAGGGACACCAGCAACTTATTGATTCCGAGCGTCGTTTTGGTTTCGAAGTCGCAAGGAGCCTGATATCAAGCATCGTGCGACTTCGAAACCACGACGCGAGCCCGTGGGGCACGCCTGGAATTTCACAACCGATTTGCTGCGCAAGAAGCTCGAGGGGATTCCGCTTCTGCTGGGGCTGGGCTTTCTCACGCTCCTGTTCCTTGCCGTCACCTTGTGGAACCGCTTTCCGCTGGTGTTCTACGACACCGGCGGCTATCTGGCGGAAGGCCTGGAAGGCGCGTTCCTGCCCGAACGTTCGCCGGTCTATTCGCTGCTTTTGATATGTGACCGGCGGCGGCACTCAGCCTTTGGCCGGTGGTGATCCTGCAGTCGGCGATGACCGCTTATCTGGTCATGCTGACCGCGCGCGCCGAGGTGAAGCGCCTTTCACTGGGCTGCCTGGTCGGCTGCCGGCGCGATCCTGATGCTGGCGACGGGCATCGGCTGGTATGTGGGCCAGGTCGAGCCCGATTGCATGACCGCGTTGGTGGTTCTGGGCGCCTATCTGCTTCTGTTTCGCAGCCGGTTTCTGGGCCTTGCGCAAGGCGTCTTGGTCGCGGCGATCACCGGCTTGGCAGTGGCCTGCCATCCCTCGCATCTGGGATTGATGGCGGGATTGCTGATGGTCGCAGCTGCGTCTGCAGTGGTTCTGGCGCGACTCCGCTTTGCACATTCTTCCGGCGCTGGGCGCATTCATTCTGGCGCTCGCGCTGATCTTCACCAGCAACTATGTCCTCACCCGTCAGGTTTTCCTCAGCCGCTCCGGCATCGGTATTCGTGTTCGCGCGGCTGATGCAGGACGGGATCGTCAAGCGCCTGCTGGACGATACCTGTCCCGCAGTCGGGCTACAAGCTTTGCGCCTACAAGAACCGGCTCAAGACCCGCGCCGATGCCTGGCTCTGGGCGCCGGACAGCCTGTTCCGCGCCGAAGGCGGCTTTCACGGCGACCACACGGCGAAGAGACGCGCATGATCGCCGACAGCATCCGCCGCTATCCGCTGCTGCAGGTGATGGACGCGGCCGATGATTCGGTCCGGCAATTCTTCACCTTCAAGACCGGCGACGGCATCAAATCGCAGGAATGGATGCTGAGGCCGGTGTTCGAAAAGGATGCGCCCGCCCAGATTCCCGCCTATCTGGCGGCCCGCCAGCAGCAGCCGGGCCGGTTCCGCTTCACCGCCCTCAACATGATCCATGTGACGGTGGGGATGCTGTCGCTGCTGGGGCTGATCCTGCTGCATCCAGGCCGCGGCACGAGCGGCGGCGGTGGCAGGAGGCTGACGTTCCCTGGCCTGGTGCTGCTGGCGCTTGATCGGCAACGCCATCATTTGCGGGACCTTTTCCAATCCCCATGACCGCTATCAGTCGCGGCTGATCTGGCTGCCGACCCTGGTCCTGATTCTGGCGCGAATGCGAGAATCCCAAGCGCCTTGCGAGCACCTGCGAGAATCCGGCACTTAGACCCCGTCCAAAAGGCAGTTTTCCATGGCGGTCCGAATTGCGCCCTCGATCCTGTCGGCGGATTTTTCCCGGCTGGGCGTCGAGATCGAAGCGATCGAGGCGGCCGGCGCCGACCTGATCCATGTCGACGTGATGGACGGGCATTTCGTGCCCAACATCACCATCGGTCCTGCGGTGGTGAAGGCGCTTCGGCCCCACGCCAAGAAGCCGTTCGACGTGCATCTGATGATTTCGCCGGTGGATCCCTATCTGGAGGCCTTCGCGGAAGCGGGCGCCGACGGCCTCACGGTGCATCCCGAAGCCGGGCCGCATGTCCACCGCACGCTGCAGCATATCCGCAAGCTGGGCAAGAAGGCGGGCGTGGTGCTCAATCCCGGCACGCCCATCGACGCCATCGACAATCTGATGGACCTGGTGGACCTGATCCTGATCATGACCGTCAATCCCGGTTTCGGCGGCCAGAGCTTCATCGAAAGCCAGCTGAAGAAGATCGAGGCGGCGCGCAAACGCATCGATGCCAGCGGCCGCGACATCGCGCTGGAAGTGGATGGCGGCATCACGCCGGAGACCGCCCGGCGCGCCATTGCTGCGGGCGCCGACACGCTGGTGGCGGGCACCGCCGTCTTCCAGGGCGGGCCATCGCGCTACGCCGCCAATATCGCCGCGCTTCGAGGTTGACGATGCGCGCGGCGGTTCCCATGAACCTGCTGCCCGAAATGATGGAAGCGGGCGCGCGGCGGGTGCTGACCCCGTTGCGGGTCTGGCGCACGGCGGAATTGGTTCTACGCCGGCTGCTCAAAGGCCCGTTGGCCGATCACATCGCGTTCCAGCCCCATGACGCCTGCCGCGCCGGCTGGAAGATGCCGACGCGCTGCTGCGGGGCCGTTTCCGCTTCGACGGCGAGGCGGTGGACGTTGCCGCAAGGCGTCTCGGTATTCGATCTGCCGCCGCCGTCCGAGGCCTGGGCGGAAGAGCTGCATGGCTTCAGCTGGCTGGCGTCGCTGGCGATGGCGGGCGGCGAGGCGGCGCGCACGCTCGCCACCAATCTGATCGCCCAATGGGTGAAGCGCCATGGCCATTATTGCGAGCCGCACTGGTCGCCGCATGTGATGGGCGCGCCGGCTGATGCACATTTTCAGCCATGGCCGGCTGGTGGTGCTGAATTCCGACATGCTGTGGCGCTCGCAAATTGTTCGTGAGCCTGCGCGAACAGGCGCGGATGCTGGAGCGCATCGCCGGCGAAGCGCCCGACGGCTTGCCGCGGCTGGAAGCGGCCGCGGCGCTGGCGCTGTCCGGCCTCTGCCTGGACGACAGCCCGGCGCGGCTGGGTATGGGGCTGGCGCGGCTGGAGGCCGAGATCGCCCGCCAGATTCTGCCCGATGGCGGCCATGTCGAGCCGCTCGCCGGAAGACCTGCTGCACGCCTATCGCTATCTGACGATGGTGAAGGATGCGCTGGCGGCGGCGAAATGAAGAGCCGCCGCATGGCCTGCGCAACGCGCTGCGACCGCATGGCGCCGATGCTGCGGTTTTTCCGCCATGGCGATGGCGCGCTGGCGCTGTTCCAGGGCGGGCAGGAAGGCGATCCGCGAATGATCGCGGGCCTTCTGGCGCGCGACGATGTGCGCGGCCAGCCTTTCGGCCATGCCCGCCATTCCGGCTATCAGCGGCTGGCGGCGGGACGCGCACTCTGATTCAGCTCGATTGCGGCGCGCGTGCCCGAGGGCGTCCTTTCCGACCAAGCCCATGCCGGCTTTCTCGCTTTCGAAATGAGTTCCGGTCCCGCACCGGCTGGTGGTGAATTGCGGCGCGGGCGGCAAGAGACATCCCGGCTGGGACGCGCCGCTGCGCGCCACCGCCGCGCATTCCACCCTGACGCTGGCCGACCGTTCCAGCGCGGAGATCCTGCCGCCGGGGCTGGCGCGCGAGCTGCTGGGCCCGCGCCTGGTGGGCGGGCCCGCCGCAACGTCCACCCGGCGCAGCGAGACCGCCCTGGGCTGGATGGTGGAAGCCAGCCACGACGCCTATGTCCCGGAACTGGGCTTTCGCCACGAGCGCAAGATCACTTTGTCGCCGCAGGGCCTGATGGTGACGGGCGCCGACCGGCTGGTGCCGGTGAAGCCGCGGCGAGGCGGTGGCGAATTCACCTTGCGCTTTCACATCCATCCGGATGTGCGGGTGTCGCGGCTGGAAGGCGGCGGCATCCTGCTCAAGCTGCCCAACGGGGAAGGTTGGCGCTTTCGCGCCGGCGGCGGCGAACTTGGTGTCGAGGAAAGCATTTATCTGGGCGGTGAAACCGTGCGCCGCACCGAGCAGCTGGTGGTGACGGGGCAGGTGCGCGACGAGCCCTGTCGAAGCCGCATGGGTATTCGAACAAATTGTTGCTTAACCCCCATCGCAGTTGTTTGGCCTACGGCTCACGCCTACGCGCCTGCAAGCGCTGCACGCCACTCCTGCCAGCGCGCTTCGCGCGCGCAGGGAGGCGAGCACGACAGTGCCGCCATGCGGGGGAAGAAAGCCAGTGTCCCGTATCAAGAATTGCGCAGCGCGCGATGCCCGTGCCAAACTCGGCATACGAGCAAATCAGTCCGGAGTGCTTTATGGTTGAGTTGACATTGCCCAAGAATTCCAAGGTCAAGAAGGGCAAGGTCTGGCCGGCCGAAACCGCCGCCAATGGCAAGAAGCCCAAGCGCTCCAAGGATTTCAAAGTCTATCGCTACGATCCCGATAGCGGCCGCCAATCCGGCGGTCGACACCTACACGGTCGATCTCGACAGCTGCGGTCCCATGGTTCTGGACGCGCTGATCAAGATCAAGAACGAGATCGATCCCACCCTGACATTCCGCCGCTCCTGCCGCGAAGGCGTGTGCGGCTCCTGCGCCATGAACATCCAGGGCGGCAACACGCTGGCCTGCACCAAGGCGATCAGCGACTGCTCGGGGGCGGTGGCGGTCTATCCCTTGCCGCACATGCCGGTGGTGAAGGACCTGGTGCCCGACCTCACCAATTTCTATGCCCAATATTCCTCGATCGAGCCCTATCCTGCAGACCAAGACCGCGGCGCCGGAAAAGGAATGGAAACAGTCGCCGGAAGACCGCGCCAAGCTGGACGGGCTTTACGAGTGCATCCTCTGCGCCTGCTGCTCGACCTCATGCCCCAGCTATTGGTGGAATTCGGAGCGCTATCTGGGCCCGGCGGCGCTGCTGCAATCCTATCGCTGGCTGGTGGACAGCCGCGACGAGGAAACCGGCGAGCGGCTGGACAGTCTGGAAGACCCGTTCCGGCTTTATCGCTGCCACACCATCATGAATTGCGCCCAGACCTGCCCCAAAGGGTCTGAACCCGGCGCAGGCCATCGGCGAGATCAAGCAGATGATGGTGAAGCGGAAGTCCTGAGCCGGCGCTTAAGCGGCGCGCTTTTCTTCGCATCAGCCACCACAATAGATCCCCGCCCCAATAGGCGAGTCGGCCATGCGGATCGGCGCCCACCGCCTTGGCCACCATCTGCACCAGCTTGTGGATATGCGGGCGCGGTAGATGCGTCATGCTGGTCTTGGCCGCCAGCCGCGAATAGGCCTTGCGGTCATAGGGCTTGGCGGCTTCCTCGGCCGGCGGAACATTGGCGCAGTAATAGGCATAGGCCAGCTCGTCATCGTCGGATTCCCGCACCCGCCCGACCGCCACCCAGAGCTTCCGCCAGAAAGCCAGGTCCGGCTCATCCTGTTTGTGAAGAATCTCGTAGAAGAGCTTGTAATGCCGGTATTCATCGGCGGCGATGCGGCCCGGCGATTTCCTTCAGCACCGGCTCCTCGGTGGCGTCGCGGATGGCCGAGTAATAGGACGAGGTGCCGCTTTCCACCACGCAGCGGGCGATCATCTCGCCCCGGCGCGAGCCGCGCACCGAGCCCTTGGCCTCCAGATCGGCGAAGTGCGCCGGCGTATAGCCTTTGCGGAAGCGGGCGAAGGCTTCCTCCATCTTGAAGCCGGGATCGGCGGTCTCGGCCCAGCGGCCCAGCGCGCGGCCATGCTGGCTTTCTTCCTGGCCCCAGCGCTCGATGGCGTCCAGCGTCTCCTGGCCCGAATCGCGGAACACGCGCTTCAGATAGGTGACATAATCGGGCGCGTTGTACTCGACCAGGGCGGCGGCCTTGATCGCCGCCAGCAGACCGGGATCGACCGCGGCGCGCCTGAAACGCGTCCCAGCGGATTTCGTCCAGTTTCCAGCCCTGACGATAGACGGTCTGAGCCGCCATGGTTTCATTCCCCAACCGAATGGGACGATTTATAGCAAGATTGGCTCTCGTCCCAAAAGGGAGATGGCTGCCCTTGTCGGGGTCATTCATCCCATGGAACCGGTGAAACGTCTTCAGCAGGCCTCAAAAGCGCGGCGCGTTGACCAGCTTTCAGATCGTCCACCAGCTGGGCGGCGCGGGCGCGCTCGGCATCGGTCTTGGCGGCGATTTCGTCGTCCTGGGCGTCCGAGATGCGCTGGTCCAGCACCGCGAGGTCCAGTTCGCTGATCGGGATCGCTTCCTCGGCCAGCACCGTGATCTTGTCGGCGTTGATCTCGGCAAAGCCGCCGCGGATGAAGAAGCGGGTGTCCATGCCGTCATCCTGCATGTCGATCATGCCGGCGCGCAAGGTCGAGACGAGGGAGGCGTGCCCCGCCATCACGCCCATATAGCCTTCGCTGCCCGGCACCGTGACCATGTCCACGGGCTTGGACAGCAGAAGCCGCTCCGGCGAGACCAGATCGAAGGTGATTTTCGCAGCCATGCCGCTTAAGCCGCCTTGGCGGTTTCCGCCGCCATCTTCTGGGCCTTGGCCACCACTTCCTCGATCGCGCCCACCATGTAGAAGGCCTGCTCGGGCAGATGGTCATATTCGCCGTCCACGATCGCCTTGAAGCTGCGGATGGTGTCGGCCAGTTCCACGAACTTGCCGGGCGAATTGGTGAACTGCTCGGCGACATGGAAGGGCTGGGAGAGGAAGCGCTGGATCTTGCGCGCGCGCGCCACGGTCAGCTTGTCGTCTTCCGACAATTCATCCATGCCCAGGATGGCGATGATGTCCTTCAGCGCCCGGTATTGCTGCAGCACTTCCTGGACGCGGCGGGCGACCATGTAATGCTCCTCGCCGATCACCTGAGGGTCGAGAATGCGCGAGGTGGAGTCCAGCGGGTCCACCGCCGGGAAGATCGCCTGGGCGGCGATGTCGCGCGACAGAACCGTGGTGGCGTCCAGATGCGCGAACGAGGTGGCGGGCGCCGGGATCGGTCAAGTCGTCGGCGGGCACGTAAATCGCCTGCACCCAGGTGATCGAGCCCTTGGTGGTCGAGGTGATGCGTTCCTGCAGATTGCCCATCTCGGTCGCCAGGGTGGGCTGATAACCCACGGCGCTGGGAATGCGGCCCAACAGCGCCGACACTTCCGAACCGGCCTGGGTGAAGCGGAAGATGTTGTCGATGAACAGCAGCACGTCCTTGCCTTCCTGGTCGCGGAAATATTCCGCCACCGAAAGACCGGTGAGCGCCACGCGGGCGCGCGCGCCCGGCGGCTCATTCATCTGGCCATAGACCAGGGCGCATTTGCTGCCCGCGGCCGAACCCGCTCTTCTTGGGGTCGACATTGACGTTGGACTCGATCATCTCGTGATAGAGGTCGTTGCCTTCGCGGGTGCGCTCGCCCACGCCGGCCAGCACCGAATAGCCGCCATAGGCCTTGGCGATGTTGTTGATCAGCTCCTGCATGGTCACGGTCTTGCCCACGCCGGCGCCGCCGAACAGGCCGATCTTGCCGCCCTTGGTGTAGGGGCAGAGCAGGTCGATCACCTTGATGCCGGTGACCAGAATTTCGGCCGAGCCCGCCTGTTCCGCGAAGCTCGGCGCTTCGCGGTGAATGGACGACATGTGCTCCTGGCTGATCGGGCCGGCTTCGTCGATCGGCTCGCCGATCACGTTCATGATGCGGCCCAGCGTGGCGGGGCCGACCGGCACGCGGATCGGACTCGCCGGTGTCGATCACTTCCTGGCCGCGCACCAGGCCTTCGGTGGTGTCCATGGCGATGGCGCGCACGGCATTCTCGCCCAGATGCTGCGCCACTTCGAACACCAGGCGGAATTTCTTGCCGGTCCTGGCGTCGGTGTTGGTGGTTTCCAGCGCGTTCAGGATCGCGGGCAGCTCGCCGTCGAACTCGACGTCGACAACGGCGCCGATGACCTGGCTGAGGCGGCCTTTGGAAGTGATCTTGCTCATGGCGTGTCTCTTTCTCGTGATCTCTTGAGGCGGTCCGGCTCCCGCCTGATGCCCTAGACGGCGGCGGCGCCGGCGATGATTTCAATCAGTTCGGTCGTGATCTTGGCCTGGCGGGTACGGTTCATCTGGATGGTGAGGGCGTTGATCAGGTCGCCCGCATTGCGGGTGGCATTGTCCATCGCCGCCATCTGGGTGGCGAAGAAACCGGCCTGGTTTTCCAGCAGAGCGGACAGCAGCTGCACCGAGATGTTCTGCGGCAGCAGCGCCTCAAGGATGGTGTCCTCGTCCGGCTCATAATCGTAGAAGGTGCCTGTGCCTTCGCCGCGCTCCGACCTCGGCCGGGATCAGCTGCTTGACGGTGGGGATCTGCGTCACCACCGATTTGAAGCGGCTGTAGATCAGGCGTCACCACATCGAACTCGCCGCTCGCGTAGAGCTCCAGCACTTTCTGGGCGATGGGCTTGCACCAGGGCCAGGCTGGGCGCTTTCAGGCCCAGTTCATAGCTTTCGACAAAGCGGCTGCCGAACTGGCGGCGCAAGCTGGTCGCGGCCCTTGCGGCCGATGGTGATGATCTTGACATCCTTGCCGGCCGTCGATCAGCGCCGCGATCTTCTCGCGCGCCGCGCGCACGATGCCGGAATTGAAAGCGCCCGCCAGGCCGCGATCGGCGGTCGCGACGATGACCAGATGACGCTGGTCCTTGCCGGTGCCGGCCAGCAGCAGCGGCGCGGAAGGCCCGGAGACACCCGCCGCCAGGTTGGAGATGATGGCCGACATGCGCTGGGCATAGGGACGGGCGGCTTCCGTCGCCTGCTGGGCGCGGCGCAGCTTGGCCGCCGCCACCATCTGCAGCGCCTTGGTGATCTTCTGCGTGGACTTCACGCTTCCGATCCGTGTGCGCATTTCCTTGACGGTCGCCATGGGCGTCGGCTTTCCTTGGCTTAGGCCTTAGCGAACGACTTGGAGACTTCGTCCAGCGCCTTCTTCAGCATGTCTTCCAGCGTCGGGGGTCAGCGCCTTTTCCTTGCGGATGCCTTCCAGGAACTGCGGATAGCTGGCCTTGAGCTTGCTGATCAGCGCCTCCTGGAACGGACCGACCTTGGCGGTGGGGAAGGGATCGAGATAGCCGCGGGTGCCGGCATAGATCACCGCCACCTGTTCTTCGACCGCGAAGGGCTTGTATTGCGGCTGCTTCAAAAGCTCGGTGAGGCGCTCGCCGCGCGCCAACATGCGCTGGGTGGAGGCGTCGAGGTCGGAGCCGAATTTGGCGAAGGCCGCCATCTCGCGATATTGCGCGAGCTCGCCCTTGATCGGGCCGGCGACGGTCTTCATCGCCTTGATCTGGGCGGACGAACCCACGCGCGACACCGAGATGCCGACATTCACCGCCGGGCGAATGCCCTGATAGAACAGATCGGTCTCGAGGAAGATCTGGCCGTCGGTGATCGAGATCACGTTGGTGGGAATATAGGCCGAGACGTCGTTGGCCTGGGTTTCGATCACCGGCAGGGCGGTGAGCGAGCCGGCGCCATTGTCTTCGTTGAGCTTGGCGGCGCGCTCGAGCAGGCGGCTGAATGCAGATAGAACACGTCGCCCGGATAGGCTTCGCGGCCCGGCGGACGGCGCAAGCAGCAGCGACATCTGGCGATAGGCGACGGCCTGCTTGGACAGATCGTCATAGATGATCAGGGCGTGCATGCCATTGTCGCGGAACCATTCGCCCATGGCGCAGCCGGCGAACGGCGCCAGGAATTGCAGCGGCGCGGGCTCGGACGCGGTGGCGGCGACCACGATGGTGTATTCCAGCGCGCCGGCATCGGCCAAGGTCTTGACGATCTGCGCCACGGTCGAGCGCTTCTGGCCGATGGCGACATAGATGCAATAAAGCTTGGCCTTCTCGTCGGTGCCGGCATTGACCGCCTTCTGGTTGATGATGGCGTCGATGGCGACGGCGGTCTTGCCGGTCTGGCGGTCGCCGATGATCAATTCGCGCTGGCCGCGGCCGATCGGGATCAGGGTGTCGATGGCCTTGAGGCCGGTCTGCACCGGCTCATGCACCGATTTGCGCGGGATGATGCCGGGCGCCTTCACGTCGACGCGGCGGCGCTCGGCGACATTGGTGAGTTCGCCCTTGCCGTCGATGGGATTGCCCAGAGGATCGACCACGCGGCCGAGCAGGCCCTTGCCGACCGGCACTTCCACGATGGCGCCGGTGCGCTTGACGGTGTCGCCTTCCTTGATGGTGGCGTCGGAGCCGAAAATCACCACGCCGACATTGTCGGTCTCGAGGTTCAGCGCCATGCCCTTGATGCCGCCGGGAAACTCGACCATCTCGCCGGCCTGGACATTGTCCAGGCCATAGACGCGGGCGATGCCGTCGCCGACCGACAAGCACCTGGCCGACTTCGCTGACCTGCGGCGTCGGCGCCGAAATTCTGGATTTCGCGCTTCAGGATCGCGGAAATTTCTGCGGGATGGATATCCATCTCAATACTTCCTTTTATTGGCCCCGCATGGCGGCGCGGAGGCCGGCCAATTTGGTGCGAAGGGACGAATCGATCATGCGCGAGCCCACCTTCACCACCAGGCCGCCCAGCAAGAGTGGGATCGACTTTGGTGTTGAGGCGCGGCTCGCGGCCGAGCTTGGCTTTCAGAACGGATTTGAGCTCCGCGGTCTGGGCGGGGCTCAAGGCATGCGCGGAGGTGACTTCGGCCTGGACTTCGCCCTTGAGGCGCGCCAGTCAGCCGGTCATAAGCGGCGATTACATGGTCCAGCGCGAACAGGCGGCGCTTGCCGGCGAGCGTGAGCAGGAATTTCGTGGTCAGCGCATCGACGCCCATCTTTTCCAGCACCGGCTTCAGGGCGCGGGCCTGGTCTTCATGGCTGAAGAGGGGGGATTTCACCAGCCGAGCGAAGTCGGGACTCTCGGCGATCACGGATTTCAGGGCCGCGAAATCCTCCGCCACCCGGTCCACCTTGCCCTGTTCCTGGGCCAGCTCGAACACGGCATTGGCGTAACGGCCTGCCAATCCGGTTTCGTGAGCTTTCTCGCTCGCCACTTTCGCCTCATGGGGCCGGGCGCGCGGATGTTTCCATCTGCCCGCCGGCTCTCATTCAAGAGTTTGATTATATTGACTAAATCTCGCGATGCGCGAGTCACTCGAGCCGCGCGCGAGCCAGTTAGCATGCGCCTTACGCGCGCGCAATATTCGGCGCAAAGGCCAGACTGTCGCGGCCCCCGGCGAGCGCAATCCTTGACGGACAGGGCGGGACCGCCATATGCCCGCGGCCTCGCGTGCACAAGGCCCCCTTTTTTATGGCCTGCCGCTTCGCTACTTGAGACCCTGGATGATCGAGATATCCCAGCGTTTCAGTTCGACGCCGCCCACCATCTGGGCGCGGGCGCCAGCGAGAACCGCCGCCTGCACGGCCATTCTTTCTATGTGGAAGTCACCTTGCGGGGCGAGCCCGACGCCAAGACCGGATTCCTGCGCGATTTTGGCGAGGTGGACCGGGCGTTGAAGCAGGTGCGCGAGTTGCTGGACCATCGGCTGCTGAACGAAGTGGAGGGCCTGGCCAACCCCACCCTGGAAAACCTCGCCCGCTTTATCTTTGCGCGCGCCAAGAGCGCGTTGCCGGAAGTGGCGCGGGTCAGGATCGAGCGGCCCAGCTATGGCCAGGCCTGCGTGTACGAGGGGCCCTGAAGCATGGCGAAGAAACTCACCCAGCTGGGCCGGGCCGTCGCGCCGCCGCCATCGCCCGACAAGGCGAAGCTGGAAAGCGTGCCCAATCCCCACACCGAACGCCGATTATGTGGTGCGCTTCACCGCGCCGGAATTCACCACGCTTTGCCCTATCACCGGCCAGCCCGATTTCGCCCATTTCGTGATCGACTATGTGCCGGACAGGACAATCGTGGAATCCAAATCGTTGAAGCTGTTCTTGACCAGCTTCCGCAACGCCAGCGGCTTTCACGAAGCCACCACCATCGCAATCGCCAAGCGCATCGCCGCCGCGATCAAGCCCAAATATCTGCGCATCGCCGGCTACTGGTATCCGCGGGGCGGCATGCCCATCGATATTTTCTGGCAGACGGGAAAACTACCCAAGGATGTATGGCTGCCGGATACGGGCGTTTCGCCATATCGCGGGCGCGGGTGAGGGTCTTCAGCCGTTATCGCTTTTGGGTACTTCCAGACAATTGTGCCGTCCCTCTTCGACACAACGCTCCATTGCAGCGTTTTTGGAATAGAGATGTAAAACGAAAAGGCAGAGCGCGACCAACCCCACCACCATGCCCAAAACTATGAAATTCTTGCGCTCTTCCGGATCCATCGCCGCATTCCAGCCTTATTCCCCACTATCGCGTTGTAAATCACAACGAAATTTATTTCCCCATTGCCATAATTCCTTGCGGCGCAAGGTCTAGGCTTTAAGCGTCGGTCTTAGAGGCAGCTCCTCGCTTAACGAAAGGAGTTTCTCCATGGGGCACTATCGTTTCGATCTGCTCAAGGATGGCGGCTCCGTCGCGCACAGCCAATTTCATGCCTGCGCCGATGATCTCGCCGCGCTTGATGTCGCCGAGCGCCTGTGCGGCAGCAATGCCGTGGACGTATGGGACGGCGAAAGACGGGTGCTGCGCGTCAAGCGCGATAACGCCATGGCGACACCCAGCGACAGTTTTCCCGGCTAGCGATTACCGCTGACAATATCGCCATTTC
Organism: uncultured Alphaproteobacteria bacterium; assembly: GCA_963766265.1. Classification (GTDB taxonomy): domain Bacteria; phylum Pseudomonadota; class Alphaproteobacteria; order Micropepsales; family Micropepsaceae; genus Rhizomicrobium. The sequence continues at coordinate 1,250,752 of CAVXYX010000004.1, forward strand.
TTGGCATGTTGGCCCCCGGGGGACGTGCGGGGCTCAAGGAATGAATGCCATCGTCATTCGCGGCGTGCTGGTGGGGGCGCTGGCGGGCCTTCTTTTCGGGTTCGACACGGCGGTCATCGCGGGCACCACCGGGGCGCTCAGACAGGTTTATCACCTTTCTCCCACCTGGCTGGGTTACACGGTTTCCGCCGCGCTGTGGGGGACCTTGGCTGGCGCGCTTCTGGCGGGCGTGCCCGGCAACCGGTTCGGTGCGCGGGACTGCCTCAAAGCTATCGCCGTGCTTTATGTCGTCTCAGCGGTAGGCTGCGCGCTGGCCTGGAGCTGGGCGGCGCTTGTCACGTTCCGTGTTTTGACCGGGCTTGCGATCGGCGCCTCCACGGTGCTGGCGCCGGTCTACATGACCGAGATCGCGCCTCCGCGCTGGCGCGGCGCCATGGTGGGGATGTTCCAGTTCAACATTACTTTTGGCATCCTGATCGCTTACCTGAGCAATTACCTGATCGGGACCTTGAATCTGGGCGCGGACGAGTGGCGCTGGAAATTCAGCATCGCCTTCTGGCCGGGGGCGGTGCTGTTCGTGATGCTGTTCACCATCCCAAACTCGCCGCGCTGGCTGGCGTTGAAGGGCCGCCGTGACGAGGCGCGGACGATCTTCCGCCGCATCGCGCCCGAGGCCAGCGCCGACGAGCGCGAAGCCGCGCTCAATCCGCCCATAATGTCCGGCGCGGATTGGCGCGCGAACTGGACCAAATACCGCAAACCCATGTTCCTGGCGGTCGCGATTGCCGCTTTCAACCAGTTCGCCGGCATCAACGCCATTCTCTATTACATCAACGATATTTTCGCCGCCGCCGGTTTCAGCAAGACCTCCGCCGATCTGCAATCCGTGACCATCGGCGCCACCAATCTGCTCTTCACCATTCCGGCGCTGTATCTGATCGACCGGGCAGGGCGAAAGACCTTGCTGCTGGTGGGCTCGGTGGGTCTCTTCATCACCTTGGCGGGAACCGCGGCCATCATGCTCAGCGGCCAGCACCAAAGCCTGCTTCTGTGGATGCTGATCGGCTTCGTCGCCGCCTTTGCCTTCTCGCAAGGGGCGGTGATCTGGGTCTACATCGCCGAAGTCTTTCCCACCGAGGTGCGCGCCTTGGGCCAGAGCCTGGGCACTTCGACCCATTGGGCGATGGACGCGATCATTGTGAGTCTTTTTCCCCTGGTCGCGGCCACTTCCAAAGGCGCGCCTTTCGTCTTTTTCGCCGCCATGGTGGTCTTGCAATTCATCGTCGTCTTGTTTTTCTTCCCGGAAACCAAACGCGCTCCGCTTGAGGATATTTCGGCCATCGTTTCGGCCCCGACGGCATGACAGACAATTCCCGATCCGATGAATTTCTCGTCTTGGCCGGGCGCTTCGAGCGCTGGCTGATGGATCGGGCCTTGCCGCTATGGGCGGAGAAAGGCCTGGACCGCCAGCATGCCGGCTTCGTCGATCTCGTCGACATGGCGGGACAATCCGTGGCCGGCCCCAAGCGCGGACGCGTACAGGGACGGCAAAGCTGGGTTTTCGCACTCTCTGGCACGATGGGCTGGCGCGGGCCGTGGCAGGACATAACGCGCCAAGGGCTTGATTTCGCGTTGGCGCGGCGGCGCCCAGACGGCCAGATTCCCACTCTGGTGGCCATGGACGGTACCGTGCTGGACCAGACTGCGACGCTTTACGACCAGACATTCTTTTTGCTGGCGCTGAGCGAGGCCGCCAGACATTTTCCTGAACGCCGCGATCTCGCCGATGCCGCGCATCGTATTCACGAGACCATCGTCACCACGCGCCGCAATCCGGCCGGCGGCTTTGCGGAGTCGGTTGAACAGGTCTTTCAGTCCAATCCCCACATGCATCTTCTGGAGGCGGCCCTGGCTTGGCGCGAGGTCGAGCCCGGTGGAATCTGGGACCGGCTGGCGGACGAGCTCGCGCAATTGGGTCTCACGCGCCTGATGGACCAAAACGGCGCGATCCGGGAATTCTATGACGCAAATTGGAATCCTGTCGCGGGCCCGGCCGGCCGCTCCGTCGAGCCGGGGCATCAGTTCGAATGGGCGTGGCTGCTGGGACGTTGGGCGCGGCTTCGCGGCGACGCGGGCGCGGACAAGGCCGCGCGCCGCCTGTTCGAGATCGGCAGCAAAGGCGTCGATCCCGTGCGCGGCGCCGCCATGGACGAGCTTGACGATGAATTCCAGCCGGTCCGGCGCACCGCGCGGCTTTGGCCGCAGACCGAACGTCTCAAATCGGCCTTGGCCTTCATGACGGTGTCGCAAGGCGCGGAGCGCGCCACCTATCGCGCCGAAGCCTTGGCGGCGGCAAGGACGCTTTGGCGCTATCTGGAGACACCAGTGCCGGGCCTGTGGCGGGACCGGATGCTGCCGGACGGCAGTTTCGTCGAAGAACCTTCGCCGGCCAGCTCCTTCTATCACATCATCTGCGCCATCCAGGTGATGCGGGAGACCATCCATGCCTGAGGCGCTGGGCGTTGGCTTGATCGGCTACGGGTTTGCCGGAAAGACCTTCCATGCGCCCCTGATCGCGGCGGTCGAAGGGATGGCGCTGAGCGCGATCGCCTCCAGCGACGACGCCAAGGTGCGAAAAGATTTCCCCGATATGCGCGTCCTCGCCGATCCCAAGGCGATGATGGCGCAAAAAGATATCGCGCTGATCGTGGTCGCCACGCCCAATGACAGCCATGCGCCCTTGGCGCGCGCGGCGCTGAAAGCGGGCAAGCATGTGGTGATCGACAAGCCGTTCACGCTCGACATGCAAGAGGCGCGCGACTTGATGTGCCTTGCCGAAAGAAAGGACCTTCTGCTCAGCGTGTTCCACAATCGCCGCTGGGACAGCGATTTCCTGGGCGCTCGCTTCGGCGTCGAGAGCGGTGTTCTGGGCGCGGTGACGCATTTTGAATCGCATATCGACCGCTATCGTCCCCAGGTGCGCGAGCGTTGGCGGGAACAAGCGGTGCCGGGCTCGGGCGTCTGGTATGATCTCTCGCCCCACATGATCGATCAGGCGCTGACCTTGTTCGGCTTGCCGGATTCCATCGAGGCCAATTTCGCCTTCGAGCGAGCAGGCGCGAAGGCGGTGGACTGGGCGCATGCCGTGCTCACCTATCCACGCCTGCGCGTGGTGCTGCATGCCAGCATGCTAGTGACGGGTGGCAGCGCCAGATTCCTGGTCCATGGCGACAAGGGCACCCTGGTCAAGCGCGGCATCGACCAGCAGGAAGCCCAAGCGCTGAGCGGGATGAAGCCCGGTGCGCCGGGTTGGGGCGAGGATCCTGATCCTTTATTGGTTTGGGACGTACAGGGCCGTTGCCGGGAAATGCCCACGCCGCCGGGCGATCATCGTCTTTACTATGCGAACATCCGCGATGCCTTGGCCGGCAAGGCGCCCAACCAGGTGCCGGCCATTCAGGCCCTTGCGGCTATGGCAGTTCTGGAAGGCGGGATCGAGGCCGCGGCCAGTGGCCAACGGATTGCCGTGCCGCTCACGCCGGAAGAGCGCGCCACCTATCAGGCAAGCCGCTAATTATCACTCCCCCTCCGGCCCGAGCTAGGGGACAGCAGGAAACACATCCCGGATCAACACATCCCGCAAAGTCATGCGCAGGTCGGTCTTGGGATCTGGCGCAGCGTTAGGATCCACATGGGTCGTTTCGGTGGGCGCGCCGGTGTCGGTGGTGTTGGACATCACGATGCTGGCGCTGTGCCGGTCGGGATCGATCATTAGCTCGGCGGTAAAGCCGCCCTGGTCGCCGTCATGATAGACATAGCGGTGGCCGCCCACATTGAGAACGAAGAACCCCAACCCCATCATCGGCACTGATCCGCCCGGGCCGCCAGTGTAGGCGGTGGCAGGCTGGCTGGGATCGGCGGTGGGAAGCGTGCCCTTCCAGGCTTCTTCCAGTGAGCTGCGCTTCAAGACCAGGTCATAGACGGGTTTGTGCGGATCGCCGATCAGGAAACGCTCATATTTGAGCATGTCGGACAGCGGCGCCTTCAATCCGCTGTTCGACACGGTGATGCCGCTGTCGAAATTGAAGGGCTGAGGCGTGATCGTGTCGCCCGCGCGCAAGAAGCTCTCCGAGACGTCGGGCTCCAGGAAATAGGGTGCCTTGTCGAAATAGCTCGAAGTCATGCCCAGCGGCATCAGGATGTTCTTGGTGACATAGACTTCGTAATCGTCGCCGGTGAGTCGCTCGATGACCTGGCCCAGGAAGACATAGCCCACATTGGAGTAGCTCCAGCGCGAACCCGGTTTGAAGGCGACGTCGGTGAAAGGCAGCATGGCCTCGACTTGGCTCCAGCGCGTGGGCTCGAAGGGCTGCCAATCGCATTTGGGCGTGGCATCGCAATCCCAGGGCCAGGTGGGATTGCGGAAGCCCGCGCTGTGGTTGAGCAAATCGCGGATGGTGATGGCGTCCACCGCCCCGAAACTATCGTGCACCTGGCGCAGCTCCGGCACATAGCGCACCGCCGGGTCGTCCAATGACAAAAGCCCGCGGTCGCGCAATTGCAGGATGGCAATCGCCGTCATGGTCTTGGTGATGGAGGCCCAGTTATAGGCCGAGCGCGCGTCTATCTTCTGATGGGAATCGCGGCGGCCATCGCCGAAATAGAATTCGGTGGCAGGATCGCCCGCATGTTCGAAGCCGAAGGCGCCGCCCACGATCTTGTGCTGGCCCAGCGCCGTGTCGAAGGATTGCTGGAAATGCGCCACCGCTGGCGGGACGCCGGCGGCGTCCGCTGCAGAGGTCAGAAGAACGAGGAGGCCGGCCCCCCCCAGAGCGCACAGGCCAAGAATCCGAGACAGCATGGATGGACTTGAGGGGTTTCCCACCCACAGGTCAAGACGGCGGGATCGCGCACTGCGCCCTTGCGACTGCGAGGAGCCGTCGTCTCTTGGCATTTTAGTCGCGGATTGATGTCCCGCCCTGCAGCTCGGCATCAATCTCCGTCAGTATCGCGGTCAGGCGATTGAGCCCTTCATCGGAAAATTCGCTTCTGTGCTGTCGTCGGCTGCGTTGCTGCTCAATTTGGCGCAGCATGCTTTTCCGCGCTCGCAGAAGTTCTGCCGTGCGCGGATCGACCGCTGAAGGTCGATTGCGCTTTTCGGTTCGCGGTAGGGAAAAACCGGTGATGCTGACGAACCAGACCGCCAGCCCCACAAGAGCCGCTAGCCCGACATAAATGGCTCGATCTATGCTCAATCTAGGTCAGGGTCCCGCGCTTCGGGTTGAGGCCGGTGATCGATGGGAAGTACTCCATGACCGCATGCATCGCGATCACCAGAACGATGGTCATTACGAGGCGGAGAAAGAGGTCCTTGGGGTTGAGGCTATCGAAACCGCGCCCGGCTTGCCACCGTGGACGTGCGACCCACGCGCCTCGGTGCCCCGGCCGGTGCCCCGGAAGGATTTCCGCCGCCGCGAGGCTTTCGGAATTCCGCATAACTTGTTGAAAAAGGTGGCTCCCCGGGCCGGGATCGAACCAGCGACCAACCGGTTAACAGCCGGTTGCTCTACCACTGAGCTACCGAGGAACAGGACGCGGTGTCTAGCGCGTCCCTTCCGCCAAAACCAGCGGAAATTTTTCCCGCATTCTGGGCATTTGCGCGCAGCTTCGGACAAAAAAATGAGGCCGGGTTTTAAGCCCGGCCCCAAGGCGTTGGGTAATGGTGGGGTGTCTTCAAGGAAGACGGCGGCATGATGCATGCCCAGGGTTAACAAACACTTAACCACACTGGCTTTTTCGGGGGGAGTGGAGGCCACGCCCGGAATTGAACCGGGGTTCGCGGATTTGCAGATTTATACACGCACATTTTGCTGGTCTCGGAAACCTGTAAGCCATTGTTATATTTATATTTCAATTTTTGAAAATTCTTGTACTTTTGGCAAAATTGATCCAAGAGGGGTCACCAGTGACCCCGACGCCAGGTTCAAGGATTATGCAAAAACTGACGGAAGCTCTTATCGCATCGCTGCCAACAGATGGCCGCGATCGCATCGTGTCTGACCCCTCGCAACCGGGGTTTGGGGTGCGAATTACAGCGGGCGGGACGAAGATTTTTATCGCCCGCGCCAAGATCGGCAGCCAACGCCGGTACGTGCGGGTCGGCCAATATCCCGACACCAAGCTCTCGGACGCCCGCAAAGAGGCCGCCCGAGTTCTCCAGGCAATCCGGGACGGTCGCGATCCTGTTGTGGAAAGGGCAGAACGCCTCGCAGCTGTCGCCGCCTCGGAATTAACCCTGGAGCAGCTTGCAGACCGGTGGCTGGCCGAAGTTGTGCGACCGAAGCGCAAACCGCGGACGGTGTCAGACTACACGTCGCTGGTGCGGCAACGCGTCGTCCCCGGGCTCGGCCACTTGACGATCAGCAGAATCGGACGCGGCGACGTCGTAAAATGGCATGCCGACATGGCGACTACCCCGCGGCGGGCAAATTACGCCCTGGCCGTGCTCAAGGCGCTTCTAAACTTTGCCGAGGACCTTGGGCTGCGGCCGGCGCATTCCAATCCCGCGCGCCGCATCGATCTATATCCGGAGCGCACTCGCGAGCGGTTTCTGTCGGAGGAGGAAATCGCCAAAGCCGCAGATGGCATAGCCAAGGCCGAACGGACGGGAAAGATCGGACCACATCCGGCAGCGGGCCTCAGGCTGGCGCTATTCACAGGAGCGCGGTCAGGTGAAATTCTTGCTGCCCGTTGGACCCACGTCGATTGGGAGCGACGCTTCATCCGGCTTCCCGACAGCAAGACCGGTGCCCGAACAATTCATCTTTCCGATGCCGCTCTACAGATCTTGAAGGATCTGCCGCGTGTGGGTCCCTTCATCGTGGCCGGCGCGCGGGACGGTGAAGCGCACCGAAGCCTGACCCGCTCATGGATTGCAGCGCGCAAATTGGTCGGGCTCGATGATGTTCGGTTGCACGATCTCCGGCACAGTTTTGCTTCCGTGGCAGCATCGAAGGGCGTGTCCCTCTACATGATTGGTAAACTGCTGGGCCACAAAGTGCCCGCGACGACGCAGCGGTATGCCCATTTGGCGCGCGATGTTGTGCAAGGCGTGAACGATGAAGTGGCCGCTGCAATTAGTGATGCCATTGAAAAGCGACAGTCCCCGACGCCGAGCAACGTGCTGAAATTAAAACCACGCCCAAAACCGGCCCATTCATGAGAAGGCCCGTCTCTGGGCCCGCCTATTGGGTTCTTACTTTTGGCGATGACCATTGGTCTGCGTTAGAGCAGGCCGGTAAGATAACACTTCCATCGGAATTGAGAGACAAACTGCAAAATGCGGTTCGCCGGTACCAGGACGTGACCGAAGGTTGGGCCTGGGTGAAGGACAGCGATGTTCGCGATCGGCTCCAGACTATTGGGAGGGCCTGCAGGAAGGCCGCAAACGAAATTGAGGGCCTTCGCAACATTCCGCACAACAACGAATATGGCGGCGCGAAGATGCTGATGCAGGAGGTGGGAAATAGAGACACGGATGTGTCTTTCAGCCCGCTCATCACGCACCTAAATCTTTTAGCGTGTCAGGCCGAAGCGGCCCTACAGAGAGTACCCGCCTCCCGACGCGGGCGCGATCGTGAGCACGGCATAGTGCATCTTCTGACCATCGCCGCCGAAGTTTTCAAGGCTGCCGGCGGGGCTAAGGCTCATGGTGTGAAATTCAGGAAGGCGCTGGCCGAACTGGTCGGCTACAAAGGCGAAACGTATGCCCCGGAGGGGTTCCGCCGCAAACACCGTTTAGTCAAGAAAAAGGCGGATAAAAGTATCGGGAAATAAATCCCGCAAAAATTCTGATTTTTTTCCCTAACACCTCTCTTCGCACCGATGTTTCGCTTGAACTCAATTTTCTCGAGCGAGCGAATCATGGCGAAAATTTCGATAGACGACGATCCGCTCGTCTCCGATCCAGAATTTTGCGAAGAGGCCGACCTAAAACCGACCACTACGGCGGGGTGGCGATGCCACGGGAAGGGCCCCAATTTTGTAAAAATTGGCCGCCGCGTTTTTTACCGACGAAGCGCGATCAATACTTGGCTTCGGGCGCAAGAGCGCCACCTCGGCAATGCGGTCGCCACATGACCTCGCGCTGCGCGTTTAGCCGCGCTGGACCATCCGGAAATGAAAAGGCCGCCACGGCGCAAACCGTGAACGGCCTAAGAAATGATCCTAGGAAGCGAGATCTGTACCGAAGATAGGCCAAACACCGCCGTCGCGCAACCGCCCGCCGCGCCAGCTCGGGGTGTGCCATGAGCGGGCGGCACACGAATTTTAGCGACGATCAGATATTGGAAGCGAGAGGCGCAAATCTAGTGGCTCTGGCCGCTCAACACGGCGTTGCGCTCGAGCGTCGAGGCAACAACGAACGTTGGGGTCGCTGCCCCTTTCATAAGGAGAAAACGGCGAGCTTCCACATCCGGAAAAATCGGTACAAGTGCTTCGGTTGTGGTGCTAGCGGGGATGCCATCGATTTTGTGAAAAATGCGCGTGGCCTCGAATTTCAAGATGCGGTTGAAGAACTGGCTGGCAGGCCAAGAAAGACTTACATCAAACCTTCCGCTCATCATCCGCCATCGCAGGTCGCTCACAATCCACCATCGCAGGTGGATCACCAGCGCATGCAACGCGCACTTGAGATCTGGGAAGGAGGCCGTCCCATCACGGGCACACCAGTCGAAACCTATCTTGCCAGTCGTAGCGTATCTTATCAGGGCGAGGCGCTGCGCTGGCACAGTTCTTGCCCGTTCGGTGAGAGCGAGCGACGCAGCTGCATGATCGGGCTGGTGCGCAATATCGTCACAAATCAGCCACAAGCAATCCACCGGACGGCGCTCGACGCTAACAGCCGCAAGGTCGGACGCATGGCGCTAGGCCCGATTGGCGGTGGCGCAATAAAGCTGACTGATGATGCGGATGTAACGAAAGTGGTCGCCATCGGCGAAGGTCTCGAAACGACGCTGTCGATCCGCGAACTGCACATGATGAGCACCATGCCGATTTGGTGTGTCCTCAATGCTGACGGCATTGCAAAATTTCCTGCATTGCCTGGCATCGGGACAGTATGGATCGCGGCCGATAATGATTCCTCTGGTACAGGCCAGCGAGCTGCTCGGGCAGCAGCCGCGCGGTTGAGTGAAGCGGGGGTCGACGTCGAAGTAATCACACCGACCAGGGTTGGCGGAGATTTCAACGATGTGGTGCGGCGTTATGGATGATCGCACCAGCTCGGATGATTTTGAGCACGAACATTATGAAGCTCACCAAAAGCGTGCGAACGGCAAAGCTGGCGAGGCTGACGACGGCACAAATGTTCGCGTACGGATGCTTTCGAGCGCAGCTTTCGTCGCCGGTTTTGTCCCGCCTGATTATGTCGTCGACGGCATCTTACAGCGCGGATACTGCTACGGATTTACGGCACAAACTGGTGCAGGAAAAACTGCCATCACCTTGTATTTGGCGTCGTGCGTTGCGCTCGGAAAGGATTTCGCCGGTCACGCAACCGAAAAGGGACGCGTCTTAATGATCGCCGGCGAAAATCCTGACGATGTTCGGATGCGTTGGATCGGCCTCGGGGAATGCGAAGGATTCAATCCGCGCGAATATCGAAGTCTTTTTTATGCCCGGTGTGTTTCCCATCTCCGATAACTTGGAGAGCATCAATGCGAAAGCCAAAGAGCTTGGTGGTTTCAGCCTAATCATCGTTGACACCAGCGCCGCCTATTTCGAAGGGGATCAGGAGAACGACAATACCCAGGTTGGCAACCACGCTCGAATGCTGCGGTCGCTGACGCAGATCACCGGTACTCCGTGCGTTGTGGCAAACTGCCATCCCACAAAAAATGCCAACGCAGACAGTTTGATTCCGCGTGGCGGCGGGGCTTTTCTCGCAGAGATCGACGGTAATCTGACCGCACACAAGACCGACGATGTCGTGACGTTGCATCACCTGGGTAAATTTCGTGGACCGGATTTCTCGCCGGTCACGTTTGAGCTCAGGGAATATCGTTCCCCCAATCTGGTGAACAGCAAGGACGTTCAGATCCCTACTGTGGTCGCACGATGGATTTCTGACACTGAGGCCCGGGAGAAGGTCACTATCGCGGATTATGATGCACGTAGACTTCTGTGCGCCATGATCGACAATCCGGACGCCAGCGTCGCTGAGTTAGCACAAAAGCTGGGCTGGTTCATCAAAAAGGGTAATCACTCCGGTTTACCCTACAAATCCAAGGTCAGCCGCCTCCAAAAGACGCTCTCGAAAGAGAAACTTATCGAGAAGGAGCTCGGTATCTGGCGCGTCACGGAAAAGGGCGAGAAAGCAGCCAAAGCCAGCAAAACAGCGGAAGCTAAGAAAGCGACTGACCCGTGACCATCGCGGGCACACCGACCGTTCCGCGTTCCACCGTTCCACCCCTTAGAAGGGGTGTGGAACGGAACGGTGGTAACGCGGGTAATACACGGTGCCGTTCCACCAGATCGTTCCACTGGAACGGCATGATTTTATTGGATTTTCTGTCAATCGTTCCAATCGTTCCAGGATCAGTGGAACGGGACGCCGTTGTTGCTTTGTCGTTCCAGGCTAGTACGGCACGCCGGGCGCGGCAGTGCGGGGGGGCTTTGAACGATCAGAAATGCGGCTTTGCTCGAAGCGGCGTGGCGCAAAAACAAACACAAAGTCACCTTTTCGCATGGGGGTGGGAACTTTGCCTGACGGCGTAACCATCCATGTCTGACCTCGGCCCCACCGCCGACCTGGCGCGCCTGAGGGGACTGCGCGATGAGTTCATCGCCGTGGTCGATGAGATCACCGCCGCGGACGGAAGCGGCGCAGAGGAGGGGATCGAGCGCGAATTGACGGCGGGAGCCCTTGCCGAAGAGGCGGAGGAGGATGATGGCTCGACACCACCACGATCTCTGAGCGTTTCAATATCCCGGGCGATACCATTCGCTGGCTATGCCAGAACAAGGGTATGGGGAAAAAGCATGGCGGGGCGTTGGCTGGCGTCTTTGCGAGCATTCCAGAGGCGCGCGGTTGAAACTGATGGCACACCGGTGAAATGTAAGTCGAAATAGCCCGCCACCTGATTTCCGCCAAAATAGCCAACTCAATTGGGACCCTGAATAAATCCATCCCGAATTCGAACCGCTGGGAATTTGCCAGGATCGGCTGAACCAAAAATTGCGGGAAATCCGAAAACCCCAGACCCGGTTGACCATTTCAAAAATGCTGGGAATTGAGGGCGCATGCGCCATGGCCTATTTTTCGGCCTGGCACGGACTGCCAATTCAATGGTCCGGATTCAAGCGCAAACCAATTCCTGACAACTGGCAAATCATTATTCCCCGCACCATGACCTGGCGGAAGAGCGCCCGATCAGTTCGGCACCCGGTCAATGCCATGTTGAATTACGGCTATGGGATGCTGGCCAATGAAATACGAGGCCAGATCGTGGCCGCTGGCCTTGATCCGACCATTGGCATCATCCACGGCAATAGCACCAACCCGTGCGAATTCCACTCATCTTCAAACGACCACATAACGCTTCGCACGGGAGAGCCGCGTTGTATAGAACACAGGTCCGTTTCGGGGCTGCTATCTTCCTCAAAAAAAGTCTCGTCATCTGAAAAAATACTATCTGCACCGTATTATGTGGACAGCCGATGACACCGATCTGTAGCCAATAGCGGCCTTGGCGATCTGGAGTGGGATCGTCATTGTCGAATTTTGCAATCATCCTTGGAACGCGATGGAGCACTTCAGGCGTTTGGGCCAATTCCACCTTTATCGTGCAAAACCGAAGTCACTGTACGTTGTTGCAAACGTCTAACATATGTTTTGAGCACAGATGCCTGGCCGACCGAAGCTTCACGTAACAAATTCTCATAGAATGCGACCGCGCTTGCGCGAGGCCGTTGCCCGGCGCCTTCAGCTTTTCGGCTTCCGACCGACACGCAGGACCTAGCGTTTCTTCTTGTCAGGACCAAGACGCAGGGCCTTTGAGACCGGCTTGCGGTACTCGCTGCGATGTCCCCGCCGATCTTCCTTCGCGAACCGTTTTTCCTTCGCCGCGGAGCCGAATTTCTGGGACACCTTGCCGTTCATCATGATGATCATGTAGCCGCCCTTTGTCATCGAGTAGGGCGCCTTCAACTTGCCGAGATGATCGTATTTCGTGCCCGCCGGATGCTTGAAGGGCTCGAACCATGACGGGTGGACAAAATTCGACATGGCAATGCCGTTGACTTCAAAGGTGTCTTCCTCGACCGGATCGCACATCTCATAGGCATATTCCGTCCCGTCATTGGCCTGCGCCCACAAATTGGCCACGGGATCGATGGCCATTTCGAACAGTTCGTGGCAGGCGGTGACGCTGACCAGCTCGTTATCGGCCAGCGTCGTTTTGACAAAAATCTTGGAAACGGGCTGCCCCTTTGTCGTGAGGTCATGATAGCCCAGGGCGCCGGCCTGATCGGCATTGTCGAAATAGATCAGCTGCCAGTCGGAAGGCTTGGCCTTCGCGGTGTTGTAGAGCTTCACCGGATAGCCCCACACCGGCACGAAGAATTGGTCGTAGCAGGCCTGTAAAGCGGCGGTGAGCTTGTCGAACGGCACACCCAGGTCGACGGTTGCCTTGTTGATGCAGGCAATTGTGACCTGGCCGCCCTGGCCCGCCTGCGCCGCGCGAATGATGCTCATGCCTTCCTCCTTCGCTTGCTGTCCAAATTCAAAGAGCTGCGATGCTTGCCCAGCAGGTGATGGCGCTGCAGACCGAACTCCAGCGGCCGAATCCCTTGTAGATTGTCGGTGCCAGCTTGGCCTGGTCGCGGATCGACAAGGTCCCCGAGGCGATTTGCGGATCGGACACGTTGCGGATGGCCAGCCAGGGCGGCGCCTTGTCGCCCATCTGCCCGAGCCACCAGGCCAAGGACTGCATCGCCCATTTCCGAGACATCGCCCAGGCCATTGAGCCCGTAATAATTGCTGGATGTGTCGAAGCCAAAAAAATCCGTGGTCAGACCGCATTGACTGAGCGATTTTGGCCCGGCACGAAAAATCTTGGGCTGCCGCATATTGGCCTTCGGCAATTGCCCGGCATTCGCTGGCAAACGGCGACTTCGCCGTGGCGAAATATTTGGTCTCTGAAACAGCGCTGGAATAGTGCGTCGACGCAATCGGCTGTTTGTCGATCTTGAAGTTCTTGAATTTCGACTTGCAGTCAAACGCGACGATGGAACTCACCACAACGTCGCCCACTTCGCTCCTTCGTCCCGATGCCGCCGGCGGTGCCGGTGGTGATAACGAGTTTCGGACGCACTTCTTCGAATCATCTGGCGCCATAGGTCGATGTTGGGCAACAGCGGACCGTCCTGCGACATATGCGAGTCCGACTTGAAAATCACGACCGACTTTGCCGCCGATTTTCGTCGCCCAATAGGCGCCAAGCCGTCCGGCCTCTTTTGCCGGGCAACCATTCCGCATCTTCTTGGAAATGGTCGCGTAATTGTGCGTGTAGGAGAGATAGTCGTTGCGCGAATCCTTGCCCGGCGTCAGCACCCGGCTGAGCGCATGGCCTTCGTCCACGGTCCAGGTAACGACCAGCACACCGGCGCGCGGCAGCGCGGAACTGCTTTGCGCGTAATCTTGGCCGCCGTGCGCGGCGCCAAGCCCTTCGGCCAGCCGATATTGGTAAACCGGGACAGGCCGGTCGCCGTGCTGAAGGCCAGAAATTCCCGGCCCTCGGGTCCCTCGGAATCGAAATCAATGATCTCGCGTTGGAAATCTTCCGGCTTCTTCGCCGAAGCGGCTTCAGCTCTGGCAAAGCTCGTCTTTGGCTGGGCCACAGTGAGCGGATCGAAGCCCAGATTCTGTTCAACCCATTTGCCGTCAACTTTCACGCAAAACCCTCTCGAGAATCGTCACGGGCCGGAACGTCAGGCCTTGTCGACGCCGGCCGCACTCAATCAGCAGGAGCTAACCGTACCAATTTGAAGCGTTTCGCCAATTGGGGCGGGCAGTGCTTATCAATTTTGAACTCGTGCTGCGTTCGGGTGCAGAGGACGCAATATGTCCGTTTCCGGTTTTCACTTTTGCCTCGAAGCGGACATAGGCACATCGAGTGCCAACACCTCAGTGTCGCACTGCATCAGGTTTCACTTTGGGAAAGCGATTGGCCCTTAGTCCAATAGCTTTAGCGTGCCACAGCCTCCAGAAAAGTGAGGCCTTTAGTGTTCGCAACCAGTGGCGAGCAAAGGAAGCAGCGCTATGCCCAATCTCAAAATTAGCTTCTCCGGCCGAGAGCCGAACGAACAGGTTCCTACTGTCGGGCTGTACCTGCTCGATAAATCCGGCCGTATCCAACAAAAACTCGGATCATCCAAGGATGGCTCGCTCAGCATTGCAGCAGCGAGAGATCACGAAGGTGCGACGTTGGCGCTGGGCCCCGATGTTGCCGACATTGCCCAAATATCCATGGAGTCGCTGCTGCAATTTCGTCCATCGCAACAGCTGCCTATTTGGGAAAAGGAAGACACCATCGACATTCTTCCGCCGTATTGGCGAGGCTGGAACCACTTTCGCATTTGCGTAGGCGGCCGTATCCGTCGCTGCCGGCCATTTTTCATCGAGGAGCGGCCGTTTTCTCTATATCCGCGGCATTTTCCCATTCCCGAAATCTGCTATCCGATCTGCAACGGTGTAGTGGAAGTCTGGACCCGAACCTGTTGTTGCCGCCCACCAATTCTGATCGATCTCTCGGCGATCATCGCGCGGATGAAGCAGGAAGTGTCCTACAATCCGATACAGTTTCCGCCGCACAATCCGGGCGATCCCGGCCCTGAGGGCGCGATGCGGCGCAAGTCGGCCGACGACCTGGCAAGAGCCAAAGCACTCGGCTCCGCGCGCCTGATGGCGGCACCAAATACGCGACTTGGACAGGATCTCTTCACGCTCCAGTCGCTCCAGCCGGAACAGGCCTTGGCCTATTTTAATGATAACCTCCGCCTGTGGCCCTTCTGGTGTCATTGCAGCACCGGGAAGATTGGGGAGACACCGCTCGGGCCAGATGGTAGCTTCCACTTCTGCTACAATCGGCTTCCGCTTCTGCAGCTTGGGCTCTGCTCAACTCTTTACTACTATGTCGTGCGTCAGTGGCAGGATACACACTGGGTCACCATCTACGATGGGGCCGCAGCCCATCAATATTTCACGGCGAACGAGTTCGCAGATCTCGAAACCTGGAGCGGGCGCAGTTGTGGCCAAACCACACCACCTCCCGGGACGGACTTCGCGACGCTACAGGAGATCGGTTCGACGGGGGCGTGGGCGCTCAACAGCCATTACATGGGCGAAGACGGCGCTCAGAACGATCTCACACAAACAAGTGAGTTTGGTGTAGCGCCACCGCCGCCAGACGGAGGGCTTGTCACAGCAAACGGGGCCCCGTGGGCGCAGACGCTGAGCTTCATGCTCTATTTCCATCCCGCTCTGGAGGCGATGGGCGCTCATTACTATCGCATGAGCATTGCTCAGGCAGACCTGACTGGCAATGCCGTCGGAACGCCACAACCGATCACCAATCCGGTTGCGTGGAGCTATTTTGTCCAAACTGGTCCCACCACTTGGGACATTGTAAGTTACAGTCTCGGACCGAATGTGGCTGGCGGACAGAATGGCCTTTACGAATTCCCTACAACAACGACAAAAATTGGCTCAATGGCCAATACCATCAGACGCTCGATACAACGCTGTACACGAGCCAGGGATCACCACCGCAATACGGCAACAGCCGCTATCTGATCATCTGGAACTTTTCGATAATGCCGGACATCGCCTAAAGCCCGCAGGCTCACCCGGCGCAGGAACAGATGCGCCCTTCGAGTTCCTGCGTTTGCTGGCAGCGTCAGGGGCGAACAGCACTGCAACGGTCCAGTTCCCGGCTCTGTCGCATCTGTTCTGGTTCGACAATCGCCCCTGCTATGGCAAAATCGCAGGGTTCGATGTAAATCACCTTTTCGACAACGACGTATGTCAATTCCTGAGCGGCTCAGCAGACGCACCGTTCGAGGTCGAATATCGTGCCTTCCATGCGGCGAAAATCGCAGACCCGCTTCAACCCCCGCACAGCTTTATGTCGAGCTACTCGCTCACATGGCTCGAAGGGTTGGGCGGCCCGTCGGGAGTACTGGTAAGCGGCGGGGATACCGACCAGCCAACGCCGCCGAGTTTCGGAGGCCCAAACGTGAAAACGCCGCCTCAAACTCTTAGCACACTTCTTGGAACGAGTGTTGCGGGGACCAAATGTACATTCACAGTGAACCTCGACATTTCTCCGAAGCACACGAACGGGTCCTCGATAATATACAGCTACGGAGTGCACTTGGAGGCATCGCTCGCACTGGAAATTACCTAGCGGTGTCGTTTAAGTCAGGCAACACGTAATCGATTGCCTTGTAGGAGCTAAGAATGGCTAGGTTCTGTTGACAAAGTCCGGCAGCCAAAGCGTTTCCTGCTCCGTTCTGCGTTGCATCGAGTAATTTCTTCTTTTTGGTTTCATCAGAGGAGGTACAAATGTCCAACAATCATGTTGTCGTTATAGAAAAGAAGGTAACTGAACTGAGTAATGCGCTTGCTACTTTGGGCCGTGGAACTAGTTTGGCTGAACTTATCAAGATTATTCGGTTCCCGGGTTTCACGACGCCAGCCGAATTCGCCTTAATCGCTGCAGTGCTCGATGGGATGTCTGCTCACGTTACGGCGCTTGCCAAGATGGAGAACGATCTATTGGCCGGGAGCAAATTGATTGTTGAGGAAGGAGCGTCAGCAGCAAAGAGGTGACGCGTCTTTGTTGGCGCAGCTTCACTCACCGGGGCGGCATCGCCTAGTCGTCTCAACGATGTTCATATTGCTTCTCCGGTGATTTATCCATTTGGACAGCACGAAGTGGGAAGTTTGTGAACTTCCCCTTTCGATGCAATTTCTCCGCATCGCTGAGGCACTAGGTCTTGATACCAAAGGGCTATCAGGTCCTGGATTGCCCTCCCGCCAACTATACAAAACACCACACAGGCCCGATTTCTGATCCCGAGGTGTAAACTTTCTGTGCTTCCCCTTTTGACCACACCCGGATGGGCCACATCCCCACTAAGGCTTAAGCGCAGTTGCCGGCGGTCGCCGCGCAAGGAGCACAAAAGTAAGCACCGCCATCGCGCAAGCCATAACGACGATAGTTGGTGAGCCCAATACTCGATCAAAAATCTGTGGTTCATGTAGGCGTTCATTGGTTGCCGCGTCGTAAAACGCTGCTGGCAGCCAGACCACATTCCACCCAGCGTGTAATGACCATTTCAAAAATGCTGGGAATCGAGGGCGCATGCGCCATGGCCTATTTTTCGGCCTTGCACGGACTGCCAATTCAATGGTCCGGATTCAAGCGCAAACCAATTCCTGACAACTGGCAAATCATTATTCCCCGCACCATGACCTGGCGGAAGAGCGCCCGATCAGCTCGCCACCCAGTCAACGCCATGTTGAATTACGGCTACGGGATATTGGCCAACGAAATGCGGAGCCAGGTCGTTGCCGCTGGCCTTGACCCGACAATTGGCATCATCCACGGCAATAGCACCAACCGAATTCCCCTGGTTTACGACTTGATGGAGCCGATGCGGCCCATTGTTGACCGGGCGGTTTTGGAGTTCGCCCTTTCCAACACGTTCACACCAGGGAATTTCACGATCAGTAAATGGGGCGGGTGCAGGCTAAATCCGCAATTGGCAAAATCTGTGGCCAAACATATTGCCGGCTTGGAATGCCGAGACAGGATAGAGACTTTCATAAATTGGCTCGTCTGATTGCCAATCCCTCAGGTTCACTTTGTGTCATAAGCGGACATTTTGTTGACCAGATACCGAGCATCTGGTCGGGCGTTCTATGAACGCCGCCCAAGCCCCTGCGTGACACCCCTGCTATGGCTGCAGGCGTATCTGATAGAATATGGTCGCTTCGCTACTTCCTATTATCTAATCTCGGCCATATGGAGCTTTTTCCGATACTGCGCTTATGGTGGAGGCGGGATCGGAGAGCCATGGACCGCATGCCCAATGCCGCGGATTTGACCTCCGCGGAGCTTGCTTCGCTGACATTGGTCAGCCGCGGCTTCATTTGCGCAACCATACCCAAAACGCATCAGACCCGGTTGGTCGAACTCGGCCTGATCCAGTCGATCTTGGGTGGCTTGTTGATCACACCCATGGGCCGGATGGTGGCGCGCACCTAGGGCGATGAACGCCTTGTGCCGATGAACCGGTATAACCCTCGCGGACTGATTGTACTTGCACGCATCACCCCTCCCATCTCTTAAATGGGGGTAGCAGCGGTCAAAGCGCGCAGTGGGGTCGCATGCTCCGGGCGGCCTCAGCGGGTCTCGATCCGATTATAGTTTGGATTGGTGCCGCCGGCTTGCGATCCAGGCATTTGCCTCAGCCACAGTCGTAAAACCGGAAATTTCCCTGTTGGCCCATTCTGGACGCGACATCACGACCGTATACTGCCCGTTCTTCTGCAATCTCACTATGTAGCGCGCGGACCGCTCCATTTTTTCAATTCCCTTATCCATGCTTGACCAGTTTCCAGATCGACCCATCCGCCTTGCTGAGTCTCGAATGGCGGCGCTTTAGTGTCCAGGAACTCCAACCATCCAGTGTGCCCGCCATCCACGATCGCAATGACTTTTGCCGACCGGCGAATTCCGTCGATCGACCCCTCGAATCTCTGCCCTCCTGAAAACATCACACTCTTCCTGTTCAGCCCTCAAACGCGTCGGGCACCCGTCCAGCTTGAAAGAGAATTGTCGGCTGGTCGTCGAATTCTCCGAGTTCCGCATCGCCGGAACTCGAAAACGCGACGACACCCAATTTTGTCGCAGCCAGCCTTTCGGCCATGCGCCGTGCCGCGTCGGCCGACTTGCAGGGAATTTGCCGGTCCGCCTTCAGGGCGGTTCCCCGGCCCAGGCCGAAACTCTGAACGATATAGGCCGTCTCTCGCGCCATTCAGGACTTGGCGTCAGACGAAGTGGTATCAATCTCGGCAAAAACCCGATCAACGAAGTTCTCTGCCTCCTTCATGGCAGCAGCCAGATTCTGTTGTGACAGTTCCATTGCGGACGAACTTGCCGTCCTTGGTTATGACGATCTGCCATCCGACCATGAGCGTTTTTTGCTCGAGATCATATCCACGATAGCGCATGGCGACCTCTATCAGAGGCTGGGACTTTCAATCAAGAAGATCGATGCGCATTTTGGCACGCTTTAACGTCTCCTCTTCATTCCACCCTTTGACGATCTGTTTCCCAGGTGGAAGTGTCCGGCCTGTCCTTCACCGTCATGCCAATCAACACTTGCCATTGTGGTGAAGCATAGGTGACTTGCAGGAAATAGCCGCGATATTCGACTGCTTCGCGGAGGTTTTCCAGAGTGCGCCATGGGCCAAGATAGCACTCCGCTTCGGCCGCGTCTTAATTCATTCCGCGCTAAGTGCGAAGAAAGGCGAGAAACCGCGCGATTGTTCCATAACCCAAGCCTTCGCTGCTTGTATTCGGGAGCTGCAAGCGCCTATGTGTGTATGGCGACGGCGTTCCATTCGTTGAACGCGAAGTTGTACTCACCATCCGCATCCGGCGCCTGGCCGGGGCAACCACCCTTCAGACAGATGTGTCCTTCCGCGCCGCTCAAGCATGTGCTTGGCGCCAAGCATCGGAGTGACCATGACAATCGGAACAGTGAAATTCTTCAATTCGGGTAAGGGCTTTGGCTTTGTGGCGCCGGAAGGCGGCGGCAAGGATGTCTTTGTGCATGCCTCCGCCGTCGAGGCTGCCGGCATGACGTGCCTTGGCGGAAGGCCAGCGCATCTCCTTCGACACCCAGTCGGATGCCAAAGGCGCCAAGGCCGTCAATCTGAAAGCGGCATGAACTCACCAGGGCGTGGCTGCGATGCTGCGCATGCCTCGTCTAAACTGTTTTGCGGAGCTCCGATGACCCAGCTCAAGCGCGTCGCGTTCATCGGCAATTCCCTGCCGCGCCGCTGCGGAATTGCGACTTTCACCACCGACTTGCACAAGGCCGTCCTGTCGTCCGGCATCACAGATCGAAACCTGCATCGTGGCGATGAACGATGACCGGCGCGCCTATGACTATCCTCCTGAGGTCAAGTTCCAGATCCGCGACGATGTCCTCGAAGACTATGTGCGGGCCGCGGATTTTCTGAACGCGCAGAAATACGACGTCGTTTCTCTTCAGCACGAATTCGGCATTTTCGGCGGCGACGCCGGCGCGCATATCCTGACGCTGCTCGCCGCGGCTGGACATGCCGGTGGTGACGACCTTCCACACGGTTCTGTCCCGTCCCACGCCTGCTCAGCACAATGTCCTGCGCAAGATCGCGGAACTGTCGTCCGTCGTGGTGGTGATGGCGGAGAAGGCGCGCGAACTGCTGCACACGGTCTATGGCGTTCCCGCTCGAGAAGATCGAGAGTCATTCCCCACGGCATCCCCGACTTTCCTTTCGTCGAACCGGACCTGGCAAAGGTCAAGCTGGGCTTCACCGATAAGCCTGTGATTCTGACCTTTGGGCTTCTGTCTCCCAACAAGGGGATCGAGGTGGTGATCGACGCGATGCCGCTGATCCTGAAAAGCCGGCCCGATGCCGTCTATGTTGTTCTCGGCGCGACGCATCCCAATCTCGTGCGGCAGGAAGGCGAGGCCTATCGTGAAAGCCTGATGGCGCGCGCCCGCGAATTGGGCGTGCATGACAATGTCGTCTTTCTCGACCAGTTCGTGGACCAGCCGACTTTGCTGGATTTCATATCCATGTGCGACGTCTATGTGACGCCCTATCTCAACGAAGCGCAAATGACGTCGGGAACACTTGCTTACAGCTTTGGCCTGGGAAAAGCGGTTGTTTCGACGCCCTACTGGCATGCGCGCGAATTGCTGGCGGACGGACGCGGCGTGCTGGTTCCGTTTCATGATTCTGCTGCGATCGGCACCGAAATATCGGGATTGCTGACGGATGAGTGTCCGGCGCCAGGCCATGCGTGTGCGGGCCTATTCCGAAAGCCGGTCCATGACGTGGAAACGCATTGGGGAGCAGTACAATGGCGTTTTCGTGCGGGCCCGCCGCAGCCATCGCCTGAATGTGATCGCAAATCTGGACAAAAGAGCGCCGGCAAAGCGCAACGCATGCCGCCGGACATGCAGATCGGCCATCTTCTGTCCATGTGCGACGATACCGGGCTTTTTCAGCACGCCATTCATTCGATACCGGACCGGTCGCACGGCTATTGCATCGACGACAATGCCCGTGCGCTTCTGCTGGCCTGCGCCCTTAACACGGCCGGAGAGGAGCCGCTTTCCGAAGTCCTTGACGGCGCGGCTGGCGGCCTTCCTTCAGCACGCCTGGAATCCGGCAACACGGCGGTTTCGGAACTTCATGAGCTTCGGCCGTGTCTGGCTCGAAGAAAGCGGCTCGGAAGATAGTCATGGGCGCACCTTGTGGGCCTTGGGCGAATGCGCGCGCAGCGATATCAAGCCCGTCCCGGCGTCTATGGGCTGCCGGCCTGTTCGATGAGGCGTTGCCGAGCGCCGAAGAGTTTCGTTCTCCGCGCGCCTGGGCGTTTTCCTTGTTGGGCCTGCACGCCTATTGCAGCGTTGTCCCGGACAATGCCTTTGCGGTGCGGCTGCGAGCGTTACTGGCGGACAGGCTGATCTCCATCCTTGCGTCGGTGGAAACTGAAAACTGGATCTGGTTCGAGGAAGGCTTGGCTTATGACAATGCCAGGCTGCCGCAAGCACTGATCCTGACGGGAATTGCGACAGGCACAGCCGGCTTATACGAGGGCCGGGCTTGAGATCCTTGCGCTGGCTTGTGACCCAGCAAACAGGCGCGTCAGGGGTTTTCCGTCCGGTCGGCACACAAGGCTTTGGCGAAAAGCGCACCGCACCGCGCCATGTTCGATCAGCAGCCACTGGAAGCCACCGCGACGATCTCGGCCTGCCTGGCGGCCTGGCAGGCGGATGGCGACCCGAAATGGAAGGCGGAGGCGCTGCATGTGTTTTCCTGGTTCCTGGGCCATAATGATTTGTCGCTTCCCCTTATCGATCTGGAAACTGGAAGCTGCCGCGACGGCTTGCATCCCGACCGGGTAAACGAGAACAGGGGCGGCGAGTCCGTCGTCTCTTATCTTTTGAGTCTTGCGGAGATTCGCCAGGCGTACCGGCTTGGTGATAGTCGCGCGAAATTCCTGCCGCGCTCAACGCCAACTTTTGCCAAGATCGATCAAGACCAGGGGGTCATTTGTCACAAATCCAGTTCCTGAACCGGCAGGCTCTCTATCTTCGTCCCGATCCGGCCAGGGTTATCGTGCGGCCGTTCAAGCCGGCCACGGAACCGCGCGACCTCAATCCCACCGACAAGACCCGGGCCAATCATATTGTTGACCGTGTTCTGGCCCTGGGAGCCGAGGACGCGGCGGCGCAACTGGCGGAGGTCCTGGAGAATTTCCAGGGCCGGCACCGCAACCTGCTGGCGCAATTCGAGGCGCGCGCCGGCGAAATGGAAGAGGCCTTTGCCGGACCACGCCGGATTCAGCCGCGATTCAAGCGCCAGTTGATCGGCGCCTATTTCCTCCACGAATATTCATTTGAAGCCGCGGCGCTGTTCAATCCCAGCATCGTTTCCCATCCGGACCAGTCCGGCGCGCCGGAGGGCGGACTCCGGTTCATCCTCAGCCTTCGCGCGGTTGGTGAGGGGCATGTTTCCTCGTTGACCTTTCGTGCCGGCTCCATCGCAGCGAATGGCGACGTGACCGTGGATCCCACGTCACGAATCGCCACAACTCCCATCAGTTCAGATTCGCAAATTCGGGCGGCGGAGGGAATGAAGTCGCACTGACTTTCCCGCCTTCCGAGCGATATCAGCGAACGGGTGATCTTTCCCATCACGCAGACCCATTGGCATGGCATCGAGGACGCTCGCTTCGTCGAGTTCAACGATGATGGCAAGCGGACTTTCTACGCCACCTACACCGCCTATAGCGGTGACGCGATACGGTCGGAGTTGCTGGAAACGACCGACTTCATCAATTTCCGGCTGATGCCCCTCAGTGGGACCGCCGCGCAAAACAAGGGCATGGCGCTGTTTCCGCGGAAGATCAACGGCAAGTTCGCCATGATCGCGCGGCAGGACAATGAAAATCTCTATCTCGTCTACTCGGATGATCTGTATTCCTGGAATGGTGGCACGGCGATCCTAAAGCCCGAATTTCCCTGGGAGTTCGTGCAGATCGGCAATTGCGGATCGCCGATTGAACTCGACGAAGGTTGGCTGTTGTTGACCCACGGTGTCGGCCCCGTCCGCAAATATTCCATCGGCGCCGTTCTGCTGGACAAGAACGATCCGTCCAAGGTTCTGGCGCGATCGCGCGAACCGCTGGTTCGGCCCGAACCTTCCGAGCGGGAAGGTTATGTCCCCAATGTGGTCTATACCTGCGGAGCCTTGCGCCACAACGGTCGGATTGTCCTGCCTTATGCCGTCTCCGACACCTTTTCCAATTTTGCCACGATCAAGATTTCCGCGCTGATGCAGGCGATGGCCGGATGAAGGGTGGAACATGGCTGCCCTTGGATACCCGCGCCTGTGATTGAAAAGCCGGATCGGAGAGTCGTGGATCGCTGGCCCAACGCCGTGGATTTGACCTGTGCTGATCAACATGGGGGATCCGCGCATCGTTCAGAGCACCTCGCTCATTCAACCAATTTTCGTCGATGATCTGGTCCATGTTTATAGCTTTTTGGAGGGGTCAATCGGGGCCAGTTGATGTGGTTATCTGAATCGACAGGCCCAACGAAGAAATAAAGTCTACCTCTGATGATTGAAGTGACAACGTGGTGGAATTTGCGCTGCCACCCCCCTGATCAGTTGCAAGAAAAACATCAAAATAAGCATCTTCGACATTTTTCAGCAATTTTAGGTCTCTTTTATTTTGGCCGAACAGCTTCATCAACTCGGCAACATGATCCGATAACGTCAATGATGTTGATTGCGCCTTTACGCACCGGATGCCAGTGCGACGGCTTGCCTTTTTACCGGTCGATGAAATCAGCTTGTCGCCTTTCTTTTGCAACTCGGTCGGCACGATACCCAAGCTTCGAGTAACGTCAGTCGGATCTAGTTGGTCACCTCGGAGGTAGATCGCGACGATCAGAAGAGCAGTTTCACTTCTCATTTCGATTTAACTTCTCCGTCGGACATCTTCACCGAAACTGCTATTTCACCTAAGTGCGGGCTGATCCGAAGCGCACAGGGCCGTTCGGGGTCACGTTGATGGATCGAATAAGCCAACGGCCCTGTTGCTTCACCAGATTCACGTGAAATACCGCATCGCCATTCTCGAAGCGGGCGTTGGCGTCATAAGCGGCGGTTATGGTACTGCCCGTTCCGGAGAAAAATGCCATGGCTGAATCTCCCTGTGATCCTTCATAGCGAACCATGTGGCCTAGTGTGGAGAATTTTTGGAATGCGGTTCGAACCTGATCTGGGGTTGTTGCTGTAAAGAATTGCGCAGATGCATTCCTCGCTAGGGCCCGTTCGTCCCAATTTTGGGCGATGGCTGGAATTGCGCTATCGACGAATGCCTTACTTTCGGAGTCGAACTGATTTCCCTTCTTTACTAGGATATAGAGCGCCGCCGTTCCCGCCAGAATCAGGAATAGGGTCACAAGCCCTAATCCATAGATCAATTTGCGCATTGTGAACCCCTGAGAGCGGACACCGCCCTACCAAACTGACAGGTTAGGCTATGGGTTCGCTGCCTAAAGGAACGCTCAACAATTACTTCGAATTGTAGGCGGGTGGGAAAACGGTAATTGACAAATTTGTACTGAAGGCAGGAATGCCATCGCATGATACAACACGAGTCACCTTTCGCGCGTGTTTCTTAATCGCCGATCTAATGGACAGCTGCATGCCCGTTGCGCTACAGAACGACAAGCGCGCCAGCTTGTGAAGCACAACAGCGTGCCCAAGTCGTGAAGCACCGAAATCCCGGCGAGATATGCTGCGGCGAATAGTGCATTTGTATGAAAATACACTATTGCGCTTCAGAAAACTGATTAAGATCATTCGCTTAAAAGTGCCGTTCAATCCGTCGAATGTCCGCTTTTGACCCAAAGCGGACATGCTCAGCCGCACCAGTGATCAGATTTTGGCCTGCACCGCGGATTTTCGAGCGCTAGCGCTATTGACGCACCGGCGGCGGCATAAGACCCTGTGTTGCATATCCGGGCAACCATCGCCATCGGAGATGTATCGGGATGAGAACGCTTCTTGCGGCTACATTCCTGTCGGCGAGTGCGATTGCATTCGCTGCGCCGACTTTCGCGGAGCAGGGCGACAATGTCTTGGGCGTCGTTCACTTCGAAACCTCCTGCACGCCCCAAGCGCAGGCGCTTTTCGACCACGCGATGCTGTATCAGCACTCCTTCTGGTACAGCGTGTCCCAGGGCTTGTTTCGTGAGGCGCTGGCGGCCGATCCGAAATGCGCCATAGCGGACTGGGGTATCGCGATGAGCTTGCTTTGGAATCCCCATTTTCCGCCGCCCGCCAAGAATCTTGCCGAAGGTGCAGCCGTGCTGGCCAACGCCAAGGCAATCGGCGCGAAAACCCAGCGGGAACGCGATTATATCGACGCGCTCAATATGATGTATCTCGACTATCAGACGGTTGATCACAACACGCGCATGCAGGCTTATGCCAAAGCGATGGAACAACTGGCGCATCGCTATCCGGCCGATGACGAGGCGCAGATCTATTATGCCCTTGCGCTTAACACTTCCGCTTCGCCGGCCGACAAGACTTATGCCAATCAACTCAAAGGCGCCGCCATTCTGGAGGCGATCGCAAAACGTCAACCGCTCCATCCCGGCGTCGCACACTACTTGATCCACCTCTATGACTATCCACCGCTTGCCTCCAGAGGCCTAGAGGCGGCGCGCCGCTACGCCAAGCTCGCTCCGGCTGCGTCGCACGCACAACACATGCCGTCGCATATCTTCACGCGTCTGGGTTATTGGCGCGAGTTGATTGCATCGAATATCGAAGCGGTGCGCGCGGGAAAGGCTGCAGGAGAAGGAGACGATCAGCTCCATGCCATGGACTATTTGGTCTATGCCTATCTCCAGTTGGGTGAAGACGCCCATGCGAAAGCGGTGTTAGACGAAATGATTGTGGTCGCGGGTGCCAGCGGAACCTTCATTCCCTCCTATGCGCTGGCGGCATCCCCGGCGCGCTATGCGATCGAGCGCGGCGACTGGAAATCTGCGGCGGGGCTGGAAGTCCATGCCGGCGCGGCTCCCAATGTCCAGGCGCTCACTTATTTCGCACGTGCCCTTGGATCGGCCCGCTTGGGCGATTCGCAGGCGGCCAGAACGGAAATCACCAGGTTGATCGAATTGCGGGACAAGCTGCGGGCCGTGAAAGACGACTATTGGGCCGAGCAAGTGGACATCCAGCAACAGGCCGCGAATGCCTGGGTGCTGCAGGCCGATGGGCGACGCGACGATGCATTGATAGCGATGCGCGCGGCTGCCGATGCCGAAGACGGGACCGAAAAGCACCCGGTGACGCCGGGAGTTGGCAAACCTGCCCGTGAACTTTATGGCGTTATGCTGCTGGAGGACGGCAAGCCCGGCGAAGCGCTTGCCGCGTTCGAAACGACCTTGAAAAAGGAACCGAACCGGCTGGGCGCCTTTGTCGGCGCAGCGACCGCGGCCAAGGCGTTGGGCGACAAAACGAAGGCGCGCGACTACTCTGAGAAGATCGTCGCGATGGCCGGCAACGCCGACACCGGCAGGACCGAAATTGCCGATGCCCGCGCTTATCTTAGGACGCCTTGACCGGAGCGCCTAGCATTTCAGTGGACGCAGGGCTGATCGGTTGCCTTTTTGTACGCAGATCTGGCCGCCTGCGAATCGCCCAAGCGGGCCGATCCAATAGTAAATGGCGAAGAACGCCCGTAGCTGACAAACGGAAGTGGTCACCCGTCTCCGCCGGATCAGTCCGAGGACAGAAATTTGGAGCTATTGATCTATGCCATTCGTATTTTAACGGTGGCGTTCAGCACGCTAAGGTTCCCGGTTTCCTCTGTGATGGGAGTTGGTAGCTGGGAGCTAGGCTCAGGACCTATTAATTTTCTTGCGGATTGGCGGATTGCTTGATTCATTGATGGCACCGGGAGGTGCTTCGATGAGTGATCTGATTTGGCTGTCACGTGCGCAGATGCGCCGGATTGAACCTTACTTTCCACTGTCGCATGGCGTCGCGCGGGTCGATGACCGGCGTGTGATCTCGGGGATTGTCTTCGTGATCCGCAATGGGCTGCGCTGGCGTGACGCGCCGAAGGATTACGGTCCGCACAAGACGATCTACAATCGCTTCATCCGCTGGAGCCGTCTTGGGGTGTTCAACCGCATCTTCGCCGAACTGGCGAGAAAGGGCGGCAAGCCTGAGCGGTTGATGATTGACGCCACGCATCTCAAGGCCCATCGCACCGCTGCCAGCCTGCTCAAAAAGGGGCTGTTCCCCGACGTATCAGGCGCACAAAGGGCGGCCTGAACTCCAAGCTGCACGCGGTGTGTGATGGCGAAGGACGCCCGCTGGTGATGCTGCTTAGCGAAGGCCAGATGAGCGACTACAAAGGTGCAGCCTTGATGCTCGATGCGTTGCCGCCAGCCAAAGCCTTGCTCGGCGACAGAGGCTATGACGCCGGCTGGCTCCGTAACGCCCTGGCTGCACGCGGCATCGTCCCGTGCATTCCCTCAAAGTCCAATCGTAAAATACCGATCGCCCACGACCGCACACTCTACCGTCAGCGGCACAAGATCGAGAACATGTTCGGTAGGCTCAAAGACTGGCGACGCATCCATACCCGCTATGACAGATGCGCACACACCTTCTTCTCAGCCATCTGCATCGCCGCAACCGTCATCTTCTGGATCAATCAATGAGTCCTGAGCCTAGGTCAAAAGAATTCAACAACCGGTAATGGGAGATTGAAGGTGGGTACAAGCGAATTGACCAGGCGTGGCTTTGTGGGAAGCGCCGCCTTGACGCCATTGCTGCTCGGCGCAGCTACGCAAATCCACACCAAGCGTTATGAGAAACAGGTGCCTGGCCATCAGATCCAGGTCGACGTCAAGTTCCTGACTTTCCAAGGAAAAGATGGAAAAACCATCAAGCGCTACCAGTACACCGCAATTGATGACGCAACTCGTGTCAGAGCGCTAAAAATCTATGAACGTCACACCCAGGCTAATGCGATCTCATTCATCGACTTCGTCATCGCCAAGTTCCCGTTTAGAACCCGGGAAGCACGCACCGATAATGGCCACGAGTTTCAGGCAAAGTTTCACTGGCATGTCGAGGATCAAGGGATTTGGCATGCCTACATCAAACCAGCGTCTCCTCAATTAAACGGCAAAGTCGAACGCTCGCATCGAACCGATGAACAAGAATTCTATCAGCTGCTAAATTACACCGATGACGTCGATCTTCACAAAAAACTGGCCGAATGGGAAAGCTTCTACAACCTCTCCAGGCCCCATGGCGCTTTCAATGGAAAAGCTCCTTACGAAACACTCCGCGAACGGCTATAAATTTAGCACGGGAATGTCTCGTCAGCCCATCAGCATTACAGGAAGCCAAAGACACGAAGCAAATGCTTCTCGATAATGAAGCCGAGAAGGCCGCCGACAACGTCGCCAATACCGACACGAAGAAAGAGTGGCTTCGGAAAGCGCTGGTCTACCGGGACCTAATGGCCAAGCTTCCGGCCTCCAACGGTGGTCACTCGCCGAAGGCCTAGGCATTGATCATCCCCGTCACGGCAGGGAGAGGACGACGGCCTCCGGGGTTGAGGCTAAGGCTGGCTGCTTGCCGCCCCCTCCCTTAATGCTCCGGCAAATCCGCTGTGGGACGGTCTTCAACCCGGTCAGATTTCAAACTGTAAGAGCGGATGATCGACGGCTTGATTGGCCAAGCCGGGGCAGCGGAACTATGAGCGATGATGCACATATGGCGCGCCGCACATTTTCTTTTGGAACACACGAAACTGTACGTCATTACCGGAGTTGCTGGCCAGGTTGGGGGGCCCCGTAGGCGGGCCCGTGGCCGATTTGCTTGACACCCTGTCTTTGGACCAACGGCGAGCCCGTTACATGGAGCGCGCCGACGATGTCTTGCGTCGAGCTACCCGTACAAAGGACCCCAACATTTGCGCCGATCTTTTGAAAGTGGCCGCTAGTTGGCTTTTGCTCGCCCATGAATTGGAAAAGGAGTGCGAACGGGCCAATTCGAAGTAGTGCCAGCATCACCCCCCCCAAAATCCATAGATCATCCAGAATTTCTGAAGCGCAACGAAGCTGTCCAGAACCGCAATGGGCCGTCAGAGGCCTGTGATGGTGCGGAGGTGAGTTGGACGTTGGTCCAATTGTTTGGCTTCTGGCCTCTGACTACGCCTACGCAGCGACCAAAGCTCCACCGACCACGGGGCTGCGGTGACCGTTGGCCGCACCGTCACCGTCACGTTGCTGCCAAAGTTTGCAGGCTTCGTCATTGCTTGATTTGAGGAGATGCTGGCGTGAGGAAGAGCAAAGAGACGAAGCAAATTCTCCTGTATTTGGCATTGGAGGCTGAGAAAGCCGCCCACAACGTCAACAATGCCGACACGAAGAAAGAGTGGCTTAACAAAGCTCAGACCTATCGGGGCCTGATGGCCAAGCTCCCGGCCACCGCTGGCGGGCTCCTGTCGGGGTCATAGAACAGAGATCGCATGGAAGAGCTTGCCCTGGACAAGGACTACACCGCGTCCTTTGTCCCTTCCTATATCGTCACGGGGTTTGTGGCGAAGGGCACTGTCTTCCTTCAAGGAAGCCCTGTGGCGGTATTCGAGGTCCACGGCAACACGCTTTCCAACACGACGGTGGCCGCGCGGGCGAAGGCGCAAGAGATCCATCGGCGATTGAAAGGGGCGAAGACGAAAAAGCGCTGAGCCAAAAAACAAAACCGATGCTCTTGCTTTCACCAATAGAGATTGCCCGCGCATTTCGCGACGATTAAGGCCGTTGCGACACTCTGTGAAATGGCGCTTGTCCAAAGGTTCGCGGGCCGGGCCCCGGCAATACCGCGAGTGTCAGATGTTCTTCGGCGAGCCGATCCATGATCTCGGCAAGTCCCAAATAGTGGCTACGAAGTTCCGCAGTGGTTCCCACGACGGACAGATGTCGATATTTTGCTGCTCGCTCGCGATATGCTCGGACCCTGGTCATGGGTTTGCCCTCTTGGCTCGGGGCACTAATGCGCAGGACCGCAATGGGTTCACATGTTCCGTTGGTTAACGTGCGCGGTGCTTGCGCCCTTTCGCCACTTTCGCTGCCATATGTCCAAGCCCCTCAACGTCCAGCTTGTCCGCTCGCATCGCCGAATGAATGGCGGCGTCGGCTCCATAGAGCTTCCGCATTTGTCAGGTTGCATTGGTTGAAATCAATGTTTACCCGCACGGAGCTTTCCCTTCCGCCCATTGTGAAACTGATTTGAAGGTGCGCAGAATTGGCGAGCACCGGGGGGAGCTAAATGGCGACGGAAGAACGGCAGGAAATAGCAAAGCGGATTGCTGCGGAGGCCCAAGCGGCTGTCGAGCGTCAGGAACTGCTCGTTGCACAACTTATGGATACGGGACACACAACAAAGCAGGCAGAAATCCTTTTGCATCTTTTGGAAGAAGCGTTGACGAATGCCCGACGATCTCTAGCTCTACTGCAGGTTACACAACCTCCGTCTGATTTGTAGAAGCATTCCGCATCCCAAATCCTTTTAGTTGCATCGCGCATCGCAGGCGATGTCCACGCCGAATTGCCGAAGCGTGTACGCTCCGGAACAAATTGCCTCCCGCCCGCAAGGCATTGAGCTGCAATCCGAAAAGCAAATGTCGGAATTTTTACTGGACAACCCCAAAACACGCTTCAAAAATATTGGAATTGTGGAGCTTGGAGGCTTCTATGCATCAGTACGAAATCCGCATTTTGCGTGCAGATAAAACAACCGCCACCGTGATGGAAGTCGCGCATCTTAGCGACCTCGCCGCACTCAAGGCCGCAAAAAGGATCGCTGGGGAGAAGCCCTTTGAAGTGTGGCGCGATTTGGACTGCATCTATCGGCGCGCGCCCAATCGAACCGCTCCTGATCCCAACTTTCCGCCGCCCGCAGCCTAACGAGAGCGGCGTGGTGCGCAAGGAAGTCAGGACGGGAAAGCGCTCGCGGCGCATCTATTCCATTACTCCAAAGGGAAAGAATGTATTTGCCGCCGCCAAGGAAAAAGTGCGGGAACTGTTTGGAGAATTATTTGCCCAACAACATTAGATGCGGTGCGTCAAGCCATTCGTGCCAAATGGTGGCGATCAGGAGACAGCAAACAGTAGAAGGCTCACGCTCTGTTTGTTCGGTGTAGCACCGTTAGTCGCGCAAACCTTGCGGCAGTTTCTCTATGCTCCTATCCCATCGACTAATAATTTTGACGCTGGGGGGCTTGGCACGCTTCGTCTTCTTGCGCTTCGTACGCTTTTGCCCTCTGGGTCTTTTGTGCATAGGAGTTTTCCTCCATGGCCACTTTCACAGTCCTGACCATCACGAACCCTAACCCCCAGGGAATGGGTCCTCAACCCCCGCCCTGTGGTGCGGAAGGTGACAATACAGCTAGGCTCAGGACTCATTGATTGATCCAGAAGATGACGGTTGCGGCGATGCAGATGGCTGAGAAGAAGGTGTGTGCGCATCTGTCATAGCGGGTATGGATGCGTCGCCAGTCTTTGAGCCTGCCGAACATGTTCTCGATCTTGTGCCGCTGACGGTAGAGTGTGCGGTCGTGGGCGATCGGTATTTTACGATTGGACTTTGAGGGAATGCACGGGACGATGCCGCGTGCAGCCAGGGCGTTACGGAGCCAGCCGGCGTCATAGCCTCTGTCGCCGAGCAAGGCTTTGGCTGGCGGCAACGCATCGAGCATCAAGGCTGCACCTTTGTAGTCGCTCATCTGGCCTTCGCTAAGCAGCATCACCAGCGGGCGTCCTTCGCCATCACACACCGCGTGCAGCTTGGAGTTCAGGCCGCCCTTTGTGCGCCCGATACGTCGGGGAACAGCCCCTTTTTGAGCAGGCTGGCAGCGGTGCGATGGGCCTTGAGATGCGTGGCGTCAATCATCAACCGCTCAGGCTTGCCGCCCTTTCTCGCCAGTTCGGCGAAGATGCGGTTGAACACCCCAAGACGGCTCCAGCGGATGAAGCGATTGTAGATCGTCTTGTGCGGACCGTAATCCTTCGGCGCGTCACGCCAGCGCAGCCCATTGCGGATCACGAAGACAATCCCCGAGATCACACGCCGGTCATCGACCCGCGCGACGCCATGCGACAGTGGAAAGTAAGGTTCAATCCGGCGCATCTGCGCACGTGACAGCCAAATCAGATCACTCATCGAAGCACCTCCCGGTGCCATCAATAAATCAAGCAATCCGCCAATCCGCAAGAAAATTAATAGGTCCTGAGCCTAGATACATGGACCGCAAATCTCAACAGAGCAAAGGGCTCCAAATGAAAATCCATACTCTTTCGGCAATCGCCGCATTGGGAATAGCCGTATCTGGCTGCGCCACCATTATCGACGGAACATCTCAAGAAATAGCAGTCAACACCAATCCAACGGGCGCGAACTGTGTTTTCTATCGGCAAGGCCTCGCAATCGGCTCTGTTCAAAATGCTCCCGGCATCCTGAATGTGAAGCGCCGGAAATACGATATCGAGATCAAGTGCGATAAGCCTGGGTACGCGCAGGCAACGTATCTCAACCATTCGGGCACAAGTGCAATGATAGCTGGAAATATTGCAGCGGATCTCATTCTGACAGGTGGTATTTCTTCTATCGTGGATTCCGCCGATGGCGCCGACAATCGATACGATCCGGTAGTTAATATCACCTTGGCGCCCGTCGCTTCCGCCGCCGCTCTTGCCTCCTCTTCCTCGATTATTGCGGCCACCAATGGGGCAAATTGAAACTATCTGAGAGGCAGTATGAACCGCACATTTCGGCTAACGGGGCACTACATCCCAGGCGAGCCCGAACAAACCAGCTTAGATGCCGGTTCGAGGAGGGAGTTATGAATATCAAATACGCCTTGCCGTTCCTCTGCGTCACCCTGGCCGGTTGCACCAGCACCGCCGACGAACTCCTCGCCCAGCAGCCGGACCTGACCGCGACCGTAACCCCGACCCCGACCCAGATTCGCGATTGCATCACGAGCAAGCATCCCGGCAAGTTCCGGGTAACGCCCACGGGCGAAGGTTGGCTGGTGGATTACACCATCGAGGGCACCGGCGTTGCGATGTTCGCCACCACGATCACCCCAGAGGGCGACCACACACTCGTCAAGAGCTATCTCTTCAAAATGGCGGCCGGGGACCAGGCCCCCGACTACTACACGGATTCGGTGGTCGCCTGCTCAAAGGCAGGTGGGCCCCAAGCCTTACGCTGACGATCCTTTGCTTGCGTCTCGATTGTAGAAGTTCGCGCCGCTCGCATCCTCAAGGGTTCGGAAGACAAGCGGCTGACTTACCCACGGGCATGCTGACGCAAGATACTGATTTTATTGAGGGGCGAGAGAACCTTCGACTTATACTCAATTTGTTAGGGTTTTCCGGCTAAGCTCCCATCGTTCAACTCAAAGCAAACTGGTATCCCTTTAAGGCGGCGCTCACCCCATGACGCGCCGCCTTATTTTTTGCGCGTAGCGACTCGCTGCCGACTCGGTTTCTTCTTCCCCTTAGCCGCGTGTGGCTATCGAATTTGTCATGGCTCACTCCCAAAGTTATGGCGGATTCCCCCGACAGGTCGACATGTGCGATTGAGGACATAACGCCCGCGATGCTTGCGGCTGGCATCGCGGCTATGCCTTTTCTTGATGATCTTTCTTTGCCGGGAAAAATGACTTTAGAAAGTCTGGTATCTGGGGTCTTTCTGGCAATGGCTCAGTGCCAAAAAAAACCAAACTCTTGAACCCCAATGCAAATCTAAAATTCAGGGCAAGACGCGCGGCATAATTAGTAAGTTCCTCTACGCTCAAAGCTTGGCTCTTTTTTGAACGCAAATGGAACGCCGTATCTCCATTTTCGTCACTCACGCATATGGCATGTATGACGTTGTTTCTGACAAAGCGCAGAGCATCCATTACCTTGACCAATTCTTCCAAGTCATCGCGGACCGCTTGTTCCCATTTTGCATCTGGAATTTCTGCTAACGCCTGCATGTGAGAGAGGCGACGTTCAAGCCCTAATGGAAATACAGCTATTTGTGCTTCATCGTCGGTCAATCTCAACATCGTCTTGAGGCAATTTCCGATGACATGTTCAGTTGTTGACCAACTAATCGCCAATCTCCCGATGGTTTTCAGGTCATCGTCAGACAAGGCACTGTCGTAGGACGCAGGAGATTCGATCATGGCTAGGTCCTCAGATGAATACTATTCGCCAGATGCGACCAAGCGCCGGATGGATGCCGCGCTTAAACGGGTACTGACTACGCCACACAAGCCCAACAAGGATATTGCCGGAAAAGGCCGAAAGAGTCCCAAGGGCGAGGCGAAAAAGTCTCGCTAGGGCTTCGGTGATTGCTTCTTCTCTATCGCCTTTAAGATAGCCCGCCACATGCACTCGCCGACTTCATCTCTTTGGGCTTCCATCCGGGCGAGGGCCCTTCGCGCTCCTCCTACGGCCCGATCACCATGGTTCGGATCATGCCGTCAGCCGAGCGTCAGCATATCTGTCCGCTGACCCAATGCAGGCTGTGTGGTTAGGACTTCAACTGCACGGAATGACCCTGCTGAAGTAACAGAGAGGCAGTATCGAAAAATGCTTGGTGCTCGATTATTTTGCCATCTTTCAGCCGCCAACGAATTGCCATTTCCAGCCTAACTCTTTTCGACCAATGCGTTCGGCGCAGCGGCTTATAACTAATCTCTGCATCAAAGAGGCCCCATACAACATCGCCGTAGGCGATAATTTCCTTCGGCCCTAAACGGTGGAACGTATAGTCCGCCCCGATATTTGAGATGGCGTCTATAACGCCGTCGCGTCCTTTGTGCGTGCCACCAAAGCGAAACAGATCTGCGTGGCCAGACGCCGACCGCCAGACAATTTCGTTGTGAATGGACTTCAGAAGTGGCCGCACGTCTCCTTCTTCAAATGCCTTTGTAATCGTTATCATCAGTTCCCGTGCGTCAGTCATGCTACAGCTCGACGTTGGACAGCTTGCCGGCAAACCAGAGCAGGAAGGGGCGTGCCACGGGGAACGATCTAGACCACGGGTGGGGTGGTTCACGGCACGCCCAATCCCCAAACCGATCCTAAATTAGCTCCGATTGTCGCCAAAGTTGGCCCTTGGTCCAATTGGCGCAATTCAACTGACATGCGCGAGATTACCTTCACCTCGGTGGCGAGCGATTCTTCTCAGCTTCCATCTTATGTGGCGGCGGAAGCAGTGCGCCGCAATGAGGCGACGCGCTCGATGCGCTCGCAGTAGATCCCCCTCCGGCCGACATCGCTCTCAGTCGGATTTATCATGGCGCGCAGCCCGCTCCCTGATCCTGTAGGCGAGATTCTGCCGCTCCATCCGTTTCATCGAGCACTCGTTACAGCGGGTCTTGCGCGGCGAAACTTCGACGCCGCAGTCGGGGCAGGTTTTGGGCTGCGGCTTGGGTGTGTGGATCATTTGTCGGTCCCCATCGCTTGGGCGTTCACCTCGATCAAAATGCGCAAATGCACGACGTGCTCTTGCAGCAGCTGCTCGCGCAACTCCGCGGTGCGCTCAGGCTCGCCTGGAATGCAATGCCCCGCCAGCCAGCTCGCGACGAGATCGGCCAGCGCCGCATCCTGGATTTCGGGAGCATGACCGCGCAGATGTGGTCGGATGTGCGTTTCACCAGCTAACCCCGCCTGCACAGCTGCGCCAGGGCGGCAATCTCAGCGCCCGGTGGTATGGGCTTGCTACCCTAAGCCGAGACGCCCGCCAGCGGCGCTCCCTGCGGGCGGGCTCGGTGAAATTTCCAGAGCAGCCCTCGCCTCGTCGAAGCAAAGATCGCGAGGGATCGCATCTGAATGATGGGGCGCGCGCAGGGCGAATTCGGCCATCGCGGTGACGCCGGACGGCCTGATTTCTTCAGGGGTCACCAAGGGGTCACTGAAGCAGTTTTTCTGCTCCGAAATCGACTTTAAGAATTGTCGGTAAAGTCTTGATTTTAAAAGTGGAGGCCACGCCCGGAATTGAACCGGGGTTCGCGGATTTGCAGTCCGCTGCGTCACCACTCCGCCACGTGGCCTTTTGTCAGGGAATTCGGCTGGGTGGACGGCGTCTTTATCAGGGGGAACGGGGCTTGTCACTTGGCAGTTGGCGCGCGGCCGGCGGAGATTGTCTCCGTGCCACCCGGCCCCTATAACCGCCCTCGATTCCGCCTGCCAGGCGTGCCGCCATGCTCAACACCGCCCGCTTCAACATGATCGAAGCGCAGATCCGCACCAATGACGTCACCGATGTGCGAATCCATGCCGCGTTCGACGCGGTCGAGCGGGAGCGTTTCGTGCCCTCGGCCAAGAAGGCGCTGGCCTATGCCGATGTGCCGGTCGAGATCGCGCCGGGCCGCTATCTGCTCGATCCCAGGAGCTTCGCCAAGGCGCTGCAGCTGGCCCAGGTCACCGCCGAGGATACGGTGCTGGATGTGGGTTGCGGCAGCGGTTATTCCGCCGCGATCCTGGCCCGGCTGGCCAAGAATGTGGTGGCCCTGGAGCAGGACGCCGATCTGGTGCGCCTGGCCTCCGGGCTTCTGGAACGCGTGCCCAATATCCAGCTGACGCAGGGCGCCCTGATCGAAGGGCTTCAAGGCGGGCGGCCTTTATGACGTGATCTTCGTCAATGGCGCGATCGAAGCCGAGCCCGCCACGCTCCTGTCCCAGCTGGAGGAGGGCGGCCGCCTGGTCGCGTTCGAGCAGTCGGGCGCACAGGGCCGCGCCATCCTCTATCGTGAAGGAGCATGGCCAGGTCGGCCGCCGCGCCGGGTTCGACGCCACCGTGCCGCTGCTGGCCGGCTTCAAGAAGCATGTCGGCTTCATCTTCTAAGCCGCTCGAATCCTGTTGAGAATCATCGCCCTAGGAAGGGGCTGGACCGAACTTGGTCTTTGCCTTCGTTCCTTCCCTGGCCTAGGGTTTGGCAGGGCCAAATCGGCCGGTTGGGAGTTCGATACATGTCCAGTCCTCAGCACGAACCGACCATGGAGGAAATTCTGGCCTCCATTCGCAAGATCATCTCCGAGGACAATCCCGAACCCGCGCCCGCCGCCGCGCGCCAGCGCCGAAGCCTGCGCCGGTCCCCGAGCCGGAAGCCGACGAACCCGACATGGAAGTCCTGGAACTGACCCAGGAGGTGGCCGAACCCACGCCGCCGTTGCCAGAACCGGAGCCGGTGGCAGCCCCCGAGCCGCCAAAGGTCGAGGAACCGGCGAAAACAAGAACCGACGAGATCGTGTTCGAGCCCATCGCGCGGCGCGAGCCAGCCGCGGACAACGACATTTTCTCCGACCAAACGCGCAGGGCGATGGAGGACACGTTCGATTCCATTCCCGACGAGCCGGAAGAGCCCGCGCCGCGCCCGCCCTGAGCGCGCGCCCGCGGTTCGGACGGCGCCAGCGTGGAAAGCGTGTTCGAGCGCGCAGTGCGCGAAAGCTTCGAGCCGGTGCTGCAGAAATATCTCCAGGACAATTCCGGCGATCGTGATCGAGCGCATGAAACCCTTGATCCGCGAATGGATGGACGAGAATTTCCCCGCCCTGCTGGAGAACGCGGTACGGGGCGAGGTGGAGCGGATCGTAAAAGCGCGTACCAGACGCTGACCGCCCATCTGTCCTCGACCGCCAGCGGCTTCGCCGCGCAGGGGAAGAAAGCCTCGACCAAGACGAACCGCCGGACGCTTGACCCCAGCTTAAAAAAGCCCGAAAGCCTCCCCGATGCTCGACAAGACTTTTTCTCCCAAGGACGTGGAAGGGCGCATCTACGCGCTCTGGCAGGATTCCGGCGCTTTCCGCGCCGGACGCGGCCCGACGCCGAGCCTTTCGCCATCATGATCCCGCCGCCCAACATCACCGGGCGGCTCCATATCGGCCACGCCCTCAACAACACGCTGCAGGACATGCTGGCGCGCTTCGAGCGCATGCGCGGCAAGGACGTGCTGTGGCAGCCCGGCACCGACCATGCCGGCATCGCCACCCAGCTGATCGTCGAGCGCCAATTGGCCGAACGGCAGATGAGCCGCATCGGCATGGGGCGGGAAAAATTCCTGGCCGAGATCTGGAAATGGAAAGCCGAATCCGGCGGCGCCATCACCGAGCAGCTGCGCCGGCTGGGCGCCAGCGCCGATTGGAGCCGCGAGCGCTTCACCATGGACGAGGGGCTGTCCCGCGCCGTGGTCAAGGTCTTTGTCGAACTTTACCGCCAAGGCCTGATCTACAAGGACAAGCGGCTGGTGAACTGGGACCCCCGCCTGCAGACCGCGGTGAGCGATCTGGAAGTCGAGAATATCGAGATCAAGGGTCATCTCTGGCATGTCCGCTATCCGATCGAGGACATGCCGGGCGCGTTCATCACCGTCGCCACCACGCGGCCCGAAACCATGCTGGGCGACACCGCCGTCGCCGTGCATCCCGACGATGCGCGCTACAAGGCGCTGGTGGGCCGCAAGGCGGTTCTGCCGCTGACCGGGCGGCTGATCCCCATCATCGCCGACGAATATTCCGATCCGGAAAAAGGCACCGGCGCGGTCAAGATCACGCCCGCCCATGACTTCAACGATTTCGAGGTCGGCAAGCGCCACAAGCTGGCGATGATCAATATCCTGAACAAGGACGGCACGCTCGACGATGACGTGCCCGCGCCTTATCGCGGCCTGTCGCGCGAGGCCGCGCGGAAGAAGATCGTCGCCGATCTGGACGCGGCGGGCCTGCTCGATCACGTCGAATCCATCACCCATGCCGTGCCGCATGACGAGAAAGACAAAGACGGTGGTGCTGGAGCCGCTTCTGACCGAGCAATGGTACCTGAACGTCGAGCCGCTGGCGGCCAAGGCGATCGCCGCGGTGGAGAAGGGCGAGACAAAATTCGTCCCCGACAATTGGTCCAATGTGTTCTTCGGCTGGCTGAGGAACATCCGGCCCTGGTGCATCAGCCGCCAGCTCTGGTGGGGTCATCAGATTCCGGTCTGGTATGACGCGGACGGCAAAATCTATTGCGCCGAAAGCGAAGACGAAGCGCGCGTGCAGGCGGGCGGCAAGGACGCTCACCCGCGATCCCGACGTGCTGGACACCTGGTTCTCGTCGGCGCTCTGGCCGTTCTCGACCTTGGGCTGGCCGGACAAGACGCCGGAGCTTGCCCGCTTCTATCCCACCAGCGTGCTGGTGACGGGCTTCGACATCATCTTCTTCTGGGTCGCCCGCATGATGATGATGGGCACGCATTTCATGGGCGATGTGCCGTTCCGTACCGTCCTGATCCACAACCGGGTGCTGGACGAGCAGGGCGCCAAAATGTCCAAGACCAAGGGCAATGTGGTGGACCCGCTGGTCTTGATCGACGAATTCGGCGCCGACGCGCTTGCGCTTCACCCTGGCGCTGGCGGCGGGCCAGAACCGCGACATGCGCATCGGCCCCACGCGGGTGGAAGCGGGGCGCAATTTCGGCACCAAATTGTGGAACGCCGCCCGCTTCTGCGAAATGAATGGCTGCGTCACCGTGCCGGGCTTCGATCCGGCGGGCGTCAAGCAGACCGTCAATCAATGGATCGTGGCGGAAACGGCGCGCGCAGCCGCCGAAGTGACCGCGGCGCTGGAAGCCTTGCGCTCCAACGAAGCCGCCGCCGCCGCCTATCATTTCGTCTGGGACGTATTCTGCGACTGGTATCTGGAATTCGCCAAGCCGCTGTTCAACGGCGCGGACGAAGCGGTGAAGGCTGAGACCCGCGCCACCGCCGCCTGGGCGCGCGACCAGATCGTCAAGCTGCTCCATCCCTTCATGCCCTTCATCACCGAAGAATTGTGGGCGCGTCACCGCGCCGGACAACGCGCGAGACGCTGCTGATCGAGGCCGAGTGGCCGAAACTGGCGTCGCTGCCCACGAGCGAAGCCGCGGTCACGGAAATGCATTGGGTGATCGACCTGGTCAAAGGCGTCCGCTCGGTGCGCTCGGAAATGAATGTGCCGGCGGGGGCCAAGATCGCGCTGGTGCTCACTGCGGCATCCACCGAAACCGAGGCGCGGCTCGGCCGCAACCGGGGCGTGATCGAGACCTTGGCGCGGCTTGAACGAAGCGAAAGCCGCGCGCGGCCATTCCCTCCGGCTCGGCGCAATTCGTGCTCGGCGAGGCGGTGGCGGCGCTTGCCGCTTGGGCGACGTGATCGATTTCGCCAAGGAGCGCGCGCGCCTGGAAAAGGAACTGAAAAAGGCCGAGGACGAGATCGCCCGTTTCGACGCCAAATTGTCCAACGAGCAATTCGTCTCCCGCGCGCCCGAAGAGGTGCTGACCGAACAGCGCGAGAAGCGCGCCGAGGCGGCGGCGTTGGCGGTGCGGCTCAAGGAAGCTGTGGCGCGGCTTGCCTAAAAACCCTACCGGCAGCGCAGTTGCAGCTGGGCAGGATGGCTTCCTAATTCTTGGGCTAGTCCCGCCGGAGATTTCCATGCCGACCTGTTCGATCCCTTGAAACTGGGCGCCCTGACTTTGCCCAACCGCATCGTGATGGCGCCGCTGACCCGCTCGCGCGCCCATCCCGACAGCCGCGTGCCGTCCGACCTGGCGGTTGAGTATTACAGCCAGCGCGCGGGCTTCGGCCTGATCATCTCCGAAGCCACCAGCGTCACGCCGATGGGCGTGGGCTATGCCGGAACGCCCGGCATCTGGTCGGACGAACAGACCGAAGGCTGGAGCAAGATCACCCGCGCCGTGCATGCCAAGGGCGGCCGCATGCTGCTTCAGCTTTGGCATGTGGGGCGCATCTCCGACCC
The DNA here is from genome assembly GCA_963766265.1 of uncultured Alphaproteobacteria bacterium. Classification (GTDB taxonomy): domain Bacteria; phylum Pseudomonadota; class Alphaproteobacteria; order Micropepsales; family Micropepsaceae; genus Rhizomicrobium. The sequence goes on from CAVXYX010000004.1 coordinate 1,291,994, forward strand.
CATGTTCCTGAATGGCGAGCTTCCTGTCGCGCCCAGCGCGGTCCGGCCGAAGGGGCATGTGAGCCTGGTGCGGCCGGAAAAAGATTTCGTCACGCCGCGCGCGCTGGAGAGCGATGAGATCCCCGGCGTGATCGCCGCTTTCAAGCGCGGCGCCGAGAACGCCAAGCGCGCCGGTTTCGACGGCGTGGAGATTCACGGCGCCAATGGCTATCTGCTGGACCAGTTCCTGCAGGATTCCACCAATCACCGCAGCGACGCCTATGGCGGCACGCGCGAGAAGCGGGCGCGGCTGATGCTGGAAGTGGCCGATGCCTGTGTCGAGGTGTGGGGCGCCGATCGCGTCGGCATGCATCTGGCGCCGCGCGCGGACAGCCACGACATGGGCGACAGCGACCGGCTTGGCACCTTCACCTATGTGGCGCGCGAACTGGGCAAGCGCGGCCTGGCGTTCATCTGCCCGCGGGAGAAATGGCAAGACGATTCCATCGGTCCGGCCATCAAGGAGGCGTTTGGCGGCGTCTTCATCGCCAATGAAGGCTTCGATCTCGCAGAGCGCCGAGCAGCGCTGCTGGCGGAGGGCAAGGCCGATGCGGTGGCGTTCGGGAAACTGGCCATCGCCAATCCCGATCTGCCGGAGCGTTTCGCGGAAGACGCGCCCCTCAATGCCTGGGACGGCAGCACTTTCTATTCGGGCGGCGCCAAGGGCTATATCGACTATCCGATTCGCGCCACGGAACCTGCCTAATTCCCGCCACGCTTTAACGAATGTGCGAGCGCGCTGGAACCATTCGTTCCGGGTTCACGTGTCTCCTTGCGTTCCTCGAAGGGCCAAGGAGGAAGAGATGAAGCGCATTGGCAAAATCGCCGCCGCCTGCCTGCTCATGCTTGGCGCCGGTACCGTCACTGCTTCGGCCGACGCTTGCAGCGGCCATTCCCATGACACCGGAACCGCGCTGGGCGCGGGCGGCGGCGCCTTGATCGGCGGCCTGGCCTCCCACAGCATCGTGGGCGCCGTGGTCGGCGGCGTGGCCGGCGGCTTCGCGGGCAACGCCATCGCCCGCAGCAATGATTGCCGTCACTCGCTATTCCTATCGCGATAGCTACGGCCACCGTCACTATTACTATCGCTGAGTAGGCATCACTCGCGTGAATTCGGCCCCGGAAGCTACGCTTCCGGGGCTTTTCTTTGCTTAGCGGCGTTGCGCCAAGGCCGATCTGCGCAAATACCGGCTTGAATGGGGCAGGCGGCGCGAGGCCATAGTCCGCCGCCTTTTTGGAAAAGCCCCATGGTCAAGTTCGACAAATCCCGGCTGCCCTCGCCGTCATGTCACCGAAGGGCCCAGCCGCGCGCCGCATCGCTCCTATCTGTACGCGATGGGGCTGACCGAGGCGGAGATTCACCAGCCTCTGGTGGGCGTGGCGAGCTGCTGGAACGAAGCCGCGCCCTGCAACATCGCGCTGATGCGCCAGGCCCAGTCGGCCAAGCAGGGCGTCAAGGAAGCCGGCGGCACGCCGCGCGAATTCTGCACCATCACCGTCACCGACGGCATCGCCATGGGCCATGAGGGCATGAAGTCCTCGCTGGTGTCGCGCGAAGTGATCGCCGATTCCGTCGAACTCACCATGCGCGGCCATTGCTATGACGCGCTGGTGGGGCTGGCGGGCTGCGACAAGTCGCTGCCGGGCATGATGATGGCGATGCTGCGCCTGAACGTGCCGTCGGTGTTTCTCTATGGCGGCTCGATCATGCCGGGCCGTTTCCATGGCAAGGACGTCACCGTGGTGGATGTGTTCGAAGGCGTCGGCCAGCATTCCGCCGGCAAGATGCCGGAAAGCGAATTGTGCCTCTTGGAAAAGGTGGCCTGTCCCGGCGCGGGCGCCTGCGGCGGCCAGTTCACCGCCAACACCATGGCCTGCGTCGCCGAAGCCATCGGCCTGGCGCTGCCTTATTCCAGCGGCCCGCCGGCCGTGATCCTGGAGCGCGACGATTTCGCGCTCAAGGCCGGGCCGCGCGGTGATGAAGCTGGTGGAGAAGAATCTGCGTCCGCGCGACATCGTCACCCGCAAGAGTTTCGAGAATGCCGCCATGGTGGTGGCCGCCACCGGCGGCTCGACCAATGCGGCGCTGCATCTGCCCGCCATGGCGAACGAGGCCGGGATCAAGTTCGACCTGTTCGACGTGGCCGAGATCTTCAAGAAGACGCCCTACATCGCCTCGATGAAGCCGGGCGGCAAATATGTCGCCAAGGATATGTGGGAAGCGGGCGGCATGCCCATGCTGATGCGCGCGCTGCTGGATGCGGGCCTGCTGCATGGCGACTGCATGACCGTGACCGGCAAGACCATCGCGGAAAATCTCAAGGACATCGCCTTCGATCCCAACCAGAAAGTGATCGTGCCAGTGGGCAAGGCGCTGGCGCCCACCGGCGGCGTGGTGGGCCTGAAGGGCAATCTCGCGCCCGAAGGCGCGATCGTGAAGATCGCGGGCCTCAAGCACATCAAGCACAAGGGCCCGGCGCGGGTGTTCGATTGCGAGGAGGATTGCTTCGATTTCGTCCAGGCGCGCCGCTACAAGGAAGGCGATGTGCTGGTGATCCGCTGGGAAGGCCCCAAGGGCGGCCCCGGCATGCGCGAAATGCTCTCCACCACCGCGGCGCTCTACGGCCAGGGCGTGGAGAATATCGCCCTGATCACCGACGGGCGTTTCTCCGGCGGCACGCGCGGGCTTTGCGTCGGCCATGTCGGGCCGGAAGCCGCCGATGCCGGACCGATCGGGCTGCTCAAGGACGGCGACATCATCACCATCGATGCCGAGACCGGCGAATTGTCGGTGGCGATCTGTCCGATGCCGAACTGGCGGAGCGCAAGAAAGCGTTCAAGCCCAAGCCGCCCGCCTTCAAGACCGGCGCGCTGGCGCGCTTATGCCAAGAATGTGGGCCCGGCGCGCTATGGCGCGGTGACCACGCCGGGCGCGGACCAGGAAGTGCGCTGCTACGCGGATATCTGACGGCTTTAGGCAGCTCTTTTCGCGCAGCCGTCGTGGCGCCTTGCCCAGCACGCGCAGCGCATTGCCGCCCCAGAAATTGGCGAGCTGCGCTTCGGTGTAGCCGAGCTTTCACCAGCCGTTCGGTGATCTTGGGCAGGGCCGCTGACATCGTCCATGCCGTCGACGCCGCCGCCGCCATCCCAGTCGCAGCCGACGCCCACATGGTCGGGCCCCACCAGATCGAGGGCGTGCATGGATGTTCTTCATGTACATGTCGAAGGTGGCGCGGGGCGCGGGATATTTCTGGTTGATCGCTTTCATGTCGAGCAGCCGCCTGGCGCACCGCTGCCGCTGCCTGCGCCGGTGTGAGGCCCGCCATATTCTCCAGCTTGCCCATCACCGCGCCTTCCGCCTTTTGCGCGTTCGGGATTGGGCGGCTCGTCCACCAGATAGACGGTATTCATCTGGATGGTGCCGCCCACCGCCGCCAGCTTCTTGATCCGGGCATCGTCCAGATTGCGGGGATGATCGTGCACCGCGCGGCAGCCGGAATGCGAGCAGATGATGGGCGCGCGCGACAGGTCCGCCATCTGGTCGAACACATCGTCCGAGGCGTGGCTGGCGTCCAGCACCACGCCCAGATCGTTCGCTTCCTGCACGAATTGCTTGCCCAGCGGCGACAGGCCGCCCCATTTCTTCTTGTCGGTGGCGGAATCGCCGAACTGGTTGTTGAGGAAATGCACCGGCCCCGCCATGCGCACGCCCAGCTTGTAGAAACTGCGCAGCAGGGTGGGGTCATTGCCCAGGATTCCGGAATTCTCGATCGACTGAAAGACGATGATCTTCTTCTTGGCGGCGATGCGCGGCGCATCCTCGGCCAGGAAGGCGAGTTCGAAATGGTCGGGATGCGCCGCCACCATCTCGCGGATTTCGGCGGCGCGCAGGAAAGCGGCGTCGCGCATCGCGCTCATGCCTTCGGGCGTCAGCGGCGCTTGCGGCGTGTAGATGGCGAAGAAGCCGCCATCCAGCCCGCCTTCCACCATGCGGGGATAATCGACTTGGGTGAAATCCTCGTCGACGCTGTGGCGCTTCATCACGTCCCAGCCCGGGCGCGCCAGATTGGCCGGCATATCGAGATGGGTGTCGAGGCAGATCAGCCTTTTGTGCAGCGCCAGCGCATCCACGCCCGCAGCCCGCGCCAATCCCGGCGCCAGCGCGATGGCCGCTGCCGTATTCGCGATCATCGCGCGTCTTGAAAGTCCCATAATCCCCTCCACCTTGTGCTTCCCCCTCCGGCCTTCGCACCTGTCGGTGCTACGGCGATCTCCCCCGCCAACGCGCTTCGCGCGCGCAGGGGAGGCGGATCGATGCTAGGAGATCCATAAGCTCAGGAAAGGGTTTTGCTCAAGGCCAGAATGCCATCGGCCACATATTGCACCGCCAACGACGCCAGCAGCACGCCCAGCAGCCGGCCGAACACCGCCTGGCCCTGCGCGCCCAGAACCGCTCCAGATAGGACGAGGTGAGAAACACCACATAAGCGACCACCAACATCAGCGCCATGATGCCGATCAGGAGAGCAAAACCCAGCGGTCGTGCCGCCGGTCCGCCCCGCCAGAAGCACCATGGCGGTGATGGCGCCGGGCCCCGCCATCAGGGGAATGGCCAGGGGGAAGGCGGCGATATGAGCGCTCCTGACCCGCGTTGATCGGCCTTGCGCTCCACGCGGCGCTCGAACACCATTTCGAAGGCGATGGCGAACAGCAGAAGCCCGCCCGCGATGCGAAACGCCGCCAGCGAAATGCCCAGCCGCGCCAGCAGCCAGTCGCCGAACAGCGCCGATCCCGCCAGGACGAAGAAGGTGATGATGCAGGCTTCCAGCCCGATCTTGCGCTTGACCTGGGGCTGCATGCCGGCGGTGAGGCCGATGAAAATCGGCCCCAGTCCCACCGGATCGATCACCACGAACAGGGTGACCAGCGCGGAAATCAGGAACGTGGTCATGGCGCGAGTCTAGCGCAACCGTAGCCGGGCGCGTGGCGCCGCGCAAATGTCGCAGGTCCTCATTCGCCTGTGTTTTCCGCAAATCCGGGCTCGGCCGCGAGCTCCGGGGATTGAAAGCCGCCCCCAAAGAGGCATCGTTCGCGCCACAATAAGGTCCACACAAGGGGAGGGTTTTATGGGTCGTCTGTCCGCGCGCCTGCTCGGAACGGCTGCGCTTTTGTCCACATTGGCACTGGTGCCGGCACATGCCGCGGGCGCCGATGACGCCCGGCTCAAGGCCGAGGCCGCAGGGCATCAGCATCATGCGCGACAGCTATGGCGTCGCCCATGTGAAGGGCCATACCGACGAGGACGCCGTGTTCGGCATGGTCTATGCGCAGGCCGAGGACGACTTCAACCGCGTCGAGACCAACTACGCCACCAATCTGGGCGTCACCGCGCATGCATGACGGCCCGGACGCGGTCTGGAGCGATCTGCGCCAGCGCCTGTTCATCGATCCCGAAGTGCTGAAGGCCGATTACGCCAAGAGCCCTGATTATCTCAAGAAGATCATGACCGGCTGGGCGGATGGCTTGAATTACTTCCTGGCCACCCATCCCAATGTGAAGCCCAAATACATCACCCATTACGAGCCCTGGATGGCGCTGTCCTTCACCGAAGGCTAGATCGGCGGCGATGTGGAAAAGGCGCGCCTGTCCCAGCTTCAGGGCTTCTATGAGAAGCGCACCGTGGCGATGAACGATGTGGAAAAGGGCCTGGTCTGGGTCGAGCCGGTCGGCTCAAACGGCATCGCCATCTCCGGCAAGATCCAAAAGGATGGCCATGCCATGCTCTGGATCAATCCCCACACCTCCTTCTATTTCCGCTCGGAAGTGGCAGATGGCGAGCGACGAGGGGCTCAACGCCTATGGCGCCGCCACCTGGGGCCAGCCTTTCCTCTATCAGGGCTTCAACGAGCATCTGGGCTGGATGCACACCACCAGCTCGGCCGATTGCGTGGACGAATTCGCCGAGACCGTCACCAACGAAGGACGGCAAATATTTCTACAAATACGGCAATGAAGACCGGCCGGTGACGGAGAAGAACGTCACCATCCAATACCGCGACGCCGGCGGCAACATGGCGAAGAAGACCTTCACCACCTATTCCACCATTCATGGCCCGATCGTGCGCGAGGCCAACGGCAAATGGATCGCGCTGTGCGATCATGAATATGCCGATCGCGGCGCTGGAGCAATCCTTCGGCCGCACCAAGGCCAAGAACTTGGCCGAATACATGAAGGTGGCCGATCTCAAGGCCAATTCATCGAACGACACGCTCTATGCCGACGACAAGGGCAATGCCGCGCTGCTGCTGCCGCAATTCGTGCCGCTGCGCGACAACAAGTTCGATTATACCAAGCCGGTGGACGGCTCCAATCCCGACACGACCTGGAAGGGCACGACGCCGATCGACAACATTCCGCACGTGGTCAATCCCGCGTCGGGCTGGGTGTTCAACAGCAACGACACGCCGCAGAATGCGGCGGGCCCGAACACGGTCGATATGTCCAAATTCCCCAACTACATGGACGCAGGCGGGCGAAAATCCCCGCGGCGTGCACATGGTGCGGGTGCTGACCGGCTCCAAGGCCATGACGCCGCAACAGCTGATCGCCGACGCCTTCGATCCCTATCAGCCCGGCTTTCGCCAAGATGGTGCCGGCGCTGATCAAGGATTATGACGCGCTGCCGTCCTCCAGCCCGCTCAAGGCCAAGCTGGCCGAGCCGATCGCGGTGCTGAAGGGCTGGGACTACAAATGGGGCGCGGATTCCGTCGCCAATTCGGTGGCGATCTTCTGGGGCGATGCGATCTACAAAAAGGACATCGCGCCGATGCGGGCAGCCGGCATCCGCGACGATTATGTCGATTATCTCACCAACAAGGCCTCGTCGCAGGACCGGCTGCAGGCGCTGTCGGACGCGGTGGACAAGCTCACCGCCGATTTCGGCACCTGGAAGACGCCCTGGGGCAACATCAACCGCTACCAGCGCATCAATGACGACATCAAATCGCATTTCGACGACAACGCGCCCAGCCAGCCGGTGCCGTTCGATTCCGCGCAATGGGGCTCGATCGCGTCCTATGCCACCGTCCATGACCAACACCAAGAAATGGTACGGCGTCGAGCGGCAACAGCATCATCGGTGCGGTCGAGTTCGGACCCAAGGTCAAGGCCTGGATGGCGACCGTGGGCGGCGAAAGCGGCGATCCCAAATCGCCGCATTTCACCGACCAGGCCAACGCCTACATCACGGGCAAGATGCTTCCGGTCTATCTTCTATCCGGACGACTACAAGGCCCACGCCGAGGAGACCTACCATCCGGGCGAATAGATTTACGCCCATCTGTCTTCCTCCGGCAAGCCTTCGGAAGACTTCTTCCCCCGCCGGCCAAGCTGCGCTGCGCGGGGGAAGATGTCTTCGACGCAGGCTCGCCGCGAGGCAGACAGATGGGGGGAAATAATGTCGAAGCTGCATAGCCGCAGGGGATTTCTCAATTTCGCCGGCGCCAGCGCCGCCGGTCTTTTGGGCGCATCCGTCCTGGACCAAGGCCTGGGCGGCGGAAACGCCCGACCTGATCGTCACCAACGCCAAGGTCTATACCGTGGACAATGCCATGCCGCAAGGCCGAAGCCTTCGCGATCCGCGACGGAAAATTCGTCGCCGTCGGCAAGAGCGACGAGATCAAAGGCCTGGCGGGCAAGGGCACCCAGACCTTCGACGCCAAGGGCATGACCATCGTGCCGGGCTTCATCGACTGCCACAATCACGCGCCCGGCAATGTGCTGCTTTACGAAGCGGTGGTGGGCAATCCCTATGTGGTGGAGTTCGTCACCATCCAGAGCATCATCGACAAGCTCAAGGCGCGCGCCGCCAAGACGCCGGCCGGATGGCTGGGTCGAGGGTTATTTCTTCGACGACACCAAGGTGAAGGACAATCGCGAGATCAACGTCCACGATCTCGACAAGGTCTCGACCACCAGCCCGTGGCCGTGCATCATCGTGGCGGCCATACCTCCTATTACAACAGCAAGGCGCTGCAGATGGCGGGCGATCACCAAGAACACGCCCAATTCGTTCGGCGGCACCTATGACAAGGATGCCGAAGGGCGAGTTGAACGGCCGCGTCACCGATCGCGCCCGCGGCGTCTTCGCCAAGATCGGCACCCGCCCCACCTACAGCGCCGGCGGAGCAATTGCAGCGCGACCGCGAAGGCCTGGCGTTCATCTCCAAGCAATTCGTCAAATACGGCCTCACCACCGTCCATCACGAAGGCGGCGACCTGATGGCGCTGCAGCAGGTGCGGGCGCGGGGCGATCTGCTTCACCGCGTCAGCTATGAGTGCCAGGAGAAGGTGCTGGATGCGATGATCGCCAGCGGCATCGAAACCGGCCTGGGCGACGAATGGATCCGTTTCGGCGCCACGTCGGAACATACGGTGGACGGCTCCTTCTCGGAACGCACCATGGCGATCAGCAAGCCCTATATCGGCATCTCGCCGCCTTACCAGGGCAATCTCACCGAGAAGCAGGAAGACCTCGACGCCTGGGCCGACAAGGTCAACCGCGCCGGCATCCAGATGAACTGCCATGCCAATGGCGATGTCGCCATCGATCATGTGCTGACGGCTTATGAGCGGGCGCTGAAGGCGTTCCCGCGCGCCGATGCCAGGCCAAAGATCACCCATTGCAGCCTGATCAACGACAGCATCCTGGCGCGCATCAAGGCGATGAACGCGGTGCCGGCGCTGTTCACCACCTACGCCTACTACAATGCCGACAAGTTCCATTTCTACGGCGAAGACATGATGAAGCACATGATGGCCTATCGCACGCTTGCTGGATGCGGGCGTGCGCGCGGCGGCGGGCTCGGATTTCAGTCCGGGTCCGTTCGATCCCTTGATGGGCATGCAGGGCATGGTGACGCGCAAGGGCTGGAACGGCGAGACCTGGGGCGCCAACCAGAAGATCACGGTGGAGGAGGCGCTGCGCGTCAACACCATCAACGGCGCCTACAACAATCATGAGGAGAATATCAAAGGCTCGATCACGGCCGGCAAGCTGGCCGATTATGTGGTGCTGGCCGAAGACCTGCACACCATCGATCCCGAGAAGATCAAGGACATCAAGATCGTGCGCACCGTCACCGGCGGCAAGACCGTCTATCAGGGATAGAGGTTACGATCTGGGCGAGCCGCTCCAGCGCTTCGCCGGTCAGGCGCTGCACCGTCCATTCGTCCATCGGCTTGGCGCCCAGCGAGCGATAGAAGGCGATGGCGTTCTCGTTCCAGTCGAGAACCGACCATTCCATCCGGCCGCAGCCTTCGGCCACGGCTTTCTTCGCCAAATAGCGGAACACGGCTTTGGCGATGCCGTTGCGGCGGAAAGCCGGACGCACGAACAAATCTTCCAGGTAAAGCCCGGGCCGGCCCACGAAGGTGGAGAAATTGTAGAAATAGAGCGCAAAGCCCGCGGGCTTGCCGTCCCATTCCGCCATGATGGCGTGGGCCTTCTTTTCCTCGAACAGGGAGCGTCGCAACAACGCCGCGTCGGCGACGCATTCATGGGTGAGGCGCTCGAACTCCGCCAGTTCGCGGATATAGGAAAGCAGTAGCTCGGCATCGCCGGATCGGGCGTCGAGCAAAACGAGCGAAGCGATGGCCTGCTCCCTTTCTTCGGATGAGGCATCCTCTAATCGGTTGGAGCGCAAGAGTAAACATGAGACGGCTTAAGTCCGTATTGCGACAAATCCGAATTTTCGCATCGCAGTGACATCTGTGTCGTTAGCTTTGAACTTTGTGCGCAGGGTCTTTCCTCTCGCCATTGCGATGATTTTTTCCTGGGATTATACTTAAGATGTGGGTTTGCGTGGGGCTTCTCGCATCCGTCGAGTCAATTTAACTCCTCGCGCACGGACCCACGGTTGGTTTGGCGCTCGGCAATTTAACGTAAAAAATATCGGCACAGATCAGTAGGGGTAAGAACCATGGGTAAATCTGCCTACAACAAATTGTTATGGTGCATACTTTGACGACTCCCTGGACATCACCGAATAAAATACCACGCATTGATCCGATGCATATGCCGCTGGGGACTTTTGGAGTCGTTGCGGCGGTCGTCGCCGTGCTGATGATCACGTATTCGACCTATTTCACCATCGATCAGGGTGAGCGCGGTGTCATCCTCCATTGGGGCTCTGTCGCGGGCGAGGCTGAACCTGGATTGCATTTCAAGATGCCGTTCATGACCAGTGTTCAAAAGATCTCCGTCCAGGTTCAGAAGATCAGTTTCGACAAATCAAGTGGTGGCGACTTCAGGTTCGAAGCCTATAGCCGAGATCAACAACCGGCCACTGTCGCGCTGGCGGTTAATTATCATATAACCAATGTGTCGGACGTTTATTCGGCTTACGGATCCTTGGAAAACCTTCAAAGTCGGTTCATTGATCCCAAGGTTCTTGAGCAGGTTAAAAATATCTTCGGCCAATTCGATGCTGCTGATGCAATTCAAAAACGAGCCAACTTAAACGCCGAAGTTTTTAATGCAATCCGAAAAGCGGCCTCTTCATCCCTGGTCATAATGGACTCGGTGCAAATTGAAGACATTCAGTTTTCTCAGCAATATGAAGCTGCTGTCGAAGCCCGTATGCAAGCTGTCGTTCAGCAACAGCAGGCGGAAGCACAAAAGGCAAAACGGATCATTGACGCCGATGCTGCTGCATATGAAGTGAAAGCTGCAGCTGATGCCAAAGCTCACCAAATTGAAGTTCAAGGTCAAGCCGAAGCCGGCGCGATCAAAGCGCGTGGCGACGCCTTGCGCGACAATCCCGGCCTGCCGACACTGACTGCCGCCGAGAAATGGAACGGCGTTCTGCCCACCACTATGCTGCCGGGCAACACGTTGCCCATGCTGAACCTGCCAAAGTAGAGACGAGGTGAGGTGCGACACGAATAGCCGAAACAGAAACTAACGTAGGCAATTGAATTGCCCGAGATTGTCGCCGCCATTGCGCTACTCGCGTTGTTCATACTGTTTAGCTGGCGCTGGCTAACCCGCGCAATGAACACGGCGGCACAGGCTCAAGTGATACGATATATTGCTGTGGGCGGGCTGGTGCTGCTGGGCATCATCTTGGCAATCAGTGGGCGTGACATTTTGGATCTGCCCGTGGGGGCACTAATTTACTGGTTAGCTCGCGGCTGGTTCGCGCAAGGCTTTCCAGGATGGAATAAATTTAAGGCTTGGTTGGACGGTAACTCGCACCAAAATGCCGGCCCGAAAGGCGAAGATGCTTCTCGGGGACCTATAAAAGACGCGCCCATGACCGAGATGGAGGCATGGCAGGTGCTGGGCCTAGAGCCCGGCGCAAGCCGGGACGCTATCCGGAAGGCACACCGAAATCTTATAACAAAGCTGCATCCTGATCACGGTGGCACCACGTATCTGGCCCGCCAGATCAACGCCGCTCGTGACATTCTTCTTCGAAATTGACTTACCGTTCGGTCAGATATATAACTTGTTATATATCTCGTTATGGAATGGCCATGGCGCAAGCGGATGTCATCGCGGATCTGGGCGAAATCTTTCTCGGCAGCCGGCTGAAAAGGCTCGCCGAGCGGATGCAGGGGGCGCCTCGCGTTTTGTCGGCGAGATGGGGCTCATGGTGCAGCCCACCCATATGGGCTTGCTGGCGGCGCTTGATCGCGGGCCCATGACGGTCGGGCAATTGGTCGAGGCGGTCGGCACCAGCCAACCTGGCATCACGCGCGGCGCGGGGCAATTGATGCGCATGGGCTTGATCGAAACCGTGCGTGGCCCGGACCAGCGCCAAAAGACCTTGCGCCTGACGCGCAAGGGCGAAGCGGCGATGGCGCGGATCAAGCTCCAGATATGGCCTCGGCTGGATCAGGCCGTGAAGTCCATCACCGACGGGTTGTCGGGCGGCTTCCTGGATCAGGTCGCGGCGATCGAAACAGCGTTGGCGGCAAAGCCGCTGGAATTGCGGGCCGCGGAAACCTCCATCCCCGGCCTTCGCATCCGGGACTATCGCCCTGAGTTTCAGCGCGACTTCCATGACATCAACGCCGAATGGATTTCGGCCATGTTCAAGGTGGAAGCGATCGACCGGGACGTGCTGGAAGACCCGCAGTCGCACATCCTGAGCGGCGGAGGCGCGATCCTGTTTGTCGAGGCGCCGCGCCTCGGGATCGTGGGCACCTGCGCCATCCGCAAGACCGGAGCGAAAAGCGCCGAGCTCACCAAGATGGGGGTGCGCGCCGCCGCGCGCGGATTGAAAGCGGGCGAGTTCCTGCTTGCCGCGGCGATCAATCGAGCCCGGAAAATGAAGATTGACGAGTTCTACCTGCTCACCAACTCGAAATGCGAGAGCGCCATTCATCTCTACGAGAAGCTGGGCTTCACACATGATGCCCAGATCATGGCAAAATATGGGGCGCGTTATAAGCGTTGCGACGTGGCGATGCGCTTTAAGGACTGGTCGCGCGCGCGATGATCCCGCCAGTGGGAGATTTGGCGGATGGGGTGAGATTCGAACTCACGGTGACGTCGCCGCCACGCCGGTTTTCAAGACCGGTGCCTTAAACCGCTCGGCCACCCATCCGGGAAGGTTGACTTAGCTGAAGCGCCGCGTCGTCTGCAACCGGCGTTCCAACTCCCCGGCCGCTCGCTTGGGCTCACGGCGCTGGCCTAGCTTTTCTTGGGGAGCGCAGCGAGCTTAGAAAAGCCGGCCCCTCTTCGAGCGAAGCGAGGGAAGGCGCGCCGCTCATCACCCATCCGATAAGCAAGATCAAATACTTGTGCCCATGAACTTTGCAACTGGCGGTAAGGCGGGGAGGCTCCATCTTGTCGGTGCGGCAGTTTGACAGGCTCCCCGCTTACCCGCATCCTTCCCCAGCGGCGGATTATTTCGGGGGCGAAATATGTCGAAGATCAAAAAGGCGCTTTGGCTTTTCCGTATCCGTTGCTGGCGATGACGCTGGCGGCCGGCGCCGCGGCGACGCAACCCGGACGGACTGGCCGTCCGCCAATCATGACAACAGCGTCGGTGCGCTATTCGCCGCTGACCCAGGTCAATGCCGGCAACGTCAAGAATCTGACGCAGGTCTGGATCTATCACCTCAAGCCCAACGGTTTCACCGGCCGCCTGCGTTATGACGAATCCATTCCCGATCGTCATCGGCAACACCCTGTATCATGGGCTCGCCCTATGGCGAAGTGATCGCGCTCAACGCCACCACCGGCGAGGTGAAGTGGAAATTCAAGCTCCCCAACGACGACACGCCGGCCAAGCGCGGCATTTCCTATTGGCCCGGCGACGGCAAGATCAAGCCCCAGATCATCTTCGGCACCGAGCAGCGGCCTGCTCTATGAGCTGAATGCCGCGGACGGCACCATCAACACCGCGCTTCGGCAGCAACGGCATGGTGGACGTCAAGACGCCCGAAGTGATGAACGGCTTCAAGGTGCCCTACAGCATTCTGCAGGCGCCGGCGATCTACAAGAACCTGCTCATCATCGGCGCCGGCACCGGCGAAGGCCCCGGCGGCTCGGAAGGCGGCGCGGGCCCCGCCGGCGACACCCGCGCCTTCGACGCCAGGACCGGCAAGCTGGTCTGGACCTTCCACACCGTGCCGCGCCCGGGCGAAGTCGGCTATGACAGCTGGGACGAACCGGAATCCACCATCGCCCGCTCCGGCGTCAACACCTGGGGCTATTTCTCGGTGGACGAAGCAGCGCGGCATTCTCTTCATGCCGCTGGGCGCGCCCAACAATGACCGCGTCGGCATCGACCGGCCGGGCAACGGGTTGTTCGGCTCCTCGGTGGTGGCGGTGAACGCCGACACCGGCAAATATCTCTGGCACTTCCAGATGGTGCATCACGACGCCTGGGACTATGACGCGCCCGAAGCGCCGCTGCTGGTGAACATCCGCCATGGCGGCAAGACCATTCCGGCGGTGATGGCGATGGACAAGGCGTCGCTGCTCTTCACCCTGGACCGCGTCACCGGCAAGCCGATCTTCCCGGTCGAGGAACGCCCGGTGCCGGCTTCCGACGTGCCCGGCGAGAAGATGTCGCCGACCCAGCCTTTCCCCACCAAGCCCGCGGCCGATCGGCCAGCACACCGTCTGCGCGCGACAATCTCTACAAGGGCGATCCGACGCTTCAGTCCTATTGCGAGCATATGGTGGACGACAACCATATGAAGCTGGGCGGGCCCTTCATGCCCATCGCCAAGGAACCAATATTCCATGTCGCCTCCGGGACCGGCGGGCGGGGTGAATTTCTGGGGCGGCACCTTCGATCCCAAGCTCAATCTCTTCGTCACCAATGTCAGCAACGTGTTCCAGCCGATGCGGCTGATGCAGCGGCCTGACGGCAGCCTGGAGAAACCAGGGTCCGCTGGCGGGCCTGCGCCGCTTCGGCGATGTGGAGCATCATCTGCTCTGCGGCCCGACGCCCTGGGGCGAGCTGGTCGCGGTCAACATGGATACCGGCGATGTCGTCTATGACAAGAGCGTGGGCGTTTCCGACATGCTGGCGCCGCAATACCAGAACACCGGCCGTCCCACCGGCAGCGGCGCTTTCACCACGGCCGGGGCCTGACCTTCCTCGGCGCCACCGACGACAACCGCTTCCGCGCCTTCAAGACCGCGACCGGCGAGAAGGTGTGGGAGACCAAGCTCGATTCTTCGATCGAGGATTCCCCGATCACCTATCGGGCGCGCGGACGGCCGGCAATACATCGCCGCGGTGGCCACCGGCGGCGGCATCGGCACCGCCACCACCGAGGTCACCGGCGACGAGTTGATCGTCTGGGCTCTGCCAAAGAAATACAACACGCACTACGGATTTGTCATGCATCGCTCTCTTCGCCGCCGCCGGCTTTTTTTTTCTCACTCTGGCGGCGGCGGCGCAGACCCCGCCGCCAGCCGGGGGCGCGGCAATTGCCGCCAGGCGAGGGCCGCGACGTGACGATGCGGGTCTGTGGCAAATGCCACGATCCCGCCGTTTTCGCGACTAAGATCTGGACGCGGAAGGCTGGAAGCAGATGGTGGACCAGATGGCCAACGGCGGGGCTCAAGGCAGCGACGCCGACTTCGCCGCCATCACCGCCTATCTGACCAAGGCATTCCCGCCGAAATAACGCGTGGAACACGGGGCACCCCCGGCGAGACACGCCGCTCCTTACTCAATTAAGCCCTTGCAACGATGATGCAATATAGGCCATCAGGCTTTGCACCGCGCCGCCCCATACTTTAGCGTCGGGCTCGAGCCCCCACGATTGATTCCGTTTGATGCGTTCTCTGCGATCTTTCGCCGCCGTGGCTGGCTTCGGCCTCCTGACGGCGGCGTGCGCCACGTCAACACCTCCGCCGCCTCCGCCGTCGCGTCCGATTGTGACGGTACCGCCCAATGCCGGGGTCTACAAGGTCGGCAATCCCTATCAGATCGACAATGTCTGGTATTACCCGCGCGAGCAGCCGGACTATGACGAGACCGGCATCGCCTCCTGGTATGGGCCGACCTTCTACGGCAAATACACCGCCAATGGCGAAATCTATGACGGCAACGCGCTGACCGCCGCGCATCGCACCTTGCCCATGCCGGTCAATGTGCGGGTCACCAATCTGGACAACGGCAAATCGATCGTCGTGCGGGTCAACGACCGCGGGCCTTATGCGCGCGGCCGCATCATCGATCTGTCCGCGCCATGCCGCCGAATTGCTGGATGTGGTGCAGACCGGCACCGCGCGGGTGCGCGTGACCTATCTGGGCCGCGCCGATCTTGAAGGCGGCGACCGCCGCCGCCCGAAACCCCGCCCGAAATCGCCATCGCGCTTGCCCGCCGCGCCCACCGCCAAGGTGGACACCGCGGCGCTCGGCATCGTGCCGGGCGCCGCCGTGGCGCCGCCGGTCGACGCGAACACGCCATGCCGACGCCGGCGCCGCTCGCCGCCCATGCAGGTCGCGTCCAACCAGCCCACCGGCCAGGTGACCCAGGTTCCGGTTCCCGCCGCGACCCATCTCTATGTCCAGGTCGGCGCTTTCTCCAAGCTGGAGAATGCCAAGACGCTTTTGTCGAAGCTGGGCGGGGACTTGCGGATTTCCACCCTTCAACGGAACGGACAGACGCTCTATAGAGTGCGCACCGGCCCGCTGAATTCGGTCGAGGATGCCGACGCCGCGCTGTCCCGTATCACCGGGGCGGGCAGCAACGACGCCCATATCGTCGTCGATCAATAATGCCGTCACGGAGTCAACATGCATGCGCCGCTTTTCCTGATCTGCTCCTGTCCTCTGTTCGGCTTTCGCCACGCTGCCGGCGCGTCGCCGGCCATCGACACCAGCGCCGAGCACGCGCCTGCTGATGGACGCGGCGACCGGCCAGGTGCTGTGGCAGAAGGACGGCTTGGTGCCGATGCCGCCGGCCTCGATGTCCAAGCTGATGACCCTGGAGCTTCTGTTCCAGCGCCTGAAGGACGGCCGCATCAAGCTCACCGACACGCTGCCGGTGTCCGAGCGCGCCTGGCGCACCCAGGGCTCCAAGATGTTCGTCGAGCTGGGCACCCGCATCGCGGTCGAAGACCTGATCCGCGGCATCATCATCCAGTCGGGCAACGACGCCTGCGTCGTGGTGGCCGAAGGCCTGGGCGGCACCGTCGAAGGCTTTGTCGACCTGATGAACAAGCGGGCCAAGGAGCTGGGCCTGGCCCAATCCCACTTCGTCAATCCCGACGGCTTGCCCGACCCGCCCGGCCAGCTGATGAGCGCGCTCGACCTCGCCAAGCTGGCGCGCCACCTGATCCGCGACTATCCGCAATATTATCACTATTTCAGCGAGAACGAGCTTCGTCTGGCACAACATCACACCAGCCCAACCGCGACCTGGTGCTGGGCCAGCTGCCGGGCGCCGACGGCCTCAAGACCGGCCACACCGATGCGGCCGGTTATGGCATCACCATTTCGGCCAAGCGCGAGCAATGCCAGCGCCTCATCCTGGTTCTCAACGGATTGCGCTATCCCCAGTACAACAATGACTATTTCCCCAACATCAAGCGCGCCGAGGAAGCCGGCCGGGTGATGGACATGGCGTTCCGCGAATTCCGCTCACTACTCCGGTCACCAGCGCCAATCAGGTGGTGGGGCAGGCGGCGGTGAATGGACGGCACACAGCCCACCGTGCCGGTGACGCCGCGCAAGCGCCGTCGCCGTCACCATGCAGGTGGATTCCCATGCCGGGCTGAAGACCGATGGTGAAGCCGGATCCCGGCCTGACGGCGCCGATCGCCAGGGCCAGAAGGTCGGCACCATGACGGTCACCGCGCCGGATTTCCCGGCCATGACTGTGCCGGTCTATGCCGCCCAGACTGTGGACCGGGCCAGCATCTTCGCGCGCGCCTGGAACAGCATGTTCGGCAAGCATTGACGGGGGCACGGATGGCGGGGCGCTTCATCACCCTGGAAGGCGGCGAGGGCAGCGGCAAGTCCACCCAGGTCAAGCGCCTGGCGGCCGCGCTGGAAGCCAAGGGCATCGCCGCGCTCACCACCCGCGAGCCGGGCGGCTCGCCGGGCGCCGAGGAAATCCGCGCGCTGCTGGTCAATGGCGAGCCGGGCCGCTGGGATGCGCTCACCGAGACGCTTCTGATCTATGCCGCCCGCGCCGACCATGTGGCGCGCACCATCGGCCCGGCCTTGCTGGCGGGCAAATGGGTGATCTCGCGACCGCTTCACCGATTCCACCTTTGCCTATCAGGGCGCGGGCGGGGCGTGGCGCGCGAAACCATCCGGCGCATCGACTGCGGTGGTGCTGGACGATTTCAAGCCCGACTTCACTCTGGTCCTGGACATCGATGTCGACACCGGCCTGAAGCGCGCAGGGGCGCGCGGCGGCGCGGAAACCCGCTTCGAGAAATTCGACCGCGATTTCCATGAAAGGCTGCGCCAGGCCTTTCTCGACATCGCCAGGCGCCATCCCGACCGCTGCCGCGGTGATCGACGCCGCCGGCAGCCGAGGACGCAGGTGGCGGCGGCGATCTGGGCGGCCGTGCCGCGCGCCGTTTCTGGTTCTATAAGCGCGCGTCATGGCCAAACGCGCGCGCATCAGCGAACCCGACGACAGCGACCGCATCGAGGGTTTCCCCATCCCCGCGAGACCTCACGATCCTGGTCGGCCAGGATGTGGCGCTGGCGCCGCGCCGCCCGCGCCATCCGCGGCGGCAAGCCGCCCAGGGCTGGCTGATCTCCGGCCCGCCGGGCATCGGCAAGGCGACCCTGGCCTATCGCATCGCGCGCTATCTGCTGGCCTATGGCGCGCGCGATACCGGGGCCGGAAGATCTGTCGGTGCCGGCCGAACGATCCCGACGCGCATCCAGGTCGCGGCGCGGTCGCATCCCGGGCCTGCTGGTCCTGAAGCGCGGCATCAATCCGAACGACCGGCAAGCTGATGACCGAACTGCCGGTGGACGAAGTCCGCCGGCTGGCCGGATTTCTTCGGCATGACCTCGGGCGCGGGCGGCTGGCGCGTCGCCATCGTCGATACCGCCGACGACATGAACGACAACGCCGCCAATGCGCTGCTGAAGATGCTGGAAGAGCCGCCCATCGCGCGCCATGCTGCTGCTGCTGGCCAACACGCCCGGCCGCTTGCTGCCGACCATCCGCTCGCGCTGCCAGCGGCTGGATCTGCGCCCGCTGGATGAAGCGACCGTGGCGGATGCGTTGAAGACGCATCTGCCTGACGCCGGCGCGGACGAACGCGCGTCGCTGGCGCGGCTGTCCGGCGGCTCGATCGGCGCGGCGCTGGCGCTGGCGGACGGCGAGGGGCGGCGAACTGGCGGCGGAGGCCGACCGACTGATCGAAAGCGCGTCCGCGCCCGATCTGCTCGCGCTGCTGGCCTTGGGCGAGAGGCTCTGGCGCATCCGCGACGGGCTGGCGCGCTTCGGCGATTTCCTGACCGAGGCCTGGCGGCGCGCATCCGCGCCCGCGCCCATCAGTCGGCGCGCAGATCTCGAGCGCTGGACGTCGCTGCTGGCCCGGCTGGAAGAGAATTTCGCCCGCGCGCGCGGCCTGAATCTGGAGCCGCGCCAGACCGTGCTCAGCGCCGCGCGCGATCTGGCGGCCACGCCGCGCGGGCGGGCACGCTTTGATGCCGCCGATGCCATGCTGGTGGACAGCCATTGCCATCTGGATTTTCCCGACTATGCCGGCAAGGTGGACGCCGTGGTGGCGCGCGCCCGCGCCGCCGGCGTCGGCGTCTGCGTCAGCATCGGCACCGAACTCAAGCGCTTTCCCGGCGTGCGCGCGGTGGCGGAGCAATTTCGCCGATGTCTGGTGCAGCGTCGGCGTCCATCCGCATGAAGCGGAGAAGGAATTGCTCGACGGATGCCGCGCTGCTGCTGGCCGAAACCAGCCATCCCAAGGTGGTGGCGATCGGCGAGACCGGGCTGGATTATTATTACGAACATTCGCCCGCGCGAGCCGCAGCAGATCGCGAATTTCCGCGCCCATATCGCGGCGGCGCGCGAAACGGGTCTGCCGGTGATCGTCCATACCCGCGACGCCGATGACGACACCATCGCGCGTGCTGGAAGAGGAGATGGCGAAGGGCGCCTTCACCGGCCTGATCCATTGCTTCACCGGCACGCAGAGGCTGGCCGACGCGGCGCTGGCGCTGGGGCTTTATATTTCCGTCTCCGGCATCGCCACCTTCAAGAATTCCGATGCGCTTGCGCGACGTGATCAAGACCGTGCCGCTGGACCGGCTGCTGGTGGAAACCGACGCGCCGTTCCTGGCGCCGGTGCCGCACCGGGGCAAGACCAACGAGCCCGCCTTTGTCGTGCATACCGCCGCGATGCTGGCCGAGCTGAAAGGCGTGAGCGAAGACGAACTGGCCGCCGCCACCACCGACAATTTCTTCCGGCTGTTCTCCAAAGTGAAGCGGCCCGGCATGACCGACATGCTTGAAGTGCGCATCCTGGGCTGCGGCTCGTCCGGCGGCGTGCCGCGCCTGGGCGGCCCGGACGAGGCCGGCAATTGGGGCGCCTGCGATCCCGCCAATCCCAAGAACCGCCGCCGCCGCTGTTCCATCCTGGTGCACGCGGAAATCCGACGCCGGCGAAACGCGCGTGCTGGTGGACACCTCGCCCGACATGCGCGAGCAGATTGCTGGACGCGCGGATCGGCCGGCTGGATGGCGTGCTGATCACCCACGACCATGCCGACCAGCTGCATGGCATGGACGATCTGCGCGTCATCACCCTCAACGCCCGCAAGCGCGTCGATGTGTGGGCCGACCGCGCCGACCTGGACGAGCGTGATGGCCGAAATTCGGCTATTGCTTCGTCCAGCCCGCCGGGCAGCGACTATCCGCCCATCCTCAACGCCCATGAAATTCCCGAACCGTTCCAGCCTTTCGCGATCGCGGGCGCGGGCGGCGCGGTGCCGGTGCGCGCCTTCGGCCAGGGCCATGGCCGCATCCGCAGCCTGGGCTTCCGCTTCGGCCCGGTGGCCTATTCGCCGCGATGTGGACGGGCTGGACGAGGCGGCCTTCGCGGCGCTGGAAGGCGTGGAATGCTGGATCGTGGATGCGCTGCGCCACACGCCCCATCCCAGCCATGCCCATCTGGCGCGGACCCTGGAATGGATCGCGCGGGTGAAGCCCAAGCGCGCCATCCTCACCAACATGCATGTGGACATGGATTACGAGACGCTGACGCGGCGAACTGCCGCCGGGCGTCGAGCCGGCTTATGACGGCATGTGCCTGGATTTCCTCACTTTATAGAGTTTAGGCCGACCGGCGCGGATTGTGCTATAATCCGCCTTGCAGGCTTTCTCTGGTTCGGGAGGATTACGATGAAACGTCTTGCTCTGCTTTCCGCCGTCTTTCGCGCTTGGCGCCGCCGGCGCAGCCTTCGCCGTCGAGGGCACCATGCCCGACCACCGACCGTTCGGGCGTACAAATCATTTACGCCACCAATGCCGCGCAGCAATGCTTCAACACCGCGCAAAACGGAGCGGACCTGAGATTCGGGTTGGAACACTGCAATACTGCGGTGATCGATCCGATGACGACCTACCGCGCCCAGACCTTCGTCAATCGCGGCATCATCCGCGCCGATTTGGGCGATAATAGTGGCGCGCTGTCGGATTTCGGCATCGCGCTCCACAACAACCCCAGTCTGGGCGACGCCTATCTCAATCGCGCGCTGGTCTTGATCGCCGAGAAGCGGCCCAATGACGCGATGGCCGCGATCAACCAAGGGATCGCGCTGGGCGCCACCAATCTGCAGATCGCCTATTACAGCCGTGGCGCGATCGAGGATGACGCCGGCCAGTATGACGCCGCCTATCGCGACTACAGGCAGGCGTTGATGATCAAGCCGGACTATGCACCGGCCGAACGCCAGCTCGCGCGCTTCAAGGTCGTGCCGGCCGCGCGATGAAGGCCGCCGTCGTCCTGCTGGGCGCGGCGCTTCTGCTGGTACCGGCTCCGGCCCGGGCCCTGGTGATGGTCCTGGGTTCGCGCCTTGGCGCATGATTGTTTCCTGATGGCCAAGGCGGGGAATGATCCTGTGCGCGGCATTGCCACTTGCGATCAGGCTCTTGCCGAGGAAGCGCTCGATCCCGCCCAGCGCGCGGGCACTTATCATCAACCGCGGAACCATGAAAGTGGCGCTGGGCCGGATCGACGACGCGATGCGCGATTATGACGAGGGCGTCACCATCCAGCCCGGTCTGGGCGACGGTTATGTCGACCGCGGCGCAGCCTTGATCCGCCTCAAACGCTATGACGAGGCGATGACGGACATCAACAAGGGGATCGCGCTGGGGCTCTCTTACGAGCATGTCGGTTACTTCAATCGCGGGGTGGCCGAGTTTTATCTGGGCCGCATCAAGGAATCCTATTTGGATTACAAGAAGGCGCTGGAGATCGCCCCCGATTTCCAGCCCGCCGCCGATCAACTCAAGAATTTCACCGTCACGCGCGTGCCCGCGAAATAGGGGCGGCGCTCGCCGGCCTGCCTTGCCGGTGCTATAAAGCGGCCATGACCACGCTGAATTTGGATGAGTCCAAGGAGCTGATCGGCCTCTACGAGAGGCTCACCTTGGCGGTGGAGCGGGCATCGTCCGTCATGCATATGCGCGGCATGGATTCCGATCAGTTCGCGGCCGAAGACGACAAATGCACGGCGATCTGGGACCGCATCCGCGCCCTGATCGAAAAGAAGCGGGCCTGATCCGTCACGGCACGCAGCAGGAGATATCGCGATGGCCGATCCGCAGGAATTCGCCAAATATTATAAGGAGTATGTAGACAAGCTGAACTCGGCCTGGGAAGCGCTGGCCACCCACGGCATGAATTCGCCGCAATTCTCCCACGCCGATGCGCGCGCGGGCGAAGCCTTTAAGACGCTCAAGACCAAGAGCACAAGCGGCCATTGGAGCGCGTGAGGGGGCCTTCACGAGACATTGCGCGGAACGGAGCCCGGTGTTCCGAGCCGGACGAATAGGTGTTCGATGAAAACGGGCGTAGGTCATGGGATGGTTGATGCCGTCAAATTCGCGGTCGCTTTCCAGTGCAGCAATTGCGGTCAAAAAGGCGCACGGCATTGGGAAGAGGGCACGGATGGCAGCCGGAAATTGGGCTCCGCCCGGGCCTACCTGAACGTCTCAAGCGGATTTCATTGTGAGGAGGACCGGGCCGCGAATGGCGAACCGGTCATCGTCTGCGATGTCTGCAACGAAATTCAACCGGACTAGCTGTGCCACATTCTGGCGTTGCTGGAAGCCATTGGGCGGATCCGCTAGCGGCCCTTCTGGAGCTTGTTCCGTTGCTTCGCGGGCTGGACCTTGTTGCCCTTATGATTCTGCGCGCGGCCGGCATTGTCGTTCGGCAGGTGCGCCTTGGCCGCCTTCAGCCGCTTCAAGGCCGCTTCGGCGCGACGTTTCATGTCTTTGGCGCTGGAGTCTTTGTCTTTCATGAGCGGGTGGATAGCATAGCTCATCCAGGTTGGGAAATTTGATGAACCTTGGCGGAATTGCCGCCACATCGTGTGCGATGGATCTTGCGCCGCCGGGCCAAAGGCCCCAGACCTAGGGAAGCCATAATTTCAAGTGGAATCAGAAAATGCCAACCAAGCCAGTCACGCCCAAAGCGAAGGTTAAACCGCATCCCGTCCGTCTGATGACCAAGGCGGAACAGGCGGCCATGAAGCGCGCCGACAAGACCGTGATAAAGCGGATGCCGAAGCGCTGATTTTTCACGCGCGCCGGAGATGAAAAAACTGATCCGCGCGCTTGGGCAATATGCCGCCCATCCCATCTCCCGATGGGAGCGGTTATACGCCACCGAAAATCCTTGGCGCTTCGATACCCCAAGCGAGATTCATCGCTTCGAGGAAACCAACCGCATCATCCGTGAGCGAAACGGGCCGGTCGGAACGATCCTTGAGATCGGCGCGGGCGAGGGCGACCAGACCGAGTGGCTGTTGAAACTGGCGGACAAGGTGCAGGGCGTGGACATCAGCCCGACCGCCGTCGAACGCGCGCGCCGCAGGTTCGCAAACAATCCGAAAGCAGGTTTCTCGACCGGGAAATTGCCGGATATCGGCACCGAGGAACGTTTCGACCTGGTGACGGCGTTCGAGATCATCTATTATTTGAAGGATATACCTCGCGCGCTCGACATGATGGACCGGCTCGGCCAAAGACGCATGGTGAGCGTGCATTGGCCCCAGGTGCGGATGCTCGACGCCTTTCTTTTCCCGACGCGCAACGCTTCACGCCAGGTCATTTCCTGGGACGGTCAGCCGCGGTGGCTGGTGGCGTGGTGGTAACGAACGGCCCAGCGCCGGGGCATGCCCCGGTGGCGGCACCCCATGCACGATGGCTCAGCCTGGATAGCGGCTGAACAGCCATATCAAGAGCGCGCCCAGCGCTACCAAAATTGCGATATGGGCGGGGGTTAATCTGGCTAAGCGGCGCACCGGGCGCCTCCTTTTTCTTCGCGTTTATCAAGCTGGGGCATAGATCAGTCTCATCGTGTCGTCGCCAACGCGATCGGCGGAAACAAGGCGGAGCGGCGGCCGCGGACCGGCAAAGAATGGCGTACCACGCCCCAGCACGACGGGATGGAAATAAAGCCGGTACTCATCGATGAGACCAAGCTTGGTCAGGCTTCCCGCCAGGTGCGGTCCGGAGACACCGATCTCGCCGGCCTGCCGGGCCTTCAAGTCCCGCATCGCGGCCTCGATGTCATCCGAAATGAGCGTGGCGTTGGGGCCGACGGCCTTCAGCGAGCGCGATGCAACCCATTTCGGTTGGTTGCGCCAGGCTTCCGCGAACTCACGATGGTCCGCAGTCCACTCGGGATGGTCTTCATCCCAATAGCGCATGATCTCGTACATGCGGCGGCCATACAGGCTGCCGGTCAGATTGCGGACGCGCTCGATCCAATGACGAAAGAGGGTGGGCCCCGTCTTCATTTCCATATGGTCGACATAGCCGTCCAGGGACAGGTTCATTCCGAAGACAAACTTCGCCATGCTCTCGTCCTCGAAGACCCAAGTTACCGTATTAGAACGTTACCATTCTCGCGCTAGGGACCCTGGTGTTGAATTTGACGTATGAAACGGACGTCATGGAGCAACCCGGAACGGTCTTGGCTTGACCCGTCCCCAGACTTGCTCCGCTGGCCGCGGGCAACTTTTACTTGGGCCGCTTTTACTTGGGCCGAAGCCCGATCCCAGTTATAATTTAACATAATATTACTTATACGAGAATTCTGGGCGTGGCCCAGATTGGGCCGCCCGTCGGTCCCGCCCTTCAGGTCAGCAGGACGATGTCCCAGGTGAAAGCAGTCACGCCGGGTTCGCTGGTCGTGGTGGGCCTGCAGATGGCAGCGTCCGGATCGCGGTGGCGCGCCGCCAGCGTCGATAGCAGCAAATCATTCCGGTTCAGCTTTTCGCCGGGAAAATACATCTGGGCGACCAGCCGGTAGTCGGCGTTGGTGACTTCGAAATGGACATGCGGCGTCCGAATTGTGCCAGATGGCTCGGGATAAGCGCCCGGTTTGACAGTGCGCAGCCGATAACTGCCGTCAGGCCCTACCTTGAATGAGACAAAGCCCAGGAAATTGGGATCGAGCGGCGCCGGATTGTCGTCCACTGGATTGGTGTAACGTCCGGCGGCGTTGGCCTGCCAGATGGTGATCGCGGCCTGAGGTAGCGGCCGCCCCGACGTATCCAACACTCGGCCGGTGATCTGAATCACCTGCCCCAGCGCGCGGCCTTGGCGGCCCGGGAAATGCGTAAGGTCCAAATCGTGTGAGGCAGGCGCGCGCACGGGGTAAAACGGCCCCAACGTCTCCTGACCTGTAGGCTCCAACTTTGTCACCTGCCCTTTGGCGCTTCCGCTGGCCGCAGCCGCGAGCGATGCCGTCAGCGCGCCTGTTACGGCCGCGCGGCGTGAAATCGTCATATGTTGAGCCCCCACAATTGGCCTGTAAGCATTAGGTCCGGCGCCAGCCTTGCACAATGGCCCGCATGCGCACTTGCCAGGCTCGAAGGTCCCTATTCCAATCGGATCATGCCGAATCCCCCCCAACACCCAAAATCAGCGCCCAGCCGCGACATCGCCGTGCTGCTCGAGATCATGCGCCGGCTGCGCGGCCCGATGGCTGTCCCTGGGACCGCGCGCAGAACTTCGAGACCATCGCGCCTTACACGGTCGAGGAAGCCTATGAGGTCGCCGCCAGCCATCGAGGACAAGGACTTCAAGGCGCTGCCCGACGAACTGGGCGATCTGCTGTTCCAGGTCGTGTTCCATGCCCGCATGGCCGAGGAAGCCGGCCTGTTCGATTTCGGCGACGTGGTCGAGGCCGTCACCGCCAAGATGATCCGCCGCCATCCCCATGTCTTTGGCGACGCCGACGCGCCAAGCGGATGCCGCACAGCCAGAAGCTGGCCTGGGAGGAGCTGAAGGCGGCGGAACGCAAAGCCAAGACCAAGGACAAGACCAGCATCCTGGACGATGTGCCCATGCGCCCTGCCCGCGCTGCTCCGCGCCGAAAAGCTTCAACGCCGCGCCTCAAGCGTCGGCTTCGACTGGGACAATGCCGCCAAGGTGGTGGACAAGATCGCCGAGGAAGCCCGCGAAGTGGTGGATGCCGGGCAGACCCAGGACGAAGCGCGAGGAAGAGATCGGCGACCTGCTGTTCGTGGTCGCCAACCTGGCCCGGCATCTGAAGGTGGATCCGGAAGCCGCCCTGCGCGCCGCCAACGCCAAATTCACCCGCCGCTTCCATTTCATCGAGGCCGCGCTGGCGGCCCAAGGCCGCGACCCGGCCGACGCCAGCCTGGATGAGATGGAAGCGCTCTGGCAGAAGGCGAAGCAGGCCGAGGGTTAAACTATCCACAGGCCCCTGCTCCTATCCAGTTCACATCAGGAATCACGCGGCAATCTGTTGGGAAAGCTCGATTTTTCCGGGAAAGCGGTCTTGGAAACGGCCCAGGTCCTGTGGAGAAATCCTGAAGCGACAGGGCGATCGGTTGCCGCCCGCTCGCGCCGCTTCAGTCACCTGGGCATGGCGATAGACCCAGGCCAGGCTGGCGCCGTCGCTGGCCTCCAGGTTCAGGTCCAGGCCGATGTTGTCATGCGTCACCTCGGCTTCGAAGCCGGTCCAGAAGCGTCGTCCAGCCCTTCGCCGGTGAGCGCCGAAACCGCCACCGCGCGCTTGCCCCGCCGGTTGCCGGCGAGCAGGCCCGCCGCGGGCTTCGTCCGGCAGCAGGTCGATCTTGTTCAGGACCTCGATCATCGGCCGGTCCTCCGGCACGCCCAGCTCGGCCAGCACCTTCAGCACATCGGCCTTCTGGGCGTCGCTTTCGTCATGGGCGGCGTCGCGGACATGGGCGATCACGTCGGCCTCCAGCACCTCCTCCAGGGTGGCGCGGAAGGCCGCGACCAGCTCGGTGGGCAGGTCGGCGATGAAGCCCACCGTGTCGGACAGGATGACCCTGGTGCCCGTCCGGCAGCTTCACGCCCCGCATGGTGGGATCGAGGGTGGCGAACAGCAGGTCCTTGGCCAGCACCTCGGCTTCGGTCAGGCGGTTGAACAGGGTGGACTTGCCGGCATTGGTGTAGCCGACCAGCGCGATCACCGGGAACGGCACCCGCTTGCGCGCCTGGCGGTGCAGGGCGCGGGTGCGCTTGACCTCTTCCAGCTCGTTCTTGATCTTGCACGATGCGGTCGCCGATCAGGCGGCGGTCGGCTCTCGATCTGGGTTTCGCCGGGGCCGCCCAGGAAGCCGAAGCCGCCGCGCTGGCGCTCCAGATGGGTCCAGCTGCCGCACCAGCCGCGAGCGCTGATAGGTGAGATGCGCCAGCTCGACCTGCAGCCGGCCTTCCCGGGTCTGCGGCGCGCTCGCCGAAGATCTCCAGGATCAGCGCGGTGCGGTCGAGCACCTTGGCTGTTCCAGGCCTTCTCCAGATTGCGCTGCTGCACCGGCGTGAGATGGGCGTTGACGATCATCGACTTCGGGCTCGCAGCGCCTTGGCCAGCGGCGGCGATCTCCGTCCACCTTGCCCGTGCCGAACAGGGTGGCGGGCGTCGGCCGGGCCAGCGGCGCGATCCTGGCTTCCACGACATCCAGATCGATGGCGCGCGGTCAGGCCGACGGCTTCCTCCAGCCGCGCCTGCGGCATCGCGCAGCGCTCGCTCGCGCGCGCGGATCTTGGGCTCGACATGAATGACGAAGGCCGACGCGACCCGCCTTCTCTTTACGCCTGGTCAAGATCAGGCGGCTTCGTGCGCGGCTTCGTCCTGAAGCTGGATCGGGCCCAGCGGCATCATGGTGGAGATGGCGTGCTTGTAGACCAGCTGGGACTGGCCGTCGCGGCGCAGCAGCACGCAGAAATTGTCGAACCAGGTGATGTTGCCCTGAAGCTTGACGCCGTTGACCAGGAAGATGGTGACGGCGGCTTTGCTCTTGCGGACCGCGTTGAGGAACGTGTCCTGAAGATTTTGTTGTTTTTCGCTCATGGGTTTTCCCATTTGTTTATGTGCGCCGCCGGGGACCGCGGCGCATTGAGCCAGCATAGTGCGATTGCTGCAATTGCGAAAGGGAAAAAACGCGGTAATGCAGCTCAGCTTTCGATGCCCGCTTTGCGCGGCATAAAGCTCGTGGATGCGCCGGGTCAGCGGGCCCGGGCTTGCCGTCGCCGATCGGATCGCCGTCGATCGCCACCACCGGCATCGCCGCGCCCGGTGGCCGAGGAGATGAAGGCTTCCCGCGCCTCTTGGCTTCCGCGACGGTGAACTTGCGCTCCACGACTGCAGCTGCGCCTCCGGCGGCCGCTTCCAGCATCATCCGCCGGGTGACGCCCGGCAGGATGTCGTTGGAGAGTCGCGGGTGACCACTGCCCGTCCTCGTCCACGATCCAGGCATTGGTCGAGGCGCCTTCGGTGACGAAGCCGTCGCTCGTCCACCAGCCAGGCCTCAAGGCGCCGTGCCTTGCGCGCCGCCTGTCTTGGCCAGAAGATTGGGCAGAAGCTGCACCGTCTTGATGTCGCAGCGGCCCCAGCGCTGTCGGGCTGGGTGATCACGCGCGATGCCCTTTGTCCAGCCGCTGTCGCCAGCGCCGCCGTGATCCTGGCGCGCGCTGGTCATGATCAGGGTGGGCCGCGGCGGCATCGTCGGGACGGCATGGTCGCGCCGCACCGCGCCGCGCGTCACCTGCAGATAGAGAAGCCCGTTCGCGCACCCGGTTGCGGCGCGACCATCTCGCGCATCACCAGCTTCAGCGCCGGCGCGGCCCATCGGCATGGCCATGCCGAGTTCGCGCAAGCGAGCGCTCCAGCCGGTCGAGATGCGGCTTCCTCGTCGATCAGGCGTGCCGTCCAGCGACGTTGGCGACTTCATAGATGCCGTCGCCGAGTTGCAGCCGCGGTCCTCGATATGCACGCCCGCGCGGCCATGCGGCAGATAGCGGCCATTGACATAGGCGACGCGTCCCGCCGGCGCGCGCGATGCCGTCCATTTCTTCATTGTGTTTCCGTTCATGCGTTGAAAGCTCTGCGCCGAGCCCACGCCCAGCGACTTCAGCTTGCGGTGCAGCGCCGAGCGCTCCATGCCGATGAAGGCGGCGGTGCGCGAGATGTTGCCGCCGAAGCGGTTGATCTGCGCCATCAGATAGTCGCGCTCGAAAATCTCGCGCGCCTCGCGCAGCGGCAGCGAGATCATCAGATCGCCGCCCTTGCCGCCGCCCCAGGCCATTGCCGCTGCCCAGATCGGTGGGCAGCAGGTCGGCGGTGACCGCTTCGGTGACGATCGTCGCTGGCCAGGATCAGCAGCCGCTCGACGATGTTGCGCAGCTGGCGGACATTGCCGGGCCAGCTATGGGCCTGCAGCACCGCCATGGCGTCGTCGCCGATCTCGCGCATCGGCAAGGCCGCCGGCCGCCGACAGCCGCTTCATGAAATGCGCGACCAGCACGGGAATGTCGTCGCGCCGCTCGGCCAGCGACGGAACGCGCACCGGCACCACATTCAGGCGGTGATAGAGGTCCTCGCGGAAGCGGCCGGCTTCGGTCTCGGCGCGCAGATCGCGGGTGGTGGAGCAGATCACGCGCGCATCCACCTGCACCCGCGTCGGTGCCGCCGACGCGGGTGAAGGTCTGGTCGATCAGCACGCGCAGGATCTTGCCCTGGGTCTCCAGCGGCATGTCGGCGACTTCGTCCAGATAGAGCGTGCCGTTATGCGCCAGCTCGAACAGGCCGATCTTGCGCGGGCCGTCGCCGCTTTCCACGCCGAACAGTTCGGCTTCGATGCCGGTCGGGCGCCATGGTGGCGCAATTGATGGCGACAAAGGCGTTGCCGGCGCGGCGCGAACGGGCATGGATCAGGCGCGCCGCCACTTCCTTGCCCGAACCGGCGGGACCGGAGATCAGCACGCGGCTGTTGGTGGGCGCGATCTTGTCGATCAGCGCGCGCAGCTGGGCGATGGCGGAGGAATTGCCGACCAGTTCGCCATCGTCGCCGGCCTTGAGCTTCAGTTCCTGCACTTCGCGCTTGAGCCGCGCCGCTTCCAGCGCGCGCTCCACCACATGCAGCAGGCGGTCGGCCTTGAACGGCTTTTCGATGAAGTCATAGGCGCCCTTCTTGATCGAGGCGACCGCGGTCTCGATGGTGCCGTGGCCGGAGATCATCACCACCGGCAGGTCGGGCTGCTCGCGCTTGAGCGTGTCCAGCACCTGGATGCCGTCGAGCTTGGAGCCCTGCAGCCAGATGTCGAGCATCACCAGCTGCGGCCGGCGCGCGCGCACGGCGGCCAGCGCGCCGTCGCTGTCGCCCGCCATGCGGGTGGCATAGCCCTCGTCGCTGCAGGATGCCCGCGATCAGGTCGCGGATATCGTCCTCGTCGTCGACGACCAGGATTTCAGACGCGATCAGCGATCCGTTCTTGCTCATCTTCACTCCCTTTCTGACGTACTGTTCTTTTGCGCGAAGGGGAAGGTCAGCGTGACTTCCGCGCCCTCGCCCGCTCTCCGGCATCGTCCAGCGCGATCTCGCCGCCATGGTCTTCCATGATCTTGCGCACGATCGCCAGGCCCAGGCCCGGTGCCCTTGGCGCGGGTGGTGACATAGGGCTCGGTCAGGCGGTGGCGATGCTCCGGCGGCAGGCCGACGCCATTGTCGGTGACGCGGAAGGCGAAGTCGGCGTCGTTCGGCTCGAGCGCGATGACGATGCGGCCCGGCGCGTCGTCGCCCTTGGCGATGCGCGCGGCGATGCCCTCGCCCGCATTCTTGAGCACATTGGTCAGCGCCTGGGCGACCAGGCGGCCGTCGCCTTCGAAATAGACCGGCTCCTTGGGCGCCGTCGATCGTCGAAGGTGATGTCCGGATGGGCGACGCGCTGCAG
Source organism: uncultured Alphaproteobacteria bacterium (assembly GCA_963766265.1). Classification (GTDB taxonomy): domain Bacteria; phylum Pseudomonadota; class Alphaproteobacteria; order Micropepsales; family Micropepsaceae; genus Rhizomicrobium. The sequence continues at coordinate 1,322,971 of CAVXYX010000004.1, forward strand.
GAACACCGCCTGCTGCAGCAGTTCCTGGGCATTCTCGCGCCGCATCACCGGCGCCGGCATGCGGGCGAAGGACGAGAACTCGTCCACCATGCGGCCGATATCGCCCACCTGGCGGATGATGGTGTCGGTGCATTGCGGAAGATTTCGGGATCGGTGGTGATCTCGCCGGTATATTTGCGCTTCAGCCGCTCGGCCGAAAGCTGGATCGGGGTCAGCGGATTCTTGATCTCATGGGCGATGCGGCGCGCCACATCGGCCCAGGCGGCGGTGCGCTGGGCGCCGACCAGGTCGGTGATGTCGTCGAAGGTGACGACAAAGCCGTCGGTCGCAGCCGCGCTCGCTGGACACCTGCACGCTGAGAGCTGCGCGTGGCCGCCGCCGCGCTTGATGGCTGACCTCGCCGCCGGCCCGGCCCACCGGCTCGGACATGGCGCGGCGGATCAGCGCCGCCAGTTCCGGCACCGCTTCGGAATAGTGGCGGCCTTCCAGTTCCTCCGGCGCGGCATTGAGCAGGCGCGCGGCGGCGCGGTTGACGATGGTGATGTTGCCGTCGCCGTCCAGGCCGATCACGCCGGCGCTGACGCCCGACAGCACCGTTTCGGTGAAGCGGCGGCGCTCGTCGTTCAGGCGGTTGGCCGTCGACCAGATCGCTGCGCTGGGCCGAGAGCTGCTGGGTCATGCGGTTGAAGGCGAGGCCCAGGCTGCCGAGCTCGTCATCGTCGCGCTCCACCTGCACCTGGGCGTTGAGATCGCCTTCCGACACCCGCTCGGCGGCGCCGATCAGGCTGGAGATCGGCCTGCACCAGCCGGTTGGCGGCCCACAGGCCCGACCAGATCGCGCGCCAGCAGCATCACCAGCGAGACCACGGCATAGAGCGCGGCGAAGACCAGCTGCACTTCCGACCGGTTCTGGTCGAGCCGGTTATATTCGCTGACCGCGGCCTTGGTGCGGCGGTAATAGCCGAACACCTGGGGATCGACCACGCGCACCACCAGCAGATAGGCGTCGTTCAGGGTCTGCAGCTGGACCAGCGCGGTGACGGTGCCGTTGTCGGGCGTCGCATCCACCACGATCGGCCCGTCGCGCGCCTGGGCGAGATCGGCGGCCGAAGGCGGCTTGGGATCTTTCAGCGACTGCTGCTTGGTCGAGGCCAGCATCCTGCCGTTGCCGTCCAGCGATATAGGACGCCTGCAGACCGCGATCCTTGGTCATGGATGTCGAGCTTGGCGAACAACACGGCCGGCCTGGACATGCTTGTTCGGCGTCGAACAGGCTGCGGATCGCGCTGGATGGCGTTGGCGATCTCAGCGGCGTCGCCGATGATGCTGCGCTTCATGCTCGTTGACATAGACGCTGCGCGACATTGACGGCGCTGCCCAGCGCGTCCTTCACCCGGCCGGAGAACATGGCGTCCAGGCCGAGATTGAGGGTCACCGCGGCGAAGATCGCGACCAGGATGGCCGGCACCACCGCGATGGCGCAGAACCAGGCCACCAGCCGCACATGCAGCCGCGCGCCGGCGCGGCCCGAGCGCCGCGTCGCCCACAGCCGCACCAGCCGCCAGGCGATCAGCGCGCCCAGCGACAGGCACCAACGTGAGATTGATCAGGAGCAGGACGATCAGCCCGGCGCGGCTCGGGCGTGTAGGGCGTCAGGCCCGGTCAGCATGGCATAGGTGACGCAGCCCGACAGCACCGCCAGCAGCCCGACGCCAAAGGCGAGCTGCGACGGCCGGGACATCGCGCGCAGACTGGTGCGCCGCTCTGGGAACGTCGTTTCGCTTGCCATGTCTTCCGTTGGACCTGCCCCACCCCGAACCGTGGTCCTGATTTGCGGCAGTGTAGCCAAGGCACAGCACTGTTGCAAGAATGCAGCGTGTTTAATTCATCACAGCGTTACTGTGAGCAAAGCACTTAATTCGAGGACATCCTGGTAATACGGGCATTTCGGGCTGCGGACATCGTCGGCAGCCCAGGCATCGAGCGGCTTGAGTCGCTGTCGTCGCGCGGCCCTGCGCTGTCGGCGTGATTGCGCCTCGCCTATTCGGTCCGCAAGCCCTCGGATGACTTCCAAGCCCAAGATCCCGGATCTTCTTGCGCAGGGTATTGCGGTTCAGGCCCAGAAGCTGGGCCGCCCGGATCTGGTTGCCCCGGGTGGCGGCCAGGCAGATCGAGATCAGCGGCCGCTCCACCTCCTGCAGGATGCGGTCATAGACGCCCGGCGGCGGCAGCCGGTCGCCCTGGGCCAGGAAATACTGGGTCAGATATTGCTCCACCGAGGCCGCCAGGGATTGCGGCCCCTCGCCTGCATCCGCCGCGAAGGTCCTGGCCGGCTCCTTCAGTTCGGCGCTGACCGCCGCGGCGGGGATGGTGTCGCCCGAATGCAGCACCGCCAGGCGCCGGATCAGATTTTCCAGCTCGCGCACATTGCCGGGCCAGCGATGGCGGCGCAGCAGATCCAGCGCTGTCATTGTCCAGGCGTCTTGTGCGGCAGGCCCTCGTCTTCCGCCTTGCGCAGGAAGTGGCGCACCAGATCGGGAATGTCCTCGACCCGCTCGCGCAACGGCGGCAGGCGCAGCGGCACGACATTCAGGCGGTAATAGAGGTCCTCGCGGAACAGGCCCTGGCTGATCAGCTGGCGCAGGTCGCGGTTGGTGGCGGCGATGATGCGCACATCGGTCTTGATCGGCGTGCGCCCGCCGACGGTGGTGTATTCGCCCTGCTGCAGCACGCGCAGCAGCCGCGTCTGCGCTTCCAGCGGCATGTCGCCGATCTCGTCCAGGAACAGCGTGCCGCCTTCGGCCTGCTCGAAGCGGCCGACGCCGCGATTGGTGGCGCCGGTGAAGGCGCCGCGCTCATGGCCGAACAATTCGCTTTCCACCAGTTCCTTGGGGATCGCCGCCATGTTGACGGCGACGAAGCGTGCCGTGGCGGCGCTTGCCGTAATCGTGCAGCGCGCGCGCCACCAGTTCCTTGCCGGTGCCGCTCTCGCCCATGATCATCACGGTGAGATCGGTCTGGGTCAGCCGCGCGATGACGCGGTAGATTTCCTGCATCGCCGGGCGAGCGGCCGATCAGCGGCAGCCGGTCTTCGCCGGCTCCGCGTCCGGTGCTCGCGCTTGCGCGCTGCGGGCTGGCCAGCGCCCGCTGCACCACACTGGTCAGCTCCTTCAGGTCGAACGGCTTGGGCAGATATTCGAAGGCGCCGCGCTCGGCCGCGGTGATGGCGGTGAGCAAGCGTGTTCTGCGCGCTCATCACCACGATGGGCAGGTCGGGCCGCATGCGCTTGATGCGCGGGATCAGGTCGAAGCCGCTTTCATCGGGCAGCACCACATCGGTGATGACCAGATTGCCCTCGCCCGCCGAGATCCAGCGCCACAAGCCCGGCGGCGGTGCCGGTGGTGCGCACATCATAGCCGGCGCGGCCCAGCGCCTGGTTGAGCACGGTGCGGATGGCGCTGTCGTCGTCGCAGACAAGAATGGTGGCGGCCATCAGTGTCTCCTCGCCGCGCGATTGCGGCAGCAGCACGCGGAAAATGGTGCGGCCGCGGAACGGAGTCGCATTCGATCACGCCGCCATGGTCGCCGACGATCTTGGCGACCAGCGCCAGGCCCAGGCCCGAGCCGCGCGGCTTGGTGGTGACGAAGGGATCGAAGATGTAGGGCATCAGATCGGCCGGCACGCCCGCGCCATTGTCGCGCACCGTCACTTCCAGCGGCAGCGACACGCGCTCGCCCGCCAGCGCCGGCGCCGAACTTGCACGCCGGGCCGATAGCCGGTGGTGAGCGTGATCTCGCCGCCGGTTTCCGGCAAGCGCGTCCGCGGCGTTGCGCACCAGGTTGAGAAAGACCTGGATCAGCTGGTCGCGATCGCCCGACACCGGCGGCAGCGAGGGATCGAAATTTTCCACGATGGTGACGCCGCGCGCGAAGCCGGATTCGGCCACCTTGCGCACCCGGTCCAGCACTTCATGGATGTTCACCGGATGGCGCGTGAAAGCTGCGGGTGTCGCCGAAGCTTTCCATGCGGTCGATCAGGCCGCGGATGCGGTCGGTTTCGGCGCAGATCAGCTGGGTCATTTCGCGCTCGTCGGGCGCCAGCGCTTCTTCCAGCAGTTGCGCCGCGCCGCGGATGCCGGCCAGCGGATTCTTGATCTCATGCGCCAGCACCGCCGCCATGCCGTGCATCGAGCGCACCGCGCCGCGCGCCATCAACTGGCGGTCCATGCGCTGGGCCAGGCTGCGCTCCTGCAAGGTCGATCACCATGGCGCCTTCCGGCTCGGGCAGCGGCGTCACCGTGACATCGGCGATGCGCTCGCCATGGCGTGGGCGTGGACAGATCGACGTCGCGCTCGGCCGCCGAGGCGTTGCGCTCCCGCGCCTGGGCGACCAGCTGGAACAGCGGGCAGTCGAACGGCAGCAGATCGGCCAGGGTCTGCTTGAGCAGGATGGCCGGCGCCGGTGTCGAAGAACTGCTCGGCGGCCGGATTGGCGTAGATAATCTCCTGCTCGCGGCCCGAGCAGCAGGATCGGCATGGGCAAGGCATTGGCGATGGTGCCGGATTCCAGGTCGGCCGCGACGGTCGCAACTTTGGTAGGACTCCGCATCAATTATGCCTATTGTTTAAGCATATATGTTACGCGCTGATAATATAGGCAAATCGTATGGCACAGCAACAAATTATCGCCAGGCGCCGCCCGACAAATGTTAGGCAGGCCCAAGGGGATTTCACGGAGCACATGTCCGCAGCATCGCCGTCTTGATCGTCGCCGCCGGCAAGGGCGAGCGCGCCGGCCGGGCCGGGCCCAAACAATATGAAGCGTCTGGCCGGGCAAGCCGATGCTGCGCCGGACCGTGGAGGCTTTCGCCGGCTGGCCGGTGCAGGTGGTGATCGGCGCCGGGCCAGGAAGCAGCTTTATCGCGCAGGCGATGGGGCCGGACGCCCCTGCCCCCATCATCGGCGGCGCGACGCGGCAGGATTCGGTGCGGCTGGGCCTGGAAGCGCTGGCAAAGGACGCGCCCGACTTTGTGCTGATCCATGACGCGGCGCGGCCGCTGGTCTCGCCGCGCCGTGATCGCAGCGGTGATCGCGCGCGCTGGAAGCTGGCGCCGACGGCGCCGTGCCGATGGTGCCGGTCGCCGACACGCTGCGCGCGCAAGGACGGCGCAAGCTGGGTGACGGTGCCGCGCGACGAATCTTTACCGCGCCCAGACCCCGCAAGGATTTCGCTTTGCCGAAATCCTGAAGGCGCATCGCGACCATGCCAGCGCAGGACGTCACCGACGACATGGCGCTGGCCGAGCTGGCGGGATTTGCAGGTGCGAAGTGGTGCCGGGCGAAGAGAAGCAATATGAAAGTGACGACGGAAAGAGGATTTCGCCTTGGCCGAGACGCTTGCTGGGCGCGCGGCGAGACGTCCGCACGCGCCATGGGCTATGACGCGCACCGCTTCACGCGCCGGCGATCATGTCTGGCTCTGCGGCGTGAAGGTGCCGCACGATCACGGCCTGGAAGGCCATTCCGATGCCGATGCCGGCCTGCATGCCCTGACCGATGCGATGCTGGGCTGCATCGGCGCCGGCGATATCGGCCAGCATTTTCCGCCCACGCGACGAACGCTGGCGCGGCGCGCCGTCGCTGGAAATTCCTCGATCATGCCGCCAAGCTGGTGCGAGCCAAAGGCGGCGCGATCCTGCATTGCGACGTCACCCTGATCTGCGAGCGGCCCAAGATCGGCCCGCACCGCGAAGCCATGCGCGCCCGCATCGCCGAGATTCTGGGCTCGATATCGACCGGGTCAGCGTGAAAGCCACCACCACCGAAGGCATGGGCTATACCGGCCGGCGCGAAGGCCTCGCCGCGCAGGCCATCGCCACTGTGCGACTGCCATGAAGAGCTGCCATGAGACTTCTCCACCGTCATCGCCTCGGTGTTCGGCATCGGCTATTTCCCCGTCGCCCCGGGCACCATCATGAGCACCATCGCCGTGCCGCTGGCCATCCTGATCGCGCTGTACGGCGGCGGCGGCATGGCCGTGATCGTGCGCCAGCCTGATCGTGCTTGCTGATCGGCATCTTGGCCTGCGCCGATCATGTGCGCGCGACCGGCCGCGAGGATCCGTCCGAATGCGTGATCGACGAACTGGCGGGGCAATGGCTGGCCTGCGCGGGCATTTCGTCGGGCTTCGGCGCCAGGCATCCGCTGCCGGCATTCGCGCTGGCCTTCCTGCTGTTCCGCCTGTTCGACATCTGGAAGCCCTGGCCGGTATCTGGGCGGACGAAAAGCTGCCCGGCGGCCTGGGCGTGATGGCCGACGACATGGTGGCCGGGCTGATGGCGGGCGCGCTGATCGTCGCGGCGCACTGCAATATTTCCGGATCATCTGATGTTTTCGCGCCGCGCTGCTGGCCCAGGCGCGAGACGCTGCTGGACGGCGGCGCGCGCCAAGGGGCTGCAGCATCGCCACCGCCGAAAGCTGCACCGGCGGATTGATCGCCGGCGCTGCTGACCGAAATTCCCGGCTCGTCCGACGTGGTCGAGCGCGGCTTCGTCACCTATTCCAATGAAGCCAAGGAAGAGATGCTGGGCGTGCCGGCGGCCTTGATCGCGCAAGCATGGCGCGGTGTCGGAACGCGGTTGCCGCGCCATGGCGCGAAGGCGCACTGCAACATTCCCGCGCACAATTGGCGGTCGCCGTCACCGGCATCGCCGGTCCCGGCGGCGGCACGCGCGGAGAAGCCGGTGGGCCTGGTCTATATCGCCGCTGCCGCGGCGCACGGCGAGTCACTTCGCACGAATGCCGCTTCGGCGATATCGGCCGCAGATGAAGTGCGCCTCGCCAGCGTGCGAGAAGCGCGTGAAGCTGCTGCGCGCGCTGCTCTTCACGCTCTAAGCACTTCATCGCCGCGAGGTGACGCCATGCGCCGCCAAGCTCGTCATGCGCGACCTGCTCCAGCGCATGGGTCTGCGGCGTGGCGAAGCCCAGATCATCGGCCACATGTCTCGCGGTCGCCCAGGGACAAGCGGATCCTTGCCCGTCACCTGGCCGAAACCACCAGCGCCTCCAGGATAATAGCCGGCGGCTGGCGTGATAGCGAGTCCAAGGCCCAGAGATTGATCTTGCCCGCGGCGATGCCGGCGGTAGGGATCGCTGTCGGCCACGCCGGTCGCCCAGGCGCGGTTCCAGGCCAGGCCCACCGGAACGATCGCCGGTCACATCGCGGCGTCGCCGCCTTGGCCTTTTCGAAGCCGGCATAGACGTCCTTGCCCATCTGCTGGATCGGCTTGCCTTTCCAGGGCGCGATCGTCGGGCTAGGTCTGGTCGGCGCGGCTCCAGGTGGCGCTGAACCAGACTTTCACATTGGGATTCTTGGCGCTGGAACATGTCGGTCCATCTGCTTGGCCGAATACGAAATCAGCAGCTGCGGATCGCCGGGATTGGCCTTGTCGAGGGTGGAGTAGCCGTGCATCACCACCTCGTCCCAGGGCTTGTCCAGCAACGCGTGCTTCTCGGCGATAGTGGAAATCGAAACCCTTGCCGCCCACCGTCTCGAGCTCACGTCGTAGTCGAGGCCCGGCTTCCTTGGTGAATTCCTTGAACAGCGCCGGCACGCCGCCCAGCGTCTGGCCGCGATCGTTGGGCGGATTGAGATCGTGCACGCTGTCGGGCTTGATAGATGATGCGACCGGCGAGACTGGCCCCAAGGTGAAGCTGTTGCCGACGAACAGGATGGTCTTCGCCGACGCCGGCAGCGTGAAGGCGATCAGCGCCGCGGCGGCGCAGAGAATCCTGTTCATGATGTTTCCCCGCTGTTTGAAGCATCATAGCCTCAGGCCAGGACGGGAAAGGATGGCGGCCCGCGCCTCGAAGGCGTCGGTCATTTTCAGCAGCACTTTCTCGAACGCCGAACCCGCCGCCATCTGCAGAAGCCGGCTGTTGAATTCGAACGCCACGCGGAAATCCACTTCGGCGCCGTCGCCTTCGGGCGTGAAGCGCCAGTGATTTTCCAGGCGCTGGAACGGCCCCTTGATCTGCGACCACATCGATGCGTGCGCGCGGCGGGATCGAGCATCACATCGGCTGGTATAGCGCTCGCGCAGGCCGCCATAGCCCACCGCCATTTCCGCGGTCAGGATCTCGCGCGCCCTTCTCGGCGCCGCGACAGACCGCAGCGCCACCACCCAGGGCAGGAATTCGGGATAGCGTTCGACATCGGCGACCACCGGCATACATCAGATCGGCCGTGATACGGAACGAAGCGGGTTTCGCGGTGCGCGATCACGCCTTGGCGATGCGCGCGCCGCCTTCAGCTCCGCGAAATCGCTGTCGGCATGATAGGAGGAGCGCGTCAGCGGCGAGGCCGAGACCATCAGAAAGCCCTTGGCGCGGGCGATGCTTCCAGGCCGGCGAATTCCTCCGGCGTCCAGAAGCGTTCCAGCTTGGCATGCTTCCTGGTGGGCTGGAGATATTGGCCGATGGTGAGGAAATCCACCTTGCGCGGCGCGCAGATCGTCCATCACCTGCATGATCTCTTCGCGGCTTTCGCCCAGACCCACCATCAGGCCGGACTTGGTGAAGCCTTCGGGATCAGTTCCTTGGCCTGCTCCAGCAGCCGCAGCGACGTGAAATAGCGCGCGCCCGGCCGGACCGTCAGATAAAGCCGCGGCACGGTTTCCAGATTGTGATTGAAGACTTCGGGCTGCGCCGCCATCACCGTTTCGATGGCGCCGTCCTTGCGCAGGAAGTCCGGCGTCAGCACTTCGACTGATGGTGCCGGGGCTCTCGGCGTGGATGGCGTTGATCACTTGCGGCGAAATGCTTCGGCGCCGCCATCGGCCAGGTCGTCGCGGTCCACCGAAGTGATCACCACATGCGTCAGGCCCAGCTTCTTCACCGCGCGCCGCGACATTGGCGGGCTCTTCGGCATCCAGCGGCGCCGGGCAAGCCCGGTCTTCACATTGCAGAAGGCGCAGGCGCGGGTGCAGGTGTCGCCCATGATCATCATGGTGGCGTGCGCCTTGGTCCAGCATTCGCCGATATTGGGACAGGCCGCTTCCTCGCAGACGGTGTGCAGGTGTGTTGCGCGCACGATCGCGCGGGTGGCGGCATATTCGCTGCGAGACCGGCGCCTTGACCCGGATCCAGTCGGGCTTGCGCTGGAATCTCGTGGTCCGGGCGGTGCGCCTTTTCCGGATGGCGCGAGGCGGTCGATCACGACGGTCATGCCCGAGATATAGAGGGCGGGCGGGTTAAAATCACCCATCGTGGGAGTGGGTGCGGCTATGCGTATTAAGATTTTATTCCCAATATTATAGTTGCCGTACCACGGGCGCGAATTTAGGCCCCGAAAGCAGCGACTAGGTACCCAATGATCGCCCCGCCCACGGCTCCGATCCCAAGGATGGGCGCGTAAGCCTTCGTAATAACGGCGTCTCCGGCGCTGATTAGGATGCCAAACATCAACCCGACAGCCCAGCCCGGCCACGCTATGCCGGTCACTCCGGCCCCAATCGCAACCCCGATGGACAGGCGGTTGAGAAACGCCCCAGTCAGGGCCGCTCGCTTGTCGGGAAATGTCATGGGCACCATCGAACCGGATGCTAATGCCCCAAAAACAAGGCCGCATATTGTTCCTAGCAAAATATGGCTCATAGCGTCCCCCAGTCTGAACTAAGGTTTCATAGCAATGGTTTTGAACGAGCGCAGAAATGTCTCGCCCGTTTCGTCCACTCCCGCCGCTATGAATTTCTCAGCCATTTTTTCTTATAGCAGAAAATCTCGGAGACGTTTCTCGCTATCGTGCCGCTAGCGCTACTCGAAAACGCTGCAAGCGTGCTGGAACGAACCAGGCTTACAACTGCCGCACGCCGCCAGCACGCTGCTATGCCAGAGACAGAGACAGAGACAGAAATTATGTCCGGTAAATCGGACCTGATTGTGCAAGAAATCTGTTTTTTCCTGGCATGGCGCTCAGCACGATTAAACTCGCGGCATGGAATGGAGTGATGAAATTCTGCTTCGAATTGACAGCGCGCGGGTCGGCCAGACTCCTCAACCTCAACTCGGCGCGATGCAGCCGGATTCTCCTATCTGCCCACCGCTTTTGCGAAAATCACCAATTTGTTCCACGGAACTGAACCTTTATCCCGTCCCGGCGTTGCGGGATGGCAGCCTGGGAGATTTACCAAATCATGGCCGTTCGCGCCCGCCGTTCCACCGCCATCGCCGCCCGTTCGCACCACCCCACCCTCAAGACGCGGGTGTATCGGGCCGCGACCAGCCCCACTGCCAAGATCGCGTATGTGGCGATCGGCACCGCCGGACTGGCGGCGCTTGCGATCGCGATCGTCGGCCCTCGCCGCTTCCAGCGCGAATTCGTCCGGCCGATGCGCGATGCCGTGTCCGATCAGGCCGAGAAACTCTGGAGCGAAGCAAAGCCCCTTCGCGCCCAATTGAGCGGGTTGATCGAGCGGACCACCAGCGAGTCGGGCCGCGAAAAGCTCATCCGCAGCTTTCAAAGCTGGATCGGGCATTTCAGGGCGACCTAGCCTTTATTCGCGGCGAGCAATTGCTGAATCCGGTCCAGGCCGGGCTGGGTGCATTGCTCGTCATGAAAACCGCCCGAAGCGCCGGACACCGCGATCGCGCCTTGGCTGATGCCATTGACGATGATCGGCAGCCCGCCCGGCAGCGGAATTCCCATCTGCGGATCCATCACCAGTTGGAACATCAACTGATCGTCGCTTTTGTAGCGCGATGCGGCATCGGCGCTGGACATTTTCAGCTTGGCGGCGATCCGCGCCTTGCTGACGACGAGACGCTGCGTAAGCGCGCTGGCGCCATTGTCCGACAGCATCGCAATCGGAAGCCCCGCCTCGTCCACCACCAGGACCGTGATGTGCCCATGCCCCGCACATGCAGCCAGGGACGCTTGCGCGCCCTCAACGGCGATCCGGGCGGGAACGCCATGGACCGCGGGGCTGGTGTCTTGTGCGGAAGCCGGCGCGGCGATGAGCGCCAACGCGACAGCGGTGGCGGACCGGCGAAGCGAATACGTCATGTTTTTCCCCTCTGATGATGCGCGGCGCCGACTCTGACGATCCGTATCCTGTGCTAGTGTTTGCCGATGGACAATCCCGTGAAAACCAATCCCTCCGGGCGGCCCAGCCGGATCACCTTCGATCTGGCGGCGACGCAGGGCTCGCTGTTTCACGCCTTCCTGGATGCCCGCAGCCAGTTCGGCGGCGGCACGCCGGCGCTGGTGGATGGCGATGGCCGCGTCCTCACCTATGACGAAATCGTGCGCGCCAGCTTCGCGCTGGGCCACGCGCTGAAGAAAGGCACAAAGCGCGACGAGAAAGTCGGCGTGATGCTGCCCACCGGCGTGGGCGCGGCGGTGGCGTTCCTGGCGCTCAGCGCCTATGGCCGCGTGCCCACCATGCTCAATTTCACCTCCGGCGACGCCGGCCTGAAAAGCGCCATCCGCACCGCCGAAGTGAAGCGCGTGGTCACCGCCCATCGCTTCATCGAGCTGGGCAAACTGGAAGACGCCGCCGCAGACCATCGGCGCGGTGGCGGAACTGGTCTATCTGGAAGATGTGCGGGCCAATCTTACCTTGTGCAACAAGCTCACCGGCACTGCTGGGCAGCCTGTCGCCCGATCTGGTGGCGCACCGCTCCCAGCACAACAAGCCGGCGGCGATCCTGTTCACCTCCGGCACCGAAGGCGAGCCCAAGGGCGTGGCGCTCAGCCATCGACAACATCCTGGCCAATGTCGCCCAGGTGCGCGCCCATATCGATCTTTATGACAGCGACGTGCTGTTCAATCCCCTGCCCGTCTTTCACTGCTTCGGCCTGACGGTCGGCATGCTTCTGCCGCTGATCGCGGGCGTGAAAGTGGTCTGCCATCCCACGCCGCTGCAGCCGCGCGAGATCGTGCGCCGCATCCGGGAAGCCTGGCGCCACCATCCTTCTGTCCACCGACACCTTCATCAGCCAATATGCCCGCGCCGGCGAGCCGGGCGATCTGGACAGTTTGCGGCTGGCGGTGTGCGGCGCCGAGCGGGTGCGCGACGAGACCCGCACCTTCTTCCGCCGCAAATACGGGATGGAAATCCTGGAAGGCTATGGCGTCACCGAAGCCTCGCCGGTGATCGCCGCCAACCAGATCGAGGCCAATCATCCCGGCACGGTGGGACGGCTGATGGCCGGGCATGGAGGCCCGGCTGGAGCCGGTCGAAGGCATTCCCAATGCCGGCCTTCTGGAGGTGAAAGGGCCCAATGTGATGCTGGGCTATATCCGCGCCGACGCGCCGGGCCGGATCGTTCCGCCGGAAGACGGCTGGTACAATACCGGCGATGTCGCCAGCATCGACGAGGACGGCTTCATCGCCATTCGCGGCCGGGTCAAGCGCTTCGCCAAGATCGGCGGCGAGACCGTGTCGCTGGCGGTGGTGGAGAATATCGCCGCCGCGCTCTGGCCCGACAATCATCACGCCGCCGTGGCGGTGCCCGACCGCCGCAAGGGCGAGCAGATCGTGCTGGTGACCGACGTGGCCGGGCGCCCGCCGCCTGGACCTGGTGGCCTGGGCGCAGAATCATGGCGTTTCGGAACTGGCGGTGCCCCGCCGGGTGATCATGCGTCGCCGAGCATTCCCGTGCTGGGCACCGGCAAGACCGACTATGTCTCGGTCCAGAAACTGGCCGAACAGGACGTAAAAACCGCCCGTTCATGACATTGACAATCACTCGCAACTAGCCTATATGAGCAGCCTTCCCCAAAGGCTTGCTTTGATGATCGTCTGCGTCTGCAATAGGCTGAATGAGGATCGCATCCGCACCGCCATCGCGAGCGGCGCCTGCTGTTCCGACGAAGTCTATGCCCGCTGCGGCGTAAGAAAGAATTGCGGACGATGCCAGGAAACGATCGAAGAAATGCTGGACGAAAAAGCCGTTCTGGACGCGGCCGCGTAGTCCAGGCGGAAGCTCCCGGCCCTCAGCCCCATGCTTCGCTTCCCGGCGATCCCAAAACCATCCCGTTCCTCAACTCGTTCTCAAGAACGAGCTCACCGCCATCAATCAGTATTTCCTGCATTCGCGCATGCTGGCCGACTGGGGCCTGAGCGAACTCGCCAAGAAGGAATATGAAGAATCCATCGACGAGATGAAGCACGCCGACAGGCTGATCAAGCGCTGCCTGTTCCTGGGCGGGCTGCCCAACCTGCAGGATCTCGGCAAGCTGATGATCGGCGAGAACGTGCGCGAAGTGATCGAGTGCGACCTGTCGCTGGAAACGCGCTCGCTGCCCGACCTCAAGCTGGCGATCACGCATTGCGAGAACGATCAAGGACTATGTCAGCCGCGAACTGTTCGTCGACATCCTGGAAAGCGAAGAAGAACATATCGACTGGCTGCAGACCCAGATCCGCCTGATCGAGCAGATGGGCATGCGAGAATTTCGTCCAGCTCCAGACCAGACCAAACCAGAGCGGCTCTTAGCGATAAATCCCGTTCAGCAGCATCGCCAGCCTTAAGCCCGCGCGCGCCAATTGCTGGCGCACCACTTGGCGTTCCCGGCTCGCATAGTCGCGCGGGAGCCTGACCGATCCGCGGGACGGTATGCGCGCGTAAATCTCTTTCGCCGCCACGCCGAAGCTTTCATTCGCCCAGTCCGCCGGCGTGCCGGTTGCCATTTTGGCTCTGTCCTGGGGCGTAAGCCCCGCTTCGATGTCGGCCGCCACCGCGCCTGGATCGCGGCCCAGTGCCTCGACCAAATCTTCATCCCATACGCGATGGAGATTGGTGCGCCGGTTATTCAAGAAAACAGTCTGGCTGTTGCCGCCCTTGTCGTGCCGGTCGGCGGCATGAAGTGGCTGATGCAGGTCGCCCACGAAATGAATCAGGAAGCGCAAGGCTTCGATTTTCGCGGGATGCGGCGCCTTGGGATCATGCAACGCCGCGATATCGCGATTGATCTGCGCCACCACGCAATCGTCGCGCGGGCAATCGCGCCGCGGATCGTAACCCTTGCTGCCGATCTCGATATTGACGAAATGCCAGTTCGTGGTCGCCGGCCGATTGGCGCGAATCTCGTCGGCCCAATTGGAGTCGAGCACCATCAGGCGCCGGCGCATCGCCGCCCAGAAGCTGGGAAATGCGCAAATGCGCCGCGGGCGAGAGATTGTCGGCGGCGATGCGGGCGATCACCTCATGCCCTTGCGGACCCCAGGCATAGGCCGGAAACGGGAATGCCAGCAGAAATGCAAGAACGAATCGGCGCAGCTTGGCCATCGCATTGCTCTAGCAGGCCAAGCGCGGCCTCGTCTTGCGGCAACGAAGTTCCATCGCATGACGCGGCGGCAATAATGCAGGCGGCAAAAAGGCTTGACGGGCCATTAACCAATCAGGCTTAGTCTTGACCGACGCGCGCGCGCGCCGGGGGGCCTCGCGGCTAGGACGGGCTACGGGGGCTAGCGGGCGCAAGCAGCGCTGCCACTCCTTGAACGACGGGACCGGTATGAACGAGGAGCTTGATGCGCCCCGCGCACGCTTGAATGTTACGCTGAGCCGCCGCGCCGATGCGGCGCTGGCCACCACCGACGGCCGCTGGACGTTCGTCTCCACATCCCTGTCGCTTCTGGTCGCGGGCGCCGTCACCTGGATGGCGGTGGGCACGCTGCCTGTCTCGCGTCCCATGGTGGGCGCGCCCACCCATACGCCAGTGGCCTATGAGCTGTTCATGAAACTGGTGCAGGCGGGTGGCGCCAATCAGTCTTGCTGCCCTGATCCCGCAAGGCGGGCCCGCGCCCACCGGCGACGAAGACCAGGCCAACGCCCACACCCGGCGTCGAAACCCGCACCGTGACGCTGGACCGCGGCGACACCCTGGCGGGCGCGATGGAAGATGTGGGCGTTTCCGCCAACGACGCCAACGCCGCGATCAGCCGCCATGGGCAAGGATTTCAATCCCCATGCGCTGAAGGCCGGGCATGACCTTCGACCTCACCTATTCGCTGGCGCCGGTGATCGACGCCACGGGCACGCCGCCCAAACCGAAGACCACGGTGGTGATGGTCAACCACAAGCCGGTGACCGTGCCGGTGGACGCGAAGACAGCGACGCGGGCGCCACGCCGATCAATTCGCAGACCATCTCGCGGCTGCTGTCGCTGCATTTCTCGCCCACCATCGACCAGGACATCACCATCACCCGCACCACCGACGGCGGCTTCACCGCCGAGATGGTGCAGAAAGAGCTGGAGGTGCATCACCACCGCGCCGGCGCCACCATCGATTCCAGCCTCTATCTCGCCGGCATGCAGGCGGGCATTCCCGCCGACATCGTGGTCGAGATGATCCGCATGTTCTCCTACAAGGTGGACTTCCAGCGCGACCTGCAGCCCGGCGACAGCTTCGAAGTCTATTACGATTATTACTACACGCCGCGAAGGCCAGCCGGCGAAGACCGGCGACATCGCCTATGCGCGCATGCGCCTGGGCGGCAAGGACATCACGCTCTATCGCTACCAGCCCGATCCGGACGAGCCGGCGGATTATTTCGACGCCAAGGGCCAGTCCGCCAAGGGCATGCTGATGAAGACGCCGGTGGACGGCGCGCGCATCTCGTCCGGCTTCGGCTCGCGCTTCCATCCCATCCTGGGCTATACCCGCATGCACAAGGGCGTGGATTTCGCCGTGCCCACCGGCACGCCGGTGATGGCGGCGGGCGCGGGCGAATCTCCTTCATGGGCTGGGCCAATGGCTATGGCAATTTCGTGGTGATCAATCACGGCAATGGCTATGCCACCGCTTATGGCCATCTTTCGCGCTTCGCGCCGGGCATGCGGCGCGGCGCGCGCGTGCGCCAGGGCCAGGTCTTCGCCTATAGCGGCGCGACCGGCCTGGCCACCGGCCCGCATCTGCATTACGAAATCCGCGATCAACAATTCCCAGGTCAATCCGCTGACCGTGAAGATGGCCGAGGGCCGCCTGCTTGAGCGGCCGCGAGCTGCGCGCCTTCCTGGATCAGCGCCTGAAGATGGACGCCGACCATCGCCGCCATGCCGCTGGAGACCAAGGTGGCGGATATCTCCGCCGACCTGCGGCAGGCCAAGGCGAAATGACCCGCGAGTAAGCGGGCATTTCATTCCCAGCTGTTGAGCAGAGACGCCCGGCAGGCGCCGCGTCCACCAACTCGTCGGCGGCGGCGGCGAATTCCTGGCCGTTGATGGTGAGCCCGGTCTTGCTGGCGCTGACCTTCACCTTGGCGCCGTCGCCGATCTTGCCTTCCAGGATCATCTGGGCCAGCGGGTCCTGCAGCCGGCGCTGGATCACGCGCTTGAGCGGCCGCGCGCCATAGACCGGATCGTAGCCGGCATTGGCCAGCCAGTCGGTGCGCCTTCTTGTCCAGCGTGATGCTCGATCTTGCGGTCGGCCAGCAGGCTGTCGACAGCCGCGCCGATCTGGATATCGACGATCTTGTCCATGTTCGCCCGCGTCAGGCGGTGGAACAGGATGATCTCGTCCAGCCGGTTGAGGAATTCGGGGCGGAAATGCGCCGCGCACCGCCGCCATCACCTGGGCGCGGGCATGCTTCTGATCGCCGCCTTCCTCGGCCGACAGGAATTCGGTGCCGAGGTTGGAGGTCAGGATGATCACCGTGTTGCGGAAATCCACGGTGCGGCCCTGCCCGTCGGTCAGGCGGCCGTCATCCAGCACCTGCAGCAGCACATTGAAGACATCGCTGTGCGCCTTTTCGACTTCGTCGAACAGGATCACCTGATAGGGCCGGCGCCGCACCGCTTCGGTGAGCACGCCGCCTTCCTCATAGCCGACATAGCCGGGCGGCGCGCCGATCAGCCGCGCCACCGCATGCTTTTCCATGAACTCGCTCATGTCGATGCGCACCATGGCGGTGTCGTCGTCGAACAGGAACGCGGCCAGCGCCTTGGTGAGTTCGGTCTTGCCGACGCCGGTGGGGCCCAGGAACAGGAACGAGCCGATCGGCCGGTTGGGATCCTGCAAGCCCGGCGCGGGCGCGGCGCACCGCATTGGCGATGGCGCGCACGGCTTCGTCCTGGCCGACCACGCGGCTTTCCAGCGCGGTTTCCATGTGGAGCAGCTTTTCGCGCTCGCCTTCCAGCATCTTGTCCACCGGAATGCCGGTCCAGCGCGACACGATCTGGGCGATATTCTCCGCCGTCACCGCCTCGTTGACCAAGGCGGCGTTGTTCTTCGTCCTCGATCGCCTTGAGCTTGCGTCTCCAGGTCGGGGATCACGCCATAGGTCAGCTCGCCGGCGCGGGCGAAATCGCCCTTGCGCTGCGCGATCTCGACTTCCTGGCGCGCGCGCGTCCAGCTTTTCCTTCAGGCTCTGGACATCGGCGACGGATTTCTTCTCTTCCTGCCATTTGGCGGTCAGCGCGGCGGACTGGTCTTCCAGCTCGCCCAGATCGTGTTCCAGCGTCGCCAGCCGGTCCTTGGAGGCCTTGTCGTTTTCCTTCTTCAGCGCCTCGCGCTCGATCTTGAGCTGCATGATGCGGCGGTCGAGTTCGTCCAGCTCCTCCGGCTTGGAATCGACCTGCATGCGCAGGCGCGAGCCCGCCTCGTCCATCAGGTCGATGGCCTTGTCGGGCAGGAAGCGGTCGGTGATGTAGCGGTTGGACAGCGTCGCCGCCGCCACGATGGCCGCATCGGTGATGCGCACGCCGTGATGGACTTCGTATTTCTCCTTCAGGCCGCGCAGGATGGAGATGGTGTCCTCCACCGTCGGCTCGCTGACGAACACGGGCTGGAAGCGCCGCGCCAGCGCGGCGTCCTTCTCGACATATTTGCGGTATTCGTCCAGCGTGGTGGCGCCGACGCAATGCAGCTCGCCGCGCGCCAGGGCCGGCTTGAGCAGGTTGGACGCGTCCATCGCCCCTTCCGCCTTGCCGGCGCCGACCAGCGTGTGCATCTCGTCGATGAAGAGGATGATCTTGCCGGCGGCCGACGGTGACTTCGTTCAGCACGGCCTTCAGCCGCTCCTCGAACTCGCCGCGGAATTTGGCGCCCGCGATCAGCGCGCCCATGTCCAGCGCCATCAGCTTCTTGTCGCGCAGGCTTTCCGGCACGTCGCCATTGACGATGCGCAGCGCCAGGCCTTCGGCGATGGCGGTCTTGCCCACGCCGGGCTCGCCGATCAGCACCGGATTGTTCTTGGTGCGGCGGGACAGCACCTGGATGGTGCGGCGGATTTCCTCGTCGCGGCCGATCACCGGATCGAGCTTGCCGGTGCGCGCCAGCTTCGGTGAGGTCGCGGGCATATTTCTTGAGCGCGTCATAGGCGTTCTCGGCCGTGGCGCTGTCGGCGGTGCGGCCCTGGCGCAGATCGGCGATGGCCTTGTTCAGGCCCTGCGGCGGTGACGCCGGCATCCTTCAGGATGCGCGCCGGCTCTCGTGCCGGTCGCCATGGCCAGCGCCAGCAGCAGATATTCGGCGGTGACGAAGACTGTCGCCCGCCTTCTTGGCCGCCTGTTCGGCGTTGTCCAGCAGCCGCGCGGTCTCCTGCGCCAGATAGACCTGGCCCGAGCCGCCCTCGACCTTGGGCAGTTTCGCCAGCGCCTGCGTCGACTGCCTGCGCGCACGGCCGCGTCGTTGCCGCCGGCGGCGTTGATCAGGCGCGCGGCCAGGCCTTCCTCGTCGTCGAGCAGGACCTTCAGAAGATGTTCGGGGGTGAATTGCTGATTGCCGGAGCGCAGCGCCAGGCCTTGCGCCGACTGAATGAAGCCGCGCGCCCGCTCGGTGAATTTCTCGATATCCATACTGCCTCCCGCCTGCCCCATCCGGGCGCAGGCAATTCAAGATACGGCCTCCTAGGAGCGCCGTTCCAGGCAGATATGGGAAGCGGGAACCTGGCTCTGCAAGGGGCAGCCACAGGTCTGCAGGCTTTCTTCCCCGCAGCAAAGGCTTGGCGGGGGAAGATGTCTGCTAGGGCTTACCCGAGGCAGACAGATGGGGCTAGAAATCAGGCTTCCGCCTCTTCGCCCTCTTCCTCGTCCGTGCCGCCTTCGGCCAGGGAGAAGGAGGGGCCGCTGCCCTGCTGGCGGCTGCGGCTGGCTGGCCTGGCTGCGGCTGCTGCTGGCCCGGCTGGCGGTTGGGGTTCTGGGCCGCCTGCTGGGCCTGGATACTGGGCCTGCTGGGCCTGCTGCGCCGCCATGATGCGGTAATAATGCTCCGCATGCTGAAGATAATTCTCGGCCATCACCCGGTCGCCGCCGGAATTGGCGTCGCGGGCGAGCTGGAGATATTTCTCATAGACATGGCTGGCCGAGCCGCGGATCTTGACCTCCGGACCGGACGAATCGAAGGTGCGGTTGGGGTTGAAACCGCCGCCATTGCTATGGCCGCCGCCGCCGCCGCCGCCACCGCCATTGCTGTGTTGCGGCCTGCGGCCGCCTCTGCGTGAGCGCTTCATTGAACCTCTTTGCCTGTTGAATGCCGTTCGCCGCGCAGCCCGCATGCGGCAATCCTGCCCGATCGGCGGCGCGTCTTGTTCGCGTTTGAGTCCCCTGCCCGGCCTCACGTCTTCCGTGAGCCTGCCTTGCGGTCCGCCTTTCGCGCGCCGCAAGGGGAATCTTCCGATCCCTTCAGCCGTAAAACTAGTCGATCGGCCGGCGGCTTTCCAAGCCCTATTTTAGGCTTTTTCAGCACCAAAACCCGCGGAATTCCGGCCAAATCGGGTGCGACACGGACGAATGTCAGGCTCCTGGAACAAGGTTCCACCGCATTCCGCCTGGCCCTGACCGAGTTCCAGGAGGGCCATGGCCGCCCGGCCTCAGCAGGCGCGGGCAAGAGTCCCGCCAGCGCCCGATAGGCGTCCAGCCCGTCCGGCGCCGCCATCCAGCGCGGCGCGCGGCTCATAACGCGGACCTCCGGATCCAGGCCGGCGATGTCGGCGCGCGGGAATATAGGGCGGGTTGGAAGGATCAGATCGAAGGGCCCGTCCGGCGCTCGTTCCAGTCGGCCGGCGATGATCTCGCCGCGCGCCGTCCAGGCCATGGGCGTGCGAGATTGGCCTCGGCATAAGCGAAAGCCTCCGGCGATGCGTTCGAACCCGATGCCTTGGCATTGGGAAATTCCTTCAGCGCGGCGATCAGCAAGGCGCCCGAGCCGGTGCCCAGATCGGCGATGCGCAGCGGCGCGTTGCGGTCCGGAAACAGCCGCAGCGCTTCTTCGATCAGGGTTTCGGTCTCGGGGCGCGGCACCAGCACGCCGGGACCGACTTCGAAATCCAGGCTCCAGAATTCCTTGTGCCCGGTGATATAGGCGACAGGTTCGCGGGCGGCGCGCCGCGCGACCAAGGCTTTCGAACAGCGCGCTTCCTGTGCCGGACGGCTGGCGCGTGGCGGCGATCAGATCCGTCGCGGCTGACGCCCATCGCATGGGCCAGCAGCAGCCGCGCATCGGCGCGGGCGCTGTCCACGCCGGCGGCGGCCAAGCGCGCCGGCCGCGTCATGCAGAAGATCGCGAATGCTCAAGCGTCCTCCGCCTCGAATTCGGCCAGCCGGTCGGCCTGGTCCTGCGCCACCAGCGCGTCGATCGATCTCGCCCAGTTCGTCGCCGGAGATGATGCGGTCGAGCTTGTAGAGCGTCAGGTTGATGCGGTGGTCGGTGACGCGGCCTTGCGGAAAATTATAGGTGCGGATGCGCTCGCTGCGGTCGCCCGAGCCCACCATGCTCTTGCGCTCGCCGGCGCGCGCGCCGTCCACCCGCTGCGCGCTCCATGTCGTAGAGCTTGGCCTTCAGCAGCTTCATCGGCATGCGCCTTGTTCTTGTGCTGGGACTTTTCGGTCTGCTGCGCCACCGCGATGCCGGTGGGCAGATGGGTGATGCGCACCGCGCTTTCGGTCTTGTTGACATGCTGGCCGCCCGCGCCCTGGGCGCGATAGACGTCGATGCGCAGATCCTTGTCGTTGATCACGATATCGACATCCTCGGCTTCCGGCAGCACCGCCACCGTCGCCGCCGAGGTATGGATGCGGCCCTGTGCTTCGGTCACCGGCACGCGCTGCACCCGGTGCACGCCGCTTTCGAATTTCAGCTTGGCATAGGCGCCGCGGCCGTTCACTTCCAGGGTGGCGTCCTTGATGCCGCCCAGATCGCTTTCGGTCATGTCCATGATTTCGGTCCTCCAGCCCTGCAAGGCCGGCAATAGCGCTGATACATGCCCAGCAGATCGGCCGCGAACAGGGCCGCCTCGTCGCCGCCGGTGCCGGCGCGGATTTCCACGATGGCGGAGGAGGCATCCGCCGCGTCCCTGGGCAGCAGCTGGATCTTCAGTTCGTGGTCCAGCGACGTCCAGCCGTCTCTTGCAGTTCGGCGCGTTCCTGCTCGGCCAGGCTGCGCATTTCGGTGTCGCTGGCGGGATCGGCGATCAGCGCTTCGGCATCTTCGAGCTGCTTCTGCGTGCTGCGATAGGCGCGCGCCGCCTCGATCACCGGCGCCAGTTCGGCATGCTCGCGGGACAGCTTGACGAAGGCCGCGCCGGACGCGCCCGACGCCATCTCGCTTTCGATCGCGGCAAAGCGGTCGAGCAGGCGCTCCAGTTTGGCGGCGGGAATCATTCGGTCAGGTCCACGGCTACTGCGGGGCGGCTGTCGAAGCGGCTGCATCGCTACTGCGCGGCTTCGAGCGGCCGTTGCCGCGCTGCGGCCTCGATCTCGGCGGCTTTCTTTTCGCAAAGCTCGACGACATGCTCGACCAGGTCGTCGTTGTCGAGCTTATAGGCGGGCTTGCCGTTGAGATAGATCATGGCCATGGCCCTTGCCGGCGCCGCCGCCGGTGAAGGCCAGATCGGTTTCGCGCGCTTCGCCCGGGCCGTTGACCACGCAGCCGATGATCGACAGCGACATGGGCGTGGCGATGTGCTTGAGCCGGTCTTCCAGAGTCTCGACCGTGTCGATGACGTTGAAGCCCTGGCGCGCGCAGGACGGGCAGGACATGATGTTGACGCCGCGATGGCGCAGGTTGAGCGACTTCAGGATGTCGAAGCCCACCCGCACTTCTTCCACCGGATCGGCGGAGAGCGAAACGCGGATGGTGTCGCCGATGCCGCTCCACAAGCAGCATGCCCATGCCGATGGAGGATTTGACGGTGCCGGAGATCATGCCGCCGGCTTCGGTGATGCCGACATGCAGCGGGCAATCGATGGCTTCGCGACAGCGCCTGATAGGCGGCCACCGCCAGGAACGGGTCCGACGCCTTCACCGAAATCTTGTATTCGTGGAAATCGAGGTCATCGAGAATCTTGGCGTGGTTGAGCGCGCTTTCCACCATCGCTTCGGGGCAGGGCTCGCCATATTTCTCCAGCAGGTCGGGCTCCAGCGAGCCGGCATTGACGCCGATGCGCATGGAGCAGCCATGATCCTTGGCCGCCTGCACCACTTCGCGCACGCGCTGGGCGCGAGCCGATATTGCCGGGATTGATGCGCAGGCAGGCCGCGCCGTTCACCGCCGCCTCGATGGCGCGCTTGTAGTGGAAATGGATGTCGGCCACGACCGGAATGGCGGCGGCCTTGGTGATGGCCTTCATCGCCTTGGTGGCGTCTTCGTCGGGGCAGGACACGCGCACGATATCGGCGCCGGCTTCCTCGATGCCGCGGATCTGGTCGATGGTGGCGCGGGCGTCGCCGGTGATGGTGTTGGTCATGGTCTGCACCGTGATCGGCGCGTCGCCGCCCACCGGCACCTTGCCGACCATGATCTGGCGCGATTTGCGCCGGTGAATGTCGCGATAGGCGCGAATGCTCATGGCCTGTCCTTAGTGCGCTGTTGAAGCGGTCGGCAAGGGACTGCGGGTCGAGCGGAAACCCGCCCGAGAATTTGCTGGCTCTGCCCCACCGGACCCATGCGCCTGCCCATCCAGATCCACTTCGACCGCGCCGGCATTGCTGGTGGCGAGGGTAAAGCCCGGCAGATTGGGCACCTGATAGGTGTCGCCGGCCTTGAGATCGCGGTTGATATAGACCGTGCCGTCCTGCGCCGCGCACCGTGAGCGGGTATCGGCCTGGGCCTGCAGACACCACGCGGGGATTGCGGTTCTGCTCGCCATAGACGGTGCCGCCCGGCTGCGGCCGATGGCGGAGACCGCGCTGCCGCGGCTGCGGCCGGGCTGGGCCGGCTGCGCGGAGGTCTGGCGCCGGCACGCGATGGCATGCTGGCGGATGGCGCGAAGCCTGCTGGGCGCGCCGGCGCGTGCGGCGGCAGCGGCAGGTGCCGCGGCGATGCCGCCGGATGGCCGTCTGTGTCGGCTTGCGGCGCGCCGGCTTGGCGCGCGGCCGCGACCTTGGGCGGATTGAGCGACGGCGCGCGGCGGCACCGCGACTCGGTGTCGATGCCGGCGGAACAGCAGATGCCAGGCGCCATAGCCCAGACAGCAGCACCACAATGCCGGCGACGATGCGCCAGCCCTGCGGCAGGCGGCGCGTCTCCTCATCATGCATCGGCGCCATGGCTGGGCGAATGCTCGTCATGGCGGCCGGAAATTTCCTGCTTGAAGCGTTCGACCATCGCGGTCGACGTCCAGGCCCAGATAGCCGGCATAGGAGCGCACAAAACCGATGGCGTAGGTCTTGCCGGGAAGATTCTCGAGCCGGTCTTCCTCCACCGCTTCCAGATGATCCTTGCGGATCTTCAGCGCGCGCGAGACCGTGGCCAGATCGTCGCCCCGGCGCAGCCGCGCGGCGCGCAGATCCTGGCCCACCGTCTCCAGCGGCGTTTCGCTGTCGCCGGAAATTTCGCGCAGATGGATGCGGCGGCGGCCGGCCGCCTTCTCCGTCCAGGCTTCAGTGTGTAAGCTTTGGTCATCTGAATATCTGGCCCGGACTGCGCACATGCCCGGGCTTCTACAGCGAAAATGCGACTTGCCTATCCTAGCTCAAATCCCTGCGGGACAACCCAAGCTGCGAAAAGCCTGGAAAAGCTGGCAAATTCGCCAAAGTTTCCAGCTTGCCGGCAGATCCTGCCTATTTCAGGACGAATTCCCCGCTCGGCGGCAAAGGCCGAAAGCCGGGTGCGCAGGGAATGGTCGGTCCGGCCGCACAGCCGGTCCACGAAGGCCGCCACCTCGCCCAGATTGAGGCTGCGAATCATCATCTTGATGGGGCCGATCTGGCCCGGCTGCATGGACAGGGTGCGGATGCCCAGCCCCAGCAGCGCCATGGCGTCCAGCGGGCCGGCCCGCCATCTCGCCGCACAGCGACAGATCGCCGGAATTCTCCGCCGCGCTCTGCACGATCAGCCGGATCAGGGTGAGCGAGGCGGGATTGAGATTGTCATAGCGCCGCGCCACCCGCGGATTGGTGCGGTCCACCGCGAAGGCCAGCGACAGAAGATCGTTGGAGCCGATGGAGACGAAATCGGCCGAGCGCATCAGCTGCGGCAGCATGAAGGCCAGCGCCGGCACTTCCAGCATCGCGCCCACCAGCACCTGGGTGGGCCGGGTCAGGTTCGAGCAGCCGCGCCCGCTCCAGTCTCGCGGTCGATCAGGGCGCGGGCGCGGTTGAACTCGTCCACGTCGCTGACCATCGGCAGCAGGATGCGCAAGGTGCGCCCGGCGCCGGCCATCAGCAGCGCGCGCACCTGGTAGCGCAGCAGCGCGGGACGATCGAGCGCGATGCGGATGGCGCGCCAGCCCAGCGCGGGATTTTCCTCCCGCTCCCAGCGCGCATAAGGCAGCACCTTGTCGCCGCCCAGATCGAGGGTGCGGAACACCACCGGCTTGTCGCCCGCCGCATCGAGAATGGATTTGTAGAAGGCGCGTCTGGTCGGCCAGCCGCGGCATGGTCTCGCCGATCATGAATTGCAGCTCGGTGCGGAACAGGCCGATGCCGTCGGCGCCGGACTCCTTCAGATGCGGCATGTCGAATTCCAGGCCCGCATTCATCATCAGCCTGATCGGCACGCCGTCCTTGGTGACGGCGGGCAGATCGCGCACCGCGGCGAAGCGCGCCTGCGCCTGGCGCCGCAGCGCGCGCTTTTCCTCGAAGGCGGCGACGATCTCGGCGGGCGGGCGCAGATGCACTTCGCCGGTTTCGCCGTCCACCACGATGGCGTCGCCGGCGCGGGCGTTGTCGGCGATGCCTTCCAGCGACGACACCAGCGGCAGGCCCATGGAGCGCGCGACGATGGCGACATGGGTGGTCGAGGCCGCCTCTTCCAGCACCAGGCCCAGCAGCTTGTCGCGGCCATAATCCAGCAGCTCGGCCGGCCCCATGTTGCGCGCCACCAGCACGGCGTCGCGCGGCAGGCTCTGCGGTGCGCCGCCGTCGCCGGTGAGATGGCGCAGCAGCCGCCGCGCCAGATCGTCGAGATCATGCGCCCGCTCGCGCAGGATGGGATCGCCCAGGCGCTGCACCCGCAGGCGCGTCTCGTCCTGCACGCGCTCGACCGCCGCTTCCGCGGTCAGGCCGGTGCGCACCGCATCGCGCATGCGCTGGCGCCAGCCCTGGTCATAGGCGAACAGGCGATAGGCCTCGATCACTTCGCGGCCCTCGCCGGTCAGATCGAGTTCGCTGACGAGACCAGCATCTCGTCCACGGATTCGCGCAAGCGAGCCGATGGCCTCTTCCAGCCGCTTCAGTTCCTCGACCGGATTGTCGGCGATCATGCGCTCGACCTTGACGCGCGGCTCGTGCAGCACCACGCGGCCGACCGCGACGCCTTCCGACAGGCCCTCGCCCATGAATTTGCGCGGCCGGTCGATGCGCAGTTCCGGCTCGTCCAGTTCGGCGACATTGAAGAAGCCGCCCTGCGCCACCACTTCGGCCAGCACCATGGCGACGGTCTGCAGCGCCTCGACTTCCTCCTCGGCATAGATGCGCTCGGCCTTGTTCTGCACCGTCAGCACGCCGAACACCTGGCCGCCGCGCACGATGGGCACGCCCAGGAAGGACTTGAACGGGTCTTCGCCGGTTTCCGGGCGGTAGGAGAAATGCGGATCGGCCGGCGCGTCGGACAGGTTCACCGCCTCGGCGGTTTCGGCCACCAGGCCGACCAGGCCCTCGCCTTCCTTCAGCCGGGTGTTGTGGACGGCGGCGCGGTTGAGGCCTTCGGTGGCGAACAGTTCCAGCATCTTGCCGGCGCGGCGCAGATAGATGGAGCAGACCTCCGCCACCATGTTGGAGGCGATGACGGTGACCAGCTTGTCCAGGCGCATCTGGGCGCTGGTCTGCTCCGCCATGATCTCGCGCAGGCGGCGCAGAAGCAGGCGGGGACCGCCGGCGGCGGACATCAGTGCATTCCTAGCACGTCATGGCCAATGTCGTAGCGACATTCATCGACATCAGGCGGCGTCCAACTCATAGGCCGAATGCAGCGCGCGCACCGCCAGTTCGACATATTCCTCGGCGATCAGCACGCTGACCTTGATCTCGGAGGTCGAGATCACCTGGATGTTGATGCCCTTGTCCGACAGGGTGCGGAACATGGTCTGGGCCACGCCGGGATGGGCGCGCATGCCGATGCCGATGATCGAGACCTTGGCGACATTGGCGTCATGGGTGACGTCGCGATAGCCGATCTCCGCGGCATGGGTCTCGATCGCCGCCAGCGCGCGGGCCAGTTCGCCGCGCGTGCACGGTGAAGGTGAGGTCGGTCTTCTTGCCGTCCTCCGAGACATTCTGGACGATCATGTCGACATTGACGCCGGCATCGGCCAGCGGCCCGAAGATGGCGGCGGCGACGCCCGGGCTGGTCGGGAATCTTGTGCAGGGTGATCTTGGCTTCGTCGCGGCTATAGGCGATGCCGGTGACCGGTTTCTTTTCCACGATATCTTCCTCGTCGCAAAGCAAGCGTGCCGCCCACATCGGGCGTGAAGGTCGAAAGCACGCGGGTCGGCACCCGGTGCAGCATGGCGATTTCCACCGAGCGGGTCTGCAGCACCTTGGCGCCCAGGGACGCCATTTCCAGCATTTCCTCGTAGGCGATCTTCTCCAGCCGCCGCGCCTTGGGCACGATGCGCGGATCGGTGGTGTAGACGCCGTCCACGTCGGTGTAGATGTCGCAGCGCTCCGCCTTGATGCCGGCCGCCACCGCCACCGCGCTGGTGTCCGAGCCGCCGCGGCCCAGGGTGGAGATGCGATTGCCCGGCGCCACGCCCTGGAAGCCCGCCACCACCGCGACCTCGCCGCGCTGCCATGGCTGCGCTGCATCTCGGTCGCCGGCACGCCTTCGATGCGGGCCGAGCCATGCACCGCGGATGTCTTGATCGGCACCTGCCAGCCCAGCCAGGAGCGCGCCTTCACGCCCATGGCGTTCAGGGTGATGGCCAGAGGCCGGCGGTCACCTGCTCGCCGGCCGCCACCACCACGTCATATTCGCGCTGGTCGGGAATGGCCTGGGCGTCGTTGCTGCCGGGTCCGGGCCGCGCGGCCTCATTGGTCCAGGCCACCAGCTTGTTGGTCTCGCCCGCCATGGCCGAGACCACCACGGCGACCTGGTTGCCGCGCTCGACCTCGCGCTTCACCAGGGGGGCGACATGGCGGATGCGGTCGCAGGTCGGCCACCGAGGTGCCGCCGAATTTCATCGCAATCTTCGCCATTAGTCGAGACCCGGTTTGCCCTGCCCGTTGCGGCGGCCTACATAGACGGGGCGCATCTCCCGCTCAACCCTTGAAACGGCATGACGTCGACAACCCTCACGCCCTCCGTCGACCCCGCCGAAGTCGCCAAATTCTCCGCCCTGGCGGCGGAATGGTGGGATCCCGGCGGGCAAATTCGCGCCCCTGCACAAGTTCAATCCGGTCCGGCTGGCCTTCATCCGCGGGCAGGCCGCTGGCCCATTTCGGCCGCGATCGCCGGTCGCTCGCGGCCCTTCGAGGCCTGTCCCTGCTGGATATCGGCTGCGGCGGCGGGCTTGCTGTCCGAGCCCATGGCGCGGCTGGGCTTTGCCGTCACCGGGGCCGACGCCTCGGAGAAGAATATCGGCACCGCCCGCGCCCATGCCGCCCAGTCCGGGCGTCGCGATCGACTACCGCGCCGCCACCGCCGAGGCCCTGGCGGCGGAAGGCCGGACGCTTCGACGTCGTGCTCAACATGGAGGTGGTCGAGCATGTCGCCGATGTCGGCGCCTATCTCGCGGCCTGCGCCCGGCTGGTGAAGCCCGGCGGGCTGATGATCGTCGCCACCCTCAACCAGACCCTCAAGTCCCTGGCCCTGGCCAAGATCGGCGCCGAATATGTGCTGGGCTGGCTGCCGCGCGGCACCCATGACTGGAACCGCTTCATCCCGCCGGCCGAGCTTCAGCAAATCGCTTGAGGAGACCGGCCTAACCATCCTGAAAACACAGGGTGTTTCCTTCGATCCGCTGGCCTGGGATTGGCGGCTGTCGCCGATGTGGACGTGAATTACATGGTGGTGGCGCGCGGTCGCTGCAACGGCCTCTCAGCTTGCGCGCCTTCGAGATCGGGCGGCAGCGGGCGCCGACAGTCACGCCCTCCTCCACCAGTTCCTGGGCTTCTTCCTGGCGTGGTCTCGCCATAGATGTGGCGGTCCGATCGATTTCGCCATAATGGATCTTGCGCGCTTCCTCGGCGAATTTCGGGCCGACATATTCGGCATTCTCCTGCACATATTTGCGCAGGCCCGTCATGAACTGCCGCATCTTGCCGGGATTCCGGGCTTGGTGAGCGGCCCGTTCGTCGGTGGCCGCCACGGCCGGCGCCATGATCGCCTTTTCCACCCGGCGCGAATTGCAGGTCGGACAGAGCAGCTTGCCGCTCCTCCGACTGTACGTCAAAGGCGGCGCTGTCCCGGAACCAGCCCTCGAATTCGTGGCCGTTCTTGCAACGCAGATTGTAGACGATCACCGCCGGCTAACGCTCCAACGGCCTGCCCCCAGGCCGATGTGCGAATTATGCAGTTGCGGATTTCGCAAGCGTCGCGCATCCAATCTCAAGGCAGGCTGAAAGTCCCGGTCATGATGAAGGCTTGGGAACTTTGCCGCGCGCCTCCTCGGACAGTTCCGGATCGATCTCGGCGGCGAAAACGCCCGGCTCGGTGCCGCCTTCCGCCAGAATCTCGCCCCAGGGACCGACGATCAGGCTGTGGCCATAGGTGTGCCGGCCATTGGCATGCAGCCCGCCTTGCGCCGGCGCGATCACGAAGGCGCCATTCTCGATGGCGCGGGCCCGCAGCAGCACATGCCAATGCGCCTTGCCGGTGGTCTCGGTGAAGGCCGACGGCGCGGTGAAGGCGAAGGCGCCTTTCTTGCGCCAGCGCGCGATAAGGCTGCGGGAAGCGCATGTCGTAGCAGACCGAAAGGCCGATCCTGCCCCATGGCGTATCGGCCACCACCGCCTCGTCGCCGCCCGCCACGGTGTTGGATTCGCGATAGCTCTCGCCCGACGGCAGATCGACATCGAACAGATGGATCTTGCTGTAGCGCGCCGCGATCGCTGCCGTCCGGCGCGAACAGGAAGGAGCGGTTGGCGGTCTTGGTGTCGCTCACCTTGATCGCCAGCGAGCCGATCAGCAGCCAGACGCCCAACTCCTTCGCCAGCGCGCGCGAAGACCGGCAAGCGCCGGGTCATGCGCCTCGTCAAAACTGTGCGCCAGCTTGGCGCCGCCATCCGGCGCCATCAGGGTGGTGTTTTCCGGCGTGGCGATGAACTGCGCGCCGTCCTTGGCGGCGGCGCGGATCCAGTGCTGGCGGCATCGCGGATATTTTCCGCCACATCGTCGCCGGAGCGAAGCTGAACGCAGGCGGCGCGGAATTTGCTCAACTGGAGGCGATCCTGAATCTTGGCGAGGCCGGCCTTGGCGCAAGGTTCGTCCTGGGCGCCGACGGCGCGCCGGACACCGCGATGGCGCCGACCATTTCGCTGCCCACCATGATCGGCACACCGCCCTGGCGCGGCGTGCCCATGGCCGGATCGGCCATCAATTGCGCCATGAAGGCCTGATCGGTCTTGGCGCTTCGACCGCCTCGCCGCTGGTCATCTTCATCTTGAGCGCGGTGTGGCCTTGCCCATGGCGATGCGCTGGGTGATGGCGGCGGCACCGTCGCCGGAGATCAAGGCGATCGGCACACCTTCGGAATCGATGACCAGGGCGGTGACCTTCAGGCCTTGCGCCGGCAGGTGGCGATCGGCGTCTGCGCCGCTTCGACCGCCAGCGCGGTGGGAATGCCAGCGCGCGCGCGGACGGCCTGGGCGCGCCGGCCGTTCCTGCGCGCGCTGGGCGTCGGCAGGATCGGTCTGCGCGAAAGCGGGCACCGGCGATCAGCAAACTCGCGGCGGCGAGCAGCAAACTTGTTCATGGCGATCCTCTCCACGGTTATTGCGCGCATTGTCGGAGCCCGTGCCGCGGCGAATGTCCAGATCAGGCCGAGAAGCGGGTCGAGCTTGCCTTCGCGCTCCAGGGCATAGAGCTCGTCGCAGCCGCCGACATGGGTGTCGCCGATGAAGATCTGCGGCACGGTGCGCGCGCCGCCGGATTTGGCCAGCATCTCCTCGCGCGCCTTCGTCGTCCATCATCACATCCACTTCGTCGTAGGCGGCGCCCTTCTTGCCCAGCAGCGACTTGGCGCGGACGCAATAGGGGCAGATCGGGGTGGTGTAGATGCGTGACGGGTTTCATAAGGCTACGACTCAAAGGTCATCCGGCTGTTCCCTATATAGGGATGCTTCGGACGCTTTCACAACGCGCGCCAGGGCCAGAATCTGCACCTTGGCCGCGCCCGCCCGCTTCAGGCCCGGGCGCAGGCTTCCGCGGTGGCGCCGGTGGTCAGCACATCGTCCACCAGCAGGATACTGCGCCCGCCGACCAGCGGCCGGCTCGGGAACCTTGAAGGCGCCCAGCACATTGCGCCGCCGGGCCCGGGCGGACGGCCATCGCGCCCTGGCTTGGCGTGGCCCGGCTGCGGACCAGCGCCTGGACCGCGACTGGCTTTTCCGCGTCGCCGCGCCAGCGCGCGCGCCAGTTCCGCCGCCTGGTTGTAGCGGCGGCGCCAAAGCCGGGAGCGGTGCAGCGGCACCGGCACGATCAGGTCGCTGTCCTCCAGCAGGGCCGGCCGGTCCGCGCCAGCCAATGGGCGAAGCCCGGCACCAGATCCAGCCGGTCGGCATGCTTGAGCGCCAGGATGGGGCCGCGGCTGTTTTCGTCATAGGCGAGGATGGCGCGGGCGCCGATCGAAGGCTGGCGGCCTGGCCAGGCAGGCGGCGCAGCGCGTCGCCGCGCCCGGCATCGACCGGCGAAAGGCAGGCCGCAGCAGGCGCACACGGGCCGTCGAGAAAGGCGATCTTGCCCCAGCAGGCGGCGCAGAAACCTGGCCGCCGCCCAGCGGCTCGCGGCAGGCGATGCAGAGCGGCGGAAACAGCAGGTCGAGCAGCGATTTTCCAATTCAGCCCCATGCCTCTAATCTAGCCGCCATGAGCCCCGAACGCCCGCCTCTTTTCGATTTTCGCGCCGCCTGCATGCGCCCGGGCGCGCGCCGCGCGCATCGCCGGCGACCGCTTTCTGGATCAGGCGCCGGACTGGAAGGCCTGGCCGACCGGCTTGCCGGCCGTGACCCGGCGATTTCGCCCGCGGGCTGTGGATCGGCGAGCGCGCTGCCGGACGGGCTCAGGGCCTTTGCGCAGGAATGGAGCATGCGCGGATTTCGACGAAGCGGAAATCCTGGCGTGCGCGACGGCCCGTTCGATCTCGCCGTCAGCCTGTTTTCGCTGCAGGCGATCAACGATCTGCCCGGCGCGCTGATCCAGATCCGCCGCCTGCTCAAGCCCGACGGCCTGTTCCTGGCGGCGCTGTTCGGCGGCGCCACCTTGAGCGAGTTGCGCCAAAGCTTCGCCGCCGCCGAAAGCGAAATCTGGGCGGCGTCAGTCCCGCGTGTCGCTCCTTTCGCCGATGTGCGCGACATGGGCGGCGCTGCTGCAGCGCGCCGGCTTCGCGCTGCCGGTCGCCGATGTCGAGCGGCTGACGCGTGCGCTATTCCGATTTCGCCGCCCTGGTGCGGGACTTGCGCGCCCATGGCCAGACCAATGTGCTGTGCGGAGCGGCGGAAGACTTTCCTCGGCCGCGACACGCTGGCGGCGCTGATGCGCCCATTATGCCGACGCATCACGGCGAGGGACGGCAAGCTGATCGCCACCTTCGAGACGCTTTATCTGACCGGATGGGCGCCGCATGAAAGCCAGCAGCAGCCGCTGAAGCCCGGCAGCGCCAAAGCGCGCCTCAGCGACGCCTTGGGACCGTGAACGCAAAGCCTAGAATATTCGAGCGCCAAGTTGCGGTCATCAGAATAATTCACGGCCGATACGCGTTGAATTGGAATCTGCAGGCATTTGGCCCGCGGCAGCGGAATAGCCAATGCCTGCACTAAGGCATCGCGTTGACGATGCTGTGTACATCGCGTCCACTGGCTGCCGAGCTGCTCAGCGCGCCGATGATGACCACCGAGATCAAGGCCGGCGATCAGCGCATATTCGATCGCGGTGGCGCCCGCGCATCGGCGACGAAATCGCTTCACAACAGATCGCGCAGCATGGGAATCAGCGGCAAGTCGGCCGCGGGCATGGGAAAGCGTGCCGCGTCGGCGATCAGATCGCGCGGCCGGACCCATTTGATGGCCGCGTGTTCGCGCGGCCGAGGCGTGCCTTCCCAGCGGCGGCACAGATAAAGCGGCATCAAAAGATGAAATGCGCATAGCTGTGCGAAGCAAAGGTGAACGGCGCGAGACAGGGCTCCTTCACCGCGATGCCCAGTTCCTCGTCGCAACTCGCGGATCAGCGCCTCTTCCGGCGTTTCGCCCGGCTTCGATCTTGCCGCCCGGAAATTCCCATAGCCCCGCCATCGCCTTGCCCGGCGGCCGCTGCGCGATCAGCACGCGGCCGTCCGGATCCATCAGCGCCGCCGCCACCACCAAGGTAACCGGAAGCCCGTTGTCGTGGATCATGGTGAGGCGTTCCCGCGCTAAGGCTGCCTTAAGTGTCGATGCTAAAATCTCATTAAGATGCCGGAGAAGGGCAAGCAAATCGCCGGAAAAAACAAGGAGACAGACATGACGACTTTCGGAACCGCCGTCTGGCATGGCGGCCTCAAGGACGGCAAGGGCGCGATCTCGACCAAGAGCGGCGCGCTGAAGGACTATCCTTATGGCTTCGCCAGCCGCTTCGAAGGCAAGCCCGGCACCAATCCCGAAGAACTGATCGGCGCCGCCCATGCCGGCTGTTTCACCATGGCGCTGTCGCTGATCCTGGGCGAAGCCGGCTTCACCGCCGACGAGATGAACACCAAGGCCGACGTCACTTTGGAGAAACAGGCCGACGGCTTCGCCATCACCAAGGTCGCACCTCACCTTGCAGAGCCAAAATTCCCGGCTGCGACAAGGCCAAGTTCGAGGAGCTGGCCGGCAAGGCCAAGGCGGGCTGCCCGGTCTCCAAGCTGCTGAAGGCCGAGATCACACTGGACGCGGCTAGTCTCGCCGTCTAGGCAAAAGCGATCGGCAATGATCCGGCCGATATCGGCCAGCACCGCCTTGCGTCGCCGCGTCATCGCCATGTCGCCCGCCGTGTAGGCCGCGACGAGAATGGGCTTGCGTCCCGGCGGCGTAAGCGATGGCGATATCGTTGGTGGCGCCATTGGATAGCGATCGGTAGCTCGCCAGCGGCCGGTCTTGTCGCCTACCGCCCAACCGGCGGGAAGGCCGGCCCGCAGCATCGCCGAGCCGGTGGTGCTGGCGGCCATCCAGTCCCATCAGCCGCGCGCGCGACGCGCTGGACAAGCGTATCGCTCAGCAGCATGGCCTTGAGATTGCCCAGCATGGCCGCCGGCGTGGTGGTGTCCTTGCTCGCCGTCAGGCACATTGAGCGCCGGTTCGACGCCGGTCGAGCCGCGTGCGGCTGTCGCCAATCTGCCGCCACCACTGCGTCAAGGCTTGCCGGTCCGCCCAGCTCCGTCAGGAGCAGATTGGCGGCGGTATTGTCGCTGAGTGACGACAGCGGCTTCGCACAGATCAATCGACACGCATGCCGGTAGCCAGATTGCGCGTGGTTGCGGGCGAGTACGTCGAGCAAGATCGCTCCGGCTGATAATGAATCATCCGGTCCAGATTCTCCGTGCCCGGCATCGGCGCGGCCAGGATCGCGGCGGCCAGCGAGCAATTTGAAGGTGCTGCACATGAGGAAGCGCTCGCCTTCGCGCCAGCGATACGCAGCCGGCCCGATGCCGCTATCGAGCGCGGCGACGCCGATGCGCGAACCGGTGCGCGCTTCCAGATCCTTCAAGGCCAGCGAAGGCTCGGCGTAATGCGATTTGCGCCTGCGCCGGAGCGGCGAATGACCGAAGCGGAAACAGAAACGCCGCTGCTCCCAGCACGGCGCGGCGCGTCAACACCCCCTGCCCTTGCCTTTGCGGAACAGGTCCGTCGATTCGCTCATAACGGGAACCATACCAGCCGGCTCAGCGGGCTAACTACGGTAGGAACCATTAATGTCGATATAGCCGTGGGTGAGATCGCAGGTCCAAACCCGCGCCGCGCCCTTGCCCAGACCCAGATCGACGGCGATCGCGACTTCGCGGCCCGACACCGCCTTGGTCGCGGCGGCTTCGTTATATTTGGCGGCGCGCGCGCCCTTCTCGGCCACGACCTGGCCGCCGAAGGAGATTTTCAGCTTGTCGCGGTCGGCCGCCTCGCCGGCTCTTGCCCACCGCCATCACCATCCGGCCCCAATTGGCGTCGTTGCCGGCGATGGCGGTCTTGACCAGCGGCGAATTGGCGATGGAAAGCGCGATGCGCTTGCGCCGCCTCGTCGCTTTCCGCGCCGCGTCACATCGATGCGGATCAGCTTCTGCGCGCCCTCGCCGTCCTTGACCACCTGCAGCGCCAGATCGAGCAGCAGCCGCGTCCAGGCTCGCGGCGGAAATCGGTCAGCCTCTTGTCGCGAGGCCTTGGTCGATCGGCGGCATGCTTGCGCGCCCTTGCCGGTGGCGAACAGCAGCAGCGTGTCGCTGGTGGAGGTGTCGGAATCCACCGTGATGGAATTGAAGGACGGACCCACGCCCGGCGCTCAGGCATTCCTGCAGCACCGCGGCCGGCAGGTTGGCGTCGGTGAAGACGAAAGCCAGCATGGTCGCCATGTCGGGCGCGATCATGCCCGAGCCCTTGGCGATGCCGTTGATGGTGACCTTGACGCCGTCGATCATGGCGGTGGCGGTGGCCAGCTTGGGATAGGTGTCGGTGGTCATGATGGCTTCGGCGGCGGCGCGCCAGCCTGCCGCGGCACGCGTCGTCCGCCAGCCTTGCCCAGGATCTTGGTGATCTTCTCCGCCGGCAGCGGCTCGCCGATCACGCCGGTCGAGGCCATGAACACTTCCGAGGCCTGGCAGCCGACCACGGCGGCGGCGGCCTCGGCGACCGCGCGCGACGCCCGTCCATGCCCGGCCTTGCCGGTGAAGGCATTGGCGTTGCCGCTGTTGACCACCAGGGCGCGGGCCTGGCCGCCGCTTCAGCTGGCTCGCGGCACCATCGCACCGGCGCCGACGGCGGTCTTGGAGCTGGTGAAGACGCCCGCCACCTGGGTGCCCGGCGCCAGCAGCGCCAGCAGCACATCGGTGCGGTCCTTGTATTTGATCCCCGCCTCGCCGGTGGCCAGCCGCACCCCCGCCAGGGGCGGCAGATGGGCGAAACTTTTGGGCGCCAGCGGCGATAGATGCTTGGATTGGCTTGGCTTGCGGCTTTTTCTTGCCCTTGGCCATGCCGTCCCCCGAATTGGCCGCCCCCCGGCGGTTCGCCGCGGATAGTGTGGAAATAAGCCAGTTTGACAAGGCCCTATTTGGGCTTAGGCCAAATTTGACAATGGGATAGGCCGTTCTTATGTCTCCGGCGCGGCCGCCATGCCGGAACTGGCGGTTTCGACCCTTTAACCGGCCCGTACAGAGGATTTCATGCTGGGTATCAGCGCGCTCGCCAAACAGTTTTTCGGCTCCGCCAACGAGCGCAAGATCAAGCCCTTATGGGCGACCGTGGCCAAGATCAACGCCCTGGAGCCCCGCTTCCAGGCCATGACGCGACGACGAGCTGCAAGGCCATGACCCCCGCCTTCCGCGAGCGGCTGGCGGCGGGCGAGACCCTGGACGACCTGCTGCCCGAAGCCTTCGCGGTGGTGCGCGAGGCCGCCAAGCGCACCCTGGGCCAGCGCCATTTCGACGTCCAGCTGGTCGGCGGCATGGTGCTGCATGACGGCAACATCTCCGAAATGAAGACCGGCGAAGGCAAGACCCTGGTCGCCACCCTGCCCGTCTATCTCAATGCGCTGGCCGGCGACGGCGTGCATGTGGTGACGGTCAACGACTATCTCGCCAAGCGCGACAGCGAATGGATGGGCCAGATCTACCGCTTCCTGGGCCTGACGCGTGGGCTGCATCGTCCATGGCCTGACCGACGAGGAGCGGCGCGAAGCCTATGCCGCCGACGTCACCTACGGCACCAACAACGAATTCGGCTTCGACTATCTGCGCGACAACATGAAATACGCGCTGGACACCATGGTCCAGCGCGGCCATGCCTATCGCCATCGTCGACGAAGTCGACTCCATCCTGGTCGACGAAGCGCGCACGCCGCTGATCATTTCCGGCCCCACCGAGGACCTGACCGAGATGTACCGCGCGGTGGACGCCGACTCGATGGTCGCAGTCTCGATGCCAAGGACGATTACGACCTGGACGAGAAGCAGCGCCAGGTCACGCTGACCGAAGCCGGCAACGAGCATATGGTCGAGTTGCTGCAAGGCCGCCGGGCCTGCTCGACGCACGGCGATCTCTACGACACCGAGAACATCTCCGTCGTCCATCACGTCAACCAGGCGCTGAAGGCGCACCTGCTGTTCCAGAAGGACAAGGACTACATCGTCAAGAACGACCAGGTCGATCATCATCGACGAATTCACCGGCCGCATGATGGAAGGCCGCCGCTATTCCGAAGGCCTGCACCAGGCGCTGGAAGCCAAGGAAGCATGTCGACGGTCCAGCCGGAAAACGTCACCCTGGCCTCCATCACCTTCCAGAATTATTTCCGCCTCTACGACAAGCTGGCGGGCATGACCGGCACGGCCATGACCGAGGCCGCCGAGTTCATGGACATCTACAAGCTCGATGTCCTGGAAATTCCCACCAATGTGCCGGTGGCGCGCAACGACGCCGACGACGAGGTCTATCGCACCGCCGACGAGAAGAACGACGCCATCATCAAGCTGATCGAGGAATGCCGCGCAACGCGGCCAGCCGGTGCTGGTCGGCACCACCTCGATCGAGAAGTCCGAGCATCTCTCCGAGCTGCTGAAGAAGCGCAAGATCCCGCACAATGTGCTGAACGCCCGCTATCACGAGCAGGAAGCCTTCATCGTGGCCCAGGCGGGCGTGCCGGGCGCCGTCACCATCGCCACCAACATGGCGGGCCGCGGCACCGACATCCAGCTGGGCGGCAATGCCGACATGCGCATCCGCCACGAACTGGGCGGCGTCACCGACGAAGCCGAGCGCGCGGCCAGGATCGCAGAGCATCCGCGCCGAAGTCGCCGCCAACAAGGAAACGGCGCTGGCCGCCGGCGGCCTCTACGTCATCGGCACCGAGCGCCATGAAAGCCGGCGCATCGACAACCAGCTGCGCGGCCGTTCCGGCCGCCAGGGCGATCCCGGCGCCTCCAAATTCTTCCTGTCGCTGCAGGACGATCTGATGCGCATCTTCGGCTCCGAGCGCATGGACGCGATCCTCACGCGGCTGGGCCTGGAGCCGGGCGAGGCCATCACCCATCCCTGGGTCAACAAGGCGCTGGAAAAGGCGCAGCAGAAGGTCGAAGCGCGCAACTTCGAAATCCGCAAGAACATCCTGAAATACGACAATGTGCTCAACGACCAGCGCAAGGTGATCTTCGAGCAGCGCAAGGAGATCATGTCGTCGGACGACGTCTCCGACCAGATCGCCGATTTCCGCGAGGAAGTGGTGGAGACGCTGGTCGCCCGCCACATCCCGGAAAAGGCCTATGCCGAGCAATGGGACGCGGCCGGCCTGCACGACGAAGTGCAGCAAGCATCTTCGGCGTCGACCTGCCGGTGGTGGACTGGACCAAGGAAGAAGGCATCGCCGACGAGGAAGTGCGCGAGCGCATCCTGAAGGCGGTGGAGGCGCGCGCCGCCGAACGCACCGCCAATTTCGGCGCCGACGTCATGCGCTATGTCGAGAAGGCGATCCTGCTGCAGACGCTGGACCACAATTGGCGCGAGCACATCGTCAATCTCGACCATCTGCGCCAATATGTCGGCCTGCGCGGCTATGGCCAGCGCGATCCGCTCAACGAATACAAGAGCGAGGCCTTCGAACTGTTCGAGGCCCTGCTCGCCAAGCTGCGCACCGAGGTGGTGCGAGCAGCTGATGCATGTGCAGATCCAGACCGGCGAGCCGCCGCCCGAGCTGGAGCCGCAGGCCCCTGCCCGCGATGCAGGCCAGCCACATCGATCCGCTGACCGGCGAGGATGAGATGGCGCCGCAGGCCCGCTGTCGCCGCATGTCCGCACGGCGCGGTCGATCCCAACAATCCCGCGACCTGGGCCAAGGTTCAGCGCAATGCGCTCTGTCCGTGCGGCTCGGGCCGGAAATACAAGCACTGCCACGGCGCGCTGGTTTAACTTCTGATCGAGCGATCGCCTGACGGTCATGGTGCCTCGGGCGCTTTCGCGCGTTATGGTGCGCGAGAGCAGGGGAGATTGCGCCGTGCTGACCGAACACAAATCCGGCGGCAAGACGGTCTGGGTCGATCTCTGCGAACCCACCGCCGGAGGAAATCGCGCAGGCCTGCAGCGACTATGGCCTGGACATTCCGCCGCGCGAGCAGCTGGAGGAAATCGAATTCTCCAGCCGCCTGCAATATGAGGACGGCGTCTTCACCATTTCCGTGCCGGTGACGCCGCACACAGGACGAGACGACGACGTCACCTCGCCGCTGGGCTTTGTCCTGACCAAGGACATTCTGGTCACCATCCGCTTCGCGCATCTGCACACCTTTCGCGGCCATCATCAAGCGGGTGGAACGGCGCGCCGCGCAGCGCGCCCGACATCTTCATGGTGATCGTGGAGGCGCTGGTGGATTACGGCGCCGACCGGCTGGAGGAATTGCGCGCCGAGGCGCTGGCCATTTCCAACCGCATCTTCCACAAGGAGATGCGCGCGGCGGCCAGCGCAACGTCAGCCGCGCCAACCGCATGCTGCGCGACACCCTGGTGGAGATCGGCGACATGGGCGAGCGGCTGTCCCATATCCGCGACACGTTGCTGGTGCTGCAGCGCGCCATGCCCTTCGTCGCCGAGCATGGCGATGGCTGGCTGGAGCAGCCGGTCAAGGCGCGGCTGAAAATGGCGGGCAGCGACGTCCAGTCGCTCAACGATTATGAAGTCCATCTCACCGACAAGATGCAGTTCCTGCTGGATGCGGCAGCTGGGCTTCATCAACACCGAGCAGAACGAACTGTTCAAGGTCCTCACCATCGCCTCGGTGGTGGGCATTCCGCCCACCTTCGTCGCCAGCATGTATGGGATGAATTTCCACAACATGCCGGAACTGAGCTGGGCCTAGGGCTATGAATGGGGTCTGTTCCTGATCGTTCTTTCCACCGTGCTGCCGATTGCGTGGTTCAAATGGAAAGGCTGGTGGTAGTTGCCCCAACCGTGTTCGTGCGCTAGCGCGCTACGCTGTCGCTAGGCGCCTAGCGCGGGTTCAAATGGAAGGGGTGCTCTAGAGGTTGCGGCCCATGGCGAGAAATTTCTCCCGCCGCGCGCGCACCAATTGCTCGCCGCTCTGGCCGTCCATTTCGGCAAGGCCCTGGGCGATCTGATCGCCCACCGCCTCGATCGCCTCCAGCGGCGCGCGATGGGCGCCGCCTTCCGGCTCCGGCACGATGGCGTCGATCAGTTTCAAGCCCAGCAGGTCCTGGGCGGTGATCTTGAGCGCGGTGGCGGCTTCCTGCGCCTTGTCGGCGCTGCGCCACAGGATCGAGACGCGCCTTCCGGCGAGATCACCGAATAGATCGCATGCTCCAGCATATAGACGCGGTTGGCGGCGGCGATGGCGATGGCGCCGCCCGACATGCCTTCGCCGATGATGGTGGCGATGAACGGCGCCTTGAGCGACAGGCCCGCTTCGATCGAGCGGGCGATGGCTTCCGCCTGGCCGCGCTCTTCCGCGCTGACGCCCGGATAGGCGCCCGACGTATCGCAGAAGGACAGCACCGGCAGGCCGAAGCGGTCGGCCAGTTCGAACAGCCGCACCGCCTTGCGATAGCCTTCCGGCATCGCCATGCCGAAATTGTGCTTGAGCCTGGTCTTGGTGTCGTTGCCTTTTTCCTGGCCGATGAAGGCGACCGGCCGGCCGCGGAAACGCGCCAGCCCCGCCACCACCGCCTGGTCCTCGCCGAAGGAGCGGTCGCCCGCCAGGGGCGTGAAGTCCTCGAACAGCGACCTGGCATAATCCAGGAAATGCGGCCGCTCCGGATGGCGCGCCACCAGCACCTTCTGCCAGGGCGTCAGCCGGGCATAGGTGTCGCGCACCAGCTGTCCGGCCCGTGCTCTGCAGCCGCGCCACATCGCCGTCGATGTCCATGGTGGGGTCGTCTTCGGCGAGCTTCCTCAGCTCGACGATCTTGCCCTCCAGTTCGGCGATGGGACGCTCAAATTCCAGATAATGCATGACGTCGATTCCGGAAAACGGGCGGAAAATGCCACAGACAGCCTTGGAAAGGAAACTGCCTTCGCAGCAAGCCTGCTACGGTATCCCAGCAGCGCTTCAACGCGGGATGCTTGGCTGGCTTGGTTTCACGGCTTTTGCCAGCGGATGGGCGTTGTGCATCACCTTTTTCAGATGGTCCTTGGCGACATGGGTGTAGATCTCGGTGGTGGCGATGTCGGCATGGCCCAGCAGGGTCTGCACGCTGCGCAGATCCGCGCCGCCTTCCACCAGATGGGTGGCGAAGGCATGGCGCAGCACATGCGGCGAAACCTTGGCCGGATCGAGCCCCGCCTTCAGCGCCAGGCCCTTCAAGCAGCTGATGAAAGCCGCTGGCGGGTGAGAAAGCCTTCCGCCGCGCGCGAGCAGAACAGATAACGTTCGGCATGGGCGCGGCGCGGTCCTTTGGGCAGGAATTCGGCGCGCACATCCAGATAGGCATCGATCGCCGCCCGCGCGCTGGCGTTGAGCGGCGCCAGCCGCTCCTTGTTGCCCTTGCCGTTGACCAGGATGAAACTCGTCCGTGCTCTTCACCGCCTGCCAGCGGCAAGCCCGCCAGTTCGGAAACCCGCAGGCCCGCCGCATACAGCATCTCCACGATGCAGGTCAGGCGCTTGGCCTTCGGCGCTGTCGTCCTCGCGCCGGCCGCGGCGATCATCGCTTCCATGTCGGCGGCGGAAAGAATTTTGGGCAGCGGCCGCGACGTCTTGGGCGCGTCGACCGCCTCGGTGGGATTGTCGCTTGCGCATCCCCTCGGCATAGAGAAAGCCGATAGAACTGGCGCAGCGCCGACAGCCGCCGCGCCTGGGACGAGGCCGCCAGCCCGGCCGTGGACAAATGCACCAGATAGGCGCGGATCTCGTCGCGGCTGGCGGCGGCGATGCCGCCTTTGGCGAAGCCCGCGAAATCGCAAGGTCGCGGCGCATAGGCGGCCAGGGTGTTGGCGCCCGCGCCGCGCTCGGCGCTCATCATGTCCAGAAAGGCCTCGATCAGGTCGTCGCGGAACGTCATGCGCCGGCTCTAGCATTCTATGGCATAGCTCTTCGCACTCGCGGCTTTCGTGTATCGGAACGGCCATGAGCACTGAACCGCACCGTGGCGCTGGTGGGCATGATGGGGGCGGGCAAGACCTCCATCGGCCGGCGGCTGGCCGCGCGGCTGGAGCGTGCCGTTCCGCGACGCCGACCATGAGATCGAGGCGGCGGCCGGGCTCACCGTGGCGGAAATTTTCGAGCAAATTCGGCGAAGCCGATTTCCGCGACGGCGAGCGCAGGGTGATCGCCCGGCTGCTGGACGAGCCGCCGCATGTGCTGGCGACCGGCGGCGGCGCCTTCATGGATGAGGCCACCCGCGCGGCGATGAAGGAGCGCGCCTTCACCATCTGGCTGAAGGCCCCGGTCGAGCTTCTGCTGGCGCGGGTGAAGAAACGCGAGACCAGGCCGCTGCTGAAGGACGGCGACATGCGCGGCACCCTGGAAAGGTTGCTCGCCGTGCGCGAGCCGGTCTATGCCAAGGCCGACATGACGCTGGAAAGCGCCGACGAGCCGCATGGCGCGCGGTGGACCGGATCGTCGCAGGCCCTGCGCGAGCGCGGGATTGTACGAGGACGCATGAGCGAGATCATCACAGTCGGCCTGGGCGAGCGCGGCTATGACATCCATGTCGGCCACGGCCTGCTGGCGGAGGCCGGCGCGCTGCTGAAACCGCTGGCGCGCGGGCCCGTGCCGGTGGTGACCGACGCTCATGTGGGCGAAATCCATCTCGCCGACTTCCTGGAATCCTGCGGCAAGGCGGGCATGGACGCGCGTCCCATCGTGATGCCGCCGGGCGAAGAGAGCAAAAGCTTCGCCGGCCTGGAACGGATTGTCGCGGCGCGCTGCTGGAATGGAGATCGACCGCGGCGGCCTGATCGTGGCGCTGGGCGGCGGCGTGATCGGCGATCTCACCGGCTTTGCCGCCGGCGTGCTCAAGCGCGGCGTCGCCTTCGCGCAAATCCCCACCACGCTTGCTGGCGCAGGTGGATTCCTCGGTGGGCGGCAAGACCGCGATCAACGCGCGCGCAGGGCAAGAACCTGATCGGCCTGTTCCACCAGCCGCGCATCGTGATCGCCGACACCGCGCTGCTGGCGACCCTGCCCCGGCGCGAATTGCTGGCCGGCTATGCCGAGGTGGTCAAATATGGCGCGCTGGGCGACGCGGAATTCTTCGACTGGCTGGAAGCAGAACGGCGCCAAGGCGCTG
Organism: uncultured Alphaproteobacteria bacterium; assembly: GCA_963766265.1. GTDB lineage: Bacteria > Pseudomonadota > Alphaproteobacteria > Micropepsales > Micropepsaceae > Rhizomicrobium. The sequence goes on from CAVXYX010000004.1 coordinate 1,365,963, forward strand.
GCGGGCGACAAGGACGCCATGGTGCACATGCCGTGGCCCATTCCTGCCGCATGAAGGCCGACATCGTGGCGCGCGACGAGCGCGAGACCGGCGAGCGCGCCCTGCTCAATCTGGGCCACACCTTCGGCCATGCCCTGGAAGCGGCGACCGGCTTTTCCGACCGGCTGCTGCATGGCGAAGGCGTCGCCATCGGCATGGCGCTGGCGTTCCGGCTGTCGGTGCAGCTGGGCCTGTGCCCCGGCCAGGATGCGGAGCGCTTCGTGCGCCATCTGCAAGGCCGTCGGCCTGCCCTCGGCCATTGCCGACATTCCCGGCGCCCGGCCCGGCGCCGACGCGCTGATCGCGCGCACATGGCGCCATGACAAGAAAGTGACGGACGGCAAGCTGACTTTCATCCTGGCTGCGCGGGCTGGGCCAGGCCTTTGTCACCAGCGACGTGCCGCTGGACGCGGTGAAAGATGTCCTGAGCGCCTGAAAACTGGCATTGTGGCCTCAGCGTTTCCAGGACTCGAGGCCCATGCTCCTTCCACGCACTCGTCGCCATCGTCCTGCTGCTGGCGGTTTCGGCCTTCTTTTCCGCGCTCGGAAACCGCGCTGACCGCGGTCAGCCGCGGCCGCATGCACCAGCTGGAAAAGGACGGCAGCCGCGCCGCCGCGCGACGTCAACCGGCTGGTCGGCAGACCGCGAGCGGCTGATCGGCGCGGTGCTGCTGGGCAACACCTTCATCAACATCCTGGCCTCGTCGCTGGCGACCGCAGCTGCTGGAAGACGCGGCTGGGCCCGCGCGCCGTGGCGGTCACCACCGCGGTGATGACCGTGGTGATCCTGGTGTTCGCCGAAGTGCTGCCCAAGACCTGGCCATCGCGCGCACCGACCGCTTCGCGCTGGCGGTGGCGGCGCCGCTTGCGCGGTCGTGCGCGTGCTGGCGCCGATCGTCGGCGCGGTGCAATGGCTGGTCTGGCGAGGTGCTGTTCCTGTTCGGCGTCAAGCCGCGAGGAAGAGGAAAGCACCGAGGCCGCGCATGAGGAAATCCGCGGCGCCGTCGCGCTGCATCACCAGGAAGGCAGTGTCGAGCGCGAGCATCGCGACATGATCGGCGGCATCCTGGATCTGCGCGAACTTGACCGTCGCCGATGTGATGATGCACCGCACCAACATGATCAGCGTCGATGCCGACCTGCCGCCGCAGCGACATTGCTCGACGCCAGGTGATCGACAGCCAGCACACCCGCGTGCCGCTGTGGCGCGGCGAGCCGGAGAACATCGTCGGCGTGCTTCACACCAAGCATCTGGCGCAGGCGCTGGTCGAGCACAAGGGCGATCTCGAGGCCATCGACAATGTCGCGGCGCTTGGCGACGCCGCCCTGGTTCGTGCCCGACACCACCACCCTGGAGGAACAGCTGGACGCCTTCCGCGAGCACCGCAGCCATTTCGCCCTGGTGGTGGACGAATATGGCGCGCTGCAGGGCCTGGTGACGCTGGAAGACATATTCGACGAGATTTTCGGCGAATTGCCCGACGAGCATCAGCAGGAGGAACGCCCCGATGTGCGCCGCCGCCCCGACGGCTCCTATCTGGTGGACGGCACCGTGCCGGTGCGCGATCTCAACCGCGAACTGGACTGGAACCTGCCGGACGAAGGCGCCACCACCATCGCCGGGCTGGTGATCCACGAAGCCCAGCACCATTCCCGATCCCGGCCAGCGCTTCGCCTTCTTCGGCTACAAGTTCGAGGTCCTGCGCCGCCAGCGCAACCAGATCACGGCGCTCAAGTCATGCCACCCCGGGCGCAGCCAGCGAAACGTCGCCAAGCGACATGATCGCGCGCCGCTAACGCGTGTCAGAAGTGCGGTGGCTGGCTGCAGATTTCGGCGGGCGTGAGCGCGGTCAGCGACAAGGCGTGGACCGGGCCGCGCAGTTCGTCGGCCAGCGCGGCATAGACGCGGCGCTGGCGTTCCACCCGCGAGAGGCCGTCGAATGCTGCCGACACCATGCGGACGTGAAATGGGTTTCGCCCTGGCTGCCGTCGTCGCGCGTGGCGCCGGCATGGCCGGCATGGCGGGCGCTTTCGTCCTCACGACAATTCCAGCGCATGGGCGCGAAAGCGGCGGTCAGTTTGTCACGAATCGTGTCGGCAACACTCATGATTTGGACCAAGCGGCGCAGTCCCGGCGCAAAGTCAAGCAATACCTTTTCTTGTTTTTTACCGCTTTCGCATCCCATAATTGGCACATGACGCAAGCCGCGCCCGCGCTTCAAAAGCGACATCCGCATCAAGCCGGATGCAACGGCGCCTGCGGCCGAAGCCTGATACGCGCGCTGTGCGCGGCGCCAGAATTGCGCCGAGCCGGGCGATTGCCGCGTGCCCAAATCGCGCGAGAATCTGTCGGAATATCTTTTGCTACTGCCCCGCCCATGCCCGCGCCCACAACGAGGCCTGGGATTACTTCAAGGGCATGGACGACGACGACATCGAAAAGTTCCGCGAGGAAGCGATGATCGGCCATCGCCCGACCTGGCCGCTGGGCAAGCGCGGCGCCACGGCCCGCACCGGCCAAGGCTCCGCTGCATTTTCATGACGGCCATGCGGTATTTGCGAAGAGGACGACGAACGGCCAGCCGCGCCGTCCGGAGCGGCAATTGACGCGGCTGCAGATCATGGCGATGGACACGCTGCAGCTGGCGCACAACGCCACCTTGATCGAGATCAAGGCGCGGTATAAGGAACTTGTGAAGCGGTTTCATCCCGACGCGAATGGCGGCGACCGGGGCGCCGAAGAGCGTCTGAAGCAGGTCATCAAGGCCTATGGCGTGTTGCGCGCCTCCGGGCTCCTCACCTGAAACGGGCGTCCTCGCGCCCGCGTTGACGTCGCGGCGCCTTCCCGGAATCAGAGCCATGAGCACCCATACCGAAACCCTGGACACCTCGGCCGCTGCCCGACACGCATGGTCGATGCGGCAAAGGTGTTCGGCATCAAGACCAAGATGAAGGTGCCGGCCTTCAAGAAGGCCAACGAGCATGTGCCCGAGCGTCGACGACGCCTATCGCTTCGACCGCGAGACCACGCTGGCGATCCTGGCGGGCTTTGCCTTCAACCGCCGCGTGATGATCCAGGGCTATCACGGCACCGGCAAATCCACCCATATCGAGCAGGTGGCGGCGCGGCTCAACTGGCCCTGCATCCGCATCAACCTGGACAGCCATATCAGCCGCATCGACCTGATCGGCAAGGACGCCATCGTCCTGAAGGACGGCCAGCAGGTCACCGAATTCCGCGAAGGCCTGCTGCCCTGGGCGCTGCAGCGGCCCGTGGCGCTGGTGTTCGACGAATATGACGCCGGCCGCCCCGACGTGATGTTCGTGATCCAGCGCGTGCTGGAAGTGCAGGGCAAGCTGACCCTGCTCGACCAGAACAAGGTGATCCAGCCCGCATCCGGCCTTCCGCCTGTTCTCGACCACCAACACCATCGGCCTGGGCGACACCACCGGCCTCTATCACGGCACCCAGCAGATCAATCAGGGCCAGATGGACCGCTGGAGCATCGTCACCACGCTCAACTATCTCAGCCACGACGCCGAGGCCGAGATCGTGCTGGCCAAGGCGCCGTCCTACAACACGCCGGAAGGCAAGAAGACCATCTCCGCCATGGTGCGGCGTGGCCGACATGACCCGCAACGCCTTCATCAACGGCGATCTCTCCACCGTGATGAGCCCGCGCACCGTGATCACCTGGGCGCAGAATGCCGAAATCTTCGGCGATATCGGCTTCGCCTTCCGCCTCACCTTCCTCAACAAATGCGACGAGCTGGAACGCGCCAGCGTGGCGGAATTCTATCAGCGCGCCTTCGGCGAGGAATTGCCGGAGAGCGCGGCCAAGGTGCTGGTGGCGTAGACCATCCCGTTCATGCGGGGATCCCGTTGAATAAGGAAACCCTGTGGCGAAACCTGAAAATCCCTCCGAACCTTTCAAGCGCGCCGTCGCCATCGCGGTGCGCTCGCTGGCGGGCGAGCCGGAACTGGAAGTCAATTTCTCCTCCGAGCCGCCCAGCGCTCAAGGGCCTGAAGGCGCGCCTGCCCTCGCCCACGCGCAACCTGCCGCCGCAGGAAGTCGCGCTGGTGCGCGGCACCGGCGACGCCTATGCCCTGCGCAAGGCCTATCACGACGAAAAGATGAACGACCAGTTCCGCCCGCTCGGCGCCGACGGCGCCGCGATGTTCGAAGCCGCCGAACAGGCGCGCGTCGAAGCCATCGGCGCGCTGGCGATGAAAGGCGTGGCGCCAAATCTCGCCGCGCAGCTGGAGCAGCGGCTGATCGCACAAGGGCCTGGCCAAGGCGCGCAGCCGCGAGGAAGCGCCGCTGGCCGATGTGCTGGGCCTGATGGTGCGCGAGAAGCTGACCGGCGAAAAGCCGCCCGCCTCCGCTGACAGACGCCGTCGATCTGTGGCGGCCCTTCATCGAGGAACGCGCCGGCAAGGATCTCGCCAAGCTGGCAGGCGCGATGCGCGACCAGAAGGCCTTCGCCCGCCTCACCCGCACCATCCTCAACGATCTGGCGCATGGGCGACGACGACAGCGATCAGGTCCGGCGACGAAGACGCCGAAGGCGAAAATCGCCGAAAACCAGGACGAGGACGGCGAGGACCAGGAAACGCCAGGACAGGGCGAAAGCGCCGACGACCGAATTCGCCGAAGACCGACGGCGAGGAAGGCGAGGACAGCCGACGCCGAGGTCAGCGGCGAGCAGTCCGAGGACTGGCCGACGCCGACCGAGCCCGAAGACGGCGATGCAAGCCCAACCGCCACGAAGCAGCCTTTCGCCCACCAGGACGAATTGGGGCTACAAGATCTACACCGCCGCAATTCGACGAGGAGATTTCCGCCGCCCGATCTTTGCGACGCCGAGGAACTGGCGCGGCTGCGCAATTTCCTCGACCAGCAGCTGGCGCCGATGCAGGGCGTGGTCTCGCGCCTGGCCAACAAGCTGCAGCGCCTGCTGATGGCGCAGCAGAACCGGCACTGGGAATTCGACCTGGAGGAAGGCATGCTCGATACCTCGCGCCTGCCCCGCATCATCATCGATCCCATGTATCCGCTCTCCTTCAAGCGCGAGAAGGACACCACTTTCCGCGACACGGTGGTGACGCTGCTGCTGGACAATTCCGGCTCGATGCGCGGGCGCCCCATCATGGTGGCGGCGATGTGCGCCGACATACTGGGCCGCACCCTGGAGCGCTGCGCCGTGAAGACCGAAATACTGGGCTTCACCACCCGCGCCTGGAAAGGCGGCCAGTCGCGCGAGAAATGGACTCGCCGACGGCAAGCCGCCCCATCCCGGCCGCCTCAACGATCTGCGCCACATCGTCTACAAGGCCGCCGACGAGCCCTGGCGGCGGGCCAAGCGCAATCTCGGCCTGATGATGCGCGAGGGCCTGCTCAAGGAGAATATCGACGGCGAGGCGCTGATGTGGGCGCATAACCGCCTGATCGCCCGGCCCGAGCAGCGCAAGATCCTGATGGTGATCTCCGACGGCGCGCCGGTGGACGATTCAACCCTGTCGGTGAATGCCGGCAATTATCTGGAGCGGCATCTGCGCCGGGTGATCGAGGAGATCGAGACCCGCTCCAGCGTCGAACTGACCGCCATCGGCATCGGCCATGACGTGACGCGCTATTACCGCAAGGCGGTGACCATCGTGGATGCCGAGCAGCTGGGCGGCGCCATGACCGACCAGCTGATCTCTCTGTTCGCGGAAGATCAGGTGCGCGAGCGGCACGCCGCGCGACGGCAGCCGAGCGTGAAGCGCGACGGCCGTCTTCCGCACGCAAGCATTGGTTGCCGAGCGATTCCGACGAAACTGATCAGGCGGCCTTGCGGCCGTCTTCTTGGCGATGGCGCGCTTCAGGCGCAGCGCCTTGGGCGACAGCACGCTGTCCTTGGACTTCAGCAGGAAGGGGTCCAGCCCGCCATTGCGGTCCACCGAACGCAGCGCGTTCATGGAGATCTTCAGCTTGTAGCTGTTGCCCAGGACCTCGCTGGCCAGCGCGATGGTCTGCAGGTTCGGGCGATAGATCCGCTTGGTCTTGTTGTTGGCATGGCTGACATTGTTGCCAACCAGGGTGCCTTTTCCGGTCAATTCGCAGCGGCGGGACATGGCAATTCTCTCTCAAAATCCGGGGATTTTCGCCTCGGAAGGGCGGTCTCATACGGAAACAGGCCTGCCCGGGTCAAGCAATTTGCCCCGCTGCCGGCCCGGAAACACTATAAATACCAGAGCTTAGATTGAGGTCATCCGGAGAAACCATGAAACCGCGTCTTTCTCCATCTGCCGCCCTTGTTCGCCTTGCGTCCCGCTCTGGCCCTGGCCGGCCCGGCCCTGGCCGCCGGCGGCGCCGGCGAAGCGATTCCAGCCAGCCCGCCTCCCAGCTCCAGGTGGCCATGACCATTTATGCCGGCGGCATCACCCTGGGGAAAATGGACATGGACGCCACCGTGCGCGGCGGCGACTATCATGCGGTCTCCAATCTTCCAGACCTCGGGCGTGGTCAACGCCTTCTGGCAGGCGGAAATCCAGGCCACCTCGTCGGGCAAGGTGGGCGCCAAGAATTTCTCGCCCGGCGCTCTACGATTGCTTCGACATCAACCGCACCGGCAAGAAGCAGGAAGTGTCGCTGACCTATGACAGCGGCAACCCGCCGCGGCTCTATGCCGATCCGCCCTATTCCACCACCGGCTATGAAGTGAAGCCGGACGACCAGAAGGACACGCTCGATCCCCTCTCGGCGCGTGATGTTCATCGTCACGCGGCGTGGGCGCCGAGCGGCAATCCCTGCGCCCTCACCGCGCCGGTGTTCGACGGCCGCCGCCGCTACAACATCGAGATGACCAAGGTGAAGGACGTGGACATCAAGATGGACAATGGCCTTTACGCCGGCCAAGGCCGTGCTCTGCCAGATCAAGCTATCACCAGCTCGCGGGCTTCAGGCCGCGCGTGCTGAAGGCCAATGAAAGCTTCCCCGTCATCAATGCCTGGGTCGTGACCTATCCCAGCGCGATCAAGGGCAGCGACTATGTCGTGCCGCTGCGGGTCTGGGCCGACACGCCCTATGGCGTGCTGGCGGTGGTGGCGAACTCCGTCAAGGTCGACGGCCAGATGCGCCAAAGGCGAATTGAACTGATGACGAAAACGGCGGTCCTCTGCCTTGGGTGTTGCTGCTCCTGCCCGCTGGCGGCCTGGGCGGGGCCTGCCGAGCGATTATGCCGCGCTGGTCACAGCGGCCAAGGATGGCGATCCGGGCAGTCGATTACACCGTGATGCGCCAAGCCTATACCCAGGACGCCCGGAATACGACCCGTTACGGCGAGAAAGACCGACGGGCTGATGCATGATGCCCAGGCCGCCTATATGGCCGAAGGATTGCAAGACCGCGCTGGCCAAATTCAAGATGCCGCCATGGCCTTCAATTTCATCGCTCTCCGACGCCCATGCCTTGAGCGCCGATTGCCTGGAGCAGGCGGGCGACAAGAATGGCGATGACGCGCGAAGAAGCCATCGCCCAGGGCCTGTTCAATTCGATCATCAGCAGCGGCGACGGCGAAAACCCAAGACCGCATTTCTGGGTGGTGACACGACATGAGGAAGAGCGTGGTCTTTGCCGTCGCGGGCGTGGACGGCAAAGGCCAGAACCACGCTCAGCACCGATCAGCGGTCCGGTGGACAAGATTCAGCGTCACCGATGTCAAGACCGGCAAGAAGGGCACGCATGTATTTCAACGTCAGCGCCATGATGGCGTCCGGCGCGGCCGCCGCAGCCCCTGCACGCAAACAATAGCTGCGTATCCATTGCGCGGCTATTGAGCGCGCGGTCAGCCACTCCCGCATCAAGGTTCGTTGCGCCGGCGCCGGGCGCGGATCAGGCTCAAGACCGAACGCGCCGCGTCCGGAATATTGGTGCCGGGCCCGAAGATCGCCGCCACGCCCGCGGCCCGCAGCGCGTCATAATCCTGGGGCGGGATCACGCCGCCCACCAGCACCAGGATATCGTCGCGGCCCTTGGCCTTCAGCGCCTCCATCAATTGCGGCACCAGATGTGAGATGCCCGCCCGCCAGGCTGGAAATGCCGATGGCGTCCGACCTTGGCGTCAAGCGCGTCCTCGACCACTTCGTCCGGCGTCCGGAACAGCGCGCCGATCTCGACGTCGAAACCCAGATCGCCGAACGCGGTCGCGACCACTTTGGCGCCGCGGTCATGGCCATCCTGGCCCAGCTTGGCGACCAGCAGGCGGGGGCGGCGGCCCTCTTCCTTGGTGAAAGCTTTCGACATCGCCGATGATCTCGTCCAGCGCCGCGAAATCCTCGCCATAGACGCCGGAGACGCGAGCGGATCTCCGCCTTGTGGCGGCCGAACACCTCTTCCAGGGCGGCGGAAATTTCACCCACCGTGGCGCGGGCGCGCGCCGCTTCGATCGCCAGCGCCAGAAGATTGGCGTCGCCCCGCGCGCCTTTCTTCAGGGCTGTCCAGCGCGGCGCTCACCTTGCGCCGTCGCGCGAGGCTTTCAGCTTTTCGAGCTTGGCGATCTGGGCGGTCGCGCACCTGGGCATTGTCGATGGCGCGCACTTCGATCGGCGGCTCATCCTCGCGGCGGAATTTGTTGACGCCCACGATCACATCTTCGCCCCGGTCGATGCGGGCCTGGCGGCGCGCCGCCGCGGCTTCGATCTCCAGCTTGGGCCAGCCGGCTTCCACCGCCTCCGTCATGCCGCCCGTCCTTTTCCACCCGCGCGATCAGGTCGCGCGCCGCCTCCGCCAGCGAATGGGTCAGCGCCTCGACATAATAAGAGCCGCCCAGCGGATCGGTCACATGGGTGATCTGGCATTTCATGCTGCAGGATCAGCTGGGTGTTGCGCGCGATCCGCGCCGAGGCCTCGGTGGGAAGGGCGATGGCTTCGTCAAAGGCATTGGTGTGCAGCGATTGGGTGCCGCCCAGCACCGCCGCCAGCGCTTCCAGGGTGGTGCGCACGACATTGTTGAGCGGGTCCTGCTCGGTGAGCGAAACGCCGCTGGTCTGGCAATGGGTGCGCAGCATGCGGCTTTCCGCCGATTTCGCGCCCAACTTCTCCATGATCTCCGACCAGAGCAGCCGCGCGGCGCGCAGCTTCGCCACCTCCATGAAGAAATTCATGCCGATGCCGAAGAAGAAACTCAGGCGCGGCGCGAAACTCATCCACCTCCAGCCCCCGCGCCATGGCCGCGCGCACATAGGCCATGCCGTCGGCCAGCGTGAAAGCCCAGCTCCTGCACCGCGGTCGCGCCCGCTTCGTGCATGTGATAGCCGCTGATGGAGATGGAATTGAAGCGCGGCATCTTTTCCGCCGCAAAGGCGATGATGTCGGCGACGATGCGCATCGACGGTCCCGGCGGATAGACATAGGTGTTGCGCACCATGAATTCCTTGAGGATGTCGTTCTGGATGGTGCCGGAGAGGCGTTCGGGCGAAACGCCCTGCTCCTCGCCCGCGACGATGAAATTCGCCAGCACCGGCAGCACCGCGCCATTCATGGTCATGGAGACGCTCATGCGGTCGAGCGGAATGCCGTCGAACAGGATTTTCATGTCCTCGACGGAATCGATCGCCACGCCCGCCATGCCGACATCGCCTTCGACGCGGGGATGGTCGCTGTCATAGCCGCGATGGGTGGCAAGATCGAACGCCACCGACAGGCCCATCTGCCCGGCCTTCAGATTCTGGCGATAGAAAGGTTGGATTCCTCGGCGGTGGAGAAGCCGGCATATTGCCGGATGGTCCAGGGCCGGCCGGCATACATGCTGGCGCGGGCCCCGCGGGTGAAGGGCGGCAGGCCCGGCCAGCCGCCGCCTCCAGCCCTTCCAGATCGGCTGCGGTGTAGAGCGGCTTGACGGCGATCCCTTCCGGGCTCTGCCAGACCAGATCGCCGGCCTGGCGGGTCTTGAGTTCCCGCGCCGCCGCCTCTTCCCATTCCTTGCGTTGATCGTTCATGGCCCATGTTCCCCCGGAGCGGCCGCGATAGCGCAAATTCCGCCATGTTTCCCTCCGCCTACGGAAGATCGAGTCCCCGCAAACCGGCTCCGACTCCATGACTGGCCTTACCAACAAGATGTGGTGGTTAACGCAGCCTTGACAAACAGCTAAATGTATGAGAACAAAGGCAGATATCTGGTGAGGTTAGTGATTCGGCCACGCTTTGTTCCGTGGCCGTTCTAGTTTCTTTACCAGACATCCACAGCAAGCCAGATCAAGCCTTTGATTGGAAGGCGCTATTCTGCGCCGCGCCCTCAAAGCACGCTTTCCGACCGCCAGCTGCACCCCATATTGAGACCATGACCCAACGATCCGCGCCCTCGCCCAAAGTGACGGCGGTCCTGGGCCCCACCAACACCGGCAAGACCTTCTTCGCCATCGAGCGGATGCTGGCGCACAAGTCCGGCATGATCGGCCTGCCGCTGCGCCTGCTGGCGCGCGAGGTCTATGACCGCGTCGTGCGGCTGCAAGGGCGCCGAACGAAGTCGCGCTGATCACCGGCGAAGAAAAGATCGTGCCCAAGGCGCGCGCGCTTCTATGTCTGCACCGTCGAAGCGATGCCGCTGGACATCCCGGTCGCCTGCCTGGTGGTCGACGAGATCCAGCTCTGCGCCGATCCCGAGCGCGGCCATGTCTTCACCGACCGGCTGCTGCATGCCCGCGGCGAGGAAGAGACCATGTTCCTGGGCAGCGACACCATGCGCGGCATCATCCAGCGATTCATTCCCCGGGCCTGGTTCATCACCCGGCCGCGTTTTTCCGATCTGGCCTATACCGGCGCCAAGAAACTCACCCGCCTGCCCCGCCGCTCCGCCGTGGTGGGGTTCTCGCGCCGAGGATGTCTATGGCATCGCCGAGATGATCCGCCGCCAGCGCGGCGGCGCGGCGGTGGTGCTGGGCGCGCTCTCGCCCCGCACCCGCAACGCCCAGGTGGCGCTCTATCAATCCGGCGATGTGGATTTCCTGGTCGCCACCGACGCCATCGGCATGGGCCTCAACATGGATGTGGACCATGTCGCCTTCGCCGGCGCGCGAGAAATTCGACGGCGCGCGGCATGCGGCCCCTGCGCGCCGACGAGATCGGCCAGATCGCCGGCCGCGCCGGCCGCTACATGAATGACGGCACCTTCGGCGTCACCGGCGAATGCGAGCCGTTCGACGAGGAACTGGTGCAGCCGGGTCGAAAGCCATCGCTATGATCCGGTGCGGGTGCTGCAATGGCGCAATGCCGCGCTGGACTTTCGCAGTCCTCGCCGGCCTTGATCGACAGCCTGGATGCGCCGCCGCCGGAACGCGGCCTGGCGCGGGCGCGGCCCGCCAGCGATGCCGTGGCGCTGCAGCATCTGTCCGGCGATGACGAAGTGCACGGCGCTGGCCACGTCGCGCGATGCGGTGAGCGCGGCTGTGGGATGTCTGCCAGCTTCCCGACTTCCGCAAACTGTCCGCCGACGATCATGTCCGGCTGGTGCGCACCATCTTCCTGTTCCTGATGAGCGAGGACGGCGTCATTCCCGACGACTGGCTGGCGCGCCAGATCGCCCGGCTCGATGTCACCGAAGGCGATGTCGCCACCCTGTCGGGGCGGCTGGCGCAGATCCGCACCTTCACCTATGCCGCCCATCGCCCGGGCTGGACGCGCGACGGCGCGCCATTGGCAGGGCGATAACCCGCGCGGTGGAAGACCGGCTGTCGGACGCGCTGCATGAAAGGCTGACCCAGCGCTTCATCGACCGCCGCACCTCGGTGCTGATGAAGCATCTGCGCGACGACGAATTCGCCGACGCTGGCGCTGGACGAAGCCGGCGGCGTCTCCATCGGCGGCGAAGCTGATCGGCCGGCTGGACGGCTTCCGCTTCGCGCCCGATCCGCGCGCCGCGACGGCAATGGCGCATTCATGGCCGCACCTTGCGCGCCGCGGCGCTGCGCGGGCTGGAAAGCGAATTCGTCGCCCGCGCCGCACGCGCTGGCCGCGCGCCGACGATGCCGCCATCACGCTCAGCGAGCATGGCAAGCTGTGGTGGGACGGCGCGATTGTCGGCCAGTCTGGTCGCCGGGCGCCTCGCCGCTGTGCGCCCAACATCGAGCTGCTGGCCGATCGAACTGCTCAAGGGCGCGCCGCGCGCGCGTGCAGGCGCGGCTGGAGGCCTGGATGGCGGCCCGCATCGCACGCCGGCTCGAACCGCTGCTGGCGCTGGCGCGACGCCGCCGAAGCCAAGACGCGGGCAGCGGCCGGCGCCCTGCCCGGCCTAGGCGCGCGGCATCGCGCATCAGCTGGTGGAGAATTTCGGCTCGCCTGGACCGCGCACGAGCATGGCGCTGCCGGAAAAACTCGGGCCGCATGCTGCGCGCCCTGAAGCCCTTCGGCGTCTGGTTCGGCCGGCGCACCGTCTATCTGCCCCAGCTGCTGCGCCCCGATGCGGCGGCGCTGCTGGCCTTGCTGTGGGGCGTGTGGACCAAGACAGCGCAATTGCCGCGGCGCCGCCGGCGCCCGGCCTCACCTCTTTCGCCGCATGACGGCGAGCCGCGCGCGCTTCCTGCATGCCGCGGGCTTTCGCGTGGTCGGCGGCCGCGCCATCCGCTTCGACATGCTGGAGCGGCTGGAAGACGAACTGGAAAAGGCCGCTGGCCAGCGGCGCCGACGCCGAGAGCCTTGCTGCCCAAGCTGGTGTCGCTGCTGGGCAGCGGCAAGGACGAAGCGCGCGACGTGCTGGCCGCGCTGGGCTGGCGCAGGTGGCGGTCGACGGATGCCAAGCCGGTCTGGCGGCGAGTCAAAGAAAAGCTCGCCGCGCGCGCCAAGAAGCCGCGCAGAAGCCGCCGCCCGATCCGCATTCGCCTTTCGCGGCCTGGCGGCGTTGCGTACGCGATGAGCGGCGAACCCATGACGCCGACGCGCATGGACAAATGGCTGTTCCATGCCCGCTTCTACCGCACCCGGCCGCTGGCCCAGGCCGCCGCCAGGCCGGGCAGGGTGCGGCTGAACGGGGTGCGGGTGGAAAAGCCCGGCCATGCGCTCAAGCCCGGCGATATCCTCACCCTGGGCCGGGGCGGCGAGGTCATGGCCGTCCGGGTGCTGGCTCTGGCCGAGCGCCGCGGCCCTGCCGCCGAGGCGCAGCAGCTCTACGAAATCGTCGCGGACTGAACGCGCTTGATCCTTGCACGGCCGACGCGCCGTTATAGCAGACCTACGCTTTTCGCCTTCTGGAGCCCTGCCCATGACCTATGTCGTCACCGAAGCCTGCATCAAGTGCAAGTTCATGGACTGCGTCGAGGTCTGCCCGGTGGACTGCTTCTACGAAGGCGAGAACATGCTGGTCATCAACCCCGACGAATGCATCGATTGCGGGGTCTGCGAGCCGGAATGCCCGCCGGAGGCGATCAAGGCCGACACCGAATCCGGCCTGGAAAAATGGCTGTCGGTGAACGCCGAATACGCCAAGACCTGGCCCAATATCACCCAGAAGGGCGAACGCGCCGGCCGACGCCAAGGAATGGGAAGGCGTGCCCGACAAGTTCGAGAAGTTCTTCAGCGCCAAGCCCGGCTCGGGCTCGTAGAATTCACTGACCGGGTCGCCAGCTGACGCGGCTCAACCATGTGCCGTACAGCGCAACCATTTCAACGGCTTGAATTCGCGGCCATATTCGCCGATATCAAATAAACGCCGCAAATTCAATGGCTTGTGACGGTTTTTCCTTCCGTTTTCGGCCGAAGCTGTGATAGGGTCTTTCACGATCTGAACACGCTCTGAACAGCGCCGTCGCCGGACTGGCACCTCCGGCGCGTTTCGGCCATATTGTACGTGCAAATCATGCCTGCTCGGCGCGCTCCCCACGCGCAAGCGCCAACGGAAATGGAAATGACCGCCGTCAAAACTCCCGCTCCCAAGCCGTCGCCGCCGCCGCCCGCCAAGAAAGTTCCCGCCAACTCCAACAAGAAGCACGAATTCAAGACCAACGACCATGTCGTCTATCCCACCCATGGCGTCGGCAAGGTTTCCGGCATCGAGGAACAGGAAGTCGCCGGCCTCGAAGCTGGAACTGTTCATCATCGAGTTCGAGAAGGACAAGATGACCCTGCGCGTTCCCACCATGAAGGCCAAGGCCGTGGGCATGCGCAAGCTGTCCTCGCCCGAAGTGGTGGGCAACGCGCTCAACACGCTCAAGGGCCGCGCCCGCATCAAGCGCACCATGTGGTCGCGCCGCGCCCAGGAATACGAAGCCAAGATCAACTCGGGCGACCTGGTCTCGATCGCCGAAGTGGTGCGCGACCTGCACCGCGCCGGCGGCCAGCCGGAACAGTCCTATTCCGAGCGCCAGCTTTATGAAAAGGCCCTGGCCCGCATGGCCCGCGAAGTCGCCGCCGTCGAAAAGCACCGACGAGCCGACCGCCGTCAAGCGCGTCGAAGGCATGCTGACCAAGAAGGCGGCCTGAGACCGCACCGAATTGCCTGAATCAGAAAAAGCCCGGCGGAAACGCCGGGCTTTTTCTTTTCGTCAGTCGAGCACTTCGATCTGGTGGGGATTGGAGAGCGCGATCTCCGGCCGGCCGCCGAAAGTCCTCCACCATGCCGCGCAGGCGGACATGCCGGCCTGCCAGATCCTCGAGCATCGAAACCGGTCTTGCGGAAAGCCTTGCGGTCGTCCGGCGCGACGGTGGCGGAAAAGCCTTGCCGGTAATCGTCCGATGAAATCGAGAAAGGCGCGCCCGTCATGGACGCCGACATTCGATGACCTTGCCTTCGACCAGTTGGAAACTGCCCGCCATGCCGGCGCTGAGCGCCGCGGCCTGCTTGCACGGCATATGCGCGGCAACGCCCAGAGGCCGCAGGCCAGCCGCGCGCGCTCTGGCCTCGGCCTCATAGAAATCCGGAGCGCATTCCTCGCGATCGGGCGCGATCTCCACCCGCGCCAGCCCGCGCTCCAGCAGCGCCATCTGCAGCCAGACATGATCGAAGGCCTGCACGCGCATGCGGCCATAGCGGTCTTGCGCGGGCGGCGTGGATGTCAGAACCAGCGGCGCCTGCATCGCCAATTGCCGCAAGGCTTGCAGCGCCTGTTCGGCAACCGGCAACGGCGGCATGATCCGCAGCCGGCAGGCGGATGCCTTCCAGCACAGCGGCGCGGCCGTCCGCCAGGATCAGTGCGCCGTCCTTTTCCACGCGCACGACCTGGGCGCTGGGCAATCGACGACGGTCCCCGCGCAATCCGGCAGCGGCATGGCCGATGCCGCGACCGGCCAGAGAAGCCGCGCCCAGAACCATGACAGCGGCAAAAGCGCATGCGCTAGCGGACGGCCTTGAGCGAGACGCCCTTGGGCGGCGGCATGTCGTCCGGCACGAAGAAATCCTGGATCAAGTCTTGGCTGGGATCGACGCGATAGCGATCGAAATCGCTGACGCCGTTCTCCGCCAGGAAATTGTCGTCGATCAGGAAATGTGCCGCTGAAGCTTTTGGGCTTGTCGAAAATCGCATAGGCGGCGTCGGCCAGAATTTCCGGCGTGCGGCAGGCCTTGGCGGCTTCATCGCTGCCCGCCGCCAGCCGGATGGCGGCGGTGGCGATGGCGGTGCGCGGCCACAGCGCATTGAACGCGACTTGCCGGCGAATTCCGCCGCCATGCCCAGCACGCAGAGGCTCATGCCGTATTTCGCCAGCGAATAGGCGGTATGGCCGGCGAACCATTTGGGCTGCATGTCCAGCGGCGGCGACAGCATCAGCACATGCGGATTGGCCGCCTTCGCAGATGCGGCAGGCAGAATTTGCTCACCATGAAGGTGCCGCGCGCATTGATCTGCTGCATCAGATCAAACCGCTTCATCTCGGTCTCGAGCGTGCCGGTGAGCGAGATGGCGCTGGCATTGTTGACGCAGATGTCCAGCCCGCCGAACTTTTCCACCGCCGCCGCCACCGCCTTGGCCACCTGGTCCTCGAAGCGGATATCGCAGACGATCGGGAGCGCCTTGCCGCCCGCCTTTTCGATCTCCTCGGCCGCCGTGAAAATCGTGCCCGGCAGTTTCGGGTTGGGTTCGCGCGGTCTTGGCGGCGATGGCGATATTGGCGCCGTCTCTCGCGGCCCGGAGCGCGATGGCCAAGCCGATGCCGCGGCTGGCGCCGGTGATGAACAGCGTTTTTCCCTGAAGCGACATGGTTCGGGCCCGATTTACAGCGCTCCCACCGTACAGGAGATCGCACGAATGCACACTTGCGGACAAAGTGGGCCGGGATAGACTTTCGAGAACCGGGAGGCTTCATGTCCGCCAAGAGCAGCAACATCCGTTACGGCGCCGTCGCCATGACGTTTCACTGGGTGATCGCCGCTCTGATCATCACCAACGTGGTCTTGGGCATCTATTTCGTGAATGGCCTGGACCGCCAGGACCCCATGCGCCGCATTATTGTCCAGTGGCACGAATCCATCGGCGCCACCGTGCTTGTCCTCAGTCTGCTCCGATTGGGTTGGCGGCTGATCAACCCGGTGCCCAGGCTGCCCGCCGATTTCTCGCGAACCAAGCGCATCCTGGCGCGCGGCACGCACTACACGCTCTACGCCCTGATGATCCTGGTGCCTTTCATCGGCTGGGAGTTGGCCTCGATCCCAGACCGCCCATTGGTGCTGTTCGGCGGCGTGCCTTGGCCGAAAATCTGGTATCTCGCCAACATGACGCAACACGACCAGCGTTTCTGGGCCGGGATCATCGCGCCCAGCCATGTCATCCTGGCGTTCCTGCTTTTCGCGCTGGCGGTCGGCCATCTCTGCGCCGCCTTGTTCTATCACTACATGATCCGCAAGGATCAGATCCTTCAGCGCATGGTCCCGGGAACCGGCGTTACCGCCCAAGGCACCATCGGCACCGGCCGGGCCTGAAGACAGCGCCCGAAGGCGGGCCGAAAGAAAAGCTGACCCGGCAACGCCGACCCGCTACAAGGCGGCCATGGAACGCCTGCTCGACAAGACCGCGCCCGCCGATGCCGCCGGCATCGCCCATGCCGCGCGCATTCTGCGCGAAGGCGGGCTGGTCGCCTTCCCCACCGAGACGGTCTATGGCCTGGGCGCGGATGCCACCAATGGCAAGGCGGTGGCCGGCATCTTCGCCGCCAAGGGACGGCCGCGCTTCAATCCCCTGATCGTGCATGTGCGGGATCAGGAGCGAGGCCGAGCGGCATGCCGTGTTTTCCGACCTGCGCGCCAGCTGGCGGCGAGCTTCTGGCCCGGCGCCTGACCCTGGTGCTGCCGCGCGCGCACCGAAACCCTGTCCGAGCTGGTGAGCGCCGGGCTGGACACGGTGGCGCTTGCGCGTGCCCGCCCATCCGGTCGCGCGGCGGCTATTGCAGGACGCGGGCAGTGCCGATCGCCGCGCCCAGCGCCAATCCGTCCGGCAAGGTCAGCGCCACCACGGCGGCGCATGTCGCGGAAGCCTTGCGGGACAAGGTGGATTTCATTCTGGATGGCGGCCCGGCCACGCTGGGCCTGGAATCCACCGTGATCGGCTTTGACGGAGACCGCCCGGTCCTGCTGCGTCCCGGCGCCATCGCGCGCGACGAGATCGAAGCCGTCATCGGTCCCTTGCGAGGCGGGACGCCACTATCCAATCGCCGGGCCAGCTGGAAAGCCACTATGCCCCACCGCGGCGCTTGCGCCTGAATGCATCGAAGGCAGACCAAGACGAAGTCCTGCTGGGTTTCGGGCCGTCACGGAGGCAACGCTGAATCTCAGTCCGCGCGGCGATCTCAAGGAAGCGGCCGCCAATCTGTTCGCCATGCTGCGCAAACTGGACAAGCAGGCAATGCGCATCGCGGTGATGCCGATTCCCGAAACAGGCCTGGGCGAAGCGATCAACGACCGCCTGCGCCGCGCCGCCGCCGGCAAGGGATAACGGAGCGACCATGACGGGATATTCGACCGGCTGAAAGCGGCAGCCGGACCAAACGGCTTCAGCGAGGACACCGACGAGATCGCGCCGCATCTGGAGGAATGGCGCGGCCGCAACCATGGCAAGAGCGCGCTGCTGCTCAAGCCTGCAGACCACCGAGCAGGTCTCCGCGATCCTCGCCATCTGCCACCAGACCGGGACCGCGATCGTGCCCCAGGGCGGCAATACCGGGCTGGTGGGCGGGCAGATTCCGCTTCACGGCGAAGTGCTGTTGAGCCTGAAGCGGATGAACCGTATCCGCGAGACCGATGCACGCGGCATGACCTTGACCGCCGAAGCCGGCGTGACCCTCAAGCAGGCCCAGGACGCCGCCGCGGCGGAAGCGGCTGCTGTTTCCCTTGAGCCTGGGCTCGGAAGGCAGCTGCACCATCGGCGGCAATATCTCCACCAATGCCGGCGGCAATCATGTGCTGCGCTATGGCATGATGCGGGCCCTGGTGCTGGGGCTGGAAGTGGTGCTGGCCGACGGGCGGGTGCTGCCGATGCTGCGCTCGCTGCACAAGGACAATACCGGCTACGATCTGAAGCAGCTTTTCATCGGCGCCGAAGGCACGCTGGGCATCGTCACCGCGGCAGCGCTTGCGGCTGTTCCCGCGTCCCGCGCAAATGGTCACGGCCTTCGCCGCCGTGCCCTCGCCCGCCGCCGCCTTGACGCTGCTGGGCCATATGCAGGCCAGGACCGGCGGTCTGTTGTCGTCCTTCGAACTCATGTCGCGCGCCGCGCTGGAACTGGTGCTCAAGAACATTCCCAACACCCGCGATCCCTTGTCGGCGCCTTCGCCCTGGTATGTGCTGATGGAGGTGTCGGGCGGCGCCGGCACGAGCCTTGAAGCCCTCACCCAGTCGGCGCTGGAAGACGCCATGGCTGACGAGTTGGTGACGCGACGCCGTGGTGGCGCAGAGCGAGGCGCAGGCCCGGAGCTTCTGGCACCTGCGCGAAACCATCTCGGAAGCCGAGAAGCGCGAAGGCGCCTCCATCAAGCATGACATCTCGGTGCCGGTGGCGTCCATTCCCGCCTTCATCGCGGAAGCGACCGCTGGCGGTGGTGAAGAAATTCCCCGGCGCCCGGCCGGTCAGTTTCGGCCATATGGGCGACGGCAATCTGCATTTCAATTTCAACGCCCCGCCGGGCGAGGACGCCGAATTTTCCGCGCAATGGGACGAGATGCAGCTCACCGTGCATGACATCGTCAAGCACTATTCCGGCTCGATCAGCGCCGAGCATGGCATCGGCGAGATGAAGCGCGATATGCTGCCCCGCTACAAATCCAGCGAAGAGCTGGATGCGATGCGCGCGCTGAAGCACGCGCTCGATCCCAAGAACATTCTCAATCCCGGAAAAACAGTTCCGCCGGCGGCTCTAAGCGGCTTTGGATCAGGACCGGTTCCGGCATGACCGGCGCGGCCTGCAGCTTTCTTGTTCGACATGGCGCTGACCGAGGCGGTGACGAAGGTGGCGGCATAGGGAAGGCTCTGCACCCCCAGCATCACCATCCACAGGCTCACCGCCGGATCCTCGAAGCCGCGGTCGAAGCCCATCGAGATCATCGCCGCCACCAGACCCACCAGCAGCACGGTCTCCTGCCACACCACCCGCAGCACCTGGCTGAACAGGGCCGGGTCGTCGCATTTGGGCGTGCGCATGAAGGGCTTGCCCGCTGTGAGAGCAGGCCCGACCACACCGCCTTGCCCACCGCATGGGTCAGCGCAAGTCCCGCCACCGAGGCCATCAGCGCGCCCTTGACGCCGGAGCGCACCTTGGGCGGATAGAGCAGCAGCGTCTTGATCAGCTTGGTGGCGAACAGCGCCATCGCCGCCGCCGACAGCGCCGGCATCGGCACATCGATATAGCTGGGCGCGACCCACATCAGCAACGTCCAGACCAGCGCCGTGCAGGTCACGATCATGCCCAGCCCGTCGGAAATCCAGGGCAGCCAGCCGGACAGGAATTGATAGCGCTGCTCCCAGGAGAGACCCGAGCCGCCCAGGAAAATCTCGCCGCGCATGGCGCTTCATGATCTGCATGGCGCCATAGACCCAGCGATAGCGCTGGGACATGAAAGCCTCCAGCGTGTCGGGCTCCAGCCCCGCGCCCATGGTCTGGGGAATATAGGCGGCCTCGTAGCCGGCCTCGAACAGCTTGCAGGCCCAGCTCGGTATCTTCGGTGATGCACCATTCGCTCCAGCCGCCCACTTCTTCCAGCGCGCTCTTGGCGACGATGGTCATGGTGCCGTGCTGGATGATGGCGTTGTGCTCGTTGCGCTCGACCATGCCGATATGGAAGAAGCCGCGATATTCCTCATAGGCCATCGCCTTGAAGGGGTTTTCGTCGGCGTCGCGATAATCCTGGGGCCCCTGCACCAGCGCGATCGCCGGCGAGGCGAACAGCGGCATGGCGCGGCGCAGCCAGAAAGGCTCGACCTGATAGTCGCTGTCGATCACCGCGATATGCGTGGCGTCGGGATCGGTGAGCGCCAGCGCGCGGTTGAGCGCGCCCGCCTTGAAGCCTTGCACGTCGTCGAAATGGAAGAAGCGGAAGCGCGGCCCCAGCGTCTTGCAATGCGCCTCGACCGGCCGCCAGACCTCGGGATCGGGCGTGTTGTTGTCCAGCACGATCACTTCGTAATTGTCGTAGTCCAGCCGCGCCAGCGCGTTGAGGGTCTCGATCACCATCTGCGGCGGTTCGTTATAGGTGGGCACATGGATCGAGACGCGGGCGCTGTTCTGCGGGATCGCGGCCGGCACAGCGCGGCGATCCACGCGCCACAAGGATGCCGCCAGTCTCGATGCCTTCGGTCAGGATGATGGCGCAGGCGAGCAGCACCAGCGGCGACATGGCGATCATGGCGATGATGTCGGTGGGATCGATATATTCCAGCGCCGTGGCGTCGATCAGCGCCAGCAGGCCGGTCGAGACCAGCGCGATCAGCCCGCCCATCACCAGATAGCCGGTCTGGCGCACCTTGGGCATCCGGCCCAGGATCAGCAATCCCAGCGACAAGGCTCAGGACCGCGGCCAGCAGCGCATAGCCGCGCCATTCCGGGAAGCTGCGCAGCAGGCCGGTGAAGCCGAATTTGGGATGGCCGGTGGCGTCGAACAGACCCCAATAGGCGCCGACCGAGCCCTCGAGCGCGCTACTCTTCCAGGGCTGGTCGAAGCCTTCGAGCAGATAATAATCGTAGCCCTTCTCCTGCGCGAACTGGACGAAGGTGCGCACGAAATAGGCTTCGTTGGCGAGCGAGGCCTGCGCCCGGCCGCGCGTGCGCCCTTCCGACGGCCAGCCCGCTTCGCCGATGATGATCGGCTTGCCGGGGAAAGTCTGCTGCATGGTATCGAACGCTTTGCCGACGAAGCGCGTCGCGGCTGCTGATATAGGTGCCCTCCCAATAAGGCAGCAGATGGACGAAGATCACGTCGACATGCTGGCCACCTCCGGGATCACCACCCAGGTGGACCAGGGCTCCGCCGTGGTCACCTTGATGCGCGCCGGCAGTGCCGCCCGCACCCGGTCGAGATAGGAATCGAGCTGCTCCGCGGAGACATAGCCGAACAGCTGGGTTTCGTTGCCGACGATCACGCGGTCGATCACGCGGCGGTTGGCCAGCGCGGTCTTGATGCCCAATTCGATCTGCTGCGTCATTCTTGGCCAGGTCGGGACTGATCCAGATGCCCAGCGATACCGTCATGCCGTAGCGGCGCGCGACATCCGGCACCTTGTCCATGCCGCCATCCACCGTATAGGTGCGGATATGGCCGGTGACGTGCGACAATTGCTTCAAGTCGCGGTCGATCTGTTCCGGCGTGACGTGCAGTTGGTCGCTGAAGCGGAACAGATGGCTGGGGTTGTAGGCGATGCCGCGCACCTGCCCGTCCCAGTCGGGCGCCACCACGGTATAGTCGCGGCTGGCCCAGAACAGGGCGGTCGCCCCCACCACCATGATCAGCGCGATCGAGAATGCGCAGGCGCCCGCCGATAAGGGCATGCCGGCGCAGGAATTGCCCGATCCGCCGCAAAGTCTCGTGTCCGCTATTTCTCTTTGTCCAAGGGGTCGTTGGGATCGGGAATATAGCCCGGTTCGCCGCGCCTGGGCGCGGGCGTGGTCGAAACCAGGGTCATGTCGAAGACCAGAACCTGGTCGGGCGGGATCGCGGTGCCGGCCCCGCGCGCGCCATAAGCCAAGGCGGACGGGATCACCAGCTGCCAATGATCGCCTTCGCGCATCAACTGCAGCGCCTCGGTCCAGCCGGGAATCACCTGATTGACCTTGAACGCGGCGGGGAGGCCCGGGCGAAGTTCCGTCGAACACCCGGCCGTTGATCAGACGCGCCGGTGTAATAGACCTCGACCGAGTCGGTGATCGCCGGGCCGCTTGCCGAAGCCGTTCTGGACGATCTTGAACTGCAGACCCGTCGGGCTGGATGATCACGCCTGGCTTCTTGGCATTGGCGGCAAGAAAGGCGGCGTTGGCCTCCGGGCTGAGGCCGGGATCGGCGGCGGCCGCGCCGGGCGCCGGATCGCCGCGCTTGCCGCCAAAGGCCAGGCCAAGCACAGAAACCGCCAGAAATGCCGCGGAAAGCTTCATCATTGCTCGATCTCCAGAACAGCCAGGAATTTAGCGCGGCCCGGCCCCACCCGAAACAGGGTCATTTGCTCAAAGAAATGAAGGATTCGGGCGAAATTTTGGCGTCAGCACACTTGTGAGCCCGAAGACCTTCATGACCACATGGATCAGAACCGCCAGGCCGAAAATCGCCACCAGCACGCCCGAGACCGCGATTGATGATCCGCACCGTGCCGGTCGGTGATGCGGGTATGAAACAAGCCGATCACGGTGGTCAGGCCAGCCACCAGCCGGCCGAGCCGCCCACCACGCCCGCCACCACGAATTCGGCATCGACATAGGAATTGGCGCCGCCCACCAAGCCGTGAAAGCTGGCGAACATGGAGGCGAAAGCGATCAGGGTGGCGGGATTGGTGATGGTAAGAACGAAGGTCGACACCATGGCGCGGACCAGGGTCGAAGCGCCGGCATCGTTCTTGTCGCCGTCGTCCACCTTGCCGGCCATCGGCGACAGCACGGTGTGAACGCCGAACCAGACCAGCAGCGCGCCGCCCATCACCTCGATGATCGGATCGTAGCTCTGGATCAGCTGCGCGATCCAGGTAAGGCCGAAAAACGTGATGGCGGCGAACACGCCGTCGCCCAACGCCGCGCCCAGGCCCGAGACAAAGCCATTGAGCGGACCGAAGGCGAAGCTGCGCGGATGCAGATGAGATTGACCGGTCCGATCGGCACCGCCGCGATCAGGCCCATGATGACGCCGGCGAATATCAGAACGATGATAATCCATCGGCGGCCTTGGCAGAAAAGTTGAGCGAAGGAATTTGCGCCAAGCCGTCAAGACCGCGGACGCCTGGCGGCTCAAGCGTCTCGACGAACCGAGCGGCTTGCCCGTGGCTTTGCCGGTCAGGGCGAAATCGCGCATGACAATTTGTCCGCCCAGCACCGAAGCCACCGCCCAGCCTTTGGTGGTCATGCCGTCGAACGGCGTCCAGCCGCAACGCGAGGCGATCCATTTGTTCTCGATTTTGCGCGACAGACCCAGATCGACGATGGTGAAATCGGCGTCATAGCCCAGCGCGACGCGGCCCTTGCCCGCCAGGCCGAAAATGCGCTGCGGCCCCGACGCGGTGAGGTCGACGAACCGCTCCAGGCTCATGCTGCCCTTGTTGACATGGTCGAGCAGCAAGGTGACCAGGGTCTGCACCCCCGGCATGCCCGATGGCGTGTCGGGATAGGTCTTGTCTTTTTCCTCGCGCGTGTGCGGCGCATGATCCGAGCCGATCACGTCGATCACGCCATCATTGACCGCCTGCCACAGGGCCTGGCGGTGCTGCTCGTCGCGGATGGGCGGATTCATCTGCGCATAGCTGCCCAGCCGCTCGTAACATTCCGGCGCGCTCAAGGTGAGATGCTGCGGCGTGGTTTCGGCGGTGGCGAAATCCTTGGCCGCCGCCAGCAGCGGAATTTCGTCGCCGTGGTGACATGCAGCACATGCAGGCGCCGTCCGGCTTGCTTCGCCAGCCTCAGCACGCGTTCGGTGGAGGCGCGCGCCGTCTCGGCATCGCGCCAGACCGGATGGGTGACCGGCTTGCCGCGCTCGGCGAAATGCTTGCGCGCGATCAGCCGGTCTTCGTCTTCGGAATGGACCGCCATGCGGCGGCTTCCCGCCTTCAACGCCGCCAGAATGTCATCGGGATGATTGAGCAGCAGCGTGCCGGTGGACGATCCCAGAAACGCTTTCACGCCGCAGACGCCCGGCAAACGTTCCAGCGCCGCCAGCGCGCCCACATTGGCGGGCGTGGCGCCCACATAGAACGCATAGTCGCAATGCATCCGGCCTTTGGCGCGGGCGAGCTTGTCCTCGATCGCCGCCTGGGTGGTGGTGGGCGGATTGGTGTTGGGCATCTCGAACACGCCGGTGACGCCGCCCAGGATGGCGGCGCGGCTGCCCGTCTCCAGATCTTCCTTGTGCTCGTTGCCGGGCTCGCGGAAATGGACCTGGCTGTCGATCGCGCCGGGAAGGACGAAAAGTCCCTTGGCCTCGAAAATCTCCGCCGCCTTGGCTTGCCGCCAGGCTGCCGATGGCGGCGATCCGGCCGGCGATAACCCCCACATCGGCGGGGACAATGCCGCCCGGCGTGGCCACCGTGCCGTTCCGGATCAACAAATCGAATGTCTGGCTCATGCGGGGTCTGGGTTAGCCCCTAGCCCCCACCTTGGCAACCTTGACGGAGAGGATTACTTCACGGGGATGGAACCCCTACACCTCAAGGATCGCGCCATTATCGCCCTGGAAGGCGGCGAGGCGCGCGATTTTCTGCAGGGCCTGGTCACCAACGATGTCGGACAGACTCGCGCCCGGCCGCGGGCTTTATGCCGCGCTGCTGACGCCGCAAGGCAAGATCCTGTTCGATTTCCTGGTGGCGGAAGGCGACGGCGCGGTGCTGCTCGATTGCGCCGCGGATCATGCCGAGGCGCTGCTCAAGCGGCTTACAATGTACCGGCTGCGCGCCAAGATCGGGATCGCGTTGCGCGCCGCAACTGTCCGTCTATGTGGGCTTGAGCGGGCGGCCGGCCGAACGCGCCATCACATTCCCCGATCCCAGGCTGGCGGCGCTGGGCCCGCGCAGCATCGGCGCGGTGGCCGAGATGCCCGATTTTCTCGAAGGGCCCGCGGCCTATCATGCCGAGCGCGTGGCGCTGGGCGTGCCGGAAGGCGGGGATTTCGGCAGCGACAAGATTTTCGCCCTGGATGCGGGCCTGGATGAACTTCACGGCGTGAGCTTCGACAAAGGCTGCTATGTGGGCCAGGAATTGACTGCACGGATGAAACATCGCGGCACGGCCAGGAAGCGCATCCTGGCCCTCAAGGCCGAGAGCGCCCTGCCCCCGCCTGGCACCGCCGTCGACGAGCGATGCCACCGAAATCGGCGAGATCCTTTCCGTTTATGGCTCCGCCGGTTTCGCCTTGATGCGGCTCGACCGCCTGGATGAAGCAAAAGCGCCATTGACGGCGGATAACATGCCCGTCACCGCATTCAAGCCCGAATGGTTGGACGCCGTGAAAGAGAAACAACGCTGCGCCTGGCCGGGCGACGACGCGCTTTATGTCGCCTATCACGACCGGGAATGGGGCGTGCCGGAATATGACGGCCGCGCGCTCTACGAGAAACTGGTGCTGGATGGTTTCCAGGCCGGGCTGTCCTGGATCACGATCCTGCGCAAGCGGGAAAATTTCCGCAAAGCCTTTCACGATTTCGATCCGCACCGCATCGCCCGTTATGGCGCGCGCGACATCGACCGGCTGCTCAAGAATGAAGGCATCATCCGCAGCCGCGCCAAGATCGAGGCCGCGATCAGGGGCGCCAAATTATGGCTGGAGATCGAAGGAGAGCCCGGCGGCTTCCGCGACTTCATCTGGAAGCATGTCGACGGCAAGCCGCTGGACAACAGATTCAAGACCCGCGACCAGATTCCCGCCCAGAGCGAGATGAGCGAGGGGCTGTCCCGCGACTTGAAGCAGCGCGGCTTCAATTTCTGCGGCCCGGTGATCTCCTACGCCTTTGCCCAGGCCATCGGCATGGTCAATGACCATGTCACCCATTGTTTCCGCCATGCGGAATGCGCAAGGCTGGCGAAAAAGTCGGCCTTGAAGCCGGTCGCGCCTGGGTCCTTAGTTTTCCCGTCATGGTTCTTCCCGATGTCATCGCGGCGATCGGCAACACGCCACTGATCCGCCTGAAGCGCGCGTCCGAAGCGACCGGCTGCGAAATTCTCGGCAAGGCGGAATTTCTCAATCCCGGCCAGTCGGTCAAGGACCGCGCCGCGCTTTTCATCATCCGCGATGCCATCGCCAAGGGAAACTTGCGACCCGGCGGCACCATTGTCGAAGGTACCGCCGGCAATACCGGCATCGGCCTTTCGCTGGTGGCCAACGCGCTGGGCTTTCGCACCGTGATCGTGATCCCCGCGAGCCAGAGCCAGGAGAAAAAAGACACGCTGCGCCTGATGGGCGCGGAACTGATCGAGGTGCCGCCCGTGCCCTATCGCGATCCCAACAATTATGTGCGCCTGTCGGGGCGGCTGGCGGAAGAATTGGCGGTTACGGAAAAGAATGGCGCGATCTGGGCCAACCAGTTCGACAATGTCGCCAACCGCCAGGCCCATATCGAAACCACCGGTCCGGAAATCTGGCGCCAGACGGATGGCAAAGGTGGACGGCTTCATTTGCGCGGTGGGAAGCGGCGGAAGCCTGGGCGGCGTCGCCATCGCCTTGAAAGCAGAAAAATCCCGCTGTGAAAATCGCCGCCGCCGATCCGATGGGTTCGGCGATTTATTCCTGGATCAAGACCGGCAAGCTGGAAAGCCACGGCTCCTCCATCACCGAAGGCATCGGCCAGGGCCGCGTCACCGCCAATCTGGAGGGCGCGCCGATCGACGACGCCTATCGAAATTACCGACGAGGAAGCCTTGCCCATGATCTTCGACCTTCTGGAACATGAAGGCCTGTGCCTGGGCGGTTCGTCCGGCATCAATGTCGCGGGCGCCATCCGGATGGCGCGGGAGATGGGTCCGGGCCATACTATCGTCACCATGCTTTGCGATTACGGCAATCGCTATCAAAGCAAATTGTTCAATCCGGAATTCTTGAAAGGAAAGGGATTGCCCGTGCCGCGCTGGTTGACCGAAAAGCGCGACCATCCATATCCCGTACCAAAAATGAGCGATATCGTTTCCGCCGCAATGGCTGAAGGATAATCTGGCCAAGGTGCGCGTCGTGGACGCATCCTGGTACATGCCCGACGACAAGCGCGACGCCAGGAAGGAATTCGAAGAAGCCGGCACATATTCCCGGCGCGGTGTTCTTCGACATTGACGGCATCGCCGACCACGGCACGCGCCCTGCCCCATATGCTGCCGCCGGCCGACCAATTCGCCCGCGAAGCCGGCGCGATGGGCATCGGCGATGACGACATGGTGGTGGTCTATGACGCGATGGGAATTTTCTCGGCGCCGCGCGTTTGGTGGGCGCTTCAAGGCCTTGGGCCATGACAAGGTCGCGGTGCTGGATGGCGGGCTGCCGGCCTGGAAAGCGGCGGCGGCGCGCTGGAAAAAGGGCCCGCCAAACCCAGGCCCGCGCATTTCACCGCGCGCATGGACAAGGCGATCATCCGCGATTTCCGGCAGGTGAAAGACGCGCTGGGCAAAACGCAGTTGCTGGATGCGCGCAGCGCGCCGCGTTTCGAAGGCAGCGAGGCCGAGCCGCGTCCCGGCCTCAAATCCGGCCACATGCCCGGCGCCACCAACCTCCCCTGGCGTGCGGTACTCACCGCCGACTTCAAGCTCAAGGATGACGCGTCGCTGCAGAAACTCTTCGCCGAAAAAGGCGTCGATCTGCGCGCGCCCATCATCACCAGCTGCGGCTCCGGCATTTCCGCCGCCATCCTCATCTTGGCGGTGGAGAAACTGGGCGCGCGCCAAGTCTCGCTCTATGACGGCTCCTGGGCGGAATGGGGCGGGCGCGACGACGCGCCCATCGCGACGGGACTCCTGATGTCGTCAGTCCCAGATCCGCGCCGCATTCCCATGACCGTCACCTTTCTGGAGATGACGGCAAAGCCCGCGGCGATCCCCCCGCCCCTGCCCAAGGGCAAGATCGCGTTCCTCAAGGGCCGAAAATCCGCCGGTTCATTTCTATCGCTATCTCTACGATACGGTGGGCGGGAAATATTTCTGGGTGGACCGCCGGAAATTGTCCGACGACAAGCTGGCCGAGATCATCCACGCCCCCACCACCCAGCTCTATGTTCTGTACACGGAAGGAACCCCGGGCGGGATGGCCGAGCTGGATTTTCGCGCCGACGGCACCGCCAACATCGCCTATTTCGGACTGATGCCGGAGACGACTGGGCAAGCGACTGGGCTATTTCTTTCTCTACCAGACCTGCGTAAGCGCCTGGGCCCAGCCCATCTCCAAACTCCTGGTCAACACCTGCACCCTGGACCATCCCCGGGCCTTGCCGCTCTATCAGCGGATGGGCTTCAAGCCCTATTCGCGGGAAGAGCGCTTCGTGGAATTGCCCTAGGCGGGTTGCCCTCGCGGGGTTTGTGGGCAAAGTCGGCCCGGCGTTCCGGTTCACGGCGGTGCATGACCCAAGAGCAAAGAACTCACCTGGCGTGGCGTCGCCTTGGGCGTGGCGCTCACCTTTCTTTTCACCGCCGCCAACATGTATCTGGGATTGAAGGTGGGGCTCACCATCGCCACCTCGATCCCCGCCGCGGTGATCTCGATGGCGTTCCTGGGCCTTTTTTCCGGCTCCAACATCCGCGAGAACAATATCGTCCAGACCGTCTGCTCGGCGGCCGGCGCCATGGCGTCGGTCATCTTCATCCTGCCCAGCCTGGTGATCATCGGCTGGTGGACGGTGTTTCCGTTCTGGACGTCTTTTCTCATCTGCGCCGCGGGCGGCGTGCTGGGCGTGCTGTTCACGATTCCCTTGCGCCGCGCCCTGGTCACCCAATCCGATCTCCCCTATCCGGAAGGCGTGGCGGCGGCCGAAGTGCTCAAAGTCGGCGCCGACACGCGCGAGGAAAATCCCGAAGCGCGCGAAGGCCTGCTGGCCGTGGTTTATGGCGCGCTCGCCTCGGCGGGGCTTGCCATCGCTGGTCGCCATGCGGCTGGCCGCTGGACAGCGCGCAAGGTGTCTTCCGCACCGGCGCGGTGGCCGCGACCGGCTACAGCTTCTCCTTTTCCCTGGCGTTGGTGGGTGCAGGCCACCTGGTGGGGATCTCCGTGGGTCTCGCCATGCTGGTCGGGATTCTGATCGCCTGGGCGGGCGCGGTGCCCATCATCACCGCGATGACGCCGATGCATGGCGATCTGGCCAGCTTCGTCGGCGGCATCTGGCGCAATGACGTGCGCTTCATGGGCGCGGGCGCGATGGCGGTTGCGGCGGTCTGGTCCCTGCTTCGAACCGTGGGGCCCATTCTGGGCGGGCTTAAGGCGACGATGCGGGCGCGCGGCGGCGTGGCTGATCTGGCGGATCAAACTGATCGCGACATGTCATTCCCCGTCATCCTGGCGCTCGGGGTGGCTTCGACGGCGGTCACGACCTGGCTGGTGTGGCGCTTCAGCGGCGAGGCGGGCCTCACCGGTTCCGCGCTGGGGATCGCGCTCTTCTCGATCCCCCTGATCCTTGCCGGCGGTTTCTTCGTCTCGGCCATCTGCGGCTACATGGCCGGCCTGATCGGCTCCTCCAACAGTCCCATCTCGGGCGTGGGCATCCTGGCGGTGGTGGGCACGGCGCTGGGTCTGGCGATCCTGTTCGGCAGTCACGGCGCCAAACCCTTGGTGGCGATCGCGCTTGTTCATCACCGCGATCCTGTTCGCGGTGGCGTGCAGCTCCAACAACAATCTGCAGGACTTGAAAACCGGCCAGTTGGTGGGCGCGGCACCCTGGCGCCAGCAAGTCGCGCTGCTGGCGGGGGTGGCGGCGGCGACCGTCACCGTGCCGGTGGTGCTCAATCTTCTGGCCAAGGCTTACGGCTTTTCCGGCGCGCCCAATCTTCATGCCATCGCCTCCCAGCCATTGGCGGCGCCCCAGGCCAATCTGATGGCGGCATTGGCGCAAGGGGTGATCGGCGGCAAGCTCAACTGGAACATGATCGAGATCGGCGCGGTGGTGGGGGCCGGCATCGTGTTCCTGGACGAAATCCTGCGCATGGCCAAGCTGTTGCGCCTTCCGCCTTTGGCGGTGGGCTTGGGGATCTATCTTCCCATGGAAGCAACGCTTCCCGTGGTGCTGGGAGCCGTGATCGGCTGGATTTACAATCGCAGCGTCAGGGGCGAACGCGCCGAGCGTTTGGGCGTGCTGGTGGCCTCGGGCATGATCGTGGGGGAAAGCCTGTTCAATGTCCTCAATGCCGGACTGATCGTGGCCTTCAACAAGGATGCGCCTTTGGCGGTGGTGGGATCCGGCTTTCCGGCCCTTGCGGTCGGCGTTTTGGGTTTTGCCGGCCTGATCGTCGTCCTTTACGGCTGGCTCGCGCGCCGGATGCGGACCGCGTCATGAGCCGCGACCTTTTTGGCCATCCGCGCGGGCTCACCACGCTCTTCGGCACCGAGATGTGGGAGCGTTTCACCTATTACGGGATGCGCGCGCTTTTCATCTATTACCTCACCATGGAAGTGCTGCTGCCGGGGCATGTCGAGCACGTCCTGTTCTATCCGCAGATCAAGGCCTTCTTTGAATGGATGAGCGGTCCGCTGAATGTTCAGCAGTTGAGCTCGCTGATCTATGGCAGCTATACCGGCCTTGTATACGCCACGCCGCTTCTGGGCGGCTGGATCGCCGACAATTATCTCGGCCAGCGCAAGACCGTGATCATCGGCATTCTTCTGATGGGCACGGGCCAGTTCATGATGACGTCGGAAGCGTTGCTGTTTCCTTCCTTGCTCCTGGTCATTTTCGGGACCGGCTTCTTCAAGACCAACACCACCACCCAGGTGGGCATGCTTTATGCGCCGGGCGACAGCCGCCGCGATCGCGCTTATTCCGTTTTTTATGTCGGCACCAATTTGGGCGCTTTTCTTTCGCCCCTGATCGCGGGCACCTTGGGTGAAGCCTATGGCTGGCGCTACGGTTTCGCGATCGCCGGCTTGGGCATGGTGGCGGCGCTTATCAACTATCTCTATGGCTGGCGCAGCCTGCCCGCCGAGCATCGGGTCGAGGCCCATAAGCAGGAGAGAAAACCGCTCACCCGCGCGGAATGGAAGTCGGTGGGGGCGCTTATTCTTTTGGTCATACCGGTCACTCTGTGGTGGGCCTGTTATGAGCAGCAGGGCAACACCATCGCGCTGTGGGCGATGGACAATACCGACCGCACCCTGATCCCCGGTTTGGTGAGCTGGCAGATTCCCGCGACCTGGTTCCAATCCATCAATCCCTTGATGATTTTCAGCTTCACGCCGTTCTTGATCGCGCTATGGACGCGGCAGTCCGGCAAAAACCGCGAACCCAATTCCATGACCAAGATGGTCTATGGCAGTTTCCTGCAAACCTTCGCCTGCCTGATGCTGGCTTTCGCCGCCTGGTACACCGGCGGCGTCAAGGCAAGCTGGTGGTGGTCGGTGCTCTATTTCGCTTTCGTCACTTTGGGCGAGCTTTATCTTTCACCCATTTCGCTTTCGCTTTATTCCAAGGTGGCGCCGCTTAAGATCGCTTCGCTGATGATGGCGGTGAATTTCCTTCCCAATTTCCTGGGCGGCGGTCTTCTGCAAGGATATCTGGGAACCTACTGGACGACGATGGGCAAGCCCGCATTCTTCGTGATGATTGCCGCGGTCTCCGCCATCGCCGGGTTGATCATCTGGGCGATCGAGCGGCCGCTTCGCCCTTTGCTGCAGGAAAAAACAATGAAAAAGGACAAGCCCGACACCAAGGCTGGTGAGCGCCGGGCGCATGAGCAAGGATCATTTCGGCGCGGTCAACACGCCGGTCTATCGCGCCTCGACCATTCTTTTCCCCGATCTCGCCAGCATGGCGCCCGGCAAGCAGGCCTATACCTATGGCCGGCGCGGCACGCCCGGCTCCAAGAGCCTGGAAGACGCCATCGCCGAACTGGAAGGCGGCGCGCAAGTGGTGCTCACGCCCTCGGGCCTCAATGCGGTGACGACGGCGATCCTTTCGGTGGTGAGCCAGCGGCGATCATCTTCTGGTGACGGACAGCGTCTATGGCCCGACGCGCCATTTCTGCGATGCGACCTTGAAGCGGTTCGGGGTCGAGACCAGCTATTACGCGCCCACCGCCGATATTGCGCCTCTGCTCAAGCCGAACACCAAGGCGGTGTTCTGCGAGAGCCCCGGCTCGCTTACTTTCGAAATGCAGGATGTTCCGGCCATTGCGCGCGCGGCCCATGCCCACGGCGCCAGCGTGCTGATGGACAATACTTGGGCGACGCCGCTTCTGTTCGATGCCCATGGCCATGGCGTGGACCTGTCGATCCAGGCCGGCACCAAATATCTGGGCGGCCATGCCGACGTGAATATCGGCACGGTGAGCGCCAACGAAAGTCATGCCGCAGCGGCTGAAGGAGATCCATGGCAATATGGGCCTTGCCGCCAGCGGCGATGATTGTTTCCTGGCGCTCAGCGCGGTTTGCGGACCTTGGCCGTGCGGCTCAAGCGCCATCAGGAGACCGCGCTCAAGCTCACCCAGTGGCTGGCGGGTCGGCCGGAAGTGGCGCGGGTGATCTATCCCGCACTCCCCTCCGATCCCGGCTACGCGCTTTGGAAGCGCGATTTCAAGGGCGCATCCGGCCTGTTCGGTTTCGAACTGAAGCCGGTCTCCGAGCGCGCGGTGGCGGCCCTGGTGGAAGGATTGCACCATTTCGGCATCGGCTATTCCTGGGGCGGGTTTGAAAGCCTGATCCTGCCCAGCCATATCCACCGCACAGCGCAAGCCTTCGACGCCAAGGGACCCGTGATCCGCATCCATGCCGGGCTCGAGGATGCCGAAGACCTGATCGCCGATCTGGAACAGGGCTTTGCCCGCATGAAAGACCAAAAGTGAGCGAAACACTCAGCCCCGCCGCCTTCCTGGCCGCGATCCACTTCGACGAGAAGGGGCTGGTGCCGGCGATCGCCCAGTCCGCCGCCACCGGCCAGGTGCTGATGATGGCCTGGATGACGCGGGAGACCCTGGAAGCCACCCTCGCCAGCAAGGAAGTCACCTATTGGTCGCGCTCGCGCCAGAAAATCTGGCGCAAGGGCGAGACCAGCGGCCATACCCAGCGGCTGGTGGAGGCGCTGGTGGACTGCGACGGCGACGTGGTGCTGCTCAAGGTGGACCAGTTGGGTCCCGCCTGCCACACCGGGGCGCCAAGCTGTTTCTACCGCCAACTGGCCTGAACGAAGCCCAGTTCCATGCGCTATAGTGGAATCAGGTCGCGCGTTCGCGGCCCTGGAGCATTGGCCTATGGCGGCGCGCGCGCCTGCGAGCGACACTTTGACGCCCAAATTCATGACCGCGGTGATCGCCGCGATCGTGGTGTCCGGGCTGTATTTCGGCCGCCCGGTGCTGATGCCCCTGGCGCTGGCGGTGGTGATGTCCTTCGCCATCGCGCCCCTGGTCGAGATTCTGCGCCATCTGCGCCTGGGCCATGTGCCGGCGGTTTTGCTCAGCCTGGCGCTGGCGCTGGTGATCCTGTCGGCAGTGGGCACATTCGTGGGCTCGCAATTCGCGGGCCTGGTCGGCGACCTGCCCCGTTATCAGACCAATATCGCCCACAAGATTCAGTCGGTCCGCGGCCAGACCGGCCACGGCACCCTGGCGCGCCTCAATCAGACCGTCGAGAATCTCGCCGAGCAGATCACGGGCGACCGCGACCAGCAGAACCGGCCTGTCGCCAATCTGGCACCGGAAGAAAAGCCGGTGCCGGTGGAGATCCGCCGCCAGGCCGTGGCGCCATGGGAGCTGGCGCAGACCATCCTTGGCCCGCTGCTCGAACCCCTGGCCATCTTGGCGCTGGTCCTGGTGTTCGTGGCCTTCATCATGCTGCAGAAGGACGATCTGCGCGACCGCTTCGTGCGGCTGGCGGGATCGAAAGACATGCAGCGCACCGCCGTGGCGCTGGACGAGGCGGCGGCGCGGCTCTCGCGCTATCTGGCGCTGCAGACCATCATCAACGCCTGTTTCGGCTTCATCGTCGGCGTGGGCGTCTGGCTCGAGGGCATTCCCGACGCCGGCCTGTGGGGCCTGATGGGCATGCTGTTCCGCTTCGTGCCCTATGTGGGCGTGCCGCTGGCCTTCCTGTTTCCCGGCCACCCTGGCGCTGGCGGTGGATCCCGGGCTGGTCCATGCTGATCTGGGTAATGGCGCTTTATGCCGGCGTCGAGGCGGTGATCGGCCAGATGGTCGAGCCTTTCGTTTATGGCCGCTGCATGGGGTTGTCGGCCGTGGCTATCGTGGTAGCGGCGGCATTTTGGACCTGGGTATGGGGACCAGTGGGGCTTCTGCTTTCGACCCCGCTCACCATGTGCGTGGTGGTGATGGGCCGCCATATCGAGAGTCTGGAGTTCCTGGACGTGATGCTGGGCGACACGCCTGCGCTCAAGATCGAGGAAAGCCTTTATCTGCGCATGCTGGCGGAAAATCCGGACGAGGCCAGCGAGGACGCCGAGGAATATCTGCGCCGCAGCAGCCTCGTCGCCTATTACGACGAGGTGGTGGCGCGCGCCTTGATGCTGGCGCAGGCCGATGTCAATCGAGGAGCGCTCGATCCGCTTCGCCAGGCGCGCATCCGTGATGCCATCAAGGGCGTGATCCTGAACCTGTCCGGACGCAAGGAAGGCGTGCAGGAGGTGGCGCTGCCGCTCATCCTGGCAGCATGGCAAGCCGGTTCTCTGCATCGCCGGACGCGGGCCGCTGGACGAAGCTGCCGCGCTGATCCTGCTCGACATGCTCGACAAATATGGCGTGGGCGGGCAGGTCGTCTCTGCTGATCAGGCCGCGGCGGGACAGATCGAAGTCGCTCGATGCCCATGGCGTCAAGCTGGCTTGCGTCTCCTATCTGGAGCCCGGCACCTACAAGAATGCGCGCTCCCAGGTGCGCCGGCTGCGCAAGCATATTCCCGACATTCCCATCCTGGCGATCTTCTGGGGCCTGGGCGACGATCATTCGCGCTATCTCGACAGCGTCGAGGCCACCGAGGCCGATGTGGTGACCACCGGCCTCAAGGAGACCATCCATCACATCCTGATCTTCGCCCGCCGCGCGGCGAAACCCGCAATGGAAAAAGCCGCCGAATAAGAGATGGCGACTCCGGTTGGATTCGAACCAACGACCACCGGCTTAGAAGGCAAGTGCGCTAATCTTCATAACTAATTGTTTTAACTTGTATTTATGGTGGTCGGCAGGGGCCAAAACTCAAATTCTGTGTAAATTCTGTGTTTTTCGGTTTTGAATGGTCTTGAGTAAACGCCGAGGAATTGTGCGTATTAGGCGCATCGGGGACCCGTAGCTCAGCTGGATAGAGCATCAGATTTCTAATCTGGCGGTCGCAGGTTCGAGTCCTGCCGGGTTCGCCATTTTTCCGAAATCCCCGTTTAGGTTCGCCTGTGAGCAAGGAGCTCTTTGTCGGAGCTCTGTGATGCAACCCATGGGCGGATGAACAATTCCCTCAAAAGACAGCCCAATACCTTCCTCTGTGGTCAAAATCCTGGTTCAGATCGGACCACTTCAAAGGGCAAGCCACGGGCCGGCGGGTTAGCTGCGCACTTTTCAAAAACCACTGCGGTGCCTGGTGCTTCGAAGTTTGACAATGGTACCGATGCAGCCCCCCGTTCCGAGCAGGCCGGGCGTACGACCAACCATGCCAACTCGGCAGATCTCGGAGGCTATAATTCGCCTTTGGGTCGGAAGGGGTCGAACGCTAGGGTTCCTCGTTTGCCTTATTGTTTTCTTTCCCTTTACGTAGCTATTTTTTACAAATTAGCGGAGTAATGTTCTTCTAAGCCATTGAAATTACTCGGTGGCATAAGAATTGCGTATAAACAGACATGATTAATCACGAACGGATCGTTCGCGGATATTACATAAACCGAAGGAGCCATAATCATGCAAAGCATAAGAGTTCTTGCATTTGCTGGCACTGCATTGGTGTTTTTAGCCCTCCCGGCAGTGGCCGGTTCGATCAATGTCCTTTGGTACACCGGCGGTGTCGGCGATACCACCGGTGGCGTTGTCCGCCTACGAGGCAACTATCAATTCGCTGTCAACGCCGATGGCAGGCGATCCTGCCGCGGGCGCGACAGCCGATTGGAACATCACATATTGGACGGGCGGCGCGATGCCGACCGGGTCATACAACGTGCTGGTGGTCGCTTCACCACAAGGCGGCTGGAACTCCCTCTCCGGATTATACGGCCATTGAAAGCGCGGGCCTTACGGCCTCGAGCTTCGGCAGTCGCGTGATGCTCACTGGCCAGGACGCTGATTGGCACGTGAACAACTTCCCGGGGGCGAGATTGTTCGACGGGCCACGGGGCTTTCTGCGCGACGCGATCAGCTGGGCCGGCAGCGGCACAGGGTTGGGCCTGGTCATGTTGGGCCAGGACGGGATCGGAGGTGACAGCGGTGTCGATTTCGGTTTCACGGGATTTAGCGAGGGTGGTGACTCGACGAACAATGTTGTGATTCCGGGCAGCGAGGCGTCATTCGCCATAAATGGCGGACTTACCTCCGGCGGTATCAGCAATTGGGACACCGCGGCCCACGATACGTTCACAGACCTCAACACCTCACTATGGAATGGAATCAACATCGACGGCGATGTCGACGACAATTCGTCACGATCGTCTCTGCTGGCGCTGCAGCTGGCGGGACGAGTGGCGGTGGCACCGTGCCAGAGCCATTCACGTTGTCGATCTTCGGTGCTGGTCTTGCGGGTGCAGCCTTCCTGCGCCGCCGCCGTAAGAAGGCGCTGAGCGCGTAACGGTGTGAATGGACCTTTGTCCGCGGCATAACGCGGGCATATACGAGAGAGCCGACGGCACCCTAACCCGTCGGCTCTTTCAGTTTATGATAATGTATGGATGAACCGGCATTTTGATCGCGGCTGGACAATATGCGGAAACTGTAAAAGATCGCCGCCGCTATTAGCTGAAGGGCCGGCACGACATCACTGGCTTTTTGACGTTAAGAACTCGTCGCGACATCATCAACGAGCTCGATCGCATCAGGTAGTTCCAAGTGGAAGCGAGTGCTAGATCCTTCTAGGTCCGCGGCATGTCGCTCGCGATTCCATTTCGCACTGGACTTGGCGACCCCAAGATTTTGTCTGATGCATTCCGCCGGGAACTGAACTAAACCGCCGAAAGGGGACGCGAGGTCCGTATGATCCTGGTGTCCATTGATTTCGGCCAGATGCTTTGCCTGTCTCGAAGGCACACCGAAGCGAAGCGCCACCTGCGGAGGTCGATCGCGTCAAGGAGCACCGACGCTCATTAGCCCTTGGTGCGCCCATCAACAACTCGGCCGGGGACGGTGCAGCCACCACGGCTGCGCTCCCTCATGAAACTGATGCCGCAATAGAATTCGAGCTGTGCGCGTGAGCAGTATGCGTCCCTTTTCCTCGCTCCGTGCGGTCACCAACAAACGAAAACGGCGGCACGATGGCCGCCGCTTCATGCTCGATAGCAGCGCCAAAATCAGGCTACAGCTACTGCTTCCTTGCGACGCGTACGCGCCATGAACCCTATACCGAACAAGCCAAGGACCAACATGGCCCAGGTGGCGGGTTCGGGCACAGGCACTTCCGAGGTCGTCAACGAAACGGAGACCGGATCGTTATATTCCCAATACAGGGGAGCAATCCCTTCATTGGCCGCTCCAAAAAAGGCGGCGTCATAAGTATTGTCTCCGTTGTTATAGACATCGAATTGTTGAGAGGTTTCATAGCCGACCGGCCCTGGCCCCATAGCGAAGATCAACCCATTGCCGTCAATCGGAACAGCCGTATCAGCGTCGGACCAATCCGTCCCGCCAATAGAACTATAGCCTAACAGTCCACCGCCGTCATTTTGCGCGCCAGGGACTGCCGAGGGTCACAAGCGTAAGGGACTGGGTACCGGTTAGCCCTCCTCCGGCAATTGAACCACCACCACTCAATGCTTGCCCACCCTGCGTGAACAATGAAACCGTAGCCGTGTACGAACCGTCACTGTTTGAGCCATCAAAGTAGTAATTGTAGATTGTGTCAGCATATGCGGTGCTGCAACCCAAAGTGGTTAGCGCAATGATCGCGGCTCGGACCGTCTGGCGAAATATCAAAGCAACACCCCTTTTTTGTTTTCGACGCGTATCAGTTTGGTGCTTAGGCGGCCCGCGCCTTTCGCACAAAAGACCAGTTGCCACGCGTGAAATGCGCGCGCCTTAGCCAAATTTTGGCTTTTCAATTGGCGACAAGCCGGCGGCGGCCGCGACAGGTTGACGCGACAGTTCGAATGCCATTGGAATTTCTCGGCCCTACAACGCCACCTGTCGCGCCTGCCCTCGGACTTCCTGCCTGACGCGGGTGTCCCGCAAGGTCACCAGATTGACAACGGTGGGCGGGGACCGGGTCGCGAACAACTCGCTTCTTAATTGGCTTTGGGTCGATCCGCGCAAATTTCGAGACCCGAGCCATGCCCAACGGTGTGAATGGAGATCTGTTGGCGCGCTCACTGCGTTGAACACGGGCAATATGGAGAGCTGACATCTGAATCGCAATTGATAGATCCGGAAAGCTGACGCGTGCCGACTGTGGCGTAGGTTACACTGGAGCTCAGGCCGTGAGCGCAGAACCTAGAGGCGTCCTGCGCTCATGCCTTCGAGCAGACGTTCAGGGACTCTGCGAGGCCCAATTCGCGAACATTCAAAACTGATGGGCCGCGCACAGCGCAGCGACGGCGGGCCAGTCCGCGTCAGCTGGTGCGCTACATGCAAAATAAGCATCGCCCAAGCGATCACCATCGCCAGAATTCCTCAGCGGCTATCATTCCCTGCGAAGTCATGTTCGAAATCAAAAAACGGCGCCTTCGAAGGCGCCGTTTCCGAATTCGCAGGGTTGATCAGACCTTGGCCTTCCTGCGGCCGCGCATGGCTAAAGCGCCGGCAAGACCTGCGCCAAACAACGTGAGAGTTATCGGCTCGGGAACTGGAGCGATCACACCGAATAGCCCATGCGATTCCCCGTCCGGGCCGGCTGTAAAGTACAATTTCTGCGAACTGCCGCCTTTTCCGTCATTTCCGGTGGTGAGCGCCCACAGTCCATCGATCGACAAGTCAGAACCACCTGCCATCGTAAGTTGACCGGCCGACGTGTCGGTGAGGAGATTAAAAGCGTCAATCGTGCCATCACCGAAATTCCCAACCAGAAGATCGCCGCTGAAATTGCCAAATGAAGTGGGTGCCAGCGCGAGCCCCCAAGGGGAATCCAAATCACCTTCCGATGCGATCCGACCGAGAAAGTTACCTTGGAGGTCAAACTCGCTCACAAATCCATGGCCAAGGCCCGCAACGTCGTCATGCTTGGCTTAATCCTGAAGAGCATAGGTCACAAACAAATCGCCATTCAGCAGCTTGATATCAAACGGCGCATAGCCCGCAGGAATACCTGGGTCCGTAAAGCTACCTGTCAGGTTCGGGGCAGAAACATTTCCCTTGACGACATCAATGTCCCCGGCGCGGAAATTCGCCGCGTAGAGGTAGGTATTACCGCCGACAGTCGCGAGCGCAGTACCCTTGTATACATTTGCCGTCGCACCAGCCTGAAGAATTTCTGCCATGGTGCCGAGTGCACCTCGCCATCCCGATATAGTCCCATCCTCATTCACGAACAGGAAACTGTCTCCGTTAAAATTGGCGCCCCCCGCAGTATTGAATGTGACACCGGTAACGCTTCCGTCGCCCGGGATCGACACGGTAAGGCCGACCTTTGTGACAGCATCGGTCAGCGGATTGACGGAATAGAGCGTGGATACTCCGGAGCCGTTGTCGCCTATCCAGAAGGGCGATGATCCCGATGCCGCAATTCCCCACGAATTCACCAGTGAGGGATCCGTGAGCTTTGCGGTATTGACGCCCTGGTCATCTGTGACCAGATTCGTAACTGTAGACACTGGCCCAGCCGACGCAGGGCTTCCGTAGCCAAACCCCAAGCCCACAATGGCGAACGCACTCCACCGGATCCAGGCGCGGTGGTCGCGATATGGCTGGGGGGCTGACGAATGTGCGAGGAAATTTCCTACACGTCCGCTCGTTGCCGGGTGCTTGCGGACATCGTTTTGGTCCAGCATGAAAGGGCTCCTCTTCAGGTGCCCCGCCCAACGGAATTCCAAGCATTAACCATGCCAGGCGCAAAAACTCCGTTTTGAATCGAGCAATCCAAGAACCACAAATTTAAAATGTAAATCGGCGATACAATAATCGCGGCCGGACGAGACATTGGACGGAACCTGGAACCTAGTCAGCACAGAATGAATACCGAGAAGTTCCTGGACAAGGTTTTGAAGACACCGAGTTAGGTGTTTTATAGAGCCGCGGTGGGCGGATGGAGATGGAAGCTCACTCGAGAGTTCAAGCTTGAGGCTTGAAGCGACAGGAGCGGGGTGTGAAGGTGGCACAAGTCTCGCAGGATCTGGGGTGCATCCGACCCGGCTACAGTAATAGTCAAGAATTTTGCGGCCGGCGCGGGCCAGCGTAACTTTTGAGGCGACCAAACGCCGGAACTACTAGACAGGGCGACATAGACGATTTTGCTAGACGAACTCCCCTCATAGAAGACAAAGCTCCCTTTCTTGGCGCGCTTCTCTCTCAGGCGGAAAGAAAGCGATGAACACTTAAGTCGTATCTGAAAGGAGCCACCATGAATATTCAAATGGGATTATTTGCTGGAGTGTTTAGCGCCGCTGTTTTGGCGAGCGGTTATACAGGTGGTTATGTAAGTCCTGCGTATGCGGACACCATTCTTTGGACCAATGACGGTCGTGGCTCGCCTGGACCGATCCTCGATGAATGGGATCTCAATGTGGCGGCAGGGACTGGAACCTTGATCAACTCCTTCGTGGTCCCCGACACAGTGGCGCAACGCGGCGGACCCGGCGGCATCGCAATTCTTGGCTCGACGATCTACTACGGCGTAAGCAATTCCGGCTCCGTATTCCTCACCAACCCTGGCGGCACCAATCTCGGCGAGGCTTTCACGACCCCGCTGCCCGGCATCAGTTCGATTACATCCGACGGGACTTATCTTTACCTTGCAGCAACAGGAGACAGCAAGGTTACTGAGAACGTCTACCAGTACACATTAGGCGGGACTTTGGTAAATACATTGACTTTGGCGCCCACTGAAATTGGCGCGCCGTTTACAGATGGCCGCGCCGGGCTTGAGTTTGTCGGCAGCAATTTTGTCGCCAATCAAGGCAACGACGAGGGTCCTTACAATCTATACGATGGCGCTGGCAACCTGCTGACAACCGAGTTCCTGACGCCGACCGATGATTTCGGGTTCAGCGGAGTCGCCTTTGATGGGACCGACTATTTTGCCGGCAACGTTGAAGACGTGCCATCGACATTCTGGGTGTTTAATGCATCTGGCACATTGCTGAAACAGCTAACGCTAGCGGGATGTCCGGGACCAAACCAACTCTGCGCCTTTCAAGACCTCGCCGTCGAGCCCGTGCCCGAACCGCCATCTCTTCCGTTGCTCCTCACAGGTCTCGCCGCCATTGGTGGCGTGCTGCATTTCGGGCGCAGGAAGGTGATGGCGAACCAAAAGCAATTTAGTCTCTGCCGCAAATGAACTCCCGGCAGTAGTAGATGTGTGCCTATGCACCGCTAGCCACAGGCCACCCCTTGGCGCTGTTTGGCAGGGACTTTCAGCCCCTCACACTGAGCTGCTGCCGGTTCGGTGGACAGGCTCGTTAAGCTAATCCCACCTTCCGCTCGAACTCCACAGGGCTGAGATATCCGATCGTCGAGTGCCGCCGTTTCGCATTGTAGAAGCGCTCGATGTAATCGAACACATCTGCTTTGGCCTCGTCCCTGGTGCGATAGATTTTGCGCGCCGTGCGCTCGGTCTTCAGCGAGGAGAAGAAGCTCTCCATCGCCGCATTGTCCCAGCAATTGCCCGAGCGGCTCATGCTGACAGGTCAACGCCGTGATCGGCCATCAGCCGCTGGAACTGTTCGCTGGTGTACTGGCTGCCCTGGTCGGAGTGATGCAACAGCGCCTCGGGCTTGCCCCGGCGCCAGATCGCCATCAGCAGCGCATCGGTGACGAGCTGCGCTGTCATCGTGGCGCTCATCGACCAGCCGACCACGCGGCGTGAGAACAGATCGAACGACGGCCGCACGTAGAGCCAGCCTTCGGCGGTCCAGATGTAGGTGAAGTCGGCAATCCATTTCTGGTTCGGGCGCTCGGCATCAAAGTGCCGATCCAGAATGTTTGGAGCGAAGGCGTCGCATCTGGCCGTTCACCCCGATCGGACGGCAGCCGCCGCCGTCGTGGCCGCGCCCGCAAGGCTTGCAGCCGCATCAGCCGCTCGATCCGATGCAGCCCGCACGATATCCCGTCTGCCGCAGGTCGTGCCACACGCGTCGGGCCCATAGGTCCGATCGCTGGCAACGAAGCTCGCCCGGACCTTGGCACCAAGCTCTTCGTCGCTGCGGGATCTGCGCGCTCGGCGGTCGCTTCAGCCAGGCATAGAAGCCGGACCGCGCGAGACCCCGAAAGCCTCGCACAGCCATGCCACCGGCCAGATCCCCCGGTGCTTCGCGATGAAGACGAACTTCATGTCGCTTCCTTCGCGAAGAAGGCGCGGCTTTTTTTAGAATATCCCGTTCGGCTTTGAGCTTGTCGACCTCGCGCTTCAGCCGGCAATCTCGGCCTGTTCGGGCTTCATCTGACCATGGCCGGGAAAGGCCTGCTCCGGGTCGCAGCCGAACTCCCTGACCCATTTGCGAAGCACGTCTGGTGCACGTCCAGGTCCTGCGAGCCTGCGCCACCGATCACACCCGCGCTCCTTGACCAGCTTGACCGCCTCAAGCTTGAACTCCGACTGAACCTCCGTCTCTCCATGGCACACCTCCGGTTTCATAGAAACACCCAAACTCGGTGTCTATCAAAACCGGCAGCAGCTCATGTCTTCAAAACCGGCAGCAGCTCAATACGAGTCATTCGAGGCAAAGATGTAATTGCCCCCTTGCATCGGAAGAAGGTCCAAGTGGTTAGAGTCCACAAGCAAATAAGGATAGTGGCGCTTAGATGCTCCCGTGTAGGTGTGCCCCGGCATTATTAGCTCCCAGTTAACCTGGCGATCCAGTATGAACAGAAACCTCGAAGCTTTCAAACCGCGTGGCTTCTTCTCAATGAAGCTGGCGCATCACTTGTTTTGCTGAGTGCTC
Source organism: uncultured Alphaproteobacteria bacterium (assembly GCA_963766265.1). GTDB lineage: Bacteria > Pseudomonadota > Alphaproteobacteria > Micropepsales > Micropepsaceae > Rhizomicrobium. The sequence continues at coordinate 1,409,466 of CAVXYX010000004.1, forward strand.
AGGAACGTTCAGCGCGACGGCCACGCGAAAAATTTCATGACGGCGATAGTGCGACAAGCGGCCTGAAGACGACGGGTTGATCGGAGCTAGCGGCACAACGGTCGCCGTAAGTCGATTGCGCAGGTGGCTGCACGCCGTTGCTGGCACGGAGGGTTTTGCTGCGATGGACCAGACAAGGGCAATGATCCAGCCCAAAAGCGTCCAGCCGAGAAGGGAGTTGACCACCACGATTGCGAACAGATGGTCGGCCCTACGGCCATAGGCGACCAAAGTCGGTGACCAGTACATTGCGGTGAAGAGAAACAGGCCGGCCGGTAGTTCAAGCAGCCGTAAAAGGACCACAGAACACTCCACACACCATCCCCCGCGGGAAGGTTACAGGCCTCCAGCCGGACTGCAGAATAAAACGCTGATGCCCTACATTTGTTGCTAACTGGATGAGCGGATTTGTGCGGGAGCGCGTCCGGGCAAAGTTCAACTGCGCAGGACGGTGTCACCTTAAGCCAGCTCTGAAAGCAGATCGCGCCAGCGCCGAATCTGGTCCTGGTAAGCCCGGCTGCAAAGGAGCAGCAGACTGCCTTTGCGTCATGCTAGAAGCTTCCTCCAAAGTTCAAATCACGGCGTGTAGGTGTTCAGATGGCAGGAGAACATTCTCGCTCTCGTGATCCCAGTTGCATTGTAGGGACAGTGTGATGGCGCGAGCTTGGGTTAGGCGCGCAGCGGCCACTTCCTGAGGCTTGAAGCGCCGTTGTTTTACCAGGTCGGACGCTTGCGCCTGTGAACAACCAGTTCGCACTCAACTGGATCGCACCCTGCCGGTTTGCGGCTTCGCTTTGGGCGCCATATGAATGGGGAACGTCAAAAGATTTTACGATTTCCTCTGCGGTAACCATCGTTTCGCTGGCATAAGCAGGGTGGCACGAAGCTTGCTCACTTGGTTCAGGGCTATCTTGGGGAAAGTCGATGAAAATTGGCTTGGGTATGGTTGGGGGCTTTTCTAAGTGGGCTATCGCCACTGTCGGCCTGGGCTTGGTCCTGGCGTCGACCGGCGCAAGCGCCAATGTCCTCACGTTGGACTTTGACAACGGAAAAGGGACGCTCACCCCGACTTGCAGTAGTTCGGCGAGCGTCGCGTCTTGCAACGTCAATCCGTCGGACCCGGGTAGCACATGGAGCGACGCGTCGGGCTTCCAAACTTCGACACTTAAAGCGCGCGGTAAGGGGTCAATTGGCGGCTCGGGTACCACCCTAAACGACCGTATAAAACTTACGCACGACTATGACGGAAATGGCAGAAGGGATCCCGGGGCTACAAACAAAATTACAGAGACATTCAAGACGTTGACGTACACCAACGATATTTTGTCTGTCACGAATAAAGCCAGCATCACCGGTGATGAGGGGCTTTTCAGCTACACCACGGAAGTGGAAATCAATCCGGCCGGCGGGAGTTCTCCTTGGATTACGGTCGCCGACTTTACAACCGACGGCACGGACCTCGTCGATCTTGCCACGTTTCCCGGATTGGATCTCATTGATGGCGAGAAATTCGCCACCCGTATCGTGACCACCGCAGATTACGACTACAGCGGCATAAATTGTCTCGAGGGGTGCAACTCGGTGTTTAGGGATCGAGTGACTGCTGACTTCGTACCGGAGCCTTCGTCGATGTCGATGGCTGTCGTCGGTTTCGGGTTGATTGCTCTATTCTTTGGACAGCGCCGCCGTGCGGAAAAGCGGGCCTTAGCTGCTACAGGGAAACCCGCTCGGGCGGCTTAAATCGCAACCCAGCGGTCACCTCGAACAACCCCGAACCCGGATATCGTTGCTCGGAAACTCGTGGAACCACGCTTGCCCCAGCCGAATTAGGGGCAAGCTCGAAGATCCAGCCTTGCATCGCCACGACGGGAACCTTGATCGATCTTTGGCCTGCTGCCGGGCCAACTGACGGTAGGCTCCTGCGATTTCCAGAAACGTTGCCTTGGTTTCAGGATTAACCGACTGCGCAGCTAAAGCCTCAACTCCCTCGGCGGTGCAGAGCAAATTTTTGTCTAATCCGGTCATCGGTATAATAACCGGTTTCGTCCATGTTTGTTCCGTTCAATTGCGATGACATGGGCTGGCACCAAAGCCTCCCCGGAGCGGGCGTGAGCCTCCGTTCGCGCCGGACGGCTGGGAATATTAAAACGAAGAGCAGGCTCGAACTACAGGAACCGTACCTTCTGGAACAGTTTCTGCTCTTGAAAGATCCATCCGATTTCATATCCTTCACACTAATTTCAGCCAAATAGCTCCGATGCCCCACTATCAATTTCATATTTTGGATCGGGCGGCGACATCCTCGGCGACATTGTAGTGGACGCTGAAAATGATAAATCAGCCTGCGCCACGGCTGATGTCGCCACCCGCGCAAGCTGGAAGCTTTGGGAAATGACCAAACTCGTAGCGCGGTCTGATGATTATCGGTGGCGGTTAGTCTGATTTAATTGAACGTTTGAGCCCAGCCCCCGCTCAGCCGCTGGATGCGTTATTATGCGGTGCATCTACCATTCGCACCGCGCATTGATCTAAGAGTGTCGCGCAAAGCCGTCGGAGGCGGCGAACACGCTGAGAGCTCGAAAGGCCGTCCACTTGATTTGGCCTGACATGACAAAGCCCCGGGGTTGGAGCCGGGGCCTTGTCGGGGTAGTCAGCTCGGTCGTCCCACAGAGGGATCGGCTCCGGCCGGAAATCTGCGTTGAGTCGCCAGGCTCGACAATGGCGCGGACCTCGCAATCCGCCCACCGTCGCCCAGCCCACCAGCGGGACGCCAGAAAAACCAGCTTCCAAGTTCGCAAACTCAAATCCGCCAATATGGTGCCGTAGGCGCGGCACCGCTTAACAGCAGTAGGATGGCTAATGCCAAGCACCACCCATACCGGATTTAAAATCAAAAGCTTCGTTGATGGCACGCTTTATAGAGCGCGGGTCCAACGGAGTGATGGTGCTCAATTCCTGGCAGATGGCAAACCCACAAAGGTCTGGGAGTCGCCACAAGCGATGGATCCAGAAAGTGCCATCGGACAGGCGCTCTACGCAATCGATACGGGCAAGATAAAATAACGAAAGCGCCAAGTTATGCGGAATAATTGGCGCAGCCACGGCCAGCGTCAGGGCGCCAGGCGGGTCCCAAGGCAGGCAACGCCACGCCCGATATCTCGGCGCAAATAGTGATAAGACGATCCCGCAACGTTGGGTCCTCGGCTTGCTGATCCGGTGTCATGCGCCTCAGATGGTAGAAGTACTCCCCAGTCACCTGCGCCTTCGGATCATCACCAGCGGCAAGCCAGACTTGTGTGAGGTGCGCCTGGTCCATATCGTCGGGAGCGCCGGGGCCGCCCATGTTGGTCGGTACCCAGTCAGGCTCCAGCGCATTTGACAGCACCTCCGGCCAACGCCGGGCCACGGCGAAAGCCAGCATCGCATCGTGGAGCTTACTCTCGGCGTAGGCCTGTAAATCGTTCCAACTGCGCTTCTTCCATAGAATGTCGTCGAGGTTCGCTTGCGCGCCATGATGCATGCCCGAGCTCAGACCGAGCCCGCGTGGGAGTTGCTGCCCCGGTGGCGGGCATCTCTTTAGGGGTGCGGGAGCTCCAAAGGGTGAGAGTACTGGGGCTTCAGATCGCCTGTCTGTGGGGCGCAGCCCCGACGGTTTGAAAGCTTTCACGTCGGTCAAGTTATGTAAGCCGCGTTTACATTCGGAGATGCTCTGACATTTTATCATCTTGATCTAACAGCTTGTTTTTTCTGGCACGATATTTGCTTTATTAACCATGTATTCAATCGAGAGGATTGAAATGAAAAAGATTTTGACCGGATTTGTACTCGGTGCAGGGCTTTTGGCGGCGGGATCGGCTGTTGCCGGCCCCGCTTGGGAATTCACCTCTCCGGGAAAAAGCGTTACCACGGACGTGGGATTTCGGTACGGCATTTCCGTCACATTGATATACGGCCACGTTTGGGCTATTAGCTCATCCCGTTGCCGGCAACGCTGATGGCAACATAGCCTTATATCAATGTGCTGACCGTCACACCAGGGACGCTTGCATCCGCAGATGTTACAAACATCTACCCACTCACTGGGCACTTTCGCTATGTCACGATTTCCCCCATTACGCTAATGGCTGGCCAATCGTATGAGGTCAACGGTGTTAGTAATTCCGACAACTACACATGGGGCGATCCTGGTTTCGCAACTGATCCTTCGATCTCGATCATTCCTCTATCAGATGGCAACCCCGACCGCTGGGAATCAATTGGCACTCCAGACTTCCTGACGGACGCAAATAGCGGCAACGAATCTGAAACCGATGGTTTCTGGGGTCCCAACCTGTTCTTCGGTGCACCCATATTCACGGGGACAGTTCCAGAGCCATCCTCTTTGCCCATGCTCCTCGCTGGCCTCGGCCTTATCGGTGGCGCTTTCTATCTCGGGCGCAGGAAGGTGAAGGCCAGCTAATACATTGCGTTCCCGCCGCCTCGCTTGGGCGGGCAAATCTGAAGAGCCGGTGGTTGATTAGTGCCATCGGCTCTTTGCATTTTATGATCCGGCAACCCTGCAACACCAACACCGCCTCAATGAACATAGCCCGCTCAATGTTTATTCGTCTGCAAAGGACGCATCAGGCATCGCAGGCGATGTCCACGCCGAATTTCTGAAGCGCAACGCAGTTGTCCAGAACAGCAACAGCGGGCCATCGTAATTCAGGTTCTGCAACAGGGCGCGATGGACTGGAGTGCACTCATTTCGTTTTCCCGTTGAACGTCGCCACCCTTACGCCAAGCTGACAAGGTTGATCCTTTCGATAGCCCGCGCTGCATAATAGAATGTTGCGAACTTGGGGCGAATTGGGGATCTTCTGTGACGGAGCAACAACGGCAATTGGTATCGAGCCGTCTCTGCCCAGTCTGTGAAGGCATGATGCACTATCATCGGACTTGGATGACGTGGCTGACCCATCGCTATTTGCGGCGTTGCTCTGATTGCGGACACACCGACGCTGCAACCGTGAAATTGTCGGTCACCCGGTCTACCAACTAACCCCGCGCAAGTTGTTGCGGCCGTCTTTTTGCCCCCAAGCTCCACGACCACAGGTAGCGGTCACATCGTTAACCTTCGTCATTGTCATTTAACCGCAGCGTGATGGTGGTACACTGAAACTTCCTGGGGGGCTCTGCACAATTTTGTGAGGGGCCAATATGAATCAGAGCAAAGAGACCAAGCAAATTCTGCTGGATTGGGCGTTGGAAGCAGAGAAAGCTGCACACAACGTCAACAGTGCAGACACAAGGACAGAGTGGCTTCGGAAAGCACGGGTCTACCGGGACCTGATGGCCAAGCTCTCCTCCCGCAACGGTGGTCAACCGCAAGGGGTGTAGGGCCCCCACTGCAGTGAGGCGTGGTCGCCCAACGATTGTGCGGTGCTAGATCACCCCGAGCAGCGCCAGGATGATGAGAATGACCAGGATGGTCCCAAGGCCACCAGCCGGGAAGTAGCCCCAGCCCGCGCTGTAGGGCCACGCTGGCAATGCGCCGATCAGAAGGATTACCACGAGTATCAGCAATATCAATCGCATCATGGTCTCCAATGGAAACGCCACACCCAAATTGGACGATTGGACGTGAGAGCGGGGCAATCGAGTTATATCGCGAACATTATTATGGTTGGGTCAGGCAACGCTCGCCTACCGGTTGCGTTCCACATTATGTCGCGAGCGCATTTGGGTCACCCACATGGGCACATTCGACTTGGACAAGGATTACAGCGCGTCCTTTCTCCCCTACACGACCGGCAGCGGGTTCGTGGCAAAGGGCACTGTCTTCCGCCAAGGAAAGCCTGTGGCTATTTTCGAGGCCCGCGGCATCACCATGACCGCCATGACGGAGGCCGCGCGGGCGAAGGCGCAGGAGATCCATCGGCGGTTGAAAGGGGCCAAGGTGGAGAAGCGGAGTACCAAAAAGCGTTGAAAGGTTATCCTGGAAAAATGAAAGAGCCGATGGGCCCAACCCTACCGGCTCTCTCTCACAAATGTCTGCGCCAAACGCAACACGCTGCGGGCAGGTTGTAGCTAAGTTTACGCGGTCAGGACCTTCTTCTTGCGGCGACGCAGAGCGGCTGCACCCGCGAGACCCGCACCGAAGAGCGAAAGCGTGAAGGGCTCTGGAACATCATTATTCTGCTGCGCGGCCGCAATACCGAAGGCTCCAAGAGTAAAGCCGTACCAATCTTCGAAATTGGTATTGGTAAAAGTAATCTGCTTGAACGTACCGAGGAATTGCAGGGTGCCGTTACCCTCGCTTCCGGTAACTGAGAAATCGCCACCATTGGGAACTAGCCCTTGGCCACCGTATTCTGCCGACGGTCCCCCCGCCAAAATTTGATAAGTCTCATTTGAGTTGAAAGTATAGTTCGCGTCGTCCCCGCCCGAACCCAAGCTCCAGATCGCCATGATTGGATCGGTCACCGCCACGGAGAACGTGATCGTATTGACGCCTGTGCCATCGCCTCCATGCTGGCCGATGATCTCTTCGAAGTTCGGCGCGTCCGCGATATTAGTACCATCAGCCCACGTAGTGGTCGGCGTCCAGCTTGGATAACCGGACGTGCTGCAACCCGTACAGGTGCCACTGACATGTGTGTCGCCGGTGATTTCGCCTGAATAGGTTACACCGACTGGACCGCCATTGGTGGTGATTGTGCCGGATGCCGTACCGTTAGTCGTACCAGTTGTGGCACTCGTCCAATTTGTCCAATAGACCTCGTCCGCCGCAGCGGGTTGGGCAAGGGCGCAAATGCATATTATCGCCGCGGCTATCGACACGGTCGTCAGCAGATTTGATTGGGGCATGTTTTTCCCTGTTGATCGGTAAACGTTGGGTGATGCGTGAAGCGGAAACTGGATCGTGCTTAGGCTTGCACCTTCTTCTTGCGGCGGCGCATGGCGGCTGCACCTGCTAGACCAGCGCCGAACAACGAGAGCGTGATGGGTTCGGGGACGGCACTTGCTGAAAAGTTCGGACCGAAGAACCCGTTTGAACCAAAAGCTGTCGTCGGTGAGCACAAGCTAGCGCCGCCGCAAAAGGTAGCTCCACCATAGGTTATATATGGGGTTGTCGAGACAGTGCTGCCGTCACCGGGAAACACCACCGCGTCGGTTCCATCTGAAAAGAGAGCACCTATAAAATAGGTATCGCCAGCCGCAAGCGTCACTGGGCTGATGGCATCATATGTCCATTGGGCGTCAACGGTGCCTCCGGCGGAGACAGTAGTCGAGGCGAGCAAAGTCCCTGAATTGTTCCAAATTCCCACCTGAGTAGGCTCGACCAGACTTCCAGGCGACTGCTCGTACATCCCAAGCGCATCTACGCTGATGGCCTGATTGGTGTTGAACTCCCAGCCCAACGTATAAGGAGGATTGCCTAAGGTGGTGGGCGCTTCCCCGGTCACGCTTAGCTGCGGATTGATGATACTTGCTTCGGCGCTTCCGCCAGATGCAAGTGCCGCCGCCCCGACCACTCCTGCAAGTAAACTCAAGCGAATTTTTAGGCGAATTGCCATGTGGTGTAGTCCCCTCAAAAAACTGTGCCCGGTGAACATCTAAGCAAGATGGATGCCAGATTACGCGACTAGCAGAAACAATGGCTTATGTGTGAAATATTACGTGTGAGGGAACTTTATTGGCCAAAACTGTAAAATACTTTGACACTTCGGCGCGTCGAAGCCCGCTCAATTGCAAGGCAAACCCATCACAAATCCCGCTTCGGCGGCTCCCAATCCAAGTCAGGAAACAGGACGCGCCACGGCTGGTCAGCGTGGTCGCGCCATTCTTGGGGGACCTCTGAAAGTTGGTGCTTATGAATGCGCGGCATCGGCATGACGCCTCTGTCCGTGCCCAGCGAAAGGGGAAGCTCGTACTGCGGTGACGTTCCCCTGCGGCGCATGGCAACGCTCCCAAGTTATAGGACGTTGGCTCTGCTCTCGGGGATGGGCTCCTCAGGGAAGACTAGAGCGCAGTGGATATTGCGGGCCAAGCTGTGTTTATTTGCGCGCCAAACAACGCCTGCTAGGCTCGCCGCCGCAGCAGGGGGGTGAGAGTGGACGAAGACGCGGAAATGATTCAGATCTACGACGCCATCAACAGAGTTTGGCTTGAGGCTGGCCTAATGATGCGCCGGGTGATGGATACGCCGAGGCATGAGAACGCGGTGGCGGCTTTGCGAAAGTATTGGCAAGACATTGGCACGCACGATCTACCCGAAGGCCCAATATCCGGGGACATCTGGTTTATTTGGATACGTAGACTTTCATTCTGTTTAGAAGACAGGCCTAGCCTCGCTAATGCGAAGCTCGAACAGAACCTCCAGAAGCTGGCGATAGACGCGCTTGCGGAAGGCCCCGCGCCGAGCGCGTCAGTGGGGGGTACGGTGTGACCATGTTCATTGTCGAGTGGTTGAAAGACGGTCAGCAGGTTCATCAGGAGGTGATGCTCGGCGCAAATGTCGAAGCCGTGCTTGCGGCCGCCAAGACGGAGCTTCCCAGGATTTGCGCGGCGGCCGGAAGCAATCCAGATGCCATCCGCATCAAAGACGCCGCAAGCGGTGCCACCACAATTGAGAAGATTTGAAACCCAGGACCAGAAGCCCAAGGCTGACGTAAACTGCCTTTAGAGCCCGGGAATTGGCTTCACCCGATGAAAGGCATCTCTTCCGGTGGTGCGGACGCCCATTCCTGTCCTCCGCCCTCAGGCGACCGAGGCCGGTTGCGCGGCCGGGACGCTGGCGTGATTGGTCCCCGATCTGTGTTTTGCGACCGCGCTTGGTTGCGTTTCGGTGCAACACGCTGCGTCGCGCAGCGTCACGATGAAGTTGTGGATCAATCGATTTGGGACTTTGAAATCAGCCATTTCTGCATCCTTTCGCACTTCAGAGCGTCGCAGAAGGTTGCGGCGCGGAACGTGCGAAAGAGCGCACGAAAACGATTAGAAGGCAGGTGCTCTATCCAGCTGAGCTACGGAGTCTTGCCGTCAGTTTAGGCTAAAAATCTCGCTATCCCAAAACCGGCAAGCGAAGAAATGGGCTCGGGCCATGATGGCCTGTAAGCAGAATCTGCAGGGCGATGGGCCGAGCGACGCGCGGATAGCCCGAAGCCCCGCGCTAATGCGACCAGGGCACTTTGCGGTCGAAGCGGAAATTGTCGGAATAGGATTTTGGCCTGGCTTGGGCGCTTGTGCGGCTCGAACACCTGAAAGGGGATGCCGTGCTTCTCGGCATAGGCCACCGCTTCCTCGCTGGTGTCGAATTCCAGCGCCACTTGCTGGCGCATGTCGTTGGAACTGGTCCAGCCCATCAGCGGATCGGGCTCGCGGGCGCGTTTCCGGCTCATATTCCAGCACCCATGTCTTGGTGCGGGCCTTGCCCGACTGCATCGCGTTCTTGGCCGGCTTGTAGATACGCGCGCGCATCGTCTCTACTCCGTTAACGAAATGGTCGGGGCGGCGTGATTCGAACACACGACCCTCTGCTCCCAAAGCAGATGCGCTACCAGGCTGCGCTACGCCCCGTCGTCTCCAGCGGAGGCTTCCATACACGCTGCGCCGACCTGGGCAACCGCGGACCAATTAGTGCGCGTTTCTGCTGCACTTCCGGAGCATGGACATGCCCCCCTTCCTTGATTCCCAGAGCCTCGGCGCGCCCGGCATTCAACTCGATCACGAACTGCACCGGCTCGCCCGATGGGATGGTCTCGCGCGAATAGGGCGTGGCGTTGTCCTTGACGCGGGCGATGGTGCCGTCGGCGCGCACGAACAGCATGTCCAGCGGCAGGATGGTGTTCTTCATCCAGAAGCTCACCTCCTGCGGCGTGTGGAAATCGAACAGCATGCCGGCGTCCGGCGCCATGGCTTTGCGGAACATCAGGCCGGTCTCGCGGCTCTGGTCGTCCGCCGCCACTTCCACATTGAAGGGATAGGGTCCAGCCTTGGTGTCGATGGTGATGGTCTCGACAGGAAGCCCGGTCTGGGGACCCTGGCGGCCATGGCGCAACCGCTGGCGAATGTCAGCACCAGAAGGGCAAGAAGAGGAGAAACAGCGCGCGCATGATGAATCCCCGAAGGCCTCTCTCCTGCTTAGAAGCGGGAGATGAAGGAAATCAATCGGGGGGCCCGGCCAGAACCGCTTGTGCTTTGAGCCGCGCGGCTGAAACTTTCCTCATGAGCGAAGAACTTCAAAAAGCCGCCGCCTGGCTGGCCGAGGGACACAAGGTGGCGCTGGGCACCGTGATCAAGACCTGGGGTTCGGCGCCCCGCCCGGCCGGAAGCCAGATCGCGGTGCGCGGCGACGGCGCCTTTCTGGGCTCGGTCTCGGGCGGCTGCGTCGAAGGCGCGGTGATCGAGGCGGCGCTCGCCGACCATCGCCGACGGCAAAAGCCGCGAGCTGGAATTCGGCGTCACCGATGCGCAGGCCTGGGAGGTGGGGCTGGCCTGTGGCGGCCGCATCCGGATCTTCGTCGAGCCGGTCGAAGGATGAAACGCGACAATCCTCGAAGCCTGACGGCGCAGACGCGACAAGGCCTGGGTGCGCGCGCTCGACCGCGCCGGCCGGGAAGAAAGACTGATCGATCCGTCCACGGACGAATTCCCGCTCTGGGCTCAGGCGGCGCGGGCCGCCGCCCGCGCCGACACCAGCGGCGAAGCCGAGATCGAAGGCCGCACCTGGTTTCTGGAGGTGCACAATCCGCCCCTGGAACTGGTGCTGGTGGGCGCGGTCCATATCGCCCAACCGCTGGCGGCGATGGGGCACGACTGGCCGGCTATGCGGTGCGGTGATCGATCCCCGGGCCGCCTTTGCCACCGAGGCCCGCTTTCCCGGCGTGGCATTGACCCAGGACTGGCCCGATGAGGCGCTGGCCAAGACGCCTTTGGGCAGCCGCGTCGGCGCTGGTGGTCCTGGCGCACGATCCCAAGATCGACGATCCGGCGCTGGAAGCGGCGCTCGCGTTCGCCCGCCTTTTATATCGGGCGCACTCGGCTCCAAGAAGACCCATGCGGCCCGGCTGGAGCGGCTTGCGGCCACGAGGCTTCTCGCCGGAAAGCCTCAGGCCCGCATCCAGGGCCCGGTGGGGCTTGCCATCGGCGCCCGCAGCCCCGCCGAAATAGCCCTTTCGATTTTGGCGCAAATGACCCAGACTTTGCGGGTCTGACAGGGTTTGCGACAAATCCCTGTTTGCACGAGGGCGCGCCGTGACCGCAAAATTGCGATCTATGAACAAGGACGAGACCAAGCCGCACATCCTCCTGGTCGAGGATGCCCGCGACATCCGCGAGCCGCTGGCGCGCTATCTGCGCGAGCATGGCTATCGCGCCACCACCGCGCCCGATTCCGCCGCCGCCCGCAAGGTGATGAAGGGCGCGGCCATCGACCTCATCGTGCTGGACATCATGATGCCCGGCGAAGACGGGCTCAGCCTCTGCCGCTCCATCCGCGAGACCTCGCAGATTCCCGTGATCCTGCTCACCGCCCGCGGCGAGGAAGTGGACCGCATCATCGGCCTGGAAATGGGCGCCGACGATTACATCGCCAAGCCCTTCTCGCCCGCGCGAACTGATCGCCCGCGTCACCGCCGTGCTGCGCCGCACCCAGGCGCTGCCGCCGCGGCAGAAGCCGCCGGGCGCCGAGCGCATCCGCTTCGGCGACTGGACGCTGGACACCGGCCAGCGCGAATTGATCGGCCCGGACGGCGTGGCGCTGCCGCTGTCCAGCGGCGAATTCCGGCTGCTCACCGCGCTGCTGGAGCGGCCCAAGATCGCGCTGACCCGCAACCAGCTTGCTGGACCTCACCAAGGGCCGCGACGCCGATCTGTTCGACCGCTCGATCGACAATCATGTCAGCCGGCTGCGCAAGAAAATCGAGCCCGACCCCAAGAATCCGCGCTATATCAAGACGGTCTGGGGAGGCGGCTACATTTTCGCGATGGAGCCGGAAGCGGCTGAAGGAATGAAACTGTGGCCGCGCACCTTGGTGGTGCAGCTGATCGCGGTGACCGCCGCGGCGGTGGTGGTCTCCAATCTCGCGGTCGCCTGGTGGTTCGAGCGCGGCAACGAGCGCAGAACGAAAGCGCGCTCACCGAGCGCGTGCTGGATCGCGCCGCCTCGGTGGCCACCACGCTTGACCGCCATTCCGCCCGCGTCGCGCGAGCGGTGATGCATGAAGACCATGAGTTCGCGGCATCTGGCAGTTCACCGAGCTGCCGCGACGGCGAAGCGCGATCCAGCCAGCCGATGGACGAAGCAGGAAACCGCGCTTCGCCCAGCGGCTGACGGCCGCGCTGCCGCCGCAAGGCGCGCTGTCGGGCCGGTCATCGGTGCAGCTGCATGAATCGCCCCGCCGACATTCCCGCGCGCTTCTGCCGCACGACGCGCGACATGGATTCCGAGGCCTTCCGCCTGATCATCCCGCTCGATCGCGACAACACAATTGTCGGCGGTCTTCCTGCGCGCCGCGCCGCCCTGGCCGGTGGAAATCATCGTCGCCGCCGTCGTGGCGATCCTGGTCGCCTCCGCGGCCGCGGCCTTGATGGCGCGCCGCGTGGCGCGGCCGCTGTCCGAACTCACCGCCGCCGCCTCGGTGGTGGCGCGCGGCGGCACGGCGCCCGCATGTCGCCGAGAAAGGCCCCGACGATGTGCGCAACGCCGCCATCGCCTTCAACCAGATGACCGAAAAGGTCACCCGCACGCATGGAAAGCCAGCGCCATCTTCTGTCGGCGGTGGGCCATGATCTGCGCACGCCCATCACCGCCATGCGCATCAACCTGGAATTCGTCGAGGATGAGGAATTGCGCGAACGCCTGCAGCAGAATCTGGACGAATTGCAGGACCTGACCGAACAGGTTCTGGCGGCGGCGCGCGGCGCCGGCGGCGAGAGCCAAGCGCAACGTCGATCTGTCCGCGCTGGTGGAAAGCCTCTGCGCCGATCTCGACGATCTGGGCGAGCCGGTGACCTGGCAGAACCATGCGCCCGCGCCGCGTCAGTTGCCGCCCCAACGAGATCCGCCGCGCCGTGCGCAATCTGGTCGAGAACGCGGTCGCCTATGGCAGCAAGGCCGAAGTCCAGATCGCCGACAACAGCGACGGCTATGACATCGTGGTCGAGGACGAAGGCCCCGGCATTCCCGAGGACGACCGGGTCCGGGTGTTCGAGCCCTTCGTGCGGCTGGAAAGCTCGCGCAACGCCGCCACCGGCGGCACCGGGCTGGGCCTCACCCTGGTCAAGGCCATCGCCGAGGGCCATGGCGGCGCCATCGTGCTGGAGAACCGCGCCGGGGGCGGCCTCCGGGCCCGCATGCATCTGCCGCGCATGGCGGCGCACGCCTAGACGCCTTAGATTATCGCCATGCAATTCGGACGCTTCTCCCGTCGCCGGAGCCGCCGGCGCCATCCTTGCCCATGGCGTGCGCCAGGGTGCGCTGTCCTTCCGCAAGGGGCGCGTGCTGTCGGCGAGCGATATTGCCAGCGCTGCAGGAAGCGGGATTTCCGACGTCACGATCGCCTGGCTGGAACCCGGCGATGTCGCCGAAGACGAGGCGGCGGCGCGCATCGCCCGCGCGGCGGCCGGCGGGAAAGCGGAATGTGCGCGTCGGCGCCGCCTTCACCGGCCGCGCCAATCTCTATGCGCAGACGGCGGGCCTGGTCCTGATCGACGCCGGCGCCGATCGGTGCCGCCAATGCGCTGCGACGAAGCCATCACCCTGGCGACCTTGCCGCCTTTCGCCAAAGTCGCGGCGGGACAGATGCTGGCCACGATCAAGATCATTCCCTTTGCCGCGCCGCGAAGCCAGCGTGGCGGAAGCCGAAAAGCGGCTGCGCGGCGACGACCCGCTCATCCGGGTCGCGCCGTTCCAGCCGCGTCAGGCGGCGCTGATCTCCACCCGCCTGCCGGGCATGAAGCCGGCGCTGCTGGACAAGAACCGCGAAGCGCTGGATGCCCGGCTGAAGCCGCTGGGCTCGGCCATCATGTTCGAGCGCCGGGTGCCTCACGAGACCGGCGCGGTGGCCGAGGCCATCGCGGCCGCGGCCGCGCCGGGGCCGATCCCATTCTTCTGTTCGGCGCCAGCGCCATCGCCGACCGGCGCGACGTGCTGCCGGCCGCGCTGGAGCGGGCGGGCGGCCATGATCGCGCGTCCTGGGCATGCCGGTCGATCCCGGCAACCTGCTGATGGCGGGAACGTTGGAGGGGCGGACCGTGATCGGGCCTGCCCGGCTGCGCCCGCTCGCCCAAGCTGAACGGCTTCGATTTCGTGCTGTGGCGGGTCCTGGCGGGCCTGCCGGTGGGCCGGGCCGAGATCGCGGCCATGGGCGTGGGCGGTCTTCTGGCCGACAGTCCCGTCCGGCCGCATCCGCGCGATGGCATGCTGGTGACGGCGCCCCGGCTGCCCCGGATCGGCGCGGTCGTACTGGCCGCCGGCCATTCCTCCCGCATGCGGGCGCCGGCCAGAGCACAACAAGCTGGTCCAGCCCTGGCGGGCCGTCCCATGGTCCGCCATGTCGCCGAGGCGGCGCTTGCGAGCGCGGCCTCCGATGTCGTTGTTGTCACTGGAAACGAAAAAGCCGGCGTGACGACGGCGCTGGCGCGGACTGCCGGTGACGTTTTCCGATAATCCAGATTATTCAAAAGGTTTGAGCACATCTCTCATCTCAGGTCTCAATGCCCTGCCGGAGGATTGCGACGGCGCCCTGATCCTGCTGGGCGACATGCCGGCGGTCGATTCCCATCTGCTGGACCGGCTGATCGCCGCCTTCGATCCCGCCGAGGACCGCGCCATCATCGTCGCCGGCCATGGCGGCCGGCGCGGCAATCCCGGTGCTCTGGGCCGGCGCTTCTTCCCCGAGATGCGGGAGCTTTCCGGCGACGCCGGCGCCCGCGCCCTGTTCGCGCCCTATGCCGGCCTGATCTGCGAGGTCGAGGCGGGATCGGATGCGCCCCTGACCGATATCGACACCCAGGAGGCGCTGTCCGCCTACCGGGCGCGCAGCGACGCATGAGCGATCCGCTTTACCGCAAGGAATTGCTGCGGCTGGCCGCCGACGCGGCCGGCGCGGGCCGGCTGGAAGCGCCCGCACGGGTCCGCCACGGCCCACAACCCGGCCTGCGGCGACCGGGTGACGGTGGATGTCGCGCTGGAGAATGGCCGCATCGCGGCGCTCGCGCATCACACCCAGGCCTGCGTCCTGACCCAGGCCTCGGCCGCCATCCTGGGCGCGGAAGCCGAGGGGCTCGACCGGGCCGGGCTTCAGCGCGCTGGCGCGACAATGTGGCCGCGATGCTGGACGGCGGCGCGACACCCTCGCCGCCCTTTCAGGCCTATGGCGCCTTCGACGGCGTGGCCGAGCACAAGGGCCGGCATACCTGCGTGCTGCTGCCGCTTCGAGGCGGCGCTGGAAGCGCTGGAAATTTCAGAGCCGGCCAAACCAGGCGCTTAAGCGGCCCCAGGCTCAGCCGGTCGCCGTCTAGCTCGGCCTCGCCGGTGCCGAAATTCAGGCAGCGCGGTGATTGCGTGCGGCAGGGTCCAATTCATCGCGCGTCCGGCCCAGATTGAAGACGCAGAGAATCTCGCCGCGGCGGAACGCGAGCAGCGGCAGCGGCGCCTCCAGCAATGCCAGATCGGCCTCGCGCAGGCTTGCATGCGTCCTTGCGCGCCTTCAGCATCTGGCGGGCGAACGCCAGGGTGGATGCCGGGATCGCGTTCCTGCGCCGCAACCGCCAACGCGGCGTGCGCCGGTCCCAGCGGCAGCCAGGGCGTGCCGGCGCGTGAAACCCAGATTGGGCGGCGCCGCATCCCAGGGCATGGGCGTGCGGCAGCCGTCGCGGCCCTTGAACAGCGGATAATAGAGATCGCCCACCGGATCGCGCAGCTGGTCGCGCCTGAGATCGACTTCCGGCAGGCCCAGTTCCTCGCCCTGATAGAGCAGCACCGTGCCGCGCAAGCGCGAACAGCAGCGCCAGCATCACCTTGGCCGAACCCTCGCCGAAGCGCGCTGGCGGTGCGGATCACGTCATGGTTGGAGAAAGCAATCGCCGGCCAGTGATCGGGATAGGCGCGCCAGGGTTTCCAGATGCGCGCGGATCGCCGGCCGCATCGCCGGCGAGCAGCAGCGCGAAATTGTAGCCGGCATGCAGACCCTTGTCGGGCGGCAGATAACAGCCCGCGCGCTCGAACTCTTCCGAGAATTCGCCGAACACGAAGCGATCGTCGAAACGCCTCGACCCGGCGGCGGATCACATCCAGCACCGCCTTGTTCTCTTCCAGATTGGAGTCGTGGAGATGGCGCTGCATGTTCGCCGCCGCCGCCCATTCCAGCGAGCCCGCGCGCCGCGGCCGGGATGGCGGGATTGTCGCGTCAGCTTCGGGTCATGGAGATAGGCGTTGGCGACATCGAGGCGAAAACCGTCCGCGCCGCGTTCCAGCCAGCAGGTCCAGCACCTTCAGCGCCGCCTCGCGCGCATCCTTATTCACCCAGCTCAGCTTGGGCTGCTGGCGCAGGAATTTGTGGTGGTAATATTGCCGCCGCGCCGGCTGGTAGGCCCAGGCCGGGCCGCCGAACACCGACAGCCAATTGTTGGGCACGGTGCCGTCGTCCTTGGGATCGGCCCAGACATACCAATCCTTTTTTGGCCAATCACGTTTTGCCCGAATCGCCGTCGCGGCTGGCCGCGAACCAGGCATGCTCGTCCGAGGTGTGCGCCAGCACCTCGTCGAGAATGATTTTCAGGCCCCGCGCATGCGCCGCGTCCACCAGCGCCTGGAAATCCGCCAGCGTGCCGTAATCGGGATGCACGCCGTCATAGTCGGAAACGTCATAGCCCCAGTCGCGATTGGGCGAAGGATGGATCGGCGAAAGCCAGATCGCATCGACGCCCAGGCGAGGCGATGTAATCGAGCTTGGAGATCAGCCCGGCGAAATCGCCCTGCCCGTCGCCATTGCCGTCGCAGAAACTGCGGACATAGACCTGATAGACCGCGCCGCGCCACCAGGGGTGAGGGCGTCACCAAACGATCCTGCGGATCGTTTGGCGCGCCGAACGCCGCGAGCTAACGCGAGCGGCCGGCGAGGCACGACTACTTCATCGGCGCTGGAGACGACCTTGCGCGACCAGGCCGTATTTCAGCGCCTCTTCCGCGCCCATCCAGAAATTGCGCTCGGTGTCGGTGACCACCTTCTCGTAAGGCTGGCCGGTCTCGACCGCGATCTCCTTGATCAGCCGCGCGCGCATCTTGAGGATCTCTTCCGCCTCGATGGTGATGTCCGAGGCCTGGCCGCGCACCCCGCCCAAAGGCTGATGCAGCAGGAAGCGGGTGAAAGGCAGGCAGAAGCGGTTCTCGCGCTTGGCGCCCAGATAGATATGCGCGCCCGCGCTGGCCACCCAGCCGGTGCCGATCATCTTCACCCGGTTGCCCGACAAAGCGGATCATGTCGTGGATGGTGTCGCCGGATTCGACATGGCCGCCCGGCGAATTGACGATCACGCGGATATCGCCCTCGCTCTCGGCATAGGCCAGAAGCTGGGCGGTGACCCGCTCGGCCATCTTCATGTCCACTTCGCCGAAAATCAGCACGGTGCGCGACTTGAACAGCGCCTTGGCGATTTCGGAGGATTGCGGCTCCGGGCGACTTGGACTTCTCGTCGTCTTTTTCGTCGGGGTCTTCTTCGTCGGCGCGGCGCAAGGTCATAACTCCGGGTACTTGGGATCGCTCAAGTATAGCGATGATGGGCATATAGGAAGGGCCAACCCGGTTATAAAGCCTTAAGGGCGGCGGTCAAAGTCGGCCCGATTTCCCGGTGCAAAACCAAGTCCGCATAGGGGTCTTGCTCGGTTTCCTCGCGGTTAAGGATGACCAGCCGGGCGCCGGCCCGCTTGGCCAGACAGCGGGAAAGGCGGCCGCCGGATAGACCACCAGGGAGGAACCGGCCACCAGCAACAGATCGGCAGTGAGGCTGGCCTGCTCCGCCCGCGCCATCTCCTCCTCCGGCATGGCCTGGCCGAACGAGATGGTGGCGGTCTTGATGATGCCGCCGCAGAGCTTGCAGTCGGGCGCATCGCCATGGCTGTCGAAATGAAGCGCGGATATCGGCGATTTCCACCCGCGCGCTGCAGGTGAGGCATTTGGCATAGCCGGTGTTGCCGTGCAGCTCGATCACTTGGTCTTCCGGCAACGCCGGCGACCTGGTGCAGATTGTCGATATTCTGGGTGATCACGGCGCTGACATGGCCGCGCCGGACCAGTTCGGCCACCGCCAGATGACCGGCATTCGGCTTTACGGCGTTCCAGGTTTCTTCCATCTCAAAGCGGCGTTCCCAGGACATGCGCCGCGCTTCCGGATCGGCGATGTAGTCCTGGAACTGCACCGGCATCATCTTGGTCCAGATGCCGCCGGGCGAACGGAAATCGGGAATGCCGGATTCGGTGGAAATGCCCGCGCCGGTGAAGACCACGCCGCGGCGGGCGCCACGCAACATTCTTGTCAGTTCGGCGAGGGCGGGATCGGGTGGCAAATGATCATTCATGCGGGACGCTCTGGAAGGAAATCTGGCACACGCTTGCTTGCGCGCCAAGCAGACCCTGGCTTGACCAAAAGGGCTTGAAAAGCCCCATTTTCCTTAGTGGCAAATTGCCATAGGGCCGCGTCAAAGTCTGGCGTTCGCGTATCGCCGCCGCTAGGCTCCGGCGGATAACAAACCGCTAGGGGGAATAGTCCATGCGCCGCGTATTGAGTGCTTTGACCGGTATTTCGCTGCTGCTGGCGTCCACCGCCAGCTTTGGCCAGCAATCCGCCAATTCCAATGTCGCCGAATTCAACGGCGCCGCCGTGGCCCAGAAATTCCCCCCGCCGGTCGAAGCGCCGAGCGGCATGGCGGTGAGCTCCCAGCGCGACGCCTCCAAGGCGGGCGCGGAAATTCTGGCGGCGGGCGGCAACGCCATCGATGCGGCGGTCGCCATCGGCTACGCGCTGGCGGTGGCGCATCCCTGCTGCGGCAATATCGGCGGCGGCGGCTTTGCCACCATCCATCTCGCCAATGGCAAGGACACCTTCATCAACTTCCGCGAAAAAGCGCCGGCAGCCGCCAGCGCCAACATGTATCTGGACGCCAACGGCAATGTGATCCCTGGCCTGTCGCTCCATGGCTACAAGGCAGTCGGCGTGCCCGGCACCGTGATGGGCTTCGAAAAAATGCTGAAGGAATACGGCACCATGACCCGCGCCCAGGTGATGGCGCCCGCCATCAAGCTGGCCGACGAAGGCTATGTGCTGCAGGAAGGCGATGTGCGCGGCTATGCCAGTGCCGCCAAGGCATTTGCCAAGCCCAGCCCAATGTCGCGGCGATCTTCCTCAACAATGGCCAGCCATGGAAAGCCGGCGAGCGGCTGGTCCAGAAACATCTTGCCGCCACCTTGAAGGAAATCTCGGCGCAAGGGCCCCGACGTCTTCTACAAGGGCGACATCGCCAAGCGCGTGGTGGCCGCCTCCAAAGCCAATGGCGGCCTTCTCACCATGAAGGATTTCGCGGACTATACCGTCACCGAAGACACGCCGCTCACCTGCGACTATCGCGGCTATCACATCATCTCCTCGCCGCCGCCCTCGTCCGGCGGCGTCTCGATGTGCGAGATCCTCAACATCCTGTCCGCCTATCCCATGGACAAGATGCCGGTCCATTCCGCCAAGAGCGTGCATCTGCATGGTGGAAGCGATGCGCCACGCCTATGTGGACCGCAATTTCTCGCTGGGCGATCCGGCCTTCGTGAAGAATCCGATGGACTAGCTGCTGTCCGCCAAGCACGCCGCCGACATCCGCGCCAAGATCGATCCGGTCAAGGCGACGCCCTCGTCCGAAGTGAAGATCGGCGTCGCGCCGCATGAAAGCGACCAGACCACGCACTATTCGGTGGTGGACAAGATGGGCAACGCCGTCTCGGTCACCTACACCATCAATGGCGGCTTCGGCGCCCAGGTGATCGCCGGCGACACCGGCTTCTTCCTCAACGACGAGATGGACGATTTCACTTCCAAGGTGGGCGCGCCCAATCATGTTTGGCCTGGTGCAGGGCGACAACAATTCCATCCAGCCCGGCAAGCGGCCGCTTTCCTCGATGAGCCCCACCATCGTCACCAAGAACGGCAAGATCTTCATGGTGACGGGCAGCCCGGGTGGCTCGCGCATCATCACCATCACGCTGGAATCCATCCTCAACGTGATCGATCACCATATGGACGTCCAGGCCGCCGTGGACACGCCGCGCATCCATCACCAATGGATGCCCGACACGGTCTATGCCGAGCCCAATGCGATGACGCCCGCGGTGAAGAAGGAACTGGAAGCCGACGGCTATAATTTCACCGAGAACCGTACTTGGGGCTCCGACGAAGCCATCATCATCGGCGCCAAAGAGGGGCAAGCGCGTGCTCTATGGCGCCAATGACGACCGCGCCACCGCCGGCGCGGCTGTCGGTAACTAATTACCCCCTCCGCCCTGCGCACGCTCAAGAGCGTGCTACGGGCACCTCCCCCGCCAGCATGCTACGCATGCGCGGGGGAGGAGGGTCTCGACCAAGACGCCCGTTTCCTTTCAATTAAGGGGAATCATTCCATGCGCCGTTTCCTGGCCGTCTTGATCGGCACATCCTTTCTTCTTACTCCCACTCTTGCCAATGCCGATTTCACCGGCATCGCCCCACCCGCCAACTCGCCGCCTCCGGTCGAGGCGGAACACGGCATGGCGGTGAGTTCGCAGCATTACGCCAGCCAGGTCGGCGCCGACATCCTCAAGGCCGGCGGCAACGCCATCGACGCGGCGGTGGCGGTGGGTTACGCGCTGGCCGTCACCCATCCCTGCTGCGGCAATATCGGCGGCGGCGGCTTCGCCACCATCCATCTCGCCAACGGCAAGAACATCTTCATCGATTTCCGCGAGAAGGCGCCAGCCGCTGCCAGCGAGAACATGTATCTGGATCCCAAGGGCAATGTGATCCCCAACCTCAGCCTGTTCGGCTACAAGGCGGTGGGCGTGCCCGGCAGCGTGATGGGCTTCGAGAAATGCGCACCGAATATGGCACCATGAACCGCGCCCAGTTGATCGCGCCTGCCATCAAGCTGGCCGAGGACGGCTTCATCCTGAAACAGGGCGACGTGGATTTGCTGCACTGGGGCACGGAATATTTCCCAAAGCAGCCCAATGTCGCGGCCATCTTCCTCAACCACGGCAAGCCCCACCAGAAGGGCGAGAAGCTGGTGCAGAAACAGCTCGCCGCCACCTTGCAGCGAGATTTCGGCCCAGGGTCCGGACGTCTTCTACAAGGGCGACATCGCAGAGCCGCGTGGTGGCCGCCTCCAAGGCCAATGGCGGCCTTCTCACCATGAAGGATTTCGCCGACTACAATGTGGAAGAGACCCAGCCCATCACTTGTTCCTATCGCGGCTATCAGATCATTTCGGCGCCGCCGCCCTCGTCCGGCGGCGTCACCATGTGCGAGATCATGAACATCGTCTCGGCCTATCCGATGGACAAGATGGCGGCCCATTCGGCCAAGAGCGTACATCTCCTGGTGGAAGCGATGCGCCACGCCTATGTGGACCGCAATTTCTCGCTGGGCGATCCGAATTTCATCAAGAACCCGGTGGACTATCTGCTCTCGGCAAAACACGCCGCCGATATCCGTGGCCATATCGATCCGGTCAAGGCCACGCCCTCGGTGGAAGTGAAGATCGGAACCGCGCCGCACGAGAACCATCAGACCACCCATTATTCGGTGGTCGACAAGGACGGCAACGCGGTCTCGGATCACCTACACCATCAACAACAATTTCGGCGCCAATGTGATCGCGGGCGACACCGGTTTCTTCCTCAATGACGAGATGGACGATTTCACCTCCAAGGTGGGCGCGCCCAATCTGTTCGGCCTGATCCAAGGCAAGAACAACGCCATCGAGCCCGGCAAGCGGCCGCTCTCGTCCATGAGTCCCACCATCGTCACCAAGGACGGGAAGATTTTCATGGTGGTGGGAAGCCCCGACGGCTCGCGCATCATCACCATCACGTTGGAAGCGATCATGAACGTGATCGACCACAAGATGAACATCCAGGCGGCGATCAATTATCCCCGCATCCATCACCAATGGATGCCGGACGTGGTCTATCTGGAGAAAGGCGCGCTGCCGCCCGAGGTGCAAAAGCAATTGACCGCCGACGGCTATAAATTCGTCGACGACGATCCCTGGGGCGAGGCGGAAGGCATCGTGATCGGCACCAAGAACGGCAAGCGCATGCTCTACGGCGCCAATGACGGGCGCGTCGAAGCGGGCGCCGCTATCGGCTATTGATGATGCGGCGTGCGCTCGTCGCCCTGCTGGCGCCGCTCCTGCTGGGCGGCGCCGCAGTCTATCCATCGCCGGATGAGGTGCTGGCCAAGGCGCCGGCGAGTGCGTGGCAAACGCTCGATCCTGCCAGCACACTCTATATGGACCTGCCCGCTGGCCGGGTGGTGATTCTGCTGGCGCCGGGTTTCGCGCCCAAGACGGTCGCGAATATCAGACAGCTGGCGGGCGCCCGCTATTTCGACAATAGCGCCATCGTGCGATCGCAGGACAATTATGTCGTGCAATGGTCGCAAGAGGATAAAGCCGAGAAGGCCGTCAACGCGAAACTGAAAGGTTATGCCGAATTCGAGCGGCCTTTGTCGTCCGGCATGGTGCGCCTTCCCGATCACGACACTTACGCGGCCATCACCGGCTTCGACGGCGACTTCGCGGCGGGCAGCGACGGCAAATCGGAATGGCTGCTGCATTGCTATGGCAGCGTGGGCGCAGGCCGCGACAATGCCACGGATTCAGGCTCGGGCGTCGAGCTTTATGCCGTGACCGGCCAGGCCCCGCGCCAGCTCGACCGCAACATCACACTGGTGGGCCGCGTGGTGCAGGGCATGGAATTGCTGTCCGTCCCTGCCGCGGGGCGGCAGCGCCCAGGGCGCTTACATGGGCTTCTACCAAAGCCCATCGCAATACACGCAGATCAAATCCATCCGCCTGGCCTCGGACCTGCCGCCGGCCCAGCGCCTGAAACTGGAATATCTCAAGCCCGGCACGCCATCCTTCACCGCCTATGTCGAAGCGCGCCGCAACCGGCGCAATGACTGGTTCGTGCGGCCGGCCGGCGCGATCGACGCCTGCAATATTCCCCTGCCTGTGCGGAGTGCGCGCTGATGCTCACCGAAGCCGGACATCACACACGCCGGGAAATATTCCAGCAGCCTGTCCTGTGGCCGACCACGCTGGAGCGGGTGGATGCCGGCGTCCCAGCAATTCGACCTGAAAAACCGGCTTGCCGGAAAGCGCATCCTTTTCACCGGCGCCGGCACCTCGGCCTATGCCGCCCATGCCGCGGCGGTGGCCGATCGGCGATGCCTGGCCGTTCCCACCACCGATCTTCTGCTCGATGCGGAGCGCGTGCTGGCCGAATGTCGATGTCGCTGATTTCGCTGGCCCGCTCGGGAAACAGCCCGGAAAGCGCCGCGGTGGTGGAACGGGTGCGCGCGCTTCGGCCCGACATCTGCCGCAATTCGCCATCACCTGCAATCCCGACAGCAAGCTCACGCGGGCGAAGCTGAACGGCGTCATTTTCCTCGATCCCCGCAGCAATGACGAAAGCCTGGTGATGACCAGCGCCTTTTCCAATCTGGTGCTGGCGGGCGTGGCTCTTTTGAGGCGCGAGGCGGCGGGAGCCGCGGTGGACGGCCTGTGCCCCGCGCGCGCAAAGCCTGCTGCCCGCACATCGACCAGGCTTGCCATGCCGCCGCCTCGAAGGTCGACGACCGGATCGTGATGCTGTCCTCCTCGCCTTTGTTCGGCTGGGCCGACAGAGGCGCGGCTCAAGATCGCTGGAGATGGCGGCGGGCGCCTATCCCGCCATGGCCGAGACATTCCTGGGCCTGCGCCACGGTCCGATGTCTTTCGTGCGGGAGGACACGCTGGTTCTGTGCGCTGCTGTCCAACGATCCGCTGCGCCGCCTTTATGAACGCGATCTGCTGACGCGAATTGCGCGCCAAGAAAATCGGCCATCTGGTGGGCATCGCCGGACGCAGCGGACCGGACGATTTGTTCGACGCCGTGATTCCGGCCGTGGCGCCGGATGTTGCCGGATGCGCTGCGCACGCCGTTCGAGATCATCGCGCCGCAGCTTTTGGGCTATCATCTGAGCCTGATGCAAAGGCCTCAATCCCGACAATCCCAGCCCCGGCGGCGTGATCAACCGGGTGGTGCAGGGCGTCACCATCCATCCCCGCGGCGAAGCGCGATGAGCAGCGACCGGCCAGCCGCATCTTCGCCGCGCGCTGGGCCTGTGGAACCTGATCTTCATCGGCATGGTGATCATCCAGCCCACCGCGCCGATGGGCATCTATGGCGTGATCAGCAACACGGCGCATGGCCATGTCGTCACCACGATCCTGATCGCCATGGTGGCGATGCTGTTCACCGCCATCTCCTATGGCCGCATGGCGCGCATCTATCCCAGCGCCGGGTCGGCCTACACCTATGTCGGGACAGGAGATCCACCCCGCCCTGGGCTACATCACCGGCTGGAGCATGGTGATGGATTACCTGCTCAATCCCCTGATCTGCACCGCCTTCTCCGCCAAGGCGGCGATGAACATCGTGCCCGGGCCTGCCCTTTTATGCCTGGCTGGCGGTCTTCGCCGTCTTCTTCACCTGGGTCAATCTGCACGGCATCAGGACTTCGGCGCGGCTGAACGAAATCCTGTGCGTCGCGATGATCCTGGTGGTCGTCTCTTCTTCGGCGCGGTGGTGAATGTCCTCTGGCGCGTGCATCACGATCCGGGCTTTTTCCTGCAAGCCTTTTTATGACGCGCCCAATTTCAACTCCACAGACCGTTTTCGCCGGCACCTCGGTCGCGGTCCTCACCTATATCGGCTTCGACGCCATCTCGACCTTGTCGGAAGAAGCGGAAAATCCGCGCCGCAATATCCTTTTGGCCACGGTGCTGGTCTGCGTTTTCGCGGGCGTGCTGTCCGGCCTGGAAGTCTATGCGGCGCAGCTGGTGTGGGGCTCCAAGCCCTTTGCCGCCGACCGGGTGGAATCCGCCTTCGCGATGGTCTCGCAGCAGGTGGGCGGCGTTCTTCTGTTCCAGGTGATGAATTTCACCTTGCTGGTGGCCAATGCGGGCACCGCCATCGCCTCCCAGCTTGCGGCGGGGCGGCTGCTCTATGGCATGGGGCAGGGCAACGCCATTCCCAAATCCTTTTTCGGCGTCGATCGAGCCGAAGCATCGCGTGCCGCGCAACGGCATCGTGCTGGTGGGCGTGTTCGCGCTGATCGGCGCGGCCGCAATGGAATTCTTTTCCGGCACCACCGGCGGCAGCGCCTATGCCGTG
Source organism: uncultured Alphaproteobacteria bacterium (assembly GCA_963766265.1). Classification (GTDB taxonomy): domain Bacteria; phylum Pseudomonadota; class Alphaproteobacteria; order Micropepsales; family Micropepsaceae; genus Rhizomicrobium. The sequence goes on from CAVXYX010000004.1 coordinate 1,434,947, forward strand.
GGCGCCCAGGCGCTCAATTTCGGCGCCTTCATCAGCTTCATGGGCGTCAATGCCGCCTCCTTCACCCATTATTGGTGGCGCGGCAAACAACCGGAGCTGGAGCAATCTTCTGGTGCCGGTGCTGGGCTTTGTGATCTGCGGCTTCATCTGGTTTCATTTGAGCCGCGCCGCCATGATACTGGGCGCAGTATGGATGGCGCCGGAATCGTATATGGCGCGATCCGCACTCGCGGCTTCCGCGCCGATCTGGTGCACTTTCGAAATGCCGCCGGAAGAAGGCTGCCGATAATCCTCGGCACGGCCGTCGCGAATACAGGCCCTGCAGCACGTCCCGGATCTTGTCCAGGATCAGGGCTTGGGGTTCGCGCTTCAATTCCCCGGCGCGAACGCGGCGATATTGCGCCGGCAGATAGCGGCTCAGCAGAATGTCCGGCGAGCGGCGCGGCGGTGAGATTGGCGATCAGCCTGGCCATCGCCGCCTCGATCCTGGGATCGGGCCAGTAATAGCGGATGCGGTCGCTATAGCTGTTGAACAGCAACGTCTCCTGCATCCGCCTCCTGTGTAATAGTCCTGCCAATGCGCGGGATTTTCCTCATCACGGCGCGAATGGTTTCCAGGAGCACGGGATTGATCGTTCGGGCGCCACGATCTATTTCTCGATTTCGGCCAGCGCGAAGATCGCTTCCCGCATGGCAAAGGTAAGCGCCCGGGCCCACTTTCAGGATGGCAAATCCATCCGTCACCAGCGCGCCATAGGCACATCGCGCTGGAAATCGGTGGAGTGGGCTTCGAAGACGATATTCTCCGCCTTCTGCCGGCGCCATTGCGCCAAGTCGCGCGCCTTTGCCGGGCCGTAGTCGATCACCGAGAGATTATCGAACTCCACTCCGGGCTGCACCACCAGCCCCACCACGCGCGACCAGGCGTTGTCAAGCCCCGCGTCCGCAAAGGCCTGTTTGTGAACGGCCAACGGTGTGCGATGCCGCGTGCGGCGTGGTGACGGCCAGTTCATGGCCGTGCGAGGCGCCGCCCGGCACCGGCACTTCGGTGCCGATGATATAGAAGGGCGCGTGCGCCGCGTTCTGCTTCCGCGATCTTGGCCAGGCGCGCCGCGCGGTGGGCGACGATCTCATCGGGCAGGATGGCGGGATCGCCCGCGCAGGGCATGCTGGCATCGAGATGAATCTTGGTGAAGCCGGCCTGGGCATAGGCCGCGATCATGGTTTCGGCCTTGGCCATCGCGTCTTCGGCGGGCAGCTTGCGCCAGACATGCGGCCCCAGATGATCGCCGCCCAGAAGAAGCCGGTCCTCGGGGAATGACGCCGCGCGCCAGGATGCCTTGCACGAAGGCGCGAAAATCGGCGGGCCGCATCCCGGTATAGCCGCCATCCTGGTTGACCTGGTTGCAGGTGGCCTCGATCAGGAGCAGTCCCCGCTCTTCCGGCCGCCTGCTCCGCCGCCGCGCGGATCACCAGGGATGCGCCGAACAGACCGAGGTGATGCCGCGCTGGCCGTTTGCCGACAGCAGTTCCTGAAAGCGGCGTACCGCCATGCTCCTGCCCCACTCTTCGCGTTATCGGCTGTTGAAAATGATGCTATCATTTTGCCCATCACCGGCAAGAAGAACGGGGGCATATTCTTGAATAAGCGATTCGACGTCACCATCGCCGGCGAGATCAATCTCGACCTGGTCCTCGACGGCATCCCCGAAGCCATGCCGGTGGAGCGGGAGCTTCTGGCCTCCGCCTGCCGCGTCACCCTGGGAAGTTCGGCCGCGATCCTGGCGCATAATCTGCGCGCGCTGGGCATGCGGGTGGGCTTCGCATCGCTGGCGGCCGGGACATGTTCGGCACCAAGGCGCTCGAATTATCTTCGGCGCGCAAGGCGTGGACCTCTCGCGGAAGTCCGCACCAGCGAAAGCGGCACGGGATCTGGCGTGACCGTCGTGGTCAATCACGGCGCGGCGCGCCACATCCTCTCCTATCTGGGAACGACGGCGGAGATTGCGCCCTGAGCATCTGGACCTCGATCATCTTTGCGCCGCGAAACATTTCCATCTTTCTTCGCTGTTCTTGCTGAAAGCGACTGCAGGCCGGATCTGCCGGACCTGTTCCGGGCGATCAAGGCGAGGGGGCTTACCATCTCGCTCGACACCAATGACGATCCCGACGACCGCTGGCAGGGTGTGCTGGACGCGCTCCTCCCGCTGGTGGATGTGCTTTTGCCCAATGAGCGGGAATTGCTGCGCATCGCCAAAAAGCGATTCGGTCGACGACGCGCTTGCCGGCTCTGTCCGGAACGGTGCAAGCTGATCGTGGTCAAGCGCGGCGCCAAGGGCGCGAGTCGTGCAACAAGGCAAGCGATCGGCACGACATTCCCGCCGTCGCCGTGACGCCCGTCGACATGATCGGCGCCGGCGACAGTTTCAATGCCGGCTTTCTCAGCGGTTATGTCCGCGGGCTTGGCGCCGCGGAATGCGCGCGGCTGGGAAACCTCACCGGCGCCATCTCCACCTTGAAACCGGGCGGCATCGAGGCTTTTCGCGATCGCGAATTCCTTGCCGCCACTCTGGCGAGACTCGATCCCGCCGCGAACTCGTTTGGTGGCGAAATAAGTTCCGCACGCGGAACTTCAACCTGTCACTCTTTCCTTCCGAGTGTTTCTTGCCCGCGCGAATCCGTGGGTCGAGTTAACAAACAGGAATTGCGCCGGCCATGATCGAATCGCATTTGCGAAATGAGTCGCATGGCGAGTCGCCAGGCGCGCGGCGGCTTTTTTCGAATTTCATTCCGCGCCGCAAAGCAGTCGCAGCACGCTTCACGCCGCTTTCCGCGCGCGATGAATGTTTGAATTCACGCAATCGATTCGTTCGCAACAATTCTTGCGTCAGACGGCCATCACCATCGTGGTAAAATTTGAATCGTGGTCGCGATTGGGCGGCCACGTTTAGCAAAGGTCTCTTCTCATGTGCGACTACTCCTTGGAGTTCGCCGCGCGTCGTGACGCGGCAGTCGGCGACCAGTTGAAGACGGCGAGAATTGGTGTTCACGGCACTGTCGGTCTCGTCTCGCATGATGATCCCGCGACGGCGGTGTGCCTGATGCCGGGCGCGAGATTCGTCGTCTCGGGAATTCCCGCCGGCCTGCGGCAGCAATGGGGCGTCAACGAGGTCGCGATCGCGACCTTCCAGAAGCGCGATCGCGCCAGCGGCTATCAGGGCCCCATGGGATTCTACCATGACGGCGTCGCTTTCGACGGCGCGCATGGCGCGGTGATACTGTTCCAGGAATTTCCGCCGGAGATCGAGGTTTCGGTCGAGACGATTCCCGGCACCGTGTGCGACCTGACCGTGGAGGCTCCGCGCGAATTCGCCCTCACGTGACCGACGGCTGGTCAGGCCCCGGACTATGTTCGGGGCCTTTTTAATTTTGCGAACGCTTGGCGTCAGCGCGCCGGCGTCAGATGTTCGAAATCCGCCAACTCGTAGAATGGCCGGATTTCGATCTCGCTCGGTCCCGGCATGGGATTGGGGCAGCGCCTCACCCAGGCGACGGCCTCGTCCATATCCTTGACCTCCCAGATCCAGAAGCCGGCGACCAGCTCCTTGGTCTCCGTGAAAGGTCCGTCGATCACCAAACGGCTCGTGCCATCGAACGCAACGCGCTTCCCCTGCGCGGAGGGCTTGAGGCCGTGGGCGATCTGTTCGCCGTCGGCGAAACGCATGACGCCCGCCTTGACCAGCTCGTCGTTGAATTTATCCATGGCCTCGAACATCTCGGGCGTGCCGGGAACGCCCATTTCGCTTTCTTTGGTGGCCTTCACGAACACAATCACGCGCATCGCCAGTCTCCTTTTTTGCCTCAGCCTAGCCCAAGGACGGGTGGGAGCTCGCCAAACCGACAGAAAAGAGAGATTTTTTGGAGAGCGTCCGTGCTGCCGCGGCGGCCGATCAGCGCCCGCGCCGGGAAGGCCGTCTTTTCGACGGAATGGCGCGCCCTAGGGCGTGAGCCAAAAAAAATCAATTTCCCCAAACCGGGGAAGTTCTCTAATGATTTCAATGAGTTTGGTGCGCCCTAGGGGAGTCGAACCCCTCTTGCAAGAATGAAAATCTTGAGTCCTAACCGATAGACGAAGGGCGCGGCCGGAGGCGGGCTATACAGGGCCTTTGGGCCTTAGGCAAGCGCCGGAAATGAGGCTTCAGGCCCCCGCCGGGCGGCATCCTCGATCTGCAGCTGGACCCGGGCTTCGCCGTTCCACTCGTCGGTTTTGAGCTTGCCCGCGGCATGGATGGCCGGCCGCGCGACTTGAGCAGCCCCTCGCCCAGCGGCGTGCCCGCGGCGCGGAACGCGATGGCGTCCAGCCGCGCGCCGTCGCCGCCCACCAGCCGGACTTTGACATGGGCGCTGCCCACCACATCGGCGAACGCCACCCGCAGATCGGGAAACGCCAGCAGCGGTTCGGGATTGCCCGCGCCGATAGGGTCCCGCCAGCGCGATTTCGGCGACCAGATCGCGGCCGGCCGCGCCGGCGAGGAGACCGCGTCCAGCCACCAGGCTCGCGGCTTCTTCATAGGCTGCGCTCGGCTGCCGGTGAATTGCGCATGCAGGAATTGGCGGAAGCCGCGACAGCTGATCCTGCGCATCAGCGAGAAGCCCGCCGCCATGGCATGACCGCCGCCGGCCTCGATCAGGCCTTGCTCGCGCGCGGCGCGCACCATGCGCGCCGATATCGATGCCGGGAATCGAGCGCGCCGAACCGCGCCCCATGCCGCCTTCGAAGCCCGCGACGAAAGCCGGCTTGGCGAAACGCTCCTTCAGCCGGCCCGCCACGATGCCGACCACGCCGGGATGCCAGCCATCATTGGCCACCAGCAGGAACGGCGCATTGTCCTGCGTCGCGGCCAGCGCCATCGCTTCTTCCAGGATCAGGCTTCTCGATCGCCTGGCGCTCGCGATTGTGCAGATCGAGCTGCAGCGGCGAACTCTTCCGCCGCGCCGTGATCGCTCGTGCTCAGAAGATCGGCGCCCAGGCTGCGAGCGGCCCACCCGCCCGCCGGCATTGATGCGCGGACCGAAGACGAAACCCAGATGATAGGGCGTGAAAGGCGGCGCGGCTTTGGCCACCGCCGCCAGCGCCGCCAGACCGGGGCGCGCCAGCTTGGCAAGTTGCCCCAGCCCCTGGCGCACAAAGGCGCGGTTGACGCCGATGAGCGGCACCACATCGCAGACCGTGGCCAGCCCCACCAGATCGAGATGCTCGCGCAGATCCGGTTCGGCGATGCCGCGTTCGCGCATACAAGCCGCTGTCGCGCAAGGCGCGGTTGAGCGCACCATGAACAGGAACGTCACGCCGGCGGCACAAAGATAGGTGAGGCCGGATGTGATCGCCGGGCTGGTTGGGATTGACATGCGCAAGCGCGTCGGGCCGCGTCTCGACGCGATGATGATCCAGCACCACCACATCCAGCCCAGCGTCGCGCGCGGCCTCGAACGCCGCGCCGCCGGCGGCGCCGCAATCCACCGTGACCACCAGCGACGCGCCTTCGGCTTGAAGCGTCTGCATCGCCGGCGGCCGACGGGCCATAGCCTTCGCGTCATGCGGTCGGGAATATAGACGCGCGGCGGCGACGCCCAGCGCGGCGAGAAAATCCGCCAGCAGCGCGGCCGACACCGAGCCGTCCACATCGTAGTCGCCGAACACGGCGATGCGCTCGCCAGTTTCCAGCGCCCGCTTCACCCGCGCCACCGCCATATCCATGTCCGCCAGCGAGGACGGATCGGGCAAGAAGTTTCTTCAAGGTGGGATTGAAGATAGTCGGCGCGCTTCGGCCACGCTCACGCCGCGCGCCGCCAGCAGCCGCGCCAGCACCGGCGAAAGCATCAGCGTCCTGCCGCAATTGCCGCGCCAGCGTCTCGTCGCCCGGCGTCCAGCCGCCAGCGCCGGCCCGAAAAGCAGCGCGCGACGCCGAAAGCCGCGTCGCCGGCCGAGCGCCTCAGACATGTTGCGGCGGTGGCGCGCCTTGATCCAGCGCACCGTGCCGGTGGCCGAGCGCATCACCACGCTTTCGGTGGTGACGTAATCGCCGTCGCGGTGCACGCCACGCAGCATCGAGCCGTCGGTGACGCCGGTGGCGGAGAACACCACATCGCCCGAGACCAGATCGGTCATGGTGTATTTGCGGTTGAAATCCTTGATGCCGATGCGTTCGGCGCGGCGCTTCTCGTCGTCCTTCTTGAACACCAGCCGCGCCTGCATCTGGCCGCCGACGCAGCGCAGCGCCGCCGCCGCCAGCACGCCTTCGGGCGCGCCGCCCTGGCCGATATAGATGTCGATGCCGGTGGCGGGATCGGTGGTGGCGATCACGCCCGCCACGTCGCCGTCGGTGATCAGCTGCACCGCCGCGCCGGCCTTGCGCACCTTGGCGATCAACTCTTCGTGGCGCGGCCGGTCCATGATGCAGGCGGTGATCTCGTGCGGCTTGCACGCCCTTGGCCTTGGCCAGGGCATTGATGTTGTCGCCCGGCTCGGCATCGAGATCGATCACGCCCTCGGCGAAGCCGCCGCCGATGGCGATCTTGTCCATATAGGTGTCGGGCGCGTTCAGCATGCGTGCCGGGCTCGGCCATCGCCATCACCGCCAGCGCGTTGGCCATCGCCTTGGCGGTCAGCGTCGTGCCTTCCAGCGGATCGAGCGCGATATCGACCGCCAGGCCGCCCTGCCCGACTTTCTCGCCGATGAACAGCATCGGCGCTTCGTCGCGCTCGCCTTCGCCGATCACCACCGTGCCGTCGATGGGCAGCGCGTTGAAGGCGGCGCGCATCGCTTCGACCGCGGCCTGGTCGGCGGCATGTTCGTCGCCGCGTCCGATCTGGGCGGCGGCGGCGATGGCGGCGGCTTCGGTGACGCGCACGGCTTCCAGCGCGAAAGCGCGGTCCAGCGGTTTCGCGGTCGTGGGCGGACGAATCAGGGTCATAAGGTCTCCGGCTGCCGTCTTATGCGGCTTCCATGGGAATCATGCAGGGACGCGCCCGCACCTTGTCCGAGGCCGACGATGGCCTTCAAGGCGCGCTCGACCGCGCTTTGTGGAGTTTCGTGGGTAATCATGACGATCGCCACCGGCTCGCCATGGTCGCGGCCGCGCTGGATCATGCTTTCGATGGAAACACCGTGCTCGCGACAGATGGCCGGCGATTTCCGCCAGGACGCCGGGCAGGTCCAGCACTTCGAAACGCAGATACCAGGGCTGAGGGCGCCGCATCCGACCGACGCGGGCTTGAGCTTGGCCAGCGCTGCGGCCGGCCGGCCGAACACCGGCGTATAGGAGCCGCGCGCGATATCGACCAGATCGGCGACCACGGCCGAGGCGGTGGGCGCTTCGCCCGCGCCGCGGCCGGAGAAGAAGAACGGCCCGGCTTCGCCCGCATCCACCAGCACGCCATTGGCGGCGCCGTCGACATTGGCGAGCGGCGAGCGCGCCCGCACCATGGCCGGATGCACGCGCTGGTCGATGCCGGACGACGTGCGCCGCGCCACGCCCAGAAGCTTGATGCGAAAGCCGAACTCGCGAGGCGAAATGGATGTCGGCGGGCGTGATGTGCTCGATGCCTTCCACCGTGCATGGATGCGAGATCGGGCGCCGTGCCGAAGGCCAGGCTGGAAAGCAGCGCCAGCTTGTGCGCGGTGTCGCCGCCGCCGACATCCAGCGTCGGATCGGCTTCGGCATAGCCCAGCGCCTGCGCTTCCTTCAGCACCTCGGCGAACGGCGCGCCCGGCGCTTCCATCTGGGTGAGAATGTAGTTGCAGGTGCCGTTGAGGATGCCTTTGACCGCCTGCGACGTCATAGGCGATCAGGCTTTCGCGCAGCGTCTTGACGATGGGAATGCCGCCGGCCACCGCCGCTTCGAATTTCAGCTGGAGATTGCTGCTTCTCGGCCAGCTCGGCCAGCGCCCTGCCATGCTTGGCGAGCAGCGCCTTGTTGGCGGTCACCACATGCTTGCCGTGATCGAGCGCGGCTTCGACCAGCTGCGCGGGCGATGCCGTCCTCGCCGCCGATCAGTTCCACGACCACATCGGCGTCGGCTCTTGGCCAGGGCCAGCGGATCGGCGGTGAAATTCATCGAGTTCGAAGCCGCGCGCTTTTTTCGCGTCGCGCGCGCTGACGCCCACCACGATCGAGCTCGCGGCCGGCGCGCGCCGCCAGATCGGCCGCCTGCGCCGGCAGCGCCTTGATCACGCCGCCGCCCACCGTGCCCAGGCCGGCGATGGCGATTTTGAGAGGTGCCCCCATCGTCTGCCGACTCACTTCGCCGATGCCAGATCGGCGGGCGCATGATTGGTGCCCATGGAGAGGAATTTCTTCACATTGCGCGCCGCCTGGCGGATGCGGTGCTCGTTCTCGACCAGCGCCACGCGCACATAGCCTTCGCCATATTCGCCGAAGCCGATGCCGGGCGAGACCGCCACCTTGGCATGCTTGAGCAGCTGCTTGGCGAACTCCATCGAGCCGGCCTCGCGGTATTTCTCCGGCACCGGCGCCCAGGCGAACATCGAGGCTTCCGGCGCGGGAATGTCCCAGCCCGCCTGCGCCATGCTTTTCACCAGCACGTCGCGGCGCGATTTGTAGATGGCGCGGATCTCGTCCGCCACGTCCTGCGGGCCGTTCAGCGCCGCCGCCGCCGCCACCTGGATCGGCGTATAGGCGCCGTAATCGAGATAGGATTTGATCCGCGCCAGCGCGCCGATCAGATGTCTCGTTGCCGGCGGCAAAGCCCATGCGCCAGCCGGGCATGGCGTAGGTCTTGGACAGGGACTGGAATTCGATGGCGATGTCCTTGGCGCCGTCCACCTGCAGGATCGAAGGCGGCGGCTCGTCGCCGAAATAGATATCGGCATAGGCGAGATCGGACAGCACCCAGATCTCGTGCTTCTTGGCGAACTTCACGACCTCTTTGTAGAAATCCAGCCCCACCACCTGCGCCGTGGGGTTGGAGGGATAATTCACCACCAGCGCCACCGGCGACGGCACCGAATGGCGCGCGGCGCGGCCCAGCGCCGAGAGATATTCCTCCGGCGATGTCGCGGGCACATGGCGGATCGCGGCGCCGGCCAGGATGAATCCGAAGGCATGGATCGGATAGGCGGGATTGGGCACCAGCACCACATCGCCCGGCGCGGTGATGGCCTGGGCGAGATTGGCGAAGCCTTCCTTGGAGCCCAGCGCCGCGATCACTTCGCGGTCGGGATCGAGCGTCACGCCGAAGCGGCGCTTGTAATAAGCGACATGCGCCTTGCGCAGGCCCTTGATGCCGCGCGACGCCGAATAGCGGTTGGAGCGCGGGATCGCGCGCCGTCTCGCACAGCTTGTCGACGATGTGCTCGGGCGTGGGCATGTCGGGATTGCCCATGCCGAAATCGATGATGTCCTCGCCCCGCGCGCGCGCCTGCGCCTTGAGGCGGTTGACTTCCTCGAAGATATAGGGCGGCAGCCGCTTGATGCGGTAGAAATCGGTGTTCATCGTGAAATCCTGAAAGCCCGAGAATCGGGGATTTGGCGCGCCCGGCGCAACGCTTTTATCGCTGCGTTCCTGAGCGATCCTAGCCCTGAACGAATATCTCGGCGCGGCGGTTGCCTTCTTCGCCTTCGGGCATCAATTCATAATAGACCGGCTGGCTGTCGCCCACCGCGTCGATCAGCACCCTGGCGGCCGGAACGCCGTCATGGATCAGTTCCTGCGCCACCGCATTGGCGCGCGCCTGGGACTTGTCGAAGATGGTTTCCAGATGCTTTTCCACCGGCATGTTGGCGGTGCGGCTGGAGGCATGGCCCACCACGCGCACGGTGCCCTGACCGCCATCGGCCTTGAAGGCGGCGGCGGCGGTGCGGACTTGGCGCGCGCGGCCGTGCTGAGGCTTGGCGCCGTCGCCGGGGAAATAGACCACGGCGGTCGGCGGCACGCCGCCATTCATCGGCGGCAATCGCCGCCGGCGCGCCGGAGACCGCCGCCAGATTGGCGACGACGGACCGCCATCGCGAACCGCCATCGCGCGCCCTTGGGCGGCACGGCCGGCACCGCGGCCATGCTGCGCCATGCCGGCGATTGGAGGCGGTCTGGCGATAGTGCGCCACGATGGGCGCGGAGACGAAATGATTGACCGAAGGATCAAGCGGCGGCGCGGCGGACGGCCTGAAGCCCAACGCGGCGTCGGACAGCTGCCGGCTGCGCCATCATCGCGCCGCCGCGCACGGGCGCATTGGCGGGCACGGCGGGAACCGCCGGCTTCGCCGCGCGGCGCGGCGGAAGGTCGCGGACGGACCGACGCGGAGCGGCGGCGCACCGGCGGCGCAGTCTGCACCGGCGCATTGGCGGGCACGGCGGGCTGCGGCCGTGCGGACGGCGGCGCCGGCTGGGCGCGCTGCCGGCCTCAGTCCGGCGCAAGGCGGGCGCCGGCATCGGCGGCCGGGCGGCGGTGGCTGGTCGCTGCGACCTGCGGCGCCGGCGCGGCTGCCGCGGTCGGCGGTAGGTCGGCGGCATCGGACGGCGAGCGGGCGGCAGCCGACAGCCCAACAACTGCTGGGCCGCGGTCGGAGCAGCGGCACCGGCGGGCGGAGGCGCGGCGCGGCTTCGGTGCCGCCGCGCAGGGCATCGGCGCTGTAGCGGGCCTGGGCGCCGTCGCTGGCCAGCGACTGGGCCGTCTGCTGCTGGTCGGCGGGCGTGGCTGGTGGCCGGGCCGCGCCGGCAGGCTGGCCAGATCGGGCGTGGTGCCGGCGGCCTGGTCGGAGCGCGGTCGGCGCGGCCTGGTCGGCGGAAATTGGCTGGTCGGGCGCGTTATCGCTGCTGTCGCCGAGAAGCCCCGTGGGATCGAGATCGGCGATGCGTGGAACAGGCGCGAGGCCCCGACGGCCAGACCCAGAATCAGGTGCAACTGGCGCCAGTGTGCGACAGAGGACTTGGTCATGCGGTCGGTTCCCGGTCAGAAAGCTTCCTGGTCAGCGCGACTCGACACCCCGACATGCGCACAAGCCCAGCGCTTTCCCTATACCGCGCCAGGGCTTTGGTTCCAAGCGCGCGCTCCGCTAAATCCGTGAATTCTTGACATATTTCCAGCCATGACGGCCTGTCCGGCAGCGGATTTGCCGCAGTCCGGCGCACCCGCGCTATCACCCATTTCCGACCTCGCATGGTGCCCCATGGCCCAGAAGCAACCCGCATCCGCCGTCCAGAATCGGCGGCTCCAGCTCGCTCGTCCGATAGCTTCGCCCAGCTCGATCGCGAGAAATTCGCCCGCAACATGTTGCATGGTCGGCCGGCCAGAGCCAGCAGCTGATCGGCGATTTCCTCAAGCGCTGGACGGCGCGCGAACAGCCCGGCCCGCTCGATCCCCTGAATGTCTCCGGCGCCTTCTTCGCGCTTCTGCAAGGCGATGGGCGGCGACCGCGAGACCGTGATGGAAGCCCAGATTCAGCTCTGGCGGGACTGGATGGGCCTGTGGGAGAGCACCGCGCGCCGCATGCTGGGCGGACGAAGCGTCGCGCCGGTGGTCGCGCCCGCGCCGGGCGACCGCCGCTTCCGCGACGCGGAATGGCAGCAGAACGAGATCTTCGATTTCATCAAGCAGTCCTATCTGCTGACCGCCAATGCCATGCAGGGCATGGTCGCCAATCTGAACGGCATTCCCGACAAGGAGCGCAAGCGGGTGGAATTCTACACCAAGCAGTTCGCCGACGCCTTCGCGCCCACCAATTTCCCTCTCACCAATCCCGAAGTGATGCGCGCCACCCTGGCGTCGAACGGCGAAAATCTGGTCAAGGGCCTGGACAATCTGCTCGCCGACATCGAGCGCGGCCAGGGCGAGCTTTCCATCCGCCAATCCGCCGACGGTTTCGTGATCGGCGAGAATATCGCCACCGCGCCGGGCAAGGTGGTGTTCCGCAACGAGCTGATCGAGCTGCTGCAATTCGATCCCACCACCGAGCAGGTCTATGAGCGGCCGCTGCTGATCTTCCCGCCCTGGATCAACAAATTCTACATCCTGGATCTGCGGCCCGAGAACAGCTTCATCCGCTGGCTGGTGGACCAGGGCTACACCGTCTTCGTGGTCTCCTGGGCCAATCCCGACCGCGAGCTGGCGCAGATGGGCTTCGAGGATTACATGCGCGACGGCATCTTCGCCGCGCTCGATGCGGTCAAGGACGCCACCGGCGTCGAGCGATCCCAATTGCGTCGGCTATTGCATCGGCGGCACGCTGCTGGCGGCGACCCTGGCCTATATGGCGGCCAAGAAGGATCCGAGCATGAGCGAGCGCATCCATTCCGCCACCTTCTGGGCGGCGCAGACCGATTTCAGCGAAGCCGGCGATCTTTCGGTGTTCGTGGACGAAGCCCAGCTCGAAGCGCTGGAACAGCAGATGAAAGCAGTCCGGCGGCGTGCTCAAGGCTCCAAGATGGCGGGCACCTTCAACATGCTGCGCGCCAACGACCTGATCTGGTCCTTCGTGATCAACAATTACATGCTGGGCAAGTCGCCCATGCCGTTCGACCTGCTCTACTGGAATCCGACACCACGCGCATGCCGGAGAAGCTGCATCTCTCCTATCTGCGCCAATGCTACAAGGACAATGCGCTGGCGCTGGGCAAGATGATGCTGGGCGGCGTCACGCTCGATCTTTCGAAGGTCAAGGTGCCGGTCTATCTGCAATCGGCGCAAGGAAGATCACATCGCCCCCGCCAATTCGGTGTTCAAGGCGACGCAAATTATTCGGCGGCCCGGTGCGTTTCATCATCGCGGGCTCGGGCCATATCGCCGGCGTGATCAATCCGCCCGCCGCCAAGAAATATCAATATTGGACCAACGACGAAGCAGGCCGAGACCATCGATGCCTGGCGCGCAGGGCGCGACCGAACATCCCGGCTCCTGGTGGCCGGATTGGGATCAATGGCTGGCGGCATTGTCGGGCGAAAAAATTCCCGCCCGCAAGCCCGGCGACGGCAAGCTCAAGGTGCTGGGCGATGCGCCGGGCGAATATGTGAAGATGAAGGCGCAGTAACGCGCGCTAGTTCAGTTCGTCCGTCCCGGCTCCAGCTTTTCATTCTCGCCGCCGAGCTGGCGATAGAAGCCCGGGCCTTCCTGCCCGTTCAGCCAGAAATCGCGCTTGGGATTGACCAGGAAGACTTCGCCGTCATGGGCATGGACATAGCCCAGGCGGAATTTCTGCAAATAGGTGGCGGCGAAATCGCTGTCCTCGCAGCTGCCCTTGCAGGCAGTCGAGTCGACAACGAGGTGGCGACCAGCGCGGGATCGCGCGGCGCGGGCTTGGGCGCCAGCTCGGCTCTCGCAATGCAGCGACAGCAGCACCCGCCGTCACCGGCATCGCCCAGGCGATATCGCTGGCGGGAACACCGGCGATCCACACCGACAGGACATCGCCGTTCAAGCGCCACAGCGCGAAGCCCGGCGACGCCCGCGCGGTTGCCGAAATTGAAGCTGCTGACGCCGAAATTCCGGATCTCGGTCGGCGTGGACGCGACCGGGCTGTGGAAGATCGCGTGCACCAAGCCCAGCACATAACCCTTGGGATCGCGCCTCTGCGTCGGGATCGAGCGCGACCAGTTTGTAGATCGCATGCAGCGCCGCCATCCTTGGCGACAAGATGGATCATGCCGTTGCCGGAATCCCGCACCCGCCATTCTTCCGGCGCGACGCCGGAGCAGTCGCCGGCGCTCAACTGCGGCATCGCCCGCGGCCGGATGCTGACGCCATGCGCCAGGCGGCGCGACCAGGACGCATTGGCGGCCATGCTGGGCGGATTGAAGAATTCCTTCGCCAGGGTGCGCGGCGGCTTCGACCCGGAAGACGGTTTTGCTGACCGGCGGCGCGGCATCGAACATCACTGTGACATTTCTTGGGATGGATCGCGCCCTGCGCTTCGTCGAACAGGGTGAAGACCACGCGGTCGCCTTGCGCGTGCCGGCGCACGATCCCGGAGGCCTGGCGCGCGGAGGTGATGGCGTCGCCGTCGATCGCCGCCACCACCGCGCCGGCCTTGATCCCGGCCTGCGCGGCGGGGCTGTCCTCGGCCACCTGCTGGACCAGCGCGCCGCGCGTGGTGAGCAAGCGGCGCGCGCGACGCCGCGGCGCCGCGTCATTGCGGCGAATTCCAGCCCGGAATAGCCGCGCGGGCGCTGGCGGCCGGCGCGATCATACCAGCGCCACGCCCAACGCGCCCAGCGCCACACACCAGACAATACCAGAGAGCCACAGCCGCGCCATGGCGCGCTTCTAGCATCAGGACCGCTCAGAGGTAAAGACCGGTGGTCTCCGGCAGGCCCAGCATGATGTTGAGATTCTGCACCGCCGCCCCGCCCGCGCCCTTGCCCAGATTGTCCAGCGCCGCCACCAGCCGCGCCTGCCCCGCCTCTTCATTGGCGAAGACAAACAGCTTCATGCCGTTGCTGCCCGCCAGCAATTCCGCGTCCAGGCTCTTTGAGCGCGGCTGCTTCCTCCAGGCCTCGCCACTTCGACCAGCGGCCGGCCGGCATAGGCATTGGCCAGCACGGCATGAATGTCGCGCGGGCTGGGCGTGCCCGGCAGCGCCCAAAGCTGCAGCGGCAATTCCACCAGCATGCCGCGATAGAAACGCGCCACCGCGGGCGCGAACAAAGGCGGATGCGTCGAGACCCGCCAGCGCCTGCATCTCGGGAATATGCTTGTGCGAAAGGCCCAGCGCATAGCTGCGCTGCACGGTTTCGACAAAGACCGGCGAATCCTTTTTCTCGAATTCCTCGATCATGCTTTTGCCGCCGCCGGAATAGCCGGAGACGCCATGCACCATCAGGGGAAAATCGGCCGGGATCAGCCCCGCCCGCACCAGCGGCCGCGCCAGCGCCAGAAAACCGGTCGCCCAGCAGCCCGGATTGGCCACCCGCTTGGCTGGCGGCGATGCGGTCATAGACATCCGGCTCCAGTTCGGGAAAGCCATAGGCCCAGCCTTCGGCCACACGATGCGCGGTGGACGCGTCGATCACCCGCACCTCGGGATTGTCGATCAGCGCCACCGCCTGGCGCGCCGCATCGTCCGGCAGGCAGAGGATCACGAGATCGGCGGCATTGAGCGCGCGCGCGCGCGCCGCCTCGTCCTTGCGCTCGGCGTCGCGAGAGCGACCAGCGAGCTTCAGATCGGCGCGCGCGGCAAGCCGCTCGCGGATTTCAAGACCCGTGGTGCCCGCTGCCCCGTCGATGAAGATCGTCGCCGTCATGCTGCCGTCCTTAGCCTATTCCGCCCTGGCGGCAAGCGCCGCCCGGCGTCCCCGTATCGCCGTAAAAGCAAAAGGCGGAGCAGATCGCTCTGCCCCGCCCATTTTTGCCAGACAATTCCCCTTTAGCGCTTGGAGAACTGGAAGCTGCGGCGGGCTTTGGGCCGGCCATACTTCTTGCGCTCGACCGCGCGCGGATCGCGGGTGAGGAAGCCGCCCGGCTTCAGCGCCGCGCGCAGGCTGGGCTCATAATTCACCAGGGCGCGGGAAATGCCGTGACGCACCGCGCCGGCCTGGCCCGACAGGCCGCCGCCGTTCACCGTGACGATCACGTCGAACTGGCCGTCGCGATTGGTGGCGATCAGGGGCTGGCGCAGGATCATGCGCAGCACCGGACGGGCGAAATAGGTCTTCTCGTCCCGGCCATTGACCGTGATCTTGCCGGAGCCCGGCTTGATCCAGACCCGCGCCACCGATTCCTTGCGGCGGCCGGTGGCATAGGCGCGGCCCTTGGAGTCGCGCTTGTTGTCGGCGCTTGGCCGCGTCTTCCGGCGTCGTTGGTCTTGGCCTTGATCAGCGTGGATTTGAGTTCGCCGAACTTGTTCTCGTCCGCCATGGGTTCAGGCCGCCTTCGGTTTTGTATTGAGTGTTCTTGGGATTCATCGTCGCCACGTCCAGCTTCTCGGGCTGCTGCGCCTCATGCGGATGGTCGGCGCCGGGATAGACGCGCAGATTGGACATCTGGCGGCGGCCCAGCGGACCGCGCGGCACCATGCGCTCGACCGCCTTCTCCACGACGCGCTCGGGGAATTTGCCCGCCATGATCGCGCCGGCGGTGCGTTCCTTGATGCCGCCGATATAGCCGGTGTGGTGGTAATAGATTTTCTTCTTCAGCTTCTGGCCGGTCAGCACCACCTTGGCGGCGTTGATGACGATGACATTGTCGCCGCAATCCAGATGGGGCGTGTAGGTCGGCTTGTGCTTGCCGCGCAGGCGCATGGCGATGATCGAGGCCAGCCGGCCGACGACCAGGCCTTCGGCGTCGATCAGGATCCACTTCTTCTCGATCTCGGAAGCCTTGGCCGAGTAGGTTTTCATGGCATTTTCTCGTATGAAAGGACGCGGCGACTATACGGGTCGCGCTTGCGTCCGTCAATCAGAAATCTCGGAATTCCGGGCATTTCTTTAGCATGGTATTATAATACCGCATCCGTCAACGCAGGAGCGGTCCGGAAATCCACGAAACCAGGGACCGCCGCCGTCCCGTCAGGATCGGCGTGACCCGATGCAGGACATAGGACGGAAAGGCGATCACCGATCCCCACGCCGGCGGCGCGGCCTCGATGCTGTTGGCGGCGCGGATCTCCAGCGCGCAGCCCTCATAGTCGGCGGGATCGCTCAATTGGAGCACCAGGGACAATTTGCGGGGCATGGGCGTCATGGTGGTGTGATCGACGTGCCAGTCGTAATGGCCAGCCTCCGACGATTCATAGATCGTGTATTGCAGCTCTTCCGACACGCCGGAGAGATCGAGCCGGTAGCTGGTTTGGTTCAGGTGATAGCCGATCCGCCACAGTCGGTCGTAGATCCAGTTGGTGTCCGGATTGTGGGCGATCCAGGCCGTGCGGGTAACGCGGACATTGTCGGAGATTTCCGATCGGCCACGGTTCTCGATGGTCGCCTTTTCACGCGCCAGCGTCTCGCCATAAGTGGTGATGGCGTCCAGCTCGTCGTTGTTGAAGCCATTGAGCCAGACGGCAAAAGGCTGAACGGATCGGGAATGCCAAACTTTCTGATCCAACGCGGCACAAACTCCGCAAATGCGGCCCGAATTTAGAAAGGCCAGCACTGGCATGCAAGGCAGGCACTTTTACCGGGTCTTGAAGCACACTAAGTTCCCCTCATGAACGCACCCCAGCCCGCCCCCCTCATCCTGCCCAGTCGAGACGGTGCCGTACTGCGCCTGTCGTTGAATCGCCCCCAGGCCCGCAATGCCCTGAGCTCAGCATTGATGGGCGCGCTGGCCGAAGCGCTGGAAGCGGCCGCCGCCGATACCAGCGTGCGGGTGGTGATCCT
Organism: uncultured Alphaproteobacteria bacterium; assembly: GCA_963766265.1. Lineage (GTDB taxonomy): Bacteria > Pseudomonadota > Alphaproteobacteria > Micropepsales > Micropepsaceae > Rhizomicrobium. The sequence goes on from CAVXYX010000004.1 coordinate 1,452,277, forward strand.
GGCGGCGGAAGGCAATGTCTATTCTTCCGGCCATGACTTGAAAGAGATGACTGCGCGCCGCGCCGAAGGCGACAAGGGCGCGGCGTCCTTCGCCGCCCTCTTCCGTCAATGCTCGGCCCTGATGCAGCAGATCGTGACCTTGCCCAAGCCCGTGATCGCGGAAGTGCAAGGCACCGCCACCGCGGCGGGCTGCCAATTGGTGGCGAGCTGCGACCTGGCGGTGGCGTCCGAGGCCGCGCGTTTCGCCACGCCCGGCGTGGATATCGGCCTGTTCTGCTCCACGCCCATGGTGGCCTTGTCGCGCAGCATTGGCCGCAAGCACGCCATGGAAATGCTGCTCACGGGCGAGCCGATCAACGCCAACGACGCGCGGCAGGCTGGGTCTGGTCAATCGCGTGGTTGCGTCCCGCCACGCTTAGAAGCGAGACCATGGCGCTGGCGCAGAAGATCGCCGCCAAGCCGCGCGCCACGGTGCGCACCGGCAAGGAAGCCTTCTACCGCCAGATCGAAATGCCGCTGGCCGAGGCTTATGATTATGCCTCACGGGTGATGACGGAAAACATGCTCGAACGCCGAAGCCGAGGAAGGCGTCTGCGCCTTCCTGGAGAAACGCGCACCGAAATGGCCGCAATGAATTATCCCGACGCCCTGATCAAGACCATCCTGCGTTCGGTCAAGACCATCGCCATGGTGGGCGCCAGCGCCAACGAGATCCGCCCGTCCTATTTCGCGATGATGTATCTCTTGAACAAGGGCTACAAAATCATCCCTGTCAATCCCGGCGCGGCGGGCAAGGAGATCCTGGGGCAGAAAGTCTATGCCGGCCTGAAGGACGTGCCCGGCGCCGGTCGACATGGTCGATATTTTCCGCGAAGCGAAATACGCGCCCGAGATCGTGCGCGAAGCGCTTGCGGAAAAAGACCGGCTGGGGTTCAAATATGTCTGGATGCAGCTGGGCGTGGTGAGCGAGGAAGCCGCCAAGCTGGCCGAGGATGCCGGCCTTACCGTGATCATGGACCGCTGCCCCAAGATCGAGCATGGCCGTTTCTCCGGCGAGTTGGGCTGGATGGGCATCAACCGCAAGGTGATCGACAACCGCAAGCCGCTGCTGTTCGGCAAGGGCGGCAGCCTGAACCGGTTATGACCGCGCTCACGATTTATGGCGACTCCATCTCGGGCAATTGCCTGAAAGTGAAATTCGTCTGCGACCGGCTTGGCATCCCCTATCGCTGGGTCGAGACCAGCGTGATGAAAGGCGAAACCCGCACGCCGGAATTCCTCAAGCGCAATCCGGCGGGCCAGGTGCCGGTGGTCGAATGGCCCGACGGCCGGATACTCTGGCGCAATCCGACGCCATCATTTTTCATCTGGCGGAAGGCTCGGCGCTAATCCCCGCCGATGCTTTCGACGCGCGCCCAGATGCTGCAATGGATGTTCTGGGAACAATACAGCCACGAGACCGTGATCGCGGTGCGCCGCTTCCACAAGACCTACCTGAAAAAGCCCGAACACGAGATCGACCCGGCGCTGATGCCGAAGGGCGAACGCGTGCTGGCGCGTGATGAACGACCATCTCGCCGCACGCCGCTATTTCGTGGACGAGCAACTCAGCCTCGCCGACATCGCCCTGGTCGCCTATACGCGCTGGGCCGATGAAGGCGGCTTCGATCTGGGCCGCTCATCCCATGTGCAGGATTGGGTCAGGCGGGTGGAAAAGGATCTGGGCCTGCCCATGCGGCGTGACGCGTTCGGGCTGGCGTTGGCCATCGGGCTGGCGGCGACCGCGGCACTGGCCGCCGACAATCTCGATCTGGCCCGCAAGCTGGTGCATTACAACGGCGGGGTGAGCCTGTTGCTGCGCAATATCGAAGCCGGTCTTGCCGCCGCAAGCGCCGCGCCCGACATTTTCCGCCAAAGCTTCGATCAGGCGATGACCGACAATCAGCAGGTGATCGCCGCGGCCGACGAGCAGATCGCCGCACGTCTATGCCGGGCTTTATCCCACCGCAGCAATTGACGGCCGAGGTCGGCTTTTACGAAAGCCCCGAAGGCCAATCCATCATCTCGCAAGAACCGCGCGCCCATCGGCGCGGTGGTCTGGCCCGATCCCGGCTCGATGGGCCTTTCGTCGAACGAAACGCGCGGCGCTGGTCAAATTCAACGCAGGCTGTGCAGACACCGCGCCGCCATCGCCGCCAAGAATCCCAAGGCCATGGACCAGATCCTGTCGGCGGAATCGAGCGCCCTGATCAAGATCCGCGCCGCCGCCTTCGCCGAATTATTGCAAAATCAGAGATTGCAAAGCAGAAGGCGTGAAATATCCGCCGCAATAACGGAATTTGAGACATGGCCGATTATGGTTTCAGCACCTTGAGCGTGCATGCGGGCGCCCAGCCCGATCCCGCCACCGGCGCGCGGGCGACGCCGATCTATCAGACCACCGCCTTCGCCTTCGAGGACGCCGATCACGCCGCGGCGCTGTTCAATCTCCAGGTCTTCGGCAACATCTATTCGCGCATCATGAATCCCACCAATGCGGTGCTGGAGGAACGCGTCGCGGCGCTGGAGAATGGCCGCGCGGGCCTTGCCTGCGCCTCCGGCCATGCCGCGCAACTGCTGGCCTTGCACACGCTGATGAGCCCCGGCAGCGAGATCGTCGCCGCGCGCCAGCTTTATGGCGGCTCGGTCAATCAATTCTCCCAGAGCTTCGCCAAATTCGACTGGCATGTGAAATGGGCCGACACGCGCGAGCCCGACAGCTTCAAGGCCCAGATCACCGACAAGACCAAGGCGCTCTTTGCCGAAAGCATCGCCAATCCCGGCGGCTTGATCACCGATATCGAAGCCTTGGCGAAGATCGCCCATGATGCGGGCGTGCCGCTGATCATCGACAATACGCTGGCCTCGCCCTATCTGATCCGGCCCATCGAATGGGGCGCGGACATCGTGCTGCATTCGGCCACGAAATTCTTGGGCGGCCATGGCAACTCCATGGCCGGCGTGATCGTGGATGGCGGCAAGTTCGACTGGGGCAGCGGCAAATTCCCTACCCTCTCCGAGCCCAACCCCTCCTATCACGGCATGCGCATGTGGGAGACGTTCGGCGACATGGCGTTTGCCGTCGCCACCCGCGTGCTGGCGCTTGCGCGATCTGGGCCCTTCGCTGTCGCCGATGAACGCGTTCCTGGTGCTCACCGGCACCGAGACCTTGCCGCTGCGCATGCAGAAACATTGCGACAATGCCCTGGCGGTGGCGCGCTGGCTGAAGGCCAATCCCAAAGTCGCCTGGGTCAATTATGCGGGGCTGGAAGACAATCCGAGCTATGCCCTGCACAAGAAATATTGCCCCAAGGGCGCGGGCAGCGTCTTCACCTTCGGCCTCAAGGGCGGCTACGAAGCGGGCTTGAAGATGGTCAACAGCGTGCGGCTGTTCTCGCATCTCGCCAATATCGGCGACACCCGCAGCCTGATCATCCATCCGGCCTCGACCACCCATCGCCAATTGTCGGACGAGGATCGCGCCAAGGCCGGCGCCGGCAACGATGTGGTGCGGCTTTCCATCGGCATCGAGGATGTCGCCGACATCATCGCCGATCTCGATCAGGCGATGGCAGGGATAGTGCCTCAACTCATAAGCATGCCAGACGGCGGCGCATAACAAGGTCGCCGCCGTCACCTGGTGGAACGCCGCCAGCGCCTTCGGGCGCCTGCAGCAACAAGGTGACGATGCCCAGCGCCACCTGGAAGACGGTGATGGCGGCCACCAGCTTGGCGCGTTGTCTTGGCATAACCGCTGAGCTTGATCCCGCGCGCATAAATCCAGCGCCGCGAATGCCCGCCACCATATAGGCGCCGATGCGGTGATCGAATTGCGCCAAGACCGGGATTCTCGAAGAAATTGATCCACCAGGGCTTTGAGAACAGCGGGTCCTCGGGCAGGAAATGTCCGTTCATGTCGGGCCAGGTGTTGTAGATCAGGCCGGCATGCAGGCCCGCCACCAGCGCGCCCAGCAGCATCTGGCAATAGACCAAGCCAGCGAAACCGAAAGCTCGTGAACTTTTTACCCCGTCCGGTTTGGCCGCGACATCACGCAGATATTCCAGCGCGATCCACAGAATGGCGACCAGGAGCAGCAGCGCCGCGCCGAGATGGATGGCCAGCCGGTACTGGCTGACCGAGACGCGGGTCTCGAGCCCGACTCTGCACCATCCACCAGCCGATGAAACCCTGGAGCCCGCCCAAGCAGGAACAGTACCAACATGCGCGGCCAATCGCTTTTGCGGATCGCGCCCGCCCAGGCGAACCAGAGAAAGGGCACGAAGAACACCACGCCCAGAAGCCGGCCCAGCAAGCGATGCGTCCATTCCCACCAGAAGATGCCCTGGAAGGCTTCCAGGGTCATGCCCCGGTTCTCCAGGATGTATTGGGGAATCTTCTGATACTTGGCGAAGGCGTCGGCCCATTGCGCGTCATTCAAGGGCGGGATCGCGCCCATGATCGGATCCCATTCGGTGATGGAAAGGCCCGAGCCGGTCAGCCGCGTCAGCCCGCCGATGGTGACCATGGCGAGGATGATAAGGGCGATGGCGAGAAGCCAGACTCCGACTTGCTTGCGCGAGGTCCTGGGCATGGGCGTTCCCATATCGCGGGCCGCGTCCCAGGTCCACTCTTGTCAGCGGGCGGCGTTGCGGGCGATTGTCGCCCTTCCCGCGCGCTCAGGATTTGCATGACCCCGCATACCAAAAAGCTGATCGGCGCCATCCTCAGCCTGATTTGGCTGGTGATTTACGCCCTCTTCGCCACCGGCCTGGCGGTGCGCATTCTGCCGCATGCGACCTGGTATGTGAGCCTGGCCTTCTATGCCCTGGCGGGCCTGCTTCTGGATCGTGCCGATCGGGCTGGCGCTGCCCTGGATGTACGCGGAGCCCAAGCGGTGATCGACAATCAGGAACTTCATCGTTTCGAGCTTGAGGAAAATGGCCGTCTCGTCTTCGCCAATTACCGCACTCATGATGGCCGCTATGTCCTCAACCATGTCGAAGCCGATCCGGAGTTGCGCGGCACGGGCGCGGCGGCGCGGCTGATGGAGGCGATCGTGGCCCATGCCCGCGCCAACAATCTCAAGCTGGTGCCGCGCTGCCCCTATGCCGTGGCCTGGTTCGCCCGCCATCCCGAGGCCAGCGACCTGATCGCTTAGCGGCTTTGCGATTTTCGCAAGGACCGGCAGACGGCGGATTCTGTTAAAAGACGTCCATCTGGAGGTCTTCCGCAATGCCCGAGCTGCCCGCCTTCGATCCCGCCGAGCTCAAGGAAAGCAACGCCACCACCTATCCGCCGCCCTATCACACCGACAATATCAAACGCTACAACCGGCGCATCGGCGACCATGGGGGGCTCACCCATTATGGCGTGGTGCTGACGAGAATCGTGCCGGGCGGGCAATCTTCACACCGTCATGCCCACTCCACCCAGGACGAGTTCGTCTATGTGCTGGAAGGCGAGCCATTGCTCGAAACCGACGCGGGCGCGCAACAACTCAAGCCCGGCATGTGCGCGGGTTTTCCCGCCGGGACAGGCGACGCGCACCGCTTTCTCAACCGCACCGAAAAAGACGTGCTGCTCCTGGTGGTGGGCGACCGCAACGCCAACGATGATGTGCGCTATCCCGATGTGGACATGCACCTGGTCTGGCAGCCGGACGGCAGCCGCCGCTTCTTCCACAAGGACGGAACGTCTTACTGAGGCAGAGCCGCCGGGCGTGGCTGCACCAGCTTGCGGTAAAGATGCCAGGTCGCGTGACCCAGGACCGGCACCACCACCACGAGCCCGACAAAGGTCGGGATGGAGCCCAGCACCAGCAGGCCGGCAACCGTCAAGCCCCAGACCGCCATGGGTCCGGGATTGCTGATCACCGCTTTCACCGAGGTTTTCACCGCGGTGTCCAAGCCCACATCCTGGTCGAGCAGAAGCGGGAATGAGACGACGCTGATCATCATCGCCGCCAGGGCGAACAGGAAGCCCGCGCCCATGCCCAATACGATCATGGCCTGGCCGCCAGTGGTGCGGAACACATGAGAACGTGGATGAAACCGCGTGTGGCAAGGCACCGAGGTCAGCGGCGCCGCGCCCATGGTGTTGGCGTAAATCAGCCAGGCCGCAAGGATCCATAAGAGGAACAGGGCCACCAGGCCCGCGCCCAAGATCATGATTGCGCCGATGGCGGGCGCCTTGAGCACGTCGAAGGCGTTGGCCCAACTCACCGGCACGCCCCGCTCGCGCATCCGGCTCATCTCATAGAGCGCCAGCGCCGCGAAGGGCCCCACGATCGCAAAACCCGACGCCAAGGGGAACAGGAGCGGGATCAGGTCATCGCCGAATAACAGCCGCATGAGCAGCAGTCCCACCACGGCATAGACCACGCACAACATCACCACGTCGCTGCGATAGGCCTCGAAATCCTCGAATCCCTGGCGGATGGCGTCCTTGATGTCGCTGGTGCGGATATGCCGGATCGTGGGAGCAGGAGAATGGATCGTGTCTTGTACATGATGCAGGGAATGGCCGACCGAGCTCAAAACTTTCGCGGTGCCCACAATCTGTGAACCGCCCCATTCGATTGGATTGCGGATAGTCATGCGCCTTCCTCCTGGCCTGTTATGGCCGGGGGCGCTCTTGGGGCGCGGCGGCATTTGCCGTCGGTCACGAGAGGCCCGCGACCTTTCGGGAACATTATAGGCGCGTCCCGCCGCTTTGGCAGGCAGATAATTCGGGAACTTAGGCCTTGACCTGTCGCATTACGGTTCGGCCATTCACACCCGGTTCAGGTGCGCCGCTCTTATTCTCGCGCTGTCTCCGGGAGTATGGATATGCGCAAAGGCGTGGTCGCGGCGGGTTTGGCCGCGCTGGTTCTGGCCGCAACAAGTTCGGCCGCATCGGCGGATTGGTACCATCATCATTCCTATTATCACCGCGGACCTGGTCCGGTTCTGGGACTGGTGGGCGGCGTTGTGGTGGGCGCGGCGACCATTGCCACTTTGCCTTTTGCGATCCTCGGCGCGGCGCTTCGTCCCGCGCCGCCGCCGCCGCCGGCTTATTACGGGCCGCCGCCGCAGGCTTATTACGCGCCACCCTCGCCACCGCAGACCTATTACGGGCCGCCTTCGCCACCGCCGGGCTATTATGCGCCGCGCCGTTATTACGGCCCGCCACAGGGTTATGACGGCGGTTACTGAGCGCACCTCGTCGCGTAAAGCGAGTGCAGGTCATAGGCGCACGATCTCGAGCCCTGGCACGGACGATTGTTGCTTGCGAGTTCCCTGTTGTCCCGCGCCATTCCATATCCGGGACAGGGCCGCTCCGGTCCGGCGCGATATTGCCCCAACGAGCATGTTTCCGCGCCAGCCCGCGGCTGGCACGCTTTATGCGACCAAGAGACTGGAATTGCACCAAGGACATGTATCGTGACGGAACAACGCCATTTTATGGAAACCCTGTTTTCGCGCTGGTTGGGGAAGCCAAACTCCGGCCCCGAGTTCGAGCCGACTTTGATCGAACGCAGCACCGCGCCTGACGCGCCCATGACCTTGTTCGTGCGGGTCCAAACCCGCAACGGTCCCCACACCATCGTCGCCTCCGGCATCACTTTGACCGCTGCTTCGCAGATCAGCGAGGCCATGGAGCTGGCCGGACATCATGCCGAGTTCGTGGATCAATGTGCCGCCGCCGGCACCATTCCTCAACGCGTCGGGCGAAAGGAACTGGAGCGCCGGCTGAACGCCCCGCGGTTCGACCGGATGGCGTTCCCTGCCGCCCGCGCCTGACAGGAGTTGCGATCCACATCATCCGCGGCGTTGATCGCAACCCCCGTCTTGCAACCGCATTGCTAAGTGGGGCCGGGTCGATCCGGCCCCACTCCGCGGGCGTCGTCCTCAATAGACCGCGGGAATCATGTGGCGCTTCCGCTCGTCCAGCTTGTCGTCGTATTTGCCCCGCATGGAACGCTTGGGAAGCTTCACCTTGTCCTTTTTGATTTTGCTATAGGGAATCAAGGAAAGGATATGCGCGATCCCGTTAAGACGCGCGCGCTTCTTGTCATTCGAATCCAGGATGTGCCAAGGCACGTGTTTTCTGTCGGTCGCTTCCAGCATCTGGTCGCGCGCATTTGAATAGTCGTACCAGCGCGAGAAGGACTTGAGATCCATCGGACTGAGCTTCCATTGGCGGAGCGGATCGCGGATGCGCGCCTCGAACCTTCGTTCCTGCTCCTTCATGCCGACTTCGAGCCAGATTTTGATCAGTATGATCCCCGTGTCGGTGATCCAGCGCTCGAACAATGGACACAGCTCCAGGAACCGCTTGTGCTCGTCATCGGTGCAGAATTTCATCACATATTCCACACCGGCCCGGTTGTACCAGCTGCGGTCCAAGATGACGATCTCGCCCCCTGCCGGGAAATGCGCGATGTATCTTTGCATGAACATCTGGGTCTTTTCCCGGTCCGAGGGCGCGGGCAGCGCAACGGCGCGGACCACGCGCGGATTGACCCGCTCAGTGATGGCCTTGATGATGCCGCCCTTGCCCGCCGCGTCGCGCCCCTCGAACAGGATGATGACACGCGCGCCGGTCGCCTTGACCCATTCCTGCAGGTTGCAAAGTTCAACCTGAAGGTTTTTGAGCTCCTTGGTGTACTCCTTGAGCGACAGTTTCTCGCGTTCGTCCTTGCCGCCCTTCACCTTCTTCTTGCGGTGCTCGATTTTCTCATGGGCGAGGCCCACCGCCTCGGCCGCGGCCCGGGCACGATACACTTTGACCGATTTATCCTTGCGCGCCATCGTCATCCTCCCGCAGATGCCGTGTGGGTCGGGACGACCCCCGGCTCGGTCTGTTCGCCGGCGGGTCCATACCAGCCGCCGCCCAGCGCCTTGTAGAGATTGACGACGGCGAGGAGTTGGTCGCGCTGGGTCTGCGCCAAGGTCAGCTCGGCCGGGAACAATTCCTGCTGGGCCTCGAGAACTTCGAAATAGCTGGCACGGCCCGACTGATACCGCTGCAAGGGCGAGATCCACGGATTGCCGCAGCGCCGTCACCTGGCTTTCCAGCGCGGTGCGCCGCGTCAACCAGGGTCTGCTGCGCGACCAGTGCGTCGGACGTCTCCTGGAAGGCGACCAGGATTTTCTGCTTGTACGGGCGACGGTCTCGTCCCAATACGCCTGGCGCTCATTGATATTGCTCTTCCAGCCGACCGCCGGAATAGATCGGCCCGGCCAGCGTCGCGGCCAAATTCCAGACGCCGAAGCCGGTGAAAGTGTTGGCGACGCTGATGCCCTGACCGCCGAGGAACGCCGAGAGCCCGATCCGCGGATAGAAATTCGCCACCGCGACGCCAATCTCGCGCATTGGCGGCGATCATTTCCTGCTCCGCCGCCAGGATATCCGGGCGCCGCTGCAGCAAGGCTGTGGTCGAACCCAGCGGTGTTTCCGGCATGGTTTGCTTGTCCAGCGGCTGGCCGCGTCCAGCGAGGCTTGGGATAGGCGCCCAGCAAGAACGTGCGATCGCGTCTTCCTGAAGCCCGATCCGGCGCTTCACATCCTGGATTTGGGCGTTGCTGGCGTCATATGCGCTTGCGCGCGCTCGACCGGCAGCTTGCTGTCCTTGCCGGCTTCAAGCGGGCGGTGAAGAGATCGAGGGTGCTGCTTGTAATCGCTCGCGCTCTCCTGGGCGATCGCCAGTTCCCGATCGAGTTCGAGCAGCCCGAAATAATCGGCAGCGACGTCGCTCACCAGGGTCAGAATCACGCCGCGGCGGACATCCTCCTGTTCCAGCAGACTGCGCCCTGCGCGGATTCGGTCGCGTGCTGGATCCGGCCCCAGAGATCCAGTTCCCAGGCCGCCGTTGAGCAGACCTTCGAAATTGCCATAGGTGAAGCCTGCCGCCGCCGCCCGACTGGGGAATGACGGTTCTTTCTCCGACCGCTGCGCCCGAATAGCCGACCTGGGGCTTGCCTTCGGACTCGACCTCGCCCACGCGCGCCCGCGCCTCTTCGATCCGGGCGACGGCGAGCTGCGAGGTTCTGGTTGTTGGCGAGCGATTCGTTGATCAGCGCTTGAAGCGTCACATCGTTGAACACGCTCCACCACGGCAGATCGGCGAAAGACTGCGCCTCCGAGTCCTGCATCTGAGAGCGGAATTCGCCGGGCGACGTCATGGCCGGCTTCTCGTATTCTGGACCGACCGTGCAAGCCGCAGCCAACAATGGCGGGCAGCAACAGCGCGGAACATCTGCGAAGCGTCGTCGGGGAAGTTTATGTTTTCATGGCACGAGCACCTTCATTGAACCGCCGCCAGCATTTTGCGGAACCGGCGAAAGCGTGAAGATCGTGTAGACCACCCGATCGCGAACATCGTCGCCAGTGTCCGGCCACACCATCGCGAAGGTGGCGTTCCGGAAGAGCACCGCCTGGGAGAAGCTGACGAAATGGGTGGAGGGCACGAACTGCATGACCTTCTGCAGGAAGATCGGCATGCTCTCGAGCGGCGTCTGGCCGCCGGACAAGCAGGCTCATGACGATGAACACCGGAAAGGCGAGCAACCCGAATTGCGGCATCGAGCGGACCATCGTCGCGAGCATGATCCCAAGCGCCGTCACCGAGAAGAGATAGATGCAGAGTCCCGCCGCGAACAGCGGCATGGAACCGGCGATGGGCACGCCGATCGCGAGCTTGACCACCAGGAACAGCGAGACCATCGCCGCGATGACGACGACCAGCCCGTTTGCCCAGATCTTGGCGAACATGAGTTCGTAGGGTCTGCAGCGGCATCACCAGCAGATGCTCGAGATTTCCGTGCTCCCTTTCGCGCAACACGGCCGCGCCGCACAGGAAGATCGCCAGCACCGAGATGTTGTTGATGAGCTGGTTGATGGCGACAAACCAGCTCTGCTCGCATGTTGGGGTTGAAACGCGCGCGTGTGTCGAGCTGGATCAGCGGCTGGGTGTTCGGCGTTCCCCTGCCCTTCCAGAACGGCTGGACGGTGCTCGTTGATGATGTTCTGGATATAGCCGGGTCCCCGGCCGGCCTGGCTCATCGCCGTCGCGTCCGTGACGATCTGGATATTGGGCTTGGCGTCTCTCGCCAGGTCAGCCTGGAATTTCGGCGGCACATCCACCACGAACGTGTATTTGCCCGCGTCCATGTCGTGGTTGATATCGGCGAACGGGATTCGACCTGGCGGGAAGGAACAGCGGCGGCAGCATCGCGTCCTGGATGTCGCGGCGTGCCTCTGAATCGTCCTCGTTGACGATCGCGATCGAGGCATTGACGACGTCCATCACAGCGCTCTTGGACGGCGTATAGACCGAAAAAGTGAAGCTGTAGGCGATGAGGAACAGCAGCACGGGATCGCGCCCCAGGCTGACCAGTTCCTTGAGGCCCAGCTGGAAGATGTGCCATGCGATGCGCATCGTCAGGCCTCCTGCTTGGTGAGCAGCGATGACCGACACGCTGAAATAGACGATAGCAATCACGGCAAGTGACGACGATGTTGGGCCACAACGTCGCGAAGCCCAAGCGCCTTGGTGAAGGTGCCGACGCTGATGGCCTGGAAATAGGTGCTGGGAAATATCTTCGCCGCGCAGACCAGGCCGCGCCCTTGAGCGAGGATACCGGCACGAACATGCCGGAGAACTGCACCGCCGGCAGGATCGTGATGATGGCGGCCGCGAAGATGGCTGCCGTCTGGGATGCCGCGAAGACCGAGATCAGAAGGCCGAACCCCGTGCTGGCAAGGACATAGATCACGGCGCCCAGCGACAAGCGTCGCGACACTGCCCTTGATGGGAACCTGGAACAGGAGGACGGCCAGCGCTGCCAGGGTGGCGAACTGGATCAGGGAGATCGACGACATAGGGCAACTGCTTGCCCAACAGGAATTCCGCCTTGGTCGCCGGCGCCGCATAGAAATTCGCGATCGAGCCCAGTTCCTTCTCGCGCACCACGCTGAGCGCGGTGAGCATGCTGGGGATCAGCATCAGCAGCAGCATCAGGTCGCCCGGCACCATCGCATAGACGCTCTCGAACGATTGGTTGTAGAGCGCGCGCGGATCGATGTTCATCGGCTTGTCCGGCGGCGGCAGGCCTTTCGCGGCGCGCAGCGTGGAATTGTATTTGTCGTGCGTCGTTTCGACATAGCCGCGCGCCGTTTCGGCGCGGAACGGTACGGCGCGCGTCGATATAGGCGCCTGACGGTGGGCTGGGCTGCCGCGGATGACGTCCCTGTCAAATCCCGGCGGAATCTCCAACGCAAACCGCAATTCGCCATTTCGCAGGCGCCGGTCAAGTTCGTCATAGCCGTTGAGCGGCGCTTTTCTCGTCATAATAGATCGAACCGCGAAAGGCGTCGGCATAGGCGCGGCTGGCCTGCGTCCCATCGAAATCCAGCACGGAATAGGCCACATGCTCGATGTCGAGCGAGATGCCATAGCCGAAGACGATCATCAGCAGCAGCGGCCCGAGCACGCGCGAAGGCCAGGCGAACCGTGTCGTGCCGCAGCTCGATCGCCTCGCGACGCGCAAAGGCCCAGACCCGCGCCGGGCTGAACCGGCCCGGCTTGCGCAATGTGCAGGTCGTACCCGTGGGCTGGCCGGCGGCGGTTCGGCAGCGGACCGTCTCCATCAGGTTCTTGGCCGCAGCCTCCTCGAGATAGCCGATGAAGGCGTCTTCCAGATTTTTGGCGCTTGCGCTCGTCTGACCAGCTCGGCCGGCGGTCCCTGCGCCAGCACCTTTCCCGCATGCATCATGGACATGCGATCGCAGCGCTCGGCCTCGTTCATGAAATGGGTGGAGAGGAAAATCGTCACGCCCTGCTCGCGCGATAGGCGGATCAGCAATTCCCAGAATCCGTCGCGCGCGACAGGATCCACGCCCGATGTCGGCTCGTCCAGGATCAGAACTTCGGGCTCGTGCAGCACCGCCACCGCAAGCGAAAGCCGCTGGCGGATGCCCAGCGGCAGGCTTTCGGTCAGCGCGTCCGCGACGGGCTGCAGCCCGAAATCATTCAGCAATTTCTCGACCCGCGGCGCGCCCCTGCGCTTCGGGAAAATCGAACAGGCGTGCGTGCAGCATGAGGTTCTGCCGCACCGTCAATTCGGTATAGAGCGAAAAGGCCTGGGTCATGAAACCGACATGGCGGCGCGATTCGATGTCGCCGCCCTTGACCGGCTTGCCGGAGAGAAGCGCCGTGCCCTCGGTCGGCGGCAAAAGCCCCGTCAGCATCTTCATCGTGGTGGTCTTGCCGCAGCCATTGGAGCCCAGAAATCCGAAGATCTCGCCCCGCTCGATGCGGAAATTCGACATGATCGACCGCGGTGAAAGCTGCCGAAACGCTGGGTCAGGCCGTGTGGCCTCGATCACCGGCGGGCCGTCCGATGGGCTGGTAGCGGCGTGATCACCGGCTCGCTGGTGGCCACGGCGCGCCTCTTCCGGAAGGAGCTTGATGAAGGCTTTCTCCAGCGTGTCGGACGCCGGCGCTGCGTGCGCACTTCGTCGGGCGTGCCCGTGCCCAAAATCTTGCCCGCATTCATCGCCACCAGCCATTCGAACCGCTCGGCTTCGTCCATATAGGCGGTCGCGACGAGCACGCTCATGGTGGGGCGGCGAAGGCTGATGCGGTCGATCAGTTCCCAGAATTGCCGGCGCGCGAGCGGATCAACGCCGGTCGTCGGCTCGTCGAGGATCAGCAGATCGGGATCATGGATCAGCGAGCAGCAGAGGCCGAGCTTCTGCTTCATGCCGCCCGAGAGTTTTCCCGCTGGGCGATCCCGGAAAGGCTCCAGATCGGTGCTGGCGAACAGATCGTCGATCCGCCATTCCCGTTCTTCGCGGGACTGGCCGAAAAGCCTGCCGAAGAAATCGACATTCTCGAAGATCGACAAAGTGGGATAAAGGTTCTTGCCCAGGCCCTGGGGCAGATAGGCGATGCGTGCCGACGACGATATTGCGGAACTTGCGCGTCACCGATATCGCCGCCCAGGACTTCCACCTCGCCGCTCTGGATCTTGCGGACGCCGGCAATCATGCCCAGCAGCGTGGACTTTCCCACGCCATCGGGGCCGATCAGGCCGATCATCTTCTGCGCAGGGATATCGATGCTGACGTCGTCAAGCGCGACGGCCTTGCCGTAGCGATGCGTGACCCCGCTTACCCGCGTGCAAACGATAGAGACCGGCGCCGGCCTCCGTCAATTCGCGGCCCCGGATGAACCGGTACGCTCCCAGAGATTGATCGGGATCATTGGCCTTGACCTGAAGATTTTCCGGCCACTGGGCGCTTTGGTCGAAGCGGACATAGCCCATTCCCGGCAGGCCGGATTTCACCAGGCCTTCAAACTGCCGCAAGCCGTTCCTTGGGGATCTGCAGCTTCACGCGGAACGTCAGGTTGTGGCGTTCTTCCGCGGTCTCGACGGATTTTGGCGTGAACTGCGCTTCCGGCGAGACAAAGGACACAAAGGCCCTGATCGGATATTGCTGCGCCGCATCCAGCACGATGCGCGCTTCCGATCCCAACGGTGACCTTGCCGGTGACGTTCTCCGGCAGGAACACATACATGTACACGTCGCTCAGATCGTCAACCGAGAAGACGCGGCCGCCTTGGGCAAGAACCTCGCCCGGTTCGGCCAGGCGCGATCTCGATGCGGGCCCTGCACGGGCGCAACCAGCACGGCGTCCTTGATCTCCGACCTCAGCCGGTCGGCCGTCGCTATCGCCGCATCGATGGTGGACTGCGTGCGCACCGCGTCCGCCTGGGCGCCGACCAGTTCGGCGCGCGTCGACAGCATGCTGGCGCGATCGATCTCCGCTTCCTGCGCGCTGACGGCGCCGCGTGGTGACCAATTGCTTCGAGCGCGCATACTGCTTTGCGGCGTAGTCAGTAGTTCGCCTGCTTGACGTCGACCTGCGCCAGCGCGGCGGCCTGCGAGTCCCTGGCCGCCTGGATCTGCGCCAGCGCCTCGCGCAGTTGCGCCTCGAGCGCCGACGTATCCATGCGCGCGACGACCTGGCCGGCTTCGACCGTGTCGCCCTCGTCGAACAGGACTTCGGTGATCCGGCCCGGATATTTCGTGGCGACAAAAATCTGGTTGGCTTCAAGCCGGCCATTGCCGGCGGAGAAGCCGGGCGGCAATGCGGGCGTGGAGAAAAACCACCAGGCGGCCGCGGCGGCGATCACCACCGCGCCCCCCAGGATCAGAATCTTGGTGCGGCCCGAAAGGCCTCCCTGACTTTGCGCGGGTGCGCTTGACCGGCGCGGAACCGCACCGGTTTTTGCACCGCCCATCGCGGCAGGATGTTGAATGCTCATGATGCCTCCCTCAATTAAGCTGGATCGGACGCGCAGGGCGCGCCGCATGACGGAACGAGACGGGGGTCGTGTCGTGAGGCGCGCCGGCCCCGCAACCCGCGCCCGACGATGGGATATTCGCCGGCAATCGGATTTCGGGTCATCGCACCTGTGCTCCTCACTGGCTTTTCCCGGCTTTTGGCGGTGAAAGACCCACGCTGATCCGGCATGAAGCGCGTGCGGCGCGGCCGCTCGCATTTGCCGAATTCGACACATGCAGCTTGGACTGAGGCCCAATCCGTTCAATTGGACAAAGGTCCAACCCTGCGCGGATGAATTGGCGCAAATCGCGTTGTTTCTGCGATCGTGCTGCGTGAGATGGCGTAAAGTCCCCCGCGTGCGATCGCGAAGGTGGAAAATACCGCGGTTCAGGCGGGCTTCATGTCGGGTTCATGTCCGATCGATGAGCGGCGAGGCCGGCTTTCTCGAAACCAGCCGCCGAACCAAGTGCCCCTTCCACATCCAGAGACCCGAAAGGAGCATGGCGGGAAGGAAGACAAAGCGCGTGGCGGGGGCATAATTCGGAATCTGATCGAACGGGCTATAGATATAGCCAATGATCGGGATGGCGAGGATCAGGTGAAGCCAGCGCACGATCGAGCGTTTGGTCGTCTCTTTCATGATGGCTCCTTTTGCCGGCGGATCAGCTTTTGGCCTTGGATATGTTCAAGGCCACGGCGGCGCGGATGAGAGCCTTCAGCGCCTTCTCGTTGATCTTCTCACCCTCGTGGACGTCGATGGCGCGCCGCGTGCTGCCCTCGAGACTTGAATTGAACAGGCCTGCGAGGTCTTTCAGCGCCGCGCCCCTGGCGAAAGTCATCTTGACGACGGTCTTGTAAGTCTCGCCGGTGCAGATGATGCCATCATGATACCAGGTCGGCACGCCTCGCCACTTCCACTCCTCGACGATTTCGGGATCGGCGTCCTTGATCAGGGCCCGAAGCCTGCCCAACATCTCGCCCCGCCAATCGCCCAGTTCCTTGATCCGCGCATCTATCAGCTGGGAGGGAGACTTTCCCGTCTTCGGCACGCTCTTCTTCGCTGCGCGCGGTGGTGTGCTTTTCTTCATGTCCGTTTCTCCCATGTCAATCCGTCCGCGCCAGGACCTGCTCCAGATTGTCGAGGAATTTCTGCCACCCGAATTTGGCACCCGCATAGGCCTGGCCCTGGCCCGGCTGGAACCCTGAATGCTCCATGCGCAGATGCGTGCCGCTGCCCGTGGGTGCAAGCGTCCAGGTGACGACGCTCTCCAGGCCCATGGCCGCCCAGGTGTAGGACAAGCTCCTGTTCGGCTCGATCGCCAGAACTTTGCAATCGGCCGCGCCCCAGTCGCCACGCAGATTGAAGCGGTGGTCCACCACGGGCTTGAAATCATTCTTCATCAACCACTCTTCGATCAGGCGCGGTTGGGTAAGAGCGCGCCAGATCTTTTCCGGCGGAAACGGAATTTCCCGTTCGACGATGACGGAGCGCGCTTGGCTGGTCATTGATCCATCCTTTTCAGCAAATCCTCGAGTTGGTCGAATCGGCTTTGCCAAAAACCCGTCATCTGGCTGGTCCAGTCGATCAAGGGCGCAAGGGCGCGGAGCTGCGCGCTATAATGTGTCTGCCGGCCTTCATGGCGGTCGCGCACCAGGCCTGCCTGTTTCAGAACATTCAGATGCTTGGAGACGGCCGGTTGCGAGACTTTGGCGCGCGCCGTCAGGGCTCCGACCGTCTGTTCGCCATCACGGCACAGCCGCTCGAAAATGGCCCGCCGTGTCGGATCGGCCAGAGTCCTGAAGAGCAAGTCGTGGGTGTTCGGCATAAACCAATAACTCTCTGGTTATTGGTTTATACATAACCACCGGGATATGGATTGGTCAAGCCGATACGGGAAGCGGCTACTGCTCCCGAACAGCCAGTAATGTAAAAAGGAAAAATTGGTCGGAGCGGCGGGATTTGAACCCACGACCCCCAGTCCCCCAGACTGGTGCGCTAACCAGGCTGCGCCACGCTCCGATACCAAAATTTGAGGCCTGAAAACCTCGGGGGCGCGGAATATGTCAGGGGGCCGCGCCCTAGGCAACCGCGCCGGCGCAATTAAGTGGGCCTTACGCCGCGCGCCTGTTTCAGGCTTCTTTTTCAGGCCTTCCAGCTCGCCCAGCAGGGCCTTGAGCTTCACCCGCTCCTGCGCCGGCCAATCCCGCATCGGCGTGGCGCAACGGGCGCCGAGGTGCGTACTGTCCGGCGCGTCGAAGAAAGGCAGGCTCATCGGCGACGGCACGGCGCGCAGATGGCTGGGGCGTTTTTTCGCTTCGGGCTTCTTCTCGAGCCCGGCTTTTCGACAACGCGGCGCCGGCGTGGCATAAGGCGCGGGCGCCTTGTCCGCGCCCGATCTGCGCCACATGGCGCAGGCCCCGTTCCTTCAGGATCTTTCTGCACGCCCCGGATGGTGAGGCCGTCGCACATAGAGCAGCGCGCGGATGCCGCGCAGCAGATCGACATCGTCGGGCCGATAATAGCGCCGGCCGCCGGCGCGCTTCACGGGTTTGATCTGAGTGAAGCGGCTTTCCCAGAAGCGCAGCACATGCTGCGGCACATTCAAGTTCGGTCGCGACTTCACTGATGGTGCGGAATGCATCCGGCGATTTCGGCTGCGGCGAATGCGCGAGTGCGGCACGACTCAATCTTCGCTTTCCGGCGATGGCGTCTGGCCGTTGATCACGGCCTTCAGCACATGGCTGGGGCGGAACACCAGCACCCGGCGCGGCGCGATCGGCACTTCGTCGCCGGTCTTGGGATTGCGGCCCATGCGCTGCGATTTCTGGCGCACCGCGAAAGTTCCAAAGGAGGACAGTTTCACGGTCTCGCCCTTGGCGAGCGCGCCGCAGACTTCTTCCAGCATGTCCTCGACCATCTGCGCCGAATCGGTGCGCGACAAGCCCGACGGCCTGGAACACGGCTTCGGTCAGGTCGGCGCGGGTCAATGTGTCTGATGTCATGGCAAGCAACTCTCTAGCCCCGCGCCGAAAGCTAGGCGCGGAGCGATTTCCCGTCAACATCAAAGGGATAGATAGGCGCTTTTACGTAAACCATGCAGGCGTCTGCGCAGACGAAAGCCCGCGCCTACCAGCGGATGAGGGCGGCGCCCCAGGTAAAGCCCCCGCCCATGGCCTCCAGCAGGACCAGGTCGCCCCGCTTGATCCGGCCGTCCCGGACCGCCGTCACCAGCGCCAGGGGCACCGAGGCCGCCGAGGTATTGCCATGCACGGCCACGGTCGAAATCACCTTTTCCGGGCGGGATGCCCAGCTTGCGGGCGGTGCCGTCCAGGATGCGCTGGTTGGCCTGGTGCGGCACGAACCAGTCGATGTCGGCGACCGCGAATGCCCGCGGCATCGGCCGAGGCGGTGATGGCGGCCGAGATGTTGGTGACGGCGTGGCGGAAGACTTCCTTGCCCTGCATGCGCAGATGGCCGGTGGTCCGGGTCGAGGACGGCCCGCCATCGACATAGAGCATGTCGTGCAGGCGTCCGTCGGAAAACAGCTTGGTGTTGAGCACGCCCTGGTCGGAGTTGTCGCCCTTGCCTTCATAGCCCTGCAGCACCACCGCGCCGGCGCCGTCGCCGAACAGCACGCAGGTGGCGCGGTCGGTCCAGTCCAGCAGCCGGCTCATGCTTTCCGCGCCGATCAGAAGCACGGTGCTGGCCTGGCCGCCGCGGATGAAATTGTCCGCCACCGACAGGCCATAGATGAAGCCCGGAGCAGACCGCCTGCACATCGAAGGCCGCGCCGCGCGTCATGCCCAGCCGCGCCTGCACCACGCGTGGCGGTGGCGGGAAAGGTCTCGTCCGGCGTGGTGGTGCAGCAGATGATCATGTCGATCTCGCCGGCATCGATGCCGGCATCCGTCAAGGCGGCGCGCGCCGCCGCCAGCGCCAGGTCGGAGGTCTTTTCGCCTTCGCTGACGATGCGGCGCTCGCGGATGCCGGTGCGCTCGCGGATCCATTCGTCGGAGGTGTCGACGCGTCTTGGCCAGATCGTCATTGGTGACGATATTGTCCGGCAGATAGGCGCCGCAACCGATGACGCGCGAACGGATCATGCCGGCCGACCGTGCCGATCACGCGCGCGGTCGGCGGTGATGCGCGAATTGATGTCGGCCTTGGCCATGGTGATGGCCATGTCGAGCGCCGAGGCGAAGCCGATGGCGTCGGTGCCGCCATGGCTTTTCACCACCACGCCGCCCAGGCCCAGGAAAATGCCGCCATTGGCGGCGCGCGGATCGAGCCGGCGGCGCAGCGTATTGAGCGCGCCCGAGGCGATGAAGGCGCCGATCTGGCCCAGCAGCGAACGTTTCAGCGAGCGGCGCAGGAACTGGCCCACCAGCTTGGCGGTGCCTTCGGCGGTCTTGAGCGCGATATTGCCGGTGAAGCCGTCGGTCACCACCACATCCACCGTGCCTTCGGCGATGTCGTTGCCTTCGATGAAGCCGTGAAACGCCATGCGGCAAGTCGTCATTGGTGGCGGCGCGCAGGATATCGGCGGCGCCTTTCACCGCGTCATTGCCCTTCTGTTCCTCGGTGCCGACATTCAGCAGGCCGACGCTGGGCCGGTCCAGGCCCAGAATGGCATGCGCGAAGGCCTCGCCCATCACCGCGAAATCCACCAGCTGCTCGGCGGTGGCCGTGACATTGGCGCCGCAATCCAGCACCACGGTCTGGCCGCGCAAGGTCGGCCAGATCGAGGCGATGGCGGGACGCGAAATTCCTTCGATCATGCCCAGCTGGAACATGCTCATCGCCATCAGGGCGCCGGTATTGCCGGCGCGAGACCGCGACTTCGGCTTCCTTGTTCTTCACCGCTTCGATGGCGCGCCACATGCTGGTTTCGCGGCCGCGGCGCAGCACATGGCTGGGCTTGTCTTCCATCGCCACGCGGTCGGGCGCATGGCGCACGCTGACACGGTCCTTGAGCCTGGGATGGCGCGCCAGCAAGACCGTTCAGCACCGCTTCGTCGCCGGCCAGGATGAAACTGCACGTCGGGATGGCGCTGGACCGACGCGCATCAAGGCGGTAATGACGATGCCCGGGCCGGCATCGCCGCCCATCGCATCCACCGAAACGGTCAATTCGCGGGCCACCGCCACCCTTCCTCTGAGGATGCGAAGAGGTGAGACCCTCAGCTCTTCGCCTTCACGACTTCGCGGTCGGCATAATGGCCGCAGGAGCCGCAGACATGGTGCGGACGCTTGGGCTCGCCGCATTTGGGGCAGTCGGCATGGGCCTGGGCGGTGCAGGGCGTGATGCGACCGGCGCATATTGCGGCGCGACGGCGAGGTTTTTCGTTTGGGCACCGCCATGGCGGAAAACTCCTTCAACGGCCCAGCCGACAGTCTGTCGGGGCCAAGCAAGGGGGCGTGGGTAGCAGGAAAGACGGCCCGGATTCAAGCCAAAAGCCCGCCCCGGCCCGGGCATTAACGCCCGGATTTCAACCCTTTAAGCACGGCAAAGGGGCTTTCCGGCGCCCCTTCCCCCTCCGGGGGCTGGAACTCGACCCCCGGGGCCCGGGGATAGGGCTCAAGCGCCAGGACGAATTCCTCGATCAGGGGCGCGGCCAGGTCGTAATGCAGGCTGTCGATTTCCTCGGGCGGCGTCGTCTTCCAGGGGACGACCTCGACCTCGGTTTCCCCGGGGCGCCGGCGCAAGGCCGGGCGTGAAATGCAGTTCCCGGTCGAAGCGCCATTGGATATGCGCCGGGAACGTCCGCCAGGGTCACCACACAGGCCTGGACGATGTCGGCCGTCAGGGCGAAATCGAGCCGGAACCGATTGGGCGACAAGTTTTTTCAAATCGATCCGGGCGGCGAAGGACTCCACGCGCAGCACGCCGGCAAAACGGGCCAGCGCGGCGCGTTCGGCCTCGCCGGCGGCGAATTGCACCTGGTCGCCCGCCTGCCCCAGGCGGTTGAGGTTGTAGAGATGGGAAAAGGGCAGCTCTGCCGCTCATCGCCGCCCCCGTCCGGCAAGCGGCCCGAAATCCAGCTCGCCATCGGCGATGTCGCCGGCGCGCCAGATGCGGCGCGGGCGCTTGCCACATAGCGCGCCAGGACGCGCGCCGCGATCGCCGGCCGGCTGCCGCGCCAGACATTCCTGGCCAGCGCTTCGGCCAGATGCGCCTCATCCTTGGCGCCGCTATAGGCCGTGCAGGCGCCCGAAAAAGGCATTGGCGAACGCCTTCATGCGCCGTCCCATGCCCATGTCGCCGGTGCCCTGTTCGCGCAGCGCTTCGTCGAAGCCCACGAAAAGAGTGTCGGTGAGCGCCTGGGCCGCTTCGTCCATCCCGGCCGCCTTCAGCCGTTCCAGCACCAGCCAGCCATGCAGCGCCACCATGTCGAAGCGGCCATCCACGGTGTCGGGAACATTCAGGGCACGGAAGAAAAGGGATCGCGGGCGCGCGCCGACCAGCTGGTCTTCCAGGCGCATCGCGAATTCCTTGCGCGCCGCCGATTTCCGCAGCAAATTCAACATGAACTTCGCCTCATGCGGCCCTTGCGGCTCTTGCAACCGCTAAGGCGCAAGGATAGCACAGGCTTGAAGGGAGTGGCCCGAGGCCACAAAGTCGCAAAGACCATGAAACTCCTGACCGGACTTTTCCTCGCTGCGGCGGCGCCCTGATCGCCTGCGCCCCCGTCATCAACCAGCGCGGCTATCTGCCCGATCCCGCAGCTCGAGGCCGCGCATCAAGACCGGGCACCGACACCAAGACCAGCGTCCAGGACCGGCTGGGCAATGCCTCCACCACCGCCACCTTCGGCGGCGACAGCCTGGTATTACATTTCCTCGACCGAGAAGCAGGTCGCCTTCTTCACCCCCACCGTGCTCAACCGCGAAATCCTGGCGGTCTATTTCGACAAGGCCGGCAAGGTGACCGGCATGCGCCATTTCGGTCTCAAGGACGGCCATGTGATCGCCTTCGAAACCCGCGAGACCCCGGCGCGCGGCCGCGAACTCACCTTCCTGCAACAACTGCTGAACGCCCAGCCCGGCGCCAGCGGCCCGACGCAACATGCCGGAAACCAATCCCGGCGGCGGCGGCGGCCCGCCCACCGGCGGCGGCGGACTGCCTTAGATAATACCCCCATCTATACGTCCGCGCTGTCTAAGCGCCGCTACCGCAGCATCTTCCCCCGCCATGGCTTCGCCATTGGCGGGGGAAGAAGCTGTGCATTCCGAAACAAAAAAGCGCGGGCCCGAGAAAGCCCGCGCTTTTTGTTTGAGTTCAATCGATCAGAAGCGAGCGAGCGTGGCCAACAACAGCAGCGCCACGATGTTCGTGATCTTGATCATCGGATTGACGGCCGGACCGGCGGTGTCCTTGTAGGGATCGCCGACCGTGTCGCCCGTCACCGCGGCCTTGTGGGCGTCCGAGCCCTTGCCGCCGTAATGGCCGTCCTCGATGAACTTCTTGGCATTGTCCCAGGCGCCGCCGCCCGAGGTCATCGAGATGGCGACGAACAGGCCGGTGACGATCACGCCCATCAGCATGGCGCCCAGCGCGTTGAAGGCCTGGGTCTTGCCGGCGATCCAATGCACCAGCACGAACAGCACGATCGGCGAGAACACCGGCAGCATCGACGGAATCACCATCTCGCGGATCGCGGCCTTGGTGAGCAGGTCCACGGCGCGGGCATAGTTGGGCTTCTGCGTGCCCTGCATGATGCCCGGCATTTCGCGGAACTGCTTGCGCACTTCCTCGACCACGGCGCCGGCCGCGCGGCCCACCGCCGTCATCGCCATGCCGCCGAACAGATACGGCAGCATGCCGCCGAAGAAGAGGCCGACCACCACCCAGGGATCGGCCAGGCTGAAGGTCGGAACGATCAGGCCGGCGAAGAAGCCGGTGCCCTGGGCCGCGAAATATTTCAGGTCCTGGGTATAGGCCGCGAACAGCACCAGCGCGCCAAGACCGGCCGAACCGATGGCATAGCCCTTGGTCACCGCCTTGGTGGTGTTGCCGACCGCGTCCAGCGCGTCGGTGGTCTTGCGGACATCGCCTTCAAGGCCGGCCATCTCGGCAATGCCGCCGGCATTGTCGGTCACCGGACCGAACGCATCGAGCGCCACGACCATGCCCGCCAGCGACAGCATGGTGGACACCGCGATGGCGATGCCGAACAGGCCCGCCAGCAGATAGGTGACGACGATGCCGGCGCAGATCACCAGCGCCGGCATGCGCGGTCGATTCCATCGAAATCGCCAGGCCCTGGATCACATTGGTGCCGTGGCCCGTCACCGAGGATTTCGCGATCGAGCTGCACCGGACGGAAATTGGTGCCGGTATAATATTCGGTGATCCAGATCAGCGCGCCGGTCACCGCCAGGCCCACCAGGCCGCACCAGAACAAGGTCATGCCGGTGATAGCTCGAGCGAGCCGCTGGTGAGCACGCGTGTCCATGCCGATCAGCCAGTTGGTGAGCGGCCACAGCCCGATCAGCGACAGGACCACGGTGGCGATCACGCCCTTGTAGAGCGCGCCCATGATGTTGCTGCGACGCGCCCAGGCGCACAAAGAAGGTGCCGATGATCGAGGTGATGATGCTCATGCCCGCGATGGCCAGCGGATAGAGCATCAAGGTGAACTTTCAGCGCGCCGGTGAAATAGATCGAGGCCAGCACCATGGTGGCGACCGTGGTGACCGCGAAGGTCTCGAACAGATCGGCCGCCATGCCGGCGCAGTCGCCGACATTGTCGCCCACATTGTCGGCGATGGTGGCGGGGTTGCGCGGGTCATCTTCGGGAATGCCCGCTTCCACCTTGCCCACCATGTCGCCGCCGACATCGGCGCCCTTGGTGAAGATGCCGCCGCCCAGACGGGCGAAGATCGAGATCAGCGAGGCGCCGAAGCCCAGGCCGACCAGCGAGTCCACGATGATGCGGCTTTGCGCCGGATCGTTCAGGCTGAGGCCCAGAGCCCATGGTGAGGAACGGTGAAGTAACCGGCCACGCGCGAGCAGGCCCAGGCCCACCACCAGCATGCCGGTGACGGCGCCGGAGCGGAACGCGACCGAGAGGCCCTGCGCCAGACCCTGAGCGCGCGGCTTCGGCGGTGCGCACATTGGCGCGCACCGACACATACATGCCGATATAGCCGGCCGCGCCCGAAAGGCCCGCGCCGATCAGGAAGCCGAGGCCCACCTGCCAGCCCAGGAAATAGATGGCGAGCACGAAGATCACCACGCCGACCATGGCGATGGTGGTGTATTGGCGGTTGAGATAGGCGCTGGCGCCTTCCTGAATCGCGGCGGCGATTTCCTGCATGCGGGCATTGCCGGCGCTCAGGCTCAGCACGGACCGGATGGTCCAGCCGCCATAGAGCAGCGCCAGCACGCCGCAGCAAAGAATGATCAGAAGTACGGAATTCATAATGGATGTCCCTCGTTTGAAATGTATCGATCGGCGTTGCACCGATCCCAATGGCCGGCCCGCTAGGGACCGCTTCAAGGGCGGCCGGAATTTGCCAAAAGGCTCTTGGCCAAGCAACAGCGCTTTTGCGCTAAATTTGCCGTCCCGCCTGTACGCCGCGCGGGGTCGGGCCCGTTTTCGGCCCGGGAATTGCCGTTTCTTAGGGTGTCTTGACCGGCTTGTCCGCCGCCAAGGCGGCGGAGGCGGTCTCGGGCGGAGGCGTTGTCGCGGGCGTAATCGCCGGGTTGGGATGAAGCGGCGCGATCTGGAACTGGACAATGGCGATGGATGCCACCTTTCCGGAGCCCATCACCCGGCTTGGCATCGGCGAGGAGGCGAGCCTCCAATGCCGGATTATCCACCGCGACCGGATCGGCGGCCTTGGCGATGCTGGCCCCGTTCACGTCGCGCACGAAGGCATCCTGGATGAAGGCGATCTTGTCGCGCACATCCAATGCCCCTGCCGTCGGAGGCGGCGGTGAGACGGGTGGAGATATAGGCATAGCCGGACAATTTGCCGTCGCTTCCGGTCAGCGGCGCCATCAGGAACGGCATCTCCACATTGGTGCCGGGCACGCCCGCCTTGCCGGAAGAAGGCTGCGGGGGCGCGGCCGCCAAAGCCGGCGCGGCGAGACAGCAAAGAAAAAGGGCGGTGGCTGGCGCGCGCATCACGCCCGAGACTGGCAAAACAGGGTTAGAAAATCCTTAATGGCCCGTTTGCGCGTCTGCATTGACGCTATCAGGCTGTTGTTCAAGGGACAGGAAGTCCATGGCATCCCCGATAGGGATGAACATGTTCAACCCGCCGGGTTTCCGCCACGCTCTGACAATCCGAATACTTCAAAAATGCCGATAACCCGGCTTGGGGACCGCAATTCGCTCTCCTTTGAAAGTAAGATTGATCCCCTCGCCCGCCTGGACCTCGCCGATGCGCGCAAAAGGCCCGCTCAAACCGGGCGGCGCAGTGAAGGCAATCTGATAGTCGTCGCCGGCTGTGGCGGCGCGCAGAATGGCATCGGTCCCCTCGCCCCAAAATGCGCGCAGAGCGTCGGAGCGCGGGATTGCCTCGGCTTCGAGTTCGATTCTCACATTCGACGCTTCGGCCACATGACCGAGATCGGCGATCAGGCCGTCAGAGACATCGACAGACGCGCTTGCCAGATCGAAAAGTCCCGCCCCGAAGGCAACCGGCGGCTCCGGCACCTGATAACGCTTTGTGAGATGGTCTCGCTGTGCGTCGGTGAGCTGATGCTTTTCCCGTTTGAAGATGGCAAGCCCTCCGGCGCTGTCGCCGATCGTGCCGGTGACATAGACCGCATCGCCCACCCGCGCGCCCGCGCGCTTCACCATCCGGCCTGCCGGCACAAAGCCCATCGCGGTGACGGATATGCTCAAGGAACCTTCGGTGGCGGAAGTGTCGCCGCCCAAGAGCGAGAGGCCGAATTGCCGCTGGTCTTCCGAAAGGCCGGCGGCGAAATCCGCCAGCCATTCTTCCCGCATCGGGCGCGGCAGCGCGAGATTGAGCAGATAATATTCCGGGCTCGCGCCTTTGGCGGCGAGATCGGACAGATTCACCCGCAAGGCCTTCTTTGCCACGCTGGCGGGCGGATCGTGGGGGAAGAAATCCGTGCCCAACGGCGATCTGGTCGGTGGTGATCACCAGATCGAAGCCCGGCCGGGGCGGAATAAAGGCAGCATCGTCCTTCAGCTTCAGCGCACCGGGGTCTTTCGCAAGCGGCGCGAAATAGCGGGCGATGAGGTCGAACTCATCCATGTCCGCTCAGAAGTCCAGCTCGTCGTCCGGCACCGGCAGGCCGAATTCCTTGGCGCGCTTTTTCGCTGCGCCATCCGGTCCAGTGCGGCATTGACGAAACCGGGCTCGTCGCCGGCGAAGAAATCATGAGCGATGCCGACATATTCGTCGATCACCACTTTGGCGGGGACATCGCGCCGCGCCACCAGCTCAAGGGCCGCCGCGCGCAAAATGGCGCGCAGGATGGAATCCACCCGCGCCAGGGTCCAGTTTTCGCTGACAGGCAGCCGGCAATGGCTTTGTCGATTTCCGCCTGATGCGCCGGCACGCCTTCCAGGATGCTTTTGAAAAAATCCGCGTCGGTGGGCGTGTCGCCGAAACGATGGGCGATGAATTCCTCGGCGACTTCTTCCGCGCCGCCGCCCGCCAGTTCCATCTGATAGAGCGCCTGCACGGCGGCCAGCCGCGCGGCGTGACGAGATTCGTTGTTGTTATTATTCATGACCACGACGATCTAGAAGCTTGGCTGAGGCCCGCCTCCCCCGCGCATGCGCAGCATGCTGGTGGGAGAGGTGCCCGTAGCACGCTCTCGATCGTGCGAAGGGCGGAAGGGGCATAAACATGTTATTCCTTATCGCCTTCCAGCTCGCCAATCAGGGTCTCGAAATCCCGGGTCTCGCGGAAATTGCGATAGACCGAGGCGAAGCGGACATAGGCGACCTTGTCCAGGCTGGCCAGCGCCTGCATCACCAATTCGCCGATCATGTTGGCGGGAATCTCGTTCTCGCCCATGGATTCCAGGCGGCGCACGATGCCGGTGATCATGCGGTCCACCCGCTCGCGCTCCACCGGGCGCTTGCGCAGCGCATGATTGATCGAGCGCTCCAGCTTGTCGCGGTCGAAGGCCTCGCGCCGGCCGTTCTTCTTCACCACGATCAATTCGCGCAGCTGCACCCGCTCGAAGGTGGTGAAGCGGCCGCCGCATTCCGGGCAATGGCGCCGGCGGCGGATGGCGGAATTGTCCTCGGAAGGACGGCTGTCCTTCACCTGGCTGTCGTCATGTCCGCAAAAGGGGCAGCGCATCTTAGGCCTCTCAATAGATCGGAAAACGGCGGCAGAGTTCGCTGACGCGCGTGCGCACGCTGGCTTCCACTGCGGGATCGCCTTCTTCATGGTTCTTGTTGGCCAGGCCGTCCACCACTTCCACGATCAGCTTGCCGATCTCGCGGAATTCGGCGGGACCGAAGCCGCGCGTGGTGCCGGCGGGCGTGCCCAGCCGGATGCCCGAGGTGACGAAAGGTTTTTCCGGATCGTAGGGAATGGCGTTCTTGTTGCAGGTGATGAAGGCGCGGTCGAGCGCCTTTTCCGCCGACCTTGCCGGTGGCCTTTTTGGGCCGCAGATCCACCAGCATCAGGTGATTGTCGGTGCCGCCGGAGACGATATCGAGCCCCTGCTCTTTCAAGGTCTCGGCCAGGGCGCGGGCATTCTCGACCATCATTCTTCGCATAGATCTTGAAGTCGGGCTGCAGCGCTTCCTGGAACGCCACCGCCTTGGCGGCGATCACATGCATCAGAGGACCGCCTTGCAGGCCGGGGAAGATGGCGGAATTGATCTTCTTGGCCATCGCCTCGTCATTGGTGAGGATCAGGCCGCCGCGCGGGCCGCGCAGGGATTTGTGCGTGGTCGAGGTCACCACATGGGCGTGCGGCAACGGGCGAGGGATGCGCCCCGCCCGCCACCAGGCCGGCGAAATGCGCCATGTCCACCATCAGATACGCGCCGACTTCGTCGGCGATCTCGCGGAAGCGCTTGAAGTCCCAGATGCGCGAATAGGCGGTGCCGCCGGCGATGATCAGCTTGGGCTTGTGCTCGCGCGCGCTTGTCGCGATCTCGTCCATGTCGAGCAGATGATCGTCGCGGCGCACGCCATAGGGGATCGGCTTGAACCATTTGCCGCTCATATTGACCGGCGAGCCATGGGTGAGATGGCCGCCCGCCGCCAGATCGAGCCCCATGAAAGTGTCGCCGGGGTTGAGCAGCGCCAGGAACACCGCCTGGTTCATCTGGCTGCCGGAATTGGGCTGGACGTTGGCGAAGCCGGCAGTTGAACAGCTTCTTGGCGCGCTCGATCGCCAGCGTCTCGATCACGTCGACATATTCGCAGCCGCCATAATAGCGCTTGCCGGGATAGCCTTCGGCATATTTGTTGGTGAGGACCGAGCCCTGCGCCTCCAGCACCGCCTTGGAGACGATGTTCTCGGAGGCGATCAGTTCGATCTTCTCGCGCTGGCGGCCCAGTTCGTCAGGCGATGGCAGGCCGCCACTTCCGGATCGGCCTCGGCCAGGCTGCGGGTGAAAAATCCGAGAATTTTCCGGAACGGAATGGGCCACAGCCGACATCGCCACCACCTTGTTCGTGAAGCCGGCCCGATCTTGACGGGTCCGGCAGGATCGCGGATTTACCCTGCCCCCGGCACCAAATCTAGCGCGGCTTTGGCCGCTTCCCCAACCCGGCGCCGGGCAGGAAAAAAAGGCCGAATTCCGGGATTTTTGCCGCTTTGTACGGTAATGACGTAGTAAAATCGCGATCTATATTTTAGAATACAAGTATAGGCGGCCATGATTCCAGTAATCGCGCCCGGATGGAGAATATCTGTGTCATGCGTGACGACAATCGCAGCGAAGAAGAAATCCTCAAGCTGGTGACGGAGATCGTCTCCGCCTATGTGAGCAGCAACCCCGTGGCGGCCGAGG
Source organism: uncultured Alphaproteobacteria bacterium (assembly GCA_963766265.1). GTDB lineage: Bacteria > Pseudomonadota > Alphaproteobacteria > Micropepsales > Micropepsaceae > Rhizomicrobium. The sequence goes on from CAVXYX010000004.1 coordinate 1,481,628, forward strand.
ATCTGCCCAACGTGATCAAGAGCGTGCACGCCACGCTGGGCGGCTTTCAGGGCGGCGGAAGCCGGCACCGCTTGCGCGCGCGCCCGCCGTGCCGGTGAAGAAATCGGTGACGCCCGATTACATCGTCTGCCTGGAAGACGGCAGGAAACTGAAAATGCTGAAGCGCTATCTGCGCGCGCAATATGGTCTCACGCCGGAAGCCTATCGCGCCAAATGGAATTTGCCCGCCGATTATCCCATGACCGCGCCCAATTATGCGGCGCGGCGCAGCGAATTCGCCAAGCAGATCGGACTTGGGCAAGCCGCGGCCGGAAACGCGGCTAGCGTCTCGCCCGCGTTTCTTTTCCAGCACATATTCGAGCTTGCGCGATCGCCGCCTGGGCCAGCGCCTCGCGGCCGGCCTTGGCGGGTCCCACGATGCTGGCTTCGGTGCCGGTGGCGGCATCGATCGCCGTCGCCTTGACGATGTTCCCGTGCACCACGAACTCGACGAAAATTTCGCGCTTCTGGCGGCTGTACTCAAGCCGCGCGGGCAAGCTTGTGCGCGTCCCAGACGAGGTTGAGGGCCGTGATCAGCTCCTCGATCATCTCGTCGCTATGGGCAGGCGACGGCGTGAGCCGCAGCCGCTCGGTGCCGCGCGGCACGGTGGGATAATTGATCGGCTGGACATAGATGCCGTGCTCTTTCAGCAGCGCGTCGGTCACCGACTTGCACAGCGCCGCATCGCCCACGAACACCGGCACGATATGGCTGGGGCTGTCCATCACCGGCAGACCCGGCTTCGGCCAAGCGGCTGCTTCAGGCGCGCCGCGCGGTCATGCAGCCGCTCGCGCTCCGACATCGCTGTCCTTCAGGTGCCGGATCGAGGCCAGGGTGCCGCGCCGCGAGTCGCCGGCGCCAGCGAGGTGGTGAAGATGAAGCCCGGCGCGAAGGAGCGGATGCAGTCCACGATCTCGGCCGAGGTGGCGATATAGCCGCCCATCACGCCGAACGCCTTGGCCAGCGTGCCTTCGACGATGTCGATGCGGTCCATGGTGCCGTCGCGCGCCGCCACGCCGGCGCCGCGCGGGCCGTAAAGGCCCACGCCATGGACTTCGTCGATATAGGTGAGCGCGCCATATTTCTCGGCCAGGTCGCAGATCGCGTCGGTGGGCGCGAAATCGCCGTCCATCGAATAGACGCCTTCGAAGGCGATCAGCTTGGGCGAAGCCGGATTGGCGGCCTTCAGCAGTTCCTCCAGATGCGCCATGTCGTTGTGGCGGAAGACATACTTGGCCGTGCCGCCATGGCGGATGCCCTCGATCATCGAGGCATGGTTGAATTCGTCGGAGAAGATGATCAGGCCCGGCAGGATCTTGGCCAGGGTCGCCAGGGTCGCGTCGTTGGAGACGAAGCCGGAGGTGAAGAGCAGCGCCGCTTCCTTGCCGTGCAGGTCGGCCAGCTCTTTCTCCAGCTCGACATGATAGTGGCTGGTGCCGGAGATGTTGCGGGTGCCGCCCGAGCCGGCGCCCACCGCGTCGATCGCTTCATGCATGGCCGCCAGCACCTTGGGATGCTGGCCCATGTTCAGATAATCGTTGGAGCACCAGACCGTGATGGCCGGCCGCCGCCATTGGCGCCGTGCGCGTCGCTGATGAAGTCGGCTTTGGGATAGTCGCCGCGCTGGCGCATGATGTCGGCGAAGACGCGATAGCGGCCCTCGCGCCGGAGCGCGGTCAAGGCATCCTCGAAACTGCGATGATACGGAAACGCCATGACGGAATGCCTTTAACGCCCTACCGCTCCGCTGCTTGAGGGCTCTTTCAATGCCCTACCGCTTCGCTGCTTGCAGGGCCTGTATCATTTCCCTGGCAGGGTTTGAAAGATACCCCAGAAGAAGTGTTTGATTCTATGCAATTTGTCACATCGGCGGTTCCCCGCGCAGCATAAGCCGCATCGATTATTGCGAGTAATTCTTAACTTGCCATCGCCACCGCCGCGTTGACCGCCATGGCGATGAAGACCGTATTGAAGAAAAACGACACCACGCCGTGCCAGAGCACGGCGCGGCGCATCACCGTGGTCTTCACCTGCACGTCGGAAACTTGGCAGGTCATGCCGATGACGAATGAGAAATAGAGAAAATCCCAGGCGACAGGGCTCGGCCCGTGCCGGGAAATTCCAGATCGCCCTCATCGTCCGCCGAAGTCCGGGATCGTCGAAATAATGCAGATCGGCATAATGGAACGCCATGATGGTGTGCAGCACGAACCAGCCCAGCGGCGCGCCGATCCCCGCCAGCACCAGCGGCACCCATTGGATGCCGTGCTTGCGGTTCAGCGCCTCGAACACCGCGGTGACAGAAGAACAGCATGGTGGCAAGGATGATCAGGATCACGACCGCGATGCCCTCGTCCTCGCTCTTGGCGCGCGTTGCGAAATTCGTGCGCCGACATGTCGGCGATCATCGTCATGAAGAGCACGAGGAAGACGAGATAGAAGACGTCGCCGCCCAGCAGGAAGGGCGCCGAGAATCCCAGCATCCGGCTGGCCAGGACGGCTGACCAACCCGCAGCGTCAGGGCGACAATAGAAACGGACATGGCGGCGCAATGCCGCCATCAAGCGGATGGGCATGCCGGCGAGACTGAGCTGAGTCGACGAACGCCTGTTAGAGGCGGAAGCGGACCTGGTCGATCCAGAACCGCTCCAGGCGCTTCAGAGCGTGACATTCATCGACGTCCAGTCGGCTGGCCGACATTGCCCACCGCTTCCAGCGAGCCCAGATGGCGGTCGAACAGTTCGGCGCAGCATGATCGCGCACCGCTTCGCCTTTGTCCGTCAGGCGCACCAGCACCGAGCGGCGGTCGGCTTCCGAGCGTTCGTGATGGATGTAGCCCGACTTCGACCAGCTTCTTGAGATTGTAGGAGACGTTGGAGCCCAGATAATGGCCCCGCGTGCGCAATTCGCCCGCGGTCAATTCCTGATCGCCGACATTGAACAGCAGCAGCGCCTGGACGGAATTGATCTCGCGCTCGTCGCGGCGATCCAATTCGTCCTTGATCACGTCGAGCAAGTTGGCGATGCAGGCGCTCGACCAGGTTGAGCGTCTCCAGATAATGCTTGCGCAGGGACGACGCGCCTTCCAGCGCCGCCGCGAGCTTGCGGTTTGGCCATTGCTGTCGTCATTTGCACACCCCCTCCGCTTTTTGCGGAGCCCACCCGTTTTGGTTACGCCAAGGATAGGCCGCAGTGATTAAGAGCGCGTAAAATGCGTCGAATTGTCGGCGAGCGCGGAACCTGCTTACGCGCTCAGTCATGGAAAAGAAAGGATGAACTTACTTTGCTGCATTGTCGCGCAAAGCGCGAGTTCGCGCGCGCCCAGCGGCTGCGAAATAGCCCGCCACATCAGCGTCTGTCACCGCGGCAAGCGACCGAAGGCTGCCAGCGCGGCTGTGCCGTCCTTGTCGACGCAGGAGCGGCGCGCACGCCTTCGCGGAAATCATGTCCCATCACGGCGCGCGCGCCCGACGCGATATTCCATTTTGAGACATTCGGTCCGCGACAGGCGTCTTTCCGCGCCGCACCAGCTGGAAAGCGAGCTTGAGCGAGGTGGGCGAGCGGCCGCGGATCAGCCGCGCCGTTTCCGCGGCAAAGTCGCCGCCATCGCGGTCCAGCCGCTCCAGCACCGCTTCGACCGAACGGCCAGCGAACATCAGGTCGATCAGCGCGCGATGCGCCGCCAAGGGCGACGGCCGGCGCCGGCCGTGCGAACAGGCGCAATGGCGCTTCGCGGCGCCTCGCCGGCCGCCAGCCGCGCCGATCAAGGCATCGTGATCGGACTGCGGCGACGCTGTGCGGTCATCAGGCCCAGCGCCAAGGCATCGCCCAGTCCGATGCGCGCGCCGGTCAGCGCCAGATACATGCCGGTCTCGCCCGGACAGCGGGAGAGAAAATAGCTCGCGCCGATATCGGGAACGAAGCCGATGCCGGTTTCCGGCATGGCGAAGAGCAGGATCGTCATCGGCCAGGCGATAGCGTCCATGCACCGAGACCCCGCGCCGCCGCCCATCACGACGCCGTGGGTGAGCGCGACATAGGGTTTGGGATAAGCCGCCGATCAGGGCATTGAGCGCGATATTCGTCGCGCAGGAAATTGGCCGCCGCCGGGGTCTTGTCGACGCTGCTGTCGCGCCATGGCGCGGATATCGCCGCCGGCGCAGAAGGCGCGCGGGCCCGCGCCCCGTATCGCCACCGCGCGTGACGCGCATCATCCGTCGCCCATTCGCTCCAGCGTCTTGTGCATGCCGATGCACATGCCGTGGGTCAGCGCATTCAGCGCTTTCGGGCCGGTTCAGGGTGATGAGGCCGAGCGCGCCCCTCGTCTCGAACAGGATATGGGGCTCGGCCTCGTGCATGACGGCAGATTAACCGCGGAATTGCGCATGGCAAGGCGCGGACTTGCATGACCCGCGCCGAATTGGCAAGACATCCGCCATGAGCGCTTATCCCGCCACACGCATGCGCCGCCTCCGCCGTCATGACTGGACGCGGCGGCTGGTGGCCGAGAACACGCTCTCGCCGTCGGACCTGATCTGGCCGATCTTCGTGATCGAGGGCGAGAAGAAGCGCGAAGCCATGGCGTCCATGCCAGGCGTCGAGCGCCTGTCGGTCGACCTGGCCGTCGCAGGCGGCGAAGGAAGCGGCAGCGTTTGGGCATTCCCGTGATCGCGCTGTTCCCTTCGACCGATCCCCGGCTGAAAAGCGAGGACGGCCGCGAGGCCGTCAACACCGGACAATCTGGTCTGCCGCTGCGGTGCGCGCGATCAAGAAGGCGGTGCCGGAGATCGGCATCCTCTGCGACGTGGCGCTCGATCCCTACACCAGCCACGGCCATGACGGGCTGATCCGCGACGGCGACGTGCACAATGATTCCACCATCGAGGTCCTGGTGCGCCAGGCTCTGGTGCAGACCGAAGCGGGCGCCGACATCATCGCGCCGTCCGACATGATGGACGGGCGCGTCGGCGCGATCCGCGCCGCACTGGAGAGCCACGGCCACCACAACACCCTGATCATGGCCTATGCCGCCAAATATGCCTCGGCTTTCTACGGCCCGTTCCGCGACGCGGTGGGTTCGGCGCAAGTGAAAAGCGCGAGCCTGAAGGCCGGCGACAAGCGCAGCTATCAGATGGATCCCGCCAATGGCGACGAAGCGCTGCGCGAAGTGGCGCTGGACCTGGACGAAGGCGCCGACATGGTGATGGTCAAGCCGGGCATGCCGTATCTCGATCTGGTGCGCCGGGTGAAGGAGCGTTTCGGCGTTCCCACCTTCGCCTATCAGGTGTCGGGCGAATATGCGATGCTGTCGGCCGCGTTCGAGAAGGGCTGGCTGGACCGCGAGCGCGCCGTAATCGAATCCCTCACCGGCTTCAAGCGCGCCGGCGCCAGCGGCATGCTGACATACTTTGCTTTGGAAGCTGCCAAGTTGTTGAAGCGCGGCTAGAGCGAATATGCCGTTCCCGCGCAGGCGGGAATTAGAATTTTCCGTGACATGCTGGATGCCCACTTTCGCGGGCATGACAAACGGGTTCTGCTCTAATCCCTTTTGTCGAAAACAGGCTTCTGAGCAAAATCTCCGCGCGGCTGGGCAGGACATGCAGTCCCGAGCGGCGCTGGCCCAGATCGACCACATTCTCCAGCACCAGCATGGCCAGGCCATGCACCGCCGACCATACCGCCAGGCCCAGGGCGGAATCGTGCAACGCCCCGCCGATCTCGTCGCCGATTGCGTCAGCCGCTTGGCCGAGTGCCGGAAACTTGTCGCGATTGGGGAGCTGGGAGCCGAACATCAGCCGCGCCACGGCGGGACGCTTGGCGACGAAGCGCATATAGGCGGCGCCGATATTGGCGACGCGGTCGGATTCCGGGCCCGCCATCTTGGCAGCCTCGACGATGTATTGGCGCAGTTCGTGGAAGCCTTCCACGCCCAATTCCACCAAGCAGCGCCTCGTGATTGGGGAAATGGCGATAGGGCGCGGCATGGCTGACACCGGCACGGCGCGCCACTGCGCGCAAGGTGAGCGCGGAAAGCGAGCTTTCTTCCAGGATGGCGCGGGCGGCATCGAGCAAGCCGTTGCGCAGATCGCCGTGATGATAGGGACGCTCCGCTTCGGAGGACTTGCCTTGCGTCTTGGTTTCGGCGGCGCATTGCTCGTTGTTCATGACTTGTCTTTCTTGATTCCGCGGCGCATCTGTTCCTGGCGGGCGAACAGGCTGGAGGTATCCCAGCGCTTGCCGCCCAGATTTTCCACTTCGGCATAGAATTGATCGACCAGCGCGGTGAGCGGCAGGCTGATTCCGCGCGGCGCGCTTCGTCCAGGCAAATGGCCAGATCCTTGCGCATCCATTCGACCGCGAAGCCGTGATCGTAATGGCCGGCCGCCATGGTCTTGTAACGGTTCTCCATCTGCCAGCTTTGCGCCGCGCCCTTGGAGATCACTTCTTCAACGGCTTCGATGTCCAAACCCGCCGCGCGCGCCAGGCTGAAACCTTCGGCCAGGCCCTGAAGAATCGCCGGCGATGCAGATCTGGTTGACCATCTTGGTGAGTTGTCCCGATCCGGCGGGGCCCAGCAGCCGCGACTGGCGGGCGTAAGCAGGCCATCACCGGTTCGGCCTTGGCATAGCCGCTTCTCGCTTCCGCCACACATGATGGTGAGCTTGCCGTTGACCGCGCCCGCCTGCCCGCCCGACACCGGCGCGTCCACAAAATCGAAACCGCGCGTCCCGGCCGTGGCCGCCAATTCCCGGGCGATGGTCGCCGAGGCGGTGGTGTGGTCCACGAACAGGCCGCCCTTGGCCATGGCGGCAAAAGCGCCATCACGCCCCAGCGTCACGTCGCGGAGATCGGCATCGCGGCCCGACGCAGGCGAATACGATTTCGGCGCCATCAACCGCTTGGGCGGGCGTGGCGGCGGCCTTGCCGCCATATTCCTTCACCCAGTCATGCGCCTTGGCCGCCGTGCGGTTGAATACCGTCACGTCGTTTCCGGCGCGGGCGAGATGCCCCGCCATCGGATAGCCCATCACACCCAGGCCGATGAACGAAACTTTCATCCCCAATTATTCCCCCACCGCGAGTTTGGAACGGGTTGCCTCCGCGGCGAGCTTGAACTTCATGTGAAGAAGCGCCTCGAGCATTGCTTTCTGCACCCCGGGATCGAGCCCTTCGGTGAGATATTCTTCCAGCGCTTCCCTGTAATCGTCGATCGCGGCCAGCACTGGCGCCGATGCCGGCAGGAGATGCAGGCGCCTGATCCGCCGGTCGGCGGGATCGGGGCGGCGCTCCAGGAAGCCCCGCGCTTCCAGGCGGTCCACCAGGCGGCCCACCGTGATGGGTTCGACTTCGCAGATCATCGCCAGTTCATTTTGGGAAAGGCCGGGTTTGCGGTCCAAGCGAGTCAGGATCAGGCCTTGCGCCCTGGTCATGCCATAGTTGCGGGCCCATTGGTCGAAGCGGGTGCGCATCCTGCGCGCCACATCGTTGAGGACGATGACGAAGTCGCGATCGAGGTTTTTCATGCCCCGAATATGAGCAGCGTTATTATAACGCGCAAGACTTTAAGCGGAGATAGCTAAACTATTGTACAGATTGGCACTTTCAGCGGCCCGGTTCGAGCGCGCTGTAGCGGCCGCGGAAAAAGACCAGCGGCGACGATTCCGAGGGCCGGGAAAACCGCAACACCCTTCCCAGAAAGATCGTGTGATCTCCGGCTTCCAGTTTCTTCTCGGTGGCGCATTCGAACACCGCCAGCGAATCGGCCAGCGCCGGCGGACCCAGTTCGGTCTCCAGCAACACGATCCCGTCCAGCGAATGTTCGCCGGGACGCGCCAGGCGCGCCGACACGTCTTTGTGTCCGGTGCCCAGGATACTCACGGTGAAGCCGGCCGCACCGGCGAAAATGTCGTGCCGGTACGAACGGCGGTCCATGCACCACAACACCAGCGGCGGCTCCAGCGACACCGAGGTGAAGGAATTAACCGTGATGCCGATATGCGCGCCCTGGTCGGCACTGGCCGGCGGTGACCACTGCCACCCCGGTGGGAAAACAGCCCAAGGCATCCCGAAAAGCCCGCGAATCCATTGGCATAGCTAACCTCAAGCACCGTCCGCTTCATACTCGGTTAAGAGCCCTCATGCATGATCCGCCTGGGTAATCTGGGCCAAGAGGCGCAAAGACGTCCGGGCCTGCTCAACCGCCCTCATGTAGCGAGAGCGGTAGGGCATAAAAAAGGGTGTGGGACATGGCCGACGGTCCGGTCATCATCAAGCGCATCAAGAAGGGCGGGCATGGCGGCCATCATGGCGGCGCCTGGAAAGTCGCCTATGCCGACTTCGTGACCGCCATGATGGCGTTCTTCCTTCTGATGTGGCTGATCAACACCACCACGCCGGAACAGAAACGCGGCATCGCCGATTATTTCGCGCCCCAATCCATCGCCCAGACCGTGTCGGGCTCGGGCGGCGTGTTGGGCGGCAAGGTGATGGGTCGAGGAATCGGCCCATGCCGGCGGCGCGCAGTCGGTGATGCAGAAACAATCGCCGCCCTCGCCCGCCACGCCGGTCAAATCGCTGGCCGACCGGCATCACCCAGGGCGGCGCCAGCGGCGCCAGCCAGAACTCGGACAGCAATTCCAACGCCAGCTCGACCGCAGGACGGCGAATTCGCCCATGCCGCCGAAGCCATCCGCCAGGCGATTCAGGACAATCCCGATCTCGCCAATCTCTCCCATCAGGTGATGCTGGAGCAGACGCCGCAAGGCCTGCGCATCCAGCTGGTGGATCAGGACGGCCGGCCCATGTTCCAGCAGGGCACGCCGAACCCATGCCCTACACCAAGAAGTTGCTGGCGGCGGTGGGCCAGGTGATCGACACCGCTGCCCAACCGGGTCTCGATCAGCGGCCACACCGGCGGCAACGACGCCAGCGCCAAGGCGGCGACAGCTGGGAATTGTCGTCGGCCCGCGCCAATGCGGCCCGGGCGCTGCTGCAGGCGGGCGGCTTGCGTTCGGACCGCATCTACGAAGTGGCGGGCAAGGCCGGTTCCGAACCGCTTTTGCCGGAAGACCCCAACGCCTCGGCCAATCGCCGGCTGTCCATCGTTCTGATGCGCGAGGCCCCGCCCGCTCCGCCCGGCCACCAGCTGTAAACATGATTTCTCGGGAGTCGGCCCCGCGCGTACACCTTGGAACGCGATATTTTCTTGCGGGGTCCGCGCCGCCTTGGTCATACTTGGCGCGTGACCGACCTTACGCAACACGCCGCGTTCCGCAGTTTTTCCTCACCCCGGGGGGGCCATGCCCCTATTTGCCGGGCCGGGTGGAGCGCAAGGTGTTTGCCCGCCTGACCGGGCCGCTCGCCCAGCCGCTCAGCGAAGCCCTCACCCATTCCGGGTTCCGCCGCAGCCAGTCCATCGCCTATCGCCCGGCCTGCGAAGGCTGCAATGCCTGCGTCTCGGTGCGCATCGTGGCGGACGAATTCGCCATCAGCCGCAGCCAGAAGCGCATCGCCCGGCGCAACAGCCGATCTGGCGCGCGCCGCGGTGCCGGCCGAAGCGACGCGCGAACAATTCGCGCTGCTGCGCACCTATCTGGATTCGCGCCATTCCGGCGGCGGCATGAGCGACATGGGCCTGTTCGACTATGTCGCGATGGTGGAGGAGACGCCGGTCAACACCCATATCGTGGAATATCGCCGGCCCGACGGCACGCTTGGCTGGCGGCGGCGCTCAGCGACGTGCTGCGCGACGGGCTGTCGATGGTCTATTCGCTTTTTCCATCCCGGCGAAGAGGCGCGCAGCCTGGGCACCTACATGATCCTGGATCATGTCGAAGCGGCGCGGGCGCGCGGACTGCCTTATGTCTATCTGGGCTATTGGGTGCGCGATTCCGAGAAGATGGATTACAAGGCGCGCTTCTCGCCGCTGGAAGCGCTGGGCCCAGATGGCTGGGAGGCCGCTGCGGCAGCTTACGCCGCTGACGCCGCCGAAACCGCAGTTTCCACTCCGCCACCTGCTCGTCGGTGATCTTGGCGAACAGCACGTCCGGCGGATGGATCGGCTGGCCCGGCTCCAAGTTCGTCCAGCGCCTCGGCCATGGGCTGATCCGGCCAGGGAATCAGGTCGGGTCCGCCGGCGATCGGCTGGATCGTCTCGTGAATTTTCCGCGCCATCGTCGGCATCACCGGCCAGGTCAGATGCGCGAACAGGTGCACCAGATTGAGCCCCATGCGCACGCCCACCGCGGCCCTGGCGCGGTCGGTCTTGATATGGGTCCAGGGCGCGGCCTTGGTGAGATATTCATTGCCCGCCACCCAGATGGCGCGCAGCTCGCCCAGCGCTTTGCGGAATTCCGCCGCTTCCATATAGTCCGTGTACTGAGCAATCGCGCCGGTCCAGCTCGGCGATCAGCGCGTGTTCTTCCTCGCCATATTCGCCCTCGCCCGGCACCTGGCCGTCGAAGCGCGCGGCGCAGAATTTCGTCACCCGGTTGACGAAATTGCCCAGCACATCGGCCAGATCCTTGTTGATGATGCCGGCGAAATGCTCCCAGGTGAAATTGGAATCCGAGCCTTCCGGCGCATTGGCGATCAGGTAATAGCGCCAGTAATCGGCGGGCGCGACCTCCAGCGCCGTGTCCATGAAGATGCCGCGCTTCTCGGAGGTGGAGAATTTGCCGCCGTCATAGTTGAGCTAGTTGAAGCCCTTGAGCCGGTCCACCATCTTCCAGGGTTCGCCCGATGCCCATGATCGTGACGGGAAAGCCGACCGTGTGGAACGGCACATTGTCCTTGCCCATGAATTCCCAATAGGTGACGTCCTTCGCCTTGTCGCCGAACCACCAGTCGCGCCAGGCATCGCCCTTGTTGTTGTGCGTCGGCCCATTCCTTGGTGGCGGCGATATATTCGATGGGCGCATCGAACCAGACGTAGAAGACCTTGCCCTTGAGCTTGCCGTCGGCGATGTCGTCGGGCACCGGAATGCCCCATTCCAGATCGCGGGTGATGCCGCGGTCCTGCAAGCCCTCGTCCAGCCATTTGTAGGCGATGGAGGTGACGATGCGGCGGCCAGTCCGTTCTTGTGGCTGTCGATCCAGGCGCGCAGCTGATCGACGAATTGCGATTGCTTGAGGAACAGATGGGTGGAATCGCGGATCTCGATGTCCTGCGCGCCCGACACCGCCGAGCGCGGCTCGATCAGGTCGACCGGATCGAGCACGCGGGTGCAATTCTCGCACTGGTCGCCGCGCGCTCGGTCGTAGCCGCAATGCGGGCAGGTGCCGATCACATAGCGGTCCGGCAGGAAGCGGCCGTCGGTGGCGGAATAGGCCTGCTTGGTGGTGCGCACTTCCAGGAAGCCGTTCTTCCAGAGCTGGCGGGCGAAATGCAGCGTCAGTTCGCGGTTCTGCGCCGAGGACGAGCGGCCGAAATGATCCCAGGACAGGCCGAACGCCTCGCCCAGGTCGCGCTGCACCTGATGCCATTTGGCGCAATAATCGGCGACCGGCATGCCCTCTTCCAGCGCCGCCAGTTCGATCGGCGCGCCATGCTCGTCGGTGGCGCAGATCGCCAGCGTGTCATAGCCCCGCGCGCGGCAGAAGCGGGCGAAGACATCGGCGGGCAGCATCGAGCCCACCAGATTGCCCAGATGCTTGACGCCGTTGACATAGGGCAGGGCGGAGGTGATCAGAATGCGTTTCATGGCCTGTTGGTTTGCTTCGCGTGAAAGGGTGCCACTCATACAGGCTCCCCTGGCCCCGACCAAGCCCTCAGGATGCCAAGCGCCAGGGGGCGGTTGCGGAGGGCAAACAGGCAGCGTATTTCAGGCCTTAGGCCGGCTTAGCTCAGTTGGTAGAGCACCTGATTTGTAATCAGGGGGTCACAGGTTCGAAGTCCTGTAGCCGGCACCAGCTTTATCAAGGACTTAGCGAAAAACATAAAAACCGAAATCGCGTTCGGGTAACACACCGGGTAACAAGAGGAGCACGATCGAAAGCACCTCCCCGACGCGCCGCCCCTGCATGGGTCAATCATCGTGTGGTCGCACCCCGATAAAGATGCGCAAAACGATTGCTCGAGCGCCCTCGAATCGCGCGCGCGCCATTTCGCAGCATTTCCAAGTGCGGGCTTCAATCTGGCGAGTGGTGCTTTTGGGGCGCGCCCATAGTGGCGCGGCTGTGGAACAGGCGCAGGCGAGCCCACTGGCGGGCGTTCCAGCTGGGGGTAGCAGCCATACCCGCCACCCTTGAAATCGCCGCCCTGGCGCAGCTGTGCAGGCGGGTTGGGCGACCGGCCGAAGGGATCGGGTAGATTTGGGCCAATTGCAGATGGTTTCCAATTGCGTGAATTGATCGAGGTGAACGCCCAAGCGATGGGGACCGACAAATGACCGACACACCCAAGCCACCACCCAAACTCTGCCCCGATTGCGGCGTCGAAATTCCGCTGCGCAGATTTTTGCTGTCTCGAGTGTTCGATGAAGCGCGCGGCACGGCTGCAGGCTCGGATTACAAGATCAGAAAGGCCCACCATGATAAATCCGACCGAGGCTGAACATCGGCCGCAGGGTGGCAAGCGGTTGACGGATCAAGGACGACCTCGCACAGCCTGAGATGCATCATCAGCCTGTGCGCACCTGATTTTTCTTACCCTGCCGCCCGCTTTTTGCGCTGGAAGAACCGGCGCGGGGGCTTTTAAGCGATCTAGCCGTGCCGTCCTTTTTTGGGATAGCCTTCCGAGGGGCGGGCGGGCCGCTAAATGTGCCCTTCAGGACCGCGCGTAGGCGTTTCTCGGTCTCTTGTTGCTTTGCGTTTTTTCTTCATCTGAACCAGCAACTACCAAATCGATTAGAACGGCACTGAGGGGCCTAACCATGTCTGACCAAGAGGACGCCGATGCTATTGCAACCGCAAAGCTGGAGTTAAAACCATTTCTAGACCAACACAATTATTCCGCCATTGAATTTGTGACGCGCCCGCGAGGGCCATATTTGGCTGTCACAAAGCCATGGGGTGAAGATGGGCTAATTTTTCTTCTTCCCAAGGAACGAGCGCCACTTATTGAGGCGCTCAATCATCTGATCCTGCCGAAGCCGTTCACCGCTATCTACCACAAGGACAGCAGGAAGCTGGAGGTGATTTGGACGGCGTATCCTGTGGCGGAAATACAAAAGGAAATTATTGGCAGAAAATTCATTCTTAAATTTGAAACTACAGAACATGAATGCAGCTTTGCGGCATCAAGCGATCGGCTCTTGGCAATCGCGGAACACACTTTGCCGATAGGTGTATCTGATACACAGCACCGAAATCTGCAGTCATTTAGCCAATACCTGAGACTAAAAAAGGCTGCCGAACCAAAGAGGGGTGCTCCACCCCCGCCCGGAGAACCGTTATCGTTTTTGGATTACGAAATCTCGACTGGGACGAAGAGAAAGTTACGCGGCTAGCTCGCCATCTGAATTTCTATTTGAGCTATTACGATGCGTCTTCGCCTACGGTTCTGGTTCACCCCGACAAAGCCGCCGCTACAACACCTAGAACACGATATATACGCGAGGCTTTTCCAGAGCTAATTGATGTCTGCTCTATAGAAGACGATCTTCTTCACTTTTGGGCGGCATTGAGGGAAGGTGATGCGGGCAGGAAATTCGTCTATGCGTACCGAATTATAGAACATGCGTCCCATGGGTTTATTGAAAGAGCCGCAAGACAAAGAACAAAGCAGCTTCTGGAAACAGCCCACGAATTCAAAGATAAGCGTCAACTCTGTGATAGAATAATCGCGACGATTGTCGGCTCAAAAGACATGGATGATGGCGCGCGGATTGCCGCCATGTTGGCCGATAGCGTAAATCCGTCTTTGCTTTGGCAAGAAATTCTGCGCAATCGCAATGGGTTTCAAAACCAGGTTATTTTTGACGGCGGATTTGTGCAAAAGGCGATCATCAGCAAGGATGACACTGAGGTGTCATTTTCGACGGGCGGGCTTGGTAAATTCGCCCAGGCAGCGCGGCAAATACGCAATCATTTGTCACACGGCCGCGATCGCTCAACGTTAACCTCAATAGCGCCGACAGCAGCGAATTTTCAGAAGCTGGAACCGTGGGTTGCGACGCTTGTAGTGGCTGCTGGCGAGGTCATTAATAATGGGCGCATTGTCTTTTAGGGGCCGTTGCGCCAATTCGTCGTTCGGGCTTTAATGCGGGCTCTAGGGTTGTGCAGGAACAATTCCGTAACCACCTGAGTTACATCGTATCTGCTTCAGTGGAGTTCTAACCATGAGCGACGGTGGCTAATAGTTCCCAACGCGTTATGAGTTTCTGAGAGCGCCGCCCCAAACGGGCGGCGTTTTCTTTTCGACCTCCATCCGACATCAAAGTCTCTAAACTACGGGAACCTGCTCGGCAGCGGCGCGAGAACTGCGCCGCCCATCCCTTGATGACCCGTCAGCGCAGCCCGTACTTCGCCGCGAACGGATTCGTCCCGGGGCCGGGGCCGCGATCGATGGCGGCGATAGCGGTGCGGCTGCTCGGCGTCAGCCCAAACTCACATGCCAGCCGCAAGGCGTCGCGCCGCAAGCTGTTCACGACATGGAGCAATGGGTTCTGGACCAAGGTACCCGACCCGTTGCGGATCAAAAGGCCATGTGTCTCCTGGTCCTGCTCGGCATAGCGTTTCAGGTCCTCGGCCGCCTGGCGATAGAGCCCTTGCACCTCGCAATAGCTCGCAAACTGTAACGTATCGATCTCGGTCAACGAGCCGATGCGCCACAGCTGCGGCGCGACCTCGCGCCAGATTTCCTGGGCCAGCTTTTCCAGCCAGTCAGGCGGCGGCGGACAGACCGGCGCGATTGCAGGTTGCGGTTCGTTCCTGTTGACAGGATTTTTGCCGCAGAGATTGCCTTCGATAACGCGCAAATTGGTGGGCTTCGGCCTGGGTCCACGGCGTCCCATTATCTGCTCTCCTTTTGCTTTGTGATTGACCAGTGTGAAAAACACCAACCACGGGTTGGTGGCGATATCGCCGGGCTTTCGATCTGAACCGGGATTTTGAGCCATCCGCTGTCGAGATATTCGCGGAGCTCGCCGATGATGGCGTGTTTGCGCTTTGCGATGCGCTCGATCTGCTCGCCCAACTGCTCCCAAGTCTCGGCGACATCGAGACCCTGGGCGCGAAGGTCGTCGACCTCTTGCCACAAGCGGTGTTCGATGTGCGCGCTGAATTGCGCTTCGCAAAGCAGCATCTGCATTTCCGTCATCGCTTCGTTCCTGCAATCGCGCGCAGCCCGCCGTCGTGGTCCCAGCTCTTTTCCGTCATCCTGGCTTCGATGGCGGCGAGCCGCCCTTCCGCGACGGCGGCGCGCTCCTCAATGGAGGCGATGCGCTTGTTAAATATGGCTTCTACATCATCGATGTATAGCTTCACCGCGGTGAAACCGCTGTCCATTGCTTCCTGCAACGTCATGGATGCCTCCGCTGTTTTGGCCTTCGATCAGTGTACGGATCAGATCGCCCTGGGCCTGGATTACACTTTCCTGCTCGTCCAAACGCTTTTCCAGCGCGGCCATGTCCTTCGTGATGGTGCGTTCGTGGTGCAAAATGTACGCCCTCGTCCAATCGAGCACCTGCCCGGCTGCGCGCTGGATCAGAAGTGCGTCGCGGCCCATCTCAGGATGTCCAGGCAATATCGGTCATTTTGGCGACCGCGTTCGGGAGCAGCCGTTCGGCCGCGAATTCGATGACGGCGCGCAAGGCCACGGCATTGGTCTGCCACATCGAGATGATCGAGGTTGCCCCAGCCGGCACGCCGGCGTCGCCGGTGGGCGCGTCCGACATTTCGATGTCAGCCTCTTGCGACGCACTAAGCTCGACCGCGCCCGCGTTGGCCGCGATCGCCGCCGCGTTGATGAGATAGAGCGTTCCCGCGGGGATCATTCTTGAGACCATTGCAGGCAGGCCCACGATCTCGCCGCCCGTCGGCGTCATCGCGTGTGTGATATCCGAGAGGGCTGCGCGATTGGCGACATCCGCAGACATTGCAAAGAACAGATAACCGGCACCGCTGGTGTTGACGGCGGCGAGCAACGCCGCCAGGTCGGTTTGCATCTTGACGCCGCCAACCAGCACAGGCGTCGAGCCGTCGACCACCAAATCGAGAAATTCCTTGTCCACCGTGTCGGAAATTGCGCCGCGCAATTCCGCCGTGACCAAATTTTGCGCGCCGGGCGATTGGGACGCCGCAACATCGTCCGACACGATCGTCAGGGCGCATACTTTGTGCGGCGACAAGATGTCGTTTTTCATCGTCAGCCGGCTGATGGGAACAGCTTTGCCCTCTCCGACCAGCCAGGCGGTCGCGGCCGCCGTCGTGACACCAAGTCTCACCCGCAGTGGCGCGAGCAGGAAACCGCTGTCGAGACCGCGAAAATAGATCGAGCGATTGCGCAGCGTCGCGAGGAATGTCTTTGAAATGGCCTGCACCTGGTCCACCAGCACCGAGCCAAAGTCTGGATCGGTCGTGGTGCCAGCGCCGACACCGGCCTTGGTCAGGAACGCCTTGACGCCTGGCGGCAAGCGGCGTTCGTCAACAATGCTGTTGACGGTGCGACCGGTGGCAGTTGCTTCGAGCAACAGTTTTGCGACCAGCGCAAGCTCGCCCGCTCGCTCCCGGGCGTGTGCCTGGATCTGCGATTGATAGTCCGCCATTGCGGTCCTCCTTCATGGACGACCGCAGGATCGCGGGGCAAACGGGAGTGTGCCATCTGATTTTCTCCCGTTTGGGGTTGGTTCTCTCCCGTTTGGGGCACTCTCGCGCAGAAGGGTTGCCATCAGTTTCGCCTCGCGGCGCTGTTGCCATTCTTGGAATGCTGGCAAATACCCCAACCAACGCCCGCCACATTTTTTCCCCATGCCCTGGTTCTCGCATAGGTCGCGAACGGTATCGCCCGAGATATTGAAAAGCTGAGAGATCGTGGCGGTGTCGCGCCATAGGTCATCCTCAGCCGCTTCGGCAAGGGATTCCGCCGTCAATCCACGTTCGACGATGATCTCGTCGACCACGGCGATGATCTCGTCGAGCGGCGGCCTCAGGCGCGCGAGATCCGCGCCCCCATCGTCGACCGCGGTGCTGATCTCGTCGAGCAGCCGCCTCACGCGCGCCAGGTCGGCGGTGGGGCCGAGGTCAGGCAAGGATGGCTACGCCGTCAGGCAAAGTTCCCACCCCCATGCGAAAAGGTGACTTTGCGTTTTTTTTTGCCCCACGGCGCTTCGAGCCGAAGCGCATTTCTTCGCGCTAAATCCCCCCCCGGGCACTGCCGCGGCCAGGCATCGTGCCTTCCGGCACCCCAGCGGTATGCAAAAGATCGTCTGCATCGTCTGCATCGTCTGTTCTCAATTCTTTCAAGCGCTTAGTGCTGACGATCCTCAATTTCATGATCGTCTGCACCGCCAGCGTCATCGTCAGCAGCGTCAAAAATATCGAGCGGATCGCCATGCCGACGATCCTGCTGACGATTGCGGACGATCCCGGTTCCATGATCGTCCGCACCTAACCCATTGGATCCATTGGGTGCAGACGATGCAGACGATGCAGACGATGTTTTCCCTTCCTCTGGGCCGCCGGAAGGTATGTCCACATCGGTGCCATTCGAACTTTGAGCGCCCAGGCGGCTCCGGAAGATGCGTATCTTGCGATCTCTGCGGTGACCCTCGCACAGGGACTCGATCTCGATGCCGGTGCGGCGCATCGTCGAGGCGACGCGGCGCAGCAATTGGCGGGATAGGGCATTGGCCGCCTTGGGCCAGCCGCGCGACTTGGCGGTCTGCGGATCGACCATCTCGGTGAGCTTGGTCAGAAGCTCGGACGCTGAGCTTTTCCATTCCAGCCGGTTCGACATCAGCTGGCGAACGGTCGAAGCAATGGCCGATGCTTCGATGATCTGCTCGACCGCCTCGGCGCGGTTTTCCTCGTAGGCGCGCATGAACGTACCCGCGGGCCATAACGCGGTTTCGCAGGCGACCGACCACGTCGCGAAATCCGCCATGCGCGGCATGCGGGGAAGGTGGGTATTCGGAAGCGCAATCAGGCCTTGCACCACCGCATCGAGCAGCGCGCCCATGATCTTCGGCCGCTCGCTCTCGAAATCGGCCCACATTTTGGCCTCGGTGCGCCGCTCGCTGTCGGGGATGGGGTCGAGGGTGAGTAGCAGCGAGCGGTCGGCCAGATCGGGTCGCGTGACCATGTCCTCGATGCCGTTGATGATCTGCGGCCGCATCAGGTTGAACATCGATTCCTCGTCGTCAGTGAACAGCTGGCGGCTGGAAAACCCGCCGCCTGTCGAGATGCGGCACATGGTGTCGCTGATCCACGTCGGCAGCCCGCTCACATTGTCGAGCGCCAGCACATGGGAATTGTTGGCTGCGATAAACAGATCGCGCTCCTCCCTGGGCGTGGAGCGCAACGAGGCGACATTGGGATCGACCAGGCTGCGTATGATCTTGGTGGTGGTCGATTTTGCGCTGCCCTGTTCGCCGGCCAAGGCGAGCACCGGGTACGGTCCCTCGCCGCGCAGCGCCGCCAATATCCAGTGAACCACCAGCACGAAATCATGCTCGTTTTTCAAATTCAGAAATGGCCGAAGCGCATGGATTGAGCCGCCATGAACCGGCGAGGGCAGCGCCAGCATGCCGCGCTCGCGGCGAAACCCGATCGCGGGTTCTGACACCACTTTCCAGCCGGTCTTGGAAATTGCAACCGCTTCCCATTTGTCATTGCAGAGATCGACATAGATGACGCCAAGGTCGGGGAGTGCGCCGACGCGCACATAGACCTCACGGGTAATGCGTTCGAAGCGTGCCTTCGCGCGGAGCGAACCAATCGCGGCGGTCATCGCTTCGGAATTGGGTGCGCTCCCGGTAGCTTTGTAAAACCGCTGAATTTCGATTTCTTTATACGCCTTTGAGTTGACCTTCCAGGTCTCACGATGACCGTCGACTGGGACGTCGACATAGGCAATTCCAGCGCCATCTCTAAAAAATTCGTCCTCCTTGGCGAGGTCAATCAGCATATCGGCCTGCGCTCGCGCGCGCATTTCGCCATTGTCGCGCGCGATCGCCTTATCCAGCTCGCCGATGCGCACCCCTTTCATGGTTTTGAGCCGCGCCCTTGTCTCCTCATAGTGTTGCGGGTCGCGCTGCTTGAGCGCGCGCAACGCCTCGAAGGTCCGCGGCTCAAACACCTCCGCTGCGCTTTTGGCGACACGTGGGAATAGATCGTCGAGCGGATCGCCCTTGTCATTCTCGTTGCTCATGGCGCGCCTCCGCGAATTCGTGTCATGCGCCAGGGTTGCTGGGAGCGAAGGCGACGTATCGCGATCAAGCGGAGCCGCGGTTGCGCGACGGCGGTGTTCGGCCTATCTTCGGTACCGATCTTGCTTGCCTGCGGATCATCTCTTAGGCCGTTCACGGTTTGCGCCGTGGCGGCCTTTTCGTTTTGGGATGGTCCAGCGCGGCTAGACGCGATGCGCGAGGTCATGTGGGGGCCCTTTCCTTGAGCTCACCTGGCCGAGGCTTCACAACCTTGGTGCGCTGAATGCGCTGAATGCCGCGTTCGAGATTTTTTTCCGCTTTGCTGGCGACAGCTTTACGGCCGCGTGGCCGGTGCTTCGCAACCTTGGTGCGCTTGAAGGGCAATTGTTCCGCAGTCTTGCTCGGGAGCACTTCTGGCCGGTGCTTCGCAACCTTGGTGAGCTCGAAGGGCAACGGGGCATCAGTCGTGCTCGGGAGCGCGGCGTCGTAATCGATAATCTCGGACAGAAACCAGTATCGAAGCCGCCCGATATAGCGTGGCCGAGGAAAGGTAGGATCGTTTTTTAAGCGGCGATGGATCCACATGTTACTCACACCGCCGTAGTGCTCCTTCACGTACGCGGCGGGGACCATCCTGTCGTCAGACGGTTTGTCCATGCGTCATCTCCGATTCGTATTCGGAGACACTTGATGGCTTACGTTAGCGCCGGTGAAGGTACTTTAATTCGGCGAATTTCCGGTACCGTTTTCCCCAACGATACCGAACTCCGCGCCATGCCCGGCTTTTATGGCCTTCTTGACCAGCCGATGGCTATTTTTTACAGCCAGCGGCGATCCCCGGGCATCCCCCTTACGCAGCGCCTCAGAGACACTTTCGCAGGCCGCAGCCAGACTGACAGGCTTACCGGTTTTGGGATTGATCTCGCTACGGAGCAACCCCACCATCCAGTAACGCAGCCGATGCATAGATTTCTCCCTCGCCAATGCCGCATGATTGCCCGAGCGCCCGCCAAATTTCTCGTTGTCCAAGGTGAAAAGGATGCAGTGAAGCACAGGTCCGAGTGCAAACGGCGGCAGCGGGACCTTAAGATTATCGCAGCCTTTGATTATCTCCGGGAGCGCCCCAAAGGATTTTTCCTTCCATAGTCGCTCAAGGAGCCCTATCTCGTTCCAAATGTGCGCATCGAGGGTCTGGTCAACCACGGGCGCGACCTTTCAAGGGCAAGACATTGTCAGCGGGGCTGGGATCAATGATGCTCCGCAATCGCAGCGCCCACGCGTCAAGAGCAGCACGTTTTTCCGAAAGGTAATCGTGCTTGTCGTATATCGCGGTGACGCCATCCTGGGCATGATTGAGGATGCGTGAGACGACAAAGCGGGCTGTGCCTAGCCCAGCGAGGCCCGTCGCCGTGGTCCGTCTCAAATCGTGAAACCGCCAATCGGGCAGAGGATCGCGGCCGTCTATCTTTCGTCTCGCCGCTATTGCCTTATCGAGCCCAGCCTTAGCCCTGGAATAGCCCGAAACAGGCGTGTCACCGGTCGTTGTAAAAACGTAGCGCCCGAGCTTGCGGTTTTTCCCTTCGGCGACAATACGGGATTGCTTTTTCGCATCTGCTAGAATTTCCATCGCCGCGTCGGAAAGCGGAACGACATGGGCACGGCCAGGTTTGGTGCGATCGGCCGCTAAAATCCATGTGCCAGCCTTCTCTTCGATTTCTGCCCACTGCATCTTGGCCAGTTCATCGCGGCGCTGACCGGTTAAGAGCGCTAGACGATACAAGTGGCCGAATGGATAGCCGCGCGCCACAAATTCGGGCCATACGGCTCTGACTTCATCGTCGCTTAGGAACCGTTCACGCGCCTGCTCTTGCCCACGCGGCTCGATCCCGGTGGCGGGGGTTGCGTCCACGATCCCGCGATGTACAGCCCAGTTGAACAACGCTCGGATCGCCGCCAGAACGCGATTGGCGGAAATTGGACCACCTTTCACATGCCGCCTTTTGCCGTCAGCGTCCTTAACCTTCGTCCCCTCGTCGGCAACAGCGTCGAGCAAATCGTTGATGTCCCGGCGCGTAATGCTGGAGATTTCTCGGTTTCTCCACCGCGGCAGGACATGATTGTCGAACCCGCGCCGCAAATCCTCGGCGTAACGCGGTGCCCATGCTTTCTTATTTCTCCGGGCCGCGGTGCCGCAGTGATACTCGATGAACTGGTCAACGACAGCGCCCATCGTGTCACCGGCGCGCTTGGCGGCTGTAGCCGCTGGATCGGTGCCCTGGGAGAGGAGTGCGAGTGCGTTGCCCGCCTTGCGCCGGGCGTCGGCAAGGCCCAGCGCCGGGTAGACAGGCTGGAAAGTCAGGCGCTTCTGGACGCCGTGGAAACGGTAGAAAAGGGCCCAGCTTTTGCGGCCCTCAGGACTGCGCTCGGTGGGCCCCGAGACGCGAAGGGCAAAACCAGGCAGCGTGGCATCGAAATAATCAATCCGCCCGCCTGCGGGCGCTTTATAGCGTTTCACGGCGGCATCCGTGAGTTTGACCTTTGGCATCGGACGGGGTTCCTCTCGGGTAACTGTCGGGTAACAAACATGGGTTGTTATGCCCTGTTACCCAAAGATAATAACCCCACATAACAAATGCAATATAATTCAGCAGAATATGAGCTTTTTACGTCGATTGAAGGCCGTTTTTGTTATGTCGCGTTAGATGGAATTACTGATGTACCCGTGATTTGTAATCAGGGGGTCACAGGTTCGAGTCCTGTAGCCGGCACCATTTCGCTATCGTTTCAATGAAGTGATACGCGTCAGCAAGGTGCCGCCCGCGGCAGGCGAAGCCCCCGGCTCTTCAAATACCTTTTCAGAATCCGGCTACCGAATGAAACGACACGCCGGTGAGCGAATGGACTGGCAAAAGCTGGCTGGTCATGACGGGCGTGAGCGCCGCGGCGCTATGGGTGGGAACCATGGAAACCGAAATCGCCGCCAGCGCGAGGGCCAAAGCGCAAAACCATATCGTGCGAAGTGTCACGGGACCGCTCGCATTCCCCCTTCGCGAAGATAACGGCGGAGAAGCGCGAATGGTTGCCGATTGTTACGGCGCGCGGATCAAGTTTCCAGAATATCGTCGGGGAAAAAATTCTGGTGCGGGCCGTTCGCGGGAAAATGCGCCGCCAAAGCCTCCCCGCAAATCCCGATGGCGCGGACAAAGCCGTCGGCGGGCCTCTTTTGTTTCATGCCCTCGGCGACCGCGGCAACGGCCGCGTTCCAAGGCCCCTCGCCCACCGCATCATGGATCGCATGGTGCGCCACCAGTTCCACCTGCCGGTCGCCCAGCGAGGCATAGATCAGGATATGCGGCTCGGCGTGACTGAGCTTGGCGCCCGAGGCGGCAAAATGGTGGCGCGCCACCTGGCGCACGCGGTGACGCTTGAGGAACCTGGGCGTGAGCGCGCGGCGCACCGCCGGTTGCGCCACGATCAGGGCCACGATCACGAAGATGGCCGCCTGCAACAACGTATACGTGCTGAGCGCGCCCAGGATCAGGCTTTGCGTCGCGCGTGCGGTCTCATCGGTCCAGGTGGACACCAAATCGGCCTGGGCCAGCCAATTCAATCCGGCGGCGGTGAATAGCGGCGGCAACACGAACGCGGCGATCGCAGCCCAGGCCAGCGGAACTTCGCGATAGCGCGAGACTTCGTGGGTCAGCACGCAGAAAATCTCGCCCGCGCTTTTGCTTTCGGCGTCGGCGATGGCCTTGGCGATGCGGGCGTGATCGTCCTTGGTCAGCATCACCAGCTTCCCGACGCTCCGCCGCCGCCGAAACTGCCGCCCCCGCCCCCGCCCCCGCCAAAGCCGCCGCCCCCAAAACCGCCGTCGCCGAAGCCGCCGTCATAACGGCCATAGCTGCGCCCGCCGCCCAGGCCGCCCAGCAACAGGAAGGGCAGGAAGCCGAAGCCGCCGAAGATGCGGCCGAAGGCGATGGCGACGAAAAGGATGATCACCAGGATGGACAGCGGGCTGGCGCCGCTCATGGCGCCTTGGTCGCCCTGCGCCTGCTGCGCGGCGGCGGCGGCCTTGGCCTCGGCCTGGGACGGATCGAGCGACAATTGCTGGATCAAGGCGTCAACACCGCCCTCAACTCCGCCACTGAAATCGCCGGTGCGGAATTTGGGCAGCACCGCCTGCTGGATGATCACTTCCGACAAGGCGTCGGTGATGATCGGCTCCAGGCCATAGCCCACTTCGATGCGGACGCGATGCTCGGTGGGCGCGACGATGAACAAAACGCCATTGTTAAGTTTGGCCTGGCCTATGCCCCATGCCCGCCCCAGCTGGTAGCCGTAATCGGCGATGTCGTAACCTTGAAGCGAGGGAATCGTGACGACCACAAGCTGGCGCGAATTCTTGGCTTCCAGCGCCGCCAGCTTCTGGTCGAGATCGCCTTTGGCTTGATCCGACAGGACATGGGCGTCGTCCACCACCCGCCCGCTAAGCGTGGGGAATTTTGGCGCCGCTGTTGCGGGCAGCGCCAAAATCAGGAACGCGATCAGAGCCCCGAAAAACCGCATCACGGATTAACGGGCGGCGGTGGCGGCTCGGTCGCGGTGCTGGGCTGCGTCTGGCCGTTGAAATTCACCACCGGCGCGCCCTGTGCGGTGGTGCTGGCGGCGAATTGCTGCGCCGGCTTCTGCGACTTATAGACCGTCGAAGCCCAAATCACGCCGGGAAAGGTGCGAAGCTCGGTGTTGTAGTCCTGCACCGCCGAATTGTAGTCGCGCCGCGCGATCTCGATCCGGTTCTCGGTGCCTTCCAGCTGCGCCTGCAGCGCCAGGAAATTCTGGTTGGATTTGAGATCGGGATAATTCTCGGTGATCGACAAAAGATGCCCCAGCACGCCCGACAATTGGTTCTGCGCGTTCTGGAATTTCTCGAAGGCTTGCGGATCGGTGATGGTCGAGGCGTCAACCGAAACATGGGTGGCCTGAGCGCGCGCCTCGGTCACCTGGGTGAGCACGGTCTTTTCCTGCGTCGCATAGGCCTGCACGGTCGAAACCAGATTGGGAATCAGATCGCTGCGCCGCTGATAAGCCGCCTGCACATCGCCCCAGCGCGCCTTCACCGCCTCGTCCTTGGTAGGGATAGCATTGACGCCACAACCCGCCAGGGCCAGCGAAAGCCCCAGCACGGCAAGGAATTTCGGCAAAATACCGGACATTTTCATGGGCGGACGCCCTTCTTAACCCGAGAGCAAAGATGGGGAACCCGACCCGAACCGCAAGCCGGGGTCACGAAAATTTTGCCCTTGCTTTTAGGGCTATTTGGAGGGTGCGTTTGCCACCGCCGACGCTTTCACCGGCGCACCCTGGCTCCTGGCATCGGCCAGGATCGCGGCGCAATCCGCGTTCTTGGCCAAGCCCGGATCGACAAAGGCCAGGATCGCCGCGAAGGGAGAAAGGACACCCAGTCCCGCGCCCAACGCGCCTTGCACGATGGCCGGCTTCTTGTTCGCGCTGATCGTGGGCGCGCTCAGCGTGCCGGATAGTTCGATCGGCACCCGCAGGCGCAGCAGCTGGAAGTGCTTGGGATTGCCTTGAAGGGTCAAAGCCAATGTCTCGTCCCTCAAATTGATGTCGCCATGGCCATCCACCCGAGTCGGTTCGGTGTCGATCAGGATCTGCTGCGAATTCAAGATACCGTTTTGGGCGTTGAAGCTCATCACCGCGCAGCGCAGGCCGGTCTGGGACTGGTCGCCGGAAAGGCTCAAGCCCAGCGCGGACAGGACATTGACGCCCATCCACTCCGCCAGGGATTTCTTCATCGCTCCTTGCGGCACCACGGCGGTCACGGTGCCGCTGGCGCTGGACGCCACCTTGTGCACCGAGGCGCCCGAGCCGGTGAGCTGGGCGCGCGCTTCCACCACGCCGGACAGCGGCTTCTCGGCGCTCTTGATGAAATGCTCGATATGGATGTCGGTGATGCGCGCATCCATCTTGGTCAGCGGCACATCCCTGCGCGCGTCAATGGTCAAGGCGCCCGACAGTTTGCCTTGGGTGAACGCGAAGGCCAGCGGCTTCAGGGTCATCACGCCATTCCTGATGCTGACATGGGTGGAAAGGCCGCGCAGGGGAAAATCGCGGCTGGCGATGGCGTCGGCGTCGTAATCCAGTTCGCCATTCACCTGGCGCAGTTCCCCGGTGTGCAGTGTCACGTCGGGCAGAAGCATGTTGCCGGTCTCGGCCGGGGTTTTGCCGCCGCGGAACAAGGCGCCCAGATCGTCGAAATCCAGCACCCGCGACGACACATGCCCGTGCAGGTCGGGCACGCGCCCGGACCCGTCCACGGTGATGTAGCCATGCACATCCGAGCGGCCGACCGTGCCGGAGAGATCGTTGACGCTGGTGAAGCTTCCGTCGCGCTTGAGGGCCCCGCTCAAATGGTAGGGCGGGGTGGCGGGAAGCGGAATGCCCGTGAAGGCATAGAGTTCGGAAAGCGTCCTGCCCGTCGCGATCACATGGCCGCTCCACTGATCGAGATGGAAGGGATGGATGACCTGGCCGTTGACGATCACATGGCTGGGACCGGCCGACACGTTGGCCGTGAAGTCGTAGGGCCGGCTCTCATCGACATGGATCAAGGGACCGCCTTCGACGGTGGCGGTGAATTTCTCGGCGTTGAGCGTGCCATCGCCGTCGAGATGGAAGGCTGCGCCTTTCCCGCCCGCTTCTTCTTCGGAAGATATGATGCCCCGGAATTCAAGATGGCGGACTGCGTCCGCGATCTCGACATGGCCGTCACTGACAATGAAGCGCTGGATGGGCGGTATGTTCCACTTGGCGCCGGGATGGGTGCTGTCCCAGTTGGTGCGGCCGTCGCTCTGGCGCACCAGCAAAAATTCCGGCCGATCGAATTCCACCGAGGGCAGCACCAAGTGGCCAAACAAGGCGGGCCAAAGGCGGAATTCGATCGCGGCATGACGCAGGCGCGCGGCCTCCGGCTGGGAAGGTGCGAGCCATGAGGGATTGCCGATGACGAGATCGTCCACCGAGACATGCGGCTGCCGGCGGAACAGATCCACCTTGAGGTCGCCCTGGATCTCCACCACACGGCCATAGCGATGGCTCAAATAACGCGAGATCGGGCCCCGCATCAGATTCCAGTCCAGGAAATAAAGCGTGATCACCAGCGCGACCAGGACCGCCAGCACCACAGTGCCTGTCCAGCGCATAAGGCCGGTCCAGGAGAAGCGGAAATCCCGGAAATCCGCCACCACCAGGTCGCGCCAGACCTGGTGCCAGAAGGGGTTTTCCGCGTGTTTGGCCAAAGACATAGATGCCTCCCGCCCCATCCAAACGCGTAGGGCCCTGATTGGGCTTCACAAAAACTGAGAAACGGCCTTGAGTTCCAAAACGTTGAAGTCGCGGCAATCGGGAAAAATGAAATGCGGCGTTTCTGGACCGGGCGTCTGATCAGGATGCTCAAGGAGGGCTTTACCGCCTTCATCGACGACAATGCCCTCACCAGGGGCGCGGCGATCGCTTTTTACACCGTCACCGCCATCGCGCCTGTCCTGTTCGTCGCCACCGCCATTGCCGGCCTGGTGCTGGGCCCCAAGGCGGCATCGGCCGCGGTGCATTACCAACTGCGCAAAATGATGAGCGCGCAAAGCGCCGATCTGGTTCAGGACGCCATCGTCCATGCGCGCGGCATTCATCACAGCATCCAGGGCAGTCTGGTGGGATTGCTCGCCCTCATCGTCACCACCTCCGGCGTGTTCACGGAAATGGAGGACGCGCTCAATGTGATCTGGAGGGCGCCGCGCCACGAATCCTATTTTTACCAGCTCCTGCGCGGGCGGGTGTTGAGCCTGGCGCTGGTGGTGCTGCTGGGATTCCTCTTCATGGTGTCGCTGGTGGTCGCGGCCGGCATCGGCGTGTTGGGACGGTTCCTCAACTACGACACCGCGCACAGCCAGTTCGTGATCGACGTGGTCAATCCCGGCATGTCCTTTGTGATGATTTCTCTTCTCTTCACGCTGATCTACAAGCTGATGCCCAACATCGAGCTTTATTGGCGCGACGTGATCCTGGGCGCGATGGGCACCGCGCTGCTGTTCCTCGGCGGACAGGCCCTGATCTCGCTCTACATCTCGCGCTTCCTGGTCGCCAACATCTATGGCGCGGCGGGCGGAGTGATCGTGCTGCTGGTCTGGGGCTACTACTCGGCGCAGATTTTTCTCTTAGGCGCCGAATTCACCAAGGTCTTCGCCTATCATTTCGGCAGCCACAAGAAAGACCGTTAGAGGCTGTTGGCGACCAGATCGTGGGCCACTGGAATGAATTGCGTGGCCTGGCTTTGGGCATCGGCCACGGCGGCCGGGGTCATCGCCTGCTCCAATTGCGCGGCGCGCGCCAAGGCTTCCTTGTCCCCGGAATGCGCCGCGACCAGATACCATTTGAGCGCGCGGCCGGGATTCTGCTTCACGCCGTCGCCGCGCTCATAAAGCACGGCAAGATCGAACTGGGAGTCGGTATAGCCCTGCTCGGCGGCGCGGTTGAACCAGGCCGCGGCGCGCTCGGGATTCTTCTCGGTGCCCTGGCCTTCGGCATAGGAGATGGCGAGATTGTGCATCGCCTTGAGATTGCCGCGCAGCGCCGACGCCTCGAACCAGTGGAAGGCGTTGGCAGGATCAGCGGCGCCGTCGCCCGCCTGATAGAAGGCGCCGACCAGATATTGGGCGATCGGGTCGCCCTGCTGTGCTCCGGCCAGCGCCCAACGCTCGGCCGCATGATGATCGGCGGCGATAGGATCGCCGCGCAGATAGGCCAGCGCCAGCACTGTCTGGTCGCGCGCATCGCCGCTGTCGGCCAGGGCGATCACCTTGCCGAAGGACGAAGCCTCCTGGCGGTGGCTGACCGCGCCGACGGGCTCAGAGGCGCCCGCCACCGTGCCCAGCGCCAGCGCCGTCATGGTCATGGCGGCACAGCCCACCGCCGCCCACGCCATCCAGCGCGGCGCGCTTTTGGCTTTGGGCAGCGGATGGGGAATCGCGGGAGCGGCGCTCGCGGCGGCGCGCGCGTGGGCGAGAATATCGCCGACCTTTTTTTGCGGCTCGGATGATGGCTCTTGTGGCTCCGCGGGTGCTTCCGATTTGGAAACGGACTCGCTGGCGGCCGGCATGGCGTGCGGCTCTGTCGCTTTGGCGGGCTCCGCCATGGCCATGACCGCCTCGCGCCTTTCGCAGGCGGCGATGCGCTCTTCCAGAAGCCCGACGCGGCGCGCGAATTCTCGCTCGGTTTTTTCCTGATGGGCCTCCAGTTGGGCCAGCGCGCGCTCGAACACGCGCAGCCGGCGCTCCAGCCAGGCATCCACCTGGGCCGGAACGGGCTCGCCGGATTGCTCGGCGGAAGGACTGGCGATCCTCTCCACCTGGGCCTTCGGCCCATCAAGAGGGATGGCGCGCAAATCCTGCACTTGGTTTTCCATGTCACTCAAAGCCCCATGACACGGGTGCAAGACTAAGGGGTGGGCGTTACCAAACGCCCAAGAAATGCCTGCAATTCGAGTGAATTACTCAGCCGGTTGCGGGCGCCGGGCGGGCTGGGAGCGGCCCGTCATGCGCATCAGGGCCAGGATCCCAGCGATGGTGGCCAGATAGGCCAGGATCTGGGCGCCGTCGGGGCCTCGACATAGCCGACCAGGGTGTGCAGCAGCCGGCCCGGCAATGCAGTCTTCCTTGAGCAGCCAGGACGTGTCCCACATCGTGCCAGTCATGGCATTGATGTAGCCGCCATTCTGCAGGAACAGCACCGCCTGCGCCGCCATGCCCGCCGCCAGCAAGGTGATCAGGCCCGACGTGACCTGGAACAGCCGGCCCGCCGGAATGGTGAGAAGGCCGAAATACATCAGCGCCGAGACCGCCGCGCCCGCGGCCAGTCCCAGCGCGCCGCCGGCCAGCAGCGCCGGCATTGGTGGTGCCGCCCTGGGCGGCGATGCCATAGAGGAACAGCACCACTTCGGAGCCTTCGCGCAACACCGCCACGCCGACCACCACGCCCAGCGCCGCCAAGGTGCGCTTGCCGGTGACGACGTCATGGCCCGGCGGCCTTGAGTTCGCGCGCCATCTCGCGGCCATGGCTCGCCATCCAGACATTGTGCCAGGTGAGCATCATCACCGCCAAAAGCAGGATCGAGGCGTTGAACAATTCCTGGCCCGAGCCCTGGAACAGCGACGCCAATTCGCCCGCGAAAGCCGCGACCAGGCAGGCGCCCAGCACGCCCGCCAGCACGCCCATCGAAACCGCCAGGCCGCGCCGCGGCACGCCCTGGGTGGCGGCCAGCACGATGCCGACGATCAGGCCGGCTTCGATCACTTCGCGGAAAACGATGAGCAGCGCGGACAGCATTATTTCGCCACCACCACGCCCTGCGCGGTCGCGGAATGATATTCGCCCATGAAGGGATAGCGGCCCGGCGCCAGCGCCCGGATGCGGACATTGCCGCTGGAATTGCCCGCCACGACTTTCTCGACCTTCAGGGCGGTGGAGTCGAATTCCTCCGCCGTGCGCATCCTTGTTGGTGAGCGCGATCACGGCGGGCGTGTTGGCCTTCACATGAATTTCGGCGGGCGTGAATTTGTGGTTCTGCAAGCGTCACCGGGATCGGCGCGTCGGCCAAAGGCCGGGCGTCGGCGACGAGCAGAGCGCAGCAAGAAGGGAAAGAATGCGTTCTCATTTGGTTCTTGCTCGGATAGGTGAAGGTCCAGCTACGGTGATCGGCTTCCACCAATCCGGCACGCCCGACGCCTTGTCGACATGGCGGATGAAGCCATGGCTGGTGCGGCGGCGAGATGATGTAGGTCAGATGATAGGTGCCCGGCCCCGCCATATCGACGTTGTTGGCGTAATGCGGGCCGTCCTTGGCGGTCATGGGAAACAGGATGCCGGTTTTCTTGTAGGCCTTGTCGCCGTCCTTGGTCAGCTCGAAGTGGATGTCGAGATAGGGGATCCAGGCGTCCTCGGCAAAGCCATGGGTCTCGTCCTTGGTGGCATGGACGTCGGCTTCCAGATGCACGCTGTCCTTGCTCATGCCCATGCCCGGCGGGCATCTGGTCCATCTCCACGCCGGTCAGATAATTGGGCACGATCTGCATGCCCTCCTTCACCACCGGCTCGCCGATATAGAATTCCTGCACCGCCCAGGCCGGGCGGCCAGGCAGACGAAGGGCGCGTCAGATGGCAAGCAAGAGCGAGCGGATTGCGCATGGGACCGGCGGATGAGTTCCATGCCGCTTTATAAATGCAACTCATTCTCATGTACAGGTCGAAAGCCGGCGATTGGTAAAATTTAAGCCCTGCCAAGGGGCAAGTTGCCGACGCCGCTCAGTCCGGCCGCAGCGCCCGCACCAGGAACCGGGTGAGATTGTCCGCCAGCGCCATGCGGCATTGCCGGCCGCGGGCGCATTCCAGGCGCGGCCTGGTGCAAGGCCCCGCCACTGCCTGGCCGATGATCCCGGCATTGATAGGAATTGCAGGCCCTGCCCTGCGCCGCCGCGCCGCGAATGATCTCGCCCCATTCCTCGCCCCAGCGCGCCATCAGCGGCACGTCCGGGCCTGCCGCCGGCGTCGATCACCGCCGCGTCGGTCATGGCGGCGCGCAGCACGCCGGGATGGCTGTCGGAATAATCATAGATCGCGTTGAGGGTGGCGCGCGATCGCCTGCTCCAGGCTCTGATCCGGGCGGCGCGCGCTCGCGCAGATAGCACGTCCATTTCCTGCCGCGCCTCTTCGACAAAGGCGAGGAAGCAGGCGCGCTTGTCGGGATAATGCAGATAGAAGGTGCCGTGGCCCAGCCCCGCCTCGCGCGCGATGTCCTGCGGCCGGGTGGCGTCATAGCCGCGCTCGACGAAACAGCTTGCGCGCGGCGCTTTTGATCTTGGAAAGGCTTTCGGGCTTGCGCCGCGCGCGGCGGGGTCTCGTCTCGGTATGTCGCCGATGGCGCTGTCCATGGCGGGCGACTTTCGGGATGTGAGGGGCCTTCGTCAACCAAGACGGCGGCGGTGCCGCCTTTGGTCGCACGCGTGGTCGCAGGCAATCGGCGCAATTCTACGCGCAAATGCACGCGTACTTATTGCCGGGAAATTAGACCGTAGACGGAGTTTCCCGATCGCCGGCAGGAAAAGCTGAATTGCCATGCTTATCCCCCGTGCGCGGCTTACTTAACGCCCTGTTAACGCTACGATGCTAGTGAATATCGCGAAGGTCCTGGAGACCGGCGGATGCAGAATGCATTGAGGGTCATGTGGGGCTGACCGCACACGACATGAGCGACATGGGCAGGCTTGCCCAGCTCGCGATGAATCCCAGGGACGGCGCCAGCCGCGAGGAGATCTATCTCGCGGTGGCGTCGCTTTATCGCATCCAGGGCGCCGGCCTCAACGATCGCGAACGCGAGCTGATGCGCGAAATTCTGCGCCGCCTGACCCGCGACGTGGAAATGGCGATCCGCATCGCGCTGGCCGAACGACTGGCCGACGATATCACCGCGCCGCACGATCTGATTCTGCTTCTGGTCGACGACGCGATCGAGGTCGCGCGCCCCCTCATTCTGCGCAGTCCGCTGCTCACCGAACGACGACATGCTGCGCCTGATCGCCGAGGCCGGCATCGGCCATCAGGAAGCCGTGGCGGGCCGCCCCCATATCGGCATGCCGGTGACCGACGCGCTGGTCGCAGTGCGAGGCCGAATCGGTTCTGGTCGCCCTGGTGCGCAATGCCACCGCGAGAATCTCCGAGACCGCCTATCAGACGCTGGTGGAACGCTCGCGCGCCATCACCGGGCTGCAGGAGCCGCTGCTGCAGCCGCGCCGATCTGCCGCGTCGAACTGGCCAACCGCATGTGCGCCTGGGTTTCCGACGCGCTGAAAGCCTATATCCAGGCCAACTACAAGATGGCGCCAAGACGGGTCGACATCGCCTTGGCGGAAGCGGCCGACACGCTGCAGCCGCGCGCCGGCGCGCCCCGAGCGATCCGCCCGCCGACAGCGCCCAGAAACTGATCGAAAAGCTGGCGGTCTCCGGCCAGCTCAAGGCCGGTTTCCTGATGCGGGTGTTGAGCCAGGGCCAGATCGACCTTTTCGAACTGGCCTTCGCGCGCCTGCTCGAACTGGACCTCACCCGCTTCCGCCAGCTGTTCTATGACGGCGGCGTGCGCGTGGTGGCGCTGGCCTGCCGCGCCGGCGGCATCGACAAAGCCGCGTTTCCCCACCGTCTTCAATCTTTCGCGCCAGGCGCGGCATCGGGCGGACAGCCTTGGCCGCACCCAGATCGACGAAGCCGAAGCAGGTCTTTGGCGGTTTCACCCGCCCCTCGGCGCTGGCGGAGTTGCGCAGCCTCGCGGAGCAATAGCGCCTTGGCGGCCCTACTAGGTCGAGGGGCTTTTTATGCCCTACCGCTTCGCTACTTGAGGGCGGGAAAAACATGCTATCCTGACCCCATGCAGGACAGTTTCGGCCGCCCCATCAGCTATCTGCGCGTCTCGGTGACGGACCGCTGCGATTTCCGCTGCGTCTATTGCATGAGCGAACATATGAGCTTCCTGCCCAAGGCGGAGGTGCTGTCGCTGGAGGAACTGGAGCGGCTGTGCGCACGTCTTCATCGACAAGGGCGTGGAGCGCCTGCGCATCACCGGCGGCGAACCGCTGGTGCGCAAGAATGTGATGAGGCTGTTCGAGCGGCTGGGCGGCCGGATCGGCCAGCGGCCTGAAGGAAGTCACCCTCACCACCAATGGCAGCCAGCTCGCGCAATTATGCGCAGGGCGCTTCACGACGCGGGCGTCCGGCGGGTGAATGTCTCGCTCGATACCCGCGATCCGGACCTGTTCCGCCGCATCACCCGCTGGGGCGATCTCGACAAGGTGATGGCCGGGATCGAGCGCGCCGCCAAAGCCGGCCTCCAGATCAAGATCAACACCGTGGCGCTGAAGGGCGTCAACGAAGACGAAATTCCCGCGCTGATGCGCTGGGCGCATGCGCCAAGGTTTCGACTTCACCCTGATCGAAACCATGCCGATGGGCGAGGTCGACGAAGACCGCGCCGACCGTTATCTGCCGCTGTCGCTGGTGCGCGCGCGGCTGGAACGCGATTTCACGCTGACGCCCACGCACCCATCGCACCGGCGGCCCGGCGCGCTATTTCGACGTGGCCGAGACCGGCGGGCGGCTGGGCTTCATCACGCCCCTCACCCACAATTTCTGCGAAAGCTGCAACCGCGTGCGCCTCACCTGCACCGGCATGCTCTATATGTGCCTGGGCCAGGACGACAGCGCCGATCTGCGCGAGCCGCTGCGCGCCTCGCCGTCCGACGACGCTGCGTCGCAGCCGCCATCGACGCGGCGATGACGCGCAAGCCGCGCGGCCACGATTTCGTGATCGACCGCCGGGCGGACACGCCCGCATCTGACGCGCCACATGTCGCTGACCGGGGGCTGACGCGCTTGCCCGATGCCTGCTCTTCATTTCACCGCGGCGCCCGACGCCGCCGAGGCGCTGGAGGCGATGCGCGAGCGCCACCGCGACGTGGGCGCGGCGGACGCCGACATCATCGTCGCGCTGGGCGGCGACGGCTTCATGCTGCAGACCCTGCACGCCTTCCTGGGCAAGGGAAAGCCGATCTACGGCATGAATCTCGGCTCGGTCGGCTTTCTGATGAACGAGTATCGCGCCGAAGATCTGCTCGGAGCGGCTCGACGGCGGCCGAGCGCGCCGTCGTCCATCCCCTGCGCATGACGGGCGCACAGCGCGCAAGGCATCACCGAGGCGCTGGCCTTCAACGAAGTCTCGCTGCTGCGCGAGACCCGCCAGGCCGCCAAGATCCGCATCATGGTCGACGAGCAGGTGCGCATCGCCGAACTGATCTGCGACGGCGTGCTGGTTTCGACGCCCGCCGGCTCCACCGCCTATAATCTTTCCGCCCACGGCCCGATCCTGCCGATCGACGCCGCGCTGCTGGCGCTGACGCCGATCAGCGCCTTTCGCCCCCGCCGCTGGCGCGGCGCGCTGCTTCCCCATCGCGCGCGGGTGCGTTTCGAAATTCTGGAAAGCGCCAAGCGCCCGGTCAGCGCCGTGGCCGACGATTTCGAAGTGCGCGACGTCAGCGCGGTGGACGTGGCCGAGGACCGCTCCATCGCCATGACCATGCTGTACGACGCCGGCCACAATCTGGACGAGCGCATCCTGGCCGAGCAGTTCTCGGATTAACTCGCTCCTGACCTTGGTCGGGACCATGCTTTTCCTGCGCGCGCTTGCAAGGCAGGTGCCCGGCTCTCAAGCGCGGGACGGTTCAACCGAGCATTAACGCTCGTTTAGGTAGCCTCGCTGGACGCGCCCAGTATCTGGGCAGCGGCGGCGCTGGATGCTGGGATGAGCGGCTATCGCTTCGACAGGCTGAAGATTCTCGTCGTGGACGACAATGTCCATATGCGCAAGCTCGTCGTCACCATCCTGCAGGCGTTCGGCGTCGATCCAGATCTTCGAGGCCGAGAGCGGCGAGCGGGCCTGGACGATGTCTGCGCGAAGCACAATCCCGACGTGGTGGTGCTGGACTGGATGATGGAAGGCATGTCGGGCCTCGATCTCGTCCAGCATGATCCGCACCGATCCGCAGACGCCCAATCCCTTCGTGCCGGTGATCATGCTCACCGGCCACACCCAGATCGACCGGGTGCGCCAGGCGCGCGACGCCGGCATCAACGAATTCATCGCCAAGCCGGTTTCGGTCAAGACCATGATGAGCCGGCTCGTCGCGGTGATCGAAAATCCCGCGCCCCTTTGTGCGCACCAAGAGCTATTTCGGCCCCTGCCGCCGGCGCCGCGGCAATCCCGAATATCGACGGGCCGGAGCGCCGCGCCGACGACAGCCGCGGCGCAGGCAGCGGAATAAGAGATCGCATGGCACGACCAGCAGCCGATCGAATTGTTCATGCCGCCCAACATGCTGAAGGCGAAGGTCGGCGGCAATTTCTCCGGCGTCGACATGGCCGCGATCAAGCGCGCCGAAGCCGCGATGGAAGCGCTCAAGGGCGAATTCGCCGACTGGGCCCAGGACGATGTCCGCCGCCTGGTCGCGGCGCGCGACGCGCTTTGCCCAAAAGCCCGACGCGGCATCGCGCGCCGGCCCTGCTGCGCGCCGCCCATGACATGAAGGGCCAGGCCGCGACCTTCGACTATCCCCTGATCGCGCGCGTGGCGGGTTCGCTCTCCAATCTGATCCACGATCTGCCGGAAGGAATAAGAACTGCCGCTGGCCCTGGTGGATGCGCATGTCAACGCGATCCAGGTGATCTATCGCGACAAGATGATGGACATGTCCAACCAGGTGGCGCTGGCGCCTTGGCCGAAGAATTGGAAGCGCGCGTGGCGGAGATGCTGGCGCTAGAGTCTCGCCGTCCCGCGCCGACGAGAAAAGGTCGAGCAGCCCGGAGCCGAAGCGACAAAGCGCTGCTCCGTCTGCCGCCGAGAAGAAGCTTCCCGGCTGCCAGTTCATCACGCTCGCCAGCAAGGCTCTCGATGATTCGTATCCACCGCACTGGCCGCGACGGTCACGGCCTTGCCGGCGCTGCCGCCGGTCGGCGGTGCCGCCGGCGCTGGCCACAGGCGCCTGCGCCGCCCGGCTGCTGCATCGCCCAGTCATAGACTTCGCGCACGCTTTTGGCGCTGCCATCGGCATGAAAGAACACACTCGCGGTTGGCGCCGGCCGCGTCGGGGAAAAGCTGCGCCGCGCTGGCCGTCGGGTCGCGCTCTGGCTGGCGCGGATCAGCTTGCAGGCGCGCGTCCGCGCCCAGGAAATGCGCGGCATAAAGTTCGCCGCCGCAGACCGGGCGGCCCAGATTGGCTTCCATCGCGCCCTGCGCCGAGCGGGCATATTCGCCCGCCATCAGCGCGGAAATCTGCGGATCCTTCTTGCAGCGCCAGGATCGTGCCTGGCGGTCGGCATCATTGGCGGCGTGATAGCGGCCGTCGGGCGTCACGTTGATCGCCTCGGCCAGCGAGCCCAGGCCGTATTTGGCGCCATGATTTTTCACCAGTCCGAGCCAGGTCTGGTCGACGAACTGGAACAGGCCGGCGGCCGAGGAGGTGCTGGATTGCGCGTTGGCCTTGAGGCTGGATTCCCGCATCGCGGTGCCCAGCAGATAATGGAAATCCGAGCCGGTGGCGGCGGCGGCGTTCTTCAGCGCGGCGACGACGGCGGTGGTGTCGCCGGCGGCGGTAATCTGCATCAGGCGAAAGATTACCGCTTATGGTTAACCAGCCCTTACCAGATCGAGCATGCGGTCCAGCGCGTCGGCCTCATAAGGCACGGCGGGACTATGGCCCCAGACCGGCCCCGGCCAGGCCGGATCGCCGGGCTGGCGGCCCACCACATGCACATGCAGCTGCGGCACCAGATTGCCCAGGGCGCCGATATTGAGCTTGGCGACGCCCGGCAAGGCCTCGCACGATGCCGGCCGGCGCGCGCGATCTCTTCCATCAGCTGGGTGCGGTCGGCGGCGCGAGATCGGTGATCTCGGTCACGCCGGCGCGGCGCGGCACCAGCACCAGCCAGGGATAGCGCGCGTCGTTCATCAGCAGCACCCGGCACAGCGGCCAGTCGGCGACGAATGCCGTGTCGGCTGCCAGCCGGGATGCAGTGTCGAAATGTCATGCATGCGAACCTGCGTGGGATCGAAAGCGGGGATGACCTGGCCCCGCCCAGGATCTGTCGGCACATGGTTTCGGCGATGGCGGGCGCGAACAGGATGCCGTTGCGATATTGGCCGCTGGCCAGCCAAAGCCCGTCCACCGACGGTCGGTCCCAGCAGCGGCAAGCCGTCCGGCGCGCGCGGGCGCAGGCCCGCCCAATGATCCGCCGACCGTCCAGCTCTTGAGCGCGGGCATCAGTTTCTCCGCCGCGCCGCAGCAGGACATTCGCGCGCCTCGTCGGTGAGGCCGGTGTCGAACCCCGCCTCTTCCACCGTGGCGCCGATCGCCAGCGCCGTCCTCGCGCGGCACGGCATAAATGCCATTGCCCCAGATCACGCGGCCCGGGCAGGCTGTCTGCGCCGGGCCGGCGGCGGTCAGCAGGATCATCTGGCCCTTGACCGGCACGATGGGCGCGATCTCTGCTTCCAGCAGCCCGCTCCAGGCGCCCGCCGCCAGGACAAAGGCGTCGGCGTGATAAAGCCCGAAAGGCGTATGGGCGATGGCGGCGCGGCCGCCCCGGCGCTCGATCCGCACCACCGCTTCATTGGTCATGCAGCCGTCCGCCCGCTTTCTGCAGGGCGACGGCCAGGGCCAGGCCCAGGGCGCGGTTGTCCACATGCGCTTCGTGCGGCGACCACAGGCCGCCGGCGACATCGCCGGTCACCAGGGGCGCGATCGCGCGCACCCGCCCGGCATCCAGCAGTTCCAGACCCGGGCGCGCTGCCGCCTGGCGCGCCAGCCGGGCCAGCAGCTGGCGCATCCTCCGCCAGGAGCAGCGCGCCCTCTGCGGCATAGCCGATATCGCGCGGCCGCTTTCAGCTTCAACTCTTTGGCAAAATCCGGCCACAAGCATTGGAATAGCGCGCGAATTCTATTTCGGCAGGGCTCGGCATCCAGCAGCTCTGCTGTCACCGCCATCATGCCGGCGGACGCCCAGGTGGCGCCCGCGCCGGGCTGGGCGCGCTCCAGCACGGTGACCTCCTGCCCGGCCTGGGCCAGCCGCCAGCCGATGGCCAGCCCCGCCACCCCGGCGCCGATGATGACGATCTTCATGCGGCCCGGCTATAGCCGAAAAAGCCGCGGGCCCTATACCTCATGCTAACCGCAGGCCCGATCGCGCATGTTATGACGGGCGTGCGATATCCGGCAGGAGACGAGAATGGAAAAGGCATTGTTCGGCGCGGGCTGCTTCTGGGGCGTGGAGGATTTCTTCCTCCAGGTGCCCGGCGTGAGCGAGGCGGTGAGCGGCTATGCCGGCGGCACCACCCCGAACCCGACCTACAAGCAGGTCTGCGGCGGCGACACCAATCATGCCGAAGTGGTGGAAGTGACCTTCGACCCCGCCAAGGTGTCCTATGCCGAGCGCTGGTGGACCTGTTCTTCAAGATGCACAACCCGACCCAGCTGAACCGCCAGGGACCGGATTTCGGCACCCAGTACCGCTCGGTGATCTTCACCCATGGCCCGGAGCAGGCCCGGGTCGCCGCGCGAGCGGCTGGAAGCGGCCAAGGCCTCGGGCCGCTACAAGACGCCCATCGTCACCCAGATCGAGCCCGCCCCCGCCTTCTGGCGCGCCGAGGATTACCACCAGCGCTATTTCCAGAAGCATGGCGGCCATTGCCATGTGAGCTTCGCCGAACTGCAGAAGGCCGAAGGCTAGGCGGCCGCTCTCTCGCGTTCGTCCTTCTCTTCGTTCAGCCGCATGGTCACCAGCACCACGATCATGGCGGCGAAGCTGGTCAGCGTGCCCGGCAGCCAGATGATCAGGCCGCCATAATGCTGGTCGTTGAGCGCGGTCATATCCAGCACCCGGCCGCAGATATTATAGACAGGATAATAGTCGGTCATCGACAGCGACAGGATCGCGCCCAGCACCATCTGCGGCAGCTCGATCAGCAGGATCATCAGCGCCCGCATCAGATGCGACAGCCGCGCCGGCGGCTTGGGCCGGCTGTCCAGCACCAGCGACCAGAACATCACGCCATTGATCGCCATGGTCCAGTTCATCACTCGTAGAGATTGTCGTCCAGCATCACCCGGGTATGGATGGCGGGGATCAGCCAGAAATAGAGCAGCCCCACGAACAGCACCGGCGCGATCGCCGGATGCTGCAGCACATCCAGCGCGCGCCGCACCGGCCGCGCCGTCGACCAGCGGCTTGAGGAAATCCGGCATCCCGGCATAGAGCACCGGCCCGCTCATGCCCAGCGCGATCAGGAAGGCGCCCGCATGATGCAGCACGAAATGCGCCCAGCGATGCACGAAGAACATGATGCTGGGCGTAATAATCGACATGCGTCTGCAGCACGACATAGAAGGACAGCACGCCCAGCCACGAAACAGGCCTTGCGCCACAGCGGCGGCTGCTGCGTCCGCGCGGCAGGATCTGAAGCCCGCGCCAGAACCAGGCCAGGGTCAGAGACGTCGCCAGGAATTCCGCCCAATGGAATTCCCAGGGCAGCAAGACCGGCAGATGCGCGGGAAACGGCGCGGCCGATGGTCGAAAGCGCCGCGCCCGCCAGCCAGCAGCGCGCCATACCAGACCCAGGGCGAGATCGCGCGTCATCGCGCAGGCGACTTTACGCGCGCGTTGCGCACAGCGCGCGCCAAAGCGTGATAAGGACGCGGCCATGCGATATGCGGCGCTGATTCCTGGCCCTGCTGCTCGCGGCTTGCGGCCGCTCCGGCTTTCCACATGACCGATATTTCCGGCGCCATGCCGCGGCTGGATTTCCACATGACCCGCGCCAGCGACGGCGCGGCGGTGACCGGCGAGAACTATCGCGGCAAGGTGGTGGTCCTTTATTTCGGCTACACCAATTGCCCCGATATCTGCCCGGCCACCTTGGCCAATCTCGCCGGGATGCTGGGCAAGCTGAACAGCAAGGATCGTCCGCGTGCTGTTCGTCACCGTCGATCCCGAGCCGCGACACGCCGGCGGCTGCTGAAGCGCTATGTCGCACGCCTTCTCGCCGCAGATCGACGGCTTGCGCGGCACGCGACAATGAGCTGGCCGATCTGGCGCGGCGCTACCGCGTCGCCTATTCGGTGCGATCCCAGGCCGCCCTATACCGTGATGCATTCCAATGCGGTGTTCTTCTTCGACCGCGACCGGCCGCATCCGGCTGGTCACCACCGACACCACCGACATCGAGACGGCGATCGCGGAAGACGTGCAAGCGGCCTGCTCAGATATGCAGCGCCTTCTTGTCGGCCTCCAGCACCGCTTCGTGCATCATCTCCGACAGCGTCGGATGCGGGAAGATGGTGTGCGCCAGTTCCTGCGTCGGTCAGCTCGCCGGTCTTGGCGATCGACATAGCCCTGGATCAGCTCGGTGACTTCCGCGCCGATCATATGCGCGCCCAGCAGCTCGCCGGTCTCGGCATCGAACACGGTCTTGACCAGGCCTTCGGCCTCGCCCAGCGCGATGGCCTTGCCGTTGCCGATGAAGGGGAAGCGGCCGACCTTGATCTTGCGGCCGGTCTCTTTCGCCTTGGCTTCGGTCAGGCCGACGCTCGCCACCTGCGGCCAGCAATAGGTGCAGCCCGGCACGTTCGAGGTATTGAGCGGATGCACGCCTTTCACGCCGGCGATCTTCTCGGCCACGATCACGCCTTCATGCATCGCCTTGTGCGCCAGCCAGGGCGCGCCGACCAGATCGCCGATCGCCCAGACGCCGGCGACGCCGGTCTCGCCCTATTTGTCGGCGACGACATGGGTGCGGTCGACCTTGATGCCGGCCGGCTTCCAGGCCGATATTCTCGACATTGCCGACAATGCCCATCGCCAGGATCACGCGGTCCACGGTGAGCGTTTCGGTCTTGCCGTCCTTGGCCTTCAAGGTCGCGGTGACGTTGTCCGCGCCCTTCTTCAGCTTCGTCGACGGTGGTGCCGACCTTGAGCTTCATGCCCTGCTTGGTGAACGCCTTGGCGGCGAAGGCGGAGATTTCCTCGTCCTCGACCGGCAGCACGCGGTCCAGCACTTCGACCACCGTCACCTCGGCGCCCAGCGTGCGGTAGAAGCTGGCGAACTCGATGCCGATGGCGCCGGAGCCCACGACCAGCAGCGATTTGGGGAAGGACGGCGGCACCATCGCTTCGCGATAGGTCCAGATCAGCTTGCCGTCCGGCTCCAGCCCGGGCAGCGTGCGCGCCCGCGCGCCGGTGGCCAGCACGATGTTCTTGGCGGCGTATTCGGTCGGCCTTGCCGTCCTTGGTGACGGAAAGCTTGCCCTTGCCGGCCAGCTTGGCCTCGCCCGCGATCACGGTGATCTTGTGCTTCTTCATCAGGAAGCCGACGCCGTTGGACAGCTGCTGCGACACGTTGCGCGAGCGCGTGCGACGATCTTGTCGATGTCGAATTTGAAATTGTCGGCGGTGAAGCCGAACTCGTCCAGCCGGTGCATCAGGTGCCAGATTTCGCGACGAGCGCAGCAGCGCCTTGGTCGGGAATGCAGCCCCAGTTGAGGCAGATGCCGCCCAGCCGGTCGCGCTCCACCACCGCGGTCTTCAGGCCCAGCTGCGCCGCAGCGGATGGCGCAGACATAGCCGCCCGGTCCGCCGCCGACGACGATGACGTCGAAGCGACATTGTCAGCTCATAGCAGCATCGAGGCCGGTTCCTCGATGAACTGCTTGAAGGTCTGGAGGAATTTCGCGCCGGTGGCGCCGTCCACCACCCGGTGATCGCAGGACATGGTGACCGTCATCATGGTGGCGACTTCGATCTTGCCGTTCACGCACGATGGCGCGCTCCTCGCCCGCGCCCACCGCGATGATGCAGGACTGGGGCGGGTTGATGATGGAGGTGAAGTTCTTGATCCCGAACATGCCGAGATTGGAGACCGAGAAGCCGCCGCCTTCATATTCCTGCGGCTTGAGCTTCTTGTCCTTGGCCTTGGCGGCCAGGTCCTTCACCTCGTTGGAGATCGCGGCCAGGCCCTTGGTCTCGGCCGCGAACACGATGGGCGTGATCAGGCCGGAGGGAATCGCGACCGCGATGCCGACATCGGCGTGCTTGTGGCGCAGGATCGCGGTATCGGTCCAGCTGGCATTGACGTCGGGATGCTTCATCAGCGCCATCGCCGAGGCCTTCACCACGAAATCATTGACCGACAGCTTGTAGGCCGGCATTTCTTTCCGGCGGCCGCGTTCAGCGCCTCGCGCGTCGCCATCAGCGCCGTGAGATTGCAGTCGATGGTGAGGTAATAATGCGGGATCAGCGCCTTGGCCGAGGTGAGGCGCTTGGCGATGGCCTTGCGCATCGAATCGTGCGGAATTTCTTCGTAGTCGCCCGGCCTTGTAGAACAGCCTGCGCGTCGGGCAGCGGCGCGACGCCGATGCCGCGCGCCGGACGCTGCGCCGGCGGCAGCGCGCGGCGGCAGGCTTGGCGCGCCGGGCTTGGCATTTTCGACATCGGACTTGACGATGCGGCCGCGCGGGCCGGTGCCGGACAGCGCGGCAAGATCGATGCCCTTCTGCGGCGGCGATGCGGCGCGCCAGCGGCGAGGCGAAGATGCGGTTGCCGTCATGGCTCGGCGCAGGCGGCGGCGCCTTGGGCGCTTGCGGCGCGGGCTTCGGCTTTGGGCGCTTCGGCTTTGGCGGCGCTGGCGCTTCGGCTTCGGGCGCTTCGGCTTTCACCGCGTCGCCGATATCTTTCATCGCGGCGGAGATATCGACCGCGCCGGGCTTTTCGCCTTCGTCCAGCAGCACCGCGATGGGCGCGTTGACCTTCACGCCTTCGCTGCCTTCGGGCACCAGGATCTTGCCGATCCGGCCTTCATCGACCGCCTCGAACTCCATCGTGGCCTTGTCGGTTTCGATCTCGGCCAGGATGTCGCCGGATTTGACGGTGTCGCCTTCCTTCACCAGCCAGCTGGCGAGCTTGCCCTCTTCCATGGTGGGCGACAGCGCGGGCATCAGGATGTTGGTCGCCACGGGATCAGTCCTGTAGCAAACCGATTTGACCGCCTGCGATCACGTCCTCGACCGTGGGCAGCGCCAGCTTTTCCAGATTGGCGGCATAGGGCATCGGCACGTCCTTGCCGGTGACCTTGGTCGGCGGCGCGTCGAGATAATCGAACGCATCCAGCGCCACGCGCGACGCAGACTTCCGAGCCGATGGAGCAGACCGGCCAGCCCTGCTCCACCGTGACGATGCGGTTGGTCTTCTTCACCGAGGCCGATCACCGTCTCGATGTCGAGCGGGCGCAGGGTGCGCAGATCGATGATCTCGGCATCGATGCCTTCGGCCGCCAGCTTCTCGGCCGCTTCCAGCGCAGTGCCGACGCGAGATCGAATAGGACACCAGGGTGACATCCTTGCCCGGCTTGACGACCCGCGCCTTGCCGATGGGCAGCACGAAATCGTCGATCTTGGGCACCGGGAACGAGCGGCCATAGACGATTTCATTTTCCAGGAAGATCACCGGATTGGGATCGCGGATCGCGGCCTTGAGCAGGCCCTTGGCGTCGGCGGCGAAATAGGGCGCGATCACTTTCATGCCGGGCACCGAGG
The DNA here is from genome assembly GCA_963766265.1 of uncultured Alphaproteobacteria bacterium. Taxonomy (GTDB): domain Bacteria; phylum Pseudomonadota; class Alphaproteobacteria; order Micropepsales; family Micropepsaceae; genus Rhizomicrobium. The sequence goes on from CAVXYX010000004.1 coordinate 1,525,226, forward strand.
CGTACCAGGAGGAATAATCCTGGCTGTGCTGGGCGCCGACGCGGGCGGCCGGCGCCATTGGGGCCGCGGAACACGATGGGGCAACTCATCTGGCCGCCCGACATGTAGCGGGTCTTGGCGGCGGAATTGATGATCTGGTCCATCGCCTGCATGGCGAAATTCCAGGTCATGAATTCGACGATCGGCTTCAGGCCATCGAACGCCGCGCCGACGCCCAGGCCGGCAAAGCCATGCTCGGTGATGGGCGTGTCGATCACGCGGCGCGTCGCCGAATTCTTCCAGCAGGCCCTGGCTGATCTTGTAGGCGCCCTGATATTGGGCGACTTCCTCGCCCATCAGGAAGACCGGTGTCGTCGCGGCGCATTTCTTCGGCCATGGCGTCGCGCAGCGCTTCGCGCACCGTCATGGTGACCATCTCGGTGCCTTGCGGCAGTTCCGGATCGGCCGGCGCGGCATCGAAATGCTTCGGCGCGGCCGCGGCGCGTCGGCGGGCTTGGCGCGCTTGGGCGCGCCTCGGCTTCGGCTTCGGCTTGCGGCGCGTCGGCTTTCTTCGGCGCGGGCGCAGCGGCGGCCGCGACGCATCCTCGCCATCGGCCAGCAAGCGTGGCGATGGGCGCATTGACCTTCACGCCTTCGCTGCCTTCGGGCACCAGGATCTTGCCGATGCGGCCTTCATCGACCGCCTCGAATTCCATCGTCGCCTTGTCGGTTTCGATCTCGGCCAGGATGTCGCCGGATTTGACGGTGTCGCCTTCCTTCACCAGCCAGTTGGCAAGCTTGCCCTCTTCCATGGTGGGCGACAGCGCGGGCATCAGAATTTGCGGTGGACATCAGGCGAGCACATCCGTGTAGAGTTCAGCCGACGCCCGGCTCCGGGCTTTCGGTGGCGAATTCGGCGCCGCGGTCGACGACGGCGCTTGATCGTCCTTGTCGATCATCTTGAGATCGTCCTCGCTCGACGACGCCGCGCTGCGACCAGCTTCTGGCCGAAATGCTCGATGGGATCGCGCTTCTCGCGCACTTCGGTCACTTCCTCGCGCGTGCGGTACTTGGCGGGATCGGACATGGAGTGGCCGCGATAGCGGTAGGTCTTCATCTCCAGGATGATCGGGCCCTTGCCGGTGCGGCAATATTCCATCGCTTCGGCGCCCGCGGCCTGCACCGCTTCGACATCCATGCCGTCGACCTGGCACGCCGGGAATGTTGAAGGAGACGCCGCGCTTGGAGAAATCGGTCAGCGCGCTGGAGCGCGCCACGCTGGTGCCCATGGCGTATTGGTTGTTCTCGATGATGTAGACCACCGGCAGCTTCCACAGCTCGGCCATGTTGAAGCTTTCATAGACCTGGCCCTGGTTGGCCGCGCCGTCGCCGAAATAGGTGAGGCACACGCCGTCGTTGCCGCGATATTTGTTGGCGAAGGCCAGGCCCGTGCCCAGCGGCACCTGCGCGCCGACGATGCCGTGGCCGCCATAGAATTTCTTCTCGGCTGGCTGAACATGTGCATCGAGCCGCCCTTGCCCTTGGAATAGCCGGTGGAGCGGCCGGTCAGTTCGGCCATCACGCCCTTGGGGTCCATGCCCGCGGCCAGCATGTGGCCGTGGTCGCGATAGGCGGTGATCACCTGGTCGTCGGGCCGTGCAGCGGCCTGCATGCCGACCACCACCGCTTCCTGGCCGATATAGAGATGGCAGAAGCCGCCGATCAGCCCCATGCCGTAAAGCTGGCCCGCCCGCTCCTCGAAGCGGCGGATCAGCAGCATGTCGGCATAGAGTTTCTTGAGGGCTTCGGAATTGCTGCGAGCAGTGTTCGGAACGGCTTTTTCTTGTTTTTCGTGGCGTTTTGCGGGGTCACTCATGCGCTTGGACGCTCTCTGGCGGGTCACAGGACGGAGGCGGGTTTTGGCAAGGCCGCGAAAGGCTTGGCAAGCTTTTATAATTTTGTTGCGCTGCGATATCGCGAACAGTGTTCGGCGTATTGCTTTGAACCCCTCCGGCCTTCGCAGCGCAAGCGCTGCTACGGCCACCTCCCCTGTCAGCGCGCTTCGCGCGACAAGGGAGGCTGGGCACGACCAAGACCGCCAGAGCTTACTGGAAAATGCGAATTCAGTGAGCCGTTGCGGGGGACAGCGACCTGGTTCGGGGCGCCGTCCATCAGCTGGCCGCGGGCCAGTTCTTCGACCAGATCGGGATCGGGTGGCCGTCTTCCATCAGCTGGATGCGGTGCGCCAGCCGGTCGTGCTGGGCCGTCACCTGGGCCAGCTTCTCCTGCTGGATGCCCAGCTTGCCTGGGTGTCCTCCAGCGCCAGCAGGCCCGCGTTCGCCCCAGATCGCATAGCTGCCGAAATAGCCGACCACCGCGATAGAGATGGCCGGCAAGGACAGAGCCATGAAAAAACGGGTGACCGAACGCTTGATTCGCATTCGCCCAACGAATCACACACTGATTCGGGCCGTCAAGCGGAATTGCAGTCGGATTCCAGAAACTTAGCGGGAACTTGACACTCTTCGCCCCAACTCGCCTGAGAAACGCAAATCCGGCCACGTGCAGCGTCAGCTCCGCAGAACCGAACGGCCGGCATAGATCGCCGGCATCGCCGAGCTGCTCTTCGATCCGGAGCAGCTGGTTGTATTTGGCCAGCCGGTCGGAGCGCGCCAGCGAGCCGGTCTTGATCTGTCCGCAATTGGTCGCCACCGCCAGGTCGGCGATGGTGGAATCCTCGGTCTCGCCGGAGCGGTGGCTCATCACCGCGCGATAGCCGGCATTGTGCGCCATCTGGATGGCGTCCAGCGTCTCGCTCAGGGTGCCGATCTGGTTGACCTTGATCAGGATGGCGTTGGCGGTGCCGTGTCGATGCCCTGCTTCAGGCGCTTGACATTGGTGACGAAGAGATCGTCGCCCACCAGCTGGACCTTCTTGCCGATGGCGTCGGTCAGGGCCTTCCAGCCCGCCCAGTCATCCTCGGCCATGCCGTCTTCGATGGAGATGATGGGATAGCGGCTCGCACAGATCGGCATAGACTTTCACCATCTGGTCGGGCGTCAGCGTCTTGCCCTCGCCTTCCAGCACATATTTGCCGTCCTTGAAGAATTCCGTCGAAGCCGGATCGAGCGCGAAGAAGATGTCGTCGCCCAGCTTGTAGCCGGCCTTCTCCACCGCCTTGGCAAATAAAGCCCAGCGCTTCGTCCGGGCTTTTCAGGTTGGGCGCGAAGCCGCCTTCGTCGCCGACATTGGTGTTGTGGCCGGCATCGTGCAGCTGCTTCTTCAGGGTGTGAAAAATTTCCGCGCCCATGCGCAGCGCTTCGCGGAAAGTCGGCGCGCCCACCGGCATGATCATGAATTCCTGGAAGTCGATCGGGATTGTCGGCATGCACGCCGCCATTGATGATGTTCATCATCGGCACCGGCAGCAACTCCGCCTTGGCGCCGCCGACATAGCGATAGAGCGGCAGGCCCGACGCCATGCGCCGCCGCCTTCGCCACCGCCAGCGAAACGCCCAGAATCGCATTGGCGCCCAGCCGCGCCTTGTTGGGCGTGCCGTCCAGCGCGATCATCGCGTTGTCGATGCGGCGTCTGCTCTTCGGCCTCCATGCCGCAGAGCGCGTCGAAGATTTCGCCATTCACGGCGGCGACGGCTTTTTCCACGCCCTTGCCGCCATAGCGTTTGCCGCCATCGCGCAGTTCCACCGCTTCATGCGCGCCGGTCGAGGCGCCGGAGGCACCGCGGCGCGGCCGAAACTGCCATCTTCCAGCCGCACATCCACTTCCACGGTGGGATTGCCGCGGCGAGTCCAGGATTTCGCGGCCGGTGATGTCGAGAATGGCGGTCATGAAGGCCCTCGTTTCGGCGATTTGCCGCGGTGTTTAAGGGAATTGGGCGGGTTCCGCCACCCGCTTAAGCCCGCGCAATGCGACGGAGAGTAGCACTCGCCGGGCGTTTCAACCGTGAGAGCGTTCGTTGGAGCAATCCCCATGTCTCATCTCGAATTCTCCTGACATCGGCCTTCTGGCTGGCCGCCTTGCCCCTTCCCTTGCCGGCAGCCGCCACGCCGGCGCGGTCCAGGCGCTGCAAAGCCCGCCGCCATGCCGACCAGGAGTCTTGGCCGGCATCAAGGCGGCAAGCTGGCCGGCATGTTCACGCCCGAAGCAGCGCGCCATGTTCATGCTGGAGGCGCGCGAGCAGACCAAGGGCATGACGCCAGACCAGCGCCGCGCCTGGCGCAAGGACCAGATCCAGAAAATCATGGCCATGTCGCCGACACCGAGCGGCAGGCCTTCAAGTCCGACCTGCAGGCGCGCTGGGACGCGCTGCCCGCCGCCCGCAAGACGCGGATCGAGCAACGCCTGGCCGGCGCAGCGTCGAAACCCGCTCCCCAACCGCGCGCGCTGAATGAATCGGCTAGGCTGAGCCCCGCGCCGAAATGGCGCGGGGTTTCATTTCTTCTGGGGGACAGCATGACTTGCCGCACCTGCCACGATCTTGAGTGCCGCCGTCACCATCCTGACGGCGTTTGTTCTGATCTACACCATGGTCGATGGTGGGCCGCACGCGCGGCAAGCACAAGCATTTGGCCGCCCGCGATGACCGGCCATCCCGAATGTCGAGCGCGCCTTCCGCGTCCAGGGCAACACGGTCGAGCAGGTGGTGATCTTCCTGCCGCTGCTGTGGGTGGCGACGCTCTATTTCCATGGCTGGATTCCCGCCGGCGCTGGGCCTGGTCTGGTGCATCGGCCGGTTGCTCTACACCATCGGCTACATGCAAAGAAGCCAACAAGCGCGGTCCGGGCTTCGGCATCGCCGCGCTCGCCACGCTGGCGCTGCTGGTCTTGTCGATCTGGGGCGTGGTCGTCAGCTGGATGGCCGTCGACGCGCTGACTTAAGCGCTTCGCGCGTTTCACGACCGCGATCGATCTCCACCAGCTGCTCCAGCAGCGCCGGGAAATCCTTGAGCTTGACCATGTTGGGTCCGTCGGACGGCGCACGGTCGGGATCCTGATGCACTTCCATGAAGACGGCGGCGACGCCCGCCGCCACCGCGGCGCGCGCCAGATAGGGCACCATGGCGCGGTCGCCGCCGGAGCTGTCGCCCTGCCCGCCCGGCTGCTGCACCGAATGGGTGGCGTCGAACACCACCGGCGCGCCGAACGACGCCATGATGGGCAGCGCGCGCATGTCGCTCACCAGCGTGTTGTAGCCGAAGCTGACGCCGCGTTCGGTCGCCAGCACATTGGGATTGCCGGCGCCGGTGATCTTGGCGATCACATTCTTCATGTCCTGCGGCGCCAGGAATTGGCCCTTCTTCACATTCACCGCCTTGCCGGTATGGGCGGCGGCGACCAGGAGATCGGTCTGGCGGCAGAGAAAGGCGGGGATCTGCAGCACGTCCACGGCCTGGGCCACCGCGGCGCATTGGTCGCGCTCATGCACGTCGGTCAGGACCGGCACGCCGAAGCTGGTCGCGGATGTCGGCGAAGATGGGCAGCGCGTTCTCCAGGCCCATGCCGCGCGCCGAATTGGCGCTGGTGCGGTTGGCCTTGTCGAAACTGGTCTTGTAGACCAGACCCACATCCAGCCTTGTCGCAGATCTCCTTCAGCGCGCCCGCCATGTCGAAGGCGTGCGCCCGGCTTTCCAGCTGGCAGGGGCCGGCGATGATGGCGAGCTTCAGCGCATTGCCGATCTCGACCGATTTAAGCTTCACCACCGCATTGGGGTGGATCACGGGATTGGTGTTCATGCGGGCCAGTTTAAACGAAGCCCCCGCCAAGATCAAAGCCGGCCATTTTTCAGCGCAGAACCGCCAGACAGCGGCGCCACAGGCCTGCGAGAAGCGGCTTGCAATTCGGCGCGATGAACCCTGGACAGGGCGGCCAGCTTCCGCTCCGCGCCTGGCGTCAGCCGAAGATGCACCCGGCGGCGGTCCTGGGCGTCGCGCACTGCGCGCGACCAGCTTCAGCCGCGTGAGCCGGTCCGCCAGTCCCACCGCGCTGTGCGGCTTGATCCCCAGCCAGTCGGCCAGCGCGCCCACCGTCACCGGGCCCGTGCATGCCCTTGATCGCCAGAAGCGCCTGATGCTGGGCCGGCGTGAGACCGGCGCCGTGCGCGGCCATGGCGCTGAATTCCAGAAACTGGCGCATGCCGCGGCGGATTTCCGCCAAAGCGCGATAGTCCCCGAGGCTGAGCGGTTTTTCTTTCTGGTTTCGCCATCGCACCGGTTGATTTATATCGCAGTGCGATATAAACGGCTGGCCTTCATCCCAGCAACGATTTTCCCATGGAATCCGAACAGAAAATCACCGACCATTTGCGCGACTTCACGGCCACGCCGCGCATGCTGCAATTGGCGGCGATGGCCGCCGTCACCGGCACCTTCGGCGCGCTCGCCGCCTGGGTGCTGCTGCGGTTGATCGCGATCATCACCAATCTCGCCTATTTCCATCGCTTCGAGCACGGTGCTGATACCGCTGCCGGCGCATCTGCCGCTCTCCAGCGTGGCGATTCCGGTGATCGGCAGCCTCATCATCGGCCTGATGGCGCGCTACGGCTCGGAGAAGATTCGCGGCCACGGCATTCCCGAAGCGATCGAGGCGATTCTGATCGGGCGAAGCCGCATCGAGCCCAAAGTGGCGCTGCTGAAGCCTCTGTCGTCCGCCATTTCCATCGGCACCGGCGGGCCGTTCGGCGCCGAAGGCCCCATCATCATGACCGGCGGCGCGCTGGGCTCGCTGTTCGCGCAGATGTTTCACCTGAGCGCGGCGGAGCGCAAAAGCCTGCTGGTGGCGGGCGCCGCCGCCGGCATGACGGCCGTGTTCGGCACCCCCATCGCCTCGGTGCTGCTGGCGGTGGAATTGCTTTTGTTCGAATGGAAGCCGCGCAGCTTCATTCCCGTCAGCGTGGCGTCCGCCGTGTCGCTTGGCCTGGCGGCCTTTCCTGATCGGCAGCGGTGCGCTCTTTCCTTATCTGCGGCGTGGTCGCGATGCCCTGGTGGGGCCTGGGCCTTTGCGTCGATGGCGGGACTGGTGGCGGGCGCGCAGTCCTCGCTCCTCACGCTGATCCTTTATCGGTGTCGAGGATCTGTTCCGCCGCCTGCCGATCCATTGGATGTGGTGGCCGGCGCTTGGGCGGCATGGTGGTGGGGATGGGCGGAGTGGTCGATCCCGCCGTGCTGGGCGTGGGCTACGACAATATCCGCGCCTTGCTGGCGGGCACCCTGACCTGCACGCGGCCGCCACTTTGCTGTGGGACAAGGCGCTGATCTGGATCGTCGCGCTGTCGTCGGGCACGTCCGGCGGCGTGCTGGCGCCACTGCTTGATCCTGGGCGGCGCATTGGGGTCGCTGGAAAGCCATCTGATGCCGTTCGGCGATTCCGGTTTCTGGGCGCTTCTGGGCATGGCCGCGATTCTGGGCGGCACCATGCGCGCGCCTTTGACGGCGACCATCTTCGCCGTCGAACTCACCGGCAATCCGCATCTTCTGCCCCAACTGTTCGTGGCCTCGGTGGCGGGCTTCGGCTTCACCGTGCTGGCCATGCCGCGCTCGATCCTCACCGAGCGGATCGCGCGGCGTGGACTTCATCTCAGCCGCGAATATGTGGTGGACCCGTTCGATGTGATGCGGGTGAGCGACATCATGGCCAAGCCGGTCGAAACCTTGCCGGCGTCGATGCGGGTCAAGGACGCGGTGGACTATCTTCGCCAGGGGCGACCGCCACAAAAGCTATCCCGTAGTCGATGAGAAACCGGCCGCGTCACCGCCATGGTGTCGCGCGCCGATGTGCTGCGCTGGGCGCGCGAAGGCTGGGAGGCCGACGAAACCCTGGCGCGATTTGAAAGCCGAAATGGTGAGCGCATTCCCCGACGAGTTGGCCGGCGCGGTGGCGGACCGAATGTCGGAAACCGGCGCCAGCCGCATTCCCGTTCTCACGCGCGAAAACGGGAAATTGGTGGGGCTGGTGGCGCGGCGGGAACTTCTGCGCACGCGCTCCATGGCGCTCATGCAGGAAAAAGAACGCGAAGGGGCGCTGGCGCTGCCCGGCTAGAAAGCGGAGATGGGCGATCTTTAAGGAACAGGGTTCCATCCCCATCTGTTATGATGTGCTGATGAAACGAATTTGCGCCTGCCGTCGCTTTTCCTGCCGCTCCTGGGCTTGCCGGCCTGGGCGCAGACCTTGCCGCCCACCGCCGCAGCAACTGCAGCAGCAGCAGGACCAGGCGATTCAGAACGAGAGCAACACCGCCCACAACAATCTGAATCAGAGCCAACAGCAGATTCAGCAACAGGCGCAGCGGCCCGACCTCAGCCGTTCGGGGCGCGCGGTGGAGCATCCGCCCGGCTACATCCCGATGCCGAGGTAAGGCTTCAGAAGAATTACAGCTGAATAATCAAACCAGCCGGCTCTTCTGCACCGCCGCGGCGATGAAGCTGGTGAACAAGCGGATGCGGCTCCAGCGGCCGCGATTTCAGTTCGGGATGGAATTGCACGCCGATGAACCAGGGATGGTCGGGAATCTCCATGATCTCCGGCAGGCGTGCCGTCCGGCGACCAGCCCGACACTTCCATGCCGTGCTTCGCCAGTTCCTTGGCGTATTTCACGTTCACTTCATAGCGGTGGCGATGGCGCTCGCTGATCTCGGTCGCGCCATAGACTTCCGCCACCCGTGAGCCGGGCTTGAGCATGGCGGGATAGGCGCCCAGCCGCATGGTGCCGCCCATGTCGCCATCGGCGACGCGCATTTCCTTTTCATTGCCCTTGGTCCATTCGGTCATCAGCCCGATCACCGGATGCTTGGGCTGGCCGATCTCGGTGGTGCCCGCGCCTTCCAGCCCCGCCAGATCGCGCGCCGCCTCGATCACCGCCATGTGCAGGCCGTAGCAGATGCCGAAGAACGGCACTTTGCGCTCGCGGGCGAATTTCACCGCCTCGATCTTGCCTTCGGTGCCGCGCTCGCCGAAGCCGCCGGGCACCAGGATGCCGCTCACATTTTCCAGGAACGACGCGGCATCGTCGCGCTCGAACACTTCGCTGTCGATCCAGTCCAGATGGACCCGCACATTGTTGGCCAGGCCGCCATGCGCCAGCGCCTCGGACAGCGATTTGTAGCTGTCCTTGACCTGCATGTATTTGCCGACCACGGCGATGCGCACTTCGCCTTCCGGGTTCTTCACCCGCTCCACCACCGCCTGCCAGCGCGTGAGATCGGGCGGCGGCGCATTGTCCAGCCCGAACACCTGCAGCAACTGGGTGTCGAGCCCCACATGGTGATAGGCGATGGGCACGCGATAGATCGTGTCCACGTCCAGCGCCGGGATCACCCGCTCGGCGGGCAGATTGCAGAACAGGCCGATCTTGCGCCGCTCCTCGTCGGGAATGGGATGCGAGGCGCGGCAAAGAAGAATGTCCGGCTGGATGCCGATGGCGCGCAATTCCTTGACGCTGTGCTGGGTGGGCTTGGTCTTGAGTTCGCCCGCCGCCTCGATATAGGGCACCAGGGTGAGATGGATGAACGCGGTCTGGCCGCGCCCCAGATCGTTGTGCAATTGGCGGATGGCCTCGAAGAACGGCAGGCCCTCGATATCGCCCACCGTGCCGCCGATCTCGACCAGCAGGAAATCCAGCCCGTCGGTATCGGCCAGCACGAATTCCTTGATCATGTCGGTGACGTGCGGGATCACCTGCACGGTGCGGCCCAGATAGCCGCCCTTGCGCTCCTTCTCGATCACCTGGCTGTAGATGCGGCCGGAGGTGACATTGTCGGATTTGAGCGCCGAGACGCCGGTGAAGCGCTCATAATGGCCCAGATCCAGATCGGTCTCCGCGCCATCGTCGGTGACATAGACCTCGCCATGCTGGAACGGGCTCATCGTGCCCGGATCGACATTCAGATAGGGATCGAGCTTGCGCAGACGGACTTTGTAACCGCGCGCTTGAAGCAACGCGCCGAGAGCGGCGGACGCCAGACCTTTTCCGAGGGAAGAGACCACGCCGCCGGTGATGAAGATTAACCGGGCCATGGGAGGCCAACATGTCGAAACTGCCGGCCTAGCTCAAGCGCAAAAATGGAAAAAATTTCAGCAGCTCACAGGTGTGCTTTTCGGGACGTTTTTAGCCGGAAAACGCTGCTATTGCGGTTTCGGCACCGCCGGAGCGGCCGGCACGACGGGCGCCGCCGGACGCCTTGGGCTTGGGCGCAGGACCCTGGCTGGTCACCGGCGCGTCGAGAATCGATTTCTCGTTGCGGCCATGCAGCGCCAGCAGATTGAGCCCAACGCAGGTGAGGAAGAACAGGGCCGCCAGAATGGCCGTGGTGCGGGTCAGCGTGTCGGCCGCGCCGCGCGGACTGAACAGGCCGCCCAGCCCACCGCCGCCCCCGCCGCCAATTCCCAGCGCGCCGCCTTCGGAGCGCTGCAGCAGCACGAAGATGATCAGCGCCACGGCGATCACCAATTCGGCAAAAACAAGGATGGTCTGCATGGGATGCGGGTCCGGTCGGGATAAGGCCGGGGTCTTAGAACAAAGCAGGTCAAATGGGAAGCCGGGACCTGGAACCCGCGAAAAAGCCCGAATTGCGGAGCTGGCTAGCTGGCCAGGGCCGCCGTCGTCTGGGAACGGGCCCGGATGATCGCCACCGTGGCGTCGATCTCGTTCAATTGGTCGGCCGGCGATTTCTCGGGGCAGAGATATTGGTGCAGGCTGAGCGCGCCATGGCCCAGAAGATGCATCGAGGCATTGCGGTCCACCGCCAACTGCAGTCCTTCGGCCGCGGCCAGGATGGCGACGCACAATTCCAGCCGCCTTATCATGCTCGCCGCCGGCAGCCGCCGCTCGATCGAGCGGGTGAGATTGCCGAGCTTCCTCATGTCCACTTCGAATTGCGGCATGCCCGGCTGCTGCTCCTGCATCAGCCGCCACAGGATGCAGATCTGGAAGGAATCGCGGCGCAGCTTTTCGCCGATCAGCCGGTCGCGCGCCACCTTGAGGTCCTCGTCCAGCTGCTTGGCGATGACGTCGGCGGCCATCTTGTCCTTGGCCTTCATCTTGAGCGAATTGGGCGGATCGAACATGTCGCATGTCCTTGTCGCGCGGATTGCCCCGGCGGCGGTCGGGACCGACATAATCGGTGGTGATCACGAAGCCCTTGCGGCGCTCGATATGGGCTTCGATGCGCCCGCCCAGCAGCGCGGTGGAAAAGGGCCGGAGCAGAAGATCGTCGGCGCCGGAATTGACCACCTTGGTGATCAGGCTTTCGCTTTTCTCCCACGCCGTGACGATGATGACGATGAAGGGATTGTAGCCGGCCGCGCCCTGGCGCAGCTGCTGGATGGCGAGACAGAGTTCGTCGGCCGCGCCTTGCGCCTCGGCCAGCACGATGTCGGGCGGTTGCCTCTGGATCACCTCGACCATGGCTTCCAGGGTCGGAACCGTTTCGGTGCGGCGGAAGCCCAGCGAATACAATGCAGCGCGCGTCGCGGTGCGGTTGGCCGACACCGGGTCATAGATCAATGCTTCGACGCTGTCATAGCTGAGACGCGCCATGCCCCCACACCCTGCTTGTATTGGGAACAGAATGGCCTCGCCTCGCGTTAAAGAAATGTCGAAAATTCTGGTTAATTCCAGGAAGCGGCGGAAAGTTTGGCTTAGGCAGGCGGGGGACCGCTCGTCCAGGTTGCGAAAGCCCCGAAAACCAAGCTGTTTTTCAGGGTTTTGCCGCCGAAATGATGCCCAGAAAATCGTGCGCTTTAAGGCTGGCGCCGCCCACCAGCGCGCCGTTTACATCCTCGAGCGCCAGGATGTCCTCGGCATTGGCCGGCTTGACCGAGCCGCCATAAAGGATCCGCATCCCCTTCCCCGCCGCGCCCAGATGCCCCACCAGGCATCTGCGGATATGGGCATGCATGGCGGCGATCTCGTCGTCGCTGGGGGTCTTGCCGCTGCCGATCGCCCAGACCGGTTCATAGGCGATCGCCGTGTTGGCGGCGGTGGCGTCCTTGGGCACGCTGCCGGTGATCTGGCCGTGACAGATCTGCGGCGCCTCGCCGGCGTCGCGCTGGCTTCGGTTTCGCCGATGCAGATGATGGCGGACAGCCCCGCCCGCCACGCCGCCCGCGCCTTGGCCGCGACATCTGCGTCGCTTTCGCCATGATATTGCCGGCGCTCGGAATGGCCGACAATGACGCTGGTGGCGCCCGCGTCCTTCAGCATCTCGGCCGAGATGTCGCCGGTGAAGGCGCCGCGAGGCTTTGGCATGGCAATCCTGGCCGCCGATGGCGAAAGCGCCGTCGCCGAGCTCAGCCGCCCGGGCGATCAGGGTGGCGGGCGGGCAGACCAGAACATCGCAAGGCGTGGCCGGCCCGAGCCCTTGCTTCAGGGCTTCCAGCTCGCGCCAGATCGGCGCCCAGCCCGTTCATTTTCCAGTTTCCGGCCACCAATTGGCGCAAAGCCGTTCTCCCGAAGTCTTTTTGACTGCGCGCTTTGGCGCAGCTTGCCCTGGACAGGCCCCCCTCCCTATCATCCGCCGCCTTTTTCGCAAAACCCTTGGACGTTTCACATGATTCAGTGGATGCACCAGCTTTCCCGGTCCTGGCTGGCCCAGCTTCTGATGGGCGCCTGGCGTTGAGCTTCATCGTCTGGGGCATCGCCGACGTCTTCACCGGCCAGGCGTCTAGCACCGCCGTGGCCACGGTGGGTTCGACCGAGATCTCGTCCCAGGATTTTTCGCGCGACTATCGCAACATCCTGCGCAACCAGAGCCAGCAGATGGGCATCCAGATCACGCCGGAGATGGCGCAACGCATGGGCATCGGCCACGCTCGCGCTGCAGCAGATGATCAGCCGCACCGCGCTCGACAACAAGGCGGCGCAGCTCGAGCTCACCACGCCTGACGCCGCAGCTCGCCCAGGATGTCCGCGCCATGCCCGCCTTCAAGGGCGCCACGGGCAATTTCGACCACACCCTGTTCCTGCAGATCGATCCACAGCGCCGGCTACAGCGAACAAGGCTTCCTGGAAGGATGCGCGCCGACAAGACCCGCGACCAGCTCACCAACGCCATGCAGGCGGGCTTCCGCCTTCCCGACGGCTATGCCCAGGCGATCTTCCTTTACCTCACCGAGCAGCGCGCCGCCGATTATCTGATCGTCTCGCCCGATTCGCTGGGCGCCGTCGCGCCGCCGCCCGATGCCGTCCTGGCGGACTTATGTCAAGGCCCATCCCGACCGCTTTTCCACGCCGGAATATCGCGAGATCGAATATGCCGCGATCGCGCCCCAGGATGTGGCGGGCCAGGTGACCGTCACCGACCAGATGATCGCCGACGAATATCAAGAGCCATCATCTCGAATTATAATCGTCCCGGAAAAGCGCGACATCCAGCAGATCGAATTCGCCAACGAGGCCGACGCCAAGGCCGCGCGCGACAAGATCGCCTCCGGCGCGGTGACGTTCGAGGCGCTGGCAGCCGAGCGCAAGATTCAAGCCCGGCGACCTGACGCTGGGCACGCTCGGCCAAGGCCGACCTGGCCGATCCAGGCGCGCGCCGATGCCGCCTTCTCGCTGCCGGTCAATCAGGTGAGCCAGCCGGTCAAGGGCGCCATCAACGGTTATGTGCTGCATCCGGGTGACCAAGATCACGCCGGCGATTTCCGCATTCGCTGGATCGAGGTGAAAGACCAGATCAAGCAGCAGCTGGCGCTGCAGCTGGCGGGCGCCAAGATCACCGACATGGTCAACGCCTTCGAGGATGCGCGCTCCGGCGGCGCCGACATCGCCACGGCCGCGAAAAAAGCCGGCATGAATTCGGGCCGCATCGCCGCGGTGGACACGCAACGGCCTTGCCCCCGACGGCCAGAAAGTGGCCGACCTGCCGTCCGATCCGGAATTCCTTGCCGCCGCCTTCACCCAGGAAGTGGGCGAGGACAATGATCCCTTCCCCGCCAAGAGCGGCGCCTATTACGCCATCAAGGTGGACGGCGTGACCCCCGCCAAGCTCAAACCGATGGATCAGGTGCAAGGCCGACGCGCTGGCCGCCTGGACCGTGCAGGAAAAGGCCAAGCAGGTCGCGGTCAAGGCGCAAGCCCTGGCGGCCGCAGCGCAGAAAGACGGCAATCTCGACGCCATCGCCAAGGAATTGAAAGTCCCGGTGCAGCACAGCCCGGCGCTGGAACGCGTCCACCGCCGACACGACCTTCTCCGCCGCGCTGATCTCCAATCTGTTCGATGCGGCGCCAAACGGCATCGTCGAGGCGCCCCAGGGCAGCGGCGGCAACTACATCATCGCCAAGGTCACCGGCATCTCCCATCCGCAGACCCCCGCGATGGCGCAGATCTTCGCCGGCGGCAAGGAACAGCTTTCGCAACAGGCGCGCGGATGACCTGATCCTCTCGCTGGCCAATGCCGAGCGGCAGCGCCAGGGCGTGAACGTCAACCAGCAACTGCTGCAACAGGCCATCGGCGGCCAATAATGAATTTGGCGCCGGAGTTCGAAAGCTTCGCGCGAAATCTATGGCGCGGGCCGCCCGCAGGTGCTGTTCCGCCGCCTGGTCGCCGATCTGGAGACGCCGGTCTCGGCCTTCCTCAAGCTGGGGGAAGGCCAGGAAAACGCCTTCCTGCTCGAAAGCGTGCAAGGCGGCGAAACCCGCGGGCGCTATTCCATCATCGGGCTGAAGCCCGACCTGATCTGGCGCTGCCGCGGCGACGTGGCCGAGATCAATCGTCATGCGCTTTCGGGCGGCAGCTTCGTGGCGGAGAAAGCCGCAGCCGCTGGACTCCCTGCGCGCCCTGATCGCGCGCCACGCGCATGGAATTGCCCGCCGGCCTGCCGCCCATGGCGACCGGCCTGTTCGGCTATCTGGGCTATGACATGGTGCGCCAGATCGAGCATCTGCCCAACATGCCGCCGGACCGGCTGGGCCTTCCCGACGCCATCCTGCTGCGCCCCACCATCATCGCCATCTTCGACACGGTGAAGGACGAGATCGTGGTGGTGACGCCGGTCTGGCCCGACCGCGACATGGACGCGAAAGCCGCCTATGCCCGGGCCGGCGAGCGGATCGAGGACGCGGTGGCCGCGCTGGACCGGCCGCTCCCGCCCAATGCCGAGGCGCCCGCGGACATGACGCCAGACTCGAAAATCGAATCCAACATGACCAAGGACGAATATTATCTCGGTCGTCGCGCGCGCCAAGGAATACATCAAGGCGGGCGATATTTTTCAGGTCGTGCCCAGCCAGCGTTTCCGCCGGCCTTTCAGCTCTGCCGCCTTTTTCGCTCTACCGGGCGCTGCGCCGGCTCAACCCGTCGCCGTTTCTTTATTACTTGTCATTGCCCGGCTTTTCGATCGTGGGCTCGAGCCCCGAGATCCTGGTGCGCCTGCGCGACGGCAAGGTGACCATCCGGCCCATCGCCGGCACCCGCCCGCGCGGCGCCACGCCGGAAAAAGACGCGGCCCTGGCCGAGGAATTGATGGCCGACCCCAAGGAGCGCGCGGAACATCTGATGCTGCTCGATCTGGGCCGCAATGATGTGGGCCGGGTGGCCAAGATCGGCACGGTCAAAGTCACCGGCAGCTTCTTCATCGAGCGCTACAGCCATGTGATGCATCTGGTCTCGAATGTTGAAGGCGATATTCGCCCCGGGCTGGACGCGGTGGATGCGCTGGCGGCGGGTCTTCCCGCCGGCACGCTCTCAGGCGCGCCCAAGATCCGCGCCATGCAGATCATCGACGAGTTCGAAAAGGAAAAGCGCGGGCCCTATGGCGGCGCGGTGGGTTATTTCGCCGCCGACGGCTCGATGGATACCTGCATCGTGCTGCGCACGGCGCTGGTCAAGGACGGCATGATGTACGTCCAGGCCGGCGGCGGCGTGGTGGCCGACAGCGATCCGGAAGCGGAATATCAGGAGACCGTCAACAAGGCGCGCGCCTTGATGGCGGCGGCCGAGGAAGCCGTGCGCTTCGCCTCCTCCGCAAAAAAAGGCCAATAGAAGCGCGCAGTTATTCGGCCGCCACCAAGGCCCGCCGTTCGGTCTTGCGCCGGATCGCGTCCGAGACCGGCACCAGCGTCACGCCATGATCCTGCGCCAGCCAGGCGGCGAGAATCCTCAAGGTCACGTCATGCGGATGGCCGATGGCGATGGCGACGCCGCTGCGCCGCGCCTCGCTTACCAGATCGGCAAGCTGTTCGCGGACCTCGGCTTCGCTGACGGTATCGTCGAGAAATATGTCGCGCCCGGCACTCATCACGCCGAAGCGGTGCGCGACTTTGATGCCCTGCGAGCCGGCGATGGTGCGGGAATCGAAATAGAAGAGATGATGCGCCGCCAGCACTTCCATCACCGGCGCAAGCGATGCCGGCGTCGGTGGAGAAGCGGCTGCCTTCATGATTGTTGATGCCGGAAAGGCCGGGCACCCGGGCGATGTTCCAGGAAAGACGCTGGGCGATATCGGGGCTTCCCACTTTCAGGCTCATCGGTCCCGGATCGGGGTGTCCCACCGCTTCCATCGGCACATGCGCCAGCACTTGATGGCCCTTGCGCTCCGCTTCCTCCGCCAGGAACGGCGTGGTTTCGGCAAAAGGCAAGAAGGAGAGCGTAACGGCCTTGGGCAAAGCGATCGCCCTGTCGGTGCCGGCCAGATCCTCGCCCAGATCGTCGATGCAGATGGCGATCATCGGCCCTTGCGCAAGCGGCTCGGACGAAACGGTGACATCCGGACGGGTTGCCGGCGACGGCGTCATCCAGTCCGGACGCGCGTGGCTCTCGGCTGGAAACAGCACTTGTGGCGAATAGGTGGCGGGCGTCGCGCCAAAACCGAACAGCGGCATGCGCGCGCTTTCACGCGCTTCTTGTCCCGCAGCCGCGCCTTGTGCCGGGGCAGGCAGAACAAGTCCGGCGAATTTGCCCAATCCGGAGTAGGCGGCCTCGGCCCCGCTTGCCACGGCCGCGAGGAGCAGCAATGCCAGCGCGCCATCGCCCAAGTGACGGCGCATAACAACCTTCATCCGGCGAATCAGGGAAACCCGGCCCATGCACGATGTGCGCGCGGCCTTATGAATCTGTCAATTGGGAGCCCGATACGGAACACGGAGTTTCTTCCCCCGCGCGCAACGCGCTGGCGGGGGAAGATGTCTTCCGAGGGCTTGCCCGCGTTGGCGGACAGATTGGGGAAGAAAAACAGCGCCTCTAATCTGCAGCGGGCGGAGGCCCGCCGCCAGATTGCGCGCGGCGACAGAGCCAGACCATGCCGATCAGCACAAAGCTGATCCAGCCCGAGATCCAGAAGATGTCGTCGGACGCCAGAAGATAGGATTGGCTGGTCATCACCCGGGCGATCGACGCGTAGGCGCCCAAATTCGGCAAACCCAAATGATGCAGTCCGTTGACCGCCTGGTTGAAGGCCGGGCTGAATTGGGTGGTGAGGTCTGCCATCCGGCTTTGATGCAGCGCCTCGCGCCGGTCCCACACGGTGGTGACGATCGAGGCGGCGAAGCCGCCCGCGGTGATGCGGGCGAAATTGCTCAAGCCCGACGCCAGCGGAATGCGCGGGGGCGGCACGCCATCGAGCAGGATGGTGACCATGGCCAGGAAATAGGTCGCCATGGAGATGCCCTGGACCAGAAGCGGCACCACAAAATCGAAGAAGCCGGCATCGGCGGTGAGCCGCGCCCTGAGCAGATAAGAGACGCCAAAAGCGATGAAGGCCACAGTGGCGATGATGCGCGCATCGATGCGCGCGATCATCCGTGCCGTGAAGGGCGTGAGCAGCACGGCGATCACACCAGTGGGCGCGGCCACCAGTCCCGCCCAGGTCGCCGTGTAGCCGATCTGGGTCTGCAGCCAGAGCGGCATCAGGAGATTGTTGGCAAAGAACACCGCATAGCCCAGGCAAAAGGCCAAGGTACCCAGCGCGAAATTGCGGTTCTTGAACAGCGACAGATCGACGATTGGGTGCGTGTCGGTCAGCTCCCAGATCAGGAAGGCGACAAATCCGACGGCTGTGACGATGGCCAGCACGACGATTTCCGTCGAGGAAAACCAGTCGAGATTCTTGCCCTGGTCCAGCATCACCTGCAGCGCGCCAACCCAGACGATCAAAAGCCCCAACCCAACCGTGTCGATGGGAAGCTTGCGGGTGGGCGTTTCGCGGCTGGCGAGCGCCCGCCAGGTGAGGAACGTCACCAGCGCGCCCACCGGCACATTGATCAGGAAGATCCAGCCCCAATGATAATTGTCTGAGATATAGCCACCCAGGATCGGGCCGCAGATCGGCGCAACCAAGGTGGTGATGGACCAGATGCCCAGCGCGGTGGCGCGCTTGTGGCTGGGGAAGATCGCGATCAGCAGCGCCTGCGAGCCGGGGATCATCGGTCCCGACGTGGCGCCTTGCAGGATGCGGAAGAAGATAAGCGACGGCAGGCTCCAGGCGATGCCGCAGAGAAAGGACGAGACGGTGAAGGCGATAACCGAGAAGACGAATGTGCGCACCACGCCATAGCGGCCCATCAGCCAGCCGGTGAGCGGCACGCCCACGCCATTGGCAACCGCGAAGCTGGTGATCACCCAAGTACCCTGGTCGGTACTGACGCCCAGATTGCCGGCGATGGTGGGAAGGGAGACATTCGCAATGGTGGAATCCAGCACCTGCATGAAGGTGCCCAGCGCCAGCGCCAAGGCGGTGAGCCCAAGCGCAGCGCCTTGCAGAGGTGCCGGCCCGGCACTCGCCGGCGGGGATGCGGCCGGGGCGGGGCCTTCCGGGCTGGTGCGGGTGATGACGCCGCTAGCGCTCATTTGCGGCGCGAAGCTCCCACAGCCGACATGCGTGTGGCGCCATTTTCCGCCAGTATCCGCGCGATCACGCGGTCGGCCTTGGCGTTGGAATCTTCACCCAGATCGGCATGGGTATCTGCCGCCGTGACGCGCGAGGACACTACGGGACCGGAAATGTCCCTGACGTCTACGCTGGCGGTGACGGACAGTCCCACGCGCAGGGGATGCGCCTTGAGGTCATCCGGATCGAGCGCGATCCGGACCGGCACGCGCTGCACGATCTTGATCCAGTTGCCGCTGGCATTCTGGGGCGGCAGCAGCGCGAAGGCGCTGCCCGAGCCTGCGCCCAGGCCCTCGACATGGCCATGATAGGTGACCTTGCCGCCGTAAATGTCGGCGGTCACGGTGACGGGCTGGCCCACGCGCATATCCTGAAGCTGCACTTCCTTGAAATTGGCGTCCACCCAGACATTGTCGAGCGGAACCACCGCCAGAAGCGGCGTTCCGGCCGCCACCTGCTGGCCCACCTGCACGGTACGCTGCGCCACCACGCCGTCCACCGGCGCGACGATGCGCATGTGGCCCTGGGCGATCATGGCGGTGCGCAAGGCCGCTTCGGCGGAAAGGACATCGGGATTGTTGGCGATGTCGGTGCCTTGAATCGGCGACAGGCTCTGATCATGGCCGCCACGCGCCGCGTCCAATGCGGCTTCCGCCGCGCGAACGCTGTCGCGCGCATGCGCCAATTCTTCAGCCGACACCGCACCGTCGGCCGACGCCGCCTGGCGGCGCTGATAGTCGGTCTGGGCCAGCGACAATTGCACTTGGGCCTGCTCCACCTGCGCGCTGGAGCTGGCGGCGCGCGAGAACTCGCCATTCACGGTGCGGATGGTGCGCGCCAAATTGGCTTCCGCCGAGGCCGCATTCACATTCACCAGCGCGGGGTCCATCTCCATCAGAAGCTGGCCGCGCCTCACCGTCTGGGTATTGTCGGCATGAAGCGCCATCAGGGTCCCATTCTCGCGGCTGGTGACGGCGACGATATCGCCGCTCACATAGGCGTCGTCGGTGCTTTCATAGAAGCGGGCGTTCAAGAACCAGTAGGCACCATAGGCCAAACCGGCGAGCAGGATCACCACGCCCAGGATGAGAAAGCCGCGCTGGCGGCGGGAGGTATTTTTGTTGCTGGCGTCGCTCATGGCATCAATCCTTGGCGGAAGCGGTCTTGGCGTTGGTGGCGGCGGCCGATTTTTCGGTATCGCCTGCCGGAACGGGATTGAATCCGCCACCCACCGAAAGCAGGAGCGTCACCCGCTGGATGGTGGAGCTGGCGACCAGCGTGGCCATCTGCTCGCGCGAGGTGAGCAGCGTGCTTTCCGCGTTCAGCATCACGATCTGGTCGGAAAGGCCGGTGCGGTAACGGGTCTGGGCCAGGGTGAAAGCGCGCGTGGCGCTGTCCAGCGCCGCCTGCTGGTCACCGCGCTGGCTTTCGAGGCTGGCCACTTGCGTCATGGCATCGGCGGTCTGGCGCACCGCATCCAGCACCGCGCCATTATAGGCTTCGACCGCCGCGTCGAGATCGGCGGTGGCGCCGGCGTAATTGGCGCGGATACGGCCGGCATCGAAGATCGGCAGATGGATCGCGGGTCCCGCGCCATAGGTGAAGGAGCTGCTGTCGAAAAGACGGGCGATACCGATCGACTGGAAGCCGGCAAAGGCCAGGAGATTGATGTTGGGATAGAAATCGGCATGCGCGGCTTCGCGCCCCTTGGCCGCGGCTTCGACCCGGGCCGCCGCCGCCAGAATGTCAGGGCGGCGCGCCAGGAGATCGGCGGGGAGCGCGGTCGGCAAAGGCAACGCGGTGTCGAGGTTCGGCGCGGGCCGGGTGATGGCGCCATAGGCGGCGGCGCCCTGCCCGGTCAGCGCGGCGATGGCATGCACATCCAGGTCACGCTGCGCGGCGGTGCGTTTCTCGCCCGCGCGCGCCAAGGCGACCAGCGCCTTGGCCTGCTCGACCGCGCTTTCATTCTCCAGGCCGGCCTTGAAGCGGCCCTGGGTGAGTTTCAGGATCTCTTCGCGCTCGGCCACGGTCTCGGCGGCGATATCGCTGTCCTGATAGGCCAGAAGCAGATTGATATAGGTCTGCGCCAAGGCGCCCGACAGCGCCAGCCGGGCCGCCGCCGCGTCGAGCGCCGCAGCTTGGGCATTGTCGCGGGCGCGCTGGATGATCGCGGCCTGCTTGCCCCAGAAATCGATAGTCCAGCTGAGGTTGGCCTGGACCTGACCGAACCACTGCCAGGTGCCGCCGTAGGGCGGCGGGATGATGTAATTCTTGCTGAAAAGCTCGCGCTGGTCCTGACCGTCCAAGGTCACCTGGGGCAGGTCATTGGCGCGCGCCACCGAAAGCTCAGCCTGCGCGGCGCGGATGCGATCGAGCGCGCCGCCAAGGGTGGGATTGTGGGCGAGCGTCAATTCCGCCAGCCGGTCCACTTGCGGGTCGTGAAACGCCGTCCACCATGCGTCGGGAAATTGGGGCGCGGCCGGTCCCGAGAGACCGAGATTTTCCGGCGCGATCTTGCTTGCCTGGGGCGTGGTGGTGGGCGAGGAGACGCAGGCCGACAGAAGCAATGTGGAAAGAAGGGAGATGGTTTTTTTCATGGCTGTTGTCCCCGCCTATGACGGCGCTCATGACCATTTTCGTGACGGTGGCCGAGATAACCGCGCCTGCGGCGCGGCTCGGCGCGCTGCTCGCCGGCGGCATCCACCAGCCGGGTCAACAGCTTGACCAGCAATTTGATTTCCAGATGGCTGAAGTCGCCCAAGAGGCCGTTCCAGAACTCCACCACCCGCGGCAGCAAAGTTTCAACCATGGCGAGGCCCTTGGTGGTCAAGTTCAGCGCCACCACGCGGCGATCGGTCTCGCTGCGGGCGCGCGTGACCAGGCCCCGCTCCTCCAATTCGTCCAGGATGCGGGTGAGCGAACCGGCGTCATGGCAGATATTGCGCGCCATATCGGCGGCTGTGGACTGGCCCCATTCGCGCAGGGCCATCAGCACAGTCCATTGCGAAAAAGTGAGCGACTCGTCCGCGAACAGCGCTTCCATCTGCGGCATGAGCAGGTTGGAGCCGCGCCGGATCAGATAGCCGACGGAATTCTTCATCCCATATTGCGTGGCGCGATAGAAAGGCCGCATAACCCCATCCCGATCATGGGCAATAATTGCGCAAGCAATTATTGCTTAGGCAGGCATATAGACCCGCGCCCCGGCCCCGCACAATCCTGTTTTTGCGCCTTGCCAGCCATGCAGGGAACGCGGCACATCTTGATGATGGCTTGTTATGTCTATGTGCTGGCGGCGCGAAACAAGGGCGGCCGCCTCGTCACCTATGTGGGCTGGACGCTGGACCTGGACCGTCGCCTGGCGGAGCATAATGGGCAAGGTCAGCGCGGCGCGAAATCCACCCGAGGCCGGGCCTGGGTGCTGCTTTATGCCGAAAAACACAAAAGCAAACGCAAGGCGATGGCGCGGGAATATGCCATCAAGAAAGACCGCGCCTTCCGCGCGCGATTGCGGTCGCCTTGAGGCTCTGGCAATCTTGCGACTGGGGCGTATGCGCGCATGATTTTTGAGCAGATCCCGACCGGCGGTTGCCAGTCCTATCTGCTGGGCTGCCAGCGAGACGCGCGCCGCGATCGTGATCGATCCCAATTTTCACCAGACGCGAGCATTATACTTCGCCTTGCGGCAAGTCATGGCCTGCGCATCCGCTATGTGCTGGACACTCATACCCATGCCGATCATTTTTCCGCAGCGAAAGAAATGGGCCGGACTCTGAATGCCCTTGTCGTAACCCATCGCCTGTCGCCCGCGCCCTATGCGGAGATATTCCTGGATGACGGCGAGATGCTGAAGGTGGGCGCCATGACGCTTCCGGACGCTGCACACGCCCGGCCATACCCGGGATTCGATGTGTCTGGTGGTGGAAGACCGCATCTTCACCGGCGACACGCTGTTGATCGGGGGCGCCGGGCGCACCGATCTTCCCACCGGCGATCCGGACGCGCTTTATGACAGCCTGTTCGGCCGGGTGCTGAAGCTCGATCCCGCGCTGAAAGTCCATCCTGCGCACGACTATAAGGGCCAGGCCGGCTCGACCCTGGGCGAGGAGATCGCCACCAATCCCCGCCTGCAAAAGCGCGACCGCGCTTCTTTCGTAGCGATGATGCGCGGCCTCAATCTCGAACTCCCCGCCCATCTCACCGAGGCGCTGCGCACCAACATGAATGGCGGCAAGCCCGTCTGCCAGATTCTGGCGGAAGCGGCGGGCAAAATTGCCTTCATCAGCGCGGATGCGTTCGCGGCGAGACAACGGATGAAGCCTTGGTGCTGGATGTGCGCGAACATCATGCGTTCGCCTCGGGCCATATTCCCGGCGCCCTGCAACCTGCCGCGCGGACAGCTGGAGTTGCGAGGCGGACCGGCAATTGCCCGATTGGGGCCGCCGCATCCTTGTCTGTTGCGAGGATGGAGAAATCTCGATCCTGGCGGCAGCGACCTTGCGGGAGTTGGGCTTTATCAATGTCGCCGCGCTCCAGGGCGGTCTCAAAACCTGGCAGGACAAGGGTTTCCCGCTCTCGCAGGCCTGATCATGGTTATCCGGCCGTTAACCAGCCCTCCGGCAAGGTTGGCCCCGATATTTCCGGGGTTTTTCCATGTGCGGCATTGCGGTTGCGGTCGATTGGCAGGACGCGGAAGCGGTACGTCCGCCAGCTCATCTTGGGCATCCTTCATCGCGGCGACGTCACCGATCCGCTGGTGGCGCCACGCCCCAATATCGCCATGTGCACCCGCCGCCTGCGCATCGTGGACGCCGCCGGCGGCGAGCAGCCGGTGGCCTCGCATGACGGACGGCTGCTGATCTCGTTCAATGGCGAAATCTACAATCACGCCGCACTGCGGGCCGAGCTGGAGCAATCGGGCATCAAGTTTCGCACCAAGAGCGACACCGAAGTGCTGGTCAACGCCTTGCAGGTGTGGGGCGCAACCGCGCTGAAGCGGCTCAAGGGCATGTATGCCTTCGTGGTGGTGGATACCGAGACCGGCGAATTCCTGGCCGCCCGCGATCCGTTCGGCGTCAAGCCGCTGTATCTTGTCCAGTCCGGGCAGAGCTTCCTGTTCTGCTCGGAGATGCGCCCGCTTTTGGCGGCGGCGCCCGATGCCGAAGCGATGCTGCTGCCGCCGGGCTATCTGCTCACCCGCAGTTTCTGCCGGCAATTCTATCACCTGCCTCAGTCGGCTTCTCCCGGGCAGGGTTCGGCGCAGATGCTGGACGGGATTCTTTCGGAAGCGGTGCGCATCCGCATTCCCCCCGATCTGCCTTTTGCCACCCTGTTCAGCGGCGGCATCGATTCAACCCTGGTCACGCATTATGCACGCCGCCACCGGCCCGACATGCCGGCCTATATCATCGCGGGCCGCGATGCGCCCGACTACCACTACGCCAAGGCCTATGCCGACGCCACCAAGCTCGATCTGCGCGAAGTGGCGTTCGAGGCGCAAAACCGGGAAACCCTGTCCCTGCTCGAAACCGTGGCGCAGAATGTCGAAGCCTTCGAGCCGGCCATCGTCCGCCCCGCCCTTTACGGTCATTTGATCGCTGAGCGCATCCATCAGGACGGCTTCCGCGTGGCCCTCTGCGGCGAAGGCGCCGACGAATTGTTTGCCGGCTATGGCCCGCTGGAGCACAGCTTCGCGCAAGGCAACGTGCTCGGCCGCCATGTGCAAGAGCAGTGCCTCAGCATGATGCACCGCGCCAATCTGCAACGCGTGGATCGGACCGGCATGCGTTTCGAATTGGAAATCCGCGAACCGTTCCTGGATACCGACCTGGTCGAGTATGCGGCGCGGCTGGACGCCTCGGCGCTGCTCAAGACGGTGGCCGGCCTGCCCCAGGGCAAACAGCCCTTGCGCGCGCTTTACGACCTTCATCCCGAGCTGCCCACTGTCATCCGCGACCGCAAGAAAGTGCATTTCGACGAAGGGGCCGGCATTGGTTCCGAGCGCGCGGGCTGGACTTCATTGTTCGAGGAGGCAGTGAGCGATGCCGAATTCACGGACGGCAAAAAACAGTTCGCCGCCTTCGAACTCGCCAGCAAGGAAGAATTCTTCTATTTGCGCGCCCTGGCCCGCACTCATGGACGTGAACCGCGTGGCGCATTTGAAGGCGCGCACGCGGCTCTACGTGCCGGAAGGCACCGAAGCCATGCCCGAGGCGATGAAGCGGATCACGCCCGCCAGCGCGTGAAGCTGGGCCTTACCCGATGTGGTAGGCGCAGACCTTGTTGCCGTCGAGATCGCGGACATAGGAGAAATAGAACCCCGGACCGCGTTCGCCGGGCGCGCCCTCGTCCGTGCCGCCCAGTTCCAGCGCCTTGGCGTGGAACGCGTTCACTTCGTCGCGCGAGCCGAGATTGAAGGCGGCCATGGCGCCGTTGCCGGGCGTGGCGGGCTTCTTGTCGTACGGGCCAAGCACGCCGAAGAAGAGATTGCCGTCCTTGCCATAGACGCGGCCGCCCGAGGGATGCTCGAAGGCCGATTTCACGCCATGCGGCTCGAACAGGGCGTCATAGAATTTCTTGGCCTGGTCGAGCTTGTTGGAGCCGACCGTGGCGTAACCCAGGCTGATCATGTTTCCTCTTTTGGTTGCTTTACTTTGACGCTCGCTTAAACGCACGGCGTCCGCCCGCTTCGCGGGCGCGGGCACTATTCTGCGGCCATCTGGTTGCGCTTGTCAAAAGCGTCCCACACCCCGCCCTCACCGTCCCAGGCGCCGCGCGACGCGCCCTTGGAATATTCGGTGGCGCGCTGCTCGAAGAAATTGGCGTGCTCGACGCCGTTGAGGATTTCCACCAGCCAGGGCAGCGGATGCGGCTTGAGCTGCTTATAGCCGCTCTCGGTCTCTTCGAAATTGCCGAAGGCAGGCGACAGCTTGAGCTGGGTGAGCCGCCAGTCGGCGATATAGCGGACATAGGACTTGATGTCGGCGGGCGTCATGCCCTTGATGGTCGCCCAGCCCGAAGGCCAGGTCCACGAACCGCTCTTCCAGGCCCACCATGGTCTTGGCCACATCCATGATGTCGTCGCGCACCGCTTTGGTGACAGCGCCGGTTTCTTCATTCCACGCGTGATAGAGCTTGGTGATGCCTTCGCAATGCAGGCTTTCGTCGCGCACCGACCAGCTCACGATCTGGCCCATGCCGTTCATCTTGTTGTGGCGGGGGAAGTTCAGCAGCATGGCGAAGCTGGCGAACAGCGACATGCCTTCGGTGAAGGCGCCGAACATGGCCAAGGTGCGGGCCACGTCCGCAGACGGTGCCGACGCCGAATGTGTGCATGTAATCGGCCTTGGCGCGCATCGCGTCATAGTCGCGGAACGCCTCGAACTCGGTCTTGGGCATGCCCAAGGTCTTGAGCAGCAGCGCATAGGCGTCGATATGCACCGTCTCCATGTTGGTGAAGGCGGCCATCATCATCTGCACTTCCAAGGGCTGGAAGATCGGGATGTAGCGCTTCAAATAATTGTCGCCCACTTCCACATCGGATTGGGTGAAGAAGCGGAAAATCTGGGTCAGCAGCGCCTTCTCGGCGTCGGTCATGTGGCCCGATTGCCAATCCTTGATATCGCCGCCCAAGCGGCACTTCCTCGCCCATCCAGTGGGTCTGCTGCTGGCGCTTCCAGCAGTCATAGGCCCAGGGATAACGCTCCACGTCATAGGTGCCGCTGGAGGTGAGAAGGCCCACCTTGCCCGTTCCGATCAAGGACCGGGGATCAACTTTTCCCAGATTCACTGACATGCCAGGCACTCTTCATAATCGGTCTTGGTGACAGCGAACTTGGCTTCGGTTTTCTTTTCCAATTGGCCGGCGAAACCGGCCCGGCTGATGGATTTGGAGCGGCAATAATAAAGGCTCTTGATGCCCCGTTCCCACGCCGTCCAGTGCAGCATGTGCAAGTCCCATTTGTCGATGTCGGCAGGCAGGAACAGGTTGAGCGACTGGCTCTGGCAGATATAGGGCGTGCGGTCCGCCGCCAATTCGATCACCCAGCGCTGGTCGATCTCGAAAGCGGTGCGGAAGACGGATTTTTCGTCTTCGTCCAAGCCGTCCAGATGCGCCACCGAGCCTTCCTGCTCGACGATGGATTGCCAGACTTCCGCCGTGTCCAGGCCTTTGGACGCCAGCAATTCCTGAAGATAAGGATTACGAACCGAAAAGGCGCCGGACAGCGTCTTATGGGTGTAAACATTCGCCGGAATCGGCTCGACACAAGCCGAAGTGCCACCGCAGATGATGCTGATCGAGGCGGTGGGGGCGATGGCGATCTTGTGGCTGAAGCGGGCTTTCATGCCTTTCTCGGCCGCGTCCGGGCAGGCGCCGCGTTCTTCCGCCAGGATATAAGACGCCGCATCCGCTTCGCGCCGTATCTTCCTGAAAATGCGCAGATTCCACGACTTCGCCATGGCGCCTTCCAGCGGGATGGCCTTGGACTGGAGGAAGGAGTGGAAACCCATCACCCCCAGGCCCACCGAGCGTTCGCGCAAGGCGGAATATTTGGCGCGGTTCATGCTGTCCGGCGCGCTCTCGATGAAACTGGTCAGCACATTGTCGAGCATGCGCAGCACATCCTCGACAAAGCCTTCCTGCGTCGGCCCACTGGTCCCAGGTCTCGATATTGAGCGAGGAGAGGCAGCAGACCGCGGTCCGCTCGCGGCCTTCATGGTCGATGCCGGTGGGCAGCGTGATCTCGCTGCAGAGGTTGGAGGTGTTGACCTTCAGCCCCAGCTCGCGCTGGTGCTTGGGCAGCGCCCGGTTCACGGCGTCGATATTGAGGATATAGGGTTCGCCGGTCTGCAGCCGCGTCTCCAGGATGCGCTGCCAGAGCTGGCGGGCGTTGACCTCGCGCAGCACCTCGCCCGTCTTGGGGCTCTTCAGGCCGAACATCGCATTGTCGCGCACCGCAAGCATGAATTCGTCGGTGATGTTGATGCCGTGATGAAGATTGAGGCCCTTGCGGTTGAAGTCGCCGGAGGCTTTGCGGATCTCCAGGAATTCCTCGATCTCGGGATGGGAAATGTCGAGATAGACCGCAGCGCTGCCCCGGCGCAGCGACCCCTGGCTGATCGCCAGGGTCAGCCCGTCCATCACATGGATGAAGGGAATGATGCCCGAGGTCTGGCCGGTCTTCACCTTCTCGCCGATGGAGCGGACCTTGCCCCAATAAGTGCCGATGCCGCCGCCATTGGAGGCCAGCGCCACATTCTCGTTCCAGACGCCGACAATGCCGTCCAGCGAATCCGAGACGTCATTGAGGAAGCAGGAAATCGGCAACCCGCGATTGGTGCCGCCATTGGAGAGGATGGGCGTGGCGGGCATGAACCAAAGCTGGCTCATGGCGTCATACAGGCGCTGGGCATGGGCGACGTCGTCGGCATAGGCGCAGGAAACGCGCGCGAACATGTCCTGGAAGCTTTCGCCCGGCATCAGATAGCGGTCGGTCAGCGTGGCCTTGCCGAAGGCGGTGAGCAGGATGTCGCGCGAGCGGTCGAGCTTGAGATCGGCCGCCACGGGCTTGCGCGACAGCGGCGCCGGAAGAGGCGGCTGGGGCGCAGGCCTTACCAGATCCTGGACGGGCTTTGTGGCAACGGGCGCCGGCGATCTCTTCTTCGCCAGTTGCGGGCGATACGGGGTCTCGACCAGCTGGCCCTGCTCATCGAAATCGCCCAGAACATCGAGTTTTCCCACGGCCGACATGCGCATTCCCCCAAGCCAAAAAAACGCCGGTCCTTGGAGGGAAAATTCAGGCATTGGCCGGGGCGCATTGCGCCCCACCAGATGCCTTCGTTACCCCTACTAATATGACAAATCAGAGAACCGAGCCGCCATATCTAGTGCCCCATTCCGGGGTGTCGTCAAGGCGTTTTGGCCTGTGGATAAGCCCTGCAAGCAAAAAAATTGGCGATATTATACTTCGCAAACCCAGCCCCATGCCTAGTGGTTGTGGATGCTTGGGACGGGATGCATGCCGGGGGTTCAGCGCGGTACCTCTGGCTTTAGCGCCTCAAAGGGAATTGTAAGGACAAACTCAACCCCCGACGGCGGAAAGCTCAGAACGCCGATCCCCCCTAGCTGGCGGGGTATAGCGCCCTCTACCAGACGTGTGCCGAAACTCCTGGCTTGCGGCTCCATGACAAGTGGGCCACCGCTTTCAACCCAACGGAGGGTCAGTGTCGTTCCTTGTGCATCCAGCGCCCAAGTCAGGGCTACGCTGCCGCCCTGTCGGGACAGTGCGCCATACTTGGTGGCATTGGTGCAGAGTTCGTTGAGGATAAGCGTCAGTGGCAGGATCGAAGCAGGAATAATTTGGACTTCAGGACCAGCGATTGAAATGCGCCCCACTGCCGTATCGTGCTGCTCTATGGCTCCGTGAATGATGGTAGTCAAACTGGCGGACTTGATGTCGGCCTTAAGCAGCAAATCATGGGCTTTCGCCATCGCGATCAAACGGGTGCTGATCGCAGCTTCTGCGCCTGCGAGGGTGGTCGCTGACCGCATACTTTGCCGGACAATGGCCGTTACCATCGTCAGCATGTTTTTCATTCGGTGATGGATTTCGTCCATCAGTACGTTCTGAATACGCGCCGCAACTACTTGGGCTTCCGCGTCTAGCCCAGCCTGCCGCAACATTTCGGTGAGATAAGCATTGTGAGCGGTAAGTTTCTTGTCCTCCACGACTAGGGTTTTCTGCCGATTGCAGATTTTGGCTTGGCCTTCGCGATCTTCTTCAGCTTCGCCTCAAACGTGGCCTTGTCCTCGTCAGCGCCAAGGCGACGGGCGACGGATTTAAAATCGTCACTGTCCGCCGAAGAACCCTTCAGGGTCGATGTGCTCCGGCTCGGCTTTTTCGACAAGGCCAGTCTCCAACAAAAAATGCGGTCCACGAATGCAGCGGCACGATGAATCCGATAACCGACATGCTGCCGGAATACGTTTCTGCTTTCGCGGGCTCTCGTTCGTCACAAGTGTATATCCGTAGCACGAGGCCACCGTTACCAGCCACGGATCAGCGGGATCGGGATTCTTGCCTCCCGTTTGCGGCCATAGATACCCTGCGTTTCTTCCAAGATATTCGATGTGTCGGGAAACGTCCGCGCTGTATTGCTCCTCCGTGGGTATCTGGAATTTATCTCGGTGAGGTTTGATTATCGCGTATTGAGGTTCGAACTTCTTTACTTCATCGAGAGCCTGACGAACGGTTTTTACGTAGCCTTCCGCCGCGAATGTTACCAGTCCACCGTATATCTCCGCAGAATCCTTACGTGCATGGATGCGAATAATCACATCCGCGTCTAAAAGATATTTGTATCCGTTAGGCGACACGGGCTAGCTGAAACTGCCTTTCTATGTATTCTCGCGCGCTCTCTATTTGAGGCGGCTTCAATGCAAGAGCTTGAGACGCTTCAACGCTATCAATGATTTCTCTATCAAGAGCAGATATTACGGTGGCGGTGTATCGCCCCCCGATTTCGCTTAAGCGCTTCCGAACGTAACTAACTTTCGGCTTCTCACTTTTCCGCGTTGGCGCCGTACCAGCAAACCGGCGATTTAGACCGCTCTTAGCTTTTCCCAATTCCTCCAGCCGAATGGCTAATGCTTGTGCGCTTACATTTAAATCCGTCGCTGCGGAGCGAATTGCTTGGTCCCTCCACTCGTATGGATTCTCGGGCCAAATCGGGAGTACGCGCCTTAGCGCTGCGACAGGCATCAAAAAAGCGGCGGCGAAACGATTGCAGAACGCCTCCGTGGCGTTGTCATTCCGTAAATCAGAGATGCCAGGGCGTCTCAAAACGAGGTGAGCATATTCATGAATAAGAGTAAACGTACGAGCGTTCTCGGATTCGTCCGCCTTGTTGATAATAATTGCGGGTGCCGCGTCATCATCCCATAGGCTGCAACCGCGACAATCGGCGAGGTCGAATTTCTGCAAATAAACGGCGACCCCGAGTCCTTCTATGATCGCGCGCCAACGGCGAAACCCAGATCCACTTTGCCAAGAGAGTTGTGCATCGACAGAAACGCCGATGCGCTCGCGCTCATTCTCGCCTTCTTGGAGGGGGTTGCCCATGATTTGATAGGTGCGGAGTGTCGGGCGCTGAAATTCAGCATCTTCTTCGTTAATGCGCTGCATGATCGCCTGAAGCGCTCTGACATTGCTGAGCGCCACATGGAAATCAAAGCTCGTGCGAGGCCTCCCGCCCTCAAACGTGCGGAAATCGGCTGGCATGCGCGGCTCCTCTGGGGGCGTACGCAGAAACAGCGTGGCTTGCGGGAGCCTGTAAGTAGTCGCGATTTTCTCGAACTTTGTGAGGCTTGGCTGCTTCTCTTCCGTTTCGTACGCAGTTAGTTCTTCAACGGACACGGCTAACCGGTCGGCGGCCTCATCAATAGAGAGGCCCCGAAATTCACGCGCCCAAGTTAGAACTCTCCCGCTTACGGGGATTTCGGCCATGCAAATGAGTCCCGGTAGAGCAGCCTTTTTCCTTTTGCACCAAACAACGCAACGGTCGTGCGGCCCATATCATTCACGCCAAGGGCGATTCGATGGTTATAACGGAAGTCAAATTCAGCCATATAACGATGCAAATGCTTTTCCTGACAGTGCTGATACGTGCCCTTCATACCACGTTTGAATACAGAAAAGAATCCTTCCGCCGTATTCGTATGGGCCTCGCCGCGAACATATTCTTCCGCGCCATGATGCACGACTTGGTGATCGGCATATTCCAGACCAAGGCGCTTATAGTGGGTCGCCTCATCCGTCATCAGACGTGCTTCCTGAGAAATGTTTTTGCGCATGATCTGGCCCAGGCGGCGCTGGCTCAAATCGTCAACTACGGTGCTGCGGGCTTGGCCGGTTTCACGGTCGATAAGGGTCAGAACCTTCATTTTGTGGTGATAGGCGGCCTTCTTGGTCGCGCCTTTGCGGTTTCCGATGAATGTTTCGTCCACTTCAACCGCCCCGCCGGTCGCGCCGAACGGCACCGCCAACTCACCCTGGCGCATCGCCTCGCGGATGCGGTGGCTGGCGAACCATGCCGCCTTGAGGGTGCAACGCAGGGTGCGGGAAAGCTGATTGCTGGAAACGCCCTTTTTGGACGAGCAGAGAAGATACGCGGCCTGAAACCATTGGTGCAATTTCAGGTGGCTGGATTCAAAGACCGTGCCCTTGCGCACGTTGAATTGACCACGGCACGCATAGCATTTCTTGAGGCCAAGACGCTCAACGCCGTTCGGGTTCTTCTTGGAGGACATCGTGCGGACACCCTTGAGCGTGCCGATCTTGCTGGCGTCATGGTTGCCGCAAAGCGGGCACACCGGACCTTCGGGCCACAAGATGCTTTCGAGGGCAGCAAACGCCGCCGCTTCATCGTGGAAATATGCTTCGTTGAGAACGCTTGCCATTGGAGCCACCTTGATCTTGTCACCACACTGGCATACAGTGCCGGCGTTGTCAACGCGGTGGCATACAAATGGACTTCAATAAAGCAACTGAAATCCTCATGGCTGGCATGACAAGGGCGGAGATCGCGGAAGCGCTGGGTAAGTCAGAGGCGACCGTCCGACAGGCAAAACTAGACCCCTCTGCCAACGCCCACCGAAACCCGCCCCCTGGCTGGGAGGCCGTCCTAGCGCGGCTGGCGCGAAAGCGCGCCGAGGTGCTGGCCCGGCTAGCAGACAAGCTTGGGTGATCCCCAGAGGGGGATTTTCTTGATTCTTTTCAATGGGTTTTTGGCTAGGCTGCGACGTGATTCGCTCGGGTTCGCACCCCTTGCGGATCAATGCGTTGTTGCCTCGACCGCCACAACGAATCGGTTCGCCTTGCCGCTGGCAAGGAGAATCGAAATGCAACGGCGTGTCCAGA
The DNA here is from genome assembly GCA_963766265.1 of uncultured Alphaproteobacteria bacterium. Taxonomy (GTDB): domain Bacteria; phylum Pseudomonadota; class Alphaproteobacteria; order Micropepsales; family Micropepsaceae; genus Rhizomicrobium. The sequence continues at coordinate 1,557,964 of CAVXYX010000004.1, forward strand.
CCAATGTCGCCCTAGACGCACTCACCCTTATCAAGGTTCTGCGGCCAATCCTGCCAGGGCGGCGTCTACAAGACCACCTGACGGACTGCGCAGCCTATGAGGTCTTAACCAGAGGTTTTAAGCCGTATCTTCCGCCTCTGCGGTTTGGACAGGTCTTGGGGCTCACTCCGCTGCCCCGCCTCACTGACTTTTAGGTTCTTGTCCACCCAAGACCGCAAAGGGTCCATCCAGCCATCTTTGCAATAAACCTGCCCTGTCAGGCCCAAAATTGACCACCCAGAGAAATTTTCCATGATTTTGCGGATTTTGATCCCGGTGACCTCCGGGATGTCTATGTGCGGCAGGGCGATCCCGACGACACCATCACCATAAAAGACCGGCGCACTGCCCTCCGGGAGGCATGAGACAAGCTGGTCGAACTCATTCCGCAGATGTTCGAGTTTGTAGGGAAGCTTGAGCAAGAGAAGCTGAGCGCGCAAAGCGAGTCACTCCATGCGGGCCGCATAGTAGCTTTCCGGCGATTCGCGAAGGGGAACAAATAGAGGTGAACAACGACTTCATTGGGGATTAACGCCACAACCGTCTCAGCCAGCCCTTGTCCCTGGGTTTACGAAAGACAATATCGCCAAAAAATTTCGGGTTTGCCCCCTCACGGCAGGTAATGGCGGCGGGTGCCGGGTGGGTGCGCCTAGAGTGGCTGTGTCTTGTCGCAGCTATTGCAGACAGTTTCGATTTTGTATGGCCGCAAGCTCTTAAGCCGCTGATAGAAGCCATCAATGCTCACAAGCTCTCGCCCGGCTTCAGTTTCCTCCCAAACGGATAAGCCCTTATGGCCGCACCAATGGCATTTAACAGCCAAGGTGAACTGCGCGCGGTGAGTGCTTTCCTTGTCGCCGCTCACGGGGCGCCTCCTCGCCAATCGAGCGGGAGCGCGGACAGCGTTTCAGAACCTGTCCCGACTGTCTCTCAAGCGCCAGCGCCCGTTGTTCCAGCCGGCGACGGCAAACGTTATCACGGTATGGAGAAAGACGTAGTGCGGGGCTGACGGGCGTGCTTGCGCCAAAACTCCGGGATTGCATGGTTTGGGCGGTTGTCCAGATGGAACTTTTGGCGGATTGAACGCCAACCGAGGGAGAAAACCCTATTTTCACGGCGCCAGGAAATCCACGGTGACGGCGCGGCCCTCACCCCGCATGCGGGACTCGATCCCGAACACATCCCGGATCATGGCCGGCGTGAGCGCGCCCTCACCCGTCACGCGGCCCTCTCGAAGCGCCAGAATGCGCCCGGCATATCGCGCCGCCAGCGTGAGATCGTGCAGCGATGCGATCACGGTCCTGCCGCTTTGCGCCCAGGCCGCCAATCGCGCCATGGCGGCGAATGCGTGCACAGGGTCCAACCCCGTCACCGGCTCGTCCACGATCAGAAGCTCGGGACTGCCCACCAAGGCGCGCGCCAGCATGGCGCGGGAGAATTCGCCGCCCGACAGGGTCGTGACCGGCTGCTCCTTGCGCGCCGCCAGGTCGTGATCGGCCAGCGCCTGGGCGATCGCGCCATGAAACGAAGCCGGCAACGGCCCCAGCGCGGGAAGATGGGCGGTAAGGCCCAGCGCCACCAGCCGCTCCACCGACAAGGGCCATTCGCAAACGGGATTTTGCGGCAAGTAGGCACGGGCCATGGCCAGCTTGCGACGCGCGATACGAGCCAGCGGCATGCCATTCAGGCTGATCACACCCGCGCTTGGCCGTATCAGCCCCGCCAGCGCTGCCAGCAAAGTGGATTTGCCCGCGCCATTGGGGCCGACCACGGCGATGAATTCGCCCGGCCCCGCCAGCAAAGACACATCGGTGAGGATCGTGCGGCCGCCTTTGCGCACACCGAGATTCTCCGCCAGAAGCACGCTCACGGCGAAGTCCTTTTGAGCCTGACCACCAGCCAGAAGAAGAAGGGCGTGCCCACCAGGCTGGTGAAGACTCCCAGCTTCAGTTCGGGGCCGAGATGGATCAGCCGCGCCGCGATGTCGGCGACCAGAAGCAGCAGCGCGCCGCCCAGGGTCGCCGGCAAGAGAATGCGGCTGGGCTGGTGGCCGACAAAGGGCCGCGCCAGGTGCGGGGCCACCAGGCCGATGAAACCGATGGCGCCGGTGACGGAAGTGGCCGCACCCACCGCCAGCGCCGTGCCGGCAATCGCCGCGATGCGAAGGCGCATGAGATCGACGCCCAGGCTTTCGGCCTGGGTCTCGCCCAAGCTGAGCGCGTCCAGCGCGCGGCCGGTGGTGGCGAGCAGCGCACAACCCACCAGCACGAAAGGCAGGATCAGCCAGACCTGGTTCCAGCTTTTGTCCGCCAGCGAACCCAATAGCCAATTCATGATCTCATAGGCGGCGTAAGGATTGGGCGCGAAATTGAGCGCCAGCGCGATGCCCGCCGCTGTGAGACTTGAGACCGCCGCGCCCGCCAGCACCAAGGTGATGGTGCCGCCGCCCGCCGCCAGCCCGAAGGTCAAGGCGCAAGCGGCCAACGCGCCGACCAGACCCAACAGCGGACCGCCAATGCCGGAAATCCCTATGCCGGAAATCCCCACCCCGGAAATCAATGTGATGCCGAAATAGATCGCCAGCACCGCGCCCAGAGCGGCACCGGTGGAAACCCCCAGCAGGCCCGGCTCGGCCAAGCGGATTGCGGGTCAGGCCTTGCAGCACCGCGCCCGAAAGACCCAGGCTCGCGCCCGCCAGCAGCGCCAGCACGCTGCGCGGCAGGCGAAGATCGGTCACGATCAGCCGCGCCAATTCGTTGTGCATGCCGACGATCTCGTGCGGCGCGAGCCACACCCGCCCCGCAAGCAATGAGAGGACAAAGGCAATCGCCAGAAGCACGCCGAGGCCAGCCGACAATGTCTTCACGGTACACCGCCCGGCTTTGCCATCGCTTGCAGCAATTGTCCGCGCAGCTTGAGCGCCGCGCCGGCGCTTTTCGGCGTCCCGCAACCGGAATAGGCCGCGGGATAGACGATGCGCCGGTTGGCGAACAATCTCATCAACAGCGGATGATCATTCTGATCGCGGCGCAATGATGGCGTATCGATATAATCGTCGGCGAAGGCGAGAATGTCGGGTTTGGCGGCGATCAGACTTTCGACATCGTAATAGCCGTCATGGGCGGCGATATTCTTGCCCCCGGCCGCGTCCAGCACCGCGTTGAACAGGGTGTCACCGCCCGGCACGAAGCCGCCGCCGCCCCAGCCCACGACGCGGATCATCTGCGTCCGGTTTGGTCCCGGCCAGATCGCGCAAAGTGGCATCCATGCGCGCGATCAATTGCTTCGGCCCGGCGCTGTTCCCCGATCGCCTCGCCCACCATTCGGGTCACGGCGCGGATCTGGTCGAAATTCCCGGCCTGCGGCACTTCCAGCAAACGGATGCCGCTTTTCTCCAACAGCGCGCGCAATTCCGTCGAGGCATAGACCAGGGTGAGCACCAGGTCGGGCTTTTCCGCCAGCATTTCTTCGGCGCTGTTGTGATTGACGGGAAAGTGCGCGGCCTCAGGCCACAATTTCAGCGCCGCTTTCTCTCGCGACAGATAGCTGATGGACGCGATGCGTGAAGGCGGCGCCAGGTCCATCAGCAATTCGTCGGTACAGACCGTGAGCGACATGATCCGCCGGGGTTTGTCCGAAGCGGGCGGCGCGGCCATCGCCTGCCCCGTCAAGCAGGAGCAGGAAGAAAGCCGCGCCGATCCCTCGCTTCATTCAGAAATTCGACCTTGAGCCCGGCATAAAAGGCCCGGCCCGGCTGCAGGAAGCCCACCGGATTCTCGTAGGTCTTGTCGAACAGATTGCTCGATCCGTCCCGTCACGCGTCAGAGTTATCGGTCAGGGCATAGCTGGCCGCAAGATCGGCGGTCCAATAAGGATGGGCGTTGAGCCGGGGCACGGAGAAGTCCCGGCTGCCGTCGATCCAGCTTCCGACATAAAGCAGGCTGGCGTCCAGGTTGAGCGCCGTCGGTCGCCTGCCAGCGCGCCTCGCCGCTGAGCTTGTTCTTGGGCCGGCGCACCAGTTCCTCATGCAGATCGGCATCCTCGGCTTCGGTGTAGGTATAGTCGGCGCGCAGCTTGAGCGTGTCGAGCGGCTGCCAGGCCAGGTAGCTTTCAATACCCTCGGTGCGGGCGCGGCCGATATTGATGTTGTTCTCGAACGTGACCGGATTGGTCTCGATCAGATTCTTGATGTCGTTGTGGAACCAGGTGATCGCCGCCGGTGGACGCCGAACAGGGTCTGGTCCACGCCGACATCATAGCCTGCGCTGGTCTCGGGCTTGAGGTCGGGATTGGCAAAGAAATCGAAGGCGGGGAAACTCAGGAACAGCTGCTCCAGCGACGGCGCCTTGAAGCCGGTGCCGTAGCTGGCATGCAGCCGCGTGCCGGTGGCCGACAACCGCAGCCGCGGCGCCACATGCCAGGTCACGTGATTGCCGATAGCGGCTATTGTAGTCGTAGCGGACGCTGATGCTGTTGTTGACATCCACGCCGTCCATCACGCCCGGCAGGCTGGACTGCAATTCGCCATAGCCCGCATTGGTGGTGATGCCCGCCGAAATGGGAACATGCATGGCGTCGCGGATAGTTGGTGGCGCCCAGCACGACGGTCTCACCCGATGCGATGGGCATGCTGTCCCTGCCAATCCAAGCGATGCGGTCGCCCGACGAAGGGAGCGGGCCGTTATTCGGGATCCATGCTGCTGGTGACGGTGCTGGAATAGCTCATGCCCAACGTCTGATCGAACGAGCCCAACACCAGATGCGCGGTGCCGCGGCTGTCATAGCTCTGGATATAGTTGCGGGTCTGGGTGGGCGAGGGAAATGACAGCGAACGTCACCGGATCGAAGGCGTCGCCGGTGATGTTCCCCAGGCTGTCGCTGACGCGGCCCGCAAATCCCAGATCGAAATGTTCGTTGAGGTCATAGCCCAGCTTGGTCGAGGCGGTGACATTGTCGATAATAATCGTCATTGCGGGTTTCGCCCGGCTGCAGCAGATCGAGCGGCGTCACCGGCGTCGCCCCGGCATGCAGATGCGCCAGGGTGGCGCGATAATGGAAATCATCGCTCGAGCCGCTCACCGTGGCGTTCTGGTTGAAGGTGTCGAAGCTTCCGCCTTCGGCCTCGGCCGGTGAGCGAGAGCGGGCCGTCGCCTGTTTGGTGATGACGTTGATCACCCCGCCGATCGCGTCGGAGCCATAAAGGCCGGATTGCGGGCCGCGCAGCACTTCCACCCGCGCGATGTCGGCGCTGTTGAATTTGCCGAAATCGAACGCGCCGTTGGGATTGGAGGGATCGGAAACGTCGATGCCGTCCACCAGCACTTTGACATGGTTGGAATTCGTGCCGCGCATGAAGATCGAAGTCTGTCCGCCTTCGCCGCCGCTCTGGACCAGATTGAGGCCGGGCACATCGCGCCAGCACATCGGGCAGCGAACGCTGCTGGCGGCAATTCGATGTCGGTGGCGTCGATCACGGTCATGGCGCTGGCCACCTGATCGGCGGGCGTGGCGATGCGGGTGGCCGTCACCACCACGCTTTCCGGCGGCACGGTGAGGTCATTTTCGCTTTGCGCCGAAGCGGGAATGGCAAGAGCGACAAAGGCGGCACTGGAATAAAAGAGCAATTTTCAACATGGCGTCCCCTGAACGGATCAGGGAGCCGGCACGACAGAGTTGGAGTTCCAAGAATACGAACGCCGCGACAACTCCATTCTTGTCGCCACGACGGTTCACCCCGTAATTCCCGGCGCACCCCGGCCGAAAACTGGACGACAGTGCCAGGCAGGTTTCCTGGCTTCCGGGTTGTCGCTTTCGTCCACCTTCCCGATCCCGTCTGGATCAGTGGCAATTCGGACGAAAGCTCGCCGGTTACAGTTGCGGGGGCAGCCGCGGTCCTACACCGCGTTCCCTACACCTTGCGCTTGTCCGGAGCTTTTGCGCCAACGCGGGCACGAAATCAACCCTGCACATGTCAATTGTGGAATTCGCGACGCCGACGCGAGCGCGGCGGCTACCCGAGCGCCGCAGCTTTGCGCTAGGCGTCGCGCAAATCCCCAAGATAGAAGGACGATGCCCATGCCACTGCAGATCAACGATATTGCGCCCAATTTCACCGCCGAAACCACGGAAGGGAAAATCGACTTTCTACGACTGGGCGGGCGACAATTGGGTGGTCATGTTCTCGCACCCCAAGGATTTCACGCCGGTCTGCACCACCGAATTGGGCGCGGTCGCCAGGCTCAAGCCGGAATTCGACAAGCGCGGCGTCAAGGTGATCGGCCTCTCCGTCGATCCGGTCGACAATCACGCCAAATGGTCCGAGGACATCGCCGAGACCCAGGGCACGGCTCCCAACTATCCCATGATCGGCGACACCGATCTCAAAGTCTCCAAGCTTTACGGCATGCTGCCGGCCGATACCTCGGGCACGTCCGAGGGCCGCACGCCGGCCAACAACGCCACGGTGCGCAATGTCTTCATCATCGGTCCCGACAAGAAGATCAAACTGCTGATCGTCTATCCCATGACCACGGGGCGCAATTTCGACGAGATCATCCGGGTGATCGACTCCATGCAGCTCACCAGCCGCCACAAGGTGGCGACGCCGTCGGACTGGAAACAGGGCGAGGACGTCATCATCACCGGCGCGGTGAGCGACGAGGACGCCAAGACCCTTTTCCCGGCTACAAGACGCTCAAGCCTTATCTGCGCACCACCAAGCAGCCGGCCTGAAGCCGGATCAGACTTGAGATTCGGCTCAGTGGCGCTTGAAATACTGGACGTCGCGCTCGTGCTTCTGCGCGGCGGCCAGTGTCTTGAACGTGCCGAGATTGCGGCGCTTGCCCGTTTTGGGATTTTTCTTGCGCGAATAGAGCCGGTATTCGCCTGAAGCCAGTTTGCGGATCATGACGACCTCCTAGTCAATCCCCTCTTAATCCACCCAAAGGCCGCGTTTGCTGTGCCACGCTTCCTTTCGCCTGCAAGGGGCATTCGCGTACAAGGGGAATGATTTGTGACAGGATCGGGTTCCATGTCCCGGTCTTCATACGGCATCGTCACCTCGACCTTTGCCAGCCGCGAGGATGCGCGGCGCGTGGCCGGACGCGCTATTGGCGGAGAAGCTTGCCGCTTGCGTGCAGCTAATGGAGATCGAAAGCCATTATGCCTGGAAAGGTGAAGCCAAACACGAGGCGGAAGTGATGCTGGTGGCCAAGACCCGCGCCGAGATGTTTTCGCGCGTCATCGCGCGCATCAAGGCGCTTCATCCCTACGAGACGCCGGAAATCGTGGCGCAGGATTTCGCCGCGGGTTTCGCCGTATCGACTGGATTCCGAAACGACGAGCTAGAGCGGTTCCAGGAAAAGTGTGCAGCGGTTTTCCGTCCGGAACCGCGACAAAATAAAAGCTAGAGCATTTTCACCATTCAACGAAAGAAAAAGCTTAGGCGCCGATCCCCACGCTTTGCACCAAAAGATAAAGGCCCGCGCCGATCAGACCGGTTGCCGGCATGGTGAGGATCCAGGCCACGACGATATCCTTGGCCACGTTCCAGCGCACCGCCGACACGCGCCGGGCCGCGCCCACGCCCACGATGGCGCCGGTGATGGTGTGGGTGGTGGAGACGGGAATGCCGGCGAAGGTGGCCAGGAACAGGGTGATGGCGCCCGCGGTTTCGGCGCAAACCCCTTGCACCGGGGTGAGATGGGTGATGCGCGAGCCCATGGTGCGCACGATCCGCCAGCCGCCCAGCAGGTGCCCAGCCCCATGGCCGCCTGGCAGGCCAGGACCACCCAGAACGGGACATGGAAATGCCCGCCTTCCAGGCCGTGGGCGAAGAGAAGCACGGCGATGATGCCCATGGTCTTCTGCGCGTCATTGCCGCCATGGCCCAGCGAATAGGCGGAAGCCGAGAGGAATTGCACGCTGCGGAAAATCTTGTCCGCCTTGAACGGCGAAACCCGGACGAACGACCAGGAGACCGCCAGCACCATCACCAGCGCCAGGATGAACCCCGTGAAGGGCGAGACCACGATCGCGGCCACCGTCTTGCCCAGGCCGTTCCACACGATCACATGCCAGCCGGCCTTGCAGACCGCCTGCCCCCACCAAGCCGCCGATCAGGGCATGGCTGGACGATGACGGAATACCCACCGCCCAGGTGACGATGTTCCAGATGATCGCGGCCATCAGCGCGGCCAGGATCACCGCGTCGCTGACGATGGCCGGCGAGACGATGCCGGTGCCGATCGTGTTGGCGACCTGCGAGCCGAATACGGCGAAGGCGATGAAATTGAAGAACGCGGCCCAGGCCACGGCGTAGCGCGGCGCCAGCACGCGGGTGGAGACGATGGTGGCGATGGAATTGGCGGCGTCGTGCAGGCCATTGAGGAAATCGAAGGCCAGCGCCACGCGCGACCAGAAGGATGACAAGACCGGTCATACCTGCTCGACGACGATGCCGCTGATGCGGTTGGCGACATCCTCGAAGCGGTCCACCACCTTCTCCAGATGGTCGTAGATCTCGTTGCCGACGATGAAGTCCATCACGTCGCCGCCGCGATGGGCAAGGAACAGGGCGCGGATGCCGGCATCGTTAAGTTCGTCGGCCTGTTCCTCCAGGCGGGTGATCTCTTCGGTGATGGCGTTGATGCGGCCCACATTCTCGCGCATGGCGCCCAAGAAGGCCCACCGCCTCCACGGTCAAGTTCGGCCGCGCGCAGGATGATGTCGCCCATCTGGCGCATATGCGGCTGGAAATCCCGCACCTGGAACAGAGTGATCGCCTTGGCGGTCTTCTGCATCTGGTCGATGGCGTCGTCGAGCAGGCCGATCAGGTCGATGATGTCGCTGCGGTCGAAGGGCGTGATGAAGGTGCGGCTGACCCGGATCAGGACTTCGCGGGCGATGGCGTCGGCGTCATTCTCATGGGCGACGATGCGCCGGCAGGCTTCCGGCACGCCGGTGCCGCCTTCGAGCAGGTCGCGCAACGCCAGCGCTCCCTCGACCAGGACGCGGGCATGGCGGTCGAACAGAGCGAAGAATTTTTCCTCGCGCGGCATTAGCGCCTGGAAAAACCGCAGCATGCGCCTCCGGATATGTTGGACGCGCGCCTGCTTGCATTGCCGCCCCGCCAAAATCAAGCGCGGGCCGCAGTGTTTCAGACGGGGAGGAGTTGATGTTATACAGATAGTTGCCGCGATGTTCGCGCGGCGGTCTCGCGCCTTGATTTTATTTATCTTTTATTGCCAATGACTTACCCATGCTCCTGCTGATCGATAACTATGACAGCTTCACCTACAACCTGTTCCATTTCCTGGGCGAATTGGGCGCGGAGGTGCGGGTGGAGCGTAATGACGCGCTGACAGCCGATCAGGCGCTGGCGCTGAAGCCGCAGGGCATCGTGCTGTCGCCGGGTCCCTGCACCCCCAACGAGGCCGGCATCTGCCTGGAGCTGATCGAAAAGGCCGACGGCCAGGTGCCGATCCTGGGCGTCTGCCTGGGCCATCAGGCCATCGGCCAGGCCTATGGCGGCAAAGTGGTGCGCGCGCCCGAGCCGATGCACGGCAAGCTCTCGACGCATGCATCACACCGGCAAATCGGTGTTCCGCGGCCTGAACAATGATTTCAACGCCACGCGCTATCATTCCCTCACCATCGCGCCCGAAAGCATGCCGGAGGCGCTGGAAGTCACCGCCACCAGCGAGGACGGCGTGATCCAGGGCGTGATGCACAAGACCCATCCCGTCCATGGCGTGCAATTCCATCCCGAAAGCATCGCCTCCGAAAACGGCCATGCGCTGCTCGCCAATTTCCTCGCGCTGACGCAATGAGCGACGATCTTCGATCTCGACGCGCGTCAAGGAACGCCCTCTGACGCGCGGACGAAGCGGCGCGCGTGTTCGGCGCGATTGCTGAGCGGGCGCGGCAGGCGAGGAGGAAATCAAGGCCTTTCTGATCGCGCTGTCGGCGCGAAAGCCCGCCACGGCGGAATTCGTCGGCGCGGTCGCGGCGATGCGCGCGCAGATGAAGGCGATCAGCCGCGCCGCCCATGGCGATCGATCTTTGCGGCACCGGCGGCGACGGCCTGGGCACGCTCAACATCTCCACCGCCGTGTCCTTCGTGGTGGCGGCGGCGGGCGTGCCGGTGGCCAAGCATGGCAACCGCTCGCATGTCGTCCAAAAGCGGCGCCGCCGACATACTGGAGGCCTTGGGGGTGAAGATCGATCTGGAGCCGCGACGCGGCCGAGCGGACTCTGCGCGAAACCGGCATCGTCTTTCTGTTCGCCCAGACCCATCATCCCGCCATGCGCCATGTCGCCAGGCCCGCGCAGGCGATCGGCAAGCGCACCATCTTCAATCTGCTGGGCCCGCTCGCCAATCCGGCCGGCGTGAAACGCCAATTGGTGGGCGTCTTCGCCCAGGAATGGCTGGTGCCTTATGCCGAGGCGCTGCGCGCGCTGGGCTGCGAGCGCGCGATGGTGGTGCATGGCAAGGACGGGCTGGACGAACTCACCACCACCGACATCACCTATGTCGCGACGCTTGGCGGACGGCGTCATCACCAGGTCCGAAATCGCGCCGGAAGATGCCGGGCTCGACCGCGCACGCCTCGAGCGACCTCAGAGGCGGCGGCGCGGCGGAAAATGCCAAGGCGCTCAGGGCCCTGTTCGCGGGCGAAGCGGGCGCCTATCGCGACATCGTGCTGCTCAATGCCGCCGCCGCCCTGATGGTGGCCGAGCGCGCAACCGATATAATGGCGGGCGCGGAGCCTGGCGCGGCAAGTTGCTGGACAGCGGCGCGGCGAGGGCCAAACTGGAGCAACTGGTGAAAGTGTCCAACCGCGTCCAAGGCCCATGAGCATCCTCGACAAGATCTTCGCCTACAAGAAGGAGGAAGTCGCCGCCGCCAAGAACAAGCTCAAGCTGGCCGAGAGTGGAGGCGCGCGCCAAGGATGCCGATCCGGTGCGCGGCTTTCGCGCGGCGCTGGAAGCCAAGAAAGAATCCGGCGAATTCGGCTTGATCGCGGAAGTGAAGAAGGCCAGCCCCTCCAAGGGCCTGATCCGCGCCGATTTCGATCCGCCCGCGCTGGCCGAGGCCTATGAAGCGGGCGGCGCGGCCTGCCTGTCCGTGCTGACCGACACGCCGTCGTTCCAGGGCGCGCCGGAATATCTCACCGCCGCGCGCGAGGCCACACGCCTGCCGGTGCTGCGCAAGGATTTCATGCTGGAAACCTATCAGGTGGCCGAAGCGCGCAGCTGGGGCGCCGACGCCATCCTGATCATCCTGGCGATGGTCGATGACGGCACCGCGCGCGCCCTGATGGAGGAAGCGGAGCGCTTCGGCATGGACGCGCTGGTGGAAGTGCATGACGAAGCGGAGATGGAGCGCGCCGCCAGAGCTGGAAGCGCGCCTGATCGGCATCAACAACCGCAATCTCAAGACCTTCGTCACCGACCTCAACGTCACCCAGAGGCTGGCGCCCAAAGCGCCCAAGGAGGCGCATCTGGTGGCGGAAAGCGGGCTGTCGGCGCCCGCCGACCTCAAGCGGCTGGCGCAAGTCCATGTCACCTCGGTGCTGATCGGCGAAAGCCTGATGCGGCAGAAGGATGTCGAGGCGGCGACGCGGCGGCTTCTGGGCGACGGTTTCCGGCAATGAGCAAGCTCTCCCATCTCGACGCCAAGGGCGCAGGCCCATATGGTCGACGTCTCGGGAAAGCCGGTCACGGCGCGCGAAGCCACCGCCGAAGCAATAGTCGACCCTGTCGGCAGAAGCCTTCGCCGCCGTGATGGACGGCACCGCGCCCAAGGGCGATGTGCTGGCGGCTGCCCGCATCGCCGGCATCATGGCGGCGAAGCGCGTGCCCGACCTGATCCCGCTCTGCCATCCCCTCGCCATCACCAAGGCCCAGGTGGAATTCGAGCCCGACGCGGAAACGCACCGCATCCGCATCATCGCCACCGTAGCCACCAGCGGCCAGACCGGCGTGGAGATGGAAGCGCTGACCGCCGCGTCGGTGGCGGCACTCACGCTCTACGACATGATCAAGGCGGTCGACAAAGGCGCGGTGATCGAGACCGTGCGCCTGATCGCCAAGTCGGGCGGCAAGAGCGGCAGCTACAAGGCGCCGATCGCGGCCGCAAACGCGATCGCCCAATCGTCCGCAAGCCTCGAAACCTTGATGGGCGAAGTGGCAGCCCCTGCGCCCATGCCCAGCGACCAGCGGCGCGATGCCTTCCGCGCCTTCATGACGTCGCGCCGCCTGCGCCCCACGTTGTGGGCGAAGCAGGCGGGCGTCGCCTCGGCGAGATTTTGAGCTTCCTCACCGGCCGTTCGCGCGGCCTCTCGCCGGAGGTGGCGGAAAAGCTCGCCCGCGCCGCCAAGGTGCGCGTCGAAGATTTGTTCAAATGATTTCGGTCGAAGAAGCGACGGCACGCATCGTCGCCGCGTTCGAGCCTCTGGACAGCGAACGCGTGACCTTGGAATACGCCATCGGGCGCACCCTGGCCGCCGATGCGCTGGCCAAGGCTGACCAACCGCCCTTCCCCTCGTCCGTCATGGATGGCTATGCGGTGCGCAGCGCCGATCAAGGCCCGCGCCGCGTGATCGGCATCGGCGCCCGCGGGCCATCCTTTTTCCGGCAAGGTGGGTCCGGGCGAAACCGTGCGCCTTTTCACCGGCAGCCAGTTGCCCGACGGCGCCGATGCGGTCCTGGCGCAGGAAGATGCCCGCGTCGACGGCGAGACGGTGGAATTCAGCGTCGCGCCCTTCCCGGGAAAATTCGTCCGCGCCCAGGGGCTGGATTTTCGTGCCGGCCAGATTCTGGCGAGCCGCGGGGACATGCCTGCGCGCCCGCGATCTGGCGCTTGCTGGCGGCGGGCGATGCTGGCCGAGTCGAGGTGCGGCGGCGTCCCGTGATCGCGCTGGCCGCCACCGGCGATGAACTCTCCCGCCCGGGCGAGCCCGCGCAAGCCGGGCGGCATCGTGGCATCATCCGTGTACGGATTGATGCCCTGATCGCGCAATGGGGCGCCATGCCCCGCAATCTGGGCATCCTGCCCGACCAGCCTGAGGCCATCGCCGCCCTGGCGAATGAAAAATGCGATCTGCTGGTCACCTTGGGCGGCGCCTCGGTGGGCGATCACGATCTGGTGCCGCTCTGCGCTTGGCACCCAAGGCTTCGCCCTCGATTTCTGGAAGATCGCGATGCGGCCGGGCAAGCCGCTGATCTTCGGGCATCTGGGTGCGACGCCGCTTCTGGGCCTGCCCGGCAATCCGGTGTCGAGCCTGGTCTGCGCGCTGCTGTTCTTGCGTCCCGCCATCGCCGCGATGCTGGGGCAGGAATGGAGGCAGCCGCTCAGGCAGGCCCGGCTGGTCGGCACGCTCGAAGCCAATGGCGAGCGCCAGGATTATCTGCGGGCGAATGGCGAATGGCGCGACGGTGCGCTGTGGGCGCGCGCACTTTCCGCTCCAGGATTCGTCCATGCTGAAGGATTTCAGCGCCGCCGACATGCTGATCGTGCGGGCACCAGGCGCGCCAGCCCTCAACGAAGGCGCATGCCATCGAGGTCATGGATACTGGATAAGAAAACGGCGGCCACAGGGGCCGCCGTTTCCACAATCAAACCGAGATCTTTAGAACGTGACCCAGACGCCATCGCGCCAATAGCCGCGGCCTTCATGTTCATGCCAACGATAATGATCGGCCGGGCCCCATTTCCAATCGTTGGGATGAACCACGACGCCGAAGGACGGGTTATAATCGTAACGATCATGGGTGTGCCAGCAATCGCCCGCGCCGTTGCAGACGATTTCGGCCGACGCCGCGCTGGTCGTGAGCGCCAAAGCACCGGCGGCGAGGATCACGGCAGTGGCGCGCTTAACATCAGTTTCTTCATGTCGTTCTCTCCAGGGGTTGGTTACCTCCTGCCCTTCCGCAAGAAACACCACCCGGATGGCGGGATCGTTCCGGCGTTGACGGGGTTCAGGAACTAAAGTAGAACGATTCTCCATGTTTCGGGTTTGTTCGCGGTGCCGATACCGCACCAATCCCGCACAGAGATCCGACTGCGGAAGTTCCCGGACTTTGGGAGGGACAGTGGCTGATGCTGACCCGCAAACAATATGAGCTTCTGCTCTTCATCCATGAGCGGATCCGCGAATCGGGCGTTCCGCCCTCCTTCGACGAAATGAAGGAGGCGCTGGACCTCAAATCCAAGTCCGGCATCCACCGCCTGATCACGGCGCTGGAAGAGCGGGGCTTCCTGCGCCGCATGGAAAAACGCGCACGCGCCCTGGAAGTGGTGCGGCTGCCGGACAACATGGCCGAGACGGCGCGTCCCGCCACCACCCGCAGCCAGGCGCAGCGCATCATGCCGTCGGCGCGGCATGGCCGCATCGAACCGGATTGCCCGATCCCCGCCACAATGCGCCGCGCCGCGCGATGGGCGACAGCGAACATGCCGTCAATGTGCCGCTGGTGGGCCGCATCGCCGCCGGCACGCCGATCGAAGCCCTGCAGAACCGCATCGCCGACATGCCCGTGCCAGGCGGCATGATCGGCCGCGGCGAACATTACGCCTTGGAAGTGACCGGCGACTTCCATGATCAATGCCGGCATTCTGGATGGCGATACCGTGATCATCCAGGAAGCCGACAGCGCCAATACCGGCGAGATCGTGGTGGCGCTGGTGGACGACAATGAAGCGACCTTGAAGCGGCTGCGCCGCCGCGGCGATTCCATCGCGCTGGAAGCCGCCAACCCGGCCTATGAAACCCGGCTCTATGGCGCCGACCGGGTCAAGGTGCAGGGCAAGCTGGTGGGCCTGATCCGCCGCTATTGAAAAGCGTTACGGGCCGGGCACCCAGGGACGGCTGCCGCGCGTCTGGTTGATGCTGATGCACCCAGCGGGGCAAGGCGCACGGCATAACCGCCGCCTGAAGCGATCGCTCTCGCGCCCAGTACCAGCTTCGGTCCATCACAGGAAGAAACCTCCACGGCGGAAATCACCAGATCGGCGCGGACGCAATCCTCGTCCAAAGCTTCCGGCCGCGACGCGAGCGCGATCACCATACCGCGCGCGCGGGCGACACAACCCATGCCGTCGCACATGGCCGAACCGGGATCGACCGCCTCGCGCCAGGTGCGGCCGTCGCCGTCGCGCAACAGCCAGCGCTGGGCCGCGTAGCGGTCCTTGGGCGAAACAGGAAAATGAAGCAGTCCGTCGCCGCCCGCAACGCAATGGTGCGCGCATCCGAAGCAATCAACAGATCCGGCCGCGGCGCCAACAAGGCAAGCAGGATTCCTCCCAGGACCGGGGCTGCACCCCACCAGCGCATCCCGCGCCGCCAGATCAGAAGCCACATATAAATCCCATTGCGTTCCGTACCGTTCTATTGCGTAGCAGAAAAGCGCAATGAAATCAAATGCTTCTTGCGGTTTCGTCCCGGAGCGGTCTACACGGTTTTGATCAATCCGCGTCCAAAGTGGATAGCAGAGTGGATAGCAGAGTGGAGAGCGAGGAAGGAACAAAATGGCAAAGCTGAAGGCGCTCACGATCAGCCGGAAAATGCAGCCGGGGCGTTATGGCGACGGCGGTGGCCTTTACCTCTTGATTGGACCCACCGGGGGGAAATCTTGGGTGTTCCGCTGGAAGGCTGGTGGCAAAGAGTGGATCATGGGCCTCGGCCCGTTCGAGGCCGTCACGTTGGCTGAGGCGCGTCAGAAGGCCGAAGACTGTCGGCGCCTTCGCGCCGCTGGCAAAAATCCCCTGAGCGAACGTGGCGTAGAGCGCGCTAGGATCGCTCAGGAAGCTGCTCGCGCTATCTCGTTTAAGGAGTGCGCCGAGGGGTTTATCCGGGCGAACGAGGTCGCGTGGACGAGCGCCAAGAACCGTTTGGCATGGCGCAGTACGCTTGACACCTACATCTACCCTGTCATCGGAAAGTTACCTGCGGCCACGATAGATCGCCCACTGGTCATGAAGGTTTTACAGCAAGAAGTATCACCGACCGCCGCGCAGGATGGGCGGAAGATTTTGCGGGGCGGTTTTTTTTGGCTCGCACGCCCACATACCGCAGACCGCGTGCGGGGGAGGATCGAAGCTGTCCTGGATTGGGCGAAGGTCCATGGCTATCGTGACGGAGAAAATCCTGCTCGGTGGAAGGGCAATATCAGTTACGCCCTCCCCAGTAGAAGCAAAGCCACAAAAACGCGCCACCACCCAGCACTGCCCTTCGTGCAAATGGCGGGGTTTATGGCGGACCTGCGGCAAGAGACGGTCAGTTCGCTGGCGCTACAATTTTGTATTCTCAACGCTACCCGAATTGGAGAGACGCTGAACGCCCGCATGACCGAGATAGATGAGCGAACCGGCATTTGGACAATCCCGGCAGCGCGAATGAAGGCGAAGCGGGATCACCGCATCCCTCTAAGCACGGAAGCTCGCGCCATCCTGGAAAGGGTTAAGCTCCATAATCGCGGCGGCGAATACATATTCCCTGGCAATTTGCCGAAACGCCCCCTTTGGTCGGGTACGGCGCTATCTGTGCTGGATCGGATGAAATACGTTGATAGCAAAGGCCAGCGCATAACCACCCACGGCTTTCGCAGAGTTTTCGGGATTGGGCGGCAGAGTGCACGGGGTTTTCGCGCGAGGTTGTTGAAATGGCGCTAGCGCATGCGATTGGGGATGAGGTAGAGGCAGCCTATCGCAGAGGCGATCTCTTAGAAAAGCGCCGCGCCCTAATGGAAGCATGGGCGGCATATTGTTGCTCACCCGTTACGGGCAGCAACGTCGTTCCCCTGACAACGGTAGCGGCATGACGGACATAACACCGGAATTGGGGCGACTCGGTATCTTCTCCCCAAGCAGTGCCGAAAGAGCCGCGACGCGGATTACTAAAGACGACCTTGTAGCGTTCTTCGAGAGACTTGAGGCCGCAAGAAAATTGACGCGCGATCCGGTGGTGGGCGCGTGGCAGGCATCAATTGCTGCTTTGGACGCGGTCGAAATACTGACTCGGAGAACACGAAAGAAGAAGCTTTCGGCCCTCCAGTCATGTCTCTGTTTGCGCGCCTCCGGAATGCTATTGGAAGGGTCCCCCCTCCCCCCGGTGGTATCATTGCGGCGGAAGACCAAGCGATCGAAGCAGATAATCGGGAAGCAGTCGATTTTCTTAAGGCATGCGGCGCTTACGCCGCGTTGCTCCTCGCCCGGAGGCGTTACTCGGTGAAACGCGCGGCGGCAGATGTTGCGATGGTGTTCCTGTCCCACAATTTTCCGCGCGCTGAATACTTCAAAAATAATGGGGCGCCGAAGAAAACCCCAACATTATCGACAACAAGCAAGGCCATTGAAGGGCTTCTGCGGGAATACCGAAAGACAAGGGCAAATCGTAAAAAGCGCAAGGCGACAAAAGTCCTGACAATTCGAGATTACTTTCAGCAACTGAAAGAGCGAGCTCCACTGGGAAATTTGGAGGAGCAGAGACAGCCACTGGCGGATTTGGAGGGGCTTTGCTTCTCCGATGAACGCAGCGCGATCTTGGGTTGGTTGGTATCGGAGTTAGAACGCCGCGGTTATCCCGCTAGCTGGCCGTATCTATCCTATTAGCGCCACAAGCTATTCACTGAATACCAAGCAAGGCGACGTGGGGCGTGTATTATGATACAGGCAGGGTGCCAATCCAGCTTTCTTCGCTGCTGCTAAGCGTTATCGCTCTTGGCTCATCGTTTTGATGTTGGCTGGCAACAGACGAACCGCAACCCGGATCGAGGTCTCAGTCCGTGAACGATAATACAGCAGAGAAGAAGACCGCTGTTTCAGCAAAGAGGAAGTCAATGTCAGGTGATGATGAGCTAATAGATGATGACTTGGTCGAAGACCTCGGCAAAGCCTATGAAGAAATTAGTGCGTATTTCGACGAACTGGAGGGCGAAAGCGCACGCGCCGCTGCTGTTCTCGCTGTGGCAGCATTAGAAGACCAGCTAGAGCTGCTTATCCACTCAAAGTTTCCTGGAGCTTCCCAAAAGGTTTGGAAACAGATCGCTGGTCCTGGCCTGACCCCGCTCGGTTCATTCAAGACAAGGAACCTCGTTGCCCACGCCTTCGGATTTTATGGCCCCCAAACGAGAGCCACCCTCGAAACGCTGGCGGCCATTCGAAACAAATTTGCCCACGAGACCTCCGTTCGCCAATTTGATCACGAACTGGTTGTTCGGGAATTTCAAAAGCTGGCGAACAATCCATTTTCTCCGTTCGCGTGGCCTGTGGAGATGACCACTCAGCAAATGAGAGAAACATTTCTTGAGATTGCCTACCGACTTGAGCAAGCCCTGCTGGACGCCAGAAAATTTGCGCTGTCCGCTCAGCTGAAGCTCGGAGATGTCGAACCGACATCGTTGCCCTGACCGGCGGTTGAGAGCCAATGACCAGATCGACGCTGAAAGGTCCAGCTTGTGGAGGGATTTTTGCGGCCACGCATTAACTGCGATATCAAGTTGTGCAACTTTGAGGATAGAATTCTAGTTTTGCACTTGAATTTGCCCTAGCGTTGGCAGATGGGGTTTCGGTTTTATCGAAGGGTAAATCTGGGCGGAGGGCTAGGTATCAACCTCAGCAAGTCCGGCATCACACCCAGCGTCCGAAGTCGCTTTGGGTCTATCGGGCCCAGAGGCTTTTCTGTTCGCACCGGTATTCCCGGCCTTTCCTACAGAGGCGGCCACGGCAAAGCAGGCGCTGCGTTGTTATTGATGCTCGCAATATTCGCCATCTCGATAGTCGCGGTTGTAGCCTGGAATATTCTTCGTTTTTTGTGTTGGGCCGGAGTTGAAATATACCACTTCGGGCTGCGCCAGTGGCTAACCTATCAGTCGGCTCGCGCACAGAAGCTGGGCCGGCAACCCGGGCAACGGTCCCTCCTCTCGACGCCAGCATTGCCTGCGGCAACACCACATATCGCGGTTGCACCGCCGCCAACCATCTTGCAGGTACCGAGCGGACACGTTTTAGTAGCCAATGCGTCGAATACAGGGAGCAGGGGTATGGCAGACGAGTTTTCACAAGTTGGCTTTGATGCTGGGCTTGGCGATTTGGTCGATAATCCGGAGCAGCGTTGCCCTTGCCTGCTACTGCTCGATACGTCGGGGTCAATGCATGGGCGTCCAATAGAAGAGCTCAACGCAGGATTACAGACGCTTAAGACCGAGCTCCAATCAGATAGCCTTGCTTCAAAACGCGTTGAACTCTCCATCGTAACGTTTGGACCTGCCCAAGTTGAGATGGAATTTACCTCAGCTAACATATTTTCGCCTCCGCAGCTCAATTCGAGCGGCGCAACGCCGATGGGCGAAGCCATTGAAACCGGACTAGAACTGCTTAGGGCGCGTAAAAACTCTTATCGGCAAGCCGGCGTGCCCTATTACCGGCCGTGGGTCTTCTTAATTACTGACGGCAGTCCGAGGACAGCATTGCGAATGCTAAGTCGCTTATCGCTGCAGGCGAGGCCAAAAAGGAATTCATGTTTTATACCGTGGGAGTTGAAGGCGCGGACATGGCCAAGCTTACCGAACTTCAACCCGCCCGCGCGCCTCTCAAATTGAAGGGGCTGGCGTTTAATGAATTGTTCCGTTGGTTATCTTCTTCGCTTAGTGCCGTTTCGAAATCGCAACCTGGAGACGCAGTGCCGCTGCAAAACCCGACCGCGCCGGACGGATGGGCTGTCGCCGGTTGAACCGTGACTTGGGGCTGGGCTATCGCGACGTGTCGCGGCACGTCGCACTTGCGTGACAATTCAGAGTGCCAGGACACGAGCCGTTGCATTGTCGTAGGCCGAGATAAGTCTATTTTGGCTGCGGTGGTCAGCGACGGTGCAGGAAGCGCAAAATATGGCAAACAAGGATCATTGCTAACGTGCCGAACGATCTCCGAAGGCGCCCGCCTTCACTTTTCTCAAACGCAGTCGCCGCCTACAGACGACGATCTTTGGTCATGGATTGATCATGCTCGAGATCGAATATTCCAGTCGTCTCAAAAACTAGGGACCTCGCCACGCGAGTTTGCTGCGACCCTTGTTGCCGTGATCGCAATGCCCGCAGAAACCCTTGTGCTGCATGTTGGAGATGGTGCGGCCGTAATAAATAGGGAGAACCAATGGTCGGTGCCGAGTTGGCCTGCCCATGGCGAATACGCTTCAAGCACTTTTTTTGTTACGGATGACCCGACCGCTGATCTTCGCATCACCCGCCTGCCTTATTCCATCGATGGATCGGCGATATTTAGCGACGGTATCGAGCGTCTGGTCCTTCGCTTCGCTGATCAAACTCCCTCGGCGAGCTTTTTTGACAAGTTTGCTGCGACAGTACACTCGGCTGGATCACCCGGGTCCAATCCACGGCTCAATGCGAGTTTGAAGCAATATTTGGATAGCCCCGCCATCAACGAGCGGACTGACGACGACAAGTCTCTCATAATTGCGGTTCGGCGATGATCCCCACCCTCTTCGACGCAGCTGGGAAGCCGCTTCGCCTCACAAGCAAAATTGGCCGAGGCGGCGAAGGCGAGGTTTATGCAATCGAGGGCACAAACCAAGTCGTCAAATTTTACCTTATCCACGACATTCAAGCACGTGAGCTAAAAGTCCGGCAAATGTTGTCGAATGACTTAGCCAAGAGTTGCCCCCTCGTCGCGTTTCCGACCGCGCCTGTATTTGACCGGGCCGGCCGGTTCGCTGGCTTTACTATGGCAAAAGTTTCGGACCACAAGCCCTTACACGAACTTTATTCTCCGGGGGCGCGCAAAGTCGAATTTCCACAAGCGAATTATCGGTTCTTAGTGTTGACTGCGGCGAACATCTCTCGGGCAATTGGATCTGCAAATTCTGCCGGATGCGTCGTAGGTGATATCAATCATTCAGGTATCTTGATTTCGCCTAAGGCGACAGTGACTTTGATCGACGCTGACAGCTTCCAGGTTCGAAGCAGCAGCGCAGTATTGCCCTGCGTGGTTGGTGTCCCAGAATATACCCCGCCGGAATTGCAAGGAAAAGCGCTATCGAAGATTACTCGAACAGAAAATCACGACGCGTTTGGGCTAGCGATTGCGATTTTTCAGCTGCTGTTTATGGGACGGCACCCCTTCAGCGGCCGATATTCTGGCGGGGACATGCCCCTGGAAAAAGCAATAGGTGAATTTCGCTTTGCTTACAGCGGCAGGCGCAGCGTCGGGATGGCACCACCACCCGGGGTTCCCACGCTGAAAGATTTCCCCACGACTATTGGAGATGCCTTCGAAGAAGCCTTTGGACCCGGCGGGGTCAACAATAGGCCAACTCCCCGGCAATGGATGGCCCTTCTCGACGGTTTGAAAGAAACCCTTCGTATATGCTCGACGAACAATCTTCACCAATACCCCTCGTCTGCAGCGGAGTGCCCTTGGTGTCAGATGGAGGCGCGTTTTTTTGTACCGCTCTTCCTACCAGTTATTACGCCCGCGGAATTCAAAACGACCCAAGGACCCGTGGTCGGCGACATTCTCGTCATCTGGCGCGCCATAGAAGCGGTACCTCTACCAATCACAATGGCTTTTCCTGAATACACTGGCACTCGTCCGGAACCAACGGATGAGGTCGCAGCGTTCCGTACGCGGCGACAAGCTAAAAAAACTATCGGGTGGACGCTTATCGCCGTCGCCGTTGGGCTCGCTCTTTATCAGGCGGACGCTTTCCCTTTTGCATTTATCATGGGTTGCATCGGCTGCTACCTTTTAGCCTCAAAGGCAGCCAATGGCCCCGAATTTGAGCAATCCTATAAGGCCATCCAGACGCGGCTGTTCGAGGCTCAAGCCGAGTGGGACCGAAACAACGCCGCCACTAGCTTTCTCCAGTTGAAAGCGGAACTCCAAAGAAAAAAGGACGAGTACGACGCGCTGCCAGCAAAACAAAAGTCTGAATTGGACGAATATGCGCGGAACCGCCGCACTCATCAGTTGACGCAGTACCTTAGCAAGCAATTGCTCAGAAATTACAAAATTCCAAAAATTGGAGACGGTAGGAAGGCGGTCCTCCTTTCTTATGGGATAGAAAACGCCGCCGATGTCCAAGAGAGAAGCGTCTTAGCAGTCCCAGGATTTGGAACGAAGACCGCGCAGCCGCTTCTCAACTGGCGTCGACACATGGAGACCCGGTTTGTCTATAGCGCAGCAGAAACGCCCACCGATAAGACAGAAACTGCTAAAATTAGAGCGGGCATATCCCAAAGGGCCGTCCAGCTGAAAAGTGAGCTCAGCATGGGACCCGGAAAGCTTGCGCAGATCGTGTCGTCCTCCGCAAAACAGACCGCAAACCTTCCCTTCATTGAAATGGTACTAAGGCAACGGGCTCAGGCCGCTGCAAACCTTGAAGCGTTGGGCATCACGATACCCCGCGTGGATCGAGCGAGGAGCGCGGCCCAGGCAATATCTGCCTCGCCAACATCTACACCAACACCAACACCTGGCGCGACCTGGCCAGTGGGGCTAGGCCAACAAGGCATACGTTGTCCAAAATGCGGGGGCAGTATGATTATTCGTCTCGCAAGAAGAGGGCCGCACCGCGGCAACAAATTCTATGGCTGCACGCGATACCCCAATTGCAATGGCACCCGGCCATTTCCATGAATGTGATCCACGGAAGTCTCTGATGGCGTGCAGGCGTTTAGCGCAGATCAGTTTATGATTGCTGGTGTTCTGACATTTACGCCCGAGGCATCCGCTGGGGCGCTACCGAAGCCCACAATCACTCTTGGTCTTGGCAAGATCGCCCCCGAGGGCATGGCCTTTCTGCCGGAGTGATGCCGCACGCCAGAATTGGCGAGCAGCGTTGCGTGATGGAAGGGCCGCCAAGGGCCCCACGGACTCCGCTGGCGGGAATTTCGGGGTCGGCAGGTGTCAGATACCGCCCCAGGGCAAATTGGCTTCCTGACTCAAATTTCGAGTTCCTGGTGGCCTTTTTCTAATTCTAACCGACTTCCTGTCTCTCAAGCTCTGTCGAAGCGCTTGGTAGAACTCAACCTTATCCGACAAGGGGGCCGCGGCTGGGCCCTTAGCCACGACGGCTATATCTGCCTCATGTTTGCTAGCGCCCGTTAACTTCGGCGTCAGTCGGCCGCTGAACCGCGCATTGCCGTCGCTGGCGGAATGGACCCGGCCCCAGCCCCTTCCAACGCGCAGCGCGCGGGCATGAGGTGCGCTTGCACGCGATAGCGCAGTGCCCCTCCTTTTCAAGCTGCCTCCGCAAAATATTCCGTCTTGCTGGGTTTCAGTTCGGTCAGGCTCACCAGTTGGTGGTCACCGACATTCACCCCCAGCGTCCGCCTAGGATCGGCACCACCCACGATTGCCCGGGCGTGTTTTCGACGGCCCATCCCAGGCACCCGATACTCCGCCAGGAAGAAGGGGACATCTCCTTCATAAGATATACTATAGAAGGGATTGTCCCCTTCATCCCGGTCTCGGTCCCTTTGGAGCCCCTTCTTGGCCGCCTCCTGGGTCGGCCACAGATCGGGACGTATTCGGACACACTCGGGCGCCGACAAGGGCGCGAACCCCGTCTGGATAAATGCGACTTCTACTCGCGAGGGTTCGAGCTCTCCCCAGGGGGTAAACTCGTCAACAACGATGCCCGTGGGTGTATTGGTTAACAAAAGGACGCGCTTCGGCGCCTCGGCATGGACCAACCGAAGGCGATCTACCGCCTGCTCAATTTCCCCTTCCCGAATTGTGCGCAGCAGCCTGTCCACGCGGCGGTCTGGATGCCCTTGGACTAGCCCATGCTGTAGCTCGCCGCTTCGTGTCCGGTAAGCGCGCTGCACCGTCTGCCATTCTTTGGCGGGCGCTACCAAGTCGGGATGGTCGGACCACAAACCCCGGGCCATGTCCTCTATCTCCGCGATGGGAGGAAGCTCACGGCTAACAATCACGACCTCGTCAAAATCCTTGTAGCCGTCCTTACCGCGAAGATTGTTGAAATGCTCGATCGCGCCTCCTTTGGGCGCGCGTAACAGCTCGGCGATCTTCTTTGGGGCGACCACTAAGACACGCCTGCCCGCGCTCGCCTCTCGGTCGATGACGACTTGAACAAGGTTCAACAGTGAAAGCGCTGGGATGGGCTGCGTCAGGGGGGCGCCATTCACATTTAGGAGAGACGCTTTGGAAAATGGTTTATCTTGAACTTGCGTCACGAACGCCCGCCGGGCAACCGGCAGATCAAGGACCTTAAGGTGCGGCAGGAAGACCTTCGCGACATCCGGGTCCGCGCTCGCGTCGAGCAGCAGTACGTCGCGATCTGCGAGGGGCAACTTCAAATGCGACGCCAGATGTACCTTATCGCCCCGCCCTGTTACGGCGTTGCTTTCGTCGCGGAGAAGTCCGATTTCATCGGCCAGATAGCCCAACATGCGTATGATGGCCGAGCTGAAGTCGGGCGCTTCGGCCTTGAGGGCTTCCGCCGCCTGCTCGTCCGAAACGAAGGAATTGAGCGAGCGCTTGCGGGGGAAGATTCGACCAGACAGCATGCGGAGCAACTCCGGTGTAGCACCCCACTCCCTAAGCGCGGCCAACAGGGGGCGGCGTTGTGTGAGTGTATCGCCGATTAAGCGACATACCTCGTCCAACGCGGCATCCGTAGGAAGGAACAAACCGCGCGAAGTATACAGCTCGGCGAGGGGTAACTTCTCCTTCCGAATTCCGTCTTTGTGAAAACTCTCATCCACTATCGTCAGATCTGGGTCCGGCAACCTCATCCGGTGCCGGGTTTTAAGGTGGCCGTGCGTGAGCACCCGTACTTGCGGGCCTTGGTAGCCGAACTGCGCCAGATACGGGCACGTTTCCCGATGCGGGCATGGCTGCTTGAAGTCAGCATCGTCCCGGACCCCTTCGCAAAGATACTTCGTGACATCCCAACCTGCTTCCCCCATCGCGTCCGCGAGAGGTGCACGCTTGCACATGGGTTCCCCATCGGATTCGGCCCCGCGCCCTCGGATAATGTCCACGGGAGCGGTGTCGCCAATCGCATCGCGCAATTTCCCCACCAACTCCGCGCCCAGGGCTTTCGTCGGTACGTAAAACTCAACATTCATATGGGCGAGTTGCGGGAGGGCAGAAAGTGCATCTATCGCGCAGGTGGTCTTGCCAAGGCCCGCCGCACCTTTAACTAGAAGCTGCTCGGGAGTTGACCCATCGCCATGTTCCCGCGCGCGCGTCATCCATCCCCGAATGGCGACCTGTAACCGCTCTTTGGCGATCAAAGGTGGCAGCTCTGGTGCATACTCGTCCGGTTCTGGGTCGGGCACCCCGACCACACGGAGCGCTTTCGCGCGTTCTTTACCGGCATAGGATCGCAGAAGCTGTTCCAAAAATTTATCCGAGCGGTACCTTTGCAAGTCACTCGGGGCGCGGGAGGGACCGCATTGCGCTTTCTCGATCGCGGCGCGCACTTGTCCCTTCCACGCGGCTCTATGGTGGGTCGGAACATCGGGCCCGTGACTGAATAGAGACGCACAGGATTTCACGATGGCATTGTAGAAGCCGAGCAGACCTTCTCCTTCCCCCATTTGCGCGAGAAACCCATTCACACCAACCGCTACAGGAGCGCACTGCCCGGTTGATTGAGCGATAGGCCGCGCTTCGCCTGGAGGAACGACGAGCGCAACTTCGTCCCGCGCGCCTTTCACAAACCATGAACGGCGCCCCGCAAGGGGTCCGTGCCGCCCTCGAGATGGGATCGGCAGTGAGGTTCGGCTGTGAGCAGCGAAAAACTGCCGGGTCGATGAACTCACTTGATGCGGCGCCCTGCGTCTTCAACGCGCGCTTGAGCTCATCTTCAGTATAAGGGCGATCCAACCAAAACCAGATGTGTGCCCGAAATTCCTCCCGTTTTTTGCCCGCGCTGCCTGACAACTGAATATGGTGGCTCGCGCCATGAAATTCCAACGGCAGCAAGGCTACAAAGCCCGCGGGCAAATGCCTCTTTTGTGTCTTTGAATAAGTCGAGATGCTGCGGCACGGGGTATTTTTCAACGTCCAACAGAACCCAACGCCGCGGTCGCTCAGGAAAATTAGCCTTTGTGCGCCGAACTGACGCCGAATTTGCGCTCAACGGAGTGGCCGCCTGCCCGCGAATGATGCAGCGGTATGGTTGCGGTTAGGGCGTTCAATAGCGCGGAGAGCTCGCCAATGCTCGATATGGCGACATCGTCGTAGCCGTACAGCGTCGGATAGGCAGGCAGTTTCGTATCCCAGCTTCCGTCCGGCAATATTGAATGGACTTTCGCAAGCCGCGGCGCCGAAGGGTCCACCGAATGCAAGACGGTGACCGTGTCGAGGCCCATTTAGCGAGAGCCCTTTTTCTTTTGCGCGCGCATGACAGTGTCCGCCACTATGGCAAGGTTGAGCGCATTGGTCGGAGCCTTGTCCTCCGTCCAGTTACGCAAAATAGCAACGACGCGAGCGCCGCCCTGCCCTACCAAGTCTTTGAGCTGCTCCAACTCCGCGGCTGCCTCACAAGCCGCGCGAACGAAGCCAGCATCAGAAACGATGGGACGTGGGGATGCAATCAGTCCGGCCGCAAAGTCCCGCGCTTCGCGGCTCGCGCTGTACCGACGCGCTAAACCGCGAAGATGTTCCATTCCGGTTGCGAGATAATTATGGGCAATTGCAGGCGCCTCCTTGTCGCCTCCAGAGCATGCCGTCCTCGCCTCCCTAACGGCCGTCGCGACGAGTTGCAGGCTTTCAACGTAAGGAAGGGCGAGCGCACTCATTAAGCCGCACCTCCCAGCGCATCAGCGGCCGCATTGATGATCGCCAACTCAGCGGAGGTGCCCCGCCCACTGTTCGCCATCCTCGCGGCCTCGCCGCAAGCAATCGGAGCGGAAGTCCGCCCGGCGAGCGTTTCAATTGCGCGAGAGCACATCGAAAGGCCATGCAGCTCGTTTGATGTAGCCCCGACCACGAAGCCGCATTTACGCGCGCCTTCCGCGACATGCCTTAAGGCTGACGCCATTAAGCGATCGACAAAGCCTTGCTCAGTCGGAACGTTCGACTTTGGGAGGGCGGAAAGCGTGCGAAAAATGCGAAGTGCGGCGCATATATCCTCGGAATAGATACGAGCATCATTGACAGAGATATCACTGGCGATCATATACGTCCTACATCTGATGCGCCCTCCCTGGTTAGCGACGAGAGCGGCGCGGGTTAAAATGATCAATAAACTGGCGCCGCCGAATTGCAGTTCGGTGGCGCTTTTGCTTTGTGGGGTTATGCTGCTCGACGGCTCGCCGCGTAAGCGCGAAGCTGACTGGCGAACCACCCGCTCTTGTGCGGGCCGAGATAGCTCAACGGCACAAATTGACCGGCGCGAGCAAGGCGCGCGGCATATGCGGGGCTGTAGGGAATGCCGTAATCGTGCAAGCCGGTCGGGTTGGAGCGCAGCACAAAGGGATCGTCTGTCATCGTTTTCCTTTCGGTGTGTGGTTGGCGCGCGGATGCCCTGTGGCTCCAGCACGGAATGGGCGTGGTGCGCATCTTGCTGGCGCAGAGCGAGCATTCGCTGCGTGACGCCTTGGGACTCTATTTGTCGGGGATAGACCGCCGTGGAATTTGGCGAACCTTCTACCCAATAGTTTGGCATAAAAACGCCCATTTGTCAAGATTTCTTTTGATTTTGCATCAAAGGTACCGGTTTCATTCCGCACGTGGCGCTGACCAGATTGGCCTCCCGGTATGTGTCAAGGTCCACGATGCGTACTACTCGCCTCCCGCCACTTTTCACGATGCGCAGCTTGCCGCGCGCAATCTCGTTGTAGAGATGTGCGAGAGAGACGTTAATGCTCTCTGCCGCCTGATGTATCGGTAAAACAATCGGTATCACGTTGCGTCCTTTTGTTGCCGTGGGGAGTTTTGGCATCAGTTGCGCCCGATGATGAAACGGCATCCGCCCAGAACTGAAAGGGCGTCTGCAATACAGCGTTCGTCCCCCGCGGCGGCGCGCAATGTAGTGCTGATCTTTGCTGCGGTTGCCTTAGATAACGCTACGGTTTCTTCAATTGCGTCCGCGCAGTCGATTATTCCAACGGTCAAGTGCGGATGGTCCTTTATTGCCTGAATGAGTAAGTCAACGCCGTAGTCGAAGTAGAGGGCGATTTCCCCAACCTGGAGCGGCTCAAGTTCCAGGCTACTTTCCGATGTGGCGTATAAGTACACTGCTGCCTTCCCGAACTTGCTTCTCTCGGTACAAAAAGTGGAATGATGTGATCGTCAGGCCACCTTCTGGTCGCGGTGGGCAGCCAAGTAAGCGGCCTCGTCGTCCCGGTGGATAAGACGGTTCTTGCCGATCTTGAGTGATCCAAGGCGGCCAGCCCGGATGTCCTCAAACAACTTGCTTCGACTGAGACCGTAAATGTCTCGGCCACTTCGTTGACCGTGAAAGTAATCCTCTCGCTCATTACGTTCTCCTGGGTCCGATTGAATGCGATTAAGGTGATTGCACCTAGATAACTAGGCACCCATTCACCTAAATGCACGGAACTTGAGGGGGTAAAAGCGCGGGGGGCATTTCCCCGGTTGCGCCGACGGGGGCACGGCCCGCCATCATTAGCGCGGGGCGGCCCATTCGCGATAGTTCAAAATCTAAATGGCACCACCCTCTCCACCACGACAGAGGCCGCGGGCGAAGGCAAAGTAAATCTGTAAACGGCTGAAGGCGGCGAAGAAAAAACATGGTACCAAGAAGCGCTGGCGGCAGGGGCTGAAGATGGATGCGTTCGAACAGGTAGTGGCTGAGATACTTTGGCGCGACGGATATTGGGTGCGCACATCATTCAAGGTTGAACTGACCAAGGAAGATAAGCGCAAAATTGAGCTTCCTTCCTCACCCCGTTGGGAATTGGATGTCGTGGCCTACCGAGCCAAGGATAACGACATCAAGGTAGTCGAGTGTAAGAGTTACCTTGACTTGCCCGGTGTCCGCTTGCGTGGCTTCGATCCTGAACACACAGATGCTCAACACGGTTCAAACTGTTACAGGCTGGTTGTCAGCGTTCAGCCAGCCTGCGCCAACAGCTCGCACAATCGGGAGCGTGCTTACCGGATGCCCATGTGCAGCTATGCCTCGCCTGCGGCCGCATTGCTTCCGATACGGATCGCGACGGCGTTCGGGAAGCATTTTGCCGAACAGGGCTGGGAATTGTGGGACGAAGCCTGGCTCCGTGACCGGCTCAAATTGATGTCGGAAGGCGGGTATGAAAATCAGGTATCTGCCGTTGTCTCAAAGCTTCTGCTGCGAGGTAAAGTCGAATAATAGCAAATCCGCTTGTCTGGCCATGCTTACGCCGGGTCATGTCGCGAATGTCCAAATGCTCGCAAGACGATTACTGCTCGAAACGCTCGGTTTCCGGCGCCTGTTGGGCTAACGAGCCGCGCGTTCAGGCTGCAGTTCCGCACGAAAACTAGCCACTCTTGTCGATCTTCGATCCTGGCTTCTTTGAAAGTGAAGCCTTCTTTTTCGAGCAAAGATGTCATTGCCTGATTTTCGGGGCCACCTTAGCAATTATGATGGTAGAACCGCCCCGCCGGCGAATGATGGATTTGGCACGTTGTGTAAAGGTGCCCCCCAGACCGGTTCGGGCATAGCCGGGCGATACGGTGGCACCCACAACTCCCCGTCTCTCACCACCATGACACCGCCGATCACACCTGCAATACGGGCCAACCAAACCACCTTCTCGCGACATTGATCGCGAACCCATCCTTTGTGGGCTTCGTCCGCAAAGTTTTCCTTTAAGGGGATTGCCTCTCGCGCCCCAAAGGATGGCATGAACTGTGGGGGCATCGGCGACCCGCGCCCGCTGTATATCTGCGATCACAACAGACCGCCCGGATCACTTATCGTCGGTGGACTACGCTGAGCGGGCAGTGGGTAAAGATAGGGCTGACTGTCTCGCGTTTGCCCCTTTATAATTTCTTCAATTACCCTTGCGTGCCAAACATGACCCAGCTGGGCTAGCCCTTCACGTTCGACACCGATCCGGCTCGAATACACCCCAAGAAACTTGTTGAGCGGCCCCCTCGTCAAAACCGAAGATCCATTTTCGTGCAGATATTGGCCGAATGCGCGAGCAACAACGGGTGAGCCTGACATGCCGTCCCCGAGACGCAGTATCCGCGAAGAAATAGGGACAACCGTTGATGGCCACTTCGGGCTCACTCGCAATGCTAGCACGCTTCCAAATGGGAAATTGACCCGTTCTTATGCCGAAGGGAAAGCCAATAATAAATGCGTCCATGCCAACGTTGACGGCAATGGGTGTCGTCGCCATCGCATTGATAGGATGCGCTAGCGCACCCGGAACGTCCGGAAGCGGCAGCGCAATGACGTCGATGCCGAGCTTCATCGGGTGCCTGAGCCACAAGGGATGCCCCTCTGCGTCGTAAAGCGGCACAGAAACAGGGCCGCGCGATCCATCCACCAGATCCAAATCTATTATAAGGCGATCCGGGTGGGCGCCATCGTTGCTTCGTTCCCCTGTCCACGGGTTTATGGCCGTCACTACGTGCCAGTTAGTGACAAGATAAAGTGCCTGTTCGGTCGCCCAAATAAAGGACGTGGCCTCGCCCAGGAGACGGTCGGAGCGCATTATCCGAACTGGCTTCGTCGCAAGGGACAACTCGTCAATTTTTGGGCGCTGAATGACTTAGACCCTCCTCCTGTAGGGACTTTGCGGCACCCAGATCGGCAGCGGCGCCCCGGCACATCGAAGATGGTCACGTTTTGACCACGCGCATCAAATAGAGGTTAAACATACCCCAAGGCGTGCGCGGCGCTCGTGATTGGTCAAGTTATGCGGATTTTCGGTACTGGGCTAATTTTGATTCTCGGCGAAATTACTGGTGTTGAAACCTTTGGCGATCCAAAACGCGATGAACGCCGCCGCTAACAGCCCCGCTGGGACCGCCAAGGCAACAATGCCGAGCAGCCAATAGCTAATCGGTTGTGGGAGCATCGAAAGACTGAAGGTTCACACCATCCGGCCCTTGGGTCTGCTACACAATTGAATATGCGAGTTTTTGCCTTTGGGTTCTGCTGAACAAATTCAAGCACTTCAGTTTTTGAGGCGGTGACAGGGGCTGTCACGCGGAAGCTAGGACCTCCAGATGGGGCAGCTACATCGTATGTTGCTGAAGCTGGCGGCCGTTCAATAATCCCAAACGTCACAGACCCGGCAATCCATAGTGGCGCGACACAACCCAAATCCGGAATAATCCTCGCCCCCAATTCATTTTTTTGCACTTCCGCAGTGTGACCATTCTGCCGAAGTCGGCCATCGACAAGGGCAGTTTAGTTTTACATTTCGCCGATGGCCTTGTCGCCGTTCAGGTCCACCACCTTCCCACCCACCACCTTATAGTCCCGCTTGCTATCACGCGACCATTGCGCGCCGTGCGCGACGATAAGATGAGGTCGCTTGCCCCACTGGTCGGTAAATTTCTTGAGCAGATAATCGAAGCCCCATTCCATGATAGCCGGGTCCCGCGAGTTTCCGTGAACCTCTAGGAACGTCCCACCTTCGCCGACCTCTATGAGGCGGTATTTTAATTCGGCTTCCAACTCCGCATCGCGGGTCTGCTTTAGGGGCGGCCGCGTGGCTGGGGCTAGATCATACTTCTCGGCGAACAGGCGCGGCGTCGGGGCATCTATCGGCAAGACCATGCCGAATCGGTCACCGCAGCCCTTTCGACAATGAAGGCGGTTGGTGACGCGGCCATATGGCAACCAGCCGAACAGCCCCTCGATCACGTAAGTCGCGGTCGTCGTGCTGCGCCCGCATCCGAGGCAATAGATCACGCACCTTTCAGAACGGATGGAAGGAAGTGGGTGGATAGAGGCCATGAGAACAATACAAGAACAAATTCCTAGATGAGTCCACTCCTTTCGAAGGTCATCTCCGTGGGCTTCGTCTGAGCGCCAACGGGCACTAAGCGCGGTGGAAATGCATCCCTTAGCTCTGCTTGTTCGGAGGGGACATGTCGGACAGACCGAAAAGCCGCAAGGACCTTACGTTCGATGAAATCGCCCAAGCTCTAGCGCATTGTCAGGCCAACTCACCTAGACAAAGTGAACTACTGGCAGAATTGAGTAGACGGCAGACGAAGGCCACTATTGATGCTGCAAATGCCCAAAAGCGGAGCGCCGTCTGGGTCTCTATCGCGGGCGTAGCTGCTGCGGTCTCTGCCATAGCGTCACTGTTCGGGGTATTCCATCGCTGATGGGGGCCGCCGATACGCGCCCGACGGCGGCCCCGCGAAAGACCGTCCGCGGCGAGCGCGGCGGCTTACTGCCGCGCAACCATAGCGCGCCGCGCTTGCTTGCGCCGCATAATCACCGCCGCGCCGATGCCCGCCAAACCTATGCAGAATAAAGCCAGCGTTGCCGGTTCAGGCACCGATTTTCGGCACAACCGCCAGACTAGTTAGCGTCGCCTCGAAGTTGAGGCCGCCGTAGCCGTCCCTCACGAATTCAAAATCGAAATAACCGCTGCCGAGCGTAGGCACTTGGGCTACGTCCCCGCTGAGCGGCACCCCGAGACTGGTGAACAACAGCTCGAACTCCTCTGAAAAAAACCGGCCCGGGTCGCCGACCGGGTCAGGAACATCTTGATAGGACCCTGCTGTATAGAGGAATGTATATATGCTTGGCGCAATTGTTATTGAAAGATGTGGGACTGACACAGAGAGCGCACCAGCGTCGAACTCGAAGTTGCCGCCAGGCAAGACTTGAGAGAGATCGTCCGGATTTGGGGTAAAGGTGTAGCTGCCTGTGACAATGGTCCCGATTGGTACTTCGCAGTTCGGGCAAGGCACTTCCAGGGTGTTGAATAAGTATTGCGAGACTACCCCACTGAACTCGATCTTGATGGGACTGGCGGAGGCAGGGACGACGGCCACCAGACTCTACGAGCGCGGCCGCAAGTGCGCTCCGAAAAAAACACGACAATACCATTCTGGCCCCCGATTCCCCTGGCGGTAGCATCGCAACTGGCCACCGATTGGGCTACCGAACCAGCCAATTGGTGATTTGTGGCGGCGTTGTGGCGGGATTTTCTGATTTCGGCCGGATCGGCGCGGAGGGGGAGGTGGCGCACTGACGGGACCCAAAATTTAGCGTTACCGGGTGCGCAGGTCCGAAACGGGTACAGGGAACATCCGCCGGATGGTACCTAAATTCCCCCCAGCCCCGGGGGTCCTCCTTGGGTTCTTCAGCGATGGTCGACACTTAGCCGCCCGATGCATTCTAACACGCCACGTCGAGCGCGGCTGCGCGTGGGTAGCAGGGTGGATAGCGGATCGCGCGCGGCGAGCGCGGTGCGAGTAACTTCAAAGCGTTAGCGTCGGATCTTGACTGACAGATCAGAAGCCACAAGCCCCCAACGCCGATCAGCACCAGGGCGCAAGCGGAAAGGCCGGCGTAACGGTCACCGCGCCCGGCAAGCCCGACACAAAGCGCCCAAGCCGCAGCATCACGTCGATGCC
Source organism: uncultured Alphaproteobacteria bacterium (assembly GCA_963766265.1). GTDB lineage: Bacteria > Pseudomonadota > Alphaproteobacteria > Micropepsales > Micropepsaceae > Rhizomicrobium. The sequence continues at coordinate 1,591,559 of CAVXYX010000004.1, forward strand.
CCAGCCCAGGAGCCTGCAGCGGCGCATGCTCCAGATCCGAACGGCATGGCCACAACGCTCAAGGCGGCGGCCGGCATCACCACCAGCCCCATCACCGGCATGGCCAGAAGATTGCCCAGCACCGCGTAATGGGTGGCGCGGCCGAAATAGAAGATCGCGAACGGCAAGGTGGCGAGGCTGGCCACCAGGCTGGTCAAGGCGATGCCGCGCAGATGGCGATAGAGATAGGCACGCGGGACGCGACGCGTTCGCGCGCCCTGCTTCCCATTCCGCCACCGCGATCAGGCTGGCGACCGCGGCGAAGGACATCTGAAATCCCGGCTCGGTGATCGCTTCCGGCCGCGCCAGAAGAAGGATCGTCGCCGCCAGCGCCAGGCTGCGCATGGAAAGCGCGGGCCGGTCGAGCAGGATCGCCAGCAGCATCATCGCCAGCATGACAAAGGCGCGCGTCGCCGAAGACGAGGCGCCGCTGATCACGAGATAAAAGCCCGCGCCAGCCAAGCGCCGACGACGCCGCCCATTTCTTGATCGGATAGGCGAGCGCCAGTGCGGGAATGAGCGCCAGCAGCGCGCGCACCAGCCAGAACAGGCCCGCCCCCACCAGCGCCATGTGCAGTCCGGCGATCGCCAGCACATGGGCGAGGCCGGCATCGCGCAACGCGGCTTCGTCTTCGGGATCGATGCCGCCGCGCTCGCCGGTGATGATGGCGCTGGCGATGGCGCCTTGGCTGTCCGGCAGCTGCGCGCGGATGCGCGCCGTCACCGCCGCGCGCAGCTTTCCACCCATCCGGACACGCGCTCTCGAAGCGCCGGCGGGTGCGCCAGCGGCGCGATTCCCGGCGCGCCAAAGGCAAAGCCCACCGCGCCGATGCGGGCGAAATAAGCGGCGCGGCCGAAATCGCTGTCGCCCGGCGCGGCCGGGCCCGGGCGGCGGCATCAGCTGGGCGGTCAGATCCGACGCCCTGGCCGATGCGCAAGCGTCTCGGCGCCTTTGCGCACCAGCACCCGCACCCGGGACGGGCGGATCGGGCAGACGGCCGGAGCGCACCTGGTCCAGGACGGCGCGCAGTCCCGCGCGGCCCCAATCCAGCGCCACCACCCGGCCGGTCAGATGCGTGACGATCGGAGTGCGGGACCACCGGCGCGGCGACGCGCACTTCGCGCAGCTTGGCGTGCGCAAAGCCCAGCGCCAGCGCCGCCAGCAAGCGCCAGCAGCCGCCCGGGCCCAGGGATTTGGACCGCGAAAGCGCCCATGCCGCCGCCAGCGCACACAAGCGCCCGCCCATCGCCGCGCCGGCGGCGGCTCGAACGGCAGCGCGAAATAGAAGCGCCGTGCCGGTTCCCAGCGCCACCGGCAGCCAGAGCGGCCAGCGATGCCGCTCGGCCAGAAGCCGCTCCAGCGCGGCAGCCCCAGACGAGCCCGCACCACCGCCGGAATTCAGCCGGACGCACCCACAACGCCGCGAAACGGATGCTGGCCTATCGTCACGCCCAAAACCGTTTGCTAAACGAGTCGCCACCATGACCGCAAAACCCAAGCCTGTCCTGCGCTTCGCGCCCTCGCCCACAGGGATGCTGCATATCGGCGGCGCGCGCACGGCCCTGTTCAACTGGCTCTATGCCCGCCACACCGGCGGCACATTCCTGCTTGCGCATCGAGGACACCGACCGCGAACGCTCCACGCCCGAAGCGGTGGCCGCGATCCTGAACGGCATGGAATGGATGGGGCTCGAACTGGGACGGCGAGGCGATCTACCAATTCGCCCGCGCCGCGCGGCACCGCGAAGTGGCCGAGCAGCTTGCTGGCGCGAAGGCAACGCCTATCGCTGCTATGCCACGGCCGAAGAACTTGAACGAGATGCGCGAAGCCCAGCGCGCGGCCGGCAAGCCGATGCGCTATGACGGGCGCTGGCGCGACCGCGATCCCACCGAGGCGCCGGCCGGCGCGCCCTTCGTGGTGCGGCTGAAGGCCCGCAGACGACGGCGAGACCATCGTGCATGATCTGGTGCTGGGCGATGTGCGCTTCGCCAACGACCAGCTGGACGACATGGTGCTGCTGCGTCGCGACGGCACGCCGACCTACATGCTGGCGGTGGTGGTGGACGATTTCGACATGGGCGTGACCCATGTGATCCGCGGCGCCGATCATCTCAACAATGCCGCGCGCCAGCTGCAGATCATCGAGGCGATGGGCTGGCCGGTGCCGGTCTATGGCCATCTGCCGCTGATCAACGGTCCCGACGGCGCAGAAACTTGTCCAAGCGCCATGGCGCGCTGGCGGTCGAGGCCTATCGCGACATGGGCTATCTGCCCGAGACCATGCGCAACTATCTGCTGCGGCTGGGCTGGAGCCATGGCGATGACGAGATCATCCCCACCGCCAAGGCGATCGAATGGTTCAATTTCGGCGCCGTGGGCAAAAGCCCGGCGCGGATGGATTACAAGAAGCTGGACAATCTCAACGGCCATTACATCCGCGAGACCGCCGACGACGGCGCTGGTGGCGGAAGTCACCGCCTTCGCTGGCGCGCGAAACGCCGCCGCGCATCCTGTCCGATGACGGCGCGGGCGCGGCTGACTGGCGGCGATGCCCGTCGCTGAAGGAGCGGGCCAAGACCCTGGTCGAACTCGATCAGGGTGCGGAATTTCTGTACACGGACGGTCCCCGCGACCTGGACGCCGCGGCGGCCAAGATCCTGACGCCGGAGGCGCGCGCGGTCGTTGGCCCGCGCCCTGCCCGCGCTGGAGGCGACCGACTGGAGCGGCACGGCGCTGGAAGCCGCGGCCCGGGCCTTCGCCGAAGCGAAGCGGCCTGAAGCTTGGGCGAGGTCGCCCAGCCCTTGCGGGCGGCGCTGACCGGCAAAGCCGCCTCGCCGCCCCTGTTCGAGATGTTGGCACTGCTGGGCCGGGAAGAATCCCTTATCCGATTAAGGGCTTATGCGGCTTGAATGAAAATTCAGTTGGCCGGCGTGCAAATCACGTGACGTGACGCGAAAAGCGCCGCTTATATTGCAGCGCAAGATAAACCGGGACAAAGGGGAGTTCGAGCGATGCGAGAGAGCAAGATCAAGCCGGCCGGCAAGGCCACGCTGAACTACGACGGCAAGGCCTACGAATTGCCCGCCTTCTGCCGGCACCCAGGGCCCCGATGTCGTGGACATCCGCAAGCTCTACGACCAGGCCGGACATCTTCACCTACGATCCCGGCTTCACCTCGACCGCCTCGACCGAAAGCGACATCACCTTCATCGATGGCGACAAGGGCGTGCTGCAATATCGCGGCTATCCCATCGCCGATCTGGCCGAGCATTCCAGCTTCCTGGAGATCTGCTATCTGCTGCTGCACGGCGAACTGCCGAACAAGGCGCAGATGGAGCAATTCGACCACACCATCACCCATCACACCATGGTGCATGAGCAGCTGGCGACCTTCTTCCGCGGCTTCCGCCGCGACGCCCATCCCGATGGCGGTGATGTGCGGCGTGGTCGGCGCGCTGTCGGCCTTCTATCACGACTCCACCGACATCAACGATCCGCGCCAGCGCGAGATCGCCAGCCACCGCCTGATCGCCAAGATGCCGACCATCGCGGCGATGGCGTTCAAATATCACGTCGGCCAGCCCTTCGTGTATCCGCGCAACGATCTGGGCTACACCGAGAATTTCCTGCGCATGTGCTTCTCGGTTCCGGCCGAGGAGTACAAGGTCAACCCGGTGCTGGCCAAGGCGCTGGACACGATCTTCATCCTGCACGCCGATCACGAGCAGAACGCCTCGACCTCGACGGTGCGGCTGGCCGGTTCGTCGGGCGCCAATCCGTTCGCCTGCATCGCGGCCGGCATCGCCTGCCTGTGGGGCCCCGCGCATGGCGGCGCCAACGAGGCGGCGCTGAAGATGCTGGAAGAGATCGGCACCGTCGACCGCATTCCCGAATATGTGAAGCGGGCCAAGGACAAGAACGACGGCTTCCGCCTGATGGGCTTCGGCCATCGCGTCTACAAGAATTACGATCCGCGCGCCAAGGCGATGCAGATCCAGGCCCATGCCGTGCTGGACGAACTCGGCCTGCATGACGATCCGCTGCTGAAGGTGGCGATCGAGCTGGAGAAGATCGCGCTGCAGGACGACTATTTCATCGAGAAGAAGCTTTATCCCAATATCGATTTCTATTCCGGCATCACGCTGAAGGCGCTGGGCTTCCCCACCTCCATGTTCACCGTGCTGTTCGCGCTGGCCCGCACCGTGGGCTGGATCGCGCAATGGAAGGAGATGCTGGAGGACCCGCACCAGAAGATCGGCCGTCCGCGGCAGATCTATACCGGCCCCACCGAGCGCAAATACGTGCCGATGGCGACAGCGGAAATAGCGTCTCTAGCGCTACTAAAGTCCGAGCAATAACGCGGGCGGCGCGCAGCGAGGGGGCTTCGCCCCCCTCGCCCAGGCGCACGCGCGAATTCGTCCATCGGCTGTCGATCTGGGCCGCGCGCGCTGCTGGATCGCGGAACAGTCTTTCGACCTCCGCCGCCAGATTTCCGGCGTGCGCGTCATATTGCTTGAATTCCGGCACCGCGCGCCGCTCCAGCAGGATATTGATCAGGGTCATGTAGGGCACCGTCATCAGCCGATGCGCCAGCGCATAGGTGAGCCCGCCGACGCGATAGGCCACCACCATCGGCGTGCGCGACAAGCGCCAGTTCCGCCGTCACCGTGCCCGACGCGGCCAGCGCCACATCGGCGGCATCGAAGGCGGCGAATTTGTCGGCCTCGCTTTCCACGATATGCAGCGGCGTCGGCCAGTCCGTGGCCGCCTCGCGCACCTTGCGCCGCGACATGCGGCACGGTCGGCAGAACCGTCACCAGGCCGGGAATGTTTCGCGCCAGCAACTCCACCGCGTGCGCGGAAGATGGGAAAGATAAAGCGGATCTCGCTGGTGCGGCTGCCCGGCAGCAGCGCCAGCAGCGGCGCATCGCGGCGCGATGCCCAGGCGCGCGCGCAACTCCGTCGCCGCCCGTCATGCGTGCCCGCCGCTCGATCACCGGATGGCCGACGAAAGCGGCCTGCAGGCCGTATTTCTCGAAGAACGGCACCTCGAACGGAAACAGCGCCAGGACCAGATCGAAATAGCGCGCCATCGCCTTGGCGCGATAGGCGCGGCTGGCCCAGACCTGCGGCGCGACATAATTGACGGTCCTGATCGGGGGATCGCGTTTCTTCACGGCGCGGGCGATGCGATGGGTGAAATCGGGACTGTCGATCACCACCACCGCGTCGGGATGGGTCTGCGATCGCGAAATCCGCCGCCTGCTTGCACCCGCGCCAGAATGCGCGGGAATGGCGGGCACCACTTCGCGCAGGCCCATCACCGCGGTGGCGTCGAGCGGAAAAAGGCTTTCCAGGCCCTCGCGCGCCATCGCCGGGCCGCCCACGCCGACGATCTTCACCCGGTCGCCGGCCAGCTGCTTTGATGGCCGGCCATCAGCTGCGCGCCCAGCTGGTCGCCGGACGGCTCGCCGCACACCAGCATCAGGTCGTCTGCCGGCGTCACGGCGCGACGCCGGTCACGAACAGGCCCAGCCGGTCGGCTTCGTCCGCCACCGCCCGCTTGTCCACGATCAGCGACTTGCCCGCTTCCAGCGCGATGCCGGCAAGCCCGACTCGGCGGCGCGTTGCGCACCGTCTCCACGCCGATCACCGGCATGTCGGTCTTGGCGTCCTGGGTGGGCTTCAAGCGCCTTGACCAGCACGCCGCGCTTTTTGTCCGGCGTGCCGCGCAAGATTTCGCGCAAGCTGGCCGATGCGGGCGATCATCGGCATCGGTGCCTTCGGCGGCTTCCACCGCCAGCGCCAGGCCCTCGCACACCACCGCGGCCTGGCCCACATCCAGCGCGCCCAGGGCGCGGACGATGGCGAACGCGCGCGCGATGTCGGCTTTGTGATCGTCGTCGGGCATGAACGCGTCCCAGCGGGCCTTCGTCCGCACACCAGTCCGGGCGCCGCTTCCGCCACGCCGACGGCGCGAAAGCCTTCGCGCTCGAACATGCCCACCAGCATGCGCAGCAGCGCATCGTCGCCCTGGCGCGCCGCCGCCATCACGCGCGGCAGCACCATCACGCCCTTGGCATCGAGCTTGAGTTCGGAGAATTTCGGCCGCTCCACCCGGCCCGCCAGCAGCACATCGGTCGCGCCCGCGCGGCTCGAGCGCCTTCAGCGCCCGGCCCGGCTCGCCCAGCGAGACCCATTCATGGGGAAAATCCTCGGCCCAGTCGCCGCACATGCCGCGCAGCGCCACGACAAACACGTCGCGGCCGGCGTCGCGCGACGCTTTCCGCCACCGCGCGGGGCAGATCGCCGCCGCCGGCGATGATGCCCAAGCGGTCTTCACTCGACCTCGCCGCGCCGGCGCGCGGTGCATAACTGCTGCTTGGCGGGCGCCAGGATGAAATCGACGATCTCGCCCACCTCGGCCACGTCGGGCCACGCTCTTGCGCTTCGCGCGGCGCGGCTTTTGATGTCGCCGTCGCTCGCCATAGAAAATCGGCGCGGAACGCGCCGCGCAAGGCATTGATGGTGTCGCGCGACAAGCCCGCGCCGCTTCAGGCCGATCAGATTGAGCCCCGCCAGTTCGGCATGATCGCCGAACGCCATGGCATAGGGGATCACATCGCGATTGACGCCGGTGAGCCCGCCCACCATCGCGCCCTTGCCGACCCGGCAGAATTGCTGGACCGCCGACAGGCCGCCGAAGATCACGCCGTCGCCGATCTGCGAATGGCCGCCCAGCGCCACCGAATTGGCGAAGGTGACGTCGTCGCCGACATGGCAATCATGGCCGACATGGCTGCCGGCCATGAAATAGCCGCGCGCGCCCACCTGGGTGATGCCGCCGCCCTTGCGGCTGCCGCAATTCATCGTCACCAGCTCGCGCAGCACGCAATCGGCGCCGATCTCGAGCCTGCCTTCGGGAAAATCATTGCCGCGGATCTGGCCTTCGCCGCCCAGCACCGCGCCGGGATGCACGACGGTGCGCGCGCCGATCTCGGTGACGCCGGTGACCACGACATGGGACAGGAGCCGCACGCCGTCGCCCAGCGTGACGCGCGGACCCGACATGGCAGAAAGGGCCGATCTCGACGCCCGCGCCCAGCCGCGCGCCGTCTTCAATCAGCGCGGTCGGATGGATTGTCATCGCTGCCTTCCGCGCCGTCATGGATCATGGCGCTGAATTCGGCTTCGGCGCAGAGCGTGTCGCCGACAAAGGCCTGGCCTTCGAAGCGCCACACCGGCCCGCGCCGGCTGCAGCGCCTTGACCGGCATGCGCAGCATGTCGCCCGGGATGCACCGGCTTGCGGAAGCGCGCCTTCTCGATGGTCATGAAATAGACCATGCGCTTCTCGCGTTCCACGCCCAGGGTGTGCACCACCAGCGCGCCGGCGGTCTGCGCCATCGCTTCCACGATCAGCACGCCCGGCATCACCGCATAGTCGGGAAAATGGCCCTGGAAATAGCGGTTCGTTGATGCTCACCGCCTTCCAGCCGGTGGCGCTTTGCATCTGCACGATGTCGGTCAGCCGTTCCACGAACAGGAAGGGCGCGCGGTGCGGCAGCAATTTCTTGATCTGCTCGACATCGAGGATCGTCGCGTGTCAGTCATCGTCGTCCCGCTTGCGGCGCCGGACCAGCTGGCTCACCGCATGAATTTCCCGCAGCCATTCTCTTACAGGCTTTGCCGGGACGCCGCCATAATCCTGTGCCGCCCTCGATCTCCTGGCCCGAAACCATGGCGCTGCGCGCCGCCAGCCGGGCACCCGGGCCGATCATGGACATGATCGGCGATGCCCGACCTGGCCGCCCAGCGACGGCGAAATCGCCGATCACCGAACTGCCGGCGATGCCGACCTGGGACGACCAGCACGCACATGGCGGCCGATCTGCACATTGTGGCCGATCTGGACCAGATTATCGATCTTGGTGCCTTCGCCGATCACCGTGTCGCCCAGCGCGCCGCGGTCGATGGTGGTGGCGGCGCCGATCTCGACGCCGTCCTGGATGATCACCCGGCCCAGCTGCGGGATCTTCACATGCCCGCCTGCCGACGACGCAAAGCCGAAACCGGGCTGGCCGATCGCTGCGCCCGGCAGGATCGTCACCCGATCGCCGATATAGGCATGGCTGATGGTGACATTGCTGCCGATCTCGCAGTCATGGCCGATGGCGACGCCGGGGCCGATCACGGCGTTGGCGCCGATGCGGGTGCCGATCGCCGATCTCGGCGCCCGGGCCCGATCACCACGCCCGGGCCGAGCACCACATCCTTGCCCAGTCGTGCGCTCGGGCGAGATACCGTTCGTCTCTGCGCCACGACGGCTGAGATGCATCGGGATAGAACAGCGCCGCCACGGCGGCAAAGGCATGCGTGCACCGATGCGACCGGCAATCAGGATCATGCCGGCGGGCGCGTTGCCGGCGCGTCTCTTTGGCCGGCACCAGGCAGAAGCCGGCCTGGCATTCGCGAACGAAGCGCCGCGCCATTTCGCGGCCGCCCGGAAAGAAAGTCAGATGCTTGGGCCCCGCGCCTTCCAGGCCGGCGAGATCCTCGATCAGCGCGCGTCGCCGTCCGCGCCAGCCGGCAACGCCGCGCCCGCGCGCTGCGCAGATCTCGGCCAGCGTGAAAGGACCGCGATTGTCGTAGAAGCGAGGATCGGCCATGGCGAGCCCTCGCGGCTATCGCTGTTACTTCTTGCCGCGGCGCGGCCGCGGCGGCGGGCGGCGGCGCAGCCAGCTCGACCTTCAAGGCCGGCAGTTTCTGGTTCAACTGCTCGATCGCCGGCATGGGTGATGTCGAAGGCGCTGACCGCCTGGGGCGAGGCATAGACCACCGCGTTCTTGTCCAGGATCATGTTGGCGCCGCGCTGCTGCATGAGGGTCTGCAGGATCGGCTCCAGCGTCTGGGCGATGGTCTGCTGCGCCTTGAGGAAGCCGCCCTGGATCATCTGTTCCTTCTTTTGGGCGGCGGCCTGCAGGCCGTTCTGCTTGGCTTCGAAGTCCTCGATCTTCTTGGCCTTGGCGTCGGCGCCAGGATGGCGATCTGCTGCTGAAGCTGCTGCGCCTTCGGCCTGCAGCGCTTTCTGCTGGCCGGCGATCTCGGCCTTGGCCTGGTTGCCATAGGCCTCGACCTGGTGGGCCACATCCTGGCCCGACCTTGGAGAAGCGCAGGATGGCCTGGCGGTCGATCAGGAGAATCTTCGGCTGCGGCTGCGGCGGCGGCGGCGGATTGGCGGCCAGCGCGGGCAGCGCGGCGGCTGCCAGGAAGGCGAGCGCGAGAAGGGTCTTTTTCATCGTCTTAGAATCCTGTTCCAGCGGAGAAATGAAGAATCTGCGGCCTGTCGTAGTGGTCTTGACGATAAGGCAGACCCAGATCGATCTGCAGCGGTCCGAAGGGCGATTTCCAGCCCAAGCTGAGGCCGGCGGAGGCGCGGAAGGCGAGATTGTCCTTGACGCAGGACATTGAGCTGTACAGGCGCGCGGATGACATTGTCGACCTGGCCCAGGGTGCCGAAATCGGTGAAAGGCGCCGATCGAGACGCCATAGCTTTCCGGCAGCAGGGTCGGCAGCCGCGCCTGACAAGGTGCCGATGGCAAAGACATTGCCGCCGATCGCGCCGGTGTTGAGCGGCGCATCGAGGTCGCGCGGACCGATGCCGGCCAGCGCAAAGCCGCGGAAAGTGTCGCCGCCCTCGAAGAAGCGCTGATTGATCGGCACGGCGCGCCGTCATAGCCCTGGATGATGCCGCCGTGCAGCGTCAGCGAAGTTGACCACCGCGCCGTCAAAGGCCGGACGGTAGCCGGAGAAAATCGCCGTCGGTCTTGATGAAGCTCAGATTGCCGCCGAAGCCGGCGAAGTCCTGGCTGAAGCGAGAAAGCCACGCCGTTGGTCGGCTTGCGCACATCGTCCAGGTTGTTGTAGCCATAGGTGAAGCCGAAGATCGAGCCATAGGTCTTGCCCGCCGCGAGCAGGATCTTCCAGCGGCGCGCTGCGCGAAGGGACAGACCTGGTTGATCTGATAGGTGTAGCGCAGCCCGACCGTGGAATATTCCGAAATCGGGAAACCCAGCCTGAGCTGCGACGCCGGTCGTGTCGCTGGAATAGGTCGCCTGCTGTAATCGGTCTGGGACTTGTAGATGTCGAAGCCCGCCGCCAGCGGCCGGTCCAGGAAATAGGGCTCGGTGAAGCTGAACTGATAATGCTTGGTGATCTGCGAAACCGACAGCGAGGCCTTCAGATACTGGCCGCGGCCGAACAGATTCTGCTCGGTATAGCTGAATTCGCCGGTGAGCTGGCTGACCGAGGAATAGCCCAGCGCCCAGCTGGAGCTGGCCGGTGGATTGCTCGGTGACCGTGACGGTGACGTCGGTGCGGTCGGGCTGCGCTGCCGGGCGTGTTCTTGACGTCCACATCCTTGAAGAAGCCCAGCGCGCGGATGCGGGTGCGCGAGCGGTCGACCAGCACGCGGTTGAAGGCATCGCCTTCCACCAGGCGGAATTCGCGGCGGATCACCTTGTCCAGCGTGCGGGTGTTGCCGGCGATGTTGATCTTTTCGATATAGACGCGCGGGCCCTGCTCGATGTCGAAGATCAGGTCGATGGTGTTGTTGTCGCGGTTGCGGGCGATGCGCGGATGCACTTCGGCGAAGGCATAGCCCTTGGTGCCGGCCGCATTGGTCAGCGCGTCGATGGCTTTCTGCACCGTGTCGGCGTCATAGATGTCGCCGGTCTGGATCGGCACCAGCGGGCGCAGTGTCTGCGGGCTCAGTTCCTTGATCTTGGAATTGATCGTGACCTTGCCGAATGTGTAGCGGGGCCCTTCGTCGACCGTGAAGGTGATGTAGAAATTCCTGCGGTCCTGGCGCCAGCTGCGCCACCGCGCTGACCACCGTGAAGTCGGCATAGCCGTGATTGACGTAGAAGCGGCGCAGCTGTTCGCGGTCGAAGGCCAGCCGGTCGGGATCGTAATTGTCGTTGCTGGCGAGGAATTTGTACCAGGCGCTCTCTTCGGTGGCGATCTGGCCCTTCAGCGTGGAGTCGTCATAGACCTTGTTGCCGATGAAATTGATGCGGGCGACGCCGGTGGTGGGGCCTTCGGTGATCGAGAAGATCAGATCGACGCGGTTCTGCGGCCGCTGGATGATCTGCGGGATCGACGCGGGCGGCGAATTTGCCGTTGCGGCGATAGAGTTCGATGATGCGCTGGACGTCGGCCTGGACCCTGGCGCGGGTGAAGGTCGCCGCGCGGCTTGATCTGGACTTCCTTGGTGAGGTCCTTGGTCGAGACCTTGCCGTTGCCCTCGAACACGACCTGGTTGATGATCGGGTTTTCCACCACGTGGATCGCCAGGGTGCCGTTGTTGAAGTTGATCTTCACGTCCGAGAACAGGCCGGTGCCGAACAGGGCCTTCAGCGCCGTGTCACGGTGGCCGGATCGTAGGCGTCGCCTTCGCGGATATTCACATAGGTGAGCACCGTGCCCGGCTCGACGCGCTGGGTGCCCGCTGACCGTGATGTGCTGGATGATCCGCTGCGGCTGGGCGCGGCGGCTGCGCGGCGCCGCCGGGGGCTGCTGCGGGATTGGCGCGCTCGGCGTTCAGCACCTGCGGCACGGTCCTCGGCGCCGGGGCGCAATTGCGCGTCCGCGGCGCCGCGAACAGCGCCAGGCACAGCGTCGCGGAAGTCGCGCGCAAAACCGCTTTATGATGGCGATGGTCCGCATTCCGCCGTCCCGGCACTCGTCTTAAGGCGCCGTCACCAACCGGCGGCGGCCGAAGTTTCAGAAAAGATTCAGCCGAGCCAGGTCATTCCAGGTGGTCAGGAGCACCAGCCCCAGGACCAAAACCAGCCCAAGCCGAAATCCGACGTCCTGGGCCCGCTCACCCAGCGGCCGCCCCAAAACAGCTTCGCATGCATAGTACAGAAGATGCCCGCCGTCGAGCAGCGGAATCGGAAAAAGGTTGGCAAGCCCAATGCTTACGGAAAGTACAGCCGCCAGCTGGAGCAGCGCCAGAAAGCCGAATAGCCGCCACCTGGCGGGTCATTTTGGCGATCCCCAGAGGCCCCCGGAGCTGGTCGGCGCTGGCATAGCCCCGGACCATCTGGACCGATGCCCTGGACCGTGGTGTGCATGATGTCCCAGGTCTCGGTGCAGGCGGCGCCGAAAGCGCGCCGGCAGGCTGTAATATTCCGTCGTGATCGGCGCAGTCGGTGACGGGCGCACCCCGATCACCACATTGGTTCCCATGTCGCCCAGGACGTCGCGCATGCGCGTGGCGCTGCGGCATGACATGAACGCTGAGCGGCTGGCCCTGCCGCGCACAAGATCGATCTTCAGGTTTCGCCCGCCGCTGACCGAGATGATCTGGGGCATCTGCTCGAAATCGGTGATCGCGGTGCCGTCGATGGCGGTGACGCGGTCGCCGGCCTTGATGCCGGCCGCTTCCGCGGCGCTGCCCTTCACCACATCGCCGATGACGGGCGCGAGCACGGTGTGGCCATTGTGAAGGATCAGGCCGGTGAAAAGCACGATGGCGAGAATGAAATTGGCGACAGGGCCCGGCGGCGGCAACCGCGGCGCGCTGCCAGAGCGGCTTGAAGGCAGCGTCTGCGTGCGCTCGGCCGCGCTCATGCGCGCCGCGGCGGCGCGGATCGGGCAGCGACTGGCGGCATTGGCGTCGCCGGCGAATTTCACATAGCCGCCGATCGGGCAGCCAGCACAGCTTCCAGCGCGTGCCGCTTTTGTCGGTCCAGCCGAAAATCTCCCGGCCGAAGCCGACGGAGAAAACATCCACCTTCACGCCGCAGGCGCGCGCCACCAGGAAATGGCCCAGCTCGTGGAAGAACACCACCACGGTGATGACGAACAGGAAGGCGGGCAGACCCAAGCGGGGTCCAGGCGACAAGGCTGTGCAGGGCGTCAAGCATGATGTCCTCCTTACAGTCCCCACCCGTTGACAGATTTCTTCCGCCAGCACCCGCGCCCGCGCGTCGGTGCCCAGCACCGTATCCAGATCGTCGGCCACGCCGTTGGCGCCGTGGCCGGCATCGGCGTCCAAGGTCTCGCCCACCACCCTGGAAATATCGAGGAAGCCGATGCGGCGGTCCAGGAAGGCCTGCACCGCGATCTCGTTGGCGGCATTGAGCACGGTGGGCGCCAGGCCGCCGGAGCGCATGGAATCGATGGCAAGGTCAGCGCCGGGAAACGGTCATGCGCCGGCGCCTGGAACACCAGCTGGCCCAGCTTGGCGAGATCGAGCCGGCGCGACGGCGAGGCGATGCGGCGCGGCCAGGCCAGCGCATGGGCGATGGGCGTGCGCATGTCGGGCGCCGAAAGATGCGCCATGGTGGTGCCGTCGTCATAGCTCACCAGGCAATGCACGATGGACTGGGGATGCACCAGCACGTCAGTTTTTCGGGCGGCAGCGCGAAGAGGAAATGCGCCTCGATCAGCTCCAGTCCCTTGTTCATCAAGGTGGCGCTGTCGAGCGAAATCTTGCGGCCCATCGCCCAGTTGGGATGGGCGACCGCCTGCTCCACCGTGGCGGCGCGCATCTTTTCCAGCGGCCATTCGCGGAACGGCCCGCCCGAGGCGGTGATGGTGACCATATCCACTTCGCTGGCGTCGCCCGAGCCCAGCACCTGGAAGATGGCGTTGTGCTCGGAATCCACCGGGATGACGGCGGCGCCGGATCGCTCCAGCGCGTCATGGAACACCGCGCCCGCCGCCACCACGCATTCCTTGTTGGCCAGCGCCACGATCACGCCGCGGCGGATGGCGGCCAGCGCCGGCTCGATCGCCGCCGCGCCCATGATCGCCACCATCACGAAATCGGACGGCATGCGCGGCCGCCTCGATCACCGCGTCGCGCCCGGCGGCGGCTTCGATGCCGGTGCCGGACAGGCCGGCCTTCAGTTCGCCGATACAGCGTCGTCGTCGCCGATCACGGCGCGCTGCGGCTTGAAGGCGCGGGCCTGCTCGATCAGCAGTTTCGACATTGCCGCCGCGCGGTCAGCGCCGTCAGCGGAAAGGCGTGCGTCGCCATAGACTTTGCGGGCATGGGCGATGACATCCAGCGTGTTGACGCCGATCGAGCCGGTCGAGCCCAGCACGGTGACGCTGCGGCCGGAGCACGTCCTCCAGGCCGGCGCATCTCTCGAACAGTGCGGGTGGCGGCGATGGGCTTCATGATGCGACCCCGAACAGGGGATTGAAATGCGCCACGAACACCAGGAGCGCCATGACGCGGGGCGGCGGCCAGGGTGGAGTCCATGCGGTCCAGCACGCCGCCATGGCCGGGGATCAGGGCGCCGGAATCCTTGATGCCGAAGCGGCGCTTGACGAAGCATTCGAACAGATCGCCGGCATGGGCGGTGATGCTGAAGACAAGCGCGAACACGAGGCCGCAGCCCAGACCGTGCCGCCCAGCAACCAGATGATAGACAGCCGAAGACCAGCGCCGCCGTCACGCTGCCGCCGATGCGTGCCGGCCCAGGTCTTGGACGGCGACAAGCTCGGCGCCAGGCGCGGGCCGCCGATCAGATTGCCGAAGATCAGCGCGCCCGTATCGGTGGCCCAGACGATCAGGAACAGCCCGACAATGACCAGCGCAGCCGCGATGCGGCAAAGGCGCGCAGCGCCACCAGCGCCAAGGCGGGCAACGCCAGATAGAGCACGCCCAGCCGCCTGCCAGACGGGATTGCTCACTGTCGCGCTGCGCCAGACGATCGACGCCACGCCGTGCCCAGCGCCACGACGACCAGCAGCGCCTGCCAGGCCTGGCGCGTCACCAGCAAAGCAGTCGACGGCAATCGCGACCGTCACGGCGGTGACGCGCCGCTTCGGCGCGATAAGCGCGCGCCTGCCGCCGACCATGCGATGCCATTCACAGCGCCGCCAGGATGCTGATCAGCCACCACCAAGACGGCGAAGATAGTCGCGGCGCGCGAGAACAGAACGCCGATCGCCACCGCTGCCAGCGCAAGCCCGAACAGGGGCCGGGTGATCCAGTCCATGTTCCAACGGATGGCGCGATAGCCGGGCGCATGCTCGATGGGATGCGCGCTGCGCTCACGCCACCGCTTCCGAATTGAGGGCGCCGAAGCGGCGCTCGCGGGCGGCGAAGCTTTGCAGCGCCTTCAGCAGCTCCTCGCGGCCGAAATCGGGCCACAGCGTGTCCACGAACAGAAGTTCGGCATAGGCCGACTGCCAGAGCAGGAAATTGGACAAGCCGCCGCTCGCCGCAGGTGCGGATCACCAGATCCGGCTCCGGCAAGCGCGCTGGTGAAAAGGCGCGGTGGCGAACAGTTCCGGCGTGATGGTTTCGGGATCGAGGCGGCCTTCGGCGGCGGCGCGCGCCAGCTCGCGGGCGGCGGCGGCGATCTCTTCCTGGCCGCCATAGTCGAAGGCGAAGGTGAGATTGAGGCCGGTATTCTGAGCGGTGCGGCTTTCGGAATCCAGGATCATCTGCTGGATGTCGCTGGCGACCCGGCCGCGATGGCCGATGATGCGCATGCGCACATTGCGCTCGACCAGCTCGTCCATGTCGCTGCGGAAATAGGCGCGGAACAGACCCATCAGGGCGCCCACTTCGGTCTTGGGCCGCTTCCAGTTCTCGCGACGAGAAGGCGAACAGGGTGAGATTCTCCAGCCCGATATCGCAGGCGGCGCGCACCGTCTCGCGCACCGCGCTCATGCCCGCGACATGGCCGGCCTCGCGCGGCAGATGGCGCTTCTGCGCCCAGCGGCCATTGCCGTCCATGATGATGGCGACATGGCGGGGCAGAATCTGCGGCAGGTCGCCCAAGGGAATCTCCATGCGGCCGCTCATACCTGCATGATTTCCTGCTCCTTGGTATGGAGCGCGGTGTCGATGTCCTTGATGTGCGCGTCGGTGAGCTTCTGCAGTTCGTCGCCCTTGGTGTGATGCTCGTCCTGGCCGATCTTGTGGTCCTTCTCCAGCTTCTTGAGCAGGTCCATGCCGTCGCGGCGCACATTGCGCACCGCGACCCGGGCGGCTTCGGCATATTTGGAGGCAAGCTTGGAAAGTTCCTTGCGCCGCTCCTGGTTCAGTTCGGGCAGCGGGATGCGCAGCAGCTGGCCGTCCATCTGCGGATTGAGGCCCAGGCCGGCGTCGCGGATCGCCTTGTCCACCGCCTTGGCCAGGCCCTTGTCCCAGACCTGGACCGTGATCATGCGGGCTTCGGGGGTGGAGATGGTGCCGACCTGGTTGATCGGCACGACATTGCCATAGGCCTCGACCGTCACCGGATCGAGCAGCGCCGGGCTGGCGCGGCCGGTGCGCAGGCCCGCCGAACTCGCTTTTCAGGGTGGCGACCGCGCCGTTCATGCGGCGGTTCATCTCGTCCTTGTTGTAAGTGTCGGCCATTTGTCCTTTGCCTGACGCCCCTGGCTCCAATCCTAACCCAAACCGCGGCCCAGGAGCTTCACTTTTCTTCGATGATCGTCGCCCGGCCCTCGCCCCGCAGGACCTCGGCCAGCGCCCCCTGGTCATGCAGCGAAAACACCAGGATCGGGATGCCATTTTCCCGCGACAGGGAGATGGCCGATGCATCCATTACTGAAGATCCCGCGCTAACACCTCGTGATAGCTCAAGAATTCGTATCGCACGGCATCAGGATACTTTTTGGGGTCGGCGCTGTAGACGCCGTCAACTTGGGTGGCCTTCAGCATGGCGTCGCAAGTTCATTTCGGCCGCCCGGAGCGCCGCCGCGGTATCGGTGGTGAAGAACGGGTTGCCGGTGCCGGCGGCGAAAATCACCACCCGGCCCTTCTCCATGTGCCGAATCGCGCGGCGGCGGATATAGGGCTCGCAGACCGTGCTCATGGGGATGGCCGACTGGACGCGGCAGGGCAGGCCGGTGCGCTCCAGCGCCGCCTGCATGGCCAGCGCGTTCATCACCGTCGCCAGCATGCCCATATAGTCGGCGGTGGCGCGGTCGATGCCCTTGGCGGCGCCCGCGAGGCCGCGGAAGATATTGCCGCCGCCGATCACCATGCAGATCTGGCTGCCGGCGTCGGCGGCTTCCTTCACGTCGCGCGGCGATGCGGTCGACGGTGGCGACGTCGATGCCGAAATGGCCGCTCGCCCATCAACGCCTCGCCCGAGACCTTGAGCAGCACCCGGGCGTATTTCGGCGCTGATGGGCATGAGCGATTTCCTGTCAGCGGGTTCCCGCCATCTGGGCGACTTCGTCGGCGAAATCGCTTTCGACCTTCTCGATGCCCTCGCCCACCTGGAAGCGGACAAAGCCTTCGATCGCGACCGGCGCGCCAAAATCCTTGGCGGCCTTCTCGATCACCTTGCCGACCTGGGTCTCGCCGTCGATCACGAAGGTCTGGGAGAGCAGCACCGTCTCTTCGTAGAATTTGCGCATCCGCCCTTCCATCATCTTCTCGATGACGTTTCGGGCTTGCCGGACTGCTTGGCCAATTCCGACTGCACATTGCGCTCGCGCTCGACCACATCCTTGGAGAGATGCTCGGGCGTGAGCGCCAGCGGCGCGGCGGCGGCGACATGCATGGCGATCTGCTTGGCCAGCGCCGACAGCTTGGCCTTGTCGGCGGTGGATTTGAGCGCCACCAGCACGCCGATCTTGCCCAGCTCGGGCGAGGCGGCGTTGTGGACATAGGCCGCGACCACGCCGGGATTGACGCGAGAGCGCCACCGTGCGGCGCACGCTCATATTCTCGCCGATCTTGGCGACCAGTTCGGTCAGCGTCTGCTGCACGTTGCTGCCGCCATGCTTGGCGGCCAGCAGCTTCTCCAGATCGCCGCCTTCCTTCAGCGCCAGGTCGGCGGCGGCTTTGACGAAGCTCTTGAACTCGTCATTGCGGGCGACGAAGTCGGTTTCGGCATTCACTTCGACCAGCGCGCCGGCGCCCTTGCCGACGGCGACGCCGACCAGGCCTTCGGCGGCGGCGCGGCCGGCCTTCTTGGCGGCCTTGGAGATGCCCTTCTTGCGCAGCCAGTCGATGGCGGCTTCCATGTCGCCATTGGTCTCGTTCAGCGCGGTCTTGCAGTCCATCATGCCTGCGCCGGTCTTGTCGCGCAGATCCTTCACCATGCTCGCGGTGATGTTCGCCATTGCGGTCTCCGATTCAAGGCCCGGCGTGATACGCGCCGGGCCGCAATCGTGAAAGATTAGGCGGTCGCTTCGGCCGGCGCGGCGACGACATGGCTGGACGTGTCTTCGATCTCCGCGGCGGCGCCGATATCGACGCCGGCTTCGACCTGGCTGCTGGCCCAGGCCGTCGATGATGGCGCGCGCCGCCAGATCGCAATAAAGCGCGATGGCGCGGGCGGCGTCGTCATTGCCGGGGATCGGATAGGCGATGCCGTCCGGATCGCAGTTGGAATCCAGGATCGCGGTGACCGGAATGCCCAGCTTCTTGGCTTCGGCGATGGCGATGGCTTCCTTGTTGGTGTCGATCACGAACAGCATGTTGGGCAGGCCGCCCATTTCCTTGATGCCGCCCAGCGAGCGTTCCAGCTTGTCCTGCTCGCGCAGCAGGCCCAGCAATTCCTTCTTGGTCAGGCCCGATTGCTCGGCGCGTGGTCAGCGTCTCTTCGATGGTGCGCAGGCGCCGGATCGAATGGCTGATGGTCTGCCAGTTGGTCAGCGTGCCGCCCAGCCAGCGATGGTTCACATAATATTGGGCGCAGCGCTTGGCCGCGGCGGCGATCGGCTCGGACGCCTGGCGCTTGGTGCCGACGAACAGGATGCGGCCGCCGCGAGCCGCGACTTCGCGCAGCGCGACCAGCGCCTGGTGCAGCAGCGGCACGGTCTGGGTGAGGTCGAGGATATGGATGTCGTTGCGCGCGCCATAGATGTAGGGCGCCATTTTCGGATTCCAGCGCTGCTGGCGGTGGCCGAAATGGGCGCCGGATTCGAGCAGTCTGGCGCATGGAAAATTCTGGCAAAGCCATATGATCAGTCTCCTTTACCGGTTGGCCAGACGCGCGGGTTATCCCTCTTAAGAGGACACCGGACGGGGACGGCGGAACACCCTGCCGAAACCCACCCGCGCGTGCGAGATGGCGGGGCTTATAAGGGCCGGGCCCCGGCCTGACAACCCTGGCTTTGCGGCCTGGAACGGGCCTCTTCTGCCGACGGCTTACCGCATGGTAGAGGAACCATGGCCGATGAAAAGCCCGTATCCGGCCCAGATTCTCGGCCAGCTTCGACCCCAACCGGCATCACCAAGGTGGCGATGCTGGGCCTGGGCGACCCCGGCATGATCCCCCTCTGGTTCGGGGAAAGCGATCTGGTGACGCCCAAATTCATCCGCGACGCGGCGACCAAGGCGCTGGACGACGGCAAGACCTTTTACACCTGGGCCCGCGGCATCCCGCGTTGCGCGAAGCGCTCGCGGCTTTCACCAGCGCACCGCTGGCGCCGACGTGTCGATCCCGAGCGCATCACCGTGCCGGGCGCGGCCATGCTGGCGATCTCGATGCGCTCTGCAATGCGTGGTGGAGACCGGCGACAATGTGGTGATCGTCTCGCCGGTCTGGCCCAACATCTTCCAGGCCGCGCAGGTGGCCGGCGCGGAGGTGCCGGCTGGTGCGGCTGGACGAGGATTGGGACACCGGCCACTGGCAGCTCGATCTCGAGAAACTGTTCGACGCCTGCGACGCCCGCACCAAGGCGATCTTCATCTCCTCGCCCGGCAATCCCACCGGCTGGATGATGAGCGCGGCGCGAACAGCAAGCGATCCTGGATTTCGCGCGCGAGCGCGGCATCGCCATCATCAGCGACGAAGTCTATGGCACCCTGATCTATGACGGCAGCACGCACGCGCCATCCTTCCTCACGATCGCCGAGCCGGACGACACGGTCTTCGTGATCAACAGTTTCTCCAAGCCCTGGGCGATGACCGGCTGGCGCATCGGCTGGCTGGTGCATCCCAAGCACCTGGCCGAGGCGATGGGGGTGATGTCGCCCGGCCAACAACACCGGCGCCGCGCATTTTCAACCAATATGGCGCGCTGGCGGCGCTGTCGCCGCAAGGGCGATGAATTCCGCGAAGAGCTTGCTGGCGCGCTGCGCCAAGGACCGCGATGTGGTGCAGGATTTCATCGGCCGCCAGAACCGGATCCGCTGGATGAAACCGGACGGCGCCTTCTACGGCTTTCTGCATGTCGACGGCCTGAAGGACAGCCTGGCCTTCGCGCAGGAGATGGTGCGCAAGCGTCAATGTCGGCATCGCGCCCGGCTCGGCCTTCAGGCTGGGCGATCCGCGCGACGAAGCTTATGTGCGCATCTGCTTTGCCCGGGATGCGGAAGGACTGGCCGAAGGGCTGCGCCGCATCGAGACGATGCTGGGCACGGCCTAGGAGCAACTTGCTCTAAACCGCTTCCACCGAAACCACGCCGGGGATCGCGGCGATGGTGCTGCGCAGGGCCGCCGTCACCGCGTGGCGCTTGGCCAGCGCGATCTCCACTTCCTCGCCGGGACCGCCGGGCACCACGAAACTGACCAGGCCTTTGCCGGGCTGCATCAGTTGCGCCGCGATGGCCGAAAGCGGCGCGGCGAATTCCAGCCGCACCACCATGCCCTCGCCCGCATTGGCCGCCGCCTGGTCGAGATCGGTGATGGAGGCGGCGCGCAGTTTCAGTTCATCGCCGTCCCAATCGGCGCTGGCGGTGATCAGCAGGCACTTGCCCGCTTCCAGCAGACGGCCGGCTCGCCGCCAGCACTTCGGGAAACAGCATCACTTCGAACATGCCGGTGGGATCGGAGAAGGAGACGAAGGCATACATCTGGTCGTTGCGGCCGCGCCGCTCCGATTTCTTGATCATGGTGCCGGCCAGCGCGGCCTTGAAGCCGGCGCGGCGGTCTTCGATCAGGCTGGCATAGGTGCGTGGCGCCCAGCCGCTTCAGCGCCGCGCCATAGGCATCGAGCGGATGGCCGGAGAGATAAAAGCCCATGGCGCTGAATTCCTCGCCCAGCCGTTCATGCGCCGGCCAGTCGGGCACATGGTCAGGCGCAATTCCTCGGCACGGCATCGCCGCCGCCGAACAGGCTCGACCTGCCCGCTTTCGCGTTCGCGCGCCGCCGCCTGCGCCCCGCCCAGGATGCGGTCGGAATTCTCCACCAGCTGGCGGCGGTTCTTGTTCAGGCTGTCGAACGCGCCGGCCCGCGCCAGATTTTCAAAGGCGCGCTTGTTGACCAGCTTGGGATCCACGCGGCGCGCGAAATCGGAAAGGGATTTGAACGGGCCGCCCTGCTTCGCGCAATTCCACCACATGGTCCATCGCCTGGCGGCCCACGCCCTTGACCGCGGCCAGCGCATAGAACACCACGCCCGCCTCGGCGTCGCAGGTGAACACCGCTTCGGAGCGGTTGATGTCGGGCGGCGCGATCTTGACGCCCAGCCGCTGCGCTTCCTGGCGGAAGATATTGAGCCGGTCGGTGTTGCCGATATCCAGCGTCATCGAGGCGGCCAGGAATTCGACCGGATAATTCGCCTTCAGATAGGCGGTCTGATAGGCGACCTGGGCATAGGCGGCGGCATGGCCCTTGTTGAAGCCATAGCCCGCGAATTTCTCCGCCTGCTCGAAAATCTGCTCGGCGATCGGAGGGATGATGCCGCGCTCGCCCGCGCCTTTGAGGAATTTCTCGCGGTGCGGGATCATCTCCGACGGGATCTTCTTGCCCATGGCGCGGCGCAGGAGATCGGCCTCGCCCATGGTGTAGCCGGCAAGCTCGCGGGCGATGCGCATGACATCGTCCTGATAGGTCATCACGCCATAGGTTTCGCTGCAGGATCGGCTCCAGCAGCGGGATGCAGATATTCCGCCGCCTCCTTGCCGTTCTTGCAGGCGATGTATTTGGGAATCGAATCCATCGGGCCCGGGCGATAGAGCGCCACCAGCGCCACCAGATCGTTGATGTGGTCGGGCTTCATCTTGCGCAGCAGATCGCGCATGCCCGCGCCTTCCAGCTGGAACACGCCGACACTGTCGCCGCGCGACAGCATCTCGAAAGTGCGCCGGATCGGTGAAATCGATGGTCTGGGTGTCGAGCTCGATGCCGCGCTTCTTGAGCAGCTCTTCCGCCTTGGCGATGACGGTGAGGGTCTTGAGGCCCAGAAAGTCGAACTTCACCAGCCCGGCTTTTTCCGCGTCCTCATAATCGAACTGCGTCACCGGCATGTCGGAGCGCGGATCGCGATAGAGCGGCAGGATTTCGTCCAGCGGCCGGTCGCCGATCACCACGCCCGCCGGATGGGTGGAGGCGTGGCGATAAAGGCCTTCGATCTTGCCGGTGATCTCGAACAGGCGCTGGGCGATGGGCTCCTGATTCGGCGATCTGCCTGCAGCCGGGGCTCGCTGTCGATCGCGTCATCGGCAGCGACACCGGCTTGCCCGGCGGATTGGGGATCAGCTTGGCGATGCGGTCCACCAGGCCCAGCGGCATCTGCAGCACCCGGCCCGCATCGCGCACCGCCGCGCGCGCCTGCAGCGAACCCAGCGCGATGATATGGGCGACGCGGTCGGCGCCATATTTGTCGCGCACATAGCGCACCACTTCGTCGCGCCGCTCCTGGCAGAAATCGATGTCGAAGTCCGGCATCGAGATGCGTTCGGGATTGAGGAAGCGCTCGAAGAACAGGCCGAAGCGCAGAGGGATCGAGATTGGTGATGTCCAGCGCCCAGGCCACCAGCGAGGAGGCGCCGGAACCGCGCACGCCGACCGGAATGCCGCTGGCCCTTGGTCCATTTCATGAAGTCGGAGACGATCAGGAAATAGCCGGGAAAGCCCATGCGGTTGATGATCGACAAGCTCATAGGCCAGCCGCTCGTGATAGACCTTCTCGTCGGCCGCCAGCGTGTTGGCGGCCATGCGGCGCGTCAGCCCCTCTTCCGCCTGGGCCTTCAATTCGTCTTCCGGATCGCGGCCGGATTCCGGCACGAACACCGGCAGGATGGGATTGCGCTTCTTCGGCCGGAAGGCGCAGCGGCGCGCGATCTCGATGGTGTTGTCGAGCGCCTCGGGCAGATCGGCGAATTGCGCCGCCATTTCCGCCGGCGTCTTGAAGCGGTGTTCGCGCGTCAGGCGGCGGCGGTCGTCCTGCGAGACGAAAGCTGCCGTCGGCGATGCAGAGCAGCGCGTCATGCGCCTCGTACATATCCTCGTCGCCGAAATGCACATCGTTGGTGGCGACCAGCGGCAGGTCCTTGGCATAGGCCAGATCGATCAGCGGCGCTTCGGCGGCGCGTTCTTCGGCCAGGCCATGGCGCTGCAACTCGACATAGAGCCGGTCGCCGGAAACATCGCCGCCAACTCGGTCCAGCAGCGCCGCGGCCGCTTCGGTCTGGCCATCCAGCAGAAGCGTGTTGACGGGACCGCCCGGTCCGCCGGTGAGCGCGATCAGGCCTTCGGCATGTTCGGCCAGCAGCGTCCGCCTTCACATGCGGCCAGTCGCCCGGCTCGGCCTTGAGATAGGCGGCGCTCAGAAGCTTGGTGAGATTGCGATAGCCGGTCTCGTTCTGCACCAGGAGCGGCAGATGCGGCGGCTTCTTGCGGCTGCCCGGCTGGCTGGCGGGCGCCGGCGCTCAGTTCCACCGACAGCAGCGCGCCGACGATCGGCTGCACGCCGTCCTTGGCCAGGGTGTCGGCGATCTCGTAGACGCCGAAGAGATTGTTGTTGTCGGTGACGGCCACGGCCGGCATGCCGCTTTCGCGCGCCAGCTTGGCCAGCTCCTTGGGCCGCACCGCGCCTTCCAGCAGCGAATAGGCGCTCTTCACCCGCAGATGGACGAAGGAAGCCATTTTGCGTGCGTCCGCCATGTGCCGCGGCAATTCCTGAAAATCGCCGCCACTATCGCGCGCCCGGCCTTCGCGTTTGCGCGGCCGGCTGGCCGCTATCCACAGCTCAGAATGCCCAGATTCAGATGGTGCTGAGCATCGCGTGGGCGCCGCTGGCCAGCGACGAAAGACGACACCATGAAAATCAGCAAGACCCGCGCCCGCCGCCACATCCTTGATCCACATAACCATGTCCCTCCGTCATTTTTGGAGGGATGTTCTACTATTGTTCTTATTGGCTTACAAGAACAAAACGAGATCAAATTCATCCGGAAAATCAGTTAATATCAAGTTAATTCAATGAGCTTCCGTCAGGAGATTCGCGTCCCGGCCACCAGCTTGCCCTGGTCCAGCAAAAGCGACCGGTCCATGCGGGCGGCCAGGCGAAATTGTGGGTGGCGATCAAGGCGCGCCAAGCCTTCGCGCCCGGGTGATGGCAATCAGGGCCTCGAACACGCCGCCCGCGGTGCGGGGGTCGAGATTGCCGGTGGGCTCGTCGGCCAGGAGGATGCGGGGCTTGTTGGCCAGGGCGCGGGCGATGGCGACGCGCTGCTGCTCGCCGCCCGACAATTGCGCCGGCCGGTGGGTAAGCCGCGCCGCCCAGGCCCAGCGTGATCGAGCAGCCGCTTGGCCTCATCCGCCGGCTTCGGCGCGCGATTTGCCCGCGATCATCTGCGGCAGCACCACATTCTCCAGCGCGTCGAATTCCGGCAGAAGATGATGCGCCTGATAGACGAAGCCGATCATGTCGCGGCGGATGCGGGTGCGTTCCTGTTCCGGCAGGCGCGAGACTGCCGCCGCCTTGATATAGATCTCGCCGGCCGACGGCGCTTCCAGCAAGCCCGCCATATGCAGCAGCGAGGATTTGCCCGCGCCCGACTGGCCCACCAGCGCCACGATCTCGCCGGCCTGCAAGCGACATGTTGAGATCGCGGAAGATTTCGAGCTGGCCCTCGCCTTCCTTGTAGCGGCGCGAGACATTTTCCAGCCGCAGCACTTCACTCATAGCGCAGCGCCTCGACCGGATCGAGCTTGGCCGCCCGCCAGGACGGATAAAGCGTGGCGAGGAAAGTCAGCGTCAGCGCCATCACCACCACCGCCGTCACTTCGCCCGGATCCATCTCGGCGGGCATGCTGGGAGAGGAAATAGATGGTGGGATCGAACAAGGTCGTGCCGGTGAGCCGCGACAGGCCCTGGCGGATGTTTTCGATATTGGCGCAGAACACCACGCCGATGACGAAAGCCCAGCAAGCGTGCCGATCACCCCGATGCTGGCGCCCGCGATCAGGAACACCCGCATCACCGCGCCGCGCGACGCGCCCATGGTGCGCAGGATGGCGATGTCGGCGCGACTTGTCCTTCACCAGCATGATCAGGCCGGAGACGATGTTCAGCGCCGCCACCAGGATGATCAAAGTCAGGATCAGGAACATCACATTGCGCTCGACCGTGCAGCGCCTCGAAGAAGCTGGAATTGGTGTCCTGCCAGGGGATCAGTCGCGTGCCGTGGCCCGCGGCCTGGGCCAGGCGCGGCAGCATGGCGAGATCATTGTCGGGATCGGTGACCATCACTTCGATGCCGCTGACGCCGCCTTCGGCGTTGAAGAAAAGCTGCGCTTCCTTCAGCGGCATGAAGATGAAGCTGGTGTCGTATTGCGTCATGCCGATGCGGAAGGTGCCCGCCACCGGATAGGTCTTGATCCGGGGCGTGGTGCCGAAGGGCGTGACATCGCCCTTGGGCGCGATCAGGGTGATGGCGCCGCCGGGATGCAGATGCCCAGCTTCTGGGCCAGGCCCGCGCCGATGATCACCTGGTCGCCGCGTCGAAAGCCCTCCAGCGCGCCCGGCGTCAGAGCGTCTTGGAGACGATGGTGAGGCTCGTGAGATCGGCGCGCCGCAAGCCCCCGCACCAGGACGCCGCAGATTGACCCCGTTCTGGCTGGCCATCACCTGGCCGTCCACCATGGGCGCGGCGCGGGTGACGCCCGGCACGGCGCGCAGCCGCTGCGGCCACGGCGTCGAAATCGGGCAAGCGGCCGGCCGACGGCCTGCACCGTGACATGGCCGTTGAGGCCCAGGATGCTTTTCAGCAATTCGTGGCGGAACCCGTTCATCACGCGACATCACGATGATCAGGGTGGCCACCCCCAGCGCGATGCCGACCAGCGAAAAGCCGGAGATCACCGAGACGAAGCTTTCCTGCCGTTTGGCGCGCAGATAGCGCAGCGCCAGCATCCATTCGAAGGGCGCAAAAGCCCCGGCTTTGCGGAGATTCGGCCATGGCCGGCGAGGTTAAGGGCCCGCGCTCGCCTCGCGTCCACTTGCTTGTGGACCGGGTCCCAGGCGACCAGTTAAGAACGCCGGCAGCTTTTGAGATTACAGAGCCGATCATGCAGCGCGCCCTGAACGTCACCCGCGAACGTTTCGCCGACTGGTACCAGGCGGTGGTGCGCGACGCCGACATGGCCGAAACCAGCCCGGTGCGCGGCGCCATGGTGATCAAGCCCTGGGGCTATGGGCGTGTGGGAGCTGATCCAGCAGGAGCTGGACCGCCGCATCAAGGCGACCGGCCATGAGAATTGCTATTTCCCGCTGTTCATTCCCGCTCTCCTTCATCGCCAAGGAAGCCGAGCATGTCGAAGGCTTCGCCAAGGAGATGGCGGTGGTCACCCATCATCGCCTGAAGCATGATCGACGGCAAGCTGCAGCCCGATCCGGACGCCAAGCTGGAAGAGCCGCTGGTGGTGCGGCCCACCTCGGAGACCATCATCGGCGACGCCTTCTCGCGCTGGATCAGGAGCCATCGCGACCTGCCGCATGCTGATCAACCAATGGGCCAATGTCGTGCGCTGGGAAATGCGGCCGCGCCTGTTCCTGCGCACCACCGAATTCCTCTGGCAGGAGGGCCATACCGCCCATGCCGACCGAAGCCGAAGCGGTGGAAGAAACCCGCCGCATGCTGGAAGTCTATCGCGCCTTCGCCGAAGACGTGCTGGCGATGCCGGTGATCGCGGGCGAGAAGCCGGAGAATGAACGCTTCCCCGGCGCGGTGAACACCTATTCCATCGAAGCGATGATGCAGGACGGCAAGGCGCTGCAGGCCGGCACCTCGCATTTTCTGGGCACCCATTTCGCCGAGGCCCAGAACATCAAATTCCAGGACGATGCCGGCGACCTCGAGCTTCTGCAACACCACCAGCTGGGGCGTTTCCACCCGCCTGATCGGCGGCGTGATCATGACCCATGGCGACGATGACGGCCTGCGCCTGCCGCCCGCCATCGCGCCCCGCCAGATCGTGGTGGTGCCGATGCTGCGCGACAAGCCGGAAGACGCCGAGGTGCTGGCCTATTGCGAGAATCTGGTGAAGGCGCTGTCCGGCATGACCGCGTTCGGCCAGCCGGTGCGCGCGCTGCTGGACACCAAGAAGATCAAATCGGCGGAAAAGCGCTGGAACTGGGTGCGGCGCGGCGCGCCGCTGATCGTGGAGATCGGTCCGCGCGATGCGGCGGGCGGCAAGGTCACCTATATGCGGCGCGACGATCTGCGCGACGGCGACAAGGTCAAATCCATCGCCAAGCCGCGCGTGGATTTCATCGAAGGCGCGGTGCAGCTGCTGGCCGAGATCCAGGCCGGGCTTTATGCCGAGGCCAAGGCGCGGCTGGACGGCAACATCAAGACCGGCCTCGCCAGCTTCGACGAGGTCGCGGCCTATTTCGGCGAGGATGACGACAGCTTCAAAGGCTGGGTGCGCGTGGCCTGGTCGAAGCCGCACGGCGCGGCGCTGGACGCGGTCGAGCAGAAACTGAAGGCGCTGAAACTCACCATCCGCAATGCGCCCGAGGACCAGCCGCAAGCCTTCGGAGCCTGTGTCTTCACCGGCGCAGCCGGGGTCGAAGAGATCCTGATCGGCCGGGCTTATTAACGAATCAGCATCGCCTCATCGTTTACAAGACTTTGTCTTGCGGGGTGATTTTTCTTGGGTCACCCTGCTCGCGGTTTTGACGCGGCCCACGGAGGCGCATCCATGACCAGGCTCGGAAAGTTCCTCGCGCCGGCCGCGTGTGCAATCTCGCTCGCGGCCGTCTTCATGGCGGGCACATCGCCGGCTTCAGCACAGATTGCGTGCAGCAAATTCGGCGAGTGTTGGCATGTGCGGGAATATTACGTGTACCGGCCGGAGTTCGGCGTCACCGTTCATCCGGATAATTGGCGCCCTGACCGGCACGAGCATGTCCGTTGGCGCGACCATGCCGGCCGCGGTTATTGGCGCGACGGCGTGTGGTTCGCGTTCTGATCGCCGCCGCTATGCGCCTTTTGCCGAGGCGAAGGACAGGCCGGCCGGGGATTGAGGATCGAATCCAACTGGTCGTGGTTCAGGGCGACATAAGCCTCGGATTCATCGCCTCGCCCCTTCCCGCGGGATTTGCCGCCCAGCGGCACCAGGACCGTCCGGCACGAGAAATTTTCCCTGATCCATGATCCGCCGGAGCAACCGGATGGCCGTCTGCATCGATGCCCGGAACATAATCAGGGCCATCCAATCTGGGATCGCATGGCCCCTGGGCTTCGGTAAGAAGCGGGTCGGACGCGGTCGCAGGTGCGGCGGCCGACGGGAGGGCCGTGGCCAACATCGCCAGAATCAGAAATCCCAAGCCGAGATACCGGTAATTTTGTTGCGTCTGTTGCACCGCAATATTCCCAAATATTTCGTGACAGAATGGCCGAAGCGCATTATCACCGCTGCTGATAAAAACTCGCTAAACGCGAGGTCGAGCCACGAAAGCGGCCAAGTTCAGGGAATACGTTCGGGGATACCCACGGGGGAGTAAAGGCCGGAGTTTTCTCCGGCCTTTCGCTTTTTGGCTCAAAGCTCCAGCCAGCCGAACCCGATGGCGAAGTAGAAAACCACCCACAGCACCGCCGCGATCCCGCTGGCCCAAAGCGCCTTCTTGCCCAGATTGGCGTTCAGCGGCGCGCCGGTCTCCGGATCCACCTCGCCCAGCCCGATCGGCAGAAGGCAGAACAGCGCCAGGAACCAGCACACCGCATAGGCGCTGAACAGCACGACATAATGAAGAAAGCCGGGGATGGTCATGCCTGCTCCAACTCGATCAAGGTGCCGACGAAATCCTTGGGATGCAGGAACAGCACCGGCTTGCCATGCGCGCCGATCTTGGGTTCGGCTGCGCCCGCCAGCCGCGCGCCTTGCGCCAGCAAGCCGGTCGCGCGCGGCGATGATGTCGTCCACTTCGAAGCAGAGATGATGCACGCCGCCGCCCGGATTGCGGGCGAGGAAATTGGCGATGGGAGAATTCTCGCCCAGGGGCGACAGCAAGTTCGATCTTGCTGCCGGGAAGTTCGACGAACACCGTGGTGACGCCATGCTCGGGTTGGGCCACCGGCGTTGAGACTTTGGCGCCCAGCACGTCGCGATAAATGGCAGTCGCCTTTTCGAGGTCGGGGGTGGCGATGGCAACGTGATTGAATTTTCCGATCATAATTCGACCACCGTAACACGGGTGACGGGCTTCTTGCCCCAGGCATCCTGCGCGGCGCGGCGCGCGGCGCGGCGCACGGTTTCGCGCAATTCCTCGGGATCGGTCTTGGGATTGTGGCGGCGCAGCGCCTCGTCCACCACGGCGCGGACCGCTTCCCTCACCGGCTCGGGCATGCCTTCCGCCAGGATGGCGGCATCGGCGGCGGGACGGCCCTTGCCATCCAGCACCAGGGTGATGGCGATCAACCCGGCATAACCCATCGCTCGACGCGCCTTGGCCAGCCCCTCGCCTTCGGCCACCAGCACGCGCCCGTCCATATGGATGCGGCCCGACGGCACTTCATCGATCAATTCGGCGGGACCGGGCGCCAGGCGGTAAAGCTGGCCATTGGCGGGGACCAGGGCTTCGGGCACCTGCAGCGATTTCGCCAGCCGCGCATGCTCGGCCATGTGGCGCAGTTCGCCATGGACCGGCACTGCGATGCGCGGCCGGGTCCAGCGATACATCTCCGCCAGTTCGTCGCGCGCGGGATGGCCGGAGACATGGACGAAATGATCCTCGGCGGTCAGCACTTCCACGCCCAGGGCCGAGAGCTGGTTGTGCAGCTCGAAGATCGCCAGGTCGTTGCCGGGGATCACGCGCGAGGAAAAAATCACCGCATCGCCCTTGCCCAATTGCACGTCGGGATGATTGGCCTCGGGCGATGCGCGACAGCGCGGCGCGCGGCTCGCCCTGGCTGCCGGTGACAAGATAAAGCACCTTGCCGGCGGGAAACTCGCTTGCCTCTGCGGCATCGAGTGTGGCCGGAAAATCCTTGAGATAGCCGCTGTCGAACGCGCCGCCTCGACGATCTTGTGCATGGAGCGGCCCACCAGCGCGAGCTTGCGGCCATGGGTGCGCGCCGCATGGGCGATGGAGTCAAGCCGCGCCACATTGGAGGCGAAGGCCGTCACCGCGACCCGGCCCTTGAGCCCGCCGATCAACTGCACCAGGCTGTCGCGCACCTTGGCTTCCGATCCCGAATGGCCGGGCACCAGCGCATTGGTGGAATCGCAGACCAGCGCCAGCACGCCCTCGTCGCCCAGCTTCTGGATGGCGGCGGCGTCGGTGACTGCGCCCAGCATCGGCTCGGGATCGAGCTTCCAGTCGCCGGTATGGGCGATCACGCCCAGCGGCGTGCGGATCGCCAGAAGATTGGGCTCAGGGATCGAATGGGTGATGGAGATGAAATCGATGGCGAAGGGCCCGAGATTGAGCGAGCCGCCCAGGTCGCACTTCCTTGACCCGCACCGAAAGCCCGGCTTCAGCCAGCTTGCCTTCGATCAGCCGGGCGGTGAACGGCGTGGCATAGATCGGGCATTTGAGCATCGGCCAGAGCAGGCGCGATGGCGCCGATATGATCCTCATGCGCATGGGTGGCGACGATGCCCAGCACATCCTCGCGCCGCTCGGCCAGGTAACGGATATCCGGCAGGATCAAATCGACGCCCGGGTGAATCGGTTTCGCGTCCGAACGTGACGCCGCAATCCACCACGATCCATTGCCGGCGGTTGGGCGGACCGAAACCATAGGCGTTGAAATTCATCCCGATCTCGCCCGACCCGCCCAGGGGCAGGAAGACGAGCTCGTCGCTTTTGGGCATCAGGGCATCATGTTTTCGTGTTGCGGGCGTGGATCAGCATCAGGCCGCGCAGGGTGAGATCGGGATCGATATGATCGATCGCGGGAATGTCGGGACGGAACAGATGGGAGAGCCCGCCGGTGGCGACCACGGTCATGGGCTTGCCATATTCGGATCTTGATGCGGTCGATCAGGCCGCCGATCAGCCCGACATAGCCCCAATAGACACCCGACTGCATGGCCGCGACGGTGTTGCGCCCGATCACCTCTTGCGCGCGGTGGATGGCGACGCGCGGCAGCAAGGCCGCGGCCTGGTGCAGCGCCTCGATGGAAAGATTGGCGCCCGGCGCGATCACGCTGCCGTCGAAATCGCCATTCTCGGCGACGATGTCGAAATTGGTGGCGGTGCCGAAATCCACCACGATCACCGCGCCCTTGTAGCGCTGGTGCGCGGCCACCGTGTTGCAAAGCCGGTCGGCACCCACGGTTTGCGCCGGATCGACATTGGCCTTTATGCCCAGATCCACCGAGGGGTCGCCCACGATCAGGGGCTCGCATTTGAGATAATTGCGGCAAAGCTGGCGCAGATCGAAGAATACTGCCGGCACCACGGTGGCGATGATGGCGGCGTCGAGGTCGGCGAACGAAAGCTCCTCCAGCGCCAGAAGCTGGCTCAGCCAGACCGCATATTCGTCGGAGGTGCGTTCGGTGTTGGTGACGGCGCGCCATTGGGCGCGCTGGTTCTCGCCGTCATAGACGGCGAAGACGATGTTGGTGTTGCCGGCATCGATCGCGAGCAGCATCGCCTACCCGAAGAAAATGTCGGCGGCGGGCAGCACGCTGAGCCGCCCGAAGCCCTCGTTGAGCAGAAGCGCGCCACTCTCGTCGATGCCCTCGAACATGCCCGACCTTTCTTCCGTGACCAGCCGTGCCCGGATGCGCATGCCCAATCCTTGCGCCCGGGCCAGCCATGCGTCGCGGATGGGCGAGAAGCCCTGGGCGGACCAGACCTCATACCATTTCGCAAAGCCCGCCGCGAGCCGCGTCAAGGCGTCGTCGGCGGACGGCGCCTACACCCAGCACCGCCAGCGAAATGGCGGGGAATTCGGTGTCCGTCGGGATAATGCGCGAGATTGACGCCGATGCCGATGGCGAGCGCGCCATGGGCGTTTTCCAACAGGATGCCGGCCAGCTTTCGTCCATCGACCAGCACATCGTTGGGCCATTTGAGCGTGACGCGCGCGCCCGCCGCGAACGACGCCGCCACGTCGGCGGCGGCGATGGCGGCGACGAAGGAGAGTTGCGGCCAATCTTTTTCGGGACGGGCGGGATGAAGGAGCAGCGTGGCGGCAAGGTTGCCGCTGGGCGTCTGCCAGTTCCTGCCGCGGCGCCCCCTGCCCGCGGTCTGGCGTCCTGCCGTCAGCCAGAGCGGACCGCGCTCGCCGGCCAGGACAAGGCGGCGCGCTTCTTCATTGGTGGAGTCGATCTCGTCGAACCGCTTGAGGCCGTAGCCCGACGGCCAACCGGTCAAGGAAGCAGCACCTTGGCGGCCGCGTCGGCGCCGGAGATGATCGGCGACGCCGCCACGATGAAGAACAGGGTTACCGCGCCCGACAGCACCAGGATCAGCTTGCTGCCCATCGCCATGCCGCCGTCGAACGCCTGCGCCGGCTCGTCGAAATACATGACCTTCACCAGGCGGAGGTAATAGACCAACCCTATGGCGCTCGCGAGCACGCCCAGGACGGCGGGCCAGATCAGTCCCGCCTGGATGGCGGCGAGGAAGACATAGAATTTGGCGAAGAAGCCCGCCAAAGGCGGCAGGCCCGCCAGGCTGAGGAACAGGAGCGAGAAGATCATCGCCAGTTTGGGATCGGTGCGCGCCAGGCCCGCCAGATCGGCAATGGTCTCGACCTGCCGGCCGCCGCGCCGCATCGCCTGGATGCAGGCGAACACGCCCAGATTGGTGAAGACATAGATGGCGAGATAGATCAGCACGCCGCGCGCGCCCAGCGCCGTACCGGCCGCCAGGCCCAACAGCGCATAACCCATATGGCCGATGGAGCTGTAGGCCATCAGGCGCTTGATGTTCTTCTGGCCCAGCGCCGCCACCGCGCCCAGCGCCATGGAGAGGACCGAGATCGTGACGATGATCTGGCGCCATTGCTCCAGCGCATGCGGGAAGGAGGTCAGGATCGTCCGCAGGAACAGCGCCATCGCCGCCACCTTGGCGGCGGTGGCAAGATAGGCGGTGATGGGCGTGGGCGCGCCTTCATACACGTCGGGCGTCCACATATGGAACGGCACCGCGGAGACCTTGAAGGCCAGGCCCGAAATCAGGAACACCAGCCCGAAGATCAGGCCGATGCCGACGCCCGGACTGGCCGATGACCTGGGCGATCCGGGTGAATTCGACCGTGCCGGTGAAGCCATAGATCAGCGAAATGCCGTACAGCATCATGCCGGAAGACAAAGCGCCCAGGACAAAATATTTCAGGCCTGCCTCGGTCGAGCGCAGATGATCGCGGTTGAAGGCGGCCAGCACATAAAGCGCCAGCGATTGCAGCTCCAGCCCCATGTAAAGCGCGATCAGGCTGCCCGCCGACACCATCAGCATCATGCCCAGCGTCGCCAGCACCATCAGCACCGGCAGCTCGAACCGCGCCATTGCCATCGGCAGGAAGAATTCGTCGGCCAGGACAGGCGAAAGCGCCGCGCCGATCAGGATCAGGATCTTGGCGAAGCGGGCGAAACTGTCGGCGACAAAGGCGCCCCGGAAGGCGGTGGCATGATCGGGCGTTGCACAATATGAGCGGCCGCGCCCGAAAGAACCAGAAGGCCAATCGCACCCCAGGAGATCACAGGCGCGGTCTTTTCGCCGCCGATTGCGCCCGCCAGCAGCAGCGCCATGGCGCCGACCGCCAGGATCAACTCGGGCAGAAGGACCAGAAGATCGGCTTTGAAGGGTCACTTCGCCTCTCTCTTCCCGGCAAGCGCCACTTTCGCGGCGGCATGGTCGAATGCCAGCGCGGTCTTGTTGTCGTTGATGAGCTTGGCCACGGACGGCGTAGTGACGTCGAACACGGGCTTGGGATAGACGCCCAGCGCGATGGTGATCACCACCAGCGGCGCCAGGATGGCGACTTCGCGCAGGCTCAGATCCTGAATGGTCTGAAGCGCGGGCTTGACCAGGGCGCCGAAGATGATGCGGCGGTAGAGGAAAAGCGCGTAGGCCGCCGACAGGATCACGCCGGTGGCGGCGAAGATCGCGATCCAGCTATTGTGCAGGAACGCGCCCAGCATGGTGAGGAACTCGCCGACGAAACCGCTGGTCCCCGGCAGGCCCACATTGGCCAGGGTGAAGACCATGAAGCAGGCGGCATAGACCGGCATGCGGTTGACCAGCCCGCCATAGGCCGAAATCTCGCGGGTATGCATGCGGTCATAGACCACGCCCACGCAGAGGAACAACGCGCCCGAGACCACGCCATGGCTGAGCATCTGGAAGATGCCGCCCTCCACGCCCTGATGGGTGAGCGTGAAGATGCCCATGGTGACGAAGCCCATATGCGCCACGGAGGAATAAGCGATCAGCTTCTTCATGTCCTCCTGCGCCAGGGCCACCAGCGAGGTGTAGATGATCGCCACGATGGAAAGCGTAAAAACCAATGGCGCGAACATCTCGGACGCCGAGGGGAACATGGGCAGCGAAAAACGCAGGAAACCGTAACCGCCCATCTTCAACAGGATGCCGGCCAGGATCACCGAGCCCGCGGTGGGCGCCTCGACATGGGCGTCTGGCAGCCAGGTATGGACCGGCCACATCGGCATCTTGACCGCGAAGCTGGCGAAAAAGGCCAGCCACAGCCAGGTCTGCATCTGCGGCGGGAAATGCACGCCGGAGAGCAGGACGCGGCGATGTCGGTGGTTCCGGCGTACCAGTACATCGCCATAATGGCGAGCAGCATCAGAACCGAGCCCGTGAAGGTGTAGAGGAAGAATTTGAAGCTGGCATAGACGCGCCGCTTCCCGCCCCAGATGCCGATGATCAGGAACATCGGGATCAGGCCGCCCTCGAACAGCACATAGAACAGAACCAGGTCCAGGGCGCAGAACACGCCGATCATCAGCGTTTCCAGCACCAGGAAGGCGATCATGTATTCAGGGACTCTGTTCTCGATGGAGTCCCAACTGGCGGCGATGCAGAACGGCATCAGGCCCGCGGTCAGGACCACGAACAGCATGGAAATGCCGTCAACGCCCATGTGGTAGGAGATGCCGCCGCCCAGCCAATTGGCCTTCTCCACCAGCTGGAAACCGGCAACATGGGTGTCGAACTTTGCCCAGACCACCAGCGAGATGATCAAGGTAGCGATGGTGGTGATCAGCGCGATCCAGCGCGCCGCGTTGGCGCGGGGCATGAGAAGGATCAGGGCCACGCCGATCAAGGGGCCGAACGTAACCAGGCTGAGGATCGGGAAATTCACAGGCCACCTCCCGACGCCATGAACCAGGTGGCAAGGGCCACCACGCCGAGCAGCATTCCCAGGGCATAATAATAGACGTAACCGGACTGAAGCCGGACCGCGCCACGCGCCGCGTCCAGCACGCGCGCCGAAATCCCGTCAGGACCCAGCCCGTCAATTACCATGCCGTCGCCCCGCTTCCACAAGAAGCGGCCGATCCAGAAAGCAGGACGCACGAACAAGAAGTCATAGAGCTCGTCGAAATACCATTTGTTGTAGAGAAACAAATAAAGCATGCCGCGCTTGGCCGCGATCTTGCGCGGCAGGTAGGGATGCAGAATGTAGTAATAATAAGCGACGGCGAAGCCGATGATGGTGAGGACCAGCGGGCCCAGTTCGACCCACATCGGCAACTCGCCTTCCTTCAAAGGGGCGACGAAGATCGAATTGTTCCAGAAGGCGTTGGCGCCCTCGCCGATGAAATAATGGAAGAACAGCGCGCCGGCGAAGGCCGCGCCCAGCGCCAGCACGGCCAGCGGCACCAGCATCACCTTGGGCAATTCATGGACCTCTTCCAGCTTCGGCGCATGATGTTCTTCATGGCCGTGAGTGTCGTCGCCCGCCGGCTCGTCATGCGAATGCGCACCGCTGCTGTGGGAGAGATGCTGATGATCCAGCCCGCGATAGCGGCCATGGAAAGTCATCAGGAACTGGCGCCAGGAATAGAAGCTGGTCATGCCCGCGGCGAGCAGGAGCAGCGTGAAGGCATAGGAGCCAATCGCGGTATGCGCGTTCCAGGTGGCGTTGATGATGGCGTCCTTGGAATAGAAACCCGCCAGGCCCACGCCCAGATAGGGAATGCCCACGCCGGTCAGCGCCAGATTGCCGATCAGCATCATCGCCCAGGTGAAGGGAATGGCCTTCCACAGCCCACCCATCTTCCGCATGTCCTGCTCGTGGTGCATGGAGGTGATCACCGCGCCCGCCGAAAGGAACAGCAGCGCCTTGAAGAAGGCATGGGTGAAGAGGTGGAACATGGCGGCGTCATAGGACGCCACGCCCGCGGCCGCGAACATGTAGCCCAGCTGCGAGCAGGTCGAATAGGCGATCACCCGCTTGATGTCGTTCTGGAACAGGCCCACCGACGCGGCGAAGAAGGCCGTGGTGGCGCCGATGAAAGTGACGAACTCCGCCGCATGGGGCGCGAGCTGGAATAAGGGCGAGCAGCGGCAAACCAGGAACACGCCCGCCGTCACCATGGTGGCGGCGTGGATCAGAGCAGAGACGGGCGTGGGGCCTTCCATCGCGTCGGGAAGCCAGGTGTGAAGCCCGATCTGCGCCGACTTGCCCATCGCGCCCACGAACAGGAGCAGGCAGAGAGTGGTGAGGATGTCCACGCTGTGGCCGGCGAAGATGAATTGCTTGCCCGCCATGCCGGCCGCGGCATGGAACACCGTGTCGAAATCCAGGGTCTTGAAGACGGCATAGACGCCGAAGATGCCCAGCGCGAAGCCGAAATCGCCCACACGGTTGACGATGAATGCCTTGATCGCCGCCGCGTTGGCGGAGGGCCGCGTGTACCAGAAGCCGATCAGAAGATAGGACGCCAGACCCACGCCTTCCCAGCCGAAGAAGAGCTGGAGGAAATTGTTGGCCGTCACCAGCATCAGCATGGCGAAGGTGAAGAGCGACAGGTACGAGAAGAAGCGCGGCCGGTGAGGGTCCTCGGCCATGTAGCCGATGGAATAGAGGTGCACCAGGCTGGAGACGCCGGTCACCACCACCAGCATCACCGCCGTGATGCCGTCCACCCGGATGGTCCAGTCCACCGCGAAATCGCCGGAATGGATCCAGGGCATGATCTGGACGATGTATTTGTGGCCTTCCAGCGCGACATCGTTGAAGGCGACGATGGAGAGGGCGGCGGAAACGAACAGAAGCCCGGTGGTGACGAGCTCGCTCGCTCGCGTGCCGATCACGCGGCCGAGCAGTCCGGCGATAGCCGAGCCGATGATGGGAAGGAAGACGATCGCCGCGTACATGCCTAACCCTTCATCACATTGACATCCTCAACCGCGATGGTGCCGCGGTTGCGGAAATAGACCACCAGGATGGCGAGGCCGATCGCGGCTTCCGCCGCGGCCACGGTGAGCACGAAGAGTGCGAACACCTGTCCCACCAGGTCGCCCAGATAGGACGAGAAAGCCACGAAATTGAGATTGACCGAGAGCAGGATCAACTCGATCGACATCAGGATGATGATGATGTTCTTGCGGTTGAGGAAGATGCCCACCACACCGATGGTGAAGAGGATGGCCGCGACCGCGAGATAATGGGAAAGCCCGATCGCCATGCTCAAGCCCCCTCGCCCGGCCGGATGTCGACCATCTCGACCGCCATGGCCGCGGTGCGCGCATTCTGCACCGCGATCACCTGGCGGCGCACGCCTGGCCGCTTGCGCAGGGTGAGCACGATGGCCCCGATCATCGCCACCAGCAGGATCAGGCCCGCAGTCTGGAAGTAAAAGATGTAGTCGGTATAGAGGATGCGGCCCAAGGCTTCGGTATTGGTGACCCCGACGGGCGTCACATGGGCCTCGGCGGCGCGAGCCGCGGGCTGAATCGCCCACACCCGGTCCGCCATCACCAATTCGCCCACCAGGATCAATCCGATCAGCCCGCCGAACGGCAGAGTATTGCAGCGCGCCGCGCTTCAGCTCGGCGAAATCGATATCGAGCATCATCACCACGAACAGGAACAGGACCGCGACCGCGCCGACATAGACCACCACCAGGATCATGCCCAGGAACTCGGCGCCCAGAAGCACGAACAGGCCGGCCGCGTTGAAAAACGCCAGGATCAGGAACAGCACCGAATGCACGGGATTCCTGGACGCGATCACCATGAGCGCCGAAGTGATCAGGATCGTCGAGAAGAGGTAAAAGACCAGGGCCTGCAGCATGCGTTTCCTATCGTCCTAGCGGTACGGTGCGTCCAGCTCGAGATTGCGGGCGATCTCCGCCTCCCAGCGGTCGCCATTCGCCAGCAATCTTTCCTTGCGTAGTAAAGTTCTTCGCGCGTTTCGGTAGAGAATTCGAAATTGGGACCCTCGACGATGGCGTCCACCGGGCAGGCCTCCTGGCACAAGCCGCAATAGATGCATTTCACCATGTCGATGTCGTAGCGGGTGGTGCGGCGCGAGCCGTCTTCGCGCGGTTCGGCCTCGATGGTAATGGCCTGGGCCGGGCAGATCGCCTCGCACAATTTGCAGGCGATGCAACGTTCCTCGCCATTGGGATAGCGGCGCAGCGCATGCTCGCCGCGGAAGCGGGGTGAAAGCGGGCCCTTCTCGAAGGGATAGTTGAGCGTCGCCTTGGGGGCGAAGAAATAGCGCATCGAGAGCAGGAAGCTCTTGATGAACTCCACGAAGAAGATCTGGCGCGCGGTGCGGTCGAAACTTGCCATCGGGTTGCCTCAGGCGTGATGGTGGAAGACGAGCACCCAGGCCGCCGTCAGAACCACCCAGATAAGAGAAGTCGGAAGGAAGATTTTCCAGCCCAGCCGCATCAGCTGGTCATAGCGGTAGCGCGGCACGATCGCCTTCACCATCGCCATCATGAAGAACAGGAAGCCGAGCTTGAGCAGGAACCAGATCACACCCGGCACCAGCGTGAAGGGCGCGATGTTGAATGGCGGCAGCCAGCCGCCCAGGAACAGCACGCTCATCAGGCCGCAGAGCATGCATGACGTTCATGTACTCGCCCAGGAAGAACAGCAGGAACGGCGTCGAGGAATATTCCACGAAGAAACCCGCCACCAATTCGGATTCCGCTTCCAGCAGGTCGAAGGGCGGGCGCTGAGTCTCCGCCAGCGATGAGACGAAGAAGATCACCAGCATGGGGAACAGGATGGAGAAGAAATTCCAATGCGCGAAGGCCAGAATTCCCGTGGTCTGCTGCGCTTCGACGATGCGGGAAAGATTGAGCGAAC
Organism: uncultured Alphaproteobacteria bacterium; assembly: GCA_963766265.1. Lineage (GTDB taxonomy): Bacteria > Pseudomonadota > Alphaproteobacteria > Micropepsales > Micropepsaceae > Rhizomicrobium. The sequence continues at coordinate 1,631,023 of CAVXYX010000004.1, forward strand.
CCGCGAACAGCAGCACAGTGATGATCACGAAGCCGATCGAGACTTCGTAGGATACCATCTGGGCCGCGCCGCGCAGCGCCGACAGGAAGGCGTATTTGGAATTCGACGCCCACCCCGCCATGATCACGCCATAGACGCTGAGTGACGAGATGGCGAAGAGATAGAGGATGCCGACATTGATGTCGGCAATCACCCAGCCCTTGTCGAAGGGGATCACCGCCCAGGCGATGAAGGCCAGCGCCACGCTGACCACCGGCGCCAGCAGGAACAGCACCTTGTTGGCGCCTGCCGGGATGATCACTTCCTTGAAGAAGAATTTGAGCGCGTCGGCGATGGTCTGCAGGATGCCGAACGGGCCCACCACATTGGGGCCGCGCCGCATCTGCACCGCCGCCCAGATCTTGCGGTCGGCCAGGATCACCACGGCGACCGACAGCATCAGCACCAGGCACAGCAGCACGATGAAGATGGCCTGGCTGAGAAACCAGCCCCAGCCATAGGGCAGTGCCACCCCGAGCTTCCCGAACAGCCAGGTCCAGAATTGGATCAGCGCCATCTTATTCCGCCGCCATCTTGCTGGTGCCGGTCACGAATTCCTGGCTGCATTTGGCCATGGTCTCGCTCGCCCGCGCGATCGGGTTGGTGAGGTAGTAATCGCCGATCGCGGCGCCGAGCGCGTGGCTGCGCTCCAGCCGGCCTTCCACGCCGATAGTTGCTCCAGGTCGAGGCCGAAGTGTCGCTATGGACCGGGGTGTTGCCGGTCTCGGCGAAATGGGGCGCCTGTTTGACGATGGCGGCGCGCAACGCCGTCGAGATCGTCATAAGGAAGCTTGTGGCCCAGCTGCTCGGACAGCGCGCGCAAGATGGTCCAGTCCGCCTTGGCTTCGCCGGGCGGGAAGGCGGCGCGCTCGGCGCGCTGCACCCTGCCCTCGAAATTGACGTAGAGGCCATCCTTTTCCGTATAGGCGGCGCCCGGCAGGATCACATCGGCATGATGGGCGCCGGCATCGCCATGGCTGCCCTGATAGACCACGAAGGCGCGGCCCAGATGGGCGACGTCGAATTCGTCGGCGCCCAGAAGATAGATAAAGTCGATCTCGCCCTTCTGCGCGCCATCGACGATGCCCGCGACGTCGCGGCCGCCCTTGCGTCATGATTGGCGCCCGGCAGGAAGCCGAGATCCAGCGCCGCCACCCGCGAAGCCGCGGTGTGGAGGATGTTGAATCCGTTCCAGCCGCCGTCGGCCAGGGTGCCGGCCGGGCCGATCATGCCGGTATCGCCGGCGATGCGCGCGGCCAGACGCAGGACTTGCCGCGCCATCGGCGCGGTTGAGCGCACCCGCGCCCAGGATGATCATGGGACGCTTGGCGTCCTTCAGCACCTTGGCGAAGGCATGGCTGCCGTCGGCGATCGCTTCCAGCGCGCCGATATCGGTGCCCAGCTGCTCGACCGGATAGGTGAGGTCCACCGCCGGTCCGATATTGGCGATCTTCAGCGGGCCGGCCAGCCAGGCCTTGCGAATGCGCGCGTTCAGAACCGGCGCATCCCAGCGCGGATTGGCGCCCACCAGCAGGATGGCATCGGCCGCTTCCACGCCCGCAATGGTGGAATTGAACAGATATGTCTGGCGCGGACCGCCACCGATCTTGGCGCCGTCCTGGCGGCAATCCAGATTCTGCACATTCAACGCCGCCATCAGGTCCTTGAGCGCCTTGATCTCTTCGGCGGCGGCAAGATCGCCCACCACTGCGGCCATCTTGGCGGGCGTGGTGGTCGCTGATCTTGGCGGCAATGGCGGCGAAGGCTTCCGCCCAGCTCGCCGGCTTCAGCTTGCCGTTCACCCGCACATAAGGACGGTCGAGACGCTGGCGGCCGAGACCGTCACAGGCATGCCGCGCCTTGTCGGAAATCCATTCTTCATTGACGTCTTCATTCAGGCGCGGCAGCACCCGCATCACTTGCGGGCCGCGCGCTATCGACGCGGATGTTGCAGCCTTGCGCGTCCATCACGTCGATGGATTCGGTCTTGCGCAATTCCCATGGCCGGGCGTTGAAGGCATAAGGCTTGGACGTCAGCGCGCCCACCGGGCAAAGGTCCACCACATTGCCGGAGAGCTCGCTGGCGAACGCCTTCTCCAGATAGGTGGTGATCTCCATGTCCTCGCCGCGGCCGGTGGCGCCCAGATCGGGCACGCCCGCCACTTCGGTCGCGAAACGCACACAGCGCGTGCATTGGATGCAGCGGGTCATGATGGTCTTGACCAGCGGCCCCATATATTTGTCTTCGACCGCCCGCTTGTTCTCGTTGAAGCGGTGAAAGGCGGCGCGGCCATAGCCCATCGCCTGGTCCTGCAGGTCGCATTCGCCGCCCTGGTCGCAGATCGGGCAATCCAGCGGATGGTTGATGAGCAGGAATTCCATCACCCCTTCGCGCGCCTTGCGCGCATAAGGCGATGTGGTGTTGATCTTGGCCGGCGTGCCGTCCTTGTTGGGGAAAATATCCTTGACCTGCAGCGCGCAAGAGGCTTGCGGCTTGGGCGCGCCCACCCATTCCACCAGGCACATGCGGCAATTGCCCGCCACGGACAGGCGCTCGTGATAGCAGAAGCGGGGAATCTCCGCACCGGCCTGCTCGCAGGCCTGCAGCAGGGTGATGTTGTCCTCGGCTTCGATTTCCTTGCCGTCGACGATCAGCTTGCGTGTCGCCATTACGCGCACCTTTTTTCTTGCCAGAGGCGCGCAGCGGGCGCGGTCTCCCAGCCGAAAGAGAATTCACCGGGCCCGCAGGCAGTCAGATGATCCAGGCGTTCCTTGGCCTCTTGCAGGGTGGGGATGTGGCCCTCATCGATCCACCACATCACGAAATGCGGCGAGGCCGGCTTCTCGAAGAACTCGGCCTTGCGGTTGTAGACTTTGGTGTGCGCCGTCTGCCAGACGAATTTCTCAAGCGCCTCGACGCTTTCCCACACGCTTAAATTGACCGCGAATGCCGGATCGCCCACCCACGGAATATTGGTGGCGTTTCCGCTGTCATCCTTCAGCCGCCAGACAAAGCCCGGCATGCGCTCGGCCATGCGGTTGATGCGATCCAGATTGTCGAAGAAGCCCGCCATCGCGGGATCGTTCCGGGTGCCGCGAAGCCTGCCGATATTGAGCTGCGCCAGGTGCCGCATCATTCCGCAGCCTCCTTGACGCCAAAGGCGGCGATGCGCCGCTCGATCTCGGGGCGGAAATGGCGGATCAGGCCCTGGACCGGCCAGGCCGCGGCGTCGCCCAAGGCGCATATCGTGTGGCCTTCGATCTCCTTGGAGACTTCCTGCAAGAGATCGATTTCCGCCACCCGCGAATCGCCTTTGACCATGCGGCTCAAGACGCGCCACATCCAGCCCGTGCCTTCGCGGCAGGGCGTGCATTGGCCGCAGCTTTCATGCTTGTAGAAATAGGCAAGCCGCTGGATCGCCTTCACCACGTCGGTGGATTTGTCCATCACGATCACGGCCGCGGTGCCCAGGCCCGTCTGCTGCGCCTTGAGGCTGTCGAAATCCATCAGCACCGTGTCGCAGATGGATTTGGGGAGCAGCGGCACCGAAGCGCCGCCGGGGATCACCGCCAGAAGATTGTCCCAGCCGCCCCGCACGCCGCCGGCATGCTTGTCGATCAGCTCGCGCAGGGGAATGCCCATCTCTTCTTCCACATTGCAGGGCTTGTTCACATGACCCGAAATGCAGAAGACCTTGGTGCCGGTATTGTTGGGCCGGCCGATGCCGGCGAACCAATCGGCGCCGCGGCGCAGGATGGTGGGCGCGACCGCGATGCTTTCCACATTGTTGACGGTGGTGGGGCAGCCATAAAGGCCCACATTGGCCGGGAACGGCGGCTTCAGCCGGGGCTGGCCCTTCTTGCCTTCCAGGCTTTCCAAGCAGCGCGGTCTCTTCGCCGCAGATATAGGCGCCCGCGCCATGATGGACATAGAGATCGAAATCCCAGCCATGGATATTGTTCTTGCCGATCAGTTTCTCGGCATAGGCTTCGTCCACCGCGCGCTGCAGGGCCTCGCGCTCGCGGATGAACTCGCCCCGCACATAAATGTAGCAGGCATGCGCGCGCATCGCGAAGCTGGCGATCAGGCAGCCTTCCACCAGCGTGTGCGGATCGTGCCGCATGATGTCGCGATCCTTGCAGGTGCCGGGTTCGCTCTCGTCGGCATTGACCACCAGATAATGGGGCCGCTCCTTCACTTCCTTGGGCATGAAGGACCATTTGAGGCCGGTGGGGAAACCCGCGCCGCCGCGTCCGCGCAGGCCCGATTTTTTCATCTCGTCGACAATCGCCTCGGCGCCACGCTCCAGGATCGCCTTGGTGCCGTCCCAGGCGCCGCGCTGGCGCGCGCCTTTCAGGCCCGGATCATGGAAGCCATAGAGATTGGTGAAGATGCGGTCGCGATCGGCAAGCATCAGGTGGCCGCTCCCGGTGGTTTCTGTGCAGGCGCTTCACGATCCGAGGCCGCCTTGGTCGGAGCCTTGCCTTCGGCGTCGGTGCCGGCGTTGCCTGGCCCGCGCGACTGGCGGCCGATCATGGAGCCGTCATAAGAGCGACTTGTCGGTGAGTGTGGTCGGCGCGCCCAAGGGCTCGGAGCTGCGGCGCGCGGGGTTCTGCGGTCCAGGCTTGATGGCCCTGCCCGGCACGCAGATCCTCGATCAGCTTCTCGGTGATCGGGCCGTCCAGATCCTCGTAGAAATCCTTGCCGATCTGCAGCATCGGCGCGTTCACGCAGGCGCCAAGGCATTCCACTTCCATCCAGGAGAATTTGCCGTCCGCCGAAATCGTGTGCTGCTCGGGGTGGATATGCTTCTTGCAGGCCGCGACCACCGCATCCGACCCGCCAGCCAGCAGGGCGTGGTGGTGCAGACCTGCACCAGATGGCTGCCCACCGGCTCCAGATTGAACATGGTGTAGAAGGTCGCCACTTCCAGCACGCGGATGAAGGGCATGGAAAGCATCCCGGCGACGCTTTCGATCATGGGATGGGTGACCCAGCCTTCCTGCTCCTGGCCGCGCCAGAGCAGCGCGATCACCGCCGAGGCCTGGCGGCCTTGCGGATATTTGGCGATTTCGTTCTTCGCCCATTCCGCATTCTCCGCATTGAAGGCGAAGCTCGCGGGTTGCATGTCGGGCGGGGCGAGACGGCGAAGCATGGGCGGCCTATTTCGCGAAATCGACGCGGGCGATCAGCCCGTCGCGGAAGGTGTAGATGGCAATGATCTCGAATTCCTCGCCGCCGGGCGCGCGCACCACTTTCTCATGGTCCACGACTGTGTTGCCGACGGCGATGCGGTTCTTGAGATAGGCCTTGTTCTGCGGGAATTGCGCAAAGGCCTTGGCATAGCGGGCGCGGATCGCCTCGCGGCTGGTTTCGGTGGGCTGGCCGTTCAAACCCGAGACGATGCAATCCTCGGCGAAGAAGGAAACATACGTGTCCAAATCCTGCGCGTTATAGGCGTCGAGCTGCTTCTGGGCGATGTCGATATTGGGGTTGGAAAGCACCGTCACCGGTCCACCTCCCCGAACACGATGTCGAGCGAGCCCAGCACCGCGGAGACGTCGGCCAGCATATGGCCCTTGCACATGTAATCCATCGCCTGCAGATGCACGAAGCTGGGCGCGCGGATCTTGCAGCGCTGCGGCTTGTTGGTGCCGTCGGCCACCAGATAGACGCCGAATTCACCCTTGGGCGCTTCGACCGCGGCATAGGCCTCGCCCGCCGGCACATGGAAGCCTTCGGTATAGAGCTTGAAGTGATGGATCAGGGCTTCCATCGAGGTCTTCATTTCGGCCCGGCGCGGCGGGGTGACTTTGTGGTCCTGCGACACCACCGGCCCCGGCGTCATCTTGTCGAGGCATTGTTTCATGATCTTGGTGGCTTCGCGCATTTCTTCCATGCGCATCACATAGCGGTCGTAATTGTCGCCGTTCTTGCCGACCGGAATCTTGAAATCGAGTTCGTTGTAGCATTCATAAGGCTGGGAGCGGCGCAAATCCCAGTGCACGCCGGTGGAACGCAGCATCACGCCCGACATGCCCCACATCTCGGCTTCGGCGCGGTTGACCACGCCGATATCGACATTGCGCTGCTTGAAGATGCGGTTTTCGGTCAGCAGGCCTTCGATATCGTCCAGCACCTTGGGGAAATGCTCGCAGAATTTGTAGATGTCGGCGGCCAGGCCCGGCGGCATGTCCTGGTGCACGCCGCCCGGCGCGGAAATAGGCGGCATGCATGCGCGTGCCGCGAGATGCGCTCATAGAACACCATCAGCTTCTCGCGTTCCTCGAAGCCCCAGAGCGGCGGCGTCAGCGCGCCCACATCCATCGCCTGGGTGGTGACGTTGAGAAGATGGTTGAGAAGCCGGCCGATCTCGGAATAGAGCACGCGGATATACTGGCCGCGCTTGGGCACTTCCAGTCCCAGCAATTTCTCGATCGCCAGGCAGAAGGCATGCTCCTGATTCATCGGCGCGACATAGTCGAGCCGGTCGAAATACGGGATCGCCTGCAGATAGGTCTTGTGCTCGATCAGCTTCTCGGTGCCGCGATGCAAGCAGTCCGATATGCGGATCGACGCGGGTGACGATCTCGCCGTCCAGATCCAGGATCAGGCGCAGCACGCCATGCGCGGCGGGATGCTGCGGCCCGAAATTGAGGGTGAGCTGCGGCTCTTCGGCCGGACCGTTGCTGGTTTCGGTCGGGATGGTTTCGAGCGTAACGCTGGTCACGGCTTCTTCCCCGTGTCGCCGGAGGTGGCGTCGGGCGCCATCGCGGCCTTTTCGTCGCCCGGCAGGATGTGCGGCGCGCCTTCCCAGGGGCTCATGAAATCGAAATCGCGGAATTCCTGCACCAGCTGCACCGGCTGATAGACCACGCGCTTCAGCTCTTCGTCGTAGCGCAACTCGACATAGCCGGTGAGCGGGAAATCCTTGCGCAGCGGATAGCCGGAGAATCCGTAATCGGTGAGGATGCGGCGCAGATCCGGATTGTCTTCGAAGGCGATGCCGTACATGTCGAAGGCTTCGCGCTCGAACCAGCCGGCGGCCGGATAAAGCGACGACGCAGGATGGGACCGCCTCGCCCTCGCCCAGCCTGGCCTTGACGCGGATGCGCAGGTTCCGGGTCAGCGACAGGAGATGATAGACCACGTCGAAGCGCTTTTCGCGCGTCGGCCAGTCATTGCCGCAAATATCGACCAGGATCTTGAAATCGCAATCCGGGTCGTCGCGCAGATGCGCCAGCACATCCAGGATGCGGTCGGGCGCGACCGTCAGGGTGAGTTCGCCCACCGCGAGCTTGGTGCTCGGTCAGCGCGGACCCGAGCGCGCGCGCCAGTTTCTCGGCGAGTTGATCAAGATCCGACATCAGCGCTCGATCGTTCCGGTGCGGCGGATCTTCCGCTGCAGCAACAGGATGCCATAGACCAGGGCCTCGGCGGTGGGCGGACAGCCCGGCACATAGATGTCCACCGGCACGATGCGGTCGCAGCCCCGCACCACGGCATAGGAATAGTGATAATAGCCGCCGCCATTGGCGCAGGAGCCCATCGAGATCACATAACGCGGCTCCGGCATCTGGTCGTAGACCTTGCGCAGCGCGGGCGCCATCTTGTTGGTCAGGGTGCCGGCCACGATCATCACGTCGGACTGGCGCGGTGAGGCGCGCGGCGCGAAGCCGAACCGCTCCAGATCATAGCGCGGCATCGAGGCCTGCATCATCTCGACGGCGCAGCAGGCGAGCCCGAAGGTCATCCACATCAGAGAGCCGGTGCGGGCCCAGTTGATCAGGCTTTCGGCGCTGGTGACCAGGAAGCCCTTGTCGGCCATCTCCTGCTGCAGCGCCTTGAAATAAGGATCGTTGTCGGTGATCTGGGGCGCCCCGCCCTCGACGCCGGCGCGGCCGCCGGTCCGGCGGGAACTGGTCGAAGCGATCACTCCCATTCGAGCGCTCCCTTCTTCCATTCATAGATGAAGCCGACGGTCAGCACGCCCAGGAACACCATCATCGACCAGAAGGCGAAAACGCCGGTGGCGCCCAGCGTGATGGCCCAGGGAAACAGGAAGGCGACTTCCAGGTCGAAGATGATGAACAGGATCGACACCAGATAGAAGCGCACGTCGAATTTCATGCGCGCATCGCCGAAGGCGGGGAAGCCGCACTCATAGGCGGAAAGCTTCTCCGGATCGGGCTTGGACGGCGCGATCACCAGCGGCAGCAGCGATCAGGGCGCCGCTCAGGACGATCGCGATCCCCAGAAAGACCAGGATCGGCAGATATTCCAGCAAGCAGCTTTTCCATGCCGTCCCCAAACGCCTTCGCACGGGAACGGCCGGCGCGCATGCCGTCACCAAGCCGGACCTTGTTTTTTCGCGGGCGCAGTATAGGCAGGCACTGTCGCCGCGCAACGCGGGTTTAGCGGAAGATTCGCCGCGGACAGAACAGGAAATTTCGCGGCAATGCGCCGGACCCCATCATGCGACCCTGTTGAAGATGGATGACGCGAAAGGCGCATTGCAAATCGTGACGCTACTTGCGAGCAATTCCTAGCTTTGGAGGACAAATCCGACATCGCAGATGCAGGTACTGCGGCCTCTCGATGAGAAGCCGCATAGAAAGGAGCCATTCCCGACGGAGAAATGGCGGGAGCGACGGGGCTCGAACCCGCGACCTTCGGCGTGACAGGCCGACACTCTAACCAACTGAGCTACGCCCCCGCATCGTCCACCCCAGACGGCGGGCGCGCGAAGGGGGCCGATGTAGGGCGCCCCACCCTCCAAGTCAAGCGAAGGCTCTATCGGAACGGGGGCGGTGGCGGCGCCGAACCGTCAGCCGTTGCGGATCGCCGCGCCGGCCGCGTCCGGTCTGGCGGCTGCAGGCGCCGCGCCTTGGTGCCGGGACGTTGGCGCGGGGATTGAATTCCTGCGGCGTGATCTTGCCGTCGCCGTTGCGGTCCAGCTGATCGAACAGCGAATAGGCGGCGGCGGAAAATTCCCGGAAATCGACGCAGCCATCCTGGTTCCAATCCTGCAGCGGCGTGGCGGTGGATTGGTCGGCGGCGATGCGCGCCTGGTTGATCGCAGTCCACCTGGTCCGATGTGAGACAGCCGGTGTGGTGGGTGTCGAGCGCGGCGAATTCCGCTTTCAGGCCGGCGATCAATTCGTCGCGGGTGAGCGTGCCGTCATGATTGGCGTCATATTTCAGCAGCATGGCATTGGGGCCGCCGTGATAATTTTCATCGCGCGGCGGCGGCGTGGGATAGGGACTCCAGCGCGGGCCGGAATGGACGAACCGCAAGCAGCGAGCACGCCAAAAAGGCCAAGTGCGGCAAATTGGAAAAAAGGCGTCTTCATGCGGGCAGGTTACCGGACCCGGCTCATATTGGCGAATGACGGGATGGACAGATCGGCGGGGGCAAGTGCTAAAAGCCCCTGCCCCTTGCTATAAGCACAAGGCGCGGGCGGTTAGCTCAGTTGGTAGAGCATATCGTTTACACCGATAGGGTCGGCGGTTCGAGCCCGTCACCGCCCACCATTCCAGCGGGAGGCATGATGCGGCTTCTATCCATGTTGGTGCTGTCCTTGCTCTGCCAAAGCGCGATGGCTGCGCCTTCCGACGAACTAGCCTTGGGCCTGGATAAGCTTCACTGGATCATGTCGCCACAAGACGCCGAGGCCCGATATCCCTTCATCAAAAATAAGACAAAACATCCCCTTCTTTTCCCGCTGACCAACATGGGGCAGCTCTATATTGACGACTATGCCTACGCAGGCTGCGAATTCTCGGGCGTCCTGTCGTTCTACGACGACAAGCTTTATTCGGTCGAGTTGACCCAGACCGCGCCCATGGGTGTTCCGCCGCCGTGTCGCGCGAAAATCGAATCCGAATTTTCCACCCGCTATGGCATGGATATCGCGCATCATACTGCGGGCAAGCCCAAAGATGGGCATTGGTACCCATTCTCCGGTTCTTATGGAGAATTCAAGGGACCGATCACGGCGGTTCATTATGAGTTAAATCCGAACATGGAAATTTCCTTCCACGACGGTCTCGAATCGGCACCGACGGTCATTTACAATGTTCAGTTGCAGCATCCGCCAGTTGGCCAAGCCCCCCAACGGGCAGCTTCGAGAATAGCGCGCAGGATTTTGGGGTGTGGGCAGGAGCGTCGCCCGGAGCGTGCGAAAAGCACGTGAGGACGCGCGACGAACCCACGACCCAAAAGACCAGCGCCCACCTACTGCGAGCTCAGAACGAACTGGTTGCCTTCGCTGTCCTTCATGATGGCGAAGGTCCCCCAGGGCTGCTTGGTGGGCGGCGACACGAATTCCACGCCCCGCTCGGACAGTTGCCGGCAGGTGGCCTCGACATCGTCGCAGGCGAGCGAACAATTCATCCGCGTGCCCACCCGTCCCTCCTCGCCGTCCATGGTGAACAGCACCAGCCGGCGTTTCGGCCTTGCCCATGCGCAGTTCGATCCAGCGCCGGCCCGGTCCCATCTCCTGGTCGGTGGCGACCTTGAAGCCCAGCTTCTCGGTATAGAATTTCAGCGCCCGGTCCTGGTCGGCCACCGGAATGCTCATGAATTTGAGATGCGTGATCATGGCGGTTCTCCCTTTGCCGGTGCCAGTTTGCAGAAGCCAGGCTTGCGCCTGGCAAGCATCCCAACGCTTACTATAGCAATGGTTCGCAAAGCGCCGCTGGACGACTATGTGGTGGAGACGCTGCTGCCCGATCTGGTCGGGCATGACCGCGCGCCGTCGGCTTTTCTGGTCTATCTGAAGCTGTGGCACGCGGCCGGCGGTCCGGGCCGCAAGCGTGCAGATCAGCCTGTCCACGCTGGCGGTGGAAACCGGCCTGTCCAAATCCTCGGTCCAGGCGGCGCTCCGCCATCTGCGCAAGCGCGGCTATGTCACGAGCCAGCGCGCCAGCCCGACCGCCATTCCGCTTCACACCATCCATGCCCCGTGGCGGGGGCGTTGACAGTTGAGGGAATCCTTGAGCTGCTTGCCGGCGCGGAAGCGCGGCTGCTTGGACGGCTTGATGGTGATTTCCTCGCCGGTCTGGGGATTGCGGCCCTTGCCGCCGGCGCGTGTCGCCACCACGAACACGCCGAAACCGGTGAGCCGGACTTCGTCGCCCGCCTTCAGCGAGGCCGCGATCAGGTCGAACACGCCGTCCACGGCCTTGGCCGCGTCATTCTTGGGCAGGCCCGTGTGGTCGGCCAGCTTCTGGATGAGATCGTTCTTGTTCACGAGTTGCTCCTTTTCGGCGATTCGTGCCGCTCAGGGCGGACTCTAGGGGCCGGGCCTAAGCCTTGCCAAGGCGAAAAGTCCCGGAATCAGGGAGTTTTTGCCCATGACCGCGAAAGAAAAAGGGCCCGGACGCCGTCTGGGCCCTTTGATTTCTAGAGCCTAGTGGGTGATCAGCGGGTCCGGATCGCCCTCGTCCAGCGCCACCCGGGGCACCACCGGCTCTTCCGGCTCGCTCCAGTCGATGGCTTCCGGCTCGCGCACCAGCGCGACCTTCAGCACCTCGCCCACGGTGGCGACCGGCACGATCTTCAGGCCCGCCTTCACATTGTCGGGCACCTCGGCCAGATCCTTCTCATTCTCCTTGGGGATGATCACGGTGGTGATCCCCGCCCGCAGCGCCGCGAGCAGCTTTTCCTTCAAGCCGCCGATCGGCAGCGCGCGGCCGCGCAAGGTGACCTCGCCCGTCATCGCCACATCGCGGCGGATCGGGATGCCGGTGAGCACCGAGATGATGGAGGTGGCCATCGCCAGGCCCGCCGACGGACCGTCCTTGGGCGTGGCGCCTTCCGGCACATGGACATGGATGTCCACCTTGTCGAAGGTCGGCGGCTTGATGCCGAAGGTGGTCGCCTTGGAGCGGACATAGGACCGCGCCGCGTCGATCGATTCCTTCATCACATCGCCCAGCTTGCCGGTGGCCTGGAAGCGGCCCTTGCCGGGCAGCATCACGGACTCGATGGTCAGCGTCTCGCCGCCCACTTCGGTCCAGGCCAGACCGGTGACGACGCCGACCTGGTCCTCGCCTTCGACTTCGCCGTAGCGGTATTTGCGCACGCCGGCATAGCTTTCCAGATTTTCCGGCGTCACTTCGACCGACTTGGCCTTGGAGGACATGATCTCCTTCACCGCCTTGCGCGACAGGTTGGCGATCTCGCGTTCGAGATTGCGCACGCCCGCTTCGCGGCTGTGATAGCGGATCAGGTCGCGCAGGCCCGCATCGGTGATCTTCCACTCGTCGTCCTTCAGGCCATGCGCCGCCATCTCCTTGGGGATCAGGTGGCGCTTGGCGATCTCGACCTTCTCATCCTCGGTGTAGCCGGGGATGCGGATGATCTCCATGCGGTCCATCAGCGGCTGCGGCATGCGCAGGGTGTTGGCCGTGGTGACGAACATCACGTCCGAAAGATCGAAATCGACTTCCAGATAATGGTCGTTGAAGGTCGAGTTCTGCTCGGGATCCAGCACTTCCAGCAGCGCCGAAGACGGATCGCCGCGCTAGTCCGCGCCCAGCTTGTCGATCTCGTCGAGCAGGAACAGCGGATTGGCGGTCTTGGCCTTCTTCATCGACTGGATGATCTTGCCGGGCATCGAGCCGATATAGGTGCGCCGATGACCGCGGATCTCGGCTTCGTCGCGCATGCCGCCCAGCGACATGCGCACGAATTCGCGGCCCGTCGCCTTGGCGATGGATTTGCCCAGCGAGGTCTTGCCCACGCCCGGCGGACCCACCAGGCACAGGATCGGACCCTTCATCTTGCCCACGCGGCTCTGCACCGCGAGATATTCCAGGATGCGCTCCTTGACCTTCTCCAGGCCGTAATGGTCGTCGTTGAGCACTGCTTCGGCGGCGGCGATGTCCTTCTTGACCTTGGACTTCTTGCCCCAGGGCAGCGACAGCAGCCAGTCGAGATAGTTGCGCACGACGGTGGCTTCCGCGCTCATCGGCGACATGGAGCGAAGCTTCTTCACTTCGGCCATGCGCCTTTTCGCGCGCTTCCTTGCGACAGCTTGGTCTTGCGGATGCGCTCTTCCAGCTCGTTCATCTCGTCGCGGCCTTCTTCGCCTTCGCCGAGTTCCTTCTGGATCGCCTTGAGCTGCTCGTTGAGATAATATTCGCGCTGGGTCTTCTCCATCTGGCGCTTGACGCGCGAGCGGATCTTGCGCTCGACCTGCAGCACGCCGATCTCGGCCTCGATCAGGCGAGAGAACCTTCTCCAGCCGCTCGGTGGTGGACAGCGTCTCCAGCAGCGCCTGGCGGTCGGAAATCTTCACCGACAGATGCGCCGCCACGGTGTCGGCCAGCCGCGCCGGATCGTCGATCTGCGGCGACCGCCGCCAGCGTCTCGGACGGAATCTTCTTGTTGAGCTTGATGTACTGCTCGAAATTGGTCTTGACCGTGCGCAGCAGCGCTTCGCTCTCGCGCGCCGGCGGCGTCGTCTTCGGCGATCTTCTCGATCGTGGCCTGGAAGAAATCGGTGCGGCCGGTGAAGCCGGTGACGCGGGCGCGGCCCTTGCCTTCGACCAGCACGCGCACGGTCTGGTCGGGCAGCTTCAGAAGCTGCAGCACCGTCGCCAGCGTGCCGATATTGTGCAGGCCGTCGGGCGACGGGATCGTCTTCCGCCGCCACCTTCTGGGTGAGCAGCAGAATCTGCTTTTCGTCATTCATCACTTCTTCGAGCGCGCGCACGGATTTCTCGCGGCCCACGAAGAGCGGCACGATCATGTGGGGAAACACGACGATATCGCGCAGCGGCAGAACCGGCGCGATGATTGCACGCCTGTTGTCTTTCTCGTCAACTTTCTTCACGGCGTCATCCGCCATCTTGTGCTCCTGCCGGCCAGCCCGCCGGCTTGTACTGAACCGCCCCTGGACATGGGCGCGGCCTCGTGAAAGAGCCGCCCAATTCCCCACAAGGGCCGACTCCCGGACAGTCTAAAGTGGGCCTGCTTGAGATGCGGTTTCAAGGCGATGAGTGGCCAAGGGGCGCGTCAAGTTCCTGCCCGCGCACAGATAAAGCCGCGGGAACTCGTGATTTCCGCACGAAGTGACGCAATAGACGCCAGACTGCCCGTCAGGACGCGGTCTGCTCGCGCGGCCTGGCCCTTGTCCGAATAGGTGTAAAGCGGACGCGCCTTGCCATCGACCACATCGGCGGTGATCACCACTTCCTGCACCCCGTTGAGGGTGGGAAGCTCGAACATGGTCTCCAGCAGGATGCCTTCCAGGATCGAGCGCAGGCCGCGCGCGCCGGTCTTGCGCATGATCGCCCGGCGCGAGATCGAGTGCAGCGCCTCTTCCTGGAAGCGCAGCTTGACGCCTTCCATCTCGAACATGCGCATGATATTGCTTGGCCAGCGCGTTCTTGGGCCGGGTGAGGATCTCGATCAGCGCCGGTTCCGACAGATCGCCCAGAGTGGCGAGCACCGGCAGACGGCCGATGAATTCCGGGATCAGGCCGAACTTCAGCAGATCTTCCGGCTCGATTTCGCGCAGGATTTCGCCCGTGCCGCGCTCGTCCGGGCCGCGCACATTGGCGCCGAAGCCCATCGAGGTGCCCGAGGTGCGCGGCCGAGATGATCTTGTCCAGGCCGGCAAAGGCGCCGCCGCAGATGAAGAGGATGTTGGTGGTGTCCACCTGCAGGAATTCCTGCTGCGGATGCTTGCGGCCGCCCTGGGGCGGCACCGAGGCGACCGTGCCTTCCATGATCTTGAGCAGGGCCTGCTGCACGCCCTCGCCCGACACGTCGCGGGTGATGGACGGATTGTCGGACTTGCGGGAGATCTTGTCGACTTCGTCGATATAGACGATGCCGCGCTGGGCCCGCTCGACATTGTAGTCGGCGGCCTGCAGCAGCTTGAGGATGATGTTCTCGACGTCCTCGCCGACATAGCCGGCTTCGGTCAGCGTGGTGGCGTCGGCCATGGTGAAAGGCACGTCCAGGATGCGCGCCAGGGTCTGCGCCAGCAAGCGTCTTGCCGCAGCCGGTGGGGCCGATCAGCATGATGTTGGATTTGGCGAGCTCGACGTCGCCGTTCTTGCCGGACGAATTGATGCGCTTGTAGTGGTTGTGGACGGCGACCGAGAGCACCTTCTTGGCGTGGCTCTGGCCGACGACATAATCGTCCAGAACCTTGAAAATCTCCTGCGGGGTCGGCACGCCCTCCTTGGATTTCATGAAGGAGGTCTTGTTCTCCTCCCGGATGATCTCCATGCAGAGTTCGACGCATTCATCGCAGATGAACACCGTCGGGCCGGCGATGAGCTTGCGCACCTCGTGCTGGCTCTTGCCGCAGAAGGAGCAGTAGAGCGTGTTCTTGGACTCGCCGCCGCTGGCCTTGCTCATCTCACTTCCGGTCCTTCCACCGGGGGCTTTCGCCCGCTTCGCAGCTCAGGGCTACGCCGTATGCTGCTTTGCACCATGCGGGAGGAGCCGAAGCACCCCCACATCCCAACATTCGACCACGTTAGCGCCGGCGGGATCAAGATTTGTTTAATCCGGCCAAGTCCCGGAAAATTCAGGAACTTTCGCCGTTTCCGGCTATCAGGCGGCCGTTTCGCGCTTCCGGCCGGCGCGCCATGACCTGGTCGAACAGCCCGAAAGTCTTGGCTTCTTCGGCGGTCATATAGGTATCGCGGTCGAGCGCTTTTTCAATGGCCTCGACCGTCTGGCCGGTGTGCTTGGCGTAGATCTCGTTCAGCCGCCGCTTGAGTTTGACGATCTCCTGGGCATGGCGGGCGATGTCGGCGGCCTGGCCGTAAAAGGAGGCGGAGGGCTGGTGGACCATGATGCGGGCGTTGGGCAGCGCAAAACGCTCGCCCTTCTTGCCGGCGCAGAGCAGCAGCGACGCCGCCGACGCCGCCTGGCCGATGCAGAAGGTCTGAACCGGCGGGCGGATATATTGCATCGTGTCGTAGATCGCCAGGCCCGCCGTCACCAACCCGCCCGGCGAGTTGATGTACATGTGGATTTCTTTCTTGGGGTTTTCGGCCTCCAGAAACAGAAGCTGGGCGGTGATCAGGCTGGCGCCGTAATCCTCGATCGGGCCGGTGACGAAGATCACCCGCTCCTTGAGCAGGCGCGAATAGATGTCGAAGGCGCGCTCGCCGCGGGCGGTCTGCTCGACCACCATCGGCACCAGGGTGTTGTTGTAGAATTCGCGTGGGATTGGCCATGGGCGCGCTTTCCGATTCGATGACTGCGTCGAGGCGACAGTCTTACACCATCGCACCGCTTAATATAGCGTTCCGCCTGACATTCGCGGATTCGCGGAATTCGAGATCAGGCCTTGCGCTGATGCTTTCCGGCAGGTCGTCCGGATCCTTGAACAGGGTCTCGCGGTCCACCTGCTTGTCGGTGACCTGGGCCAGTTCGGCGATGAAATCCACCACCTTGTCCTCGAACAATGGGCGCGCGGATCTCGGCCTGGGCCTGCGGGTTGTTGGCGTAAACTGGAACACCTGCTGCTCCTGGCCGGGGAACTGGCGGGCGCGGGCCATGATGGCGCGTTGACTTCGTCGCCGGCGATGGTGATGCCGTTCTGCTCGCCGAGCTTGCCCAGCACCAGGCCCAGGCGCACGCGGCGCTCGGCGATGGCGTGGTATTCGGCCTTGAGCTCGTCTTCGGTCTTGCCTTCGTCGGCGGCGGTCTTGCCTTCGCGCTTCAGTTCGGCCTCGACCTGGGCCCAGATGCTGTCGAACTCGGCTTCGACCATGGCGGGCGGCAGCGGGAAGGCGTGCGCGTTGTCCAGCGCGTCCAGGATGCGGCGCTTCAGATGCAGGCGGCTGGCGGCGGCGAAATCGGCCTTGACCTGGTCGCGCACGCGGTCCTTCAGCGTCGCCAGATCGTCCAGGCCCAGCTTCTTGGCCAGCTCGTCGTCGATCTTGGCTTCGTCCGGCGCCTTGATCTCTTTCACGGTGACGTCGAACACCGCGTCCTTGCCGGCCAGCTCGGCGGCCTGATAGTCGGCCGGGAAGGTCACTTTCACGTCGCGCTGCTCGCCGGCCTTGGCGCCGATCAGCTGGTCCTCGAAGCCGGGAATGAACTGGCCCGAGCCCAGGGTGAGATTGAAGTCGCTCGCCCTTGCCGCCGTCGAACTCCACGCCATCGACGCTGCCGACGAAATCGATCGTGACGATGTCGTCCTTCTCGGCCGGCTCGCCTTCGGCGCGGGCGGCATAGCCGCGGCTCTGCTTGGCCAGACGGTCCAGCGCCTCGTCGACATCGGCGTCGGCGACTTCGGCGGTCAGGCGCTCGACCTTGAGCTTGGAGACATCGGCGGTCTCGAAATCCGGCATCAGATCGACCTTGACGGTGAATTGCAGGTCGGCCTTGCCGTCGACCACCTGCTGGACATCGCCGACCGGCTCGACCTGCGGGGCTGCAGCGCCGGCTTCAGCTGATTGTCGCTGATCGCCTTCTGGCTGCCTTCGTTGACGGCCTGCTCGACGACCTCGCCCATCACGGACTTGCCGAACTGCTTCTTGAGGAAGGAGACCGGCGCCTTGCCGGGGCGGAAGCCCTTGAGGTTCACGCGCGGCTTCATCTCTTCCAGCCGCTTGGTGACTTTGGCGTCGAGCTCGCTGGCGGGGACGGTCACCGTGAACTGGCGGCGCAAGATCCTCGGAAACCGTCTGGGTGATCTGCATGTCTATACGTTCCTTAACTTATAATTCTTTAGCCTGGCCGGACCTGGTGCGGGCAGAGGGACTTGAACCCCCACGACTTTCGTCACTGGAACCTAAATCCAGCGCGTCTACCAGTTCCGCCATGTCCGCGATTTGCACGCCGAAGCGGCCCCTATATCAAGTGTTGCGGGGGGTTACCAGCCGATCCCGGAGCGCGAACAGGCTTTCGGGCAGGATTTCGGGCAGATCCTCGGCGATCAGGCCGGACCGAAGCGCCCGGCGGCATCGCCATGCAGCCAGGCGCCGGCGCAGGCGGCCTCGAAGGCCGGCATTCCCTGGGCCAGAAGCCCGCCGATGAAACCGGCCAGCACATCGCCCGCCCCGGCGGTCGCCAGGGTGGGCGGGGCGTTGGCATTGATCGCCGCCCAGTTCCGTCGGGCGCGGCGATCACCGTGTCGTTGCCCTTGAGCAGCACCACCGCACCGGGCGCGCGCAGCGGCGGCGCGCGCGGCTTCGATCT
Organism: uncultured Alphaproteobacteria bacterium; assembly: GCA_963766265.1. Lineage (GTDB taxonomy): Bacteria > Pseudomonadota > Alphaproteobacteria > Micropepsales > Micropepsaceae > Rhizomicrobium. The sequence continues at coordinate 1,649,247 of CAVXYX010000004.1, forward strand.
TGCTTTCGGCTTTGTTCAGCAAGCCGGGGAACAGCCGCTCGAATTCGCCCTCATGCGGCGTCATCACCGCGCGGATGCTTGATCTTGGCGAACAGCGCCTCGGGATCGTCCTGGAAAGACGTGAGCGCATCGGCGTCCAGCACCGCTGGCGGCGCCGCTCGCGAGCACGGCCATCCACCAGGTCGCGGGTGTTCTTGCCCGACGCCAAGGCCCGGACCGATCGCCACGGCGTTGAGCCGCTTGTCGGAAAGAAGCTCGGCAAGACCCTCGCGCGCCCTCGAACGGCTTGACCATGATGGCGGTGAGATGGGCGGCATTGATCGGCAACCGCATCGCCCTGCGCGGCGACGCTGACCAGGCCGGCGCCGATGCGCAGCGCGCCGCGCGCCGCCAGCCGCGCCGCGCCGGTGGCATGCGCCGGTCCCGACACCACCACGCAATGGCCGCGGGCATATTTGTGCGCGCTCGGCTTCGCGGCCAGCGATAGTCGCGCGCCCCAGAGCATGGGCGTGTTCTCGAACAGGTTGATGCGCGACGCAGCGCCGCTTCCGGAATGCCGATATCGGCCAGCAGCGTTTCGCCGCACAGATCGCGGCCCGGCAGCAACAGATGCGCCGGCTTCAAGCGGAAGAAGGTGACGGTGAGATCGGCGCTGCACCGCGATGTCCGCAGAACGCTCGCCGCTGTCGCCGTCCAGGCCGCTGGGCACATCGACGGCGACGACCGGGACATGGGTGTGGTTCACCGCCTCGACCACAGCGCGATAGGTCTGCCTTCCAGCGGCCGCGACAGGCCCGCGCCGAACAGCGCATCCACGATCAGCGCCGCGCCATCCAGCGCGGCGCGGCGACAGCGGCTGCGCGCGCGCCCTGCCATTGCGCCGCCATCGCGGCGGCATCGCCCTTGTGATCCGTCCCTGGCCGCGACCACAACGTCGAAGCCGCGCGCGGCCAGCAGCCGCGCCACCACAAAGCCGTCGCCGCCATTGTTGCCCGGGCCGCACAGCACCGTGACGCGGCAGGGCGCAAAGCGCGCGGCGATGGCGTCGGCCACGGCGCGCCCGGCATTCTCCATCAGGGTCAGCGAGGGCGTGCCGGCCTTGACCGCGGAAGCGTCGGCGCGCCGCATCTCGTCATTGCTGAGGATCTCGCCCGCCATCCTCATGCAAAGCCTTGCGGGATATCGTCCGAAATGCGGATCGATGCCTTCATAGGCCTTGGCCGCCTGCAGCACGCCCCAATCGTCGAACATCCGGCCCACGATCTGCAGGCCCACCGGCAAGCCGTCGCGCGTGAGCCGCAAGGCACGCTGGCCGCCGGCTGCTGGGTCAGGTTGAACGGCAAGCTGAAGGGCGTCCAGCTGGGCCAGGAGCCGTTGCCGTCATAGGGCGAGATCTTGCCCACATCGAAGGCCGTCACCGCCAGCGACGGGCGTGAGCAGAAGATCGATATTTCTCCATGAACACGCGCATCTTGCTGGCATAGGCGCCGCGCGCCACATTGGCTTCGATGTAATCGGCGCGAGCGGAATCGCCGCCCCCTCTTCCGCCATCGCCGGCAGCCCGGGATCGAGCAGGGCTTTCTTCTCCGGCGTCGCGTGCGCCGAACAGAAAGCCGGCGCCGGCCCACCACAAGGTGCGGAAGATCTCGCACCGGGATCGCCGCCGGGCGGATCGACTTCCTCGACATGGGCGCCCAGATCGGAAAAGCGCTTGGCGGCCGCGGCGACCAGCGCCGCCACTTCGCGGCGTCGACATTCTTGGCAAAGCCCATCGCCGGGCTGAAGGCGATGCGTCTTGCCGCGCACGCCTTGACCGCAGTCCGTCGGTGAAAGCTTTGCGACGGCCGGCGGCAGGGCCTGCCAATCGCGCGCATCGGGCCGGGCAATGATATCCAGCAGCATGGCGCTGCCTTCGACATCGCGGCTCATCGGCCCGAGATGCGACAAGCGTGCCGAACGGCGATAGCGGCCAGGCCGGCACGCGCCCGAAATTCGGCTTGAGGCCGAAAACGCCGGTGAAACTGGCCGGAATGCGGATCGAGCCGCCGCCATCGGTGCCCAACGCCAGCGGCGCCAGCCGCGCCGCCAGCGCCGCCGACGAGCCGCCGGACGAACCGCCCGGCGTCTTTTCCAGATTCCAGGGATTGCGGGTGATGCCGGTGAGCGGCGAATCCGTCACGCCCTTCCAGCCATGATCGGGCGTGGTGGCCTTGCCCAGCAGCACCGCGCCCGCTTCGCGCAAGCCGCGCGACACCGGCGCGTCGTCATTCCAGGGCTGATTGGGATCGATGGTGCGCGAGCCGCGCAAGGTCGGCCAGCCGCGGGTCAGAAGCAGGTCCTTGACCGCCACCGGCACGCCGTCCAGCGGCGAAAGCGGCGCATCTTTCACCCAGCGCGCTTCGGACGCGCGTGCGCCTGCGCCAAGGTCGTGGCTTCGTCGATCAGGCAAAAGGCATTGATCTTCTTGTCGAGCGTGGCGATGCGCGCCAGCAGCGCCTGCGCCACCTCGACCGGCGAGATTTCGCGTGCTGCAAAAGCCTGCCGACAGGCGCGGCGCGTTCCATTGCCAAAGTTCAGCCATGCTTGGAAATGCGCTTTTGAGCCGCGCCAGCGCTTCCTCGATCACCTCGCGCTGCTTGCAGAAGGCAAAGCGCACATAGGTATCGGGCCGCGCCGGACCGGAGAAGAATTCGCTGAAGCGGGATCAGCGCCACGCCAGCTTCCCGCACCAGCCGCTCGCAGAAGGCGCGATCCTTTTCATTGGTGAGGCCGGCGATGCCGGCGGTGAGAAAATACGTGCCTTCGCTGGGCAGGACGTCGAAACCGAGTTCGCGCAAGCCCGCCGCCAGAAGATCGCGGTTGGCCTGCAGCCGCTCGGTCAGCGCGATCGCGAAATCCATCTCATGCGCCAGGCCGTGCGCGATCGCCCAACTGCAGCGCCGGCGGCGTGGTGAAGGTGAGGAACTGATGCGCCTTGGCGATCACCGAGATCAGCGCGCGCGGCCCGGTCAGCCAGCCGACCTTCCAGCCGGTGAGCGAGAAGATCTTTCCCGCCGAACCCACCCGCACCATGCGCTCGCGCATGCCCGGCAAGCGTGGCCAGCGGAATATGCGGCCGCCCGTCATAGGTGAGATGCTCATAGACCTCGTCGCAGATCGCCACGGCGTTGCTGTTCGCGCAGCGCGCGCGCGATCGCCGCCATCTCCTCCGCGTCGAACACCCGGCCGATGGGATTGAGCGGCGTGTTGACCATCACCGCGCTTGGTCCTGGGCGTGATCGCGGCGGCCAGCGCCGCTTCCGTCAGCCGCCAATGCGGGCGGCGCCAGGGTCACGGTCTTGACCACGCGCGCCCACCGCTTCGGCGATGGGGCGATAGGAATCATAAGCCGGCTCGATCAGCACCACTTCATCGCCCGGCCCCACCAGACCCATGATCGCGGCGGTCAGCGCCTCGGTGCCGCCGGAGGTCACCAGCACTTCGTCCGCGCCAGTCATAGTCGAGCCCGTAGAAATCGCCTGGCGTGATCCGACAGCGCGCGGCGCAATTCCGCCACGCCCGGCATCGGCGGATATTGGTTGGGGCCTTCCATCAGCGCCTGGGCGGCGGCGGCGCGGATCGCTTCCGGCCCGTCCAGGTCGGGAAAGCCCTGGCCCAGATTGACCGCCTTGTGCTCGGTGGCCAGCGCCGACATCACGGTGAAGATGGTGGTGCCCTGCCTGGCGAAGACCGGGATTGAAGGCAGGCGAGAAAGTCATGGCGGCGCACCTTTGCAGAGCGCAGACTGGGCTGACAAATCACGCATACCGGGCGAGCGGCCTCAAAGCAAGCAATCTGCCTTGAATTTAGGCAGTACCGATGTGCCACGCCTGTGGGCAAACCCCACAAATCCTTGAAAACCAAGGTAATTGCGGCAAAAAAGCCCGGCACAAGTCCTGCAATTTCGTTAAAACCGCGTCCTCGAGAGACGCTCGCGCGGGCGGAGGATGCACATGAAAAAGATCGAAGCCATCATCAAGCCATTCAAGCTCGACGAAGTGAAAGAGGCGCTGCAGGAAGTCGGCGTGCAGGGCATCACCGTGACCGAAGCCAAGGGCTTTGGCCGCCAGAAAGGCCACACCGAACTTTACCGCGGCGCCGAATATGTCGTGGACTTCCTGCCCAAGGTGAAGATCGAGATCGTGGTGCCGGAATCCCGGCTGGAGGCCTCGGTCGAGGCGATCCAGAAGGCTGCGCGCACGGGCCGCATCGGCGACGGCAAGATTTTCGTCCTCAATGTCGAGGAAGCCATCCGCATCCGCACCGGCGAGACCGGCGCGGACGCGATCTAAGACGCCATCGAAGCAAGGCACCATTCGCGGGCGCCGGGTATGTGGACAATTATCTGAAGGGAAGACGAACTCATGGCCGAGAAGAAAACGAGCGCGAGCGACATCCTGAAGCTCATCAAGGACAAGGAAGTCAAGTTCGTCGACATCCGCTTCACCGATCCGCGCGGCAAGTGGCAGCATGTCACCTTCGACCTGTCGATGGTCGATGACGATTTCCTCAATCACGGCACCATGTTCGACGGCTCCTCGATCGCCGGCTGGAAGGCGATCAACGAGTCCGACATGCTGCTGATGCCGGATCTGGACACCGCGGTGATCGATCCCTTCTTCGCCCAGACCACGCTGATCCTGGTCTGCGACGTGCATCGAGCCCACCACCGGCCAGCGCTATGGCCGCTGCCCGCGCTCCATCGCCAAGGCGGCCGAGGCCTATGTGAATTCCTCGGGCATCGGCGACACCACCTATTTCGGTCCGGAAGCCGAATTCTTCGTGTTCGACGATGTGCGTTTCGATGTCGGCATGAACAAGGGCTTCTATTACGTCGACTGCAAGGAAGGCGCCTACAACACCGGCACCGAATATGAGCAGGGCAATCTCGGCCACCGTCCCGGCGGTCAAGGGCGGCTATTTCCCCGTGCCGCCGGTCGATTCCGAGCAGGACATGCGCGGCGAGATGCTGGCCATCATGGGCGACATGGGCATCCAGCCGGAAAAGCACCATCACGAAGTCGCCACCGCCCAGCATGAACTTGGCTTCAAGTTCAACACGCTGACCAAGTGCGGCGACTACATGCAGATCTACAAATATGTGATCCACCAGGTCGCCCAGTCCTACGGCAAGTCGGCGACCTTCATGCCCAAGCCCGATCTATGGCGACAATGGCTCGGGCATGCATGTGCATCAGTCGATCTGGAAGGCCGGCAAGCCGCTGTTCGCCGGTTCGGGCTATGCCGATCTGTCGGACACTGTGCCTCTATTACATCGGCGGCATCATCAAGCATGCCAAGGCGCTCAACGCCTTCACCAACCGCTGACCAACTCCTACAAGCGATTGATCCCGGGCTTCGAGGCGCCGGTGCTGCTGGCCTATTCGTCGCGCAACCGCTCGGCGTCGTGCCGCATCCCCTTCTCGCCCTCGCCCAACGGCAAGCGCGTGGAAGTGCGCTTCCCCGATCCGGGCGCGAACCCCTATCTCGCCTATGCCGCGATGCTGATGGCGGGCCTGGACGGGATCGAGAACAAGATCCATCCCGGCGGCCCGATGGACAAGGACCTCTATGCCTTGCCGCCGGAAGAGCTGGCGAAGGTGCCGCAGGTCTGCGGCAGCCTGCGCGAGGCGCTGGAGAATCTCGACAAGGACCGCGCCTTCCTCAAGAAGGGCGGCGTGTTCAGCGACGACTTCATCGACAGCTATATCGAGCTCAAGATGAACGAGGTCTATGCCTTCGAGCACACGCCTCATCCGGTCGAGTTCAAGATGTATTATTCGGTCTGATCGGTTTTCAGACGGAAAGCGAAAAGGCGCGAGCGCTCGGTCTCGCGCCTTTTTCGTTTCAGGCCGCCACGGCCGGCCGCGCGGCGTCTTGCAGGGCAGCACCACGAAGGCGGCAGCAGCCCGTGCCCGGCTCGCTTTCGATCCAGGCGCGGCCGCCATGCAGTTCGGCCAGGCCCGCACCAGCGCCAGGCCCAGACCGGTGCCGCCGGCCTGGCGGTCATAGCGATTGTCCACCTGGCTGAAGGGCATGAAGATCAGTGTCCAGCTTCTCGCGCGGAATGCCGGGGCCATTGTCGCGCACCATGATCTGGAACGACGCCGTCGCGCGCCCGCTCCGCCACCACCTCGATATGCCCGCCCTCGGGCGTGAATTTCACCGCATTGGAGACCAGATTGATCAGGATCTGCTTGAGCGCCCGCTCGTCGGCGTAAAGCGGCGGGCAGGCCGGATCGACCTGGATGGTCAGGGTCTGGCGTTTCTCGTCTGCCTTGACGCTCACCAGCTTGAGCGCGACCTCGAAAGTGCGGCGCGCATCCAGCGGATTGGGCGAGATCTCCATGCGGCCGGCCTCGATCTTGGCGATGTCGAGCAGATCGTTGATCAGCGACAGAAGATGCGCGCCCGAGGTATGGATGTCGCCGGCATAGTCCTTGTAGCGCGGGCTTGCCCACCCGGCCGAAACATTCCTGGGCGATGATTTCGGAGAAACCCAGGATGGCGTTCAGCGGCGTGCGCAATTCGTGGCTCATATTGGCCAGGAAGGCGGTCTTGGAGGCGTTGGCGGTTTCCGCCTCGAAGCGCTTGCTGCAGCGCCTCGTCGCGCGTCTCTTCCAGCTCGCGCGCCAGATCCTCGACCTGGAAGCGCAGCCGCGCATCTTCCTGCATCTGCATCACCAGCGGCCGTCCCGTCCACCACATGTGAAGCGCGAAGAGCGGCGCGGCAAAGGCGATGACATGATCCAGCGTCGAATGGCCGGTGCGCAAAGCGCAGCGCCGTCATCACCGAAATCGGCACCAGGCCGGTGACGAACATCGCCATGTTGCTGCCGCGCGCCACCGCCAGCGCCGAAACCACCGCGATGGCGCAGACGGCCAGGAAAATGTGGTTCACGGGATTGGCGGGCTCCCACAGCATCCAGGGCATCGCGCCCCAGGCGGCGCTCACCAGAAGCTGCATCACGCAATGCAGCCGGGCCCAGGCCGGTAAGGTCGCCATCGCGGCTCGCGCGCCGTCTCGTGCTGATAGATCGCGGTCGCAGCCGCGGCAGCCGCTGATCGCAGCCAGCACGATCAGCGGAAGGAAGAGCTGCCTGGCCGAGCGGACGGTGACCGAAAATCCCCAGCCGGGCCGGAGCAAAGAAACGCCACCGCCAACGCCCAGAGCGGCGCGGTCAGGCGCGTCGCCTGCACCGACTGGGCGGTGAGATCGAGCTGGGCCTTGAGCACGCGGGGATCGCCGCGGTCCGCCCTTCTGCCGGTGAAAATGCCAAGCACGTGATTCGATTCCGCAATCGAGCGGCAGACAAGCCTAAGTGCCGCAGCTCTTAACGAAAAGCTGTGCCGCGGGAACCTTTACAGCTTACCGTCAAGGATTGACGAAAGATAAATCGCCTCTCTTATGGTCATGGCTGCGCCGTTGTTTCACCGGGCCGTGCCGTTGTTTAACGTCTTTGACGAACGGATGATTCGCGCCATGCCCAAAGACTCCAGCAGACCTGTTTCCGCCGCCGCCCCTTCCGGCAACGGCCTATACCGCCAAGGACATCGAAGTCCTGGAAGGCCTGGAGCCTGTGCGCCGCCGGCCCGGCATGTATATCGGCGGCACCGACGTCATCGCCATGCACCATCTGGCGGCCGAGATTCTGGACAATGCGATGGACGAAGCGGTGGCGGGTCACGCCAGCCGCATCGAGATGGAACTGTCATGCCGGCAACGTGCTCACCATCCGCGACAATGGCCGCGGCATTCCGGTCGACCCGCATCCCAAATTCAAGAACAAGTCGGCGCTGGAAGTGATCATGACCACGCTGCATGCCGGCGGCAAATTCGACGGCAAGGTCTATGAGACCTCCGGCGGCCTGCATGGCGTGGGCGCCTCGGTGGTCAACGCGCTGTCGGAATGGATGGAAGTGGACGTGGCGCGCGACAAGCGCGGCCACAAGATGCGTTTCGAGCGCGGCGCACGCCAAGGGCAAGCTCAAGGAGCTGGGCGCGGTCAACCGGCGCGGCACCATCGTCACCTTCAAGCCCGATCCCAAGATTTTCGGCGACGCGCAATTCTCCCCTGCCCGGCTTTACCGCATGGCCAAGTCCAAGGCCTATCTGTTCCGGGGCGTGGAGATACGCTGGAGCTGCGATCCGGCCCTGATCAAGGACGAGACGCCCAACGGAAGAGGTGCTGAAATTCCCCGGCGGCCTGCTGGATTTCCTCAAGAGCGAAATCGGCGCCTCGAACACCGTCAACAGCCGCGACTTTGCCGGCCGCACGGAAAACCGCGACGGAAAGGGCGCGGTGGAATGGGCGGTGGCCTGGACGCCGGCGATCGATCCATTCGTCCGCTCCTATTGCAACACCATTCCCACGCCGCAGGGCGGCACCCACGAACAGGGCTTGCGCAACGCGCTTACCAAGGCGCTGCGCGCCCATGGCGAGCGCGCCAACAACCGCAAGACCGGCCTGATCACCGCCGACGATGTGATGACCGGCGCCTGCGCCGTGCTGTCGGTCTTCATCCGCGAGCCGGAATTCCAGGGCCAGACCAAGGACAAGCTTTCCAGCCCCGACGCCCAGCGCCTGGTCGAAAGCGTGGTGCGCGATCATTTCGACCATTGGCTGGCGGAGAGCCCCGCCGAAGCCGACAGGCTGCTCGATTTCGTGATCGACCAGGCCGAGGACCGGCTGAAGAAGACGCCAGGAAAAAGAAGTCTCGCGCAAGGCCGCGACCCGCAAGCTGCGCCTTCCCGGCAAGTTGGCCGACTGCACCCGCGACGCGGCGGAGGGCACCGAGATATTCCTGGTCGAAGGCGATTCCGCCGGCGGCAGCGCCAAGCAGGCGCGCGACCGCGCCACCCAGGCGATCCTGCCGCTCCGGGGCAAGATCCTCAACGTGGCCAGCGCCGGTGCAAGGCAAGCTGCAGCAGAACCAGGAATTGTCCGATCTGGTGCAGGCGCTGGGCTGCGGCACGGGCGCCAAATACCAGCGAACAGGATCTGCGCTACGAACGGGTGATCGTGATGACCGATGCCGATGTCGACGGCGCCCATATCGCATCCTTGCTGCTGACATTTTTCTATCGCGAAATGCCGGAACTGATCGCGGGCGGTCATCTCTTTCTGGCCATGCCGCCGCTTTATCGCCTGGCCCAGGGCGCCAAGACCATCTATGCCCGCGACGATGCCGACCGCGACCGTCTGCTGAAAAACGAATTCCGCGCCAACGCCAAGGTGGAGATTTCCCGCTTCAAGGGCCTGGGCGAGATGATGCCGCAGCAATTGAAGCGAAACCACCATGCGGCGCGGGCAACCGCACCCTGATCCAGGTCCAGGTCGCCGACGGCTGAAGAGACCGACGACATGGTCGAACGGCTGATGGGCAAGAAGGCGGAACTGCGCTTCCAGTTCATCCAGGAAAACGCCGCCTTCGCCACCAATGTGGATGTCTAGGGTCCAGATCCCTGCCCGCCCGGAACAGTGACATGCCGGACCAGGAAGGTCTCATCGCCGCCACCGGACGGGACCGCAGTGTCCGGCCGCGCCTTGAGCAAGGCTTGACCCTTGGCCGGCAATCCGCGGCGCAGCTCGACGACATCGAAAGCTCCGGGCGGGTTTCCCGCGAAGGTCACGGTCGCGTCGGCGCAATCCGGCGTATCGCACGTCATCCGCGTCAGTGGCGGCAGGTTGGCGAAATGCCGGCCATTGACGCTGTCCAAGATGACGGTGCGGGGAAAACCAGCATCATGCCGTCGGCTTGGGGCGAACCGTGCAACGCGATCGTCAGATGACCGTCCTTGCGGTCGACCATGGCATCCGGTGAAGGATTTTCCGGCGAACCCGCGTCGCCGCTATAACCGCGCCCGAACAATGGGAGCCTCGTGATGGCGGAGAAATGCCCTGCCTGGGCGAGAGCATTTTGGCAACCGCGTCACCGGATCGGCGATCCAATCGGCATGGCTGTCACGCTCCACATAGTGAAGATTGAGACGCTCCGGCGAGGCTTGGCTGAAGGCGGGCAGCAATCCCGCGACGACGGCAAACAGAAGCGCCAATCCCGCCGAGATCAGGGCCGAGGCGCCAGCCCCCTTGCGCGACATCAACGGCATCAAGCCGATCAAGGCAAATCCGGCGCTCACGGTGAAAAGCGGATGCGCCGACAAGCCCCATGATTGCTTCGCCGCTCGCCGCCAGATCGAGCCAGGTGAACGTCAAGGCCAATGCGCCGGTCCAGGCCGCAAAGCGCCATGCGCGCTCCCCCATGCGGGACGTCGCCAGCAGCATCACCGCCGCGACCAGCGCTGGAAACAGGAAATAAGGGCTGAAGCCCGGCAGCGAAGATCGCTGCCGCCACGCCCAGGCCCGAAATCCACAGCCATGACGCGACCGCGCCCGCGCCAAGCCGGGTGGCCAGCAGCGCCACGCACCAGACCCCCAAGAACAGCGCCAGGCGCAGCGCCCAAGGATGGGCGAAAGACGGATCGGCGTGACCGGAGATCAGGGCGGCGACTTCATGGAGAAGAAAGCCCGCACCGACCACGCCGACCAGCAGAAGCGGCGGCATCAGGAAAGAGGCAAACCGCTTGGGCCCGCGGCGGCGCCAACCGGCCACCGCAACGCCCAAGAACGTCAACAAGGAAAGCGGTAGCGCCCAGTTCTTCGGCAGCCGCGGCAGCCAGAAGCCCAGCACATCGAAATAGATCGCATCGCCGCTTTTGAGCGCGCCGAAATCCGTGCCCGCCAGGGAGGTGGTCAGGCCCAGCGCGGATTCGCCCTGCTGCTGCAACGCCTGGGGATCGAGATTTTCCCGGCGGTCGCGGGGCGTGTGGTAATGCGCGACATTGCCGATGAAGGAGAAATTGTAGCCGGTGAACCCGGCCTGGAGGAACGGGGTGAGATCGGTGTCATTGGGCAGGATCTTGTAGATCTCGGCGTAAAGCGAGCTGGTCGCCAGATGCGGCACGGACTGTGCATAAAATCTCACCAGCGCGCCGTCGCCTGGACTGGTCTGGAACAGGAAGCTGCGGCCCTGATTGCCGCGGGATTCCAGATTGATCACCACGCCGACGCGCGGGCGCCACGACGGATCGGCCAGGAAGGCGCCGGCGCCCAGCATGGCGTTCTCTTCGCCATCGGTGATCAGCGCCAGGATGGGATGCCGCGTGGCCAACCCGCGCGCTTTCCAGGCGCGGATGGTTTCCATGATGACCGCCACATCGAACTCGTCATCCCCCGCGCCCGGTCCCGCCGCCACCGAGTCCATATGCGCCATCAATATGATGGCGGGGCCCGAGCCAGGCGCCACTTCGCCGATAATGTCGGTGACATGCGCGCAGGTGACCGCGCGCCAGCGCGCCTCGCCATAGCAACTCATGGTGGACAGCGTGTCGGTCTTGACGCCCAGCCGGGCGAATTCCGCCTGGACCCGCGCATGCACGGCGGCATCTTCCGGCGAACCGGCGGGATGGGGGCGCTCCGGACCCAAAATCCGCGCCAGCGCCGCATCGGCCCGGCCCACCGAAAACTGGGTCGCCGGCGCATCCCCGCCCAAAGCAGCCGGCCGGTACTGCCCGTAAAAACACAGCAGCCAGATCACCACGGCAAGCGCCGCCACACGCCAATTACGCATCGTCGTCCTCAAAAATTGCGCCGCGCGGCGCGAAAGGCGGCGCGATCTGGAAGCCACTATTCATGCTCCCACCTTGTCCGGCCGCATCGCCCGTCCCTTCCCGGCCCAAGGCTGGCGTGAAGTGGGCCTCCCGTGCAACCGGAACGCTTGGGCCGGGCTGGCGTTATTTTGGAGCCCATTGAGAAGGTGAGGCCCGCTTCTTGTGGGTCGAATCGTGTTTTTCACCTTCGGCAGCGCCCGGTGTCCCCTCCACCGGGCGCTGCTTTTCCCAATTAACCCTGCGGGCTTCATTGACTTTTCGAAGTTTCTTCCTATTTTGCGGTGCATCAGAGCGGGCGGCCAATTCGGGCTGCCAGGCTTGGGCGCGGCGAACGCGCCCCTTTTCAGGAGCGTGCTACGACCCAAGTGACGATCTCCGGCGCGGAAGCCGGAACCGGCGAAGCTGCAACCGCCTCTTCAGCCAATTCTTCCCCCGGCGGGTTTGACGGCCTGGGCCTTTCCCCCGAAATCCTCAAGGCGGTGGCCGACACCGGCTACACCACGCCGACCCCGATCCAGGCCCAGGGCATCCCCATCGTGCTGGAGCGGCGCGACCTGATCGGCATCGCCCAGACCGGCACCGGCAAGACCGCCAGCTTCACCCTCCCCATGATCGAAATGCTCAGCCGCGGCCGCTCCAAGGCGCGCATGCCGCGCGCGCTGGTCCTGGAGCCCACCCGCGAGCTGGCGGACCAGGTGGCGGAAAGCTTCAACCGCTACAGCAAATATTCCAAGCTCAGCCATGCGCTTCTGATCGGCGGCGTCTCGATGGACGACCAGACCAAGAAGCTCGACCGCGGCGTGGATGTGCTGATCGCCACGCCTGGCCGGCTGCTCGACCATTTCGAGCGCGGGCGTCTGATGCTGTCCCAGGTCAATATCCTGGTGATCGACGAAGCCGACCGCATGCTGGACATGGGCTTCATCCCCGACGTGGAGCGCATCTGCAAGCTTCTGCCCTTCACCCGCCAGACCCTGTTCTACTCCGCCACCATGCCGCCCGAGATCAGGCGGCTTACCGACCAGTTCCTGCACAATCCGGCCAAGGTCGAAGTGTCGCGTCCTGCCACCACCGCCGCCAACATCACCCAGGAGCTGGTGGAGATTCCCGCCAATGACTGGGCCAAGCGCGAAGCCTTGCGCCGCCTGATCCGCGAGAACGAGCCCACCCTCACCAACGCCATCGTCTTCTGCAATCGCAAGCGCGACGTGGACGTGGTCGCCAAGTCGCTGGTCAAGCACGGCTTCGATGCCGCGCCCATCCATGGCGATCTCGACCAATCGGTGCGGACCAAGACCCTGGACAAGTTCCGCGCCGGAGAACTCAAGATCCTGGTCGCCAGCGATGTGGCGGCGCGCGGGCTGGACGTGCCCAGCGTCAGCCATGTGTTCAATTTCGACGTGCCGATCCATGCCGACGATTATGTCCACCGCATCGGCCGCACCGGCCGCGCCGGCCGCAGCGGATTGGCGTTGATGTTGGCCACCCCGCGCGACGCCAAATATGTGGATTTCATCGAAAAACTCATCGGCAACAAACTGTCGCGCCGCCCGATGACCGACATCGAAGTGCGCGAAGACCGTGCGCCCCGCCGCGACCACCACAAAGGCCGCGACCGGGACCGCAACCGCCAGGGCAAGCGTCACGATCGCCGTCCGCCGGATGGGAAATTCCACGACCAGGTCGCGGGGACCGAACCGGCGCGCGAAGCGCCAATTCGTGAAACGTCAGTCCGCGAGGCACAAGTTGCGGCCAGCGCGCCCAATCCCGCCATTCTGGATGCGCCCCTGCCCGAACGGCGGCCCGAGCCGCATCGCGAGAAAAAGCCCCATCATGAGAAAAAGCCCCACGGCAAGCCTCACCGTCAGGCCGCGCCCGAGAAGGAGCCGGTGGACAAAAGCCAGCTTCCGGCCTTTCTCTTCCGCAAGGTACGCCTGCCGCAGAGTTAACCTTTTGAGGCGCGCCGCAAAAAGTTCCCAGAAAACCGGCTATTTAACGCTTTCTTACCGACCCCAGGGCCAGACTGATACCGTGCTTCCCGCCAGAGGACGCGGGAGGTTTGGGGGCCGACGTGTTGAAGTTTGACCGTGAGCAGGCGCTAGCCAAGGCCGCGCTCGATTTGATGAGCGAGTGTGGCGTCGCGCCCACGCCGAACAATTTCGAGTTGTTCTATCTGCACGTCGGCGGCGAGAACAATGCTGTCAGCCAGGTCATCACCAAGACCCAGGCTGAGAAGAAGCCTTTCACGCCCGAACTGCTGGATAATCTGCGCGCGCGCGCCCACACCGAAGGCCCCGCCATCGAGCAGGTAGGCGACGGGATGGATACGGTGATCGCCGGCGTGCTCAACCGTTTGAGCGATGCCGGCCGCGACGCGGGCGAATATTCGAGCGCCCTGTCCGCCGCCACCGGCGCGCTCGGCAGCGACCGTTCGCCCGCCGACATGCGCAAATTGATGAACACGCTGCTGACGGCCACGCGCCAGATGGAAAAGCGCACCAAAAGCCTGGAGCAGGAACTGCAGAAATCCTCGACCCAGGTGCATGAATTGCGCAGCACGCTGGACAATGTGCGCAAGGAGACCCTGATCGATCCCTTGACCGCCATCGGCAACCGCAAGGCTTTCGACGTGGCCCTGGCGGCGGCAGAGAAACAGGCCGAAGGCGGCGAGCCGATTTCGCTTCTGATCTGCGACATCGACCATTTCAAGAAATTCAATGACACCTGGGGCCACCAGACCGGTGATCAGGTGTTGAGAGTCGTGGCCGGCTGCCTGTCCGAGAATATCAAGGGCCGCGACATGGCGGCCCGGTACGGCGGCGAGGAATTCGGCCTGGTGTTGCGCGGCGCGACCTTGGAAGGCGCCATCCTGGTGGCCGAACAGATCCGCCAATCGGTGGAAGGACACCGGCTGGTGAAGAAATCCACCGGCGACATCCTGGGCACCATGACCATCTCGATCGGCGTCGCCCAGTTCGGGGCCCATGAGGCGGCGGAATCGGTGATCCGTCGGGCCGATTCCTGCCTTTACGGCGCCAAGCACAATGGCCGCAATCTGGTGATCGCGGAAAACGATCCAAGAATGAGTCAGGCCGCAGTCAACGCGGCGTAGTTTTTTCTTTCCCCCATCTGTCCGACAACGCGGGCAAGCCTGCGCGGGAAGTTTTTATTACCCCCGCCTGTCTTCCTCGCGGCAAGCGCTCAGAAGACATCCCCCCGCCAGCGGGCAACGCCGGCGCGGGGGATGATAGCCGGTGTTTGCTCCAAGGTCGGTTGCGGATAACCTGCTGAACCAAATTTGTTGAGGCGGCAGATGCGGACGGATTTCGAGCGTTGCTATGTGACCTCGCGATCGGGCGTGGCGGTGCTGACGCTCAATCATCCCGAAACCGTCAACGCCGCGTCCTTCTCCATGATGCAAGGTTGCATCAAGGCGATGGATTTGATCGAAGCCGATTGCGCGTTTCGCGCCATCGTCTTCACCGGCGAAGGACGCGGTTTCTGTTCTGGCGCCAACCTCGCTGAGCCGCCGTCGGGAGGCGCCGATCTGGGCGACATGCTCGAGCGGACCTATCACCCCTTCCTGCGCCGCCTGCGCGACACCCAGCTTCCCATCGTTACCGCGCTCAACGGCCCGGCCGCGGGCGTAGGCATGAGCCTGGCCCTGATGGGCGATCTGGTGGTCGCCGCCCGCTCGGCCTTCCTGGCCTTGGGTTTCACCCGCCTGGGCCTCGTGCCGGATGGCGGTTCGACCTGGCTCCTGCCGCGCCTGGTTGGTCTGGCGCGGGCACGCGAACTGGCGCTGCTGGGAGAACGGCTGCCGGCCGAAAAGGCGCAAGCCTGGGGTCTGATCCACAAAGCGGTGGATGACGAGATGGTGTTGGAATCGGCCCTCGCCTTGGCGACGCGGCTGGCGGAAGGCCCCAAGGCAATCGCCTTCACCCGCAAGCTGTTCTGGGAAAGCACGCATCTCAGTTTCGAGGAACAGTTGAAGCGGGAACAGGCTGCGCAGGCGAAGGCTGGCGCCACCGAAGATTTCCGCGAAGGGCTCAAGGCCTTTTTCGAGAAACGCGAACCGATTTTCAAAGGCAAGTAGCTAACCGCGCTTCTTGCGCTTCGCCGCTTTGCGTTTCTTCTTTGCCGCCGGCGCATTGCTTCGCCACGGCAAACGCGGCGCGCGTCCACTGTGCCAATTCGTCCGGATCGTCATAAAGCCGGTCCGGCAACTCATAATAAGAGGTCAGCACGCCTTCGGCGTTCTTGAACTCGTAAAAAAGGGGGCCGGCGCCTTCGGCCAGGTAAGCTGCCCGGCTTTCGTCACTGGTTTTGAGATAGATCCGTTCGTCGATAGACGATCCCGAACATCAGGCCATCACGGAACAGGCCTTCGGCGCCGAACATGCGGCGGACCACGATCTTGCCGAACGGCGCGAACAGATCGTCGAAACGATCCGGATCGCCCGGCATCAGTGCGCGTCTGCCGGGCGTGATCGAGACCGACTCGCCGCAGCCGCAGGCCGCGGTCTGGTTGGGATTCTTGAAGACGAAGCGCGAGCCCAGCTTGGTGGTCTCGAAATCCATCTCGGTGCCGATCAGAAACAGGATCGCCTTGGGCTCGATGAATATTCGATGCCCTGATCCTCGATCACCTCGTCCAGCGGATTGGTGGTCTTCGGCATAATTCATGGTGTAGCTCATGCCGGCGCAGCCGCCATTGGTGACGCCGACCCGCACGCCCAGATATTTTCCTTCGGCGCCGGTCATGATCTGGCGCAGACGCGCCGCCGCTGCCTCGGTCAGGCGGACGGGCTTGGGCCGTTCTCTTCGTGGCCTGCTCTCTGGTTTCCATCAGTACATGTTCAATTCGAGTTTGGCTTCTTCGCTCATCCGCTCCGGCGTCCAGGGCGGATCGAAAGTCATATTGACCGTAACCTGCGCCGATCCCTTCGACCTTCTCCAGCGCCGCCTTGACGTTGCCGGGCATCTCGCCGGCCACCGGGACAGTTGGGTGCGGTCAGGGTCATGTCCACGGTGACGTCCTTATTGTCCGCCACATCCACCTTATAGATGAGGCCGAGTTCATAAATATCAACCGGGATTTCCGGGTCGAATACAGTCTTCAGCGCGATCACCAGCTTGGAGGTGAATTCGTCCAGTTCCTGGGAGCTGAAGCGCGGATTGGAGAGCCTCGCTCATGCTGCGTCCTCCCGTCGTATTTTCCCCTCATCCACGGCGTTTTTGAAGGTGTGCCAGGCCAGCGTGGCGCATTTCACCCGCATGGGGAATTCGGAGATCCCCGCCATCACGTCCAGATGTTCGCGGTCGTCGGCATCGAGATCCTTGGCCGTCCTCGCCTTTCACCA
This sequence comes from uncultured Alphaproteobacteria bacterium, assembly GCA_963766265.1. GTDB lineage: Bacteria > Pseudomonadota > Alphaproteobacteria > Micropepsales > Micropepsaceae > Rhizomicrobium. The sequence goes on from CAVXYX010000004.1 coordinate 1,666,320, forward strand.
GATGCAGGAAACCATCCATCAGCTTTTGCGCTTCTGGCAAGCGTGCGCCCGGCCAGCATCTCGGTCATCATCGAGGCCGAAGCCTGGCTGATGGCGCAGCCCTTGCCCTCGAATTTGATGTCGGCGACGCGGCCGTCCTGGCCCAGCACCAGCATCACCGTGACGCGGTCGCCGCAGAGCGGATTGTACCCTTCCGCCTTGTGGGTGGCGTGATCCAGCGGACCGAAATGGCGCGGGTGGCGCGAATGGTCGAGGATGACTTCCTGGTAAAGCTCGCGCAGCGACGGATCCATGACTCAGCTCAAAATCTCCCGCGCCTTGCCCAGCGCATCCACCAGCGCATCGACATCGGCCCGGTTGTTGTACAAGCGCAAAACTGGCGCGGCTGGTCGAGGCCACGCCGAACCGTTCCATCAGCACCTGGGCGCAATGATGGCCGGCGCTGCACCGCCACGCCCTCACGATCCAATATGGTGGCGACATCATGGGCATGCATCCCCTCGGCTTCGAAAGACAGGATCGCGCCCTTGCCCGGCGCGTCGCCGATCACCCTGCAGCCAGTTGAAGTCGCGCACCCGCTCGCGCGCATAGGTCAGAAGGTCATGTTCATGCGCCTTCACCGCGGCGCGGTCGAACGCCATCAGATAATCCATCGCCGCCGCCAGGCCCACCGCCTCGATGATCGGCGGGCGTGCCCGGCTTCGAAACGCGCGGGCGGATCGGCATAGGTGACGATATCCCGGGTGACTTCGCGGATCATCTCGCCGCCGCCATTGAAGGGCCGCATGGCCTTGAGATGCGCCCGCTTGGCATAAAGCGCGCCGATGCCGGTGGGCCCGTAAAGCTTGTGGCCGGTGAGGGCGTAGAAATCGACGTCCAGCGCCTGAACGTCCACGATCTCATGCACCGCGCCCTGGCAGCCATCGGCCAGCACCGGCACGCCCTTGGCATGGGCGCGGGCGACGATTTCCTTGAGCGGCGTGACCGTGCCCAGCACATTGGACATATGGGTGATGGCGACGAGCTTGGTCTTGGCGCCGATGGCCGCGTCCAGCGCCTCGATATCCAGGCTGCCGTCGTCGCGCACATCCACCCATTTCAGCACCGCGCCCTGGCGTTCGCGCAGGAAATGCCAGGGCACGATGTTGGAATGATGCTCCATCACCGAGAGCACGATCTCATCGCCCGGCTGGATGCGGGGCGCGAGGAAGGAATAGGAGACCAGATTGATCGCCTCGGTGCCGCCCTTGGTGAAGACGATCTCGTCCTCGCGCGCGGCATCGAGGAATTTCTGCACCGTGCGGCGCGCCGCTTCATAGGCGTCGGTGGCGGCGGCCGAGAGATAATGCACGCCGCGATGGACATTGGCGTAATCGGTTTCGGCGAAACGCGTCATCGCTTCCAGCACGGCGCGCGGTTTCTGGGCCGAAGCGCCGCTGTCGAGATAGACCAGCGGCTTGCCATAGACCTGGCGCGACAGGATGGGGAAATCGGCGCGGGCCGTTTCCACGTCGAAGGCGGGAACGATTTTGGCCGGCCGCGGTCATGCCGTCACCTTGTCCAGGGCATGGGCGACGGCGCCGCGCACGGTCTCGCGCAGATCGGTATTGGCGATGCCGGCAACGGCATCTTCCAGGAAGGCATGAAGCAGAAGATGGCGCGCGTCCTTCTCGGGAATGCCGCGGGCCCGCAGATAGAACAGGGAATCCGCGTCGAGATCGCCCACCGCCGCGCCATGGGCGCATTTGACGTCATCGGCCAGGATTTCCAGTTCGGGCTTGAGATCGGCTTCGGCCCGGGTGCCCAGCAACAGCGCCTTGGCGGTCTGGCGGCTGTCGGAGCCGTCGGCGTCCGTGCGCCACGGTCACCTTGCCCTGATAGACGGCCTGGGCGCCCTGCCGCCCGCCACCTTCTTGAACAATTGCGTGCTCTGGGTCTGGCCCACCGCATGGGTGACATGGGTGGTGACATCGGCGTGGACGTCACCCGACAGCACGCTGACGCCGGAAAGATGCGCCTCGGCGCCTTCGCCTTCCAGCGCGATATCCAGTTCCAGGCGGGACAGCTTGGCGCCGAAATTGGCGAAATGGCCGCGATACTGCGCGTCATGGGCCAGGGTCATGGAGATTTCCTCGACCTGCACTGCGGCGGAATTGGGCGCGATGCGGACATGATCCAGCTGCGCATTGCGGCCCAGCACGATTTCGAAACCGGTATTGCGGGTATCGCGCCGCGTCGGAGCGCTCGATCAGGGTGAGCGACGCGCCCTCGTCCAGCACCAGCAGCGCCCGCACATGGCCTTGGCCCGCTGAAATCCAGCGCCAGCGGCGCTTCGATGTGCTTGTTCTTGGGCACGCGCAGGGCGATGCCGCCCCTGGCCTTGGCCAGCGACACCGCGCTGACGCGTATTGGCGGGCAGCTTGCCGTAATGGGCTTTCACCCAGTCGGGCCGGTTGGGTTCATCCAGGTGAAAACGCTTCCACGCCTGGCGGCACGGGCCCGACCAGTGCCCGCGCGCTGTCCTCGCCGAAGCCGGCATCGCCCAAGGCGCGCGCAAGGTCGGAATATTTCCATTCCTCGACCCGGCGGGTGGGAAGCGCCAGCGCGCTCATGCCGCGTCCTTTATGATCTGCTCATAGCCCTTGGCTTCCAGCTCCAGCGCCAGTTCCTTGCCGCCTTCGGCGACAATGCGGCCCTTGGCCAGGACATGAATGCGGTCGGGCACGATGTAATCGAGCAGGCGCTGATAATGGGTGATCACCAGCATGGCGCGTTCGGGCGCGCGCAGGGCGTTGACGCCTTCCGCCACCAGCCGCAGGGCGTCGATATCCAGGCCGGAATCGGTTTCGTCCAGGATCGCCAGCTTGGGCTCGAACAGCGCCATCTGCAGGATTTCCAGCCGCTTCTTCTCGCCGCCGGAGAAACCCACATTCAAGGCGCGCTTCAGCATCTCTTCCGAGACATTGAGCGCCGCCGCCTTCTTGCGCACCGTCTTCAGCACGCCGATCGCGTCCAGCTCGGCTTCGCCGCGGGCGCGGCGCTGGGCGTTGATGGCGCTTTTCAGGAACATCATGGTGGTGACGCCGGGAATCTCCACCGGATATTGCATGGCCAGGAACACGCCCTTGGCGGCGCGCTCTTCCGGCGGCAACGCCGCCAGGTCTTCGCCGTTATAGAGTGATGCTGCCTTCGGTGATCTCATAGCCCGCGCGGCCCGCCAGCACATAAGACAAGGTGGATTTGCCCGAACCGTTCGGTCCCATGATGGCATGCACCTCGCCGGCATCGACCCGCAGGCTCAGTCCCTTGAGGATTTCCTTGCCGTCCACCGCGACGTGAAGATTCTTGATCTCAAGCATGATTAACCCACCGAACCTTCCAATGAAATGCCCACCAGCTTCTGCGCTTCGACCGCGAATTCCATCGGCAATTGCTGCAGCACTTCCTTGCAGAAGCCGTTGACGATCAGCGCCACCGCCTCTTCCTGGCCCAGCCCGCGCTGCAGGCAATAGAACAGCTGATCCTCGGCGATCTTGGAGGTGGTCGCTTCATGCTCGACGCGCGCCGAGGGATTGCGGCTTTCGATATAGGGCACGGTATGGGCGCCGCATTCCTTGCCGATCAGAAGCGAGTCGCATTGGGTGAAATTGCGGGCATTTTCGGCCTTGCCATAGACGCTCACCAGCCCGCGATAGGTGTTCTGCGCCTTGCCGGCGCTGATGCCCTTGGAAATGATGCGCGAGCGCGTGTTCTTGCCCAGATGGATCATCTTGGTGCCGGTATCGGCCTGCTGGAAATTGTTGGCGATGGCGATGGAATAGAATTCGCCCACGCTGTCGTCGCCGCGCAGAATGCAGCTGGGATATTTCCAGGTGATGGCCGAGCCGGTCTCGACCTGGGTCCAGGAAATCTTGGAGCGGTCGCCACGGCAATCGCCGCGCTTGGTGACGAAATTGAAGATGCCGCCCTTGCCCTCTTCGTCGCCCGGATACCAGTTCTGCACCGTGGAATATTTGATCTCGGCGTTGTCCAGCGCCACCAGCTCGACCACCGCGGCATGCAGCTGGTTCTCGTCGCGCTTGGGCGCGGTGCAGCCTTCCAGATAGGAGACATAAGAGCCTTCATCGGCCACGATCAGGGTGCGCTCGAACTGGCCGGTCTCGCTGGCATTGATGCGGAAATAGGTGGAAAGCTCCATCGGGCAGCGCACGCCCTTGGGCACATAGACAAAGGTGCCGTCGGAGAAGACCGCCGAATTCAGGGTGGCGAAGAAATTGTCCGTCACCGGCACCACCGTGCCGAGATATTTCTTCACCAGCTCGGGATAATCGCGGATCGCTTCCGAGATCGGGCAGAAGATCACGCCCGCTTCGTTGAGCTTTTCCTTGAAGGTGGTGGCGACGGAAACGGAATCGAACACCGCATCCACCGCCACGCCGGCCAGCGCCATCTGTTCGCGAGAGCGGAATGCCCAGCTTGTTGTAGGTCTCCAGCAGCTTGGGATCGACTTCGTCCAGCGACTGTTTCATGGGCGTGTTCTTGGGCGCGGCGTAATAATAGGCGTTCTGATAATCGATGGGCGGATAATGCACCCGGGCCCATTTGGGCTCGCTCATCGAAACCCAGCGGCGGAACGCGCCCAGCCGCCATTCCAGCATCCATTCCGGCTCGCCTTTCTTGGCCGAGATATAGCGCACCGTGTCTTCGTTCAGGCCCTTGGGCGCGCGCTCCATCTCGATATCGGTGACGAAGCCGTATTTGTACTTCTCGCCCAGTTCGGCGACTTGCTGTCTTGGTTTCAAGAGCGGCGGAGGACATGCTTTCTCCTCACGCGGCGGCGCGCGGGCGAGCGCGCTGCCGGAGTTTGACCAGCGACGCGACCACCGCATCGGCATCTTCTTTGCTGGAATTCCAGCCGAAGCTGACGCGGATGGAGGCGCCAGCCAGATCGTCGTCATCCCCATCGCCGACAGCACATGCGAGGCGGCGATCTTGCCCGACGAGCAGGACGAGCCGGAACTCACCATCACGCCGTCCAGATCGAGCGCGATCACCATATTCTCGGCCGCGAAGGCCCGGCAGCGCGACATTGGAGGTGTTGGACAGCCGCGGCGCATTGGCGCCGAAGATCACGGCCTCGGGCAGCGCCTCTTTCAGCGCACGTCTCGAAATCGTCGCGGAGGCCGGCGACGCGCGCGCGTTCTTCGTCATCGATCAGAACCGCCTTCGCCGCCGCGCCGAAACCGGCGATGCCGGAAAGATTTTCGGTGCCCGCGCGCAGGCCTTTCTGCTGGCCGCCGCCCACCAATTGCGGCGCCAGCGGCGCGCCGCTCGCACGATCAACGCGCCCACGCCTTGCGGGCCGCCCAGCTTGTGGCCGGAAGGCGTCATATAATCGCAAAGGCCGGCATCGAGGTCGATTTTTCCCGCCGCCGTCACCGCATCCACCAGCAGCAGCGCGCCGGCCTCGCGGCACAGGCGCGAAATCTCGGCGATGGGCTGCACCACGCCGGTTTCATTGTTGGCCGCCATCACCGCGACCAGGGCGCGGCCCTTGCCTTCGCGCAGCGCCACGCCAGGGCTTCGACATCCACGCACACCGTCCGCTGTCACCGGCACGATCTCCAGGCGAATGCCCGCGACGCGTTCCGCCATCGCTTCGGCGGTCTTGAGCACGGAATTATGTTCGATGGCGCGAGACGAACAACCGCGTGATGCGCGGCTTGCCCGCATCCCGTCGCGCGCCTTCGACCGCGCCCCACAGCGCCAATGCATTGGCTTCGGTGGCGCCGCTGGTGAAGATCACGTGATTCGGACTTCGCGCCGGCCAGCTGCGCCACCGGCTCGCGCGCCTCTTCGACCATCGCGCGCGCGGCGCGGCCGCCGGCATGCACCGACGACGGATTGCCGGTGACGCGAAAGCGCGCGCTCGACCGCCTCGCGGGCTTCGGGCCGCAGCGGCGCCGTCGCATTGTGATCGCAATAGGGCATGCTGGCTCAGGCCGCTTCGAAATCCGGCGCCGCCGCCCTGTCGCTGACGGCGCTGTTGCCGTCGAAATCATTGCAGGGCCGCGACCGGCCCAGCACCCGCCGCTCCACCACATCGGCCAGCGACACCGACGACAGGAAAACATGGATCTGCTGGCCCAGTTCTTCCCACAGATCATGGGTGACGCAGCGCGCGCCGGTCTTGGTGCAGCCTTTGGAGCCATTGGGCTTGCAGCGCGTGGCGGCGATCGGCTCGTCCACCGCCACGATGATGTCGGCGATGCGCAGCTCGCCCGAAGGCCGGGCCAGGCGATAGCCGCCGCCGGGACCGCGCACGCTGGTGACCAGGCCGCCGCGCCTGAGCTTGGCGAAGAGCTGTTCCAGATAGGACAGCGAAATATCCTGGCGCTCGGCGATATCGGCCAAGCGCCACGGGCTTGGCCTGCTCGTGGGGTTCGGCTCTGGCGGCGTGCCCGGCCAGGTCGGCCATCGCCATCACCGCATAACGTCCCTTTGGTGCTCAGCCGCATGTCCGATCTCCTTCAAATAGCGGCGTTTTTTCTTGGGCTTGGGAGCGGCCGTTGGTGTAAGAAGCGCGGCCCGCCTGGAAAAAAGCCTCAGATTCCGGTAGCAGGGATATAGATTTCCCGACCACCATGGTCAAGTATTTGCCATTCTCTACTCGCCTGCCATTTGCCAAACCATTGAGAATGAACAGTTTTCTGAATGATTTCGGCGACCGTAAATCCGAGTTTTCCGCTATGCTAAAGCCGCAGGCCCGCCCGGCGGGGAAGATCCATGCCTGACATCATTCTTCCCGGCTCGGCCGGCCGAATCGAAGCCCGCTATCAGCGCCAGAAGGCCCCCGGCGCGCCCATGGCGCTGGTGCTGCATCCCCACCCCCAGTTCGGGGGCACCATGAACAATCCCCTGGTCTATGACCTGTTTCACATGTTCCACGGACTGGGCTGCACCACGGTGCGCTTCAATTTCCGCGGCGTGGGCCGCAGCCAGGGCACGTTCGACAATGGCTCGGGCGAATTGTCGGACGCCGCCGCCGTGCTGGACTGGATGAACACGCTTTACCCCAATCCCATCGAATGTCTGGGTTTGCGGCATCTCCTTCGGCGCCTGGATCGGCATGCAGCTTCTGATGCGCCGGCCCGAGATCACCGGCTTTGTCTCCATCGCCCCGCCGGCCAGCATGTACGACTTCGCCTTCCTGGCGCCCTGCCCGGCCTCGGGCCTGATCGTGCATGGCACCAAGGACAATGTGGTGCCGGAAGCCGATGTGCAGAAGCTGGTGGACCGCCTCACCGCCCAGAAGGGCATCAAGATCACCTACAACAAGATCGAAGGCGCCAATCACTTCTTCGACAAGCACGAAGCCGACGTGGTGGAGACGGTGAAGGAATATGTCTCCAACATGATGAGCAAGCCGCGCGAAGGGCGTTGAACTTTTAACCCCCTCTGCCTTCGCTGGCTCAAGAGCCAACTACGTTCAGGATTTGCGGTGAAACTTGCCGCCGGTCATGGGCTGTTTGACGCCGGTGGTGGTCGGCAGCGACAGCGGCAGACCCTTCTTCGAGCGCATCGCCAGATAGGCAAAGCCTTCCGCTTCCATGGAATCGCCGTCCCAGCCGGCGTCTTCCGCCGCCAGAGACCGGCGCATTCACCCGCGCCCGCAATTGATCCATCAGGAATGTTGTTGTGCCGTCCGCCGCCGCTGACCGACCCAGGTCGCGGCGGGCTCGGGAAAATGTTCGCGCGCCCGCGCCAGCGACGCGGCGGTGAAGGCGGTCAGGGTGGCGGCGCCATCTTCCGGCGACAGCCCCGCCACCGCCTCCTGCCGAAATCCAGCCGGTCCAGCGATTTGGGCGGCACGCGGGCGAAGAAAGGATGGGCCAGCATCTTGGCCAGCGCCGCATCGTTGATCTTGCCGGTGCGGGCGAAGGCGCCGTCCTCGTCCACCGGCTTGCCGCTGATGCGTGTGCATCCAGTCGTCGATCGGGGCATTGCCGGGGCCGGTGTCGAAGGCCAGCACCGTGTCGCCACTTATATAAGTGACCTGGGCGACGCCGCCGATATTGATCACCACCAGCGGCAGGGCCAGGCCCGGACTTCCGCGCCAGCGCGGCATGATAGAGCGGCATCAGGGGCGCGCCCTGGCCGCCCGCCTTCACGTCGGCGCTGCGGAAATCATTGACCACATCGATGCCGGTCAGCCGCGCCAGCAGCGCGCCATCGCCGATCTGCCAGGTCCAATGCTGCTCCGGCCGGTGCAGGATGGTCTGGCCATGAAACCGATCAGCGCGACCTGGTCTGCCGTCAGGCCGGCCTTGCTGCAGCAGCGCCTTGACCGCCTCGGCATGGGCCTCGGTCAAAAGCCGCTCGGCGTCGCGGATGGCATAGGGCACCGGCGCGCCTTCCGCCACGCCGCGCGCTTCCTCCAGGGCCGCGCGCAGCAGCGCCCGGTCTCCTCGCCATAGGGAATGGTCAGGCTGGCCAGGGGCCGCGCCATATCCTCGCCGTCGGTCTCGATCAGGGCGGCATCCACGCCGTCGAGCGAGGTGCCGCTCATCAGGCCGATGACTTTCGAAATTTCCGCCATTTATGCTATGGCCCGCTGCCGAGCATGTCACAGGACGAACTGCTTTATAGATGCCCGCCGCGCCCCGCAATTCCAGTCCGAATTCCTCAAGACCTTTGTGGCGCGCGGGGCCTATTACGACTGCTCCGGCGCCGCGCCGAACTGGACGCCCTGTTCGGGCGCGAGCGCGTCACCGCCTATATCGGCTTCGACTGCACCGCCAAGTCCATGCATATCGGCAATCTGGTGCAGCTGATGACCCTGCGCCGGCTGCAGCAGGCCGGCCACCGGCCCATCCTGCTGATGGGCGGCGGCACCACCAAGGCGGGCGATCCCTCCGGCAAGGACGAGACGCGGCTGATCCTGACGCCCGAGCAGATCGAGGAGAACAAGCAGAGCATGCTGGGCGGCGTGCGCCATCTGCTGAAATTCGGCGACGGCCCAGTCCGACGCCATCATGGTGGACAATGCCGAATGGCTGGACCGGCTGGAATACATTCCCTTCCTGCGCGAAGTGGGCCGGCATTTCTCCGTCAACCGCATGCTGACCATGGACAGCGTCAAGCTGCGGCTGGACCGCGAGCAGCCCTGTCGTTCCTGGAATTCAACTATTCCATCATGCAGGCCTATGATTTCGTCGAGCTGCAACAAGCGTTACGGCTGCCGGCTGCAATCCGCGGGCTCGGACCAATGGGGCAATATCGTTTCGGGCATCGAACTGGGCCGCCGCATGGCGCGTGGCGCAATTGTTCGGCCTCACCACGCCGCTGATCACCACCGCCTCGGGCGCCAAGATGGGCAAGACCGCCGCGGGCGCGGTGTGGCTGAACCAGGACATGCTCAGCGTCTATGACTATTGGCAGTTCTGGCGCAACACCGAGGATGGCGATGTCGGCCGCTTCCTGCGCCTGTTCACCGATCATGCCCGAAGGCGAGATCGCGCGGCTGGAAAAACTGCAGGGCGCGGAGCTGAACGACGCCAAGAAAATCCTGGCGACGGAAGCCACCGCCATCCTGCATGGCCGCGAGGCCGCGGAGCGAGCCGCCGACACCGCGCGGCGCGCCTTCGAGGAAGGCGCGATGGCGGAAGGCCTGCCCACCATCCACGCCAAATTGCCGGACGGGATTCTCAATCTCGCAGTGGCGGCCGGCCTGGCGAGCATCGAATTCCGAAGCGCGCAAATTGATCGCCAACAACGGCCTCAAGTTGAACGACGCGACCGTCAGCGATCCCGAGCTTGATGGTGGATGCATCCGCGCTCAACAGCGACGGCGTGCTGAAGCTCTCCAGCGGCAAGAAAAAGCACGTGCTGGTGAAGCCGCTCTAGTTCGGCGACGGTTTCGGCGGCGCCGGCAGCGGTCGGCGGCTTGCGCCTGGTTCGACGGCGCGTTGGCGGCGGTCGGCATATGGCCCTCGAAAATCCGGCGCAGGATTCCCGGCGTCAGCACCGACAGCGGATTGACGTCGATCTTGGGCTGGTCGGCGATTGCCGGTGGCCGAATAGGTCGACGCCGAATATGCCCTCGCCTTTCTTCGACACCAGCACATCGCCCAGCAGCGGAATATTGCCCAACACCGAATTGAGGCCATAGGCCGGGACCAGCGAGCCTTTCAGCGCCACCTGGTTCTTGGGCCGGTCGATATAGCCGTCGGCGGTGGCGCCGATGGCGCGGCCCCGGGCGATGGCGCCATGCACGCTGATCACATTGTTCTTGGAGCTGAAGGGCACGTTCATCTTCTCAAGCGAAATGCCGTCGCCGCCCATCAGATCGCCCATGCCGGTGAGCGAGCCGGCCGAAAACAGCCGCGCCAGCAAAGGCTGGTTGACCACCTGGAAATTGTCGATGTCCAGCGTGCCCTGATAGTCCGGCGTGCTGCCCGGCGCCGGATCCGGATCGCTGGCGCGTCCGGGCAGCGTCGGCGGTCAGCTTGCAGCTTGCCGCCCTTGATGCTTTCGAAAGCGAACAGGCCCTGGATCAGCTGCCCGGCATCGCCGGCATTGAATCGTCAGCTTGCGCCCGGTCGCCGTGGTTTCGATGGCTGCCGCTGATCGCGCCGCCTTGCCGATGCCCGCCGGAAAGCGTCAGCGCCGACGGCTTGTTGCCGACGCCGGCAAGATCGAGATTGAAAGGCGCGATCGCCACGCCGTCGCGCATCGCCAGCCGGTCCAGCTTGGCGTCGATATGGAACGGTCCGGTGGGCGTTTCGTCGCGCGGACGGCTCGCTCGCCGGATCGGCCGTCGGCTTCGCCCACATTGCGCCCGATCAGCGAGCCGTCCAGCGAATGGCCGCGCAGCACATAGTCGTCGCCCGCCGCCGTGCGCGTCAGGGTGAAGGACAGATCGTTCAGCGCGCCCATCTTCACGGACGGGAAATTCAGCACCGAGAGCGCGCCATTGCGGTCGAAACTGGCGGTGCCGTTGGCGGCTGACATTGGGGCCGGTGACGCGGATGGCTTCGTCGTGGATGATGTCGCCCGGCGCGAAATTGACGGTGACACGGCCGCTGCCGCCGCCTGCCCGCCGGCTTGCCCAGATGAAGGATGGGAATGGTCAGCGCCGGCATTGGTGAGATCCATGGTGACATCGGCGGTGGTCAGCTGGCCGCGATGGCCCTGCATGTCGGCGCTCACCGGCACCGGACCGGTCAGGATGTTCTGCAGCCCGATATTCAGGGTCTGGCGCGCCGCGTCGGTCATCACGCCCTTGGCGTTGATCCGCGTGGTGATCGGCTGGGTGGTCTTGAAATCTTCCAGCCAGTCGATGGTGAAGCGCGAATCCGCCAGCGTGACGCGCTGCCGGTCTGATGCAGATGGTCATTGTCGATATCGAAATTGACCGCGCCATTGGTGAGCTTGAGCCGTCCCAGCGTCACCGCGAAATCGTTGACCTGCGCCTTGACCGAAATGCCGACCGCGTCGACCGCGCAGATCCTGCAGCATCGGCACGCTGAAAGCGAGATCGGTGCTGGCGGCGCCCTTGGTCTGTTTCGGATCGATGCCGAAGCGGGTGGGATAGCCCAGCGGCTTCATGTCGATCAGCGTCATGATCTCGGGCATCTGGCCATCGACATGGGCGGTGAACTGGCCGACCGTGCCATGGATATGCAGGGTGGGGATCACGGCATGGCCGCCGCGCACCACGAGATTGCCGACGCGGCCGCCGTTGAAATCGGCCGTGAAAGTGTCGCCCAGCAAGGTGGCGGTGCCCGAAACGCCGGTCACATGGGTGAGGCCGTTGACGTAATTGCCCTCCACGCCCGCTCATCGGGAAAGTGAGCTTCAGGGCATCGTCCGGCAAGATCGTCCTGATCCAGCATGCCCGGCCGGGAAATGGCGTCTCGAAAGTCAGCGGCCCCAGCGAGCCCGCGAAAATATTGGCAGCGATCCAGTCGCGCGCGCCGTTCCGCCACCGGCAGCGGCCAGTAATGCAGCAAGCGTCGCGCACCGGCAGCGGCCGCCAGCTTTCCGTTCAAGGCGAGACCGGGCGCCTGGCCTTCGGCGCCCAGCGCGATGCTGCCGCTGGACGGACAAGCGCGAAGGCCGGCGCGGTCAGGCTGGCGCGCTTGATGTCGAACTGTGCGGGCTGGCGATCTGATAGTCGCCCTCGAGCTGCAACGCCTGAAAGCCGACCGGTTGGGCGAAGATGCCCGGCATGTTCGAGCGCGATGCGCGAGGAAGTCAGCCCGGCGCTGATGCTGGCCAGCTCGCCCTGGTCGTAATGGAAATCCGCGCCGCCCTTGAGCTGCATGATGCCTTCGCGGGCATCGAGCGACGGCCTGGTTCAGCGCCAGATGGTTTTTGACCCCGTCATAATCGCCGTTGAGATGCAGTTGGCGCACATGCAGCGCGCCTGCCCTTCGAGCGCCGCCAAGGGCAGTGCGCCCGCGGCGGTGAGATCGAAATCCGCCGCTGGTGACATGGGCGCCCGGCGCCACGGTGAAGCGCGTCGCCAGATTGACCGACAGCGCGATGTTTTTCAGCGGCTTGAACATCGGCGGCGTTGGCGGCCAGCGCGCGCAGATCCAGACCGGTGATCAGGCATTGCCATTGATCGGCCCCTTGTCGGGCGGCAAGGTCACATCGGCTTTGACATGCGGCGGGCCGGCCGGAAATCATCACATCGGCATCGGAATGCAGCGCGATGGCGTTGCCCTTGGCCGACAGCATCAGGCTGGCGCTGCGGCGCGACCACATTGAGGCCGGTGGTCTCGTCGAACAAGGTGAGATGCGCGTTGCGCACCGCGAAGCTCTTGCAGGCCGGAGGTGGCGGAGCCCTTGGCCTCGATCACGTCATTGAGGCGGGCCAGGACATCGTTGCCGCCCTTGTCGCCTTCGGCGCCCAGCCGGATGCCGCCCTCCTTCATGTGCACCAGGGAAAGCTGCACGCCGACCAGGGTGATGCGCTGGACCGCGAACTTGGCCGGAGAGAAACGGCGCGCGCGGCCAGATCGATATCGGCCTTGGGCGCCTGCGGCCACGACGCGGCCGTTGCTGTCGAAGATCTGGGCGCCCAGCACGACCAGATTGACCCGGCCTTCGTCGCGGCTCCATTCGATCGCCGCCTGATCATATTTCAGGGTGATGCCGGGCAAGGCCTGCTGGATCGCGCCCGCCAGAGTTCCCGCGAAAGGCCCCAGCGAAACCGGCCCCAGCAGCAGGCGGATGCCCGCGCCCGCCACGAAAAACACGATCGCCGCCACCAGCCCGCCCACGCAGACGGCGGCACGGCTGATGTGGTGGGCCTTGACATAATTGGCGAAAGGCAGTCTCAAAGGGGTCGGTCCGGGCTGGAAGGTCGAGCACTATCGCACCTGTTGGGCCTAAAAAGGGCAGAGAACCCAGCATCTTGTAAAGATATTTCGGGTTGCGCTCGGCTCCGTCCGGCCTCTATAAGTTAAGCCCCGGACGGCTGTTTCGGGCTGATGGCGAGATGGCGTTGGAAGCGGGCGACAAGGCCCCGAATTTCAAGCTGGCGACCGATGACGGGGACGGAGCTCTCGCGCGCCGGCCTCAAGGGCCAGCCCGTTTGTGCTCTATTTTTACCCCAAGGACGACACGTCCGGCTGCACCAGGGAGGCGATGGATTTCACCGCCGCCGCCGCGAAATTCGACAAACTGGGCATTGCTGTGATCGGCGTTTCCAAGGACAGCCTGGCAGTCCCACGAGAAATTCAGGAAAAAGCACAAACTGAAGATCACCCTGGGCTCCGACCCCGAAATCAAGACGGCCGAGGACTGGGGCGTCTGGGTCGAGAAAAGCCTTTATGGCCGCAAATATATGGGCATGGAGCGCGCCACCTTCCTGGTCGACGCCAAGGGCGTGATCGCCGAGGCCTGGCACAAGGTCAAGGTTCCCGGACATGTGGAGGCCGTGCTCGCCGCGGCGAAAACGCTGTGAAACGCATTCCGCCAAGCGGTTCGGGCCGCGGTTAACCTCGCGATCCTTTTTCTGGCAGCGCGGCTTGATCGGCAAGGACGCAACGGGTGAAATGCCGCCGCGGGCGGCAGCGCACAGTCGCGCGCGAACGTCCGGCAGATGACGGCACGCTGATGGAGCGCGTCTGGGCCTGGCTGCACGAAACCTTTCCGGAGCGGCAGATCTATATCCGCAGCGATGGGCGGGTGCAGTTCTTCACCTTCGGTCCCTCGCTGCAGGCGACGCTGGCGGGCCTGGCGCTGATCTTCCTGGGCTGGGTGGCGTTCGCCACCGTCAATGTGATCTTCAAGGACCGCATCATCGCCGCCAAGGATCACCGCTTCCAGCAGATGCAATCGGCCTATGAGAACCGCCTCGCCGATCTGCAGATTTCCTATGACGAATTGAACGGCGCGCTGGTCGGCGCCGAGGACAAGTTCAAGTCCACCGCCGACGAGCTGCAGACCAAGCAGAACGCCATCGCCAATTTCCTCAACCGCAAGGCGCAGGTCGAAGCCGCGATCGGCTCGCCCGCGACGCCGCGCGCCGTGCCGATGCAGAATGCTCCGCGCCGCGGCCAGCATGGACGACGGCCCGGCCAGCGACAGCCTCGGAGGTCGCCGGCGCCGACGCGGCGCAATTTCGGCGGCGACGCCGACAGCGGCAGCACGCTTCTCGGTGATGCCGGGCCCGGTCGCGCCCCAGCCGCGCACCGCCAAGCCCGCCCATGCCAGCCTGCTGGACCGAGGCCTTCGCGAAGTTGCGCAAGATGGCGTCGGCGATCTTCGTCGCCGCGCCCAAAATCGCCGCGCGCGCTTTCGGCGGCCTATGCCCAGCATCCCGGGCTTGCGCGCCCTGGCCGAGCAGACCGCGCGCGTGGCGGCGCTGGGCGACATCCGAAACCCAGCTGATGGGCAAGACCCGCGACGCGCTTACAGCGATGTCGGCGGCGCTGCGCGATATGGTCCGCCGCACCGGCATCAATCCCGACCAGTTCCAGCACAAGATCGCGGCGAGCGAAGGCGTGGGCGGCCCGGAAATTCCGCTCGACCGGGTCCAGGTCGAACGGCATCGACGACCCCGCCTTCAATACCGCCTATCTGCGCGCCAGCGCCGTGCTGGATCAGCTGAGCGACCTGTCTCAGGAGATGCGCCACATTCCCCTGGCGCTGCCGGTCAACGGCGCGGACTTCGACCGCACCAGCGGCTTCGGCGCCCGCATCGATCCCTTCACCGGCCGCTATGCCTTCCATCCGGGCATGGATTTCGCCGGCCCTGGGGCGCCGCGGTGCACGCCACCGCGCCGGGCACGGTGATTTTCGCCGGGAACCGCGGCGGTTACGGAAATATGGTGGAAATCGACCACGGCATTGGGCATTCATACACGTTACGGTCATCTTTCCGCGATTACCGTGGGGGTCGGCATGAAGGTCGACAAAGGCGCCGCGATCGGGCGGGTGGGCTCCACCGGCCGCAGCACCGGGCCGCATGTCCATTACGAAGTCTGGTACGACGACGTGGTGCGAAATCCCAGCAATTTCATAGAGGCAGGCCGTCATGTTCTCTAGCAAAAGCAAAGATGCAGCTTCCCCGCCTGCCCCCAGCATCGGCGCAGCCCGCTGCCAGCCCGCCGCCCAAGCGGCTGGGCCGCTCCGGCACCGTCGCCCTCCATCATCAGCGCCGATCTCACGGTCACGGGCACGCTCAACTCCACCGGCGACATGCAGATCGACGGCATCGTCGAAGGCGATGTGCGCAGCGTCGGCCTGGTGATCGGCGAGAAGGCCGAAATCCATGGCGAGATCTGGGCCGAGGACGTCACGGTGCGCGGCAAGGTGATCGGCCGCATCCGCGCCCGCAAGGTGCTGCTCTCCGCCACCAGCCATGTCGAAGGCGACATTCTGCATGAAGCCTTCGCGGTGGAAGCCGGCGCCTTCTTCGAAGGCAATTGCCGCCATTCCGACAATCCGCTGGGCGACGAGACGCGCAAGCCGCCAGCCGCAGCCCGCAATCTGCAGTGCCGCAGCCGGGCCTGGCAGGGCTCGACGCCGCTGCAGACGACCTGACGCTGAACCGGCGCGCGGCGCGAGCCGTCTACTCCAGATCTTCGATCTTTTCGCTCGGCTTGCCGCCGACTTCCTGCGCCAGCGCCGCGGCCATGAAGGGATCGAGATCGCCGTCCAGCACATCCTGGGGCGTGCGGCTTTCCACGCCGGTGCGCAGATCCTTCACCAGCTGATAGGGCTGCAGCACATAAGAGCGGATCTGGTGGCCCCAGCCGATATCGGACTTCTCGCCGACAAAGGCGCCGGTTTCGGCCTTCTTCTTTTCCAGCTCGATTTCGTAGAGCCGCGAACTGCAGCATGTCCCAGCAGATGGCGCGGTTCTGATGCTGGCTGCGCTCGGACTGGCTGGCCACCGCGATGCCGGTGGGAAGATGGGTGATGCGCACCGCGCTTTCGGTCTTGTTGACATGCTGGCCGCCGGCGCCGCTGACGCGCGATAGACGTCGATGCGCACATCTTTTTCCGGAATGTCGATCTCGATCGACTGGTCGATCACCGGATAGACCGTGACGCTGGAGAAAGACGTGTGCCGCCTGGCGTTGGAATCGAACGGCGAAATGCGCACCAGCCGGTGCACGCCCGGCTTCGGTCTTGAGCCAGCCATAGGCATTCTCGCCCTTGACCAGCAGGGTGGCGGATTTGAGCCCGGCGCCCTCGCCTTCGCTTTCCTCGATCAGTTGCAGCTTGTAGCCATGCTGCTCGGCCCAGCGCATGTACATGCGAAACAGCATCGAGGCCCAATCCTGGCTTTCGGTGCCGCCGGCGCCGGCATGGATTTCCAGATAGGAGTCGTTGCCGTCCGCTTCGCCCGACAGCATGGATTGCAGCCGCAATTGTTCGGCGCGCTTCTGCAGCGCCGGCACGGACGCTCTCGGCGTCCGCCACCATGGCGGCGTCGCCTTCGGCCTCCGCCATCTCGATCAGGCCGGTGGCGTCGGCCAGTTCGTTTTCCAGCTGCGCGCACCGACGAGCAGCGCGGTGTCGAGCTTCTGGCGCTCGCGCATCAGTTTCTGCGCGGCTGGCGGGATCGTTCCAGAGCGCGGGGTCTTCGGCGCTGGCGTTCAGCTCGTCGAGGCGGCGCAGCGATTTGTCCCAGTCAAAGATGCCTCCTCAGCAGGGCGATGGCCTGCTGGATGTCTTCGACGCTGCGTTGGGTTTCCGGGCGCATGAGCGCGGATATAGGACGCGACGTCACGGCCGGTAAAGACCAAATTTCAAGGCCCGGGCGTTTTGCTCGACGGGCAGCGGCCCGATCGAGAACAGATCGCGCTGGCCCAGTTCGGCGCTGCGCATCCGCTCCAGTTCGGCGGAATAGCGCTTGAGCGCATAGGCTTCGGTCATATAGCCCACCACCGTCTGCTGGCTGCGGGAGAGCAGCACCGGCAAGGTCTCGATCTGCAGCGCGTCGAACCGCGCCAGGGCGCTGCGGATATTCTCGCTGACGGCAGCAGGAACTGCTCCGGCGCTTCCGCCAGGTCGCCCGCCACCGCTCCGTCCAGCGCGTCGTCGATCTCGGCGTCGTGCAGATCGGCGGTATCGATGGTGCCGATATAACCGCCCGGAGCCATCTACCACATAGAGCCGCTTGGTGCCTCCCGCCGGATAGGCGGCGCGCAACGCCTGCAGGCCCAGATTTTCCGGCACGGTCTTGGCGTCGCTGCGCATCAGCCGTCCCACCGTCATGTCGCTGATCCAGCCCACGTCATGGGCGCCGCGGATCGAAAGCCCGCGCAGATGGAAGCGCCAGGTGGCGAAGGAATAGCCGAACAGGATGCGCACGATGGTGGAGGCGATGGTCACCGCGATCACCACCGCGATGGTGACCTGGAAATCGCCGGTCGCCTCCAGCACCAGGAAACCATGGTGAGCGGCGCGCCGATGATGCCGGCCGCAACCGCGCCCATCCCCGCCAGCATGAAGACGTTGTGCTCGGCCTCCAGCGCGGGCGAGAAATAGGCCACGACCTTGCGCGAAGACCGCGCCCAACAACGTGCCCAGGAACAGCGCCGAACTGAACAGCCCGCCGCGAAAGCCGGCGCCCACCGAAATCGCCGACGCAAGCAGCTTCATGACCAGCAGAATGAGCAAGCGCCAGGAATCGTCCAGCGCATGTCGAAATGAAATTGCACCGCGCCATGGCCGCTGCCCAGCACCTGCGGCGCATAAAGCGCCAGCGCCGACAGCGATCACGCCGCCGAGGGCGGGGCGCAGCCAGTCCGGCAATCTGGAGTGCGCGCAGGCCTCGCTCGGTCCAGGTCACGGCCTGCATCGCCGCCACCGCCACGCCGGCGGCCGCCAGCCCCAGCAGCGCGAACAGGAAATAGCTTTCCGATGGTGACGTTGAAGCTGCCGCTCACGTCGAACAGCGCTTTCATGTGCGACATGGCGCGCTGGGTGAGCGCGGCGCAACCGTCGCCACCACCACCGGCGCCAGGGCCCTGGTGGTGTAGCTGCCCAGGATCAGTTCATAGCCATAGAAGGCGCCCGCCAGAGGCGCGTTGAAGGCGGCGGCAATGGCCGCGCCCGCGCCCGCAGTGACGAAAACGCGCAGATCGGCGCGGCGCAGCCGGAACCAGCGGCCCGCCCAGGAATAAAGCCCCGCGCCCAGTTGGCTGTAGCCCGCCTCCATGCCCAGGGACGCGCCGGCGCCGTTGGAGATCAAGGTGGTGAAAGTGAGCCAGATCGAATCCCGCAGCGACATGCGCCCGCCATGCAGCGCATTGGCCTCGATCGGATCGACGATCTCGTTGAAGCGCCGGGTGCGCACCGCCCGCGCCGCCAGCCCCAGCAACAGTCCGCCCATCAGCGGCACGAACAGCAGCCTTATCCGGGAAACGCCGATGCCTTCGCTCAGATAATGGTCGGCGGGAATGCCGAAATCATAGACATGCAGCCAAGCCACGCCTCTCGCGCAGCAGATCCACCACCGCGCCGATGAAGCTGCCCATGGCGGCGCAAAGAATGATCTGCCCCGGTTCGGCGTCGCGCAGAGTCGCGTTGCACCGCCATCACGATGGCGCGCGCCCGGCGGAGCCAGAATTGCAGGCGCGAGGAGCGGTCGATGGATGTCGAGGGCTTGGCCGTGCGGCTGGACGTCAAACCGGCGTCCGCTTTTCCGGCACGCTCCGCCATGATCTCAATAAAGCCCGCCGGTGCCTTCGCCGATCACTCCGGGCGTGCCGCGCGGATGCTGGCTGGTTCGGATTGGCCGGCTGCGCGGTGGCAGTTCCCGTCGCCATGTCACCGGCGGTGACGGTGGTAAATGTGGGGGCGTTGGCTTCGCCGGGCGCGGTGCCCGCCTTGAAGGCTTCCATGATGGCGCCCGGCGTACCCGGCGGCACGGGATCGCCGCTCTTCCAGTCGATCGGCACTTCCTCGATGCCCGGCGCGACGCGGAACGGGGTGGGCGGCGCATCGGCCAGCGCGCCCTTCATGAAATCGCGGAAGATCGGGGCCGCCGACGGTGGCGCCCTGCTCTTCCTCGCCATTGACATCCTGGCCCAGGGTGCGGGGATTGTCGAAGCCGACAAACACGCCGGCCGCCAGGTCGGGCGAGAAGCCGATGAACCAGACGCTCTGCGAATCCGAGGAGGTGCCGGTCTTGCCGGCCAGCGGCTTGCCCACCGCTTTGCACCGACTGGCCGGTGCCGCGCTGGACCACGCCTTCCAGCATCGAGACGATCTGATAGGCGGTGCGCGGATCGATGATCTGCTGCGCGGTGTCGGCCAGCAAGCGGCTCCTGCTGGCCGTGCCAGTCGCGCATCGTCGCAGCCTTCGCAATTGCGCTCGTCGTGCCGCCAGATGGTCTTGCCGTTGCGGTCCTGGATGCGGTCGATCAGCGAGGCCTGGATTTTCTTGCCGCCATTGACGAATTCCGAATAGCCGGTGACCAGCCGGAGCAAGGTGGTTTCATAGGCGCCCAGCGAATTGGCCAGCAGCGGCGGCAGCTTGTCATAGACGCCGAACCGGATCGGATAAGGCACGACCTTGTCCATGCCCAGCGTGTAGGCCAGCCGCACCGTCATCACGTTGCGCGACAATTCGATGCCGCGCCGCAGCGTGGTGTCGCCCAGGAATTCGTGCTCGAAATTCTCCGGCCGCCACAGGCCCTGGCCCGGGCCCATGTCCATCACAAAAGGCGCATCCAGCACTTTGCTGGCCGGCGTATAGCCATTGTCCAGCGCCGCGGCATAGACGAAGGGCTTGAAGGAAGAACCGGGCTGGCGCTTCGCCTGCATGGCGCGGTCGAATTGCGAGGAGGCGTAGGAGAAGCCGCCCGACAGCGCCAGCACGCGGCCGGTATGCGGGTCCATCGCCACAATGGCGCCGTTGACTTCGGGCATCTGCCGCAGGCCGAATTCGCCCGGCTTGGCCTTCGGGCTCGACATAGAAGACGTCGCCCGGCTTGGCGACCTGTTGCGGCGTTGTTGGGCGCGGCGCCCCAGGTCTGGTTCTTCAGTTCGGGCTTGGCCCATTTATAGCCGTCATAGGGAATGCGTGCCGGTGGTGCCGTCGGCGAAGCCGATGCGGATGTCCTTGCCGTCGATAACTCAGCGCCAGCGGCCATGCGCCAGGTCTCGATGCCGGACTGATCGGTGGGATTGGAGGCAAGCTTGGCGAGTTCCGCCTTCCAATCGCCGGCGATGTCGAGATGCTTCTTGGCGCCGCGCCAGCCATGGCGGCGGTCATAGCGCACCAGCCCGGAGCGCAGCGCGCTCACCGCGTAATTCTGCAGCCGCGTGTCCAGCGAGGCGCGCACCTGCAGGCCGCCATCGTAAAGCGCCTTCTCGCCATATTTGCTGTAGAGCTGGCGGCGCACTTCCTCGACATAATAATCCACGTCGGCGGCCTGGCTGCCCAGGGCGCGCATCTGGGTGACCAGCGGCTCGGCCTTGGCGGCGCTGGCCTGGGCGTCGGTGATGTAGTTGTTCTCCGCCATCTGGTCGATCACCCAGTTGCGGCGGTCCACCGCGGCGGCATGGTTGAAGCGGGGATCGTAATTGGCCGGGCCCTTGGGCAAGGCGGCCAGGAACGCGACTTCGGAGACGTCGAGATCGTCCAGCGACTTGCCGAAATAATTCAGCGCCGCGGCGGCCACGCCATAGCTGTGCTCGCCCAGATAGATTTCGTTGAGATAGAGCTCGAGCACCTTGTCCTTGGGATAGGTGGCGTCGATGCGGATGGCGAGGATCGCCTCGCGGATCTTGCGGCTGAACTTGACGTCGGAATTGAGCAGGAAATTGCGGGCCACCTGCTGGGTGATGGTGGAGGCGCCCTGCGGACGGCGTCCTTCCAGCACCAGGCCCACATCCTTGATCGCGGCGCGCAGGATGCCGGACGGATCGATGCCGGGATGATTGTAGAAATTGCGGTCCTCGGCGCTGGTGAAAGCCTGCTTCACCAGCTTGGGAATGAAGGCGGCCGGCACGAAGATGCGCGACTCCCGGGCATATTCGCCGAGCACGGTGCCGTTGCCGGCATAGACGCGGGTGGTGACGGGCGGGCTGTAATTCTGCAGCGCCTCGACGCTGGGCAGGTCGCGCGTCACGGTATAGAGGTAGAAGACACCCGCCAGCACGGCCAAAGCGGCAAGGGCGGCGGCGCCAAGGCCGGCATATACAAGAAGACGGCGGATCATGGATCCTCGGATAAACGCGCTTTCCCGCTCCGTTCGGAGCGGGCTGTCCTATAGTACCCCTTTTGGCTTGAAAAGAGGCGCAAAGGGTTAATGGCGCAGTTAGGGCAAAGTTCCCGCGGAATTGGCGGAAAAATTGCGGTCCACCGCCTTGGCGATGGCGTCCGCCACCCGCTCCCGCCAGGCCTGCGGTGTTCATCTGCGCGGCGTCCGACTCATTGGACAGATAGCCCAGCTCGATCAGGACCGCCGGCACATCGGGCGCCACCAGCACCGCCAGGCTGGCGGCGCGATGGGGGCTGCGCGGCAGAATGTCGGTGACGCCGTGCAGCTGGCTCAGCGCGGTCTCGGCGAAGCGGGACGAGCGGTTGATGGTGTCGCGCTGGGCCAGGTCGATCAGGATCGGCGCCACCGGACTGTTGCTCGCGCGAGAGATCGACGCCGGCGATGATGTCGGACTGGTTTTCGCGCCGTGGCCAGCGCCGCCGCCTCCCGGTCGGAACGGCCGTCGTTGAGCGTGTAGATCGAAAGCCCGTTCACCTGGGGATCGGGATTGGAATCGGCATGCAGCGAGATCATCAGGTCGGCCTTGAGCTTGCGGGCGATCGCCACCCGCTCCGGCAAGGGAATGAAGACATCGCTGTCGCGGGTCATGTGCACGACATAGCCGCGCGCCTTGAGCATTTTCGCCAGCTTCAGGCCTTCGGCCAGCACCAGATCCTTCTCCATCAGGCCGTTGACGCCATTGGTGCCGGAATCAAGGCCGCCATGGCCGGGATCGATCACCACCACCTTGTGTCCCGGATTTCGAGGCGCTGCCGGCTCCGCAGCCAGGGACGCCAGCCGTTCGGCGTCGGTTTCCCGCGCCTTGAGATCGGCGGGCCAGCCGGCATTGGCGTCGAATTTGCCCTGCGGCGTGGGGAAAAGATCGATCACCACGCGATAGCCGAACCCGTTCGATGGCGGGATCACCAGGGGATCCGACACCGTCACCGGGCGGTTGAGATCGATCACCATGCGCGAATTGCCCTTGCGGAATATGCCATAGCGATAGGATTTGACCGAGCCGAGGCCGGACGGCCGCGGCGGCGCGCCCAGCCGCCATTGCACTTCCGGCATGTCCACCACCACCCGGTCCGGGTTGGTGAGGGTGAAGGTGCGCAGATTGACCGGGTCGCGACAGCTCGATGACGAAGCGGGTGCGGTCGTCATGCTCGCCGATGCGCGCGCTCAGCACGACCGGTTGGCTGCCTTGGGCGTTGCTGCCGGGCGACGGGCCGGCCCCTTGCGGCGGCATCCGCCTTGGCGGGGGCAACGGGAAGATTGGTGGCCGGGGCAGACGAGCCCTGCTCTCCACGCAGGACCCGGGCGATGGGATCGTCGGGCTGCGCCGCAGCCTGCAACGCCAGCCCAAACCAGATCAAAATACCGGCTATCATGCTGATATATAATGTATTTTTTTTCCGTACCGGGATCATCAGGCGCAGATTGGCTCCAGAAATATTTACGTCTAAGTAAGCTCTTTATGCGCCAAGACGGGACCTCAAACCCTTGCCGGGGAGCAGTCTGCCCCCTACAAGTGATTCCACATGCTGCTCCGCCCCGGCCATCGCCGGAAGGTGCGGTGGTCCGGATGCCCCGCCGTCTCCCCAGAAATATTTGTTGAGACGGTGTGAGGGCCGCCCTCCATCGCAGACGGCAGCGCCTTCCCGCCCTCCGGCGGCTCGAATTTTAAGTGTTATTCATGACCGGCAATTTCCGTCCTGATCCGATCCTCCCAGCGGCAACGCCGCCGGGCCCCGGTGGACGCTTGCCCCCAACAGCACGGCCCGCAGCCGCCCCCGCCCTCGCGTCACAACGCGATCCGGCACGCAGGCGCGCGCCACGGAGAACTTCATGTCCAAGCGCATGCTCATAGACGCCAACCACCCGGAAGAAACTCGCGTGGTGGTTCTCGACGGTTCCAAGGTCGAGGAATTTGATTTCGAGGCCGCCAGCAAGCGGCCGCTCAAGGGCAACATCTATCTCGCCAAAGTGACGCGCGTGGAGCCTTCGCTCCAGGCGGCGTTCGTCGAGTATGGCGGCAACCGCCAGGGCTTCCTGGCCTTCTCGGAAATCCATCCCGACTATTACCAGATTCCCGATCGCCGACCGGCAGGCGCTGCTCGCCGAACAGGAAGCCGAAGCCAGGCGCCGGCAGGAAGACGATATCGAAAGCTTCGACATCAGCGGCCAGGCCGGAAGGCGACGAGGAAGAGGAACCCGAAGAGGCCGCCGAGGAAACCGTCGAGGACGATGGCGCCGTCATCCCCTTGGATGCCGCCAGCATCGGGCCCATCCTGGAAAGCGAGCCCGAGGAAGCCGCCGCCCTCCCGAGGAAGATCATCCGGAGGAAGTAGGCGACGAAGTTTTCGTCAATCATGGCGGCTTCGCGCGGGACGATATCGAACACCACGCAGACCAGGACGAAACCCCCGTCAGCAAGTCCGAAGCGGCGCACGAGGATTCGGGCGATTATGGCCACGACGCGTGACGCGATCGAAGCCGAGGCGGCGGAAGAGAATGAGGGCGAGATCGAGCCGGTCTCCGTTCAGGAACCGGACGCCGAGATCGCCGGCGCCGAAGCCACCGAAGAGAGCGAAGGCGCCATCGAGCCGGTCGAGCGGCGAAGGCGAATCCGGCGCAGACCGGCGAACAAGAAGCTCCAGATGCAGCGGCCGCCCCAGAAATGGATGCGCCGCCGCCATTACAAAATCCAGGAAGTCATCAAGCGCCGCCAGATCATCCTGGTGCAGGTGGTCAAGGAAGAGCGCGGCAACAAGGGCGCGGCGCTCACCACCTATCTGTCGCTCGCCGGCCGCTATTGCGTGCTGATGCCCAACACGCCCCGCGGCGGCGGCATTTCGCGCAAGATCACCAATGCCGGCGACCGCAAGCGCCTGAAATCGGCGGTGCAGGGCCTGGAACTGCCGGAGGGCATGGGCCTGATCATCCGCACCGCGGGCGAGAACCGCACCAAGATCGAGATACGGCGCGACTATGAATATCTGATGCGGCTGTGGGACACGATCCGGGAGAAAACCCTCTCCTCCCATGCCCCAGCCTGCGTCTATGAGGAAGGCGACCTGATCAAGCGCGCCATCCGCGATCTCTACAACAAGGACGTCCGGGACGTGGTGGTCGAGGGCGATGCGGGCTACCGCAACGCCAAGGATTTCATGCGCATGCTGATGCCGGCCCAGGCGCGCAATGTGCATCAATACAAGGACACGGTGCCGCTGTTCCAGCGCCTGCATATCGAGCAGCAGCTGGACGCGATGTTCTCGTCCACCGTCACGCTCCGCTCCGGCGGCTATATCGTGATCAACCAGACCGAGGCGCTGGTCTCGATCGACGTCAATTCCGGCCGCGCCACCCGCGAACATTCGATCGAGGAGACCGCGCGCAAGACCAACCTGGAAGCCGCCGACGAAGTCGGTCGCCAGCTCCGCCTGCGCGACCTGGCCGGACTGATCGTGATCGACTTCATCGACATGGAAGAAGGCCGCAACGACCGCGAAGTGGAAAAGCGTTTGCGCGAAGCGGTGAAGAATGACCGCGCCCGGGTCCAGATCGGCAAGATCAGCCAGTTCGGGCTTCTGGAAATGTCGCGCCAGCGCCTGCGCGCCGGCGTGGTCGCCTCCTCCACCGTCGTCTGCCCGCATTGCGGCGGCGCGGGCATCGTGCGCTCGGTGGAATCCACCGCCTTGCGCGTGCTGCGGGCGCTGGAAGAAGAAGGCGAGAAGAATCGCGCCAGCGCCTTGACCGTGAAGGTCGCCAATGAAGTGGCGATCTATACCCTCAACCAGAAGCGCCGCGAACTTGGCCCGCATCGAGGCCGAATACGGCATGGAAGTGTCCTTCGAGCCCAAGGAAGGCCTGATGGCGGGCCATTTCGAGCTCGAGCGCATCCGCGTGCGCGATCCCGAGGACCGGCCGCGCAACCACGCCGTTTCCATCGAGGCGGGCTTTGTGCCCTCCGACGAGCCGGAAGACGAGATCGTCGCCCGAGGAAATCGAAGAAGACATCGAGGAGGCGGGCGAGACGATCGAAGCCGAAAGCGATGGCGCGGAAGCGCCAATGCCCCGCGATGGCGCGCGAAGGCGGCGAAGGTGGACGCGGACGCCGCCGCAGGCGGCGTGGTGGACGCGGCCGCAACCGCGATCGCGGTCCGCGCCCCGAAGGTATCAGTCCGGAAGCGCAGCCTCAGGAAGACCGCGTGGCCAGCGAGAACGGCCACGCCGCCACGAACCAAGCCAGCGCCTTGGAGCAAGAAGCCGGCGACGGCCAGGCGGACAATGGCCGACTTCGCGGCCTCCGGCAATGGCCAGCAACAGCCCGGCGAAGGCGGGCGCCGCCGCAGGCGGCGGCGCGGCCGTCGCGGTGGACGCAATCGCGATCAGGACAACCAGGACCGCGCAGCTTTGCCGCCGGAAGCCGAACGTTTCGGCGTACCGGAGGAGATCGACACGACGCCTGTTTCGGGCCACGCGCACGCACCCGGTGCGCCCTCGGCGCCGGTCTGGTCGCTGCAGGACGACATTCCCGACACCACGCCGGTAGCCGACACCGCGCCCAGGGACGCAAACAGGCAAGCCGATCAAAAAGGGCTGGTGGCAGCGAGCTTTCAGCGGCGACAAATAGCCGTGATGTCCGCTTTGGCTACTGAGCTCTCGCGCGTCTCCATACCGCTGAGATCCCCACCCATTCGAGCGCGGAGCGGCACCAGATCTGCCGCACGGCTTCAAGCATGCGCGCGCTCCGCCATCGCTCCGGTGCGCAGATTGAACACCGCGGGCTCATGCGTATCCGACGCATAGATCGGCGTGCCGCAATTCGCGCAGAAGGCCTGCGCCCGCCGCCTGCCGCTGTCGGCGGTCTTCACATAGATTTTGGGCACGCCGTTGAGGAGATGAAAATCGCCCGCCTTGGCCGGCACGCTCACCCGATAGGCGGTGCCGGTCAAGATCTGGCAATCGCTGCAATGGCAGATGCTCACTTGAGCGGGATCGATCTCGGCTTCATAGACGATCTCGCCGCAATGGCAGCTCCCATGGACTTTCATTGCGCACTCGTTCGCCGCGCCCAACCCGTGCCCGCCGGGATCGGGCAACGCCACACAGACATTCCGCAGCTGATCACATTCACGGTCACGGCCGGCGCCGCGCCGGTCGAACGCAGATCGCCGGGACGGTCGATGCTGCTGGCCTGCCGCCAGCCCGCAATAGCGCATAGGCGATGGCCGCGGTGCCGTTGGGCCCGCCCGCGCCGGCGCCAGCCAGGACCACTTTGCCGCCGCTGTCGCGCGCAATCACGGGTGTGAGGAATGCGCCGGCCATGCCCGAAGGCGACGCCGGAGCGTTGGCAAGCAGCGACGCCGCTTTCCGCCCGCGGTGCGGCCGGCGCCGAAAGCGCCGTTCATGGTCACGCCGCACACCGCGGCCTGGCCATTCTTGTCGACCGCGGCAAAGCCGGTGCCGCCCAGATCGGGCGGAAGCGCGGTGATGCCGAAACTGGCGAGGCTCTGGCGCACCGCCGCCACCACCGCGCTTTCAGGCGCGGTGCCGCGCGCGGCGTTGGCCAGCAGCGACTGCGGCGAAGGCGCCTGCGCCGGTCGAGGCATTGGGCAGCGCGGCGCTGACATCTGCCTTCCGTGACCAGGCGCGGATTGCCGGCCGCCGTGCGGTAATCGGAAAGATCTTGAAGCGAGATCGCCCCGCCCTGCGCCGCCGCGCACGCGGATCGTCTGATCGGCCACCGCGCCGTTATAGAATCCATCCGCGCCGGAAAGGCGGATCGCTGACAGGGTCTGGGACAAAGCGGGATTGGCCACCACCGTGCCTTCCGGCTTGGGGCGGCCTGCGCTCATCGAGAAATTCCGCCGCCAGCGCCGGGTCTTGCCGGATCACGGCGGTGAGATTGGCGAGCCGCACCGCCAGAGCATGACTGATGGGGAATCCGCTGGCGGCAAAAGCCTCGCCGCCGGCGACGTCGCGCTGCCACGGCAACCCGCCGATACGCGGTTTGAAGATCGTAAAAACCCCTCGCCGCGCCGGGCACCGCAAACGCGCCTCCCGCCTTGGCCGCGCGCGGCAGGAAATCGAATTCGCGAATTCCCTTGACGGGGTCCGCTACCAGGCAAATGCCGCCGCCGCCCAGGCCCGCCGCCACCGGATAGGTCGCGGTCATGGCGAAGAACATCGCGGTGACGGCGTCGGCGGCGCTGCCGCCTTCGCCCAGGATGGCGGTGCCGGTCTTGACCGCGAAGGGCTCATCGCCCACCGCCAAACCGGTATCGGGTGCGCCGCGCCGTGTTCGTCCCGCCGAGCGCGGAATTGACGGTGGAATTGATCGTGTCGCCGACAGAGCAGCCCGCCAGCAGCAGCGGCCAACGGCAAGGCAAGAAAAGACGCGGCGCGAAAACCCGGCATGACAGTCCTGTAATCCGAGAAGGAAGACCATCCGGTTATGCCGGAACAAGGCGCTTGGAGCAATCAGTTCAGGATTTGACCTTCATCCCCGGCCCTCCTAGTTTCACGGCGAACGGGGGTAATCGGGAGGCTTTATCCTTGCCGCACATCGACCCTGTTTCCAGGCGTCCCTGGCGCCAGATCGCGTTCGCGACCGGCTTCACGCTTTCCGGCGTGTTTGCTTTCACCGGCCTCGGCATCGCGCCCGCCTCGGCACAGAGATCACGCTGCTGCGCGACACCGAAACCGAGGACATGCTGAAAAGCTTCGAAGCGCCGCTGGCCAAGGCGGCCGGCATCGATCCTGTCCCGCGCGTCTGGCTGGTCGGCTCTCCGGAGGTGAACGCCTTCGCCACCTATGGCGACGGCGGCGAGAATATATTCATCATGTCCGGCATCATGCTCTACTGCAAAAATCCCAACGAATTGATCGGCGTGATGGCGCATGAGACCGGCCATATCGCCGCCGGTCATCTTTCGCGCAGCGAAGTGGGCGCGGCAGCATGCGCCGATCCCCATGCTGCTCTCGATGGTGCTGGGCGCCGCCGCCATGGCGCTGGGCGCGGGCGAAGCTGGCATGGTGATCATGAGCGCGGGCATGGCAATGGCCCACGCGCAGATGGCCGCCTTCACCCGCGTGCAGGAATCCACCGCCGACCAGATCGCGCTCAAACTGCTCAACGCCACCCATCAGTCGCCGATGGGGCTTTACTCGACCTTCGAGCGGATCGCGGCCGAAGAGGCGCAAAGCGCCTACAAGATCGACAAATTCGCCGTGGATCATCCTGTCGGCCAGGATCGTCTTGCCGATATCGAGCAAGGCGTGAACGCTTCGCCTTGGCGCGACGTGAAGGATCCGCCGCAGGTCACGCACACGTTCGAGATGGTGCAGGCAAAACTGGCCGGCTTCACCATGCCGGTGCAGGAGGCGCTCGATCTTTATCCCGAGAGCAACACCTCAGAGCCCGCGCGCTACGCTCGCGCCATGATTTATTTGCGCAAGCCGGACCTGACTAAGGCGCTCTCCACCACCAGCAGCCTGATCTCAGGACGAGCCCAACAATCCCTTCTTCTATGAAGTGCTGGGCCAGATTTACGTCAGCATGGCAAAGCCCGTCCTCGCCATTCCCGCCTATCAGAAGGCGGTGGATCTCAGACCCAACGCGCCGCAGTTGCGGCTTGGCCTGGCGGTGGCGCAGCTTGCGACCGAGGATTCCCGGCTGGCGAGCGCGGCGCTGCAAAACCTCAAGGCCGCTTCGCTGGTCGAGGATGACGATGTGTTTACCTGGTATGAAACCGCCCAGGCCTACAGCATGCTGAAGAACGAGCCGATGGCGAATCTTGCGACCGCCGAAGCCTATTACAGCGCGGGCTCGCTTCGGCAGGCCGGAATCTTCGCGATCCGTGCACGGCGCGGGTTGGACCAGGGCTCGCCGGACTGGGAACGCGCCAACGATATTGTCGGCATTGCCAGCACGCCGCAGCAGCGATAAGGACAAGCCATGCGTGACGGATTGAAGTTCCTTGGCGCCGCCTTGGGCGGCGCGTTGCTGGCGGTGGTGATCGTGTTCGCGGCGGCGGACCGGGGCCTGCTTCCCGGCGGAGCGGGCGGCGGCAATATTCGCGCCTATCTCCTCGGCCATCCCGAACTGGTGGCGGAAATGACTGACCGGCTGCAGAAGCAGCAGGAAGCGGCCGACAGAGGCCAAGGCCGCCGTCAGCCATGAAGAAGATCGGCATGGCGCCTTTCTTCGATCACCAAGGTGGCCTTCGTCACCGGTCCCGCCGACGCCAAGAAAAGCGTGGTCGAATTCTACGACTATAATTGTCCCTATTGCCGCGCTTCGCTGCCGGCGGTGGAGAAATTCTACCAGCAGCACAAGAACGACACGCGCTTCTCCTTCATCGAATTCCCCATCAAGGGGCCGGATTCAATCGTGGCCGCGCGGGTGGCGCTGGCGGCACGACTGCAGCCCGACAAATATCTGGCGCTGCATTTCCTCCTGATGAACGAGACCGATCCCGTCAACGAGGCGATGATCTATGCCGACGCCCAGAAGGCCGGCCTCAACATGGCCAAGCTGAAAGTGGACATGGAAAATCCCGCCATCGATGATGCCATCGCCGCCAGCAAGAAGCTGGCGATGCGCGCGGGCATCGACGGCACGCCCACCTTCATCGTCAATGGCGTGATGCATCCCGGCGCGGTGGACGACGAACTGCTCAGCAGCCTTTCCGCCCAAGGCTAGTCGGGCGCTTTTCCCTCGCGCCACCGCCTTGTTCACCTTGACGCGGATCGCGTCCATGTCGGCCTGGGCGTTGGCGACATAGTCGTTCATGCAGGCCGTATAGTCGTGCAGCGCCGTGTTATAATGCGCGACTTGCTCATTGTGTTGCTGGATCCGCCTGTTGTAGGCCACCGGCGTCCTCGCCAAGCTTAATTCCGCGGAATGTCAGTCGGCTTTTCCGCTTTCGCACAACTGGGCGCGGGATAATCCGCGAGCGCGGAAAAATTGGTACCGGCCTCGGCCGCCAAGGCGCTCGATGCCGCGATGACCAGCGCCAACATGATCCTCTTCATCGCCCCTAGCCCTTTCAGATCAACCCGGCCAGCGGGCTGGACGGATCGGCATAGCGCTTCTTGGGCATGCGCCCCGCCAGATAGGCCAAGCCGTCCCGCTTCGACCGCATGCTTCATCGCTTCCGCCATCATCACCGGATCCTTCGCTTCGGCAATCGCCGTGTTCATCAGCACGGCGTCGCAGCCTAGCTCCATGGCGATGGCGGCGTCGGACGCGGTGCCCACGCCCGCGTCCACGATCACGGGCATTTTGGCGTCCTCCACGATCATGCGGATGCCCACCGGGTTCTGCACGCCCAGGCCCGAGCCGATCGGCGCCGCCAGCGGCATGATCGCGGCCGCGCCCATCTCCTCCAGCCGCTTCGCCATCAAGGGATCGTCGCTGGCAATAGACCATAACCTGGAAGCCTTCCTTCAAAAGCATCTCGGTGGCGCGCAGCGTCTCCAGCATGTCGGGATAAAGCGTCTTCTTGTCGCCCAGCACTTCCAGCTTGACCAGGGTCCAGCCGCCCGCTTCGCGCGCCAGCCGCAAGGTTCGCACCGCGTCCTCGCCGGTGAAGCAGCCCGCGGTGTTGGGCAGATAGGTGTATTTCTTGGGATCGATGAAATCGATCAGCCGGGGCTGGCTGGGATCGGTGAGATTGACCCGCCTGACCGCCACCGTGACCATTTCGGCGCCGCTGGCTTCCAGCGCGCGCGGCATTCTCTTCATAGTTTTGTATTTGCCGGTGCCCACGATCAGGCGCGACCTGTAGGTCTTGCCTGCGATCACCAGCGGCTTGTCCTCGCGCGGCAATTCCACGGAGCGTTGCCGCCGCCGATGAAATGCACGATCTCGAAACGATCGCCTTCGCTCACCGCGACCTGGCCATAGGCCGAGCGCGGCACGATTTCCAGATTGCGCTCCACCGCGATCTTGGCGGGATCGAGCCCCAGCGTCTCCAGCATGGCCTTGACCGTCAGCCCCGCGCTCATCGCGCGCGCTTCGCCGTTCAGGGTCACATTCAGATTTGCCGCCATGTCATGATCCCGGTCTTTTAGGGTTTCCGTTCCGGAGCCCCTAGCCATTATAAGGCGTGGACCCGCTTCGCTGGTAGAAACGCAATGGCGAAAAATACGAGTAAATCCAAGCCCTTACCTATATATATCATCAATGGTCCGAATCTCAATCTGCTGGGGACGCGGGAGCCGGAGATTTATGGCCGCACCACCCTGGGCGAGATCGAGGCGCTGTGCGCCGCCCGCGCCAAAAGCCATGGCCTGAGCATCGTCTTCCTCCAGAGCAACAAGGAAGGCGAGCTGGTCGAGTTCCTGCAGGAAGCGCGCAGCATGGCGTCCGGCGTGATCGTCAACGCCGCCGGCTATACCCACACTTCGGTCGCGATCCTGGACGCCCTGCAGATGCTGAAGCCGCCGGTGATCGAGGTCCATCTGTCCAATCCCGCGCGGCGCGAGGAATACCGCCATCTCTCCTATGTCGCCAAGGCCGCTACCGGCAGCATCACCGGGCTGGGCGCGAACTCTTATCTTCTGGCGATCGATGCGGTCGCCGCCATTCTCGCCGGGCCTAAAGGATCCAAGAAATGAACAGCAAGAACGACATCAAGGCGCGGCTTTCGGACAACAAGCCCGGCATAGACGCCGAAGCAATCCGCGCCCTTTCCGATCTTCTCGCCGAAACCGGCCTCACCGAAATCGAGGTCGAGCATAATGGCGCGCGCATCCGCGTGGCACGGGCCGGCGCCATGGCCGCCATTGCGTCCGCCCCGGTCATGGCGGCGCCGGTGCAAGCCGCGGCGCCCGCCGCCGTGTCGTCCGGCCCTCATCCCGGCGCGGTGACCTCACCCATGGTGGGAACGGTCTATTCCGCGTCCGAGCCCAGCAAGCCGCCTTTCGTCAAGGTCGGGCAGCAGGTGAAGGAAGGCGAGACGCTGTTCATCGTCGAAGCGATGAAGACCATGAATCCCATCCCCGCGCCCCGCAGCGGCACGGTGAAGGAAATCTGCGTGGAAAACGGTTCGCCCGTCGAGTTCGGCCAGACCTTGCTCATCCTCGGCTAAGGCATGTTCGAGAAAGTTCTCATCGCCAATCGCGGCGAAATCGCGCTTCGCATCATCCGCGCCTGCAAGGAGATGGGCATCGCCACGGTCGCGATCCATTCCACCGCGGATTCCGACGCCATGCATGTGCGGATGGCGGACGAAAGCGTCTGCGTGGGTCCCGCACCCGCCGCGCAATCTTATCTCAACATCCCG
This sequence comes from uncultured Alphaproteobacteria bacterium, assembly GCA_963766265.1. GTDB lineage: Bacteria > Pseudomonadota > Alphaproteobacteria > Micropepsales > Micropepsaceae > Rhizomicrobium. The sequence continues at coordinate 1,699,363 of CAVXYX010000004.1, forward strand.
GCCATCATCGCGGCCTGCGAGATCACAGGTGCCGAAGCGATCCATCCCGGCTATGGCTTTCTTTCGGAGAACGCCAAATTCGCCGAGATCGTGGGTGAGCACGGCATCACCTTCATCGGTCCCACGCCAGAGCATATCCGCATGATGGGCGACAAGATCACCGCCAAGCAGACGGTGAAAGCCTTGGGCATTCCCACCGTGCCGGGCTCCGACGGCGAGGTGACCGACGCCGGCGCCGCCAAGACGGCCGCCGAGATCGGTTATCCGGTGCTGATCAAGGCGACGGCAGGCGGCGGCGGCCGCGGCATGAAAGTGGTGCAGAATGCGGGCGAGTTGGCATTCGCGCTTTCCACTGCCCGCGCCGAAGCCAAGGCTGCATTCGGCAACGACACCGTCTATATGGAAAAATATCTCGGCAGGCCCCGCCATATCGAGGTGCAGATCCTGGCCGACGCCCATGGCAAGGTGGTGCATCTGGGCGAGCGCGACTGCTCGCTGCAGCGCCGCCACCAGAAAGTTTGGGAAGAAGCGGGCAGCCCCGCCCTTAACGCGAAGGAGCGCGACGAGATCGGCGGCACCGTCACCTCGGCGCTGACCAAGCTGGGCTATCTGGGCGCGGGCACAATCGAATTCCTTTACGAGGATGGCCGCTTCTATTTCATCGAGATGAACACCAGGCTGCAGGTCGAGCACCCGGTCAGCGAAGCGATCACCGGCATCGACATCGTGCGCGAGCAGATCCGGGTGGCGTCGGGCAATCCCCTCTCCTTCAGCCAGAAGGATATCGTCTTCGAAGGCCACGCCATCGAATGTCGCATCAATGCGGAGAATCCCTTCACCTTCCGCCCCTCGCCCGGCCAGATCACCCAATTCCATACGCCAGGCGGGTTGGGCGTGCGCTTCGATTCGGCGATCTATTCCGGCTATCGCATCCCGCCTTATTACGACAGCCTGGCGGGCAAGCTGATTGTGCATGCCAAGAGCCGCAACGAATGTTTGCTGCGCCTGCGCCGTGCGCTGGACGAACTGGTGGTGGACGGCATCGAGACCACCATCCCCTTGTTCCAGAAGCTGGTGCGCGAGCCCGATATCATCAACGGCGAATATTCGATTCATTGGTTGGAAAAATATCTCGCCAGCCAAAAGACCTGACATCGCTCGAAGATGGGCGCTTCCATTTCCCTGGGACTTCTGGCGGCGCTGTTTTATGGCGCGGCCAATTTCACGGTAAGGCCCGCAGCCCAGGGCGCGGGCGTCTTCCGCACCATGCTCTACGGCCAATGGCTGGCCGCGCCGTTCCTCACACTTGCCATCCTGATCCGCGGCGTGCCGCGTGCCTCTTTCGGCGCATGGGGCGTTCTGGTTTTTTCCGATCTTCTCTTGCTTGGCGCCACCTTCCTGGTGTGCCAGGCGCTTTCGCGAGGACGCATTCGCGTCGCCGCACCCATCGCCGCCTCTTATGGCGGGGTGAGCGCGCTCCTGTCGGCCATTGCCGGCGAGGTGTTGAGCACCCCCAAATGGTCCGCGATCGCGTTGATCACCCTGGGCTGTGTGTTCGCCGCCGGCCGTGACGCACAAACGCACGAGCCCGCCTCCGAAAGCGGCGCAATTCCCGCCGCCGGCGCGGCCCTTCTGTTCGGCATGGCCTATTGGCTTCAAGCCCGGCTGGTGATTCCCCAATTGGGCACTTTGGCGCCGGTGTGGAGCTATTATGTCCTGGGCGGGTTGCTGATGCCGCTGGCCGCGCGAATTTTCGGCGTCTCCCTGAAAATCCCATCGCCGCCTGCCTTGGGATGGATCGCGGCCACGACAGTCCTTGCCACCGCCGCCTATCTGGCATTAACGGCGGGGCTGGCGACATCTTTCCCCGTGATTGTGCCGGTCTTGAGCGCATTCTCCAGCGCGATCACGGTGATTCTCGGTCAAGTGTTTCTCAAGGAGCGCGGCACGGTCCGAAGCTGGATGGGCTTGGCCGCGATCACTGCCGGGCTGATCGTGCTGCGCGCCGTTTGATGTGTGCTTGCACAGTCGGCCCCGTCTAGGTGAGCAAAAAAATCTACGCTATGGTGGACCCTCAAACCTCTGGGGGTTACATGAGCTTTTTGGATTCCTATTCCGGACAAATCAAAAGCATTCTGCGTATCGTCGCCGGGCTGCTGTTCTTCAGCGTCGGCCTCGCCAAGATCGTGCATTTTCCCGATGTACCCGGGTTCGACAAAGTCGTTGCCTTCGATGGAATCGAAGGTTGGTCGGGCGCCATCGAACTGGTGGGGGGCGCCCTGGTCTGTATCGGCCTCTTCAGCCGCTACGCCGCCTTCATCTGCTCCGGCGAGATGGCGATCGCCTATTTCCTTGGCCATTGGGCCATCGTCACATCCGCGCCGCACAGTTTCTATCCCGTGATCAATGGCGGGTCCGCGGCGATCCTTTATTGCTTCGTGTTCCTCTATTTTGCCGCCGCCGGCCCGGGACCCTGGGCGATAAACCAAAAGTAACGACAGAACGTCTTGGCCGAGACTTTCTTCCCCCGCGCGGCAAAGCCGCCGGCGGGGGAAGATGTCTTCCGAGGGCTTGTCCCGAGGAAGACAGATGGGGGTATATTAAAACCCCATGCATGCCCCCTTGCTCACGCCGCAGATTCTGCTCAGCGCCTATGCGCAGGGGTTATTCCCGATGGCGGAACGGCGCGACGATCCCACGCTTTACTGGGTTTCGCCCGAAAAGCGCGGCGTGATTCCGCTCGAGGGCTTTCACCTGCCCAAGCGGCTGGCGAAGACCATGAGAAGCGGAGATTATCGTTTCACCACCGACCGCGCCTTCGGTGACGTGATGCAGGCCTGCGCCGCGCCGGGCCCCGACCGCGAGCAGACCTGGATCAATGACGAGATTCTGCATCTCTACATGGCGCTGCATTTGGGCGGTCATGCCCATTCGGTCGAATGCTGGCAGGGAGACGAACTGGCCGGCGGCCTTTATGGCGTCTCGCTGGGAGCGGCCTTTTTCGGCGAAAGCATGTTCTCCCGCATCCGCGACGCCTCGAAGATGGCATTGGTGGAGCTGGTCGGGATCCTGCGCCGGGGCGGATTCGTCCTGCTTGATGCGCAATTCCTCACGGCGCATCTGGCCCGGTTCGGCGCCTATGAAATTCCTCGCGAGGATTATCTCGCCCGGCTGCATATCGCGATCGCGCACGAAGCTATCTGGCCTAGCAACTGAACCGGGCAGTGCGTCTTGGTCGAGGCTTTCTTCCCCCACATGGCGAAGCCATTGGTGGGGGAATATGTCTTCCGAGGGCTTGTCCCGAGGAAGACAGATGGGGGCAAAAAAATTAACGCCCGGCTTCGGCGGGGAGCGGCTCGACCTTGTCCTTGTCGGAGGAATCGGGCGCCGCCACCTTGACGGGCGCGGTCGAGGACATCGCCGCCACCGGCGTATTGGGCGCGCCATTGGAGCAATTGATTACCCACACATCGTAGAGCGGATGCTGCATGCCGTTGAGGCCTGGGCTTGACGCATACATCCAGCCCGAGAAAACCCGCTTCTCGCTTTGATCGGGACGGTGATCGTCGATCTGGAGGAAGGCCGAGGTTTCCGGCGTCTCGCTGGCGGGCGTGGAATAGCAATAGCGCGCGGTGATGGTGAGGGTGGCGAACTGGACCGCCTTGCCGATCGGCGCCACGATGTTGGTGGGCTTGCCCGTGATCTTGTCCAGACCGCGCAGCATCAAGGTGGTGCCGGGGGCATCCGCCAGCGGCTGGGGCGGCGCGGGCGGCGCTTCGGGCGCCGTGGCACCAGCGGGCGCGGCGGGGTTTGGCGCGGGTGTCGCAACGGACGCGGTCGCAGGTGCCGTTGCCGGTGCGGACTGCGCCATCGCGCCCGCGATCCCGGAAAGCAGCAGCCATCCCATCACCAGCGGCGCTTTCAAGGCGACTCTCCCGGACTTTGCTGGGGCTTCGCCGTTTGCTGCGGCTTCTGCGGCGGCGGCGTGGTGGCGAAGCGGTTGATCAGCCCCATCAGGTCCACCGAGCCCTGGCTGTTCGCGATCATGCCACCCGAGGCCAGCATCTTGTCATCGCCGCCGGGCGAGATGGAGATGTAGGAACTGCCGAGCAATCCGGAAGACGTCACCATCAGCGAAGAGTCTGCCGGGATTTTGACATCGTTGCGGATGCTCATATGCACCGTGACCAGATAGGTCTTGGGATCGAGGGTCAGGTCCGACACCGATCCGATCTTGATGCCGGCCAGCCGCACATCCGTGCCCACGCCCAGCCCATCCACTCGCGCCAGGCGCGCCTGGATCTCATAGCCGGAAAGACCGGCGGAACCTGCGCGGGTGTAAATGAAGGCGAGAAACAGCACCGCGACCGCCACAACCACCGCGCCGATCACGGTTTCCGCGATATTGTTGTCGCGCATGCGCGCTATTCCGGCTTCCATGCCTGATAGTCTCCGGTTGCGGCGGGACGCCGGCCGCTTCTCTGCAGCGAACCTTCGGGGCGGAAGGCCTGGTCGGTGCCGGTGAGATTGGGCAGATGCGGCGCTTCCCAGGACTGGGTTCTGAGCGGCGCCTTGGTGGGCGGCTCGGCGAAGGTATGGTGCAGCCAACCATGCCAGTCGGGCGGCACGCGGCTGGCTTCGACGGTTCCGTTATAGAGAACCCAGCGGCGCGAGCCGCCCTTGTTCTGGTAGTAGCGGTTGCCGAACGCGTCCGCGCCCACCGCCGAGCCCTGCGTCCAGGTGGTCCAAAGCGTGCCGAGGGTGGCCGAGTTCCACCAGGAGAAAAGCATCTTCACAAAGGGCATGAGTGCGGGGTTCCAAGATTCGCGCGGACTATACGGGCCGCACCTCTTTTGCGCCAACGGTTCACGCTGCAAAGCAAAGCCGCGCATGGCCGCGACTCTTTATCCACAATGCATCCCCAGCCTCGCGTGACGCTGTGATGAAAAACAGTGAAAAATATTTTTGCGACGAAAACCTGGCGCCGCTTGACTCGCGGCTTTTTGGGCCCGTTTGCACCTACTAGATGTTGTGGGACTGACTGCGTTAACCACTTTCTGTCTTGCAGCCTCCGCCGCCCGTGTCCATACTTTGAGCCAGTCACCTCCTGTGACCACCAAATCTGGCGGACTTTAAGCCTCTGCCGTCCGGGCCCTCCGGCGGATGGGGAACTGTCCTCCAAAGGTGCTCGCGAAGGGGCTGGGGCCGTCCATTTTATCGTTCTGAGGTGCTTCCATGCGCATTCGCCGTCAATTCACGGTCGAGGGTCATTCCCCCTACGAAGGCATCGCGTTTCGCCTCGCCAAAAGCGAGATCCGCAACCCGGATGGCTCGGTGGTTTTCGCCCAGGACGGCATCGAAGTGCCGGAAGCCTGGAGCCAGGTGGCGGCCGACGTGCTGGCGCAGAAATATTTCCGCAAAGCCGGCGTGCCCAAGGGGCTGAAGCCCCTGCCGGAAGAAGGCGTGCCGGAATTCCTCTGGCGCAAGGAGACCGATCCCAGGAGCGGCCGCGAAACCACCGGCGAGCATTCCGCCAAACAGGTGTTCGATCGCCTGGCCGGCACCTGGACCTACTGGGGCTGGAAAGGCGGCTATTTCGACGGCGAGGCCGACGCCCGCGCCTTCTATGACGAGCTTTGCCACATGTTGGCGACGCAGAAAGTCGCACCCAACAGCCCGCAATGGTTCAACACCGGCCTCAATTGGGCCTATGGCATCGATGGCCCGGGCCAGGGCCACTATTATGTGGACCACAAGAGCGGCAGGCTGACCAAGTCCAGCTCGGCCTACGAGCATCCCCAGCCGCATGCCTGCTTCATCCAGAGCGTCAAGGACGATCTGGTCAATGAAGGCGGGATCATGGATCTGTGGACCCGCGAAGCGAGACTATTCAAATACGGCTCGGGCACCGGCACGAATTTCTCGACGCTTGCAGGGGCGCGGACGAGAAATTGTCCGGCGGCGGCAAATCCTCCGGCCTGATGAGCTTCCTCAAGATCGGCGACCGCGCGGCGGGCGCGATCAAGTCCGGCGGCACCACCAGGCGCGCCGCCAAGATGGTGATCGTGGACATCGACCATCCTGACATCGAGGATTTCATCGATTGGAAGGTGATCGAGGAACAGAAGGTCGCGTCCCTGGTGGCCGGCTCCAAGCTCGCCGCCAGACACCTCAAGGCCGTGATGAAAGCCTGCATCAATTGCGAGGGTTCGGGCGGCGATTGCTTCGATCCGCAAAAGAACCCGGCGCTGCGCCGCGAGATCCGCGCCGCGCGCAAGGCCATGATTCCCGACAATTACATCGAGCGGGTGATCAGCTTCGCCCGCCAAGGCTACAAGGACATCGAATTTCCCACTTACGACACGGACTGGGATTCCGACGCCTACACCTCGGTGTCGGGCCAGAATTCCAACAACAGCGTCCGCGTCACCGACGAATTCCTCAAAGCGGTGCTGGAAAACCGTACCTGGAATCTCACCTATCGCGGCTGCGGGCAAGATCGCCAAGACCGTCCCGGCCCGCGAATTGTGGGACAAGGTCTCCAATGCCGCCTGGGCCTGCGCCGATCCCGGCATCCAGTTCCACACCACCATCAACGACTGGCACACTTGCCCGGCCGGCGGCGAGATCCGCGCCTCCAATCCGTGCAGCGAATACATGTTCCTGGACGACACCGCCTGCAATCTGGCGTCGCTCAATCTGATGCAGTTCCGCAGGAGCGACACGGCGCCCAAGAATTTCGACGTCACCGGCTTCGAGCATGCGCGTCCGGCTCTGGACCATCGTGCTGGAAATCTCGGTGATGATGGCGCAATTCCCCTCCAAGGAAATCGCGCAGCTTTCCTACGACTACCGCACCCTGGGTCTGGGCTTCGCCAATATCGGCGGCCTTTTGATGTCGGCAGGCATTCCCTATGACAGCCGCGAGGGCCGCGCCATCGCCGGCGCCATCTCCGCGCTGATGACGGGCGTCTCCTACGCCACCAGCGCCGAAATGGCGGGCGAATTGGGGCCCTTCCCGGAATATGCCGCCAACAAGGACGCGATGCTGCGGGTGATGCGCAACCATGCCCGTGCCGCCCATGGCGAAAGCGCCGGCTATGAAAGGCTGTCCATCGCGCCCGTGGCGCTGGACCTTTCCGCCATCCAGCAGAAGGACCTGGCAGTGGCCGCGGGCCGCGCCTGGGACGACGCGCTGGCGATGGGCAAGGAGTTCGGCTTCCGCAACGCTCAAGCCACCGTGATCGCGCCCACCGGCACCATCGGCCTGGTGATGGATTGCGACACAACCGGGGTCGAGCCCGATTTCGCCCTGGTGAAATTCAAGACCCTGGCAGGCGGCGGCTATTTCAAGATCATCAACCGCTGCGTGCCCGAAGCACTGGCCAGCCTGGGCTATACCGATGTCGAGGCCGACGCCATCGTCGCCTATGCGGTGGGCTATGGCTCGCTGGAAAGCTTCACCGGACGGCTCAATCTGGATTCGCTGCGCGCCAAGGGTTTCGGCGAGGAGCAGGTCCGCGAGATCGAAGCGGCGCTGGAATCCGCCTTCGACATCCGCTTCGTCTTCAACAAATGGACCCTGGGCGAGAAATTCTGCCGCGAGGTGCTGAAACTCGACGCCGCGGAGATGGACGCGCCCGAGTTCGACATGCTGAAGGCGCTTGGGCTTTCTCCCGCGCCGATATGGACGCCGCCAATCTCTATGTCTGCGGCGCCATGACCTTGGAGGGCGCGCCGTATCTCAAGGCCGAGCATCTTGCCGGTGTTCGATTGCGCCAATCCTTGCGGGCGGGTGGGCAACCCGCGCGCTGAGCGTGGATTCGCATATCCGCATGATGGCCTCGGTCCAGCCCTTCATCTCGGGCGCGATCTCCAAGACCATCAACATGCCCAACGCCGCCACCGTGAAGGAATGCGGCGAGGCCTACATGATGTCGTGGAAGCTGGGACTGAAGGCCAACGCGCTTTATCGCGACGGCTCCAAACTGTCCCAGCCGCTGGCCACCACCGCCTTCACCTTCGAGGAGGATGAGGAGGATGATAACCGGAACGCCAGGCCCGCGGCGCAGCCCGCCCAGACCATGGTCACCGAGCGCATCGTCGAGCGGGTGGTGGAGAAGGTGCGTGCCCAGGAGCGCGAGCGCCTGCCCCATCGCCGCAAGAGCTACACCCAGAAGGCCATCGTGGGCGGCCACAAGGTCTATCTCCACACCGGCGAATATGAAGACGGCAGGCTGGGCGAGATCTTCATCGACATGCACAAGGAAGGCGCCGCCTTCCGCAGCCTGATGAACAATTTCGCCATCGCCATCTCGGTGGGCCTGCAATATGGCGTGCCGCTGGAGGAATTCGTGGAAGCCTTCACCTTCACCCGCTTCGAGCCGGCGGGTGTGGTGATCGGCAACAACTCGATCAAGAGCGCCACCAGCGTGCTGGATTATATTTTCCGCGAACTGGGCGTTTCATACCTGGGTCGCACCGACCTCGCCCATGTGGTGCCCGCCGACGATGACATGGGCATTGGCGGGCCGGAGCGGCGGTCCTGCGGAAGTGGCGATCGCCAAAGTGGCCTCGACCGGCTATCTGCGCGGACATTTGAAGCCCGTTGCCCTGGTCAAGGGCGGCGCCCAGCCCCGCATGCTGACGGAGGAAGCGCACCAGCATTTCCATGAAGCGGAGTTCGAGGAAGACCGAGGCGCTGGATCTGTCCGAGATCCGCGCGGGCGTGGAGGCCCAGTTGGTGGGCAATCCGGTGGGTGCCCAGGTGGCCAGCATCGAGGTGGCGCTTTCGTCCAAGCAGGTCTATTCGCGGCGCGTCGCCGAAGCGCGCATGAAGGGTTTTGAGGGCGACAGTTGCGGCGCCTGCGGAAATTTCACCCTGGTGCGCAACGGGACATGCATGAAATGCAATACCTGCGGCTCAACCAGCGGCTGTTCGTGAGGGAGCAATTTACCTCCAGTATCGTTTCCTACACATGGCGTATGTGCAGTCCGTCATGGTTGAAGCGGTCGCCTATGATGAAACCGCGCACCGGCTCCGGGCCAAGTTCCGGGGCGACGGACAGGTGGTCGTCTATGAAAATGTTCCGCAGGATGTCTATGACGCGCTGATTTTCGCGGACTCCATCGGCAGCTATCTGCGCGAGCACATCGAGGGCGCCTATCCCAAGCGCGTCATCGCCAGGAGGAAACTGCAATAGTTCCCGCCACCGAGCCGGTTACTGGGTCGGGTGTCCGGACTTGAGCGCGCCCATCACCACGACATCGCGCCACTGGCCATCGATGAAGGCCGCCTCGCGCAATACGCCTTCGGCCACGAACCCGGCGCGGACATAAGAGGCGATGGCGCGCTCGTTATGCGCCAGCACGTGCAGGCTGACGCGATGCAGATTGAGCACCCGCCAGGCATAATCCATGGCGAGGCGCACCGCGCGGGTGCCATAGCCCTTGCCCCGCTCGCCTTCGACGCCGATGCGCACGCCCAGCTCGGCGGTCTGATAGACCGGCTGAAAATTCTTGAACAGGACGAAGCCGATCATCTCGGGACGGCCCACTTCGCGGATGGCGAACAGAATCTGGGAGGTTTCCCGGGGAAGCCGGTCCAGCCAATCGCGGAACGCGATGCAGTCGAGCGGCCGGTGCGGCAGATCGAGCGTGGCCGCGCGGGAATCATTCAGCCAGACGAACAAGCTTTCCAAGTCGCGCTGCTGGATCGGTTCCAGACTCACCACGCCGTCGCCGGGCGACACATCGCCGACGACGCGCGGCGAGGGAGCGGGAATGCGAGAGAGGTCGAGGGCGGCCATAGCGCCATCCTCGCCCCTAACCGCTAACTTCGCCTTAAAAGATGGTTAGCGAATCCTTAATCGCCTTATTCCGCGGCCTCGGGCAAAACCGCGGGCTTCCAGCGCAGCACAGGCTTTCTGGCCGCCGCGGTCTCGTCCAGCCGGCGGCGCGGTGCATAGCGGGGGGCGCCCTCGAACCGTTCGCGCTTGCCCGCCTTGGCATCCTCCGCCAGGCCGCGCAGCACGGCGATGAAACGGTCGAGCGATTCCTTGGATTCCGATTCCGTGGGCTCGATCAGCATGGCGCCATGCACCACAAGCGGAAAATACATGGTCATGGGATGATAGCCCTCGTCGATCATCGCCTTGGCGAAATCGAGTGTGGTGATGCCGCTTCCTTCCAGGAAGGTGTCGTCGAACAGCGCCTCATGCATGCAAGGCCCGTCACCGAACGGCGCGCTCATGATGTCTTTCAGCGAGGCCAGGATGTAATTGGCCGACAGCACCGCGTCTTCGCTGGCTTGGCGCACGCCGTCGCGGCCATGAGAGAGCATGTAGCTCAAGGCGCGCACGAACATGCCCATCTGGCCGTGGAAAGCGCACATGCGGCCGAATGGCTTGGCGCCATCCGGCAATTGCGCGCGGTCCTCGATCAGCCTGAGGCCTTCGCCGTCCGCCACCAGGAGCGGCAGCGGGGCAAACGCCTTCAGACGCTCCGACAGCACGACGGGCCCCGCGCCAGGTCCGCCGCCGCCATGCGGCGTGGAAAAGGTCTTGTGCAGGTTGATGTGCATGGCGTCGATGCCCAGATCGCCCGGCCTCACCCGGCCGGCGATGGCGTTGAAATTGGCGCCATCGCAATAGAAATAGGCGCCCGCCTCATGCACCGCCTTGGCGATGCTCGATGATCTCGCCTTCGAACAACCCGCAAGTGTTGGGATTGGTGAGCATGATGGCGGCCACATCCGGTCCCAGCTTGGCCTTGAGCGCGGCGGCATCGACGCGGCCATCGGGCTTGGCGGGCACTTCGTCCACCATAAAGCCGGCAAAAGCGGCGGTGGCGGGATTGGTGCCATGCGCCGATTCCGGCACCAGGATGCGGTTGCGGTGTTCGCCGCGCGCCTGGACGGCGGCGCGGATCGCCAGCAGACCGCACAATTCGCCATGCGCGCCGGCCTTGGGCGACATCGCCACCGCCGGCATGCCGGTAAGCGTGGTGAGCCAGCGCATCAATTCCTGAATCAGCGCCAGCGCGCCTTGCGTGGCCACCGCGGGCGCCAGCGGATGCAGATCGCCGAAGCCCGGCAGCCGCGCCATCTTCTCGTTAAGCCGCGGATTGTGCTTCATGGTGCAGGAGCCCAAGCGGATAAAGCCCCGCATCGATGGCGTAGTTCTGCCGCGACAGCCGCACATAATGGCGGATCACTTCCGGTTCGCTGAGGCCCGGAAGGCCGATGGCGGCCTTGCGGCGAAGCCGCCAAGGAGCCGGTCGTCGCCCACTTTGACGTCCGGCAGATCCACGCCGGTGACGCCGTCGCGCCCGATCTCGAAGATCAGCCGCGCTTCCAGATCGAGGCCCCGGTCGCCCGAAATGGTGGGAGGATCATTGTCCTGGGTCGAGGTGGCCCGCGAAGGGCGGCCTTGATTGTTCATGCTCATGCCAGCACCTCTTTGAGCGCCTGTTCGAAGGCGGCGAAATCTTCGTCGGTGTTGGTCTCGGTGGCGGCCACGATCAGAAGATCGCGCGCGGACGCTTCATGCGGCATCAGCCGCGAGGCCGGTACGCCGCCCAGCACATGCCTGCGCCGCCAGCGCGTCCACCACCGGCGCGGCGGGCTTGGACAGCTTCAAGGTGAATTCGTTGAAGAAGGATGGCGTCACCAACTCCACGCCTTTGAGTTTGGAAAGACGTGTCCGCCAGCTCGCTGCCTTGGCGTGATTGATCCGCGCCAGCCGCGTCACCCCCTCCTCGCCCAGGAGCGACAGATGGATGCTGAAGGCCAAAGCGCAAAGGCCGGAATTGGTGCAGATATTGCTGGTGGCCTTTTCGCGGCGGATATGCTGCTCGCGGGTGGAAAGGGTGAGCACGTAGCCGCGCTTGCCGCCGGCGTCCACTGTCTCGCCGCACAGCCGTCCCGGCATCTGGCGAAGGAATTTCTCCTGCGCCGCGAACAGCCCGACATAGGGTCCGCCGAAATTGAGGCCATTGCCGATGGACTGGCCTTCGCAGGCGACGATATCGGCGCCTTGCGCGCCCGGCGATTCCAGCAGCCCCAGCGACACCACTTCCGTCACCACTGCGATCAGGAGCGCGCCCTTGGCGTGGGCCGCTTCGGCGATGGGCTTGAGATCGCGGATCAGGCCGAACACGTCGGGGCTTTGCACCACCACGCAAGCGGTGTCCGTGTCGATCAGGGCGGCGATGTCTTCCGCCTTGCCCGGCGTGACGGGGCTGCGATGTCACTTGTCCGGAGAGGCCTCGCCACCGTCTCGACCGTCTCGGCGTAATGGGGATGAAGGCCGCCCGACAGGATCGCCTTGTTGCGCCGAGTAAGACGCTGCGCCATCAGCACGGCTTCGGCGGTGGCGGTCGAGCCGTCATAGAGCGAGGCATTGGCCACCTCCATGCCGGTCAGAAGCGCCACCTGGGTCTGGAATTCGAACAGCACCTGCAGGGTGCCTTGCGCGATTTCCGGCTGGTACGGCGTGTAGGACGGTGAGGAATTCGGAACGCTGGATCAGATGGTCCACCGCGCTGGGCACATGATGCTTGTAAGCGCCCGCGCCGCAGAAGAAAGGCCCCCGCGCCCGCCGCCACATTGCGCGCCGCCAGTTTGGCGAGAGCGCGCTCGACCTCCATCTCGCCCTGGGTGTCGGAGCAGATCGAAAGACGACAGCGGCACCACCGCTTCCCTGCGGCACGTCCCGGAACAGCGCGTCGATATCGGGCGCGCCGATCTTGGCCAGCATGGCGCGGCGATCGTCTGGCGGTGAGCGGCAGGTAACGCATGGATCAAAGTCCTTTCACGAATTCCTGATAGGCGGCCTCGTCCATCAGCTTGGCGAATTCGCCTTTGTCGCCGAGCTTGAGCTTGAAGAACCAGCCCGCGCCTTCCGGGTCTTCGTTCACCTTGGCGGGCTCGGCTTCCAGCGCAGCATTGGCGTCGGTCACTTCGCCGCCCACCGGCGCATAGACTTCGCTGGCGGCCTTGACGCTTTCCACCACCGCGGCTTCGGCGCCCGCGCCCACTTTGCGGCCCGCCTGGGGCAATTCCACGAACACGACATCGCCCAATTGCTCGGCGGCATGGCGGGTGATGCCGATGGTGGCTTCGTCGCCATCAAGCCGCACCCATTCATGCTGATCGGTAAAACGCACTTCACTCATCACCCAACTCCCTTTATTTGCTTTCTGCTTCGTGGCCGCTTGTAGCGGTTGGGCACGAACGGCATCGCCACCACCTCCGCGGGCATCGCCTTGCCCCGCACCAGCAGATCGAGCCTGGTGCCGGGCGCGCGAATTCACTTTCCACATAGCCCATCGCCAGCGGCGCATTCAGGCTGGGACCGAAGCCGCCGGAGGTGACATGGCCCACCACCCGGCCGGATTTGTCGGCGATCTCGGTGCCTTCGCGCGCAGGCGCGCGGCCTTCGGGCCTCAGCCCCACGCGCTTTTTGCCCGCGCCATTCAAGAGATGCTCCGCGATGCGGCCGGCGCCCGGAAAATCGCGCGCTTCCTTGCGGCGCTTGCCCATCGACCAGGTGAGATTGGCTTCCACCGGATCGATGCTCTCGTCCATGTCATGGCCGTAAAGGCAAAGCCCGGCTTCCAGCCGCAGACTGTCGCGCGCGCCAAGCCCGATCGGCAGCACGTCGGCTCGTCCGCCAACAAGCGCGCGGGCCACGCGCTCGGCGTCCTTGCCTTCCAGCGAAATCTCGAAGCCGTCCTCGCCGGTATAACCGGTGCGGCTGACGATGGCGGGCGCGCCGGCCACATTGGCGCGCACGGCCTGCATGAAGGTGAGAGCCGAGATGCCGGGGCTCATGCCGCTCCAGCACATCGGCCGCCATCGGGCCCTGCAGCGCCAGCAGCGCGCGCTGCGGCTGCGGGCTTGAGATCGGCCACGCCCGCCGAGCTTTTCGCCGATATAGGCGAAGTCGCCATCCTTCATCGACGGCATTGACCACCAGATAAAGCGCGGGCTCGCCTGCCAGCCGCGTGGTCATGAAATCGTCCTTGATCCCGCCCGCATCGTTCAGCAGCAGGCCATAGCGCTGCATGCCCTTCCGGCATGCCCTGGCATGATCGGCGGGCGTGACGCGCTCCAGCGCCGCGCGCCGGATCGGCGCCGCTGAGAAAGGCCTGGCCCATATGCGAGACATCGAACAGGCCCGCCTTCTCGCGGGTGTGCAGATGTTCCTTGAGAATGCCGGCCGGATACTGCACCGGCATGGCATAGCCCGCGAACGGCACCATCTTGCCGCCCAACTCCAGATGGAGCGCGTGCAGCGGCGTGTGTTTCAGAGTTTCGGTCGTGTCTGTCATCAGGTCCCGAAAGAATGAAGTCCCGCCCCCGCCAAAAGCGGCGGCACGGCACCCCTCTGTCATGGGACCTGAGAGATTTCCCCCGCCACTCTCAACAAAGAGCGCCGGGGTTACCCCTTCGGTGGGCGCGACAATAAATGCGCCGCTTTCCAGAAGTTCATCTCCTGCGCGGTCCTTTTGCCTGAGAGTTTCCGGGGCGGTTGCTCCTTCGGCGCCTCGAAGATCTGAGGTCTCTCCCGCGCGGGGTCATGTGGTTGGCCAGGGATACGGCGCCTCACGGCGGATAGCCCTGTCAACGGGCATCATAGGTGGGGGGTCCCCCAAGTCAAACCGAAGCCGCAAGCCCCGGAAGTTATTCACATTCTTTCGGGAACCGCGATGCCCAGAAGGCCCAGGGTCCGGGTCATCACCTCCAGCACCCGGGCGCAAAGGCCCAGACGGCTTCGGCCGCGCAGGCCCGCGTCCGGTCTCGGACAGGATGTGGTGGGCGGCATAGAAGCGGCTGAAATTCTGCGCCAGGGTGAAGGCATAGTCGCACAGGATATTGGGCGCCCGCTTCTCTTCCGCCGCCTGCATGGCGTCGCCCAGCGACAGAAGTTGCAGCACCAGGTCGCGCTCTTCCGGCGAATGAATGGCGGGCGTGCCCGGCGCGATAGCCCTCGTCAGCGCGCCTTGCGCAGGATGGATTTGATGCGCACCGCCGCATATTGGAGATAAGGCCCGGTCTTGCCTTCGAAGCTGCGAGAAGCGCTCCAGGTCGAAAATGTAATCCGTGGTGCGGTGATTGGAGAGATCGGCGAATTTGATGGTGGCGATGGCGATCTGCTTGGCGATGGCGTCGCGTTCCTCCGGCGAATAATCGCCGCCCAGGCCCTGCTCGGCCAGGCGTGATTTGGCTTCCACCTCCGCCATGGCGATCAGGTCGTAGAGTTTCATCACCCCGCCGGCCCGGGTCTTGAACGGCTTGCCGTCCGGCCCGTTGATGGTGCCGAAGCCGGCATGCTCCAGATGCGCCTTACCGGCGATCCCGCTTTTGCGCGCGGCGCGGAACAGCTGCTCGAAATGGCCGTGCTGGCGGTGATCCACCACATAGAGGATCAGGTCGGGGTCCTGATCGCGCATCCGCTCGACGATGGTGGCCATGTCGGTGGTGCCGTAGAGCACCCCGCCGTCGGATTTGACCAGCAAGCAGCGGCGGCATCGGCTTCTTGTCGTCCTCGCGGGCCACCTCGATCACCAGCGCGCCTTCGTTCATGGTCGGCAAAGCCCGCGCGCCTTGAGATCTTCGAGCATGGGCGCGATCAGGTCATGGACGCTGGCTTCGCCGTTCCAAAGGTCGAAATGCACATCCAGGGAATCAAATTCCCGCCTGGCGCCCGCTTCCGACACCACCACGAAATGCCGCCACAAGGCGCGATAGCCGGGCCGGCCCTCCTGCAATTCCACCGTGGCGCGGCGCGCCTTCTCCAGCCGCGCCGGATCGGCCTTGCAGGCGGCCGAAGCCGCCGGATAAATCTCTTCCAGATCTTCCATCGTCACCGGCGATTGCTCCGGGTACGGACCTTTAAAGGCGGCGTCGAAATAGAGCGGCGCGATGCCGCGTTCCTCGATCTCCGAGATCAACTGCCCCATCTGCAGGCCCCAATCGCCCAGATGGATGTCGCTCACCACACGCCAGCCATTGGCCCGGTAAAGCCGCTGCAGGCAGTCGCCGATCACCGAAGAGCGCAGATGCCCCACATGCATCGGCTTGGCGACATTGATGCCGCCAAAATCGATCAGCATCGTCTTGCCGTTGGACGACGGCGGCGCATCGGGCTCGGCGATGCGGGCATCGAGCGCCGCATCGGTGAGATCGAGATTGATGAAGCCCGGGCCGGCGATCTCCACCTTGGCGAATTGGGGATCGGCTTTCAGCCGCGCGGCGATCTTCTCGGCGATGGCGCGGGGATTGGCCTTGGCTGCCTTGGCCGCGGCCAGCGCGCCATTGCATTGGAATTGCGCCAGATCGGGCCGGTCGGAGACCTGCACCTGGCCGAAGCGCCGGTCCAAGCCTTCGGCGGCGAAGGCGTCCTCCACCACGCGCGACAGATCCGCGGCCAGCGAAGTCATGGCGCGTAGCGGCCCATCTTCTTGTTGTAGTCCACCTGCGCCGGCGTCATCTGGAAGCCCGCCATCAGCTGATATTCGTAAGGCTGATGGCCATTCTCGACATGGAGATCGAAATCGTCCGGCGATTGCGTGAAGGTGGCCGACCGACGCGCCGGGCGCGAAATCGAAGCTGACCTGCAGGATGCGTTTCTCGATCAAGCGGTCGCCCTGGGTTACCGCCACGAAATAAGGGACGGTGTAATGCGCGCCGTCGGCCGATGGCGCGCGGGTGGCGCGGAAATTCAGCCGCAGCGACGAATTGGTCTCGCCGGTCTTCTTGTTGATGCTGCAATCGGTGCGAAGTCCCAGCCAGCGCCACCCGGTAGGCCTCGCCCGCCAGATCCTGCGGCGCGCCGGGGCGGAAGACGGTCATCTGCGCCGGCATCGGCCAGGATCACGGCCACGGGGCAATTGTTGACTTTGTCGCTGTTGCAGCCCGCGAGCGCCAGAAGGGCAACCAGAAGGACGGAAAGGCGGGAAACGGTCATCGGGTGTTAAGGTCCGGGTCATACTTGACTTTTTTGGGGCTCCGGCCGACTTCTCGGCCTTGCTTTGCTTCGGGGCGGCGGACTTTAACCACCCACACCGCTTAAGGGAAGCAGCCGCGCGCACAGGGGCGTCATGGCGGTCTATACCGATATCGGGTTCGAAGAGCTGGAGGGCCTGCTCGCCGGTTACGAGATCGGCGCGCCGCTGGCCTTCAAGGGCATCGCCGAGGGGGTGGAGAATTCCAATTTCTACCTCCAGACCGACCGCGGCGCCTTCATCCTCACGCTTTATGAAAAGCGCGTCAGGACCGACGATCTGCCCTTCTTCCTGGGCCTGATGGAGCATCTGGCCGGAACGAGGCGTCTCCTGCCCCCTGCCCGTGCGCGCCGCGACGGCGCCCAGTCCTTCACGCTCAAGGGTCGCGCGGGCGCGATCCTCACCTTCCTGAACGGCGTCTCGCTGCGCAAGCCGGAAGCCGCGCATTGCGCCGCCGCCGGCCGGGCGCTGGCGGAGCTGCACCGCGCCGGGCGGCGATTTCGCGCTCACGCCGCGCCAATGCGCTGGGGCCGGAAGGCTGGCGCGAATTGGCGGACGCCACCCGCGCCCGCGCCGATGCGGTGGAGCGGAATCTGGGCGAGCTGATCGGCGATGCGCTCGCCGATCTGGAGCAGGACTGGCCCCGCGATCTGCCGGCCGGCGTCATCCATGCCGATCTCTTTCCCGACAATGTTCTTTTCATGCAGGAAAAGGTTTCCGGCCTGATCGATTTCTATTTCGCCTGCAACGACATGTATGCCTATGACCTGGCGGTGACCTTGAACAGCTGGTGCTTCGAAACCGACGGCGCCTACAACGTCACCAAGGGCAAGGCGCTGATCGCGGCCTATCAGTCCGGCGCGCCCCCTGACCGGCGCCGAGAACAGACCGCCCTGCCGCTTCTGATGCGGGGCGCGGCGTTGCGCTTTCTGCTCACCCGGCTTTACGACTGGCTCAATCCCGATCCCAACGCCCTGGTCCGGCCCAAGGATCCCCGCGAATATGCCAAGCGCCTGCGCTTTCACCTGAAGGTGAAGCAGGCCAGCGAGTATGGGCTGTGAGCCGGCGTTGAGATTTTCACCGACGGCGCCTGTTCGGGAAATCCCGGGCCCGGCGGCTGGGCCGCGATCCTGCGAAGCGGTCCGCATGAAAAGCGAATTGTCGGGCGGCGAAGCCGCCACCACCAACAACCGCATGGAACTGACGGCGGTGATCGAAGGCCTGAGGAAACTCAAAGGCACCTCACACGTGATCGATCCATACCGATTCCCGCTATGTGATGGACGGCGCCTCGAAATGGTTGAAAGGCTGGAAGGTCAAAGGCTGGAAAACCGCCGACAAGAAGCCGGTCAAGAATGAGGATTTGTGGCGCGCGCTGGATCAGGAAATGGCGCGCCATCAACTCGAGTGGCGCTGGGTGGCGGGTCATTCCGGCCATCCGGAGAATGAGCGGGCGGACGCGCTGGCCCGCGCCGCCATTCCCGGAAGACCCGCCTAGAGCAGAGCCATCATGTGGTCGGCGCTCGACACTTCGAACGCGCCCGGTTGCTTCGACATTCGAGCTGCTTGACCACGCCATCATCCACCACCATCGAATAGCGCTGGCTGCGCTTGCCCATGCCGAATTTGGTGGCGTCCAGCTCCAGTCCCAGCGCGCGGGTGAAATCGCCGTTGCCGTCGGCCAGCATCATCACCTTGTCGCCCGCTTTCTGCTGCTCGCCCCAGGCGCCCATCACGAAGGCGTCGTTGACCGAGACGCAGGCTATGGCGTCGATACCCTTGGCCTTGAGCGCTTCGGAGTTCTGGACGAAGCCCGGCAAATGCTTGGCCGAGCAGGTGGGCGTGAAAGCGCCGGGCAAGGCGAACAAGCGCCACCTTCTTGCCGGCGAACAATTGATCGGTGGAAACCGGCTTGGGCCCGCCATCCTTCATCTGCATCAAGGTTGCCGAGGGAATTTTGTCGCCCACTTTGATCATGTTCGAAATCTCCATTTGTGGTTGAAAACGCGTGGTTCAGGTGGAGGTTGCTGCTGCGGCATCGTGATGCCGCGCAATGAAGGAAAGCGCCTCGGCAGCGGAAAGCGGCGGCGAGAAATAAAAACCCTGGCCGAATTCGCAGCCCTGCTGCGCCAGCCAGGCCGCATCCTCGGCACTTTCCACGCCCTCGGCCACCACGTTGCGCTTCAGGTCATGCGCCAGCGTGATGATGGAGTTGAGCACCCGCCCGGAATCGGCGGCGGCTTCGTGTTCGGCATGGCGGGCCGTCAGGCTCTTGTCGATCTTCACCGTGTCGAAAGGCCAGGCGCGGAACTGGCTCAGATTGGAGACGCCGGTGCCAAAATCGTCGATCGCCAGGCCCGCGCCCAGCGCGCGCAAGCGCGGCAGATGCGCGGTGAAATTGGCGTCGGCAGCCGCCGCGCTTTCCGTCACTTCCAGGATCAACGTCCCCGGCGGTATCGCGTTGGCCTTCATGGTGGCCGCCAATGCTTCCTCGAACCCGGGATCGCGCAACTGCCGTTTGGAAAGATTGACGCTCGCGAATATGGCCGGCGAAAGCGGGAAATAACGCTGCCAATGGGAGAGATCGCGCGCCGCCCGTTCCAGGGCGAAGCGGCCCAGCTCCACGATCAGGCCGCTTTCTTCCGAATGGGCGATGAATTCGGACGGCGCGATCACGCCTTTCGAGGGATGGCGCCAGCGCAGCAGCGCCTCGAACCCCGCCACCGAGCGGCCCGCAAGCCGCATGATGGGTTGATAGAAAATCTCGATATGGCCTTCGGCCAGCGCCTGGCGGAGATCGGCTTCCAGGGCCACGCTGTCGGCGCGCGCTTCGGCTTCCAGGCCCGGCGCATAGACCAGCGCGCAGGTTCCGCCTCGCGTCTTGGCGGCGGACAGCGCCAGTTCGGCATGGCGCAGAAGCGCGGCAGGATCGCCCGGGCCGCCCGCCACGCCGACGCTGGCAGGCGCGAAAATGCTGCGGCCCTCATAGGGATGAGGCGGGTTGAGAAGCGCCACCAGCGCGTTGCCCAGCGCCTGGGGGGATGGCGTACCTTGCGCAAACAGGAGCGCGAAGCCGTCGCCGCCGACGCGGAAGAGTTGCGCGTCGCTGCCGTAGCGCTCTTTCAGCCGGCGTGCGGTGTGCAGCAGAATCGCGTCGCCGCCGGCATCACCCAGGCTGGCATGCACCGCCTTGAAACGGTCGAGGTCGATCAACGCCAATTGCGCGCTGCTCAAGCTGGCGCCCAATGCGGTCATCGCATCCATCAAGGCGGCGCGCGTGCCCAGTCCCGATAAGCGGATCGCGCGACGCGGGCAGCGCTTCCTTGCGGTCGGTGATATCGCTCAAAAGGCCCAGGCAATCGGAGGGCACATCCTGGTCGGTGACGATGCTGGCCCGAAGCTCCAGCCAGCGCCATTGGCCATTGGCGCCCTTGGCGCGGAATTCCAGGCGGAAGGCTTGGCCGGACGGCTCGCGGAACAGGACCAGCGCATCGCGGTAAATCTCACGATCCTCGGGATGAATCCGCGCCAGCCAATCGGAATGCGAGAGCGTGACTTTCTGCGCCGGCAACCCCAGCATCATAGCCGCGTCGGCGGACAAGGTGAGAAGCTGGGCGCGGAAATCCAGATCGAACACGCCCTGATGCGCGGCGCCGATCGCCGCCAGCGCCAGGTGGGCGAACGGCGCGGCGGGATCGAGCGCCTTGTCCGGCGCCACCTGCGCTTCCAGAAGACGCGCGGTGTGGGAGCCGTGCAGGAACGGCAGGACCGCGATTTCTTCGCTGGCGATCACCGCTAACGCCAGAAGGATCGCGCCCGCCGCCGCGAAGCCTCCGGTGGTGGCGGGCGCGGTCAAGCTCTCGCCCAAGGCGCCCAGGCTGGTCACGGCGGCCGCCAGCGCCACCAGGGCAAAAGCCGCAGCGCTGGGCGCAATCACTTGCGCAGCGCGCATGCCCTCCTTGCCGCAGATGATCAGATAAAGCGCGATCGCTGCGCTGCCCGGCACGATCACGATATCGGTGAGAAGCGTGGCGCCGGGCACGCCCAGATAGGCCAAGGCGCCCAGGCCGCACAGGACATAAAGCACGATGCGGAAATGCCGACGATAACGCGGCAGGACTTCGCGCACGGGGACGATGGAATCGGCCAGCCTGGCACCCGCGGCCAGCGCCAGCGCGGTAAGAAACGCGGTGAGGCCATAAGGTCCGCCGATCGACGTGGCGAGGCTGGCATCGAACATGCCGGTGCCCGCCAGCCAGCTCCACAGCAGCATGAACAGCGTGAGCGCCACCCAGCGCGGCGCCGAATGGCCGATCAGGATGGCAAGGCCGGCGGTAATCATGGCGGCGGCGGCGATCAGCGAGCCCACCGCGGTGATGAACACCGCCAGCTGGCGGTTATGGGAGGCGAGCGCCGGCTCCGTCCAGGCCTGCAGGGAGGGCGGCGTCGCCGCGTTTCCCACGCGCAGCGCGATGCCCACCTGGGTCACGGGCGGAATGATCACCCGCCAGGCGCGCGCGCCATAGGCTTTGGCGGGCTCGACCACAACGCCGGAATCCGAACTCGCCACCGCCAGGATCGCGGGCCGCACGTGATGAGGAAAAAAGCGAAGCGCCATGCCGGGCGGCTGGCCCGCCAGGAGAACGCGGATGGCGGGACGTACGGAATTGTTGGTCACCACCGCCATGTACCAGACCGAGCCATCGGCCTCCGGCCCGCCCGGAGCATGATAGGGCGTCAGTTCCGGCTTCAGATTGATCACATTGTCGTTCGAGCCGAAATCCACCACAGCGGATGGCTGGGCCGCCCATGCCGCGCCCAGCCCCGCGAACAAGAGACCGATCAGCACGAGAAAAAACGGCTTACGCATGAACCCCTTCGGTATCGGGACAGGTTGGGCGGCTAACCTAGCCGCGCGGCATTCTTCAAGGAAGCTTCATCTTCCAGAAGGGCGAACAGGACATGGTCACTCCATTCGCCATTGATCAAGAGATATTTCCTGGCCAGCCCTTCCTCGCGGAAACCGGCTTTGGTCAGGAGGCTGCGCGACGCTTCGTTTTCCGGCAGGCACGCCGCTTCGATGCGGTGCAATCCCAGCGTGCCGAAGACAAAAGGGATCAGGGCCCTGATCGCGTCGGTCATATAGCCCCGGCGCGCGAAACGGGCGCCGATCCAATAACCCAGCGCGCAGCATTGCGTGACTCCGCGGCGCACATTGGAAATGGTGCAGCCGCCCATCAGCGCGTCGTCGCTGGCGCGGAAGACAAAGAAGACATAGGCCGAATCCAGCCGCGTCTCCTTGTGATAGCGCTTGATGCGGCGGCGGAACGCGCCCTTTGTCAGTTCGTCATCGGCCCAGACCGGCTCCCATTTGGCGAGGAATTCGCGGCTCTCGCCGCGCAGCCTTGCCCAGCTCGCATAATCGCCGATGCGCGGATAACGCAGATAGACATCCTGCCCGCGGATCACCGGTTGCTGGCCACCGGGAAAGGTGAGGCCGCGCATGAAGGCCATCGGCCGCGAGTGCATCATGGCACTCATCTTGCCGGGGCCTGGCCGTTTCATCATTCGGCGGCTTCAGGGGCCCGTGCGAACCGGGCGGCGAACAGATCATGGCGTTCGAGCTTCCCGACCGGCCCAATCGCCGCGATGGAAGGGCTCGCCATCACCCGCGCGGCATAGCGTTTCAGCGCCGCGGCATCGACAATGTCGATCTGCTCCACGATCTCGGCCGCGCTTTGCACCCGGCCGAAGGTGAAGATCTGGCCGGCGATCTGCTCGGCGCGGCTGCCGGGACGTTCCAGTCCCATCAGAAGTCCCGACTTCAATTGCGCCTTGGCGCGGGACAATTCGGCTTCGTCGACGGCGCCGCAAAGCGCTTCCATCTCGCCCGCGATCACGGCGGAGATTTGGGCCGCCTCCTCTTCTCCCGTGCCGACATAGATGCCGGTGAAACCGCCATCCTGGAAATTGTTGGTGAAGGCATAGATCGAATAGCAGAGGCCCCGCTTCTCCCGCACTTCCTGGAACAGGCGCGAGGACATGCCTCCACCCAGCACCACGGCGTGAAGCTGCGCGACGTAAAAATCCTGGTCGTTGGCGGCGACGCCGGGAAAGGCATAGGCGATGTGCGCCTGCTCGAGTTCTTCCTGGACCCGCAGCTCGCCGCCAACATAATGCGCGGCCCCGCTCACCGGCGCCGAGCCTGCCCTGAGGCCGGCGAATTTGGCTTCCGCGACGCGGACCACCTCTTGATGAGAAACCGCGCCCGAACACACCAGCGTCATCGCACCCGCGCGATAGCGCCGGGCGCTGTAGTCGCGAAGCGCCGCCGGCGTGAAGGACGTCACCGTCTTCTCGTCGCCCAAGACCGGCCAGCCCAGGGGCTGGTTCTGGTAGATCACGCTCTGCAGATGGTCGAAGATAATGTCGTCGGGCGTGTCGCGGGCCTGCCCCAATTCCTGCAACACCACCTGGCGCTCGCGCTCCAGCTCGCCCGCCTCATAGGTGGGGTTGACCAGGATGTCGGCGATGATGTCCAGCGCCAACCTCACATCGTTTTTCAGGATGCGGGCATGGAAGGCGGTCTGCTCGCGGCTGGTATAGGCGTTGAGATAGCCGCCGACGGATTCGATCTCCTCGGCGATCTGGCGCGCGCTGCGGCCGGCGGTGCCCTTGAACGCCATGTGCTCCAGCATGTGGGAGATGCCCATTTCCTGGGGCAACTCGTCCCGGCTGCCGGTCCCCACCCAGACGCCCAAGGCGGCGCTTTCCAGGTTGGCCATCGGATCCGTGATTATCGTCAAGCCGTTGGAAAGATTGGATATTTCTAAGTTCATGCCGTCAGTCTAGAAGAGATGAACTGGCGAATCAAAGAAAGCTTGTTGGGCAGGACGTCAAGCTTTTCCGGGAGCGCCAAGAGCCGTTCCAGCCGCTCGGGCAGAACCGGCGGGGTGCCGATGGCCTCCGTCACGGCGTCGGCGAATTTTGCCGGATGGGCGGTCGAAAGCACCACCACCGGCTCCTCAGGAAAGCCCAGCTTGCGCGAGGCGGAAAGGGCCACCGCGGTGTGGGGATCGACGATCCGGTTCTGCACGCCCGCCACCGCGTTGATGGTGGCGAGCGTCTCTTCGTCGTCGCTGGATTTCGCGTCATAGCGCTGGCGCAGCGCCGCCAGGACCCTTGGCGGCAATTCCAGCCGCCGGTCGCGGGCGAAATCCTCCATCGCCGTGCGCGTCCAATCGCTGTCGCGCCCCGAGGCTTCGAACAAGGCCCGCTCGAAATTGGAGGCGACCTGGATGTCCATCGAGGGGCTGTAGGTGTGATGCGCCTCTCCGGCGGCATAGACGCCTTCGTTGATGGCTCGCGCCATGATGTCATTGGCGTTGGTGGCAATCACCAGCTTTTTTGCCGCCAGACCCATGCGCTGGGCCGCCTCGCCCGCGAAAATGTCGCCGAAATTGCCGGTCGGCACCACGAAGATGGCGGGGTCGCTGGCGGCAGCGTGGCGCGACGGAAGCTGCGCCGCGGCGGTGAAGTAATAAACGCTTTGCGCGGCGATGCGCACGAAATTGATGGAATTGACGGCGGTGAGCCCGATCTCGCGGGCGAATTCCTTTTCCGCGAACAGGCCCTTCACGATGCTCTGGGCGTCGTCGAAACTGCCTTCCAGCGCGATGTTATGGACATTGGCCTGGCCGCCCGTGGTCATCTGGCGGCGTTGAATCTCGCTCACCCGGCCTTTGGGATGAAGGACAAAGACCTCGATGTTGGGAAGCCCGCCCAAGGCGGCGATCGCCGCCGACCCCGTGTCGCCCGAAGTCGCCGCCACCACCGTGGCGCGGCCGCCCCGGCGCTTCAGCGCGCGGGCGAACATCCGGCCCAGGATCTGGAGCGCGATGTCCTTGAAGGCGAAAGTCGGGCCGTGAAACAATTCCAGCAGATAGCGGTTGCCGCTCATGGGCGACAAGGGCGCGATCTCGGGCGCTGCGAAGCCGGCATAGGCGGCTTCGATGTCTTCCTTCAATTCGGCTGCTGTGAAGCTGTCGCCGGCAAAGCGGGAGAGAATCTCGAACGCGACGTCCTGGTAGCGCCTGCCCCTGAAGCCCGCGATCTCGGATGCGCTGAAGCGCGGCCAGGCCGCAGGCATGTAAAGCCCGCCATCGGGCGCCAGCCCCGCCAGCAGCACCTCGGCGAAGCCGGTTTCGGGGGCTTGGCCTCGCGTCGATATGAAACGGCTGGCGTCAGACACGTTGCTCTCCGTCACGTCCAGCGCAGTCGGCCCTTGGACATGTGATAGGCGAGATAGACGCCGATCAGACCCGCCGCAAGCCCAAACCAGGTGATGGCGTAAGAGAGATGATTGTTGGGCAAATCCACCACGGTCTGGCCGCCCTGGGGCCAACCACCGGGATTGGGCGTGGCGTCCGCCTCGATCACCACCGGCGCGGTGAATTCGACATGGTCGGCTGCGGCCATGGCTTTCACGTCGCGCGCATACCAGACCCGGTGCGCCAGGTCGGCGCCGGCGTGAACTCGCCGGGCGCGTCGGGCATGCGCCAGATGCCGACGATATGCGTATCGCCTTCGATCTGGCCTTCGGCACGGCTTGCCGGATCGCGCTTCTCCATTGGCACCATGCCGCGATCCACCAGATAGGTATGGCCCGCGTCCGTCATGAACGGCGTCAGCACATGATAGACCGGGCTCCCGCCCGGACCGGTGGTGAAGACATAGGCTTCCTTGGTGTTGTCGAAGCGGCCTTCGAGCGAAACGCGGGCATAGTCGTTCTGGGGCAGCCAGGCGAAAGGCGCGCCCGCGCCGTCCACCGCGACCGGGCGCGGCATGCATTTTGCGGTCCATGGTGGCGATCAGGTCGAGCTTCCAATGGAGGCGGTCGACCTGCCATACGCCCAAGCCGATCAGGATCGCGGTCATGATCGCCGCCGCGATGGTGAAGCCGGGATAGGGGCGGAAACTGAGCGCCATCAGTGACGGCGTCCTTCCCCCGCCTTGTGCTTGTACTGCAGCACCAGCAGCGTGGATTTGGACAGGCGCAGGAACAGAAGGCTGAGGATCACGATCAGAGGAATCCACAGCACCCCATGCACCCAATAGGGCGGCGAGAAGGTGAATTCCACATAGAGCGCCAAGCCCGCCACGATCGCGCCCACGATCAGGATGCCAAACACAGCTGGCCCGTCGCCCGCGTCGAACATGGCGTAATCCAGACCGCAGGATGGGCAGAGCGGCTTGAGCTTGATATAGCCGTCAAACAACGGCCCCTGCCCGCATTGCGGACAGAGGCCGAGAATTGCACAACGCGCGGTGTTAGGCAGCCGACACCGGCCCCTGGCCCCAGACGTAAATGCAGGCGAACAGGAACAGCCACACCACGTCGACGAAATGCCAGTACCAGGCCGCCGCCTCGAAGCCGAAATGGCGGGTGGGCGTGAATTGGCCGGCGATGGCGCGGACCAGGCAGACGGTGAGGAAGATGGTGCCGATGATCACATGGGCGCCGTGAAAGCCGGTCGCCATGAAGAAGGTCGAGCCATAGATGGCGTCGAAATTGCCCGCCTGGGCCAGCGAAACGTGGGCGGCATCGGTCAAGGGCGCCAAGGCCAGATGATTGAAGCCGAAGGTGAAGGGCGCGTGGGTATATTCGTAAGCCTGCACGCCGGTGAAGCTCATGCCCAGCAGCACGGTGATCAGCAGGCCCTGGATCGCACCCTTGCGGTCGCCCGACTGCAGCGCGTGATGCGCCCAGGTCACGGTGGTGCCCGAGGTGAGCAGGATCAGGGTGTTGAGCAGCGGGAAATGCCAGGGGTCCAGCGTGACGATACCCGCGGGCGGCCAGGAGCCGATGCCGACATCGTTGAAGAAGAACGCCGAATTGAAATAGGCCCAGAACCAGGCCACGAAGAACATCACTTCCGAGGCGATGAACAGCAGCATGCCGTAGCGCAGATGCAGCTTCACCACCGGGGTGTGGTTGCCCAGGACGACGGATTCGCGGACCACGTCGCGCCACCAGCCGGCCATGGTGTAGAGCACCAGCGCCGCGCCGATCGCGAAGATCCAGGGCTGGCCGTTCACCGGCAAGCCGAAGAAGCCGGTGTAATCCTTGTTCATCCAGAACACGGCGCCCACCAGCATGGTGAAAGCGCCGATCGAGCCCACGATCGGCCAGGGGCTGGGTTCGACCAGATGATAATCGTGCTTGACGTCGCCGCTCATGAAACTAGCCCCTCTTAGTGGCCTAAATTCTCGTGCCATTGCACGATGGACATCACAAAAAACAAAATCACCAAGCCCGCCCAGCGCCAGCGCCAGCGCGATATTGCGCTTGCGCCGCTCGCGGCCGGCCCTGCTGTTCGGATCGAACGGATCATCATCCATCGCCTCATGCCCAAAGCGGCGGGAAGATGAAGCAGCCGCTCCACGATCAGCGCCGCGAAGGGCACGAAGACATAGAACAGCGAAACCACGAACAGCCTTTTGGCGGCCGGCTCCTTCACCTCGTCGCGCTCGCGCCAGGTGGCGAAGGCTTCCAGCAGCATCCAGAAACCCATCGAGGCCGATGCCACCAGATAGAGCATGCCGCCCAGGCCGATAAAGGCGGGACCACGCCCAAGGGCGCCAGGATCAGCGTATAGACCAGGATATGGCGGCGGGTGACGGTCTTGCCGCGCACCACCGGCAGCATCGGTACGCCGGCCTGGCATAATCGCCGCAACGCCAGAGCGACAGCGCCCAGAAATGCGGCGGCGTCCACATGAAGATGATCGCCACCAGCACCAGGGGCGCCAGCGACAGAGATTGCCCGTCACCGACGCCCAGCCGATCGCGGGCGGAAGCGCGCCGGCCAAGCCGCCGATCACGATATTCTGCGGCGTGCGGCGCTTCAGCCAGAGCGTATAGACCACGACATAAAAGAAGACGGTGAAGGCCAGGAGGACGCCGCCAGCCAATTGACGAACAGCCACATGGTGGCCACCGCAAAGGCCGACAGTGCCCAGCCAAACGCCATGCGCGTCTTCCCGCACGATATGGCCCATCGGGAATGGGCCGGGTCGCGGTCCGCGCCATCACGCCGTCGATGTCGGAATCATAAGCCATGTTGAGCGCGCCCGCTCGCCCCCGCCGCCAAGGCGATGCAGAGCAGCGCGGTGAAAGCGGTGAGCGGATGGACATGGCCAGGCGCTGCGATGATCCCCGCCAAGCCCGTGAACACGACCAGAGACATCACGCGCGGCTTCAAGAGCGCGAAGAAGTCCCCGACTGTCGTCACCCGCGGGTAGCTGAGGATTTCCGTGATGGCCATGGGTTTTGGTCTCAGACCGTCCTTAGTGAATATGCGGCAGTTCGTTGTACTGGTGGAACGGCGGCGGCGAGGAAAGCGTCCATTCCAGGGTGGTGGCGCCCACGCCCCAGGGATTGTCGCCCGCCTTGCGCTTGACCGATGAAGGCCTCGACCAGCATGGCGAGGAAGATCAAGACGCCGAAGCCCGCGATGAAGGCGCCGATCGAGGACGACGAAATTCCAGCCCGCGAAGGCATCCGGATAGTCCGCATAGCGGCGCGGCATGCCCGCGAGACCCAGAAAGTGCATCGGGAAGAAGGCGAGATTGACGCCGACAAAGGTGATCCAGAAATGCAGCTTGCCCAGCATCTCGTTGTACATATAGCCGGTGAATTTCGGGAACCAGAAATAGAAGCCCGAAAAGATCGCGAACACCGCGCCCAGGCTCAGCACATAGTGGAAGTGCGCCACCACGTAATAGGTATCCTGCAGCACGACATCGACGCCGGCATTGGCCAGGACCACGCCGGTCACGCCGCCCACGGTGAAGAGGAAGATGAAGCCGATCGCCCACAGCATCGGCGTCTTGAACTCGATCGAGCCGCCCCACATGGTCGCGATCCAGCTGAACACCTTGATGCCCGTGGGCACCGCGATCACCATGGTGGCGAAGACGAAATAGGCCTTGGTGTCGACCGACAGGCCCACCGTGTACATGTGGTGCGCCCAGACCAGGAAGCCGATGAAGCCGATCGCCACCATGGCATAGGCCATGCCCAGATAGCCGAACACCGGCCGCTTGGAGAAGGTGGCGACGACATGGCTGATCATGCCGAAGCCCGGCAGGATCAAGATGTAAACTTCCGGATGGCCGAAGAACCAGAACAGATGCTGGTAGAGGATGGGATCGCCGCCGCCCGCCGGATTGAAGAAGCTGGTGCCGAAATGGCGGTCGGTGAGCAGCATGGTGATGGCGCCCGCCAGGACCGGCAGCGAGAGCAGCAGCAGGAACACCGTCACCAGGATCGACCACACGAACAGCGGCATCTTGTGCAGGGTCATGCCCGGCGCGCGCATGTTGAAGATGGTGGTGATGAAGTTGATCGCGCCCAGGATCGAGGATGCGCCCGCGATGTGCAGCGAGAAGATCGCCAAATCCATCGCCGGGCCCGGTGAGCCATAGGTGGAAAGCGGCGCATAAAGCGTCCAGCCGCCGCCCACGCCGATACCGCCGGAATCGCCTTCCACGAACATGCTCATGCACCAGGAGCGCGAAGGAGAAAGGCAGCAGCCAGAAGGAAATGTTGTTCATGCGCGGGAACGCCATGTCGGGCGCCCCGATCATCAGCGGCACCAACCAGTTGCCGAAACCGCCGATCATCGCCGGCATGATCATGAAGAACACCATGATCAGGCCATGGCCGGTGACGAACACGTTGAAGGTGTGCGGCTTCCTTGAAGATCTGCAGGCCGGGATACATCAACTCGGCGCGCATCATCATCGAGAAGAAGCCGCCAATCACGCCCGCCACGATCGCGAACACCAGATACATGGTGCCGATATCCTTGTGGTTGGTCGAATAGACATAGCGGCGCCAGCCGGTCGGATGATGGCTGTGGTCCTCGGAATGATGCTCTTCGCGGTGCTGCTCGAAAGCGAGATCGGTCATGGGTCTAATTCCTATTTCGCTGCGAGATGAACATCGGTGTCGAGAGCGGCGAACTTCTTCTTGGAAGCGGCAAGCCAGGCCGCGTAGTCGGCATCGCTCACCACCTTGACCTCGATCGGCATGAAGGCGTGACGAGCGCCGCATAGCTCGGAACATTCGCCATAATAGGTGCCGGTCGCGGTCAGCCTTGAACCATGTGTGGTTGAGGCGGCCGGGGACCGCATCCATCTTCACGCCCATCTGCGGCAGCGCCCAGGAATGGATCACGTCGGCGCCGGTGGTGACGACTTCGACCACCTTGTTGACGGGCACGACCACGACATTGTCCACGCCCAGGAGGCGCGGTTCGCTTGGCCTTGGCGGCGTCGGCATCGGAGAGACCCAGCGAGTCGAAGGTGAAGCCGGCATTGGCGCCCGGATATTCATAGGTCCAGAACCACTGCTTGCCGATCGCCTTGATGGTGACGTCGGCCTTAGGAATGGAGCTTTCGAAATAGAGCAGACGGAAGCTGGGCACCGCGATCACCACAAGGATGATCACGGGAATGATGGTCCAGGCCACTTCCAGGAGCGTGTTGTGATGCACCTTGGAGGGCGTAGGGTTGGCGCCGGAGCGGAACTTGAAGGCGATGTAGACCAGGAGCGCCAGGACGAAGAGGCACACCGCGGTGATGATGTAGAGCAGCTCGGTATGGAAATTCTCGATCTGGTCCATCACCGGCGAATTGGCGGGCTGGAAACCCAGTTGATACGCCTGGGGCAAGGCCATGGCCTGGGTGGCGCTGAAGGCCAGGAACGCGGTAGCCGCGCCGATGCCGGTTTTCCGCCAGGACCGGGAGAGAAGAGACATAGGAGGCGACCTCGCAAAATGGCGGGCAGAGTGTCTTCAAAACCCCCTGCGCGTTTTTAGATTCTTGGCGGGGATTTAGAGGGGTTAAGCCCTTAAAGTCATTGCGACCTTATGGCACGGTGGTTCCTTCCCCTGGGGACGAGTTGAAGGGGCTGGACCAAGGGCCTTGCCGGGCCCCTCTCCCGCCCCGATATCAAGGGGCCTAAACATTGGCTCGGGCTGGCCTTTTGCCCGCCGCCATCCGCCTTTTGGAGCACATCATGGCCGAACCCGACCTGTTTTTTTCCCGCACCGGCATGGATCGCAGCCGCGTCCAGGACCAAGTGGATGGCGCTCTCCAGGGCGCCGATGACGGGGAACTCTTCCTCGAATACTGCCAATCTGAATCGTTCGTGTTCGACGACAATCGCCTGAAAGCGGCAAGTTTCGACACCTCGCAAGGCTTCGGATTGCGCGCCGTGGCGGGTGAAGCGACCGGATATGCGCATGCGACCGAGCTTTCCGAAGACGCCATCGCGCGCGCCGCCAAGACGGTGAAAGCGGTGGCGGCGGGTCATTCGGGTCAGGTCGCTGCGTCCCCTGCCCGCAGCAACGTCACGCTCTATACCGATCTCGATCCGCTCGAGACCGCCCAGTTCGGCGCCAAGGTGAGCCTGTTGGAGCAGATGAACCAATATGCGCGCTCCAAGGACAGTCGCGTGCGCCAGGTTTCGGCTTCGCTCTCGGGCGAATGGCAGCGCATCGAGATCATGCGCGCCGGCGGCGAACACTATTCCGACATCCGCCCCCTGGTGCGGCTTGGCGTCTCGGTGGTGGTCGAACAGGATGGCCGCCAGGAATCCGGCAGCTTCGGCGGCGGCGGACGGGGCGGCTATCAAACCTATCTCGAGCCCACCTACTGGAAAGAAGCGGTGGACGAAGCGCTTGCGCCAGGCGCTGGTCAATCTGGAATCGGTGCCCGCGCCTGCCGGCGAGATGACCGTGGTGCTGGGACCGGGCTGGCCCGGCATCCTTCTGCATGAAGCGATCGGTCACGGCCTGGAAGGCGATTTCAACCGCAAGAAGACCTCGGCCTTCGCCGGACTGTTGGGTGAGCGGGTGGCCGCGCCCGGCGTCACCGTGGTGGATGACGGCACGATTGACGGACGGCGCGGCTCGCTGTCCATCGACGATGAAGGCACGCCCACCTCGCGCACCGTCCTGATCGAGGACGGCATTCTCAAGGGCTATATGCAGGACCGCCAGAATGCCCGGCTGATGGGCATGAAGCCCACCGGCAACGGCCGGCGGCAAAGCTTCGCCGCCAGCGTGATGCCGCGCATGACCAACACTTATATGCTGGCGGGCGACAAGGACCCCGGCGAGATCCTGGCCAGCGTCAAGCGCGGCATCTACGCCACCAATTTCGGCGGCGGCCAGGTGGACATCACCAACGGCAAATTCGTCTTCAGCTGCACCGAGGCTTATGCCATCGAGGATGGCAAGCTGGGCCGCCCCATCAAAGGTGCGACCCTGATCGGGTCAGGCCCAGAGTGCCTCACGCGCGTCAGCATGATCGGCAACGACATGAAGCTCGACACCGGCATCGGCACTTGCGGCAAGAACGGCCAGAGCGTGCCGGTGGGCGTGGGCCAGCCGACGCTGCGGCTCGATGGTCTGACGGTCGGCGGAACTTCGACATGAGGGCCATCCGGCTGCGGCGAGCCTGATGCCGCGCTACTGGTTTCGCCAAAAACAATTCGGCTATGGCGCCACGCCCAGCACCTGGCAGGGTTGGCTGTTCGCCATCGCCTGCGCTCTTCTTGTTACGGGGTTGGCGTTCGGCGCCGATTTCGTGCACGACGACCGCCAGCGGTTCCTGCTGATTGCGATCGGCTTGCCCGTGGTGTTGATACCCTTCGCCGTGATTGGCCACGCCAAGACGGAAGGCGGTTGGCGTTGGCGCTGGGGTCGAAGAGATGGCTGAGCCGATCTTCAAGGTCATTCCGCGCGCCGAGTGGGCAGAGATTACCGACGCGTATGAGGGCTCTGCGCATGACCGCGCCGACGGCTTTATGCATTTTTCCACCGCCGCGCAGTTGCCCGAGACGCTGCGGCGGCACTATGCCGGCCAGGACGATCTTCTTCTGGTGGCGGCTGACCCGGTCAAGCTGGGCCGGCTCTTGAGCTGGGAGCATTCGCCGTCGCGCGGCGAGGATTTTCCCCATCTCTATGGCGTGCTCCTCACCAGCGCGGTGCTATGGGTCAAACCCATCACAAAAGATGCGCAAGGCGGTTTCATCATCCCGGAATGACCGCTAGGCTTCTTCCATGATCCCGATCATCGGCCAGCGCCACGATCTGGGCGACGGTTTCGTCGTCACCCGCATCCTGCCCCAGGCGTCGCGCCGCAGCATCGGTCCCTTCGTCTTCCTCGATTATTTCGGCCCGGTGGATTTTCCACCCGGCAAGGGCGTGGATGTCAGGCCGCATCCCCATATCGGGCTTGCCACGGTGACGTATCTGTTCGAAGGCGCCCAGATGCATCGCGACACGCTGGGGTCCGTGCAGGAAATCCAGCCCGGCGAGGTCAACTGGATGACGGCGGGACGCGGCATCGCCCATTCCGAACGCACCGGCGACGAATTGCGCGCCCGCGGCCATCGCCTGCACGGCATCCAGACCTGGGTAGGATTGCCGCAAAAAGATCAGGAGGCCGAGCCGGCCTTCCAGCATTTCACCGCCAGGGATCTGCCCGAGCGGAATGAAAAAGGCGTGCGGCTCCGCATGATCACGGGCGAAGCCTTTGGGATGCGCTCGCCGGTCAAGGTGTTTTCGCCCATCTTCTATGCCGAGGCGCGCTTCGAGCCGGGCGGCAGCCTGACGGTCGCGCCCGAGCATGAAGAGTGCGCCATCTTCATCGTCGAAGGCGAGCTTCAGATCGGCGGCGACGATCACGGGCCGGAGACCCATGGCGAAGGGGCGATGCTGTTCCTGGAAAAGAACGAGACCGTCACCCTGTTCGGCAATGGCGCGGCGCGGGTGATGCTGTTGGGCGGCGCGCCGCTCGACGGTCCGCGTCACATCTGGTGGAATTTCGTTTCCTCGTCCCGCGAGCGGATCGAACAGGCCAAAGCCGATTGGCGCGCGGGCCGCTTCGGCACTATCCCCGGCGACGACAAGGAATTCATCCCATTGCCGGACGGGAGGAATTGATGCTGAAGCGCACCCTGACAATTCTGGGCCTGTTGCTGATCCTGTTCGGGATATTCTTCGCGCTGCAGGGCGCCAACATCATTCACTGGCCGCTGGAAAGCACCATGCTGGGGCGCGGCGTATGGATCCGCAACGGCCTGATCATCGCCGCATTGGGCGCGGTGCTGATTGCCGCCGTGCGCAAAAAGCCCCTCTGATCGACTTATAAGAAATTATACTCGCTGAAGAGACGGCTCATGTCGCCTTTCCATTCATTCTGGAAAGAATGGAGGAGCTCTTCGGCGCGGGTCTGTCCCCGCGCCACCAGCTCGCGCAGCGGATTGATGAAGCCGTCCTCGCTCATGCCGGCGGCGTCCAGGCTGGCGCGGCGGCGCAGGCCTTCGCCGGAAATGTCCAGCATGCGGCGCGCCAGCTCCAGCACATTGGTGTTTCGGAAGGGCGCGCGGAAACCCTGTTTGGGCACCATGTCGCGCAAGGCCTGGCGTTCTTCCGCGCTCCAGTCCTTGACCAGGTCCCAGGCCGCGTCCAGCGCGACCTTGTCGTAAAGCAGCCCCACCCAGAGCGCGGGCATGCCGCAGATGCGCCGCCACTGGCCGGCATCGGCGCCGCGCATCTCCAGATATTGCTTGAGCCGCACTTCCGGGAAGATGGTGGTGAGATGGTCGGCCCAATCCGACATCGAAGGCTCGATATGCGCGACCTCGGGAATCTTGCGGGCCAGGAAATCGCGGAAGCTCTTGCCGCTCACATCGTGATAGCGGCCGTCGCGATAGACGAAATACATCGGCACATCGAGCGCGTAATCCACATAGCGTTCGAACCCCATGCCGCTCTCGAACACGAAAGGCAGCATCCCGGCGCGCGCATTGTCCACGTCGGTCCAGACCTGGGCGCGATAAGAGAGGAAACCGGACGATCGTCCCTCGCGGAACGGCGAGTTGGCGAGCAACGCGGTGGAAATGGGTTGCAATGCCAGGCCGACGCGGAATTTCTTCACCATGTCGGCTTCGTCGCTGAAATCCAGATTCACCTGCACGGTGCAGGTGCGGAACATCATGTCCAGGCCATAGCCGCCCACCTTGGGCATGTAGCGCCGCATGATCTGGTAGCGGCCCTTGGGCATCACCGGCACTTCGTCCAGCCGCCAGCTGGGCGCAAAGCCCAGGCCCAGCATGCCGGCGCCGATCTCGTTCGCCACTTCGCGCACCTGCGCCAGGTGGGTGTTCACTTCGGCGCAGGTCTCATGGATGGTCTTGAGCGCCGCGCCGGAGAGTTCGAACTGGCCGCCCGGCTCCAGCGACAGCGAAGCGCCGTCCAGGCTGATGGCCGATGATGTTGTCGCCTTCCTTGACCGGCTTCCAGCCGAAGCGGCTCATGCCTTCCAGCAATTGGCGGATGCCGGGCTGGCCTTCATAGGCGAGCGGCTTCAGCGTCTTGCGGGCAGTAGACGAATTTTTCGTGCTCGGTGCCGATCCGCCAGGCGCGAAGCCGGCTTGGCGCCCACGGAAAGGTGGCGCACCAGATCGTCGCGGCCTCAAATCGGCCCGCCGGCGGATTGCGGAATTGACATGCTCTTCCCTGAGCGGGCCTAAAGCCCTCTAACGATTATGGAAATTCACCCCAGCAGTTCCCAAGAGTTAGGCACGACAAGCCGTCAGTGCAAGCGTCAGCCTACTATTTTTGTATTGACTTAATTAAGTAAAAAATGAAATATATCGCCATGTCGAACATTCACTTCACCGCCCTGGCCGATCCCACCCGCCAGCGCATCGTCGAGATGCTGGCGGCGGGCGCCTTGTGCGCGGGCGATATCGCGGGCCGGTTCGACCTCTCGCCGCCCGCCATCTCCCAGCATCTCAAGGCGCTCAAGGCCGCCAAGCTGGTGAAGGTGCGGGCAGAAGCCCAGAAGCGGATCTATGAGCTCGATCCCGAAGGCTTGGCCGAATTGTCCGATTGGGTGGCGATGATCCGGGCCTTCTGGAATCCCCGCGCTGGATGCGCTGGAGCAGGCTTTGAAAAAGGACACGCCATGAACAAGGGACAAGTGGTCGAGGAAGCCGCAATCGTGTTCGAGCGGGATCTGTCCGCCTCGCCGCAAAAGGTGTGGACGTTCCTCACCGAGCCCTCGCGCCTCTCCGGCTGGTATGGCGACGCAGTGATCGAGCCGCGTGAAGGCGGCAGGATCGAATTGATGGGTGGGCATATCCGCGGCGTGATCACCGGCTGGCGGCCGCAGCAATTCCTGGCCTACACCTGGAACGTGTTTCAGCCGGGCGAGACCGTGTCTCGGTTGGCCGGTGACCTATCTGGAATTCGCGCTCGCCGGAAACGGCGCCGCCACGCGCCTTACCCTCACCCACCGCCCCATTCCGGCGCGCATGCAGCCCCAGACCATGATGGGCTGGCACACTTTCCTGGACATGCTGGAGGCCGGCGCGCTGGGCGAAGAGGTTCAGGGCCGCGGGGGCCTATATGCAAAAGAACGCGGCGCTTTACGGCGTCGATCTCAACAATCTGCAAAGGTGACGATGATGACGATGGATCAATTCGGCAAGCGTATCGACGACCATACCGTGCAATTTGAACGGCTCTTGCCGGGTCCGGTGGAAAAGATCTGGGCCTATCTCACCGATGGCGAGAAACGCGGGCGAATGGTTCGCCGCGCGGCGCCATTCCCGCCAAGGTCGGGCGAAGAATTCGAGCTGCGCTTCAAGCACAGCGAGCTGTCGCCCCACAAAGCGCCGCCGCCGGAGCGCTTCAAGGAGATGGACGCGAATGGATTCCAGTCCAAGGAACGGCTGCTGGCGCTGGAGCCGATGCGCCGCCTGGTCCACACGTTCGGCGAAGCAATCCGCCGGCTTCGCGAAGTGGAATTCCTGCTCACCCCGGAAGGCAACAAGGTCCGCCTCACCCTCACCCACCGCAAGATTCCCGACCGCGCCTATGCGGTGAACATCTCCGGCGGCTGGCACAGCCATCTCTCCATCCTGCAAGACGAAGGCGGAAGGCAAAGCGCCGCCCGCCCTTCTGGGACGTGTGGCGCAAGACCGACACGTACGAGCAGCGCTACGATCGACAAGCGCGTCGGGCGCCTGAACAAACGCTCAACCTCAGCCCCCTTGACAGACTGCCAGATCGCCAGCGCCGCCAGGGCGGCAGTATCGGCGCGCAGGATGCGCGGGCCCAGCGTGACCGGCGTGACGAATGGCAGCGCGCGCAGCGCTCTCGCGCTCCGACGGATCGAAGCCGCCTTCCGGGCCGGTGAGAATGGCGGCGGGGCCCTCGCCCAGCTCGCGCGCGGCTTCCGCCAGCGGCCGGGCATCGCCGCCCTCGTCGCAGAAAAAAATCCGGCGCTCGCGCGGCCAGGCCAGCCAAGCAGCTTGTCCAGCGCGACGGCTTCGCCGATCTCGGGCACCGTCAGCCGCGCCGATTGTTCCGCCGCTTCGACCGCATTGGCGCGGAGCCGCTCCTGGTTGACGCGGGTGACGATGGTGCGGCGGGTGAAGACCGGCTGCAATTTCCGCGCGCCCAGTTCGGTCGCTTTCTGGACCAGATAATCCGACGGCGTTTTCTTCACCGGCGCGAACAGCCAGCCACACATCCGGCACGTCCGCCTGCGGCACGGTCTGCGTGCGACAGCGCGACCATCACGCCGCGTTTGGCGGCCGTGGCGATCTCGCGCTTGCCATTCGCCGTCGCGGCCATTGAACAGCAGCACGCGGTCGCCCGCTCTTGGCGCGCAGCACATGAAGCAGATAATGCGCTCTGCCCCTCGTCCAGGGTCACGAACGCGCGCCGGGTTCCAGGGCCGCGTCCACGAAAAGCCGCGTGCCGCCCGCCCGCTTCTTTCAAATCCGAAGCCATGCCACACTTAAAACCGCATGAGCCTTTCCTCGCAAGCCCCCGCCGACGCCGTGGCCCAAACTGGGTCGAAGCCGCGCCGCGCCGCCTGCGGCCCTATCTGCAATTGATGCGGCTGGACCGGCCGATCGGCTCCTGGCTGCTGTTCTGGCCCTGCGTCTGCGGCCTGGTGCTGGGCGCGATGGCGGACGAGCGCGGCTTCGCCGAATGGCGCGATCTTTATTATGTGGCGCTGTTCGGCATCGGCACGGTGGTGATGCGGGGCGCGGGCTGCGCCTTCAACGACATCGTCGACCGCAAGATCGACGCCCAGGTGGCGCGCACACGGGGCCGGCCCATCCCGTCGGGCGCCGTCAGCGTGCCGGCGGCGATGATCTTCACCGCGCTGCTGGCGCTGATCGGGCTTGGCGATCCTGATCCAGTTCAACCGCTTCACGGTGATGCTGGGCGCGGCCTCGCTGATGCTGGTGGCGGCCTATCCCTTCATGAAGCGCATCACCTGGTGGCCGCAGGCGTGGCTGGGCCTCACCTTCAACTGGGGCGCGCTGCTGGGCTTTGCCGCGCAGACCGGGCGTCTCGATCTGCCGGACCTGTTTCTCTATGCGGGCCTGTTCTTCTGGACCCTGGGCTACGACACGATCTACGCCCATCAGGACAAGGAGGATGACGCGCTGATCGGCGTCAAATCCACCGCGCGGCTTGCTGATGCAGCAAAGCGGCAAATGGATTCTGCGTTTTTACGCGGTCTGCTTCACCCTGGTGCTGGCGGCGGGTTTCGCCGAACATGCCGGCTGGCCTTTCACTTTCGTGATGCTGGCGGCGGGCGCGCATCTGCTCTGGCAGGTGCGCCGGCTCAAGATCGACGATGCCGCCAATTGCCTGACGCTGTTTCGCGCCAACAGCGTCACGGGCGCGCTTTATCGCGGCAGCTTCGCCGCCGCGAGCTGGACGGCGCCTGTTCGGATGAACGCCGACCAGTTCATCCGCGACAATAGCCGAACTCTTGCCCCGCCCCTGGTGCCGGAAATCCAGCTGCATCTGGCCAGCGAAGTCGTGCCGCTGTGGCGCAAGACCGAGGAGGAATTGGCGCAGATCGGCGTGCCGCCGCCTTATTGGGCTTTCGCCTGGGCCGGCGGCCAGGCGCTGGCGCGCTACATCCTGGATCATCCCGAAATCGTCGCGGGCAAGCGCGTGCTGGATTTCGGCGCGGGCTCCGGCCTGGTGGCGTTGGCGGCGGCGAAGGCCGGAGCCGCGTCATGTGATCGCCGCCGACATCGATCCCTTCGCCATCGCCGCAATCGCCCGCAATGCGAAGGCCAATGCGCTCGCGATCGAAACTGTGGACAAAGACATGATCGGCAGCGGCGAGCGTTTCGATCTGATTCTGATCGGCGACATGTGTTATGAGCGCCCGCTGGCGGAACGGCTGATGGCGTGGCTGAAAGAAACGCCGGCTGACATGTGCTGCTGGGCGATCCCGGCCGCACCTATTTCCCCAAGATCCGGCCTCACCCAACTCGCCACTTACAATGTGCCCACCACGCGGGAACTAGAGGATCGCGAGATTCGCGAGACCGGCGTCTGGCGGCTCGATGGACCGGGCCTAATGCCGCTCTGCCATGGTGCCGGGGCCGGCAGGGGGACATGACATGGTGGACATTTCCGGAAAATCCGCTCAAGGAAGAAACGCAGACGGATCTCAAGCGGTCGCTGGGGCCGATTCACCTGATCGCGCTGGGCATCGGCTGCATCATCGGCGCCGGCATTTTCGTCCTTACCGGCCAGGCCGCCGCCATTTATGCCGGCCCGGGCGTGGTGTATCTCTTTCGCGATTGCCGGATTGGGTTGCCTGTTCGCCGGGCTTTGCTATTCCGAATTCGCCAGCATGATCCCCGTGGCGGGCAGCGCCTACACCTATACCTACGCCACCCTGGGCAAATTCCTGGGCTGGTTCATCGGCTGGAATCTGGTGCTGGAATATCTTGCCGCCTCGTCCACCGTGGCGGTGGGTTGGGCCGGCTATTTCAACGATTTCATGCTGCATATCGGCTTGCCGATCCCCGCCATGTTCAACGGCGCACCCATCGCCATGCAGAGCTTGAACGCACTTCACCTTGACCGGCTCGCTGATCAATCTGCCGGCAGTCATTTTGGTAGGCTTCATCACCGCTATCTTGGTGATCGGTGTCACCACTTCGGCCAATTTCAACAACGCTATGGTGGCGATCAAGCTCACCATCGTGCTGCTGGTGATCTTCACCTGCTATTCCTTCATCGTTCCCGCCAATCACATCCCTTCGTGCCGCCCAGCACTGGCGCCGTCGGGCATTTCGGCTGGACCGGCGTGTTCCGCGCCACCGGCGTGCTGTTCTTCTCCTATATCGGCTTCGACGCCGTGAGCGTGGCGGCGCAGGAGGCGAAGAATCCCCAGCGCGACATTCCCATCGGCATGCTGGGCTCGCTGATCATCTGCACCATCCTCTACATGATCATGTCCTATGTGCTGACCGGCATCGCGAATTATCAGACCTTGAATGTCGCCCATCCGGTGAGCCAGGCGGTGGAAGCGCTGCCCGGCACGCGGTGGCTGACGCAATATGTGAATATCGGCGCCGTGGTCGGGCTTGGCCTCGGTGGTGCTGGTGCTGCTGTTGGCGCAATCGCGCATCTTCTATGCCATGGGCCGCGACGGCATGATCCCGGCCATCTTCCACGAGGTCCATCCGCGTTTCCGCACGCCCGTACAAAAGCTCGATCATCACCGGCATCTTCTCGGCGATCCTGGCCGGCTTCCTGCCGCTGGATATTCTGGGTCAGCTGGTTTCGATCGGCACGCTGGCGGCCTTCGCCATCGTCTGCGTCGGCGTGATGGTGCTGCGCGTCCGCGCGCCGCATGCCAAGCGGCCGTTCCGGACGCCGTTCATCTGGGTCACAGCCCCGCTCGGGCATCGTCATGTGCCTGTTCATGATGTGGTTCCTGCCGCTCGACACTTGCTCAGGCTGGCGGTTTGGACGGCCATCGGGCTGGTGATCTATTTCCTCTATTCGTCCAAGCACGCCAAGCCGAGCCCTATACGGTGAAAAACCTGGCGGAGGATGATACCGTGAGCGATCGCCGGTGCTCTGATCCCGATCCGGTCGTTGGCCGACGAGGTCCAGCTTCATCGCGCGCTGGGGCCGGTGCATCTCACTATGATCGGGGTCGGCGCCACCATCGGCGCGGGCATCTTCGTCATCGCGGGCAACGTCTCGGCCGAGCATGCCGGGCCGGCGGTGCTGCTGTCCTTCCTGATCGCGGCACGGGATGTTTCTTCGCCGCGCTCTGCTATGCCGAACTGGCGGCGATGATCCCGCAGGCCGGCAGCGCCTATACCTACACCTACGCCACCATGGGCCGCACCATGGCCTGGTTCATCGGCTGGAACATGGTGCTGGAGTTCGGCGTCTCCGCCTCCACGGTGGCGGCGGGCTGGTCGGGCTATTTCCTCAACCTGCTGCACAGTTCGGGATCGATTATCCCGCCGCCTGGGCCAATGCGCCCATTGCGGGCACCGGCATTTACCGATCTGCATCTGACCGGCGCGGTGGTCAACCTGCCCGCGGGCATGATGATGCTGCTCATCACCGCCATACTGGTGGTGGGCATCACCGAGACCGCCCGTTTCAATGCCGCCATGGTGGTGGTGAAGATCGGCATTATCGCCGTCGTGATCCGTTCGGCCTGCCGCACATGCATCATGGCGAATTTCCATCCCTTTATTCCGCCCAACACGGGCGAGAAGGGACATTTCGGCTACTCCGGCATCATGGCGGCGTCGGCGACCATCTTCTTCGCCTATGTCGGCTTCGAGACCGTTTCGGTGGCGCGCGCAGGAGACCCGCAATCCCGAGCGCGACGTCTCCATCACCATCCTGGCGGCGCTGGCGATCTGCACCCTGCTCTATGTGCTGATGTCCGTCGTGCTGATGGGGATCATCGACTGGCACCTGCTGGACGTGCCCGATCCCGTCTCCTTCGCGCTGGCGCGCGATCCCGGCGCTGCAGCTGGCTGGTCTTTCCCGTCAACATCGCCGCCATCGCCGGCCTGATCTCGGTGGCGTTCGGCTCGATGTATGGCCAGAGCCGGGTGTTTTACGGCATGGCGCGCGACGGCTTCCTGCCGCCGGCTCTTCGCCAAGGTGCATCCGCGTTTCCGCACCCCGCATCTCTGCACCATCATCATCGGCGTGGTGGGCGCGGCGATCGCCGCCATCTTCCCGCTCGACATCCTGGCCGACCTGGTCTCGATCGGCACCTTGCTGGCGTTCATTTCCGTCTGTGTCGGCATCATGATCCTGCGCATCAGCGCGCCAAAGATCCGCGCAAATTCCGCACGCCCTATGTCTGGTTCGTGGCGCCGGCTGGCATCTTCACCTGCGGCGCAATGATGTTCATCCTGTCCAACGGCACCTGGGTTCGGCTGGTGGTATGGACCGTCGATGGGTTTCCTGATTTATTTCGTCTATGGCATCCGGCATGCGGCGCCATCAAAATGGTCCGTGTCTGACGAAGGTTGAAGCGCCATGGCCTACCGGTCCCTGCGGGATTTCCTCGCCCGGCTTGAAGCCGTGGGCGAACTCGTGCGGGTGAAGGAGCCGGTCTCCACCTTGCTGGAAATGACCGAGATCCAGACCCGGCTGATCGCCGAAGGCGGCCCTGCCGTCTTGTTCGAGAAACCCATCAAGGCAGACGGCACGCCTCGTCCATGCCGGTGCTGGTCAATCTGTTCGGCACCGTCAAGCGGGTGGCGATGGGCGTCACCATGGGCGGGCGCGAGCGCACCAATGCGCATGGACCTGCGCGAAGTGGGCGAGCTTCTGGCGCAGCTGCGCCAGCCCGAACCGCCGCGCTCCCTGCGCGAGGCCGCGTCGCTGTTGCCGCTGGTCAAGACCGTGCTGGCGATGAAGCCCAGGACCCAGTCGAGACCGCCTTGCCAGGAAATCGTCTGGCGCGGCGATGACATCGACTCTGCGCAAGCTGCCCGTCCAGACCTGCTGGCCGGGCGAGCCCGCGCCCTTGATCACCTGGCCGCTGGTGGTGACCAAGGGGTCCAGGCGAGCGCGCGAGGACAATTACAATCTCGGCATCTATCGCATGCAGGTCTTGAACAAGAACCAGACCGTCATGCGCTGGCTCAAGCATCGCGGCGGGGCTCAGCATCATCAGCGCTGGGCAAAGGAGAAAACCGCGCCGCTGCCGGCCGCGGCGGTGCTGGGCGCCGATCCGGGCATCATCCTGGCGGCGGTGACGCCGGTGCCGGAGACCTTGTCGGAATACCAATTCGCGGGATTGCTGCGCGGCCAGGCCATGGCACTGGCCGATTGCGTGTCGCAGCCGCTCAAGGTGCCGGCCGAAGCCGAGATCGTGATCGAAGGCGAAGTCTCACTGTCCGACTATCGCGACGAAGGCCCTTATGGCGACCACACCGGTTATTACAATTCGGTG
Source organism: uncultured Alphaproteobacteria bacterium (assembly GCA_963766265.1). GTDB lineage: Bacteria > Pseudomonadota > Alphaproteobacteria > Micropepsales > Micropepsaceae > Rhizomicrobium. The sequence goes on from CAVXYX010000004.1 coordinate 1,742,739, forward strand.
GAGCAGTTCCCCGTCTTCACCGTCACCGCCATCACCATGCGGAAGGATCCGATTTATCTCTCCACCTATACGGGGCGTCCGCCGGACGAGCCTTCGATCCTGGGCGAGGCACTGAACGAAGTCTTCGTGCCGCTGATCCGCCAGCAATTCCCCGAGATCGTGGATTTCTGGCTGCCGCCGGAAGGCTGTTCCTATCGCATCGCCGTGGTGAGCATGAAGAAGGCGTTTCCCGGCCACGCCAAGCGGGTGATGATGGCGGTGTGGTCGTATTTGCGCCAATTCATGTACACCAAATGGGTGATCGTGGTGGACGACGACATCAACGCGCGCGACTGGAAGGATGTGATGTGGGCGATCTCGACCCGCATGGATCCCATGCGCGACATCACCCTGATCGAGAACACGCCCATCGACTATCTGGACTTCGCCTCGCCGGAATCGGGATTGGGCTCCAAGATCGGGCTGGACGCCACCAACAAGCTTGCACCCGAGACCAAACGCGAATGGGGCCGCAAGATCGCCATGAACGAAGATGTGATCCGCACCGTCACCGAGAAATGGCTCCGGCTCGGCCTTCCCGGCAGCGGCAAGCCGATCTGGCCGCGATAAAGACGGACGATGCGGCGCTGGGCAGCCGTGCCGAACACAAGGACGACCAGGCCAACCGGCTGGACCCCGATATCACCATCGGCACCCGTCCCCGCTGGCATGTCAGCCCAGCAGCTTACGCTGTCCCGCCTTTGCAGGGCGTCACCGCCGTCTTATGATCGTGGGATGGGGAACGCGTCCAAAGCTCTGGCCTGCCTGTCCGCCTTGGCGGGGTTGCTTTTCGCGGGGCCGGCCTACGCCGCGGACTGCTCGGCGAGCCTGCGCATTCTCAATTCGGTCCAGATGCTGGCGACGACCGACCGCACCGTGATGGTGGTCCCGGTGAAAATCGATAATACCGACAAGAAGCTGCTGCTCGACACCGGCGGCCTGGTCACCCAGATTTCGCGCGCCACCGCCGACAGGCTGGACCTGCCCCAGCGCTATCGCCAGCAACGGCTGTTCGACCTCGCCGGCAACACCTCCAACGCCCAGACCACGGTGCCGAAATTCAGCCTCGGCAACCAGAATCAAAGCGAAGTGCCGATGGTGGTTGCGCCCAACCCCAATCTCGGCACCTCGCTGCCCTATGACGGGCTCTTGGCCACCGATCTTTTCCCCGGCGACGATATCGACATGGATTTCGGCGCCCGCCGCCTCACCACCTTCTCCGCCGATCATTGCGAGGGCCGGGTGGTTTATTGGCCGGCGGACCGCGTCGCCGTCGTGCCCATCACCGAGAACCACAATCTCATCATCATTCCGGTGGTGGTGGATGGCCACACCCTGAACGCGGTGTTGGATACGGGCTCGCAATACACCGTGATGAACATGGACCTGGCGAACCAGATGTTCGGTCTTACGTCCTCATCGCCCGACATGACCCCCGTCACGGAGAGCCAACGGCGACAAGAGCATCACGCTCTATCGCCATCGCCTCGACAAGCTCACCTTCGAAGGCGTCGAGGTCACGGATCTCAACGTCTATCTCCTGCCCAACCAGGTGGCGGTGCATGACCGGCCTGCGTTCCCTGTTCCTGCTGGGGCCACAGCGGCACCTGCCGATGTCCGGGCGTGCTTGTTCCAAAGCACCGGGCTCTCACCGATCCCGAATTGGACAAGGTTTCCATACCGGACGTGATCATCGGCATGGACGTGCTGCGCCATCTCCATGTGTATTTCGCCGCCAAGGAAAAGCGGCTCTACATCACCGACGCGGTATCCGGCGAATCCGCCTTGTTCCACTACAAGGAATGGTGCAGGCGGCTTGACGGACCCGATCCTTTGCGGCATCGGAAGGTGATGCCCAAGCCCCGCGATCCCCAGAAAATCCTCGAAGCCGTCATCGACGCCGCCAGACGGCAGGGCGCCGACGCGGCCGACGCCCTGTTGGTGGAAAATGTCTCCGCCAGCGTCTCCTACCGCCTGGGAAATTTGGAAGATGTCGAGCGCAGCGAAAGCGCCGATCTGGGCCTGCGCGTGTTCGTGGGCAACCGGGTGGCGATGATCTCGTCCAGCGATTTTTCAGCCGACTCGCTCGCCGCCCTGCCCGAGCGCGCCATCGCCATGGCGAGGCTGGCGCCCGAGGACCGATTTGCCGGCCTTGCGCCGCGCGGACCGCCTGGCCAAAGCCATTCCGGACCTGGACCTGGAAGACAAGGGCGAGCCCACCGCCGGAAATTCTGGTCGAGCGCGCCCGTGCTGCCGAACAGGCGGGCCTGGCGGTTCCAGGCGTCACCAATTCCGAAGGCGGCGGCGCCGGTTTCTCGCGCATGGGCATCGCGCTTGCCACCAGCGAAGGTTTTTTCGGCCGCTATGCCGGCACCAGCCACAATATCGGCGTGGCGGTGCTGGCGGGCGAAGGCACCGGCATGGAGCGCGATTATGACCATGCCAGCGCCCGCCATGCCGACGGATCTGCCCAGCGCCGAAGCGATCGGCAAAAGCGCCGGCGAGAAGGCGGTGCGCCGGCTGGATCCCCGCAAGGTGAAATCACAGAATGTGCCGGTGGTGTTCGATCCGCGCGAGGCGGGCGGCCTGCTCGGGCATTTCGCCGGCGCGATTTCCGGCGCCAGCGTGGCGCGCGGCACTTCGTTTCTGAAGGACCGGATGGGAACGGAGATTTTCGCCCCCCATGTCCGGTGATCGACGATCCCCACCGGCGGCGCGGCCTGCGCTCCAAGCCGTTCGACGGCGAAGGCGTGGCCAATGCCCGCCGCGCGCTGATCGACAAGGGCGTGCTCACCTCCTGGCTGCTGGACTGCGCCAGCGCCCGGCAATTGGGCCTCGACCACCACCGGCCATGCCGCGCGCGGCACGGGCGGGCCGCCCTCGCCCTCGGCCACCAATCTTTACATGGAAGCCGGAACGCTCTCGCCCAAAGCCCTGATCGCCGACATCAAGCAGGGCTTCTATGTCACCGAACTGATGGGCATGGGGGTCAATGGCGTCACCGGCGATTACAGCCGCGGCGCCGCCGGTTTCTGGATCGAGAATGGCGAGATCGCCTTCCGGTCTCGGAAGTCACCATCGCGGGAAATCTCAAGGAGATGTTCCGCCAACTGACGCCCGCCGACGACCTGGAATTCCGCTATGGCACCAACGCTCCCACCTGCCGCATCGAAGGCATGACGATTGCCGGATCATGACGAGGACCTGACACTTCTCGAAAGCCGCGTGCGCGACGGCGGGCAAGATCGCGCTGCAATATTTCTGCGGCAGCTACAAACGCTGGAACAAGGAAGGCGGCAGCCCGGTCACCGAAGCCGATCTGGCGATCGACAATTTCCTCAAGACGAACTCTGCTGCGGCCCGCCCGGATTATGGCTGGCTGTCGGAGGAAAGCATGGACGATCCCGCGCGGTTGGAGAAGACGCGCGTCTTCGTGGTGGACCCGATCGACGGCACCGTCGCCTTCATGAAAGGCCGCCCGCATTTCACCATATGCGCCGCCGTGGTCGAAAATGGCCGCCCCGTCGCCGGCGTGGTGTTCAATCCGGCCAGGACGAATGTTTCACCGCCGCCGCGGGCGGCGGCGCGCGCCTCAACGGCGATCTCATCCAGGTCGGCGCCGGACGCGAGATAGCGGGCTTGCGCCTGCTGGCCGACAAGAAACTTTTCGCCGCATGGCCGCCCATGCAGATTGAAAATTCAGTTCCATCGCCTATCGCATCGTGCTGGTGGCGGCGGGCCGCTTCGACGCCATGATCAGCCTCACGCTCAAACGCGACTGGGATTTGGCGGCAGCCGACATCATCCTGGCCGAAGCCGGCGGCAGGCTCGCGGGGGCCGACGGCGCGGGCTCCGCTATAACCGCGCCCAGGCGATCCAGGGCGCCACCATCGCCGCCGGGCCGGCATTGATCGGGCCCCTCTGGCCGAGCTTGCGGCAAAAAATTCGCTTAAAGCGCGGGCCGATTCCCCTTAAAGGACGCCCGCATCCATGCGGAGCCGCCATGACCACGTCCACCCCCAAGCAATTGCTCCATCTCGTGTTCGGCGGCGAGCTGACCTCCCCCGACAGCATCGAGTTCAAGGATCTCAACAAGCTGGATATCGTCGGCATCTATCCCAATTTCGCCGAGGCGCGGCGCGCCTGGGCCGCCAAGGCGCAGGGGACCGTGGACAATGCCCAGATGCGCTATTTCGTGGTCCATATCCACCGGCTGATGGAGCCGGACTTCGAGGCCAATTAAGTCTTTGACGGATCAGGCGTTTGCCCCTCGCCGGGGCGTGGAACCCGTGCTAAAGGGCGGCTTATGAACCGCCCCGTCCCGCGAGAAGCCGGCACCGGCGCCGCCATCCGCCGCCTGCTGGCGCGATTATGTCGCCGGCCAATGGGGCCTCTGCTGCTGGCCGTTCTCTGCATGCTGTTCGCCTCAGCGATGGGTGTTGGCATCCCCTGGCTGGTGAACACGGTCACCAAACAGGTCTTCATGCGCCACGAGGCGGCGCTGCTTTTGCCTCTGTCGCTGATGGCCTTCGGCATCATGGCGCTTCGGGCCACCAGCCTGTTCTTCGGCCGCATGCTGATCGACTCCCTGGGCGAGAAAACCGTTGCCAAGGCGCAGAGCGACATGTTCGGCCGGCTGATCCGGCGCGACTTGGCCGATCTCAATGCCGTGCATTCGGGCCAGTTCGTCTCCAACTTCCTTTACGACGCCACCTTGATGCGCGACGCCTTCACCCAGGGCGTGGCCGCCATCTTCCTGGAATTCGTGCAGCTGGTGGCCTTTCTCGCCTATGTGCTGATGAGCGACTGGCAATTGGGATTGATCTCGCTGCTGGCGCTGCCCGCGGTGGCATGGGCGATGGAGCGGCTGGGCGGGTCGATGCGGCGCGCCGCCACGCGCGGCATGACGGAGACCGGCGATCTTTCCATCGCGCTGTCGGAAGCCATGGATGGGCGGCGCATCATCAAGGCCTATGGCCTGGAGGCGCACAGCGTCGAACGCGTGGATGCGCGGCTGAGGGCGCGGCTCAACACCTTGCTAAAAGCCGTGAGACTGCGCGCCGCCGCGGCGCCCCTGACCGATATCTTCGCCGGCATGGTGATCGCCTTTGTGATCTTCTATGCGGGCTGGCAGATCCTGCACGGCGAACTGACGCTGAATACCTTCGTGGGATTCATGACGGCGCTGCTCCTGGCCCAGCAGCCGGTGCGCAATCTCAGCCAGCTCTGGCCCACCGCTTCGGCGGGCATTGCCGCCGCCTATCGCATGTTCGCCGCCATCGACGCCAGGCCCATCATCGTCGACCGCCCGGGCGCCACGACGCTTCATGTGCCCCGCAATGGCGGCCAGGTGAGTTTCGAGCATGTCCGTTTCGGCTATGACGGCGATACCGCCATCCTGGATGACGTCACCTTCCACATTCCGCCCGGCAGCAAAGTCGCGCTGGTGGGGCCTTCGGGCGCCGGCAAGACCACCATCTTCAATCTTCTCCTGCGTTTCTACGACCGCGACAGCGGGCGCATCGCCATCGACGGCCAGGACACCCATGACGTCACCCTGGAATCGCTGCGCGCCGCCATCGGCGTGGTGACGCAGGAAGCGATGCTGTTCGACGAGAGCGTCGCGGACAATATCGCGCTCGGCAGACCCGGCGCGACCAGGCTGAGATCGAACGTGCCGCGCGCGACGCCGCGGCGCATGATTTCATTTTGGAACTGCCCGAGGGTTATCAGACGCGGGTGGGCGAAGGCGGCCTGAAACTGTCCGGCGGACAGCGCCAGCGCATCGCCATCGCCCGCGCCATGCTGCGCAACGCGCCCATCCTGCTTCTGGACGAAGCCACTTCGGCGCTCGATGCGGAAAGCGAGCGCCAGGTGCAGGATGCCCTGGCGCGGCTCTCTAAGGGACGCACCACCATCGTGATCGCTCATCGCCTCTCCACAGTGCGCGACGCCGACCAGATTTTCGTGCTGGACAAGGGCCGGGTGGTTGAATCGGGGCGCCACCAGGCCTTGCTGACCAAGGGCGGGCTCTACGCCGCGCTCTACAGCCACAATCTCGCCGACGAAGGCGTGAGTTGATGGCGTCACCGCCGCTGGCCATCCGCGCCTGGCGCTGGCTGGGCATGGCGGCAACGCCGCTGGCGCCGCTTCTGCTTTCTGAGCGCGCCGCGCGCGGCAAGGAAGAGCGGGCCGGCATGCATGAGCGGCTGGGCGCCGCAAGCCAGGCCCGACCCGAAGGACGCCTGATCTGGATTCACGGCGCCAGCGTGGGAGAAAGCCTGGCGGCGCTGCCTTTGATCGAGAAATTGTTGGCACGGGGAAATCCCGTCCTGGTGACCAGCGGCACCGTCACTAGCGCCGCCATGATGGGCGCGCGCCTGCCTGCCGGCGCGATCCATCAATATGTGCCGCTGGACACGCCCAGGGCGGTGGCGCGATTTCTGGATCATTGGCGCCCCGCGGCCGGCCTGTTCGTGGAATCCGACCTGTGGCCGACGCTGCTCACCGACGCCAAGGCGCGCGGCGTCAAGCTGGCGCTGATCAATGCGCGCATCTCGGAACGTTCGGCGCTGCGCTGGCAATGGGCGCCGAAAATGGCAGGCGCCCTGCTGGGCGCGTTCGATGCCGTGCTGGCGCAGGACGAGGATATTCGCGACGCGTTTCCGGGCACCTGGGTGCGTCCAAGGTGATGGTGGCGGGAAGCCTCAAAGCCGACGCGCCGCCGCTGGCCTGCGATCCCACCCAGCTCCAAGCGATGAAAAGTGCGATCGGGGGCCGGCCGGTGCTGCTGGCGGCCCAGACCCATCCCGGCGAGGACGAAACCATCCTGCCCGCCCATGATCTGCTGCGCGGCGATTTTCCCGATCTTCTCACCGTCATCGTGCCTCGCCATGTGGAGCGGGGCCGCGACATCGCCATGCTATGCGGCAGCCGGCAGGTGGCCCGCCGCGCCGCCGGCGAGGCCGTGACGTCCGGGACCGCGATCTATATCGCCGACACCATGAACGAGCTGGGGCTGTTCTATCGCCTCGCGCCTTTTTGTTTTCTGGGCGGCAGCCTGGTGCCCATGGGCGGGCACAATCCGCTCGAGCCCGCTTCACTTCACTGCGCCGTTTTGGCGGGGCCGTCGCGCGCCAACTCGGCTCTGGCATTCGAGGCGGTGCTGGGCGCGCAAGGCTTCGGCGTCGTCCATAACGCAGGCGACATTGCCCGCGCGGCCAAGCGGCTGATCGCTGATCCGCGAAGCGCGCGCGCCGCCGGGCAGCGGCGGCCCAGGGCGCCGCAACGCTTTCGGGTGCGGTGGAAAAAACCATCGCCGCTCTCGATACGCTTCTCGGTCAAGATGCGCGCACCTGAATTCTGGAAACGCGACGGCGCCGCCTCCGCGCTGCTGGCGCCTTTTGGCGCGCTTTATGGCCTCAGCGTGGCCTGGAAAGCACGCCATGCGAAGCCTTATCGCGCCGAAGCGCGCGTGATCTGCGTGGGCAACCTCACCGCGGGCGGAAGCGGAAAAACACCGGTGGCGCTCGCCATCGGCGCCCGCCTCAAGGCGAGGGGCGAAAATGTCTTCTTTCTCACCCGCGGTTATGGTGGCAGCGAGGCCGGACCGTTTGAAGTCACGGCAAAACGACCGTGCGAAGGTGGGCGATGAAGCCCTGCTTTTGTCGCAGGTGCGCGCCGACCATCGTCGCGCACGATCGCGCCCAGGGCGCCGCGTTCGCCGTGGCGCGGGGCGCCGACATCATCGTGATGGATGACGGGCACCAGAATTTTACTTTGGCCAAGGACCTCTCCCTGGTGGTGGTGGATGGGGAAACAGGCTTCGGCAACGGCCGAATGATCCCGGCGGGGCCCTTGCGGGAAAGCGTGCGCCAGGGACTGGAGCGCGCCGACGCCGTGATCGTGATGGGCGCGGCAACCCGGACCTCGAAGGCTATCAAGGCCCGTTGCTGGGCGCGCGGCCTTGTGCCCGAAGGCGATGGTCTCGAAGGCAAACGCGTTTTCGCTTTTGCCGGCATCGGGCGGCCGGAAAAATTCGTGGCGACGCTGAAAGCGGCAAAAGCCTTGGTGATGGGAACGCAATTCTTCGCGGATCATCATCCTTTCCAGGCCGGCGAGATCGCCGCCTTGAAAGCCCGTGCCGATGGCGCGCAGCTCATCACCACCGAAAAGGACTATGTGCGCCTTGCAGAACGAGACCGCGCGGGCATCGCGGTGCTGAAAGTCCGCGCCCAGTTCGAAGACCCGGCGGCGCTGGACCGGTTGCTCGACCGGCTTGCTTGACAGGCCTGTCGCCCGGGTTAGCGCGGGCGAGATCATGGCCAAACCCTCGCTGCCCCTGCCCCTCAAGCTGCGCTATGGCGCCGAGGCGGCGCTATTCCTTGCCTTCATGGGCCTTTTCCGAATCATGGGATTGGAGGCCGCTTCAGCCCTGGGCGGCTTCATCGGTCGCAATATTTTCGCCCGTACCCGCGTCACGGAGCGAGCGCGAGAAAATCTCGAAACCGCGCTTTCCGGAAAAATCCGCCGCCGAGATCGATACGATCCTCAAGGGCATGTGGGACAATCTGGGCCGCACGGTGGCGGAATATGCCCATCTCGACAAATTCGATCTTCATGGCGCCGATCCCCGCATCGTGTCGGAGAATATCGACGTGGCGGAAAAGATGCGCGGCAAACCGGTGCTGATGCTGTCCGGCCATTTCGCCAATTGGGAGGTGATGGGGATCGCTGCCGCGCGTTTCGGCCTGGATGGCGCCATCGTCTATCGCCCGCCCAACAACCCCTACGTGGATCGCTATATCGCACGGCGCGCGGGCCAAGAAGGGCTATCGCCGATCAAATCAGCAAGCATCATGGCGTCAGGCGCATCTTCTCGCTGCTGCGCGCCGGCAAGGCCATCCTGCTTCTGGCGGACCAGAAGACCAATGAAGGCGTGGCGGCGCCGTTTTTCGGCCGCGACGCCATGACCACGCCCGCGCCTGCCGCGCTGGCGCTCAGGCTGGCGGTGCCGGTGGTGTTCGCTTCCAACAAAAGGCTGGGCGGTGCGCGTTTCCGCGTCACCATGCATCCGCCCCTCCAATTCACGCCCAGCGGCGATCACGATGCCGACGTAATGGCCATGACGGCGGCGATCAATCTGAGCATGGAGGAGATGGTGCGCGCCGATCCTTCGCAATGGCTTTGGATTCACCGGCGCTGGCCGACGGAAAAAGACAAGCTAAAGCCCCGGTCCTAGGCCTGCTTCCCCTGTGCGCGCGAAGCGCGTTGATAGGGAAGGTGCCCGTAGCACGTTCTCGAGCGGGCGGAGGGCGTACTGGGACAGCTATAACGGATTCGGTTTAGGCTTCCGCGTCGAGCGCGACGGATCCAGCTTCACCTCGAACCAGTTCATCGCCCAGTGAAGATGCGGCCCGGTGGCGCGGCCGGTCTGGCCGATGCGGCCGATCAATTGCCCGCGCTTGACGGTGTCGCCAACCTTCACCAGCCGCTTGGATTGGTGAAGATAGCAGGTGGAAACACCCTGGCCGTGATCGATCAGCGTGAACCCGCCGTCCAGATAATAATCGCCGGAGATGGTGACGGCGCCGTCTGCCGGCGCATGGATGGGCGTGCCGGTGGGTGCGGCCATGTCCACGCCGAAATGCGGCGCCATGGGAACGCCATTGTCGATGCGCTGGCTGCCGAACACGCCGCTTTCGATGCCCGGCGCGGGCCAGTCGAAGCCGGAAAGGAAATCATCGCTGCCCGCCGTGTCGCGCTGGCGCGCGACATAGATGTTCTCCGCTTCCTTCTTGATGCGGGCCAGCACTTCGGGCGGCGGCGTCACGGTTTCCTGCGGCAGGCCGTTGACGCGCTGGATCTCATATTGCCGGACCGTGGCCGTATAGGACTGGGTCTCGGTGCTGCCGTCTTTCCAAGTAACGGCGACCACGCTGGGCTTGGTCTGGTCGTAGGCGAACCCGAACGCGAACACCCCGTCGGGCGAGATGCGCATTTTCTCGCCATCCACGGTGGCGGTGGCGCCCGGCTCGGCATAGCCCAGCGCCAGGCTACCCTGCTCCATCGCGCCCTTGATCACCAGCCTGCCGGTCGAAGCCCATGCGGGCGCGGCAGCCAAGCGCCAGGCCGGTAGCCAGGAAGCGCCGCCGGGCGGATCAAGGGACCAGACCCTTTTCCTGCATCCGTTTGGTGGCGATGGCCGGGCTGGCATAGGCTTCCTGCAGATCCACGCTCCAATAGCGCAGCGCGTCCAGCGGAATTTGCGCGCCCGTCACGGCGCAGACGACATAGGCGCCGGGTTGGATCACCTCGAAGTCGCCGTCCAGGAAGTGCAATTTCGCCTCGCCTTTTTCACGTTCCATGCGGTTCATACATCGTCCTCATATAGCGAAGCGGTAGAACATGGGAAAAGCCTATCCTAGAATAGACTACCTTGGTTGCCACCCGGCTTTTTGACGCGAGGCTTGGGAACATTTTCGGCTAACGCGCCCGCTTCGCCATCCGCGAACGTCAGATGAAGGTGTTCGCCCGCCTTGATCTGGGCCGCACGGCGGCGGAGCTTGCCGTCCGCGCCCTTGACCAGCGCAAAGCCCCGTTCCAGCACCGCGCGATAGGAGATGCTTTCCAGTACGCGCGTCAGCGAATCCAACCGGCCGCGATCCTTGGTGAGATGGACGCGCGCGCCTCTGCCGGCCCGCGCTTCCAGGTTGGCGAGCATGTCGCGGTCGTGGGCGATGCGATTGCGGATGGGGCGCGGCCTGAGCAGCGAAGCGGTCTTGGCCAATTGCGTGCGGTGAACCTGCAGGTTGCGGCGCAAGGCCAGGCCCAGGCGTTCGCCCGCCTGGTCCAGGCGCTGGCGCGAGGACGCGAATAATTGCTCGGGCCTGGGCAGAACCCGCGCCAATTGGCCGAGATGGCGCCTGCCTGTCGGACAGGCCCTTGTCGAAACAATTGCGGGCGCGCCGCGCAAGGTCCGCCAACTGGGAATTGAGGTCGGCCAGCACCGGCACCGCCAGCTCGGCGGCGGCGCTGGGCGTGGGCGCGCGCATGTCGCTGGCAAAGTCGATCAGGGTCGTGTCGGTCTCATGGCCTACCGCCGAGATCAGCGGGATGACGCTGGCCGCGGCGGCGCGCACCACAATCTCTTCGTTGAAGGCCATCAAGTCTTCGATCGAACCGCCGCCCCTGGCCACGATCAGAAGATCGGGCCGGGGAAATTCCTCGCCATGCCATTGAAGCCCGCGATGGCTGCGGCGATCTCGGCGGCGGCGCGTTCGCCCTGCACCGCTACCGGCCAGATCAGCACCCGGCGGGGAAAACGCGCATTCAGCCGGTGCATGATGTCGCGGATCACTGCGCCGGTGGGGGACGTGATCACCCCGATCACCTCGGGCAGGAAGGGCAGTTTCTTCTTGCGCGTAGCGTCGAACAGGCCTTCGGCGGCGAGCCGCTTCTTGCGCTCCTCCAGCATCGCCATCAGGGCGCCCACCCCCGCCAGCTCCATCTGCTCGACGATCAGCTGATAGCGCGAGGAGCCCGGATAGGTGGTGACCCGGCCGGTGCAGATCACGTCCAGCCCCGGCTCGGGCTTGACCTTCAAATAGCGCGCGGTCGGCTTCCAGACGATGGCGTTCAACAGCGCCTTGTCATCCTTGAGATCGAAATAGACGTGGCCGGAGGTGGCCGCTTTCAGGCCCGAAATCTCACCCCGCACCCGCACCAGGGGAAAACGCTCCTCCACCGCCCGCTTCAGCGCCGCCGACAATTCGCTGACAGAATATTCTGGCAGATTGGCCAGCGTGGAAGGCGGAGATTCGGCGGTTTCGCTCATGGATGCGTGATGATACAGACTTTGCCGGAATTTAGGCCGGATTTTGCGTGAGGCATCGGTGAACATTCTTCTGGTGGGATCGGGCGGCCGCGAACATGCGCTGGCCTGGGCCCTGGCGGCCAGCCCCCTGCTGGGCAAGCTCTATTGCGCCCCCGGCAATGCGGGAATCGCCGAGGTCGCCGAATGCGTTCCCATCCCGGCCACCGATTTTCCGCGCCCTGACGGAATTCGCCCGTGCCAGGCGCATCGATTTCGCCGTGATCGCCGCCGATGCCCAACTGGTGGCTGGGCTCTGGGATCAGTTCGAGGCGGCCGGGATTCGCGCGCTCGGACCATCCAAGGCGGCAGCGGTGCTGGAAGGCTCCAAGGGTTTCGTCAAGGATCTTTGCGCCGAGGCCGGCATTCCCACCGCCCGTTATCGCCGCTTTCGCGAGCCGAAAGATGCCAAGCGCTTTGCCGCGGGCCTGGGGTATCCCGTGGTGATCAAGGCCGACGGGCTGGCGGCGGGCAAAGGCGTAATCATCGCCGGCTCGGAAGGCGAAAGCGGCCGCGCCATCGACTTCATGTTCGAAGGCGGCTTCGGCGACAGCGGTCACGAGATCGTGGTCGAGGAATTCATGGAAGGCGAAGAGGCAAGTTTCTTCGCCTTCAGCGATGGCAAGACGGTGATTCCCCTGGCCGGCGCGCAAGATCACAAGCGCGTGGGCGACGGCGACACCGGTCCCAATACCGGCGGCATGGGCGCCTATTCGCCGGCGCCGGTTCTGACGCCGACGCTGGAAGCCCAGGCGATGGACATCTTCATCCGTCCCACCGTGGCGGCGCTCGCGCGGCGCGGGCTTTCCTATGTGGGCGTGATCTATCTGGGCCTGATGATCACCAAGGATGGCCCCAAGCTGGTCGAATATAATTGCCGTTTCGGCGATCCCGAGGCGCAAGTGCTGATGCCGCGCCTCAAAAGCGATCTCTTGACCGCGCTCATGGCAGCGCGCGACGGAGTTCTGTCGGGCTTCGACCTGCGCTGGCGGGATGAGGCGGCGCTGACCGTGGTGATGGCCTCCAAGGGCTATCCCGGCAGTTACGAAAAGGGCCACGAGATTTTCGGCCTCGGCGAAGCGGGCTCGCTTCCCGGCGTCACCATCTTTCATGCCGGCACGGAACGGCGCGACGGCAAGATCGTGGCGGTGGGTGGACGGGTCCTGGACGTCACCGCAACCGGCAAGACCGTGGCCGAGGCGAAGGAACGCGCCTATCAAGCGGTGTCCCGGATCCATTGGGAAGGCAGCTTCTTCCGTACGGATATCGGCTGGCGCGCGTTGCAACGCTAAGCGCGCTTGACTTGTCCGCGCCGCCATAGCAACCAACGCGGATGTTGGCTGTCACCGGGCTCGTCCTGATCCTTCTGGGGCTTTTGGCCCTGCTGATCGACCGCGCGGCCGCGCATTTCATCTACGATCATGTCAACGCCCGGATGCATCGATTCCTCGATGGCATCACCCATTACGCCAAGGCCGGTCATTGGCTGGCGGTGGCGATCATCGCCTTGGTGGGCGCGGCGCTGGCCCGCCATTTCGGCGTCAAGAGCCCTGATATCGGGCTGCTGATCACCTATAGCCTAGCCTTCATCGCCAGCCTCACCCTGGGCAGTGCGATCCTCCACGCCATCAAGCTGGTGTTGGGGCGACGGCGCCCGCGCGACGACATGGAGATGGGGCTTTACGGTTTCGTGCCGCTTGCCTTCAACCTGGACTATAATTCCTTTCCGTCCGGCCACGCGCTGACCATCTGCTGCGTGGCGGTGATCTTGACGTGCGTCTGGCCGTTTCTCTGGCCGGTCTGGTTCGCCATCGCCGCTTTGCTGGCGATCACGCGCGCCCTTCTCACCGCGCATTTCTTGAGCGACGTGCTGATCGGCGCGGGCATCGGATTGATCGCGGCGCGCGAGGTGCTGCTCTTGGGTTTTCCCGGCTCCGCGCCGCCCTGGTTCTAGCGCCTGGTTCTATCGTCTGGCGCGGAAAAATTCCTTCAAGACGCTTCCCGCCGCGCTGGCGTCACCGGCGCGCGCGACCATGGGGCGGTGGTGGCAGGTGGGCTGCTCGAAAAAGCGCGGACCATGGAGAATGGCGCCGCCCTTGGGGTCTTCCGCCGCGAACACCAGCCGCTCCACCCGGGCCAACGACATGGCGCCCGCGCACATGGCGCAGGGTTCCAGCGACACGAACAGGCTGGTGCCCGTGAGTCGCTCATTGCCCAGCCTTTCCGCGGCTTTTCTCAGCACCAGCATTTCGGCATGGGCGGTGGGGTCCTTGCGCTCCAGGATGCGGTTACCGTCGCGGGCCAGCAAGTCGCTTTCGGCCGACAGCAGCACCGCGCCCACCGGCACTTCGCCGCGGGCAACACATGATTTCGCTTCGGCAAGCGCCAATGCTATGGCTTCTTCGTCGTTCATGGAGACCCTGTTGTCGGAGAATAAGCCGGAAGGCGAACGCATAGCAAAAGCGATTGCACGCTCGGGCCTGTGCTCGCGCCGCGATGCCGAACGGCTGATCACGGAAGGCAGGGTCAAGCTCGACGGCGAGACCGTGACCAGCCCTGCCCTCAACGTCACCGAGCACAATGTGATCCAGGTGGACGGCAAGCCATTGGACGAGCCTGCTCCGGCGCGGCTGTGGCGCTTTCACAAGCCCTCGGGCCTGGTGACGACCCACAAGGACGAGAAAAACCGGCCCACCGTGTTCGCCAACCTGCCCGCCGCCCTGGGCCGGGTCGTATCGGTGGGACGGCTGGACTACAATTCCGAAGGTCTTTTGCTTCTCACCAATGACGGCGAAATCGCGCGGCGACTGGAGATTCCCGCCGCGGGCTGGGTGCGCAAATACCGGGTGCGGCTGTTCGGCAAGGTCACCCAGGCCGATCTGGAAAAGCTTGCGACCGGCGTCACGATCGCCGGCGTCGCCTATGGGCCAATCGTGGCCGATCTGGAGCGCAGCAAGGGCGTCTATTCCTGGGCCACGGTCTCGCTCAAGGAAGGCAAGAACCGGGAAGTCAAACGGGTGATGGAAAGCCTGGGATTGAAAGTGGCGCGCCTGATCCGCACCGCGTATGGCCCGTTCCAGTTGGGGCAGTTGGCGGAGGGCCAAGTCGAGGAAATTCCCGCCCGGCTCTGGCGCGAGCAACTGGGGATCGGCCGCAAAAAGCGGGAGCGCCATGACGCACCCTGGAAGCCGGAAAAGACGCGCGGGAAAGGGCCTGCCCCTTTGGCAAAAGCCAAAAGAAGCTGATAGAAGCGCCAGCGCAAAAACGGCAAGAGCCTGCGTTTTATTTTCTCACATGAAAAATAAAAAGCCCAAGCTGCCGCCGCCCTATGCCGCCGAGACCAAGGATGCCCGTTTCGCGGGAACCTTCGAAGTGCTGGTGCCGATCCCCGAGCGCAACCGGCCGCACAAAGTGCCCCTGCAATTCCAGAGCCTTAACGAGGCCCAGGCCTGGCTGCACAGCGCCGAGGGCCGGGAAACCGTGGCCCACATACTGGAATCCTACGAGGCTAAATAAGCCGCGCCTCACAAGGGCTTCCGGGCCGGACGCGGTTTTATTTCCTCCCGGGCCCGGAGAGGCTAATATTCGCTCAAAGCAGGCTCCGGTTACGGAATGTACCATCTGGTGTAACCGTTTCGGCCCCGCTCCGAATTGAGGGGAAGTGGCCCAATTGATTGCCGCCGAAGCCCAATATCGCGACTGGATGCTGGCGGGTCTCGGCGGTGACCGTGCCGCCTATTCCCGTCTCCTGGCCCAATTGAGCGGCCATCTGCGCGCATATTTCGCCAGGCGGGTCGGGACCGATGCGGAGGATTTGGTGCAAGAGACATTGCTGGCGATACACACAAGACGCGCCACCTACGACCCCGCCCTGCCCTTCACGGCATGGGTGCATGGCATCGCGCGCTACAAGCTGATCGATGCCTGGCGGCGTAACAAACGGCGCGTAACGGTGGCGCTGGAAGACGCACCTGATCTGTTTGCCCATGACGCGGCCGAAGCAGCCAGCGCCAAGCGCGATGTGGAGAAGCTCCTGTCACGGTTGCCGCCACAGAAACGCGATCTGGTGCGCGCGGTGAAACTGGAGGGCCGTTCCATCGCCGAACAAGCCCATGCCACCGGCCTGTCGGAGACCGTGGTCAAGGTCACCGTGCATCGCGCGGTGAAGTCGCTGGGGCAGGAATTGG
>CAVXYX010000005.1:0-417836 GCA_963766265.1 uncultured Alphaproteobacteria bacterium
GAAGGCGGGCAGGATTACCAGCCAGGTTCCGACCTTGGAGAAGAAGAAGGCTATGCTGGCGGAGGGGGCGACGGAATATCGCCGCAATGCGGACAGTCCAGGCGAAACCAACAACGCCACCCCCGGCCAAGGCGACTTTGGCGCAAGCGATAATTCTCCAGGCGCAACAGAACGCGGCGCTGGAGGCGGCCCTGAAGCTGCCACCAGGGGCGCCTCTGAGCGACCCGGAAACGATACCGGACAAGAACAAGACGCAACACCGCCCGGGACCAAGGTGTAGGAGGTAACCGGTGCCCCTCGCGTCCCGCGCTGATACCCCCCGGGGGCGTCACCCAAACGCGGCGCGTTATTGCGTTCATCCGGGTCCGCGAAAAATTTGGATGATCAAAAAAGGCCCATTCCATTACTCGCACGATGCTTGAAGCCCAGATCGGGCCCGGCGGCCACTCGTCTGCCATCCGCTCATGTAAAATCCCCAAAAAGCGGGCACGCCGTGGAGGCGTTACGCGATGGGCCAAAATGAGCAGTGCCTTGGGGGATGTCGGCGATATCGTGAAGTGATCGAGGGGTGGGAGCATGAAAAACGCGGGAGCGATTTAAATGTGATTCAAAATATGCCTTAGTGGTGTTTGTGATCTTCGGCGGCTTGCACGCCCTGTAACGCGGCCCCCTCTTGTGGCCCTGGTTGGCCGATCCAATTGGCTGGCGCGGTATGCTGCTCGCTTTTGTCGAGGTAGGCACCTTGGGCGTAGTGATCGTGACCTTCTTGCGTTGGGCCAATAATAATTCTGGCCACGCGCGCCACAACCCGTAAGTCAAACTGGACCAGTGCCTCCTTCTTCCTTCGGCATAATCGCTTGCTGAGACAACAAACATGGTGTAAAATCCCCGTGTCGCGGGCTCGCCGTGGATGGCCTTTCGCGAAGGACCGTCGCGTGGCGCTTACTAGCGGCACCTTCCATATGCCTGCTATGCTCGGTGGTTGTTGGGGAGCACCATGGCGATTCCAGACTACCAAACGCTCATGTGGCTGCTATTGGAATATGGTGCGGATGGAAGCGAGAAGAACATCCGCGACGCCATAGCGTTCTTGTCCGATAAGTTCCAACTCACGCCGGAAGAGCGGTCACAAACAATCCCGAGTGGCAAGGAGACGCTGGTTTCCAATCGCATACATTGGGTGCGCACGTACCTGAATAAAGCGGGCGCGTTGGAGAGGACACATGTAGGTCCCACTTTGAAGTAACCGACAGAGGACGCGATCTCCCTTAAGCAGAATCCGGCGGATAAACATCAAGGTACTGGACCAGTTTCCCGAGTTTGTCGCCTTTCGTGCTCCGAAGGCGCAAAGCGATCAGGGGTCCGCGTCCGAATTTCCGAAGCCTATTCCGGAAGCAGCGCGGGCACCACACCTGAGCACGAAAACGCCCGATGAAAGGATTTCAGCCGCTGAGGCCGAGATAAATCAACGTCTTGAAAATGACCTCTTAGAGAGGATTGCCGAACAAGTCGGCGGCGTTCTTTGAGGGCTTAGTCGTCGATCTGATCGTAAACATGGGTTACGGGGGCGGTTCCAAAGAGAATGTCCGCCAGCGCATTGGTTTCAGCGGTGACGAGGTATTGACGGCATCATCAATGAGGACGCCCTCGGCCTTGATGTTGTCTACGTCCAAGCCAAGCGATATGCCCCAGAAGCGACAATTGGTAGAGGTGACGTACAATCGTTTGCGGGGCGCTCGTAGGAAAAGAACGCAACGAAGGGGGGTATTTTCGCGGCGACATGCCCTTTCACAAAAGGTGCGAGAGAATATGCCGAACGCGTTCCGCAAAAAATCGTTCTGATAGACGGGCGAAAATTGGTGCAGCTCCTGATCCAATACGAGGTTGGCGTCCGGGTAGACCGCGAGATTAAGATCAAAAAGATAGACCTGGATTACTTCGAACAGGATGATGCTCTGAAGGGCGTGCCGGATCACCACAACAGGTGAAATTCGTCGAAGCCATTTGCCTTCTTCTGGAGAGGCCAGGCGCGCCGGTGCCCATCACCCTTATGAACCACACCCCCGACTTTGCTCGAGAAATGATCGCGCAGGTTATCGAGATCGGCGGCAAGGTCATCTCAATTACTCAGGTCGTAGTTCATCCGCAATTCGCCGCACTAAAGCAATTACAGATCGGGGATCGGCTTTCCGGGAGCGCCCCAACTACGGTCGAGTTTGAGCCGGGGCTCGGACGGGCAGGTTATGTTCCGGCGCGCTGTGAATTAGAGCTACAGCAAGGATTATGGCCCGCCACAGATGGAATTTGTCTCCTTACCCGCAGCCCGAGAAGCCGAGCGCGCTGCGAAAGCGCAACGCCTGGCGGCGGGTCGGTGGCTTCGCGTCGATGAAACCAAGACCACCTCACCCACGGACGTGATGCTTCTCCATTGCGTCCGCGCGGCGGCGGCGGAACAGTCCGCGACGTTCGATGCGATGCTGAGCGATATGGACGTGAACCGGCTGTTTAATGGCGGGGCGCTATATTTTGGGTCACCATCACTCGCAAATTTCTCATGAATGATTTGTACGCGCTACAAGGAACCTGGGAACAGATTGCATTCGATTGAGGAGGCGGCGTTGCTCCCGCCGCCTACGATGCAACAGGAACGATAATGACAATTTCTGGAAAGCACTTCTCGGTTTCCTTACCTGGAGGCGCACTGCTTCTAAAGGGCGCGTCTCGTTTGGATCCCAACACCAAACCCAAAGCTGTCGATTGGCTTGATTTCGATGGGACAGGATAATGCGAAGGTTTTACCAGAATCTACACCCTCGAAGGCGATCCATTCATGTTTGTTGTTGGCGATCTAGGCGTCCGACCAACCGTCTTCCGGATAGCCCCTGGTGTGGTCATGCGTTGGTTCGTTCGTCGGGTAACATAAGGCTCAAGTCCCTATCCTCGCCCCAAACGTTTCTCGCACTACCCTAGATTGAATTAAGGGGGCTCAGTACCCAATGTGATCCCTACGATTTTGAAGTAATCGTTGAGCGTTACTTTAGGGGACGAGCCCATAGCCTAGGGTGCCGGCTTCGTACTCGGCGCCTTTTTTTAATTGAGGATGTGGATGCGCTCTCTCGTACTTGCATTCAGCGATTTTGGTGACCTCGGCGGCTATTGCCGAAGAGGACGAACGCGGCCCGCGTAGAAGTCCATAATTACGCCGCAGCACTTTTTGAGCACGGGAATTGGACAGCGTTGAACGACTTGGCCGCAAAGTATCGCGACGGTAGTGAGAAAACACCAAGTGGTATGTGGAAGTTGATGCCTTTCTACCAGGGTCTTCTCGTTACCACGTGGAACCAGATAGGTTATGCTGCAAATCGCCTCAAAGAACTTCAAGCTGGCTGAACAGTGGATAATGGAGGCGCCATCCCCCGCGGCCTATATAATACTGGCGAAGTTTCACGCGCGGTACGCCTGGCTCATCCGTGGCGACGGTTATGCCGCCAGCGTAACGCCCCAGCAATGGGCGGCCTCGGCCAGCTTCATGCCGAGCACTCGGCCTCGCCCAGCACAAGGACGAGGCCGACAGCGATCCAGAATATTATGCCGAGATGGTGGCGGCAGCGCGCGACGAGCAGTGGTCCACCTCGGAAAAGAGCGCCTAAGTTGCCGAGGCGATGCTGAAAGCCAAATATTATCCGAATATCTACGAAGAGATGCTTGTGACAGCCAAACCCCAGTGGGGCGGGTCTGATGAAGCGCTCAGAGCAATTACCGAGCTCGCAGAAGAACAACACCAAGGAGAAACTCGGCGACGAGATGTATGCACGGTTATTCGGGCACCTGCAGAGCGAGTGTCATTGCGAGGAGCAGACCGGGGGATTTTACCTCCAGGATTGGGAACCGGGTGAAATTAGGGTTTCAGCAGATCGTCGGGGGCTATCCCACTCAGTGGAATATCAACTACTTCGCTCACTTTTCCTGTGAAGTTGCCGACAGAGATACTAAAGCGCTGATGGCGCGAATAACATCACCGATCATGGGGGCGTGGGACGGCGATAGCAAAATATACGATCAATGTAAGAACATGGGGACTACCATACAACGATAGCTTGATAAGGGGGATGCTGTGGCATCCACTGGGTCGGCCAAACCGCCGGCCTTTTGCCCCACCCCACCCACTGCGCCGCCCCTGCGAACAGAATTGACGCGCTACAATTCGGGAGCGCGTACGCATGGCTTCAGGCAAGGTCCACCCCCTCCCCGCCATCCGCTCCTAAAGGTGCCGTGATTGATCGCCCTCTGACGCGGTCGCAGCACGGAAATCGAAATGACGGTTAGCGTAGCTTAAGTGGGTGTCAACCGAACCGGCAGCAGCTCACAGACACGTAATTCAGTCCTGGTGCAATTGGGCTTAGGTCCATTGTGCGGTGACGGCATCGTGCCTGAGACTTGGGGAGCGTTTGCTACCACTCGGGCTGGCACGCACGTGACTAACTATGCCGCAGGAATGACGGGATCCCGTGGACACTCCCTGAGTGGCACAAAGGACTTCTCGCTGATACTGGGCGGTCCGTTGTTCCAATTGCTGTTTCGCGCACACTTGGCTGGCAATACCATCACGCTGGTAGTGCGGCGCATTATCGTATTCGCGCTGATCACTTGGGCGCCGCTCGGGCGTTTTCGCGTTCGATGGACGTTTGCTCGATGGACACGTAGCGATGCTTTCAAGGACGTGGAGACGCACATCCGTTTCCTGGTGGTGGTGCCGCTCCTGCTTGCCGCTGAGCTTATCGCCCATCGGCGACTGCTACCCGTTGCGAGGACGTTCCTTGAGCGACAACTTGATCCCCCCAAGATGCGATGAAGTGCTTCGATGCCGCAGTTCATTCAGCCTTTCGTCTGCGCAACTCGGTGTCCGCCGAATTGCTATTGCTCGCGTTGGTATACGTAGTTGGGGTTGATAGTTTGGCGACACTATACAGGCCTTCATACCTCGACGTGGTACGCCACGGTTTTGAGGTTGGTTACAGCTTCGGCGGGCAGGGATGCGGTACGCCTATGTGAGCCTACCGATCTTTCAGTTCTTGCTGTTGCGTTGGTATTTTCGCATGTTCATTCGGGACCCGATTTCTTTGGTAAGTCTCCGCATCAAACTTTCCCTGATACCGACGCATCCCGATCAGGTTGGCGGTTTCTGGATTTCTCGCCAACACAGCCTATGCGTTCAGCATTCTGCTGTTAGCGCATGGCGCCACGCTCCAGCGCAAATTGCGAACCGGATTTTCTTCATCGGCGCGGCCCTGATAGATTTTAAGATCGAGATCGCGGTGATGGTTGGTTACCTGATGTGTCCGGTCTTTGGGTCGTTGCTGGAATCTTCCTGCAACTCGCCTGGACCAAGCGCACGGGGCTGAAATGTATGGAACGCTGGGGCAGCGTGACGTCCGCGAGTTCGATAGGAAAATGGTGGCGCGGCGGTGTGCCGGAACAGTAAACCGCTGTTGGGGAGCGCCGACATTCAGTCTCTCGCCGATTTGGGGAACAGCTTCTCGATGGTGAAATCTATGCGGGTGGCCCCCATCACGCGGGATGCTGTCTTGCAACTGGCCGCGGCAGGCTCATCGCTAATCCCCCTGCTCCTTACGGTGATGTCTCTCGAAGAGTTGGCGCAACGACTTTTCGGTCCGCGTTTTGAGGCAGCCTCGTAGTCCAACGGCGTGTCCATGGCGCTTAGTGGTCGCGCGATAGCAAGCGGGACTACAAGGTTGTCGGCGGTAAGGTGGTGGACTTGAACGGTGATAAGCAGCAGCGGGGTTGAAACTGGATTGCACCCTGAGCCTTCCCATTTTACGATTTTATTCTTGGGGCTGATTTGAAGCGAGGGCAGGGAAATGAATTACAAGCAGACGGTCGGGAGAATAACGGTTGGCACCATTATTGGTTCAGGTGACGGTGTCAGTCTCATTCCACACAAACTGGAATGAGAAGGAAGGAAGCCCTGTTCATGCAAATCCCCTGACTTTGGGAGAAATGCGGGATTTGCATTACTTGCTGGAGCGAGCCATCGCTTGGGTGGAAGACAGGGGCCGCAGTTAGGACACTACTGAGCCCGCTCAAACGATACCAAATCCTTGATGCCAGTCAGCGTTTCTTGCAGCTTTGCCCCATCGGCCGCCGATGGATCTCTTGCGCCTTCGCCCGCGCGGCCTCTCTCGTGGTGGTCAGGGTCGTGCCTTGGGCTTCAAAAATGGCCGCGGGCTTTCCCCGATGATCGTGACGCTGATCTAGGGCCTTCTGGCCCGATAGTGCGCTTTAGAACAAGCCCAACCCTGCAGGCTCGCCCCTCGTGCCGGATCGCAAGAACTATCCCGACTTCGAGCGCTTCAGGGCGCCAGCTGCCCGCCAAGCCGTAGACACTGAGGCAAAGAGCGGCGACGCGGTGGAAGCGGGCGCGGCCCTGGTGAGCATGGCTGAGGGATTGTTGGGCATGTTTCGGCTGGCACTAAACTTAATCCCGCGAAATATCCCGTGCTTTCGACCCAGTGGCATCCGCGGCGAAACAATTGGCAAAAACGGGCAAGATATTTGGTCCAACCGGAGCTACGTTCGTCTGATTATTGTAGCGCCCCATCGCACCGAGGTGGCCGGCTGCTGAGCTTGGACATCGTTATTATGCCACGCGCGAGCGTGGCACAGACCACATTTATGCCGAAATGGAGAACAGTAACGAGCAAAATCCCTTTCTGGAAAAATACCCGACGCAACGTCGGTGCCCTGCAATACGCCAGGCGCCGGCTTTGTCTTTAAGCGCTGCAATCCTTCAAGCGTGACGCTGACGGCAGCGAGGCCATCTCATTTCTGATTATGGCGGCCATCATCATCCTGGGCGGCCGGCTGCTTTGTGCACCACAGACCGAGGCTTGATTTCGAGTTTGGACAATCGCCTCAGTGTGCTGGATCATCTTTTTATCGCGGCAAGGGCTACGACGCAATTAAGGCCAATCCAGGACACTACCGAAAATCACGCATATGCCTTCGCTTTCATGCGATGTTTCTGCGCGCACCGATAGCCACTCCGGAGATCGGTAATATTGTGAAGGCGATTAAGGATTGGATAGAAATGGCTCGCTTAGTGAAAGACCAGGACAGCGCCTGTTCTAGCGGTTGCACTCTATAGCTCTGCCGCGTGGGCAGACGTTTATTCAGATGACTTAGCCAAATGCTTCGTCAAATTGTCCAACACAAATGACCAAGAAATTCTTGTGCAATGGATGTTTTCTTCGATAACTCTAAACCCAGTTTTGTAATCAGGGGGTCACAGGTTCGAGTCCCTGAGCCGGCACTAGATAAATCAAGTACTTAGCGAAAAACATAAAAACCGAAATCGCGTTCGGGTAACACACCGGGTAACAAGAGGAGCACTATCGAAAGCACCTCTCCGACGCGCCGCCCCTGCATGGGTCAATCATCGTGGTTCCGCACCCCGATAAAGATGCGCAAAACGATTACTGAGTGCTCCTGAATCGCGCGCGCGATTTCGCAGCATTTCCAAATGCGGGCTTCAATCTGGCGAGTGGTGCTTTTGGGGCGCGCCCAGTGGCGCGGTTGTGGAACAGGCGCAGGCGAGCCCACTGGCGGGCGTTCCAGCTGGGGAGCAGCCATACCACCCCAGCCTGAGATCGCCGCCTTGGCGCGGCTGTGCGCGACCGCGCGACCGCGGGTGCGCGACCGATCCTGTCGTAGGTCGCGCGTTTGCCAACCCTGAAAAAGAAACGGCCGGAGCCCGATGTCGTCAGGGCCCGGCCGTTCGATAGGTGCTCCCGATACGTCGTTGACCGATACTGGCCTTGCGACAGCAGATACGGCGATAGCGGCTCAATTAGCCGACACCGGCAGGCGCTGTCGCCGTCAGTCAGAGTGCGGCAAAATTTCATGGTGAGCCCGTAGGCTTAACCCCAGCTCTCTTTAAGACCTCTTCTTCTGTCGCGCGCCTATAGCGAGGACCACCAGTGTGCGGGGCGATGCTCCGCATGAGTGGCCGAAGAACCCACTCCACGTTCCATCAATTAATCGAACCGGGAGAAATTTCTAGTAAAGCGCCATTCGTGGTGACGGGGATCACGCACCGACGTCTCCGCTCCACAACACGACTGCGAGGAGACTGCCGAAAACCAGCGACAGGATAACGCCCGTCGGCTGGTCGGCTGCGTAAGATACTGAACTGACGAAGCCGCCTACAGCGGATAGGATGGGGAGGAAATCTTGATATTACCATTCTCCTGGTTTGTGGTTTCGCCCACGCTTTCGTTGGCCGCTATCAGGCCAACGGCCCACAGCGCTGCAACAGCAACGAGCACAACTCCGCACAGCGTGAGCACCCACGCGAGTTCTGGTGTCATTTGATAGTCCCCCATCGGGCTTTGATTGCTCGATTTTGAGCTTGGCCTTGGCCGCCCGCAAGCTGACATCTGCGCTTAATGTGTAATAACGGCGCCTGGGTTGTGGGCCGGATTTAATCTGCAATTGAAATCAAGCGGTTAGAGGGTGTCACCAAATGCGCTCGACCTCGCGGCCGACTTTGTTAAGACCCGCGAAAGTTACCGCCTCACGGCCTATCCAGACCAGAAGGGCGACAGTGGCTCATGGTCGCCCGCGAGTTCATTCGCTGGGACCGCGCCGGTGCCGGCGAGAACAAGGGCCTCCTCATCCGCCGCATGGGTAGCAGCCATACCACCCAGCCCCCAGGTCGCCGCGCTGGCCCGGCTGTGCGGGGGCAGGTTGGGCGACCGACCCGCACCAAGAGGGAACACCACCGGGAAACAAAGAGGCGCACTCCCGAAAAACAGTTTCTCCGACGCGCCGCCCCTGCACGCGTCAATCATCGTGAATTTGCACCCCGATATAAAGATGCGCAAAACGATTGCTGAGTGCTCCTGAATAGCGCGCGCTATTTCGCAGCATTTCCTTGTGTGGGCTTCAAGCTAGCGGATGCCCAGACTTGTTCCGCCTCTTCCACGCTTCCATCGCCGTCCGGCGGCAATTTGTGCCTTCGCCGCTTCGGCGTCGCTTTTTCCGCTCATTTGGACGTTTGGGGTTTCCGTAAGGCCGTTCGACAGGCCAGGGCTGGGGCGGGAACCACCGACCACAGGCCCCACCCGATGGCTGGGAACAGACCATTATTCGAATGGCCAAAATGAAGGCGTCCAGGTACAAAAAACCGGCGGGTGAACTATTAAGTGACTGTATTATATACAGAAAATAGACTTCGAACATTTGGCGGGCTGTTTTCGAAGTTTAGGAATAGATTTCGAAGATGCAAAAATCGCTATTCGACAAGGCTGGGTTGGGCGTTGCTGTGGAACGCATCACGGCTGCTCAGGCTCGGCACATCGTGGAGTTTGAGGAAGGGCAATTCGGTGACGTTAAAGCTATTGAGGTAGGCCCTTCGAAGATTTCGAAAGTCATTTCCGCACTCGCCAATGCCGATGGAGGCGATCTCTATATTGGTGTTGACGAGCACGATCTGAGCGGCAGGAGTTGGCGCGGCTTTTCAAATCAAGAGGCAGCAAATTCACATCTCCAAGTGTTTGAGAAACATTTTCCACTTGGCACAGACTTTCAGTATGAATTTCTTGCGTCCGACGGCCTTCCCGGTGTTGTCCTGCACGTTCAAATCAACAAGTCCCGAGCCATTATTCGCGCGTCTAACAACATTCCATACGTTCGCCGGGGTGCACAATCCCTGGAGTGTGTGACAGCCGAGGCAATCAAGCAGCTCGAGTACGCTAAAGGCATCACCTCTTTCGAGGATCAATCTACCAATACACCGGTTGAGATCGTCACTATGTCTGACGTGGTCGCGAGCTTTATCCAACGGGTACCAACCGTCACCGCTGAACGCTGGCTCAAAAAGCAAGCGTTAGTGCGCGGTGACAAGCCAACGGTCGCGGGCGTTCTCATTTTTGCAGACGAGCCTCAGGCACACTTACCAAAACACTGCGGCATCAAGATTTATCGATATAAAACAAGCGAAGCAGAAGGCTTTCGAGACGCGCTAGTATTCGATCCCCAAACAATCGAGGGCTGCTTATATGATCAAATCAAAGCAGCGGTTGCACGAACGATTGAACTTGTTGAGAGCATCCCCCGCATGGGAGAGCGGACTTGAGGCCATAAAATACCCCCCGGAGACCCTGCATGAGATCATCACTAACGCTGTCTTACATCGTGATTACAGCGTTGCAGATGATGTTCACATTAGGATTTTCGATAACCCAATCCGAAGTACAGAGCCCCGGTAAATTAACCGCTCACGTGACGGTGAATAACATTTTGAACGAGCGTTTCGCGCGTAATGGTGCCGTAGTGAAAATCGTCAACAAATTTCCAGATGCCCCCAACAAAGATGTTGGTGAGGGATTAAACACTGCCTTCAATGCTATGCACGAATTGGGTTTTAAGGCACCGGTTATCAAGGAACAGGAGAACTCGGTTCTCGTCGTTATTCGACATGAACGCTGGCTTCGCCGGAGGAAGCGATCATGGAATACCTGGAAAAAAATACCACCATCAAAAACCGCGAAGCGCGTGAGATCACACATATTCGACAGGACTATCAAATGAAGAGTATTTTTGGCCGGATGGTAGATGCCGACATGATCGAGCAAGTCCCCAATACCTCGCTGGGATTTCATACGCGCGAACCATTGTCTGTTCTGCAAGAAGGTAAGCCGCTGGATCTACGTTTTGCAGGGTACGACGTCCGACTGGCGACGGAGACGGACGCCGGCAGTGCAAAAAATTGCCATTACGCCACTGCGATCCAGACGACGATCTTTCTTCCAATTGATAAAACAAAACACCCGGACCGTCTTGGACCCAGGAAGGTCAAGTCGTTGTTGTTCCTGGTGATACCCCTCCCTCGCGGGAGGGGGGATATAGGGATAAGCCGTCCAGGTTACACTTTTGGCAACACGAAGATCCGCGATGACGCGGCTGACTGGAATAGCTCGTCCAGGTTACACTTTTGGCAACACCTTAGCCGGCCTTTTTCAATTGCGATTATTGCAATGACCGCTTCTGAACCGAACGCGGATTTGCTTTCGCTCCGCGAGACAACAAGCCGAGGTGGCTGGAGCAAGATTACCCAGGTATCGACTTCGAAATCCCTCGTCCGCCCATTGTTGCCGATGAACAAGCGGAGCGTGGCACCTTGGCGAAATGGAAGTAGAGAGTCGCACTCGCGAGGGCGGCGAAAAAACACCAGACCGAGAACGGGTCCAGAAGTAGAAGAGAGACGAGACGATAAGGCCCGTGATAACGAGCACTCAAACCAGCGTAATACCTTGTATGACGAGAAGCACGAACGGAAGGCAGGCGCATACCTCATAGGCTCGGATCCTAAGATGGGGATGGTGGGCCGTTGTATAAGCGATGCTGTGTCCAACAATGCGGGCTACGAAGGGGTGGGCCACAATGTGCATGGCGCTGTAGAGGGCGACCTAACCCAAGGAGCGAATCCAGATCATGGCCAGCCGCCGCACGTAACTGCTCGAGGAGCGCGGGCTGCCAAGGGGCGATAAACCGGCCATATAATAAGAGAACGACACATAAACCTTTGCCAAAAGGAATGTGGAAACTGGCAAATGCTTGCCACCAAGAGCGAGCCAAACGCATCCCTCGATTGCCTGTTGCAAGGAAAATAACAGCGGTATGGCAGCAAGCGGCCGTTCTGACAAAGTGGCCACTTTCCCGACTGTCACTGCGCCAATAAGTCCTGTTGTGGCGGCAGCGGCGAAGCTCACGTCGGCGGAAAAAAGCACATAAACCGCAAGCTAACACGGCCCGTAACGACAGAAGGTGCCATTTTAGACGATCAGCGTGTATTTATTAGTCTCCGCCCGGGTGCGTTTCCGTCGAATGCCGGAACGGAGGGCGTTTGAAGCGCCCGCCGGTTCATTGTAAAGACCGATGGTCATCAGGGTCATGGGATACACGCACCCGCAGGCCGTTCGCCAGACACCAGGCAAAGACCTCGTAGTTTCGGGTCGGCAGTAAAAAGCCAGGACCGCCGAATGCGGATGCCGCGCCGATCAGCGCCTGAAGATCGCGATTGGTGCGGCACACGGTATGGGCGAAAAAGGCAATGCCGGTCGTATAACCGGTGATCTGTCCCAGATACTCACCACCATCGCGGAGCCCTGGCCAATCGCGTCCGTCAGTTCGTTCCCGCGATCGAAACCGTGCACCTCGCGGCACAGCGTGTTGCAGGCGGCAGCGTCCGCCGCTGTCGCGGGCCGGACATCGTAGCCGGGGAAACGGAAATTCAGCGGCTTGCCTTGCAGGATAGACAGGCCCTCGCGCGCGTGAAACCCCAGCGAGGTGTAAAGCGACAAAGACCGGTCGTGATAGGGGGATTGCAACAGCCTTATGCCCGGGGCGCCGAGCGAATGGCCGCGATCGATGACATTGCTGCATCAACGCCCGTCCGGTGCCCTTGTTCTGTACGCCGGGATCGACCGAAACCGGACCGATCCCTACCACCGCCGAACGTTCGTCGAGAAAGTCGGAGCCAAGGATCTTTCCATCCTGCTCGGCGACGACGCCGTAGAAACCGGGATGCGAAATCAGGCCGCCCAGAAGTCCGGCCGCGATTTCCGGCGAGGGAAAATCACGGGGGAAATTATGCGCGTCACAGATGGATGCGAAGGCCTCAAAACATATGCGTCCACATTGGCCCGCGTCCGCCGCGGTTGCCGGTCGTAATTTTTCGGCCATGTCGCCCTCTTCTGGTTGTCCACCGGCTCGCCCATCGCAAGCGTCAACGATTTCTATTTGTCGTGTATGTCAATTGCGAGCTCAGCCCGCTGGACCCTGGTTCAATGCGACCGTACCCGGTATGTGCTGTTTGCCCCAACGCACAAACGCGAGCAACACCTCGCCCAGAGCGCTGCCCTTCGGGGTAAGCGTGTAGGCGTACCGTACCGGATGCTGCTGATAGGGCGTGCGGTGACGATGCCGGCACTTTCCAGGCGCTTAAGGCGATCCGCAAGAATGTTGGTCGGAATGCGCTCCGGCGAAAGCGCGAGCTCGCCATAGGTGCGCTTGCCGTGCAGCAGGTCGCGCACCACGAGCAGCGACCACTTGTCGCCCAGGATGTCGAGCGAGTTGGCGATCGCACAGGCGGAACGCGCGAAGGGCTTTGCGGTATTCATGTGTCCGGCTCTCCGCGCCTGAACGAGTGACTTGCAGAGTGCAAGTCATTGTGCTACGGTTCCTACACACTTGCAAAATGCAAGTCACTAAAAGGAGAGCGTCATGACTGCGATAGTCCTTCCCCATCCTGCCGAGTCTCAGCCCAGCGGGCGAGGCGGTATTCGCCTCGCCGTTGCGATCGCACTGACCGTCTGGCTCTTGCTCGTCGTGTCATTCGGTGCCGCCGGCGCATTCGTCGGCCTCCCGGGACACCTCCTCTGCCCATCGCGATTGGATTTGCAGCGCCCCTGGTGCTCTTTTTCGCGTCGCTGCGGCTCTCGCAGTCCTTCCGCGAGTTCGTGCTCTCGCTGGATCTTCGGCTCATTGCGGGAATGCAGGCCTGGCGTTGGGCCGGTCTGGGCTTCCTCTCTCTCTATGCGCACAAGGTGCTCCCGGCTGTGTTCGCCCTGCCAGCTGGCCTCGGAGACATGGCCATCGGGGTCACGGCCCCGTGGATAATTCTTGCCCTGGTGCGTCAGCCTGGCTTCGCCGCCAGTGGCACATTCATCCGGTGGAATGTCTTCGGGATATTGGACCTCCTCATCGCCGTCAGCATCGGAACCGTGAGTGCCTTCTTCGCGACCGGGGCCCCCGGAGAGATCAGCACCGCTCCGATGGCGACACTGCCGCTGCTGCTGATCCCGGCATTCCTCGTGCCGTTATTCCTCATGCTGCACACAGCGGCGCTGATGCAGAGCCGGCAACTTATCCGCAGCCGAGCATAGAGGTCCTGGAACATGGCCGCGCTGCCTTTGATGGGGCAGCGCGGCCACAAACCATCTCGGTCCGAAAAGGAGACCTTCGCCGGCGGCTGGCGCGGCCAGCCACGGGTCTGTGCCCTAAGAATGGCGCGGCCATGCTGACCAGCCTTGGCGCGTCCTGTTTCCTGACTTGGATTGGAAGCCACCGGAGAGGGGTTTGTGACGGGATCGGTCTACCAACGAGCGGGCATTGAGCGCCTCAAAACCGGCTTGGCCGAGCCATCAACCCGGGAGCCAGTGCCCGCTGTAGTGCGAGGGGAAAATGCGCCAAATATGTAAGTCGCGATTACACAACTTGTGGCTCAACTTAGTAAGCATCTCAATCTAAAAAGAAATCTTATTGGCACGACCTTTGCTTTGTCTCCGATACAAGTTCCATGAGGGATCAAAAATGATTAGATCGAATGGATTGGTGCGTACGCTTTTGGCGGCAGCCGCTGGGTCGTTTTTGATGGCGGCCGCAAGTTTGAATGCGAATGCTTCCGTAATTTTTGCGCCTGCGGCTCCATATATTCCTTTTGCACAGCTTGAACAGTTTACGGCGGGCCCAATCACTGTCGCGCCGGGCATTACGTGGACGTCAACAAATGCTTCAACGCAAGGCGGCTCGGTTTACGGCTACACCTTCGGGTACGGGTTCGGATCCAACGGATTTGACACCGAAAATATGGTTGGTCTGAATGACAGCACGGACGCATATACGTTGCCTCAGCCCGACAGCATGACCTTTGCTTTCGCGACGCCGGTGTCGTCGGTCGGCGGTTATATCGACTGGGTCCCAAATAACCTTCCCGTGACTATTGGCGTCTATGATTCGTCAGATACGCTCATAGAGGACCTCGTTGTTTCTCAGGGCGACGCGAATTTGGCTACGCCCAATAGCTTTTATGGCTTTCAGGAAACAACCGCTGATATTTCGTATTTCACTTTGACTGACGGTTATATCGGCATCCTGAGCGGTCTCAATGGCAACGTCATAACAGGAACCTCAAGCAGCGTTCCCGAGCCCTTCACACTCTCGCTTTTCGGTGCTGGCCTCGCAGGTGCCGCCGCTATGCGTCGCCGCAAGAAGAAGGCGCGCATCTAACACATTCAGTTTCCGCCGCTCGCAGCAGCGGAAAATCCCGAAGAGCCGATGGTGTGTAATGGCGCCATCGGCTCTTTGCTTTTTTTGGGGGACAGAACCACTAGGCGGGGGCCGATGTGAGCGAATATTTCAGCGGGCGCAAAGCGCCACTTCATATAGGTGTGTTTGCGGGGTCAATTGCGTTTTGGGCAATTGTTGCCGCTGTCATTTTGAAATTGGTCTAGGACATGGCGCGCCGCCGAACAAATGCGGAAGCTCTATGGAGCCGACGCCGCCATTCAAACTGAGCCACTACCGATTATTCACGTCGCTTGACGTAGCGATTTGAATGAGGCCCGCATCTCCGACACGAACAGCGCGGGTTGTTCCCATGCCGCGAAATGGCCGCCTTTGGGAAGCCTGTTGTAGTGGATGAGCTTGGGATATGCCCTCTCGGCCCAGCTCTGCGGGGCGGGATAGATCTCATCCGGAAAGGCGCTCACGGCGACCGGGATCTTGACGCCTCTCACGTCGAAGAAGCCGCCGCCGGTCGAGATTTGCGCGTGTCCCAATAGAGACGCGCCGAGGAGACCGCCGTATTCGTCAGCCAGTAGAGCGTGACGTTGTCGAGGATGTCGTCGCGCGTCAAGGCCTTCCGGTCCGTCCGTCAAAGACGCGGGCAATCATTGAGTAGCTGCGGATGTCATGATCGAGCATCCATGCGGCCAGACCGACCGGCGAATCCGCGAGCCCGTAAAGCGTCTGCGGCCGGTTCGCCATCTCCTGGCGTAGGCCAGCCCGTGCCTCTAGAAATCATCGAGTTGGTCCCAGGCACGCTGTCTCATCGGCGGAAAGGCCGGCAGGCGGCGGCGCGCCGGCGGAAAGTGCCTTTGAGATGTCCGGCGGGACAGTGGCCGCCATGTTGGTGTGGATGCCGAGCAATCCGGGCGGCTGCTGCAGCGCCATCACCTCGGAGACGGCATTTCCCCAGTCACCGCCTTGGGCCACGTATCGCGTGTAGCCGAGGCGTTGCATCAGCGTCGCCCAGGCCCGCGCGATGGTGACCGGGGTCCACCCGGCGCCGTTCGGCTTGCCGGAGAAGCCGTGACCCGGCAGCGAGGGAATCACCACATGGAACGCGTCGGCCGCGGTCCCGCCGTGGGCGCGTGGGATCGGTCAGCGGTCGATCACTTCATCTGCTCGATGATCGAGCCCGGCCAGCCGTGCGTAATGATCAGCGGCAGCGCGTTTTCATGCTTCGATCGGACGTGGATGAAATGGATGTCCAGGCCGTCGATTTCGGTGATGAACTGCGGCAGCGCATTCAGCCGCGCCTCGACTTTTCGCCAGTCGTACTCGTTCCCCAGTAGCGGGCAAGGCCTGGAGTCGTCGCCAGTTGCACGCCCTGGGTCGCGCCCGCGACGGTCTCCCGTTCGGGCCATCGTGTCGCCAATACACGCCGGCGGAGATCAACGAGTTGGTCTTCCGGCACCTTGACATGAAAAGAACGAATTGCAGTTGGGTCGGCCATTCGGCAGTACCTTCTAGGTGATCCTTTCGGCTTGGGTACGCGGACAACGCGGAGCAGGCAGCGGCGGTCGCCAAAACGCCGCCGCGCTGAGCTTGACGCCCTCGCGGCGACTGAGTTGCGCGCGCGACATATCGTGCCGATCGTCTGCTTCGTCCGTCATGTGAGGGATCTCCTTCGTCGACATGAAGCCGCGCGACGCGAGAAATTTCAGCCGATTGCCTCTGAACCGTAACAGCCTGTCCAAGTTGCTGATATGGAAGAATGGAATTGGTGACGCCTTTGCATCACGCGCAACCGCGGGAGGTGCGAATCAACCGGTGGCGCCAAGAGCACTCGCGAAGTCCATGTGTGGCGACTCCGTTTTCTTGCCGTTCTCATTTGCGCGCCAACAAATTCGCGACCGTGCCAGCGTACCAGCTCCCGCCGCGAGCGCTCTTGATTTTGCGGGAATTCAATTCCGCCGCGATTGCCGGCAGGCTCTTAGCGCCGGATGCCCGAATATCCTCGATGGCGCGGGAAAGCCCGGGCGAAAGCTGCCGGCGCAGGCGCGGATGCATGTGATGCGACCTCTAAACGGTTGGGAGTAAAGACGCTGATCTCTCACACGGTTCGTATAATAACAGGTGTCGACTGTTGCCCAAAGTGTGGCTTATTTTCGAGATAGACAAAAATGGAATTAGGTCACCCGAAAATTGAATGGTGTCCAAAGTGTGGCTCAAAATCGAGATAGCTTTACCCCCTCCCTCGAGGGAGGGGGGTAAAGAGCAACAACATCAACTTGACGCCTGGGCCAACACGGTCCAGGGCGCTTTGTTTTATCGGGGGAAAAGCCAATTAATTTAGGGGCCTAAAGCAATGTGCTCTGCAGCTTATGACTTCAGTTTGAAAAACCGTTCCAAATTCTCTTTCAATGTTGGCGCAAATTCAGCCTCTGCCTGCACGAATGGAATGTGCTTGATGGCACGCAGATTAAACCCAACGACCGGGACGTGAACCGGCTGTTTAATGATGGCGCGCTGTATTTTACGCACTCTGTCTAGGCCGCGTTGGTTTTCTTTGAGTAGAACCAACCGAACAACGCCGCCGCCGCAACTGCACCCAAGCACTCCGCAACGACGAATGCCGCGACGTTCCCGGGCGCAATGCCGGAAAAGCTGTTGGTAAGGGCGCGAGCGACCGCCACCGCTGGATTAGCGAAGGACGTTGACGCGGTGAACCAGTATGCGGCTGTGATGTAAAGCCCGACCGCCCAGGGCACAGTGTCGGCGCGATGTCGCGCCACGCCTAAGATCGTGGCGATCAGACCGAAGGTCGCCACGAACTCGGAGATGGCTGTCCCAGCCCATCCCGCGCCTTGAGCGAGATTTGAAGCAAAGGTTCGCCGAACATGAGGTGCGCCAGCCAGACGCCCAACACTGCGCCGATGAATTGCGCAGCGATATAAGAGAAGGCTTCGTCGCGTCGCGCTTCGCCCCGCCACAGGAAGGTCAAGGTAACGAGCGGATTGAAATGCGCTCCGGAGATGGGGCCGAATATCAGAATCAAGACCACCAGCATCGCCCCAGTGGGAATGGTGTTGCCTAGAAGTGCGATGGCCTGGTTTCCACCCGCAAGTTGCTCGGCCATGATCCCCGAGCCCACAATGGTGGCGAGCAACAGCAGCGTGCCTAGGAATTCAGAAACGACAGCCCGCAACTTCACGGGGTGAGACGCGGGATGTCGCGGACCTGACTCTGAAGAGACAGCCTATCCAGGCCGCTCATCTTCAGATTGGAGAACGCGCCGATCCTGTTGTTGAGCATTCGGTAGGTATCTGCAAAGGCCAGTGCGATTGTCGCCTGTGCCCCCTCGACCGCTGCCGGATCAGGCATGCCCCAATGCGCCGTCATAGGCTGTCCCGGCCAGACAGGACAGACCTCACCCGCCGCCGAGTCGCAGACCGTGATCACGAAATGGAGCTTGGGCGCTTCTGGCGTGGCGAATTCATCCCAAGGCTTTGAACGCAAGCCTTCGATGGGGTGATCCAGCCGCTTCAAAAGTGCCAATACTTCGGGATTGACCTGCCCCTTGGGATGGGAGCCAGCCGAATAGGCTTGGAAACGATCTTTGCCCACGCGGTTCATGATCGCTTCCGCAATAATGGAGCGCGCGGAATTGCCGGTGCAGAGAAATAGGACGTTGTATTTCTTCCCTTCTGACATTTCGACCTCGTTGGACACACTCAGTTCTATATTTCGACGATTACAGAAATATGACACGCTGACAGCTTGACACCTTCATATTTCTATAATACATGAAATATAGAATAACAACAGGAGGGAACAGTGAAGAGGTTGTATGTGATCGCAATCGCAGCAATGGTCGCGTCGATTGGCTCTTCACAGGGGCAAACTGGACCTGCGGCCAACCACCCTTATCACGAGGAGTGGGTATTTCATGTCCGCTGGGGCCATCAGCACGAATGGTGGAAGCTTTTTCAGAAGTATCAGATCGCCACTCTTGACCGGGAGAAGCAGCTTGGTTTTGTGACGAGTTACACCGTCGAAGTTCCGGACCTACACGCGAGTGATGATTTACGGTGGGATTACCGGGTCATTATTAATTATCCCAATTACGATGCCTCAAACCACGGAGACGATGTTGAGGCGAAACTATTCCCTGATGCGGCTACGCGTGACCGCGAGGAGCAGAGGCGTTGGGACCTGACAATCAACCACTGGGACCTTCCAGTTCACGAGATTGATCCACACAAGTAAGTTTGAAAGTTGAATAGGAGACATGTCATGAAACGCTTGCACCTTCACGTAGCTGTTGCCGACCTCGACCGCTCCATTGGGTTCTATTCGACGCTGTTCGGTGCTCCCCCGACCGTCACGAAGCCCGACTATGCGAAGTGGATGCTGGAAGACCCGAAGGTCAACCTCGCGATCTCCGCGCGTGGCGCGACGCCCGGTGTTGACCATGTGGGAATTCAGGTCGAAAGCGAAAGCGAGTTGCAAGAATTGGCCGGACGCCTCAAGGCGGCGGGCGAAACGACGCGGGACCAGGAAGCCGCGACCTGCTGCTATGCTCGTTCAGATAAGTCCTGGGTACAGGACCCTTCGGGCCTTTCCTGGGAGACGTTCTTTACGTTCGGTGAAGCTACCCGATATGGCGAGGATGAGGCGCCCACCATTGAGGTCAAGTCACAGGCCTGCTGCGCACCAAAGGCCGACGCAAAGGCGTGCTGCTGATGGCTCCGGCGAAACTGGTCAAAGCTGTCGAAGCGCTTTCCGCGCTGGCACATGAAAGCCGGTTGTCCATTTTTCGTCTTCTGGTGCGTGCCGGACGCGAGGGGGTGGCGGCGGGCGAGATCGCGCGCAAGCTGGACGTTTTGCCCAACACGCTATCCGCGAATCTGACCATCCTGGCGAATGCCGGGTTGATTTCCTCGCGCCGGGACGGGCGCTCCGTTATCTACAGCGCCGATTACGAACGGATGAGAGGCTTGTTGGGGTTCCTCATGGAGGATTGCTGTAACGGCAATGCTGCGATCTGCGCGCCGCTCGCGGAGATTGCCAATCGAGCAGCCTGCTGTACCTGAGGACCGTATAGCCCCGCGTGGTGCAAGGAATGTTTTCACGGCACCTGATTTGGACAGTGATCGCTCTCGCCGTCGTGGGTTGGGCTTACTACGAGGCTACTCACACTGCGAATAATTCATGCGTGCCGGACGGCCCGCACTGCGGGTCACTCAGTGAATCTCCCAACTAGCTCGATATGGTGGGACAGTGGAAGAAATAGACATCTGGCGCGCCGCCGAGCAGATGCGGAAGCTCTACGGAGCCGATGCCGCCATTCATTCTGCGATGCGACCGGACAAGCTAATAGACTAAGGGGACGTTTCATAAACAAAATATTTCGATGACCTGGGTGGGGCACGCTTCCCTCTGCATCCCGCCCCCGATGTAAAGTCAATGTGCTTCCTCTTTACCCCCTCCCTCGCGGGAGGGGGGGTAAAGAGGAATGACAGCGACTTTACATCCCAGGATCAGAAGTGATCGGGAGGGGGTAAATCTCTTGGGCGGTCTGATAGTCGTCGTTAGACTATCCTCCGGGATTTATTTTGCTCTGGGCGAGCGGTCGCCTAAACCAGCCGAAATCAGGGGGCGTTCTCAAAGTGGCGACGCAAAACTGCCATCGCGGCATTGGATACGATGTGAGGAAGGTGGGGCCCGACCTATGGGAATGGGCCATTTTCCCGCCAGATAGCGTCAAAGGGTTTGCTCTAAAAAAAGGGCGCGTTGTTGGCGCAAAAGAACATGCGGTCCAAGCTGCAAAGCGCGAGATAAAATTCTCAAGGTCTTTTGTGCAGCGAACTAGAACGCCCTGCGCCACTTCGCAAGAACGGCAAAACAAAAGGACCGGCGCGCGCTTATTAGTGAGTCAATCAAAACCAGACGCAGGTTCCGCATGCGTGCAGCGGGAACTGAATGTGTTAGCCAGTCAGCACCTTCTTGCGGCGACGCGTCGCAACGACACCCACAAGTCCTGCCCCAAACAACGAGAGCGTCAGAGGCTCCGGCACAGGAGCGAAAGCAACGCCTCTAATGATGGTATCGCCGGGAGCCTGGAAGAGCACGTTGAACGTCTCAGCGTCTCCGACTGTGTAGTTATCATTGGAGATAAGGTCGGTAACCTCCACCAGCTCGCTCTGCGACAACTCGTTGAGGCCATAAGTCGTAGCGAAGAGTTCCACCTCGTCACCAACCACTTCACCGGTCAATCCAAACAACCCCGTAATGCCTTGTGCGGTCGGATCACTACCTGCGTTGAACTGCGAAGTTAACCCCAAGCCATTATCCAGATCATAAACCAGGGTCCAAGTCCCGCTGCCATCGGGCTTCGAGTTCACCCATTTTTGAAGGCCACCGTCACCGAACCCCGCGCCGTTAGATCCGTTCTTGGGCGATCCGCTATCCGCCACATAGAGCGTGTAAGGGTTCGCATAAAAGAACTGTTCGGGGCTGAGATAGACAAACGTGTTGCCCGTGTGACGGGGCAGGCTACCGTCTCTTGATGAATTGACGCCATTGTCGGTGGCGGTCGTTACATCGATGGATCCGGTGTTGCCTCCAGATGAGTTTGTGTTTCCGGGGATGATACGATTGGCAACCAGACCCGAAGCTGAAGTGGGCAACCCACCAGATGAGTTTGCAAAGGCCCTGATGTCCGTCGTGTCGTTGGGCGAGCCTTTCGCCCCAAAATCGCGCGAGACCTGCAGTTCTAGCCCATTAGAGGTCTTGACGATTTCGGCCACGCGGGTTTCAGTGCCGAACAGCGGATCAGCCGTGCCATTTGGCGTACCCTTTGGAATTTTGGTGCTGACGTTTATCGGTGTGGCTGTCGTCGCACCCTTCAGCGCGTAGAAAAGACCGCCGGTCCCGTCCCCGGTGACCCCCTGGCCGGTAACATAAAACGAGGAGCCGTTAACCGTGGCTGCGCTCCTGGGATTGTTGCTGTTGAAAACTCCGGTCAAGGCGGTAGTGGTATCTACGGTGGCGTTCGCACCAATAAGAGCAATGACACGCGGGACCACCGTGGTGCTGCCACTGGAGACGCTCAGGGTCTGGCCCAACGCGCTCGTGCCATATGTGGTCGGCGAAGCACCGTTGAAAGTATTGGCGTTTACCCCATAACCCACAATGGTCAGGTAATTTCCGGTAACGGACCTTTCCAGAATGCCTTCGGATGCGGAGCCATATTCGCCGGAAATTGGACTATTCGATCCATTCTGGACCTGCGTGAGTACAAGCTGTCCCACGCCTGTTGCCGATGTTCCCCCTGAGCCAAGCTGCAATTCGGTCAGCGTTATGGGAGATGCCGTGTCCAACCCATGGTTCGCAGCCGAACTGGCGCTTGGTTGCAGCGAAACGGTGCTCACCACCAGATCGCCGCTGCTAAATGCTTTTAGCGTTGGAAGACTGAGCGGGAGAATAGGACTAGCCAGTGCGTGCTGGACGCCGATAAAGAAAAAAACGACCAGCAAATATCTGGCTTTGCAGTTTGTCACGTGACACCCCCGGTTGGCAGACTGACCCGCGGACAATATGCAAGAACCGTGACGGTACCTTGTCAGTTTCGAAAATTCCGCAACTCATGCTGGGGCGTCAGTGCTAGCGGGCTATCGATGCCTGCAATTCAGTTCGGCAGGCGCAGTTAGGCGGCGACCACAATCCCTTTTGAGAAGTCAGATCGCTTTCTTCCGGGCCTAGGTCACGCTGGACGCACAAAAAGAGCCGATGGCACCGTTACGTACAATCGGCTCTCCCTGTAATGTCCTAGACCAATTTCGAAACGACAGCGCCAATAATCACCTAAAACGCAATTGACCCCGCAAACACGCCCACATGCAGTGGCGCTTTGCGCGCCCTAAAATATCCGCTCACGTTGGCCCCCGCCTAGTGGTTCTATCCCCCAATAAAAGCAAAGAGCCGACGGTGCTTGTCCACCATCGGCTCTTCGGAGTTCTTCCGCTGATGCGTGAAGCGGAAACTGTATCGTGTTTAGGCTTGCGCCTTCTTGCGCCTGAAATGGAACGCGCCTGCGATTAGACCGAGGCCTGCGAGGAGCATGGGCAGAGAGGAGGGCTCCGGAACAGAAGATTTCGACGTCCCATTCGGCGTGAACGAAAGCGTGTCGTACCCGGTTCCCGCCGGATCGGTGTTGTCATGAATCAGGACTTCTGTGATGTCGCTGTAAGCCGACAAATTCTGGTGGTCTGGCAGGTAGTTTCCTTGGCTCACCAGAAGGTCCAAGTCGGACACCGTAAGGATTTCATTCTGGTATATGTCGGCCTCGGCAAAAGGCGAGCCTATCGCGGTCGAATTACCGAGGGCGTCAAATTGGAGGTTGTCGACAGGCGTGGCAAAGCTGAAAATCACCGTCGCCGTGCAATCAATACCTCCGCCCGTGCCGCTGCAAATAAAGTTCGGCGGCGTACTCATGTATGACGATTGCGTCGTCACTAAGATTTCTTCGCCGCCGGTCGACGAGAACGTAACGTCCTGCGCCGCATACTGGTTCGTCACAACGGTCCCATTGGTGAGATCGTCAAAATTGACAACGTTTGCTTGCGCGGGGACGGCGACTGCGAGCATCCCCGCCGTTGCAGCCACAGCCCAAGCCAAACTCCGGACTGAGCCGACGGACTTGCTGATCATGCGCTGCCTCCCAGATGAACTATCCACCCCTAGTGAAATGCAACATTTGGGCCAGAATTTAAAGTTAATATGGAACAGCCACATACCTAGAAAAGTGTATTGCGAATCAGACGCAAGTGTAATTCCATTTGACAGAAGCTACGTCCATTTGTCCCCGAATTCCCGCTGCCCGCGCCGTACGCCCGCAAAGAAGAATATGGGCGGATGTCCTTCGCAACCCACACGAGATCGCGCACGGCCTGCTGCGGCTTGGTCATCGAATAGAGGTTACACATGGCCAATTGGCTGGGCGGCGCTTGGCCTACGCGAAGGCATAGCCTGCACCGCTCCACGCAGCGGGCTCGTCGTCAGTTTGCTTCGAGCCGTCGGCGTTCACCTTGTCCCGCGTGGCGCCGGCGTTGCGACGCTGCCGGGCTCCAAAACGCAGTGGTATTTTTGAACAGTTTTGCAGGGATTGCCACATTTTTCGCGTCGCCACTTGTAGCATGATGCCAACACCCAGATATTCCTGGGCGTAGGCACGCTGTTCCTGCTGCCCATCATCATCGCTTATACGGGATGGTCTTATTGGGTTTTCCGGGGCAAGGTGAAGGCCAATATCGGCTATCACTGAGCCCATCACCAAGGAGACTACGCCAGTCACGATTTTGCTCAAAATAAGCCAATCGTGGCAATCGGTTCTGAGACACTCTGTGCAGCCACCGGTGTAATCAATCAGCTTTGATAGGTTGACGGCTGTGTCCTCAACCGGCGAGCTTGGGGTCCTCGGCGTTCTCGCGGACGCGGATCGCTTCCAGCATTTTGGAAGTCAGCTTGCTGGAATCCAGAATAACTTTTTCAGCATCAGCATCCTTGACGGCTTCCATGGGGACGATGAAATCGCCGGCATTCTCGATATAGATCACGAGCTCGTGGCTGCGCACCTGACGCACTGCACCGATGTTGCCGTCGCCATCGTGAAGAAATACATCAAAACCTTCTTGAATTTTCTCGTGCATAGTGCCTCTCGATAGCAGTGGAGGATGGGACCGATCTGCGGCGCGACATTGTCACCCACCTGTATAATCTCACTACTTTACCTGAATAGGCAGAGTAGCAATATCCCGCCCGTCTGAACAGGGAGTGTTTCCCATGCGCGTATTCGTCACCGGCGCAGCCGGATTTATCGGCACCGCCACAACCCAAGGAATTGATCGCGAATGGGCATGAGGTGCTGGGTCTTGCCCGCTCCGACGCCAATGCTCAGGCCCTTGAGAAAATGGGCGCCAAGGTTCATCGCGGTTCGCTGGAAGATCTGGATAGTCTGCGCAAAGGCCCCAAGGAAACCGACGGCACCATCCATCTCGCCTTCATCCATGATTTCTCGAAATTTGCGGAGAACGGGCAGATCGACAAGCGCGCCATCGAAGCGATGGGCGACGTGCTGGCCGGATCAAACAAACCTTTCATCGTCACCTCCGGCACGGTGCTTGTGGCGCCGGGCCGGCTGGCCACGGAAAAGGATCCGGCGGCCCCCCGCTTGCCCCGTGTGTCCGAAACCGCGGGGCTGAGTTTTGCCGCGCGGGGCGTGCGCGCCATGGCGGTACGGTTGCCCCAAGTGCATGGGGGCGACGGCAAATGCGGCCTGGTCAACTGGCTGCTCGAATATCGCGCGGGAGAAAGGCGTCTCTGCCTATATCGGCGATGGCGGCAATCGCTGGTCCGCGGCGCACCGGCTGGACGTGGCGCGGCTTTACCGGCTGGCGTTGGAGAAAGGCCTGACCGGTACCAGCTATCACGCCGTGGCGGACGAAGGCGTGACGGCGCGCGACATTGCCGAGATAATTGGCCGCCACCTGAAGCTGCCAGTGGCTTCGATCCCGCCGGAGGAAGTCGCCGCGACATTTCGGCATGATGGCGATATTTGCCGGAATGGATGGCGCTGCTTCAAGCGCGCTGACGCAGCAATGGCTGGGGTGGAAGCCGACCCAGATCGGCATGATCGCCGATATCAGCCGGCCGGGCTATTTCAAGGTCTGAGCCGCACGTCGGTCTAGTATTGTTTCTGCTTCGCGCAGCCCCATATCTCGCCGCAGGAACTCATCCAGGCTAAGGATATTTCCATGCGCAAGCTCGACGGCAAAATCGCTCTCATCAGCGGCGGCACCACCGGCATAGGTGCGGAGACGGCGAAGTTATTTAAGTCGGAAGGAGCGACGGTGATAGTCACCGGCTCCAGCGAAAGGTCCGTGGAAACGGCCAAAGCAGCCATGCCAGGGGTCGAAGTACTTGTTTCTAACGCCGCCGACGTAGCGTCCACCAAGGCCCTGGTTGACCTAGTCAAGGCTAAGCATGGCCGCATTGATGTCCTCTTCGTCAACGCGGGTATTGCAAAATTTGCCCCGCTCGAGCTGATCGATGAGGCATTTTATGACAACCAATTCGGCGTGAACGTGAAGGGTGCGTTCTTCCTGCTTAAGTATGCCGTCCCAATTATCCCTGACGGAGGCGCAGTTATCTTGACCGCTTCGGTAGCTGGTGCGGCCGGTGGGCTTCCCGGCGCCACAGTCTACGGCTCAACGAAAGCGGCCGTGCGCTCATTCGGCCGTACCTTTGCCAAGGAATTGGCTCCGCGAGGTATAAGGGTCAACACAATCAGCCCCGGTCCAATCGTCACTCCGATCCTCGACAAAAACGGATTTACGCCAAGTCAAAAGGAATTATTTATCCAAGGAGCCAAGACTTCGTATTCCGCTGGGCCGCACCGGCACTGTTGGTGAAGTAGCCGCCGCAGCTCTCTATCTTGCAGCTGACGCCACTTACACAACTGGGGCAGAACTATTCGTCGATGGTGGATTAATCGACTTGTAAGCGCGAAAGTCGTGTTGGCGGACGCGCTTATCGCTGAATTTGGTCGAAGGTCCATTGGTGTGGCTCTTGGGCAGGCCAAATCTATGAGTTCGAACCCGAGCCTTCCCACCGGGATGGGTTGGTGCCAAGGTCCGCTGTCACACCACAGGAGAAGCCCATGGGACTGTTCGACAACCTGGAAGCCAGGGCCGGCGAGATTGCGAAGGAGATCGGGCTCTCCGTGACTGATGTGCACGCGATCGCAAACACATTTCAGGCCAACCTCACCAGCAGCGACGGCAACCCGGAAGTGGCTATTGAGGCCGCAGCCGCCCAACACGGCGTGGACACTGGGACCGTACGAGAAATTATTTCTCGGGCCGGTGGCCTGGAGAGTGAGATTGGCGATATTGCCGAGCACTCCGTAAAGCCCGGCGGCATCTAGAAAAGCGGCCGCTGGGAGTACAAAAGTAACCTAGCGTCGCGACGATCCGCACTTCCTCGCTATCAACAATTCGGATCGGTTGAAAGTGTATTTGTGTGAGCCACTATTCCCTGATATCGGCAGATTTTTCTCCCTGATATGGCGTCTAATATTCCCTGTTATTTAAGCCACTGATCAAAGGTGAAAACGCGGGAGAGGCCTAGTTTTCATGGCTCTCGTGGAACCCAAGCCGGGTTTTTCCGACTTGGCGCAGAATTTTCCCTGTTATTTGGCTAGAATGAGCTGGAGACCGACTGTAGCGGGACTGCCAGCACCACCATTCAATTTCAAAAGCTGGTTTTTTCCACTTGCGCGGGACTGAGCCCGCCCGGGCCTAGCTTCCCAGGTGGCGCCCAAAGTCGAATTTCGTCCCTTCTGGAAGATTGGCGGCGCTATTTGGGCAATGCAAACGCGGTGAGTTCGTCCGACGTCACCGGCGCCGCCGCGTCGCCGCCGCCTGCCGCCACCACCGCCACATATTGCCGCCCGTCCTTGCCCAGATAAGTGCTGGGCACCGATTCCGCTGATGCGCCCAGCTTGGCGGTCCACAATTCCTTGCCGGTCTTGGCGTCGAAGGCGCGGAAGCGGGAATCATCCGACGCGCCGATGAAAACCAGGCCCGAAGCGGTGGCGATCGAGCCGCCTTCGCCGGGACGGCCGGTATTCTGCTTGTCGGCGGGCAGGCTGTCGGTCACGCCCAGCGGTACGCGCCAGGCGGTGTCGCCGGTGTTGACGTTGATCGCCACCAACTCGCCCCAGGGCGGCTGGTTGCAGAACATATGCGTGGCTGGATCGCGGAAGCGGCCGCTGGGTGTCATGTCGAGTATAAGGACCGGTGCGCCCGCCGCGATTGTTGGTGCCGGCAATCGTGGCAACATCGATCGGGCCGGATTCCGGATCCTTGACGCCATTGAACTGGCCCAGGTCATTCACATTGAGGAAGAGATAGCCCAGC
This sequence comes from uncultured Alphaproteobacteria bacterium, assembly GCA_963766265.1. Classification (GTDB taxonomy): domain Bacteria; phylum Pseudomonadota; class Alphaproteobacteria; order Micropepsales; family Micropepsaceae; genus Rhizomicrobium. The sequence goes on from CAVXYX010000005.1 coordinate 28,071, forward strand.
GCCGGATTGAAAGACGCGCCGCCCCAATCGGCGCCGCCGATCTCGCTGGGGAAGATCACCCGCACGCGATTATAGGTGGGCGGCGCGAACGGGCCGGTGTCCGTCAACGCATGATTGTCGGCGATGAGTCTTGCGGCAATTGGCTTCCAGTTCGGGCGTCACGGTGGCGATGTCGGCCATGTTGAAGCCCACGCGCGCCAGCGGCCCCGGCTTTGCCGGGAAGGGCTGGGTCGGCGAAAGCTTCTCGCCCGGCACGTCGCTTTGCGCGACCGGCTTTTCCGTCACGTCATAGATGGGCTTGCCGGTGACGCGGTCGAGCAGGAACAGGAACGAGCTTTTGCCGAACACCGCCACGGCGGGAATGGTCGTGCCGTTTTTCTTTACGTCGATCAGCGTCGGCGGGGTTTCCAGATCGAAATCCCAGATGTCGTGATGCACGGCCTGGAAGTGCCAGAGATATTTTCCGGTCTTGGCGTCCACCGCCACCAGGCTGCTGTCGTAAAGGTCGTTGCCTGCGCGGTCGCCGCCGAACAGGTCGCCCGAAGGCGCGCCGAACGGCATGTAGACGATGCCGCGTTTGGCATCGACGGTCATGAAGCCCCAGACATTGACGCCGGTGCGCTGGAACGCGCTGTTGCCCGCCCAAGTGCCGGTATTGGGCTCGCCCTGTTGCGGGATCGAATGAAAAGTCCAGGCCAGCTTGCCGTTATGGATGTCGAAGGCGCGCACATCGCCCGCGGGTCCCGGGCCGCTGCGTTCCGGCAGGCTGACTGCCGATGATGATGAGATTCTTATAGACGATGGGCGGCGTGGTGACGCGGATGCCGCCGCCGCCATGGGTGATCTCCGGTGTGTCGAGGTCGGCGACGCCATTCTCGCCGAACTTCATATTCAGCGCGCCGGTTTTGGCGTCCAGCGTGAACAGCTTGCCTTCGGAAGTGGGGACGATGATCTGGGGCGGGGTTTGTTTGTCGCCGGGGAAATATTCCACGCCGCGGAAAGCGGGTTCGCCGGAAGGAAGCTTGTAGACCCAGACTTCCTTGCCGGTGGTGGCGTCCAGCGCCACCACCTGGCCGTAAGGCGAGGGGACATACATGATGCCGTTGATCACCAACGGCGTGGCTTCGCTCGCGCTGGAAGCCGCCGGCGGCACCTTGCGGCTTCATATGATAGGTCCAGGCCGGCTGCAGATTGGCGACATTGGCCGGAGTGATCTGGGTCAATGGGGAAAACCGCATGCCGCCTGAGTCGTGCCCATAGGTGGGCCATTCCTTGGCGTCGCCGGCAGGTCTGGGCGGCGGCATTGATGCCGGTCATGATGGCGGCGCTCGCCAACAGCGCGAGCATGATCTGTTTCATATGGTCCCCGTCTGCGTTCCAGAAAACCCTAAACGGGCGTCAACCTACATTGTACGAACTAGTTCGTGAAGAGGTGGGGGACCGTGATTTTCCACGGGCCGGGACTGTTTCTCAGCGTATGTCCGGGCCCTGGCTGACGGTGACGGTAAACCGTGCGAGTTGTTCCTGGGCGGGTGCGAATTTGGGATCGAGTTCGGCGGCTTTCTTGTAATCGAAATAGGCGCCGCGAACGTCACCCAGATGTTCGCGCGACAATGCCGCGATTGAAATACGCCAGTTCCAGCTTGTCGCCGCTGCTGAGCGCGACGGCCTTTTCCAGGGCCGGCAGGGCGTCTTGATAGCGCGCCAAGCCGATGAGGCCGGCGCCCCGGTTGAGATTGGCCGCCGCCAGATCCGGAGCAAGCGAAAGACTGGCGTCGGCATCGGCCACGGTTCCGGTATAGTCCGTCATGCGCAGGCGAATATAGGCGCGGTTGGCGAGCAGGCCGGCGCGGGTATAGCTGTCGGTAGCGGCGTCCATTGCCCGGGTGCAAGCCTGAAGGCCGGATTGATTGCTTTCGGGCGACATGGTTTGCAAGGTCGCAAGATAGCAGTCGCGCGCGTCGCCGCGATTCACCACCGCGGCGTGGGACGCCTGAACGGCGACGGCGCAAAGGCCAAGTCCAGCCAGGATCGCGCGCCGCATGATCTTTTCGTGGAATGCACGCATGGAATGGCTCCTCCGATTGGTGAAGCGTTTCTATGCCGGGCCGAGCGGGCTCCGTTCCTGAAGACAAGCATGCCGCAGCTTGCGCGCTGCGTAAAGAAAGTCCGGCGTAAATCTCAGCGATTGCGCAACGCGTCCGCGACGGGCGGCTGAATGTCTTGGATTCTGGGCAAGGGGAACCACAACAGGACCACCGCGATCATCAGGGAGGCGCCCATCAGCAGGAAGGAAGACGAGGGCGTACCGGAAATGCCGGTGACAAGGCCGACCAGATAGGACCCCACAAATCCGCCCAGCGCGCCCAGGCTGTTGATCACCGCGCTGGCGCCGCCCGCGACATTCCTGGGCAGGACATCGGCCGGAATGGCAAAAAAAGGCGCGATCGCGGAAATCAGCCCGATGCCGGCGATGGAGAGAAGGCCGTAGGCGATCCAGAAGTTCATCGCGGGAAAAAGATAAAGCGCCAGGAACGATATCCCGGCCGCGGCCAGGCAGAGCCAGACCACAAGCTTGCGCTCGCCACTGCGGTCGGCCGCCGCTGAGATCAGGGGCATCAGCAAGGCGGTGGCGAGATAAGGTCCGGCCGACAGCCAGCCTATGTTCACGATATTGGCCGAGCCGCTCTCATGAATGATGGTGGGCAGCCATAGAATGAAGCCGAACAAGGCAAGGCCCCAGAAGAAATAGAGAACGGAAAGCCGGATCACCAGGAGCGAGCGGAACGCTTCGCCATAGCCGCGCACCGGTTTCATGCCGGCCTGCTCGGCGGCGATCTTGGTCTCGATGGCATCACGTTCGAAAGGCGCAAGCCAGGAGACTTGTGCCGGCCGATCCTCCACCAGGAACCACCAGGCTATTCCCCACAGGCTTGCGGGCAGTCCTTCGGCAATGAACATCGCGCGCCAGCCCCACAGATGCACCAGATAACCGGAGAGGATGGACATCCACAGCACGGTGACAGGGGTCGCCAGCACGGTGGTGGCATTGGCGACCGAGCGCTCGCTCTTGGAGAACCAGTGATTGATGAAGATCAGAAGCGAAGGAAACACCGCCGCCTCCACCGCGCCCAGAAGGAAGCGCACGACCATCAGCGCCGTGACGTTGGAGACAAGGCCGGTGAGAGTGGAAAACAGCCCCCACAGGATCAGGCAGCCGAAGATCATTTTCTTGGGGCTGTTGCGCTCGGCATGGATCGCCCCCGGTATCTGGCCGGCGAAATAGCCCAGGAAGAACAGCGCGCCGATCCAGGCTTCGGTGCTGACGGAGATATGGAGGTCGCGGCCGATCCCGCCGACCGCCGCGAAGGAATAATTCACCCGGTCGAGATAGGCGAAACTGTAGGTGATGAAGAGCACCGGCGTGATGCGCCACCATCTGGCCGGCGAAAGGACCGCGCCGGCGCCTCGATTGCGATTCCCCTCGCTTGGACCGATCATTTGATGCGCGTCACTTTGAACACGACATTGGTCGCGTTGAGTTTCAGATCGTAGCTTCCCCAGAAGCCCCGCGAAATTTGCACGATGTCTCCGCCTGTATGGCGGAACTGGGCAACACCGTCGTCGGAATCGAGCTGGCGCCAGATTTCTCCGTTATCCAGCACCACGGTGAACTGGCCGTGTGGCGAAAAACTATATTGGGCGACATGCGATACCAGCTTTCCGGGGGCGGAGGTGGGCGCATGTGCGGCAACCGGCGGTGGCGGGGCAGGCGCGCGGGCCGCGGCAGTGGGCGGCGCGCCTTGGGCGGGACCGAATTCGGGCCAGTGGGTGGCCTTGCTCTGGTCGCGGGCGGCATCATAGCAAGCCAGGCGTTGCCCGGCATCGGCGATCGCGCCGCATTGGGAGAAAGCGCGATCAGCTGGGGTCTGAGCATGGGCCGCGCCCGCCAAGAAAAGCAGCGAGAGGACGCCGCCGAGGGTGCATTTCATGGCGATTTTCCTTGGTCCCCGGCCCTTCATCCTCGACCAGCGACTAGCAAACTAGATAGTTCATTGACCTTGCCTCGCGGAGCAAGAGCTCAACCCTAACCTCCGAGAATCATGGAATTTTCCGGGAACTTCCCGACAGGGCAAAAAGCCCGTCCTGAGTGCCGAGGCTCCCGATGCATCCATTTCAGTTGACGGAAGTCCAAACTCTGTGTCAAATTTCTACTGTACCATCTAGTTAGTTATAAGTCGGTACGCGACAAATATAAATGGTACGGGGAGGAAATGCTGGTCATTCCGCTGATGGAAAGCCTGTTCGCGCGGCAACGCTCGCACAGTGTTTCGGCTGTCTGACCCGCCGCAAATATCTGCTCAGAGGGGAATTTTATGGCGAATGTGAATCAGTCCAAGGGTTTGACGAGCCGCCTGTTGCAAGGTTCCGCCTTCATCGGCCTTGCCGCCATGTGGGCGACCGCTGCCATGGCGCAAGCCGCTGCGCAGAATGGCAATGTGAAGACCGCCGAAACGATCGAAACCGTGACAGTCACCGGCACTGCAATCCGCGGCATCATCGCCCCGGTGGGTGACAATGTGATCACGGTGGATCGCGACTCGATCGAGGCGACCGGCGCCAACACCGTCCAGCAATTGCTCACCACCATTCCCGCGGTGACCGGTTTCGGCAATCCCGGCCAGGGCGGCTTCGGCAGCGCCGACGGTTCGGGCACCAACGCGCCCACCATCCACAGCCTGGGCGCCAGCGCTTCCAACAGCACCCTGATCCTGGTGGATGACCATCGCATTCCCTTGAGCGGCCTGGCCCATTCGCTGGCCGATCCCTCGACCATTCCCACTATCGCGCTCCAGCGCGTGGAAGTGCTGGCCGACGGCGCGTCCGCGATCTACGGCAGCGACGCGGTGGCCGGCGTCATAAACTTCATTACCCGGCGCAATTATGAAGGCGCGGAAACCGACGTCGAATATGGCGACGGCCTCAACTACAATCAGTTCACGTTCGGCCAGATCATCGGCACGCACTGGGATCACGGCTCGTTCATGGCCGCGTACCAGTACGCTTCCAACAGCCAGCTGCTGGGCGCCGACCGCTTTTTCGTGAACGACAACCAGACGTTCCGCGGCCTATCCAATTTGGGCAATTTCGCCAGCGACCCGGCAACGATTGCCGCGACCAGCAGCAGCGCCATCTTCCCTTATCCCTATACGGCGGGAACGGGCGTCACCAACACCCAGACCAACGCGCTTTACGGCCAGACCCGCTATGCCGCTCTGCTGCCGTCGGAAAACCGGAATGCGGCGGTGGCTTACATCACCGAGGACCTCACCAACTGGTTCACTTTGTCGAGCCAGTTCAACTATTCGAACCGCATCGATAATCAGGAGGTGAGCCGCAATGTCGGGACGACGGGTGTCACCGCCACCGTGTTCGGCCCCGGCAGCGGCAAGGCCGCCAGCCAGATCAACCCCTTCTATGTTCCCGTGCCCGGCTCGGCCACCGGCACCGAAACGGTGCGCGTCGACTTCAATCCCATCCTCGGCCCGGGTGCCTTTACCAAGTCCGGCACCCAGGTCGCCTATGCGGCGCCGGAAGCTGACTTCAAGCTTGGCGGCGATTGGCTGGCCCAGGTCCAGGGCATGTTCGGCGCCACCTCCAGCTGGTCGCACACCGTGGGCCAGGTTTGCGCGTCCTGCGCCTATCTCGCGCTGAACGGCACTACCAATTCCGGCGGCAATGCGGCGACTTCGTCGCTCCCGGTGGTTCTCGGCACCACCGACTTCACCACCCGCGTGCTTTCCGCCACCACCGCGCTCAATGTCTGGGGCGCGGCAGGCGCGGCGGCTGCCGGCGGCGCCGACAGCAGCGCGGCGGTGCTGAAGCAGTTGACCGACAACAACAGCATCTCGCAGACCAACCAGAACATGAACGACGTCAATATCAAGGCGGGTGGTACCTGGTTCAGCGACTGGGCGGGCGACGTCCGGACGTCGTTTGGCGTCGAGTACCGCAATTATGGCATCTATCAATACGCCATCAACAATCAGTCCGCCGGCCCGTCTTCCACCGGCTCCAGCAATTTCTCGGCCAAGTTCGGTCGCTATCTCTACGCCGCCTATGCCGAGTTCTTCGTTCCGTTGGTGAGCCCGGCGATGAACATTCCCCTGGTTCAGCAGGTCGATATCGACGTCTCGGGACGTTTTGATCACTACAACGATGTTGGCGACACGACAAACCCCAAGGTCGGCATCGACTGGGATATCATCGACGGCCTGAAGGCGCGGGGCTCCTACAGCACCTCGTTCGTGGCGCCCGCACTCACCAGCACCGGCGGCATCGCCGGCCTCACCACCGAATCCGCGGTCACCTATGGCACCGGCACCGGCGGCCCGGCCACCGTTCCGACCGGTTATGCCAACAGTGGCGGCGGCAATTCGACCTTGCCCGCGGGCTTTTGCGCGGCAGGCTGCACCGTCGGCAACGCCACCAACCAGGGCGTGACCGTGTCCGGTCCGGGCGGCGCAACAGTGAAGCCAGAAACCGGCACAGCCTATTCGGCGGGCATCGATTTCGATGCCGGCAAATGGTGGCATGTGCTCGACGGACTCTCCGGCAATATCACCTATTGGCAGGACAAGCTGGTGGGCGCCATCACCTCGCCGGTGATGACCCTGGATACGCAGATCACCGCGCTGAACAAGAATTTGATCATTGCGCCGTCCGACGCGCAGATCGCCGCCGCCTATAATTCCGGCGTGCGTGTCAGCGCCGTTCCGTCCGGCCCGATCACGTTCCTGCAATATTATGTGCAGCAGAACGCCTTCAACCTGTGGGCCAATGGCATCGACTTCCTGGTCAATTATTCCTTCACGCCGACCGCCGACTGGGGTCTGTTCAACATCGCCCTTGAAGGAAGCCAGAAGTTGCGCTTCGACCAGCAAGGTGGCGGCTTCGGCGGCGCGATCGTCGACAACCTCAACAAGAACGCCAACACCACGTTCAGCTCGCTGGGCTTCCTAGGACGCGGCGCCTTCGGGTGGACCAAGGATTCGTTCAGCTCGAACCTCTTCGTGAATTGGACCCAGTCCTACTATCAGCCCACCACCTCGGTGCCGTTCACCAGCTACTATCGGGTGCCGGCCTATGTCACGGTGGACATGACAGTGGCGTATAACTTGCCAGACAATCTCTTCCCCTTCTCTGGCGGCACCCAGGTCTATGTGACTGCGGACGATCTCTTCAACCAGTCGCCGCCGCCCTACAACCTTGCCGCCGGTTACGACGCGTCCGACGCCAGTCCGTTGGGCCGCATAGTTCTGTTCGGCTTGCGTAAGAAGTGGTGAGAGTTCCCGAAATTAGGCCCGATCCCAGAGATTGAGCCTTTCCCGCCCCCTTGAACTAAGGCGCCCTGTGGGCGCCTTTTTTTTATTCGATCCTGTCCCATTCATTGGCGGCGGCAATGTCTTTGCCGCCGATCAAAGGCTGGGGCAGTCTTTCGTAGCGGGGGCGGGCGCGGAAATTCCGGTGCAGGAAAAGCGAAGTGGCGCAGCGATACCAGCGCAAGGGGCGGAAATCGGGAAAGTCCACCTGGATCAAATCCGCTTCTCTCAGCATCGCGGTGGTGTTGGGATACCAATCGGCATTGTCCAGCAGGATGAACCCGCCGTCGTTGAGAATCTCCACCGCGGCTTTGGCCGAGCGGTAACGGCTGGCGCTGGCGTCCACGATAATGGCGTCGAATTTCCGCTTCAGTCCCTTCATGTCCTGGGCGATTCGATCCGCGCTGGTGGCGCACACCTCCACATTGGGCAGGCCGTGCGAGTTTATCACCCGCGCCCATTCGGGATCGGTCTCCAGCGTGACGACGGATTTGACGCGCTGGCTCCAGAATTCGGTGGAATGGCCGCCACCCAACTCGAGCAGGTCGAAGCCCGAAAGGTCCAATCCCATCACATATTCGACCAGCGCATAGGACATCATGGGAATGATGCGGTCGTCGCCCAGGCCGCAAACACCGGTTTCGATGGATTTGCGGAAGCCGAGCCCCTGGTTGAGGATGTTCAATACCGAAGCCTCGAACACCCCGGCCTGGGATAGTTCGACACTCTCCAGCCGGTTGCGCGGCTGTTCTCCGGATTGATCTGGCGGGACCGATTTCCAAAACATGGGCGGCTCCATTTACGTCTTTTGAAAGGGCACGGCATCGAACGCGATGGTCATGCGTGTCTCATCGGATTGGTAGGGCACCGTGCCGTGCCATAAATAGGATGGGAAGAGCACCAGCCGGCCGGGCCTGGGCCGCACCATCCGGCGGACGGCATCGCCGAAACCCAGATCATGGGACGGTTCGCCGAATTTGAGCCAGCCTTGCTGCTCTTTGGCGTCGGCGGAGATTTCCGGGACATCCACATAATAGACGGAGCTGATCCAGCCATTGTGAATGTGATTCACGTGAAAACCGCCGCCGCGCATTCGCGACGACCAGGAGCCGGAGAAACGGAACATGCCGCTATTTTTTCGCCGGGACAGGAAGGGATGATCGGGGCTTTCCGTCATCGCTCCGATATAGCGCGCCACGGCTTCGGCGATCCGTTGCCTGAGCGCATCGCGCAATGGGTGATGCAGCTCGAATATGTCCTCGACCGTCCGCGTGCCGCCACGCAGGGTCTGGCTGAAGAATTCGTTTGTCTGCCCGTGCAGGGATTCGAGATGGGTGCGCAGCTCGCCATGGAAGGAGGCGATATCGGCATATCCGGCGGGCGGCTCCAGGTCGAAAATCTGCACATAGCGGTCGTAGCCGTTGAGCGCGTCTTCGCGCCCGTCCCCTTTCGCCCGGTAGCAAAGCCCCAGCACGGCCAGCGCGGCCTGGTGGATAGGCGCCATGGTCACGGCATGTTCGGCGCGCTTCAGCGCTTTGCCGGCTTCCCCCGCACGCAGCAAGGCATAGGCATGGGCGGTGTCGAGATCCGGATCGTCCGGGCAAGCCGTTTGGGCGCTCTGGAATTCCCGCATAGCGTCTTCGATATTCCCCGATGCGCTCAAAGCTCGTCCCAGGCCGATATGTGCCGGAATGTGATCCGGGTTGAGCCGCAGAGCGCGGCGATAACATTCGGCCGCTTCCCCCGGGCGTTCCAGAAGCAGAAGTTGATCGCCTTTCGCCGTCAACGGAACCGGCGAGGCAGGCCTGGCGCGCCCCGCCTCGTCATAGGATCGCAGCATCTCCGACGTCCGACCCGAACGGTGGAGCAATTCATCGAGCAGGAGATGGGTCTTGAGGTCCAACGGATCACGCGCCAGCACGCGGCGATAGGAAGAAACGGCCCGTTCGGGATGGTTCAGGTATTCCAGCGCCCGCGCGCGATTTTTCTCGGCGGCAACATGGTCTGGAATGAGCGAGACGGCGCGCTCGAAATGGGGGAGCGCTTCGGCGAAACGCCGGCCCGCCATTTTCGCCGCGCCGAGGCTGGTTTCGATCTCCGCAATCAATTCCTTGCCGGCGGGCAATTTTTGCGCGGCTACAAGTATGCGCTCCGCGTCCGCATGTTTGCCCGAAGCATTGAGCACTGCGCCCAGCCCGGATGCCGCTTCGGCGGATTGGGGCGCACGCATGGCAATCCGCTCATAGAGGGATTTTGCATCCTCAAGCTCGCCGAGCCCATGCAACGCCGCGGCCAGCGCCAGTTCGGCATCCCCGAAATCCGGGCGCGCGCGCAACGCACGGCGATAGCTTTCCACCGCGTCGGCGAGCGCGCCTTTGTCGCGCAAAGCGTTTCCCAGATAGTAAAGCGTGACCGCCTGGTTGGGCTCTCTTTCCAGCACCTGCCGGAACAAGGTCGCGGCATCGTCCGGCCGCTTCTGGCGCAGACGCACCACGCCCATCAGCATTTGCGCCTGGGGCATGCCGGCGTTGTCCAGCACGCGCTGCAATGACGTTTCCGCCGCGCCGATCTCGTCGGCGTTGAGCTGCGCCACCGCCTGGGACAGCAATTGCGCGAGGTCGAGATAGGGCATGGCTCGAGGATAATCCCCTACGCGCCCCGCCGACAGGCCCGGTCTTATTGGCAGAAGGGCTCCGCACCCATCACGCTCTTGATTCCGCCTACGATCAGTTTCTGGAATTCCTGCGAACCGGGAAATTCCTGGTCGCTGGCGGCGAAATCGCCGGCGTCATGGCCCAGAGTGGTGAGCCAGGCTTTTCCGCCATCATAATATTGGCACCAGGCCACGGGGTGGAAATCGCCATGCCCCGGATCATGTCCCACCGCCGACTGCTCCTGAGGAACGAAGCCCTGGGGGACGATATCGCGGCTCAAGGGGCGGGGTCCGCCGGCGGGACGACGTGGCGCGCCATAGGTTTTTTCGTCAACCGTGGCCAGGAAGCGGACATGGGTGGGGAAGGGGATGAGGTTGTACCATTCATCGGTGAAGGCCCAGCGCGCGGGCAACCCCTTGGTGGATGCGTCATTGGGATCCTGGATCACCACCTGGGCGCCGCGCTCGGGGCCGTGATCATAGTAATTGGCGCCGCCCAAAAGACCTTCGTAATATGGCCAGTTATACATCGTGCCGAAGGCGTTATGGATGCCCACAAAGCCGCCGCCCGCGCGCGTATATTGGCGCAGCGCCGTCTTGGCGTTGTCATCGAGCGCGTCGCGCGAAGTGGAATAGAAGATCACCGCATTGTAGCGGCTGAGGCCCAACATGACTTTGTTGTCCTCGGTATAGTCCAGCTTGATGCCGCTGGCCGCCATCAGCTTCATCATCTGGTGCTGCACCACATTGCTGTCGTCGAGTGGCGGATTGACTCCGTCGCCCAGCGGCTTGCCCAGATCCTCGTGCCGGGGACCCGCGGTGTGCGTGTAGAGGAGGACGCGATATTCCGTGGTCTTGGCCCGCGGCCAGTCATGGAAGCATTTTGGATCGGTGCCGCGGCAGACGCCGTAATCCGCGTCGCCCAAATTCTGGTTGATCGCGCCGCCAGGCATATCGGTCTGGGCCATGCTTGAACTCGCCGGCAATAGCAGGGCCAGCAAGCCCAATCCCGCGAGCGTGGCTTTGATGATGGCCTTCATGCGTTCGTCCCCTGCTGTCTTGTAGCCGAGGGCCAATCTGGCAGATTTTCGCAGGCAGTTGAAGATTGACACTAACTGGTTAGTACGTTCTATTTTGTTCCGATGGATCGGACCTCTCGGTGAAGTCCGCGACGGGGAAAATAGCTCATGGGCCATCTGGCGGTCCGGCGCCATCCATTACTAAGACATTGTAAAATAAGGTATATTTATTTTCCGCGCGGACTTTTTTGCGCAAAGCCACTTGAGAAAATCTCATCTCTAATATACTAACTAGTACATTCAAGAATGCCCGGCTTTCGCGGCTCCGATCGATAACGGCAGATCCATTTCGGGGTAAAGTCGCAGCCGGGTCTGGGAGGGGAAAGACGGATGTTGGGGCCTTGGGCAAGGCCGGGCCGAGCCACATCGCCGGGCGCGAAGTCTCCGAAGCCGCAAGTCGTGGCCGAAATCCGGTTAAACGTTCTTACGAGGAATTTTAATGGCACCGCGGGCGCTCACTGAAGAGGAAAAACAGACTGTCCAGACCCTGGTCGCCCGGGCGCGGACGGCTTTGAACGAGATCGCGCAATACGACCAGGCCAAGAGTTGATCGCCTGATCCAGGCCGTCGGCTGGGCTCTTTCCAACGAAAAGACCTTCACCAGGTTGAGCAATATGGGCGTGGACGAAAGCGGTCTTGGCGACCGCGCCGGCCGTCCCGGCAAGCGTTTCAAGCTGCACGGCATCTTGCGCGATGCGTTGCGCGCCAAATCCATGGGAATCGTGGAAGAAGACCACGCCAAGGGCATCGTGAAGTATGCCAAGCCGGTGGGAGTGATCGCCAGTCTGGTGCCGGTGACCAATGCCGGCCATACCGAAGTCGGCAACGGCATTTATTCCCTCAAATGCAAGAACGCGATTATTTTCGCGCCTCATCCGGCGGCAAAGAAAACCAGCATCGAGTGCGTGCGCCTGATGCGCGAAGCGGTGAGGAAACTGGGCTGCCCCGAGGATGTATTCCAGATCATCGAGAAACCTTCGATTCCCATGGCGCAGGAATTGATGGCGCAATGCGATCTGACCATCGCCACCGGCGGCCAGCAAATGGTTCGCGCGGCCTATTCCTCCGGCAAGCCCGCCTACGGCGTCGGCGCAGGCAATGCCACCATGGTGATAGACGAAACCGCGGACATCGATATCGCGGCGCGAAATACCCGCATATCCAAAACATCCGACAATGGATCGGGATGCTCCGCCGACGGCAATCTGCTGGTGGACGCGCGCATCTACGACAAGTTTCTCGAGGCGCTGCAGAAAGAAGGCGGATATCTGGTCACGCCGCAGGAAAAGGAATTGCTGCAAAAGGCGATGTGGGACGAGGAAAGTCACCGCACCTCAAACACCATCGCCCGCCCGGCCAAAGTGATCGCCGAGATTGCGGGTTTCGCGATACCGGACGGCAAAAGCTTTCTCATCGTGCCGGAAACGCATATCGGGAAGGATTACCTTTTCTCTTCCGAGAAATTATCGCCCGTTCTCTCGATCATAAAATATGAGGGGTTCGACGAGGCACTGAAGAAAGTCACGCAGATCTACGAGGTTGGCGGCCGCGGACATTCCTGCGGCATCTATTCCCATGACGATGATCATATTCATCGCCTTGCGCTGACGGCGCCTGTCAGCCGGATGATGGTGCGTCAACCGCAATCCAAGGCCAATGCCGGCGCATGGGACAATGGCATGCCGATGACGTCCTCGATGGGGTGCGGCATCTGGGGCGGCAACATCACCAACGAGAACGTCAACGTGAAGCACTATATGCAATTGACCTGGGTCAGCCGCCCGATCCCGGAAGACCGCCCTTCCGAGAAGGAACTTGTTCGGCGAATTCTACAACACCGAAACACCGTGATCAGATGCCGGACGGCGCTCAAACGCCAAGGTCATTATGCCTCGGCGGGCAAGGAATTGCCATCCGGGCGAGGAACGAGGCATGAGCGAGAAGACGCCCGAAGAATTGCTGGCCGAAGCCAAGGCGTGGTGGACCACCGATATCATCGACATCCATCCCGGCAAAATCAGCGTGCGCGGTTACGCCATCCAGGATCTGATCGGCAAGATCAGCTTTCCGCAGATGATCTGGCTGATGCTGCGGGGCGATTTGCCCACGCCGCAGCAGGCAAAGTTGCTGGAAGCCGCCCTGGTGGCGTCGGTGGACCATGGACCGCATGCGCCTTCGATCGCCATCGCCCGCATGGCCGCCACCACCGGCATCGATCTCAACAATGTGATGGCGTCGGCGGTGAATGTGCTGGGTGATGTTCATGGCGGCGCGGGCCAGCAATGCATGGAGCTTTATGAAGACGATCGCCGCCGATCCCAAAAGCGCCAAGCGATCTGAACGGGCGCGGTGGATGCGGCGCTGGAGCGGTTCGTCGCCGCCCATGGCAAGATCATTCCGGGCTTCGGGCATCGCTTCCATCCCGTCGATCCGCGTTGCGCGCCGCTTTTCGCCCTGGTGGAGGAGGCCCGTGCCGCGGGCGCAGTGACCGGGCGCTATGCCGCTATCGGCCGCGCCGTGGAAGCAGGCATTCAGCGCCGGACCGGCAAGCCCATTCCCATGAATATCGACGGCGTCACGGCGATGATTTTCTGCGAGCTGGGTTTCGTGCCCGCGCTGGGGCGCGGGCTTATTCATTCTTTCGCGCTCGGTCGGCATTCTGTCCCACGCCTGGGAAGAGATCCAGCCGCGGCAGCCGCATGAAGGGCCCGATGCCCAAATCCATTCCCTACACCTATTCCGGCCCCGGCCCTCGCAAGCCCGGCTAAGCACAGGAGCGACGGATGAAAGAGTTGGTTTCCAAGCAGTTGGTCCGGTATCTCGAAGGGCGGGGCGTCACCCACATCTTCGGGCTCTGCGGGCATACCAACATCGCCGTGCTCACCGAGTTGGGCAAAAGCTCGATCCGCTTCGTCAACACCCGGCATGAGCAGATCGCGGCGCATTGCGCCGACGGTTATGCACGCGCCAAGAAGCAAACCGCCGTGGTCCTGTCGCATCTGGGGCCGGGCCTCACCAACGCCGCGACCGGGGTGGCCACGGCGGCGCTGGATTCCATTCCTATGGTGGTGATCGCGGGCGATATTCCCACCCATTTCTACGGCAAGCATCCGCACCAGGAGATCAACCTTCACGCCGATGCCGACCAGTTCGAGATCTACCGGCCGTTCGTCAAGCGCGCCTGGCGGGTGGACCGGGCCGAGCTTCTTCCCGAGATCATCGACAAGGCGTTCCATCTGGCGGAGAGCGGGCGTCCCGGGCCGGTCCTGGTGTCGGTGCCGATGGATATTTTCTCCGCCGAACTGGATACCGCATTCTTCGATCGCATCAAGCTCCAACGCGCGCGAGCTATGCCAAGCCGTCACTCGACGAAACGGTGGCGGAGAAGATCGTCGCCACGCTGCTCGAGCGCCAAAAAGCCCCTGATCTATGCCGGCGGCGGCATCCTGCTGGCGGATGCGGCGGCCGAATTGGCGGCGCTGGTGGACCGGCTGGGCATCCCGGTGGCCCATTCGCTGATGGGCAAGGGCGCGCTTCCCGACGATCATCCCTTCACCTTGGGCATGACGGGATTCTGGGGCACGGAGTATATCAATGATAGCCTGCCGCAATGCCGACGTGATCCTGGCGCTGGGCACCCGCTTCTGCGAGGCCGATTCCAGTTCCTGGGATCCGGAATATACGTTCAATATTCCGCCCACCAGGCTGATCCATATCGATATCGATCCCAGCGAGATCGGCCGCAACTATCCCGTCGAGATCGGCGCCATCGCCGATTTGAAACAGGCGCTGATCGCGCTCAATCGCGTGGCCAAGAAGATGGCGCCCGATGGGCGCCGCAACGAGGCGTTGCGAAAGGAGATCGCGGCCTATCGCGCGGAGTTCAAGAAAGGCAATCACGCCGCCGAAATCTCCGACCAGTTTCCCATGCGGCCGGAGCGCATCCTGGCCGATGTCCGCGCCGTGCTGCCGCGCGACGCCATCATCACCACCGATGTGGGCTGGAACAAGAATGGCGTGGGCCAGCAATTTCCCATCTACACACCCGGCTCGGTGCTCACGCCAGGCGGCTATGCCACCATGGGCTTCGGTGCGCCCGCCGCGATCGGCGCCAAGATCGCCTGTCCCGGAAAAGATCGTGGTCTCGCTGGTGGGCGATGGCGGCTTCGGCCAGAATCCCGCGCTGCTGGCCACCGCCTTCGAGGAAGACGCGGCGGTGATCTGGATCATCATGAACAATTTCGCCTATGGCACCATCGCCGGCCTGCAGAAGGCCCATTACGGCACCACCACCGGCACCGTCTTCGAGAAGAACGGCAAGCCTTATTCGCCGGACTATGCGGCGATGGCCAAGGCCTATGGCGTTGACGGTGTCCGGATCGAATCGGCCGCCCAATTCAAGCCAGCGCTGGAAGCGGCGATCAAGGCGAATGTGCCTTATGTGCTGGATGTGATCATGGAAAATGCCCCGGTCCCAACCGCAGGCCATTGGAACATCATGGATATTTATTCGCCAGGCCGAAAAGTGCACCACGTTTCGACTTGACCGGAAATGGCCGGATATTCCTTATTCATAATGTCGCTGGCGGGAGGGTTTTGGTGAAGGCGAAAGTCGGCAAGAAGCGGCCAGCGCGGGCGAAAAATCCCGAAAAGACCCGGGCTAACATCATAGACATCGCCACCGCCGAATTCGCCGAGCGCGGTCTTTCCGGAGCGCGCGTGGACCGCATCGCGGAGCGCACCAATACCAGCAAGCGGATGCTCTATTATTATTTCGGCGACAAGGACGGCCTCTATCGCGCGGTCCTGTTGTCCTATTATGAAAAGCTGCGCAGTTCAGAAGTCCAACTCGATCTCAGCCATCAATCGCCCTTGGCCGCGCTTCAGGCGCTGGTTGAATTCACCTTCGACTATCACATGAAGCATGCCGATATCGTGCGCCTGGTGATGGTGGAAAACATGCACAAGGGCCGCCACGTCGCCAAACTGCCCGAGGTGATGCCGATCAACACCAGCGTGCTCGACGCGGTGGCCGATATCTGCGAGCGCGGGGCCAGGGAGGGCAGCATGCGCGCGGGCCTGGACAATTTCGACCTCTACACCACCATCGCCGCGCTGTGCTTCTTCAATGTCTCCAACCGTTATACCTTCCGCGCCATTTTCAAGCACGATATGGCCGACTCCAAGGAATCGGACGCGCGTCGTAAATCCATTTGGGATGTGGTTCACCGGTTCGTGATGCCCTGAGGCTTCGGACCCTCTATTGAGATATTTCGATACAATTTGGGACGAACTAGCCGTTGACGAATGTCTCATCAAGTAACGTAATAGTTAGTACATCGTACCTTTGGGGAGGAAATCATGAAGAAAATGGCTTTCTTGGCCTTATCCGTCGGCGCCGCGATTGCGGCGACACCGCTCGTGGCGCAGGTGACTGAAACCCCCATCGCGCCCATCCCGACCCAAGGTGGTCAGGTCGCCGGCAAGGTGCTGGATTCCGGCGTGCGCGCCTGGTTCGGCGTGCCCTTCGCCAAGCCGCCGATCAACGATCTGCGCTGGCAGCCGCCCCAGCCCATGTCATGGAAAGGGGTGTGGACCGCCGACCGCAAGATGCCGGAATGCATGCAGGTTTTGCGCCCCCACAACATGAATCACTATTTCGGCGAAGAGGCGACGTCCGAGAATTGCCTCTATCTCAATATCTGGGCGCCGCCCGGCACGAAGGCGAGCGACAAGCTACCCGTGATCGTCTTCATCTATGGCGGCGGCGGCACCATCGGCTCGGCCGGCAGCCCGATGTATGACGGCGAGGACATGGCCAAGAAAGGCGTGGTGTTTGTCACTATCGCCTATCGCGTGGGCATATTGGGCTGGATGGCGCATCCCGAACTCACCAAAGAGCAGGGCGGTCATTCCGGAAATTACGGCTATCTGGACCAGAATGCGGCGCTGAAATGGATTCACGCCAATATCGACCGCTTCGGCGGCGACGCCTCTCACGTCGCGATCACCGGGCAATCGGCGGGCGCGGGCTCGGTCGCGGCGCAGATGCACAGCCCCCTCTCCAAGGGGCTGTTCTCGGCGGCGATGATGTCGTCGACTTGCAGCATCGGCGTGGCCGACACCGGCACCTCGCTGCCGGACGCGGAAAAGACCGGGCTCGAGATCCAGAAGCGGCTGGGCGCGGCCAATATCGAGGATTTGCGCTATGTGCCCGCCGACAAGATCATTCAGCTGCAGAACGAGAACCAGCTGGGCTACAGCATCAGCACCGGCGTGCGCACCGGGCCTATCACCGACGGCTATTTTACGCCGGGCTCGAAAGCGGAGATGGCCAAAACCCACCAGATGAGCGACGTGCCCTTCATCGGCAATTTCAACAGCGGCGAATCCTTCAGTCCGCTGCAGAAAGCGACAAGTGTGGCTGAATATAAAGAGATCGCGCAGAAGCTTTATGGCGCCGACGCGGCAGCGTTCCTCAAGCTCTATCCGGTAGAAAAGGATTCCGACCTTCCTGCCGTTACCGCCAAAGTGGCGCGCGAGGCGGCCATCGCCAACGCCACGCGGACCTGTGGCGTCAACCAAACGCTCTACAACAAGTCAGCGGCGTATCTGGACATGTTCAATCATCGCTACACATTCCCGCCGGGCGTAAAGATTGCCGACGTGAACACGGCGACGGTGGGGGTCTATCACAATGCCGACATTCCCTATTGGTTCGGCAATCTCGACATCTTCAACCTGTTCAGGAAAACACGCGACTTGACGGCGGATGATCGCGCCCTGTCGAGCGAGATGCAGGACATGCTGGTGGCCTTCGCCAAAACCGGAAATCCGTCGACCACGCAAGTGAAATGGCAAGCCTGGACGCCCAAGAACGACGCCTTCCTCGACATCGGCCAGAACGGCATCAAGGTCGAAGCCTTCAACAAAAAGGGTATGGCGTGGCTGGCGGCCCATCCGGTGGCGGGCACGCGGCCAGGCGGGGGGCAGGGGGCGCCTGGTGTCATTGCAGGCGCTGCGCCCCGGGACTGAATTGCAGACTGGGGGCGGCGCAGGTCGCGGTCTTGAGCCGCGGGGGCGGGCCTTGACCTCGCGCCTCCCGCAGCACCCCTATTATGAAGTCGATTGATTGCCTAACGTATGCTTCGCGGGCTCCTGGGGGCACATCATGAAAAGACTTGCTGCGGTTTTGTTGTTCACTGCCATGTCAACGGCAGCGTGGGGGCAATCGGCAAGCCCCGACGCCGCCTCGGCAAAAACGCTGTGGGAAGGCAATCCGCCTTTCTGCAAGAATTGCCACGGCATGAACGGGGAGGGTGGTTTCGGTCCCGATCTGGCCGGTAGGGGTTTGTCCGTTTCGGAGTTTCAGCACGCGGTGCGGAAGCCTTGGGGCGTCATGCCCGGCTTCACCGAAGAACAGCTGAGCGATGCTGAGATTGCGGGCCTCGCGGCTTACTTTGCGTCGCTCCCCAAAGTGTCCCAGCCCGGCGATTGGCGTGTTCCGCTTGCGTCCGACCTGCCCCGCGGTCAGCAAGTCTATATTTCCGCCGGTTGCGGGCAATGCCATGGAGCCACTTTCGACATGCCGCGCGCGTCACTGGGCGGACGCAATGGCGATTTCGCGCTCTTGAAAGCACTTGTCTATACCCACACCGACGCGATGCCGAAATTCGAGGAGCAGCGACCTGGGTCGCGGCTGCATATGGGCAATTTCAACGCCATGCGCTTGTCGGAGGCGCAGCTGAAGGAAATATACGATTGGGCGCATGATGATATCGGGTTTCGCCCGGATCTTCAGGCTAGTCTGACGCAGACTTCCGGCGCGACCTACTCGCTCCAGGTCATCAATCGGGGGGAGGCTGGCAAGGGGGTGGCGGCAAAAGGCGTTACGGTCGATCTTGTCATTCCGGCAGATGTGACCGTGGCAAGCGCGACCGGAGACGGATACAAAGGCGTGCATTCCGATCCACAGGCAAAAGGCATGGTGGCGGAATGGCAGACGTCCAACCTTCCGCCCAAGGGACAGCAAGCTTTCACCGTCACACTGTCCCAGGTACCTGCCAGTCCGACGGATCTGAAAGGTTCAATTCGTTGGGATAAACCCGCTCCCAAGACTGGGCCAAATGCGGACAAAGTGAATTTTGCTTTCCGGCCGGCGGCTGCGTCTCGTCCATAGAAAGTATCATTCAAGCTCTGGGACTGAAATGTTCCGCAAGAGCGCTTTCGATGCGTAGAACATAATGGCAGACAATCCCGGTGTTGCCGCTGTCGAGGCGCTGTGCAATAGAGCCGTCCAGTTTTACCAGGCCGGAAAATTCACCGAAGCCGAACGCGTGTGTTCGGAAATTATCGCGCTTCACGCCGGAAATTTTACGGCGTGCTACATACTCGGACTTACCTGCTATCGGCGCGGCGAGAACGCCAAAGCGCTTGATTTTCTGGAAAGAGCACTGAAGGTCCACCCGGACCGGGCGGAAGTTCTCACAATGCGGGGACTTGTGCTTCAAAGTTGCTGCCGCTTGGACGAGGCTCTTGCCAGCTTCGACAAAGCTATCAGAATCAAGCCGGACTTGGTTGAAGCGCACAACAACCGCGGCAATACGCTGTGCGATAAGGGCCGATATGCGGAGGCGCTGAAGAGTTACGACGACGCCTCAAGCCTGCAGCCGCGATTTGCTCCTACATTTTACAATCGAGGCGTGGCCCTGCAGGCCCTGAAGCGCTTGGACGAGGCGCTTCAAAGTTACGACAAAGCGTTGGAAATTGATGCGAGCTATGCCCAAGCCCTGAGCAATCGCGGGACGGTTTTGCGCGAAATGAAGCGCATGGATCAGGCACTCGCAAGTTTTGACCGGGGCCTGACGCTCAATCCACAGGATTACGCCGGGTGGTTCAACCGAGGGACAATCCTGCGGGATTTGAAGCGCTTGCCGGAGGCCGTGGAAAGCTTCGATATGGCGCTTACGCTCAAGCCGGACTTCGTTGAGGCGCTCAATAGTCGTGGCGTTGTTCTGCAGCATCTCGACAGGCTTGAGGCGGCGTTGGCGGATTTCGCAAAAGCCCTTGCCATTATGCCGGATTATTTTGATGCGCGACTGAATCACGTCAACGTTTTGCGCGACATGAAACGTCTGGATGAGGCACTATCCATTTTGGAAGGGATGGTTGCGACAAACCCGGATTCGTCAGAGGCGTGGAACAATCTGGGCAGTGTTCTGCAACGCATGAAACGCTGCGATAAGGCGCTTGAGAGCTTTGACAGAGCACTTGCACTGAAATCGGAGAACCTGGAAGCGCTCTTAAATCGCGGGGTCGCGCTGCAAGGGTTAAATCAACACGAAGAAGCATTGGCGGCATTTGATTCTGTTCTGGCCAGCAAGCCTGACTTTGCCGAAGCCCTTCACTATCGGGGCAACACATTGTGGGAGCTTAGGGGTCCGCTTGCGGCGTTGGAGTGTTACGACCAAGCTCTCAAGGCAAGGCGCGACTATCCAGAAGCCCTTAATAGCCGAGGCCTCGCGCTTGCCGTCTTAAAGCGACCCGAGGAGGCTATTGCAAGTTACGGCAGGGCATTGAGCTTTAGGCCGGATTTTGCGGAAGCAATGTGCAACCGCGGAAATTTGCGGTGGCAGCACGAGCGAGACTATGAGGGAGCGGTTTGCGATCTGGAGGGAGTGCTTGCCGCCGATCCGGGCTATGACTACGCGCATGGAGATTTGCTGCATCTACGCATGCACGCTTGCGCGTGGGGCGCCTTTGAGCGTGATCTTTCGATCATTAACGACGGCGTTCGGTCGGGAAAGAAAATGGTTCGGCCTTTTGTATATCAGGCTGTCTCCCAGTCTCCCGCCGCTCTGCATGCGTGTTCGAGGATTTATTCGAACGATCTATTCCCATCGCCTACCTTTCATCACTCCACAACACGGCGTCGCACACATCGAAAGGTGCGTATCGGATACATGTCGGGGGAATTCCGGGCGCAGGCAACTGCATATCTGGCCGCTGGCTTGTACGAGCTTCATGATAGGGACGAATTCGACATTGTCGCTATAGATACCGGTTACGGCGACGGCAGCCCGATGCGAAAGCGATTAGAGGCCGCCTTTTCAAAGATGGTCACGGTTTCCCTCAGACTCCGATAAAATCGCAGCGGAGAAAATCGCCGCCGAGGAGATTGACATCCTCGTCAATATGAACGGCTATTTCGGGGATCTGCGCATGGGCATATGCGCGCATCGTCCCGCCCCGATCCAGGTTAATTATCTTGGCTTTCCTGCCACGCTGGGTGCGGATTATATCGACTACATCATAGCGGATCGTATCGTGATCCCGGAAAATGAGCGGGAGTTCTACGACGAAAAGATTGTCTATCTGCCCCACACCTATCAGGCCAACGACAGCCGGCGAGCCGTCCCCGAAGCCACGGCGAGTCGAGCCGAGCATGGGTTGCCGGATGACGGCTTCGTCTTTTGCAATTTCAACCAAAGCTACAAACTGACTCCGTCGATGTTTTCCGTTTGGGTCAAACTCTTGAAACAAGTGGAAGGCAGCGTTCTCTGGGTGTTGGAGAGCACCAAATGGCAGTCGCTAAATCTGCGCGGTGAAATCGCTCGGCAGGGTATTGCGGCCGACAGGATAATCTTCGCTCCGTTGATTTCGCCGGCGATGCATCTGGCCCGTTTGGGGCTTGCCGACCTATTTCTTGACTTCCTGCCTTACAATGCGTACACGACGGCAAGCGATGCGCTGTGGGCGGGGTTGCCACTATTAACGTGTGTTGGCAGTGCGTTCCCTGGTCGCGTCGCGGCAAGCGTCCTTGAGGCGGCCGGTATGCCCGAGCTCATAACCCGAAATTTGGAGGAATATGAGGCTCTTGCGCTGACGCTGGCCCGCGACAAGGACCTGCTTCTCTCTCTGCGCCGAAGACTTCAACAGACTAGAGAGACAAGCGCGCTGTTTAATACGAATGCATATCGGCTGCACATGGAATGCGCCTATCGAACGATGTGGGAATTGTATGAGAGGGGTGAAGCTCCCACGAGTTTTGCCGTCCCGTCGCTCATTTAGGCCATGACACCGGGTGCTGTGACACTCCGTGGCCACTCGGTCGAGAGGGTGGTTCGGTCCATTCGCGCCATCTTCAAACACGACATGGCGCCTCAAGGAGCCGAACGCGCGACGCATTATTGAGGACCGCGATCTTTGCTTCAGTGCGCGTCCGCGCCGGTTCCGAGGCTTGGGCATATCCGCCGCCTTCTTCGCTGGATAGCCCTTCCTCCCAATGCGCAATGTCCGCAGCATAGAAATACACCAAAAAAATGTAATATACATACCAAACTTCATGATGGTAGGAGTATTGTGTAGTTTGCAATAAAACACATCAATAATGTGTATAATAGTGCCGGGGACATCATGAAGAGGAAGAACGCGCTTCTGCGTCCGCTCTACGCGGGTTCGGCGTGGCGAGCGGCAGCCGGCTTGGCATTGCTCGCTTTGTTGCCCACAAGCGCGCGGGCTCAGACGCAAGATGACGCACGCGCGCAAACCGTTGCCTGGACGGCATCGGTCAAACCGGACGGCGCAGCCAAACCGGCAAGCGGATGGACGCTCACGCTGCGGGCCCAGGTGCGCGACGGCTGGCATGTCTATGCCCTGAAGCAATTGCCGGGCGGACCGACACCGCTTCTCGTTGCCCTGGATCCGAACAAAGTCGCGACGGCCAACGGCGAACCGGCCGGCAGTCCGCCAACCAGGATCCACGATCCGGGGTTCGACCTCGATACCCAATATTATTCGCATGCCTTCACGGTAACTCTGCCCTTGCGCATCGGATCGCGGCCAACCGCGGGCCAGCAGCAGATTCCCGTGAGCGTGCGCTTTCAGACCTGCAACGACCGGGTGTGCCAGCCACCAAAAATTGTGCATCTGTCCGCGCCGATCGCAGTGACCAGGGAGTGAACCATGAAAATGCTTTTGCAAGCCGCGAGTTCTGACTGCCGTTCTAGCCGCCAGCGGCGGCGCCATCGCCGCGGAATCGTCCGGGCCGGCGGCGGTGGATGGGCGTTGGGACGCCGTGCTCTCGCGCAACGGAACCGACATCCCATTCCGGCTCGACATCAAGGGGCAAGGCCCAGCCCTGAAAGGCGTTTTCTACGACGGCTTCAAACCCTATGACGGCACCACCAGCGCCACCTTCCAAGACGGGAAGTTGGTGCTGAATATCGAACATTATCTCACCACCATCAGCGCCACGCTGGATCACGGCAGGCTGAGTGGCACGCTCGCCACCAAGGGGCGCGGGCCGTCCGGCGAATATGGGTTCGAAGCCACCCGGCATGTGGAGTCCACCTCGGCCCATGTGAAGACGCCCGCGATCGCGGGTTCCTGGGTCATTCCGCTCGAGACGCCATCGTCCAAGGGCGAAAAGGCGTTCCGCTTCATGGTGGAACAGCACGGCCCGGACGTGGCGGCTGCGATCCTGCGCATTGACGGCGACACTGGCTCCTACAGCGGCAGCTATCTGGACGGCAAATGGGTGCTCAGTCATTTTGACGGTGGCCGCCCGGGCGTGATTATCGTCACGCCAAAGCCCGATGGATCGCTGGAAATTCAGCAGCATGTCGAGGCGCATAGCGCTGCCAACGCGAAGCCGGATGGCGGGCGTGCGGCGGTCTTGACCGCCTATCGCGCGAATGTGGCTGAGGCCAAGGGCTTGGCCAAGCCGGATGATTTCCTCGCCCACACCACGGCGAAGGACCCCAACGCGGCGTTCAAATTCGCCTTCCCGGACCTCGATGGGAAGCTGGTCACCAACGACGATCCCCGCTTCAAGGGCAAGGTGGTGGTGGCGGTGGTCTCGGGTACCTGGTGCCCGAACTGCCATGACGAGGCCCAGTATCTGGTGGAACTGGACAAGAAATATCGCGGCAAAGGCTTGGCCATCGTCGATTTCGATTTCGAGGAGCCTGACCAACAGGGCACCTTGGAGCGTGAACGCGCCTTCGAGAAGCAATATGGCGATCAAGTACACCACGCTCCTTGCCGGCGCGCCCTCCGAGATGCACGAAAAGGTGCCGCAGCTGAACAATCTCGACACCTGGCCGGCCACCATCTTCATCGGCCGGGACGGCAAGGTGAAGGCGGTGCATGCCGGCTTTGCGTCGCCCGCAAGCGGAAAGTTCTACGGCGAGCTCAAGCAGGAGTTCGCCACCCGCATCGAAAAGCTGCTGGCAGAGAAGGCGCCGGCGGCAGCCTTATAGGGCGTCCGTTACGCCTGATAACGCGTAATGCCGCCCACGACGGTTTGCACCACCTTCACGTCCTTGATCTTTTCCGGATCGACGACGTGAAGGTCGTCGGCCAAGACCACATAGTCCGCCAGCTTTCCCGCGGCTATCGAACCTTTGATGGCCTCCTCGCGGGTGTTGTAGGCGCCGTTGGTGCTGGCCGCGCGGATCGCCTGATCCACGGTGAGCTTTTGCATCGCGCCCCAGGTTTCGCCATTGAAGCCCTTGCGGGTGATCATGCCCTGCATCGACATCAACGGCGCGAACGGCCCGGGCGTGCCGAAATCCGACCCCGTCGAGGCGTGCACACCCGCATCCTCGAAGCTCTTATAGGCCATGGCGTACTTCATAAAATCTTCGCCATAGAAATGGAATTTGTCGGAATTGTAATAGGCATAGGAGCTGAACAGCGACGGCACGCCATCCATCGCCTTGATCCTGCCGATCAGGCCGGGATTGACGAAGGTGCAATGGGTGATCTTGGGCCGGCTGTCGGCAACGGGATAGGCTTTCAGTGCCAGTTCGTAAGCGGTCAGCACCTGGTCGATCGCCACATCGCCATTGGCATGGCAGTTGAGGCGGATGCCGGCGCGATGCACGCGCTCCGCCCAGGCGTTGGTGTCCTTCTGCCGTTCGGTGACATTGCCCTTGTAGGGCGGCGAGATGCCCAGATAAGGCCGGCTGATCGCCGCGGTGCGCTCGGAGAAGGAGCCGTCCACCGTGTGTTCGGAGGTGGCGCCGAATTTCAGCCACTCGTCGCCGAAATCGGTGCGAATGCCGTTCTTGATCATGGCCTCCAGCAAGAGGCCGTCCGGCTCATAGCTGACGCGATGCAGCAGGTTGCCACGCCCGCGCGCGGTCTGCATCGCCGAGAGCACGTCCTCGTCGTGGCAGACGCTGGTCAGTCCATATTCCACGAATTTCTTGGACATGAACTCCACGCCGCTGACGGAGCGGCGTTCCTGCTCGGCGGGGCTGTAGGTGACGAATTTTCCCACGCCATTGAAAATATCGCGGGCATTGTCGGTGACCCGGCCGGTCAGCTCGCCACTGGCGTCCTTGTCGAAGGTGCCGCCGAAACGGGCCGGCGTGTTCCTGGTCAGGCCCGCCATCGCCATCGCCTTGCTGTTGTAGAACGACGTATGGCCGCCGCGATGGATCACCACCACAGGATGGTCGGTCGAAACCTTGTCCAGGTCTTTGTTGGTGAGGGGCCGGCCATCCTTCACTTTGGTGTCGTCATAGTAATAGCCGGTGACCCACATGCCGGGCGGCGTCTTCTGGGCGCGCGCCTTCAGCTTGTCGATGATGCTTTGGATGGTGACGAATTCCACGACATAGGGATTTCCCACCAGCACTTCGTACAGCAGGATGTCGCCGCCGCCATGATTGTGGGTGTCGTTGAAACCGGGCGTGACCATCATGCCTTTGGCGTCGTAGGTCTGGGTCTTCGGGCCCGCCAGCGACTTCATGTCGGAGCTCGAGCCCACCGCATGGAAACGGCCCGCGCGCACGGCAAAGCCTTCCGCGCGTGGGTTGGCGGGGTCCATGGTGGTGACTTTGGCGTTGATCACGACCAGGTCCGGGGTGGGATTTTCAGCAGCGGCCCGCGCGGCGCAAATCCAGGACGAGGCCATCAGCGCGCCGCCGCCGAACCCCACCGATTCCAGAAATCGTCTGCGGCTTTGCTTGATGGTCATGATGGCCCCCGCCCGTTGTTGTGGTGAGCATCGAATGAAATCGTCAGCCCGGCAAGACGTTGCCACGCTTCAAAGGGCATTTCGCGCAGGCTAGCCGTTCTGGAGCTTCTGGGACAGAAGGATCGAGGAGACCGTCTTTTCCACGCCTTCCAGCGATCCGATCGCGTCGATCAGCGCGTCCAGCCGGCCGACATCTTCGACCTCCACCATCGCGATCAAGTCGTGCTCACCGCTCACGGTGTAAAGCGCGGTGAGCGCCGGCATCGCCGTCAATTGCCGCTCGGTGGCGCGTGACAATTTGGGCAGGACCTTGATCATCACATGCGCCCGGATCAGGCGGCGGTGGTAATCGGGTTTGAGCTTCACCGTGTAGCCCTGGATCGGACCTCGCCTTTGCAGCTTCTCCAGCCGCGTATAGACGGCGGCGCGCGACATTTTGAGATCCCGCGCCAGCTTGGCCACCGGCCGGCGGGCATCTTCGCGCAGCAGCGCCAGGACCCGCTCGTCGATCGCGTCCATAGACAGAATGTCGGTCTTACTAAGCATTCTGTCCAATTATTGCTGCATTTGTGACAGTTTTCAACTTTAAACTGGATAGTCCCCTGCCGGAAACTGTCATCCAGCACAGTTTGGCGAGGATGCGATGCGCGACATTCTTCTGATTGGGGCCGGCAAAATCGGCGAAACCATCGCCGACATGCTCTGCGCCTCCAACGATTACCGGGTGACGGTGGCGGACCGCTCAGACCTCCAGCTGCAGAAGCTGCCGCGCCGTGCGCAACTCAAGACCCTGGCATTGGATGTGGCCGATGCCGAAGCCTTGGCGGCGGCGCTCAAGGGCCGGTACGCGGTCCTCAGTGCGGCGCCATATTCCGTCACCGGCCCGATCGCGTCGGCGGCGCGCCAGGCCGGGGTCCATTATCTGGATCTCACCGAAGACGTGGCCAATACCCGCTTGGTCAAGACCCTGGCGGCGGGCGCCAAGAGCGCGCTTATTCCGCAATGCGGCCTGGCGCCCGGCTTCATCTCGATCGTCGCCCAGGATCTGTCGCGCCATTTCGATCGCCTGGACAGCGTGCGGCTCCGGGTGGGCGCGCTGCCGCTCTATCCGTCCAACGCGCTCAATTACAATCTCACCTGGTCCACCGACGGCGTGATCAACGAATATGACGAGCCCTGCGAGGCAATCGTCGATGGCGACCTTGCGCGAAGTGGCGCCGCTGGAAGAGCTGGAGGAATTCTCTCTCGACGGCATCCGCTATGAGGCGTTCAACACTTCGGGCGGGCTCGGCACGCTGTGCGAGACGCTTCAAGGCAAGGTGCGCCAGCTCAACTACAAGACCGTCCGCTATCCGGGCCACCGCGACATCATGAAGACCCTGATCCAGGATTTGCGCCTGGGCGAGCGCCGCGAGCTTTTGAAGGACGTGCTGGAGCATGCCCTGCCGGCGACGCAGCAGGATGTGGTCTTGGTATTCGTGACCGTCTCCGGCTATCGGGGCGGCCAATATCTGCAGGAGACTACGCCAACAAGATCTATGGCGCCGAGTTGTGCGGGATTGCCCGCAGCGCCATTCAGATCACCACGGCGGCGGGCATTTGCACCATGCTCGATCTGTTGGCGGCGGGAACATTGCCGCAGAAGGGCTTTGTGCGCCAGGAAGAAGTCAGCCTCTCGACCTTCCTTTCCAACCGCTTCGGCAGCGCCTATGGTGGTGTTGGACCGGCGCCCGCCAGCCGGGCAGCCTGACGTCACATCAATTCATCGCTCGCCATGTCAAAGCATCTTCAAGTCTTGCTGGCCGGTCCGGCTGCGCTTTTGGCCGAACGTGTCGTTCTGCCGGCCCCAATCGCACGGGAAGACGGCGGGCTGGTCACGCGCGCCGTCATCACGGCCGCGCTCAATCTTCACTTGTTGGCGGGATTGCTGGCGCGGGTGCCCAGCGGCCTCGCCTATCTCGAAGATCTGGCAGGGGCCGGGAGAAAGCTGGTCTTCGACCATGGCGCCATGCGCACCGTTGCGTTAAGCGGAATGGGCAACCTGCCGGCGGGGCAAACCGCCATCACCCGCGTGCTCGAACCCTTGGGCTACCAATGCGCCCATACCTATCCCATGCCGCGGCTCAAGATGACCGGCCGCTCCTACAGCCACCGCGATTTTCCCGAAGCGCTGCCGCAATTTTTCGTGAGCGAGCTTCATCCCGAACAATTTACCCATGATTTCCAGGCTGCGGCGCGGCGGGTCACGGCCAGCTCGACCGATCCGCTCACGCCTGGGGACGTGATGCTGCTGGCGGCACTCAAGACCAAAGCCGCGTTGCCTCTGGACGAGGCTTTGCGGCTTCTGCCCAAGCTGGTCGATTGCTTTGCCCGCCGGCATGCCGCGCCGCGCCTGGCCGATTATGAGACGTTGCGCGCGGAATCCGCCGAGATGGCCTGGATCGCCACCGAAGGTAATGTCTTCAACCATGCGACGGACCGGGTGGCTTCGTTGGAAGAGGTGGTGGCGGAGCAGCGCGTGCGGGGACGCCGGGTCAAGGATAGCGTCGAGATTTCCGCTTCCGGACGCGTCTGCCAGGCCGCTCTTCACGCCGATCCGGTCATGCGGGATTTCTTGGATGAGGACGGCGCCATCCATCGCCGCGAAGTGCCGGGCTCCTTCTTCGAATTCATCCAGCGCGCGCCGCTTCCCGGCGAAAGCCGACTCGATCTCGCCTTCGACACCAACAATGCTCAGGGCATCTTCAAGATGACGGCCGCGTGATGCTGGCAGGCGAAGACGCGCGCGCGATTCTCGGCCACCTGAAACTCTCTTCAGGCGAAGGCAGAGGCCGCGCCTCGCCCATCGACGGTTCGCCGATGCCCGCGGTGCGCGAGAGCGACGCCGCGGCGCTGGAATCCGCTATTGCCGCGTCGGTCCATGCTTTTCCGCTTTGGCGGGACACGCCAGCGCCGGTGAGAGGCGAGTTGGTCCGGCGTTTCGGCGAGACCTTGCGCGCCAACAAGGAGGCGCTGGGCCGGCTGGTGACGCTGGAAACCGGCAAGATGCTGTCGGAAGGCTTGGGCGAGGTCCAGGAGATGATCGACATCTGCGATTTCGCGGTCGGCCTGTCGCGCCAGCTCTACGGCCTCACCATCGCCTCCGAGCGGCCCAGCCATCATATGCGCGAGATGTGGCATCCGCTGGGTCCCGTGGGGATCATCTCGGCCTTCAATTTCCCGGTCGCGGTGTGGGCCTGGAATGCGGCCTTGGCGTTGGTCTGCGGCGATCCCGTTTTGTGGAAGCCGTCGGAGAAGACGCCGCTCACCGCTTTCGTGGCGGAATCGCTGCTGCAAAAGACCATCGCGGATTTCGCGCCCGCGCCCAAAGGGCTCTCCGCGCTTCTGACCGGCGGAGCTTCGCTGGGCGAGGCGCTTACAAAGGACGTGCGTGTGCCGCTGATCTCGGCCACCGGCAGCACCCGGATGGGCCGCGCCGTGGGCACGGCAGTTGCGGCGCGGTTCGGCCGCTCGCTTTTGGAACTGGGCGGCAATGCCGCCACCATCGTGACGCCATCGGCCAATCTCGACCTTGCGGTGCGGGCAATTTCCTTCGGCGCGGCGGGGACGGCGGGGCAACGCTGCACCAGCCTGAGACGGTTGATCGTTCACGATGCCGTCTATGACCAGTTGCTGTCCCGGTTGAAGCGCGCCTATGCCAGCTTCACGGTGGGAGATCCGCGCGATGCCAAGACGCTGGTCGGCCCGCTGATCGATGACGCGGCGCTTGGCTGCATGGACCAGGCGCTGGCGGCGGCGCGTGCGGCGGGCGGCACGGTCTCGGGCGGCGAGAAGCTGGGCGGGCTCTATGTCCGTCCCGCGATCGCCGAGATGCCGGCCCAGGCCGAGATCGTCCGGCATGAGACGTTCGCGCCTATATTATATGTGTTGCGCTATTCGGATTTCGCCGAGGCCATCCGGTTGCTGCGGGATGTCCCGCAAGGCCTGTCCTCGTCTGTCCTCACCTTGAATCTGCAGGAGGCCGAGCTGTTCCTGTCGGCGGCCGGCTCGGATTGCGGCATCGCCAACGTCAATATGGGCCCGTCGGGAGCGGAGATCGGCGGCGCCTTCGGTGGAGAGAAGGAAACCGGGGGCGGCCGCGAAAGCGGATCGGATGCCTGGAAGGCCTATATGCGCCGCCAGACCCAGGGCATCAATTACGGCCGCGACCTTCCGCTGGCCCAGGGCGTGGCGTTCGACCTCTAAGTCGCGCGACTTGCCGGAACGGGGCATGGACCAAAGTCCAATCGCGCTCCCGATTCCCTTTGGAGTTGAATCCGCAGCCGAGGCTCCCTCTATGGTTCGAGGCGATGCGGGGTGCAGTTCATAAAGGGACGGCGAACGGCGGGATCAAAAGTGTGGCCTGGCTTGCTCCGCTTCGGCCATTCGTCAACCGGCCCCTTCTGATCACTGCCATCCTTGGCGGCCTTGGGTTCTATTTCGCCAGCGGCCCCTGGGTCGGGCGCGAGGTCGCACGCCTCCTGATAGGATGGAACTGCGGCGTCGCGATCTTTCTCTTGCTGCTTTACCTCGTATCACGGCGCGCCGACCCGGAAGAGATCAAGCGCCGGGCGATCGAATATGACGATACCGGACATGTCATGTTGCTCCTCGCCATTCTCGCAGCAATTGCCAGCGTGGGCGGGATGATCGTGGAGCTTTCGGGGCCGAAAGCCGGGGCCCTGCGCGTGATCCTGGCCGCGTCCACCGTGATCCTGGCATGGCTTCTCGTGCATGTGGTCTTCGCGCTGCGCTATGCCCATCTCTATTACCTTGCCGAGAAAGCCGGCCATCCGCGGCGCGGATTGGCGTTCGGGGACGAGGACGATCCGGACTATTGGGATTTCCTTCACTTCTCGCTGGTGATCGGCGCCACTTCCCAGACCGCGGATATCGGCTTCACCTCTCGCGACATGCGGCGTCTGGGAACACTCCATACGCTGGTGGCGTTCGGCTTCAACACCGCGATTCTGGCGACCACGATCAACCTCGCCGCCAGCTTGTTCTAAGGAATTTTGCCCCATTGGACGAAGGTCCAATTGAGGCTCCCGCCCGGCGCGGACAGGCTTTGAGGGTCGCCGAGAGGTCTTGATGAAGTCCGGTCTTTTCCTTGTTCTTGCCGTGGCCTGCCTTTTGGCCTGCCTTGCTGCGGCCAATATCGCCGCGGCCCAGACCGAGGCAGACAAATGCGCGGCCTACGCCGATCAGGCCATGACCAGCACGCCGACCTCGACCGGCCCGGTGCGCGCCTCCAATCAGAAGGCCCAGAATTACAGTTGCATGGCTCGATAAGCGAGAAGGCGGTCCCGCCGCATACCCCGGGCGGTCGGACGAAGCGCCCCTGGCCCCGCCTTTTAAGGCGGGGCCCTTTTTTTGGGTATGGCAGGGGAGGCGCGCTTACTTCTT
This sequence comes from uncultured Alphaproteobacteria bacterium, assembly GCA_963766265.1. Classification (GTDB taxonomy): domain Bacteria; phylum Pseudomonadota; class Alphaproteobacteria; order Micropepsales; family Micropepsaceae; genus Rhizomicrobium. The sequence continues at coordinate 59,619 of CAVXYX010000005.1, forward strand.
CTTCGTTTCGTCCGGCAACACGCCGGGTGGCGCTTCGTCGACCTGGTTCAGCTGTTCGATGTCGACCTTGGTCGCGCCTTTGGGCGGGGTGAAGACGAATTGGCTGGCGTCTGCCGGTGCGTCGGTTCGCCAATCGGTGATCTGGATTGTGTATTCGGGGGCCTGCGCCACCGTCTTGCTGGTGATCACATATTTGCGGGGAATGGGCTTGTCGCCCACCTGGACCCAGATCTGCCAATCCACGTCAGGCGTGCGGAAGGCGAGAAGCTCGCATTGGACGCCATTGACCACGCCACGGCCGATATGCCGGGAGCTGAGCAGGCCACCCGTCAACTCGCCATAGGCGTTGGCCGAGAAGAGATCGGCGCCGGGAAAGGATGCATTGTTGTTGTCGCGGATGCGATCGACCAAGTCGGCGAGCGTGCCGGGCGAATCGATCTGGGTATAAGCATTCAGGTTCTTTCCCAGGATCGTGAAGGTCTTGCCGTCGAAATTCATCATCACGTCGGCAAAGCCGCCGGTGCGGGTGACATGAATTTTGTCGGGCCGTGAGATCACCAGCTTGCCGGAGCTGGCGAAGGAGATTTTCTGCAGGCTCGATGTCACCACTTCGACATCGGAGTTATAGCTGGCGGCGATGCTCTTCTGAGCCGCCACGTAATCGGACATCGATTTCAGGATGCGCAAGGCATCGTCGGCGTAAGCCGGGGTAGAGGCCAGAAGCGCTAAAGCCAGAAGCGACGTCTTGCTGATGACATTCATTGTTGGTCCCCTTGGTTCATTGCGCCGCGGAAAGCGGCGCTGGAGAGGACTGCGGGGTCCCGCGAATATGCGAGGGACCCCGCACCCGCTCCACTAGCCGCGCTGACCGCGACGGCGCTTGGGTTTCAGATTGTCGATATCCTGCTGCTGGCCCTGTACTTTGGTGTCCAGGGTGCTGATGTCGGTATGGGCCTGGTTGGCGGATTGCTGCGCCGCCTGGGCAGCTGACATCGCGGCTTGCGCCTGCTGTTGCGCCCCATTGGCGGATTGTTGTGCCGCCGCTGCCGCCTGCACCGCCTGGTCGGCGGTGGTCTGCGCCTTTTGCACTTCTTCCTGGGTGGCGCAACCGCCCATGATAAGAAGCGTGGCGCCCATCAACCCGGCCAGAGCCGTGTTGCGAGTGAATGTGTGCATGATGGGGACTCCTTTATCGAATAACGGTTTCAATAGTTCGCGAGCGGGAATGCCCGTTGCGGGAAAACCCACGCTCGTGGATTATCCGTGGGGGGATTCTGCCTTTTGGCCGCGGCGCCTCAATTAGACCTAGGTCCAACTGCCCCCTTTGAGGGTGAGGTTGCACAATCTGGCCATCATGATGGTGAAGGGCGCCCCGTCGAAACGACGCCAGGCTTGCCTGGGTGGCTTGGCTTGCCTGCTCTTGGTCAGCATAGGTTGGCCTGTATCCGGCGCTGCCCAAGGGCTGGCCGACCCACCGGTTCTGGACGATAGCGAGACGCCGCAGCAGGCGCTTCAGGACCTGCTGCTGGGACGGGCGGCGGCAGCCGCGCAATCACCGCTTCAAACGCAAATTCTGGCTTTCTACAACGCGCGGGATTTCACGCCGATCTGGAGTGGAAAGGGCACCGCCGAAATCATGGCGCAATCCGTCGTCACACAATTGCAGAATGCGGACGAGCAAGGCCTCAACCCCAATGATTATGTGTCCAATCTCCTTTTGGGACAGGTGCCGGAAGGGGGGCCCGCCGTCGCGAGCTATGACCTGGCGCTGACCGACGCCCTGTTTCGTTACGCGTCCGACCTCGCCTTGGGGCGTGTTTCGCCCGCCGCCGCCTACAAGGATGTGCGATTGCCGGACCATGAGTTGGATATCGCGGCGCTGCTTTCCAGTGCGCTGGCGCGGGGCGATCTCGCGTCCTTCTTCGCCACGCTTCCCCCGCCCCATCCGGAATATCACGAGCTGGCCGCGGCGCTGGCGCGCTATCGCGCGGTCATCGCCTTGGGCGGATGGCCCATGGTGCCGGTCAAGGACGGCATCGCGCTCGATGCCAAAGACCCCATGGGCAAATTGCTGATCCGCCGGCTGGCCTTCGAGGATCCGCTGCTAGCGTCCAATCGCCGGCCTTCTCCCACCGATGTCGAGATGGCGCTGGTGCGCTACCAGATCCGCAACGGGTTGCAGGCGGACGGCAAGGCGGAGCGCGAGACTTTGGCGTCGCTCAACATTCCGCCCGCCGCGCGCATGCGGCAGATTGTGGTCAACATGGAACGCTGGCGCTGGCTGCCCGACCGTTTCGAGCGCCGCTATATCCGCGTCAATGTGCCGGACCAGAGCATGGACATGATCGAGAATGGCGCGGTCGCGCTTCACTCCCGCGTGGTGATCGGAACGAAGAAGACACCCACGCCTATCTTGCGCACTGACATCGTTGCGGTGGTTGCCAACCCGCCCTGGGATCTTCCCGACGACATCGCCGCGCGCGATCTGCTGCCGCATCTCAGGAAGGATTCGGAATATCTCGCCACGCGCAAATTCACGTTGGTGGACGGGCCGGCAAGCGATCCGGACGGCGCCGGCATCAATTGGCGCAAGGTCAAGCCCAACCAGCTTCCCTACCAGATCGAGCAGCCGCCGGGACCGAACAATGTCCTGGGCCGCTATATGCTCGATTCCCCAAACGATTTCGACGTCTATATGCACGACACGCCCAAAAAAGAGCTGTTCACGCTGAGCGACCGCGAAGCCAGCAACGGCTGCGTGCGGGTGGAAGAGATCGCCGCCCTGGCAAGACTGGTTCTCCATCAAGATGGTCAGGACGAAGAGAAGCTGGATGCGGCTACTGCCTCGCCGGAGACTCAAAGCCTGGCGCTGTCGCACCCGCTGCCGGTCTATATGGTTTATTGGACGGCGATCGCGGGCGCGGACGGCACGGTGGGCTTCCGTCCCGATCTCTATCACCGCGATGCCGTGCTGCTGGCAAAAATGGGAACGAGCATCTCCGCCAAGTCTGCACCGCTTGCCAAGCCGCAAGTCGCAAAACCGCAAGCGGTCAAACGTTCACTCCCGCACGCGAAAGTCCAAACCGTGAAAAGCAAGGCAAAGCCGGCGCGGACTGGGACCCAGGCTCTCTAGCCTAGATCGAGATCACGTCATCGTCTTCGGCATCGTCGGTCGGCCCGCCGCAATCGTCATGCCCCGCGCAGTCGGCGGCGGCGCCCCCATCCGGCGCCGGCAGCATCAATTCCCAGCCGTGACCGCGCAGGGTCGCAGTCGGTGGCGTGTGCACCACGATGATGTTGGGTGGCGGCGCCTGAACTTGCTTCGGCTTGGCCAGACCCCATGCGGCCGCGCCGCCCAGGAGAAAGCTGGCGGTAAGGAAAAAGGCCGGAGCGAAACGGTTTTGCATGACAAACGCCCTCTCGGGCGATTGTAGCCTGTGGAGGAAAGGCCCCAATGGGACCAAGGTCCAATTTACGTCATCTGAGATGGCGGAAGTCCCTTCGGATCCATCTCGGTCATGTCCCTTTCAAGGAAGAAGTTGAGGAATGTCCGGATCGCGGCAATCGCCGCCAATTGGCCGATATCGTTCCAATTGGGCGAAATCACGCTGCGCACGATGTCGGCGGCCAGCGCGAATTGCAGGCCCAGGATCAGCCAGGTCCCGAAGCGCACGAACAGCGGCTTGCGCCAGCGCGTCTCCGTGATCCGATGCAGCAGATGCGGGATGACGCCGGCAAAGGCCTCGCCCGCGCCATAGGCGATGAGGATGATGGCGATGACTTCGATGACCCGGGCGATCGAGGCGGCTAACTGCCGGAGCAGGTCTTCCATCTCGGGCCTTCAGGCATCGCGCCGCGCCACGCAGCGGAAGCCCAGGTGGCAGGTCGCGGAATCGATCGGTTGCGCCATGCGGGCGGCGGGGCGGTAACGCTGGCAGTAATTAGGGGCGCAAAGATAGGACCCGCCCTTCATCACTTTGCGGGGAATGGGCAGGTTGGTGGCGGAGACATCGATGCTGGCGTCGCGCTCGCCGCCCTTGGGATTGCACACGCCCCCGCCGCAGCAATCGGCGGCGCTATGCCTGGGCGCGTACCAATCCGTGGTCCATTCCCAGACATTGCCTATGATGTCGAAAAGGCCATAGCCGTTGGGCGCGAAAAGCCCCACCGGCGTGGTTCCTTCATATCCGCCGCAGGTGAGGTTCTGCCAGGGAAACTCGCCCTGCCAGGTGTTGGCCATCACATAGCCTTTGGGCATGAATTCCCCGCCCCAGGCGAATTCGGCGCCGTCCAATCCGCCGCGAGCGGCATATTCCCATTCCGCTTCGGTGGGCAACTCCTTGCCCGCCCACTGCGCATACGCCGTCGCGTCCTCGTGGGTGATCTGCACCACGGGATGCTGAGCCTTGGCGCTGAGACTGGATTTGGGTCCGTAAGGATGGCGCCAATCCGCGCCCATCACATAGGTCCACCAATTGTAATGGTTGCGCATGTCGACGAAGCGATGCGGCTTCTGAAAGACGATCGAGCCGGGCGCCAGCAATTGAGGAATGGCGCCGGGATAATCCTCGGCGCGCACGGGACGCTCGGCCACCGTCACATAACCGGTTTCCTGGACGAAGACGTCGAAATCCTCGTTGGTGACGGGATTGCGGTCGATCCAGAAGCCATCCACCGAGACGCGATGGACGGGCGCTTCCTCGGCATAATGCCTGTCGGAACCCATCATGAAGCTGCCGCCGGGGATGCGCACCATGCCCGGATGGGTGGGATGAATGACGGGATTGCTGCGCTGCCGCGTCTCACCGGCGAGTGACATCTTCCGTCCTTCCTTACCGGGGCGCAAAACCTCAGGCCCCGGCGCGGCTTGCTCGCGCCCGCGCCGCCACAAAACCATGGAAACCACCTCCAACAGCCACTGCGACGCTAGCGCCCGCACCGCAAGGCCAGCGATTGGACCAAGGTCCAATGGCGGCAAATGGGCGCGATCAGGATCCCAGTTGGTAGGACAGCCTGAGCTCGATCTTGAGCCGGTAGACCGGATAATCGTCGATAACAGGGGCGCTTAGCTCCAGCGAGGTGACGAACCGGTCGCCGATAGAGCGGCCAATCTCACCGTCCAGTGGCAGGAACAGGCGGCCGGTCTGGCCTTTCACTTGCGCGCCGAAATTGTAGCGGATGTCGGTGGAGGGAAAGAGAATGACGAACCAATTGTCGGGAAGCGCGATACGCAATTCCGGCGAGAATTGCAGATTGCTGGTGGGAGTCGCGGCAAAGCTTTGGGCGAAGGTGAAAGAATAACGGAACTCGGCCAGGAAATAGCTGCCGGGACTGATTTCCGGGAGCATGTAGCGATACCCGCCCAGCGGCAGCATGTCCCAATTGCCGCTGCCGAACGCCTTGCCCGAGGCGGCCGGGGCCATGATCTCGTCGCCCAGGCCTAGCGCCTGGCGGTCATCCAGCGCATGGCCGACATAACCGAGGAAAAGCAGCCTGCCCAGGCCCGATTGATAATCCCCGTCGGGATTTCCCGCGCTCATGACATTGCTGAAAGTGATGGGAAGATCCGCGCGCAGGCCCAGCTGCCAATCGGGGATGAAATCTTCCTTGAAGTTCCGGCGCAGGATCATCTCTTGCTTGTCGTTGCGCGTCTCCGTCGAGTCATTTTCGAAATGATAGCGGATGTCGAAGGTCCGTACCGGCCGGGTGATGTCGTCATCGTCAATGGCCTGTGCGGTCTGATTTTCCTCGTCCGCTTGCGCGACATTCGCCTCTTGCGCCCGGACGCCAAAGGGATGCGTGGCCAGGACCGATCCCAGGACGCACGCCCAGCAGCATGATCGGTTTGCGGCACGCATGGCCGGAAATGCCCTTCCGATTTTTCCTGGCCACGCTAGGAGTCGCGCCGAAAATCGCACGATTGGACTTAAGTCTAATCGAATTTTTTCCGATTATCGTTTCCCGCCGCCAGGCGAGCTCGACATCAGCCGCCGGCGGAACAGTTCCATCGGAACTTTTATCCACAAATCTCCGGGCGCCCGTTCGGGCAACCGGTGGTGTGCCGTGTTAGTTAGAAAAAAATGTCATAATCGGGTGAGTTCGCGTGTATCTGGATGAATCCTTGTATTCCGCAGGCGGCGGTGATTCCGGCCCATGCTGCTGCGCTTGCAAGGCGCCCATCCTGCAGGGCCAGCGCACCACGCGCCTCACTTTCGCCAACGATCCCGGCGGTGTGAAGGGATTGACCGGCGATTATCACCTGGCCTGCAGCAAACCCTTCAATTCTCTCGCGCACGCCCTCGACATGTTGGCTCGCTTCGGCCGTTGATCGGTCAGCGCCTGCCGCCGCCGCGAAATCCGCCACCGCCGCCCCGGAATCCGCCGCCGCGGTATCCCGAGTAGCTGCTGGCGCGGGATCCCGAAGCGTTTTTGCTGCTCGAATTGTAGTTGCCCCGATTCTGGGTCGCGCGCTCGCGGTTGAGCGAGGCATTCGCTTGTGTCGAGGTGAAGCGGTTGTTGGCGCCCGCTTTCTCCCAGCCGCCGCTCTGGTTGTAGCGATAGACATTGCCATCGCGGCCGGCATAGACGTCGCCGTTGATGTTGGCGACACCGCCGTGATTGACCTCGCCGGTGGCATTGTCATAGCGGATATAGCCGGCGCCCTTGGCGCTTCCAGCCGCGCCCGCGCTGTTGAAAGCGCCGCCCGCGACCGCGCCGGTGTCGGTGCGTGCCGCGCCGCCCACCTGGCGCGTCACCTGTCCGGTATCGGTGTTGACCACGGTGCGCCCGCCCGCCACCGCGCCGTTGCCGGTATAGATGTTGCCCACCGCGCCGCCGCGGCCCGCCACCGCGCGTCCGGTCTCGGGATTGTAGCGGATGCCACCCGCCGCCGCCGCGCTGTTGCCGGTATAGATATTGGTGTTGCGGCCGGCGTAACCGTAACCGCGTCCGCCGGTTGCGGTGTTGTAGAAGCCGCCGGCGCCGGCGCGGCCGTAATTGCCGGTCCAGGGATTGGCCCACGCCGCTGCCGTGCCCGCCACCACGCTGTTGCCCCAGCGGCCATAGACATTGGCCGCGACCGCGCCGCCCCAGGCCCAGGGATAGTAATAGCCGGGCCAATATCCGCCCCAGGGTCCCCACCAGGGATCATACCAGGGATCGTAATAACCCCAGCCGAATGCCAGCGACCAGCCGACCGCCGTGCCATAGGCGAAGGCCGCGCCGTAACCATAGGTCGCGGGACAGCCATACCAAGTGGCGCCGATCCAGGGATCGCACGGATAGCCCGTGCCATAGACCACCACGCCGTTTGAAACCACGGTGCCGTAATAACCCGGCGTGTAACCGACATAGACATTGTTGCCGTCGCCGCCATAGACCCGCGCATAGGTCACATAATGCACCGGGGACGAGGAGGGGATGGTGTAGATCGCGGGAGGCACACTGCTGGTCACTGCCCAAGGACCGTCCGGCGATGCTTCGGACACGAACCACACGCCGTCGCTCAGGGCATAATAACTGTGTCCCGGCACATTGATGATCGGTGTCGCCGAATTGACCGCATAGCTGAGATTGGTGCCCTGGATGGGTTTGAATTGCGGCGCCCCATCATACTGCGCGGTGAAGCTCACCTTGGTCTTGTCCACTGTGGCGGTCTGGGGAATGGAGTTGGCGATCACCGCCTCTTCGGCTTCGCTGGTTCCCGCCACCGAGGCCAGCACCGCGCTTTTGGGACTCGATGCCGGGATCTTGGCGAAATCCGGCGGCAAGGCGTTGGGCGGGACATAGATCCAGGGGCCATTGTTGGATGCGGCGGTGAACCAGCGGCCGGAGATCAGCACGTACCAACTATTGTTGGCGGCCGCGTCCACGAACACGTCCGCAGCGGTGTTGTTCACGTAACTGAGCTGGGTGCCGGGAATGGCGGAGAATTCCGGCTGGCCGCTTAAGGGAATGAGCTCGGTCGGGCGGCTGCGGACATAGACGGCGGGGAACTGACCCGACTGGAAGGCGCTGGCGATGTCGGCCGGCACATCCTTCTCGGCCGGTGCGCGATTGGCGGCGACGGCCGCCTGCATAGCCTGTGTCAATGGCGCGGCCACCGTCGCGGCTCCGCTCCACGATCCGTCGAGCGACGCGGCGCTGGCCCAATGACCGCCATAGCCCAGATAGACGCGGCCTTTGTACCGCAGCAGCAGCGAACGCGTATTGATCACCGTCTCGACGCCGGTGACTCCTGCGGGCTTCCACACCGGTTGGCCGTCCACCGGCACCAGCACGGCGGGAACGAAGGAGAAAATAATGTCGGGCGGGGTGTTGCTGACCGTGACCGCCGTCATGGTCTTTGCGGCATCGTTCGCGGCCAGCCCGGCCTCGATCTGTCTGAGATTCGCCACCACAGCGGTCCCGGTGGCCATGCCTTGCGCCAGTTTGAGATAATCGGCGTCCTTGGCCCGATCGGCGGGAAAGTTCGCCCGCTCGAAGGTGATATTGTCCAGGGTGACGGTGTTGGCATCCCGGTCGGTTTCCGTGCGCGCCGAGAGCCACACCACGCCGAAATTGTTCTGGTTCACGTTCTGGCCATTGGCATCGGTAGTGGTGCCGGTCTTCACCGCCATCACCGCGCGCGCGGTGAGCTTGTTGCCGGTCCAGGAATCAAGTTCAGGACGGTAGAGCGAGAATTCGACGCCATTGACCGTGTATTGGCGCGGCCAGGGACGTCCATCCAAGGTGCGCGGCGCTGAGGCGTCGATCATGGTAGGGGCGGGCGGATTGGCGGCTTCCGCGGGAAGCGAAAAAGCCATGATTGCGGCGGCCAAGGCCAGCACGCTGGGAGACAGGGATTTGCGCAGCATCGGATGCCTCGCGAATTGCGAAAATTGGCCCTTCCTGCCGATAGAATAAAAACACGGCGTTTCCGTCTCGATTGGACTTAAGTCTAACGGCCGGGAGAACCTGCCGCCTGCCCGGCCTGTCACATGATGCGGAAGAAGACGGACAAGAGGGCGAAGATTCCGATCAGGATCAGGAGGACCGCGACCATCATGGCGGGCGTGCGATGCTGATGTTCCGAAAAGCCGGCGATGGCCCGGAATTGCGGCAGCCAGAGATAGCGAAGGCTCCGGCGATATTGATAGATCGAGATCCCCAGTGCCAGAATGCCGGCGCCGATCAAGGTCAAGCCCAAATCGCGGGGTGCTTGCGGCCGCATCTCCCTGCCATTGAATCCGGCGACCCCCTGGAAGCGCTGGAAGAATTGCACGATGGTGAAGCCGAAAGCGATCAGCGATATGGCCGTGCGGATCCAGGCCATGAAGGTACGCTCGATCGCGAGCCGAGTGCGAATCCAGGCGAAATTGTTGGAAAGACTGGGTTCGACAGCGAACCGGTCTGCCGTGTCGCTCATAGGAAGAACCCGCTTATGCTTTTGGCCAGGGTCAGGGGCGATATTTCCGTCAGCACCGCAGGTATGAAGGGAATGACGCTCGCCATTGCCAGGATCGCCAGATTTTTGATCTCCACCGGCACGATTCGCATCGTGTAAACCCGCGAGACAAGGCCATAAAGATTGTTGGTGGAGATGAAATCGGCGGTGTGAAGCGCGTGTGCATGGTCTTCTGCGCTGTCAAGCCAGCGCTGCTCCCATTGCTGGCCGACCTTGCGCGCGATGGCGCCATATTCCAGCGCGCCGTGATGCATTGCTTCCAATAATTTTGGCGTGAAGAACAGCAGCGGCCCGGCCACCATGATGAGCACGGCGACAAGGAATTCGATCACGATAGGGCGGAACGAAAGAAGCGCCTCTCCCTGATGGAGGACACGATTGGCGATGGTACCCGCCAGGATCGTGGCCATGGCAGCGGGACCGATCGAAAGGCTCTCCAGCGAGATGCCCACGAATTTCAGCCCCGCCGAGCCGTCGGGATGAGAGGGGATCAGGCGCAAATTCAGCCTCGACACTTTGAAAAGAAAACGGGCCCAAAGGGCCATGCGCCAGAACCATCCTAGGAGCAGGAACAGCAGAATCGGCAGGCTGACGAATTGATGCCAGAGGCCGGCGACCGAAAAGCCGCCGCTCACACGATGCCAGACCGGCATTTCGTTCAGGGGCACATCGGACCACGCCACTGCAAGGCCGATGGCAATCGCTATGATGGTCACTTCCGTCACCCGGGAATCACGCAGCTGGCGCGTGGATCGTACGATCGCGTGGAAACGGGGCTGGTCCGTTTCCCGTACCGGGCCGGCATCGCGAAAATATCGCGCCAGCGTGCTGAGATGCCGGGCCGTGGCGTCCTCGCCCAAAACCAGGAGAGGCGCGGCAATCAGCGAACGCGCGAGCACGCCGTAATCGGTGATGAAGGAGATGAAACTGCCATCCTTGAGCACCAGTGACTCGACCGCGGTGACGATCGCCAGCGCAAACCAGCCCAGCAGGGCCGCAAGGACCGCATACCGCAGGGACTTCGCGCCAACCCTGGTGAGACGCCCCAGGAGCGGGCCGCCGCAGAACCAATCGCCGCCATCGCGCTCTGCCGTCGCGGCGCCTGCATCTGTTTCCTGGGTGAGGGGCATGATGAGGATTTTCATTTTCCTCTCATGCGGCGTGGAAGCGATCTTGATCGTGCTGCCTGGTTTTGCGGCGTTCCCATTGGTGCGCGATGCGGCTTGCGATGCCACGCACAAGCAAATAGGGCAGGAAACAGAGAACAAAAACGATGATCGCGGTTTGAAGCGGCCTCAAACCGTGAAACTCGATGAGCTGGTAGGTGACATCCATCGCCACGCCCAGGACCAGAAGGCGCGCCAGCGCGCGGACGCCTTCGCGGATGCGCGGCCCGCGCTTGGCCGGCTGGCAGATGATGGTCCACAAATAGGGTGTGCGGTTGGCGATAGCGTCCCGGCGGCCGTCGCGGATCGCCAGGATGGTTGCCATGATGGGCTGGAGAAGGAAGCGAAACGCCAGCGGGCCACTAGGACGGGAGATCAGTTCCTGCCAGAATTGGACGGCTACGTCGTGAACACCCGACATCGCAAGTCCCTTCCGTGTCCTATGGCCCGCTGGCGCAGGCATGACAGCGAACGGCCATGAGGGGATGGGGGGCTGGTCGAGTTCGCCGTCACAACTTCACAATAGAAGTCTCTTCCAAAAGGACTATTGGCCCTTGGTCCAACCGGGCGCCTATTGCATTTACGGGTCCTAGAATTTAGCCGTCGCCGTGACCATGGCGACATTGCCGCCGAAGGTGTTGCGATGCGTAAAATCATTCTCGAATTTTGCGACAAAACTCACCGGAGTCCGCCGAAATAGCGTGCTATAGCCGATGGCGGGGCCGAAGCCGGCGCTTTCGGCTTTCAGGGGCCCCAGGATGGCGCCCGGGCCGCCATCGCCGGTGATCTGGGTGACCAAATTGCCTTGAAGGCCCACTTCCCAGGCTCTCATGGCGCCGAAATGCAGGCCGGCCGCCCAATCCCAATGCAGGATATCGCCGGATTGATATTGCGTGGCCCCGTTCAACGTCTGGGCGACGAAGGTGAAGGCGCTCGAGATTTCCCATCCCGATTTGGGACTGTACCAGGTGATGGCGAATTGCGGCATGAAAGCCCAGATGTTCTTGCCGACGCTGAGCTCGCCCTTGTTGTAGGCGCCGGTGGGCGCATACACGGAAAAGTTGAAGTTGTAATGCCAGTTGCCCTCATTCCAGCCCAGGATCGCGGGAATGATCAGGGAATCGCCCAAACCGCTCTGGTGGAGGTCGACGTCGAGCCCGCTGGTGGGCGAGTTGAGGGTGGCGTGGAGGCCCTCCCAGGCAAAGGCGATCGCGCCGCCGAAGGAGTAGGTCGCACCCAACCAGCGCGGATCGGTGGCATAAGTCCCGGCGAGGAAATCCGCGTCCAAGGTGACGCCGGTGCCGAATTCGGCGACGCCGCCGCGCACATCCTTATCCACCGAGCCATGGAAATGATAATAGTCGTTGCTGAAATAAAAGCTCGGCGCGGGCGGCGCGAATAGGGGCTGACGCCGCCTTCCACTGCGCCGGCGCGCGTCATCGGATTGAGCGTCAGTACGACAGCCGCCGCCAGAAGATATCGCGTCCGCGGCATCCGGGCCATGACGCTCTCCTCATCCGGGAAAGAAGATTATGGCGACGGATATCAGTCTTGGGGTGCCGCAATGGCCCGGTTCGCAGGGCAGGGCGAGAACGGGATCAAGATCGAGAGAAGGACCGCATTCGCGCGGGGGGCGCCGCTGCATCAGCGCCGACCGCCGCCCCGTCCGCCGCCACCGCCGCCGCCGCGTCCGCCGCCACCGCGTCCGCCGCCGCCACTAAAGCCGCCGCCGCCCGCGCTGCGCGACGCGGAGCGTCCGCCGCCGCTATAGCCGCTGCTGCCCCGGCTCATGCTCGAGCTACGTGCTGCCTGACCGGCATAACCATTGCTGCGGCCGCCGGCGCTGCTGCCGCCACCGAAGCTGGTGTTCCCCCGGCTGCCTGAGACGTTGCCGCCGCCGAAATTGCCGGCGCTACCGCCGCCACGATTATTGGCCGCGAAATTGCTATTGCCGCCCACGCCGCTGCTGCCGAGATTGCCGCCGCCGCGGTTATTGCTGGCGAAATTGCTGTTGCCGCCCAGGCCATTGTTGCCACCCAGGCCATTGTTGCCACCGAGGCCGCCATTGTTGCCGACGCCGCCGCCGCGATTTCCGCCCAGGCCGTTGTTATTGCCGAGGCCGCCATTGTTGCCGACGCCGCCGCCGCGATTTCCGCCCAGGCCATTGTTGTTGCCGAGGCCGCCGCCGCGGTTGTCGCCAACGCCGCCGCGGCCGCCCAGACCGTTGCCATTGCCGACGCCGCCGCGATTGCCGCGGTTTCCACTCCCGATATTCGCCCTGGCGGAATTCCGGTTGAAATTATTGACGTTGTTGATATTGACGTTGCCGTTGAAGCTGTTCCCGCCCCAGTTGAAGGCGTTGCCCCAGATTGCAGCCGAGATGGCGAAGCCCGCGCCCCAGGCAAGCCCGGACGCAAAGGCATAGCCGGCAGGCGGCGGCCAATAATAGGGCGGATAAGATGTATAAGGCCACGTCCCATAGACGGTGGTTGGATTGTAATAGGGCACATAGACCGTGCTGGTCTGTGTGGGCTGGATTACGATGGAATCGCCCTGCTGGTGCACCGTCTGTTGCGGGGTGCTTTGTAGCGTGCCGGCCGATTGGGCTCGGTGCCGCAGCCGCTGGACCGAAGTCATCACCTCCTGCTGCTGCGAGATGACGGCGCTGCCCAGCGTATAGCACCAGTCGATCTTATCGCCCATCTTGGTCAGCACGCCGGGGATGTGGGCGAGCGCCTTGACATCGTCGCTCCAATTCTTCTGGGCGAGGGCGGAATCCAAGGCGGTGCCGGTGAGGTTGGGGTTCGCTTTCTCCCACGCCGCCGCCTCTTGCACCTGGTCGGGATAAGTGGAGGCGACCAGAACCTTCTGCAGAAGCTCATCAGGATAAAGTGCGACCGGCGCCAGCACTTGATCGAGCTCCGCCTCGCTGAGACGTTGCGGCTGTTGCTGCTGGGGCTGTTGCTGCTGGGGCTGTTGCTGCTGCAGCTGTTGCTGCTGCAGCTGTTGCTGCTGCAGCTGTTGCTGCTGCGGCTGTTGCTGCTGCGGCTGTTGCTGCTGGGCAAAGGAGGGAACTGCGCTCGTCAGCGCGCCTGCCAGAACAATCAGCACGCCTGCCAGAACAAGAAAGATCGCTGCAATGAACCGCATGGAAGAGCCCAAATTTTAAAGCAGCTTGCGGCGGAGGACGGCCTGTCACCATTGGACCTAGGTCCAATCGGCAGAACCCGCGGCGCCCCTGGTGTTACTGCGCATCTTCCGTTGCAGGCGCGGCATGTTCTGCGCATTCGCGCGGGGCTCGTTCAAATTAGGCGTTTCGTCCAACTCACAAAGAGCGGCGATCTCGTCCTGGCTCGGTTTCACACTTGTATCGCGCTGCATTTTGATGTGGGCGCACAGGCGCGCCACATGAACATCCGATGGCGCCTTCGATGGACCGCTTCTCGAATATCCTAGCCAGCGCCGGCACGGGATACGTTTCGTGGCGTCCAAGGATTATGGGATCAATGTGGGCATAGACCTCGCCGTCACCAAGGAGGGCGACAAGGCGCACTACATACAGGTGGGGGAGGCGTTTTGAGTGGCAATCGTTGATTGGCGCTTTGGAGAGGCGATCCTATCCAGTCCGATTTTGAGACATCGCGGAAAAACCGTCGCAATGGGATGTGGTCAAAGGCGATGAAAACCAAACCTGACGCCGTAAAAAAACGTCAGCGGCATGGAACGAGATCTCCGACCGTGCCCCGAATGCATCCCTTCGTATGAATTTGCTTTTGGCACGGCTTGTACGCACTGCTCCGTTGCAGCTTCCCTGCATTGCGAGTAACGTCCGTGTAATAAATCGGGAGTGACGTGGTAACGCCGGTTCGGGAGCGGCGTAACATGGCAGAATTGCTGCGAAGGGCGTTCTTAAGTGATGCCGCGGCTGGCAGACCAGCCGGTTCAGTGACAGGATTTGTGCATGCCGGATTGAAAGACCGGCTCACTGGCGCCGCTCAATTGATCGCCGCTTGCTGTTGCCTGCTCTTATTCATCGAATATGTGAGCAAGCCGAATTTCCTCGCCAATCCTGCTGGACGCGACGCCATCTTCATCCTGCTGGGCATTTCCGCGCTGCTGATGCTGGCGGGCGCGCTGCAATCCGAGCGCCGCGCCAAGCGGGAAAGTTTTTTGCGCGAAGACCAGAAACGCACCAGCCTGGCGGCGCAATCCGCCAATCTGGGCCTGTGGGTGTGGGATCGCGCCAACGGCGCCTTCTGGGCGACGCCCGCCTATCGCACCCTGGTGGGACTGCCCGCCGACGCACCGCTCACCATGGAGATGGTGCTGGGCCAGATTCACACTGACGATCTGGCGGGACTGCGGACCGCGATCAACAGCGCCACCTTGGGCGAAAAAGCCGTCGAATATGAATATCGTTTCCTGCGCAAGGACGGGCAATTGCGCTGGTTCCGGATGCGGGCCAATGCAACGCTCGATCCCGACGGCAAGCGGCAATTGTCGGGCCTTCTGGTGGACATCACCGAGCACCGCAAAATCGAGGCCGAGGTCGAGGGCCAGCGGCGCTCGCTGGTCCATCTCACCCGGGTCGGAATGCTGGGCCAATTGGGAAGCGCCCTGGCGCATGAGTTGAAACAGCCTTTGACAGCTATCCTCAGCAACGCCCAGGCGCTGCAACGCCTCATGGAACGCGGCGCCCTGGACATGGTCGAAGTCCGCGCCGTGATCCGCGACATCATTCAGGACAATTCCCGCGCCGCCGACGTGATCCGCCACCTCCGGTCCCTGCTCAAGAAAGATGAATTCCGCGGAGAGGCCATGGACCTCAACGAAGTCGTGGCCCAGACCCTCAAGCTGGTACGCAACGACCTGATCGCCCGCAGGATCGCGATCACCATCAAGCTCAGCGGCGCCAGCCTTCCTGTGCTGGGCGATTCCGTCCAGCTTCAGCAGCTTCTGCTCAACCTGATCTTCAACGCGGTCGAAGCGATGGTGGAAAGCAACGCCAAGGGCGGCACGCTCACGGTCGCTACCACCGATGGTGGGGATGGTCGTGTGGCCCATGTCGCGGTGTCCGACACCGGTCCGGGCGTGAAGGAAGAGATTTTGGAGAAACTGTTCGAGCCTTTCGTCTCGACCAAGATGAACGGCCTGGGCCTGGGTCTCTCCATCAGTCGCGCCATCGCCGCGTCGCATCAGGGCAAGGTATGGGCCGAGAATAATCGCACCCATGGCGCGACATTCCATATTTCCATTCCGCTCGCCCAGGAGCCGCCATGAATATCGTCACAGAAACCTTGGTGCCCCAGGTCTTCGTCATCGACGACGATCCCAGCATCCTGGTGGCGCTTAAACGCCTGCTCAACAGCGCCGGATACGATGCCAGGACCTTTTCCTCACCGCGGGAATTCCTGGCCTGCCACGATTCAAATGTTCCCGGCTGTGCGGTGGTGGACATAGGCATGGATGAATTGAGCGGGATCGCGCTGCAGGAATGCCTCAGCCTGGGCGACAATCCCCGTCCCATCGTTTTCGTCACCGCCTGCGACGACGTCCGCGTCTCGGTCCAGGCGATGAAGGCGGGCGCGATAGACTTTCTTTCCAAGCCGGTGTCGGACGTGGCGCTGCTGACGGCGGTGCGCAATGCCCTCGAGCTGGATCAGAAATCCCGGCAGGAGCGGCGGGAGCTGACGGAGTTGCGCCGCCGCTATGGCGCTCTCACGCTGCGCGAACGGGAAGTGATGTCGCATATCCTGCGCGGGCGGCTGAACAAGCAGATCGCCTACGACCTTGGTATTGTCGAAAAGACCGCCAAGGTGCATCGCGGGCGCATTATGGAAAAAATGGAAGTCCGCTCCGTGGCCGCCCTGACCCATGTGGCCGGGCGGTTGGGGCTATACGAAAACGGCTGGGATCATCTGAAGTCATGAAAGAATGTGATGTGTGGCTTATCCCCATATGGCCCTTTGGTCCAATGCCGGAAGGGGTTCCTGCATGATACGAGGACAGGTTCATGCACTACCGGAAGGCATCCTGGCCATGGCCGCACGGTCTTTACGGGTGGCTATCCTTGATGACGATCCCTCCGTCCGGACGGCGATCAGCAGGCTACTCAAAGCTTCCGGAATGATCGGCGACACCTTCGCCACCAGCATTGACCTTTTCAATGCGATGGAAAAAGGACGCCCGGACTGCATCCTGGTGGATCTCTACATGCCGACCCTGGATGGCCTGGAAGTGATGAGCTACCTCCGGGAAATCGGCGTTGCCGCCCCGGTGATCATCATGACGGCGCATGACGATCCGGCGCTGCGCGATTCCTGCATCAAGGCGGGTGCGACCGCCTATCTGCGCAAACCCCTCGAAGCGGCGGAACTTCTGGACACCATCACCCGCTCCGCCAGGCCAGTTTCCGACGTGAATTGATGCCGAAATCAAGGCCGGGCGCTGGAATCTCCAGCGCCTAATCGTGCCGCTGGCAGGTGCCGCCGATGCAGCCGCACGTGGCGCCATATTCATCGGCGGCGTTCGCGAGAAACTGGTCCAACATCTGATGCAGCAAGCGCTGGCGGCTGATGTCGCGTTTGGCGGCAACCAGGCCTAGGCGCTCATAATCCACCTGCGACACGCGCAAGGTCAATTTCCGGATACCATCCTGGCATTGCGGAAAGGCGAGTGCGGGCGGCGATGGCGCAGGATCGTTGGCCTGTTCTTTCACCGCCTGCCCGAACACAGGGGGCCGCCGCGAGAAGAACCCGATCACCGGTTCCGGCGAACGCCCGCTCATGGAGTCGGCATGGGCCCAGGGCCGAGCCTCACCTTTGCGCGCCAGAAGCGCCGCGGTAATGGGCGCGAATTTTTCCTGCTTCATCCTTTTCCCCCAAGCCGCGCTATTGGCCGTTTTGCCGCCGCCCGAAGACATGCAGCCGCCGGTCCGGCGCCTTGAATGCGGGTGTGGCCATGCCCGCCGGGGGGATGGCTTGCGGATTGGGGCGCAGGGCGGGAACAGGCGCCGGTACCGGCGGCTCTTCCGCGGCCATATCCTCCTCCGCTTCGCTTTCGCCCATCAGCGGGCTGATGGCAAATTCGGCGGGACGCACATCGGGAATAAGTTTCGCGTCGCGAACGATGCGGGAGAGCTTGTCCTGGATATAGGTCCAGAGACGCGCGATCTCCCGCGCCGAGGCGCAGTCCGGGTTGATATCTCCCACCGTCCTTCCGTCAATCATGCTGGCGGCGAAGTCCACGCGATGATGGACGATGACCGGGGCGACGGTGCCATGCTGCGACAGTGCGACCGCGGATTCGCCCGTGATGCGCGCGCGCGCGGTGGCCGCATTCACCACGAAAATCAAGGGTTTTCCGTGCCGTTCGGCGATGTCGACGGTAAGGCCCACGGCGCGCAAATCATGCGGGCTGGGGCGGGTTGGCACGATCACCAGATCGGCATGCGCCACCACTTCGGAAATGGACTGGGTGATAGCGGGAGGCGTGTCGATCACGGCGATGCGGAATCCCGCGCGCTCCAGTTCGGCCAGCGTGTCCTTGAGGTCGAAGCCTCCCGCCTTGACGAAATGCGGTTCCTCGGCGAGGCGGGCATTCCACCAATGCGCCAGGCTGCCTTGCGGGTCGGTATCGATGAGCGAAACCGGACCCACGCCGGCCCGGCACGCCTCCACGGCAAGATGACCGGACAGCGTGGTCTTCCCCGATCCGCCCTTCTGAGATGCGACGACGATGGTGTGCAAGGGATCTCCCGCCTGTTTGCGGCCAGTGTGAGACATGGCCATTTCAGCGCGATGAAGGGACCCGCGAAGGATTTGTTCAAATATTCCGATTATTTGAGGGATCGCGCGCGCCCGCCTCCCGGCGCTCTTTAATCGGTTCGGCGCGGCAATAGGGCGGTCCCCGGACTCGGCGCCGTCTTCGGCCCTTAGGGCCGCCGCCGGAAGCCGCATTTTGCTTTCCGCCCCCAAATTGCTACCACTCGCCGGGGAGACCGGATTTGGCCAAGAAAAGCGGGCGGCGCAGCGGGAATGTCGTGACCATCCATGACGTGGCGCGCCATGCCGGCGTATCGCCCATGACGGTCTCGCGCGTCGTCAATGCGGAAAGCAATGTCCGCAAATCCACCCGCGCCAAAGTCACGGCCTCGATCAAGGCCTTGCGCTATTCACCGAACCTTGCGGCGCGCAGCCTTGCCAGCGCCGATGCGATCAGGATCGGGCTGCTTTATTCCAATCCCAGCGCCGCGTATTTGAGCGAATTCCTGCTGGGAAGCCTGGAACAGTCGAGCATCTCGGGCTGCCAGCTGATCATCGAGAAATGCGACGGGGTGGAAAACGAGCGTGAAGCCGTGCAGCGCCTCACCCGGGCCGGCACCAACGGCATCATATTGCCGCCGCCTTTGTGCGATTCCGAGGAAGCATTGAAGGCGGTGGCCGAAGCTGGTGTCCCCACCGTTGTCGTGGCGACCGGACGGCCCGGCGCCGGGATGACGGCGGTCAGCATCAACGATTACGAAGCGGCGCGGGCCATGACGCGGCATCTTCTCGCGCTCGGCCATACCAAAATCGCCTTCATCAACGGCCATCCCAACCAGACCGCCAGCGGCCAGCGTTTCCGCGGTTATATGGAAGGCATGCGCGAGGCGGGGCTTGTGGTGGGCACCGAACAGGTGGCGCAAGGCTATTTCACCTATCGTTCCGGGCTTGCGGCGGCGGAAAGCCTGCTCAAGGGCGAGTGGCGTCCCACCGCGATCTTCGCTTCCAATGACGACATGGCGGCGGCGACCATGGCGGTGGCGCACCGCCTGAGTCTGGACGTGCCGGGCGATGTCGCCATCGCGGGATTCGACGACACGCCGCTCGCCACCGCGGTCTGGCCGGAATTGACCACCATCCGCCAGCCAATCGCCGAAATGGCGCGGGAGGCGGTGATGCTTCTCTTGGAGCAAATTCGCCGCAAGCGATCCGGTGCGCCGCAGCAAGTCATGCACAAGCTGCTGAAATTTGCCCTGATCGAGCGGGAATCTTCCTCGGCCAAGGTCAAAACCGCCGGCCGGCGCAAGCGCGGCAACCAAAGCAAGACTTGACAGATAGTCGCCACTGCTATTGGTAGCGCAACCATAATCTGGTAACGAGTAGCGCGTCGGGTGGCCGGAGGCCATGGATACATTGTCTTCACGGGCTGGGTCTGTCCCAAAAAATGTGACGATTGAGGAAGGGAGCGACATGTCCTCAGCCGTTTATCCCAGTCTGAAGGGCGTTATCTGATCATCCTGGAAGGCATCAACGATATCGGCACTTTTGACCGTGCCGGTACCTTGCCGCCCGGCGCGCACGCCCAACTGGTCGCGAACCTGACCGCCGCTTATGCACAAATGGTAATGCGCGCCCATTCCGCCGGCATCAAGGTCTATGGCGCGACCATCACGCCCTTCGCCGAAAGCCCCACTTATTTGCCGCATCCGCCCAGCGAGGCAGACCGTATCGCCGTCAATGACTGGATCCGTGCGCCCGGCCATTTCGACGCCGTGATCGATTTCGACAGAGCGATCCGCGACCCGGCTTCACCGGATCACATGGCCGCGGCGTATGATTCCGGCGACCACCTGCACCCATCGGCTGCCGGCTATCACGCCATGGCGGATGCGATTCCCTTGGGCCTGTTCGCGCCGTAATGGATTAGATCAGCGCCAAATCGTCGGGCTGGGTCGAGGGAAAGATTGTTCCCAATTGGCTGCCATTGAGACCATAAGCTTTCTGCAGCACCCCGCCGATCAGGCCGCGATAGTCATTCAAGACCGGCCAATCGCGGTTTTGGAATAGGGTGGCTTCGGTCACGCCCACCTGCCGGCCGGCGATTTTTCCGCCTTGAATCTTTCCGCCCAGAACCCAATAGACGCTGCCATGGCCATGGTCGGTGCCGCGGTCGCCATTCTCACGGAAGGTGCGGCCGAACTCGCTCACCACAATCACCACGGTATTGTCCCAATTGTCACCCAGAGTGCTGGCGAGAAGCGCCAGGCCGCGACCCAATTCGCCGATGCGGTTGGCCAGATAGCCATCGGCGTTGCCTTCATTCACATGGGTGTCCCAGCCGCCCACATCGACAAAGCCCAGATTGAATTTGTCGCGCATCAGGATGCCGATGCGCTGGGCCGACAATTCAAAGCCCTTGGGGCTGACGGCATTTCGATTGGCGGCCTGCATCTCGGCGTTGATCGCCTGATAGACCTCATCCTGCACCTGGAAGCCTTGCGCCACCGCTGGGGCCAACTCCGAGCCCTGATACATCGTCTGAATCAGATCGGCATTCTTGCCCGCTACCGCCGGCTTGCCGGTGAAATTGAGAGCAATGTTGGGGATCGCGGCAGCGCCCCGGAAGCTCAGCGGCAAATTGTTGGTGAAGGCGATGGGGTCTGATCCCGCCAGCGAAGTGGCGATGCGCGACATGAAACCCGAGCGGTAATCGCGGCTGCCGCCCACCGGCTGGCCCAGCTCAATCGTATCCTGGGTCTCGAAATGCGAGCGAGTGAGATCGTCGGTCCCGGCGAACGGCACGAAAGCGATCTGGCTTTTGGCCCATAAAGGATAGAGGGAATCTTTCAGTGCCGGATGCAAACCCCAATCATTGGTCAGGGGCAGCGTCTGGCTTTTTTGGATCGCCAGGGTGGGACGCGCGGCATAATAAAAGTCGCTGGAGACCGGCACCACAATATTGGCGGCATCATAGGCGCCGCGCATGAACACCACCAAAAGCCGCGGCGCATTGGATGCCGGCAGCGCATAAAGCCGGCCGGCCGTTCCCAGGAACGGGACGGTCAAAGCGGCGGTGAGGAATTGGCGGCGTCTCATGAGGGCTCCTAGCGGCGCATGAATTCGGGTGAGGAGAGGAACAGGAGATTCTTGTCGGCGGGGCTCTGGCCTTGATTCAGGGCGCCGGCGGTAGAGGGCGACAGATTGGGGGCGATGGCTTGGTAATAATGCGTCTGCAGGATCAGCGGCGGCGGCGCAGGCTCGGGTCCTGCGTCCTGCGGCAGCTTGTAAAGACCGGAATGACCCAGCCCGATCATGCGCGCGATCTCGAAGCGCGTTTCCATCTGACCCGGTCCCGACCAGGCCGCTTCCTCCATCGAATAGCCGTCTGGGGTTTCATGGCCGTAGAGCGGCTCGCCCATGCGGTTCAGCCAGTTGAGCAAAGGCTGCTCATTCAGGATCACTTGCTGACCATAAGATGCGCGCAAGGCAGACACCGCATAATGGATCGGATCCTTGAATTTCTGGCCCAGCGACGCCTTGAACTCCGGCGAGGCAAACAGCGTGCGCAGCACCGCGGCGATGCTGCCGTCGCGTTTGCAGATAGCGGGCCGCCATACCGTTCACCAGGGAATCGGGCGGCGCATCGCAGCAGAAATATTCCGCCAGCTCGCGAGAGACGAAATGCGCGGTGGCGGGCTGGGCGGCGAGGATAGCGACCGCCTGATCGATTTCCGGCAACCCTGCGCCGTTGATGGTGACCCCCAGGAAAAGCTTGTCGCCGAAATCGTGACGGTTGGGATTGAACAGGGTAAGGCCCGTGCCGAAATAGGGGCCGCGCTGGTTCTTCTGCATCTTGGGCGGTTGGCCCGACATGTTGACGCCCATGCCGGTCAGGATGCGCGCCAATTGCTGCACATCGTTCTGGGTATAGCCGCGAGCCCACGCCCATGGTGTGAAGCTCCATGATCTCGCGGGCGTAATTCTCGTTGATATGGCTGACCGCGTTCTGGGAGTTGTCCAGATATTGCAGCATGGCGGGATGGAGCAGGGTGGCCGCCAGCAGATCGCGGAATTTGCCCAGCACATGGGGCCGGATGGCGTGCTCTTCATAATCGCCCACCAGTACGCGAATATCATTCTTGTTCTGGCTCACATTGAAATGGTTCATCCAGAACCAGGTGAGCTGTTCCTTAAGCTGGTTCTGGGAATAGAGATCGCGCAACAGCGAGCGCGTCGCTGCCTCGCGGCCGAGGCTGTTTAATTTCTGCTGATAGTCCTTTTGTGCGGCATCATAGTCAGGCGTACCCTTCTTGGCCTGTGCCGCCTGGCGCATCTCGCGGATTTCGTCATTGAGTTGGATCAGAGGCTTTTGGCTGATTTCCATCGCCGCGATCTGGGCCTGGGCATCCCCCGGCAGGCCGTCATTCGCGCCGGGATTAAGCTGCTGGTTCAGCCACGCCTGCAAGCCTTCACGCTTGAGAAGCTGGGCGTCGGACGTTTCCGCGCCCCAGCTCAGGCGATTGAGAACCGCGATATCGAAGGATGAAGTGTCGAGCGCGGCCGGAGATTCGCTCACGGCATGAAACTGTGGCGGCGGAGCGGGCGTGGGCGGCACCCGCGTGGCAGGGGCGCAAGCTGCCAGAAGCAGAACACCGAGCAGGTTTGCCAGACGAAAGATGCGCATGAAGCTTGAACGCGGCTGCCGCCGGCTTCCGCTGGGTTGCCCTTCATTTTATCCGGTCAAGCTTACAAGCAGCTTATAAATCGCCGCCATGTTCATGGAACAAAAGTTCCATGGGTTCATACCGAATCGAGTGCCTGGGCCAGATCGCTGATCAGATCCTCTTCATTCTCGATGCCGACCGAGATGCGGATCAGCGCATCGGTGAGCCCGATCTCCTCGCGCAAATCCCGGGCGACGCCGGAATGGGTCATCGAGGCGGGGTGAGAGATCAAGGTTTCCGTGCCGCCCAGACTGACCGCCAGATGGATGATCTGAAGATTGTCCAGCAGCCGGAAAGCTTCCTTCTCCCCGCCCTTGATGTCGAAGGCGAAGGTCGAGCCCGGGCGCGGTGCATTGCCGCTCGAACACGGGCTTGCGCGGAATCGTCAGCTTTCAGATCGCCCAGATAATGCACCCGCGCCACTTTGGGATGGCCGGCCAAGATAGCGCGCCACGGCGCGGCCATTCTCGTTGGAGCGGCGGACGCGCACGTCCAACGTCTCCAGCGAGCGCATCAGCATCCAGCAGGAATTGGGATCGAGCTGCGTGCCCAGGGCCCCGCGCCAGCTCTTGATCGGCCGGATGCGTTCGGCCGAACCGCTGACCGAGCCGCCCACCAGGTCGCTGTGACCGCCCACATATTTGGTCGAGCGACAACAGCGTGAGGTCGGCGCCATGCTTGAGCGGCGTCTGGAACAACGGTCCCAGCATCGTATTGTCCACCACCACCGGCGGGCGGTGGTTCTGCGATTTTCCCAGTTCGTCGGCGATGGCGGCGCAGGCGGCAAGATCGACCAGGCCGTTGGTGGGGTTGGCCGGCGTCTCCACCAGGATCATCGCCACTCGCCCCTTGGCCGCTGCCTCCTTGGCCGCGGCGCGCATCTGCGCAACATCAATGCCGTTGGTGAAGCCGAACGGCGCTGATGCCCAATGCGCCCATCTGGTTCTTGAGCAGGGTTTCGCTGCCGCCATAAAGCGGGCGGCTGTGCAGCACGGTGTCGCCCGGCCTGAGAAGCGCCAGGCAGGTGGTGGCGATCGCCGCCATGCCGCTGGAGAAGACGGCGGACCGTTCCGCCTGGTCCCAGATCGCCAGCCGGTCTTCCAATATTTCCATATTGGGATGGTTGAAGCGGGAATAGACCAGGCCGGCATTTTCGCCCGGCGGCAATTGGCGTCGGCCCGAGGTGAGATCGAAGAAATCCTTGCCCTGCTGCGCGTTCTCGAACACATAGGTCGAGGTCTGGAAAATCGGCGGCTTCAGCGCGCCTTGCGACAGGGCGGGCGCATAGCCATAGCCCATCATCAATGTCTCGGGATGAAGCGTGCGGTTGGCGATCCGGAGCCGGTGATAATCATTATCGGTCATGAAATCTCTCCCATTCTGCAGCGCGCCGCGAGCGGGCGCGATCTTGGGACGCAGTATGGGAGCTATTCGTGCGGGTGCAAAAAAATAAAGCGGCCCCGGAGCCATTATTCCTTGCCGGGGCCGCTTATGCGCGACGCGCAGGGCTATGGCGCGGGATCGATGAACAGCAACTTGAGGGTGCCGGGCAGGGGCTTGGGCCGTCCGGGCCGGCCATCCTTGCCCGGCGGCACCGGCGCGTTGGGATCGATATCCGCCGCGGCCACGAACAGCCGCCCGGTATCCGGATCGATGTCCATGGTCCGGCCGGTAACGGCAGTCTTGATTTCGCCCGCGGGCACGAAAGTCTGCGGATTGACCTCGCGGATCACGGTGATGGTGCCGTCCACGCCATTGGAACTGAAGGCCAGCTTGCGCTTGGGATCGAAGGCGGCGCTGTCGGTGCCCTTGCCGATGGGCACGGTGGCCACCACCGCGCCATTGTCGGCATTGACGACGGTCATCACCTTGTTGACGCAGCTCACGAACAGGCGATGCGATTGGGTGTCGATCGCCAGGCCATGCGGGCTGGTGCAATCTGGAATCGGCCAATGCGCGTCCACCTTGTTGGTGGCAGTGTCGACCCGGATCATTTCCTTCTTTTCCGAGCCGTTGACATAGAGTTTGCCGTTGCCGCCCGGGACGCCGGCTTCCAGGCCGCCACCGGCATGGATAGTGTCGACCACTTGATCGGTTTTGGGATCGATCACGGTGATGGATTTGGAATCGCCTTCGATCACGAAAATATGCCCGCTGCCTGGATCGAAGAGCGATGGGTCGGCATCGTCTTCAGCCTTGATGCGTTTCATGATCTTGAAAGTCTTGAGGTCGAAGACAACCACCTGGCCGGCTTCGCCGTCATCGGTATAGCCCTTGCCGTTCACCGCCACCGTGCCATGCGTGCCGCCGGGAATACCTTCGACATTGCCCAACAGCTTGCCGCTTTGCGCATCCACCACGGCAACCCGGTCGCCATGGGCGACAAAGATGCGATGTGCCGGCCTTGTCATAAACCACATAGTCCCAGCGGTCCGGCGCGCCCAGGGCGACAGATTTGGTGACATGATAGTTGGGCGCTTGCGGCGCGCGCCGGCTTGCGCCGCCGATAGCAGCAAAAACGATGCCCCGACGCAAACGGATTTGCCCAAAGTCATTATGACCCCCTTTTGACCATGAAGTCTGGGTTGGCGCGGTTCCCATTGACCCTGCGGGACATGGAGGACTTTGGCAACGAGTTACGATGCAGATTGGTGATTTTTATATCCCTATCCTGCCTTACCGTTCTTGCCCGCCATGGTTAACCGCGCATCAGCGATGGGAAGCGTTACGCCAGGCGGGAAACAAAGTCTGTTGGGTGTCTTATGTCTTTGATTTTGTGGATATGCGGGCTTTTCCTTAAACCGCCCTTTACGGGAATTTTCTAGTGTGAAGGGGCCGTACCAATGAGGTGCCCCATGCGGTTGTTCCTAAGATTTTTCATCCGCAGCCGCGAAGGCAGTGTGGCGATCATCACCGCGCTGGCCATCATTCCCATGACCCTGTTGATCGGCGCGGGCATCGATTACGGCATGGCGGCCGACCGCAAGGCCCAGCTCGAAGGCTATCGCCGACGCCGCGGCACTTTCCGCGGTGACGCCCACCATGATGACCGAAAATAATGCCCAGGCTCAGGCAGCGGCGCAAAATTCCTTCAACGCTCAGGCAAGCGCGCTCACCCAGATCACCTACAACACGTCCGACGTCACGGCGACTGTCTCGACCACGGCCGGCAATGTGCGCACCGCCGTGGTCAGCTACAACGTTCCCTACAACACGTTCTTCGGCTCGCTCCTGGGCATGAACACCATCACCTTGCAGGGCAGTTCCACCGCCACCGGCGGGCTTCCGCCCAACATCGATTTCTATCTGCTGCTTGATGACTCGCCCTCGATGGCGATCGCCGCGACGTCTACCGGCATCACCACCATGATCAACAATACGCAAGGCCAATGCGACAGCGCGCCCTATGGCGGATCCAGTTGCGGTTGCGCCTTTGCTTGCCATGAGTCGGCGCCTAACGGCACGCACGAGAACCATTACGTCAGAGGCAACAACAGCGCGCAACAAGGCCTCGGAAATTCAAATAACGGCGACAATTATTCCTTGGCGCGCAGCCTCAACGTGACATTGCGCATCGATTTGTTGAACCAGGCGGCGCAGAACTTGATGGCCACGGCGCAGTCCACCGAGAAAGGCAACAACGCATCCTATCGCGCGGCGATCTACACCTTCGATTACCAGATCGGCACCTTGCAGGCGCTTACCTCCAATCTGGCCACGGCGCAATCCTCCGCCGCCAATCTGAGCATGCTGCCGGTCTACGCCAACAACCTCCTGACTTCGACCAACAACAACAGCGACACCGACACGGATTTCGACAGGGCGATGAAGAGCCTCAACACCACCATGCCCAATCCGGGCAGCGGCACCAACAATGATGGCGACACGCCGCAGGAAATCCTGTTCATCGTCACAGACGGCGTGGATGATGCCTCCCTGAATAATAGCGTCAGTCCCGCCGCGGCCTATGGGAATCTGCAGCGGCGGCCCGCCCTTCCGGCTGCAATCCACCGTCAACCCGCAAAACAGTTCCGGCAAGGAAGTGATGCCGCCGAAGCGTCGCCGGCGCAGACGCAGGATTATTGCACCCTCATCAAGAACCGGGGCATCCGCATCGCCATTCTGTACACGGAATATCTCCCGATCCCCAACAATGGCTGGTACAACAGCCATGTCGCGCCGTTCCAGAACAATATCGGCCCCCAGCTTCAGGCCTGCGCCTCGCCCAACCTCTACAGCGTGGTGACCACCGACGGCGACATCTCGGCGGCACTCCAGCAATTGTTCAACGCCGCCGTGGAATCGGCCTATCTGGTGAAATAGCGGACGCCATGCAAACCGGAATCGCCATAGCTCTTCGCGAACGCCCTGTCTTTCCAGGACGGCTGCTGCGCTTCGCGTTATGCGTGCGTGGCGCCACGGCGGTGGAATTCGCCCTGGTGGCCGCGCCCTTCTGCGCCATGCTGCTCGCAATCCTGCAGACGGCTCTGGTGTTCCTGGCCCAGCAGGTGCTGCAGACCGCCACCAGCGAGGCGGCGCGCCTGGTGATGACCGGCCAGGCGCAGACCCAGAAACTGTCGGCGGCGCAATTCCAGCAGGATGTCTGCGGTTTCGCCGCGCCGCTTTTCACCTGCGCGAGCGTTTACGTCAATGTCCAGACGTTCACCTCGTTCTCCGGGATGACGCAAATGAGTCCGCTGCAGAGCGGGCAGTTCCAGAGCAGCAAGATGAGCTACAGCACGGGTGGGCCGGGGGACGTCATCCTGCTGCAAGTGTTCTATCAATGGCCGATCGTGCTGGGACCGCTGGGGTTCAACCTCTCGAACATGAACGGCCACAACCGCCTTCTGGTCGGAACCGCCGTGTTCCGCAACGAGCCCTATTGATGCGCGGGCTGAAACACATCGCCAAAAGCCTGGCGGACGACCGGCGCGGCGTGGCCGCCGTCGAGTTCGCGCTCACCCTGCCGTTTCTCCTCTTGATCTATTTCGGCGGCGTCGAACTCACCGAGGGCGTCACGCTCAACCGCCAGGTGGCGCTCACCTCGACCACGCTGGCTACCATCGTCTCGCAATATACCACCATCAGCGCCAGCACCCAGCTCGCGGACATCCTCGCCGCCTCGACCCAGATTCTTGCGCCCTACGGCACCGGCACGCCCAAGGTGGTGGTCTCGCTGATCACGATTGACGCCAACAAGAATGCAACCGTGACCTGGAGCCAGACCTTGAATGGGACTGCCCACACGGTGGGCGCGCCCATCACCGTGCCGTCAGACCTGGACATCGCCAGCACCTGTCTGATCCTCAGTGAAACCACCTATGCCTATGCACCAGTATTCGATTTCCTGGGCCTGGGGCCGTTCAATCTTTCGGATAGGATCTACATGGTCCCGCGAGAATCCAACACCATCAACCTGACCGCCTGACGGATCTGGCTAATCCAGCCTCGCATGAGGGATGAGTTCCGGCGCGGCATGAAATTCCTCCCCGCGCTCAACTCGTCGGGTCCGCATGCCGCGGGCATTCGCCCGGGCGCGCAGTCCCGGCAGGCCGCCATGCTTAAAGGCGTCAAGCCAGGCGGAGAATTCCTCGCGGGAGATATTGTAGCGGGCGCAGGCTTCGAATTCCGTCAGAAGGCCGCCAACGACCGCGGCGATGACTTCGGCCTTGCGCCGCGCGACCCATCGCGTGAGATTCTTGGGCGGAAGATCGGCGAGCGTCAGAACGCCGCCATCCATTCCCAAAACCTGATCCGCACGCCCGAAACTGCTGATCCTGCTATCCATAGGCGGTCTCCTGATCGATCCGCCCCCCGAACCGTCGCCACGCTAGGCCTCGCGCGTTAACGGAACGTCAACACAAGTTCCCGAGGGAACTTGTCACGCTCGCAAGCGATCCAGTTCCGCTGCCATTCCGGCGAAAACACCGGCCCAATCCCCGCGTGCCGCCTGACGGAACAGGCGCATGCCAGGATACCAGGGACTATCGCCGCGCTCCTGCAACCAGCGCCAATCGGCGGCGTCCCTGAGCGCCACCCAGGTTGGCCGCGCCAGCGCGCCCGCCAAATGCGCGATGGCGGTGTCGCAGCTGATGACAAGGTCCAGCGCCTCGATCACCGCGGCGGTTTCGGCGAAATCGCCGGCGTCATATTCGGGACCCAATGTCTCGACCGTCATGCCGGCCGGCAATGTGCCGAGCTGCTCGCTGCCCGCGCCTTTCTGCAGGCCGAGAAGGCGCACGTCCGGACGCTTGGCGATGGCGGCAAGCGCCGCCAGCGGGAAAGAACGTCCACCGCTATAGGCCGAACCCTGCCACGAAACACCGATCTTGAATCCCTGTGTGCCGATCCTTCTGCGCCATTTCTCCGCTGCGCCCGCGTCGGCCTGAAGATAGGGCAGGCGGGCGGGAATATTGGCCAGGGTGGTGCCGAACGCCATCGGCAGACTTACCAGCGCCACGTGATAATCGAACATCGCGGGCGGGGAGGCGGCCGGCACGACCTCGACCCGGGGATCGAGGCCCTTAAGCAGGCGCATCTGGCCTTCGCGGGCCGTAAGGATCACGCGTGCGCCCAAATCCGCAACCATCGGCACATAACGGCTGAACTGGATCGTGTCGCCATAGCCCTGCTCGGCTTCCACGAAAATAGTTTTCCCCGCGATCTCTCCCTTGCCGGTCCAGGCCGGCCGGCCTTGGGCGTTGAAGGCTTCCCCCACGCGTTTCTTGCGCCATTCATAAGGCGGCCAGCCCTCTTCAAAGCGGCCGGTGAGGAGCAACATTGTGCTCCTGCCGAAATGGGCATCCGCCGATCCCGGGTTGAGGCTGGCTGCGCGCTCGAAACTCTCCAGCGCATCGCCATATCGCTTGAGGTCGGCGAGGAAATTGCCGCGATTGATGTGCGCCTGGGCCAAACCGGGCTGGAGCGCGAGCGCGCGGTCCACGCTCTCCAGCCCTTCTTCCAGCCGATCCAGCCGCGACAGCGCGGCGCCACGATTGCTCATGGCGGTGGCGGAATTGGGATCGAGGGACAGCGCTTTTTCGTGGGCGGCGAGCGCTTCTCCGGGCCTGTCCAGCGCCGCCAGCGCGCTGCCGCGATTGTTGTGAAAATTCGCCGAACC
Organism: uncultured Alphaproteobacteria bacterium; assembly: GCA_963766265.1. Lineage (GTDB taxonomy): Bacteria > Pseudomonadota > Alphaproteobacteria > Micropepsales > Micropepsaceae > Rhizomicrobium. The sequence goes on from CAVXYX010000005.1 coordinate 89,837, forward strand.
GGGATTGAGCGCCAGCGCCCGCTCGCAGCTTTCCAGCGCTTCTTCCGGGCGCTGAAGCAGAATGAGCACGGTCCCGCGGCCGTCATGCGCTTCGGCCAGTGCCGGATTAAGGGCGATGGCGCGGTCATAGCTTTCCAGCGCTTCGCGCCTTCGGCCGAGCCGCATCAGCACGCCCGCCCGTTGCACATGGGACGGCGCTTCGCCGGGCGCCAGCGCGATGGCACGGTCGTGATCCTTGAGCGCCTCGTCCAGCCGCTCCAAATCGGTCAGCGCCGCGCCCCGGTTGTTGAGCGCCTTGATATAACCGGGAGAAAGCGCGATGGCCCGGTCGAAATCGGCAATCGCGTCCATCTTGCGCATCCGGTCGGACAAGATTGTGCCGCGATTGTTGTAGGCCTGGGCATAATCCGGCTTGAGCGCGATCGCGCGGCTATAGCTTTCCAGGGCGTCCTCGGCGCGGCCCAGCGCCGCCAAGGTGACGCCGCGATTGTTGAAGACGTCCGCCATGTCGGGCTTGAGCGCCAGCGCCTTGTCGAAGCAGCTCAGCGCCTCGTCCAGCCGGTTTGCCTGTTGAAAGGCGTTGCCCAAATCGCGTTGCGCCAAAGGCTGGCGCGGCTCCAGCTTCAATGCCTCGCGGATTAGCTGGATGCCGCGCTGGTTCTGGCCTTGCTGCACGGCCAGCACGCCCATGAGGTGCAGGGCCTGGAAATTCTTCGGCTCGGCCTTGAGGATGTCGGCATAGGCGCGCTCGGCTTCCGCAAAGCGTCCCTGGGCGTGAAGTTGGAAGGCGTCCTTGAGCATCGGGCGGGGGTCTATCTCCTCGGCCTGAGGGATAACACGCCCGGCGGGCTATTTTAAAACCGCTTTAGGCCGCAGCCGCCGCGGCGTGCGCCAGCGGCAATTCGCAAATCACCGCCGTGCCCGCGCCTTCGCGGCTTTCGATCTTAAGCGTTCCGCCATGTTGCAGGACCAGCGAGCGCACCAGCGAAAGCCCCAGCCCAGTGCCCTCGCGGGCGTGGGCAGGATCGTTGATCGCCTGCTCGAAGGGCCGGCCGATGCGCGACAACAGGTTTTCCGACATGCCGATGCCATGGTCCCTGACCGTCAGCGCCAGGCGCTGACCGCTGATCCGCGCGCTGATCTCGACCTCGCTGCCGGGACGGGAGAATTTGACCGCATTGGAAAGCAGGTTGAGCAGGATCTGGCGGAAGGCCCGCTGATCGGCCGAGAAGGTCAGTCCCTGCGCCGGCAACAGGGTCACCAGCTTGATGCGGCGCTCGTCGGCGCGGGTCTGCATCAGCCGCACGCAATAGGCGACGCTCTCGCCCAAATCGATGGGCTGGTAATCGAGCACGAATTTGCCCGCCTCGATCTTGGCGATGTCCAGGATGTCCGAGACCAGGTTGAGCAGGTGATTGCCCGATTCGTGGATGATGACGGCGTATTCCTGATATTGCTTCTGGAGCGGCCCGAACATCTGGTTCTGCAGCAGATCGGAAAAACCGATGATCGCATTCAGGGGCGTGCGCAGCTCGTGGCTCATATTGGCCAGGAATTGCGACTTGACTTGGCTGGAGGCCTCCGCGGTCTCCTTGGCGACCTGGTTGTTGCGCAGTTCCTCTTCCAGCCGCCCTTTCTCGATCACGCTGTCGCGGAACAGGCGAAGCGCGCGCGCGAACTGGCCGATCTCGTCGCGGCGCTTCTGGAACGGGACGGGATGGTCCAGATTTCTGTTCGCCACCGCCTGCATGGCCTCGGTGATGGCGCGCAGCGGCTTGATCACCCGCAGGATCACATAGACCAGGGTGAAGGAGGCCAGGCTGATCGAAAGCACCATCAGCATCAGGGCGATGTTGAATTCGCGATTGGCCTGATCGAGGGAGTTGGCGACGTTGGCGCGGGTCAGCGCGAAGGCGGTGGTCGAGATGCTGGCGATGACGTTGATGCCCGTATCCGACAGGCCCAGCCATTGTCGCCCGGTGAGCGGCGGCTGCGTTCCTTGCGACAAGGCGTCGAGGATGGCGCGCCGGGCGACATGGATGCGGCTGAAATAGACATTCTCGAACGCGTCGAGCGCGGGCTTCAATTCGGCGGGAAAAGTGGGAAGGTCGGTTTCGTCATTCTTGATTACCGCCCATGGGGAATTGATGTTGCCTTCCTCCTCGGCGAAGTCCTGCAATTCCTGGCTGGTGATTTTCTGCTGGATGAACATCGCGTCGGCGATGTGGCGGCGGTCCTTGCCGACCGTGTCGCGCATCGCCCAGACGATACGGATGATCTTAGTCATCTCGTTGTTGAAGGCGCTGGAATCGGCGATGTACATCGAGCGCTCGCGGGTGCGCAGATTGATCGCGGCGGCCGCGCCGTTCACCGCCTCGGTCCAATCCTTGCTGATGGCGGTGGGCCGTTGCTCGCCCGGAAGATTCAAGGCGCGCATCACCTCCGCGTGGCGCTGTTCATAGGCAAGAAGGTCGCGGCGGATGCGCGCGCCGTTGGGCGTGGGTCCGCCCCCGGATTCGGCGCGGGAGCTGTCATAGGCGGCGGCAATGGCGGCAGCGGCATTCTTGTGCAGGCGCTGGATCAATTCCTTGAGCGGGGGACTCACCGGCTGCTGCAATGTCAGCGCCGTGTTCACCGAGCCCTGCTCGGAGCGCAGCGCATCCTCGGCCAGATAGACATGCCTGAGCACGTCCACGGTCTTGAGCACGTGGTCGGCGGCCTCGCGTTTGGCATAGGCTTGTTCGGCGCTGTAGGTGAAGACCGAGACCAGCAGCACGACCAACAGCAAAGTGATCGCCGACAGCAGCACGCCGATCGACTGAAATTTCTTCATTCGCCCTAACGCTCCCGTGCAGGGTGAGCCTAGGGGGAAAAGAATGATGATTGATTTAATGCAAGCTGGCCGATGTGTACGGTCGGCGCGGTAGCGGCCGTTAACCTTTTATTTCCTGTGTCCCGGACCGGGCCGCGTTAGGCCGTGCGGCACGGGTTAACGGCGTTTTGTTCCCGTCATGCATGCGCCATTCGTTCAGGACCAGAGCTAGAGTCAGGACGTCGAACAGGGCAAAGCCGAGAAGCCAGTCCGACCAGTGAAGCGAGAGGCGCCAGCTCATATAGACGATGAAGCCAGTCAGGATCAGCGAGGCGACGGGGAAGATCCACCGCGCGGTGCCCCTGAGCAGAGCCACCACGATGCCCAGCTTGAGCAGGCCATGCACCAGAAGATAGAAGATCACGAAATGATGCGGCCCGTTCGCAAGTTTCTCGGCGCCGCTGCGGATTGCATGCAGGGCGGGATGATGGCCTGGTAAGTTCGGGCGCGGTGAACCGGATCGCCCATTCGTAAAGCCGCTCGGTGCCGGTTACGGCGATGAACAGACCGGCCAGCGCCTCTACCGCGCCGTCGAATCCCTTGATCAGGATCGCCGCCAGATAGGCGTCATGCAGGAGTTGCGGTCGCTTGGCCAAATTCGCTCCCATCCGGCTGCGCAGTTATAGAGGGGCAGACCCCGTTTTACAAAAGTGCCCCTGGTTTCAGCGGCTTGCCGGCTCCTGTCTGCTGCGTCATCGAAGGCCCGTCTTGACCTCTCGCCAGCGGAACCTCGGCTCGCTAGGGTCGGCCATTATCCAACGCCTGGGAAGAGATATATGCGCCCCGCTTTTTTTTGTTCGGTTTTTCTTGGCGCATTTTGCCGCCTTGCTGCTGGGGGCGCCCGTTTTTGCGCAGTCGCTTGACCATCCCGACGCCGATCCCAATGCCTATCCCGATCCCTATACCCAGGTGAACAATTTCCTGAAGCTTCCGGCGGGCCGCGTGATGGGCTCGACCATCGCGGTGGCGGTGGACCATCAGGGCCATATCTGGGTCGCGGACCGGTGCGGCGCCAACGACTGCAAGGGCTCGAAGCTCGATCCGATCATGGAATTTGACGCGAACGGCAATTTCATCAAAGCGTTCGGCGCCGGCAAGTTTCTTTTCCCGCACGGCATCTATCATCGACAAGGACGATCACATCTGGCTCACCGACGGCCATGTCGGCAACGGCATCGGCGACGATATTCTGGAATTCGACCAGGACGGCAAATTGTTGCGCACCTTGGGGACGCCCGGGTGTCAAGGGCGATGGCCAATACACTTTCAACGAGCCCAATGCGGTGCTGGTGTCGCCCGGCAAGGCGACATCTTCGTCACCGACGGCCACACGCCCGACGAAGGCAATGCCCGCATCATCCATTTCGACAAGAACGGCAAATTCGTGAATGGTCTGGGGCGGCCACGGCATCGGCCTGGGCCGGTTGGAAGTGCCCCATGCGCTGGCGATGGACAAGCAAGGGCCGGCTCTATATCGCCGACCGCTACAACAACCGCATCCAGATCTTCAGCCAGGACGGCCAACTGCTCGACATCTGGAGCCAGTTCGGCCGGCCCAGCGGCATCTATATCGACGAGAACGACATTCTCTATTCGACCGATTCCGAATCGCGCACGCCGGTGGAGTATGGCTTTCATCCCGGCTGGGCGCGCGGCATCCGCATCGGCAGCGTCAAGGACGGCATCGTGCGCGCCTTGATTCCCGACATCGATCCCGGAAGCCGATCGCCATATCACCAGCGGCGGCGAAGGCATTTGGGCCCACGATGGCGTGGTCTACAGCGCCCAGGTGCGCCAGCAGGCGGTGGTGAAATACCTGTCCCAAGACGCCCCCGCTTCTCAGGCCGGCAATGCGGCGTTTGCTGCCGGGAACGCAGAGGGCTTGGCGCGGCGTTCTTCCGAAGCGCGCGGCCGTGCATAATGCTGTGATATTGCGAACCGATTTTAAGGTCCGGGCGTTTGCGGACTTAAGGAGCTTTCATGCAGATCGGCATTAGTCGGCCTTGGCCGGATGGGCGCCAATATCGGCCGCCGCCTGATGAAGAAGGGTCACAAGGTCGTGGCCTTCGACCGCGACCCCAAGGCGGTCGCGGCGCTGACGGGCGCAACCGGCGCCGCTTCTCTCAAGGAGATGGTGGAAAAGCTGGACGCCGCCGCGCGCGGTCTGGGTGATGCTGCCGGCGGGCAAGATCACCGACGACACCGTGATGCGCGCTGGGCGATCTGCTGTCAGCCGGCGATGCGGTGATCGACGGCGGCAACACGCTTCTACAAGGACGATATCCGCCGCGCCAAAGAACTGAAGAAGAAGAACATCGCCTATGTCGATTGCGGCACCTCCGGCGGCGTCTGGGGGCTGGAGCGCGGCTATTGCATGATGATCGGCGGCGACAAGGACGGTGGTCGACGCGGCTCGATCCCATCTTCGCGGCGCTGGCGCCGGGCGCGGGCGGCATCGACAAGACGCCGGGGCGCGAAGGCCGCGATCCGCGCGTCCTCAATGGCTATCATGCATGCCGGCCCGGTGGGCGCCGGCCATTTCGTCAAGATGGTCCATAACGGCATCGAATATGGCCTGATGCAGGCCTATGCCGAAGGCTTCGACATTCTGCGCGGCCGCGCCGGCGACAAGCTGCCGGAAGACGAGCGCTTCGCTCTCGACATCGCCGACATCGCCGAAGTCTGGCGGCGCGGCAGCGTGGTCGCGTCCTGGCTGCTCGATCTCACCGCCATCGCGCTGGCCAAATCGCCGGACCTGACGGAATTCGAAGGCGCGGTGGACGACAGCGGCGAGGGCCGCTGGACCATCGAGGCGGCGATCGACGAAGCGGTGGCGGCGCCGGTGATCACCTCGGCGCTCTATGCCCGCTTCCGCTCCCGCATCGAGCATAGTTTCGGCGAGAAGCTGCTGTCGGCCATGCGCAACGAATTCGGCGGCCATGTCGAAAGCATCACGCCCGCCCACAAGGCCAAAGACGACGACAAATGAGCGCCGACGCACAAAGCCACCGCCGCCCAACTGCGCCATCGTGATTTTCGGCGCCAATGGCGATCTCACCAAAAGGCTGATCGTGCCCGCGCTCTACAATCTGACGCGCGACCGGCCTGCTGCCGGAGCATCTGGCGCTGATCGGCGTGGACCATAACGACAAGAGCTCGGAGCAATGGCGCGACAGCTCTGCACGATTTTCTGGACGCAGTCGCTGGCGAAAGGCGGCGAAGGCCGACCGGCAGCGTCGACGACAAGCTGTGGCAGCCCATCGCCGACGGACATGGTCTTTCTCAAGGGCGATTTCGAGAAGGACGAGACCTATAAGCAGCTGGCCGACTGCCTGGCCGAGATCGACAAGAAGAAGGATCTGGGCGGCAATGTCCTGTTCTATATGGCGGTGGCGGACCGCTTCTTCGGCACCATCGCCGGCAAGCTGGGCGAGGCCGGCCTGGTCAAGCAGAAGGAGGGCCGCTTCCGCCGCCTGATCGTGGAAAAGCCTTTCGGCCACGATCTGGAGTCCGCCAAGGCGCTCAATGCCTGCCTGCTCAAATATCTCAAGGAAGACCAGATCTACCGCATCGATCATTTCCTGGGCAAGGAAACGGTGCAGAACATCATGGCGTTGCGCTTCGCCAATGGCCTGTTCGAGCCGATCTGGAACCGCGACCGCATCGATCATGTCCAGATCACGGTGGCGGAAAGCATCGGCATCGAAGGGCGCGGCAATTTCTATGAGAAGACCGGCGCGCTTGCGCGACATGGTGCCCAATCACCTGTTCCAGCTGGTCGCGATGACGGCGATGGAGCCGCCGGTCTCCTTCGACGCCGAGGATATCCGCGCCAAGAAGGCGGAGATGTTCAAGCGCCGTGCATCCGCTCACCTTGGGCGATGTGGTGCGCGGCCAATATGATTCCGGCGTGGTCGGCGGCCAGCAGGTGGCCGCCTATCGCAAGGAGGAGAATGTCGCGCCCGATTCCAATGTCGAGACCTTCGTCGCGATGCGGCGTGATGATCGACAATTGGCGCTGGGCGGGCGTGCCTTTCTATCTGCGCACCGGCAAGCGGCTGGCGACGCGCTCCACCGAAATCGCCATCCGCTTCAAGCGCGCGCCTTATGCGCTGTTCCGCGAGACGCCGATGGAGGAGCTGGACGCCGACTGGCTGATCCTGCGCGTCCAGCCCGATGAAAGCATCCGCCTGCGCTTCAACGCCAAGCGGCCCGGGCCCGCCATGGCGCTGGAAAGCGTGGCGATGGAATTCAAATACAAGGACTGGTTCCAGCAGGCGCCGGCGGTGGGCTATGAGACCTTGATCTATGATTGCCTGATCGGCGACGCCACTCTGTTCCAGCGCGCCGACCAGGTGGAAGCGGCCTGGGGCGTGGTCGAGCCGGTGCTGCATGGCTGGGCCAACAGCGCGCCCCGCGCATTTTCCCAATTACGCCGCCGGCAGCGAAGGCCCCAGCGCCGCCAATGATCTTCTGGCGCGCGACGGCCGCTCCTGGCGCGCGGTGAAATGAGGGCGCATGAACATCGCCGGGCGACATGGAAATCGTGAAGGACCTGGAGGCGCTGTCGGCCCGGGCGGCGGAGCTGATCGCCGACCGCATCCGCGGCTGCCAAGCGCCGTTCCGCCTGGCGCTGTCGGGCGGCGCCACGCCGCGCGGCTGCTACCGCCGCCTGGCGCATCTGCATCAGGTGCCCTGGGATTGCGTGGAAATCTATCTCGGGCGACGAGCGTTTCGTGCCGCCCGATCATCCCGACAGCAATTACCGCATGGTCCGCGAGACCTTGCTGGCAAGCGGCACGGTCAGCCGCGCGGCCTGTTCGCCATGCCCGACCGACGGCACGCCCGAAAGCCGCCGCCGACGCCTATGAGGAGATGCTGCGCCAGCAATATGGCGCAGCCGTCTTGCTCGCCGGCCGGCCCTTGTTCGATCTGCAATTGCTGGGCCTGGGCGAGGACGGCCACACCGCTTCGCTGCTTCCGGGCCAGCCGGTGCTGGAGGAACGCACAGCGCTGGGTGGCGGCGGTGCCGCGAGGGCCGCGACGAAGCGCGCATCACGCTTACCTATCCGGCGCTGGAATCCAGCCGGCTGACGCTTGTTCCTGGTCGGCGGGCGCGGCCAAGCGAGAGGCGGTGGCGCGCGCCCGCGCCGGCGATCCCAGCCTTCCGGCGGGCCGGCTGAAGCCGCAGGGCGAAGTGATCTGGCTGGTCGACCGGGCGGCGGCGGGCGATCTGACCTGCGGATCGAGGATTATGCGGTGATCGGCGATTGCCACACCGCGGCCCTGGTGGGCCGCGACGGTTCGATCGACTGGCTGTGCATGCCGCGTTTCGATTCCGACGCCTGTTTCGCCGCGCTTCTGGGCGAGCCCGAACATGGCCGCTGGCTGATCGCGCCGGACCGCAAGTCAACGCGATAAGAAATCGCGCCACGCCGCGCATCGACCACGGCGCTATCGCGGCGACAGCCTGATCCTGGAAACCGAATTTCACCACCGCGACCGGCTCGGTCAGGGTGATCGATTTCATGCCGATGGCGAGGCGACGACCGTTCCATGGTGCGCATCGTCGAAGGCGTTTCCGGCCATGTCGACGATGGAAACCGAACTGGTGATCCGCTTCGACTATGGCGTCACCATTCCCTGGGTGAGCCGCATCGATTCCAAGACCATCACCGCCGTCGCCGGTCCGCATCTGCTTTGCGTCCGCACGCCGGTGGACGCTGCATGGCGAGAACATGCATTCCGTCGCCCAATTCACGGTCACGCAAGGGCGAGCGCATGCCCTTCGTGATGAGCTACGCCCCTCGCACTCGGATCCCGCCGGTGATCGACGCCGATATCGCGCTGGAGCAGACCGGAAAAATATTGGGCGGACTGGGCCGGCCTGTGCCGGCTCAAGGGCAAATGGCGCGAAGCCAGATCATGCGCTCGCTGCTCACTCTGAAAAGCCTCAGCTACAAGCCCACCGGCGGCATCGTCGCGGCGGTGACCACCTCGCTGCCGGAACAGATCGGCGGCACGCCGCAACTGGGATTATCGCTATTGCTGGCTGCGGGACGCCACCTTCACGCTGCTGGCCTTTCTCAACGCCGGCTACACCGAGGAGGCCAATGTCTGGCAGGACTGGCTGATGCGCGTGATCGCCGGTGCGCCGGACCAGCTTCAGACCATGTACAGCGTGATGGGCGACAAGAGGTTGGACGAGATCGAGCTGCCGCATCTGCCCGGTTATGAGAATTCCCGTCCGGTGCGCATCGGCAATGCCGCCGCCCAGCAGCTCCAACTCGATATCTATCGGCGAACTGGCCGATGTGCATGAGCCAGGCGCGCAAGGGCGGCTTGCCGCCGGCGCCGCGCCGCAGCGAGATCCGCGCAGACCTTTCTCCAGCATCTGGAAAAAATCTGGCGCCGGCCGGACGAGGGCATCTGGGAAATCCGGGGCCAGCCCCAGCATTTCGTCCATTCCAAGGTGATGACCTGGGTGGCGTTCGACCGCGCGGCCCGCTCCCAGCCCAGGCGAGAAGCGCGAGTCGGCGCATTACCGCAAAATGGCCGACAGGATCCACCGCGACATCTGCGCCAAGGGTGTCGATCACAAGCGCGGCTGTTTCGTCCAGGCCTATGGCTCGACCGCGATGGACGCCAGCCTGCTGCTGCTGCCGCTGGTGGGTTTCCTGCCGCCCACGACAAGCGCATCAGGCGCACGGTGCGGGAGATCGAGAAACAGGCTGGTCTACAAGGGCCTGGTGCTGCGCTATGAAACCGAAACCGGGGTGGACGGCTTGCCGCCGGGCGAGGGCGCCTTCCTGGCCTGCAGCTTCTGGCTGGCCGACAATTACTGATGCTGATGGGCCGCCACGCAGGATGCCTCGCGTCTGTTCAACCGGCTGAAGCGACTTGCCAATGATGTCGGACTGTTCGCGGAGGAATATGATCCCGATGCCAAACGCATGCTGGGCAATTTCCCCCAGGCCTTTTCCCATGTCGCGCTGATCAACACCGCGCTCAGTCTGATGATGCAGGAAGAAAGCCGTAACAATGGCCGCAAGAAAAGCCAGAAACACAGACGCATCCTCCGCTACTAAGAATCCTGGCGATCGATATCGGCGGCACGGGGCTCAAGGCCGCCATCATCGACACCAAGGGCCGATTCCTCACCGAGCGGTGCGGGTCAAGACGCCGCATCATTGCACGCCCGACAGGATGGTCGCGCTGCCTGGTCGAGCTGGTCGCGCCGTTCAAGGGTTATGATCATGTCTCGATCGGGTTTCCCGGCTATGTGCGCGACGGCAAGGTCTTCACCGCGCCCAATCTGGGCACCAAGGCCTGGGCCGGATTCCAGCTCGCCGGCGCGATCGAGAAGAAATTGGGCAAGCCCGCGCGCCTCAACAACGACGCCGATGTCCAGGGCCTGGCGGTGATCAAGGGCAAGGGACTGGAACTGGTCTGCACCCTGGGCACAGGCTTCGGCACGGCCTGGTTTCGCGACGGCGAATTGATGCCGCATATGGAACTGGCGCATATGCCCATCCACCGCAAGATCCGATTTCGACGGCTATATCGGCGACGCCGAGCGCAAGAAGATCGGCCACAAGGAATGGAACAAGCGGGTGAAGAAGCTGATCGCGATGCTCGCCACCGTGATGAATTACGATCATCTGTATCTCGGCGGCGGCAATTCGCAGCGCATCAGGTTCAAATTGCCGAAGAATGTCTCCCTGGTGTCCAATGATGCCGGCATGGAAGGCGGCGCCTTTGTCTGGCATCCCAAAGGCCCGCGCAAAATCCCCCTAGCGGAATAGCCGGGAACTTCAATCTGTCCCTCGCGCGTTATCGGGAAGACCGGGGCATTGGTTTTTGGCGATTTCGAAGCAACTTTTTTTGAGACAGACATATTTGGACAGGTCACGATGACGCCGCCTGTGAACGAGAACTCGGCTCTTTTTCTCGACATCGACGGCACCTTGCTCGACATGGCCCGCACGCCCGACGCGGTGGTGGTGCCGGCCGATCTGCAATGACGCCTGGTGCGGCTCCATGACGCGTTGGACGGCGCGCTGGCCTTTGTCAGCGGCCGCTCGCTGGCCGGCGATCGACCGGCTGTTCGCGCCGCTGCAAGCTGCCGCGATCGGCTGTCATGGCGCGGAAGTGCGCGGCGCCGGACGGCAAGGTCCGCGCCCTGGCCGGCCCCATCGCCGGCGCCCGTGCGGGCAATGCTTCCGCGGCCTGGCCGGAAGCCATCCCGGCACCTTGCTGGAAGACAAGATCTATACCTTGGCGCTGCATTACCGCCTGGCGCCGGAAGCGAGGCCGGCCCTGGAAGCGGCGCTGGAGAAGCAGAACGTGCCGTGTTCGCGGCGGAGAAAGTCGCCCTGCAGCATGGCAAGGCGGTGATCGAGGCCAAGCCCTGGGCATCGACAAGGGCGTGGGCGTGCGCGCCTTGATGCGCGCAGAAGCCGTTCCGCGGCCGCGTGCCTTGTTCGGCGGCGACGACACCACCGACATGGACGTCTTCCACATTCTGCCCGGAACTGGGCGGGCACGGCTTTTCGGTGGGCCGCGCGCTTCGCGGGCGTGGATTATCACTTCGCGTCGCCGCGCGCGGTCCGGCAATGGCTGGCGCATCTGGCCGATGGGGGGCTCGCGGCATGACGCGTCCCAGCCGCTCGATCTTGCCGTGATCGGCAATGGCCGCACCGCCGCCCTGGTGGACCGCAAGGCGCGGATGGTGTGGTGGTGTTTTCCCCGCTTCGACAGCGATCCCGTTGTTCTGCCGCCTGATCGCGGGCGACGAGGAAAAGGGTTTCTTCGACGTGGTGCTGGAAGGGTTTTCCCACAGCCAGTCGCACTATGAGCGCAACACCGCCACGGTGGATGACGCTTGCTGACCGCCAAGGACGGTGCGGCGGTCCGCATCACCGATTTCGCGCCGCGCTTCCGCAATTTCGACCGCATCCTGCGTCCGCCGCAATTGATGCGCCGGATCGAGCCGGTGGCGGGCATGCCGCGCATCACCATCCGGCTTCGTCCCACCCAGAATTACGGCAAGCCGATGCCGCGGCGCGTGGCGGGCTCCAATCACATCACCTATGGCGAACCGGCGCTGGTCCGGCTCACCACCGATGCGCCGCTGTCCTATATCGAAGAGGAAACCGCCTTTCGCCCTGACACGGCCGCTCACTCTGGTGCTGGGCGCCGACGAGCCTTTCGCCGGCGAGCCCGCCGCCACCGGCGCGCGAATTTCTGGACCGCACCAATGAATATTGGCACGAATGGGTGCGCCGCATTTCCATCGCCTATGAGTGGCAGGAAGCCACCATCCGCGCCGCCATCACGCTCAAGCTTTCCAATTTCGAGGAGACCGGCGGCATCGTCGCCGCGCTCACCACCTCGTTGCCGGAAGCGCCCCATTCCGGGCCGCAACTGGGATTATCGCTATTGCTGGCTGCGCGACGCCTATTTCGTGGTGCGGGCGCTCAACCGCATCGGCGCCACCAAGACGATGGAGGATTTCGTCGCCTTCATTTTCTCCATCGTGGGCGAGGAAGAGGTGCTTGAAGCCGGTCTATGGCATCGTGCCTTCGATGCGATCTGACGCGAATGGATCGCGCCCGACCTCAAGGGCTTTGAAGGTCACGGCCCGGTGCGCATCGGCAACGCCGCGGTGACGCAGATCCAGCATGACGCCTATGGCAGCGTGATTCTCTCGGCCGTGCCGATGTTCTTCGACAAGCGCCTGCCCCAGCCCGGCGGCGAGCCCCTGTTCCGGCTGGTCGAGAAGATGGCGCGGCAATGCGCCGCGCTGGCGCTCGGAGCCGGACGCCGGCATCTGGGAGTATCGCGGCCGCAAGCGCATCCACACCCATTCCGCGGCGATGTGCTGGGCGGGCCTGTCGCGGGCCGGCGCCATCGCCCAGCGGCTGGGTTTTGCCGACCGCGCCGCGCATTGGAACGCCTGGCCGACAAGGTCGGCGGCAAGTGATCCTGGAGCGCTGCTGGAACGAGAAGCGCCAGGCCTATACCGCGGCCGTGGACACCGAGGACATGGATGCCAGCGTGCTGCTGCTGCCGGAACTGGGGCTGATCGACTGCGCCGATCCGCGCTTTGCCTCCACCGTGGCGGCGATCGAGACAGGATCTGGTGCAGGGGCCGCCATGTCCTGCGCTATGCGGCCGCGGACGATTTCGGCGCTGCCGGAATCGGAATTCCTGGTCTGCCGCTTCTGGCTGATCGACGCGCTGTGTCTGCTCGGCCGGCAGCGAGGAAGCGCGCGACCGTTTCGAGGACGCGCTCGGCTTGCGCAATCATTACGGGCTGTTCGCCGAGGACATCGATCCGCAAGACCGGCCGCTGTGGGGCAATTTCCCCCAGACCTATTCCATGGCCGGCCTGATCCTGAGCGCCATGCGGCTCAGCAAAAGCTGGGAGGAACGCTATTGGCACGCATCTTCATAATCTCCAACCGCGTGGCGCCGCCCCCGGACGCACCATCCCTGCGTCACTGATGGGTGGGCGAAAGAAGCGTCAGGAGCGCGGCCAAGCCCACCACCGCCAGGCCCAAGCCCAATTCCCAGCCCGCCCGGTTTCTCAACCGCGCCGCGATGCCCTCCCGGGCGAGATGCGGCAGAAGACGGAAATGATTGGTCAGCGCCAGCGCGATCATAGTCAGGGCGAGAATGATCTTGAGCGCCAGCACCCCGGCATAGAGCAGGGTGTCGTGACCAGGGCTGCCCAACAGCACCATGGCGGCGTTGATGACGCCCGTCATCACCAGAAGGGCGACCGCAATCAGGCCCCATTCGGCGAACAGCGCCACCGCCTGGGGCAGGCGGGCAGCCTTGGGCCGTTCGCCGAGCATCGCCACCAGCACTGAAAGGCCGCCGATCCAATAGCCGGCCGTGAGGAGATGGAGTCCGTCACTGGCGGCGCCGATGACGATGAAACCTTGGGGACTGGCGCCCGCGACATGGCCGGTGGCGGCGATTGCCACCAGCGCGGCTCCGGCAAGCCAGGCGGCGGCGCGAATGCGCCCGCTCCACACCGCCCCTGCCAGCAGGATCAACAGCACGATGCGGATGAGCAGAATTTGTCCGGCCAAGGTCGCCGCCGTCCAGGCCGGCGCGCCGATCAGCCAGGCCGGTGCGCTCGCCAAGGCCAAGAGTGCAGCAACGCGCCGGCCCAGCGCGAGCGCGCCTCCCTCAAGCGCCAGTTCCGGCACTCTGGCGGCCAGCAGGGCCATAAGACAAGCACTGCCGAACAGGGTCATCAGGCTGGCGTCGTGAAGGCCTCGCCCCAGGGCGGCAAGCGCCGTCACGGCCGCACGGTGAAATGGACGCGGCCTTCCAGGCGATGGCCTTCATGGCCCACCGAATGCCAGCTCACGACATAGGAACCGGGCGGCAAATGCTCGCTGGGCCGAAGCCTGAGGAGGGTGCCGTCGATCCTGACGGGGTCGGCGGTCCAATTGCGTCCGTCCTCGTCCAGCAGCAGGGCGCCGGAAAAAGCGGGTTCCAACGCCTCGCTGAACGTCAGCACGATGCGCGACAGGGCGCGCACCCGGGCGCCATTGGCGGGTGACGATTTGACCAGATGGGCATTGGCAAAAGCCGGCGCGGTGGTGAGAAGCAGGAACACCAGGCATGACAGGGATTTCATTCGAGACCGATCCGCAAACCTGGCGCCGTTCTAGACCCCATGCCGCTTGCCCGCCAGCCCATAGGTGCGGGCGCGAAGCTCGGCCATCAGGGCGTCCGGCGCCAGTGCGCCAAGCTCGGAGAAAGGGATGGGAAGGCCCGGATGCATGCGAATTTCCGAGCCGGTCCGGTCATGCACTTCCTTGAACAATAGCGACAGGCGCAAGGTCTGATGCAGATGGCTGGCGATTTGAAACAGCCGGCTGTTCTGGCCTTCGAAATACAGCGGCGCCACGGGCGCCTGCGCCGCCAGGATCAGGCGGGCGGTGAAGGCCTTCCATTGCGCGTCCACCGCGCGGGCGTGCCAGAGGCTGGGCGTGGTGGAGACGCCGCCCGGCGGGAAACACGATCAGGGAGCCGCCCGCCGCCAGATGGGCGCGCGCCTGGGCGCGGGATTTGAGATTGACGCCGATTGCTTCCCTAGTGTCGGAGAAATCGACCGGCAAAAGATGCGGCCTGGTTTCCTCGGCGTGGTCGAGCACGGCATTGGTGAGGATGCGGAAGTCTGGACGAATACGCGACGTCAACGCGCAGATGGCCAGCCCGTCGATCACCCCGAACGGATGGTTGCAGACGATCACCAGCGGGCCGGAACGCGGCCATGCCTCAAGTGCGCCCTGGTCGAATGCCAGCTTGAGACGCAGGCGCGCGATGGCCTGTTCCCAGAAATTGCCGGTCCCGCCTTCGGCGCGATATTGGTGATAGATTCGCTTCAGCCGGGGTTGGCCCGTCATCCGTTCGATCAGGCGGATGATGAAACGCTTCAGCGGCGGATCGCCGGGCGCGGCATAGGAGAAGGCCTCAAACGGATCGCTGCTCATTGGGCGTCATGGAAAATGATCCCCAGCAGTATAGCGTTCGCCTGTGACAAGCGCGCTCACGCCATGCCGGTGATTGACCGTATAGGTCCCGCGCTTGCCCGGGGCCGGCCGATGGTGGACCGCGAAAACCACGCCGTCGCCCGGCGGTCAGCGGCACCACGCTGGCGCGGGATTGGGCGCGGGGCCGCTGTTCGGTCATCACGAATTCGCCGCCCGTGAAATCCTCGCCGGGCTCGGACAACAGGATCGCCACCTGCAGGGGAAAGACATGCTCGCCGTAAAGATCCTGATGCAGGCAATTATAATCGCCGGCGCCATATTTCAGCAGCAAGGGAGTGGGGCGGCGCTGGCCCGCCTGATGGCAGCGGTCGAGAAAATCCTCATGCGCGGCGGGATAGCGTGTCACATCCTCTTTGCGCATCTCGGCCCAGCGATTGGCGATGGGCGCGAGCTTGCTCGTAGAGCGCGGCCCGCAGCTGCGCCACGGGCTCGGGCAGGGGATAGGCGAAATATTTATATTCGCCTCGCCCGAAACCGTGCCGCGCCATCGATGACGGTGGCTGCGGAAAATCTCCTTGTCATAGAGACCGCTGCAGCCTGGCGCAGCTTGCCGAAGCATCCATCAGGTTCGGAAGCAGCGCCCAGCCCTGGGCATCCAGCGACCCGGCCGCCGCTTCCCAATTTTGCATGAGTGCTCATGCCGCTTCTTCGCGCGCCAGCAGTTCCTTCTTGCGCGCCACGCCCCAGCGATAGCCGGAGAGGCCGCCATCGGTCTTGACCACCCGATGACAGGGGATGGCGATCGCCAGACTTGTTGGCGGCGCAGGCCTGCGCCACCGCGCGCACCGCCTTGGGCTGGCCGATCTTGCGGGCGATTTCGGCATAGCTGCGCGGTCTTGCCCGCCGGGATCGCGGTCAGCGCTTTCCACACGCGCTGCTGGAACGCGGTGCCGCGAATATCCAGCGGCAGGTCCAGGCCCTTCCTGGGATGCTCGACCAGGCCCACCACCCGCGCCACCAGCTTTTCGAACTTGGCATCGCCGCCCACCAGACGCGCCTGGCTGAAACGATCCTGAAGATCGCGCAGCAATTTCTCCGGATCGTCGCCCAGCAAGAATGGCGCAGACGCCTTTGTCGCTTGCCGCCACCAGCAACGCGCCCAGCGAGGTCTTGGCGATGGCGAAGCGGATTTCCTCGTCGCGCGCCGCCGGCGCTTGATAGCGGCTGGGCGTCATGCCCGAGCAGCGACTTGGATTTCTCATAGAAGCGGCTGCCGGAATTATAGCCCGCG
This sequence comes from uncultured Alphaproteobacteria bacterium, assembly GCA_963766265.1. GTDB lineage: Bacteria > Pseudomonadota > Alphaproteobacteria > Micropepsales > Micropepsaceae > Rhizomicrobium. Next base: position 106,518 of record CAVXYX010000005.1, read on the forward strand.
TCATAGATCGCCTGGGTGACGCTGGCGCCCTGCGCGCAGATCCTCGCGCACCTTCTTGCCGCGATGGGCGGCGGCATAGTCTTTGGGCGTCAGGCCCGTCACCGCCTTGAAGACGCGGTGGAAGTGATGCGGGCTCAGACCCGCCTTGGCCGCCAGGCTGGTCAGGGACGGCATGGTCTTCGCTGGCGGCGATGCGGCGGGCCGCTTCCGCCACTTTCGCGGCATGGGGCGCGGCGCAGCCCAGATCGGGCTTGCAGCGCTTGCAGGCGCGGAAGCCTGCGGCCCGTGCCGCCGCCGGCGTGGCGTGGAAGCGCACATTGGCGGGATTGGCCAGGCGCGCGGCACAGGACGGCCGGCAATAGACGCCGGTGGTCTTCACCGAATAGACGAAATGGCCGTCGCTGGCCTGTCGCGCGCCACGATTTTTGGCCCAGCGGGGATCGGCTTCGGTCGCGGCCGTCGCCGCTGTGCGGGTTTTGGAATTTTTCATTGTCAGGCACTCCAGATCATCGCGCCACATCCTGGCGGGCTGGGACAACGCCCACACTCCGGCGCTTGCGGTCAAATCGGGCCCTTGAAAGCGTGCCCAGGCCAGCAGCGCCCAGCCCGCGATAAAACAAAGGCCGCCCACGGGCGTGATCGCACCCCATCAGGGTGCAAGCCGGTCAGAGCCAGCAAATAAAGCGAGCCGCGAAAACAGCACGAATGCCGGCCAGGAAGGCGACCGCCGCCGCCCGCGCCGGCACCAGCGCCGCCAGCGCCATCGCCAGGGCATGATACATGTGATAGCGCGCGCCGGTTTCGAACACCGCCAGCGCATCCGCGCTCAGCACGCGCTTTGCAGGCCATGCGCCGCGAACGCGCCCGCGATGACCGCCAAGGCGCCATTGATCGCCGCGATTCCAAGCCAGGTTCTGTTCATGACGGCCATAATAGACAGCGCCGCTCCGCCGGGCTGTGGCGGAAGGTTCCTCAGGGCGTTGGGGCAAGATCTATGACGGAATTCGCGACCACCACCGACGGCATCCGCATTGCCTATGAGCGGGTGGGCGAGGGACCGCCCGTGGTGCTGGTGCATGGCTTCGGCTCCAGCCAGGAGCAGAACTGGAAATCCACCGGCTGGTACGGCTCGCTCACCGAAGCGGGGTTTTCGGTGCTGGCGATCGACAACCGCGGTCATGGCGAAAGCGACAAGCCGCATGATCCGCTGCTCTATCATCACGACCGCATGGCCGAGGATGTCGCCACCGTGATGGATGCGGCGGGCATCGATGCGCGCGCCCTATGTCGGCTATTCCATGGGCGGGCTGATCGGCTTGCGCTTCCTGGCGCTGTTTCCCGACCGCGTGTCGCGCCTGGCGCTGGGCGGGCGTGGGCGAAAATTATCTGACCGGCCCGCGCGTCTCCGATCCCGGAGCAGCGCGACATGATCGCCGATGCGCTTCTGACCGAGGACAAGGACAGCATCACCGATCCCCGCGCGCGCATGTTTCGCGACTTCGCCGACCAGCCCGGCAAGGACCGGCTGGCGCTGGCCGCCTGCATGCGCGCCATGACCGCCGCCTTTGCCGCGTCGCGATTTTGCAAACGTTTCGTCAAGCCCATCCTGGTGGTATGCGGCGACCAGGATAATCGTCGCGGGGCCGCCCGGCCCCCTTGCCGCCATATTTCCCCACGGCTCTGCCGCAATCGTGCCCGGCCGCGACCACATGTCGGCGGTGGGCGCGCGTCCCACCCGCCAGGCCGTGCGTGGATTTCCTGAGAAGCTGAAACCGCCCGCCGAGCGCGGCGCGTTCTCTCGACACGGGCATTCCCTCTCATTCTGCCCGTCTTCCGGTGCGCCGGCGTATTTATCCGTACACGGATCAATATATCATTCTGTATACGGAGATATTTGACATGTACTATTGCAGTAGAATTGCACAACAAGCCGTACGTTTCCGTACTGAAATAAGCATAGGTTTTTGCAGCAGGACCGCTAAGTTCTCTGTCAGTGGGCTGTGTCGAATCGCGGGGCGTCCGCGTTCCATGACCAGAAGGGATATCCGGCCATGTCGATTGAGGCCGGACTAAATTCATGAATGATGTCGTCGTCCTCGCGGGCGGATGTTCGCAACCGCCTGCTCGCCAAGATGGCGCCGAACGACTGGGCGCTGCTGGCGCCGCATCTGGAATGCGTCACCCTGAAAGAACGCCAGGTGGTGGAGGTGCCCAACAAGCCCATCACCCATGTCTATTTCGTCGAGACCGGCGTGGTCTCGGTGGTGGCGGTGAATGCAGAGGATCACCGCATCGAAGTGGGCGTGATCGGCAAGGAAGGCATGACCGGCGTCGCCGCTGGTGATGGGCGACGACCGCGCCCAGCATTCGGCCTATATGCAGATCGGCGGCAATGGCCGGCGCATGCCGGCCGCCGCCTTCGTCGAGGCGATGAAGCAAAGCCCGTCGCTGCGCAGCCTGATGCTGAAATCCGCCCAGGCCTTCATGATCCAGACCGCGCATACCGCGCTGGCCAATGGCCGCGCCAAGCTGGAAGAGCGGCTGGCGCGCTGGCTGCTTGATGGCGCATGACCGGCTGGACAGCGATGCGGTGCCGCTGACCCATGAATTCCTGGCGGTGATGCTGGGGGTGCGCCGCGCCGGCGTCACCGTGGCGCTGCATTCCTTCGAGCGGCGCGGCTTGATCGCCACCCGGCGCGGCCAGCTCACCCTGATCAACCGCGGCCGGCATCGAGCAGGTGGCGGGCAGCTTCTACGGCATTCCCGAAGCCGAGTTGAAGCGGCTGATGGGCGAAGTCAGATGACTAGAATTTCCCCGCTTTGGCGCGGCGCGGGCCGTGTATAAACCCCCCATGCTGCCCACCCCTTTCCAGAACTGGTTCGCCGCCAAGGGCTGGACGCCGCGGCCGCATCAATTGGCGCTGGTCGAAAGCGCAGCGCGCGGCGAAAGCGTGCTGCTGGTCGCGCCCACCGGCGGCGGCAAGACCCTGGCGGGCTTTCTGCCCAGCCTGATCGAACTGGCGGAACGGCCCAAGCGCGCCGCGCGCCGCAAGCTCCACACGCTCTACATCTCGCCGCTGAAGGCGCTGGCGGTGGACGTGGCGCGCAATCTGGAAGCGCCCGTCGCCGAGATGGGGCTGCCGGTGACGGTCGAGACCCGCACCGGCGACACGCCGGCCGCGCGCCGCCAGCGCCAGCGTCATGCGCCGCCCGATATCCTGCTCACCACGCCGGAGCAGCTGGCGCTGCTGATCGCCCATCCCGCGCAGCCCGCAATTGTTCGAGGGCCTCAAGACCGTGGTGCTGGACGAATTGCACGCGCTCTACAATTCCAAGCGCGGCGATCTTCTGGCGCTGGGACTGGCGCGGCTGGCGCAGCTGGCGCCGCGGCCATCGCCGCGTCGGCCTGTCGGCCACGGTGGCCGATCCCAGAGCCGCTGCAGCGCTTTCTGCTGCCGCAGCCGCATGGATGGCGAAAAGCTGGCGGAGCTGGTGATCGCCAAGGGCGGCGCCAAGCCGCAAATCGCCATCAGCGCCTCGGATTCCTATGTGCCCTGGGCGGGGCATCTGGCGCGCCACGCCATGCAGGATGTGATGGCGGCGATCGGCGAAGCCAAGACCGCGCTGGTCTTCGTCAACACCCGCAGCCAGGCCGAGCGCACCTTCCAGGAATTGTGGCGCCTCAACGAAGACAATTGGCCCATCGCGCTGCATCACGGCTCGCTCGCGCCCGAGCAGCGCCGCAAGGTGGAAGCGGCGATGGCCAAGGGCAGCGCTGCGCGCCGTGGTCTGCACCTCGACGCTCGATCTGGGCATCGATTGGGGCGCGGTGGACAAAGTGATCTGCATCGGCGCGCCCAAGGGCGCGGCGCGGCTGGTGCAGCGCATCGGCCGCGCCAATCACCGCCTGGACGAACCCAGCGCGGCGCTGCTGGTGCCCGCCAACCGCTTCGAAGTGCTGGAATGCAATGCCGCGCGCGATGCGGTGCTGGCGGGCGAACTGGATGGCGAGCGGCTGAAGCAGGGCAGCCTGGATGTGCTGTGCCAGCATATCTGGGGCATGGCGGTGGCGGCGCCGTTTGACGCCGATGCGCTTTATGAAGAAGTGCGCTCGGCCGCGCCTTATGCGGCGCTTGAGCCGCGCCGATTTCGACGCGGTGCTGGATTTCGTCGCCACCGGCGGCTATGCGCTCAAAAGCTATGACCGCTTTGCGCGGCTGCGGCAACTTGCCCGACGGCTCTCAAGACGATGTGGCGGCTGGCGCATCCGCGCCTGGCCCAGGCCTATCGCCTGAATGTCGGCGTGATCGTGGAAGACCCGATGGTGGAAATCCGGCTTGCAGTCGCGCGGCAAGCCCGCCGGCGCGGGCGGGCGCAGGCTGGGCCAGCTGGAGGAATATTTCATCGAGCAATTGTCGGTGGGCGACACTTTCGTCTTCGCCGGCGATGTGCTGCGCTTCGAAGGCCTGCGCGAGAACGCCGCCTATGTCACCCGCACCAAGGATCCGGAAGCGGAAATCCCCAGCTACAATGGCGGCAAGTTTCCGCTTTCGACCTTCCTGGCCCAGCGGGTGCGCGAAATGGTGTCGACGCCGGAACGCTGGCACATGCTGCCCGAACCGGTGCAGGAATGGCTGAAGATCCAGGAATGGCGCAGCGTGATTCCCAAGCCCGGCCAATTGCTGGTGGAGACCTTTCCCCGCGGCAATCGCCATTATCTGGTCTGCTATCCGTTCGAAGGGCCGGCTGGCGCACCAGACCTTGGGCATGCTGCTGACGCGGCGGCTGGAGCGGGCGCGGATGAAGCCGCTGGGTTTCGTCGCCAATGAATATGCGCTGGCGGTGTGGGCGGCGCGCGACATGGGCGGGCTCGACATGGGCAAGCTGTTCGACGAGGACATGCTGGGCGACGATCTCGATGCCTGGCTGGCCGACAGCAATCTCTACAAGCGCACCTTCCGCAACTGCGCCATCATCGCCGGGCTGATCGAGCGCAAAATGCCGGGCAAGGAAAAAAGCGGCCGGCAGGTGACTTTTTCGTCGGACCTGATCTATGACGTGCTGCGCGAGCATGAGCCGGACCATGTGCTGCTGCGCGCGACCTATGCCGGATGCGGGAACCGGGCTGCTCGACATCGCCCGCCTGTCCGATATGCTGAGCGCGGGTCAAGGCGCGAATCGTGACACGGAAGCTGGACCGGGTGTCGCCGCTGGCGGTTCCGGCGCTGCTGGAGATTTCGCGCGAGATGGTGGCGCGGGGCGAAGTGGACGAAGAGATCATGCGCGACAATGAAGACGCGCTGATTGCGGATGCGATGCGTGTGGACTGATCTTGAGCATCGATCGTGAATGGCGAAACGCTGGTGCTGGACAAGTCCGGCGCCGCCTGGTGGCCGCGCACGCGCACGCTTGATCTTCGCCGACCTGCATTTCGAGAAGGGCAGTTCCTATGCCCGCGGTCGGCCAGTTCCTGCCGCCTTACGACACGCGCGCGACCTTGCTGCGCATGGCGGAGGTGGTGGCGCGGCGCGCCCCGGCGCGCATGATCGCGCTGGGCGATTCCTTCCACGATCCCTTCGCGGCCGAGCGGCTTCCGGCGCGGAAGAGCGCGAGATGCTGCAGCGCCTGGTCCGATCGGTGCACATTTGCTCTGGATCACCGGCAATCACGATCCCCATCCGCCTGCCTGGCTGGGCGGCGCGGTGATGGCGGAATGGCGCGAAGGCGGCCTGGTGTTCCGCCACGAGCCGCGCCTCGATGCCGAGCCGGGCGAAATGGCTGGCCATCTGCATCCGTGCGCCACGGTCGCCAAATATGGCCGCGGCGTGCGGCGGCGCTGCTTTGCCGCCGATGGCAAGCGCCTGGTGCTGCCGTGCTTTCGGCGCCTATGCCGGCGGGCTGGATGTGGGCGATCCCGCCATCGCCGGCCTGTTCGGCGGCCGCTTCCACGCCTTCATGCTGGGCGAGGAGCGGGTCTATGCGATCCCGCGTCAGGCGGGGCGGCGGAACAACAAGGACGATATCCAGCCCATGAAGATCGCCATCAGCACCGTCGCCAGGCCGTAGCCGAACGGCTGGTCGTGGGCGAAATTGTAGAGCCGCCGTTCCAGCCCGGTCTGGTCGATGAACAGCGGCGTGGATTGCGCGCTGATCACGTCGCCGTCGCGGAACAAGATAGACTTCCACATTATATTGGCCCCGCGTCACGCCCGCCGGCACCGGCACATGGGCGCGGAACAGCGTGTCGCTGAGGAATTCCACGCCGCCCGGCGCCTCGGTATAGAGCTGCTCCTGCGTCAGATGGCGCAGCGCCGCCTGGCGGAAAGGTTCGTAGTCGTGATGGCTGTGGACCGTGTCGGGCTTGCAGGCTCTGCAGGCCGATGCCGTAGCGCGCCAGCGCGGCCGGCGGGGCGATGGCCGTCAGCGGCCGCGTGCTGGCCAGGAAATAATAGGACGGCATGCCCGACAGGTCGGCGGCGTCGTGATTGATCCAGATGCCCGCCACCCGGTCGCGGCGGCGCACCGTGATGTCGGCGTCGGGGCCGCGCACCACCACCACCACATCCCTGGGCCCGTGGCTGCGCATTCTGGCCTGGCCTTCGACGGCGCCGAACACGACAATGTCGCTGCCGGTATAATTGGAGGTGATCTGGATCAGGTCCTGGCTGACGCCGGAGACCAGTTCTCGTCGCCCCGGCCGGCGCCGCAATCAACAGCAAGGCGAGCAACAGAGCGCGCGCCGCATCATAGCCCCGCCAGGCTGTAGAAATCCGACGGGCGTCACCACCAGGCCCCACAGCAACCGTGCGCGCCACCGCCAGCACCAGCAGCGCCAGCAGAAGCCGCAGCTGCTCGCCGCGCAGCTTGGCGCCGGCGCGCACGCCGAACTGGGCGCCGATCACGCCGCCCACCACCAGGATCGCCGCCAGCACGATATCCACCGCGTAATTGCTGGTCGCCTGCAGCAGGGTGGTGATGACCGCCACGCCGATGATCTGCACCAGCGAGGTGCCGATCACCACATTGGTGGGCATGCGCAGCAGATAGATCATCGCCGGCACGATGATGAAGCCGCCGCCGATGCCCATGATCGCGCTCATCGCCGCCACCAGGAAGCCGATCACCAGGGGCGGGATCACGCTGATATAAAGGCGCGACTGGCGGAAGCGGGCCTTGAAGGGCAGGCCGTGAATCCAGACATGGTTGACGGGATGGATGCGGGCGGGCGCGTTGCCGCGCGCCTGGCGCGCAGCGTCTTGAGGCTTTCATCCAGCATGATGCCGCCGATGATGCCCAGCATCGGCACATAGGTGAGCGAGACGACCAGATCCATCTGCCCGGCACGGCGCATGATGGCGAACAGCCAGACGCCCGCGCCGGTGCCGACCAGCCCGCCCAGCATCATCACGCCCGCCATCTTGAAATCGATGGCGCGTTTCTTCCATTGCGCGATGGCGCCGGAGATGGACGAAGCGGTGATGTGGCTCAAGGTGGTGGCGACCGCGACGCCGGAGGGAATGCCGTAAAACACCAGAAGCGGCGTCAGAAGAAACCCGCCGCCCACGCCGAACAGGCCCGAGAGAAACCCCACGCCCAGGCCCATGCCCAGAATGACGATCCATTGGACCGACATGTCCGCGATGGGCAGGTAGATTTCCATGAGCCCCGCCAGGGATGAGTGAGTCGCGAACCCCTCCGCGATGAAGGAATGTGCGCGTCCATGCCCGATGGGTCAACCGCGCAGCGCTTTTGAGAACGCTGAAAACTCAGCCGCCGAAATCGCCCGCCTCGGGCGGCACATTGGCGTTGCGATCGAGCGGCTCGGGCTGGAAATTTTGCGCGGCGCGCTCGGCCGCATCGCGGTCGGCTAGCGGACAGTTGGGTCTTGAGCACCGAGAGGCGCGCTTTGGATTCCGCGTCGCCCTGGGCGGCGGCGATGGAATACCATTTGTAGGCATCGATCAGGCTTTGCGGCACGCCGTCGCCGCGCTCATAGAGCACCGCGAGATTGAATTGCGGAATCCGAAAGGCCCAGTGCGGCCGCCTTGGTGAACCAGCGCGCCGCCTCTTGCGTGTCCTTGCGGCCGGCCGAGCCTTCCGCGTAGGCCACCGCCAGATTGTGCATCGCCTTGCGATTGCCCTGGCCGGCGGCAGCCAGGTACCATTTGGCGGCCAGCGCCGCGCTGGCGGTGACGCCCTGGCCGCGCTCATACATGGTGCCCAGGCGATATTGCGCCACTGGCTGGCCGGCATCGGCGGCCTTCTTCAGCCATTGGGCAGCGCGCCCGCGGCATCGCCGCTGTCGAGATGTTCGAGGCCGATGATGGTCTCGGCTGTCACATTGCCGCCATTGGCCGCGGCCAGCACCCGATCGGCTGCGGACGGCGCGGCAGGGATTGCGGGAGCCGGCGCGGGTGCGGCGGCGCTTTCGCTGGCGGGGGGCTGCTGCGGCGGCGGCGCCACTTGCAAATGAGGCACGAAGGTCAGTCCGGACATGTTCGCGCCGGCGACATGCTTGGGGATGGGCCGCGGCGGATTATTTGCGTGGATGAAGCGCTGGTTCAGCATCAGCGCCGCAGCCGCCGCAAGAAATAAAAGGAAGACGGTCACCAGGATTGCCAGATAATTCCATCTTGCCTTCTCGACCTCCGCAGGCCGCGTCCAGCCGAGGCTGCGAATGCTTTGCTGGGGCTCGGCCTCATCCTGGGGAGAGCGCCGCAAATCCTGTTCGTTCGCCGGAGCCGGTTGCGCCAAGGCGTCGGCAAAGTCCTGCGGCATTTCGAAATGCGTGGCGAAAGCGTGCTGAACGAAATTGTCGGGCAGGGCGTCCGTAATCGGCTCTGGCGCTTCGGCGCGCGACGCATCCTCCATCGGGGGCGGCTCGGGTATCGGTGCGGGCGTCTCGGGTTGGGGCGGAGCAAGTGCTTCTTCCTCCGGCGTCCCCTCGGGAATGCGCGCCAGGCTGGTGGTCAGGCTGGCGTGGAAGTCGGCCACGATATCGGCGTGGCTCTGTTCCAGAACCTCCAGCCTCAATGTGATGTGGTTCAGCGCATCCGCCAGACCGGCATGGGGATCGGGCTTCGCCAACTCGTCACGGACCGCCATAAGGCCCTGCTCGATCGCGAACAGCCGCTGATCGGTGGCGAGATCGGGTTTTTCCAACTCCGCAAGACGCTGCTCGATCGTCAGAAGCCGCTGCATACCGGACAGGTCGGGCTCTTCCAATTCCGCCAGGCGCTGTTCGATCGTCAGGAGCCGCTCTGCGCCGGGCAAGTCGGGCTGTTCCAATTCCGTCAGGCGCTCTTCAATCGCTGCCAGCGAGGCCTGTTGCGCCGCGCCGTGCCGCCTGATCTCGGACAGATTTTCGTCATGTGATTCGGCCTGGGCATCTATCTTCTCCAGGATCTGCTCGACCGTGCCGCCGGTGAAATGCTGTGTTTCCTCGATCTGGGCGAGATGGGCGTCCAGCGCCTCTGTGGCGGCATCCGCATCGGCGCGCGCTTGCACCAGCCTCAGCGCCAGCTGCTCCAGATTGCGGGCGAGCGAGGCGACTTGGCCGCCGGATCGGGATGTGGCCTGGCCGAATTGATCGGCAAGGCGCGACAGGCCCTGGTGCAGGCCCTTGACCGCCTCCTTCAGCCCGTCCTGCAAGGCTGCCCGTTCCAGTTTTTCCAGCCGGTCGTCCAGCCCCATCATGTGGTGCGCCCAGCTGATCGAAGGCCTGGGCCTGTTCACGGCTGGCGATGGTGATCTCGCTGGCCGCCCGGCTCATCGCCCGATTGCTTTCGGACTGGCTGCGCTCGGCATTATCCAGGCCGCTGCCGACGCTGCGCAGCTGCTCCTCGATGCGGCGGTAGGTATGCGAGGCCTCGGCCTCGGCATGCGGCCAGGCGCGCCAGCATGTCCTCGGTGTCGCGGCGATTGGCGGCGGGCACGAAATCGGGATCCGTGCTCCCCGGTGCATCGGCGGGGACGGCGGCGCGTCTTCACCCAATTCGGCAATGATCCGGCGGGTCAGCCACTCCCCCACCGACAAGCCTTCGCGGCGTGCTGCGGCGCGGGCGGCTTCCCGCGCTTCGGGCGGTATGCCGGCGACATTCCAGGGCAGTTCTGCGCGCATCTCGACTGAATGGCCCTGATGGCCCCTAGCGACGGTAACGGCGCCAAGATATAGTGTAAAGGAACGTTCGCGGCCCGATACGCTGTATCGTAGAGGCCGGGCCAGTCATGCACAGATTGTTCTAAGGCCCGGCCGGTTTCGCTGCCGCCAAGGCGCAAAGTCGGCTGGGTTCCGGCGGGATCTTTTTCCGCCTCCGCCGCACTGGAATAGCCGGTCACGCGGTTTTGGGAATCACCGCCGGCTCTGGGCTTCAGGCCCAGATCGCTGGCGAACAAGTTCGGCGACATAGACCGTATCGCCATTGACCGCCGCGCCGACGCCGGTGCGGTCATAGGCCGGATAGGCCAGATTTTCGCGATGCGGATCGCTTTTGATCCATTCGTCCAGGAAGCGCTGCGCGAAGACATCGACATCGACGCCGCTCTCCTTGACATAATGCTGGGCGGCGAGATTTTCGCCCAGCAAGCCCTGCCATTTGGCGTCCTCGGCCATCAGCAGCGACGGCCGAGGTGTCGCCATTGGGCGCGGCATGGGCGAGATAATTCTTCGCCGCCATGTCGCGCGCGCGCGCCTGCGGCGATCTTGGCGAGTTCGGGATCGAGCGCCAGCGCCTTGGCGCCGGGATCGAGCTTGAGCCGTTCTTCTTCGACCAGCGACGGCGATGCGGTTGGCCAGCGCCGGCATCTGGGTCTGCGGATCGGGCGGCGGCGGATGGCGGCGGCGGTCGCATGCTGGCGCAGCCGGCCAAAGCCAGGCTGACGCAGGCAAGAGCAAGAAGCGGCCGTCATCCGGTCAGGCAAGAATCTCGAACAGGCCGGCCGCGCCCATGCCGCCGCCGATGCACATGGTGACCACGCCGTATTTGGCCTTGCGGCGGCGGCCTTCCAGCAAGAGATGGCCCGTCATGCGCGCGCCCGACATGCCGTAGGGATGGCCGATGGAAATGGCGCCGCCATTGACGTTGAGCTTGTCGTGGGGAATGCCGAGCTTGTCCATGCAATAGAGCACCTGGCAGGCGAAAGCTTCGTTCAATTCCCACAGATCGATGTCGTCGACCGTGAGATCGTGGCGCTTGAGCAGGCGCGGCACCGCCAGCGCCGGGCCGATGCCCATTTCCTCGGGTTCGACGCCCGCCACCGCGAAGCCCTTGAAGATGCCCAGCGGCTTGAGGTCCTTTCTTCGCCGCCATTTCCTCGCTCATCACCACCAGGCGGACGCGCCATCGGCGAATTGCGAGGCATTGCCGGCGGTGATGTATTTGCCCTGCGCGACCTGCTGGCCGCCCATATGCACCGGCTTGAGCGCCGCAAGGCCCTCCAGGGTCGTGTCGGGACGGTTGCATTCATCGCGGTCGACCGTCGACCTCCACCATGCTTTCGGCGCCGCTGGCCTTGTCGATTTTCTTCATCTTGGTGGTGAGCGGCACGATCTCGTCGTTGAATTTGCCGGCCGCCTGCGCCGCGGCGGTGCGCTTCTGGCTTTCCAGCGAATATTCGTCGGCGCGCTCGCGGCTGATGCCATAGCGCTCGGCCACGATCTCGGCGGTTTCGATCATGGTCATCCACGAGCGCCGGCTTGACCTGGAGCAGATGCTCCTCGGTGAAATGCTTGAGATTGATGCCGCCCATCTGCACCAGCGAGATGGATTCCACGCCCGAGCCCACCGCGACGTCGGTGCCGTCGGTCATGATCTGCTGCGCCGCCATCGCGATCGCCTGCAGGCCGGAGGAGCAATAGCGGTTGATGGTGACGCCGGCGGTGGTCACCGGGCAGCCCGCCCAGATCGCGGATTCGCGGGCGATATTGTTGCCGGTGGCGCCTTCGGGCATGCCGCAGCCCATCAAGACGTCTTCCACTTCGCCCGGATCGATGCCCGCCTTGGCGATGGCATGCTTGACGGCATGGCCGCCCATCACCGCGCCATGGGTCTGGTTGAAGCCGCCGCGCACCGATTTGGCGAGGCCGGTGCGCGCGGTGGAGACGATGACGGCCTGTTTCATGGCGGATGCTCCTGAAGCGCGCGGAGGTTCTTGAGCGAAACTAGCGCGCCAACCGTTCCGCCGCCAGCGCGGGATAGAGGAAGGTGAAGGTGATGGCGCCAGCCAATGCCAGCACGCTTGCACCGCAATGCCCACATAGAAGGGCAGCGACAGGAACGCCACGGCGCCGTCCGCCAGGGTCATGAGCGGCGAAGGCCACGCCCCAGACCAGCGAGATCAGCTGATTGACCCGCAGGAAAGCCGGCAAGCGGCCAGTGCGGAAGCTTGGAGACCCGGCTGGCATATTGCAGCGAAAAAGGTTTTCCGCGCAGAAGGGAAACCAGGATCGCCAGGCATAGCACCGCATCCACGATGGTGCGCACCACGGCCAGTGAAAGCTCCGGGAGCGACAAAGCCCCGCGATCAGCGCCAACAGGCCGAACAAGGCAAGGCTGGTGCCGTCCAGGAGCCGCAGGCTGGGGCTTTCGACAAAATCGCGGATGGTGACGACGAACGCGGCGGCGAAGGCCAGCCACAGCGCCAGATCGGCGGAAAGCCGCGAAAGCATGGCGAAGAGAATGAAGGGCGCGAAGCCGAAGAGAAGGGTCATGCTCCAGCCCGGATTGGCTTCGGCTTGAAAGGAAAAGGGCGGGACGCTGGAACGCGTCCCGCCCTTTGGCTTATTTCGCCGGAGCCGCCGCTGCGGCTGCGGCTGCGGGCGGGTTCTTCTTGATCTTCGCATAGGCCGACCCACAGGCGCGTGATGCGCGCGGTGGCGGGACCGCCGCCCTGCACCTGGCCGAATGCCGCGATGGCTTCGTCATATTTGCCTTGGGCGACCAGCGCCTGGCCCAGGACCATCGGCGCTTCGCTGGGATCGGTCATGCCGCCCTTGCTGATGGCGAGCTTGGCGGCGGCTTCGGCTTCCGGATACATGCCATAGCTGTAGAGCGCTTCCGCCAGCTTCACGTTGTACTTGCCGTTCTGCTTCTGACCGGCCGCGATCTGCTGCCGGCATGGTCTTCTTGTCGGCGTCGGCGCGGGCGGTGGGATCGGGGAAGCCGATGCCGCCATGCTGCTGGGCGACCAGCGCGTCGCCGAAGAAGGTGGCGATGGCTGGCGGTCTGAGCCGAACAGGTTGGCGTCCTGCGCCGAAGCGGTGGCGCCCACCTGGAACAGAAGACGGCCCAGCCAGATCACTTCCACGTCGCGGATGCCCTTGGACGAGATCGCCACGTCGATCATCTGGGTCCAGTCCTTGGGATCGTTGTAGTTGGCGACCAGCGCCTCCAGCGTCTTTTCGGCGCCGGCTTCGTCCTTCTGCGCCACCTGGATGTCGAGCAGATTCTGCAGCGTGTCGCGCGAAGGCTTCTTGCCGGCGGCGTTATCCGCGTCGATCTGCTTCTGGACCATGGTCTGCGCGCCGGCGAAATCCTTGGCGTTGAAATAGGCCACGGTGATGCTGGCTCGTGACGCGTCGGGTCGGTGGGGTTGGTGGCCTGCAGCGTCTTGGCATAGGCCAGCGCCTTGTCGGTCTGCTTTGGTTGTTGGCCAGGATCAGGGCCAGGCGGAGCATGTCGGCTTTGTCTTCGGGCGGCATGGCGGGCGAATCCGCGGCCGCTTCGGCGTCCTGGGCGGCGCCGGCCATGTTGTTGCTCTTGACCTGGACATTCATGTCGATCTTGTTGATCCAGTAGTCGTCCTCAGGCGTGCGGCCGTCCACGGCGCGCGCCTTGGCGATATCGTCCGCGCGCGGTCTTGAAGTCGCCGGCGTTTATGGCTTTTGCGCATCCGCCAGGGCGTTGTTGCACGCCGCTTGGTCAGATTGGCGGCGCGGCGGCCTGGGCCGGAGATAGCCAGCAGCGCCATCGGCGCGGCTGCGCAGGAGCGCGGCCGTCAGAGGGCGCGCGAAACTTTTTGCTCGTCATCGAAAGAGATTCCCTTTGATTGGCGGCATATCGGGCCGCGCGAAAACGCCCCTCGGACTTGCAGAAATATGGGGTTATTGCAACTTTAATGTGGCCTATCCTCTGTTTCCAATAGGGCGGTGGCCGCAAGGCGCCGCCTTTGCTGCATTGCAGCGTAAATCGCTTCTTTACCATGCCAATGCGACCTTCCCCAGTTTGGATCGGCGCTTCGGGCTCGCAATGCAATTTCCCAAGCTTTTTCGGTCTGGACGGTCGCAGTCGCCTTTGTTTCGGCGGCGCGCGGGCATCTGGGCCAGGCCATGACGCGCGCTCTGGCCGCGGCCGGCGCCCATGTGATCGTCAATGGCCGCGACGACGCCAAGCTCGCCCAATTCGAGAACGAATTGCGGGCGAGAGGATTTTTCCGTCGAGCGCGCCGCCTTCGATGTCGCCGATGCCGAGGCGGTGCGCGCTTTCTTCGGCGGACTGAAGCGGCTGGACATCCTGGTCAACAATGCCGTGTCCATGAAGGTGAAAGTCCTTTTCCGCGCTGGCGCCCGCCGATTTCGCCGCGACCTATGACAGCGCCGTCACCGCCGCTTTCGAGGCCGTGCGCGCCGCGCTGCCGGCGCTTGAAGCCAGGCCGCCGCCGCGGCCAGGCGACGCCAGCGTCATCAATATCGCCTCCATGTATGGCTCGGTCGCGCCCGGATGCCCGGCTCTATGACGCGCGCGAAAGCCAAAGCCCGTTTCATTACGGTCCGGCCAAGGCGGCGCTGCTGCAACTCACCCGCCATCTCGCCGCCGAGCTTGGGGCCGCAGCGGGATTCGCGTCAATGCGCTGGTGCCCGGACCCTTTTCCGCCCAATGCGGAAGCCGGCTTCGCGGCCCGGCTGGCGCGCCGCACCATGCTGGGGCGGCTGGGCAAGCCGGAGGAGATCGGCGGGCCGCTTCTGTTCCTGGCGTCGCCGGCCTCCAGCTATCATGACCGGTGCCGCTCTCAACGTTGATGGTGGTTGGACCGCTTGGTGATAGAAGCATGAACATGGCGTTTCTCTCTTCCTTCCGCATCGGGCAGCAGACGGTTTATCCCGAGGAACTGCGCGAAAGGCTTGCAGGGCTTCGCCCTGCTCGGAGAATGTGGGCGACGGCGCGCTCAAGAATCTGCTGGCCGAAGCCAACTGGTTCGGGCTGCCCGGCGGCACGCTGCTCGACCGCGACGGCGAGAACGACTCCGCGCTGTTTCTGGTGGTCACCGGCTCGCTGGGCGTCTTCGTGCCCGACGCCCAGGGCCAGCGCCGCATGGTGGCGCATGTGCCGGCCGGCGAAACGGTGGGCGAGATGTCGCTGATCGCGCAGCGACCACGAGCATACCGCCCAACTCGTGGCGCTGCGCGACACCGAATTGCTGCGCATCAGCCCGCAAGGCTTCGAGAGCGCTGATCGCGCGCCATCCGCGGGTGATGATGAATCTGATGCGGATGCTGGTGAAGCGGCTGGCCGCCACCACCCGCAACACCGGCCAGGGCTCGCGGCCCAAGACCTTCGCCATCGTGCCGCTGCAGGACAATCTGGAAGCCGCGCCCATCGCCCATCGCATCGCCAACGCGCTGTCGCGAAATGGGAAGCCGCGCCGCGGTGCTGGACAACCAGGCCAGCGAGCAGAGCGCGGAATGGTTCAACACCTTCGAGGCGGCGCACGACGTGGTGTTCTATCGCGGCGACGCGCCGGACAGCGCCTGGACGCATCAATGCCTGCGCCAGGCCGACCGCATCTTCCTTCTGGCCCGCGCCGACCAGCCTTTGCCGCTCCGCCCGCTGGATCTGCCCGCCTTCAAGGAGCGCGCCAGCGGCCTGCCGGAATTGCTGCTGCTGCATCCGCCGGGCGCGCGCGCCGGCCTGCCGGAGCATTTCTCGCTGCGCAGCGGCCTGTTCGAATCCCATCATCATATCCGCGCCGGCAACAACGCCGATGTCGCCGCGGCTGGCGCGCTTCATCGCCGGGCGCGCCGTGGGCCTGGTGCTGGCGGGCGGCGGCGCGCGCGGCTTTGCCCATATCGGCATCATCAAGGCGCTGATGGAAGCGCGACGTGCCGTTCGATCATCTGGGCGGCACCTCGATGGGCGCGATCATCGCCGCCGGCCTCGCCCATGAATGGGGCGTCGAGGAACTGACCGAGCGGATGCGCGAGGTCTTCGTCACCCACAATCCGCTCAACGATTTCACCTTGCCCCTGATCGCGCTGGTGCGGGGCAAGAAGGCCTCGACCATGCTGCGGGCCAATTTCGGCGATATCCGCATCGAGGAATTGCCCAAGCCCTTTTTCTGCGTGTCCTCGGATCTCACCACCGGGCGCATCCATGAGCATCGCGCCGGCACCTTGTGGCGGGCCTTGCGCGCGCAGCGTGGCGCTGCCGGGCATCCTGCCGCCCGTCACCCATCACGGCCATCTTCTGGTCGATGGCGGGGTGATGAACAATCTGCCGGTGGACGTGATGCGCGAGCATGCCATGGGCGCGGGGCCCATCATCGCCTGCGACATCACCGGCGAAATCGATCTTGCAGGCGCGCGACGACCGCTATGGCGAGCGGCCCTGGTGGTGGCTGATCGGCCAGCGCATGCGGGGCACGCCCTCCATCGTCTCCATCCTGATGCGCTCGGGCACCGTGGGTTCGGAAGCGCAGCGCCGCATCGTGCGCGAGCAGGCCGATTATCTGATCGAGCCGCCCATGCCCGATATCGGCCTGCGCGACTGGAAGAAATTCGACCAGGCGATCCAGGAAGGCTATGAGGCGGCCTGCGCCGCCATCGAAAAGAACGGCGTGCCGCTTGACCAGCGTCTGGAGCGACGGCCCGGCGCTTGCAGTACCCAAAAGCATGGCCGCATCCTAGATCGAAGTCCCGCCGCTGCCCGGCGACAGAATCCGGTTGTGCAGAAGATCATAGCGGCCGCCGTCGGACGCGGTGAGGATCATGGAGTTGATCGTGACATGGCCGTGACGCGTTGTCCGCTTCCACCGCCAACGTGCCGCTGGCCTTGCTGCCGGAAAGCCTCACTTCGTAATCGCTGTGGCCGCCCAGGCCGGGAACATAAGAGAAGGCGTTGCCTTCCACGCCGGCCACGTGGATATCGTCGCCCAGCACCTGATGCGCCAAGCCGTCACGGCTGACCAGCTCGGCGACGGTGCGCAGCACGGGATCGTGGCGAAAGCCTTGCCACAGGAACCAGGCGCCATAGCCGCCCGCCAGCAGCATAGGCAGGAACAGGAACGCCAGGACCGCCAGGCAGCCCCAGAAGCAGCCATGGGAACGGCGCGGAGGGGTGTATGCGTCGGCGTCATGCGGTGAAGAGAGCTTGGCTCTGGCCCGAGCGTCAAGGCACAATAGCGCAATGACCGATGGTCAAACGCGAGCCATGAGGGCGGGACATGCCAATCGACTATGACGACATGATGCAGAGCGGCGCCACCGGACTGGAGGCGCGCTATGACGAAAAGGACGTGATGCTCTATGCCCTGGGCGTGGGCTTCATGCGCGATCCCTGGACGAAAAGGAATTGCCTTTCGCCTATGAGGATCATGGCCTCAAAGTCGTGCCCACTTTCGCCAGCGTCATCAATCGCGGCGAGGCGCCGCCCGAGCGCCAGCGCATGCCGCAGAAATCCTCGATCAATTTCATGATGGTGGTGGATGGCGAGCGCCGCATCACCTTCCACAAGCCGCTGGCGCCCAGGGCCGACGTGCTGGCCGATGAGCGGATGATGCGAAGTCCTGGACAAGGGCGAAGGGCAAGGGCGCGGTCCTGGTGCAGGAACGGGTGGTGCGCGACAAGGCAAGCGGCGAAAAGCTTTTCACCATCGTCTCGTCCATTTTCGCGCGCGGCGATGGCGGCTTTGGCGGTCCCGAGCGCGGCGGGCCGGAACTGCATACCATTGCCTGCCCGCGCGCCCGACCTGTCAAGGAATGCGACACCCGGCCCGACCAGGCGTTTCTCTATGCCTTGTCCGGCGACCGCAACCCGCTCCACCGCGATCCCGCCATGGCCAAGGCGGTGGGCTTTCCCCGGCCCATCCTGCACGGGCTTTGCTCCTACGGCACGGCGTGCCGCGCGATCCTCTCGACCGTGGCGGATTATAAGCCCGAGCGCATCAAGCAGTTCGATGTGCGGTTTTCCAAGCCGGTCTTTCCCGGCGAGACGCTGTCAGTCGAGATCTGGGCGGATGGCGGGACGATCTCTTTCCGCGCCGGAGTGAAGGAACGTCCCGGCACGGTGGTGTTGAACAATGGCCTCTGTCATTCTCGGAGACTGATCCCATCGCCGATGCGGAGGACCTGATCGCGCGCGGCGAAGCGGCGCGCGGCGGCCGCGCAATTGCGCGCGCGCCTGGCGGCGGGCAGGGGCGGGTTGTTGGCGCGCCTGACGCTCGTGAAGGCGTTGCTGGCGGCGGGCGACACCGACGAAGCGCTGAGTGAGGCCCGCGAAACAGCCGCGCCTCAATCCCGGCATCGCCATCGTTGCGGTGGCGCTGGGCGAAGCTTTGTTGGCGCAAGAGCGCGCTTCCGGCGGCAATCGCGGAATTGCAGCGCGCATTGCGGCTCGATCCCGCGCTCGAACGCGCGCGTCTGCTGACAGGGCTGGCGTGGCTCGAAGCCGGCGAGGCCGCCAATGCGCTCGGCATTTTTGAAAGCCTGGACCCCTCGCCGGAGATCGAAGCCTTGATCGCCCGGGCGCGCGCCATCACTGCCGCGCCGCGCTCCGACCCCGGCTATGTGCGGCATCTGTTCGATCAATTCTCCGCCGATTACGACGACCGCATGCTGGGGCAGTTGAATTATGCCGCGCCCCGGATCCTGAACGAGCTGGCCGATCTGGTGATGCCGGGGCGCGACGGGCTTGCGGTGCTGGATCTGGGTTGCGGCACGGGATTGGCGGGGATGATGTTCCGCTCCCGCGCCGCGCGGCTTGACGGCATCGATCTTTCGCCCGCCATGATCGAGAAAGCGCGCGCCCGCGGCATTTACGATTCTCTTGCCGTGGGCGACATCGAGAGCGCGACTCGGCGGCCGCCACGATCTCATCCTCGCCGCCGATACGCTGGTCTATCTGGGCGATCTCGCCCCCGTGTTCCGCGCCGTGGCGGATCATCTGTGGCCGGCGGGTTATTTCCTCTTCACCACCGAGGCCAAGGACGGGTCGGGATTTCGAACTTGGGCCCAAGCGGCGCTGGCGCCACAGCGAGGCTTATCTGCGGGAAAGGGCGAAGGAAGCGGGGCTTTCCGTGGCGGGCCTGGTGACGGCCTCGCCCCGCAGCGAATCCCATCAGCCGGTGCCCGGCTTCGCCGTGGCGCTGAAGCGTCCTTTAACATTTGGCACAATTCGCGGGCTGGCGCGTTCCGTCTCTTATGGATGAAACCGCAAGAATGCTCATGGCGCACGAGCGATCGCCTTTCCGGCGCGGGTTCCTTCGCGCGCCCCCGATCTGGGGAATGATCGCCATTGCTGCGGCGCTGGTTTGCCTGGGCGGCTTTGCGGCCCACGGCTTTGGCGAAAACGGCCTTCGCCTGGGCAGCGAATTGACGTGGCGTTTCACCTGTCTTGGTGTATTTCGCCGCCGTGATCGCCGGTCCCGTGACGCGGCTCGTCCCCGGCAAGCGGCTTCAACGCCTTGGCCAGGAACGGCGCCAATTGTTGTGGGGATTTTGCGCCAGCTTCGGCGTGTTTCTCGCCAGCCCTGCTGGTGCCCAACACATTCGCGCCGGCTGCGTCGGTCCATCGAAGGGCTCACCGCGGGCATGAGCGTGTTCGCGATATTCGGCGCCGGGCTGACCATGGTGATCGCTTATGCGCCATCGCCCCAGCCCAGCCTGGGCGAGCGGTCGCGCCGCGCCATCCTGGGCGTGGGCATGGCCTATTTCTGGCTTGCCTATACCCTGAACGGGCCTGTCGCATATTTCCGGCCCGCATCGCCCGGACGCATTTTACGGCTTCAGTCTGGTCTTGATGATGATCGCGCTGCTTCTGCGTTTCGCCGACGGTTTTGTGGTGAAACTGCGCGGCCGTGGCGGCCTGCCCCAGACCTGACGATTGTGCGGAAAAGCACGGTTTGCGGGTTCTCCAGGACCCTGGTGACACCCGGAAATTTGTGCTTCACTTTCGGCGATGTGGCGGGCGATTTCAGGTCATAGGGGGCAAAATGCGTTCCCGATACGGATTGGCGTTGTTTTTTTTGATCGGCGGGGCCATGCCGGCGCTGGCGCAGGCTGACTGCCAGCCGCCCCATCGCGCCCGTGGCGCCCGATGGCCGCACCTCGACCCAGGCGCAGATGGCGGCAGGAATTGGCGACGCCAACAATTACATCACCCAGATCGGACGTTTATCAGCAATGCATGGTGGACTATCTCAGGGCGCAGAAGGACCAGGCCGCCAAGGACAAGAAGCCCTTCGACAAGTCCATCGAAGCCGACGCCATGAAGAAGATCACCGAGAACCAGGACGACAAGGTGAAGGTCGGGCGCCGAGATCAACGCCGCCATCGCCGCTTTCAAGACGAGCCACCCGAACTAGGCCCAGGCTTTTCTTTCGCGCCCGCGAATCACGTATCATCGCCGCCATGAGCGAAGCGGCATTGGCGACGGCACGAGCAGGGACGAAAGCCCCGTCCGGCCCATGTCTCCAAGGCCCAATCGCGCTCGCAGATCCTCGAAGCCGCCCGCCGGGTGGCCGCCCGCGACGGCGCGCGCGAGCTGTCGCTTGCGCGCGGTGGCGGCAGAAGCCGGTTTCGCGCCGGCCGGGCTTTACGGCTATTTCCGCGGCAAGGACGAATTGCTTCTGGCGCTGGCGGCCGACGATCTCACCCAACTGGCGCGCGCCATGCGCGAGGCGGGCGGCTTGAAGAACGCGGCCGGCACTGCGCTGGCGCTCCTGGGCGGCAGCGAGACCATGGCCGCGGCCTCGCAGGCCTTGCCGCGCGAAGGCGGCGGCGGCGATGCGGAGCGGCTGTTCAATGGCCGCATGATCGCGGCGCTGCGCGCGCTGTCGGAAGCGAGCGGGCTGCCGTCCGACAATCGACAAAACCAATGCGACGTGGTGCTGGTGGCGGCGGCGCTGGCGGGCCTGGCGTTGTTGGAGCGCTCGGGCCGGCTGGGCGCCCTGGGTTTTCAGGCGGGAGAAATTCTCGCGCGGCTCGAAAATCGTTTCGCCAATCCCTGACGAAACCATCGCAAAAAATGAACCCCGCCCGAAGGCGGGGTTCACCACAGTGTCTGGTCCGGCATTAAGCCGGAGACCGAATGCGGGATTTCTCCCGTGATTCAACAGATTCAATTTTCAGCTGACGGTCCGTTTCAAGGGCCGTTGGCCCCTTTCCAGAAGGGGCCGGGGTTTTATCGCCGGTGGCGTCGCTTCCATGCGGAAACCTCCTGCTAGGGTTGCACCCGCGGGCGGAGCGTTCACGTCGACCATGGATTCTCCAAGGCATACTGTATCGGTCCGTTCTAACAGACCATTGCGATGGCGGTCCGCTAGGGACTCTGCACCACGCACTTTATACCCGAGAAACACCTCACGATCCGGCGGCAGAATGTTCGTCCGCGGAAAAATTAAACGCCTGCTTGTGAGCCCCGTCAACGCATAAACTCGCGCACATGGTAGTGGAGCAAAAGCGGTATCGCGCGTTATCGCGGCGTCACGAAATATTACCTGGCCGCCGCGTCCTACAGATTCAAGGACTTCGATCACCGCCGGATGCGTGATCTTGCCAGCCTCGCACATTCAGGCCCTTGGCGAAACCCGGATCGGCCGCCAGCGCCGCATCCACGCCCAGATTGGCCAGCGCATAAACATAAGGCGCGGTCGCTGCGCCCAGGGCATAGGTCGAGGTCAGCGGCGCGGCGCCCGGCATATTGGCGACGCAATAATGGATGATGCCGTCCACCACGAAGGTGGGGTCGGCATGGGTGGTGGGCCGGCTGGTTTCGAAACAGCCGCCCTGGTCGATCGCCACATCCACCAGCACCGAACCTTTGCGCATGCGCTTCAGGTCTTCGCGCTTGATCAGCTTGGGCGCGGACGGCGCCGGGCAGCAGCACGCAGCCGATCACCAGATCGGCGTCGGTGATGGCTTCGGCGATGGCGTGATGGGTGGAGAAGACGGTCTTCAGCCGGCCGTCGAATTGCTCATCCAATTGCTCCAGCCGCGCGGGAGAAATATCGAACAGGGTGACGTCGGCGCGCATGCCCACCGCCATCTCGGCGGCATGCTCGCCGGAGACGCCGCCGCCCAGGATCACCACCTTGGCCGGCGGCACGCCCGGCACGCCGCCGATCAGCATGCCGCGTCCGCCGGCGGGCTTGAGCAGCAGCGCCGCGCCCACTTGCGTCGCCATGCGGCCCGCCACCTGGCTCATCGGCGCCAGCAACGGCAGGCGGCCCTTGGCATCGGTGATGGTTTCATAGGCGATGGCGGTGGCGCCGGATTTCATCAGGCCCTTGGCCTGTTCGGGATCGGGCGCCAGATGCAGATAGGTGAAAAGAATGTGATGCGGCTTCAGCCGCGCGATCTCGACCGCCTGCGGCTCCTTCACCTTCACGATCATGTCGGCGGCTTCGAAGACTTCGTCGGCATTGGGCAGGATGGTGCGCGCCGGCTTTTTTGTAATCTTCGTCGCTCTGGCCGATGCCCGCGCCCGCGCCGCTTTCGACAAAAACCTGGTGGCCATAGACCGTCAATTGATGCACCACCGGCGGCACCAGGCCGACGCGGAATTCCAGAGTCTTGATTTCCTTGGGGACGCCGATCTTCATGGTCCGTTACCTACCATTGGGATGCGCGTGGGCAGGTAGCCCATTCCCGCGCCGCGAGACTAGAGCCAAAAAGCATGTTAGACCCGCCATGCAGGCGGTGCGGGGCAGCATGACAGGCGGTTTGAAGGCGAATTCCCTTTCGTTTTTCGAATCGCTGGTGATGGGGGTCGCGGGCAGCGCGCCCGGCTATACCATCGCCGTGACCACGGCGGTGCTGCTGGCCAGCGCCGGGCACTTTGGCGCCCGGCGCGCTGGTGATTTTCGCCGTTCCCATGCTGGGCATCGCTTTCGCCTATCGCGCGCTCAACAAGCAGCAGGTGAGCGCCGGCGCGGCTTATCAATGGACCACGGCGGTGTTGGGCAAATTGCCTGGGCTTCTTCTCGGGCTGGGCGCTTCTGATCGCGGCCCTGGTCTTCATGGTGACGGGCAGCATTCCCGCCGCCACCGCCAGCCTGAATTTCATCGACCCCGCTCTGACCGGCAATGTGATCGTCACCGCGTCGGTGGCGAGCTTCTGGTTCGTGGTGGTGGCGCTGGTCCTGATCATGGGCATCGAGATCACCAGCAAGGTGCAGGTGGTGATGACCGGCATCGAGCTGATCATCCTCACCGTCTTGTTGATCGCCGCCTTCGTCCATGCCGCGCATGCAGGCGCGATGAATCCGTTTTCCTGGTCCTGGTTCGGCTTGGGTTATACGCGGCAAAGCTTCGCCGCCAGCGCCCTGGTCGCGGTGTTCTTCTATTGGGGCTGGGACGTCACCGCCAATCTGGGCGAGGAAACCGTCAATCCCGAGGACAATGCCGGCAATGGCGGCTTCTCCAGCGTGATCGTCACCATCGTCTATTATCTGGGCTTCACCATCGCGGCGCTGTTCCTGTTTTCGCTGAAGGACGCGGCGAAAGTCTCACCGACAACATCGTCTACAATATCGCGGTGGCGTCGGGGCTGGGGCGGCAAGGCGGGCTGGCGGCGTCGCTGGCGGTGATCCTGTCGTCCATCGCCACGCTTGAGACCACCATGCTGCAATTCTCGCGCACCTTGTTCGCGATGGGGCGCGACGGCGCCATGCCGCGCCTGTTCGGCAAGGTCTCGGCCAAGACGCAGAGCCCCACCACGGCCATGTATCTTTTGATCGGGATCGGGCTGGTGCTGCTCTGGGGCGTCGAGCCTGATGCCCAGCGTCAGCGCCATCATCACCGCCTCGGTCAATGCGGTGGCGATCCAGGTGGCTTATTATTACGGCTTGGCGGGACTGGTGGCGGCGTGGAGCTTTCGCCGCGACGCGCGGGCTCGCGCTGGCTGGCGCTGTGGCTGTTTCCCGGCTTCAGCGGCCTGATCCTGATCGGGCTGGGCGTCTATGCCATCACCACCTTCAATCTCATCACCCAGATCGTGGGCGTGGGCGGCTTCGCGCTGGGCATTCTGTTCTTCCGGCCCGGGCGCTATCGCGCAACGGAGCAGGCGGCGCTGGCGGAATAGCGCCGGTCTATTTCAGCTCCACGATCGCGGCGCGGACATTGCCCGTTGTCGCCTGGATGGTCCGCACATGGCCGCCTTGCAGGAACATCACCATGCCGCTGGATAGCGCCAAGGTCTTGGCGGCGTCATCGGGCGAGGTGATGGAAAGCGTGCCCGCGTCGATCGGCACCAGGAACATGTCATGTGTCTGGAAGAAGGCTTTGCCGGTCGCGCCCGCCGCCCAATGCGCGTCCCACAGGGTCACGCGCGGATTGTCGGCCGCCTGCTTTTGTCCCAGCGCGGCAAACCCGGCCGGCGCCTGGCCGTGATTGTCATAGGCATGCGTCCCTCCATCCTTGAGTTCGATCAGGATGGTGTTGCGCTGAGGCTGGCCCGCCACATTCTCTTCGATATGGGTGAGGCCCTTGGGCAGCATGTAGATCTGGCCGCGGTGGATCGGATTGACGTGCTCGACGCCGTCGGGCGTGGTGACCTTGAGTATGCGTGTCCACCAATTCGACGCCGACGAAATCGCTGGGATGGCGATGCATGCCGGTGGACATGCCTGGCGGATAGATCACGTCCCACACTCGGCCGCGGTCATTGTCGAGAATCTCGGTCGCGCCGGGACGCGGCAGGGCAGACACCAGCTTGTACTTGCCCACCATCTCCTGGGCATGAAGGCCCGCGCCGGCGCTTGCCAGCAGCGCCGCCAAAACGAAATATCCGCTTCGCATGGTCATGTTTCCCCTTGTCCCCTGAAGCGGGAAGCTTAGCCGGGTTCGAGGGCCCACGCGATGTCGGTTGCTGTGGGCTGGTTGGCTTGGGGGAGAGTGGCTGGGGCGGAAGGGATCGAACCTTCGAATGCTGGAATCAAAATCCAGTGCCTTACCACTTGGCGACGCCCCAAATCCGTGGTCAGGCCGGGGACCATATAGAGGGGTCGGGGGGCTTTCAACGCGGCGAAAGGGCCAAAAACCGACTCCAAAGGTCCCGGAATTCCAGTGCTTTTGCTCGGTTGCGGGGGCGGGGGGCGATGGCTATAAGGGCGCTCCCGCGAGACAGGCCTTCACCAGCCGTCCGGCATCGGAGAGTAGCTCAGCCTGGTAGAGCACTACGTTCGGGACGTAGGGGCCGGAGGTTCGAATCCTCTCTCTCCGACCAATCGCAAATGCCTAGGCCCCAGCAGGAGCATCCAGCACGTGATTACCGCGATCGTACGGTTCAAGTTGCCGGCCGGCATCGATGCGGCAAAGGCCGCCGAATTGTTTCGCGCCTCGGCGCCGAAATATCAGGGGTTGGCGGGTCTCCTGCGCAAATATTATCTCTTTGACGCGGAAAGCCACACTGGCGGCGGCTGCTATCTTTGGGAGAGCCGCGAAGCCGCCGAGCGTTTCTATAATGCCGACTGGCGCAAGATGATCACCGAGAATTATGGCAGTCCGCCCGAGCTCAGCTTTTTCGAAACCGCTGTCGTCGTGGACAACACCTGAATTCGGCGGTTCCGTAGCCCGGCTACCATGAAATCCTTACCCAGATTGCGCGTTTAGGGGTCGGTCGGGAGTAGCTTTCCCGCCCTCAATCGGGCCATGATTTGGCGTCACCGCGCCTGGAACCGGGCCCAGAATGGCGCATTTGAGGATGGGGAAGTCAGGACGCGAGGGGATTTGACACCGAACAGGCTCGTGCTGAGCGGACGGCGCAGCATGGCCAGGATGTCGCCCATTTAACCAAGCCGTATGACGTGGGCCAGCTCCGCCGTGCCTTGGAAGCTTGAAGTTGCCGGCCGATTCGAGTGTGCGCAGAAATAGGGTGATGATGCCGACGCCGGAATTGAAACCTCACATCCCCAAGGGCGCGCGCATCATCCTGGTGCGGCACGGGCAGCCCGCGCTTCCCTTGCGTCCCCGCACCAGCCATACCGGATTTCGCGATTACATCGACGCCTATGAAGCCGCGGGCCTCGATCCGGGCAGTCTTCCGCCGCAGGAGCTTGCCGATCTGGTGAAGGAACTCGATCACGTTTTCACCTCGGGCCGGCCGCGCGCCCACCAGAGCGCGCAGGCGCTGGCGCCCCACGCCGAGCTCACCGCCGATCCCCTGTTCGCGGAAGCGCCGCTGGCCTCGCCCCGGATACCGCTTCTGAAGATGCGGGTGCCCAAATGGGCGATCATGGCGCGGGTGTTGTGGCACGCGGGCTATCATCCCGAGATCGAGAATTACCGCAAAGCCAAGCACCGTGCCGCCGAGGCGGCCGACATCCTGGTCGATAAGCTGCGCGAGTCCGCGAAGAGCGATAAGCCGCGCGCCGCGGTGCTTGTTGCGCATGGCTACTTCAATGCCATGATCGGGCGCATCTTGCGCCAGCGCGGATTCACCCGTACCGGTGCGCACCGGGCGCGCTACTGGAACGCCGTCATCTATCAATGGGAACATGCATGATCGAAAAGAAATTGGACATCGCCGCCGCCGACGGCATGGCCGAAGCCATCCTGTATGCGCCCGATTCCGGCAAGTATCCGGGCTTGCTGTTCTACACCGACATTTTCGGCATCCGGCCCGCCAACCAGGACATGGCCAAGCGCGTGGCGGAGAAGGGGTATGCGGTGCTGATGCCCAATGTCTTCTACCGTTATGGCAAGCCGCCCTTTGGCGCGAATTTCAAATGGGGCGAGCCGGACTCGATGAAGCTCATCAATGCCCTGTTCTCGTCCCTTACCGGCCAGCTAATCGAAGAGGATGCCCCCCGCTATGTGAAGGCGTTGCTCGATCAGCCCAATGTCCCGGGCAATAAGATCGCGGTGGTGGGCTATTGCTATACCGGGGCCATGGCGCTTCGCACCGCCGCAGTCTGCGCGGACCAGGTCGCGGCGGCGGCCTCCTTCCATGGCGGCCATCTGGTCACCGAGGCGCAAGACAGTCCTCACAGCCGCATCCCGCGCGTGAAGGGCGAATTGTATTTCGGCCATGCGATCGAGGACCAGTCCATGCCGCCCGAAGCGATCGAGAAGCTCAACGATACGCTCAAGGCCTGGGGCGGCGAATATGACAGCGAAGTCTATGAAGGCGCCAAGCATGGCTGGACCGTGCCGGGCCGCGACGTCTACAACGAGAAGCAGGCGGAACGGCACTATCAGAAGCTCTTCGACCTGATGCAACGCACGCTCGGATGATCGCGCCCCTGTTGCTGGCGGCCGCCCTGACCCAGGCGCCGCAGATCGCGCCGCATTACGTAAGCCAGCGCACCAGCCAGGCTTATTTGCGTGAAGGGCCCGGTTACGCCTATCGCGTGCTGTGGGTCTATCGCCACAAGGGCACGCCCTTTCGCGAGAGCGCGCGGTTACGACATCTGGCGGCGCGTCACGGCGCCGGACGGGGCGGTGGGCTGGATGAGCATGGAAATGCTCTCCGACAACCGCACTGTCCTGGTCACCGGCAAGGCCCGGGTGGACATCCGCAAGGACGCATCGCCGGATGCAAAAGTGGTAGGCCGGGCCGACTCCGGCGCGGTGCTCAAACTGAGGGCCTGCGCACAAGATGCCTGCCGCGTTGTCAGCGGTGGTGTGGATGGCTGGATTTCCAAAACCCGGATTTGGGGCGCGGACCCGAACGAAGTGTTCAAATAAGGCGCGAAAGGGCCGCGCGCCTCAGTGCCGGAAATGGCGCATGCCGGTGAACACCATCGCCAGCCCCGCCTCGTCGGCCGCGTCGATTACTTTCTGATCGTTGAGCGACCCCCCCGGCTGGATCACCGCCGTGGCGCCGGCTTCCGCCACCGCCAGGAGTCCGTCCGGGAAGGGGAAGAAGGCTTCCGATGCCGCCGATGAACCGATGGTGCGCGGCTGGGGCCAGCCCGCCGCCTTGGCGGCGTCCTTGGCCTTGAGCGCGGCGATGCGGGCCGAATCCACCCGGCTCATCTGGCCCGCGCCGATGCCGGCGGTCGAACCGTCCTTGGCATAGATGATGGCGTTGGATTTCACATGCTTGCCGACCGTAAAGGCGAACAGCAGGTCCTTGACCTCCTGCTCGCTGGGCTGGCGCTTGGTCACCACCTTGAGCTTCTCCCGCGTGACGCGGCCATTGTCGCGCGTCTGCACCAGGAACCCGCCCGCCACCGAACGATAGGTGAGGGTGGGCGCCAACGGGTCCGGCAATCCCCCCGCCACCAGCAGGCGCAGATTTTTCTTGGCGACGAGGATTTTCTTGGCGTCCTCGTCGGCGTCCGGGGCGATGATCACTTCCGTGAAAATCTTGGAAATCTCTTCCGCGGTGGCGCCATCGAGCTTGCTGTTGAAAGCGATCACGCCGCCAAAGGCGCTTTGCGGATCGCACACCAGGGCCGCCAGATAAGCGTCTTTCAGCGTCTTGCCCACCGCCACGCCACAGGGGTTGGCATGCTTGATGATGGCGCAGGCGGGCGCCGCTTTGGGATCGAACTCCGCGACCAGCTCATAGGCGGCGTCGGTGTCGTTGATGTTGTTGTAAGACAATTCCTTGCCCTGAAGCTGGCGCGCGGAAGCCACGCCGGGCCGGGTGCTGCCGTCCACATAAAAGGCGGCATGCTGATGCGGATTCTCGCCATAGCGCAAAGGTTGGCGCAAAAACCCGCCCAAGGCGCGGCGGCGCGGCGGCGCGGTTTCGCCCTCTTTTTCCAATTCGCCGGCAAACCAGTTCGACACCGCCGCGTCATAAGTCGCGGTTCGGGCAAAGGCGCGCTGGGCGAGCGTGCGGCGCAGCTTGAGCGTGGTGGCCCCGCCATGGGCGGCCATCTCGTCCAGCACGGCAGGGTAATCCGCCACGTCCACCACCACCGTAACCCACTCATGGTTCTTGGCGGCCGAGCGCGTCATCGCCGGCCCGCCAATGTCGATATTCTCGATGGTGGTCTCGAAATCGGCGCCGCGCTTAACCGTGGCTTCGAAGGGATAGAGATTGCAGACCAGGAGATCGATGCCTGCAATGCCGTGTGTCTTCATCGCCGCGGCGTGGTCGTGCTTGTCGCGCAGCGCCAGCAATCCGCCATGCACGTTGGGGTGCAGCGTCTTGACCCGTCCGTCCATCATTTCAGGAAAATGGGTGACGTCGGAAACGTCCTGGACCTCGAGGCCCGCGTCGCGCAACGCCTTGGCCGTGCCGCCGGTCGAGATCAGCGCCACGCCGTGGGAGGCCAAGCCCCTGGCGAATTCGATCAGGCCGGTCTTGTCGGAAACGGAAAGCAGAGCGCGGGAAATTTTGCGATCGGTCATGGGCGGCCAAGTTCAGGTGGCCGCCGCTCTTATCCCTTCATGGCGCAATATAAAAGGGTCAGGCCCATGCTTGCGCACAACGAATAAGTCACGGGAACGGCAAGATGGGAATGCCCCAGACCAAGGGCGAAATCGCCTGGGATCGGATCCAGCCCCAAGGCGGCAACCACCGGGCTGAGCACTGCCGCACCCAGCAGAAGAAGTCCCAAACCTACCCCGAACCGCCGCATGCCCCGTCTCCGCAGGGGTGAGGCGGGTATTTAAGCAAAAACGGGTTAAGGCCTTGTTAGGAATTAGGAAAGTTTTTCTCCTAATTCCCCTCCGGCGCACGTCGCCCTATTCCGAGGCGCGCGAAGCTTCGTGCATGGTCACCCTGATCCATTCCTGCTGGGCCCCGATCAAGCCAGCCGGATCGTGTCGAAATGGGCGAAGGCGTGGCCGGCATCCTTCAGGCGCAGGGAGTGTTCCGGTTTCCAAGAACAGCAGCCGGTTCTGAACCAAGGTTTTTTCCAGGGATTGACGCAGGGTCGGGAAAAACTTGTGTGACAAGGAACGCGATTTTCCAGGACAATTTGGTCATCCCGCGGGGCTGGACCCTGGACCGCTCCCTGTGGCAAAACCCGGCTAACGCGGGCGTGGTGGAACTGGTAGACGCGCCAGACTCAAAATCTGGTACCGCAAGGTGTGTCGGTTCGATTCCGACCGCCCGCACCATTCATCGGCGCTCCAACAGAGCGCCGATGAATGCCAAGCTTCAATATCCCGGACACAGTCTAGCGGGCGGTCGGGTTATTTGATTGCCCGCGTCGCTAACGCGCCGCGGGCGGTGCCGCCCGCACCATTCATCAGCGCTCTGACAGAGCGCCGATGAATGCCAAGCTTTAATATCCCGGACAGAGTCTAACGGGTGGTCGGGTTATTTGATTGCGCGGGCGGGCCGGCCGCACAATTCGTGCTTTCCTAATCTAGCTGAGCTGCTCGAGGTGCATCGCAGGCTCGCCTCGCGCGTGAATTGTGGAGCGCGTGGTCTCGTGCTTGGCTCCCGGGCTTGGAGGGACCACGCCATGCTGGAACTGCGACCCAATTGCGAATGCTGTGACCGGGATCTACCGCCCGACAGCCCTGACGCGCGCATCTGCAGCTTCGAGTGCACGTTCTGCGCCAGTTGTGTCAGCGAAAAGCTCTGGGGCGTCTGCCCCAATTGCGGCGGCGAACTTGTTGCCAGGCCCATCCGCCCTGCAGCAAAGCTCGCAAACAACCCGCCCTCCAGCCGGCGGGTCTGGAAGCCCGAAGGATGCGGCGGCCACCGCAATCAGGCATAAACCGAGCGATATCAACGTCTTTGAACGATGAACTACCGTCACAGCTACCATGCCGGCAATTTCGCGGATGTCGTAAAACATCTCGCCGAAGTGGCGATCCTGAGCCATCTGGCGAAGAAGGACGCGCCTTTCGCCGTGATCGACAGCCATGCCGGGCGCGGGGCCTATGACCTCGGCTCCGAAGCGGCGTTGAAGACCGGTGAGGCGGCGTCGGGCATCCAGGCGCTGGAGGGCCTTTCCGGCTCGCCGGTGCTGGACCGCTATCTGGCGCTGGTGAGGGAAGGCGGCCAGATGTATCCCGGCTCGCCCCTGATCGCCGCCAAGATGCTGCGTCCCCAGGATCGCCTGGTGGCGATCGAGAAACATCCCGAGGAAGTCGCGGCGTTGCAAAAGCATCTCTCGCCTTGGCGCAAAGCGCGGGTAGAGGAGGGCGACGGCTATGCCCGGCTGGCCGCGCTGTTGCCGCCGCCGGAGCGGCGCGGCCTGGTGCTGATCGATCCACCCTTCGAGGCGCCGAACGAATTCGAAAGCCTGGGCCGCGCGGTGCGGGGCGCATTGCGCCGCTTTGTCACCGGCATCTATCTGATCTGGTATCCCGTCAAATCCGACGCCTCGGCCCGCGCGCTGGAAGGCGAGGTGCTGATGGACGCGCACAACGCGCTGAAAGTCGAGGCGGCGATCGATGCTCCGGCGGGCAAGCTCGCCCGCGCCGCAATCCTGGTGCTCAACCCGCCCTTCGGCTTTGCCCCGCAAATGGAAGACGCGCTGGCCAAGGCGGCGCCGCGTTTGAAGGCTCGGACACGATTGGAACGGCTCGCGGGCGAGGAATAAGCGGCGGGTTTATTCCGCGGCGTGCTCTGGGATTTCGGGCGTGGTTTCGCCGCCCCAGCGCCTGGCGATCAGCGACACAACCCACAGCGCCGCGGCCACCGTCAGCAGCGCGATCACCCAGGGGATGGTGCTGAGGATGCCCTCGGGCGTGATCGAGGGCATGGAGAATTGCGACAGCGCATCCCAACGGTCTTCCATCCAGTGCCAGGCCTGATGGGCGACGATCGCCGACAGGATGATCGAGCCCACGCGATAGGGCACGACATAGCGGAAGAGAAGATTCAGCGCCGGCACGAACAGCGCCAGCATGAACAACTGCCCCAGCTCCACGCCCATGTTGAAGGATAGCAGCGACAGAAGCACATGGGAGCCCGCCAATTGCAGCGAATCGCGCAGAACCCACGAGAAGCCGAAGCCGTGTACCAGGCCGAAGAAGAAGGTGATCACCCAGCGGTGCTGGGGCTTGAGGACGACGATATTCTCCAGCGCCATATAGACGATCGAGACCGCAATCAGCATTTCGATCAGGGGCGGGAACCACTGCGCATCGGGGGCATAGCCATAGGCCGAGGCGATCAGGGTGATCGAATGGGCGATAGTGAAGGCTGTGATCACCGGAATCAGCGGACGGATGCGGCGGAAGGGAATGATCAGGCAGAGCAGGAAGAGAAGATGGTCGGTTCCGTCCAGGATGTGACGGAAACCCATCGACACGAAGCGGCTGGCGGCATTGGCCCAACTGGGATCCATGCTGACCAACCCCGCATCGCCGGGCAGGTCATAAGCTCGCGTGATGCCGTTGGGTGAGGTGAATTGCAGCGCCGTGGTCTCATGCACCGCCAGCCGGTCGAAGGCGGCATGGATGGAGAAATTGGATTGGTCGGACTGGATCGGATACTCGAACCACACATCCAGCTTGGCTTGGTCCCAGAAGACGCCACCCTGGGCGGCCAAGGGCGGCCCCTTCATTTCCGCTATCGCCTGATCATAGGTGGCGAAGGAACGGTCGGAATCCAGCGCCATGCGCACCGTAACGATGTGCGGGAAGGGTAATTCCCGTCCATTCTCGAACATTTTGAGATTTTCGAACAGCGCCACCTGGGCCGCGGCGCGCAGGGGTCCGTCTGCGCGGGAGAGATCAACCGACCCGTCCGGCAGCCGGTAGTACTCGCCATCCGCATAGGATTTGAGCGGCATCCGCATCAGGACCTGGAGCACATGTCCTTGCGGCTTCATGTACGCCTGGACCAGGGAGTCCACGGGAATGGTGTGTGCGGAAGCGGGGCCGGCCTGAAGAAGGCTCAGCCCCAAAAGAATCAGCGCCGCCAGTGGATTTGAGAACTGGCGGCGCATGATCCTAAACAACATGAAAATCTAAAGCGTACGAACCGAAGCGATTAGGACTTCGGCAAGGCCACGCCCTCATCCATTTTGGTGACGGGCCCCATGCCCTTGTAGATGAACTTCTGGATGCGACGGCCGCCATAGGTCTCCGTGGTGAACAGATTGCCCTTGGTGTCGATGGCAATCGAATGCACGCCATGGAACTCGCCGGCGGAATTGCCACCGTCGCCGAAGGTATAGAGCGGCGTCAGCGTCTGGCGGTCCAGGATGACCACATGCTCATCCACGCCGTCCGCCATGAAGATGTACTTCTGCTGCGGATCCTTCGAGAAGGCGATATCCCAAACCGAGCCGTCCGTCAGGGTGTTTTCCTTGTAGTACATTTCCTTCACGAACTTGCCTTCGGGCGTGAACACCTGCATGCGGTCATTGACGCGGTCGCAGACATAGACCAGCCGGTCCACCGAGATGTCCGCGCAATGCACCGGATTGCGGAATTGCTGGACGTGTCCGGCACCGGGCGTGTAGCGCGGGAGCGGCGTGTCATCCGGCTTGTTGCCGTAGGCGCCCCACCAGCGCTTCATCTTGCCGGTGTCGACGTCAAGCACGGCAACGCGATGGTTCAAGTAGCCGTCGGCGATGTAGGCTTCGTTCGCCTTGTTATCGATGAAGATCTTGGCAACCCGGCCGAAACTCTCCGGATCGTTCGATCCCGCGGCAAAGCCGGCTGCAGAGGCCTCGGCATTTGCATCAGCCGCCGCGCCCGCTTTCTTACGCGCACCCGATTTGCCGATCTGCATGATGAACTTGCCATCCTGGGTGAATTTCAGGATTTGCGAGTCCGGTCCGCCATTGCCGCCGATCCAGACATTGCCCTTACCGTCCACGGTGATGCCGTGGTTGGATTCCGGCCAATCATAAGGCGCGCCCGCGACTTTCCCGCCCCAGGCATGCAGCACATTGCCCGCCTCGTCGAATTCCAGAACCGGGGGCGCCGGCTGGCAGCATTCACCCTGGTTGTTTTTCAGCTGAAGGATGGTGCGGTCCACGGTGTTGTCACGATGGACCATCCAGATATGGTCATTGTTGTCGACCCACACGCCGATCGACATGCCCAACACCCAGTGATTGGGCATCGGCTTGGGCCAGAACGGATCGACTTCGAATTTGGGCGCCATGACGCCCTGCGCCTCGGCCTTGCCTTGGAGCGCGAACTGGGCGACGCCCAATCCCGTCAAAGCAACCGCGAAGGCGGAGCCGATCAGGAAATTCTTCGAACGGATAAGTTTTCTCATAATCCTCCCCCGGAAAAGAAGGGTGGTTTGAGTTTCGGAGAAAACCCCACCCTTTCCCCTAGGGTTACATGAGACGGGTGGGGGCGTAAAGCGGCTAACCCCCCGAAACATAGCGGATTTGGCCGCTTTTTGACGCCGACCGACGCCTTCTGGGGCTGATATTTCCTCACTGCGGCGAAGTGGTGCTGGAGAGGCTTTCCGGGGGCCGGGTCTCAAATGACCCGGCTGAACCAGGCCAGCGACAGGCCGGCGGCGGCCAGCATCACCAGCGCGGCGCCACCGGCGAAGAAGGAGGTAATCTCCATCTCCTCGGTCTCCATCACCAGCTGCTTGGAGAGCACGCTATAGACCGCCTTGAGGTCCTCGGCGCTGGCGGCGTGGAAATAGCGGCCTCGCGTCATGTCGGCGATCTTCTTGAGGGCTTCCTCGTCCAGCTGGGCGCGCATGGAAAAGCCGCCAAAGCCCACCACATTGCCCCGGGTGGTGCCGAAGCCCACCGTGTAGACCTTGACGCCGTATTCCGAGGCGATGCGCGCCGCCTCGACCGGATCGTAGCCGGCATTGGTCTGGCCGTCGGTCAGAAGGATGATCACCGCGTTCTTGTAGGAGCCCGGCTCGACCGGCACATGCTTTTCTTGGGCGGGCCGCCCGGCCGCCGATCGCCCAGGGCCCGTCCGCCAAAGCGGTTGAAGCGGTCGCCGCCGCCAAAGCCGAAGCCGCCAGACGCCGCGGCCGAAGCCGCCGCTGTAAAAATTGGTGATGGGGAAATCCTCGCGCGGGAAGAGGCTGGATAGCGACACCAGGATGCCGCTGCCCACCGCGGTGCCGCGCTGCAATTCGAAACGGTCGATCGCGGCGTTGAACAGCGCGGCGTGTCGGTGGTGGGCTTCTGCACCAGGAAGGCGGTGGCGGCGAAGGCGACAATGCCGATCAGCACATCCTTGGGCTGGCTCCTTGATATATTGCTTGGCGGCGGCCTGGGCGGCCTCGATGCGCGAGGGATTGACGTCGGCGGCGCGCATGCTGCCGGAGACATCCATCGCCAGCATCACGGTGGCGCGGGTGGAGGGCAGGCTGACCAGCGCGGTGGGCCGTGCCATCGCGATCAGGAGCAAGGTCAGCGCCAGCCAGCATCAGGGCGGGCGGAACATGGCGGCGCCAGCCCACGGCGCCCATCGCCGCCTTGACCATGCGCCAGATTGGCGTAGCGCAGCGCGGTCTTCTTGCGCCGGCGCAGCAGCAGAACATAGAGCCGCCACCGCCAGCGGGCACCAGCAGCAACAGCCAGAGGAAGCTGGGCCAGAGGAAGCCGATATGCGGGACCAGGCCCGACATTCGGATGCGTGATGCAGGCGAAAAGCTGGGACAGGCGCGTATTCATGCCGGTCACCTGGGCGAAACGGAGCCTTGCGCATGTCGGCGAAGCGCAGCACCGCGTCGGCGACATCGTCTTCGGTGGAAAGTTCCAGCGCGTCCACGCCCGCGCCGCTGGAAGGCGGCCAGCAAGTCCTCTTCCTCGCGCCTGCGCGCCGCGGCGGCGAAGCGGGCGCGGAAGCCCTTGTCATGGGTGTCGACGAAAATCTGTTCGCCGTTTTCGGCGTCCTGGAAGGTGAGCAGGCCCAGATCGGGCAGCCGCATCTCCAGGGGATCGCTCAGCCGCACCGCGATCACGTCATGACGGCTGGCCAGCTGGCCAGCGGTTTTTCCCAGCCCGGGGCGCTGATGAAATCGGACACGATGAAGATCAGCGAGCGCCGGCGGATCATGCGCGGCGGCATCGGCCAGAACCCGTTTCAGGTCGGTGCCGCTGGGCATGTCTTGGGATTGCGATAGCGGCTGAGCGCGTCCAGCAGCACCAGAAGCTGCCGCCGTCCGCCGCGGGCCGGAATCATCCGCTCCACTTCGCCGGAAAACAGCAGCGCGCCGGTGCGATTGCCCTTGCTGGAGAGGAAGCGGCACACCAGGGCGGTGAATTCCGTCAGCACCGCGCGCTTGGAGACGCTGACCGACTGGAAATCCATCGACGGGCTCATGTCCAGCAGGAACCAGGCGGTGATCTCCCGGTCTTCCAGATATTCGCGCACATAGGGGATTTGCAGCCGCGCCGTGACGTTCCAGTCGATGTGGCGGACATCGTCGTGATACTGGTATTCGCGCAGATCCGCCAGATCCAGGCCCTGGCCGCGGAACGGGCTTCGGTGATCGCCCTGCAGCAGGCCTTCCAGCCGCCGCGCGATCTTCAGGTCGAGCCGGCGAAGGACCGCTTCAGGCGTTTGCGGCGCGGTCATGGCGCTCCAGCACTTTCTCCGGCGCGGGCACCGCCCGCATGATGTCGCGCACCAGATCGTCGGCGTGATGCCTTCGGCCAGCGCTTCATAGGACGGCACGACGCGATGGCGCAGCACATCGGCCGCCACATCCACCACATCGGCGGGCAGCGCGTAGTCGCGGCCGCGCAGATAGGCCAGCGCCCGGCCCGCTTCGATCATGCCGATGGTGGCGCGGGGGATCGCGCCGTAAAGGATAAAGCGGGCATGATCCGTGCAGCCCGGCCTTGGCGGGATCGCGCGTCGCCGCCACCAGCCGCACCGCATAGGTGACCAGCGCGGGATCGATATAGATCTTGCGGGCTTCCGCCTGCATCGCCAGCAATGCGTCGGTGGTGGTGACCGCGCCGATGGCGGTGGACATGCCGGTGACGCGCTGGACGATGACGAATTCCTCGTCCTCGCTGGGATAGCCCACCAGCACCTTCATCATGAAGCGGTCGACCTGCGCTTCCGGCAGGGCATAGGTGCCTTCGGTCTCGATCGGGTTCTGGGTCGCCATCACCACAAAGGGCTTGGGCACGGGATGGCTTTCGCCGGCGATGGTGACCTGGCGTTCCTGCATCACTTCCAGAAGGGCGCTCTGCACCTTGGCGGGGGCGCGGTTGATTTCGTCGGCCAGCACCAGATTGGCGAAGACGGGACCCAGCACGGTGGCGAATTCGCCGCTCTTCTGGTTATAGACGCGGGTGCCGATCAGATCGGCGGGCACCAGGTCGGGCGTGAACTGGATGCGCTTGAAGCTGCCCTGCATGGCGCGCGCCAGGGTGGAGACCGTCAGCGTCTTGGCCAGGCCCGGCACGCCTTCGACCAGCAGATGGCCGCCGGCCAGCAGCGCCACCAGCACCCGCTCCAGGAAATGATCCTGGCCGACCACGATCTTCTTCACTTCGTAAAGAAGATGCTCCAACCCCTCATGCGCGCCACTCGCCATGTCCGACTTCCTTCCTGGTCCTGTTAAAACGGATTGTTGCCCACCGCCTTGGCCGCATTCTCGATCGGCACGGCGAAAGCCATGCCGGCGAAGACACGCTGGCCGGTGGGATTGTAGATCGCGGTGACGATGCCCACCACTTCGCCGTCGCGATTGACCAGCGGTCCGCCCGAATTGCCCGGATTCACCGCCGCGGTGAACTGGATCAGATTGGTCAGCGTCGGCTTGGTCCTTGTCGTCGGGATCGTCGAATTCACGCTTCAGGCCCGCCACCACGCCGGAGGAGACCGAGGGTCCGATGCCGAAGGGAAAGCCCACCGCCACCACCGTGTCGCCGGGATAAAGATCGGCGGTCGAGGCCAGGGTCGCGGGCTTGAGATCGTCGGGCTGGGTCTTGGCCCGGATCACCGCCAGATCATTTTCCGGCTGGACATTGACCACGTCGGCGTCCGAGTTGCTGCCGTCGAAGAAGGTGATCACCCAGCGGTCGGTGGAGTGGATCACATGCAGATTGGTGAGGATGTCGCCCTTGTCGTCGATCACCACGCCCGATGCCGGTGGAGTCGGGATGGTCATCAGTCCTTGCCGTCCGGCGTCTTGGTGAGCGCGTGCTGGCGGTCTTGGCGCGGGTGACGGCTTGAGGCGGTTGCTTGCGTCTCTTCGGCCGCTTCCGCTTTGGCCTCCGTGGCGGCATGTTCGGGCGAAAGATAGCCATCCACCCGCACCACCGAAGGCGCCACGGTGGCGGCCGCGATGGTGGTCTTGGCCGGGCCCGGGCGGGGTGTGGTCCAAGGTGTATTTTACCGCATTGTCGATGTCCCATTGGGTGAGCGCGGCGGGCGCGGGATGGCCAACTGCCAGCCGCCGATCAGCGCCAGCGTCACCAGGACCGCCAGAGCGGCGGGAACGATCCGGTCATGCCGGGCCGTAAAGGCTTTGGTCTTCTGCCAAAGCTTGGGCGGTGAGCGACGGTTCCGGTCGCCACATCATCGAAGGCAAAAGGGACAAAGCGATCCTCGCCGTCACGCGAAGATACTGAACGCCGCCTCGCCGCGCGGCCGTAAAGGGGTTTTCGCTTCATACCGGGACCACCGATAGATCGCTGGCCAAAAGCCTACGCCAGCCGCCCGCTTTAGGCAAAAGGTCCGCGAAACGACAAAAAAGAGGGTGCGCCCGGCCTTTTCTTGCAAAGCGCGCCGGCGGCGTAGCGCATCTGGGCGCCGGCGGGATTTGCGACGATCTCCGTATAGCTGACAGTTTCGGCGTCATCGCGGTGCATGCAGATGGAAAATGCACTGCGCTCCGGCTGGTGCGAAGAATGCAACCGCCTCAGCCGCGAAATTGTTCCCGCCGCCATCCGCCTTGCCGCGCGCGCGCGTGTGTCCGCCACTTGGGCCTCCTCATGGCCGGAGGAAAACCAGTGGAGAGGGGACCAAGATTTTTGCGACGAGTTGAGACAATTTCCGTCCCACCGCCATTCCTCCAGTTTCCGCTCGGACAAGGAAGCCGCAATCAGCCGGAAAGGATTGATGCGGGCCAGAGGCAAGGATGGGATTAGCCGAGCCATGCGGGCCAGGCTTCCCGCCGCCAGCAAATGCGGCACCACGACGCCCCGGCTGACATCCGCATTTTCGCTCAGAGGCTGAGCATGCCAATTGATCAGCGCCAGCGCCAGGCCGGCCTGGTTGACGCCGATCCAGGTTCCTCCACCCGGTTCGGCCGGATGGAGCGCGACATAGAAGCCGGCTTTGCGCCGGCGCGGTTTTTGACCTTCCACGCGCGATTTTTTTTCGTCGCGGTTCATCGCCAAGGCGAAGCCTTGTCCGGTGGGCAGAAACGAAACCGTGCACATGGCGGCTAATCGGCGAGCGGGTAGCAGGCGCTACGCGCCTGGTATTTGCGCCATTCCTCGCGCAGCAGCGCGATGGTGGCCGGACGATGGCCGAGATCGCGGTTGGCGGCGCCGATCGCGAACACCAGGTCCCATTGCTTGAACAGGGTGGCGTAGGCGCGGAACACAGAATTCTTTGCGTCATAGATGCTGGTGGCTTCGGACGACGCGCCGTTCAACTCCACGATCTTGAAATTCTCGCCATTCCTG
Organism: uncultured Alphaproteobacteria bacterium; assembly: GCA_963766265.1. Classification (GTDB taxonomy): domain Bacteria; phylum Pseudomonadota; class Alphaproteobacteria; order Micropepsales; family Micropepsaceae; genus Rhizomicrobium. The sequence goes on from CAVXYX010000005.1 coordinate 146,189, forward strand.
ATGTCGGTCTCGGACGGATACCGCACGTCATAGCGGCCAATGAAGAAGCCGGGCAACTTCCGGGAAATCTCGTCGATGCGGGTTTCCAGCGCCTCGCTCCATAGATGCATGCCGTCGCGGAAGATGCAGCCCTGGCAATGATTGCCCGCTTCCACCAGCTTCAGGCTTTGCCCCGCCGGCATTACGGTGCCGCGAATGGCGCGATGGCGCTCGAGATAGGTCTTGGCCATGATCGCCGCGCGGGCATCGGCGCGGACCAATTCCTCCACGGTGTGGACGCCGTCGCCGGTGATGACGGGAAAGATTTTCTCGGTGATGGCGAAGATGCGGCCGCGCTCTTCGTGCGGGAAACGGTAATAGAAAATTCCCGCTTCGCAGGGACCTGGCGCGTATTCCTGGGCCACCACGTCTTCGGTCACCTGGTTGAGATAGTCCCGCGCGTCGTCCCAGGCCCGCACCAGCCTGAACCCGCTACCGCGCTGGGCGACATCCGGCTTCAAGACCAAAGGCAGATCGAGGCGTTGCTCGCTGCTCAAGATCTCGAGCCGCTCCATCCTGGCCGGCATGGCCGCCGGAATCAGGCCAGAGCGCGCGGTGAAGGATGGCGATGATCGCGACAATTGCTGGAGCGTGGTGATTTTGGATTCACCCACCAGCCCGCCGGTATACATGCCGGGATTGGCGATGGTGGGCAGATTGAAGCCGCCATATTTGAAGCCCAGGCGGACATAATTGAGCCCGATGGGAATATAGAACAGGCGGGCCGGCCAGAATTCCCATTTGAGCCAGCGCTGCATCCGGGGATTGCGGAAGATCGCGCGGGCATTTTTCCGCCGCAGGAACAGCAACGCCGCCGCTGCCAAGGCGACAGCCAGTGCCGACACCAAAATGTGGTCGTACACCGCCCAATCCAAGGCTTTGGCGCCGGTCAATTTGGCCAGGGCGATGACAGGCGACCAGATCAGGCCGACCCATCCGCCGGCGGCCGCGGCGCCAAGGATCTTCGCCAGTGCGATCAGAAGGCCCACCCACACCAGGGCGATAACCCCGGTGGCAGCGGCAAAATACAGAAAAGGCATCGCCAGCATGCCGGACAGAAGATAGGTGGGAAGCCTCAAGCCCGGAACGAAGCGGACCACCAGCAGGACCCATGGCCCGCGCTTCTTCAGCCAGGCCTCGCTCCGGGCCAATTGCTCGTCATTGATGCGCCGCTTCACCCAGGCGCGGCCGAACAGCGGGCGCCCGAAATAGCGCGCCAGCGCATAAAGCCCCATGTCGCCCAGCCAGATGCCCAGAAAACATGCCGCGAACACCAGGGGCGTCGCCAACACCCCCGTCGCCGTCATGGCGGCTCCTCCCAGCATGGCGGCGTCTTCCGAAATGAACGTCATGAAGAACAGGGATCCCGCCTTGGCCAATATCATGCTGATGGGCATTGCGGTCATCACTGGTCTCAGGCCGAAGCGCTTTGTCTTTGATATTGCAGCGTCGAAGGCGCCACGCCGAAATTCTGCGGCACGGGGATTTTCCGCAGCCGGCAGATGAAGGCGATCAGCGCGTAATGGTGCATGGCGTGGGCCACCGCGTACATTACTTCCCGCCCGAAGGTGGAAGCGGCGGTGGAAGAGGCGGCATCACGGTACGAAGTCTGGCTCCGCGTCTCGATCACCCGGTCGAGCTGCGCGGAATTGAGGAAGCGCGCGGCGTGGCGCAAGTCACGCGTCAGCGACAGCGCCAGCAATCTTTCATTCTCCAGGCTGCCATCGCGGGCGCGGCGGTCATAATCGATCGCCGGCTGCTGGATGGCCTCGAACATCAACTGGAAATGCTCGAGGCTGTGACGATAATGCGCCCCGATCGAGGCGCCGGCCTCGGTGACTTTGCCCGCATATTGGCTGTCGGAAAGCCCATGCAACAAACGCTCGCCCTGCTCCAGGACATCGTCCAGGGAGGCCAGAAGCAGGCTGCTGTTCGTCATGCTTTCATCCCCGACCGATTCCCCGATGGCGGCATTTTGGATAATGCCTGCCAATGGCTTGGGCGAATAGTGGGAACTCGGCCCGGACGGCACAAGAGACAAAGAACAAATCAACAACTTAAATGACGCTCCGGGGGGCGCAGGTGAGGGAACATCCCGGCGCCGGCCCCGCGAAACCGCCATGGAATTTCGCTAGGTTCGCTCCCGCGAATCCGGAAAGCGGGCAGATGGCCAGCACAAGAGCAAGAATAAGTGCCGCCCTCGAACTCGACCGCGTTTCGCTTCGTGCTCACCATGGGCATGGTCAATCTGTTCGCCGACATTACTTATGAAGGCGGGGGCAGCATCAATGGCCCCTTCCTGGGGACGCTGGGGGCGGGCGCGGCGCTGATCAGCATCGTCGCCGGCTTGGGCGAATTTCTGGGCTACAGCCTTCGCGCCATTGCCGGCCATGTCGCCGACCGGACTGGCAAATATTGGCCGATCTCTTTCATCGGCTATGCCATCAACCTGCTGGCGGTGCCGGCGATGGCGCTGGCCACCAGCTGGCAGCTTGCCGCCGTCCTGATGCTGGCCGAGCGCATCGGCCGCGCCATCCGCAAGCCCACGATCGAATCCATGCTCTCCTACACCACGGCAAGGTTCGGCACGGGATGGGTGTTCGCGGTCAACACCGCGCTTGATGAGACCGGCGCCACGCTAGGGCCGTTGCTGGTGGCGACAGTCCTTTTCCTCAAGGGCAGCTATGCGATGGCCTATGCGATGCTGTTGCTGTCGTCGCTGCTGGCTTTGGCATCGTTGACCATCGCGCGGCTGGGCTTTCCCGTGCCTGCCGATCTTGCGGAAGGCAAACCCGCGCCCGAGCGCGAATTCACTCCGGCCTTCTGGTTCTACATGACAGGTGGCGCTTTGTTCGCCGCCGGCTTGATGAGCTATGAGTTGGTCTCCTTCCATCTCGTCAGCGCGGGTCTTGTTTCCAAGGTCTGGATGCCGGTGACGCTGGCCTTCGCGACCGGCTTCGGTGTGATCGCCAATTTGGTCTTGGGCCGGCTGTTCGACCGTGCCGGCATGAATGTCGTGCTGGCCGCCGTGGTGATCTCGGCCCTGTTCACGCCACTGGTGTTTTCAGGGTCCTTGGTTGCGGTGCTGTTGGCCATGCCGCTTTGGGGCGTGGGCTATGCGGTCCAGGACACGTTGTTCAAGGCGCTGGTGGCTGGCATCCTGCCGGACCGGAAGCGGGGCCTGGCATTCGGCTTGTTCTATGCCGGATATGGTTCGGGCTGGCTGATCGGCAGCATCGCGGTGGGCCTGCTTTACCAAGAATCCCGTCTTGCCTTGGTGGTATTTGCGGTGGCCGCGCAGCTTTGCTCCTTGCCGTTCTTCATTCTCGGCCATCGCCGGCAGCAGGCGCGAATGGCGGGGAGATGACAGGCGGCGCGCCTCGCCATCAGACGTTATTCATGCAAATATCGCGGACGGGCGGGGAAAATTTGCATGCGCAGAACTCTGCCGGAGGTTCGCCGATGACGTTCAAGCTTTTGATCAATGGCTGTCTGGAAGACGGCGCCGCGCAAATGGATGTGCTCAATCCGGCGACCGAAGAGGTTCTGGCGGTGGCGCCGCGCGCCTCCAAGGCGCAGTTGGAAAAAGCCGTCGCCGCCGCCAAGGCCGCCTTTCCGGCCTGGAGCGCCACCCCGCTCGCGGAGCGCCGCAAGGCGCTGCAGGCGATCGCGAAGATCGTTCAGGCCAACGCCAATGAACTCGCGCGGCTCCTCACCCAGGAACAAGGCAAGCCGCTGGCCGACGCCACCGGCGAAGCCTTTGGCCTTGCCGCAATGTTCCATTATTTTTCGAATTTCGATCTTGCCGCCAAGGTGATCGAGGACGATGCCTCGCGCAAAGTGGAGTTGCGCAGGAAGCCCTTGGGCGTGGTGGGATTGATCGTGCCGTGGAATTTCCCGCTCATCATTCTGGGCTCGAAGGTGCCGCCCGCGCTTCTTGCCGGCAACACCGTGGTCTTGAAGCCCGCGCCCACCACGCCGCTTTCCACCTTGCGCTTCGCCGAGTTGATCAAGGACGCGCTGCCGCCGGGGGTGCTTGAACGTGATCACCGACGCCAATGATTTGGGCGGCGAGCTCACCAGGCACCCCGATGTGCGCAAGATTTCCTTCACCGGCTCGTCGGCGACGGGCAAGAAAGTGATGAACAGCGCTGCCGAAACCATCAAGCGCATCACCTTGGAACTGGGCGGCAATGACGCGGGCATCGTGCTCGACGACGCCGACCCCAAGAAAGCGGCGCCCGGCATCTTCCAAGGCGCCTTCCGCAATTCGGGCCAAGTCTGCGTCGCCATGAAGCGGCTCTATGTCCACGAATCCATCTATGACCGGATGTGCGAGGAGTTGGTGTCGCTCGCCAAGGAGGCGGTGGTGGGCGACGGGCTGGAGCAGGGTACCCAGTTCGGGCCGCTGCAGAACCGCATGCAGTTCGAAAAAGTGAAGGACATCATCGACGATGCCGGCAAGCACGGCAAAGTTCTGGCCGGCGGGAGCGGTGCCGGAAAAAGGTTATTTCATCCGCCCCACCATCGTGCGCGACATTGCGGACGGCACAAGGCTGGTGGACGAGGAGCAATTCGGTCCGGTATTGCCGGTGATCAAATATTCCGACCCCGAAGATGCGCTGGCCCGCGCCAATGCCTCGCCCTACGGGCTGGGCGCGTCGGTATGGTCGTCCAATCCGGAGCGCGCCCAGGCGCTGGCCGAGCGCATGGATGCAGGCACGGTCTGGATCAACAAGCACAGCGAACTTGCGCCCAATATCCCCTTCGGCGGCGCCAAGGAATCAGGCATCGGCGCCGAGATGGGCGAAGAGAGCATCAACGAATATCACCCAACTGCAGGTCATCAATGCCGCACGCTGACGCGGCGACAAGAAAGGTCGTCACGATGTGGAAGCCTGTTTTGTTCGCCGCCGCCTTGGCCGGCATCGCAACGGCCGCCAATGCGGCAGCGCCGCGCGATGACCTTGTGGTCACGCCGGCCTGGCTTGCCTCCCATGCACGCCGACAAGGATCTGGTGATCCTGCATGTGGGCACGGACGCAGGATATCAGGCAGGCCATATTCCCGGCGCGCGCCTGGTAAAAGACAATCTGTCGGTCAACACGCCGGAAGGCCTCACCATGGAAGTGCCGGCAGCGGACATGCTGCGGCAAAAAATGGAAGCTCTGGGCATTTCCGACAATTCGCGCATCGTCGTCTACAATGAGGGCAGCGAATTCCAGCGCGGCACGCGCGTGATGTTCTCGCTCGACGCCGCCGGATTCGGCGACCGTTCCATGCTGCTGGACGGCGGGCTGGCGGATTGGAAGAAGGAAGGCCACGCTCTCGCCACCGACGCCGCGCAGATCGCGCCCGGCCATCTCTCGCCCTTGAAGATGCGGCCCATCGTCGTGGACGCCAATTTCGTCCAGTCGCACATGAAGGCGCCCGATTACGACCTGATCGATGCCCGCGAGGCCATGTTCTATGGCGGGCTGGTGGCCAAGCTCGACGGTGACGGGCATATTCCCGGCGCCAAAAGCCTTCCCTATACCAACGTGATGAACAGCGACGGCAAGCTCAAATCGTCCGACGAGTTGCGCCAGATGTTCACCCATGCCGGCTACAAGCCGGGCGATCATGTGATCGCCTATTGCCAGGTGGGCGGGCAATCCAGCGCCGTGATGTTTGCCGGCCGGACGCTGGGTCTGGACATGCAGCTTTATGACGGCTCGTTCCAGGACTGGTCCAAGCGTCATCTGCCCATCGAAACCTCAAATACGCCCGACAAATGAAACTCCTCGGCACCCCCCTGCTGCTTGTCGCCGCGCTCGCGTTTGCTGGTCCGGCCCAGGCCGCCGATCCGCGCGGCGAACTCGTGGTGACACCCGCCTGGCTCACCCAACACGCGGCCGACAAGGATTTGGTCATTCTCCATGCCGGCAATACGGCGAGCTTTCAGGCGGGCCACATTGCCGGCGCGCATCTGGCCGATCTGGACCAGGTTACGGTGAGCGATCCGCAAGGCCTCTCCACCGAATTGCCTTCCGCGGAGGTGCTGCGCCAGCAACTGGAAGCCCTGGGCATTTCCGATAATTCGCGCGTGCTGGTCTATTCGGATTCCGAAACCATCCCGCGCGCCACCCGTATCCTGCTCACTTTGGATGCGGCGGGTTTCGGAACTCGCTCTTATCTTCTGGATGGCGGCTTGAAGGAATGGAAAGCGCAAGGCCGCGCCGTCACCACTGACGCCGCACCCGTCGCGCCCGGCGTTCTGAAGCCGCTCATGCTCCATCCGGCCATCGTGAACGCGGATTTCGTCCAGGCACATCTGAAGACGCAAGGCTTTGACGTGATAGACGGCCGCGCGGCCAATTTCTATTCGGGCGAGCAGGTCAGCATGGGCGGCAAGGGCCATCTTCCGGGCGCCAGGAATATCCCTTTCACCACCATCACCGGGCCCGACGGCAAGCTCAAATCGCCGGAGGAATTGCGCCAGATGTTCAGCGAAGCCGGCTACAAGGCGGGCGACCATGTGATCGCCTATTGCCATATCGGCATCCAGGCCACGGCGGTGGTGTTCGCGGCGCGGACATTGGGCATCGACGCGAAGCTCTATGACGGCTCGTTCCAGGACTGGGTGAAGCGCGGCTTGCCGGTCGAATCCGGCAATTAGTCGGGTTTTTGATAGCGTTTGCTGCGCCAGCCAATGCCGGAACGATCCTCGCCGGCTTTTACCTGGAATTCGCAGATCGCTTGGCCCTGCATGCCGATGCTGGCGGGACAACTGGCTTCCAGGTGACGGACATAGCGCAGCCATCCGGCGTCGCGCGCGCCGAACAGCTTGGCGCGCGATTGAAGGCAGCGATCCATCGCCCCGGGTCCGGTGCCGAACAGGCCGGCGTAAACCGGCTCCAGGCAGGCACGCATCTGGAAGTCGCCCAATCCTGACTGCCGACTATGGATGGAAATGCCGATCACAAGCGCCAGCGCAGCCAGCGTCGCGGCCGCACCATAGCCGCGCAGCGGCGCATGCCCGCTTCGGATGATGCCAATCCCGATCGGTTGGCCCGCTGCCATGTCTGAACCGCCGGCCGCCATGGATTGAGACTAGCCCTTTCACGCGCAAGCGGAAACCCGTCAGCCGCCGTGAAAGCTGCGCCTGCCATAGAGCATGGTGACGTTGATGCGGCGATTGAGATAGCCCTCGGCGAAATCGATCCGATCGGTTTCGTGGAACAGGTCGGAATCGAACACCACTGCCCGGTTGGCGCGGTGGGGGATGACGACCGGCTTGGCGCCTTCTTTTGCCAAAAAGGCGCGAATGCCGGCTTCGTCCTTGTTGTAGCGGTCAAAGTCCCAATCCGTCGGCGGCTTCACCGGCCACACCACAAGTCCGCCGCTTTCCGGGTCGCGGTTGGCGTCTTCCGGCGCGATCCAGAAATTCACATTCACCGCCGCCTGGTCGGCATGCATGGGGATGCCCGAGAGCCGGCTGTCATATTTGAAGCCCCATAAGAGGCAAAGGCCGTGTCCTGCGATCACGCTGGGAAACATTTCGCGCAATTCGTCGGCGATCTGCGCCAGCAGGGGGCAGGCGAAGCCATATTCCGGCATTGCCCCCAGATAACCGTTTCGGTAAGGGCGCCGCCACATGGTCGAGCCGCGGCAGAACAGCCTCAAGCCTTCCAGCGCTTCGGGGGTGAGGAGATTGTCGATCACCGCGATCTGCGGATTGCTTTCGCGCCATTGGCGCGCCGCGCTTTCGGCATTGGCGGGATTGACGGCGACGGGAACGCGCGCGCCGGGGTCGAGATGAAAGTCCCCGTGACGGATGCCGTGTGCGGCCAGGAAATCGCGCTGGTCCCGGTCATGGCGTTGTTTGTGCTCCGGATCGGCGGGGCTGCTTGCCGCCGTTCCGCCGTAGGCGGCTTCCGCATGACGCCGATAACTCGTCATTCCGTCTTCCGTGCGCCCAAGCTCGGTCAAGACCTGGCCTTTGCGGATCAAGGCGGGGAGGTAGTCGGGCTGGATGGCCAGCGCCTGATCGAGTGCCTGAAGCGAATCCTCAAGGCGCCGGTGGATCTGCAGGAAGGCGGCGCGATGATGCCAGACCTCGGCCGGATCGGCGTCCGCCGGCATCCCGGCGAACAGGCGCATCGCATCCACCAGGGCATGGTGATCCTTAAGGAGTGCCGGCTCGCCTGGAACGATCTCCAGCGCCCGGTCGAGGCATTTCAGCGCCTCGTCGAATTGAAGCAGGTTCATCAGGGTTACGCCGCGCCCGCGCCATGCGCCGGCGTGGCGCGGCATCAGCGCCACCGCCTTGTCGAAGCTTTCCAGCGCCTCCGGCAAACGGCCCAGCCCCTTGAGCAAGGTGCCGCGATTTTGCCAGGCCAGACCATGCGCGGGATTGAGCGTCAGCGCGCGGCCATAACTGGAAAGCGCGTCGTCATGGCGTCCCAATTCCTGCAAGGCGGCGCCGCGATTGACCCAAGCTTCCGCGGAGTCGGGCACCTTCGCCAGAAAACGCTCGAAGCCTTTCACCGCCTCCGCGTGGCGCCCGGATTCGAACAGAACCAACGCGCGATTGAAAAGCGCGCCAGGATGATCGGGTTTTTGCCCCAGCACGCGGTCGAAATCGCCCAGTGCTTCTTCGCGCCGCCCGGCCGACGCCAGGATCGTGCCTCGCAGCATCAGCGCGTCGGGCTGATCGGGATGAAAAGCGAGCGCGGTCTTTACCGCCGCCATCGCCTCACTGGGGCACTGCTGCTGAAACAAGAGCAACGCAAGACGGTACTGAAGCTGAAAATCGGCGGGCGCATCCGCCAGAAGCCGGCGATAGATGGTGGCGGCTTCCGCAAGCTGGCCTTGCTGGTGCAGCGACACGGCCTGTTGAAAGAGCGCTTGGGACGTCATGGTCGAAAGCTAACGCAAGGCGGGGCAAAACAAAATTGTTCGGGCGCCGGGTTCACACCGGCGACACGACCAGGACCGAATTCAATCCGCCAAAAGCAAAGGAGTTGGAGATCAGCGCTACGTCTTTGAGCGGCGCGGGTTCATTCACCGCCAGCGGCAGAAGGCAGGCCGGATCGGGTCCCTCGAAATTGCAGACCGGTGGCGCAAGACCTTCCTTGAGCGCCAAAAGACCGGCCGCCAGTTCCAGCGCCCCGGTAGCCCCCAGAAGATGGCCATGCGACGATTTGGTGGCGATGGCGACCTGCCGGTCCAATCGCTCGGCGAAGACGGAACGGATCGCCGCGGCTTCGCTCACATCGTTGAGTTCGGTGCCGGTCCCGTGCGTGCTGATAAGGAACCGCGTGTCCGAATCAAGACCGCTCTGCTTCAACGCCTGCCGCATGGCTTTGGCGGCGCCCTCGGCCTTGGGCTGGGTAAGGTGATAGGCGTCGGAGGAAAAGCCCATGCCGGTGATTTCGCCATAGATCGGCGCGCCTCTTTTTCTGGCGGCGTCGTAATCCTCCAGCACCAGGGCGGCGGCGCCTTCCGCCAACGCCATGCCGGTGCGATTGATGGAAAAAGGCCGGCAGACGTCCTTGGCCAGCGCGCCCAGCCTTTGCCAGGCCAGCGTGTGTCCATAGGTGATACTGGCTTCCGCGCCGCCCGCCAGCACCGCTTTCGCCCGTCCCGCCTTTATCAAGTAGGCGGCTTCGGCGATAGCATGAGAACTTGACGCGCAGGCGCTGGAAATGCACCAGGCCGGCCCGGTGATTCCGAAGGTGAGAGAGATCACGCTGGCGGCGCCGCTGCCCATGAAACGCGGAACCGTCATCGGGTGCACGCGTCCTGCCCGCTGGCCATAGATACGGAAATAACTTTCTTCCAGGCTGGTGAGGCCGCCGGTGGAACTGCCGAAGATGATCGCGACATCGTCGGGATCGTATTTGGCGTCCACGAACCCGGAATCGGCCAACGCCTCGGCCGCGCTGATCACCGCCAAGCGGCAAAAACGGTCCAGAGTCTTGAAACCTTTGGTGTCGGCCAGGCCTCGCGGCTCGATGGCATCTTCTTCGCGGACCTGACCGGTGGGCGCCTCGGCGAACAGGGTGGGATCGACGCCTTCCACCTTGGTCCAAGCCAGCCCCGAACGCCCCTCTTTGAGCGCCGACCAGGTCGCGGCCACACCTCGGCCCAGGGCCGAAACGCACCCCAGCCCGGTAATCACCACGCGTGTCATTCCATCCCCGTCAAAAATTCCGGCCGGTCACGTCGAGGATTGGGGAACCGCTTGCCGTACGGAGCTTGCCCTGGCCAAGACCACGTTGAGGAATTGCTGAACCGTCTTGACCCCCTCGAATTCCGCCGCCTCAAGCTCGACGCCGCATTCATCTTCGATGGCGAAGAGGATGTTGATTATGTCCAGCGATGCGATTGCCAGCTCGTCCAAAGTGGCGCCCGGCGCCAGGCGAGACCGGTCGATGGCAGCCTCGCGCGAAATGATGGCGAGAATTTTCTCGGAATCAATCACAGGAGGACCTTTCTGCAAGCATGGAAAATTATGTTAAGCCGCCCCCGCAATGCTTGCAACAGCATCGGCAGGGAGCATAATTCCGTACGCGTCCATTATGGCACGGATTGCGATGATGAATCGCCCAGCCGTCCCATCAGCCGGTAGGCGGTAAGTCCGGCCCATTCATGAACGGCGAATTCGATCGTCGCCAAGCGCGAGGCGAGACTCGAATTCCAATCCATTCCTTCCTTCTTGCCGGTGGTGAGATAGTCCGACGGCCATGGCAGGACATGCCAGTGCAATCTCGCCGCGATTCCCATGGCACGTGGCATGTGCATGGCGGACGTCACCACCAGCCATGTCTCGCCCGGCTGGGGCCGGGCAATCGCCTTGGTGTAGATGAAGTTCTCCCAAGTGTTGCGGGAGCGGTTTTCCAAAATCAGGCGTGAGGGCGGCACGCCCATTTGCTGAAGGATGACACCCGCCACTTTTCCTTCGGACATCGGCCCGCGCTCAAGCGGCGCCATGCCGCCGGAGAAAACCAATTTGGCCTCGGGATAGCGCCGCACCAGCTCGGCCGCCGCCACCATCCGGCTCTCGCCGGGGGTGAATCCCGGCACGCCGCGCGCGGCGAAGACGGCGCCGTTCTCGCCGCCCCCCAGCACGATCATCCCATCGACATGGGCGGGCCAAGGCGGGCGGGGAAAGCGGCCCTCCAGCGGCGCGCCCAGCCATTCGTCAACCGGGAAAGCGACGATCACGAGAAAAACCGCCACCGCCGCGATCACCAAGGCCTTGCCCGTGCGACGGTAGCGCGTCCATTGCAGGACCACGCCCAAAACCAGAAGCAGGAGCAGGAAATCGCTGGGGGTGAAGACGATGCCCGCGATGCGGGAGAGCAAAGCGGGATCCATTCAGGAAGATCCGGCTGTCACAAAACCGCAAAGCCGCCCGCGAGGGCAGCCAAGTTTACGAACCGCGCGCATGTGTAAGACCTTCCCCCGGCGACCAATGATGCTTTGTATCCAAGCCTGCGAATTTGCGCCAGCGCCGTTTCCCGCATGTGAAAACGATCAACAAAATCGAGGCTTTCCGCGCGTCATTGGACGAAGGTCTAATTGCCGGTCAACTTCGCGGCGGCGTATGGCGGGGTGCTCGGCGGACCGTCCGAGAATTGTGACCAGCGAGCGAGCTTCGTTGGCTCTTCGCTTCGGCCGGAGCGTTCGATGAGGTGCCGCCATGACCCTTCCGCAGAAGCCCCTAGACTCCCGTTCCTGAACTGGATTTGACCGAACCGCCGCGCGGGTCGGACCGCCGCGCCTTCATGATGCGCAGCGCACTCGCCACCGCGATTGCCGCGTTGACCGGCCGCCCGATCGCCGCCTTCGCCCAAGTACCGGCAAAGGATCCCAAAACGCCGGTCACGCTGGATCCAAGCCTGAACGTGGTCAAAAAATCGAAGGGACCGGTGATGACCACGGTGGATGAATTCTACAAGGTCGGTCCGGGTCCTTCGTCGTCGCACACGATCGGCCCGATGCGCATCACCTACGACTTCTATCAGCGCTGCACCAAGCTGCCCGAGGCGGAGCGCAATCAAGCCACCGCCTTCAAGATCAATTTGTTCGGCAGCCTCAGCGCCACGGGAAAAGGTCACGGCACCGAGCGCGCTTCGCTGGCCGGCATCCTGGGAAAAGAGCCGGCGACCATTGATCCTGCCTTCCTGGATGGCCTGCGGGACAATCCCAACCAGGTCTTCCCCGTGAAGCTGGGGGCCAAGCCGTTCAACGCCTCGCTCACGGACGTCGTTTTCGACAAGACGGAAGGGAAGTTCCCCCATCCCAACACCATGACCTGCAAGCTCATGGCGGGCGATAAGGTGCTTCTGGAGCAGGAATATTATTCGGTCGGTGGCGGCTTCATCGAATGGAAAGGCTACACGCCGCCCAAGAAGGGCGCGCCGAAATATCCCTATGCGACCATGAAAGAAATTCTGGCGCACACCAAGAAGAACAACCTGTCGCTGGCGCAATTGGCGATGGCCAACGAAGTATCCGTCTCCGGAAAATCCGAGGCGGAGGTGAATGCCTATCTCGACAAGATTCTGGGCGCCATGCGTGCGACGGTAAAGGCCGGATTGGCGGCGCCGACCTCCACCTTGCCGGGACCGATCAAGCTGAAGACCAAAGCCCATGACGTTTATGAGAGTGCCACCAAACAGGAAGGTGTGGCGCGCAAGGCCATCAGTCTGGTGTCAGCCTATGCTCTGGCAGGATCGGAAGAGAATGCGCGCGGCCACCTTGTGATCACCGCGCCCACGGGAGGATCGGCCGGCGTCATGCCCGCGGTCATTTATTCGATGGGAGAGGAAGGCGCCAAGCTCTCGGAAGACAAGATTCGCGAAGGACTGCTGGCCGGAGCGGTCATCGGCTATCTCTGCAAGCACAATGCGACACTGTCCGCCGCCGAAGGCGGGTGCCAAGCCGAGATCGGCGTGGCCTCCGCGATGGGCGCCGCCCTTCTGGCTCACGCCTATGGGGAATCGCCGCAGGTCGCCGCCAATGCCGCCGAGGCCGCGCTGGAACATCATCTGGGCATGACCTGCGATCCGGTCGCCGGATATGTTCAGATACCCTGTATCGAGCGCTGCGCCTTCGGCGCGGTGAAGTCATGGACAGGATATCTGATCGCCAAGAACGAGATTCCGGTCAACCGGCGGGTGGATCTCGACCAAACGGTTGATGCGATGGCGCTGACGGCCAAGGAGATGAACTCGAAATACAAGGAGACGTCCGAAGGAGGCCTTGCGGTCTCCGTGATTCTTTGCTGAGCCGTGCTTTGGGGTCCGCCCAGGACAAATCAAGCCGTCTGATCAACGCCGCGGCGCTCGCCTGGCTGATAACGTCGCTGTTTTACTTCTATCAATATGTGATGCGGTCGGCACCGGCCGTGATGATGCCGGAGCTTGGCCAGGCCTTCGGCATCAGCACGGCGGCGCTCGGGTCCCTGGTCGGGCTCTTCTATTACGGCTACGCGCCCTTCAGCCTGGTCGCCGGAATTGCGATGGACCAAGTCGGTCCGCGCGTTGTGGTGCCGATTGGCGCGGCCCTGGTAGGCGTGGGGGCCTTCCTCTTCGCCACCGGCGATCCGACGCTGGCCTCGATTGGCCGGTTCGTCCAGGGAGCAGGGGGCGTCTTCGCGCTGATCGGCGCCGCTTACATTGCAACCACGAGTTTTCCGGCGTCGCTGGCGGCGACCCTCATCGGGGTGACGCAGATGTTCGGAATGGCGGGTGGCTCGGCCGGCCAATTTGCGGTGGGTCCCGCCATCGGCGCTGGCCTCCCGTGGAGCACGTTCTGGATCATCATGGGCGTTGCCGGTCTCGTCATTGCCGCGTTCCTGTTTTTCTTCATGCCTTCGAACGCCAAGCCCAAGAGTCGGGATTTGGTGCGGGGCGACTGGGCAAGAAAATCCGCGACGGCGATCGCTCTTGTCGCCCGCAATCCGCAGTCCATCCTGTGCGGACTGATTGCGGGACTGATATTCCTGCCCACGACCATTTTCGACATGGTGTGGGGCGTGCGCTTTCTCCAGGAAGCCCACAATGTTCCCTATGATGTCGCGGTATTGCGCTCGGCGTCGGTCCCGTTCGGTTGGATCATCGGTTGCCCTTTGCTGGGTGCGCTGTCCGACCGGATCGGGCGCCGGAAGCCGGTGATCCTTGGCGGCGCAACTGTCGTGCTCGCGTGCCTTGCCGTCATCCTCTACGGCAAGCAGGGAAGTTTCCCGGTCTACAGCCTGGGCCTTGTTCTGGGCATCGGGTCTGGCGCAGCGATGCTGCCCTACACGGTGATCAAGGAAGCGAACCGCCCGGAGCATAGCGGCACCGCCACCGGGGTGATCAATTTCATAAACTTTTCCCTGTCGGCGCTTCTGGGCCCCGTGTTCGGCGATTTGCTTGCCCGCGCCGGCGCCGGAGGTCCGCGTGAACTCGCCCATTACCAGCAAGCATTTGCGCCCCTCGTTTTTGGCGTCGCGCTGGCGATCATCCTTGCGCTGTTTCTGCGCGAAACAGGACCCGCCCGGCTTTCCGCTGCCGGCAATTCATCCGGGGCTCCGCTCCAACCCAAACATGGCTCGGCAACGAATTGAGGAGACGGCAAATGGCATTGCAGGCAGTCAAATCGCAGAAACCTCACGATGGCACCGAAGCTTGGTTCCAGTTCCATCCTGGTCTTTGGACCAAGGAGATCGATGTTCGCAATTTCATCCAGGAAAATGTGGAGCCGTATTACGGGGACGATTCGTTTCTCGCGGGCCCGACCGAACGGACGGGAGCGATCTTGTCGAAACTTCAGGCGCTCATGGTGGAAGAACGCAAGAAAGGCGTGCTCGACATATCCCAGATCCCCAGCTCGATAACGGCGCACGAGCCCGGCTATATCGACAAGGACAGCGAGATCATCGTCGGGTTGCAGACCGACGCGCCCCTGAAGCGCGCCATCATGCCGAACGGCGGCATTCGCCTGGTCATCAACGCCTTGAAGACCTACGGCTATACGCCGGACCCGTCATTGGCCGAAATCTTCACCAAGTATCGCAAGACCCATAATGACGCGGTGTTCGATGCCTACACCGATGACATTCGCCGCTGCCGCAGCTCGCACATCCTGACCGGGCTTCCGGACGCCTATGGCCGCGGCCGCATCATCGGCGACTACCGGCGGGTGGCCCTCTACGGCGTGGACCGGTTGATCGCGCGCAAGATGGAGGAAAAGAAAGCGCTCGATCCCGAGCCTTCGTCCGACGGCATCATCCGCGATCGCGAGGAATTGGCCGAGCAGATCCGCGCCCTGCGCGAGCTGAAGGAGATGGCGGCCAAATATGGCTTCGACGTTTCCCATCCGGCGCGCACTGCGCGCGAAGCCGTCCAATGGCTCTACTTTGGCTACCTGGCAGGCGTGAAAGAGCAAAATGGGGCGGCAATGTCGCTTGGCCGCACTTCAAGTTTCCTCGACATCTATTTCGAGCGCGACCTGCACGGGGGATTGCTGACGGAATCCGAAGCCCAGGAGATCGTCGACGATTTCGTGATGAAGCTCAGGATCGTTCGCTTCTTCCGGACACCGGAATATGACGAGCTGTTCTCCGGCGATCCGACCTGGGTGACGGAATCGATAGGCGGGATGGGCGACGACGGCCGCCCGCTGGTGACCAAGAGCAGCTTCCGCTTCCTGCAGACGCTTTACAATCTTGGACCCGCCCCCGAGCCCAATCTCACCATCTGGTACGCGCCAGGCTTGCCTGAACCGTTCCGCCGTTTCGCCGCCAAGGTCGCGATCGATACCAGCTCCATCCAGTTCGAGAATGACTCCATCATGCGCAATGCCTGGGGCGACGATGGCGCCATCGCCTGCTGCGTTTCGCCCATGCGGGTGGGGCGGCAGATGCAGTTCTTTGGCGCGCGCGCCAACCTGGCGAAATGCCTGCTCTATGCGATCAATGGCGGCAGGGACGAAATCAGCGGTGAGCAGATCGGGCCGAAATTCGAGCCGGTCAAAGGCGACTATCTGGATCCGGACGACATCCTTCCCCGGTTCGAGCGGATGATGGATTGGCTAGCCGGAGTCTATGTCAGCGCCATGAATGTCATTCACTATATGCACGACAAATACGCCTATGAGCGTCTGGAAATGGCGCTCCACGATTACGCGCCGCTCCGCACCATGGCCTTCGGCATCGCGGGCATGTCGGTGGTCGTGGACAGTCTGTCGGCGATCATGCACGCCAAGGTCAAAGTGATCCGTGACACCACCGGACTGGTCGTGGATTACGTCACCGAAGGCGAATTCCCATTCTTCGGCAACAACGATAACCGGGTGGACCATCTGGCGGGCTGGCTGGTCTCGAGCTTCATGACCAAGCTTCGCAAGCATCCCACCTATCGCAACGCCACCCACACCCAGTCGGTGCTCACCATCACCTCCAATGTTGTTTATGGCAAGGCGACGGGGAACACGCCGGATGGGCGCCGCCGCGGCGAGCCCTTCGCCCCCGGCGCAAATCCCATGCATGGCCGCGACAGCCATGGCATTCACGCTTCGGCCGCGTCGGTCGCGAAGATTCCCTACCGGGACGCAGCCGACGGCATCTCTCTCACCACCACCATCGTTCCCAGCGGGCTTGGCCGCGAGCGCGACGAACGCATTGCCAACATGGTGGCGATCCTGGACGCCTATTTCGGCACCACCGGTTATCACATGAACGTGAACGTGTTGAACCGCGAGACGCTGATGGACGCGATGGACCACCCGGAGAAATATCCCAGCCTGACCATCCGCGTCTCGGGCTACGCCGTCAATTTCGTCCGTCTGACGCGCGAACAGCAGATGGACGTGATTTCAAGAACTTTCCATGGAGAGTGAAATGGCTCCCGGCGTGACTGGCAATGGAGCGCCTTCCCTCGAGGGCAGTCCGTTCGAGTTGAGGACGGGTCTCAGCCGGCAGGTTTCCGAGGCGGAAAGACGGGCCGCAATCGCCAGCGGCGATCTGGGATTCATCCATTCCTTCACGACCGGATCCGCGGTCGACGGTCCGGGTATTCGTCTGGTCGCCTGGACCACGCTCTGTATGTTCCGTTGTCAATATTGCCACAACCCCGACACCTGGACCCTGTCCAACGGAATGCCCGTATCGCTGGCGCGTGCGACAGGGGAGCTGCGCAAATATGCCGGTGGATTGAAGGCGATGCATGGCGGTTTCACGCTCTCGGGGGGCGAACCGTTGATGCAGTCGCGCTTTGCCGCCAGGTTGTTCGACGAAGCCAAGCGTCTTGGTGTGCACACCGCGATCGAAACCAACGGGTTTTATGGCAGCAAGCTTTCCGACGCGGAATTGGCGAACATAGACCTGGTCATTCTCGACATGAAAGCGTTCACGCCGGCGCAGCACAGGCGCGTGACGGCCGTGGAGGACAACGCGCCGGTGATTGAATTCTGTCAAAGGCTGTCGGCGCTCAACCATCCGATGTGGCTGCGCTATGTGCTGGTGCCGGATCTTACGGATGACCCGGAAGAGATGAAACGAATCGCGGATTTCGGGCAATCCCTGGGCGTAGTGGAACGCGTGGAGATTCTCCCATTCCACCAGATGGGCCGCTTCAAATGGGAGAAGCTCAAGATCGGTTATTCCCTGGCTGCGACCAACCCGCCATCACCAGACGCGGTCGCCAAGGCGATCGGGATATTCCACGACGCGGGCCTGACCGCGCACTGATCGGAACGGCGATTGCGAATAGCCCGCGCGATGCACGGCGTCATGGGACCTAAGTCCAATTGTTCCGTGAACAAATCAACACAGAATGAGGCGACGTGAATGGCTAGCGCTTCAAGAGGTCCTGTCGAGAAGGGAAAGCGAATGTTGCATCGACGAATTTTTGCGCGGGCTTGCACAATTGCCGGCGCCTTTGTGGGACCCGGGCTTTTTTTCGCCGTGCCGGCGAGCGCGCAGGCGCCCACCTTCAATATCTATGGCTCCGCCCAGGCGGACTATATCTATGACGCCAATAGGGTGGATCCCAACTGGGACGATACGCTGCGTCCCTCCAAAATTCCCACCGAGAACAACGCCGACGCCTTCGGCAGCAACGGGCAAAGCTCGGTTTCGGTGAAGCAGAGCCGGTTCGGCGTCAACGGCGACGTGCCGGTGAACAACAATCTTGGCGACATCACCTTCAAGTTCGAATTCGACCTGTTCGGCACCGGTGTGGACCAGGGACAGACGACGTTCCGCCTGCGGCACGCTTTTGCGGAATGGGGGAATCTGCTGGCCGGCCAAACCTTCAGCACGTTCATGGACTCGGATATTATTCCGAACGGGATCGACTATTGGGGTCCCAATGGCGCGATAAACTATCGCAATGTGCAAATCCGCTATACGCCGTTCCGCACCGACCACAGCAATATCGCCATTGCCATCGAGCGGCCGGGAAATGACATCGACCCCGGAACACTTCGCCAGTTGGATCCCGATCTCGGGGCCAATATCCGCAATGACGAGCCGCTTCCCGACTTGACCGCGCACTACTATACCAGCGGTTCCTGGGGTCATTTCCAGCTCGCGGGCATCCTCCGGCACGTCGGCTACGATACGGTCGACACGCCGGACAACGCGCCCAAGGGCAGCAGCATGGGGTGGGGCGTCAACACCACCGGCCATCTTGCCGTGCTGGACCGGGACAAGCTGATGGCGGGTGTGGTCTATGGCCGAGGCATCGCCAGCTACATGAATGACGGCGGCGTTGATCTTGCCGCGCAGGGGACCTTTCCTACTGCGGTCGAACTCGAAGGCCGTCCCGATGCTCGGAGTCGAGCTTTATTACGACCATTATTGGAATAAGTCCTGGTCCAGCTCGATCGGCTACAGCATGAATCGGATGGACAACACCAACCTGCAGGCGTTCAATGCCTATCGCAGTGGTGATTATGCTTCCGCGAATCTTCTTTATTCGCCGGCCTCGAGCGTCTTGATCGGCGGCGAGTTGCTGTGGGGCCAGCGGACCGACCTCAACCGCGCATCCGGCGACGATCTCCGCTTCCAGTTTACCGTGAAATACGGCTTCGGGGCGACGATCGGCGGCTGAACGGCCGGCGGATTTGAAGCGAGTTGCGGGTCTTGATGGTGTCGCGATAATGGAAGGCGCAGCATCAAGGTGCCCGAATGACCATCACGATCTATCACAATCCGGCTTGCGGGACATCGCGCAACGTGCTCGGGCTCATCCGCAATTCCGGCGAAGAGCCCGAAATCATCGAATATTTGAAGGTGCCGCCGAACCGGCAGGAACTGGTCCATTTGCTGAAGCTGACCGGCCTTACGCCACGAGAGTTGGTGAGGGCGAAGAACGCCCCCGAACTGAATCTGGACAACTCCGCATGGACCGATGGCCGCTTGATCGACTTGATGGTCGAGCGTCCCGCCCTTATCAACAGGCCCATCGTGGTCACGCCGCTTGGCGCCCGGCTGTGCCGTCCCTCGGAAGTGATTCTCGACATCCTGCCCGCCCCCCAGCGCGGCGCTTTTGCAAAAGAGGATGGCGAGAAGGTCGTGGATGAGAACGGCAACCGGTTGAGCGCCGGGCCCGGTCCCTCCCCAGCCTGAAGCCGCTGGTCTAGGTGGCGCGGCGTTCGCCACGCAAAACGGTCCACCGGATCGTTTTGTCCGCCGATGACAGTCGTGGCTCACTCATCGCCGCCTCTCGGCAAACTCACGCGGAAGATCGTTCCATAAGGCTTGTTGGCGGAGACCTGCAGGCTTCCGCCATGGCCCTCGATGATGACCTGGCAAACGGTAAGGCCGACGCCGCTGCCGGAAACCTTGGTCGAAAAAAACGGCTCGAAGATGCGGCGGCTGTCCTGGTCGGCGATCCCGACGCCGGTATCTGCCACCGTGACCGCGATGTCGGAAGAACCCGCCATCATGCCGGACCGCACCGTCAGCACCGAGGCGCGGCCGGCAATCGCAGCCATCGCTTCCGCCGCGTTGGCGAGCAGATTCACGAACACCTGATGCAGCTGGCCGCTGTCGGCAAGCACAGGCGGAAGGTCATGGTCCAGGTCGGTTTCGACGATCACGCGCTGCAGGGACAAGTCGAGCTCGACCGTGGCCAGCGCATCCCGAATGATCCTGTTGATGTTCAGCAGCTTCCGGTCGTGATCGCTTTTCCTGAACATCGTCCGGACGCCGCCGATGATATTTTTTATCCGCGTTCCCTCCCCGACCATGTCCGAAAGAATGGCGTGCAGTTCTATCAGATCGGGTTCGGCATTGGACAAATGGCGCAGGCCTGCGCTCGCATTGGTTATCATTGCCGTCAGCGGTTGCTTGATTTCGTGGCCGATCGAAGCCGCCATTGCGTCCATGGCGATCTGCCGCGCATGGCGGGCCCCGCGCCGCTGAATGGACTGCCTGGCCATGTTGGCATACAGCGCCGTCGTTTCGGAAAGGAAGAGCAGCAGGACGAAATATGTGGCCGCCATCTGGAATGTGCGTGCGGTATACCAGCCGAGGCTGTAGCGGGAGCCCGCAAACACACCACCCAGGGTAATCTCGAACAGCCACGTCCAGCACATGACCATCAGCCAAAGGTCGAGCACCGAACGCCCCCTGCGCCACAGCAACAGGAAGGCAAGGGCATCCAGCACCATGATCGGTCCATTTGTCGGAGCGAAGCTTTGAATTTGTTGAATGTTGTTCTGTAAAATCGGCGGCAGGATTTCGCCATACGCCAGAATGGCCCAGGTCAGCCCGCACACAATCACTGTCGTGAGCGCGACGCATAGAGCGATGGCCCAGCCGAATGAGAGCCGGCATACGCCTGTCGTCTCGCGCGAACCCCTGACAAGCATGGCGATGATCAAGCCGATCGGGAATCCCAGGTGCCAGCACGCGGAGATCCATCCGGCGGTCTGCAGCCCGGCGCCCAGAAGGCCCCGCGGCGCGAATACCCCCGGAAATGTCAGCGTGACAGGGACAAAAATCAGGGCGGTAAATAAAAATGCCCCGGCGAGCACCAGCAACCACGTCCAGCGCACCACCCAGAACTGGGCAATGATCAAGGCTGTTATAATCAGGTCATTAATGAAAACGATAGTCGCTTGGATCGGAATGAAGGGGGGACGATTTGCAACTGGAGACGCGCGTAGGGCGCGGCTACGCAGAATATTGCGAACAACCCGGCCATGACGCCGTAGGCTGTCCGGCGTTGCGGCCTTGTGGGGGGCCGTGCCGCCAGAAGCGGGAGTTGATCGGATGCTTCGTACAGAGCTGCCCCCCAACGAGGTTATATTTTAGTACGCAACGCGGGTCTTCGAAAGAGCTTTGCGAATCGTCAATGCGAGCGACCGGAAGCGCGCGCTACTCGTCGCCGCCCCTGGGCAAACTCACACGGAAGATCGTTCCATAAGGCTTGTTGGCGGAGACCTGCAGGCTTCCGCCATGGCCCTCGATGATGACCTGGCAAACGGTAAGGCCGACGCCGCTGCCGGAAACTTTGGTCGAAAAAAACGGCTCGAAGATGCGGCGGCTGTCCTGGTCGGCGATCCCGATGCCGGTATCTTCCACCGTGACCGCGATGTCGGAAGACCCGGCCATCCTGCCCGAACGGACCGTCAGCACCGAGGCGCGGCCGGCAACCGCGATCATCGCTTCCGCCGCGTTGGTGAGCAAATTCACGAATACCTGATGCAGCTGGCCGCTGTCGGCAAGCACGGGCGGAAGGTCATGGTCCAGGTCGGTTTCGACGATCACGCGCTGCAGAGACAGGTCGAGTGCGACCGTGGCGAGCGCATCGTGAACAACTTGGTTTACGTCAAGCAGCTGCCGGTCGTGATCGCTCTTCTTGAACATCGTCCGGATACCGCCGATGATCGCCTTGATCCGCTGCCCTTCCGCGGCAATGTCCGAAAAGGTCGCCCGCACTTCCTGGATATCCAACTCGGCTTGGGTCGCCAGGCGGAAGCCCGCGTTGGCATTTGTTATCACCGCTGTCAGCGGTTGCTTGATTTCATGCCCGATTGAAGCCGCCATCGCATCCATGGCGATCTGCCGCGCCTGACGGGCGCCGCGCCGCTGGATGGCCGCCCTGGCCATGTTGGCATACAGCGCCGTCGTTTCCGAAAGGAAAAGTAGCAGGACGGTGAATGTGGCCGCCATCTGGTACAAGCGGCCGGTGTACCAGCCAAGACTGTAGCGCGATCCCGCAAACACGCCGCCGAGCGTTACCTCAACCAGCCACGCGCAGCACGTGACCATCAGCCAAAGGTCGAGCACGGAACGTCCCCTGCGCCATAGCAACAGGAACGCAACGGCTTGCAACGCCATTGCCGATACCACCATGGGAGCGATGCTTCGAACTTGTTGAAAGCTGTTCCGGAAAATCCCGGGCAGGATTTCGTCATACGCCAGAATGGCCCAGGCCAGGCCACACACGATTGCGGTCACCAGCGCGATACACAGGGCGATGGCCGATCCAGGCGAGCGCTGGCATGTAGGCGTTGTCTCGCCCGAACCTCTGACAAGCATGGTGATGATCAAGCCGATCGGCAATCCCAGATGCCAGGTTATGGACATCCATGCGGCGGTCTGCAGATCGGCGCCCAAAAGGCCCGACGGCGCAAATACGTCCGGAAACGTGAGCAGGACGGGCACATAAAATAGGGCGGTAAATAAATAGGCGCCGGCGAGCACCAGCAACCAGGTCCAGCGCACAACCCAGAATTGGGCAACGATCAGTGCCGCGGTGATCAGGTCATTGAAGACGATGACAGTCGCCTGGATTGGAATGAACGCAGTGATAATCGGCAACTGGAGGCGCGCGTAGGGCAACGTTACGCAGGATATTGCCAGCAACCCGGCCATGACGGAGTAGGCTACGCGACGCTGCAACCTAGACGGCGGATGCGCCGCCAAAAGCAATTGCGGATCGGATGCTTCGTACAGACCATGCCCCCCCAAAGAGGCTCGATCACTTTAATATGCAGTGCGGCATTTCGAAAGCCGCCTTATTGATCGACAATCACAACTTCGTTTCAATTCGATACGGACTATCCATGTCTCGCCGGACGCCATTCCTGTTCCGTCAATTCGCAGTCAATTGGACTTTGGTCCAATGCGGGGTTCTCCCGCACCGCACTCGGCGTCGCGGCGGGAGAAGGGGTGGTGGCGGACAGGGTGTCCGCCAATTGCTGTTTATGGCCGTCTAGGACCGTCTACGTGGTTCCAATATAACCTAATAAATACGGCATAAACTGGCCATAGGCGGCTAGGGCGGTCCGGTTGCGTCTACTGTCGCCTTGGGGGTAGGGTTGGGGGTAGGAAAGTTCTACCCCCCAACGGCAAATGCCCCAATTGAGCGTCGCCAAGGTCCGCAGTGCCAGCCATCCTGGCGGCAAGACAAAGCGCCCTCTGCGCCTAGGGGACGGCGCTGGGCTTTATTTGCAGATCGCGCCCGGTGATACCAAAAGCTGGCTGTTGCGCTTCACGCGCCACGGCAAGGCCCGTGAGATGGGTTTGGGCGCTGCCGATCCCGACGGGCGGGTAGGAGTATCGCTGTCGCAGGCCCGGCAGCTGGCGGCTGATGCGCGGCGGCAGTTGCGGGACGGTCTGGACCCCATCACGGAACGGGACAAGGCTGCCCTGGAGCGGCGCAAGGCTGAGGAGCGGGGCAGGGATCAGACATTCCGCAAGGCGGGAGAGGGCTACATTGCGGCCCATCGGGCGGGCTGGAAGAACGCCAAACATGCCGAGCAATGGCAATCCACGCTGGAAGCCCATGTATTCCCGAGTATGGGAGGTATGGATGTCGCCGATATCAGCATTTCGGACATCGTCGGCGTTTTGAAGCCGATCTGGCAGAAAATCCCGGAAACGGCTTCAAGGGTTCGCCAGCGGATCGAAGCCATATTGGACTATGCCGCCGCCCCGTCACGCAAATGGCGCTCAAGTGAGAACCCCGCTCGCTGGCGTGGCGTGCTGGAGCATGAGCTACCCCCAATCTCCAAAGTGCGCCGCGTACGTCACCAGCCATCGCTACCCTGGCAAGAAATTAAAGCCTTTATGACCGCATTGGATGAGCATGAGGGCGTCGCCGCACAGGCCTTGAAGTTCGCCATCCTGACCGGCTGCCGGTCTGGCGAGGTGCGCGGGGCTGTATGGAACGAGATTGACCTCGAGAAAGCGACCTGGACCATACCGGCGAACCGCATGAAGGCCGGGAAGCTTCATCGCGTGCCACTTTCCAAACCAGCCGTGAAAGTCCTAGAGGCGATGCGCCCACTATCGTTCGGCAAATCCAAAGATCTGATCTTTCCCTCGCCAACCTCGAGCAGCCAGCTGTCCGACATGGCACTATCTCAGCTGGTGCGTGGAATGTCGTCCGACGGTCTTGGCAAGGATCATCTGCCGCGCTGGCGGGACAGCGAGAACCGCGCAGTTGTTGTCCACGGCTTTCGCAGCACGTTCAAATCCTGGGCGTTGTCTACCAGCTATCCCGATCACCTGAGCGAGATCGCACTATCCCATAGCGACAGGAATAAGGTCCGGGCCGCCTACGCCCGTGAAGACTTGCTGGAGGAGCGCCGCCCATTGATGGACGCATGGGCCATGCTCTGTACATCTCCCGCGTCCAAAATAACTAACATCCGGGATGCGCGGCGAAAGTAGACCCCGCCCCCGGGTTCGCCCCGGCAGGGGGTATCTCCGATTTGCGATAGAGCGGGCGTGTGAATTTTTTCGCGTTTTGAGTTGTTGAGATCGAAAATGAAACGGCCATGGCGCGATCTGCGCATCACCCGTTGCCCGTCAGGCTTCGTTCTGTCTCAATGGGGCGAATAAGATTGGGGGCTGGAATTTATGAAGCTTGGCGACATCTCCCCAACCGGAGTGGGATATCCTCCATGCTAGGCTTGTTTGCAGTCCCGATCTTTGCCGATCCGGAACAGGCCTTACGCTCCCGCATCCTGCATATTGTCATCAGCGGAACGATACTTGTTGCCGTCAGCGTCGCCGCGCTGATCCTAATTGTTCAACCCGCGCGGGGCGTAAGTTCGGCGGCCTTTATTTTCTTTCTCGGCCTTGTTCTTCTTCATCTCAATCGGCGCGGGCGGACGCGACTGGCGGCCATGCTGTTCGCGGGCGGTCTTATAGCCGTGATGACCGTACTGGCCGTCACCGCCGGTGGCGTGCGTTCGCCTGGCGTGACCATGTACTTCATCATCGTTCTGATGATGGGATTGCTGCTGGGCGCGCGCGCCGGAATGATTGCCGCGCTGGCGTGCACCGTCCTGGGTTTCGGCCTTGTCATGGCGGAACGATTCCATCTGTTGCCGTCAGCCGCCCGATACAATCCGACAACCATATGGCTTTTGAGCTGCCTGTATATGGGCATGGTGATCATCCTTCTGCGCTTGCCCACCATGATGATCCGGGCCGCCTTGCTGCGCGCGGAAGCCGAGTTGTCCGAAAGAAAGCGGGCCCAGGATCTGCTTCTTGAAAATCAGCGCCTGCTGCAGACCATGATCGAGAACACGCCAGCCGCCGTCGCGATGTTCGACACCGACATGCGTTACCTGGCCTTTAGCAGGCGCTGGCTGACCGACTATCGTCTCGGCGACCGGGATTTGAGGGGCCTATCTCATTACCAGGTGTTTCCCGAAATCGGTGAAGAATGGAAGGCGATACATCGAAGGTGCCTCGCAGGCGCAAGAGAGGCCCGCGAACGCGATGCGTTTGTCCGTGACGACGGAGCGGAAGACATCATCCGTTGGGACGTGCAGCCCTGGTTCAGGGGAAATGACGAAATTGGCGGGCTCACCATGTTCACGGAAGTGATCACGGATCGGGTGCGCGCCGAGGCAGAGCAAAAATCGCTGAGAGAGCAATTGCTAGAGGCGCAGAAGTTAGAGGCTTTGGGGACCATGGCGGGCGGCATCGCCCATGACTTCAACAACATCCTCGCCATGATTGGGGCCAATGCCGAGCTGGGCCTCGCCGAAGCGGCGAAGGATGAATCTGTGCGCACCTCCTTCCGGGAAATTGTCGTCGCTACGGCGCGAGCAAAGGATGTTGTCAGGCAGATACTTTTCTTCAGCAGGAAGCAGAAGACGGCATTCGAAACGGTATCGCTGGTCCCGATTGTCGAGGAGGCGCTGTCGTCCTTGAACGCGACAGTGCCGACGAATGTAGAACTCCGCAAATTCGCGGGACCGGACATTCCTCCGGTCCGGGCCAATGCATCCCAGATTTATCAGATCCTGTTGAACCTCGGCACGAATGCCGCCTATGCCATGCCTGCGGGCGGCGTGCTTTCCGTCGGACTGGACACGGTCCATGTCACGAATGCCGATGCCGTGCCGTCCCGGGACCTGCACGCGGGCAGGTATGTCCGGCTTAGCGTCCAGGACAATGGCACTGGCATGGACAAGGAAACCCTCAGCCGGATCTTCGAGCCGTTCTTTACCACCAAGGGGGCCGAAGGATCGGGCCTTGGGATGTCGGTTGTCCATGGCATCGTGAAGATGCACGGCGGGGCGGTCATTGCCGAGAGTGAGCCTGGCAAGGGCACGACGATCCGGGTGTATTTTCCCGCGGCGCGTGCCAAGCCCGCCGATGCGCCGCCGCACAGGGAAGAGCTCGTTCCCGGAAAGGGCCAACACGTCATGTATATCGACGACGAAGTATCGCTGTGCAGGGCGATGAAGCGCGTTCTGGTGCTCCTGGGTTATCAGTGCACGGTTTTCTCAAACCCGCAGGCCGCGCTCGAAGCGTTTCGCAGCAATCCGGCCCAGTTCGATGCCGTCATTTCGGATATCGTCATGCCAAATTTGTCCGGCATCGACATCGCCCGGGAATTCCGCACCATTCGCCCCGATGTCCCCATCGCGCTGACCTCAGGCAAATTCGAACCGGGCGAGGACGGTCCGGTTTGCGAAGGCGTCAAGGCGTGGCTTTTCAAGCCCGCGACAATCGAAGAGATTAAAAATGCGCTGGCGGTCATGTTGCAAACTCCAGCGGATAGTCATGCGAACGGGATTGAGCCCGCGCCGTAGCGACGATCTACATATCGTGGCTCATGTCCGTCCTTGAGCGGAACGGAATGATGGAAAGAGGGCTAAAGTCGCCCACCGTTCCGCGATGATTTTCAATTAGGTACGGACCAGCAATTCGCTCGCGCGTTGCCAGGTTGGCCGCTTAGCGATGCCCCCCGCCGCCATGGCCACCACCGCCACCATGGCCACCACCGCCACCATGGAAACCTGCCCCGCCGTAATATCCCGCGTGCCCGTAATATCCGCCGCGCCCGTAATAGCCGCCATAGTATCCTGCGCGCCCGTAACAACCACGGTAATAGCCTCCATAGCCGTAATAGCCGGCGAACCCCATGTATGGCCAGTAACCGTAGTAAGCCGGACCATAATAGCCGTAATAGGCCGGACTATAACCGTAGTAGCCCGCGCAATAGTTCGGATAGTAGTAAGGGCGGGGATAGCAGTAGGAATTGGGATATCGAACGCCGTAATAGCCCGGACCGATGCCAATACCGACAGCGACCTGCGCAGATGCGGCGCAGCCACTCCACCAGCCACTCCGGCACACATCAAGAATCCCAACATGATTATTGAAATGCGTTTCATGGCGGGCCTCCCTAGCGTGGTCTTATCCCGGCGGAGATAGGTTTTCTCCTTGGTGCCACTATTTGGGGCGTCATTGTCCTTCTCGGTGCCTACTTGCGGACGAGCTTGGCATTAGCGATTGGGGGAGCTTTCTTCGCAATATGCGGGGCTTGTGGTCTATACTCTGCCGCCCGGAAACGCGGACGCGGAGACTGGCACCCGTAAATTCAAATCTTACCCCGTCCCACCCACTACGCTCTAGTTCTCCACCGAGAAGCCCCATCCCCGCGAACAGAGCCAACGCCCTAATAACTTGGGAGCGTAGCCATGCGTCGCAGAGGAACGTCACCGCAGTATGGGATCAGGTTCCCCAATCGAGCCCCATAGCCCTACAATCGGGGGACAGCCGCGCGCAAAACAGGTCGACGGACTGCATCCACGCTGTTAGGCGCTCAGTGCCTTCTTCCGGCGGCGACGCAACGCAGCAGCGCCAGCAAGACCTGCGCCGAAGATTGATAGGGTCAGCGGCTCTGGTACCGGATCGCGCCGCGCGTCGAGTTCAAGCGGCGTCACCTGAAAGCCGAACAGTGTCGCGCCTATGTTGGCGTTCCCGGAGAGACCCACATCAGCAATCGTGAACGCTTCCGGGTTCAGCAAGGTCACAGAAAAATTGTAGTCATTTTCTGCAAGACCCGACAGCATCAAATCAGAGGTGGATCCTTCGCCCCACGACACGACTGCACCATCAGTGATACCGTCATAAATTGGACCGCCTAACGACAGGCCAATGTTGTAGGTACCAGCGGCATAGACTGTCTTGGTCGTGAGCGCGCCGTACTGGTTGGTGCTGCCCGCGAGGTCAACATAAAGCCCGTTGCCCGGATAAGCATCGAAATATCCGTTGCCGATCAAATCGACAGAGCCCTCCGAGACATTGAAGTTGGCAAAGCCATAATAGTTGAGCTGCGGCACACCGCCATTCTCAGACCCGAAGCTGAGGATAGCAGGACTGGCCTGGGCGGCTGTGCCGGCCCCTACCGCCATCAAAGCCGCTGCAAAAATTATCTTCCTAATCATAATTGGCGCTCCTATCCGGCTGCCCCCAGCCGGTTCCCTGTTTACACTAGCAACGAACATGCCAATGACCTAAACGTCAACAAATCCGACATTCCTGTGGTTACCGACAGTCCAGACTGTCAACAACGACTACAATTTGTGGCCGCTCGCGATATGCTTGTAGGGGGAAAGGGGAACCATCCCGGTCCAGAGGAACCGGCCCTGTCCTCCCGGCAAGCGAGCCTCCATGCGCGGAAGTGTCAAAGAACTTTACAGTTTTTCTTCGGCAAGAGCACCCGCACACGTAATATTTCATACTAAGCCGTTGTTTTTTCTAGTCACGTAATCTGGCATTCATCTTGCTAGGATGTTCGCCGGGCACAGTTTTTTGAGGGGCTACACCACATGGCTATTCGCTTAGGTATTTTTGCTGCCGCGCTGGGAGTTGCGCTGTTCGCGGGTTCAGCTGCAAACGCTTCGGTGCTTTATTCGAATGGGCCAGTCAATGGCACCGTCGAGGGCTATACCATCAATTTTGGTTTCTCAGTCACTAATTCATTCACGCTTTCATCGGATGGAACCGCCAATAGTGCGGTTATTGGCATCTGGAATATGCCGGGTGATACGATCCAGCAACTGGACTGGAGTATCGGCAGCACCACGTTTGGGAGCGATATAGCTTCTGGAACGGCGGCAACTAGCGACATCTTTCTGTTCAATAACGAATATGGCTATCCCATTTATGCAGACACCTTCTCGCTGCCGGGCGTCTCTCTGTCTGCTGGAACTTATTGGCTGACCCTTCAGAATGCGGTCGCCACCAACAGCGATCCGGCTTATTGGGACCAAAATAGCGGCCCCTCTTCCGCACAGGACAGCAGCCTTGGCATAGAGCCGTCGGAAACTTTCGCAATCTGTGACACAGGCTCATGTTCGCTACCGAGTGCAGCCGTTCCTGAGCCCATCACGCTCTCGCTCTTCGGCGCTGGCCTAGCAGGTGCAGCCGCTATGCGCCGCCGCAAGAAGAAGGTGCAAGCCTAGACACGATAGAGTTTCCGCTGCACGCATCAGCGGAAAACCCCGAAGAGCCGATGGTGTGTAATGGTGCCATCGGCTCTTTGCTTTTATTGGGGGACAGAACCACTAGGCGGGGGCCAAAGTGACCGGATATTTCAGCGGGCGCGAAGCGCCACTGCATGTGGGCATGTTTGCGGGGTCAATTGCGTTTTGGGTGATTATTGCGGCTGTCGTTTTGAAATTGGTCTAGGGAATCACAGGGTACTGTTGGCCACGTTTGAGATTTGGTGAGAGCGGCAACTTGCCAAATTCTCTTCGTTTCGCTCTATTATTATGTGCAAGGCGCGGATCGAGGGCACATGGGACGCTCTATCTATACGATTAAGCAATTGACAAAAGAGCTTGGCGTGACAGCCAGGGCGCTGCGGTTTTATGAAGATTTGGGCTTGGTCAAACCCCTGCGCAGAAAGCAAACACGCATTTATAGCGAAGGCGATCGGGCACGAATTCTCGTGGTGTTACGTGGACGCCGGTTGGGCTTTACCTTGCCCGAGATGAGCGAGATGCTTCGCAATTACGATTTCAAAGATAGCGAAGGCCGCGACCAGATGCTGTTTGCAAGAGAGAGATTCATGGAGCGCCTGAAGATACTTCGTCAGAAGAGTAAGGACGTAGAAGATTCAATAAGGCAGATAACTGCCTGTATAGCTGAGATTGATGGCGCATTAGAAGGCAAGCCGAAGAGACCTTGGCACAGTTTCTTCACCGATGCGGTTGGTCCGGTCGCGAAAGATGACCCTCATCATCACTGGGCGACATAAGTCAAAGCGAGGGCTTTCGGGCCTTTTGGTTTCATGGGACCGTTCGGGGTCTTAGACATGTCTTCAGAGCCAGTGATAAAAGCGATCCTTCGGCCCATCTTCTAGGCAGTGATAGCTGCAAAGAAACGGGCACTTAGGATCTATTGTCTTGGACATTTTGCCATCGGCAGTACGCAAATGCACTTCGACCGCAGCGGGATTAAAACAGCCGGGGCGCGAGCATTGCTTTTCAAGCATGAATGCAGCCTAGCCCCCAGCCCGAACCCCCTCAAGCCCGGGAAACTTTCAAATTGCACCAGTGCCGAAAAGGGACTTGGAACACCCATCAGGTGGTGGGCCGGGTGACCGACAATTTCACGGTGGCAGCGTCGGTGTGGCCGCAATGAGTGCAACGCCGCAAATAGCGATGGGTTAGCCACGTCATCCAAGTCCGATGATAGTGCATCATGCCCTCACAGACTGGGCAGCGGCGGCTTGATACCAATTGCCGTTGTTGCTCGGACATGCAGGCGCTCCAATTCGCGCCCATGGAAATGCCTGACGCTCGCTTTGGTGTCAGGAGAAGGTCACGATTGCGGGGTTTTCCCCGGACGTTGAGCGCTACTTCAGGCTTCCCCACTAACTATTGCGACCAGCCTGCGCTTCTTGTTCCGCGGTCTGTCTCGCAAGAACGTCGTACGCTTCCGCTAATCTGAGGCAACACGCACCAAGACTTTCTGGCTTCGTGTCCCTTGCGAGGTCACGGAAATAAGCCGCTTTGTCGAGATAATGCTGACTGCTTATCACGCGTGTCGCTCATCTTGAAAATGCGCCGGAAATACGCGCCGAACAGAAGCAACGCAGCCTCACACCTGACGAAATGACAAGCGCTCAGGTGGGTTCTTGGCCTTGAACGTCAATACAATCTGAGCGCAGCACTACGCAAAGTTGATTTTTGCCAATCGCCTCGGTTGTGGTGAAAGGAGACCACAACCGTTGAGCAGGCCAATACAACCCGCGTGATATGCCCTAGCAGAACGTCGCGCCAGGCCGGGCTGCTGCTTAACCTCTTCTTGAGAGTCGGAAATTACTCTCCACACTTATGTTTGTTGCGGACCGCCGAACATGGGCATCACGGGGGTTGTATTCGCAGCATGCAAAGCAAGGTATCCACTGCTACAGAATTTGTTGCCGCGATTAGAGCTCATGAACAATTTGTTCTAGGTCGCCCCGGCGGAATACGCGCTGACCTGAGATTTGTAAGAGCCCCAGGCATAGACCTGAGCGGTCGCCGTCTAGATGACATTGAATTCGCGGGAGCTGACCTCTCGGGTGCCAATCTCGCGGGGGCAAACCTCAGCCGAGCGTCGTTGAATTGTGCCAACATCGCTAAGGCAGATCTATCTGGAGCGAAATTATTTCGCGCAGACCTTCGCGGCGCACGCGTTCAGGGCGCGAATTTTGAGTTCGCCGACATGGACGGTGCCGATTTTCGTCAATCGACAATTGCGGTGACTGATCGAAGTGGCAAATGGACAACCGCCGGACTCGAGAACAGCGGTTCATCTGTCAGCTTTACGAATTGTTCGCTCAAAATGGCTCGGTTGAACAATGCAAATCTGAGGAATGCCAAATTTGACGGCGCGCTGCTGAACGACGCCTCATTCGCCGGTACAACGCTTGATAACGCAACCTTCGACGGGGCGGTCTTGATTGGCGTAAAGGTCTCGGATCTTCGTGTTGCGCCGGAGCGGCTAAAGAAATGCATCAAAGAGCCAAATCCTGAATGGAAGAACCGCCTTCCCCAATATCTTGCTTTGTTGGACGATGCACAAAAGTGGGCGGAGACATCAGGTCGTCAGGGCAAGCCGGCGAATTTTGAGGGTGAAGATATTCGCTTACTTGCCCAACATATGAAAACAAGAGTGCTAACCGGCATAAATCTTCAAAAGACGATTGCGGTGAACACCGACTTCACTGGCTGCGAGCTTCAGGCGGCGAAGTTTGACGGTGCCGACTTACGCGGGGCGATATTCGCGGGTGCCGATCTCCGTGGAGCGTCCTTTGCCGGAGCGAACCTCGCGCATGCAAGCTTCAGCAAGTCCAACCTTTTGACCCTGGAGCTTGACGACGGGACAAGCATTCGCACGAACTTTGAGGGCGCTTTACTTGATCGTGCTGCTTTCAATGAGGCTCGACGCTAGCAATTGGCGCTTTCGTTTCCCGTTGCTTGGTGTGTGGAAAAAGCCCGCCACAACCGAATTGTCATTCTCGCACGGGCTTGCGCCTCGCTGATAGACGCCGCTCGCCTGGCCCGCGCCGGACCGTGTCCTAATGCGATTTGCCGACATAGCGCAGGTACACATGGCCGTTTCTGCCTATCGCGCTGATGTGTGCATATCCGTAAGCCGCCCGAAGCACCTGGCCATACTTCATCCCCAGTTCTGCGGCAGCATCTAGGACAGTGATTTATTGCAACTAGACTGCCTGCGGATGGCGGCTCATGCGGTCCTTGAGCAACGCGACCAACCTATGATGACGCTTCCATGACAGGTAGTGATAGCCGACGGAGCCAACTACCGTTGCCAGCACGATTGCGACAACCGCAAACTCAGAAACCCAATTTAGAAAATCTTGGAACGTCTGCGCGATCCATTCCTTGGCATCAGCCGATAACCGCCGGCAAAACCCGAGCGCACCTTTGGAATAAAGTGGTCAAACAGCAATTGGACCTAAGGTCAATAAACGAAGTCACGAAGCGAATGGCCATTCCGATGTTTCAAACATTGCGAGGAAACTGCCCCGCCACAGGCCTACGACGGCCCGCAGTTGCTGTTCTGAACCACTGCGTTGCGCTTCAGCAATTCGGCGTGAACATCGCCGGCGATGCCTGAAGCATCCTTTACTGAAGAATAGACATTCAACGCGCTGCGCTGGCACTACTTCGAATTGGCCCGTTCGCACTCCTTTTCCAATTCATGGGCGAGCAAAAGCCAACTAGCGGCCACTTTCAAAAGATCGGCGCAAATGTTGGGGTCCTTTGTACGGGTAGCTCGACGCAAGACATCGTCGGCGCGCTCCATGTAACGGGCTCGCCGTTGGTCCAAAGACAGGGTGTCAAGCAAATCGGCCACGGGCCCGCCTACGGGGCCCCCCAACCTGGCCAGCAACTCCGGTAATGACGTACAGTTTCGTGTGTTCCAAAAGAAAATGTGCGGCGCGCCATATGTGCATCATCGCTCATAGTTCCGCTGCCCCGGCTTGGCCAATCAAGCCGTCGATCATCCGCTCTTACAGTTTGAAATCTGACCGGGTTGAAGACCGTCCCACAGCGGATTTGCCGGAGCATTAAGGGAGGGGGCGGCAAGCAGCCAGCCTTAGCCTCAACCCCGGAGGCCGTCGTCCTCTCCCTGCCGTGACAGGGATGATCAATGCCTAGGCCTTCGGCGAGTGACCACCGTTGGAGGCCGGGAGCTTGGCCATTAGGTCCCGGTAGACCAGCGCTTTCCGAAGCCACTCTTTCTTCGTGTCGGTATTGGCGACGTTGTCGGCGGCCTTCTCGGCTTCCAATGCCCAATCCAGCAGAATTTGCTTCGTCTCTTTGCTCTTCCTCATGGCCCGCACCCCATCGAATCAAACTCAACCCACAGTAGATGCTTCGCTGGATTACCTATCAGGGAATGGGCGCAGGCCAGCTATGCGGCAATTGAGAAAGCCCGCACATTTTTGCTGCAAGATGACGGCGCGGAAGGATTGGCGTGGCACTGACCGCAGCGTTGTGGTCGTGGAGCTTGGGGGCGTTACAGCATACAGGCAATGCGCTCTACGACGTGCGCCCCCACGCCTGAGCGTCAATCTTCCACTCCTCGCCGTGCTTAGAAAACGTATATGCGAGGGTGCCGGTCCGAACGACGGTTTGGCGCTTAATCGTGACCGCAAGGGTTCCCGCGATGACGGCGTACGCATTGGAGCCTTCCACATTCCAGAACCCCATCTCGTATGACATGTGCTCGTGGGAAACGCCGAGGTTCTCGCGCCACTTCTCTACGTCGGCAAGCCACTTGGTCGCGGCATTTGGGTTTAACCAGCGATAGGGTGCGATGCCGTCAATGATGATCGCGGTGTCCCCAAAAACGCCGAAGAAAAGCTCAGCGTCCTGGGCGTTGAACCCGCTGATGTGGTTGTCGATAAGGGCCCGAATTTCTCTCGGAGGGGTGTCGGCCATGGTTATCCTCCACCGGTGCCTCGCGCCGTGAGCGCGGCGACCTGGGGTTTAGCCGCTGCGCAAATGTAGTCAGTGGCCAGAAACCAAACAATTGGACCAACGTCCAACGCACCATCAGATGCCCACGACGGCCTGCTATCGCCGTCCTGGACAGCTGCGTTGCGCTTCAGCAGTTCGGCGTGGACATCGCCCGCGCCTGAGGCGTCCTTTGCCGAGGAATAGACATTCAGCGCGCTGATGTTCTGGGTTTGTGGGAGTTGCTGACGCTTGAGCTTGTAAATGCTTCGAGAAGGGCCAAGCGCCACTGTCGGGGCTGCGGTTTTGAAATTGTTCTAATATGCACTCCCGATTTCCCATACGTTTCAGCAATTGTGCGCGAAAGCATCCCGAGGATTTTTTACTCGTCGATATGGACTTTGCGTCCGCAAACTGCGATCTCTAGTGCGACGTTTGGCGAGGGGCCAAATAGATCAAGAATACAAGGAGCGCGGAGCGTGTCCGGCATCTTGTTACTGGCCCCGTTCGCAATTTGGGCGGGGGTCGCGAGCCTGTATTGGCCGTGACCCGACATCACATACATGTTGCCGTCCTTGATGACGATCCGAGCATTCGAAGGGCGCTCAGCCGACTGCTAGCCGCAGAGGAACTGGCAGTGGACACTTATGGGACTGCTGGCCTGTTCCTAAACTCACTTGTACTAAAAATCCCGGATTGCCTGCTTCTCGATTTTGAAATGCCTTCGATGAACGGCCTGGATGTTTTGAAATACCTCAATCAGCTGCGCGTTCGCATCAGCACCATCGTCATTACAGGAGAGGACGAAACAGCCTCCCGTGAAGCCTGCCTGAAGGCGGGAGCTGTTGCCTACTTGCGCAAACCCTTGGACGCAGAACAATTGATTGACGCCATCGTGAATGTTTCCGTGTCGCCCCCGTCCCACATCTAGCCCAGCGCGAACCCTGCCGCCGCCGCCCGGGTACGGCGTTATGCGTCGCCCGTGGGCAAGATTACACGGAAGATTGTCCCATAGGGTTTGTTGGCGGAGACCTGCAGGCTCCCGCCATGGCCCTCGATGATAACTTGGCAAACAGTAAGTCCAATTCCACTGCCAGTGGACTTTGTCGAAAAAAACGGCTCGAAGATGCGTCCGGTATCGGCAATCCCGACACCTGTATCTTCCACCGTGACAGCGATGTCGGAAGTGCCCGCCACAATGCCGGAGCGGACCGTCAGCACGGAGGGTCTACCGGCAACGGGGCTCATCGCCTCCAACGCGTTGGTGACCAAATTCACGAACACCTGATGCAGTTGACCGCTATCAACAAGCCCTGGCGGAAGGTCATTATCCAGGTCTGTTTTGACGGTCACGCGTTGAAGAGCCGCGTCTAGTTCGACCGTGGTGAGCACATCCCGAATAATCCTATTTACGTCAAGCAGCTGCCGGTCGTGGTCGCTCTTTTTGAACATCGTCCGAACGCCGCCGATAATCTCTTTTATCCGCTGCCCTTCTACGACTATGTCAGAAAAGGTCGCCTGTACTTCCTTCATATCTGGCTCGGCTTGGCTCGCCTGGCGCACGCCTGCGCTCGCATTGGTTATCATCGCGGTCAGCGGTTGCTTGATTTCGTGCCCAATCGAAGCCGCCATCGCGTCCATGGCGATCTGTCGCGCGTGACGCGCACCGCGCCGCTGCATGGACGCCCTGGCAAGATTTGCGTACAGCGCGGTTTTCTCGGAAAGAAAGAGCACCAGAACGGTGAGTGCAGCCACCATCTCAAAGGTGCGTCCGGTATACCAGCCAAGGTCATAGCGGCCCCCAAGAATGCCAGCGAGTGCAAGCTCAAACGCCCACGTCCAGCACATGACCATCAGCCAAAGATCGACCACCGACCGGCCTCTCACCCACAGCAACGCGGCTGCGATGACGTCCAACGCGAGGATCGGCAGAAGGAGATTGAGGTTGTGATGCTGCTGAACGTGATACACATAGATCCGCGGTAGGACCGGGTCATTCGCAACAAGGGCCCAGGTCAGGCCACATACGACTGCAGTGATCAGCGCAGTGCTCAAAACGATAGCCAAGCTCGGTGAACGTTGGAATACGTCAATCGCCGCGCGGGAACCCCTGACAAGAATTGCGTTGATCAGGATTATCGGCGAGCATAGGTGCCAGAATACGGCGAGCCATCCGGCAGTCTGCTGCCCAGCGCCTAGAAGGCCCGACGGCGTAAATGCTCCCGGAAAAGTCAGTGCATAGGGCACAAAAATCAGGGCAGTAAAGAAAAATCCGCTGCCGAGCAGCAGTAACCATGTCCAGCGGACAATCCAGAACTGGGCAAATAGCAATGCTGCGATAATCAGGTCGGCGATCACCATTGTCGTGCCGTAGACGGGCGTGAATGCACCGATTGGCGCGAGCGGGCGATCTGCGTAGGGTGCTGTTATGCAGAGTATTGTGAGCAACCCGGCTAGGACACAGTAGGCCACGCGACGTTGCAGCCTTGACGGCGGACGTGCTGCTAGCAGCAGTTGATAATCGGATGCTTGGTACAGACCGGCCCCCCAATAAGAGGCTGCAACCATCTTAGTATGTTGCGAGGAACTTCGAAAGGATCGCATTGTCAGCTTGCCGTAGCGATGACTTCGGGTGGCATTTGGGGCGCTGCGAATAACATCTGACTGTCACCAGCCCAACCGCATACCCGGCGCGACTGGGTGGTGCCTAATCGCGGCGAGCGGTAGTGGGCGACATCAGAAACAGGCTGATGAAGCGCTTTTCCCCATGACTTTCATCCTAGGCGCTCTAGCGGCGCTGGAACTGGAAGGGATAAGGTTAGAGGATATCTAGGCGCGGGGGCGCTATGTCAGAAAAGATTGGGGCTGAACATGGCGAGGAAGTAGCCGGGGCCAATCTTAATGGTCCGGGCTCCGCCTGGATCCCGCCAAGCAGTCCCGATCCCGCAGGCCCCGATAAGTCCCCCGATCCACCAAATTGGGTTGAAAAGTGGTCTTTCATTGTTTTGGTCTGCGCATTCTTTGCAGCGTTGTATGCTGGCGTCGAAGCTAATCGTCTTGCCAATTTGACTCACGATGCTTTGGCTGACGCTCGCCTCACTGCGAACACCAGCCATAACGATAGCATCAATGCTGAAAATCTGACCGCCGTCGCACTCGGGCAATCTCAGGAAAACGCAAGTACGTCGCATCGAGATAGTGTCTCGGCCAGTAAAATTAGCAGTAGCGCTCTCATCAGCGTGCAAAGAGCCTTCGTATTCATTGACACGTTTCATATCGTTCGGGTCGGAGATAGGGTTCAAGTCTCACCCGAATGGAAAAATAGCGGGACCACGCCGACGGCTGTGGCAAGGTCCTGGGTGAACTGGAAGACATTTAATGGTGACGTTCCAAAAGGTTTTTCCTATCCCGACATTAACGATCAAGGGCGCCCCGTCTCCAATGCGTACTCGCTCTCCCAGAAATTCTTTATCGCCCCCGGTGGCACCGCCTCCATGACTGATATCTATATTCCAGTCAGCATTATTGAGGCCGTTCAGAAGGGTGCATTGACCCTGATATTCTGGGGCTGGGTGAGGTATCGAGATGTCTTCGGCGTGGAGCACACCACCCACTTCGGTGCCAAAGCCATTCCCGTGGGAGACGGGTTGGAGTTCCCCGAATTCGGTTCCAATAACTGCGCTGATGCAGAATGCCGTAAATAGGCCGCCTTCGTTTCAGGCTGCCGGCGGCTTTGTGGCGTTTGCGCCAGCGCGTTCGAACCCCATCAGACCTTAGCTCGGCGTATCTCCCCTAGCGGCGGCCGTTAGCACAATAGGCCTCCTTGCCGCCAAAGACTCTGAGAAGGCCGCACACGGCGTCTCGGGCCGGGCTGCGGTAGGTACCGGGCGAATGGCAAATCAACTCCTGGCCCCATCTCTGAGTCACCGCTGCCCTTGGCCCTGATGCACGTTGCCCAGCCCGGGAGGCCGCAGCCCGCCGCCGGGCAACAGGCGTGCAGGCGTGCGGCCTGCCGGAACGAAGTGCCTCGGCCTCCGTGACAGATGTGACGGCACATCCAGTTATGCCCGCATGCGCGCGCGGAACGGCTATAAAGTGTACTGGCGTCACATCTGTCACAGGCTTGGAAACCTTACCCATTGCCACAGCTGGGCGCGGTCAGGCGTATGCCAAAATACCAGGTTCCATCACGGGCATGCCTTGATTTGAACTCGCGCGTCTCCAGGCTCTGGGCGAACCACTTCTGCGAACGGACGTCCTCACCCGCGGCTTCGGCCCACTGACGCCAGGATGCCCAAAGTTCGCTGGATTTCTGGCGGTGATCGGCGTGGCCGGTTTCGCAGCATTCAGCCAGCCAGCCGCTCAGGGAATCCTCCGCTTCAAGGTACGCCGCCGTGGCGTCGGTGACGGCAGCGGGCGGCTGGAGCCCGAGTTTCTGCCACTCAAGGCAACCATCGATCAGCCACCTCAGGATGCCCGGCCATTCGGCTTTGAGTTTCTCAGCCAGATCGGGATCGCGTTCAGCCTTGGGAATCGTGACAGTGAACGGGATCAGGTTCATGCGGCGCTTAATCGCCTCATCCACGGACCGCAGCCGGGGTTTGTGGTTGCCAGCGATTACCAATTTGAACTGCGGCGCAAACTCAAAAAAATCCTGCCGCATGAAGCGCGCAGGAATCTTTTCGCCACCGGTGAGCGTCTTGATTTTCGCCTCGGCCCAATACCGTCCTTGCTCCGTCTCCATGGCTGTCACGAGCCGCGCACCTTGCAGCGCAGCAAGCTCGGTCGGGTGGCGGTCATGTCTGGAGGCCGTAAAGGTCTCCATTGGCGCGGTCTTGGCATAGCCGCCCAGGACATTGGAAACCGTGTTCAGCAGGACGGATTTTCCATTACCGCCGGTGCCGTAGAAGAAAAACAGCGCGTGTTCCTTGGTCGATCCAGTCGCGGCATATCCGAATACGCGCCCCAAGTATAACTCCAGGTCGAAATCTCCGCCCGTAACACAATTCATAAACTGACGGAACAGAGGACAGTCGCCGCCGGGTGCGACCGCCGTCATTTTTGTCATGTAGTCCGTAAGGCTGTGGGCACGGACCGTTCCATCGCGGAGATCGACAACGCCGCCCGGTGTATTCAACGGCCACGGATCGGCATCCCATTGCTCTGTTGTTGCCGCAAGCTTGCGGTCACACCGCGCCAACTTTTCAACGGCCGCGACGGTCCTGCCACTGGCAACGCCCATTGCGAACTTGGATAGATTGCTAGCCTTCGCCGCCTCCGCTGCCCGGCGGCACACCATCCTGACGAGATCGAAAACCTTGAGCGTATCTTCTGCGACCCATCTTTGACCGCCCCATGCGAACCATTTCCCCCAAAGATGGACATACCGGAGATGATCCTTATTCAGCTCGGCGAATGTGAGCGCGAGCGCGTCATCGGAAAATTCCGGCGCGCGCGGTTCGTCGGAGTCATGCGTAAAAGTCTCCGTCTCTCCGATTTCGCCAAATTCCTCCGGTGCCTGATCGAATGCCGCGCGCACCAGGGTGCCGACGTTTGCTGTCATCTGCTTGCGGACATCATCCGGGCTCCCGCACGCGGGCGCGGCGAGGGAAATCGTCGAGAGATACTCGGGATTTTGGATTTCGGCCAAACCCGGATCGCCGCCCATCCTCAACTGTATTGCCAGTGGATCGGTCGGCACACCTTCGGCATGAGCGGAGCATATCTGGCTGGCGATCCGCTGGTGCAGCGGGTCCGAAATGTATCCGGCACCTCCCGCAGCATTGAAAGCGTCTATCGCAACCGCACCGTATTTGAGCATGCAACCAAGGACACGTTGCTCACACTCGGCGGTCAGGGCGCCGACTTGCGTGTAGTAGGCAGCTTCGGTATTTTTGCCTTCGGTCGAGCTCGCAAGCTGATCAAACCCGAAGGCCCCGGCTGCGCCCACCGCGCCGGGGTTTTCGTTTCCGGTCATGGCTCGCCCCCGGCCCGCTTGAGCCATGTCAGTACATCGCCACAATTCCAGAGCGTAATCGATCCGAACTTGAACGGCTTTGGGAACCGCCCCTGTCGCACCCAGAGCCAGACCGTTGACCGCGCGATTGGCACGACGGTCAGGACATGTTCAAGGCGACAGAGCGGAGGCAACGATGCTTCCGGATGGTTGTCAGGCCCGTTCTTCTCGGCCTGATTTTTCGCTGATGATCCCGTATTCCTCATGAACACCTCCAGCACAAACCAAACAACGTGGGCCTTGCGGCCCGGCTCTTTGTCTTGTTTCGCTGTGGGCGATGGCTTTTGACTAAGCCATTTTGGGCTGTGGGTGAGCCCGCGCTAACTTGCGCTGCCGAAAAATGTAGAAGATACGCCTGTGGGGCAATCAGCACTACACCGTCGGCCAATGGACTCTAGGGCTGGTTATAGAACAGTGCAAGCGGATCCCCCTGAGTGTGCTGCCCTCGCGGAGGCTCGCGAATAGGCGCGCGCGGAGCCGTCGCTTCTCCTGGTCAATTTGCGCCAATGTGACTCGATGTGCG
Organism: uncultured Alphaproteobacteria bacterium; assembly: GCA_963766265.1. Taxonomy (GTDB): domain Bacteria; phylum Pseudomonadota; class Alphaproteobacteria; order Micropepsales; family Micropepsaceae; genus Rhizomicrobium. Next base: position 187,498 of record CAVXYX010000005.1, read on the forward strand.
CCGATGTGCGCCGATGTGCGCCGATGTGAACCGATGCGCGGCGTTGTCATTGGTGTGGCAGCGCCCATGCCGCGCGTGTTTCGCCCCCGAATTGGTAAATGTTCGCGAATGATTATTCGGCCAAGCGCGGCAGGCGGGGTATACTTTGCGTGCCGGATTAGGATTTTCGGGAATGGCAAACAGCGGCAGCTTCCGGAAAGGCGAGAAAAGGCCGAACCAGGGCAAGCATGGCCCGCCACGCGCGTCGCTCGCTGCGCGCGAAGCTATCGCGCGGTTCGTGGATGGCAATTCCGAAAGGCTGCAGGGTTGGCTGGACGAGATCGCTGAGCGCGATGGCCCGAAAGCGGCATTCGATTGCGTGGTCGATCTGCTGGAATTTCACTGCCCGAAGCTGGCGCGCCAGGAATACGTCGATGGGGATGATGAACCCCAGAGGATCATCGTCAGTTGGCGAGACAGTCATTAAGGCGGGTACGCCCATTATCAGGCCTTCCCCAAGGTCGTTGGGGGTAGGAATGGGGGTAGACGATATAAATATCGCATAACATATTGAAATTATTAGATGTAATGGCGGACAGGGTGGGATTCGAACCCACGATACCCTTGCAGGTATGCCGCATTTCGAGTGCGGTGCCTTCAACCGCTCGACCACCTGTCCGCGTCAGGAAATTTGCCCTTGGGGGCGTTTTGCCGCCGAGTTTCGGCGGCCAAAATTCCTAGGTCATTGCAGTTAAGGTCTCCCTAACATTGGCGGGGGCCAGGGGCAACAGCCCAGCGGTCGCGGGGCCGTGGTGCGGGATTGTCGGGGCCCCGTGCGGTGTGGCCGGACGTTTATGCAGGCCTCAGCATCGCCAGGGTGTGCCGTGCAATCATGCCTTCCTCATCGGTAGGGACGACCCAGGCCGATATCCGTGAGTTGTCAGAACTGATCCGGCCCGCGCCTTTCGCATTGCGAGCCTGGTCGAGTTCCAGCCCCATCCAGGCCGCGCCGCGGGCGACGCCGGATCTCACCTCCACGTCGTTTTCACCAATGCCGCCCGTGAAGATCAAGGCGTCGAGCCCGCCCAACGCGGCCGCGAGAGAGCCCAGTTCGCGGATGATACGATAGACGAAAAGCGCGACCGCTTCCGCGGCGTGCGGTTCGGGCGAGGCTCGGAGCGCCCGCATGTCGGACGATATGCCGGATACGCCCAAAAGCCCCGATTGGCGGTAGATCAAATTTTCGATGGCGCGGGCATCCATGCCGTAGGCATCCATCAGGTGGACAAGCACGCCGGGATCGATGGTGCCGCAACGCGTTCCCATCACCAACCCCTCCACCGCGGTAAAGCCCATCGTGCTGGCCACGCTCTTGCCTTCATGGACAGCGCACATGCTGGCGCCGTTGCCGAGATGTGCGATCACGATCCTGGCATGGGCGATCTGCGGCGCGATTTCGCCCAGGCGGGATGTGACATATTCATAGGACAGACCGTGGAAGCCATAGCGGCGCACCCCCGCTTCGGCATATTTGCGCGGCAGCGCGAATTGCTGGGCGATATCGGGCTGGCGGCGATGGAACGCCGTATCGAAACAGGCGATCTGCGGCATGTGCGGTGCCGCCTCGCGGATTGCGGCGATGGGCGCGAGATTGTGCGGCTGGTGCAGGGGCGCCAGTGGCACCAATTCCGCCAGCGCCGCCATCACTTCGTCGTCCACTTTGACCGGCGCGGCATAACGGGTCCCACCATGCACCACGCGATGGCCGACGCCCGCCACGGGCTTGCCTTGTTTCAGGGCAATCGCGGTTTCGAGAATTTCCCGCGTCGCCGCTTTGTGGTCGAAGCCACTGGCAGGCCAGCTGCGCTCGATCAATTTTTCGCCGGCAGGGTTCGAGACTTGCAGCTTGGGTGAAACGCCGATTTGCTCCACCTGGCCACGAAACAGAAGCGAAACGTCCTTTTCATAGAGGGCGAATTTGATGCTGGAAGAACCTGCGTTGAGGACGGCGACCGTCTCATCCATGATCAGTCGACCACATTAGCGCCTCCATCCACGTAAATTGTTCCGCCGGTGATCCGCCGCGCGAAGTCCGAGGCCAAATAGGCGCAGGCGAAACCCACATCCAGGGGGTCGACAAGTTCGCCCAGCGGCGATTTCCTCGCCGCTTCGTTCAGCAGCAGGTCGAAGTCTTTCAGCCCCGAGGCCGCCCGCGTCTTCAACGGGCCGGGCGAGATCGCATGCACGCGGATGCGTTTGGTCCCCAGTTCATAGGCCAGATAGCGGCATGCCGCCTCCAGCGCGGCTTTCACGGGCCCCATGACATTGTAGTTGGGCACCACCCGGTTGGCCCCGAAATAGCTCATGGCGAACATGGTTCCACCATCCGTCATCAGGGGCGCGGCCAGCTTGGCCATGCGGATGAAGGAATGGCAGGAGACATCCATCGCGGTAGCGAAGCCCTTGGCCGAACAATCCAGAAGACCGCCTTGCAAATCTTCGCGGGGCGCAAACGCGATCGAATGCACCAGGCTGTCGAGCTTTCCCCAGCGTGTACGAATCTGATCGAAAATGGCTTCGAGCTGTCCCGGCACCGCGACGTCAAGCGGGCCGGTGATGGCGGCGCCGAGTTCCTTGGCCAGGGGCTCGACAAACGGGCGCGCCTTGTCGTTCAGCCAGGTGACGGCAAGCTCGGCCCCGGCTTCCCGGAAGGCCGTGGCGCAGCCATAGGCGATCGAATGTTCGTTGGCGATGCCCACCACCAGCATCCGGTGCCCGGCGAGAATGGGTCTGATGCTGTGATCCAAAAGCGAACTCCCTCAAGCGATGGCGGCGGCCGCGGTGCGATGCGCGGTGGCGACCATGACGGCCACCGCACAGGAAGCCAGCCGCGTGATGAGGGAATCGGCGCGGCTTGTCAGGATGATCGGCACGCGCGCGCCAAGAACAATGCCGGCGGCATCGGCGCCGGCGAGGAATGTCAGGCTCTTGGCCAGCATGTTCCCTGCTTCGAGATCCGGCACCACGAGCACATTCGCGCGGCCCGCGACGGGGGAGTTGATCTTCTTGACCTTCGCGGCGGCAAGATCGATCGCGTTGTCAAGCGCGAGCGGGCCGTCGAGCACCGCGCCGGTGATCTGTCCGCGATCGGCCATCTTGCAGAGCGCCGCAGCCTCGAGGGTCGAAGGCACCTTGGCGTTGACCGTTTCCATGGCGCTGAGGATGGCGACACGAATGTCCGTCACGCCCATGTCGCGCACCAGATCGATGGCGTTCTGGACGATGCTGACCTTGTCTTCCAGGCTGGGCGCGATGTTGATGGCCGCGTCGGTGATCACCAATGGCGTGGCGTGGCTCGGCACGTCCATGATGAAGCAATGGCTGATCCGCCGCGCGGTGCGCAGGCCCGCCTCGCGCGCAACCACCGCGCCCATCAGTTCATCGGTGTGCAGGCTTCCCTTCATCAGCACTTCGGCTTGCGCCGCGCGCACCAGCGCCACGGCCTTGGCGGCGGAATCATGGCTGTGCGCCGCGTCCACGATTTTCAGTCCGGCGATATCGATATTTGCGCGCTTGGCCACTTCGCGAATGCGCGTTTCGGGGCCCACCAGAACGGGAACAATCAGCTTGAGACGTGCCGCCTCGACCGCGCTTTCCAGCGAGACTTCATCGCATGGATGCGCGACGGCCGTCACCACCGGAGGCTGGCCCTGCACCCGCTCGATCAGCCGGTGGAATTTCTCGTGGTTGTCTCGGGGGATGTCAGGCATCGGCGGCTATCCTTGATGGTTCCTTCGGTGGCAAGCCGAACAATTCATCGACTCGCTCCAGGCGGCGCTTGCCCGCGTCGGACAGCCGTTGCATTTCAATCACGCCATGGAGTGCGCTCAAGCAGGTGCGGCGTTGGTCGGCGCCCTTGGGCAGCAGCCGGGGAATTGCGCGCACCGCCCGTTCTTCGTCGAGGCGCAGGAGCGCCAACTGGTCCACGAGCAGCAGCTTGAGTTCCTGGAGCGGCAGCCGCGCGCCAACCGGATTGGCTTCCCGCACGCGCTTCAGCTCGGCAAAGGTCCGGCTGTCTAGCCCTCCTTCGGCGCGCTGGACATAGGCGAAGGCGCGCAAGAATGCTTCGACGGGCTTTCCGGCCTCGAACCGGCCTTCCAGCTCCGAATGCCTCTTGGCCTCGATCACCTGGCGGAACAAATCTTTTTGGACGCGCTTGCCCAATGATTTCTGCTCCTGGCCCAAGCCAAGCAAGGCCTGCAGCAGCGGCGATCCGTAGCTATTGAGAAAGGTCGTTTCGATCAAGGCATCGCGCAGAGTGCCGTAATTCTCCAGTGCCGCGCCGATCCATGACGAGAACGAGGTCTCGAGCGTGAGAAAGGGATTTTCGGGCGACATCACTGTTCGATGCGCGCGCACTTCGGCCGCCAATGCCGCGACCGGCCGCATCATGGGATTCTCGTCCGAGAAGGCGGCGAAACGCAGGCGGTTCGGATGCATCCGGCGCATGGTCTCTGCCCCCGTCTTCGTGGTCGCGGCGCGGACAAAGGGCTGGACGGTGGCCTGGTAAAGACTCTTGTTGACCTCGGATAGGCGCGCCGCGGCGGCGAAGCGCCGGTCGTCGGCGGCGCTGTTGCCACCCAGCGCGCGTATGTCGGCGAGGGTGCGTGGCTCCAGGCGGAAGAGATACTTGTCCGCGGCCAAATCCGGACTTCCGGAATCCTCAGCGATGCCGGTGATTACCGCCTCATAGAGCCCGGGCGACATCAGATCGATCATCTCCATGCATGAGATGAATTCGCGATGTTCCTTGGTCGCGACCTTCCCCGAAACGAAAATGCCGAGATGGCCGACCGACTGATGCAGGCAGTAGACAATGGTTTGTCCATTCTCGGCGATTTCGCGCTCGTGATCGTAGAGGTCCGTGATCCAATCCAGGGCCTGCTGCGGCGGCGTGATGTTGTCGCCCCACGAGCAGAACACGATGATCGGGCCGGGGATGTTGCGCAGATCGATGCGAAGGCCGTCCGACATGACGAGTTCGCCGGCCGCGAGCTTGTTGCCGACGAAAAGGTTGTCGACGATCCATTGCATCTCTTCGGCGTTCAAAAGGACTGGGCTGCCCCACCAGGTCTCGAAATCGAGGAAGCGTGCTGCTTCGGTATCGACTTTTGAATAGACATTGTAGGGCTTCCGCCAAAGCGTGTTGGCCGGACTGAGGGACTCGAAATTCGACACCAGATTCGCGCCGTCGAAAATGCCGTCTCCCAGGTCGCCGGCCAGCGCGGCGAGCCAGGTACCGCCCAGCGCACCGCCGGAATAACGCATGGGATTCTTGCCGCGCACGCCCGCCCAATAGGAAAGGGGTGAACCCGCCAGCATGATCGGCCCGGTGATCTCGGGTTCGATAGCGGCCATGATCATGGTCTGCCAGCCCGCCTGGCAGTTGGCGACGATGACGGGTTTACCCTCGGTGTGGGCGTGCCGTGCGGCGACTTCTTTCACGAACGCCCCTTCGCCGCGGCAGACATCCTCGATGGTCTGGCCGGGAACGGGTTCGGGAAGAAAGCCGATATAATAGCAGGCGTGGCCGGCGGCGAGCGCCATCCCGATCTGGCTGTCATGCTTCATTCCGCCGATGCCGGGCCCGTGTCCGGCGCGGGGGTCGACGATGATGTAAGGTGGTTTTTCGGGATCGATTTTCGCGCTGTCGGGCGGCACGATGCGGACGAGCAGGTAATTGATAGGCCGCGGCAGCGTTCGTCCATCCAGCACCAACTCCGCCTTGAAGCCGAGGACATTCGGAACCGGATTTGCGTTGTGGCGGTGATAGATGTTGCCGCGTTCGCGCAGGACATCGAGGAACAGGATGTATCGCTGCCAAGCGTCAAGCGTGTATTCCCGCACGAAGCGGAAATAATCGGGACCCCACGTCCCGTGACTTTCGGCTCCGGCTTGCTTTGACGCACGGATCGCTGCTCGGTTCATCATGTCGTCCAGGGTCGCGTGCCGATGGCAGACGCGTACGCGCGGATGGTCGCGCGAACCGCAATACGCTGCTCGAAGGGACAGTCCGGGATCGCCGTCGCACCAGCAATTGGACGAAGGTCTAACGATCGTTTGTTCCGATTGTCATTTGATTGCAATGATTTGGAGCCGGAAAGACTGGAAAACAGGGTTCTGCCAGAAACCCGCGCAAGCCCCTGTTCATCCGCCGCCACATCCGGAAAAATAGGGTCTTATTGCCATCCTATGATCGTCTCGCTTCGGAGGAGAATTCCCATGTTGAAGCCTTTGTTGGCCGGCTCGGCCCTGCTGCTCGTCCTGTCGGCAGCGCCGGCCGTGGCGGCCCCGCAATGCGATGCGGACAATGGCGGCATCACCTTGCCCAAAGGGTTCTGCGCCGAAGTGGTGGCGAACAATCTGGGCGCGGCGCGCCACGCGGTCGTGGCCCCCAGTGGCGATCTCTATGTCGCGCTCCGCAGCGAGGGCGGCAGTTCGGGCGGAGTGGTGGCGTTGCATGACTCCAAAGGCGATGGCCGTTTTGACGTCAAACAGAATTTCGGCAGCGGCAGCTCAACCGGTATCGGCTTCTACGATGGCTATCTTTATGTCGCCCAGCCCACCCAGGTGATCCGCTACAAAATGGCTCCGGGTCAGCTGGTGCCGGGCGGTCAGCCGGATGTGGTGGTGTCGGGGTTCGATCCTGCCCGCGAGCATAACGACAAGGGGCTCGCTTTCGACGGCAAGGGCTTTCTCTACGTCAATGTGGGAAGTCCCTCCAACGCCTGCCAGGCGCGTGACCGGATGAAGGGTTCGCCGGGACAGGATCCCTGCCCGGTCCTGGAAAAACACAGCGGCATCTGGAAATTCGACGCCACCAAACTCCACCAGACCCAGGATGACGGCACCAAGATCGTCACGGGTCTCCGGCAAGAGCCCGATGTCGCCTGGGCGCACGGCGCGGCTTACACGGTGATGAACAATCGCGATTTGATCGACGAGCTTTTTCCCGATCATTTCACCGCCGAAGACAATAACGACGGTCCGGCCGAAGTGATGTACCGCGCCGATCCGGGCTCGAATTTCGGCTGGCCTTATTGCTATATCGACTACCGCTCGGGAAAACTTCTGCTCGCGCCAGAATATGGCGGCGACGGCAAGACGACGGGGCGCTGCGCCAGCGGCATAAACCCGCCGGTCGCGATCTTTCCCGCTCACTGGGCTCCGGTGGGCCTGACCTTCTATGAAGGCAAGCAATTCCCCGCCCGCTATCAGGGCGGCGCCTTCATCGCCTTCCATGGCTCCTGGAATCGCGCCCCCGAGGAGCGGTCGGGCGCGGTGGTGTTCCAGCCCATCGGCCAAGACGGCAAGGCGTCGGGAAAATTCGAGGTCTTTGCCGGCGGGTTCAATCCCGGTCCGGTCAAGACCCAGGCCGATTATGCCGCCCGCCCGGACGGCGTGGCCGTGGCGCCCGACGGCTCGCTCTACATCACCGAAAGCGAGAAGGGGAAAGTCTGGCGGGTCTTTTATCGGGGTTAGACCCCGTCGCGGCGTGGCTGGCGTGCCACTTTTGTTGGAAGAATGGCGCCGGGGCGGAACCTTCGTCCCGGCGCTCCCGTTGCTTCAATTCCACGAAGAATGGCAGGCTCAAGTCGCAAAACCGTGGTGCTTGGCCGTTAGCTTCGCGGCGTTGAAACGACCAGAATCACGCTTTTCCAGGCCCGTGGGCTAAGATTTTCGTTGTATGTTCAAGGGCCTGAACCGAAACCGTCACGAATTCCGGCCGCTTATTCCGGCGTCCGGTCCTAAGCCTTAAGGGGGTTCTATGCGCTTGTTTATCTCGGCTGTGTTGGCCACTTCACTTTTCGCTTCCAGTGCCCTGGCTGGGGAAGCTGCCGGCGCCTTGACGCCTGGGAAGCCTGCGGGCGTGAAAGACGCCCAATTGATGGATAATACCGTGGTGATAGGCCTTGGGGTGGCGCTGATTGCCGCCGGCATTGCCGTTGCCGCTTCGTCAGGTAATAGCCATAACGTTACTACGGTTACTACTTCGACGTCTCCTTAAACCGAGTTGCCGTCCGCGTTAACGATGCTTTAACCGGCAAGTGGGCAGAAATTAGCCTCTCGGAGAGGCTTGATTTTTTCCTGCCAATCAAAGAGCCTTGGAACGGGAACCAAACAACAGCACCGGGGGCATCCCGCCGGTCCCAACACCTGGAGGGGGTTTTTACATGCGTATCCTTATTTCGACCGTCCTAGTCACGGCCTTGTTCGCTTCGAGCGCGTTTGCTGCCGATGGCGCCCTGGCTCCGGGAAAACCTGCGGGGGTCAAGCAGGCTCAGATGACCCAGAATGAGATGTGGATTGCTTTGGGCGCCGCTGCGATCGCCGGCGGTATCATCATCGCCGCCACGTCGCAGAGCCACACTCAAGCTGCGGCTCCGACCACCACGGTCGTCAACACGACCGCGCCCTGATCGCATTTCACGAATCAGCTTGAGTTGCAAAGTATCGAGACCCCGCGCCTAATCGCTTAGGCGCGGGGTGATCTTTCATGAATCTTTCTAATCCGCCGGCACAGGATGTGCGTGGCCGTCTGCTGCGCATCTTCGGCCTGGGTTTCGGGCTGGCGGTGGTGATCGGCGGGGTCATCGGCTCGGGCATTCTGCGCAACCCCTCGGTGGTGGCCGCGGGTTTCCTGGATCCCAAATGGATTCTCCTGGCCTGGCTGGGTGGCGGATTGTTCGTCGCCATTGACGCCATGCCGACCGTGGAATTGGGCGCGGCGATTCCCCGCTCCGGCGGCCCTTACTCCTTGGCCGTCCGGGCGGTTGGGCCGGCGGCCGGCTTTTTTGTCGGCTGGGCGGACTGGCTCCAACTGGTCTTTTCCACCGGCTTCATTGCCGTGGCGTTCGGCGAGCAGGTGCAGCGCCTGGGCCTGCTTCCAGGCCTCACCACCGGCGAAATCGCTGTCCTGCTGGTGCTGGCGTGCGGGGCGATCAACTGGATCGGCGCCCGGGTCGGCGGCGTTTCGCAGAGCATCGGCAGCGCACTGAAAGCGCTGGGCCTGTTGGTGCTGGTCGCCACCTTGTTCCTGGCCCATGGCAAAACGGCGGTTGTTGCGGCGGCTCCGCTTCCGCCCTCCTTCAGCTGGGTGGCCGCGGCGGTCGCGCTGCGCGCCATTTACGGCGCCTATGGTGGCTGGGAGGCGGCGGTCTATTTCTCCGAGGAATTGCACGAGCCCGAACGCAATGTGGCCCGCGCCACCTTCGGCGGCATCGCCCTGGTGACGGCGATTTATTTCCTGATCAACGCGGCGGTGCTGCATGTGCTGCCAATCGGCACTCTCACCCAATCGACATTGGCGGTATCCGACGCGATGGCCCGGGTGCTGGGACCCGGCAGCGGCGCGATCGTGACGGTCCTGGCCATGTGGTGCGTGGCCACCATCGCCAATCTTCAGGTGATGGAGCACGTGCGCAACACCTTCGCCATGGCGCGCGAGGGGCGACTGCCACCGGCCCTCGCCACAGTATCAAAAAGCGGCACGCCGCGCGCGGCCCTGATTGTGGTGGTGGTGGCGACGTCGCTGGTGATTCTTTCCGCCGACCTGATCAAGGGCGAATTGTACGAAGTGCTGCTCAACCTCTACGCGCCCAACATCATGCTGATCTTCCTGATCCTGGCCTATGGCGCGATCCGTCTGCGCAGGCTGGAGCCCGATTTGGCACGGCCCTACCAGATGCCGCTCTATCCCTGGCCCGCGCTGCTCACCATCGCCGCCAACGGCGCGCTCCTGGTGCTGTTCTTGAGTGTCGGATTGGCGCACGGGAATCTATTCGCTGCTTGAGTCTGGCTTTGGCCTGGCCGCTTTACGCGCTGGGCCGCTCGCGTTGGCATGGCGCTCAAGCGGGCTGAAACGCCTCGACGCTTGCGCCATATTGGCTTCACCATGCGCGATGACGCTCATATCCTGCCCGACCGCCTGAAACGGGGCCTCACCCTGGTCTTTTGCGGCACCGCGGCAGGGCGGCAATCGGCGCTGCAGAAAGCCTATTACGCACACAGCCAGAACAAATTCTGGCGCACGCTTCACGACGTGGGACTGACGCCGACATTGTTCGCGCCCAAGGATTATCGCGGGCTTTGGCGGCTGGGCATCGGGCTCACCGACATCGCCAAATATGCCTGTGGCATGGATCATCAATTGCCCAAGGACAGTCTGGGGCACGAAGCCGCCCAGGCGTTGCGCGCGCGCATTCTCAAGATCGCCCCTCGCTATCTGGCTTTCACCAGCTTGACCGCGGGCCGCGCCGTGATGGGCAAGGCTGCGCGTCCCGGCGCGCAAAACGAGCAGATCGGCGCGACCCAAATCTGGATCCTGCCGTCGCCGTCACCGCTTGGCATCCAATCATTGGGATATCGCGCCCTGGCGTGCGCTGGCGCGGGCGGCGAAAAATTCTCACGGGCCGTAATCGGCCGCCGCCACCATCAAATGCGCGTTGCCGGCGCAAAGACCGCGGGCCAGCCTGGCGTCGCATTGCGACCGGGGCGGCCAATTTCACCTGATAGTCGCCGATTTTTTTGTCGGGCAGCAGGAAATCGGTGACGACGAATTGCGCGCCCGAGGCGAAAGCGGCATCGCGCCGCGCGGTATTGTCGTCGCGGGCTTCGCGCGTGTCCTGGTCGGCGCGTGTCTTGACGATGAAGCCTTGGGCCACATCGCCTTGGATGCGCGCCGCATCCTTCATGGGATCGTCAATGCAGATGAAAGAGGCAAGCGGGGAATTTTCTTCCGTCGCCACGAACATGGGGCGTCCCTCCAGCGTGCCGGACGCCCCGGCATAAAGCGCGGTCTTCGCTTCGGCGTTGTCCAGCAGGAAAATCACCTTGCCCCGCGCCTGCGCCAGGCTGGGCCAGGCGCCGGCCTGTGCCGCTTGGCGCAGCGTCGGGTAGGCGCCTTTCACTTCATCGGGGGTGATCAGTTCCTCGGGCTGGAAGACGCCGCGGATTTCGCTGTCCAATTGAGTGAAAGCGGCGGCGTCGAACGGCAGCGGCTTGGTCGCGCCGGGCATGGGCGTCTTGCTGTCATTGGCATGGAGCGCAATCAGGATGGGAAGGTGGCCGGGATGGGTCCGGCTCCAGGTCACCACCTCGATCAGACAATCCTTCAGGGTGAGGCAGTTCGAGCGGTAATCCACATCCAGCACATGGATCACCTTGAAGCCGGGTTGGGACATGGCCGCAACATACGCGGGATCGAGCAGTTCCCCCGCCATCGAGGCGCCGGCCGGGCTCTTGAACAATCCCCCTTGCGGATCGTAGGCGACGTCGAATTCCAGCTCCCGGGCGCCGGCATCGAGCTGCTGGAAAAGCGGCGGTTCGCCGAAATCCAGCGCCTCGGCGTCCTTCCTTCCGCCCATGCTGATCAGGGACAACATCTGGTCGCTGGGCGCCGATTTGTAGCTGTCCGCCGTGCCCACGAATTGAAGCTGGTTGAGGCGAAGATTGGCGTCCAGCCAGGCGCGGGCGCAGGAAGCGTCGCCGGCATGCGTGGCGTCGTCCGCGGAAAGATCGCAAGTTGCCTGCGCCGGTGCCGCCATAGTCAGCAAACCCGCCGCCGCCGCCGCCGTCAGCCAGGTCCGCGCCATCGCTCCGCCCGCTGCTTTTTCACCCCGAGGTTAGTCCCCGCCCACCCTTCGCGCCACCGTCAATCCCGCGATCAACAGCACCAGGAAAATGAGCATGAAGATGAAGAACAGGGTTTTGGCGATGGCGATCGAGGCGCCGGCCACGCCGGTAAATCCCAAAAGCCCGGCGATCAGGCCGATCACCAGGAAGATAAGCGCCCAGCGTAACATGGGGAAAACTCCGGCAAATTCCGATTGGAAATGCCCAGCATGCGAGCCGGGTTCCCTCCGCTTACAGTTTGCACGGGCTTTGCAGCCCGAATTTCCCTTGGCATGGTGGAACCCGGATGGTCGGAGGCTGGCTCATGAGGGACTTCCATAGGCGTGATTTGGTTCTGTCCGCCATTGGACTGATCGGAGGGGTGCTTCCCGCTTGGGCGGATGCCGGGACCGAGCGGATTTTCAAGGCGGTCGAGGCCCGTCTCGGTGGCCGGGTCGGCCTGTCGGTCCTCGACACCGGGAACGGCAAGACCCTGTCCTGGCGCGGCGGCGAACGCTTCGCCATGTGCTCGTCCTTCAAATGGGTTTTGGCGGCCTCGATTCTGAAGCGTGCCGACCAGGGACAGCTCCGTCTGGGCGACACGATCTCCTATACCTCAGCCCAATTGATCGGCCATTCGCCGGTCACCGGCGCGCATGTGAAGGAAGGGCGGATGCGGATCGAGGATCTCTGCGCCGCCGCGGTGGAAGAAAGCGACAATGGTGCCGCAAATCTCCTCCTGGCGCGCATCGGCGGTCCCGCCGGGGTCACCGCCTTTGCGCGCAGCGTGGGCGATCAGATGACCCGCCTGGACCGCAACGAGCCCCACCTGAACAACAATCTTCCGGGCGATCCGCGCGACACCACCACGCCTGACGCCATGGTCCAGACAATGAAGACGGTGCTCCTCGGTGACATCCTGCGCGCTGATTCCCGCGCGAAATTGCTGGACTGGCTGCGCCAATGCCGGACCGGCGCAAATCGCTTGCACGCGGGACTGCCCCACAGCTGGAGTGAAGGCGACAAGACCGGCACCGGCGAACGCGGCGCGGCGGTCGACAACGCCATCATCTGGCCGCCCAATCGCCCGCCGATCCTGGCGGCCGCCTATCCAGCGATTCCGAGCAAGCCGGTCAAGATGCTGGAAGCCGCCCATGCCGAAATGGGGCGCCTGATCGGCAGCAGTTTCGCCTAGTCAGGGCGCGGGCGGCGTCGCCGATCCGGGAACGGGGAGTTCGTTGCCGCCGGGTGCCTGGCGGGGAGAAACGGGCGCGCGGGCACGCGCTGCGGTGGACGCCGGCGTGCGCGTCGAAGGCGTTCTGATGTCGGCGGCGGTCGCTCTCTGCGGCGGCGGCGGCAGGGTCAGCGCCCAAGTCACGATCTGCGGCGATCGCCTGGGCCAACGCCACGTCGAAGGCTTGGACCACGGCATCCACACTGTTGGCGCGAAGCGGGCTGCGTGAGATTGACCGTGAGGTTGGCCACGATCTTGCGCGAATGGGCGTTCGCCATATGGGCGATGATGGTGACGGCCACGGTGGGCGCGCCATCGGGCGTGGCATAGCGCGCCTCGAAATCCCGCATGTCGGTGGAGAGTTCGTAATCGGCATGCAGGGCGTCTTCGTCCCGCGCCACCGAATCGATGCGGCCCGAAGCCTCGAAGCCCGCCAGCAGCGCGGTCTGAACCAGATCGGGCAGACGGTCGGGCCAGACCGCGTTGGCGTAATAGTCGAGCTGGGTGTCGCTCCTGGCCAGCGCGATGCGTTCGGTGTCGAGCGCCTCCGAGGCATCGGGCTTGACGATCGCCAGCGCCCAGGTCACCTTCGTCTCCCGGCTGGGCGGGCGGCGGGGCCGGGCGCAGCACATAGATCTGCGAGGCGGAGGCGGCCCCAGGAGACTGCCGCACGCCGCGAGCGCCAGCGAAGATGCGCCGATCAGGAACAGGCGCCGGCCAGGCGCGGCTGTCGAAGCGGGCGCTTGGTCATTGGGCTCATATCCCTTGCGCCGGTCGCCGAACAAAAGCTTGGTGGGATCGCGGTTGAGCTGGTCGGAGAATTTGGTGAGGCTGGCCACCAGCCGCCGCATTTCGCTGATCAGGTCCGACAATTGCGCCAGCCCGTCGCCATTGATGAAGGCGTCGGCATCGTCGGCCACCTTGCCGAATTTGTTCACTGTCACATCGACATGGTCGAGGGTGGGCTTGAGGTCTGGCGAGGCGTCGCGCAGATTGGCGGTGGCTTGCGTTGGCGTTGTGCAATGGTGGCGTCGATATCGGCGGAGCGTTTGGCGATGGCCGAGGTGGTCACGATCCAGGTTGGCCAGGATATCCGACAGGCGACGGCGGTTATTGTCGCTGAGAAGATCGTTGAGGCGGGTCGCCGCGACATTCAGCTTGGCCACCACTTCCGGCGCCGATTGCTCCAATTGCTGCAAGGCCGGATTGCTTGGCGCGGATCACGGGATAGTCCTGGCCGCGCTTGGCCGTCAGGATGCGGCGATTTGGCGGTGCCGCCGCTGATCTCGACATAGGTGCCGCCGGTCAGGCCCTGGCTTTCGATCGAGGCCAGGCTGTCCTCGCGGATATTGAGATCGGGCTGCACCTGCAGGGTGACGATCACGCTTTGCGGATCGTTGGGATCGAACTCCAGATCGGTGACGCGGCCCACATCGATGCCGTTGTAGCGGGTGACGGTGCCCTTGCCCAGACCGGTCACCGGGCCTTTGAAGTAGGTCTGGTAATAGGAATATTCCTGGCTGTATTGCGCGCCGGCCAGCCACAGGATGGTGACCACCAGCCCGATCGACGCAGGCCAGGACGAAAGCGCCCACCGCGACATAATTGGCTTTGGTTTCCATAGCGTGCCTCTTAGCGCAACCGGCCAGCGCGGCATGACCGCGCGGCCCGGAGAAATAATCGTGAATCCAGGGCGTGGTGTCCTTGCGCAACTCGGCGATGGTCCCGGTCTTGATCTTCTTGTCCACCAGCACGGCGATGCGGTCGCAAATCGGCGCTGAGGCTGTCCAGATCGTGCGTCACCATGAAGACGGTGAGGCCCAGGCTTTCCTGCAATTCGGCGATCAGCTCGTCGAACTGATTGGCCGAGATGGGATCGAGGCCCGAGGTGGGCTCGTCCAGGAACAGAAGCTCGGGGTCCAGCGCCAGCGCGCGGGCCAGGCCGGCGCGCTTCTTCATGCCGCCGGAAAGCTCGGAAGGATATTTTCTCGCCGTGTCGGGCGGCAGGCCCACCATCGCGATCTTCATCGCCGCGATCTCGTCCATCAGTTCCTGCGACATCGAGGTATATTCGCGCAAGGGCACCTGGATATTTTCCGCCACGGTCTGGGAGGAGAACAGCGCGCCTTCCTGGAACAGGATGCCCCAGCGCACTTCCAGCGCCCGCATGCGATTGCCTTCGGCATAGCCGGTGCGCTTGCCGAACACTTCGATGGTGCCTTCGCGCGGGCTTGTTGAGGCCGATGATGGTGCGCAGCAGGACCGACTTGCCCGCGCCCGAGCCGCCCACCACGCCCAGCACTTCGCCGCGATAGACATCCAGATCGAGATGATCATGGATGATCTTGCTTGCCGAAGCCGGTGACCAGCCCGCGGATATGGATGATCACGTCTTTCTCGCCTCTGCTTCGTGGCCCTCTCTTTGCGTGTCTGGGGCGCCATCAGATCCCCAACACCGAGAACATGACGGAAAAGGCGGCGTCCAGCACGATCACCAGGAACACCGATTCCACCACCGAACGGGTGGTGAGAAGGCCGACGCTGGCGGCGTTGCGCTCGACCTGGAAGCCTTCATAGCAGCCCACCAGCGCGATCACGAAGGCGAAGACCGGCGCCTTGATCAGCCCCACCATCAACGTGTTGACGTTCACCGCCTCATTCAGCTGGCGCATGAAGGCGGGAATGGTGATGCCGAGCTGGAAATAGCACATCGCCGCGCCGCCGATGAGGGCCATGATGTCGGCGTAGAAGGTGAGAAGCGGCAGCGCGATCACCAGGCCGATGATGCGCGGCAGGACCAGCGTATCCACGGTGTTGAGGCCCATGGTCTGCATGGCGTCGATTTCCTCATTGACGCGCATGGTGCCGAGATGGGCGGTGAAGGCCGAGCCGGAGCGGCCCGCCACGATGATGGCGGTGATCAGCCCGCCGATCTCGCGCAAGCACGCCCACGCCCAGAAGATTGATGGTGAAGATTTCCGCGCCGAAGCGCTTCAACTGGTCGGCGCCCTGATAGGCCAGCACCACGCCGATCAGGAAGGCGAGCAGCCCGACGATGGGAAGGGCGTTGATGCCGGTTTCTTCGACCTGATGGACCATGGCGGCGAGGCGCAGATTTTTGCGCGGCGCGGCGATCATCTCGCCGGTCTCGACCGTGACGCGGCCCAGATAGCCCAGCATGTGCCAGCCTGCTGGCCGGCGTCCATCGTGGCCTTGCCGATGCGGTAAAGGCGGTAACGCCGGGGCTCATGCTGGGGCCGCGCGTTTGCGCTCGCGCTGGGGCTTGTCGTCGCGGTCGAGATTCTCCACCAGCGTGGCGTAGCGCTCCGGCACATTCAGCTTGCTGATTTTGCGCCCCGCCGCTTCCAGCGCCCGGCGGGTGCGCAGCAGAAGCCAGGCGCCGGTGGAATCCAGCTTCTCGATCCGGCTGGCGTCGATCGGTGAAGGCCTGGCCGGACCCGGCCTCAAGTCCTCGCAGTTGCTGGTCCAGCCGGGCGCTTTCGGCGATGGTCCAGCGGCCCCCCGCACGGAAGACGTCCCGGTCCAGCTTGAACCAGGCGTCCGGCTCCGCGGCATTTTCAATGCTGGTCATGAAAGGCCCGACAACCCGGCGTGACCCTTCAGAATGCCCGACAGGGGCATGAAAGTTCCCCAAAGTTCCCGTGAGAGAGCTATCGCCCTGCAAAGGCGGACGCGATTGGAAATTCAGGCTGGCCCGTCCGGCCGGCATTGCGCACGGCTTGACCGTCACCGGGCGGTGAAGACCTCCGTCAGGCGAGCGAGGGGTCGGGCGCGGCTTAAATCGGCCACCAGTCCAATTGATATTTGTAGTTCTTGTCGGAGTCCTGCTGGGTCCAGCCGCCGCCCAAGGCGATATAGAGGCTCACATTGGCCTCCAGCCGCGCCAGCTTGGTCTGGACCAGCGTGTCTTTGCGCCTGGAACAGCGACTGCTGGGCCTGGAGCAGCGACAGGATGTCGATGGTGCCTTCGCGATATTGCAGTTCGGAGATGCGGAAGGCTTCGGCGGAGGCGCGCACTTCCTCGGTCAGCGCCACCAGCTGGTCGTTGTTGGACGCCACCTGGCCCAGCGCGGATCTCCACATTGGAGAAGGCGTTGAACACGGCCTTGCGGTAGTCGGCGATCTGTTCCTGCTGCTGCGCCAGGGCCAGATCGTCCTGGCAGCTTTTTTCGGCCGCCGTCGAAGATGGTCTGCAGCAGCGAGGCGCCGACGCTCCAGGCGAAATTGCCCGGATTGATCAGACTGCCGATCGCGCTCGAGGCATAGCCGCCCGAACCGGTCAGGCTGATCTGCGGGAAGAAGGCGGCGCGGGCCGCATCCACATTGGCGTGGGCGGCATAGAGATTGGCTTCGGCTTCGGCCACGTCGGGACGGCGCAGCAGCACTTCGGAGGGAAGGCCGGCCTGCACCACCGGCGAGGCGATGCCGTCCAGATTCTGCGCCTTGACGTCAAAGCCTTCCGGCGCCCGGCCCAGCAGGATGGCCAGGGCATAGCGGGCTTCGCGTTCCTGTTCGATCAGGCCGGGCAGGTGGCTTCCTGGCTGGCGACGGCGGCTTGTTGCTGGGCGAGGTCCAGGTTGGAGGACACGCCTGGCCACCTTGGCCTGCGACTACGGCCAGGATGCGGTTGGCGGCGTCGATATTCTGGCGCGCGATGGCGATGCGCTCGCGGGTCGCCAGGACGGTGAAATATTCCTGGGCGACGCTGCACTCGGTGGTGAGGCCGATCACGGTTTCGGCATAGCGGGCGGCGCGCAGATTTTCGCGCGCCTGGCGCAGCCGGTCCTGGTTGAGGCCCCAGAAATCGAGCTGGTAGCTGGCGGCCAATCCGCCATTGAAGGCATTGGTGGTGCCGGAGCGCGCGCACCGGCGTGCCGACGACCGACGTGAGGACCCGGTTTGTGTTCTGCGTGCGCGGGAGCCACCCGCTTGGCAGATTGACCGTGGGCAGGAGAGTGGCGAAGGCGACGCCGTCGGTGGCTTCGGCTTCCAGCACGCGTGCGGCGGCGGCGGCGATGTCGAGATTTTCCTTCTGCGCCGTGTCCATCAGGGCGGGCAATTCGTCGGCCTTGAAATTCACCCACCAATTGGCGTCCGGCCAGATCGGGGACTGTTGGTCCACCACCGGGGCGGTGAAGGCGGTGGGCACGTCGCCCGGGCGGTCCAGGGGGGTGGGATTGGGGGTGGGGCAACCGGCTGCCACCAGGGCAAGCATGCTGACGGAAAGACCGCGGAAAATCGCTTTCATCGAACACTCATCGAACTAGTGTGAAGCCGCGGCCGCCCCCCGTTGACGCACCCTCTTACCGGCGCGCGGCAATGGACGCAAATATGGCGAGAAGTCCTTTTTGTACAAGGGCGCGGACTGTAAACCTTTGTCGCGGCAGGGTCGTGAAACGGGCAAGGGTTTGTGGGGTCGGCAGAGCGGGGTCTGGGAGCAAAATGGACGGCCGGACTGATGGCTTTACGTGGGGGGCACCAAAGCCGGTCCGGCCGTCCGGTGGCTGTATCCCTTGGTGGAGCGCCGAACGGACACAGAGCCAGGACAAAGGCTAGACCCGGGCCCGTGGCAGGGGAAAGCGCAGGCGGGGTTAAAATTGTAATGGAATGTCGTCAACCGGTCTCCGCTTAGAGGCGCGGCGAAAGAAAATCGGCGGCAACATACGTGCCATGTTTTCCGCGCAGTCAAACAGCAAAAGTAATCAATAGCTTCATAAAGAGGTTTTCATGGCGAGGCGCGGGCCGACACAACTGCGATCCACGGCATCCTATTCTTGTGAGGTTTGCATGAGTTGGGCTTATATCGCGCCGATTCTTCTACTTTGCGGCTCGAATGTTTTCATGACATTCGCTTGGTACGGCCAGCTTCAAATTTCCCGCCGCGCCGCTGCTGTGGGTAATCCCGATCAGCTGGGGCATCGCGTTTTTCGAATATTGCCTCGCGGTGCCCGCCAACCGCATCGGCCATCAGGTCTATTCGGCGGCCCAACTCAAGACCATGCAGGAAGTGATCACCCTGATCGTATTCGCGATCTTCTCGGTGAGCTATCTGGGCGAGCCGCTGAAATGGAATCACGGCGTCGCCTTCGGCTTGATCGCGGCGGCGGCCTATTTCGCGTTTCACAAATTTTGAACGGCAGGATGCGCTAGCCCGAGGGCCAGGGATTGTCGTGGAAATCGTCCACCGGCCGCAGCGGCACCGGCAGCGCCGGATTGGCGCCGATATAAATTTCCAAGGTCATCTGGTTGGACGTCCTTGTCCCACACCATCTGGGGCGCGACGCCGCCGGGCTTGCGGAAAGTGGTGCCGTCGAAATCGAACGGCCGCGCCTCGACCCCGTCCCAGGCCGTGGCGAGGTCAGCGGCCAGGCGCTCGCGCATCTCTCTGCAACTGTTCGGGGCTGGCGGGATCGGCAGTTGGTGATGTCGGGCGCGCTCACCTTGACCATGCCGTCGGGCCCCGATCTCCACCCGCGCCGCCACCATGATGCCATTGCCGTCATAGCCGCCTTCCCAGCGGCCTTGCGGCGGCGTCTGCTTGGCGCAGGCCGCGAGCAGCAGGAAAGCCAGGAGCGACCACGGATTTTCGCATCTGCCCCGACTCAAGGACGGGACGGGAAAGCATAGTCCAGCCAAGGTTAAATGTGGACATAACCGTCATGAAGCCGACGGCTCTTGCCCCTGATGGGTCGGGTTGATAGGGGAAGCGGTAATTCCGTCAGGACCGTTCCGATGCCGCTGCCCAAGGATTTCCTCAGCCAATCGCTCAACCGCATCCAGCCTTCGCCCACCATCGCGGTGACGCAGAAGGCGCGCGACCTGAAGGCAGCGGGCCGCGACGTGATCGGCCTGGGCGCGGGCGAGCCGGATTTCGACACGCCGGATAACATCAAGGAGGCGGCCATCGCCGCGATCAGGCGCGGCGAGACCAAATACACCGCAGTCGAAGGCATTCCCGAGCTGCGCGCCGCCATCGCCAAGAAATTCAAGCGCGAGAACAATCTCGACTACAAGCCGTCCCAGACCTTCGTTTCGCCGGGCGGCAAGGCGATCATCTACAATGCGCTGCTGGCGACCTTGAATCCGGGCGATGAAGTGATCGTGCCCGCGCCCTATTGGGTGTCCTATCCCGACATCGTTCTGTTGGGCGGCGGCAAGCCGGTGGTGATCGAAACGCGACTGGAAGAGGGTTTCCGCCTCACGCCGGCGGCTTTGGAAAAAGCCATCACGCCCAAGACCAAATGGCTGATCTTCAACCAGCCCTCCAATCCCACCGGCGCCTGCTACAGCGAAGCGCAATTGAAGGCGCTCACCGACGTGCTGATGAAGCATCCGCAGGTCTGGGTCCTCACCGACGACATGTACGAGCATCTGGTCTATGAAGGCTTCAAGTTCCGCACCGTGGCGGAAATCGAGCCCAGGCTGTACGACCGCACCCTCACCATGAACGGCGTGTCGAAAGCCTATGCCATGACCGGCTGGCGCATCGGCTATTGCGCGGGTCCGGAAGATTTGATCAAGGCGATGGCCAAGCTGCAATCGCAATCGGCCACCAACGCCGCCTCGATCTCGCAATGGGCGTCGGTGGAAGCGCTGAACGGCACGCAGGATTTCATTCCCGGCTTCCAGAAATTGTTCGAAGGCCGGCGCGACCTGGTGGTGTCGATGCTGAACCAGGCCAAGGGCCTTGAATGCCCCAAGCCGGAAGGCGCGTTTTATGTCTATCCCTCGATCCGCAAGCTGATCGGCAAGAAGACGCCGAACGGCAAGACCATCGCAACCGACGCGGATTTCGCCGGCGAATTGCTGGAAGCCGAAGGCGTGGCGGTGGTGCATGGCGCGGCTTTCGGCCTGTCGCCCTTTTTCCGCATCTCTTACGCGACCTCGAATGCGGTGCTGGAAGAAGCCTGCGGCCGCATCCAAAAATTCTGCGGAAGCTTGAGCTAAAATCCAGCCCCTTCGCCCTTCGGAAGCTCTTCGGGAGCCGGTGGTTCTGGCTAAACGATTGATTTTTCGTACTAATCCGACAACACGGTAAAGCCGATTTTAACCTTCTTTGTCTAAAACAGGGCCATGGGGAAGAAGATCCGCATCGCCCTTTTGGCCGCGCTGTGCTTGCTGCAGCGCGCGCCAGCCCATGCCGAAGCGGATTTCGGTACTCTTTCCTTCACCGGCTATGCCGATTTCCGCGTCCTCGCGCCGCCCCCAGAGACGGCATGGCTGAATGGCGGGCTCTCCAAATTCCGCTATGGCGGCAATGGCGGGCAATTTCCGTTTTGCCGAAGCGGTGGCTGCAAGGCGATCTGAGATGGGCGACGAT
The DNA here is from genome assembly GCA_963766265.1 of uncultured Alphaproteobacteria bacterium. Classification (GTDB taxonomy): domain Bacteria; phylum Pseudomonadota; class Alphaproteobacteria; order Micropepsales; family Micropepsaceae; genus Rhizomicrobium. Next base: position 208,725 of record CAVXYX010000005.1, read on the forward strand.
GCGTCCTTCATAGCCGCGGCCGCGGGCCGAACCCGAGCAGCGCACCGGCATCGACTGCTGGAAGGCTATTCAGCTGGCATCCCGCCGCGGCGGGACCGTGGAGCTGGTCGGTGAAGACCGGCGCCTTCTTTCCCACCATCAGTCTTGAGAATGACGATCTGGGCTGGACCATCCCCTATACGCTGACGCCGTCGGCGATCAACAGCTGGATCGGCGAAGAGTTGCGCACCATCGGCAGCGAAGCGATCGTGCGTTGCGACACCGGCGGCATACGGCACATTGTCCTTCACCGGCGCGGTCTATCTGCTGCAACGATCCCGCCGGCGTCCTGATCGCCGATCGCGGCTGGGCGATGGACGACCGGCCGTCCGGCCTGTTCAGCGATGTGCGCCTGCCCGACGCCACCGTGCAGTTGTTTCATCATGCGCGACCGAACCGCACGCCCATGTTCGACGAGATCGACGGCAGGCCGGGCTGGTATGCGGGCCTGGGCTGGCAGATGGCGGGCGATCGGCAAATTCACGGTGCTGCGCTACGACAATGAAGGCGATCCCCACCGCCGCTCCGGCGAATATTACCGCCTGGGATACGCGCTTCTGGAGCTACGGCGCGCGCACCAGATGGAACGATCTGGTGCTGATCGCGCAGGGACTGCAGGGCCAGACCGTGATCGGCTCGGCGTTCGGTCTTTCCTACACCTTCTTCCAATCGGCCTTTCTGCTGGCCAGCTACGATCTCGACGGGTTGGGGCTGGAGGATTGGCGCGCCAGCCTGCGCGGCGATGTGTTCCAGACCCGCCATCCCGCCGCTACGCCCAGCATGATGAACGAGGACGGCACATGCGGTCACCGTCGACTCTCCTGGCAGCACTGGGATTGGCTGCGCGTCACCGGGCGAAATGATCGCCATGCAGTCGCGCAAGCAGCGAATATGTGCTGGCGGGATTTTCTTCGCCCAGCGCGGCGCAGCAGGAATTTCAGCTTTCTGCGAGGTTTTTCTTCTAACCCCTCCACTGTTTTTTTGGCCCCATCTGTCCGCCAATGCGGGCAAGCCCGCAGGCGGACATTCCCCCCGCTAGTCGCTTCGCGACGCGGGGGGAAGCAAGCCTGGCCAAGACGCCCTTCCCGACAGGCACTTAGCGGGGCTTTACATTGTATGAATATTATCATACAATCATCCCATGCTGGGCTGGCTGACTCTTCAGGACAATGGCGTTCCCATCTATGTGCAGCTGCGCGACCAGATCGCCGCCGCCATCGGACGCGGCGAACTTCAACCGGGCGCGCAACTTCCCACCATGCGCGAAGTGGCGGTGGCGCTGGCGATCGATCTCAACACCGTGCAGCGCGCCTATGCCGGCGCTGGAAGACGAGGGACTGGTGACCATGGTGCAGGGCCGCGGCAGTTTCGTCGCGGAGACGCCCAAGCCCGCAGCAGCCGCAGCCATGAAATCCGCATGCTGGCCGCCAAGGTCGCGGCCCAGGCCCAAGCCGCAGGCGTGAGCCTGGACGAATTGGCGGATGCGCTGCGCGAACTTGCGAGGCACGGCGCCATGAGACAGCATTTCGGCCTTATCGTTATTATCGTCTTCGCTTATCCTGATCTGGTTCCGCATGCTGCTGGGCGGCCGCGGCGCGGCGCGCGGCCAAAGACGCGCCGCGCGCTCCCAATGGCGCCAGTCGGCTGCCGCGGCAAATCCGGCCATCTCTTCCAACAGTTTCAAATCCACCACAGGAGACCACATGAATCCCGTCAGTGCATTGATCTTCGTTATCTTCGTGGGCGGCGCGGTCGCTGTCCTTTGTTGCGCGACTGCCGCTGGCCGTCACCGTCATCCTGGCCTTGATCGGCATTTTCCTGGGCTATTCGGTCAAGATGGCCCAGCAATGGGAAAAGGCGGTGATCCTGCAGGCTGGGCAAGCTGTATTCCGTCAAGGGCCCCGGCCTTTTCATCCTGGTGCCGATCCTCGACCAGGTGGCGATGTGGATCGACCAGCGTATCCGCACCTCGGAATTCAGCGCCGAGCAGGCGCTCACCCGCGACACGGTGCCGGTGAATGTGGACGCCATCGTCTTCTGGATGGTGCATGACGCCCAGCGCGCCGCGCTGGAGATCGTGGATTACAACAGCGCCATCCAGCGCGTGGCGCAAACCAGCCTGCGCGAGATGATCGGTTCGTCGGTTCTGTCCGAGCTTTTGTCCGAGCGCAAGGAAGCCGACGCCAGGCTCAAGGACAGTGATCGGGGCCAAGACCGCGGAATGGGGCGTCACCGTCAATTCGGTGGAGATCCGCGACGTCGCCATCCCCGCCAATCTCCAGGACGCGATGAGCCGCCAGGCCCAGGCCGAACGCGAGAAACAGGCGCGCGTCATTCTGGGTTCGGCGGAAGAGGAAGTGGCGCAGAAATTCGTCAACGCCGCCAAGCTCTATGCCCAAAGCCCGGAAGCGCTGCAGCTGCGCGCCATGAACATCATCTATGAAACCACCAAGGAGCGGGGCGCCACCATCCTGATGCCGTCGCACATGGTGGACGCGATGAATCCGGGCGCTGCGCCTTTGCGCTGAGCATGGCGAAGACGCCAGCCAGTGCCGGCGGCGGGTGGCCCCTCGGTGCCGTCGGCGGGGAGAATTACTGGCTGAGACGTGATCTCCGATGGTATAGAACGCCATCGGAGGACAGGCATGCAAAAAATTCTGCCCACCGCTTTGGCGCTTATCCTGGCGTTATGGGCGTTGCCCCTTTGGGCGCAGTCGGAAACGCTGTCGGTGGAAGGCCATGTCGCCCATCCGCTGAAACTCACCTTGGAGCAGGTGAAAGCCTTGCCGCCGGTGACGGTCAGCCTGACATTCCAGAGCGATCATGGTCCGCAGACCGGCACTTATACCGGCGCGCTTTTGCTCGACATCGTGAACCAGGCCGCGCCGATGGACAGGGCAGCGACATGGGCGCGCCGTGGCGGCATACCATCATCGCCACCGGCCATGACGGATATGGCGTGGCTGTCTCGATCGGCGAAATCGATCCCCGTTTTGCCGGCAAGCAGGTGATCATCGCCTATGAACGCGACGGCAAGCCGATGGAATGGCCAGACTTTCCGCCTGGTCGTTCCCGGCGATGCCCATGGCGGGCGTTCGGTGAACGATCTGGTCTCGCTGACCATAAACTAGACATAGCGTCGCCTCGCCTTAAATCGTCTAGAGACTTGGCCGTGACTTTACCTTCCGCGCGTGGGACGCCGCTGGCGGGGGCAATAAGAACTTGACCGCGCGAGCGGGCAGCGCGAGCATAAAAACTGGTGGGGCGCGAAACGAGAGCCTTACGGCCCACGCCCCAGAATGCCGGACGCCCGGTCCGGCCAAGGAGGCGCTCATGCCCAAGTCCAAAAGCAAATCGGGCACCCGACGCATCGCCCTGATCGGGCCTTATGGCAGCGGCAAGACCTTGCTTCTGGAAAGCATAGCGGCGGTGACCAATGCGGTGACCCGAAAAGGCTCGGTCAGCGGCGGCACCAGCCTGGGCGATTTCTCCGCCGAGGCGCGCGCCCGGCAGATGAGCGTGGAATTGAATGTTCTTTCCACCCAATATCTGGGCGAGGATTTCACCTTCCTGGATTGTCCCGGCTCGATCGAATTTCTCGCCGACACGCTGAATGTGCTGCCGGCGGTCGATGCGGCCGTGGTGGTGTGCGAACCGGAACCCGCCAAGGTCCAGATGCTGCAGCCCTATCTCAAGGCGCTGTCGGACGCGAAAATTCCCGCACTATCTCTTCGTCAACAAGATCGAACACGCCTCCGGGTCGCTGCGCGAATTGTCTGGCGCAGTTGCAGGAGGCGAGCGAAACGCCGCTGCTGCTGCGTCAAATTCCCATCTGGGAAAATGGCGTCGCCACCGGCTTCGTCGATCTGGCCCTGGAGCGGGCCTTTGTCTATCGCCCGCACGCGCCATCGGAAGTGGTGGACATCGCCGATTTCGCCCGCGAGAAGGAAGCGCGCTTCCAGATGCTGGAACGGCTGGCCGATTATGACGAGCATCTGATGGAGGAATTGCTGGGCGATATCGAGCCCCCGCGCGACGAAGTGATGGACGATCTTCGCCGCGAATTGTCGGAGGGCCTGGTCGTGCCGGTCTTGATCGGCTCGGCGGAAGGCGATCACGGCATCAGGCGGCTTTTGAAGGCGCTCGGCACGAGGTGCCGGAAGTGGCGAAGACGGCGGAGCGCGCCGGCATAAAAACGGCGCAAGCCACTGCGATCCAGATCATCAAGACCTTCCATGGCGGGCATGGCGCGCTTGAGCCTGGGGCGCGTGCTGTCGGGCAGCCTCAAGGACGGTGCAGGTGCTGCACGGCCCCCATGGCGACACGCGGGTGGGCGGCATCCTGTCGCTGCAAGGCGACAAGCAGGTCAAGAAAAGCGAAGCGCAGGCGGGCGACACGGTGGCGCTGGCGCGGCTGGACAATGTGCAGACCGGCGACCGCCTTTCATCGGACAAGGCGCGGCGCCAAACGCGTAACGCCCAGACTTGGCGCGCCGGTCTATCGGCTGGCGATCACGCCGCCGACCGCAAGGACGAGGTCAAGGTCACCGCGGCCATCGCCAAATTGATCGAGGAAGATCCCTCCCTGGCGTTCGAGCAGAATGCCACCACCCAGGAGATGCTGCTGGCGGGGCAGGGCGAGATCCATTTGAAGGTCGCCATCGAGAAGCTGCATGAGCAAATACGGGCTCAAGCTTGTCGACCAGGCCGCCACGGGTTCCCTATCGCGAGACCATCCGCAAATCGACCACGGTGCGCGGCCGCCACAAGCGCCAATCGGGCGGTCATGGCCAATATGGCGATGTGGTGCTGGAGATCCGCCTATGCCGCGCGGCACCGGCTTCGTCTTCCACGACCGCATCAAGGGCGGCGTGGTGCCCAAGCAATGGATCGGCTCGGTCGAGAAGGGCGTGCAGGAATACATGAAGACAGGCCCCCTGGGTTTTCCGGTGGTGGATATCGCCGTGTCGCTCACCGACGGCTCCTATCATTCCGTGGATTCCTCCGACGCCGCGTTCCAGACCGCCGGTCGCGTGGCGATGAGCGAGGGCTGCCGGGCTGTTCCCCGGTACTGCTGGAACCGGTGATGAAGGTCGCCATCCATGTGCCCAACGACGCCACCGCCAAGGTGAATGGCGTGATCGGCACCAGGCGCGGCGCGCCGCTGGGCTTTGACGGGCGCGATGGCTGGCGCGGCTGGGATACGGTCAGGGCCGAGATGCCGCTTTCGGAAGTTACCGACCTGATCGTGGATCTGCGCTCGCTCACCCAGGGCGTTGGCACATTCGAGATGGAGTTCGATCACTTCGCGGAATTGAGCGGGCAAGCTGGCCGACCAGGTGGTGGCGACCCAGCGTGCGGCGTAAATGAAAAATTCCGGGGCAGAAAATAACAAGCAGCCGAGGCGTCAGAACGCCTCGCCCCGGGAAGCACGAGCGACCAGAAAATAACAAGCAGCCGAGGCGTTAGGACGCCTCGGCTGCCAAATTCGCGCTCAGGGGGGAAAGAGCGCGGTTGTCGCGCCCGGGGGGAGAAAGCGCGACATTAAAGGAAATGGGTATCTCGGCTTGGGGTTTCAAGATCGCGAAAAAAGCTTTGAAACTCAATACTGCCAGTCCTTGGAACCCTTGACCAAAAAGTCGCGGAACGCGGCCACGCGCTTGGATTGGCCTGAGCGCGTCGGCATAGACCAAGATGCACGTCGAAATCGGGCGCCGGTACTTCGGGCAGCACGGGAACCAGGTTGGCATGGTCGGCCGCCACGAAATCCGGCACCACGCCGATGCCGAGCCCCGCTTCCACCGCCTGCAGAATGCCGGTGATGTTGTTGATGCGGATCACGCTGCCGGTGCAGCCGGGGCGGAAATTCTTCTGGAACAGGTCGAGCAGCCAGTTGATGTCGCGGATTTCCGGCGCGGCGGTCTCGCCATAAACGATGATGGTGTGGTTGCAGACCTCTTCCAGCCGCAGCGGCGCGGGATGCTGGGCGAGATAATCCTTCGACGCGTAGATGTGATAATGCACGGTGAAAAGCTTGCGCTGGATCAAATCGGCCTGCACCGGCGCGCGCATGCGGATGGCGAGGTCGGCGGCGCGCTGGGACAGATCGAGCTCGCGGTCGTCCATCACCAGATGAACCTGGACTTCGGGAAATTCGCGCAGGAACTCCTTCAGCCGGGGCAGCAGCCAATAGGCACCGATGCCGTGGCTGGCGGTGATCTTGAGCGAGCCGCGGGGCGAATCGTGGATGTTCTTGAGCGCCTCTTCGGCCTGCGGCCAGCCGCGCCAAAACTTCGCTCACCGCGCTGTAGAGCAGCTCGCCTTCGTCGGTGAGGGTGAGGCCGCGGGCATGGCGCTGGAACAGAGGCGTCGAGATTTCCTCTTCCAGCGCGCTGATCTGCCGGCTCACCGCCGACTGGCTCAAGGTGAGCATCTGGCCGGCATGGGTGAAGCTTCCCGCCGATGCGACGGCATGAAAGATGCGAAGCTTGTCCCAATCCATTTCAACCCCTCGAAGCCGCTCGGCCCGGAAAACGGCGATGCGGCAAATCAATAGCTACGCGGAGAGCGGCAACTCTCCCCCATGGGAGGCCGCCAGGAACCGCTCCGCTTCCAGCGCCGCCATGCAGCCCATTCCCGCCGCCGTCACCGCCTGGCGGAATACCTTATCCTTGACGTCGCCGGCCGCGAAGACGCCGGCCACGCTGGTATGGGTGGAATCGGCGGCCGTCTTGATATAGCCGCTGGCGTCCATGTCCAGCTTGCCCTCGAACAGCGCGGTGGCGGGCGAATGGCCGATGGCGACGAACAGCCCATCCACCGCGAGCTCATGCCGGGAACCGGTCACGGTGTTCCGAGGCTGAGGCCCGTGACGCCCTTGGGTTCGGCGCTGCCCAGAACTTCCATCACTTCGGTATCGTAGAGAAGATCGATCTTCTTGTTGGCGGCGAGCCGCATCTGGTTGGTCTTGTCGGCGCGCAGCGTGTCGCGGCGATGGATCAGGGTGACCTTCTCGGCGAAATTGGTCAGGAACAAGGCCTCTTCGGCGGCGGTATTGCCGCCTCCCACCACCGCCACCTTCTTGCCGCGGAAGAAAAAGCCGTCGCAGGTGGCGCAGGCGGAAACGCCAAAGCCTTGGAACTGGCTTTCGCTCTCCAGCCCCAGCCAGTTGGCGCTGGCGCCGGTGGCGATGATCAGTGTGTCGGCCGTGTAGATCTCGCCGGAATCACCCTTGAGCGTGAAAGGGCGGCGCGCGAGGTCCACCGACTGCGATGGTGTCGGAAATGAATTTGGTCCCCAGATGCTCGGCCTGTTTCTGCATCTGGTCCATCAGCCAGGGCCCCTGGATGACGTCGGCGAAGCCCGGATAATTCTCCACCTCGGTGGTGATGGTGAGCTGGCCGCCCGGCTGGATGCCGGAGATCAGGGTGGGCTTCAGCATGGCGCGCGCGGCATAGATGGCGGCGGTGCAGCCGGCCGGGCCGCTGCCCAGAATAATCAGCTTGGAATGATGGCTCATGATGTCTTTGGCGGTGGTTGGGGCAGTGGTTGGGAAGGACCCTGATATCAGGGCCAAGGCCGAAAAGATCAAGCGGCGGATTGCCAGGAAGCGGTGGATCGCTGCTCTGGGAGCCCCGGTAAAGGGTGGCTGATTTATGCGGCTGAGGACCATTTCGAGAAATATTATTGCGTCCCCTGTCACAAACGCGTAAAAGCGGACGTGGTGGGAAACGCGCTTGGAAAACCGCAAACTCGACGCCATCGACCTGCGCATTCTCAAGGAGTTGCAAGCCGATGGCCGCATCACCAATGTGGAATTGTCGCGCCGGGCGAAGATCACCGCGCCGCCGTGCCTCAGGCGCATGCGCGCCCTGGAAAAGGCCGGCTATGTCCGAAGGCTATCATGCGGTCCTGAACGGCAAGGCGCTGGGCTATCCCGTCACCGGTTTCATCTTTGTCGGGCTGGCCAGCCAGAAAGACGCCGATCTCAAGCATTTCGAGGAGCGGGTGCGCGGCTGGCCCGAAGTGCGCGAGTGCCACATGCTGTCGGGCGAAGTCGATTTCCTGCTCAAATGCGTGGCGCGAGATCTTTCCCATTTCCAGGATTTCGTCACCGAGACGGTCACGGCGGAACGCAATGTCGCCAGCGTGAAGAGTTCGCTGGTCATCCATCCCACGAAAATCGAGCCGGGCATTCCCATCGACGCGCCCGCCTGACAGGGGCGCGTATTTTGCCCTGACCGGCATCCGCCTGTACTCTTCCCGCTCACATCTCATCGGGTCCGTCCGGCATGAAATCTTCTTCCCGGCATCGTTGCAACTTTGGTTTGCCTGTCCGTGGGACAGGCTGCGGCCCAGGACGTTCCCCGCGTAAAGGCCCGCATCGTCTCGTTCGACGGCAAGACCTTGAGCGTGACGTCGGGCACGGCGGGCCAGACCCTGACCATCGGCCTGATGCCCAATGCGCTCCTGATGTATGAAGACAAGACCGATCTCACCGCGATCAAGCCGGGCGATTATCTGGGCGCCACCCTCAGCAAAAGCGCCGGCCGCTGGCAGGCCGAAGAAGCCCATATCCTGCCGCAGGAACTGCGCGGCGCGGGCGAAGGCCTTTATCCGCTGCCATCCAATCCCGACCAGCGCATCGTCACCGGCGAGGTGGTGAAGAACGACCTTGCCACCGCGCAAATGGCGGTCGCGTTTCGCGGCAGCATCGGCGGCGACGGCCCCACCTGTAGCGGACGCGCGCCGCGCCAGGGCGGCTGCAAAGGCGAGTTCAGCTTCGCCTTGCCGGCCAAGGCCGCCGTGGTCGCCATCATGCCCGGCGACAAATCCATGCTGGTCGCGGGCAAGATGGCAGCGATCTCGGTGATTGCGGGACCGGATGGACATCTGGTCACGCCGGGCCTCACTATCGAGAATGAAACCGGCGGCGAAGTGCTGAACATCGCGCCCAAGCCTGCCAAGCCGTCCGGAAAATAAATCCTGCCTCGGGAGCCAACCGCATGCGTCTCACGCCCGCCCTTCTTGTTCTGGCCTTTTTCACCCTGCCGGCCGCCGCCGCCGACAAGCCGAAATTCGGCGATTTCGGCGTGGACGTCAGCGCCATGGACAAGAGCGTCAAGCCCGGTGACAATTTCTTCCTCTACACCAACGGCAATTGGCTGAAGACGGCGGTGATCCCGCCGGACCGCTCCCAGACCGGTTCGTTCCAGGATCTGCAGATCCTGAGCGAGACCCGCATGCGCGCCATCGTGAATGAACTGGAAGGGAAACCTTATACCCAGCTCACCACCGAGCAGAAGAAACTGCGCGATCTCTATGACGCGTTCGAGGACACTGCGGCGATCGAAGCCAACGGCCTGAAATCGGTTCAGAAGGACCTCGATTATCTGGCGGCCCTGCGGACCAAGGAGGATGTGGCGCGCGCGATGGCGTCGGTCCCGCTCGCCACCGAAAGCATCTACGACATCGGCATCGGCGTGGACGACAAGAATCCCGACAATTACTCGCTCAATCTCAACCAGTCGGGCCTGGGCCTGCCCGACCGCGACTATTATCTCAGCGACGACAAGGCGCTGGTGGAGACGCGCACCCAATACCGCCAGTACCTGGCCGACATGATGAAGCTGGCGGGGATGAGCGACGCGGATGCCCGCGCCGACCGTATTCTCGCTCTGGAAACCCAGATCGCCAAAGTCCAGTGGAGCCGCGCCGACCGCCGCGACGAGGACAAGGTCTACAATCCCATGAAGATCATCGGATCTGAAGGCGTTGGCGCCGGACTTCCCATGGGATGCCTTCCTGGCCGAATCCCATGTGCCCTTGGTGACCCAAAATGGCGCGCGTTACGTGATCGTGGCCGAGAAGACCGCGTTCGCGCCGCTGGCCAAGATTTTCGCCGACGTGCCGGTCTCAACCTGGCGCGACTATCTCGACAGTGCATTATCTCCATCGCTATGCCGCGTATCTGCCCAAGCGGTTCGACGACCGCGATTTCGCCTTCTACGGCACGGTCCTGGGCGGCACGTACCCAGCAGCTCGACCGTCCCACCCGCGGCATCCATCTGCTGGACGCGCTCCTGGGCGAGGCGCTGGGCAAGCTTTATGTCGCGCGCTATTTCCCGCCCGAGGCCAAGGCCAAGGCCGACGAGCTGGTCAACAATCTGCTCAAGGCCTATGAGGCCGACATCCAGACCTTGGACTGGATGAGTCCCGACGACCCGCACCAAGGCGCTGGAGAAGATCAGGCAATTCACGCCCAAGATCGGCTATCCCAGCCATTGGCGCGATTATTCCGCCCTTACCGTGACGCGCGACGATCTGATCGGCGACATCCAGCGCGGCGCCGTGTTCGAGTGGAATCGCGAGGTCAACCGCATCAACCAGCCGGTGGACAGGACCGAATGGGGCATGACGCCGCCCACCATCAACGCCTATTACAATCCGTCCTTCAACGAGATCGTGTTTCCCGGCCGCCATCCTGCAGCCGCCTTTCTTCGATCCCAATGCGGACGATGCGGTGAATTATGGCGGCATCGGCGCGGTGATCGGCCACGAGATCAGCCATGGCTTCGACGACCAGGGCAGCAAATATGACGGCAAGGGCGTGTTCCAGAATTGGTGGACCGACGGAGGACCGCGCCAATTTCGACGCCAAGACCAAGGAGATCGTCAAGCAATATGACGCTTTCGAGCCGCTTGCCGGGCCTGCACGTCATCGGCGCCAATACGCTGGGCGAGAATATCGCCGACAATGCCGGCATCGCCATCGCGCTCAAGGCCTATCACATCTCGCTTGCACGGCAAGCCCGCGCCCGTGATCGGCGGGCTGACCGGCGACCAGCGCTTCTATCTTTCCTTCGGCCAGATCTGGCGCACCAAGCAGCGCGATTCGTCGCTTGCGCACCCAGACCCTGTCGAACGAGCACAGCCCGGCGGAATTCCGCGTCATCGGCCCCACCCGCAACCAGGACGAATGGTATGGCGGCGTTCAATGTGCAGCCGGGCGACAAATATTATCTGCCGCCCGATCAGCGCGTGCATCTCTGGTAATCAAAGCGCTGCCAGAAGCTCGTAAGAGCGTTTGCGCGCCTGCGTGATCGAAGATCTGCCCCGCCACCATCAGTTCGTCGGGCTGATGGCGGGCGATGAAGGCTTCGAGGCCGGCTTTTACGGTTTCGGGCGAACCCACCTGCGCCACCGCCAGCACGCTTTTCAGCATCACGCCGATGCGCGGATCGGCAAGGAGGGCCGCGATGTCGTCGACCGGCGGCGGCAAGGGCCCGGGCCTGCCGGTGCGCAGATTGACGAAGGCCTGCTGCAGCGAAGTGAAGAGATGTTTCGCCTCTGCGTCGCTCTCCGCCGCCACCACATTCAGTCCCAGCATCACATAGGGCTTGTCGAGGAAGCGCGACGGGCGGAATTGCGCGCGGTAGAGCGCCAGCGCCTCGCGTCAGTTGCTCCGGCGCGAAATGCGAGGCGAAGGCGTAAGGCAGGCCCAGCGCCGCCGCCAATTGCGCGCCATAAAGGCTCGAACCCAGAATCCACACCGGCACTTTGCTTCCCGCGCCCGGAATGGCGCGCACCGGTTGGCCGAATTGCGGCTCGTCCAGATAGGCGATCAGCTCCAGCACATCCTGGGGGAAATGATCGACATCGCCGCTGCAGATTGCGGCGCAGCGCCAGCGCCGTGCGCGGGTCGGTGCCGGGCGCGCGGCCCACGCCCAGATCGATGCGGCCGGGATAAAGCGCGGCCAGGGTGCCGAACTGTTCGGCGATCACCAGCGGCGAATGATTGGGCAGCATGATGCCGCCCGCGCCCACCCGGATGGTCGAGGTGCCGCCCGCGATATGGCCGATCACCACGCTGGTCGCGGCGCTGGCGATGCCGGGCATGTTGTGATGCTCGGCCACCCAATAGCGGCGATAGCCCAGCCGCTCGGCATGGCGCGCGAGATCCAGGCTGTTCTCGAGCGCCAGCGGGCGTCGCCGCCCTGGATAATGGGCGAAAGATCGAGCACCGAAAGTGGAACCGGCAGCAAAAGCGCCCCCTTTTAAACCGATATTTGTTAGAGGTTTCCGGCAACGTAAGCCATCCCCGGCCGTTTTCTCTAAGAACTGCCAGGAGGCAGAATCATGAAAACCAGGTTCCTCATCGCGGCAGCGGCTTTGACAGTCCTGGCCGCGCCGGCGTTTGCCAACGCGCCGTCCAGCAGTGGCGTTGGCACGCTCTCGAACGACCAGATCGCCAAACCCCAGTCCGGCCCCGACGCCAACGGCGAGGCTTTCACTTCGCCCTTCACCGACCGTTTCCGCCAGGATCAAACGGACATGCGCTCCATGACTGACAGGCGCAGGAACAACCTCCTGCCGCCGCGCGGGGACGCCAGCGGCGTGCCGGATCCCCGCATCTGACGTTTCGCGCTTAAGGAGCAACCGCATGACACTGAAACTCGCCGAGAAGGTGAGCGAAGTCCCCGAGCTGTTCGAAGAAGGAAATAAATCCACCGCCCGTCTGCTCAAGGATTTCGGCTTCCCGCAGAAGCGGAAGGACCTCACGGTGGAAGAAATCGAAACCGTGCTGAAGCGGCGTCCCCACTTGGCCGAGCTTTGGTTGAGGCGTTGCCATGACCAGCGTCTGGCCGGCGGCTGGGGGATCGAGCGCGAAAAGGATCATTGGCGCATCCAGAATTTCTCGGATCACCGGCATCTGGAGGTGAACGACCGCATCCGCGCCTGCGCGGAATTCGTGCTGCGTTACGTCGCTTTCATCGGTGACGTGCAGGCGCGGGGCCAGCGGGCGGCTCAATCGCGAACCGGAAATCCCACCTGAACCCGGGTGCCGCGGCCCGGCGAGGTTTCAATGTCCAGATCGGCCGCCAATTGCCGGGCAAAAGCGTCGATCAGCTTGCTGCCCAGGCCACGCCGGATTTTGCCCGTGTCGAACCCGATTCCATCGTCGCCGAAAGTCAGGACGCAACGCTTGCGGCCCGAAGCGATGTGAAGGCTGATATGGCCAGTTTTGCCGGGGAAGGCGTGCTTCAAGGTGTTGCCGATGATCTCGGCAGCCAACAGGCCCACCTGTTCCACCCGCTGCTCGGGCCAGAGCGGAGAGTCGCCTTTCACCTCGATGGTGACGGGGCTGGTCTCGGACTGGAGGGCGCGGCGCAGCGCCACGCAAAGCCCTTCGAGATAGGCCCGCAATGGTATCGTTTCGCCGTCGCCTACCTGGTAGAGCATGGCCTGGACTTCGGCCATCGCATTTACGCGGTCGGCCGCTTTCGACAATGCGGCGCGGACCAATTCATCTTCGCCTTGCGCCTGCAGTTGCAGGGTCGAAGCAATGCGCTGCATCAAATTCTTGGAGCGGTGATGCAATTCGCGCATCAGGAGCGCGCGCAATACCAAATCCGCATGCATGTCGTGCGCCGAAAAATTCAGCTCGAAACGATTGGCCAAGTGCCCCGCCATTCCGACGTGCGCGTCACACTCAATTGTGATGCGGCAGCCAGCGCATTAACATAAGTTAGAGGTTGCGGCGTCTTCAATATTGCGCGGTTTCATGAATGTTCCATGCACGCAGTTTTTGGAACACACGCCTGCCGAGCCTGGGTCCCTACCCGAAGACGATGTAAATCGCTCGTTCAGCCGCTGAATGTTATTGAGACTTGTCCGCAGGGCCGGGCTTTTGGTCGCCGCCGACATGATCGCGGCGCTTCGAACCCATTCAGGCCGACGCCCAGGCCAGCCTGAATGTGCCATCCTGTTCTTCGACCGAGACGGTCACGTCCAACCCATCGGCGTGATCGTGCTGGGCAGCGCGGATGGCCAATGTCACGGCCATGTCCCGGTCGAGCGAGGAGGGGCCGGCTTCGCCGTCATCGGTTCCCACACTCCAGTGCCGGCCGTCGAAGATCACATGGTATTCCCGGCCGTGAGGCGGATGGGTCAGCGCCGAGCCTTCGGGCGGAATGCCGTGAATTGCTTCCGTCGGTCTTTCCATGCGCGACTCACCTCTCGAATCAGAGTTTGGACCCCTCGAAGCTCCTGTTGCAAGGCATCGAGCCGGCGGCGATGGGAATCTGTTCAATTCCTTCAAGCGCTTCCGCGGCTTTTTCTCGTTCTGCTTTCTCTGCTTGCCGGGGCGTCTTAGCCTTCTTGCGGGGAACAATTTTCACGGCGGGAAGGTCTGATTCGATTCGGAACGCCGCCTTCGATCCCAAAGGACGGCGCAGCACGATTCCGGGCCGGGCCGAGGTGGCGGCGATCGCGCTTTTGTCTCCCGTTTGCCGCGCCAGTCCCTGCGCAAAAAGGTCGTGCTTCATGCCCCAGGCGCGCAACGCCGCCGCCTGGGAGGGCGCCGCGACCGCCAGCTCGAAGAAGCCCTGCTCGGTGGTGAAAGTCTTAAGTCTGGGCATCGTGCACACCGAATAACCTGTAGGCCCCTTGATTCTCCAAAGGGTTAAGAGGGGCGCCAATCTTGAATGGGAAAGCCCCAGCCTGTACCCTTCCCCTCAAGTGCCGCATGGCGGGGACCATTGTAGGCGGCCAGCTGCTGTCCGTTCACGCCAAAACCCGAGCCACAAAAATCTCCAGGGAGAAATCCAAATGCTGAGAATGATCAGTGAAGAAGGAAAAGACGATATGCTGGCTCGCGGGTTTTCGCGCCGCCAGATGATGCGGGCTGCCATGATGTTCGGCGGAGCTGCGGCCACAGCGTTCGCGTTGGCTCCGGAATTTGCCGCCGCGCAAGAAGCCGAAGACGTAAAAGTGCGCATCAGCTCCAATGAATGCTGGACCGGCCCCATGCCGGTCGGTCTTGCGGCATTCGTGAAGACAGCGCCGACGTCCAACCGCTACTCGCCCAATGACGAGCGTGGCAAGCTGATCAAGGCGATCGCGCAGATCGAGAATGTTCCCGAAGATCACATCATGCCGTGGCCGGGTTCGAACGAGGCGCTGGTCCGTTCGATTTTCGCGTTCTGCTCGCCCACCAAATCCCTCGTCCAGGCCGACCCTAGCTATGAAACAATGGGACGCGCTGCCAACTTCCTCAATGTGCCAATCAAGAACGTGCCGTTGACCGCGGATTATCGCCATGACGTAAAGGCGATGGCGGTGGCCGATGCCAATGCCGGCGTCATTTATATCGTCAATCCCAACAACCCCACCGGCACCATGACGCCGACCTCTGAGATCGAATGGCTGGTGGACAACAAGCCGGCCGGTTCGATTGTGGTGATCGACGAAGCCTATATCCATTTCTCCAAGGACTATCCCAACAACATTACCAGCCATCTGGCGGCGGCGGGCAAGGACGTGCTGATCAACCGCACCTTCTCGAAGATCTTCGGCATGGCGGGCGCGCGTGTCGGCTACGTCATGGGACGCCCCGACCTTCTGCAAAAGCTCAGGCTGTATGATGGCGGCTATCTGTCGAACATGCTGCCAGTCGCGTCGGTGGCCTGCGCCACGGCCAGTCTTGGCGACAAGGCGATGATTTCTCAGCGCCGCAAGACGCTGAACGAGAACCGCGCCATGACGGTGGATTTCCTCACCAAACGCAATTTTAGGCTGATCGGCCCCAGCGAAGCCAACATGGTGATGGTCGACTGGAAGACCAAGTCCGCCAAGGACATGCAGGCGGCGTTCCGCGCCCAGGGCGTGGGCATCGGCCGTTCCTGGCCGACTTGGCCGAACGTGTCGCGCATTACCATCGGTTCCAAGCAGGATATGGAAGGCTTCTTCGTCGCCTTCAACAAGGTCGTGTCAGCGTAAGCGCCGATCTCCTCAAGACCAACGGGAAAGGCCTCCCTTCGGGGAGGCCTTTTCTTTTTCAGATTTCCATCAGGTCGCGGCCCACGATCAGGCGCCCGGAAAAATACGGCCGCACCGCATCGTACCAGACCTGGTCTGGGATCGCCGGTGCGCCTCCGGGGACGAAATGCGACAGCACCAAGGTCTTCACGCCCGCCTCGGTGGCGATGCGGCCCACCTGTTCGGTGGTGGTGTGCGACGCCATCAGATGGACGGAAAGAGTAGTGGCGTTGGCTTCGCTGGCGGCGAGTTTCTCCAGCGCCGGCAGGTACATCACCTCGTGCACCAGTACATCGGCGCCGTGCGCCAGCCGGACCAGATTCTCCGACGGCCTGGTGTCGCCCGAAATCACGATGGTGCGGTCGGGGCAATCGAAGCGGTAGGCGAAAGCGGGCTTGACCATGCCGTGATCCACCAGCGCGGCAGTGACCTTGACGTTTTCGTCTTGCATCACCGGCCCGCCATCCGTGATTTCGTGCGGCACGATCAGGGGCCTGAGATCTACCCGTCCCTCGTCGGCCATGCGGGTCTTGATGTCGGTGGCATTCATTTCCAGGAAAAGCCGGGTCATCTCCTTGAGCGGCGGCGGCCCGTATGTGTCCACCTTTGTGGTCAAGGTGGCGCCCCAGGCCAGCAGGATGAGATTGCCGTAATCGGCATTGTGGTCCGAATGCTGATGGGTGATGAACACGCGGCGCAACGACGAGAGCGGCAGGCCCGCCAGCACCATTTGCCGCGCCACGCCATTGCCGCAGTCGATCACATAGGACGCGCCGTTCACCACGATGACTTGTGCCGGTTGGGCCCGGTTGGGTTTGGGGCTGGGACCTCCGCCGGTGCCCAGCAGGATCAGGCGCGATTTCCCCGGCACGCCGAAAGCTTGCCGCGTCGCCAGAGCGAGGGGGAGCGCGGCGGCCGCCTTCAGAAGC
The DNA here is from genome assembly GCA_963766265.1 of uncultured Alphaproteobacteria bacterium. Taxonomy (GTDB): domain Bacteria; phylum Pseudomonadota; class Alphaproteobacteria; order Micropepsales; family Micropepsaceae; genus Rhizomicrobium. Next base: position 225,511 of record CAVXYX010000005.1, read on the forward strand.
GTGCGGCGTGCGGGTTGCGTCAATGGCCGTCCAGGACTTTGCAAGTGCCGCGCTTGGGATTGTAGGCGGTGCCCGCAGGGCAGGGGACTTTCTGCGCTCCGGCGGCGCCCGGCGGCTCGAGTGCCGCGCCGTGCCGGTAGTTGGGGCAATTGTGAGGATCGGTGCAGGGCGGCGCGGTCAATTGCGGCTTCATCACCTGCGCGGCCGCGGGCATGCCCGGTGCCAGCATGGAAGCTGCCATCACGGTCGCCGCGAACATGAAAGCCAGGTTACGCATCCGGTTTCCCCGTGTTCGATTCCCCAAGGGCAAATCTAAACCTGCAACCCGTTCCGGGGGAACAGAGGAACGGGTTTTCCCCGGCGGGGGTTATATCATGTGCGCGTTCATGTGCAGGCAACAGCCATGGAGCGTGAACCATGAAGAAATGGATCGTGGTTGGGCTGGCGTTATTGTCGTTGGCCGCTTGCGCGCCTTATCCTTATTACTACCACGATGGCTAATACCCCGACGGCTATTACGGCCGGCCTTATGATCGCGGCTATTATTCGGATCGGGATGGCTATTACCGCGACGACGGACGCGATTACGGCGACCGCTAACTGGCATCCATGATGCGTCTTTCATGATCCAGAACATGCCCCGGCGAGTTCCATGCAAAATTCCTCCCGAGCGTGGCGATTATGACAACAAACAAGGCGGCTGCTGGCGGCTTTTGGCGTTGCCCTCTTTCCGCCCGGCTTTGCCTTTCCGTCTGCGCCTCATTAAATTGAAGCAAGCAAAATCTTAAGGAGAGGCACCATGAAGATTCTTGCTTCCATACTGCTTGGCGGCATCTTGATCGCCGCGCCGGCCTTGGCCCAGGACAATTCCGCCAGCAAGGACGACACCGCCACTGCCAAAAAGACCGAGATGCACGCGGCGCGCCATCACGAGCGCTATAAACGCAACTACAAGACGGACCAGGAAGAGCGTCAGGCGACCGAAGATCTCAACAAGCAGTATCGCGGCGTCAACGGCGCCGACGTGCACTAGAGATCTTCGATTAGCGGGAAGCCGATAAAGGCGCCCGGTCCCGATCATCCCATCACCATCGCCCATCACCCGGGCCGGGTGGTGGTGCGGATGCAGGGGCGGGTTGTCGCCGACACCAGGGCCGCCTTGCGGTTGGCCGAGGCCTCGTACCCGGTCGTCCTCTATATACCCCGCGCCGACGCGGAGATGGCGCTGTTCGTCCGCAGCGATCGGCATACCTATTGCCCCTATAAGGGCGATTGCAGCTATTTCAGCCTTTCTTCCGCGGGCGAACATGGCCGCAACTTGGCGTGGAGCTACGAAGCGCCTTACCCGCCTGTGGCCGCGATCAAGGATCATCTGGCCTTCTATCTCGACCGGGTCGATGTCGAAACGGAACAGCCGGTCTAGGCCCGCCGGGCCAAGCGCAAAATTGTGCATGGAACATGAGATGGGATTTATCCGGGCAATCGCGCGCGGTTTTCCGCGACCGATCGGCAAAGATTGATGCAATTTTCGCCGATCGCTCTAACCCGGCTTAGAGAATGGACGATTATTTTACCACCCGAAATGCAGGGTTCGTGCCGACGAGGCGGCACACAATGGCACAGCGCGCAGCGGAGTTGCATACACACCCATCCTTGATGTCCCCCACGCCGGCACGGGCGATCGGGCTCGACCTGGCGCCCCTGATTTCTCCCTATCGCCGCCGCGGCCGCTTCACGCTCCGGATCGAGAATTTGCCGCAAGGCGCGCGGTTCACGGCGGGCCGCAACAATGGCGATCGCACCTGGTCGCTGGCGCTGGACGAACTGGACGAGCTTTTCTATGTCCCGCCCGACAGCCTGGTCGAAGATCATGCGCTGGCCCTGCGGCTGATCGCCAAGGAAGAGGGCAATGCCTCGACGCTGGCGCTGATCGAGCTTCCCATACGCGCCGGCGCGCTTGCGGTTTTGTCACCGTCCTCCCCGCCGGTGTCCGTAATGGCAACCGCGACTGCTCCGCGTCCCGACACGTCGCATGGCGAGGCGCTGAGCAAGGAAATCTCGTCGCTCAAGGCCGAATTGGCCGGACGCGAGCAGGAACTCAACCAGATGCGCGCCGCCACGCAATCGCTGAACGGCGATTGGCAGGCGAAACTCGAGACCGCGATTGCCGCAGCCAAGAGCGAATGGGGCGACACCGAAGCATCGCGCCTTGCTGCCGCCAAAGCCGATCACGAAAAGGAAGTATCCGCGCTTCGCGAGCTCGAGACCCATGTCGCCCAGGCCAACACGCTCCTGGTCCAGCGCGAAGGCGAACTCGCCGCGCTCAAGGCCGAAGCATTGCGCGATGCCGCCGCCAAAGCCGATCACGAAAAGGAAGTATCGGCGCTTCGCGAGCTCGAGACCCATGTTGCCCAGGCCAACACGCTCCTGGTCCAGCGCGAAGGCGAACTCGCCGCGCTCAAGGCCGAAGCATTGCGCGATGCCGCCGCCAAAGCCGATCACGAAAAGGAGGCATCCGCGCTTCGCGAGCTCAAGACCCATGTCGCCCAGGCCAACACGCTCCTGGTCGAGCGCGAAGACGAACTCGCCGCGCTCAAGGCCGAGTTGACGCTGCACCGGCAAGCCTCCACGGCCGAGATATCCGCCGCCCGCACGGCGCTCGAAGTCCAGGGCGCCAGGGATGCGCAGCGCCGCGAGCAATCCGCCCAGGCGCTTCTGGAATTGAAGGATCGCTGCGACGAAGCCGAAGGCAATCTGGCCCGCCAGTGCCAGGCATCGGAAGCCGAGATCGCAACCGCCAAGCATGCCCTGGCGGCGCAGGGCGTGCTCGAATTGGACAAGCAGGAGCAGGCGGCCCAGGCCCTGGCGGATCTCACCGTGCGCTGCAACCAGGCGGAGGCCAAGCTCGGCCAGCAGCGCCAGGCTCTGGAAAGCGAGATCGTGGCGGCGCGGAAAACGGCGGAAGAACAGGACGCGACGGAAGCGGAGCGGGAGCGGGAGGCGGCGCGCGCGCTCGCCGAATTGCAGGCGCGGTGCGAAGCGGCGGAAACGGAACTTCGCGCTCGCCCAGCTGGCGGGCGAGACAGCGGCCGCCGATGACGCCTATGTCCGGGGCCTCAACCAGGAAATCAAGAATTTGCAGGCCGTCCTGGTGGATCGCGAGGCGGCGATCGCGCGCGCCGAAGCGTCGCTGGACCTGATGCAGCTGGGCGTGGTGGCAAAGCCGGCGCCCGCTCACTGGGAGCCGCTTCCCGGAGGTTTCACCAAACCGGCAGGACGAGGCCGAAAAGTCGGACGGCCATCTGGCAAGGGATTTCCTCCTTGTCTTCGCCGTGGTGAGATCGGCTGCCTGGCATATTTCTTCGGTCCGCCGCTCATTGCCAATTGGCGCTCGTTGGAACTTGGAAACCTGTTCGCATCGGGCGATGCCGACCAGGACGATGCGTCTTCGTCCGCGCCGGCCGCGCCCGCGCCGCCGCCCAAACCCAAACTTCCAGTGGCGACGGTGGTCCGCGACGTCAATCTTCGCGCAGCCCCTTCCGTCAGCGCCGAAGTGATCACGGCCCTCAAGCAAGGCAGCGCCGTGACCGTCTTGGATCGCCAGGGCAACTGGGACCATGTGGAAGTCGTGATATCCGGACAGGAATCACGCCAAGGTTGGGCCTATGGCGGTTACCTCGCGGAAACCGATAAAAGCCCCACCCTGACGCGCGGGCGGTGACGCAACCCTGCCTTTGTGATAGTTATTGCGCCGCTTTTTTCGCCAAAATTCGCACGCCCGGAGGTTCCCATGGTCACCCTCAAGGTCAATGGCGAGCAACATGCATCTCGACATCGAAGCCGAGATGCCGCTGCTATGGGCGCTGCGCAACGAAATCGGCCTGACCGGCACCAAATATGGCTGCGGCATCGCCCAATGCGGCGCCTGCACGGTCCTGATGGATGGCCAGCCGGTTCGCTCCTGCTCGCTGCCGGTCTCCGGCGCCCAAGGCCATGAGATCACCACCATCGAAGGCCTTTCGCAGGACGGCACCCTGAACAAGGTGCAGCAAGCCTGGATCGCGGAAGACGTGCCGCAATGCGGCTATTGCCAGTCCGGCCAGATCATGTCGGCCACCGCGCTTCTGAATCGCACGCCCCATCCCGACGATTCCGATATCGACGCGGCGATGGCGGGCAATATCTGCCGCTGCGGCACCTATGTCCGGATACGCCGCGCCATCCGTCGCGCCGCGGGAAAGGTGTGAGGCCATGAGCAAGCCCAACGCCGCCGCGCAATATTCCCGCCGCCAGATTCGTTGTCACCGGCGCCACGCTCACCGGCGGCCTGGCGCTGGGCCTGTTCGTGCCTGGCGCCGCGCGCGCCGCGGTGCCCGAATTGGAAGCGCGCTATTGGGCCAATGACGCGCCCGATCCCAACGAAGTCAATGCCTGGGTGGTGATCGAGCCCGACGATACCGTGACCTTGCGCAGCTCGCATGGCCGAGATGGGCCAGGGCACCGGCTCGGGCCTGCCGATGCTGCTGGCCGAGGAACTGGAATGCCGACTGGGACAAGGTCAAAGTCGAATTCGCCTCGGTCAATCGCAACATCCGCGAGAACACGCTCTATGGCGACATGCTGACGGCGGGCAGCCGCGGCATCCGCACCACCTGGCCCTATGTGCAGCAGGCGGGCGCGTCGGCGCGGGAGCGGCTGATCCAGGCCGCGGCCGCGAAATGGAAAGTGCCGGCGAGCGAATGCGAAGCGCGCGAGAGCAAGGTCTTCCACAAACCCAGCGGGCGTTCGCTGCGCTTATGGCGAACTGGTCAAGGACGCCGCGAAAATCACGCTCGCGGCCGAGCCCGCGATCAAGACGCCGGAACAGTTCAAGCTGGCCGGCACGCGCAAGCCGCGCCTGGATTCCGCCATCAAATCCACCGGCAAGGCGAAATACGGCATCGACATGCGCGAAGCCGGATCAGCTTTATGCCTCGATCATGTCCTGTCCCGTGTTCGGCGGGAAACTCGTGTCGGTGGACGACAGCGCCATCAAGGGCGCGCGCGGCATCAAGCAGGTGGTGAAGCTGGACGATGCGGTGGCCGTGGTCGCCGACAATTACTGGCGCGCCAACGAAGCGCTCAAGAAGCTGAAGATCATCTGGGACGGCGGCGCGGCGGCCAGAACCGACAGCGCCCAGTTCGCCCAGGAATATCGCGACGCGCTGGACGGCCCGCTGGTGACGGCGCGCAATGACGGCGACGCCAAAGGCGCGATCGCCAAAAGCGCCCATGTGGTCGAAGCGGTTTATGAAACGCCGCTCCTGGCGCATGCCACCATGGAGCCCTGCAACGCCACGGTGCATCTGCAGGACGACCGGCTGGACATGTGGATGGGTTCGCAATCCGCGCTGGACAACGCCAAGATGGCGGCCAAGGAAGCGGGGCTGAAGCCGGAACAGGTCTATTTCCACCAGCTTTATCTGGGCGGCGGCTTCGGCCGGCGCACCTTCGGCGATGAACTGCGCCATGCCGTGCGCGTCGCCAAGGCGGGCAACATCCGCCAGCCGCTGCAGCTGCTCTGGTCGCGCGAACAGGACATGCATGCCGACCGCTATCGTCCGCAATCGGCGATCCGGCTGAAAGGCGCGCTGACGCCCGACGGCAAGCTGGAGGCGATCTTCATCCAAAGCGCCTGCGGTTCGATCGCGCGCTCCACCGGCCGGGCGGTGCCGGACGGCATCGACTTCACCGCGCTGGAAGGGATCGGGCCTTCGGTGCCCTACAACAAGATGCCCAACTGGTACACCGGCCAAATGCTCAAGAACACCCATGTGCCGGTGGCCTATTGGCGCTCGGTGGGCGGCTCGCAGAATTGCTTCTATCTGGAAAGCTTCATCGACGAATTGGCGCATGCCGCGGGCAAGGATCCGCTGGAATTCCGCAGGAGCCTCACCGACCGGGTGGATTCGCTGGCGGTGTTGAACAAGCTGGCCGAGATCAGCGGCTGGGGCAAACCGCTGGCGCCCGGGCGCGGGCGCGGCATCTCGCTGGTGGACAATCACGAGCGCGGTGGGCGGCCAGGTCGCGGAAGTGACGGTCGAAGCCAAGCGGCGAGGTACAAGGTGGATCGCGTCTTCGCCGCCACCGACGCCTATCATGTGGTCAATCCCAATCTGGTGGATGCCCAGATCGAAGGCGGCGTGATCTTCGGCATGACCGCGATGCTGTATGGCGAGATCACCATCAAGAACGGCGCCGCGGTCGCAGAGCAATTTCAACGATTACCGCATGGTGCGGATGACCGATGCGCCCGAGATGGTGACCGCCCTGGCGCTCACCGGCGGCAAGGACGAGGAGGGCAAGCCCAAATGGGGCGGGGTGGGCGAATGCTCGACGGCGCCGATCGCCGCGGCCATCGCCAACGCCATCTTCGCCGCCACGGGCAAGCGCATCCGCTCGCTGCCGTTCAAGAATCTGAAACTGACGGAACTGGCGAGCCTCTAGGCGCCGGTCTGTGTGCTCTCCAGTATCAGGCGCAGGCCCAGCACGCCCAGAAGCGTGCCTGCCGCGCGGTCTATCCATCCCCGCGCGCCCAGATAAAGGGCCCGCGGCCTGGATGAGGACATCGTCACGGCGACGAAGGCGTACCAGCCTCCTTCCATCAGGAAGTCGATGGGAGGAATCGCCAGATACATCCAAAGCGGCACATGGGCGGGCAGAAGGGCGGCATAGATTCCGCTGATCACCACCACCGTCTTGGGATTGGAGAGCTGGGTGGCGAGCGCCAGCAGGAAGCTTCGCCCCAACCCGCGCCCCGACCCGCGTTTGGGTGCGGGCGCCGGTTTCCGGGTCCGGGGTCTCGGTCGTACTGCCGCGCCAAAGCCTGAAGGCGAGATAGAGAAGATAGGCGCCGCCCAGGATCTTGAAGCCGATGTAAAGCCATTCGACCTGGGCGATCACGGCGCGCACGCCCACCAGCGCCAGGGCGGTGACGATGGCCGCGCCAAGGCCCATGCCGGCCGCCGCGGCCAACCCGTCCCGGCGTGACAGCGCCACCGAGGTTCGGATGACGAACAGGAAGGATGGGCCGGGACTGATCGCGCCCAAAGCCTGCGCGGCAAGAATGCTGAACAGCGCGACAATGGGCGTCATGCGGTTTTCCCTTCTGGACCCCGCCATCATGCCAGAGCCGCGCGCGCCAGCACCAATGACAAAAACTCAGGCCGGCCAACCAATTGTGTCGCAGGCACAGGAGGCCGCATGGCGCGTTCCCTCGGGCGCGGCGAGGATTGGGGCATGGCGCTGGAGCTCAAGAAGGATAGTCAGGGAATCCGGCGCGCCGCCATGTTGATGCATCAAGCGCATGGCAAGCGGGCCGCGGTAGAGGCCGCCTTGCGGGCGCTGGCGCATCGCCGGCGCGGCGATAACGCAGGCTTCGATGTCTGGTCCTGGATTTGCGCGGCGATCCGGGCGCTGGAGAACACCCGGGTGGAAACGATTACGTCAGTGCCATCCACAGCGCCATGGCGACCATCATCAGATTCTCGGTGAGCGAGACGAAGCCCAGCGGCACATTGGTGTCGCCGCCCACGCAGGCGCATTTGATTTCGCGCTTGTCGATATAGACCGCCTTGATCACCGAAACCGCGCCGATCGTGCCGATGAAGAGTGCCACCGGCACGGAGATGAATTTCAAGGCGTGCGCTGATCATCAGTATGCCGGCCAGGGCTTCGGCAAAGGGATAGACATAGGAATAGGGCACCCAGCGTCGCGCCAAGAGGTCATAGCCCAGGAACATGGTGGCAAAGCTTTCCACGTCGCGCAGCTTGAGGATCGCCAGCACGCACATGCTGAAGGCGATAAACCATTCGCCGGCGCGCGGCGTGAAGGGATTGCCGGTGACGGCATAGCTGGCCGCCAGCGCCATCAGGAAGGTCATGGCGAAGACCGCGATCACCGGCTTGTAGGTGAGAGCCTTGGGATCCCTCACTTTCTTGCCCAGGTGGCGGCGCAGGTCGTCATAGCCGCCGACGCGCTTGCCGCCAATCAGTATCTGCGGCGTGGTCCTGACGTCATTGGCGGCCTTGTAGGCGTCGGTCTCCGCCTTGGTCTTGAGCCAATGATCCTCGATCTCGAAGCCTTCGCGCTTGAGCAGATCGTACGCCTTCAGCCCCCAGGGACAGACATGCTTGTCCATCACCATGCGATGGAGCGTGGCGTGGCGAACGGGCGGCAGTCATGCTGGCTCTCCTTCTTGCGCTTTTCGAACCACGCGCCTTTTATAGCCTCCGTACCATGGTACGGAGTTAAGCATGGATTTCACCATCGCTGGACTGGCCCAATCAGGGCGGCGTTGGGGTCGAAACCGTCCGTTATTACCAGCGTCGGGGCCTTTTTCCGGTCCCCAGGCCGGTAAGCGGCATCCGCCGCTATGGCGCGCCGGAGGTGCGGCGGCTCAAATTCATCCGCGCCGCCCAAGCCGCCGGCTTTACCTTGGAGGAGATCGGCGAGCTTCTGGCGCTGGACGCCGGCCATGACCATGCGCGAGCCCGGGCGCTGGCGAAGGATCGCATCCGGGCGCTCGATGCCAGAATCGCCGAGTTGGAGAAAGCCCGCGACGCCTTGAAGCGTCTGGCCCGGGACTGCGCCCGGAGCCACGGGCCGTGCCCCATCATCAAAGCATTCGAGCGGGAGGGTCAGGGCTCGCCCGCCAGGTCGGGAAATGTGGACGGATCGTCGGTATATTCGCACATCGTGCCCACGGGCCTGATCACATAGCGCCGGTGGATTTGCCTTAGCCAGGCGAATTGTCCCGTCATGTAAAGCCGGACCGGGCGCCAGGCGAACCAGAGATGCCAGGGATCGACCCGCAGGGCGGCCGTGGGTTCATGGGGCAGGTCGGCTGAAGACATGGGCGCATCCTTTTCCAGGAAACGCGCGGGGACGGGCGGACGGGCCATCGGCGGGCCAAGGGACCAAATTTCCCTTCCGGACGTTATGGCAGTCGAAGTCCAAAACGCAGTGGGTGCTTTCCATGGAAAAGACGATCATCGCGGGCGTCGCCGCCCTTTTGTTGTCGGCGGGCGCAGCGGTTGCACAAAGCAATAGCGACCAGAACACCATGAACGCGGGAACTTCCGCTACGGCGGGCGCTTCTTCGGCCATGCCGTCTAAAAGCGCGCCCGATAGCGCGACCGCGCCCAAAAAAGCTCGGACCGCCGCGGCCCACTACCCCAAAGGCGAAGCCAAGCTTAACCGCGAGGAAGCGCAGCAGACCAAGGAGCTTAATCTCCAGCAGTCGCAAGCGGTCGCATCCAACAGCGGCGCCGGCAATTCCACCGCCATGAACAGCAGCAGCGCCGACACCAGCGCCAGCACCGGCATGAATTCCGGCGCCGCTTCTTCGGGCCAAAGCATGGGTTCATCGTCGCAGCCCCAATAAACGGGATCTGCATGCGACGGCCTTGCCATCCATGCATGGCAGGGCCGTTTCATTGCATCGGATGGTTGCGCCCCGAAGGGCCGCCGATACGCAACAAGGCGGCCCGGCCGCCTTGCACCTTGGGGGGCACGGTATGCGACCGTCCCCATTTTAGAACCGCGCAGGGAAACGGCCAATGCACCAAAACGTATGGGTGTGTGGTATTCCAGCACTCGGCGGCCGACATATGACAGCAAGGTCAGGGAAATTCCGTCAGGCCAGCAGCAAGCCAAAACACAACAGGCCCGGATAAGGAAAACTGCCATAAGGGGCGATGGGCTCAAAGCCGAAGCTCCGGTAAAGCGCGATCGCCTGGGCCATATGCGGCAGGGTGTCGAGCTTGACCTCGCGATAGCCGATACGCCGGGCTTCACCCAGGATCGCGGTGACCAACGCCTTGCCAGCCCCCAGGCCGCGTCCGTTCTCGACGACAAACAGACGTTTGACTTCCGCCACGCCCGGTTCGAGCGGCTTCAGCGCAATGCAGCCCAGTGGCGCATCGCCCTTGAGGGCGAGAAGCAAGGCGCCGCGGGGCGGCGCATAGGGGCCGGGCAGACTTGCAATCTCGCCGGCAAAGCCTTGGGCGTCGAGATCGATGGGCAGGCTTGCTGCATATTGACGGATCAACGAGGCGGCAGCGGCCAGATCGGCTGCGGCGGCGGGCGCAATGCGCAAGGTCCTGTCCCCGTTCATGGCACGAGAGGCTAAGGGGCACGGCCAAACCGCACAAAGCCAATATGACCGCGCGGGGCCGGTATGCCGGGTGGGCGGGCGCAAGCGGGCGGGCAGTGGATGGAAAGCGGCTTGAATTGTCCTTCAATTGGGGTTCTGAATCCCAGTCGAGGGGGTGCCAGCATGGATCGGCTTGTTCGCGGGACGGCTTTGTGCCGGGCATTTGCGGCTATCGCTTGCCTTTTCGTTCCTTTCCACAGCGCCGCGGCAGCGCCAGAGACCATTTCCCTGAAAGCGAATTGGAACCTCGGTTCGGCGAGTTGGGTGGGCGATGCCGGCGAAAGAATTTCGCAATCCGGCACCGCGATGGAGGGCTGGTATCCGGTCCGCCAGGTCCCGGCCACCGTGCTGGAAATCCTTCAGGAAGATGGCGTCTACCCCAATCTCTACTATGGCGAAAATCTGCTCAGCGAAGTGCCGCAGGATCTGTACCAGCAGGATTGGTGGTATCGTACCAGCTTCACCGCTCCCTCACAGGGCAATACTTATTGGCTGGACTTTCCCGGGATCAATTACCGGGCGGAGATCTGGCTGAACGGAAAGCGCATCGCGGACAACCGGCAGATCGTCGGCATGTATGTGGCCCATGACGTTGAATGTCACGGATGCGATCATGCCGGGGCCAACGGAATATTCTGGCGGTCAAGGTCACCCCCGAACGCGCCATCCAGGACGTCAATGGCGTGGAGCTGGCGGATAGCTGGTTCGACTGGCTCAACGGGAAATACATCGGATACAAGGCGCCTGTCGGCAAGAATGGCATTCCGACATCCTTTGTCCCCGACCGCAATGCTGGAATCTTCAAACCCGTCACGCCTGCGCGTGACCGGTCCAGTGCGGGTTTCCCATCCTTCGGTCAATACCACGCTGCCGCTTCCCAATACGGCGCCTGCCAGCCTCACCGTGTTCGGGGTGTTGGAGAATGGTTCGCCGCGACCGGTAACGGGGCGTGTGCTGGGACAAATCACCGCGGCCGGGCAAACCGGCGATCCGGTTTCAGGAGGCGGTCACGCTCAATCCGGGCGAAAGCCGCGAAGTCGCCTTCACGCCGGAGCGGTTTCGCCAGCTCGTGATCGCCAATCCGGACCTTTGGTGGCCCTACACGATGGGCCGGCCCAACCGCTATAATTTGCAGCTCACATTCGTGGAGGATGGCAGCCGGGAGATTTCCGACCGGCAGTCCACCCGCTTCGGCATCCGCGTCGTCACCCAGCATCGCGACCAGGACGAGCAGTTTCCCGATTTGGGCAAGGGCGGAAATTTCTACCTTCAGGTGAATGGCAAGGATTTTCTGGTCGCGGGGCGCGGTGTTCACGCCCGACCTGCTCTTTCGCGACGATCCCAAGCGCGAAGAGGCGATCCTTCGTTATGTCAAGGATATGGGACTGAACATGCTGCGCTGGGAATCCAAGATCTCCAGCGAGCATATGGTGGATCTCGCCGACGAGGCGGGGATTCCCATAATGGTCGGATGGATGTGCTGCAATCAATGGGAGAAATGGGACCAATGGGATGCGGAGGATCAACGCGTGGCGCGCGACAGCCTTCGTTCCCAAGTCGCCATGCTTCGTTCCCACGCCGCCGCGTTCGTCTGGGCCAATGGCAGCGATGGCCTTCCGCCCGAGCCGGTGCTGCAAGACTATCACCGCATCCTGGACGATCTGCACTGGCCGAACGCGACGGTGGATACAGTCTCCTCCTTCGCCAAGGACAGCGCGGGAAACCGCTTGTGGAGCGGCATCATCATGGAGGGGCCTTACAGCTGGCGGCCGCCATCCTATTGGTTCAGCGGGCTCTATCCGCCCACCCGCGGATCGTCCGCGGAGCAGGGCGATAACGAAGAGATTCCCGCCTTACGAAAGTCTGAAGAAATTCATTCCGCCCGACAAGCTTTGGCCGATCAACGACATTGGTCATTCCACGCCGGCGCCACCGATGGCAACAATTCGCTGCGCAACATCCAGCGCGTGATCGAGCAGCGGTACGGCCCGCGCCAGCAGCGCCGAGGAATTCGCCGACAAGGCGCAGCTTGCCCATTACGAAAATGCCCGCGCCCAATTCGAGGATTTCGCCGCCAATGGCTGGGCCAATCACAAGATGACCATCTATTGGATGTTGAACAATCATTGGCCGTCCTTCTTCGGTCATATCTTCGACTATTATCTGAAGCCGGGCGGCGCTTATTTCGGCGCCAAAATGGGGCTGAGGCCGCTTTCGGTGGTGTTCGATTATTATGCCAAGGACAAGGACCAGGGGCATGTCCGCGTCGTCAATCAGACGCTGCGAGCACTCGTCATGGCCTCAAGGTGCGCGTGCGGGTGTATGATCTCGACGGCAACCCCGTCTTCGACCAGCGCGGCAACGTGGATGTGGCCGCCCAGGGCGTGGTTCAGGCTCTGGCGCTGCCCCGGTTGACGAACATCACGCCGGTCTATTTTGTCCGCTGCGAATTGTTCGACGCCGGCGGCGCCAGGATGGTGGACAATGTCTATTGGCAGTCGGTCGACCCCGGATAATGTCGGGCCGCGCGCCAATGACAGCGCATTCAACGCCACCGAGGAGCAATGGGCCGATTTCACGCCGCTGCAATCCATGGCCAAGGTCGCGTCTGGACATCAAGGCGAACGGTGCGCAAATCGGGGGCCGGGCGCGAGGCAGTCATTTCCCTGCACAATCCATCAAGCCACCTCGCCTTTTTTGTGCGGGCCGAGATCACCGGCGGGAAAGACGGCAACGAGATATTGCCGGTCACCTATGACAATAATTACGTGACCGTGTTTCCTGGCGAGACGGTTTTGATTCGCGGCAAATTCGACAGTTCGCGAATTGGCCGGCAATCCGCTCTGGCTGCGGGTCGAGGGCGTCAACGCGCCCAAGGAACTGATTCCGATGCCGTAGGCGCGTGCATTACTTCAATTCTATCGCGTGGCTTCTGGCCGCCGGCGGCGAAGGCGATCGTCTGGGCCTCGTTTTTGATCGGGCCCAGGGTTTTTCCGTCCACCGCAACCTGCAGGCCCTGCAGGCGCGGGCGCAGCCAATCGGCAACATGAAAATCCCAGCTCGAAGGCTTGGCCACCAACGCACGGCAATAATGCGGATCGTAGGACACGGTCAGCTTGGCCCCCCCAGGCGACAAGCTGATGTCGGCATGCTGGTATCCGATATATTCATCCAGGCCGGTGAATAGCATAGCCGGGATATTTGTCGAAGACTTTCGCGAATCCTTCCGGGATCATGTGCGATGCCCCGGTCATGACCATCGGGCAGCGCCGGCAGCAAGAGCGGAACATCGTCGCTCCCGCCGAAATCGGCGTCGGAATCGGCGCGGCCTTCGACCGCCAGATCGTGCCCCAGATAGCCGCCATAATAGCCATAGCCCGCTTCGGCCGCGATCCGCCAAGTGTTGTTGTCGGGACTGCGGGAAATGCCGTTTCCTCCGGTCGAGAATTCCAGCGGCAGTATGACCGAACTCATGCCAGATCCAGTCGGCGGATTGCTGCATGTGGAATTTCTGCTCGGCGGCGGGAATCTCGCGATTGCGGCGCACGTCATAGAATTCGCGGTACCAGCCCACTTCCGCCCGCTCATCCATCAGAGGCGAGCCCCACCATGGCCCGGGAGGCGAGGTGAGATCCGGCTGCATATGCGTCCAGCCATGGCTCTCGATTTCCAGCACGCCCGCTGCGACGCCTTCATCAAGGCCTTGCTTGGTCGAGACGTAATCCTGCTTGGTGCCGAAACCATCGGTGAATTGCTGGCGCCAGGTGGGGACGATCCGGTGCTGGGCGTCATCGACAAAGCCCGGAACGATATTCAGCGACAGGATCGCGTGATGCGCCCGCAAGGGTCTCGATCATCGAATTGCGGATCTGTTCTTCGCTGAGCTCGGGATAGTGCCAATGCTCCAGCCAGGAATTCTGCGCATTTCCGATGTCATCCATGGTGAGGATGATGGTTTTGGTCCAGGACTTGGTCAGCGAATAGCCGATTGCCTCGGTGACCGCCCGGCGCAGTGCCGTGCGCATCGCTGATAGAGCAGCATCTGGTCGTGATCGCCGCCGATCCAGATCGCGCGCGTGCCGGGATCGATTTCCCGCTCGGTGACCTGGGCTATGCCGCCCGCCTCTGCCAGGACCTTGGCGCCGGTCACATCCACTTGCTCGCGCTGCATGGAGATCACATCCGGGCCTTGCTGCCTGAGGTCGGGTCCCAGGCCGCGCAGCACAAAGGAATCGCCCTTGACCGTCGGATGGGCGCTGTTCATGTGCGAATTCTTGAACTGGATTCCCAGCAGGCGCTGGATGGCGGGCTGGCGCACCCGGTCGCCGATCGCGATCAGGGAAATATGCAACTTCTCCACCGCGTCGCTCACCAGCGCCTGATCCGACGCGGACGAAATTGCCGGGGACGTCCCAAAGGATCGCGCCATAGCGCGGGTGACCCTGCGAAATCGGCGAAATGACTGGGGTCCATCAGGGTCTGGTCCAGCCGCAGGACGTCGAACGGAATGCCCCAGGATTTGAACATGGTCACCAGGGTCTGGAATTCCCCGTCGCCGCTGACCAGGAAGCTGCGCGGGTCCTTCCATTGGTCGGAGATCACGATCAGCACGCGATAGGGCTTCAACGGCTCGGCCGCGTGAAGCGGCAACATCATGCCCAGCAGAAAAATGGCGGCAAGAATCTTTCGCAGCATCGCCCGCTCCCCAGCGCGTCAAACCCGGATTCTCAAGCTATAGGGACTCGCAAGTCCGCGCCACCGACCCGGACAGGCCCGGCCGTGCGCCGGATGTCGATTGCATCCCCGATCAATTCGGCAGCTTGGCTGCCAAATTCCGATAGGTCTGGGCGGTCTTGAGCCATTCTTCCCGTGTCTCGGGCGTGATGGCATTGCAGGCAGCCTTCTCCGCTTCCAACGCGAAATCGAGAAGAGTTTGTTTGGTGTTGATGCCTGATCCCACGCCGCGCTTCCCCTGATTGCTGAAAATCGAGTGATTCCTTATGGGCGTTGGCCCAAAGCGGGCATCACGGAAAACTACTGATGCGGCGCGGGCCTGCCATGCGGTTGTTTGAAGCGAGGCTTTTACGTCGCATCCTTTCGGATAGGACTGGTCACGCCTTTGATAAAAGCAATTGTGGTCGCGGAAATTGGACCTTCGTCCAACTGATCGGGCTTCGTCCCCGATGCTAGTAACCGACCCAAGGGGACGCGGTCGTTCCAAACCGCTGCCCGCCGGCTTCGCGCGGATTCAAGCGCGAGCACCATCGAACAACGGATTGTGTCAAAGGGAGATGTCGATGAACAAGGTGATTTTCGCCTTTGCAGCCTTGGCTGCCATGGCCACGGCGCTGCCGGCTTCCGCGGCGACCTACTATGTCGTGCAGGACAGCAAGACGAAGCATTGCAAGGTGAGCGCCAGAAAGCCGCAGGGATCGAGCATGGTCCAGGTGGGCGACACTTATACGAGTGCGGAGGATGCCAAGACTGCCATGAAGGCGGCTTCGGACTGCCAGCAGTAAACCGGCATCGGCGGGACGCCATCGCCTCCTCGTCCTCGGGCTAACGTCGCCGGATTGCTCGGCGCTTGGCCTCGCGCCCAGAATCGTCTGCCAGCGTGTCCATTTGATGGACCCGAAGCTTGGCTGCTGCTGCTGCTGCTCAGTCGGCGCGGCGTTAGGCGTCGCCCGTGGGCAGGATAACGCGGAAGATTGTCCCGTAAGGCTTATTGGCGGAGACCTGGAGACTTCCGCCATGCCCCTCGATGACAACCTGGCAAATGGTAAGCCCAACACCGCTGCCGGCAGCCTTGGTCGAATAAAACGGTTCGAAAATGCGGCCGCTATCTGCGATCCCGACGCCCGTATCTTCCACAGTGACTGCAATGTCGGAAGTATCCGCCATGATGCCGGATCTGACCGTCAGCACGGATGGGCGATCAGTAACGGCGCTCATCGCCTCCAGCGCGTTGGTGATCAAATTCGCGAACACTTGGTGCAGTTGACCGCTATCGGCAAGTACCAGCGGGCGGTCATTATCCAGATCCGTTTTGACGGTCACGCGATGCAGGGACAAATCAAGTTCGGCCGCGGCGAGCGCATTTCGAACGACTTCGTTTACGTCAATCATCCGCCGGTCGTGAGCGCTTTTTTTGAACATCGTTCGAACACCGCTCATAATGGCTTTTATCCGGTTTCCTTCTGCGACAATGTCCGAGAAGGTCGCTTCTACTTCCTTCATATCCGGCTCGGCGTTGGTCGCCTGGCGCAAGCCTGCGCTGGCGTTTGCTATCACGGCCGTCAGCGGTTGTTTGATTTCGTGCCCGATCGAAGCCGCCATCACGTCCATGGCGATATGCCGTGCTTGGCGGGCGCCGCGCCGCAGGAGGGCCGCTCTGGCCATATTGGCATACAGCGCCGTCGTTTCGGAAAGCAGAAGCAGCAGGACGGTGAATGTGGCCGCGATCTGGAAGGCGCGCGCGGTGTACCAGCCAACGCTATAGCGGGAACCCGCAATCAGTCCGCCAAGTGAAATCTCGAACAGCCATGTACAGCACATGACCATCAGCCAAAGGTCGAGCACGGAACGTCCCTTGCGCCATATCAACACGAATGCAACGACGTCCAACGCCATGATCGATACGAGTGTCGGCGTAATGTTCTGAAACCGTTGCAAGCTATTCATGAAGATCCGGGGCAGGATTTCTTCATACGCGAGAACGGCCCAGGTCAGGCCGCACACGATCGCAATCACCAACGCGGCGCTCAGGGCGATGGCCGATCCAGGTGAACGTTGACACATGCCTGTCGTCTCGCGCGAACCCCTGGCAAGCATGGTGATGATCAAGCCCAGCGGTAATCCCAGATGCCAGAATATGGCGAGCCACGCGGCGGTCTGCAGCCCTGCACCGAGAAGGCCCAGCGGCGCAAATACGCCTGGAAATGTCAGCGTATAGGAGACAAAACACAGAGCGCTGAACAAATACGCACTGGCGAGTGCCAGCAACCAAGTCCAGCGCACGACCCAGAACTGGGCAATGATCAGTGCTGCAGTAATCAAGTCGTTGAAGATAATTACCGTAGCCTGGATCGGAATGAATGCAGGGACAATCGGCAACTGGTGGCGCGCGTAGGGCACGGTCACGCAGAATATTGCCAGCAACCCGATCATGACGCCGTAGGCTGTCCGGCGTTGCAGTCTGGACGGCGGACGCGCCGCCAAGAGCAATTGCGGATCGGATGCTTCGTACAAATTCGCCCCCAAACTCTGGCTTGGAGGTATTCTAATACACGGCCTTGACCGGTGGCACTGTCAACAAGGCTGTTGACAGGAGGGAGATTTAAGCGATTGAAAAAACAAACAAAGAGGTCTGGAAAGAGCAGGGCAGCCGCCTATTTTCGCACGCGTTTTGTGTCCCATATCGGGCCGCATAAGGGCAGCGAGGGGCGCCGGCGGCGTCAACGGCGCGGACTCCATTGCCACACGGCGCTCTTTCCCTGACCTACGCCTGAGCGGTGATGATCGGGCAAATAGTTTGTGCAGTTTCTCGGTTCGAAAAAGCCAGTCCGGTGGCCATTCTCGATCCGGCGCGTTTCAGCGAATTGGACCAAAGGTCAATTGAAGACCCGGGGTGGATGGGGCCCGACTGAGGTTCGCGAGTGTCCGTGGCGCTTCGGGGCAAGACGCGACCTCGCTCCTGATCCGTCAACCGCGACGAAGCAGATGTCCACTCGAATTTGTCGCTGAGGAGTTCAGATGATGCGCAGAAAACTTGTTATCCCGTTCCTGGGTGCGCTGGCTGTTCTGGCAACCGGTACTCCTGCACTTGTTATCAGCACATATCCGCAGGTGGCGAATGCGCAGACCCAGGGGATGGAGCGGCGGGGCGAACGCCGTGACACGCGCCACTCCGCAAGGTCCGCCAAACAGGCATGCAAGGCGGGCGATAAAAGCCGTGCCGAGTGCCGGCAGACCAAGCGCGATGTAAAGCAAGCAGGCCGAGCGGACTGAAACCAACCGGGTTCCCTGCAAGGGCCTGCATGAGCTGATACCACCGGTTGGCTGAGAGCTACGACAAGCAAGTCCGTCGAAGGGCGCCTGTGAAAAATTCATTTCTGCTTGTCGTAAAAATATTAATGAGCGGGCTGCTCATCGTCATCCCGATTTACCTGGCCGTGCTGCTTATGCTCAAGGCGGGGGCCTCGGTGGCGGGTTTGGTGCGCCCGCTGTCCCGGCTCGTCCCCGATTGGGTTCCGGCCGAGAGGGCGTTGTCCCTCTTTCTCGTTCTCATGATCTGCTTCCTGGTCGGTCTTGCTGTCCGCACGCGGATGGGCCGAAGAACCTGGGAATTCGTCGAGAAAACGTCTTTGGAGCGAATCCCGGGCTACGCCGTCATCCGCAGCCTGACCAACCGGATGGCGGGCGACGAGCGCGAAAAGGCCTGGCGGCCTGCGTTGGCGGAAATCGAGGAGGCCCTCGTTCCGGCCTTCATCATCGAGGAGTTGGAGGATGGGCGGTTTACGGTTTTTGTTCCTTCGGTCCCAACCCCCTTTGCCGGTACCGTTTACGTACTTGTGGGGAGCCGAGTGCATCCGGTCGACGTGCCGCTCACCCAGGCGCTCCGGGTCATCTCCAGATGGGGATCGGGCGCAAAGGACCTTGTCGCGCTAAGTGAAAGGATTGCGACGCAAGAGGGTGGTGCATCAGCGCGTGGGAGTAGCGACTGACGATCGCTTTGCCGAGTTTGGCGGACAGAGAGTCCGCCAAATTCCATTTATGGCCGTCTACGGGCGGCTACGGGGTTCCAGTATAACCTAATAAATACCGCACAAACTGGCCATAGGCGGCTAGGGCGGTCCGGTTGCGTCTACTGTCGCCTTGGGGGTAGGGTTGGGGGTAGGAAAGTTCTACCCCCCAACGGCAAATGCCCCAATTGAGCGTCGCCAAGGTCCGCAGTGCCAGCCATCCTGGCGGCAAGACAAAGCGCCCTCTGCGCCTAGGGGACGGCGCTGGGCTTTATTTGCAGATCGCGCCCGGTGATACCAAAAGCTGGCTGTTGCGCTTCACGCGCCACGGCAAGGCCCGTGAGATGGGTTTGGGCGCTGCCGATCCCGACGGGCGGGTAGGAGTATCGCTGTCGCAGGCCCGGCAGCTGGCGGCTGATGCGCGGCGGCAGTTGCGGGACGGTCTGGACCCCATCACGGAACGGGACAAGGCTGCCCTGGAGCGGCGCAAGGCTGAGGAGCGGGGCAGGGATCAGACATTCCGCAAGGCGGGAGAGGGCTACATTGCGGCCCATCGGGCGGGCTGGAAGAACGCCAAACATGCCGAGCAATGGCAATCCACGCTGGAAGCCCATGTATTCCCGAGTATGGGAGGTATGGATGTCGCCGATATCAGCATTTCGGACATCGTCGGCGTTTTGAAGCCGATCTGGCAGAAAATCCCGGAAACGGCTTCAAGGGTTCGCCAGCGGATCGAAGCCATATTGGACTATGCCGCCGCCCCGTCACGCAAATGGCGCTCAAGTGAGAACCCCGCTCGCTGGCGTGGCGTGCTGGAGCATGAGCTACCCCCAATCTCCAAAGTGCGCCGCGTACGTCACCAGCCATCGCTACCCTGGCAAGAAATTAAAGCCTTTATGACCGCATTGGATGAGCATGAGGGCGTCGCCGCACAGGCCTTGAAGTTCGCCATCCTGACCGGCTGCCGGTCTGGCGAGGTGCGCGGGGCTGTATGGAACGAGATTGACCTCGAGAAAGCGACCTGGACCATACCGGCGAACCGCATGAAGGCCGGGAAGCTTCATCGCGTGCCACTTTCCAAACCAGCCGTGAAAGTCCTAGAGGCGATGCGCCCACTATCGTTCGGCAAATCCAAAGATCTGATCTTTCCCTCGCCAACCTCGAGCAGCCAGCTGTCCGACATGGCACTATCTCAGCTGGTGCGTGGAATGTCGTCCGACGGTCTTGGCAAGGATCATCTGCCGCGCTGGCGGGACAGCGAGAACCGCGCAGTTGTTGTCCACGGCTTTCGCAGCACGTTCAAATCCTGGGCGTTGTCTACCAGCTATCCCGATCACCTGAGCGAGATCGCACTATCCCATAGCGACAGGAATAAGGTCCGGGCCGCCTACGCCCGTGAAGACTTGCTGGAGGAGCGCCGCCCATTGATGGACGCATGGGCCATGCTCTGTACATCTCCCGCGTCCAAAATAACTAACATCCGGGATGCGCGGCGAAAGTAGACCCCGCCCCCGGGTTCGCCCCGGCAGGGGGTATCTCCGATTTGCGATAGAGCGGGCGTGTGAATTTTTTCGCGTTTTGAGTTGTTGAGATCGAAAATGAAACGGCCATGGCGCGATCTGCGCATCACCCGTTGCCCGTCAGGCTTCGTTCTGTCTCAATGGGGCGAATAAGATTGGGGGCTGGAATCTATGAAGCTTGGCGACATCTCCCCAACCGGAGTGGGATATCCTCCATGCTAGGCTTGTTTGCAGTCCCGATCTTTGCCGATCCGGAACAGGCCTTACGCTCCCGCATCCTGCATATTGTCATCAGCGGAACGATACTTGTTGCCGTCAGCGTCGCCGCGCTGATCCTAATTGTTCAACCCGCGCGGGGCGTAAGTTCGGCGGCCTTTATTTTCTTTCTCGGCCTTGTTCTTCTTCATCTCAATCGGCGCGGGCGGACGCGACTGGCGGCCATGCTGTTCGCGGGCGGTCTTATAGCCGTGATGACCGTACTGGCCGTCACCGCCGGTGGCGTGCGTTCGCCTGGCGTGACCATGTACTTCATCATCGTTCTGATGACGGGATTGCTGCTGGGCGCGCGCGCCGGAATGATTGCCGCGCTGGCGTGCACCGTCCTGGGTTTCGGCCTTGTCATGGCGGAACGATTCCATCTGTTGCCGTCAGCCGCCCGATACAATCCGACAACCATATGGCTTTTGAGCTGCCTGTATATGGGCATGGTGATCATCCTTCTGCGCTTGCCCACCATGATGATCCGGGCCGCCTTGCTGCGCGCGGAAGCCGAGTTGTCCGAAAGAAAGCGGGCCCAGGATCTGCTTCTTGAAAATCAGCGCCTGCTGCAGACCATGATCGAGAACACGCCAGCCGCCGTCGCGATGTTCGACACCGACATGCGTTACCTGGCCTTTAGCAGGCGCTGGCTGACCGACTATCGTCTCGGCGACCGGGATTTGAGGGGCCTATCTCATTACCAGGTGTTTCCCGAAATCGGTGAAGAATGGAAGGCGATACATCGAAGGTGCCTCGCAGGCGCAAGAGAGGCCCGCGAACGCGATGCGTTTGTCCGTGACGACGGAGCGGAAGACATCATCCGTTGGGACGTGCAGCCCTGGTTCAGGGGAAATGACGAAATTGGCGGGCTCACCATGTTCACGGAAGTGATCACGGATCGGGTGCGCGCCGAGGCAGAGCAAAAATCGCTGAGAGAGCAATTGCTAGAGGCGCAGAAGTTAGAGGCTTTGGGGACCATGGCGGGCGGCATCGCCCATGACTTCAACAACATCCTCGCCATGATTGGGGCCAATGCCGAGCTGGGCCTCGCCGAAGCGGCGAAGGATGAATTTGTGCGCACCTCCTTCCGGGAAATTGTCGTCGCTACGGCGCGAGCAAAGGATGTTGTCAGGCAGATACTTTTCTTCAGCAGGAAGCAGAAGACGGCATTCGAAACGGTATCGCTGGTCCCGATTGTCGAGGAGGCGCTGTCGTCCTTGAACGCGACAGTGCCGACGAATGTAGAACTCCGCAAATTCGCGGGACCGGACATTCCTCCGGTCCGGGCCAATGCATCCCAGATTTATCAGATCCTGTTGAACCTCGGCACGAATGCCGCCTATGCCATGCCTGCGGGCGGCGTGCTTTCCGTCGGACTGGACACGGTCCATGTCACGAATGCCGATGCCGTGCCGTCCCGGGACCTGCACGCGGGCAGGTATGTCCGGCTTAGCGTCCAGGACAATGGCACTGGCATGGACAAGGAAACCCTCAGCCGGATCTTCGAGCCGTTCTTTACCACCAAGGGGGCCGAAGGATCGGGCCTTGGGATGTCGGTTGTCCATGGCATCGTGAAGATGCACGGCGGGGCGGTCATTGCCGAGAGTGAGCCTGGCAAGGGCACGACGATCCGGGTGTATTTTCCCGCGGCGCGTGCCAAGCCCGCCGATGCGCCGCCGCACAGGGAAGAGCTCGTTCCCGGAAAGGGCCAACACGTCATGTATATCGACGACGAAGTATCGCTGTGCAGGGCGATGAAGCGCGTTCTGGTGCTCCTGGGTTATCAGTGCACGGTTTTCTCAAACCCGCAGGCCGCGCTCGAAGCGTTTCGCAGCAATCCGGCCCAGTTCGATGCCGTCATTTCGGATATCGTCATGCCAAATTTGTCCGGCATCGACATCGCCCGGGAATTCCGCACCATTCGCCCCGATGTCCCCATCGCGCTGACCTCAGGCAAATTCGAACCGGGCGAGGACGGTCCGGTTTGCGAAGGCGTCAAGGCGTGGCTTTTCAAGCCCGCGACAATCGAAGAGATTAAAAATGCGCTGGCGGTCATGTTGCAAACTCCAGCGGATAGTCATGCGAACGGGATTGAGCCCGCGCCGTAGCGACGATCTACATATCGTGGCTCATGTCCGTCCTTGAGCGGAACGGAATGATGGAAAGAGGGCTAAAGTCGCCCACCGTTCCGCGATGATTTTCAATTAGGTACGGACCAGCGATTTGCTCGCGCGTTGCCAGGTTGGCCGCTTAGCGATGCCCCCCGCCGCCATGGCCACCACCGCCACCATGGCCACCACCGCCACCATGGAAGCCAGCCCCGCCGTAATATCCTCCGTGCCCGTAATATCCGCCGCGCCCGTAAAAGCCGCCATAGTATCCTCCGCGACCATAATAACCACGGTAATAGCCTCCATAGCCGTAATAGCCGCCGAACCCTATGTATGGCCAGTAACCGTAGTAAGCCGGACGATAATAGCCGTAATAGCCGCCGTAATAGGCCGGACTATAGCCGTAGTAGCCCGCGCAATAGTTCGGATAGTAATAAGGACTACGGGGATCGCAGTAGGAATAACCGGTGGGATACGGAACCCCGTAATAGCCCGGACCAATACCAATACCGACAGTTACCTGCGCAGATGCTGGCATAGCCGCTCGACCGGCAACACAGCGCACATCAAGAATCCCAACATGACTGTTGAAATGCGTTTCATGACGGGCCTCCTTGGTTGGTCTTATCCCGAAGCGTTGCTGACAAGCCGCAGTGATCTTTGGCTGAACCCGAAGGGCTTTTTGCCTGATGCAGATGCCTCAGTGCAGCACCGATGCGGGCGCGTAACCCACGGCCAAATCTTTGGCAAGTATGCCTTTTGTGCCTTTCGCGGGGCATTGGACCTTAGTCCGATGCGGGTGCGCCCTGATCAGCCCGAGCTTGCACTATTCTGACAAGTGCAGACGGGAACGCTGTCCCCGCTTCGCCCAGGGAACACATCGGCCGTTAGAAGCGGCGCTCCAATGCATCATTCGCGGGTTCTGGCGTTAGTTCGAGATTGGCCGCCGCGTCCAGTTCGCGGGTTATCATCTCCTCCAGCATTCGTCGGCGGCTTAGGTCCCGGGTGTTCGCCAAGAGAGCGCGATAGCGTGCAGCAGCCCCCTCGCAAATCTTTCGCTGTCTTGTGCGCTCAAGTGACATGGCTCGTCCCAGTCGTGCGATCATGTCGGAACGTTGGCTTGGATGTCCAGCCGCTAGGAATTGCATGGTAGGCGCACGATATCCCCAGGCATTCGATAAACGTCGGAGGTAATTGGCAACTCGCGCTATTCGCGTTACACATCTCCCCCGAGGATCCCATCCCTGCGAACAGAATTGACGCGCTACAATTCGGGAGCGCGTACGCATGGCTTCAGGCAAGGTCCAACCCATCCCCACCATCCGCTCCAAAAGGTGCGTGATTTATTGCCTTGGATGCGGTCGCAGCGCGGAAATCCAAATGACGGTTAGCGTAGCTTAAGTGGGTGTCAACCGAACCGGCAGCAGCTCACAGACACGTAATTCAGTCTGGTGCAATTGGGCTTAGGTCCATTGTGCGGTGACGGCATCGTGGCTGAGACTTGGGGAGCGTTTGCTACCACTCGGGCGGGCGACTAGATGTGACGACTTATGCCGCAGGAATGACGGGATCCCGTGGACACTCCCTGAGTGACCCAAAGGACTTCTCGCTGATACTGGGCGGTCCGTTGTTTCAGTTGCTGTTTCGCGCGCACTTGGCTGGCGATACGATCACGCTGGTAGTGCGGCGCATTATCGTATTCGCGCTGATCACTTGGGTGCCACTCCTGGCACTCTCCACGTTCGATGCACGTTTGCTCGATGGACATCTAGCGGTACCCTTCCTCAAGGACGTGGAGACGCACATCCGTTTCCTGGTAGTGGTGCCGCTCCTGCTCGCCGCTGAGCTTATCGCCCATCGGCGACTGCTACCCGTTGCAAGGACGTTCCTTGAGCGAAACCTGATCCCCCAAGATGCGATGAAGTGCTTCGATGCCGCAGTTCATTCAGCCTTTCGTCTGCGCAACTCGGTGTCCGCCGAATTGCTATTGCTCGCGTTGGTATACGTAGTTGGGGTTCTTATAGTTTGGCGACACTATACAGCCCTTCATACCTCGACGTGGTACGCCACCGGTTCTGAGGTTGGCTTACAGCTCTCGCGGGCAGGGATGTGGTACGCCTATGTGAGCCTACCGATCTTTCAGTTCTTGCTGTTGCGTTGGTATTTTCGCATGTTCATTTGGACCCGATTTCTTTGGCAAGTCTCCCGCATCAAACTTTCCCTGATACCGACGCATCCCGATCAGGTCGGCGGTCTTGGATTTCTCGCCAACACAGCCTATGCGTTCAGCATTCTGCTGTTAGCGCATGGCGCCATGCTCTCAGCGCAAATTGCGAACCGGATTTTCTTCATCGGCGCGGCCCTGATAGATTTTAAGATCGAGATCGCGGTGATGGTTGGTTACCTGATGTGTCTGGTCTTTGGGCCGTTGCTGGTATTTTCCCCGCAACTCGCTTGGGCCAAGCGCACGGGGCTGAACGAGTATGGAACGCTGGCAGAGCGCTACGTCCGGGACTTCGATAGGAAATGGCTGCGTTGCGGTGTGCCGGTCAGTAAACCGCTGTTGGGGAGCCCCGACATTCAGTCTCTCGCCGATTTGGGGAACAGTTTCTCAATGGTGAAGTCTATGCGGGTGGCCCCCATCACGCGGGATGCTATCTTGCAACTGGCCGCGGCGGTGCTTATCCCGCTAATCCCCCTGCTGCTTACTGTGATGTCTCTCGAAGAGTTGGCACAACGACTTTTCGGTCTCGTGTTTTGAGGCAGTCTCATAGTCCAGCGGTGTGTCCATGGCGCTTAGTGGTCGCGCGATAGCAAGCGGGACTACAAGGTTGTCGGCGGTAAGGTGGTGGAATAGGTGTGGTTTATTGTGCTATGACAGCGGGTTTTCTGATAGGATTTGTGATCGGTGCTAGGCGGTTGATGGCCGGGGAAGAGCCAGATGTATCGAGAATTGAGTTCATTTGAGCGGCAGCTCATCGCGATATTGGTAGTATCGGCTCTCGGCATATTATTTGCGCCCTCCGCGATTGCCCAAAGCGGCGCTTACGCCGCTAAGGTCAAATTCGCCAACGATTATAATGCGCACAAATATGCTGACGTGATCTCCGACGCTGACGGGCTCAAGAAGACCAATTCGCTCGACGAGCAGTCGATGCAGGTCGTGGCGCAGGCCTATTATCTGTCCGGCAACAAGGCTGGTTGCATGAAATATATTCAGGAAAATTTTGGTGCTTCGGCGAACGAGAAGATTTTGGAGCTCCAGAAGCGCTGCAGTAAATAATTGAAATTAAGCCACTAAGGCTCAAAACAGGCCACTATCGAAAATCCGCTTAGCTTGACGAATCGCAACCGCCGCGCACGAGGTGGGGCATGTGTAACCTCTATTCGATGACCAAGCCGCAGCAAGCGATCCGCGATCTCGTGCCCGCGGTCAAAGACGTGACGGGCAATCTTCCGCCGTTGCCGGGCATCTTCCCGGATATGATGGCGCCCGTAATTATAAACGCCCCACCCAACAAGACGCGCGAAATGCTGATGATGCGGTGGGGCTTTCCGCATTCTGAACCCTTTCCGGGCGAAAGGCCCAGGCCGGGCTACGTCACCAACGCTCGTCATACTGACAGCGTCTATTGGCGCCCATATTTACTGCGGACAGAATTACGATGTTTGGTCCCCGCCACAAGTTTTTGCGAACCTGACAATCACTCCGGCAAGACGGTCTGGACGTGGTTCGCGCTCGATGAGAGCCGCCCGATCTTCTTCTTTGCCGGTATCTGGCGCACTTGGAGTGGCGCGCGCGGCACCAAGCGCCATCCGGTCGAGGGCGATCATTTTATATTTTCCATCCTGACGACAGCTCCTAATGCCGAGGTTGCGCCAGCGCATTCGAAGGCGATGCCTGTGCTGCTGTTGGAGGAGGAAGCGCGGGAGACTTGGCTTAATGGGACCGTGGACTCAGCCTTAGCCCTCCAGCGTCCCGCACCGGATGGCACGCTGAAGATCGTCAGGACAGGCGAGAAGGAAGACCCTTAAGCGCCGCGTGCTGGTCACGGGTCTATAGGTGACCGGGTGAAAGTGTCAAAGAATTTTACAGTTTTTCTTCGACAGCGGCTTTCGCACACGTAATATTTCATACATAAGCAATTGTTTTTGCTAGTCACGTAATCTGGCATCCATCTTGCTTGACTATTGCCAGGGATCAATTGTTGTTGGGGGCACCAATGCATTCACTCACTCGTTCGTTCTTGCTTGCTGGCGGGTTCGTCATGGCGCTGGGAGCGGTGCCGGCGTCTGCTGGACAAGTCAATTTTGACGACCTACCTGGCAATGGGGCTGCCGTCCCCTCGAATTATGCCGGTTTCACGTGGGGTCCCAATTGGGAAGTCTATGACCAGGGCAATTATAACTCTAGCTACGGGAACACGGCGACTTTCCCCAGCTTTCCGAACGTTGCTTATAATGGCTTCGGGGTAACCGAAGTCGATCTGTTCGCTTCGACGCCGACGGTCTTCAATGATGCAGAGTTCTCGACGTGGGCAGACAACAACGAAAATGTAGGTTTCAGCTCTTCAAGCGTGACGGTACAGGGCTGGAATGGCGCAACGCTCGAATGGACGGTCTCTGAAGACCTCGGTCCGAACTTCACCGATCTCGCTTTTGGTGCGGCTCCGGTAGACCAGCTCAAATTCCTCAACGATGGCAGCGGCGGCCAGTGGTGGCTCGTCGATAACATCAACTTTGGCCCGTCGAGTGCCGTGCCCGAGCCCATTACACTCTCGCTGTTCGGCGCTGGCCTAGCAGGTGCTGCCGCCATGCGTCGGCGCAAGAAGAAGGTGCAGGCCGGCTAACCAACTGTTCCAACTAGTGTGATTTGGGGGGATTTTCGATGAGGTTTAGGTTCGGTGTTTGCGCCGGAGTGCTCGGCGCTGCGTTGCTCACGGGTTCAGCCGCTAACGCTTCTGTGATTACCAGTGGCCCCTTTCCGGGCGCGGGAAACCCATATTTTTCTGCAACTGATGGTGCGGGCACGATCCCTGCGGGCGGTCAAACTGCCTTCATGTGGACGACCGGCGACTATGTTGAGACCGTACATGCAAAAGTGACAGGGTCGTACCTAGCCACCTCTCTGACAGACACTTTCACGGTTCAAAACTACCTGGGCAGCGGGAACAACCTGACCATCGATGGCCTCCTCAACGGGATTGACGTGGGCTCGTTTACTGTTCTGGATAGCGGTTACAGCGGGAGTGACCAGACGATTACCTTCGACCCGAGTTTCGCGCCGGTCTTGCTTTCCGGGCCGTTCACTTTCGAATACGTCTTGGAAAATACAATCCCAACGGATGGTGGCTCCATTGCCTTCCTTGATGGCGGACAAGCATCGATCTCTGGGACTAGGATTTTTGATTCAGTCCCTGAGCCCTTCACGCTTTCGCTCTTTGGCGCTGGCCTAGCAGGTGCTGCCGCTCTGCGCCGCCGCAAGAAGAAGGTGCAAGCCTAGACACGATGAAGTTTCCGCTTCACGCAGCAGCGGAAAACCCTGAAGAGCCGATGGTGAACGACACACGGTCGGCTCTTTGCTTTTTTGGCGGATAGAACCAGGCGGGGGCCAAAGTGAGCGCATATTTCAGGGGGCGCAAAGCGCCGCTGCATGTGGCCGTGTTTGCGGGGTCCATTGCGTTTTGGGTGATTATTGCCGCTGTCGTTTTGAAATTGGTCTAGGGCATCTGGCGCGCCGATGGCGGCGTTTGAGATTTGGTGAGAGCGGCAGCTTGCCAAATTCTCTTCGGCTTTCCTTGTTTTTAGGCGTCCCTAAAGCGAAGAGCGATGGTGGCCAAGCACAGCCATAAATCAGACACTTCCGCTTTTTTGGGACACGATGTATCCAACGGAGGCTTTGGAATATGAGCCTTCTTTACCGCAGCGCGGACACCACAGGTGGAATGGATCAGGAAGCGCCTTTATCTCGGCTTTCGACATGATGCCAGCATCTTTAAGAGCAAATGAGTGATGGCAATGATTGCAAGATATACCCGGCCTTGCAGGTGCTGTGTTCATAGCAGGCCCCCGAGACTCAACGCGGTGCTGAGAACGACTCGCTATAGCATATTGCGTTATTCGCTTGCTAGCCTTGCGCGACCCAACGCCTTTGGGGTGCGTTACAGCATGCAGGCAATGCGGTCTACGACGTGCGCCCCCAGGCTTGCGCGTCGATCTTCCACTCCTCGCCGTGCTTAGAAAACGTATATGCGAGGGTGCCGGTCCGAACGACGGTTTGGCCCTTAATCGTGACCGCAAGAGTTCCCGCGATGACGGCGTACGCAATGGAGCCCTCCACATTCCAGAACCCCATCTCGTACGACATGTGCTCGGCGAAACGCCGAGGTTGTCACGCCACTTCTCTACGTCGGCAAGCCACTTGGTCGCGGCATTTGGGTTTAACCAGCGATAGAGTGCGATGCCGTCAATGATGATCGTGGTGTCCCCAAAAACGCCGAAGAAAATCTCAGCGTCCTGGGCGTTGAAGCCGTTGATGTGGTTGTCGATGAGGGCCTGAATTTCTCTCGGAGGGGCGTCGGCCATGGTCATCCTCCAGGGGTGCGTCGCGCCGTGGGCGCGGCGACCTCGGATTTAGCCGCGGCGTAGGCGTGTAGTCAGAGGCCAGACGCCAAACAATTGGACCAACGTCCAATGCACTGCGTTGGGCTTCAGCAATTCGGCGTGGACATCGCCTGCGATGCCTGATGCGTCTTGCTCGCAGAATTGAGATGATGAGCGTGCCGGTGTGGGTGGTGGGTGTGTTGGGGCTAGTGCAGGAGTAGCGGCATGCAATCAAAAACAAAGAGCCGATGGCGTCGTTACACACCATCGGCTCTTCGGGTTCTTTCCGCTACTGCGTGAAAGCGGAAACTGCTCTTTTGTTTAACCGGCTAACAACTTTTTGCGCCTGAAATAGAAAGCGCCGCCAATCAGGCCGAGGCCCGCGAGGAGCATGAGCAGAGATGACGGCTCGGGAACCGATCCTGTGAACGTGGGTGCACCGAAGAACACATTGGGTCCCCAGATACCATCGGCGATCGCGTCGCTGCTGGCGTTTGCGTCCGTCAGGAAGTCCGGACTGCCAACCAACTCCCAGCGGTCGGGGTTGCCGCTCGATAGAGGAATGATCGAGATCGATGGATCAGTCGCGAAACCGGGATCGTTCCATGTGTAGTTGTCGACATTACTAACACCGGCGACTTCATACGATTGGCCAGCCACTAGGGTAATGGGCGAAATCGTGACGTAGCGAAAGTGCCCAGTGAGTGGGTAGATGTTAGTAACATCTACGGAGGCGAGGAGCGTCCCGGTGGTTTCACAGGCCGCATCCGCACATTGATAAAGGTCTACTGGGTTGCCATCCGCATTGCCGGTAACGGGATCGGCGTAATAGCCCAAACCGCTAACTGTCAGATCAGAGCTTACGGAAAACGCCGTGGCGAAATCCCAAGTGCCGTCTGTAAAGCTGTTTCCCGGCGAGGTGAATTCCCAAGCGGGACCCGCAACAGCCGCTCCCGCCGCCAAAAGCCCTGCACCGAGCACAACTCCGGTCAAAATCTTTTTCATTTCAACCCTCTCGATTGAATACATGGTTAATGAAGCAAGTGTTGTGCCAGAAAAAATAAGCTGCTTAATCAAGATGATAAACTGTCAGGGTTTCTCTAAATGTAAGCGTGGCTTACATACATTGACCCTTGTGGATGTCCGCTACCGGGCGAAGCAACCTCCGGCGCGGGCTTCGGTGTTGTTTTGGGAGGGCGGAAACTGACCGATACGAAAGCTCTGGAGCCGACGCCGCTATTCATGCGGCGATGCATTTGCGGCCCAGCAAATTCGCGACCGTGCCAGCGTACCACCGCCCGCCGCGGACGCTCTTGATCTTGCGCGCATTCAATTCCGCCGCAATCGCGGGCAGGCTCGTAGCGCCCGCCGCCCGAATGTCGGCGATGATCGGTGCGATATCCTGGGCATGGGCGTTGGCCTTGGCCTTCAAGGAAGCGACCGCCGCTTTCGTGCCGCCGGCATCGCCGAAGGCGCGCGCACCAGGGCAGTTGCAACCCAATTGGATGCACCGTTTGGAGTTCCAATTGGGCGACTCCGTCGCTTTGGCACGACGCGCACACAAATTGGCGCAACAAAACAGGCAGCCACATTTGATCACCATTACGTAAGTTGTAAGCAAGGACACCCTTCGTGGCCCGCGGCGATCAAAAGCAACATCTCGAAATTCAGACCCAACCGGCGCTAGGAAACCAAACTGATGCTAACGCGATGGCGGTAACTCTTCGGCCGCACGGACGGAGCTACAGGGCTTCCCGCGTCAATGAATTGAGTGTTTGGCGCACCGCCGACCAGTTGTTGAAGCAATATCCTGAAACGGCCTCACTAGTGGCAGCACAGCGGGCTGACGCGGCGTATGCGGCTGGCCAGACGTTCAAGTTCCGTCTGTGGGGTCGTGTCACGCACGCGTTGATGGAATTGCTACGGCAGCGGAGTAGCGCTGATACGGTGAACTAATATGGTTTGTCCGGCTGACGATGTTCGCGACAATACTTCGGAATTGACCCGATTGAGCCTTATAGAAGGGAAGACCACGTCGTGAAAATCATCGGTACCATCGAGGGATGAGGTTCCGTATTTTTCTTTACGATCCCATCAAGCTGACCAAGACCTTGATTGGCACGGTCAACGCTAGCAACACGCCAAGCGCTCAATTGCAGGCGTTCAAAAAGTTCGGCATCAAGGACAGCGCCACACAGCGGCGCGTGGGGGCGGAGCGGGTTGTTCCCCTGCGGCCTTCGCCGCCGATCCCCGATGATGGGCGTGCGGCATTGCATGATGTGATGGCGGCTTTTAATAGCTTCATGCGGAGCAAGCTAAAGTGAGAATTGCCCTACTCATCTGCATGAGACTTTTTAGTGCAAACGGCGTCCGGCGCGGACGCCCTTTTCCTGCGATGCAGCGCGGCTTAGACAATGCGCCTAATCGTGCCGGCCCGCCTGTTTCGTATTGCGTTTCTGCTGCCGGCATTCGGCGCGGCTGTCATCGCCCGCCTTGCACGCCTGCTTCTGGGCCCGTGCCCCTTGCCGTGTGTCGCGGCGTTCGTCTCGCCGCTCCATGCCCTGGGTCTGCGCGTAGGCAGACTGAGGGTAGGTGCTGATCACAACAGTGACGCCGCTGGTTGCCAGCATGGCGATTGCCCCTAGGAAAGGAACGATGCCTGTTTTGCGCATCATCTGAACTCCTCACCAATATGTCACTCTTCTTTATCTACCCATGCGTTTCTGTCGCGACAGCGGACGTGACGCCGCCGCATGTATAGATGCAATCATCGTCACGCCAAACCTCTGCATTCTCATCGTCGCGACACATTTTTAGTGCGCTGCGGATAGCAAGAAAGTCACTTAAGTAGTGTCCCGTGCGAGTGAAGACGACTTTTCCGCTTGTGTTGATTATTTGCGTTTCGTATTTGGCTGTCGAAAAAACTCTTTTGTGCATCGCGTGGATCTCTTAGGTCGTCAATTTCTCCAAGCAGCATGCTGGGCCCCAGCTGCCCAGATCGTCCATTGCACTAAAGTCCAAGGGAGGGTTGTGGGCATCGCCGCAGCAAATGCGACAAATCCTGGGAAAGCGGCCCTATTCTGGGCTGCAACCCTCCAAAACAATTGTGAGTGTTAACTGTTGGTGAAGGCGCGCACTGTGCAAAGCCAGCGCAGCGTCATTTTCTTGGAGAGCGATCAGATCATCCAGATCGCGACACCGCGTAAAATTGCAACATTCTCTTCTTGAACGAGATTTCTCCATTTTCAAGGTAGAAAGGAAAGCTAAGAGGTTGGTATTTTTATCCGCGCCGACCTGGGATGACATCCAGTGGTGCGGACGTTTGGGTTGGGGCTGCTCGCCCTGACCGCCAGCACGAGCAGTTTTGCTCAATCCAATTCGCCATTGCCTCCCGGTAAGCCTGCGGGGGTTCACGAGGCTATGTCTAGGAATACCGAAAACACTCTCCTCATAAGTTTGGCCGTTGTCGAATTGGGGATTGGGATAGTCTGGGCAATGCATGCCAAAGGGTCACCTTCGACCACGTCCACCACCTCGACATCGCCCTAATCGGCTTTACCTTTTTTGCATTTGTCTTTTCCACAAGTCAGGCTGCCAAAAGCGCCGGAATGATTTCGTAATCCAATTTCACCCGGCCCGCCTTATGGTCCACCTGCGCTCCCACAAATCTGATGAACCCAGCCGCTTCAAAATGCTTGCAGGCGACCACAATGTATTTCGCGTTGCTCAGGCGTCCGCTCGGCCCGCCGCTGGTGATGTTGGCCCGCGCGGCTGATAGGCATTGCTTTCAGGCGCGGCGGCACCTCACCGACGAAATCCGCCAGGTTGCGTACTGGCCGATGTCAGCGAAGTGCGAATTACATCTAATTAAGACCGGCCCAACCGCACACGCCATGCGGCTGGAGGGTGCCTAATCGCGGCGAGCGGTAGTGAGCACATCAAAAACGAGCCGATGAAAGCGCTTTTCCCCGCGCGCACTATGAACGGCTGTTGCGGGACGCCCAGCATGACCTGGCGCATATCAACGCCATCTTCCGGCTGTTTGAGGCCAAGGGGGAAGCCGCCGATCTCCCGCCCTACGTGGACCTAAACCGATTCTTTTGGCGGGGAGAAACCACCAAAAGTATGGACGCCCTCGCCAAGGAAGGGCCGCTGGATACCCGCCAGCTGGCGTTGCGGGTTATTGGAGCTAAAGGCTTGTCCGACACCGATAAAGTCCTGGCCCAAACGGTGGCCTTGCGGGTGGTATAAACCCTCCGAATGCGCGCAAGGGGTGGCAAGGTCGAGGGCACTACCAAAACTAAAGGGGTCTGTGTGTGGCGTTTACCAAAATCAAATATGCAGCAGAATGGTGTTGTCTAGCGAGTTGCCTGAATATGGCGGCAATTTAGCTATCGTCACTACGCTAGACGTCTGGGGTTTCGAGTGAGACGCAACAGTGATTTGAGGGGCGACTAGAATAGCAAGCACGATCAAAATGCCAGCGGGCAAAAGCAGTTCAAAGGCTTCCTGAAGGCTCGGCCACTTTTTTTGCCGGAAGATTTTGGCGTATGCTACCCTGTAATCGGAAGATGCTAGCCAAACGATGCCACCAGCAGCGAAAGCGGCAACAATAGCGCCACCCCAAAATACGTTAGGCGACGCGATCATAAAGCCGATCCCAGCACAGGCGAGACTGGCCAGCCCGACAAGTCCAAAAGTTTTTGTCGTAAGCAGGGGATGTTGGTCTTCTGGCATGTCAAATTCCTCCCACGAGTCCGCGCCCGCGCCAATCGGGGGTTGCAAGCGGTTAACTCATCGGGGAGATTTTTGAAGGCCGTTAGCCCTTCGGAGGGCGACCGGAGCATCTGAGGTCATTTACTCTGATTGGCCGGTGCCAAGTGCGCCATGTGTCCGGGTTGATCAGGGTTATGGCGCAAACTCAGTGGTCGAGAGAGCATTTCAACCGCCTCCGGAGTGCCGAGATGGGCCGCCATCACGGCATCGCAACACAGCGCGTAACTTGGCTATTCGGCATGATCGTTCCGCGTTCCACCCCTAGAGAAAGGATTGGAACGGAACGACGGAAGGAGGGCTAAAGCCCGCCGCGCCTAAGGGTCCAGAAACTGAACCCAATATAATAGAACACCCTCCCCCCTTTTTTCTCTCGCCCTGCCTGGCGGTTGCTGGAAAACGTCAGCGGCCTGTCGGCAAGACATAGCGCCTTGCGTCACCCGCACTGCGCCCCCCGCGATGGACGATCCGCAGCCTGCCGGTCTGAACAAGGGTAGCCAGGGCGTTCCGGTAGCGCTGCGGGCCCCACAGTGGCAAAATTTTG
Organism: uncultured Alphaproteobacteria bacterium; assembly: GCA_963766265.1. GTDB lineage: Bacteria > Pseudomonadota > Alphaproteobacteria > Micropepsales > Micropepsaceae > Rhizomicrobium. The sequence continues at coordinate 260,257 of CAVXYX010000005.1, forward strand.
GCCCGCGCCATGGCCCTCGGTGCGGCGCAAAACTCGGTGCGGTTCCCATGCGAAAGCCGCAGCTTTGTCAGGAGCAGCAGTGCATCGGCACCGTGCTGCTGGGCGGCCAGGATTTGATGCTCAGACGCGGTTACAAGCGCCTTGGCTTCTCGGCCTACCCAGTTCCGGCCAGTCTGCTCATACCGCCAAGCGCTTCTGGCCGTCATTCGGACCTTGGCGGAGGGCAACGGAGGATCGCAATTACTGTTGATCGTGTTCGCGACCTCCTGCAGGTCGTCCTCGGTGTCGCAGCGACCGGCGTGTCTGAGAAGTGCGCGGAAAAGCGTATTGTTCCTGCGGCCCTCTTTAATAGCAGGCAAGCGCGTTGGTGGGCCCGCCTCCCTGTGCATTGTCATAGTCAGCCCGCCGGGACGGATGGTCGGCAGATTGCCTAGGTCCACCCAGGAGCCGGAAAGAAACCCGTATGACTGACCTGCGTAAGGCCCTGCGGGGCGGACAGATGGCGGGACGACAACGAACCCGCCGATGCCCTTTATGTCCACCTCCAGCCCATGCGCGCGAAGATTAGTGCACCGCTCACCGTCGCTGCGGTAGTACAGATGCGCTCCACCGCTGGGCGTTGCGACCTTCAGGGGTGTGTCGCCGCAGCGCTCGATCATAGCAGCAACAGCGTCGGGCGCGTCACAGTCCACGACAGTGAGGCCGGACAGCCCGGTGAGGATGCCGATATTGGCGCTGGAAAAGTTACCGCACAGTTTTTCCACAGCGGCGGTGGAGAACAATTTGGTCCGGTTGCGCCATTTCATCAACGGCCTTTTGCCGTCATCACCGCCGACGGGAATGACCGCCAAGCCCAACGCTGTCAACGCAAGAGCATGTGTGCGGAAGGCCCCGGGTGGGGCGGTGCCGACGCCATCGGCAGGAGGGCTCGCGCTACTCGAATGCATCGCGCGACGGGTGCCCGCCGAGTTGCGTGTCCAGGGTGAGCTTGGTATTTTCAGGGCGATAGCTGCCAAGCATATCGCGCACCGAAGGCCCCGACGCGCTCACCGCGCCGGGGTTTTCGTTTCCGGTCATGGCTCGCCCCCGGCCCGCTTGAGCCATGTCAGTACATCGCCACGATTCCAGAGCGTAATCGATCCGAACTTGAACGGCTTTGGGAACCGCCCCTGTCGCACCCAGAGCCAGACCGTTGACCGCGCGATTGGCACGACGGTCAGGACATGTTCAAGGCGACAGAGCGGAGGCAACGATGCTTCCGGATGGTTGTCAGGCCCGTTCTTCTCGGCCTGATTTTTCGCTGATGATCCCGTATTCCTCATGAACACCTCCAGCACAAACCAAACAACGTGGGCCTTGCGGCCCGGCTCTTTGTCTTGTTTCGCTGTGGGCGATGGCTTTTGACTAAGCCATTTTGGGCTGTGGGTGAGCCCGCGCTAACTTGCGCTGCCGAAAAATGTAGAAGATACGCCTGTGGGGCAATCAGCACTACACCGTCGGCCAATGGACTCTAGGGCTGGTTATAGAACAGTGCAAGCGGATCCCCCTGAGTGTGCTGCCCTCGCGGAGGCTCGCGAATAGGCGCGCGCGGAGCCGTCGCTTCTCCTGGTCAATTTGCGCCAATGTGACTCGATGTGCGCCGATGTGCGCCGATGTGCGCCGATGTGAACCGATGCGCGGCGTTGTCATTGGTGTGGCAGCGCCCATGCCGCGCGTGTTTCGCCCCCGAATTGGTAAATGTTCGCGAATGATTATTCGGCCAAGCGCGGCAGGCGGGGTATACTTTGCGTGCCGGATTAGGATTTTCGGGAATGGCAAACAGCGGCAGCTTCCGGAAAGGCGAGAAAAGGCCGAACCAGGGCAAGCATGGCCCGCCACGCGCGTCGCTCGCTGCGCGCGAAGCTATCGCGCGGTTCGTGGATGGCAATTCCGAAAGGCTGCAGGGTTGGCTGGACGAGATCGCTGAGCGCGATGGCCCGAAAGCGGCATTCGATTGCGTGGTCGATCTGCTGGAATTTCACTGCCCGAAGCTGGCGCGCCAGGAATACGTCGATGGGGATGATGAACCCCAGAGGATCATCGTCAGTTGGCGAGACAGTCATTAAGGCGGGTACGCCCATTATCAGGCCTTCCCCAAGGTCGTTGGGGGTAGGAATGGGGGTAGGCGATATAAATATCGCATAACGCATTGAAATTATTAGACACAATGGCGGACAGAGAGGGATTCGAACCCTCGAACGGCTTTCACCGTTACACACTTTCCAGGCGTGCGCCTTCAACCACTCGGCCACCTGTCCTTAGGCCCGCGAAATATACTGGCCTGCCCGTTCCCGCAAGCGTTCCGGGATGTCTTTGTTTCCGCGCGGCAATCTGGCTACCGGGGCGGTCCCGCTTTATGGCGGAAAATCCCCCCGGGCTGGTCGGACCGGAAGGCATCGATCCGGACCCGCGCCAGACCATCCCGAATGCCCAGCGCCAGCGCGGCACCACTGGAAAGATCGATCACGCGGCCCTTCACATGCGGGCCCCGGTCGTTGATCCGGACCCGCACCACCATGCCGTTGCGAAGATTGGTGACGCGCACCACCGTGCCGAAGGCAAGGGTGCGGTGCGCCGCAGTCAGATCGGTGCGGTTGAAGCGCTCGCCTGCAGCGGTGCGCTTGCCCTGGTGGGCCTTGCCGTAAAAGGACGCGATGCCTTGCTGGGTGAAATAAGGCTCTTCGGCCGGCGGCGAGGGCATCGCGGTCAATGGCGGCGGTTGGGGCATCGCGGCCGGTGGGGGCGCTGGCGGCGGGGACGCCGGCGCCACGGGTTGCGGTCTCAGCGCCGCGCAGGAAGCGAGGCCGAGCAACATCAACAACAGTGGCGCAAACAGATGTTTGGGCATCAGTCCTTGTTCATACACGGGCTTTGCTTAACGTCCGGCAAATCCGGGCTCTGACAAAAGCCCCGGCGGCTGACGCCGGGGCTTTTCGTCAAGCGGGAATGCGGTCAGGCCGACGACCAAAGTCGCCAGCCGGTCGAGCTCTTCAGGCGTATTATAGACATGCGGGGAAATGCGCAGCGCGGGCTGATTGTTGATCCGCGTCGCCGCGCAGGCGACTTTGTGATTCTGATAGAGATCTTTGTGCTTGCCCGGCACGTCATTGACGACGACGGCAAGGCAGGGCCCCCACAGTGCCGGATCGCCCGAGCCCCAGACCTTGATGCCCTTGGCCTGCAGCTTCTGGCGCATGCTGGCGGCATTGGCGCGGGCGATGCGCTCAATCGCATCCGCGCCGATGGCGTCGCGTTCATCCAGCGCCACCATCAGGCCCGGCAGCATCGGGTCGGTGCGCTGGCCGATGAACTCGAAATTCTGGCCATTCACTTCGTCCGGCTTGGACGAGCGGTAGTAATTGACACTCATGATCAGGGGATCGAGCTCACCCTGGCGCTCGGGCCGCACATAGAGCACGCCGCCGCCCAGCGGCCCCATCATCCATTTGTGGGTGCTGCCCGAGAAAAATCGCAGCCCAGCGCCGCCACATCCAGCTTCATCCAGCCGAAGGTCTGGGCGCAGTCGAGATGGAACCAGATATTCTTGGACCGCGCGAAGCGGCCGATCTCGGACACCGGCGCGATCAGGCCCGCCAGATTGGTCATGTGAGAAAGCGCGATCACTTTGGTCTTGGGCGTCGCCAGCGAAAGATAAGCGTCCAGCACTTCCTGGGCGTTCTTGGGCTCGTCGGCCGGGTTGGCCACCTTGACCACGATGCCCTGTTCCTTTTCCCGGCGATGCCAGTAGGTGGTGTTGGAGGGATGATTTTCCCGCCCGATGATCACTTCGTCGCCTGCCTTGAGCGGCACGCCGCGCACGATATTGCCGCTGCTCTCGCTGGAATTGCGGGTGAGCGCGATGGCGCCGGCGATGCATTGACCTGGTGCGCGAAACGGGTCCGCAGCTGGGTGGAGATATCCACGAAGCGCTGGCGGTATTCCTGCGATGGATCTGCTTGAAGCTCGATCGAAGAGGCTTTTTCCGCCGCGCTGGCCGATTGGAAGGTGGGGCAGAGATTGGCGGCGTTGACATAGATGATGTCGGCCCCCAATCCCATGCGCGCGCGGATCGAATTGCTGTTCTCTCGCGCCTTGCGCGATGGCCGGCTGGGCGGTGGCGATCGCGGCCAAACCTGCCGCCGTTTGAAACAGGTGACGCCGCGAAATATCCGTCATAGCAGTCCTCCCTTGGTGATTTGCGTCCCGATTGGGTTGGTGTTGTTCTCCGGCATCCCCCGCCGGGTCCCTCGACAGAGTGTGCGCCAGCCCTGCCGCTTTGACAACCAAAGCCCCATGACTTTGCCGGCTTGCCGCGCTTTTACCGACGCCCGGCGGCAAAGCCGCAGCTTTGCAAAGGCGCTTATTTATCCGTTAGATAGCAAGCCTTAAGAGGAACTCAATCGTGGCCAAGGGCACCCGCCTCCTGAGCAAACTGCTCCTTGCTTTTTGCGTCGCCGTGATCGTGATCCTCACCCTTGCGGCGGTGTTCGCGCCCTATGTCAATGCCGAGATTTCGCCTTACATCTCCTCGCATGTGATTGTCGATCCCGCGCCCGCCAAACTCGCCAAGGGCCGCATGGTGGACGATTATTTCGCGGTCCAGGATCTGGGTGACGGCGTCTTCGCCATCGGCGAACCCCGCTATTACCAGCAGAATTACGCCTATCTGATTTTGGGCGACAAGCGCGCGCTGTTGTTCGATTCCAGCAGCGGCACCCGCGACGTCAGCCCCGTGATCGCTTCGCTGACCAGCCTTCCCGTCACGGTGATGGTCTCGCATCTTCATTTCGATCATCTGGGCGGCATCGCGCCCTTCCATCGCATCGCCATGATCGATTTGCCGCAGACGCGCGCGGACGTGACCGATGGCATGTTCACGCCGGGCCGCTATGAATTCGGCGGCATCGCGGACAAACGGGTGCGGCCGAGTTTCAAGGTCTCGGAATGGATCAAGCCGGGCGAGACCATCGATCTGGGCGGACGCAGATTGCAGGTCCTCTCCACGCCCGGCCACACCCCGACTTCGGTGTCGCTCTATGACGCCGCCGGCAAACGGCTCTTCACCGGCGACTATATCTATCCCACCACCATCTATGCCTTCGGGGCGGGCGCCAGCCGCAGCGCCTATCACGCCACCGCTCAGCAGTTGCTCGCCACCATTCCCACCGACACAATCCTGTGGACCGCGCATTGCTGCCGCACCGATGAAGGCGTGTCCGCGCCCTGGTTGACGATGAAGGATCTGCGCGATCTGGACGGCGCCTTCGTCAAGGTTTCAAGGGCGAGGAGACCAGCACCGGCTTCTATCCGCGCCGCTTTCCCGTCAGCCATGAAATGACCCTGGCCACCGGCTTCTCCTGGACCAATCGTTAGCCATGAAGCAGATATGTGCTTGCTGTTGTGATTGCGGTGGCGACAACTCCGGTGTTGGCCGCCTGTCCCGTGAAGGCGCCGCCGGGGCTGGTCACGCAGGGCACGCTCACCATCGGCACCATGCTCACCAATCCGCCCCAGACTTTCGTCGAGGCCGGTCAGCCCACCGGCTTCGACATCGACATGTCGCGCGCCATCGCCGAGAAAATGTGCCTCAAGGCGGAATTCGTGAATGTGACTTTCGCGGGCCTGTTTCCCGGCCTGATGGCGCGCAAGTTCGACTATCTCAGTTCGGGGCTGGGCATCACGCCTCAGCGCCGCGAAACCTTCGATTTCGTGCCCTATTTCAGGGGCGGCATCCAGCTGGTGGGGCGCAAGGAAAGTCATCTCTTCTTCCAGAACGAGGAAGGGCTTTGCGGTCTTCGCGTCGCCACCATTGCCGGCACCACCCAGGCCTTGGCGCTGGAGCGCGCCAACCGAGGGGTCTGCAAGCGAGAAGCCGATCGATCTCAAATATTTTCCCAGCTTCAATGATGCGGCGATGCAGCTGCGCACAAAGGCTGCCGATATCGCCTTTGTCGATTGGGCCTTCGCTTCTTACATTTCGCGTCTGATGCCGGAATTGGCGCCGGCCAGTCCCATCATCTCGGGCCGGCCCGAAGTGCCCCGCAATCTGATGGGCCTGGCCTTCCGCAAGGATGAAAAAGCCCAGGAAGCGGCCGTGACCGAGGCGATGCAGGTGCTGGAGAAAAGCGGTGAATACGACAAGCTGCTCGACAAATGGCAGCTGCGAGAGCGGGGATATCCGCAATCAGGCCGATGACAAACTGAAAGCCGCGCCCCAGAGCCGCTCGTTTGCCATCGTCTTCGACCGCAAAGCGTTTTTCGACACGCTGTTTTCCACCCAGTTCTTTCTGCCCGCGCTCACCACGCTGGGCATCACCCTGGTGGCGATGGCGATCGCGATGCTGTCTGGGGTTTGGCGGTGCGCTGGCGGCTTTGTCGCGCTTCAAGACCCTGCGCGGGATCGTGCAGGCCTATCTCGGATTCTTTCGCGGCGTGCCGGTGCTGGTGCAGATCGTGTTCTGGTACAACGCGCTTCCCGTCCTCACCAACAACGCCATCAATCTTCCCGCGCTGGTGGCCGGCACCCTGGCGCTGGGCCTGAACGAAGGCGCCTACATGACCGAGATCATCCGCTCCGGCCTGATCTCGGTCGATCCCGGCCAGCGCGAAGCCGCCCGCGCGCTTGGGCATGACCAAGGCCAAGGCGCATGCGCCGCATCGTGATGCCCCAGGCGCTGCGCGTGATCATTCCGCCCACCGGCAACCAATTCATCGCCATGCTCAAGACCACCTCGCTGCTGTTCGCCATCGCCGTGCCGGAAATTTTCGCCACCGGCACCAACATCTATGGCCGCAATTTCAAATATTTCGAAGTCCTGGCGGTGGTGAGCATCTGGTATCTGGTGCTGACGGGCGCTTCTGACCCTGATTCAGAAAGGCATCGAGCGGCGTTTCCGCGTCGCGCGCAACGTCCCGCTGGCGAAAGCGGTTCTGGCCGTGGAGCATAATTGATGGCGCTGGTCGAGATCCGCGACGTCCACAAGCGCTTCGGCGCGCAGGAAGTGCTGAAAGGCGTTTCGCTGGATGTCGATGCGGGTGAAGTGGTCTGTCTTCTGGGCGCCAGCGGCAGCGGCAAGACCACGCTGCTTCGCTGCATCAATCATCTGGAGACCATGGACCGAGGCGAGATCAAGGTCGCGGGCGAATTGGTGGGTTATGCGCGTGGCAAGGACGGCAAGCTCAAGGAAGAGCCCGACAAGATCGCCTCGGCCAAGCGCGCCAGGATCGGCATGGTGTTCCAGCGCTTCAATCTCTTCGCCCATCTCACGCGTGCTGGAGAATGTCACCGAGGCGCCGGTGCAGGTGCTGCGGCGTGGCCGAAGGCCGACGCGCGAAACGCGCGCATGGATCTGCTCGCCAGCGTCGGGCTGAAGGACAAGGCGGCGCACTATCCGCACGAACTTTCCGGCGGCCAGCAGCAGCGCGTGGCGATCGCCCGCGCCCTGGCGATGGAGCCGCGGCTGATGCTGTTCGACGAGCCCACCTCGGCGCTCGATCCGGAACTGGTGGGCGAGGTGCTGGAAACCATGCGCCGTCTCGCCGCCGAGCGGCATGACCATGATCCTGGTTACCCATGAGATGGCGTTCGCCCGCGAAGTGGCCGACCGGGTGATCATGATGGCGGACGGGCAGGTGGTGGAGGACGCGCCGCCGGCGCGACTTCTTCTCCGCGCCCGCGGCATCCCCGCAGCAAGGCTTTCCTGGCGCGCCATCATGAGGACGGCATGACGCAGCCCTGCGCCGCACGATCCATCCTGGTGGTTCGCCGACGCCATGGCGCGTGAAGTGGGCGCGCCTGCGCCGTCGCTGGTCGGCGAGATCAAAGTGGACGTCGCCATCGTCGGCGGCGGCTATACCGGGCTTTGGACCGCGCTGGCGTTGAAGGCGAGGAAGCCCGGCCTCTCCGTGGCCGTGATCGAGGCGTCGCTGTGCGGTTCGGGCGCCAGCGGCAAGAATGGCGGCAAGGTCCATGGCTATTGGGCCAGCGCTGCAGGGCATGTCGCGCAATCATCGGCGACGATGGCGCGCTGGCCGTCGCCCGCGCCGGCACCATGGCGCAGGATGCCATCCGCGCTTTCGCCACCGCGCCGGGCCGCGATGTCTGGTGGCGCGAGGCCGGCAATCTGCGCGTCTCCTGCGCGCCGGCGCAGGACGCCAAGATCGCGGGCTATGTGGACACCGCCCGCCGCCTGGGCGTGCCGGATACGCGCGCGAATTGCTCACGCCAGCAGAGGTCGCGCATTATTGCCGCTCGCCCGTGTTCCGGGGCGGCGTGTTCCTGCCCGAAGGCGCCAATCTTCATCCCGGCCCTGCTGGCGCGGGCTTTGCGCAAGAGCGGTGATGGAAGCAGGCGTGGAGATTTACGAGAACACGCCGATGACCGGTCTGGACAAAGGGCACGCCCAACCGCGTCCGCACGCCGGACGGCCAGATCATCGCCCGCGAGGTGGTGCTGGCCACCAATTGCGACCTGGCGGGCCTGCCGGAAACAAGGCCGCATGTGAGCGTCTTCTCCAGCTATGCGGTGATGAGCGAGCCCGCGCCCGCAGCACTTGGAAGCGATGGGCTGGACTGGGCGAGGAAGGCATCTCGGACATGCGGATGTTCCTGCATTATTTCCGCAAGACGCCGGACGGCCGGGTGCTGATGGGCTCGGGCTCCGGTCCGATCGCTTCAATGGCCTGGCGGCTCCAATGCGCGCTTGCGCGAGGACGGCGCCAGCGCGCGCACGCGCCGAACGCGGCTTGCGCCGACTGCTGCCGTCATTCGCGCGATGTGCCGATTGCCAAGGCCTGGGGCGGGCAGATCGATGTCTCCGCCGACCGGCTGCCCTTCTTCAAGACCATCCCCGGCACGCGCGTGCATTATCGGCTGCGGCTATTCCGGGCATGGCGTCAATCCCACCTATATCGGCGGCCAATGCCTGGCTTCGCTGGTGCTGAATGAGAACGACATGTGGTCGAACCTGCCGCTGTGCCGCGCGAGAACTGCCCAGCGCTGCCGCCCGAGCCGTTGCGCTACTGGGGTGGCCGCGCCGATCCGCCGCGCCATCATCGCCTGCGAGGAAGCCGAGGAACGCAATCGCCGGCCATCGCTGTTGGCCAGCGCCGTGGCCGCGCTGCCCAAGCTGTTTGGCCTGCGCATCGGCACCCGATGAAGGAGCCGTTCATGACCATCGCCCTCAAGCGCGTCTATGATCCGCCCGAAGTCGTCCGATGGCTTCCGGGTGCTGGTGGACCGGCTCTGGCCGCGCGGCCTGACCAAGCAGAAAGCCGCACTGGATCTTTGGGCCAAGGAGGTGGCGCCGTCGCCCGAGCTGCGCCAGGAATTCAATCACAAGCCGGAGAAATTCGCCGAGTTCAGGAAACTCTATCGCTTCGAGCTTTCAAAGAATCCCGCGCTGGCCGCGTTCCGCCGCGAATTGAAACGGCCGAAAGTCACGCTTCTCTTCGGCGCCCGCGATCCCAAGATCAATCACGCAGCGGTGCTGGCGGAATATCTCAGCGGCGCGAAAACGAAAAAGCGGGCCGTCAAGAAGCGGCCTCAGGCCGGCGCGCGGCTTCGGTCGCGATAGATCATCCAGATATTGCGGGCATAAATGGGAGCGGCAGGCCCTGGCCCAGGACCAGTGCCCAGGCCTGCTGGTGGATCACATAGGAAAAGCTGAAAAAGCCCCCGATCAGGCTGCAGTACCAGAAGGTGACGGGGATCACGCTGTGGCCTTCCTGCTCGCTCTTCAGCCACTGGATCAGCATGCGCACGCCGAAGACCGCCTGGCCGCCAAAGCCGATCAGGTTCCACAGCACGTCGTAAGGGTGCGCCAGCGCCGCGGCGTACCAATGCCCCATGAAGCCCATTTACAGTTCCTCCGTGCCGGCCGGCCCGCCATGCCGCCGCATCAGCCAGCGCACGCCCAGAAGATCGTTCACGCTCACCAGCAGGCGGCCGAAATTGGTGTATTTCGAGCGCCCGGCCAGCCTGGGGCGGTGGTGGACGGGCACATAGGCCACCTTCCAGCCCTCCCGCTGCACCAGCGCGATCAGATAGCGGTGGATATGATCGAAATAGGGCAAGCGCCAGAAAGGCGTCGCGGCGGAATGCCTTGAGGCCGCAGCCGGTGTCGGCGGCGCCGTCCTTCAAGCAGCGCGTTGCGAAAGCCGTTGCCGAGGCGGGAGGCCAGCTGCGGCTGGCATTGTCCTGGCGCTTGACCCGCACCCCCGACACCAGGCCCAGCGCCGGGTCGCTGCGCGAAGCAGCTGCGAGCAGCTTGGGGATGTCGGCGGGATCGTTCTGGCCGTCGCCGTCCAGGGTGACGATGGTCTCGCCCCTGGCGGCCAGCACGCCGCTGCGGATGGCGCGGCTCTGTCCCAGATTGCGGGCATGGCGCAGCGGGCGAAAATGCGCGATCTCGCTTTTCAGCCGCGTGAGTTCCTCGGCCGTCCGAATCGCGCGAGCCGTCATCCACGAAAATGATTTCATGATCGGGCTCGCCCTTGAGCGCGGCCGCGATCTCGCGGGCCAGCGCGGCGACATTTTCCGCCTCGTCCTTGACCGGCACCACCACCGAGACCGTCATCGTTTGCAGCGAATTTCCCAAAATCCTGGCGCTTGGCTAGACTGGCACGCGGTTGGCGCCGCCCCGATCGGGCCGCGCCTTATACAGTCCGGGAGATCAGGCAACAACATATGAGCGACGCCACCGCGGTTCCGAGCTTCGCCCACACCGGCAGCAAAGCCGCGCGTCTCCTGGGCTCCCAGGCGCTTCACCGGCTGGCCTATCCCCTGCTGGCGTCTTGGCTGCCTGATGCTGTGGCTGCCGGGGATATTCAGCCTGCCGGCGCTGGACCGCGACGAAAGCCGCTTCGCCCAATCCTCCCGCCAGATGCTGGACAGCGGCAATTTCGTCGACATCCGCTTCGGCCAGGTGCCCCGCTACAAGAAGCCGGTGGGCATCTATTGGGTGCAGGCCGCCACCACCGCCATCGCCGGCCATGTCGAGAATCTCGCCGACGGCCAGGACACCAAGATCTGGACCTATCGCCTGCCGTCGCTGCTCGGGCGGCATCGCCGCGGTGTGGCTCACTTATCTGGCTGGGCTCGCTGTTCGGCGCCGAGGCGGGTCTGGTGGCGGCGCTGCTGCTGGGATTCTCGGTGCTGCTGACCGCCGAAGCCACCATCGCCACCACCGATGCGGTGCTGCTGGCGACCGTCATGGGCGCCAGGGCGTGTTGCTGCGGATCTATCGCGCCGCAGCCGGAGGGCGCGCGCGGTCTCGACCCGGCTGGTGATGTGGGGCTGGGCCGCGCTTCGCCCTGGGCATCCTGGTCAAGGGTCCGGTGATTGCCGGCGTGGCCGCCGCCACCATCGCGCGCTGCTTCTGATCTGGGACTGGCGGGCCAAGACCACGGCATTCGTCCTGGACTCTGGCTCAAAGCCACCAGGCCGCTGCTGGGCGTGCCGCTGACGCTTCTGATCGTGGCGCCCTGGCTGATCGCGATCTGGCGTCGAAAGCCAGGGCGCCTTCTTCCAGCAATCCCTGGGCAACGACTTTGCCGCCAAGCTGGCGGGCGGGCAGGAGAGCCATGGCGCGCCGCCGGGCTATAATCTGGTTCTTTCCGCCATCGCCTTCTGGCCGGCGATCCTGTTCGTGCTGCCGGGCATCGGGCTGGCGCATCGCGCAAGGCCAAGGAGCCGACGATCCGTTTCCTGCTGGCCTGGGCCGGAAGCTGGTGGCTGGTGTGCGAAGCGGTGCCCACCAAGCTGCCCCATTATGTGCTGCCCGCCTATCCGGCGCTGGCGATTCTCGCCGCGCTCTGGCTGCTGCGCGCCCAAAGACGAGGACAGGGGCTCGCCCGGCTGGCGCAATGCCTGTCCATCATTGCGGCGCTGCAATTTCTGATCGGGCTTGGCGGCGCTTGTCGGCCGCGCCGGTCTGGCTGCCCCAGCTTTATGGCGATGGCGTGGCGATCGGTGCTGATCGCCTATGCCGTGGTGGGCGGGCTGATCGGGCCTCGGCGCGCTGATCATGGTTCTGACGGGCGCGCGTCTGATCGCGCTGTCGCCTGGCGCTGCTGTCCCTGCTGATCCTGGTGCCCACCCTGACCGCCGGCGCCGGTCCCGCGTCTGACCGATCTCTGGATCAGCGAGCAGCTGAAGGCACTGGTGGTCAAGGACACCAGCCCGGCGATCCGCCGCCGGCGCTGGCCGGCTATGAAGAGCCCAGCCTGGTCTTCGCGCTGGGCGCCGATGTCGATCTCACCGATGGCGCGGGGCGCCGCCGAGCAGGGCGCCGACCTGGGCGGGCTGGCGCTGGTGGACGATTATCGAGCGGCCCGCATTCCTCGCCCGTCTGGCCGAGCTGCAGTCCGATGCCGCGCCGGTGGACGAGGTGACCGGCTTCAATTATTCGCGCGGCAAGACGGTGCATGTCACCGTCTATCGCGTGCGCAAACTGATCTATCGCGCCGCCGCCCGCGCATGGGCGTCGACGCACCATGACCGTTAACGCGCGCTCGCTCTTGACAACGCCGCTCACTGATTAAATATCGCCGGAGTCGTTCTGTCCGATGATGGTCAGCCACGGGGGCGCCGCACGGATAGGAACGCGTAGGATCGCCGCCGATCGCGCGCGACATGAGACGGTAAATGGCTCTTGAGATGGCGCGGGGCCGCGCAATCAGGACGGCCACGCGCATCCTTCCGCAAAAATCCGGACGACGCCGCGCTCAGGGATACGCGCGCGCCCATCGCCAAGCTCAATCTGCCGGGGCCCAAGGCCGAACTGCGCTTTCCGGTCGGCCAGGCCTCCCGCGCCTTTTACCGCCGCTTCTTGCCGGGCACCGGGCCCGCCGAATGGAACGACTGGCGCTGGCAGATGCGCACCCGCATCCGCACCCTGGAGGAACTGGCGCGCGTCTTCCGCCTGTCGGAAGATGAATATGCCGCCGTCGCCCGCCACCAGGGCTCGCTGCCGGTGGGGATCACGCCTTATTATGCCAGCCTGATGGGCCTGACCGACGCGGCCGAGCCCTTGCGCCGCACCCACATCATGACCGGCGGCGAATATCTGCGCGGCGCCGGGCGAGGATGACGACCCGCTGGGCGAGGACCACGACACGGTGGTGCCCGGCCTGGTGCACCGCTATCCCGACCGGGTGCTGTTCCTGACCACCGGCACCTGCTCGACCTATTGCCGCTATTGCACCCGCTCGCGGCTGGTGGGCAATCCGGGCGGCGAATATCAATTCTCCACCCGCCAATGGGAGCAGGCCCTCGCCTATCTGGAAGCGCATACCGAAGTGCGCGACGTGCTGCTGTCGGGCGGCGATCCGCTGACCCTGTCGGACGACAAGCTGGACTGGCTGCTGGGCCGGCTGCGCGCCATCCAGCATATCGAGTTCCTGCGCATCGGCACCAAGATGCCGGTGGTGACGCCGCAGCGCGTGACCCGGGGCCTGATCCGGGTGCTGAAGAAGCATCATCCGCTGTGGATGAGCCTGCATTTCACCCATCCCGGCGGAACTGACCCGCGAAGTGGCCGAATCCACCGCCCGGCTGGCCGATGCCGGCATCCCGCTGGGCAGCCAGACCGTGCTGCTGAAGGGCATCAACGACGATGCCGCGGTGATGAAGACCCTGATGCACGGCCTGCTGAAGAACCGGGTGAAGCCCTATTACCTTTATCAATGCGATCCGATCCGGGGCTCGGCGCATTTCCGCACCGGGGTGGACAAGGGGCTGGAGATCATCCGGGCCCTGCGCGGCCACACCACCGGCTATGCCACGCCGATGTTCGTGATCGACGCGCCGGGCGGCGGCGGCAAGATCCAGCTGGCGCCCGATCCGGTGGTGGGCCGCGACGGCGATGATCCTGCTGCTGCGCAATTTCGAAGGCAACGTCTATCGCTATCCCGATCCCGGACGGCACGCTCGGGCGCTGAGCCACCATGCGTATCGGGGTCACCTACGACCTGCGCAGCGATTATCTTGCCTTGGGCTATGGCGAGGAAGAGACCGCCGAATTCGACGCCGAGGAAACCATCGCCGCCATCTGCGAGGCGCTTGACCGGCCTGGGCCATCAGCCCGAGCGCATCGGCGGCATCCGGCCGCTGACCGAAAGCGCTGGCGGCGGGCGAGCGCTGGGACGCGGTGTTCAATATCTGCGAAGGCCTGAAAGGCGTGTCGCGCGAAGCCCAGGTGCCGGCGCTGCTGGAGGCCTATGACATTCCTTATGTCTTTTCCGATCCGCTGACCCTGGCGCTGACGCTGGACAAGGCGATGACCAAGCGGGTGGTGCGCGACGCCGGCGTGCCGACCGCCGATTTCGCCGTGATCGAAAGCGAAGCCGACATCGCCAAGGTCGCGCTGCCGTTTCCCCTGTTCCTCAAGCCGGTGGCGGAAGGCTCGGGCAAGGGCGTGGATGCCCGCTCGCGGGTCGACAGATCGCGGCCGAGCTGGACAGCGTGGCGCGCGATCTGCTGGCCCGCTTCCGCCAGCCCGTGCTGGTGGAGGAATTCCTGCCCGGCCGCGAATTCACCGTGGGCATCACCGGCACCGGCGACGAGCGCGTCGGTGCTGGGCGTCAGCGAGATCGTGCCCACCGAGAAATATGTCGGCCATGGCTATGGCTATCGAGAACAAGGCGGACTGGGAAGACAAGCTCGACATCGTGCCGGCCGACGACGCGGAGGCGCGACGCGGCGGGCGCAGGTGGCGCTGGCGGCCTGGCGGGTGCTGCGCTGCCGCGACGGCGGCCGCGCCGATATCCGCCTGGACGCGGACGGCAAGCCCCGCTTCATCGAGGTCAATCCCCTGGCCGGCATCCGGCCCGGCTATTCCGATCTCTGCTTCATCGCCGATTTCCAGAAGCTTTCCTATCAGCGAGCTGATCGGCAAATTCCTGGACTCCTTCCTGGCGCGGCACCCGCGATCTGAAGCATGAAAATCCTGGTCCTGCATTCCGACATCGCCGCCGGACGCGCCGCCCGAGGAGCTGGACACGCTGATCGCCGCCGATGCGGTGGCCGAGGCGCTGGCGGCGCGCGGCCATCAGCCGTGGAGCAGGCGCCGTTCCGGCAGGAGACGCTGACCGAGCCTTCTGGCGCGGCACGCGCCCGACATCGTCTTCAATCTGGTGGAAGGCGTGGACGGGCAGGGCGGCCTGGCGCCGCTGGCGCCGCGAGATGCTGGCGGATCTGGGCGTGCGCTTCACCGGCGTCGCGCGCCGAGGCGATGGCCGTCACCAACGACAAGCCGCTGACCAAGCAGATGCTGCGCGAGGCCGGCCTCGCCACGCCGGACTGGGCGTGCCGCCGGACTGGGCCGGGTCTGGATGGCGGGCGACTGGATCGTCAAGGCGGCGCTGGAAGACGCCTCGCTGGGGCTGGACGATGGCTGCGTGGTGCGAGGCGCCGCATGTGCAAGCCGCGCGCGGCGCGATTGCGCCGCCCGCTTCGGCGGCGGCTGGTTCGCCGAACGCTATGTCGAGGGCCGGGAGTTCAACATCGCCGTGCTGGACGGGCAGCGTGCTGCCGATGGCGGAAATGCGCTTCGAGCACTGGCCGCGACGGCAAAGCCCCGCATCGTCGGCTATGACGCCAAATGGGAAGAGGATTCCACCGGCTGGCGCGGCACGGTGCGCGCCTTCGGCGTCGAGGAGGACGAACCCGGGCTGGCGGCGAAGCTGAGATCGGCCTGCGAGCAGGTCTGGAAGCTGTTCGGCCTTACCGGCTTCGCGCGGGTGGATTTCCGGGTGGACGGAAGACGGCGAGCCGCTGATCCTGGAGATCAACACCAATCCCTGCATCTCGCCCGATGCCGGCTTCGCCGCGGCGGCGGAGGAGGCGGGCATGAATTACGACGGCACTGATCGAAGCGATCGTGCGAGGCCGCGCCGTGATCGTGGTGCTCGGACGCAGCCTATCCCTGCGTGATGGGCGGCCCGGTCTGCGGCGGTGGATCCCGCCATCTTCACCTTGCGCTATTTCACGCACTGCATGGCTTGCGGCTTTTGCGACGATGCCTGCTGCGACCATGGCGTGGATATCGATCTGGGCAATGTCGCGCGGCTGAATGCGCTTGCCACGGGATTTTCACGACCGCATCGGCGCGCCGGCGCGCGAATGGTTCACCGGCGATGTCGATCCAGGACCATGAATTTCCCGGCGGCGCGCATGTGCGCACGTCGGTCAGGGACGGGGCCTGCATTTTCCGCAATGCGCCGGCGCGCGGCTGCGCCATCCACGCCTATTGCCTGGAACAGGGGCTCGACTACCATCTGCTCAAGCCGATGGTGAGCGTGCTGTTTCCCGTGACATTCGAGCAGGGCGTGCTTGACCGCGTCGGGCGAGGCGGCGGACGGCAGCCTGATCTGCGGCGGCGAGGGTCCCAGCCTCTATGACGGCGCGCGCGACGAGCTCGCTATTATTTCGGGCGCCGGCCTGATCGCCGAGCTGGATGCCAGTTGAAGCGCGCAGCCATGGTTGACGTTCCCAGTTTCGCCGATGTGCAGGCAGCCGCCAAACGCATCGCGCCCTATGCGGTGCGCACGCCGCTGGTGGAAAGCCCCGTGCTGTGCGCCCTGCACCGGCGGCCGGGTGTTCCTGAAGCTGGAAATCCTGCAGCGCACCGGCTCGTTCAAATTCCGCGGCGCCTGCAACCGCATTCTGATGATCCCGGAGGCCGAGCGCGCCACAGGCGTGGTGGCGTTTTCCTCCGGCAATCATGCCCAAGGCGTGGCGGCGGCGGCGCAGCTGTTCGGCATTCCCGCCCTGATCGTGATGCCGGCCGATGCGCCCACGCGCCAAGATCGAAGGCACCCGCGCCTATGGCGCCGAGATCGTCACCTATGACCGGGTGCACGACGACCGCGAAGCCATCGCCGCGCGCATCTGCGACGAGCGCGGCGCGACCCTGGTCAGGCCGTATGACGATCCGCGGATCATCGCGGGGCAGGGCACGGTGGGCCTGGAGATCGCCGAGGATGCGGCGCGGCTCGGGCGTGACGTTGGATGCGGTGGCCGACGCCCTGTTCCGGCGGCGGGCTGGTCACGGGCGTGGCGCTGGCGCTGAAAGGCGCGGGCGTGCGCCGCGCCGGTGCACAGCGTCGAGCCGGAAAATTTCGACGGCATGCGGCGCTCGCTGGCGGCGCATGCCCGCACCACCGCGCCCGGCGGCAAAGCTTTCCATCGCCGATGCCCTGATGGCGCCGGTGCCGGGCCATCATGTCTTCGCGCTGGCGGACGGTCTTGCTGGCGCCGGGATTGACGGTCAGCGACGAAGAACTGGCCCGCGCCGTCGCTTTCGCCGCCTCAAAGCTCAAATTGCTGGTCGAGCCCGGCGGCGCGGCCGCGCTGGCGGCGTTTCTGGCGGGCAAGTTGCGAGGCCAAGACCGTGGTCCTGGTGATTTCCGGCGGCAATGCCGATTTTTCCACGGTGGCCAATGCCGTCGGGGCGCACGCGCCCTGACACGCGATATTCTGATGCCGCTGAGGTGCTGCAGCACGCGCGATGCGCAGGCCGGAGGGGTGGCATACATGCCACGCGCTTGATCGGCGCGGCCCCGCCCTCCATTCTGGCCGGGTAATTCCGGGATTATCCGCCGTGAGCGATTCCACTTTCACCGTCACTGAGCGCAACCGCGTCAAGCGCCTGCATGAACGCGGCTCCTATGATCGCGCCGCTGTTTTCGCGATCCTGGATTCGGCGCTTCTGTGCCACGTCGCCTATGTGATGGACGGCCAGCCTTACTGCACACCCACCATGTTCTGGCGTGAGGACGACATGCTCTATTGGCATGGCTCTTCGGCCAGCCGGATGCTGCGCCACTTGAAAGCCGGCACGCCCGCCTGTCTCACCGTGTCGCATCTCGACGGCCTGGTCCTGGCCCGCTCGGGTTTCCATCATTCCGTCAATTACCGCTCGGCCATGTGTTTTGGCACGGCGCAAATCGTCGATGATCCGGCGGCCAAGGCGAAGGCGCTGGCCGGTGTGGTGAACCGCTTCTATCCCGGCCGCGCCGCGACCTTGCGGCCCAATGATCCACAAGAAGTCAAAGCCGTCACGGTGATCGGCATGCGGATCGCGGACGCGTCCGCCAAAGTCAGGGCCAAGAATGTTGTGGATGACGAGGAGGATTATGCCCTTCCCATCTGGTCGGGCGTGATCGGCATCAAGACCGTGGTGGGCGGGGACGAGCCCTGTCCCCGTCTGCCGTCCGGCGTCGCCAGATCAGACAATCTTTCGGCCTACGCGCAAGGCCGCGTGCTGGACGATGCTTTCGTGGAGACCCAGCGTCTTTATGAAAAGGACCCGGCGGACTGAAAATCGTACCAATAATATCCCCGGCTTTCCCAGAACTGAATCGGCTGCGGCGTGATCGCGGGACGCGCGACCTCTTCGCTGCGATAGACGGCATCGCCGAGAGTTGCGGGCGCTGCCTCACCAATGGCGATCAAAAGCGTCATCGCCGAAGCAATCCCTGGCGCAGATCATAAAATTCCGCATAGGTTCACCTGATTTTCACCAGGTGATAGCATTTTTGCCGGACGGTCGCGGGACCGTCCCACCGGACGGCCCCGCTATTCCACGCGATTGTGCGGGTTAGTGTTCGTCGTGATGGTGGCGGTCGTTATGGCGCCACTCGTGATAATTGTCGCCATGCGCGGTGCGGAACTGGTCCATGTCGGCATGATGGCGCCAGCGGTGCCAGTGATGGTCGTTGTCGTAATAGCCATCGGAATAGCCGATGGCCACATGGCCGATGTCGAACCCGACGGTGACGGCGGCATGCGCGCTGACGATGGCCAGAGCGCTGCCCAGAACGGTAAGGATGGCGGCGGTCTTGAAATTCATTGGAAATTCCTCTGATTCCGCAAAGACCCACCCCGTGCGGGCTCTGCGGTTGGCGGTAAAACGCCGCCGCCACCGGGATGGTTCCGTGACAGATGGTTGCTCATGCCGGGAACGGTCCCTGGCGGTGAACTGACTCTTTTGCAAGTATCAGGCAAATCGCTTGAGAGGGTGCTGGCGATGCGGCGGAGTCATCTGATCATTGCGATCGTGCTGGGGGGCGTCGTCATCGCGGCCGGCCTGGCCTACGCGGTTCTCGTCCCCGGCCTTTCCAGCGCCCGGCAGGAGCCATCAACCTTCGAAATCGAGGTCGCCACCTATCTTCTGCATCACAGCGTTCCCGGCAGCGCCATCGCGCGGGTCAATCCGCTGGGCGCGCGCCCCGCGTCCGCCGCGTTGACCGAAGGCCGCGATCTGTTCGCCAAGAATTGCGAGACCTGCCACGCCTATGACGGCAGCGGGAAGACCCAAATCG
Organism: uncultured Alphaproteobacteria bacterium; assembly: GCA_963766265.1. GTDB lineage: Bacteria > Pseudomonadota > Alphaproteobacteria > Micropepsales > Micropepsaceae > Rhizomicrobium. Next base: position 279,621 of record CAVXYX010000005.1, read on the forward strand.
GCGCCAACGTCTTTCCCAAGCCACCGTCCCTGAAGGCCGCTTCGCTATCGATGAGTGACGGCGAGATTTTCTATCACATCCGCAACGGCATCCGGAACACGGCCATGCCGGCCTGGAATTTGCCCGACCGCCAGGTGTGGGAACTGGTCGCCACGATCCGAAACCTGCCCATCACCGCCACGTCTGAGCCGGCGGACATCGCCGCGCGCCAGCAAGCCTCGGTGCTTGAGGCGCATTATGTGGGCTCGGAAGCCTGCCAGAACTGCCATCAGGAGATTTATGCGCGCTGGAAGAAGACCCGCATGGCCAACATCGTGCGCGACCCCAGGGCCCATCCCGACGCCATCATTCCTGATTTATCCACCATCCCCGACGGTCTGCCCAAAATCACCAAGGACGATATCGGCTTCGTTTATGGTAGTCATTGGAAGCAGCGCTATTTCAAGAAAGCCGGCGACACTTTCGTGCCGCTGCCCATCCAATGGAATATCGCCACCAAGACCTGGTCGAAATATCACGTGCCCGACCAGGGCGGCGACTGGTGGGCGCCGTTCTATCCCGATCCGAAGGGGGACAATTCCAACCGTCCCACCGGGCCGCTCTGCGACGGCTGCCATTCGGTCAACTACAACATCGACACCAAACAGCCGGCGGAATGGAATGTGGGCTGTGAGCAATGCCATGGTGCGGGCAGCCTGCATGTTGAAAGCCCCAAACTGTTCAATATTCTCAATCCCGCGCGCGAGGATTATGTGCAGGCCAGCGACACCTGCATCGCCTGTCACAGCCAAGGCCAGCCGCTCGAAAATCCCATCAAGGGCCAGTATTACGATTGGCCGGTGGGCTACCATGCCGGACTCAAGCTGGCCGATTATTGGAAGCTGGAGGACCACAAATTGGGCGAGACCAGCTTCACCCATTTCCCCGATGGCACCGCCCGCAAGAACCGCATGCAGGGCAATGACTTCGTGCAAAGCCTGATGTACACGCGGGGCGTCACCTGTTTTTCGTGTCACGATCCGCACGGCAGCGACAATGACGCGATGTTGCGCAAACCCATCAACGAGGTCTGCGGCATGTGCCATGGCGTCGGCATCCAGAACGGCCCGCACGCGGTGAGCCTCGAGGCCCATACCCATCACAAGCCGGGCAGCCCCGGCAGCCAATGCGTCGCCTGCCACATGCCCAAGATCCTGCCCCAGCTTCCGGGCGGCCCCTTCGTCTCTACCCACAATTTCCATTTCGTCACGCCGGTCGAAACCGAGGCGATGAAAATTCCCAATGCCTGCAACGCCTGCCATGCCGACAAGGATACCCAGTGGGCCGAAGCGGCAATCAAGGGATGGTCCGACAAGTCACCCTGGCGGATGCGGTAAAAAAATATGCCGACTGCGACAGCAGCCGGCATATTGAATAGATAGCAGGACAAAGGATGGGTTCGGCGCCTACCTGGGAGCCAAAACCATCATCATCTGGCGGCCTTCCATCTTGGGATATTGCTCGAGTTTGGCGAAGATCTCGGTGTCCTTCTGGACCCGGGTAAGCAGTTCCATGCCCAGATGCTGATGCGCCATTTCGCGGCCGCGGAAGCGTAGCGTGACCTTGACCTTGTCGCCTTCGTCGAAGAAGCGCTTCATCGCCCGCATCTTCACGTCATAATCGTGATCGTCGATGGTCGGGCGCATCTTGATCTCCTTGATCTCGATGACCTTCTGCTTCTTGCGGGCTTCGGCGGCTTTCTTCTGCTGCTCGTATTTGTATTTGCCATAGTCCATCAACTTGACCACGGGCGGCTTGTTGTCGGGAGAGACCTCGACCAGATCGAGACCTTTTTCTTCCGCCAGGGCGCGGCCTTCATCGGTGCCGATTTCGCCGTATTTATGCCCGTCATCGCCGATCAAAAGGATGGTGCGGGAGGTGATCTCTTCGTTGACGCGCGGGCCGTCCTTGGCGGGAGGCGGCGCGTTTTGCTGAAACCGTCTGGGAACTATGGCTCTCTCTCCTTCAATAACCGTGCGCCAGCGTTTCGCCGGTTCCGTCGGAGCCAAGCGAAACGAGTTCGATCATGGACGCAAACGGGAGCCTTTCGTCTGGCGCGCCGGTGTGGCGCAAACCGGCAAAAGCCGGAGTCCCAGCTAGGATAGGGTGTATTGGGGCCGCCGGAAAGAGGTTATTCGGCCACATCCTTGCGGGATTCGGCTTCCTGTTTGATGCGGGCGATGAATTGTTCCAAGGGCATAGCGCCCAGATCCTTGCCCGAGCGGAGTCGGACCGCGACCTTGCCTTCCGCGGCTTCGCGCTCGCCCACCACCAGCATGTATGGAATTTTCTGCAGCTGGGCGTCACGGATCTTCTTCTGCATCCGCTCGTTGGAGGTGTCGATGTCCACCCGAAGCCCTGCGGTGCCATTCACCACCGGGGCGGCGAACAGGGCGTCCACCACCTTCTGGGCATAGTCCGCGACCTTCTCGCTGATCGGGATGATCCGGACCTGGATCGGCGCCAGCCAGACCGGGAAAGCGCCGGCATAATGTTCGATCAGGAAGGCGGTGAAACGCTCATGGGTGCCCAAGGGCGCGCGATGGATCACATAGACCGGATGATCCGCGCCATCCTCGCCGATATAGGAAAGGTCGAAGGTCTGGGTGGCCAGGAAGTCCAGCTGGTTGGTCGAGATCGTGTATTCAGTGCCGATCGCTGATTTGATCATGAAGTCGATCTTGGGGCCGTAAAAGGCGGCTTCGCCCGGACCCTCGACATAGGCATAACCGGATTCCTGCATCGCCTCCTTGATGATGTCGAGCGCCTTCAGCCACTTGTCCGGCTGGTCGACATATTTGTCCAGCTTGCCCAGGTCGGGCAGCGACAGGCGCATATAATATTCTTTGATGTTCATCAGGTCGTAATAGCGGGCGTGCAGCCGCATCACCTTGATGAACTCTTCTTTCGCCTGGTCGTAGCGGCAATAGATATGCGCATCGTTCATGCAGAAGCCACGCACCCGCATCAGTCCCGACAGGCCGCCCGAGGCCTCGTAGCGATAATCCTGGCCATACTCGGCGATGCGCAATGGCATCTCGCGATAGGAATGGCGCGTCGCCCCGAAGATCAGATGGTGATAGGGGCAGTTCATCGGGCGCAGGTAATAATTCTCGCCGTCGATATCGAGCGGCGAATACATTGATTCCCCGTAATAGGGCAGGTGGCGCGAGCGATAGAACAGCGCTTCCTTGGTGATATGGGGCGTGGCCACCCGGCGATAGCCATCCTTGCGTTCTTCCTGCAGCGCCAGGAATTCCAGCTCCTGGCGGATCACCATGCCGTTGGGCATCCACAGCGGCAGGCCCGCGCCGACATCGGGCGAGAAAGTGAACAGCTCCAGTTCGCGCCCCAGCTTGCGATGGTCGCGTTTTTCCGCTTCCGCCAGCCGCTCGAGATAGGCGTCGAGTTCTTTTTTATCGCGCCAGGCGGTGCCATAGATCCGCTGGAGTTGCGCGTTCTTGGCGTCGCCTCGCCAATAGGCGCCGGCGATCTTGGTAAGCTTGAAAGCGTCGCCGATCTCGGCGGTGGTGCGGAAATGGGGACCGCGGCAGAGATCGTGCCAGTCGCCATGCCAATAGATCGAGACGTCCTCGCCCGCGGGGATGCTCTCGATCAGTTCGGCCTTATAGGTCTCTCCGATGTCGCGGAAATGCTTTATCGCCTTGTCGCGCGGCCAGACTTCGCGGCGGGTGGGACGCGCCTGTTTCACGATCTCGCGCATCCGCTCTTCGATTTTGGGCAGGTCCTCCGGCGTGAAGGGCTCGTTGCGGGCGAAGTCGTAATAGAAGCCGTCATCGATCGCCGGGCCGATGGTGACCTGGGTGCCGGGATAAAGCTCCTGCACCGCCATAGCCAGAAGATGGGCGGCGTCGTGACGGATCAGCTCCAGCGACTTGTCGTCCTTTTTGGTGATGATGCGGATATGCGCGTCCGCCTCGAGCGGGCGAAACAGGTCCCACTCCTTGCCATCTACTTCCAGAATCAGGGCGGCTTTGGCCAGGCCCGGGCCGATCGCCTGGGCGATCTCGGCGCCGGTCGTGCCCTTGGCGAACCGCATGGTTTTGCCGTCCGGCAATGTGATGGTGATTTGAGCGGGCGCGGCGGACAAGCAAAGCTCCTGAAGCAAAAAACGAGGCGTTCATTGGACATAGGAGACGCTGTACGTCAAGCAACCTTGGTGTTTTACAGCCGTTTTCAGGGGCCCCTGGGCTTGAGAGAGCCCAGTCCTTGCGCGACAATGCCGCGGAGGGCGTGAGGTACGGAGGTATCCATGAAGAAGATCCTTTTGACGGGCGCCACGGCGGCGCTTCTGGTCACCACCCAATTGGCCTTGGCTGCGCCGAGCCGGATGCCGATTTGCCTGCCCACCCGCAACATCGCCAGCACGTCGCCCGCGCCGGACGGCACGGCGATCACATTCCGGATGACGGATGGTTCGGTATGGCGCAACGATCTTCGGGGGCGCTGCCCGGACCTGAGATGGAACGGCTTTGCCTGGTCGACCGCCAACCCGATGGCGACGGTGTGCGAGAATGAGCAGACCCTGACGGTGATACGCTCCGGCGAAACATGCGGCCTGGGCAAGTTCACCCAGTTGCAGCCCGCGGGCCAGCACACCTTCTCGCCCGGGGAGAGGTGACGCGCGGGTTCAGGCGCACGCCGCGTTGCTTCGGAGAATGTCTGGAGGGGCATTGGAGGAAGTGATGACCAAAATCTTGTGTTTGGCGGCGATCGCCACCGCCATGCTGGCGGGAGGGGCCGAGGCCGCACCGATATGCCTCAGCACCTACGACATGCTCGAGACCCAGCCGGCGAAGGACGGCGCCTCGATCCTCTTCAAGATGCGCGACGGGTCGGTTTGGCGCAACGACCTGCACGGCCCGTGCCGCGATCTCCGCTTCGACGGGTTTGTCTGGCAGTTGCGCAATTCCGACAGCACGGTGTGCGAAAACATCCAATCCCTTCGCGTCCTGCGTTCCGGCCAAGTTTGCATGCTGGGCAAGTTCACCCAGGTCGGCTCGCCTCGCGCCGAGCAGCATGTCGAGCGCTAAGAGGAGATGATGATGAGAATTCTATGCATGGCCGCCATTGTTGCGGTGTTCTCCGCGGGCGCCGCCCAGGCCGCGCCCATCTGCCTGCGCACCTACGACATGCTCGAGACCCAGCCGGCAAAGGATGGCGCCTCGATCGTCTTCAAGATGCGGGACGGCTCGGTATGGCGCAACGACCTGCATGGCCGCTGCCCGGATCTCTGGTTCACCGGCTTCGCCTGGAGCGTGAAGAACGGCGACGGCACCGTATGTGAAAACCAGGAGTCCCTGCACATCCTGAGATCGGCGCAGGTCTGCCTGTTGGGCAAATTCACCCAGCTCACGCCGTCCCGCAGCGAGCAGCACGCCCAGCGCTGAGGATGCCATGAGAAAGCTCGCAAGTATCGCGGCCGTCCTCGCCGGTTGGGCCGCGATGGCGCCGCCTGCTGCGGCGGCCAATATTTGCATCGCCACCCGCAACATCATCGATACCCAGCCTCAGGACGACGGCAAGGCGATTTTCTTCCGCCTCTATGACGGCTCGACTTGGCGCAACGACCTCAAGGGCAGCTGCCCGGATTTGCGCTTCAATGGCTTCGCCTGGTCGGTGCGAAATCCGGACGGCTCGGTGTGCGAGAATACCCAGCCGTTGCACGTGCTGAATTCCGGGCAAATCTGCGTGCTGGGGAAATTCACCCAGGTCATACCGCCCAGGAACAAGAAGATGTGAGGTGCCGGCCGGCGCGTGTTTCTTCACCGGCCGCTTGTTCGTCACGCTTTCCGGCTGGCCTCGAACAGGAACCAGTTACGCCGCTCCGTCTGGTCGATGAAATTCTCCAGGATCGAGGCGGTGGCGACGTCATTGTGCTGGTCGCACAATTCATGCACCGCGCGCATCTGCTGCATCATCTTCTTGTTGTCGCCCATCAGCTCGCGGATCATGTCGGCAGGCGAGACGTAAGTCTTGTCATTGTCGGCCAGCGTCTTGAGCTTGGCGATTTCGCCGACGGAATGGATCGTCCGCGCGCCGATTTTGCGCACCCGTTCCGCCAGATCGTCGATCGAGGCGAAAATCTGCTCGGCCTGCTCGTCGAACAGCAAATGATAGTCGCGGAAATGCGGGCCCGAGACATGCCAGTGGAAATTCTTGGTCTTGAGATAGAGCGCGAAACTGTCCGCCACCAGGCGGTTCAACGCCTCGGCCAGTTCGGGCGTGGCGTTGTTGGAGAGATCGGTGGGTGTCTCCAGCCTCTGGCTTTTCGTTTTTACGGATTTCTTGGCCATGGTCGTCCTCGCGGGGGGATTTCAGGGTAACTCCACGTTATGACGGCTGAACGTTCGAGTCACGGCGGCCCCGGCATGGGTGCCCTGCGTCGTCAGGCCTTGGCCTGCGGATGCTATAGATAAGCCGCGCCGACCAGGCCAGCGCGATGGCCGGCGTCACCAGCATGGTGGCGAGAAGCGTGTTCAGCGCGCTCTTGGAGACGGTGGCCAAGGAGGCGCCCGGGGCTTCGTCGTTCCAGTCATATGAGCGCTCCGTAACCCCGGCAAGTGGTTCGGGAACGGCGCCAAGGCCCTGATTTTTCCGGGCTTGTTCGCGCCCCCTCCGGCCTATAAGTTCCGGCGCCTACGTTCCAAAAGCCCGAAAGACCGCCATGCCGCTGCTCAGGTTCATTCCCGAAGCCACCAACATCAATTTCGTGGGCGCGCGCTATTTCGCCTTCGCCATTGACGGGCTTTTGCTCCTGATCTCGATCGTCTCCATCGTCTGGCAGGGCTTCAATCTGGGCATCGATTTCACCGGCGGCGTGCTGATGGAGGTGAAATCCGCCCAGGTGGTGAACATCGGTCACCCTGCGCGAAGAGATCAACACGCTGGGTTTCGGCGAATCCCAATTGCAGTTCTATCGGCGGCGGCGAATGCGACCATCCCGCCAACAGCTGCGTGCTTATCCGCGTCCAGCCCCGCCAGACCAAGGGCAGGTCGGACCAGAACGCGGCGGACCAGGCGGTGGCGCAGGCGATCAAGAACAAGCTGGGTCCGGCTTATACGGTGCGCAGCACCTCGGTGGTCGGTCCCAAGGTCAGCCAGGAATTGTTCCATGACGGCGTGATCGCCACGCTGCTCGCCATCCTGATGATCGCGATCTATGTCTCGGTGCGGTTCGAATGGCAGTATGGCATCGGCGCCGCGATCGCCACCGGCCATGACGTGCTGGTGACGGCGGGGCTGTTCTCGGTATTCCAGCTGGATTTCGGCCTGACCGCGGTGGCGGCGCTGCTGACACTGGCCGGCTATTCGATCAACGACACGGTGGTGGTGTTCGACCGTATCCGCGAGAACCGGCGCAAATACAAGCGCATGAATCTGGCCGGACCTGATCAATCTCTCCACCAATCAGATGGTGACGCGAACCATCCTCACATCGGCGGCGACGGCGATTTCGCTGTTGCCGCTGTTGATCTTCGGCGGGCCGGCGCTGTTCGATTTCTCCGCGCCCGATCCTGTTCGGCATCGTGGTGGGCACCTTCTCGTCGATCTATGTCGCGGCTGCGCTTCTGCTGTATCTGCCCGCGCCTGCCGGCAAGATCGAAGGCCCGGCAGAAGCGACGAGCTGAAGCAACGCTATAGACTGTCCCGCGAGACGAGCGGCTTATAGGGGAAACCAGTCCCGCTTGTCGGAATAGACCTGATACTGGACGTTCGCGCCGGCGCGGAAGCCCACGCCGGTGCGGATCGGCGCCAGGGTGACGCCGCCCGAGCGCTGATAGTTCACGCCCAGCCCCGCCACGAAATAGATGCTGCCTTCGACGCCGGGGAAGCGCTGGAACAGGCGCCGGTCTTCGCGCAGATTGTAGACAAGCGTGAAAACTTTGGAGGCGTTGCCGCCGACATCGAAGCCGATCGACGGGCCTTTCCAATAGACCATCATGGGATCGCGGGTCTTGCGGATCAGATAGCCCGAGCCATAGCGCAGGCCCACGACAAAGGCGCCCGAGCCTTCGTCGCCCTTGATATAGGCATCGGGCTCGCCCAGATCGGCGAAGATATGCTGCACCGCCTTGGCCATCGCCTCGGTGGTGATGCCGAAGAAATCCGCACCCGCCTGGGTGATCTCGTTGGCGGTATATTTGGCGTTGTCGCCCAGATCATCGGCCCGCGCCAGTCCCGGGGACCAGCAAGCGCCCCCGGCACCAGCGACGCCAGACCGGCGATGAATTCCTTGCGGTTCATGCGAAGCGCCCTTCACGAATCGTTTGCAGCTTCCAGTGTGTCCCAAATTCAGGCAATTTTACAGCGGCCAGCGGCGTTCCCGGGTTATGGTTACGGCCGCGGAAAGGAATTGCCGATGACGGAAGCGAACGGCAGGCGATAAGCCGGAAGATCAAGCGGATCGGGGCTTTCCGCCTTCGGCATCGTGGCGATCTTGATCATGCTGGGCATGCTGGGCTGGGCCGGCTGGTACGCGGTGCGAGCCTGGAACGCGATGAGCGGGGTCAAGATGTCGCCTCTGGGATGGGTGTTCATGGCGATGGGCGCGATCGTCACTTTCCTGGTTGGCGCAGGACTGATGGCGTTAATCTTTTACTCATCACGCCATGATATGGATCGCTGACGTGGTTCTTTTCGTCGTGACACGATGCGCAGCAATCGGAGATTTTTTCGGAAGTTCACGCCCGGCAAGGCCAAGAAATTGGCGCGCCTGCTGGGCTTGAATTTGCTGGGCCTGATGATCGCGTTCCAGGTTCAACTCTACGATCCGCCGGTCAAGATCAATCTGCCCATCATTTTGCTGAGCCTGACTTTGACGGTGCTCTTCTTCTATTGGTGGCGCCAGTATATCTACGAAGGCCGCCGCGACCCGATAATTTTTAATTACCCCCATCTGTCCGCCAACGCGGGCAAGCCCGCAGGCGGACATCTTTCCTCACCAGTCCCTTCGCGATGCGGGGAGGAAATTCCCGGCCAAGACGCACTGTCGTAGTGGCGAGCTATCCTCGCGCCGCGCACCACGAACGCGCCATTCTCGAAACCGGGCTTGCCGTAGAGAAACGGCGTGCCGTCCCAGCGCGTGACCGCAGCCGCCCGCGGCGGTCACCACCGCATGGCCGGCGGCGGTGTCCCATTCCATGGTGCGTCCGGCGCGCGCATAGATGTCGGCTTCGCCCGCCGCCACCAGGCAGAATTTCAGCGACGAGCCGGCGGTGATGAATTGCTTGACGGCAAAGCGCGCGAGGAAGGCTTCGGTCTCGCGTCCGGATGGCTGCGGCTTCCCACCGCCACCAAGCCATCTTCCGCCGGCGCACGCGCCCTGATGGCCGCGGCCGGATTTTGCATCGAAGGGCGCGTCCGGCGGTCCTGCGGGATTTCGAACGCGCCGCTAGGGCCGCCGAAGAAGAGGCGGTCCTTCGCGGGGGCATAGACCGCGCCCGCCACCGCCACGCCGTCTCTCACTTCCGCGATATTGACGGTGAATTCGCCATTGCGCTTGAGGAATTCGCGCGTTCCGTCCAGGGGATCCACCAGGAAGAAATGATCGCAAGGCTCGCAGCCCCGGCCCGCCGCCATGTCTTCTTCCGCCGCGACCGGCACGCCGGGAAATTCCCTGGCCAGGGCTTTGAGGATCAGGGCCTCGGCTTCTTCATCCGCGTCGGTCACGGGGGTGCGGTCATCCTTGAGGCGCGCTGTCGATCCCTCGCGGTAGTGGCGCATGATCACGCCGCCGGCTTCATGGGCGATGGCGGCGAGCCGAGTTGCACTGTCCTTAATCATTCCTTAAGACCGCCCGATATTGGTTGCCATTTGAAAACCGTAGCATCGGCTTTCTCCCCCTCCTGTGCGTAGCACCGGCAGGGGATCGAGGTGAATGGCCAAATTCACCGAATGTCCGCCAGGCCGATCCGCCAGACGGACAGTTGGGGGTAGAAATGAACGAGATCGAATTCTCCGCCTTGATGGTGAGCCGGGTCTGCCACGACCTGGTCGGGCCCCTGGGCGCGGTGGTCAACGGACTGGAAGTCCTGGAAGACGAACGCGACGCCGGCATGCGCGAGGACGCCATCCGCCTGGTGGCGACCAGCGCCAACCAGGCTTTGGCCCGCATCCAATTCATGCGCATCGCGTTCGGCGCGGCGGGGTCGGCGGGCGCCGAGCTTGATCTGGGCGAGATGGGCCGGCTGGTCCAGGGCTTGCTCGAAGGCGGCAAGGTCAAGCTGGAATGGAATGTCCCGCAAACCTATTGGCCCAAGGACTGGGCGAAATTGCTGATGAATGCGGCGTTGTTGGGCGCCGACTGCCTGCCGCGCGGCGGCGTGGTCAAGGTCGATGCCGAGGCCGGCGCGCCCCGCTTTCGCATCCACGCTTCCGGAACGGTGGCGCGCATCGCCGAAGAGGTGGAGCGCACGCTGAAGGGCGCCGAGCCCACCACGCCGCTCGATGCCCGCGGCATTCAACCCTATCTCACCCAGCGGCTGTCGCGCTCGGTCCGGTGCAGCCTGAAGGTCACCGTCGGCGACGGTTTTGTCGAGATAACAGCGGGTTAGCGGCCAAACCGGCCGCAGCAAGCAACTATTTACGTTCCTCTTATAGTCTCCCCGCCTTACCGATGGACCGCGGGGGGCGTGACATCCCATGAAGAATTGCCTGGTCGTGGACGACAGCCGGGTCATGCGCACGGTGGCGCGGCGCATATTCGAGGAATTGCAATTCGCCATCGGCGAAGCCGAGGACGGCATGGGCGCGCTTAGCGCTTGCCGCGAGAAGATGCCCGATCTGATCTTCCTCGATTGGGATCTGCCGTCCATGCCGGCGGTGGAGTTCGTCAAGAGCTTGCGCGGCCAGCAGAACGGCAAGCAGCCCGTGATCCTGTTTGCTACCACCGAGAATGACGCGGGCGAGATCGCGCATGCTTTGGCGGCGGGCGCGAACGATTACATCTTGAAGCCATTCGATCGGGCAACCTTGCGCGCCAAGCTCGCCGAGATCGCCGCTTAGGCGCGGGTCTTTTCGTCCCTGGCGTTGTCGCGCGTGCTCACGTGCTATGCGCACGCTCCGCGCGACGCTCCTAGCCATGAACGAAAATCCCTCGCGCCTGAATCTATGCGAGCGCCTTTCCCGTCAACCGTTCCAAGCACCCGGATCGGCGCCTGGTCCGGCTCGCCCATCTCCGCCACGTCGAAATGGAAGGTCTGCTCCAGGGCGAATTCGCCCTTCAGCGCGGCATGCAGCACCTGGTCGGTATAGACCAGCCAGCTGGAGCCCGGCGGAAAATCCAGCGAGGTGTGCGGCGCATTCTTCTGATAGCGCCGCGTCGCGCTTGGCGGCGTCATGCAGCGACAGCATCATCTCGTCATAGGCCGAGCGGCGTCCCCGCGTCACGCCCAGCTTGTCGAACAGCCAGCTCTTGCCGGGGAAATGCGGCTGGACGCCGGGGCGCGAATTTCGCGGCGAAATCCGCGAAAGGCTCGCCCACATGCCAATGCCGCGCGCTGCCGCCCGGGCGGGCGCCACATTGGCGAAGAAGCGCAGGATGCGCCGGCCATTCTTCATCGGCCGCGACGGAAAGGCGTCGACATGCAACAGCCGGTCGTCCTGGATCACCGAATAGGGCCGGCCTTCCACTTCCACCGGCCGATATGAGGTGCGCGCCCGCTCCACCTCGCCATAATTGGGCAGCAGGTCCTTGACGAAGCTGCGTGGCGCCGGCGCCGAAACGCTCGATCATCGCCGGCCAGCCGCTCGGCCCTCTCGCCCGTCGGCCGACGTGCCCTGCAATTTGCCGCTGGTGTGATCCAGGCTGATATTCTTGGCCTTGCCGTCGGTCAGCGCGGCGTCGAGGAATTCATTCTCGCTGTTGGAAAGCCGGAACGGCAGGCTGGGAAAATAAAGCAGCTTGCCATGCTCCAGCGCGCTTTGCGCGCGGGCGCGCGTCTGCGGCTTCGAACGGGCCGTTCCATGCCGTGATATCGAAGTTCTCCAGAATCACGCGAAGCGACTCCGTCATGGCGCCATAGACCAGGGTGCGCAGGTCGCGCCGCAACTTGCATCCGGTCGGGCGCGAACAGCACCTGCGGTCATGAACACCACCGCCATGTCTTCCCTCGGGATCGTTGAAGAAATAGGTGCCCGCCGCGCCGCCCCAGGAATATTCGCCCGCCGTGCCGGGAAGCCCGGTCCTGGCCAAATTCTGCGTCACCGCCACCGCCAAGCCGAAGCCCACGCCGGCATAGCCGCTTTCGTTGAAGGCGGCGGTGGACAGGCATCATCTCGGTCATCTCGCGGCCGCCGGGAAGGTGATTCATGGTCATCAGCTCGACCGTCTTGGGGCTGAGCAGCCGTGCACCTGGCCAGCTCGCCGCCATTCAGCAGCATGCGGCAGAAGCGCATATAATCCTCCGCCGTGCCGGCCAAGCCGCCGCCGCCCGATTCCAGCAATGGCGGCTGGGCATAGATCGAATTCTGGACGTCATCGAACATGTAGAGCGCGCCCTCCTTCACATAATAGCAGGTGGCGAAGCGGTCGCGCTTCCTGGCCGGCACCACGAAATCGGTATCGGCCATGCCCAACGGGCATGAAGATGCGCGTGCGCAGGAAATCGCCGAAGCGCTGGCCGGAGATCTTTTCCACCAGATAGCCGGCCACATCCAGGCCGACGGAATAATTCCAGGTCTCGCCCGGCGCGAATTCCAGCGGCAGCTTTTCCAGGGCCGCGATCATGCCCGTCAGGCCGCCTTCCATGCCCGGCTTCCGCCACTTTGAGCTTGCGATAGGCGGCGTCGAGGCTGGTGCGGTTGAGGATGCCGTAGGTGAGGCCGGAGGTGTGGCGCAGCAGGTCCACCACTTTCATCGGCTTGGCGCAGGGCGTGGTGAGGAAAGCGCCCAGGATCCCGCCCGCGTAAAGCCCCAGATCGGCAAAGCCGGGAATGAAGCGCGACACCGGATCGTCCAGCGCGATCTTGCCTTCCTCCATCAGCATCAACAGCGCCACGGTGGTGATGGGCTTGGTCATGGAAAGAGGCGGAAGATGGCGTCCTCGCGCATGGGCGCCTTGGCGGCGATGTCGGTCACGCCTGACATGCTCAGCCATGCCAACGCCCCTTCGCGCCAGATCATGGTGAGCGCGCCGGGAATGGCGCCCGCTCTCCACATAATTGCGCGCGATCACGTCATGCATGCGCTGAAGGCGGTTGGGATCGAAGCCGTGGCTGGTCATGCGCATCTTCGGCTGGGCTGCCAAGCTATACAAGCTCTCCCGCCTGGGCTAAAGGCCGGGCTTATGGAGCGGCTTATTCATCAAGCGCGGGCTGATGATTCCCGAGGCCGAACTGGCGGAAAGCTTCATCCACGTCCTCCGGTCCCGGCGGCCAGAATGTCAACAAGGTGGCCAGCGCGGTGAAGCTCAGCTTCGACGTCGGCCAACAGCCCCAGCCTGCCCGAAGCGGTCGAGGCGAGGCTGCTGGCGTTGCCCGATGCGCGGCTGGACAAGGCGGGCGTCCTCACCATCACGGCCCGGCGCTTTCGCGAACAGAGCCCGAAACCGCGCCGATGCCCGCGCCCGGCTGGCCGAGCTGATCGCGTGGCGGCGACCAGGCCGCCCAAGCCGCGGCCGCGCCACCAAGCCTACCGGGCGCGCAAGGAGCGCCGGACCGACGCCAAGAAACGCCATGGGCGCATCAAGAAGGACCGGGCGCGGCCTGGATGGACTGACAGGACGGGATTCAAGGACTGTCGGCTGGATTGAGAGCGTACGTGCCTGTCCGTACAAGAAGCCGATTCAAAGCGGCAACTTGGGCGCTTGATCACATCACCTACAAAAATAATTCGCAAACGGCGTTATAGTTTGTGGCGTCCGAAGCAGGCAGAATCATGACGCCTCTGTTGGATTTTTGCGCAGCGACTCTGGACCATCGCCTTGGGCGATGGGCGCTGGCGGGCGTGCTGTGGTGTGGTGCTGGGCCCGGGCGGCGGTCGTGGGCGCTGCTGCTCCTGATCGTGGCGGCCGCCTTGATCGTGCGCTTCGTCGTGCCCCGACGCCGCGGCTCTTGCCGCGCGCGCCCAAGGCTGACGAGCCGGCGACGAGGCGATCCTCTCGCCGCTGGTGCGCAAGGTGCTGGGCCAGATGCCGGTGCCGGTGATGCTGCTGGACGGCGCTTCCACGCGTCCTGTTCGTCAATGATCCGATGCGGGGCGTGGTGGGGCCGTCGGTCGAGCGCAAACCCATCAGCGCGGTGTTGCGCAATCCCGAAGTGCCTGAACGCCATCTCCCAGACCACGACCGACGGCGAGCCCGCCACCGCGCAATTCACCTTGCCGGTGCCGATCGAGCGGCATTACGAGGCCTATTGCGCCCGCGTCAGCGTGGCGCCCACCGTGACCGTGCTGGTGCTGCACGATCTCACCGCCATCCGCCGCAGCGAGCAGATGCGGGCGGATTTCGTCGCCAATGCCTGCCACGAATTGCGCACGCCCTCTGGCGGCGGTGTCCGGCTTCATCGACACGCTGCGCGGCCATGCCAAGGACGACGAGGCGGCGCGGGAGAAGTTCCTGGAGATCATGGGCGCGCAGACCGCGCGCATGCGCCGGCTGATCGACGATCTGCTCTCGCTCACCCGCATCGAGCTGAACGAGCATGTGCCGCCGCAATGGCCGCGTGTCGCTGGAAGGGGTGGTGCGCGAGGCGGTGGCGGCGCTGGAGCCGCTTGCCCGCGCCGACCGGCATCACGCATGGCGATCGCCGCCCGGGCCAATCTGCCCCCGGTGATCGGCGACCGCGACGAGCTGATCCAGCTGTTCCAGAACCTGATCCACAACGCCATCAAATATGGCCGCGAAGGCGGCCATGTCTGGATCACGCTCGACATGTCCGCCGAGGACGAGACAGCTCTATGCCGTGCGGTCAAGGACGACGGCGAGGGCATTCCGGCCACCGCGGTGCCGCGCCTGACCGAGCGTTTCTACCGGGTGGACGTGAAGCGCTAGCCGGAAGAGAGGCGGCACGGGGCTGGGCCTGGCCATCGTCAAGCACATTGTCAGCCGCCATCAGGGGCGGCTCAGCCATCGAAAGCAAGCCGGGCGAGGGCTCGACCTTTACCGTATTCCTGCCCGTCGCCCCCGGCGAAAACACGCCGAAAAGCCCGCTCCCCGCTGCTGTCACGGAAGTGTTATAAAAACGTCGCATAGAATTGGCGGAACGCCCCTATTCCGGGCGGGACCAAAGACAGACCCGAGTTGCGCATGACCGATCACACCGTCAAGGCTTTCACCGAGCAGCTGGAGAGCCTCTCCGCGCTGGTGGCCCAGATGGGCGGCCTGGCGGAGGCGCAATTCGCCGCCGCCATCGAAGCGATCGCCCGGCGCGATTCCGCCGCCGCCGAAAGCGCGGTGGGCGGCGATGCCCGCATCGACGCCATCCAACAGGAGATCGAGGACCGCGCCCTGAAATTGCTGGCGCTGCGCCAGCCCATGGCGGTGGATCTGCGCGAGACCCTGGCGGCGATCAAGACCGCGGCCGAGCTGGAGCGCATCGGCGATCTGGCCAAGAACATCGCCAAGCGGGCGCTGGTCTTGAACCGCGAGCCGCCCATCCGGCTGACCCAATCGCCTGGCCCGCATGGGCCGCGTCGACGCTGTCGGCCAGCTCAAGCAGGTGCTGGACGCCTATTCCAGCCGCAACGCCGAACTGGCGGAGGCGGTGTGGAACCAGGATGGCGAGATCGACGAAATCTACAACAGCCTGTTCCGCGAGCTTCTCACCTACATGATGGAAGACCCGCGCACCATCGGGCTTTGCACGCATCTTTTGTTCATCGCCAAGAATATCGAGCGCTGCGGCGACCACGCCACCAACATCGCCGAAGTGGTCTATCACATGGTGCGCGCCGACCATCTCGCCAACAACCGGCCCAAGGCCGACATCACCAGCGAGACATCCGTTCCCGTTGCCAAGAGTGCGAGGCCAAGCATTGATGAGCAAACCCGCCATCCTTGTCGCCGAAGACGAAGGCGCGCTGGTCACCTTGCTGCGCTACAATCTGGAACGCGAAGGCTATCGCGTGCTGGAAGCCCAGGACGGCGAGGAAGCGCTTCTGGTCGCGGCCGAGGAAAAGCCCGACCTGGTGCTGCTGGACTGGATGCTGCCGCAACTGTCGGGCATCGAAGTCTGCCGCCGCCTGCGCGGCCGCCAGGAAACCCGCAACGTGCCGATCATCATGCTGACGGCGCGGGGCGAGGAAACCGACCGCATCCGCGGCCTCGACACCGGCGCCGACGATTATCTCACCAAGCCTTTCTCGATGACCGAGATTCTGGCGCGGCTGCGCGCGGTGCTGCGCCGCATCCGCCCCAGCCTGGCCGAGGATGTGGTCGAGCGTGGGCGATATCGAGATGGACCGCGGCGCCCACCGGGTGCGCCGCGCCGGCGTCGAAGTGCATCTGGGCCCCACCGAATACAAGCTGCTCGATCATCTGATCCAGCATCCCGGCCGGGTCTTCTCCCGCGAGCAATTGCTGGACGCGGTGTGGGGCACGGACGTCTATGTCGAGGCCCGCACCGTGGATGTGCATGTCGGGCGCCTGCGCAAGGCGCTGAACATCGAAGGCGTCAACGACCCCATCCGCACCGTGCGCTCGGCGGGTTATTCGCTGGACGAAAACGCCACCAGCGGCATTAAAGCAGCTTCCTGATCGGTGCTTCCAGTTCTTCCGGCTTGACCTGGGGCGCATAGCGCGCCACCGGCTCGCCGTCGCGGCCGATCAAGAATTTGGTGAAATTCCATTTGATCGCCTCGGTGCCCAACAAGCCCGGCTTGGCGTCCTTGAGATATTTGTAGAGCGGATGGGCGCCTTCGCCATTGACCTCGATCTTGGCGAACATGGGAAAGGTCACGCCGTAATTCTTGAGGCAGAACTGGCCGATCTCCGCCTCGCTGCCCGGCTCCTGGGCGCCGAACTGGTTGCAGGGAAAGCCCAGGATGGCGAGGCCGCCGCCATGCAGCTTTTCATAAAGCGATTCCATGCCGGCATATTGCGGCGTGAATCCGCATTGGCTGGCGGTGTTGACGATCAAAAGCACCTGGCCGCGATAGGCGGAAAGGCTTTCCTCGGTGCCGTCCAGCCGCTGGGCCGAATAGTCATAGACCGTCATAAAACATCCTCGCGGTGCTGCGTCAGAGGATTACGCGCCGCGGTGGCGACCCCGGTCAAGCGCCGTTGGCGATTGCCGCGGGACGCACCTTGTCCGTCAGGGCCGGCAGGAATGCATCGCTGGTCATGAAGGCGAAATGGCCGGCATTGGGAAGGGCGATGAGATTCCTTATGCGGCGCCTCGATCTTGGCGAAATAATTCCGCGCGCCAGCAACCGGCGTGATCACGTCGGCGGCGCCCTGGATGATGAAGACGTCGGTGCCGATATGGACCGCTACCACGGACAGGTCCGTTTTCACCTGGTCGGGCAGCACCAGGGGATCGGTGAAAAGCTGGCCGTTCTGGTCGTCCTCGAAATCCTTGGTGCCCTTCAAGGTCGTGGCTTGCGCACGCAAATGGGCAAGCCAGTCCCGATCCGGCTCAGCCCATAGCGAGCGGAAATTGCGGGAGAAGGTGAAATATTGATGGGTATCCTTGGGATCGGGCGTACCGATGGCCTCCAATTCCTTGATGGTGGCCTCGTCGTTGACGGCGCGGGCATGGGCCAAGATGGTGTCGAACTGGCTCTTCACATTGAAGGCCCAGCTTTCCACCTGGCCGGTGCCGACATAGGCGGCGAAAAGTTCGGGCCGTGCCGCCGCCATCAGCGCGCCCACTACCGAACCCCAGGAATGGCCGAGCAGAATGATCTTCTTCTTTTTGCGGTCGCGGACCAGATATTCGGCCAGTTCGATACCATCCTTGACGATGCGGTCCAGATTGACGTCAGGCGTCTTGTCGCCGCCGCTACGGCCGTAAGTGTGGCCGGCGCCGCGCTGGTCCCATTGCACCACCGTGAAGTCTTTCTGCCAGGGAACATATTTGTCGGCATTGGGCCATTGCACGTCGGCA
This sequence comes from uncultured Alphaproteobacteria bacterium, assembly GCA_963766265.1. Taxonomy (GTDB): domain Bacteria; phylum Pseudomonadota; class Alphaproteobacteria; order Micropepsales; family Micropepsaceae; genus Rhizomicrobium. Next base: position 297,729 of record CAVXYX010000005.1, read on the forward strand.
GGACCGCCATGGACCACCAGCAGCACGGGATTGGCGGTGTCCTCGCCCTTGATGCTGATCCACTGCTCGATGCCACCCAGCTTCACAAAGTTGGTCTGATCGATGGGTTTCGCCGCAGATTGCGCCGCGTTGGCGCGCATGACGGGCCATAGCAGCGCACCCATCGGCAAGACCGCAATCTCGCGTCGGTTCCAGGCACCGCAATATCGGTCCATCAGGCCGCCCCACATCCTGTCGCCCGTCACGCTATCGCGCCAGGCTGAAGCGGCCGAATGAAAATCGCGTCAGCGGCGGCGTCCTACGACGCCATGCGGCCTTTGTCCTTGTCCCGCTTCTGCTGCTGCGGCTGATAGGCCTTGCGGGCATGCGCTTCGCAATAGGGCGAGCCCGACTTGGGCGACCGGCCGCAGAAATGGAATTCGGTGGCGGAGGGGTCGCCGATCGGCCAGCGGCACATGCGGTCCGAGATGGTGAGCACGGTGGCGAAATTGCCGTCCGCCAGTTGCAGCGGATCTTCCTCGACCACGGGCGGCGGCGGCACATGGGTGCGCATCGAGGGCGCCTTGGGCACCGAGAACCCGGGGTCGTTCGGCGCGCGAGGGGCTGGCGCGGCCCGCCAGGCCCAGGCGGTGCACCTTGCCGATCACGGCGTTGCGGGTGACGCCGCCCAGGGCGCGGGCGATCTGGCTGGCGGAAAGCCCTTCCGTCCACAGGGTCTTGAGCTGTTCGACCCGGTCGTCGGACCAGTTCATTTGGTTCATGGCGATGGCCTCCCTCTTCAGTCCCGTCCCGAGGCCACAAGATATCGTATCCCAGCAAGGTGAACTAACAAGGCTTGGCGGGGAGCCACGCGACCTTGTCCACATGATTCCCTGCCACAGAACGCGACAATGACTCCCTATCAAAAGCGAAAGCCCCGTGTACGATGGATGCGTCTTTCGGGGCGTTCCTGAGAGACACGCTTGAAATGGTTGACTTAGCAACCCGGGGATGAAGGCTCATCCCCGGGCTTTTTTTGTTCCCATCACGGCTTGGTTGGCTCGCGCGAAAACAGGCCGGCGCGGGAACTTTCAGCCATCGCGCGTGTTCCACTCTCCGCCGGATGGCCGGGAATGCGCCGTCCGAGGGGAGCAGAGAGCCTCAGACATGACGCCGCTCGATGGGCTTTTGGTGATTGCGGGTTTCGCGCTCGGCTGCCTGCCGGTCATGGAGTGGATGCTCCAGCGTCCCGCACCGTTTCGGCGTGGCCCGCGCCCGCTTGCTCCGTCGCCCTGGATTTAGCCAGAAAATCAAAAGCTTGCGGTCACCGGGCGGCCCTTCTGAACGCCGGGTCTGCCCTGAATTGACCGGGGGTAGTAAAAACGCCACAGAAAGCGGATAACCCCCGGCTCATTTCAACCGGCTGAAGGAGGCGTTTTCCCGTGTTTCCGGCTTTGCTTCCCACCTACAACCGGGCGGATGTCGCATTCGTCCGGGGCGAAGGGTCCTACCTCTTCGCCGAGGATGGGCGGCGATATCTGGATTTCGGGGCGGGCATCGCGGTCAACGCCTTCGGCCACGCCAATCCCAAGCTGGTGGCGGCCCTGACCGAGCAGGCGGGCAAGCTCTGGCACACCTCCAACATCTTCCGCGTGCCGGGGCAGGAAAGCCTGGCCGCCAAGCTGGTGGCGCACACCTTCGCCGACACGGTGTTCTTCACCAATTCGGGCGCGGAGGCCTGCGAACTCGCCTTCAAGATGGCGCGCCGCTACCACTTCGTGAACGGCAATCCCGAACGCTTCCACATCATCAGCTTCGAAGGCGCCTTCCACGGCCGCACCCTGGCCGGCATCGCCGCCGGCGGGAACGAGAAATATCTCGAAGGCTTCGGCCCCAAGCTGGCCGGCTTCGACCAGGTCGCCGCGCCGGCGATCTGGAGGCGCTGAAAGCCGCGGTCAGCGAAAAGACCGCCGCCCTGATGATCGAGCCGATCCAGGGCGAGGGCGGCGTGCGCCCGTTCGGCGCGCGAATTCCTGCGCGCCCTGCGCAAGCTTTGCGACGACAAGGGCCTGCTCCTGATCTTCGACGAGATCCAGACCGGCATGGGCCGCACCGGCAAGCTCTTCGCCCATGAATGGGCGGGCGTCGAGCCCGACATCATGGCCATCGCCAAGGGCATCGGCGGCGGTTTTCCGCTGGGCGCCTGCCTGCGACCGCCGAGGCGGCCAAGGGCATGACCGTTGGGCACCCACGGCTCCACCTATGGCGGCAATCCGCTGGCCATGGCGGTGGGCAATGCCGCCATCGATCTGGCCACCGCGCCGGGCTTCCTCGATCACGTCAACAAGATCGCCAATTATCTGCAACCAGCAATTGGGCGCGCTGGTGGCGGGGCATCCCGGCGATTTTCGAAGCGTGCGCGGCCAGGGCATGATGCTGGGCCTGAAGATGAAAGTGCCCAACGGCGATTTCATCGCCGCCGCGCGCGACGCGGGCTGGTGGTGCTGCCGGCGGGCGACAATGTGGTGCGCCTGTTGCCGCCGCTGATCCTGACCGAGGCCGAGGCGCGCGAAGGCGTGGCGCTGATGGGCAAGGCCGCTTCGGCGCTTGAAGATGAAAGCGGCGGCACAATGAACGCGCCGATCGAAGATCGCCGCCAAAGCATTTCCTCGATCTGTCCGATCATGACGGCGCGACTTGCGCGCCATCATCGCCGATGCCCGCGCCCGCAAAGCCGCGCGCGCCGGCCTGCCCAAGGGCGGGCCGATGCCGACCGCGCCGCTGGAAGGCCGGGTGCTGGCGATGATCTTCGACAAGCAATCCACCCGCACCCGCATCTCCTTCGACGTGGCGATGCGCCAGCTGGGCGGCACCACCTTGATGCTCACCGGCAACGAAATGCAGCTGGCGCGCGAGGAAACCATCGCCGACACGGCGCGGGTGATCTCGCGCTATGTCGATGCGGTGATGATCCGGCTGCTCGATCACGAGATGGTCGAGGAGCTGGCGGCCAATGCCACCATGCCCGTGATCAACGGCCTCACCAAATGGTCGCCATCCCTGCCAGGTGATGGCCGATGTGATGACCTATGAGGAGCATCAGGGGCCCATCAAGGGCGCCACCGTGGCCTGGAGCGGCGACAGCAACAATGTGCTCACCTCGTGGATCCATGCCGCCAGGAAGTTCGATTTCCAGCTGCGCGTCGCGTCGCCCGCGCGAACTGCCGCGCCGATCCCGAAGTGCGCGAATGGGCGCAAGGCGAGGCAAGATCGAGTTCGGCGACGATCCCGAAGCCGCGGTGAAGGACGCCGATTGCGTGATCTCCGATGCCTGGGTCTCGATGGGCGACGACGACGCCACCAAGCGGCACAATCTGCTGCAAGCCCTATCAGGTGAATGGCGAATCTGATGGGGCTGGCCAAGAAGGACGCCATCTTCATGCATTGCCTGCCCGCCCATCGCGGCGAGGAAGTCACCGACGAGGTGATCGACGGGCCGCAATCGGTGGTGTTCGACGAGGCCGAAAACCGCCTGCATGCGCAGAAGGCGATCCTGGCCTGGGCCTTGAAATAGCCGGACCGCTTGCCGAGTTGAACAAGGCCCGGTTCAGCGCCATATAGGGATCATGTCCGCACTGCCAGAGACACCGCCTCCGCGCCCGCGGGGGATTTCGTGCTGCCGTTCGACATCGCCAAGGCGGGCGTGCGCGGCCGCTTGGTGCGTCTGGACGCGGCCTCGGCGCGCGCGCTGGAAGCCCACAAGCTGCCCGAAGCCGCCGCGCGGGTGGCGGGTGAGGCGCTGGCGCTGGCGGCGCTGCTGGGCTCCGCGCTGAAGCTGGATGGGCGGCTCACGGTGCAGACCAAAAGCAGCGGCCCGCTCGATCTCATCACCGCCGATTATTATGGCGGCGGCGAAGACAAAGTCCCGCGGCGTGCGCGGCTATGCCCGGCTCGATCCCGAGCGCTTCGCGACCCTGGGCGACAAACGATTCGCCTCGCTCGCGGGCGAAGGCGCGCTCGCCATCACCATCGAGCCCAAGCGGGGCGGCAAGACCTATCAAGGCATCGTCTCACTGTCGCCCGAGGGCATGGCCGCGTCCGCCGAAACCTATTTCGCCCAGTCCGAACAATTGCCCACCGTGATCCGGCTGGCCGCCGCGCCGCTTTATGTGGCGGGCGAAAAGCAGCCCCGCTGGCGCGCCGCCGGCCTGATGCTGCAGATGACGCCGGAAGCGTCCAAGGCGCCCGGACGCAACGAAGACGACTGGAACAGGCTCTCGCTTCTCACCAAGACGGTCGAAGACCTGGAACTGGTGGACACCGACCTTGCGCCCGAAACGGTGCTGTGGCGGCTGTTCCACGAAGACGAAGTGCGGGTGCAGCCCGCCGAGCCGCTCTCCTTCCGCTGCGATTGCGACGCGGCGCGCATCACCTATGTGCTGAAAAGCTATGCGCCGCAGGAACGGGCCGGACTGGCGGATCCGGACGGCATCATTCGCGCGCGCTGCGAATTCTGCGGCGTCACGCACGAGATCGCGCCAGACACGTTCGCTTAGCTGGCGGCCTTCGCAATCAGCTTGCGCAGGAATTTCTCGCACGCTTCATATTCAGAGAGCGCGCAGAATTCGTCCGGCTTGTGCGCCTGGTCGATCGAGCCTGGCCCGCAGATCACCGCAGGAATGCCATAGCGCTGGAATTGGCCGGCTTCGGTGCCATAGGCCACCGCTTCGATCCGGTTGGCGCCGGTCAGTTCGCGGGCCAGCGCGATGGCGGGCGATTCCTCGTCCATCACCAGGCCGGGATAATGCGCGTACAAACTCGGTGTCGAATGCCGCGTCGCCGGCGCGGCGCGCGTATTTGGGCAAAAGCTCGTTCGCTCACGCGCCGTTCCACATTTTCCACGATCGTCTTGGGGTCGCGATCGGGCAGGTTGCGATATTCCCAGGTCACCATCGCTTCGCGGGCCAGGATATTGGTGGCGGTGCCGCCCGCGATCATGTTGGCCTGCACCGTGGAATGGGGCGGATCGAAGCGGGGATCGGCGTCGGCGCGAAGGCCTTCCCACACATCGTCCAGCAGGTCCACGAACTCGCCCGCCATCATCACTGCATTGGCGCCTTTTTCCGGCGCGCTGGAGTGATGCTCATGACCCAGGCAACGCGTGGTGAGCACCGCGCCGCCCTTGTGCGCGCCCACCACCTTCATCAGGCTGGGCTCGCCGATGACGGCCAGCGCCGGCTTGATGCCTGCGCTTTTCAGGTCATCCAGCAAAGTGAGGACGCCGGAGCAGCCGATCTCCTCGTCATAGGAGAGCGCGAAATGGATCGGGCGCTTGAGTTTGGCGTTGGCGATTTCCGGCAGCAGCGACAGCGCCACGCCGATAAAGCCCTTCATGTCGCAGGCGCCGCGGCCGAACAATTTTCCGTCCCGCACTTCGGCCTTGAACGGATCGGAGGACCAGTCCTGGCCGTCCACCGGCACCACATCGGTATGGCCGGAAAGCACATAGCCGCCATCGCCTTCCGGGCCGAACGTGGCGAAGAGATTGGCTTTGGCGCCGCTGGCGTCATAGACGCGGCGGCAGCGGGCGCCGGACGCTTCCAGCAAACTCTTGCGCATAATCGATCAAATGCAGATTGGAGCCGCGGCTGGTGGTGTCGAAGCCGATCAGGGTCTTGATCAGGTCGAGCGCAGCGGTCATCAGCCTTCGCGCGAGACCGGATTGCCGATCAGGTTGAGGAATTCACGCCGCGTCACCTCGTTTTCGCGGAAGGCGCCCAGCATGGTGGAGGTGACCATGGTGACGCCGGTCTTGTGAACGCCGCGGGTGGTCATGCATTGATGCGCCGCTTCGATCACCACCGCCACGCCCTTGGGCTCCAGCACCTGCTGGATGCAGTGGGCGATCTGGGCGTTCATCTTCTCCTGCACCTGCAGGCGGCGGGCGAAAGCGTCGACCACACGGGCAAGCTTGGAGATGCCCACCACCCGCCGCGACGGCAGATAGCCCACATGGACGCGCCCGATGATGGGCGCCAAATGATGCTCGCAATGGGATTCGAAGCGGATGTCCTTGAGCATCACCATGTCGTCATAGCCCGCCACTTCCTCGAAGGTGCGGGCGAGATAGGCTTCCGGGTCCTGGTCATAGCCGGAGAACCAGTCCTCGATAGGCCTTCGCCACCCGGGCCGGGGTATCCAGCCAAGCCTCTCGGCTGGGATCATCGCCCGCCCAGCGCAGCAGAGTGCGGACGGCCTGTTCGGCCTCCTCGCGGCTCGGGCGGTTGGGGACGGTTTTCGCGCAAGGCGCGCTGAAGTCGATCTTGGCCATTTGCTGTCCGATGCGATACGGGGCGATTAACGCCCGGAAAGCGCGCGCGATTCAACCGCGCGGTTAGAGTGGCTTAATGGATTTGCCGCCGCTCGTAGGGGCTTTCCAGCAGAAAGAGGGGGATTTCCGCCTCAAACGCTTCGCCGGAGGCCGCCTTCATTTGATAGCGCCCGCTCATCAGGCCGGATGCGGTCTCCAACGGGACAACCGCTGGTGTATTGAAAACTCTCGCCCGGGGCGATCACCGGCTGGGCGCCCACCACGCCGGGGCCGCGCAATTCCTTCACCCGGCCCGAGCCGTCCACGATGTTCCAGTAGCGCGACAAAAGCTGCACCGCCTCGGGACCGCGATTTTCGATCGTAACGGTGTAGGACCAGACATACCGGTCGCCGTCCGGATCCGATTGGTCGTCCAGATAGGCTGGTTTGACCGCGACAAAGATGGAGCGAGTCAGGCGTTCATACATGAGTCGATTATCGGGTGAGGGGCCCGGCCACGCAAGTCACATCGCTGTCACGGTTAATCTGTTACCCCTCCGCCCTACGCACGCTCGAGAGCGTGCTACGGGCACCTCCCCTGCCAGCGCGCTTTGCGCGCGCAGGGGAGGCAGACCTCGGCGGCTTCAAGACCTTGGTTCTACCGTGACTTCGGTCTTCACCGAGTTGGCGATGAAGCATAGCTCATGGGCCTGGTGATGCATCTCGGCCAGGGTGGCGGCGTCGGGCGCGGTTTCGAAAGTGATTTTCGGGCGCAAGACCGTGCGGGTAATCCACAATTTTCCGCCCTCCTTCTCCAAGAAGCCCACCGCGTCATCGTCATAGGAGAGGACGATGAATTTCTTCTTGGCCGCGATCGCCAGGAAACTCAGCATGTGGCAGGAGGACAGCGCCGCCACCAGCATGTCTTCGGGATCGCCCTTGGTGGGGTCGCCTTTGTAGGCGGCAGCGGCGGAAAAGGTCACCGCTTCATCCGTCTTGAAGGTGACCTGGTGATTGCGGGGATACGCATCATAGGTGAAAGGCGCGTCACCTTTTTTCCAGTTCAGAGCGATCTTGTGTTCGGACATGGGAGGGCTCCTCGTTACCGGAGGAATATAAGCGCTCTCCCGGCCGGGCGAAGCCCGCCGCCGGTATGGCCGTCATGAAGGAAAAGCGGGGATCAGGCCGCCTTTATGGCCTGTTCCAGGTCTTCGCAGATATCGTCCGCGTCTTCCAATCCCACCGACAGGCGCAGCAGGCCGGACGTTACGCCCAGTTCAGCGCGCGCTTCGGGCGTGAGCTTGAAATGGGTGGTGGTCTCGGGATGGGTGATCAGGCTCTTGGCGTCGCCCAGATTGTTGGAAATGTCGATCAGCTTGAGCGCATTGGAAAGCTTGAACGCCGCCTTCTTGCCGCCCTCGACCTCGAACGCGACCATGCCGCCGCCGCTGTCCATCTGGGCGCGGGCGAGATTGTGCTGGGGATGATCGGCGCGGAAGGGATAGAGCACGCGGGTGATCTTGCGCTGCCCGGCCAGGAAGTCGGCGACGCGCTGGGCGTTTTCCGCATGCGCCTTCATGCGCAGCTCCAGCGTCTCCAGGCTCTTCAGATGCAGCCAGGCGGTGAAAGGCGCGATCGAAGGTCCGGTGTTGCGGATCCAGGGCTGGAGATATTTCTCCAGGAACTCACTGCTGCAGCATACCACGCCACCCAGGGCGCGGCCCTGGCCGTCGATATATTTGGTCGAGGAATGAACCACGATGTGGCAGCCGAATTCGATCGGCCGCTGCACCGCAGGGCTGGCGAAGGCATTGTCCACCAGGACCAGGCGCCCGCTTCGTCGGCGATCTTCGCCACCGCCCTCAGATCGACGATGGAAAGCGTGGGATTGGACGGCGTCTCCAGGAACAGGATGCGGGTCTTGGGCGTGATCGCCGCTTTCCACTGGCGCGAGGTCGCCGCCATCCACCAGCGTGTAGTCGATGCCGAAGCGAGGAAGGATTTCCTTCACCACATGCAGGCACGACCCGAACATGGCCTTGGCCGCCACCACATGGTCGCCGGTCTTCAGCGCCGACAGCAGCACCCCCGACACCGCCGCCATGCCGGTGGACGGTGGCCTGCGCTACTTGCGAGCCTTCCAGCGCCGCCATGCGCGATTCGAACATGGTGACGGTGGGATTGGCGTAGCGGGAATATTGATAGCCGCCGATCTCGCCCTTGAAGCGGGCTTCGGCTTCCTCCGCATTCTCATAGGCATAGCCGGAAGTGAGGAACAGCGCCTCGGACGGTCTCCTGGAACGGCGTGCGCATGGTGCCGCCGCGCACCGCCAAGCGTGCGTCTTTTCCAGTTGCCGGTCTTCTTGTTGGTCGCCATAGCCGCGCAAGCCTCGCTCGAAGCAGTTTTGTGGCGCGGTTGCGGGGAGGGCGTCAAGCTCATTAAAGTCGCGGCAGGCCAGCGGAATTCACTAGGGAATGAAGCGTCTCTATATCCTGCGCCACGCCAAAGCCGCGCAAGCAGAGCCCGGCCAGGACGACCATGCCCGCGCGCTGACCGTGCGCGGCATCGCCGACGCCGAAGGCATGGCGCGTTATATGCGCAAGAACGGGGCAAAGCCCGAGCGCGTGCTGATCTCGACCTCCGCGCGCACCATCCAGACCGCCGATCTGGTGCTGCGCGAATTGGAAGGTCCGCCGCGTCGCCGACTATCGCGACGGGCTTTATCTGGCGCCGGCCGGCAAAATCGTGGCGCTGCTGAAAACCCTGCCCGTCAAACTTTCGGACGGTCATGGTGGTCGGCCACAATCCCGGGCTGGAGGAACTGGCGGCGCTGCTGGCGCGCGAGCCGGTCCGGCGCAAGGAGCGCGAGCGGCGCGGCGAACTGGACGAGAAATTTCCCACCGCCGCGTTGGCGGTGCTGGATTTCGACATGGACCGTTGGCGCGATCTGACGCCGGGAACCGGCAAGCTGGCCGATTTTGTCCGGCCGAAAGACTTATAGCTTCAGATGGAAGCTGTAAGCGCCGACTAGATCGCCAGACGCCTGGGACTGAGCGCCAGGCTTTTCCAGCCGAACGCCACTTCGCCCACATCCTGGCCGCCCAGCATCACCCGGCGCTCGGCGATGCGCGCGCCGCCCATTGCTTCATAGAAGAAGCAGGCGTGGTTTTGCGCATGGCTCCAGATCAGGCAGGAATGGAAGGCACGGGTCTTCAGCTGGGCAAAGGCGCCGTGCAGCAAGGCCCGGCCTGCGCCCATGCCCAGGAAATCGGGATCGACATAGAGCGTGTAGACTTCACCGTCGAAGCCCAGGCCGCGGTCGCGCGCCGCGCCGAATCCCGCCAGGCCCAGCACACCATGGTGCGGCGCTTCCGCCACCAGCACCGCACCTTTGCGGATGGCGCGGTCCAGCCTTGCGGCGTGAATTTCCACCGACATGTTGGCGAGCAGGCGATGGGGCAGGATGGCGGCGTAGGCGTCTTGCCAAGCTTCGACATAGATGCGCGCCAAAGGCACCGCGTCTCCGGGGCGCGCCAGTCTGAGACCCAAAGCGCCGTCACTCATAGACAGGAGCGTGACGCAAGCTTTTGGTTGCGGCAAGGATTAAATCGTCACCCGCGCTCTTGCGTACAACCTATCGAGATAGTCGCGGTCATCCTCCCCTTTGGCGCGCACGCCTGAAAGGGGAGGTGGCCGTAGCACCGATCAGGTGCGGAGGCCGGAGGGGATCAACTTAACAGCGGCGCTTCCTGGATTCGCGCGAAGAATTTCGCGTTCTGCTCGCCACCCTGGGTATAGTGCTTGGCGCTCGAGAAATCGGTGATCTTGCCGATATTTGCCGCCACGTCGTCGCAAGTCGCCTTGTGGCCAAGATTGACGCCGTCGGTTTCCTCCAGCCTGGCGGCGGCGAAGACGCCGGCGGCGGCGGTGAGAATCGTGCCGGTGGGCGCCTCATCCGATGCCAGATAGGCGACGGCGGGCGTGACATATTCAGGCTTGAGCATCTCCAGCACCGCCGGCGGCATCAGATTTTCGGTCATGCGGGTGGCCGCAACCGGGCAGATCGCGTTCACCTTTATATTGTCCTTGTCGCCTTCCAGCTTCAGGGAGTTCATGAACCCGATCAGCGACAATTTTGCCGCTCCGTAATTGGTCTGGCCGAAATTGCCATAGAGGCCGGTGGACGATGTGGTGACGACGATGCGGCCATATTTCTGCGCCCGCATGATGGGCCAGATGGCATGCGCGGGCTTCACGGTGCCCATCAGATGGACATTCATTACCGCCTCGAAATCCTTGAGCTCCATCTTGGCGAAGCTCTTGTCGCGCAGGATGCCGGCATTGGCGATCAGGATGTCGATGCGACCCCAACTGTCCATGGCTTGCTTGACCAGGTGTGCCACCCCCGCATCGTCGGTGATGGAAGCGCCATTGGCGATCGCTTCGCCGCCTGCGGCCTTGATTTCCTTCACCACGGCTTCGGCAGCGGCGGAATTGCCGCCCGTGCCATCCAGCGAACCGCCCAAATCGTTGATCACGACCTTGGCGCCGCGCCTGGCCAGCTCCAGCGCGTGCGCCCGCCCCAATCCGCCGCCGGCGCCGGTGATGATTGCGACCTTGTCCTTGAAGCTGATGGGCATGGGAAGTCTCCTCGGTGGGGCGGCGTCACGATGGCGTGGCGGCCACGGCATGGTCAAGGCGGCTGCGTTTCTTGAACAAGGACGCCGCCGGATGCTCGATGAAGGTGGCAAGCAGCCCGCCCCAGATGGTGCAGGCGACCACCAGAGCCAGCGGCTCCAGCCACCAGGACAGGCTGATGAATGTCGTGCCCAGTACGGGCGTCATGGGCGGCGGATAAAGACGTTGCTCGAAGATGCGGATCATCAGGAGCCAGAAAGTCTGGCCGATATAGACGGCATAGGACCAGCGGCCCAGCATTTGCGGGATCCTGGTCTTGAGCGCGTCGGCCAGAACGCCGCGATCGAAGGACAGCGCCAGCACCAGCGCCATCATCGGCAGCGCCGTCCAGATATCCATCACCGTGTGCGACCAGCCGGTATCGTAGATCGCATAGAGCAGGGCGCCGAACACCGCGCAGCTGGATCAGCGAATGCGCCCAATCGGGCAGACGGTCGCGCGGCTTCAAGGCCCGGTACAGAACGGCAAACCCCACGCCCATGGAAAAATCCGCCAGGCCCGCTGAGCACGCCATCGTGATAGGTGATGTCCAGCCCTACATGCGCGCCGGAGGTCAGATCGAGCGCGGTCAAGCCCATCACGCCGGCGGCGATCAGGGCGAACCCGCGCCAGACCCGGCCATTGGCCAGCCACAGCAGCAGCGGAAACATCAGGCATAGCGCCCATTCCACGCTGACGAACCAGGAGACGCCGTTCCAGGTGAGCCGGTCCATGGTGTTCCAGCCATGCACCAGGACCAGGCTGAGGAAGAAGCCTTTCACGCTCACATCCTGGTGGTAGCGCAGGTCGAAAATCGAATGATAGCCGCCCATATGCGCCAGCATGCGGGTGACGATCAGCACCACCAGCACGGCCAGCAGCATGAACAGATGCAGGGGATAAAGCCGTGTCAGCCGCGCTTTCAGGAACTGGCCATAGCCGTCGCGGGTGAAAAGCGTGGCCAGCCTCGCGCCATAGACATGGGTGAGGATGAACCCCGACAGGCAGAAGAAGAATTCCACCCACAGATAGCCGCGCGCCGCCAGAAGATCGAGCGGCCAGAAATTGCGATAGCCATGGCCTTCGCTGAAATGGAACATCACCAGCACCAGCGGCGGAAAAGCCCGCGCGCCGGCCAATGCGCGAATTTCGGCTGGGTTTGTTCATCTCGTGGCGCGCCCCTGTCGCAATCTAGCGCGCGGACGCGCCCCTGTCGCGCGCGAATCAGATAGCGTGGGCCTTGGGGGTCGCAACCGCATGTCCGAAAACCTGTTGGTGCATCTTCAGTCGGTCCTGGGCATCGTGCGTGATCATCGCGCTGGCCTGGGCGCTGTCGGAAAACCGGCGCGCCTTCCGCTTCCGCATGGTGGGGACGGCGCTTCTGCTGCAGACTGGCGATCGCGCTGCTGCTGCTGAAATTCCCGCCCGCCCGCGCAGCGCTTTTGGGCCTCAACGATGTGGTCAATGCGCTCAGCCACGGCCACCACGGCGGGCGCCACTTTCGTCTTCGGCTATGTCGGCGGGCGGCGTCACGCCCTTTTCCGTCACCAATCCCCGCGCGCTTACCAGCTTTGCCTTCGGCGTGCTGCCGCTGGTGATCGTGATCTCGGCCCTGTCGGCGCTGCTCTGGTATTGGCGGATCCTGCCCCTGATCGTGGGCGGGATCGCCTTTGTGCTGCGCCGGGCCCTGGGCCTGGGCGGGGCGACGGCGCTGGCGTCGGGCGCCACCGTCTTTTTCGGCATGATCGAGGCGCCGCTGCTGATCCGGCCCTGCCTTGCCAAGATGACCCGCACCGAGCTTTTCATTCTCTTCAGCGTCGGCCTGGCCTCGGTGGCGGGCACCATGTTCGTGCTCTATGCCACGGTGCTGAAAGCAGTCCTGCCGGGCGCGCTGGGCCATGTGCTGGTGGCCTCGATGATGGCGCTGCCGGCCGCGGTGATGATCGCCCGGATCATGGTGCCGGGCGATGCGGCGACCGAGGAAGTGCCCGCGCAACTGGGCTACCGCTCCAGCATGGATGCGGTGGCCAAGGGCACCGAGGACGGGCTTAAAATCTATCTCCAGATCATGGCGCTGCTGATCGTGATGGTGGCGCTGATCTCGCTGGCCGACCAGATTCTGGGCGCGCTGCCTGTGCTCGCGGGCGCGCCCATCACTTTGGAGCGCGTCCTGGGCTTGCTGTTCGCGCCGCTGGCCTGGCTTTATGGCGTGCCGTGGCGCGAGGCCGGGCGTGGCGGGAAGCCTTCTCGGCACCAAGACCATCCTCAACGAGCTGGTGGCCTATCTCCAATATGCCGCCCTGCCCAAGGGCACGCTCGATCCCCGCTCGGGCCTGATCATGGTCTATGCGCTGTGCGGCTTCGCCAATTTCGGCAGCGTGGCGATTCTGATCGCGGGCATGAGCGCCTTGATGCCGGAGCGGCGGGCCGAGATCGTGCCGCTGGCCTTGCGCGCCATGGTCTCGGGCACCTTGGCGAGCGGGCTTTCGGCGTCCATGATCGGGCTTCTCACCTGAGACGTCTGTTGCCCCGCGATGTCGCACTGTCCGCGATTTATGCTTATGCCTGGTCCTGATGGGGTGCGCGGTCGACGCGCGCGCCTCTGGGGAGCGAGAATGTGACGCCCGCATTCGAAGAGGCGTTCTGGTCGCCCGCGACGGCGCGCGACTTGCCCTTGCGCGAATGGGATGCGCCGAAGGCGGATACGCCCAAGGCGGTGATCATCGGCCTTCACGGCATGAGCGATTATTCCAACGCCTTCGACAGCCCGGCGAAGGCCTGGGCCGCAGCGCGGCATCACCACCCTGGCGATCGACCAGCGCGGCTTCGGCCGCGCGCCCAATCCGGGCCTGTGGGCGGGAAGCGATGTGATGCGGCACGATCTCGACGATTTCGCCGCCGCCGCGCATGCGCGCTTTCCCGGCGTGCAAGATATTCGCCCTGGGCGAAAGCATGGGCGGGGCGGTGCTGCTGTCGGCGCTGGCGTCGCCCGATCCGCCCGCCATCGACGGCGCGATCCTGGTGTCGCCCGCGGTCTGGTCGCGCGCCGACATGCCGATGCTTTATCGCGTGGCGCTGTTTCTGGTGGCGCATCTGATGCCGCGGCATCATCCTCACCAATCAGCGCCGCCAGCCATGTGGTGACGATGATGCCGTCGGACAATGTCCCCATGCTGATCGCACTGGGCCGCGATCCCCTGTTCCAGAAAAAGACCCGCGCCGACACGCTGTTCGGCCTGGTCAATCTGATGGACGAAGCGCGCCGCGCCGCCGGCGAGATCAAGGCCGCACCGCCCGATCCTTTTTCTCCATGGCGCGAAGGATCAGGTGATTCCGCCAAAATCCGCTGCCGCGGCGATCGCAGCGCTGGGGACACATGCCGAGACGCGCGAGTATCCCGAGGGCTACCACATGCTGTTGCGCGACCTGGAAGGTCCCAAGGTGCAGGAGGATGTGGCCGATTGGGTGATGAACGTTTCGCGTTAGAGCCCTGGAACTCCGCGGAAACGATCCCGCTTCCGGCCGTTAAGGTCGTGGAACAGTTCCGGAGAGCGACATGGACGAGAAGAAGAAACAACACGATCTGCGCGACGATGTGCCGGCGCGCACCAGCATCACCAACACCAGAGTCCCGCATGGCGGGCGGCGCCGACAATCCCAATGTTTCGACCGACGAAAATCCTTCGACGGTCAAGCCCGGCCCGCAGGACATGCCGGACGGCCAAGACGTCAAAGGCAGTTAAAAGCTAGGTCCGTTCCCATAAGAGCGGTGCGGAGAAGCGATCGTCCAATCGCTCCCCTGTTTTCGCGCGCGCGTTTCAGCGGCGCTTGGATTTGGCTTTGGCCGGTTTGGGCGCCGGTGGCGGCGCTTCGGCCTCGCGGGCCAGGCGCAAGGCTTTGAGCCGCGCTGTCTTGGCGTCGAAGGCGGCGCGTTCCTTGGCAATCTCCGCCCAGACAAGCTTGTCGCGCAGCTCCGAGGCGGTGAAAGGTGGCTTGGGATCTGCCATGCCATTTTCTAGCATGATTGAACGCTCGTGCGAAACCGCACCGATTGTCAAAGCCGCCGGGACGCCTGATAAAGAGGCATGGGGAGGCTGGACCGCGCCGTCAATATCGCCGATCTGCGCCGCATCGCCGAGGCGCGGCTGCCCTCGGTCGTGTTCGATTACCTGGACGGCGCGGCGGAGGAAGAGGCCACCATCCGGGACAATTGCCAAGCCTTCAAGAACTGGATTTTCCGGCCCCGTCATGGGGTTGAGCTGACATCACTCGATCTGGGCGTCACCGTGATGGGGCAGCGGCTGGAATGGCCTGCGCTGCTCGCGCCCATCGGCTACAGCGCCCTGATGCATCCGCATGGCGAAGTGGGCGTGGCCAAGGCGGCCGGCCGCGCCGGGACGGGCGCGATTCTCTCCACCATCTCCGGCGCGCCGCATGGAGGATCTGGCCGCGACCGGCACGCCCATCTTCATGCAGATTTATCTTCTGGCCGGGCGCGAAGCGGGCGAGGCCACCTTGGCGCGCGCCGAGGCCTGCGGCGTCAAAGGCCTGTTCCTCACCATCGATACGCCGGTGGCGGGACTGCGCGAACGCGATTTCCGCAATGGCATGAACGAGCTGATGGGCAAGAATTTTTTCGCCAAGCTTCCCTATGCAGGCGATGTCCTGATGCATCCGGGATGGCTGGCCACCTACATTGCCGGCTATCGCATGACGCATCTGCCCAATGTGGTGACGGAGGAAGGGCCTTTGCCGCTTACGGATGTGGCCAAGGTCCTGTCGCGCTCGGTGGTGACCTGGGACGATCTCGACTGGATCCGCAAACAGTGGAATGGACCCATCGCCATCAAGGGCATGCTTACCGGCGATGATGCGCGGCGTGCCTGCGATGGCGGCGCCGATGCCGTGGTGGTGTCCAATCACGGCGGGCGCCAACTGGACGGCGTCGCCGCGAGTCTCGATGCGTTGCCCGAAGTGGTGCGCGCGGCGGGCGAGCGCTGCGAGGTATTGATGGACGGCGGCATCCGCCGCGGCAGCGACATCGTCAAGGCGCTGGCGCTGGGCGCGCATGCGGTGCTGATCGGGCGCGGCTATGCCTATGGCCTGGCGGCGGGTGGCGAGCCCGGCGTCGACCGGGCGCTCGCCATCCTCAAGGCCGATCTGGTGCGGACCATGAAGCTGTTGGGCTGTCCCGCGCTGGCCGACCTCAACGAGAGCTATCTGCAACGGCGCTGAGCTTCAGCGCTGCGGCATGATCACCTTTCCCGTCTCAAGCAACGATTTGAGATTGGACAGGATGGACGGCCAGCCCTGCGACACCGCCTTGATGAACTGGGAATTCTCCCGCTCGATGGTGTGGGTGATGGTGAGCTTGGCAACGTCATTCTGCGGTTCGATCTCGAACACGCAGCGCGAATAACCTTCCTCTTTCAGCTCGGGCTTGAACTGGTTCTGCCATTTGAGCACCAGGCGTTTGGGCGGATCGCATTCCATCACTTCGCCGGCATCGGCGACCCGGCCGTCGGGGAAGATCATCTTCCAGCTTGAACCCGGCTTCCATTCCGATTCCTGGCGTATGCCGTACCAGTATTGCTGGGTGAATTCGGGACTGATCAGCGCCGTCCATAATTCCTTGGGCGTGGTCTTGATATAGGTGACGTAGATGAAGCTGCTGTCCGCCATGATGGCCTCCTGATTATTTCGGGGATTTGCTTTCAAGCACTTTCTTGAGATCGGAGAGGGCGCTGAGCCGCGGGCGCTCGAACTTGCCGATCCATCTTTCCGCGATCTCATTGATCGGCACGGGGTTGATGAAATGCAGCTTCTCCCGCCCCTGACGCAGCGATGCCACCAGATTGGCTTCCTCCAGGATGGCGAGGTGCTTGGTCACCGCCTGGCGGGTCATTTCCAGTCCTTCCGAAAGTTCGCTCAAGGTCTGTCCATTCCGGCGATGAAGCCGGTCCAGCAACAGCCTGCGGCTTTTGTCCGCCAGGCCTCGGAACACGGCGTCATCATTCATTGCTCTAATATGCAACCATTTAGTTGCATGTCAAGGGGCAAGCCAGTGGCGGGGAAAAGACATGACTTTTCAAAGCAATCGGGGCTCGCCGAGCCGCGCCTTCAACCAGCGGAGGGCACGGTCCGGGTTGACGGCCCAGCGGCCCGAACCCTTCCCGGCGGGAGAGAAGAACAGCCCTTCATCGCCGGCGGCTTGGCGCTTGTGAAAGACGTCGGAATCTTCGGAATAATGATTGTAGCTGTTTTGCACCGCCGTTTCGAACGAGGCGGGAATGGGCAGTCCCTCCTGCCTGCGCTGCTTCTCGAGCTCGTAGATCGCCAGTGCGCGGGTAAGCCCATCGGGATAGGGCAGCAGCACGGCGATCAAGTCAGCGACATAAGGATGGCGCTGGCGCGCTTCCTTCAAGGCGTAATAGTTCTTCAGGACGTTCTCGAATTCGCGCGGGAAGAGATCGTCCGGCATGGTTCCCGCGCGAAGATCGGCGTCCCTTAGCGTCCTTGATGGCGGAAGACGCGCCCCCTGGGCATTTTCTGGTTATGGCCCTGGTTGAATCGCGCCCACATGGGCTGTTCCTGTTTTCCAGGATGCGGCGGCTCGGCCTTGGATTTGGCGGGCGCGGGATTGGGGGATGCGGTTTGCTGCGCCGGCGCTGCCGCCGCGGCTTCCGGAAGCCTGACTTCCGGTTTGGTGGATTTCGTTTCTACCTTGGCCGGCTTGGCCTTGGCGGTGGCTTGTTTGGGCTTGGCGGGTTTTGCGGCTTTGCCGCTTTTGGTTTTGTCGCTCTTGCGTTGGGGCATGGTCCTTCCTTTGGCAGGCTCTGGCGGGAACGAATAATACACCGGAGACATCAAAATGCGCAGAGATTCTCCTGCAGCAGCAGCCCGGCCTTGAGCCAGAGCTTGACCCCATGCGCGCCGCTGCGGGCGCGAAGGCTTGGGCCCGCGGGAAGCCTGAGCCAGGAAAGACGCGCGAAGGTTTCCGTTGCGTCGGAGACGGAGCCCTCCAGCACCAGCATTTCCAGGCCTCGCGGATTGACCAATTCGATATCGCTGTGCGCCGGCCATTCCTCCAGGCGCACCCGTTCATGGCCATTGTCGAACAGGACGCCATCGGCTTTGCGCAGCGCCACATATTCCTGGTCATCGCGGCGGAACTGCCAGAGTTTGACGAAAATCACGCAACCTTCTTGCGAGCCCGGCCGGTGCCCCGACCCCGGCGGATTGCGCATATAGGAGCCGGCGGGATAGTCGCCGCTTTCGTCCTGGAACACGCCGTCCAGCACCAGGATTTCCTCCCCGCCGGGATGGCCATGGGCGGGGAAATGGCTGTTCTTGGTATACCGCACAATCGAGGTGGCGCGCGCCTTCTCGTCGCCAATGCGGAACAGCATGCGCCGCTCCACCCCCGGCGTGGGGCTCGACACCCAGGGCTGCTTCGCCGCATGCACCACGGCGCGGGCATTGAAATCCGCGTTCAGCTTCATCGTGGGCCTACAATTCGGCGCGCCCGCCATCAACGATGATTTCGGCGCCCAGCAGATAGCTGGAAGCATCGCTGGCCAAAAACAAGACGGCGTTGGCGATATCTTCGGCGGTCCCCATGCGGCCGGCGGGAATGATCTTGGAGGTGGCTTCGACATAGGCCGCGAAATCCGCGTCGCTGCGCGCACCTTTGTGCAGCGGCGTGATGATGGAGCCGGGGCTCACCGCATTGACGCGGATTTTCTTGCTCGCCAATTCCGCCGCGAAGGTGCGGGTCAGGGAGCGCACCGCGGCCTTGCTGGCTGACAGGATGCCTCGTCCTGCCACGCCGCGCTGGTCCAGCCACGAAGTGTTGAGGATGATCGAGCTGCCCTCCGGCATCAACGGCACCACTGCCTGCACGGAAAAGAACACGCCCTTGACGTTCACGTCCATCAGCTTGGTGTAGGCGGCTTCGTCGGTGCCGCCGATGGGCGTGCCCAGCGCCGTGCCGGCATTGGCGAAGAAGATGTCGAGCTTGCCGAACGCGGCCTTCGCTTCTTCGGCCATGCGCGTCATGTCGGCGACGGAGCGGACATCGGCCTTGATGGTGACGGCCTTGCCGCCCAGCGCCGCCTTGGCCTTGTCGAGCTTGGCCGCGTCGGTGCCGGTGATGGCGACCCTGGCGCCGTGCGCCTGGAACAGGCTTGCGGTGGCCAACCCGATGCCGCTCGAGCCCCCGGTGATCAGAGCAGTTTTTCCTTCAAGCGTCATCGCGGTTTCTCCTCGAACATGATTATGGCTAGATTAGACGTGAGGGCGGCTCGCCGCTACCGAAGCTGGCGCATGGAAACCGTGGCGGAAACGCGCGTTATGCTGGAGCCCGCGAAATAAGACCGGGCCGGAGGAGGGGACATGCGGATTGCGGTGTTGACGGGCGGCGGCGACGTGCCAGGCCTCAATCCTTGCATCAAGGCCATCACCGAAAGTGCCTTGCAGGAAGGCTGGGAGGTGCTGGGTTTCCGCCGCGGCTGGGCCGGGCCGCTCTGCTACAATCCCGACGATCCTGAAGGCAGCAAACAGCATCTGATGCCTCTCACCCATGATGCGGTACGTACCATCGCCCGCACCGGCGGCACGGTCCTGCACTCTTCGCGCACCAACCCGGCCAAGATGAAACCGTCCGACCTGCCCGATTTTCTCACGAACCTTCCCCGCAAGGACGACAAGGTCGATGCCACACCGCACATGTGCTCAAGGTGCTGGCGTCGCTCAAGATCGACGCGTTGGTGGCGCTGGGCGGCGACGACACGCTCTCCTATGCCGCGCGGCTGCACCAGGAAGGCTTTGCCGTGATGGCCTGTCCCAAGACCATGGATAACGACGTCTTCGGCACCGATTATTGCATGGGTTTTTCCACCGCCGTGTCGCGTTCGGTGGACGCGATCACGGCGCTGCGCACGCCGACCGGCAGCCATGAGCGCATCGGAGTGGTGGAGTTGTTCGGCAGGAACTCCGGCGAAACGGCCTTGATGGCGGGTTATCTCGCCGATGCCGACCGCACGCTGATCGCCGAAGTGCCGTTCGACATGGAAAAACTGGCGGCGCTGCTGGAAAAGGATCACGCCCGCAATCCATCGCGCTATGCCATGCTGGTCCTGTCCGAAGGCGCGACGATGAAGGAAGGCGCCGTCGTCGAGGCTGGGCCCGAAGACGCCTATGGTCATCGCAAGCTGGGCGGGATCGGCGAAATGGTGGGCGCGGAAATCCAGCGCCTCACCGGCATCGGCGTGATGAACCAGAAGCTCGCCTATCTGATGCGCGCCGGACCGCCCGACGCCCTGGATCAGATGGTGGCGCGGAATTACGGCACCATGGCGGTCCAACTGCTGAAGGATGGCAAGCGTGGCTTGATGACCGCGATCCAGGACGGGCGCTATACCAGCGTGCCGGTGGATACCTGCATCAAGGGCACGCGCCGGGTGGATGTGGCGGCGCTTTACGATACGGAAGCCTATCGCCCGCGCATTGCCGCGATCGCCGGAAAACCGATGTTCCTTTATTGAAGTAGCGGAGCGAAGCGAGGAGGATTCGCTTCGCTCCGCCTGTCTTTCGCGCAAGTTCGCGACAGCGTCGCGCGACATGGCCTGCGGACCATTCGCCTTGGCGAAACGTGCCACGCCCTTCGAAGTGATGTGCCCGGAGTGACCAGGCCCCTTTTCCTCGCGCCCGCCCATTCGTGAAAAATACCGAAAGTGGAGCTTTTCTTGCCGCCGCTTTTGATGAAAGATCGCGGGAACTGGCGAGGGAAGGGGCACCATGTCGCGCGGGCAAAAGCCAAGCCGCCGCTATTTTCTGGCATCGACTTCGGCGCTTCCCATCCTGGCCTTCGCCGGGCACGCCCAGGCGTTGAGCATCTCCGGCCGCCTGCCCTGGGAGGCCTTCGCCGGCGAACCGCCCAGGCCGGTCAATCCCACTGGGCTGGTATTTCTTCACGCCCGACGAAGTCGCGACGGTCGAGGCCATCGTCGACCGGTTCATTCCCGCCGATCATCTTTCGCTGGGCGGCAAGGATGCCGGCTGCGCCGTCTTCATTGATCGCCAACTGGCCGGCAGCTTCGGCAAGTCCAGCCGGCTTTACATGAAAGGGCCGTTCGCCAAGGGACTTGCCCACCCAGGGCTATCAGGGCGAGCTTACGCCGGCGCGGCCGTTATCGCGACGGCCTTGCGCGCGCTGGACGATCATGTCCGCGCCGAGCATGGCAAGAATTTCGCGCAGTTGAATGGCGAACAGCAGGACGAAATCCTGCAAGGGCTGGAGAGCGGCAAGATCGAGCTCAAGCTGCGCGCCCGGCCTCGGCACGCGGGGCTTTCTTCGAACTGGTGCTGCAGAACACGATGGAAGGCTTCTTCGCCGATCCGCTCTATGGCGGCAACAAGGGCATGGCGGGCTGGAAGATGGTGGGTTTTCCGGGCGCGCGATACGACTATCGCGACTATGTCGACAAGCACAATGTGCCTTATCCGCATGGGCCGGTCTCGATCTACGGCGAGACGCTGAGGATGAGCATGGCAAGCTTCTGCCCGCGCAAGGATGTGGTGATCATGGGCCTGGGCTGGACCGGCGCCATCCTGGCGCAGGAACTGACCGATGCCGGCCTGGATGTGGTGGCGATCGAGCGCGGGCCCTGGCGCGACACCGCCACCGATTTCAACATCGGCTATATGCCCGACGAGCTGCGTTTTGCCGTGCGCAAGGAATTGTTCCTGCAGCCGGCGCAGGAAGCCATGACCATGCGCAACAACGTCAGCCAGACGGCGCTGCCGATGCGCGATTACGGCTCCTTCCTGCCCGGCACTGGCGTGGGCGGCGCGGGCGTGCATTGGAACGGCTTTGCCTGGCGCTTCTATCCCAGCGATTTCGACGCTCAAGACGCAATCTGACCAAGCGCTATGGCGCCAACGAAGTCGAGCGAATTGCAGCTGGAGGATTGGGGCGTCAGCCTATGACGAGATCGAGCATTGCTATCGACAAGTTCGAATATCTCTGCGGCACCTCGGGCAAGGCCGGCAATCTCAAGGGCCAGATGCATCGAAGGCGGCAATCCCTTCGAAGGCTCGCGCACCCGCGAATATCCCACTCCGCCGCTTGAAGATGCCCTATGCCTCCGACGCTGTTCGCCAAGGCGGCGAAGGATCTGGGGCTGCATCCTTTCCCGGCGCCGGCCGCCAACCTGTCCCGGCCTTATGTCAATCCGCTGGGCATCGCCATGGGCCAATGCACCTATTGCGGTTATTGCGAGCGTTTCGGCTGCGCCAATTATTCCAAGGCCACGCCGCAGACCACGATCCTGCCGGTGCTGATGAAGAAGAAGAATTTCGAAGTCCGCACCGAATGCGAAGTGCTGAAGATCAATCTGCATCCCGACGGCAAGACCGCCAAAAGCGTCACCTATGTGGACACGCGCGGGCCAGCGAATATGAGCAGCCTGGCGACATGATCATGCTTTGCGGCTATGGCCTGATGAATGTGCGCATGATGCTGCTGTCGGGCATCGGCAAGCCCTATGATCCCGCCACCGGCGAAGGCACGGTGGGGCGCAATTATTGCTATCAGACCCAAGGCGGCGGCGCGCCGCTGATCTTCGACGACAAGCATTTCAATCCCTTCATCGGCAGCGGGCGCGCTGAGCTCGCGGCCTCGATGATTTCAACGGCGATGCCTTCGATCATTCCAAGCTGGATTTCGTGGGCGGCGCGGCCATCGGCTGCGGCGCCAGCAATGGCCGGCCGATCGGCTACCGCCCCACGCCGCCCGGCACGCCGCGCTGGGGCGGCAAATGGAAAAAGGCGACGGCCGAGACCTATCAGAACGCGCATGGGGATCGGCGCCCAGGGTTCGTCCTATGCCGTGCGCGGCAATTATCTCGACCTCGATCCCACCTATAAGGACCGCCACGGCCGGCCGCTGCTGCGCATCACCTTCGATTTCCCCGACAATGATATGCGCATGCCGAACTATGTGTCCGACCAGCTGGCCAAGATCGGCCAAGGCGCATGAATCCCAAGGAACTGACGGTGAGCCACGCCGCGCAAGGGCTGGAATTCGGTGCCCTATCAGACCACCCACAATACCGGCGGCGCCATCATGGGCGCCAATCCCAAGACCAGCGCGGTCAACCGCTATCTGCAAAGCTGGGATGTCTCCAATGTCTTCGTGATGGGCGCTTCGGCCTTCCCGCAGAATGCGGGCAGAAATCCCACCGGCACGGTCGGTGCGCTGGCCTATTGGGCGGCGGAAGCGATCCGCGACCGCTATCTCAAGAAACCCGGCGCGCTGGTGCCGGCATGAGAAGCTTCGCACTCGCCTGGCCTGCTGCTGGTGCCGCTGCGGCGGCGCTGGCCGCAGGCGCAGGACCATGATGGCCGGCGGGCCGCTATCAGGCGATCCTGGGCGATTGCAAAGGCTGCCACACCGCGCCTGGCGGCAAGCCGTTCGCCGGCGGCGCTGGCGCTGCAGACCCCGTTCGGCAACGATGGCGGCGCCCAACATCACCCCGGACCGCGACACCGGCATCGGCGCCTGGAGCGAAGCGGATTTCCGCCGCGCCGTGCGCGAAGGCATCGCGCCGGGCGGCAAGCGGCTTTATCCCGCCATGCCCTATCCCGCTTATGCGCGGATGAGCGACGCCGATGTCGCGCGCTCTGTGGACTATCTGCAGACGGTCGCGCCGGTGCGCATGCGGTCGAAGCCAATCGGCTGCGCTTTCCCTTCAATATCCGCGCCCTGATGGCGGGCTGGAACTGGCTCTATTTCAAGCCGGCGGATTTCAAGCCGACCCCGGCAAAATCGGCGGCATGGAATCGCGGCGCCTATCTGGTCACCGGGCCGGGCCATTGCGGCGCCTGCCACACCGCCAAGACCCTGCTGGGCGGCGGACCGCGCCGCGGCGCTGACCGGCGCTTCGCTGCAGGGCTGGTTCGCGCCCGAGATCACCGGCGCCAAGCCGCGGGGCGTCGGCGGCTGGAGCGCAGGCGACGTCGTCACCTATCTGAAGACCGGCTAGAATGCGCATGCCGTGGCCTCCGGCCCGATGGCGGAAGTGGTGGAGCATTCCACCTCGCAAGATGACGTGATGCCGATCTTCGGGCCATCGCGGTCTATCTCAAGGATCAGCCGGCAGCGGACGATCGGGCGCCGTGCCTGCTGGCGGCCAGACGATCCCGCCATGAAGGCGGGCGCGGCGATCTATCAGGACAATTGCGTCGGCTGCCATGGCGCGGACGGCAAGGGCGAGCAGCTGATCTTCCCGCCGCTGGCCGGCAATGCCGGTGATCGATTCAGCCCAGCGCCGAAAGCCTGATCCGGGTGGTGCTGGCGGGCGCGCAGGCGGTGGCCACCAAGGCCGCGCCCGACCGCGCCGTCCATGCCGTCCTTCGCCTGGAAGCTCAACGACCGGCAAATGGCCGATCTTGCTGACTTATGTCCGCAATCATTGGGGCAATCAGGCGCCAGCCGGTCAGGGCCGATGCCGTCGCCAAAGTGCGCGCCGCCTTGCACGGCGGCTCGTAGCGGTGTTTCGCCTGTAAGCGGATTTTCATGCCGCCCCGGTTAAAATAGGCAGGCATCGGGCGTATGCTGGGGTGGCATTCTTCCATCGGGGGATCGCATGCGTCTTGCCCTGGCAGCTGCATCGCTATCCATGGTTTTGACCGGCGCAGCTTATGCCGCCGATTGCGTGGCCCCCGAATTGCTCAACAGCGTCCCCCTCACGCTGGCCCATGATGGCGGAATGCCGGTCGTCTCCGCATCGCTCGACGGTAAGCCGGTGAAACTCCTGATCGATACCGGCAGTATTGTCAGCCAGGTATCCAATGTGCCGGCGGCGGCGCTTCATCTCACCAGCCTGGCGACGCCGCGAGGCCAATACGACATCTCCGGCCGGTTCTCCCACGAAGCGGCACGGATCACCGACCTCACCCTGGGCAACATGGAAGCCACCGGCTTCTATCTCCGGCTCGTTCCCGATCCGAATTTCAGCGCAGAGCCGCCCTTCGACGGCATTCTCGCCACCGACATGATGAGCCGCTACGACATCGACCTGGATTTCGGCCATTCCCGGCTCAATTATTTCTCGCCGGAGACGTGCCAGGGCGCGGGCGTCTATTGGGCGCCAAAGGCGCTTGCCATCCTGCCGACGCCCACGCTGCCGGGCCGGGCCTATGTGGATGTCATGCTGGACGGCCACAAGGTCTCGGCGCTGATCGACACGGGCCTCCGGACATTCGATGATAAATCCGGCTTTGGCCCGCAAATTGTTCGGCTTAAATCCGAATTCACCGGGCATGGTACCGGGCGAGGTGATCAGCGATGGCGCCATCGCCGATGCGGATTTCCACACCTTCCCCGCGCTTTCTCTCGGTGGCCTCACTTTGACCAATGTGCGGATTGCCGTGGTTCGTGACGCGCGCACGGAAGACAATGGGGAATACCACATCGCGCGGACGCTGCCGACCCAGTTCAATCTTAATCAGCTTCTGCCCGACCTGACCTTGGGCATGGATGTGCTGCGCCAGACCCATCTCTACATCTCGTTCCGCGACCAGAGAGTTTATGTGTCGCGGGCGGAGGACGGCACCGGCATGCCGCCGGCCATGAGCGCGCCCAACAAGCTCACGGTCTGGCATTTCGGCTATGAAATGCTGCATCCCTTCATCGTCTACTAGCGACAGACGTTTTCCCGCCCCTGGCGCTTAAGCGCCCCGCACCGCCGCCACCAGCTCCGCGACATGCTCCGGCGGCGTCGGCTGCATCACGCCATGGCCGAGATTGAAGATGAAGGGCTTGCCCTGCCATCGCCGCGACCAGTCGCTGGGCTTCGCGCGCGCATCGCCTCGCCGCCTTGCAGCAACAGGACGGGATCGAGATTGCCCTGGCAGCGCGACATGGGCGGGAAGCTCGAGCGCCGCGATGTCGGTCATCTGGTCCACGCCGATGCCGTCCACGCCGGTGGCTTCGGCATAGCGCGCCAGCCACGCCGCCCGCGCCGCGCGGAAAGCCGATGATGGGAATGTGCGGGATGCTTGGCCTTCACCGCCGCGACGATGCGGGCGGTGGGCTCCAGCACGGCGCGCTCGAACAGTCCCGCCGGCACGGTGCCGGCCCAGCTTTCGAACAGTTGCAGCGCTTCCGCGCCGGCATCGGCCTGGGCGATCAGATAGGCGCTGGTGGCGTCCACCAGCACATCCATCAGCCGCGCGAAGAATTCGGGCTCGCGTCCAGGCCAGCGCGCGGATGGTTTCGTGATCGGTGCCGCCCTTGCCTTCGATCATGTAGGTGGCGACGGTCCAGGGCGCGCCGGCAAAGCCGATCAGGGCGGCGTCGTCGCGGCAGCGCGCGCGCGCACGCCCTTGATGGTCTGCATCACCGGCGCAGAGTTTCGCGCGTCGTAGCGCAAGCGCGCCGATGCCCGCCGCTGTCGCGGATCGGCTCCAGGCGCGGGCCTTCGCCTTCCGCGAACCAGAGCTTTCTGGCCCAGCGCATGCGGCACCAACAGGATGTCGGCGAACAGGATGGCGGCGTCGAGATGGAAGCGCCGCACCGGCTGCAGCGTCACTTCCGCCGCCAGTTCGGGCTTGAGGCAGAAGTGCGACGAAGTCCTTGGCGCTTGGCGCGCAGGGCGCGATATTCCGGCAGATAGCGGCCGGCCTGGCGCATCAGCCAGATCGGGCGGCGGCGACACCGCTTCGCCCTTCAGCACCGGAAGCAGCTTTTTCACCATCCGCGTTTTTCCAGGCTCTGAATGAAAGTCTTCGCCCGCTTCGGCGCGGATGTCGCGCGCCCAGCTTGCGGCCCAGCGCGGCGGCTTCGGCCAGCGCATCGGCGCCCAGCGCAATGCTGTCCTCGCGCCGCCAGCGCTTGGCGCCATCCGGCGTCAGCACTTCGCCCAGGAAATGCAAGCTTGCCGCCGTCGATGCGCGCCAGCGCGCCGATGGGCGTGCGGCAGGAGCCGTCCAGCGCGTCCAGGAAGCCGCGCTCCGCCGCGATGGCGATTTCCAGCGCGGGCACCGACATGCGCGCCAGCAATTCGCGGGTCTCGGCGTCGTCGGCGCGGCAGGTGATGGCCAGCGCGCCCTGGCCCGGCGCGGGCGGCATGTCGTCGACATCGATCAGCGATGTGGCGTGGTGCTGCAGGCCCATGCCGGGTCAGGCCCGCCAGCGCCAGGAAGGTGGCGTCCATCGCGCCGTCGCCCAGCTTCTTCAGCCGCGTCTCGACGCTGCCGCGCAAGGTGACGATTTTAAGATCGGGCCGCAGATGCAGGGTCTGGGCCTGGCGGCGCAGGCTGGCGGTGCCGACCACCGCGCCCTGCGGCAAAGACGTCAGATCGTGCGCCTTGTGGCGAGATGAAAGCGTCGCGCGGATCTTCGCGCGCCGGGATCGCCGCCAGCACGATGCCGTCCGGCATCAGGGTGGGCAGGTCCTTCAGCGAATGGACGGCGGCGTCGATGCGGTTGTCCAGCAGCGCTTCGTCCAGTTCCTTGGTGAACAGGCCCTTGCCGCCGGCATCCTGCAAGCGGCGGTCGGCGATGCGGTCGCCGCTGGTGACGAAGCTTTGGATCGGAGAGTTCGGCCTCGCCGGTCAGGCGCGCGCCAGCAGCGCCGCCACCAGTGCGGCATTGCGTCATGCGCCAAAGGCGAGCCGCGCGAGCCGAGCTTCATGGCCACTCCGCGACCGGCGGCATGGACGACAGGATGCTTTCCACATTGCCGCCGGTCTTCAGCCCGAACATGGTGCCGCGGTCATAGAGCAGGTTGAACTCGACATAGCGGCCGCGCCATTTGGCCTGTTCGTGGCGCTCGGCCTCGGTCCAGTTCGTCGTTCCAGCGCCGCTTCACCAGATCTGCGGATAGATGTCGAGAAAGGCCGATCGCCACATCCTTGGTGAAGGCGAAGTCGCGCTGTCCCAGTCGCCGCTGTCGTGATGATCGTAGAAGATGCCGCCCACGCCGCGATGTTCGCCGCGATGGGGCAGGAAGAAATATTCATCCGCCCATTTCTTGTATTTGGCGTACCAGGCCGGGTCGAAGCGCATCGCAGGCGGCTTTCAGCCGGGCATGGAAATCCCGCGCGTCGGGATGCGTCTCCGATCGCGCTGCGCGTCCAGCGTGGGATTGAGGTCGGCGCCGCCGCCGAACCAGCTTTCGCGTGGTCACGATCATGCGGGTGTTCATGTGCACGGCGGGCACATGCGGATTCTTCATATGCGCGATCAGGCTGATGCCGCGTGGCCCAGAAGCGGGGATCGTCGGCCGCGCCTTTCACCTGTTTGGCGAAGTCGGGCGAGAAGGCGCCATGCACGGTCGAGACATGCACGCCCACTTTCTCGAACAGGCGGCCGCGCATCATGCCCCATCACGCCGCCGCCCTGGTCCGTCGCCTCGCGGCCGCAGGCGCGCGCGTCCAGGGGGTGCGGACAAAACGGCCCGGCGCGCCGGGATAGAGGTGGCTGTCGGCCTCGTCTTCCAGCGTCTCGAAGGCGGCGATGATCCGGTCCGCCAGGTCTTCGAACCAGGCGCGGGCGGCTTTTTTGCGGGTTTCCAGCTCTTCCATGGGGGCTGGGTTCTACGCATGGGCATGGGCAGGCAAGGGCGGCCCGGTGCGCTAGGCAGGCGGCGCCCACATAATCAATCTGTAAATCAGATTGATTTTATGCAAAATGATCTATTGGATTAATGAGTCGGATTTCGGTGTGGAATCGGGCCATGTCCGATCCCGCCCACATCCGTCGTCCAAGCTCCACCGACTCAAACCGCCATTTGCCGATGGCTGTGATCGCCGCTCCTGCCGGGGTTGGCGCCTCACCGGCGCGATCGCGCGCCGGCGCCTTCGCGCTGCGCCAGATTCCCGGGCGTGGGCATGTTCAGCCCCCTGATCCTGGCCACCGTCATCGGCATGCTGGTGCACAATCTTGTGGGCACGCCCGCGATCGCCAAAGCCGGGCGTCACCTTCAGCCTCAAGCGCGTCCTCAGGCTGGGAATCATTCTGCTGGGCTTCCAATTGATGCTGTCCCAGGTCGTCGCGGTGGGCGTCGACCGGCGTCGCCATCATTCTCGTCACTCTGGCCGCCACCTTTCTTTTCACCAAGACGATGGGCCGGGTGATCGGCGTGGACCCCAAGCTGGCGGAATTGATCGGCGCGGGCACCTCGATCTGCGGCGCCTCCGCCGTGATCGCCACCAACACCGTCACCGAAGGCAAGCGACGCCGACGTGGCCTATGCGGTGGCCTGCGTCACCGTGTTCGGCTCGGCTTCCATGCTGCTTTATCCGCTCTGCCGGGCCTGCTGCATTTGTCGCCCCGCGCGTTCGGCCTGTGGAGCGGCGCGTCCATCCATGAGATCGCCCAGGTGGTGGCGGCCGCATTC
Organism: uncultured Alphaproteobacteria bacterium; assembly: GCA_963766265.1. GTDB lineage: Bacteria > Pseudomonadota > Alphaproteobacteria > Micropepsales > Micropepsaceae > Rhizomicrobium. The sequence goes on from CAVXYX010000005.1 coordinate 327,103, forward strand.
CAGGACGGCCCGACCGCCGGCCAGTTCGGCACCGTCGCCAAACTCACGCGGGTGATGATGCTGGCGCCGCTGGTGATCGGGCTGGGCTTCATGGCCGCCCGCAAAGCGCGCGGCAGCCACGCGGGCGAACGCAAGGCGCCGCCCATGCCCTGGTTCGTGCTGGGTTTCATCGCCGTGATGCTGCTCAACAGCGTGATCACCGTCGCGCCGGCGGAAAAGGCCCAGATCGTCGCTCTCACCAATTTCCTGCTTTCGATGGCCTTGGCGGCGATGGGGCTGGAGACCGATTTCGCCAAATTGAAACGCGAAGGCCTGAAGCCTTTGGCGCTGGCCGCCTGCGCCTGGATCTTCATCGCCGGCTTCAGCCCTCGCCTTGGTCAAGCTGTTCGCATAAAACTGCGGCGAAGCATCAGCTCGACCAAAGCATGACGCTGGAGCAACTGCGCCTGTTCGTGGCGGTGGCGGAATGCGAGCATGTCACGCGCGCCGCCGCAAATCCTTCATCGCACCCAATCGGCGGTATCCGCCGCCATCGCCGGCCTTGGAGCGGGTCCGGCGTTTCGCTGTTTCATCGCGTGGGGCGGCGTATCCAGTTGACCGAGGAAGGCCGCGTCTTCCTTGCCGAAGCGCGCGCGGTCCTGGCCCAGGCCGACGCGGCCGAGCGGGCGCTGTCGGATCTGGCGGGCCTGAAGCGCGGCACCTTTCGGTGATGGCGAGCCAGACCATCGCCAGCTATTGGCTGCCGCAAAGGCTGGTGGCGTTCCGCGCCAGGCATCCCCAGGTGGCGGTGAAGGCCCTGATCGGCAACACCGCCGAAGTGGCCGAAGCGGTGGCCGATGGCAAAGTCGAGATCGGGCTGGTGGAAGGCGCGGTGCATGATCCGGTCCTGGAGCAGACTTTGGTGGGGCGCGACCGGCTCACTATCGTCGCGCCATGCCCGTCACGCCTGGGTGAAGAAACCGCCGCGCGTCGGTTTCGGATCTGCTCAAGGAGAATTGGGTGCTGCGCGAAACGGGCTCCGGCACGCGCTCGGCATTTGAAGCGGCCTTGGCGGAAAAAGGCGCCGATCCCGCGCAAGCTCAAGATCGCGCTGGAATTGCCGTCCAACGAAGCGGTGCGGCTGGCGGTGCGCGAAGGCGCGGGCGTTTCGGCCTTGTCGGAGCTGGTGGCGGAAGGGGGCTTGCGGTTCGGCGCGCTGGCGCCGGTCAAATTTCCGTTGCCCGAGCGGGCCTTCCATGCGCTCCGTCACAAGGAGCGCTATCTCAGCAAGAGCGGGATGGCGTTCATGGCAACTGGTGAAAAGCGCAAAGCCGAACTGACACCGGCTCTCGAAAGCGATGTCGCGGGCGCGCCGGGCCGTCGGCGAAATAGCCCGGCGAAATAATCAGTGCCGGGCGCGGGCGGGAATATTCTTGATCAATTCCGAGAAGGGTACAGTGAACATCTCGTCGCCCTTGCCATTGTGGATCAGGAATTGGCATTCCATCGGGTCGCGGCCGTCACGGACCATTTCGGCGGCGATGTCGGGAATGGCGCGGCAGGCTTCGACAAAGGCGTCTTCCGGGCCTTCACACCAGACCGCGAAATCGGCCGGTTCAAGGCCTTCAGGCGTCTGCAGGTGGAAATAGAAGTCGCGCACCGGCCTGGTACCTGTCATTTCGCCGGCAAAATACGCTTTCTCCGATGAACTCCACATGAATGCCTCCGACAGACCTTGTTCGACAGCGGCGAAGATGCGCTGGTTGGCGACGCCGGCAAATCCGTAGCGGCACAGTATTGACAGGGATTTTTTACGGCGTTCCGCTATTCGCGGCGCAATCGTGGCGCGCCGCCTTGCGATTGCTGGATTCCGCTCAAAGCTCGCGCAAAGGACGCCGGCCCTCGGGCGTGAGAGGCTCTTCCTTCGGCTCGCGTCCGGACTGGCGTTTGCGGCGCAAGACCAGCACCAGCATCGGAATCAGATAAAGGAAAAGCGCGACCGCGATTTGCGCTTGCCAGTGCAACAGCACAAGCACCGACAATTTCGCCGCATAAAGCGCCGCAACGACGCAAAAGGCGGTGACCGGCAAGGCAGCGAGCAGGGCGGCCAGTTTCACCATCGGGCAACTATAGCCGCGCGCCAGGGACCGACAAAGGGGCGGCAAAAGGGGCTGGCCTTGGCCGGCGGCGCGGACGGATTTCCGGTCAGGTTACCGCGCGCGGAAGAAATCATCCCGGTGCCGGGCTTCCTGGAACTTTCCCGGCGCGACACCGTGACAAAGTCTGGTGATGAAGCCACGATAGGGTCGTCGCACAGACACATTGAGGGGCGCCCGTGAGCGAGACGGAATCCAAGGCTGTCAGCCGCCGGTCCTTGCTGAGGATGATCGGCACCGTGGCGGGCTCGACCGCCATGTACAACGCCATGACGGGACTGGGCTTCGCGCAGGAGTCCGGCTATTCGGGCCCGCCCAAGCTGGGCAATCCCCGGCCCGGCAGCTCGGTCCTGATCCTGGGCGCGGGCATCGCCGGCATGGTGGCGGCGCTGGAACTGCGCGACGCCGGCTACAAGGTCCAGAGTGCTGGAATACAACAACCGTCCCGGCGGGCGGAACTGGTCGCTCTATGGCGGCGACACCTATACCGAACTGGGCGGCGCCACCCAGAATGTGCAATTCGCGCCCGGCCAATATTTCAATCCCGGGCCGTGGCGGCTTCCCTATCACCACCAGGGCATCCTGCATTATTGCAGCCGGCTGAACGTGGCGCTCGAGCCCTTCACCCAGGTCAATTACAATGCCTGGGTCCACAACACCCAAGCCTATGGCGGCAAGCCCCGGCGCTATCGCGAAGTGATGGGCGATTTCCAGGGCCATGTCGCCGAGCTGCTGGCCAAAAGCACCCAGCAGAGCGCGCTCGACCAGGCGGTGAACAAGGAAGACAAAGAGATGCTGCTCGAGGCGCTCAGCCGCTGGGGCGCGCTCGATGCCGACATGAAATATGTGAAGGGCGTCGAGTCCTCGCGGCTGCGCGGCCCGCAAACTGGCCGAAGGCGGCGGCATTGAATTCGCTGCCGGTCTATTCCGAGCCCGATCCGCTTTCCCTCATCCTCTCGTCGCAGATGTGGCAGTCGGTGGGACGCGGCCAGAATTTCGAATCCCAGACCCCGATCTTCCAGCCCAAGGGCGGCATGGGCCAGATCGGCAAGGCTTTCGGGCGCGAACTGGGCAATCTCATCCAGTACAATGCCAAGGTGATCGACATCCATCAGGACGACAAAGGCGTTACCGCGACCTATGTCGATTCGCAGAAGGGCGGCGCGCCGAGGAAGGCGTCGGCCGATTGGTGCGTCTGCACCATTCCTGCCTCGATCCTGTCGCAGATCCCCATGAACGTGTCGGGCAAGATGAAAACGGCGATCAACCAGCTGCCTTACAGCGCCTCGGCCAAGGTCGGCCTTCAGATGAAGCGCCGCTTCTGGGAAGAGGACGACAAGATCTATGGCGGCATGAGCTATACCGACCAGCCCAACAGCCAGATCGGCTATCCGCAATGGGATTATTTCTCCAAAGGCAAAGGCGTGCTCTTGGCCGCTTATGTCTTCGACAAGGAGGCCTATCACTTCGCCGCCGCAGTCGCCGGACGAGCGCATCAAGAACGCTCTGGAGTATGGCGAGAAGATCCATCCCGGCAATTACAAGGCCAATTACGAGTGCGGGGTGGCGGTGGCGTGGCATCGCGTGCCCTGGACCTTGGGATGCGGCGGGCGGTGGACCGAGGAAGGCCGCAAGGCGCACTATAACGATCTCTGCGCGCTGGACGGGCGCATCGTGCTGGCCGGCGAGCATGCCTCGCGCCTGGCGGAATGGCAGGAGGGCTCGGTGCTGTCGTCGCTGGATGCGATCACGCGGCTGCATAAGCGGGCGATGTCCGCGTAAATCTCACAATATCCCAATCCCGACCCGGCCTCCGGGCAATTCGGCTAGCAACAGATCGCGAGAAACGCTGTTTCACACCATATCGGACTGATGTAGGGTTGAAAAAAATACGACACTTGGGGGAGTGAAATGAGCGAGACAGACAACCCGGCGGTCAACCGGCGTTCGCTTTTGAAAATGATCGGCACGCTGGCGGGTTCGACCGCCATGTACAACGCGATGACCGAAATGGGCTTTGCGCAGGAATCCGGTTATGCCGGACCGCCCAAATTGTCGGCGCCGCCGCCCGGCGCCTCGGTGCTGATCCTGGGCGCGGGCATCGCCGGCTGCACGGCGGCGATCGAGCTGCGCGACGCCGGCTATAAGGTGACGGTGCTGGAATACAACAACCGTTCCGGCGGTCGGAACTGGTCGCTCTATGGCGGCGACACCTATACCGAGTTGGGCGGCGCCACCCAGCATGTCCAGTTCGATCCCGGCCAGTATATCAATCCCGGCCCGTGGCGGCTGCCGCATCATCATTACGGCATCCTGCATTACGCCAACCGTCTGGGCGTGGGCTTGGAGCCGTTCCAGCAGGTCAACTACAACGCCTATGTCCACAACACGAATGCCTATGGCGGCAAGCCCAAGCGCTATCGCGAAGTGCAGGCGGATTTCCACGGCCATGTCGCCGAGCTTCTGGCCAAGAGCGACGCAGCAGAACGCGCTCGACCAGGCGGTGACCAAGCAAGATCAGGAGATCTTGCTGGAGGCGCTCCGGGCATGGGGCGCGCTCGACGCCAACATGCAATATGTGAAGGGTCGCCAAACCTCGAACCGGCGCGGCCCGGTGGTCGATGACGGCGGCGGGCTCAATTCGCTGCCCACCTATTCCGAGCCGGACGCGCTTTCCACGGTGCTGAATTCCTATATGTGGCGCGCCATCGGCTGGGGCCATGATTATGAATATCAGACCTCGATCTTCCAGCCCAAGGGCGGCATGGGCCAGATCGGGTTGGCGTTCGGCCGCGAGCTGGCGGCCGCTGATCAAATACAATTGCAAAGTGATCGACATCCATCAGGACGACAAATCGGTCACCGCCACCTATATCGACAGCCGCACCGGCGGCGCGCCGCAGAAAGTCACCGCCGATTGGTGCGTCTGCACCATTCCCGCCTCGGTGCTGTCGCAGATCCCCATGAATGTGAGCGCCAAGAAGAAGGCGGCGATCAATGCGATCCCGTATGGCGCGGGCCTGAAGATCGGGCCTGCAGATGAAGCGCCGCTTCTGGGAAGAGGATGAGCGCATCTATGGCGGCCTCACCTATACCAACCAGCCCAACGCCATGATCGGCTATCCGATGTGGGATTATTTCTCGAAGGGCAAAGGCGTGCTGCTGGGCGCCTATGTGATGGGCGCGGGCGCTTTCCTGTTCGCCGCCAAGCCGCCGGAGCAACGCATCGCCGACGCGCTGGAATATGGCGAGAAGGTCCATCCCGGCCAATACAAGGCCAATTACGAATGCGGCGTGGCGGTGGCCTGGCATCGCGTGCCCTGGACCCTGGGCTGTTCGGGCCAATGGACCGAAGAGAATCGCGCCGCCCATTACGACGACCTTTGCGCGCTGGACGGGCGCATCGTGCTGGCGGGGGAACATGCGTCGCGGCTGCCGGCCTGGCAGGAAGGGGCGGTGACGTCCGCCACCGATGCGATCACGCGCTTGCATCAGCGCGTGATCGGCGCCTGAAGAAGAAAACAAGGGGGAGACAGCATGAAGATTGGCATAGCCGCAGCAGCGGCGATCATCGGCATGGCCGCGATGGCGGCGGCGCGGGCGCCGACACGGCCCAGGACATGGGCGCGGGCGCGATGAATCGCGGCGCGCCCTACAATTTCCAGGGCGGTGAGGCGATGTTCACGAATGTCTGCCAGGGCTGCCACATGGCCAACGCGGAAGGCGCGGTGGGCGCGGGCATGTATCCGGCGCTGGCCAAGAACGCCAAGCTGGAAGTGGCGGGCTATCCGGTGGCGGTGATCGTGCATGGCCAGAAGGCGATGCCGCCTTTCGGCGGCCTGCTCAACGACCAGCAGATCGCCGATGTGGTCAATTATGTCCGCACTCATTTCGGCAACAATTACAAGGACAAGGTGAAGCCGGAGGACGTCAAGGCGCAGCGGTGATAGAGTCGCGGCGTGGTCTTGCCGGGGGCATCCAATGAAATGGTTCGTCATCGCAGCGTCGCTTTGTCTGGCATTGCCTGCTTTCGCCCAGACCGCATTGAACCCGGCACTCGCCCCTCTGGGCTTTCTGGTGGGCAACTGGAGAGGTGACGACGGCAAGGTGGCCGAAACCGGCGGCACGTCCAAAGGCGGCTCGCTGGTGAGCGTGCAATCCGATGGTTGGGCGCTGTTGCGCCAGGATCATACCGAGCTTTTCGACAAGGACGGCAAACCCGCCGGCGGCTTTCACCAGACCATGGTGATCTATCCTGACGGCGGCGCGATCCACGCCGATTATGTGGACGGGGAAGGCCACGCCATCCACTACGTCTCGGCGGAAGTCACGTCGGGAAAATCCGTCACCTTTTCCAGCGCACCGGGGCAGGGGCCCGTATTCCGCCTGCGTTATGAATTGCAAGCGCCGCAAATGCTGGCGGTGAATTTCGGCATGATTCCGCCGGGGCAGAGCGAAGTCCGTCCCATCGCCTCGGGCACGTTGCGGAAAGTCGAGTAGAATCACGGGACGCGAATTCACGAGGGGAAGGGCATGAAGATCGCCGCGACGGTATTTGGACTTTCAGTGGTGCTGGCTGCCGCCGCGGCCCATGCCGAGACCATTGACCTCAACTGCAACAATGGCATCGTCATCGTTCCGCTGCATCTCGACACCGCGGCGGGCACGATCACGCTGGAAGGTATGGCCTATCATGTGGGGTATGGCAGCCCGAAGATCCCCTTCAGCGCCACCGACCCGGCCGGCGACAAGATCGATTACGTGCTGGACCGCTCCGTCAATATCCTGACCGAGACCGATCACGACCACATGCCGGACGGCAGCTTCAAGACCATTACCCTGCAATTCACCTGCACCAAAAGCGCCGAATGAGGAATGGCCCGCGGGCTGCTCCGCGGAGGAACCCTTGCAGCCCGCGAAGAACTCGCCTGCCTAGAGAGATTTTCCCATCCTGAGCAGCGGCACCTTCACGCCATTGGGCGTGGTCACCAGCATCGCCTCGATCGGCTGATAGCCGCAGGCTTCGTAGAGCGGTTTGCCGCCCATGGTCGCGGCCAGTTCCACCCGCGAGAAGCCTTCGCGCCTTGCCGCGTCTTCGCACAGCGCCAGCACCTTGCGCCCCACGCCGCGCCGGGTGAAGCGGGGCGAGGTGTACATCGCGCGCACCCGCGCGGGCTCGGTCAGGGGATCGAGCAGGCGCGCGTCGCGGCCTTCCGTGTGATTGCCGCCAAACAAGGTCGCTCTCCGGCTCCAGCCGCCGCAGCCTGCCACATCGCCTTGGAGCTCGATCACGAAATAGGTCCCGTCCTCGATCAGAACCGTATCCAGCCCCATCACGGCGAATGAGGCTTCGACCTGCTCGGGTGCAAGGAATTGCGGCAGGAGATTGCGGATCGCCGCATGCATCAGCCCGCGCAGGACCTCCATATCGGCGGCGACTGCGAGGCGGTGGGTGAGAATGTCCATCGAAAAACTTGGCTGCCCCGGGAGTTTTGCCGCTGGCCAAGCGGCGCTTTCTGCCCGAGGCTATTGCCGTTCCGGCGCGCCCGCAACTCGCGCGCAAAAGGGGGAATGACAAACCCTGCATACCAACCGTGGCGGATGGTCCGCCGCGGCAAGCCGCTTCAAGGGAGATTTTCATGAACATCAGAACTTTGATTTTAGCATCGGCTGTCACGCTTGCCGGCCTGGTCCCGGCCGCCCAGGCGCAGGAGATCAATCGCATGGTGGCCAATCCCAATGCGCTGTTCGCGTCAGTGGTGGCGGTGCCGCCTGGCTACACGCTCTACTTCGTCTCGGGCGCGTTGCCGACGCCGGTCACGCCGCCCGCCAACGGCCAGCCCGCCAATTGGGGTGACAGCACCCAGCAGACCCAAACGGTCCTGAACAATCTCAAGGCCAGCATGGCGAAAGCAGGCCTGACGTTCGGCGACGTGGTCAAGGCCACCGCCTTCATGGGACCCGATCTCGACTTCCAGGCGATGAACAAAGTCTGGCAGACCGAATTTGGCACCGCCGCCCAGCCCAACAAGCCGGCGCGCGCGGCGTTTCATGTCCAGGCGCTGGCGGCGCCCGGCGCGCAGCTTGAGATCGAATTCATTGCTGCGAAGAAGTAATCTGCACAAGGAAAGGCGGGCCCACGGGTCCGCCTTTTTTGGCGCTCTAGCCCAGGAGTTCGCCCACCGCCCGATGCGCCTGGTCGATGGCGACGTCGGTATAGGCGCCCAAGCCCGAATCCGAATTGGCGATGGCGATGCGGCCGAAGCGCTTGCGCGCGATCAGGTTGGGCGTTTCCTGGTTGTTCGGGCCGTCGGTCAGGGAATTGTATTCCGGCGCATAGCCGTGCGGCCAGCGATTGACGGCGATGCCCATGATGTCGCGCGCCGGATCGAAACCGCCGGCGCCCAGCGTCTGGCCAAGCTGGTCGCGGATTTCGCGCTCGAAAGTCTCGAACGGCGTGGCAAGCAGTTCCGCGCGTCCTGCCTTGTGCTGCTCGCGTTCCGGCAAGCCCGGGCTTGGCCGGCGTGCGCAGCATGCGGATCAGCATGGGTGCGGCGGGATCGCGCGGGCTCTTGTAGCTGCCGATATTGACCGGCTGGTTCAGATGAAAGGCGGAATGATAGCCGCCGGGCGCGCTCACCGAGCGAATGCCCAGCTTCCTGAAGCTCTCCCAGTTGCGCAGCGCCACGCTGGTATAGACCAGCGGCGTCTTGATCAGCCGATGCAGCGCGGCCTTCTGCGGCGCGGGCAACTCCGGGCACGAGATAGGGGATCATCATGTTCCAGCTGGCCAACACGCAGTCCTTGGCGCGTGACCCGCATCACCGCGCCGCCGCCGGAAGCGCGCGTGTAGGCGATCTCGACGCCGGTGCGGCACATTGCGCGCCCGCACCACGATCTGGTTGAGGCGGAGGCGCACCGGCGCGCTCGGTGCGTCCAGTCTGCTGTAATCCGCCTTGGCCGTGACGATGTCCTTGGCGTCATGACCATCCAGCACGCCGGGGATCAGGGCGCGCACCAGCAGCCGCGCGATGGAGGCGTTGCCGTCCGGAAAATGAAAGCTGTAGGAGCCGCCGGTTTGGGCATAGCCGGCCGGCGTATAGCCCATCCGCTCGGTGGACCCGTGCGCGAGCTTCAAGCCCTGGAAAGCCGGACAGGCCCACGCCCCAGCAATCCAGCGCCGATACCGCGTCGATGCCGCAACCCCACAGATCGTCGGTCTGGTGCTGGTAATAGGGAACGACGCTGGGGTCGGCTTTCAAGAGGGTGAGGAGATAATCCTGGTAGGAGAGGCGCGACAGCCGGTCCTTCTTGGCGTCGGAGGTAAGGCCCGGGCAGGGGATCGTCGGTCGCGGTCTGGATGCGCAGGATTCGAGGCGCGCGTCTTTTCGCTGAGCGGGCTTTGCGTCAGGAAAGCCTTCCATTCTGCCGCGTCCTTCGGCGCGCCCACCACCAGCTTGTCGGCGCCGAACGTCTGGTGGTCGAAGAACACGCGCGGTTTGAGGCCGGCATAGATGGAAGGGTCGTTGCATTCCTTCTCCAGCGCCGCGCGGATCCACGCCAAGCGTTTTCAGCAATCCGTCCGCCACCGCGCTGTAGGGATAGGGGCTGTCGATCTCCAAGGTGCCGCCATTCATCAACAGCGTGTGGCCGCTGGACATGGAATTCGTTGCGCTTGGCGTGGCCGCCGAAATCGTCGTGATTGTCGAGGATGAGGATTTTCGCGCTCGGCCGTGCTTGGCGGTAGAAATAGGCCGCCGAGAGCCCGCTGATGCCGCCGCCCACCACCACCAGGTCGAACGCCTCGTCTGTGTCGTGCAGCGCGTTGGCGCCGTTCCAGAAATCGCCGTCGCGCAATTCATGCGCGGCCTCGAACGAACCGGGATGGCTGCCCCGCATGCCCAGCCGCGTGGGCGGATAATAGCCAGGACCGTTGTGGCCTTCCGCTTCGCTGCTTGAGGCCTGCTGTGCGAGTTTCTCGGCTTCCGCTGCCGCTGCCAGCTCAGGCGTGAGACCGCTGGCCAGCGTGGTGATCGCCGCGCCTTGCAGGAAATCGCGCCGGGCGATGGCGCGGTTCAGGCCAAGCTCCGTGTCGCGCCCCGCCATTCAGATCGTCACTCAGATGATGGCTTCGCGGCCGCGCGCCCACCGGGATCGGCTGGGCATTCTCCCATTTGGCGACCACGGCGGACGCAAGGCCATTGCCGATCACGTTGGTGGCGCTGCGTCCCATGTCCATCAGATGATCCACCGCCAGGATCAGGAACAGGCCCTGCTCCGGCAGATTGAAGTAGGGCAAGGTCGCCGCGACCACCACCAGCGAGGCGCGGGGCACGCCGGCAATGCCCTTGGACGTCACCATCAGCATCAAGAGCATCAGGATCTGCTGACTGAGTGGCACGGTGATGCCATAGGCCTGGGCGATGAACATGGCGGCGAAGGTGCAGTACATGGTCGAGCCCACCAGGTTGAAGGAATAACCCAGCGGCAGCACGAAGCTCACGATCTTGGCCGAGAAGCCCATCGCTTCCAGCGATTCCAGCAGCAGCGGGAAGGCGGCCTCGGAGGTGGAGGTGGAAAAGGCGATCAGGGCGGGCGAGCGGATCGCTTTGAGCAGCGGCGGCGGTCTGGCCACGCAGCACCAGCGCACGCCACGCCGACCATCAAGCGATCAGGATCGAGAAGCGCGAAATACAAATCGCCCACCAGCTTGGCATAGGTGACGATGATGCCCACGCCCTGGGTGGAAATCGCGCCGGCGATGGCCGCGAAGATGGCGACGGGCGCGAACATCATCACATAAGTGGTGATCTTGAGGATCACGGTGGCGCCCTGCTCGATGACGTGAAGCAGCTGGGCCGCCTTCTGCCCCACCGACGAGATGGCGATGCCGGCGAAGATCGAGAACACCACCACCTGCAGGATCTCGTTGCGCGCCATGGCGTCGAAGAGCGAGGCGGGGATCAGATGCTCCAGGAAGCCGTGAGACGCCTTGCGCCGGACCCACGCCCGCTTGGGCCGCAGTCCCCGCGGTATGAACGACGCCTGCGCCCACGCCCGGCTCAAGCAGATTGACCATGACCAGGCCGATCACCAGCGCCACGAAGGAAGCGGTGAGGAACCAGATCATCGCCTTGGTGCCGATGCGGCCCACCGTGGCGGCGCTTTCGATATGGCCGATGCCGCTGGTGAGGGTGGTGAGCACCAAAGGCGCGATGATCATCTTGATCAGGCGCAGGAAGATGTTGGTGACCTTGTCCGAACCAGCTTGCGGCAGTGGCGGCGTCCGCCGGTGACAGCGTGGCATGGACGATCAAGCCCGCGATGAAGCCGCCGATCATGGCCGCGACCACGAACATCACAAAAGAACGCTTCATTTGAAAAACCTCGCCCTGAACCCGCCCCAATTCGTCTGGGTGGCCCCGTGTTTTGCCGCCATGTTGGGGGTTCGGACGCGCGGCGTCAAACCCGTCGGCCCGGGTTGCGCCCCACCCCGCCCAGCCTCCATAAAAGCCGCGAAGGGGTTCTTCGATGATATCCACACCAAAGAGGGGTGGCGTCTGGCTGGCGGTGGGGGCGTTGCTGGTGGCGATGTTCTGCTTCCAGACCGGCGCCTCGCTGGCCAAGCAATTGTTTCCCCAGGTGGGGGCGCAAGGCACGGTGGCGCTGCGCGTGGGGCTTTCCGCGCTGATCCTCATTCCGTTGGGCCGGCCCTGGCGCGCGCGGCTGACGCGCGACAATTGGCACGCGCTGCTGGTTTATGGCGCGGCGCTGGGGATCATGAATTTTCTGTTCTACATGGCGCTGCGCACCGTGCCGCTGGGCATCGCGGTGGCGCTGGAATTTTCCGGGCCGCTGTCGGTGGCGCTGTTCTCCTCGCGCAAGCCGGCCGATTTTCTTTGGGTCGGCGCTGGCGATGGCCGGGCTGGTGGTGCTGCTGCCCATCCGCCATGCCGCGGGCCTTTCCTGGAGCGGCACGGCGCTGGCGCTGGGCGCGGGCCTCTGCTGGGCGCTTTACATCGTCTTCGGCCAGAAGGCGGGCGGCGAGCCACGGCCAATACGCCACCGTGCTGGGCAGCATTATCGCCGCTCTGGTGATCATGCCCATCGGTTTCGTGCATGCGGGATGGACGCTGCTTTTGCCGCACAATCTGCGCCTGTGGGCTTGGCGGTGGCGGTCTTGTCCAGCGCGCTGCCTTATTCGCTGGAGATGTTCGCGCTGAGGCGGCTGCCGGCCCAGGCCTTCGGCACCTTGATGAGCCTGGAGCCGGCGGTCGGGCGCGTTGATGGGATTATTGCTGCTGCACGAGCAGCTGTCCTTGCTGCAATGGAGCGCGATCGGCACCGTGGTGCTGGCGTCGATGGGCACCGCGCTGTCGGTACAAGAGCGACGCGCATCCGCGGCTGCCGGATTAACAGGCGTCTTTCGCCACTGCTTCCAGCGCCTTTGTCATCGCGTCCAGCAGTTGCTCATGTCCCGTCACGCCATGGCGGCGCGCCAGCCAACGGGGATCGTTGTAGCCGATCCAGGTCTTGCCGCCTTCGTCCTGCCAGACCAGCACCTTGAGGGGCAGGTCGATGCCCAGCGTCTGCGCCACCTGCATCAAGGGCGTGCCGCCCTTGGGATTGCCGAAGATCAGGACTTCCGCGGGGCGCAAATTCATGCCCGCCGTTGCGGCGCCCGCCGCGTGGTCGATGCGGGCGAACACGGTCATGCCATGAGCGGCCACCGACACCGCCACGCGGTCCATTGCCTCTTTGGGCGGGCAAGGGCAGGGAAGAACGATCAAGCCCTCGGGCATAGTCAATGCGTGGCCGGTTCCGCGTGCTTCTGGAGCCAGGTCACGATCGCCGCTTCCAGCGCGATGCGGTGATCGGAATAGGGATGGTCGGTCTCCATATGGATCTCGCTCACATCCTTGGCGCCCGCGCCCTGCAAGGCCTTGCCCAGCCGCACATTGTCGGGGGTCAGCCCGTCATTGGCGGTGATGATCAGCACCGGGCGGGTCTTGAGCGCGGGCGTGTAATCCACGAAATCCCATTGCGCGGCATTGGCGGCGGCTTCCTGCATCAAGGCGTCTGCCGAGGTCCCGGCCAGCGGGATCACATTCTCGCCAAAATCGCCCGCGGCCATGCTTCTTGCGGAACGCCGGATCGCGGAAATGCGGCCCCTGGGCGCCGATGTCCCAGGCCGAAATCATCACCAGGCCCGCGACATTGGGGGCGTGATCGGTGGCGCTGGCCGCCAGCCAGCCGCCCATGCTGTGGCCGACCACGAAGATGCGGGCCGGATCGATGGCGTATTTGGCGGCGTTGCCGGCCATGAACGCCACCGCGGCGTCGGAATCCTCGGCGGCGTGCGCGAAGGAGAAATTGCCGGGGCTGCCCCAGGCGCCGCGATAATGCAGCGTGAGCACATTGAAACCGGCGCGGCGCACCGCCTGGGCCAGATCGAGATTCTGCTCATTGCCGGGAAAGCCGTGCAACAGCACCACTCCGGGATGCGGACCAACGCCCGATGCCGTATAGAGCACGCCATTGAGCAGCGCGCCGTGGCTGGGAATGCGCACATAATCCATCGCCGCCGGATGGGCCTTGTCCAGCGGCGGATCCGTGGTCACGGCCGCGGGCACTTGTGCGGAAGCGGCGTTTGCGAACGCGAAGAGACTGGCGGCGATCAGCGCGGATTTAAGGTGCATGTGGGATCCCCTTGTTTTGCCGCACCTTAGGGCGATTGCAGGGGGTCGGCCATAGCGTGATAAGCTTCGTGCCAAGGAGGCTGTCATGTCCCCCATGCGTGTCGCGGCATTGCTGGGTCTGGTCTTGATCCTGGCGGGATTGGCCGCCGCCTCCGGTCCCGACGGGCATGTCTATGCCTGGCTGACTGGCCAATGTTTTCGTGATCCGCCTCCCGTGATCTGTCATCGCGACGGCCGCGTTTCACCGGACGGCACTATGACATCTAGAAGACGCCCAGTTAGAAGACGTCCAGTTCGAAGACGCCCATTGCGATGACCGCGACCAAACTCATCACCCTCAGTGTCCTGCTTCTGGCCGGCGCCGCGTGGCTCCTTCTGGCGGTTTGGGGCGAGGGCGGATTTGCCATCTTCTTCGCCAGCCCCGCGCGCACGGCGCTGATCATCGTCACCTTCGCGCTGATGGCGGCGGCGCTTTCACCCAAGGCAATATCAGCCCCGGCGAAAAGGAGGATCGCGGCAATCGCTGGGTGTTGCCGGTGTTCCTGGTGATCGGGACCTTGGATGGCTGGCTGCCGGCCTATAGCGACCGCGTCGGGCTTCTGACATTCGGCGGTGATGGCGTGCGATGGGCCGGTGTCGCGCTGTTCGCGGCAGGCGGGATCCTGCGCATCTGGCCGGTATTCGTGCTGGGACGGCGGTTCTCCGGCCTGGTGGCGATCCAGACGGATCACCAGCTTGTCACCGACGGCATTTATAGAACCATCCGCAATCCCAGCTATCTGGGACTGTTGATCAGCGTCGTGGGCTGGGCGCTGGCGTTCCGCTCCATCCTGGGCCTGGTGTTGGCGGCGCTGTTCGTGCCTATCCTGATCGGGCGCATGCGTTCGGAGGAAAGATTGCTGTCCGGATATTTCGGCGCCGAGTACGAGGCCTATCGCGCCCGCAGCATGGCGACTCATTCCCTTCGTCTATTGAGGCTTCCCATGCGCGATCTCGACAAACACCGGATGCCCCCCGCTGCCCTGGCGATGGGTGCGCTCGCCTGCGGCGCGCTTGCGGTGGGCGCGATGGCGATCGGCGCGCTCGCCATCGGCAGGCTGGCGGTCGGCAAGCCTGGCGATCAGGCATGCCAGGATCGGAAAGCTGGAAGTGGATGAATTGGTGATCCGCAAGATTACCCGGCCGGAGCGAATGAGCATGCGCAGACACCGCATTCCCAAACTCTGCGCCGTCGTATCCGTGCTGATGATGATGGCGCTCACGCGCAGGCCGCCTGCACACCCATCCCGCCGGAGAAAATCGGTTTCCAGCTCTACAACATGTTGGGCGCGATGATTCCGCGGTCCCAGATGCCGGCCGCGGTGGCGGGCGGTCCGGTGAACATTCCGGAACCGGCACTCGACACCACCTTCGCCCGCATGCACGCGATCGGTTTTCGCAACATGGAGGGGTTGGGCGACCGATTGCCGGCGCCGCGCGCAAGCTATCAGGCGCTCCTGGTCAAGAATGGCTTGACGCAGGTCGGCAGCCATCGTCCGCTCGACAGCGCGAGGTGGAGCGCGATTCTGGATGAAGCAGTGGCGTTGGGCCAAGCGAATATCGGCGCGCCGGGCTTCGGCGAACCGGGGATCAAGAGCCTCAGGATACGCTGGCCACGGCGGCCAACCTCAATCGCTTTGGCGCGGCGGCGGCGGCCAAAGGCTTGACGCTCTATGTCCACAATCACGACGAAGAAATCAAAACCAAATATCTCTACGACCTCGCCCATGACGGCCATCCGCGCCCGGTCTCGGCCTGGGAGATCGTGGCCGCCAACACCGATCCCCGCTTTGTCCAATTCGAAGTGGATGTGCATTGGACGCGGGTGGGCTTCGGGCTCGATCATTTCGCGGCTGTCCTGGCGTTCCTGCGCGCCCATCGCGACCGCATCGCCTTCCTGCATGTGAAGGACACCACGGCCGACGGCCGCATCACCGATCTGGGCCGCGGCACCACCGATTGGCCGGCGGTGTTCGCGGCTGCCGGGCCCCAGATTCGCTATTACATCTGGGAATATGACGCCGATCCCGACCCGTTCCGGTCGGCCCAAATCGCCTACCGTTATTTGCGGTGCGAGCGCTGAAGGCTCCGGCTAGATCATAAGCTTCTGGTTGCGCGCGGCCATGATCACCTGGATCTGGCCCTCATTGCCAAGCCTGATTTCGGGCGTGCCATGATAGATCTCAACCGTACCTGAAATCTGCACGCGGTTGCCGACATATCCGCTCACGCGGTCGAAGGCTGCGGTGTCCTTCGCGAAAATCACGGCCACGAATGTATTGTCCGGGTGACGCCCGCCCAGATCGAGAAGGACCATCCCGCTGGGCATGACATGGACATCGGCAACGATACCGTCCACCGTGACGGTCTCGCCCACATGTTTGCCGGCGTTGGCCGGGGTCACGGTGGCGGCGCAGGCGGGAAATTTTCACGCCTTCGCCAAGCCCTATCGCTATGCCGAAGTGACCGCGCGCATGACGCGGGTCCTCGAGGGACGGAAAAAGCGGGATTAGGCGCTATCTGTTTTGCGGATCGCCTTGCTTGGCAAGCGCGTCCCACGACGCGGCGAGATTGAGATAAGACGACCGCGTTTCCTCGGTATGGGCTTCCTTGGCCAGCTTCAGCATTTCTGCTGCGCGCTGCCGGTATTTCTTACGCGGTCTTTCGTCCTTGTGTTCCACAATCATACCATTTGCTGCCACTGGAAATTAAACCGCGCAGCGTGGCTTTTGTTTCTCAGGTTTCAAGGCGGTTTCATGCCAAAGAGGCGCCCATTCGGGCGCCCCGATGACGCGGATAGGGTGGCCGCAAGGCATGGGCGCCCACACCCTCGCGTTGTCGCTGGAATCGCCCCGGCAAAGGCGTCATTTCGCGGAACGATCCGATGGACCGTTCTGCCCGCCTGCCGCGTCCCGCCCGCCGCACGCTCCACCTGCGCTGCGTCATGCTTCTTTAACGCACCAGACCGGGCCTGGTGACATGACCGCTGGAGTTCCCGAGCCCGCTGGAGGCTGGCGGTTAGGGGATTGATCCGAAAAGAAAAAATCCGGATCGGTACGGAACCGGACATTTCCCATCGCATTGTGCTTGATGGGGGCGGAGGCGGGGTGCCTTGTCGGATGATCCGTACACGGTATTGGTGGTCGAGGATGAGCCCTGGATACGGCTTGCCTTGACCGAACACCTTGAGGCCTGCGGCTTTGCCGTATTGGAGGCGGCCAGCGCCCGCGAGGCGATCGAGATCCTGGAATACCGGCCGCAAGTGGATCTTGTCTTCACCGATCTGCGCCTGCCGGGTGAGAATGACGGCATCGCCTTGGCGCGCTGGATCGCCATGAACCGGCCCGGCATTCCCGTGATGCTCACCAGCGGGGAACTGGGGCGGGTCAAAGGGCTTGCGGAATTTTGCCGGGCTGAAGGCTTCGCGTCTTTCGGAAAGCCCTATGTCCATGCCGAGATCAGCGCGCGCATCCGCGAATTGATCGAAGCCAGACGAAACCGCGGCGCACCTTGAAACTTCTTCGTTCAGTGGGCCGCCGGCGGCGGGCTGTCCGGCGGCGTGATGTAAAGCTTCCGCTCGCCATAAGCGATGTAGAGATGCAAGCGCTTCAACACGTCCATGCCAATGATCAGGTCGGGACCTATCCCGTCGTCCACACGGGTGATGTGGCTGTCCGCCGTATTGGTATTGTTGGGATCATTCTTGCCCACCAGATCAGGGTGGATCAGCACATGCGGGTTGGTCACCGCGATTCCCTCGAATGCCAGGTTGTGGAAAACATAGCCGAAGCGTGGATCGTTGGGGGCGACGGTTACCGCGCCGGGTGAAGTTGGCTGCGACGCCAAACGCGGATTTGGCAGCGGCCGCGCTCATGGTTGTGATGGTGGCGCCGGTATCGACGATGGCGGAAAATGTTTTGCCGTCCAGCGTGACCGATACCCGGATATGGGTGTCCCGCAGGATGTTGATGCTCGAAGGTTCGTTGGGATTGCCGCGCGCCGGGCGCGTCATGGTAAAGGGCACCACCGCCAGTGCCGTGGCCGGCCAATAGATCACTTTGCCTTCGCAATGATCCGGCGAGAAGAGATTGAACTTGCGGGTGACGAAGTTCAGCTCGACATCGTAGCGCTCCAGGATATCCCCGGCGAGCAAGCCATCGAATTGGGCTCCGGGATCCGGCCATACCATCAAGTCGACGTCCTTGCCTTTCAGCGGGCCCAGCGCGAATTCATCCAGCTGAACGTATCGCTGCGAGGCATTGCCGCGCATGTCGAGGGTCTTCACCCTCGCTTCATGGGGCGTAAGATTGAGCGCTTTGACGGTTTTTTGACTGACGCTCGAAATGCCGCCGCCTGTGTCGAGCAGCAGCTGCATCTGCGTGCCATTGAAGATGGCCGGCACTAGGATTGCGTCCCCGCGCGCGAGCGTCATGTCGAGCGAGGTACGCTGCACCAGCCCGCCGCAATCGTCCGCCAATGCGGGAGTTGCAAAGCTCATGGCGGCGAACATGAGTGCGGCGCGCGCATGTAGCTTCATTTTGTCCTCCCCAGCCGTTCGCAAAGTTAGCATGAAATCGAGGTGGCGGAACGCGCGTAGACAAAGGCATCGCGTCACCGGATGATCGCGCATCATCCAGCCATTTGATTTTCCATCTCTTTCGCCACACGCGCCGGCTGTCCGTCACGGTTACGAATTTTCCATCTCAAAGCACTTGACCTTGCTATAGTATGATGCAAGATACTGTTTATACAAGGTACCTAGCATTGTCCCATAGAGGAGGTTAAAATGTCAGGCAATTCAAATACTTCACTGGTCCCCGGCGTGGTGCGAGAATTCTGCGTTTTGCTGCTGGTGATGCTGTTCGCGTCGATGCCGTTCTACGCGGCCCAAGCTCAGGAAATTCCCACCGCGTCCTCCACGTTGGCGCACACGGAATAAAGGACGCGTGCGTTCAACCCGGCGCTCATTTGGCGGCCGTCGGCAGCGAGAGCTGAGGCGGTCGCCGCCCCTTTCTTCAGGAACGGCGGCGCCGGCCCCAATGATGCAAGCGGGCAGGGCGGTGCCTGAATCCCATCAGGGTGGAAAGCGACCAGGCTGCGGCGACAAATATCGCCAGGAAGACCAGCAGTACCGTGACCGGTTGCACCAGAGCGGGCGGGGGCGGGATCGCCGTCGCATCCGCCGCCGCGAAAGCGGGCGACGCGGCAACCATGCCGAACAACGCCAAAAAACCTCTGCGAAGAGCCATGGACTTGCATCCCTGAAGCGGTCCGACCTCGGCTGCATAGAACCAAACCATAGCGGGGCACAGGGGATTCTCCCGGCGCGGTTAACGGCCGAATTTGCCCGTTTACGATCCTGCATTTGTGTCGGCGGGGTTAAGAGCATATACTCCCTTCATGGAACAGACGACCAAGCTCGGGGTAAAGGACTGCAACTGCGTGGCGCTGCGGCGCGCGGCGCGGCGCATCTCCAATTTCTATGACGCGGAACTGGCGCCCAGCGGTTTGCGCGCCACACAGTTCGCCATCCTGGTTTTGGTCAACGAGCTGGGCGAAGCCTCGGTCAACAGCGTGGCAGAGAAGCTTGAATTGGATCGCACCACGGCGGGAAAGAACCTGCGCCCCCTGGAGAAGGCCGGCCTGATCAGCGTGGGCGCCGCCAGGAACGACGCCCGGCAGCACGCTATCAGCCTCACCAAGGCGGGCCAGACGGTACTAAAACAGGCCGTGCCCCTGTGGCGGCGGGCGCAAAGCCAGTTCGAGGTGGCGAACGGGGTGGCCAAAGCCACACAGCTTCGCGCCCTGTTGCGGGACTTGAAGATCGACGCCTGACGCCGTTCTAGAGCAGCCGCGTCACGCTGAGGCGGAATTCCCGCGGCTCCGACGGATGGGTGTGGATGTCGTCGATCCCGGCGAGAGGCTCCCCGGGAAGGCGTGACGCGTAATAATAGTCGATGTCGCTACTCTTTGCGTCCAGCAGATTGAAGACGTCGAAGCTCACCGACCAGTCCCGGTCGAATTGATAGCCGATATTGCCGTAAAGAAGGGTCGTGGCCTGGGATTGGATGGTGCCGTCCTGCGTCAGAGGCCGCGGCCCGAAATAGCGTAGCCTCAAGCCCGCAGACCAGGCCGCCAGCGCGCCGTCCAGATCATGGACCGCGACGCCCCCGTCGAACGTGGCCACCAGCGCTTCCGGCACGAATGGACCGGCGAGTTCCTTGTCGGTGAAGCGGGCGTGCGACCAGGCATAATCCGCGTCGATGGTCAGCCATTTGGTGGGCGTGTACCAGTTGGCCAGCTCGATGCCATAGCGGCGGGTGGGCCCGCTGGGTGCGTTGGTGCCGGCATCGCCGTCCCACACCAATTCCGACTGCAGATCAAGCAGCCAGAAGGACAATTCGCTTTTGAGGTCGGGGACGATCCCGGTGCGCAGGCCTGCTTCCGCGCCAGTGGAACGGGGCAGCGGCGTGGCGGGATCGGTGGCGGCCACCACGCCCCGCGCATCGTTGCTGTGAAAGCCCTGGCCAAAATCCGCATAGAATTCGGTCTGCTGCCAGGGCCCGAAGATCAGATTCACTTTTGGGCTCAAGACCTGCGCCGCCGCGTCGCCGGAATTGCCGCCGGCAACGTTGCGCACGTCCATCCAATAGGCATCACTGCGAAGGCCGATGACGGTCCGGAACCAGTCGTTCCAGCGGGTCTGGTTCTCGACATAGGGGCTGAGCGTGGTTTCGGCGATGTCGTTCTCGGTAGTGAGGGAAAGCCGTGCCCGCTGCTCGGTGTGGAACAGACCATTCTTGATGTCGTCATTGCGGAATTCGAGGCCGAATGTGGTCACCGAATCCCGGCCCAGCAACATGTGCGACCAGGCATCGGTGAGCTTGCCGCCGAACACAAAGCGGTTGTCCTGTTGCTCGATCTGGTCGCCATGCACCGGATCGTCGAGGAAGTAGGTGAAGTTGGAAAACAAATTGAGGTCGTAATAGAGGCCGTACGCCGTGGCATTTATGCGGGAATTGCCACTGTTCAAATGCCAGGCAGCGTCCAGCGAATAACGCCCCGTCTCGCCGCCATCGGAGGGATCGATCGCGCCCCAGCGCGAGATCATGTCCTGGGCGGGTGCCGGTGGCGCGCCGACAGGAATCGCTTTCTCCGATGATGGCGCGGTCGGGAATCTGGTCGGTCGAATTCCAGATATTGTGATAGGCCATGGCCGAGACGGTCCAGCCCCGGTCGTCCGAGCCTTGGGCATAGCGCAGCACGCCGTCGAGCTTGCGCTCATCGTCGCCCTTCACCCAGGGGCCGTCATTATGCTCCGGCTTCCAGCGCATAAATGAGATTGCCCTCGCCGATGCCTTCATTGTCGGCGAGAAGGGCGCGGCCGTAACCGAACTGGCCGCCTTCCAACCGCGCAAGCCCGCGCGGCAGCACGTCGTAATATTGGATGTTGAAGGCGCCGGCCGAACCGAAATCGCCGACATCGGCATAGTAGGGACCTTTCTCATAGGCGACCTGGCGCACCAATTCCGGAATCAGGAAATTGAGATCGGCATAACCCTGGCCATGGGCGTGACTGGGCATGTTGACCGGCATCTCGTCCACGCTGACGGCCAGATCGGTGCCGTGGTCGAGATTGAAGCCGCGCAGGAAATACTGGTTGGCCTTTCCGCTGCCGCTGAATGCTGGGTGATGATGACGCCGGGGATTTGCTCTACCACTTCGCCGGGACGCAGCAGCGGCCTGAGCGACAAATCGGCGGCGCTCACCACGCCTTGGTTGGCCGATTCCGCGATGCCGGAAAGATCCTGAGCGCGGCCGGTGACGGTGACGGTTTCCAGGCTTTGCGAGGCAGCCTGCTGCGCGCGCGCAGAGGGCGCGAACAAAAACAGCGCCGGCAGAATGCCGCAAAAGAATTGATACTTACCCCCCGACATCCCCGTCGTCCGCCGCGTTTCTGCACGTATGATGATTATGGAAAATAGTCATACCAAAGGCCGCCGGACGGGCAAGTCTTTTTGGTGTGGATTGAATTACCCCGGAAGGCCGAATAGCGTGACAAATGTGTAAGGGGACCCAGATGCAACGCGTCACCATTGTCCTGGACGACGAACTGGCCGCTGAAATTGACCGGCTGGTGCGCAAGCGAGGCTATCAGAATCGCTCAGAGGCAATCCGCGATCTGGCGCGCAACGGTATCCGACAAACGGCCGAAGAAAATGGCACCGGCGAATGCGTTGCCGCCCTGGTCTATGCCTATGACTATGCCGAGCGCGATCTGGCCAAACGGCTGGCCAAGGCGATGCATGACAATCACGATCTCTCGGTGGGCTCGCTACAGATTCCGCTCGACCATCACAGCCGGATGGAAGTGAACGTCCTGTGCGGGGAGAGCAGCGATGTGCGCAGGCTGGGCGAACATGTAATTGCCGAGCGGGGTGTGCGGCATGGCCGCCTGGTGATGCTGCCGGTCGAGCTCAAGACCGAGACGCACACCCATGGCAAGAAGCACAGCCATCGCCATGTGCATGTAAAGAACGCCGGCTGATCAGGGCGCACTCCACTGGAAGCCACGCAACACGAGTTAAAAGCTCCGACCCAACGCCAGGACCATGATTACGGCTTGACGGTGAAGTCGTACGTCCCTTCGGTGCGGTAGGTATCTACCGAGACCACATGCCAAGCTACATGATAGACACCGGCCGGAAGCGGTTTCAGCCTTACGGTCATCGAGGCGCCGGAAATCGCCGGCTTGCCAGCCTCCATATCGTGACCTTGCGCGTCCGTCACCGCGACGCCGCTGAAGCCAGACTCGAGCTTTTCGGTGAAAGTGAGCGCGAGTTCTTTGGGGGCCGCGACCGTCGCGCCTTGGGCAGGATCGGATTGCTTGAGGCGGGCATGGGCCCAGGAGGCGGTCGGAAAGGCGATCAGCGCGGCAGCAAGGAAAACTCGCATCTTCATGGTGATCTCCTCTGACATTGAACGACAACGAACGAGGCTACATTACCATCCTGTCCATGGCGGGCGGCAGGGTGCCCAGCAGGCTGACGGTTGCGACGACCAGAATGGCGAAAATTTGTTCGGCGACGACCGAGCGCAAAAGCATCCGCAGCGAGCTCTCCCCGTCATCCGCACCGGAAAGCCGGGGCATCAGAAGAAGCCGGTTGAAAAGCGCTAACGCGACCATGAAGAGGAAACATGCGACCTTGACCATCAGCACTTGACCGTATGTCGTATTGAAAAGAGCACGGAACGAACCAACCAGGAACCAGGAATTGAGGAGGCCACTGGCCACGATCAACAACACGGCGATGAAGCCTACCAGTGAAAAACGGTCAAGCGCATGCCGCAGCATCTCGACGCCGAGCCCGGCATTGCGGATATAACGGATCGCGTGGAAAAGCGACAGCAATCCGCCGATCCAGACCGCGGCGGCTAGCAAATGGAGCGCCTGATTTCCCAGGTGCGTCCATTCGCTGAACCCGAGGCCCATGGCCCCATGCCCCACACCAGCAAGACTTGCGACCAGCAGGACGCCCGAAGCAAGAACCGGCCATGCCAGCGGCGTGCGATGGTGGAAGATGCGCCATCCCAGAAAAATCGTCATAAGCAACAGAAGCAACAGCCGCCAGCGCCATATCTCGCCGAATTCCGTGCCGCCCAGCACGGCCCGTATCGTGGGGCTGTCACGATACCCGTTGGCGTCACCGCTCATAAGCACGGCTTCGCAGCCAAGCCATCCGATCGCCGACAACAGCGCCGCCAGCGAGGCATAGAACGCGACCCGTTGGACAAACGCCGCCATGTCGGTGTCGCAGCCGCGATTGCTCCCATTCTTTGCCAAGGCATAGTAGGGAAACAGTGATGACCCGAACAGGATCATCACTGCCATATACTGGACGAAGCGCAGGCCGACGAGAGTAATTTCCATTCAAACGCCTAGGGCTGGTACGTGAAAGGGAAGTGGCCATTTGTCCGGTGGGTATCGACCGACAACACGTCCCACCGCACTTCGTATTGACCTGGAGCGAGTGCGCCGGTCACCGGCGCCGACAGCTGGGTTTGATCGGAAGGATCGATTGCCGCCGGGCCCATCGCAATTTCCTGGCCGCCGGGCGCGAAAAGATGGATATGCGAGAACGCCACTTCGACCCGCTGCGTGAATTGAATGCGGATCGTTTTCGGTGGCGCGGTAACGACCGAACCAACCTTCGGTGTCGCATTGTCGAGAAAGGCGTGGGCGATTGCGCCTGTGGGGGCTCCCAAAAGAAGCGCGATCGCGATGGCCTGCAAAAACATGCGGATTGTCGTAGATTTGCTCATCAGATTCTCCCTGTCAGGGGTTGAAAGAACGCCGGCACGAGGTCGTCGAGGAAAACGTGAAACTGTGCGTTGACGCCAACGCCATGCTGATCCCCGGCAGTGAGGGGCAACGACGCTTCGACGGCGAATTGCCACGTGTTGCCGATGTAGATGATTCCGGGATTGACGGTCCCGCCCCAGGTATGGGCGCCATTGTTGAGACCAACAGAGAGCGGAATCTCGACCACTGGAATCAAGTGATTGACAAAAGTGGGAAGGTCATAGTCCTTCACCGCGGATTTCAGGTACGGCATGCTGTATTGCAGCGTGATCCCCGGCTGGAGCACATCGGGACTGCTCCGGTTTTGCGCGATCGCCACGCCAAGCGTGCCGGTGATGGCAAAGGGCTTCAGCAGCGCCATGTTGTCGGGCAAGTCCCCCATGCCCTTTCCGACATAATATGTCGGGGTGAATGTGCTGGTGCCGTCGTCGCCGAAGCTGGACGCGCCCGTACCGCCAATATCCACCTTTAGACCGGCGGACATCAGGATCTCATGCTCGTCATTTTCGTAAAACAGATATTTTCCGGAAACCTCGATGCTGTCATACCCATAAACGCCGCGTTCTCCCCTGGCGGTCTGGGAATTCCAGCCGTCGGAGATTCCAACCGCAAAATTCGGAGCAACCAACAAGTCGAATTCGGCTCCGATATTGGTCATGTTTGGAAAATTGCCGTTATCATCGAGCGGACCGCGTGCCCAGCTTACGGACGGCAATGAAAGTTCGGTTGCAACCGAAGGATCGTCGACCTCAAGCGTGGCGGGAAACACGCGATCACCGGCAATGGCGTGGGCGTGGGCCGATTGTGGCAGTAACGACAGCATCAAGGCCGATGAGGCCACCGCCAAAGCGGGAGATACGAGTAGGCGTTTGTATTTCTGAACAGGGAAAAGCAGACGATTAAGACTGAACATGATCCGACTCCAAGTAGCGGAAATGGCCAGCACATGCGCAAGCGCATAAGTGCCGGCGAAGGCCTGCCCAAAGGCAGGCCGCTCTGGAAAATCAGATCAGGGTTGGAGGCGCGCGCGGCGACTGCGGATGATAATCGAGCGCGAAGGCAAGATGCGTGCGGCTCGCGGGCTTCTCGGCGAAGTGTGCCAGCTCTGAAGGTGGCGCGATCGCCGCGACCGTGACGGGCGCGGCGATGTGTGGCGCAGCGGCGAAGGGGCATTGCTCGTTATTCTGCTGCTGGCCGTGATCTTGGCCATGCCCCTGTATGCCCATGTCCATCGGCTTCGACATGTCCATCGCATGCGACATGTCCATGCCCGACGGCATGTCCATCAGGCAGATCACCAGTGGCGATTGGGCGAAGCCATCCGGATTGGGCATCCAGCCCATTGGCAGCAACGCGCGCAGCATCATGGCGGCGAGCGCCAATTGAATGGCTGCGAGGCGGAGGGTCCGAACCATGTGGCGGATATGCTCCCACCAGCACCAAAGACGGTCAAGTTACCCTTCAGCCGCAGCGGGCGAGTCGGTATTGCGATGGCATAAAGCGCGAGAGCAAAAACGCACGGTATGTCAGCCGGTTAGCGCGCGGCGATGGTGCTTCCCGGCGGCAAGGTGCGACTGCTGAGCCCGGCGTAATGGCGAGATAGGCGCCCGGGCTGAAACCGCCGCTGGCCACGCTGATGGTCGAGTTCACCGGGAATTTGCACATCGCTGCGGATGCGCAGCCGCACGATCGCCTTGTAGGTCTTGGGATCGAGGGAGAGACCGGAGACGCCACCCACCTTGATGCCGCCGATCCGCACGTCGGACGCGTGCGCCGAAAGTCCGTCGGCATGGGCCATGCTCGGCGTTCAGTTCATAATCGGACGGCCTGGCGCCGCCGGTGATCAGATAGGTGTAGGCGAGAAAGCTCACCGCCACCACGACCACCGCGGCGCTCAAAAGAACTTCGAAAGACACTGTTCTGTTTCATTGCGTGTCCTCGGCGTTCAGCCTATAGCGCGTGGCGAGGACTTATGCCAGTTGCTCCGCCGGCTTGGCGGCATGATCGTAGGAAGGCGCGATGATACCGCCCGCGAAATGGCGGACCGCGATCAGGATCACCGCCGATACCGCCATCAACCCCACATGCAAAAGCCAGAATTGGGTGGCCGGGCATCTTGTCCGAACAAGCTGCCCAGATAGCCGACGAACATGTTGGCGAGGAAAAGCTGAAGGTAATAGACCGCCACCATGATCCCCGCGAGGCCCTTGGGCGCGGCCCGGGAATAGAGCGCCAAGCGCCACCGGCAGCACATTGGCGAAGCCTAAATCGTTGAGGACATGGAAGGCCACCGCCCAGATCAGCGAGACAGGATGGCCGGTGGACGCCACCACCGCCGAGGCTATCGCAAGCACGACCGGCGCGAACGCCGCGATCACCACGCCGATCACCATCTTGGTGATCTCGTCCGGCTCGGTCCAGCGCTTGGCCCACCAGTGCCAGAACAGCACCGAGCCCGCCATCAGGATGGTGCTGATGAAGGCATCCACCGAGAGCATCCAGGTGATGGGCATGGTCCTGCCGAAGAATACCAGCTGGAAATTCTTTTGCGCCCAGATCAGATAGGCGTTGAAGATCTGCATATTGCCCACCAGCGATAGCGCCAGGACCGGGACCAGCCCGATCAGGATCGCCACCGCCACGCCATCGCGTCTGGTCATGGGCGGGCGCACCACCTCGCCACCGCGCATTTTCTCCGGCGGCAATGAGGGGCGGCCTATCAGATAGGTGGCAAGGCCGATCAGCATGCCCACGCCGGCGGCGCCGAAGCCGTAAGACCAGCCCACGGTTTCTCCCAAGGTGCCGCAGATGAATGGCGAGATGATCACCGCGATCTGGATGCCGATGATAATAGATCTGGAAGCCATCGGCGCGCCGGGGATCGTTGGCGGCATAGAGATCGCCCACTTGGGCGGCGATGTTGCCCTTGAAGCAGCCCACGCCGATCAGAAGGCAAAGCAGCGCGAAGCAGGAAACTGGCTTCGAACGCCATCAGGAAATGGCCCAGCGCCATCAGCAGCGCGCCGATCGTGACGGTGCTGGTGCGGCCGATCAGCCGGTCCGCCACCCAGCCGCCCGCCAGCGGCGTCAGATAGACGAAGCCCGCATAGAAGCCGAATATGATCGAGGCCAGTGCCGGCGGCGTGAGCTTGCCATAAACCGATTCGACGGCGTGGCGGAAGGGACGAAGGCCCAGACCTGCTCCACATGCCCGGGAAGAAGCAGATACTGGGTCATGTAGATCACCAGCAGCGCCTGCATGCCGTAATAGGAAAAGCGCTCCCAGAATTCCGAGCCGCTCAACCAGCCCAGGCCGGTGGGATGGCCAAGAAAGGCGCGTGTTCTTGTCTCTGGTCATGGAAGCCCTCTCGGCGAGTTCAGCATGGCGGCCCTGTGCCGTCTGCGGCGCGCCCAGTCTGTAGAGGCCCTGCTCGATCAGGTGGCCGTCGCGAATCGAATTTGGCGCCATGGCCGTCAGCACGCTTCCCTCCAGCACCGCGCCCTTGATCAGGGTGCAGGCGATTTTGGGTCCGCTATAGAAGCCATAACGGCCGGCCCAATGCGCATCCTTGAAGTCCTGAAGGCCCAGCATCTCCATGTTGATCTTGCGGCCCGCGGGCTCTGGTGACGCCATAGAGCCCGGGATAGAAGCCATCCTTGTCGCGCTCGACCCCGAACCCGAGCGCGCGCCGTCATGGTAGTCGCCTTCATAGGCATCAGGCGCGGTCAGCGACGTGTCGCCCCCCGGCCCATCCAGCCGGCCATCGCGGAAGCGGCCGGCAAACAATTGCGCTCCGGCAGCGCATCACGCCCAGGCCGGTGGCGCGGCCGCTGACCACGTGCGCCTTGATAGCGGCAGGAGCGCCGCCCACATCGAGCGCGTCAAAGCCATGACGGATTTTGCCGGCATTGTCCCGGCGCTTTCATCGCCGCCTGGACAATGTCCTCGGCCGCCGGCGCGGCCTGGCTGGCCCGCTTGGCAGCTGGCGATGGCTTCCTCGACGGATTTTCCGCGTCGCTGGCGTCAGGTCCTTTGTTTCCAGGCGGGGCGGGATCAGAGACCCGGAATGGGAAAGCGGCAGGGTGATCGCGGGCGCGGTATCGGCCATGGCGGCCGCCGTCACCGCTAACAGCGCCGCGGCCATGAAGGGTTCCTGTCCGCTCCATCCCGCCCAAACTCTCAGAGGCTTCCGGGGCGGGCAACCTTTTTCTATCCGGCGTGGGATGGCCTGGCGGCACGGTAAGGTAAAAAAAAGGCCCAGACCTTGGAAGGTCTGGGCCAATTTGTCTGGCGGCCAGGGGTGGCCGCTCAGGCCGTGTTTAGAAGTTGAACGAGATGCGGCCGTAGTAATAGCCGCCATTGGGATCGAAGTTGCTGAAGTCGGGCGTGTCGAGCACGTTGCCGCCATTGGCCGGCGCACCGCAACCCGCGCCGGTGCAGAAGGCGTTCGGATTCCACGGCACCGTGTTCTGGATGCATGTTGAACAGGTTGTTGGCGCCGATCGCGAGCTGGAGCTGGTCGGTGATGTTGTACCGGCCTTCCAAGTCCGTCAGGAGAACGGGCGCCTGGTGGATGAAGGTGCAAGTCGGGAGCGTGTCGCAGCCGGCCGCGCTGGTGTAGCCGTGCTGGACCGGACCCCAATAGCTCTCGCGCAGCGTCACGCCCCACTCGTCGAGCGACCAGTCGGCGGTGAGGTTGGCCCTCATGTTCGGACACCGCATGCACGAAGTTGAACAGCGTCTCCTGGGTGAAGAAGGTGGCGCCAGACCGCGGCCAGCTTGCGCCGGCGCGGGAGCAACACTCGAGATCGAGGTCTCGTTGTAGTTGCCCGCCAAGGTCCAGTTGACCAGACCATATTGGCCGAAGTCGGTCGGATAGTTGGCGGTGAGGTCGACACCGTGGGTCAGGCTGGCGATGGCGTTCAGGAACGACGTCACGCCGTACTGTGTGACCGTGGGATCGATCGTGACATGATCGCAAGCGCGATCGCCGGATTCACCAGTGCCGGCGCCAGCGGCGTGCAACCCAGGCCGCAGACTTCGCTCGAGGTGGTGATGCGGTTGCCGATGGCGATCGAATAGAGCGTCCACCGTCACGCTGAGGTCCTGGAGCGGATGGGCCACAAGACCGACCGAATAGCTGGTCGAGACTTCCGGCTTGAGGTTCTCCAGGCCCAGGAAGTTGGCCGCCGCCGAGTTGGCGGGCAACTGCACCGAGGCGTTGTTCGGCGAGACGTTGACGGCGGTGTAGAATTCTTCCGCCAGGGTCGGAGCACGGAAGCCGGTCGAGATGGTGCCGCGGATCGCACATTGCGGAGTTGAAGTCGTAACGCGCCGTGATCTTGCCGATCTGGGTATCGCCGAAGTCGGTGTAATGCTCGGCGCGGCCGGCGACGTCGAGCTGAAGGGCCTCGATCGGCGCCAGCGCGAAGTCGATATAGGCCGCATAGTTCTTGCGGGCTTGTCGGTCGTGCCCGCGGGCGGGAAGCCCGGGAAGGAGTTGGCGCCTTCCTTGTAATAGGACGCCGCATCGCCCGACCCGATGGCGAACCCGTCTTCACGCGCTTCCAGCCCAGCGCCACCGTCAGGGGCGATGCCATGCCCACATTGAAGGCGTGGGTGGCGTCGAGGGTGCCCGGTAACTGGCTGGCGGTGAAACGGCCGTCATAGAAATTGGTCGGCGTGGTGTGGGTGTCGATGAACAGCGAACGGTTGACGGAGTTCAAGGTGTAGATATCGTCGATGTCCTTGCCGTAGCCGACATCCACGTCGAAGGCCCAGCCGAAGGCGTTGAACTTCTCGCCGATATTGTACTGATAATCGTCTTCCTTGAGGGATTCCAACGGGCGGAAGCCTTCCGGGAAGCCGGAAGCAAGTTCGCCCGGCGAGGTATAGCTGCCCGCTGCGCCCGACGAGATGACGTGCCGGTGGCGGGGTTGAGGCCCGCGCCCGGCGTGCCCGGGAGGCCCGCTGTAACCATTGGAGGTGGCGAGCGCGAACGGACCCGGTGCAGGACGGCGTAATGCCATTCGCCGTGCTGGAGCCCGTGGCATAGCCGTTCGGATTGGTCGCCGTGCAGGGCTGGCTGGAGCCCGGCGTGGCCAGTGACCTTGTCCGGCATGCGGTTGTTTTCGTACGACCTGCCGAATTTGTGGCCGATGGTGCCGAAGGCATAGAGCTGGAAATTGTCGCTGAAATCATAGCCAGCATTCACTTCCGCCATGGTGAGCTGGTATTCGGGATTGCCGTTGATCGGGTTGATCCGCGGATAACCCGGGATCTTCTGCGCCGACCGCAAGCCGGGAAGATCGCCATTGACCGGCGGTCCGGTCTGCAGGCCCTCGCCGTCGGGACCCTTGCCCGCCACGCGGTAGTCGGCGCCGCCATACTGGGTGAAGCCGCCGAACTGCTTCTCGACGGTGAAGTTGACGAAGCCTTTGTCGAACAAAGGCAGGCCCATATTGTAGGAAAGGTCGTATTTGTCGCCGGCGCTGGCCACGCCGTTCGCGGTGGCGATGCCGCCACGGTTGTAATAGCGAGCCCGCGTTGGCCGAGAACTGGCCGCCCGAGGATTTGTTCTTGAGGATGATGTTGACGACGCCGGCGATGGCGTCGGTGCCGTACTGGGCGGCCGCGCCGTCCAGCAGCACTTCGACATGGTCGATGGCGGCTTGCGGGATCAGCGAAATGTCGGGCGCCGAGCTGCCGCTGGTGTAGTCGCCGGAGTCGACGTGAAGGTTGCCCGAATAGTGACGGCGATGGCCGTTTATCAGCACCAGGGTGTCGTTGGGAGACAAGCCGCGCAACGCCGCGGAGAGCGTCAGGTTCGCGGTGTCGCCGCCGAATTGCTGGGCGGTGAAGGAGGGAACCGCCGCGCCCAATTGCTGGCGCAAGTCGCTCGAGCCGGTGCCGTGAGTCAAGGCGTCGGTGCCCAACACCGTGATGGGCGCGGCCGAGTCGGCGGCCGTCATGCCCTGCACGCGGGTGCCGGTGACGATCACGGTTTCCGATGCATTGGCCTGATTGGCCTGTTGGGCAAATGCGGGCGCTGCTGCCACCGCAAACGCGGCGATGCGACGAGCCAATGAATAATGACTGCTTGAAAGACATACTCATATTGAGTTCCCCCTTTGGTGCGGCCTGAGTGGCCAGCGCGTCAGGCGCTAGCCGCGATATTCTTGAACGAAAAAGGTTGTTATCCCCTTTGTCGGCGAGCCAAATCGCCTCGCCAAGCCGGCACGCTCTCCCCAGTTCCACATAATGTAAATAATACCAAAGCGTCATATAACCTTCGCTTTGGCAGTAACCTGTCTGTTGAATTTGATAGGCACCGCGAAGGGCTTATGCCTTAAGGCAGGAAGATAATAGGGAGGTCTTGCCTTTCCTCTCCCATAAGAGGGGGCTCGGATGGGGTGTACGGAGCTAATAAAGCCATGTGTGGTTGAGAGCGCACAGCTTTGGCGCGCCAGACCTGTGCCGGGCATCGGGCGCGTTGGCGGTGATAGAAAAATCGAAGGAGTTACTTGATCTTGGCGTTCCGCCGCGCCGGCCATGATTGAAAAAGCCTCTCCGCCGGATATGATTTAGGGGGGCTTAATATCCTTTAAGGACTGTTTTGGCGCCGGATCTCCGGAGCATATTTGCGCAAGCCGTCGGGCATCATCAGGCGGGACGCCTGGATGAGGCCGTCGCCTGTTATGGCCAAATGCTCGCCCTCAAGCCGGACCTGGCCGGCGCGCACCACAATCTCGGCAATGCGCTTTGGGAACAGGGAAAACTGGAAGAGGCCGAGGCCAGCTATCGCCGCGCGCTTGACCCTTCAGCCGAACCTGGCCGGCGCCCATAACAATCTCGGCACCGTGCTTCTTGGCCGGAACAGGCTGGACGAGGCGGTGGCTTGTTATCGCCGGGCGCTTGCCCTGGAGCCCGATTATGCCGAGGCGCTCAACAATCTGGGCGCCGCGCTTTGCCGGCAAGGGGCGTTGGACGAGGGCGAAGCCTGTATCCGCCGGGCGCTGGTCCTGAAGCCGGACTTTGCCGGGGCGCATGACAATCTCGGCACGGTACTGTGGGAGCAGGGCAAGCTAGAGGAAGCGGAAGCCAGCACCCGCCGGGCGCTTGGCCTCGCGCCGGGCTTTACCCGGGCGCTGGACAATCTTGGCGCCATGCTCAAGGACCAGGGGCGGCTGGATGAGGCCATCGCCGTTTACCGGCAGCTCCTGCAGATCAATCCCGAAGATAGTCGATGGGCTTGAACGGCCTGGCTTGCGTGCTGGCGGCCAGCGGCGATGCCGCGCGCGCGCTCGGAGACGATCCACCGGTCGCTGCGGATCAAGGAGACGGCGAGCGCCAAGCGGATTTTCGTGGACATCGTCAAGCAGATCGCGTGGGCCGAGCGACGACGCCCAAGCCCGCCGCACGATGGCGCGCGCCTTGACCGAGCCTTGGGCCCGGCCGGGCGAACTTGCCCGCACCGCCGCCCGTCTCATCAAGCAGAGCGCGCAGATCGGCGCCTGCGTGGCGCGGGCCGCGCAGGCCTGGCCGCGGGCGTTGCCGGCGCCGGAATTGTTCGGTCGGGGGCCCAGAGGGACTGGCGGACGACGAATTGCTCCTGGCGCTGCTGGTTTCGGCGCAGAACACCGACATCGAACTCGAGCGCTTTCTCACCATGGCGCGGCGTTTGCTGCTGGACGCGGCAGCAAGGCGATGCATGCGGATGACACGGGCGCTGGAATTTTATGCCGCGCTCGCGCGCCAATGTTTCATCAACGAATATGTGTTTTTCCACGACGAGGAGGAAATTCGCCGGGCAGGCGAACTGCGCGATGCGTTGGCCGCGGCGCTCGAAACCGGAACGGCGGTCTCTTCCCTGCGGCTCTTGGCGGTGGCGGCCTATTTTCCGCTTCATTCTCTTTCCGGCGCCGCCCGGCTGCTGGAGAGGGCATGGCCCGGAGCAGGTTGCCGCCGTTCTGGCGCAACAGGTGCGCGAGCCGCAGGAGGAGGCGCAATTGCGCGCCACCACGCCAAGGCTGACGCCCATCGAGGACGCGGTCTCGCGCCTGGTGCGGAACCAATATGAAGAAAATCCCTATCCGCGCTGGGTCCGAATGCCGCCGGCCGAAAAGGCCAACACCGTCACCAGCTATTTGCGCCGGAAATTCCCGGCCGCGATTTTCGCGATCTGAGACAGGCGGCGGAATTGCGGAATTTCTCAGCGCCGGCTGCGGCACCGGGCCAGCTTGCCCTTGAAATCGCGCAGGGCGTGGCGGCGCGGGTGCTGGCGATCGATCTCAGCCTTTCCAGTCTGGGCTATGCCCGGCGCAAGGCGCGGGAGCTCGGGCTGACGGCAATCGAA
Source organism: uncultured Alphaproteobacteria bacterium (assembly GCA_963766265.1). Classification (GTDB taxonomy): domain Bacteria; phylum Pseudomonadota; class Alphaproteobacteria; order Micropepsales; family Micropepsaceae; genus Rhizomicrobium. Next base: position 360,695 of record CAVXYX010000005.1, read on the forward strand.
TTTGCCCAGGCGGATTTGCTGGAGCTGGGCGAGCGCGCGCGCCGCTTCGATGTCGTGGAATGTTCGGGGGTGCTGCATCATCTGGCCGACCCCTTCGCCGGATGGCGGGCGCTTTTATCCCTGCTGCGTCCCGGCGGGTTCATGCTGGTGGGCCTTTACAGCGAAGCGGCGCGGCGGGGCATCGTCGAGGCGCGGCAGTTCATTGCGCAGCAGGGGTATGGCCCATCCGCCGATGACATCAGGCGCTGCCGCCAGGATTTGCTGGCACTGGACCAAAGCGGACAGCTTGGCAGCGCTTTCGGTGATTTTTTTGGCGTGAGCAGCTGCCGCGACCTGCTGTTCCACGTCCAGGAGCAGCGGATGCGGCTGCCCTCGATCGCCGCGTTTCTCGAAGAGAATGGCCTGACATTTCTGGGCTTCGAAATCGGACAATGCGACCCTTCAAGCCTATCGGCGGCGATTTCCTGACGATCCGGCCGCCACCAACCTCGATCACTGGCATGCGTTCGAGAACGACAATCCCGGACACATTCTCCCGCATGTATGTGTTCTGGGTCCAGAAAAACCGGGCGGCATGAAACCCGGACTCGTGCCGCCAGGGCGTCGCAACCGTCGCGTGATTCTCCGTTCCAGATTGGCAAATTGAAAGGAAGGAACTTCTTAGAACTTTGCCGATCGCAATGCGTTCTACATCCGCCAAGAGAGAGGCGCGCACATCGCGCCCGAGCGGAGAACGTCATGAAAAGCGCCACAAAGCTTGTCATTCCGGCAAAATGGGTGTTGGCCCGCTGCCTTCTGATCAGCGCGGCGGCGCTGGCGATCTCCGGCTGCAAGACCGGCGATCAGCCGTCCGCTGCCCTTGCGCCCGTGGCGGAGGGCGCGGCGCTGACCGATGCGCCGGCCGCCGATTATCTGCCTCCTGCGCCGGCCGTCCCGGTCAACGAAGTGGCCGATGCCGAGGAAGCATATGCGTTTCCCGATCGCGCTTACGAAATGAGCGCCATGTTTGGCGAGGCGCCGCCGGACTATGTCTATGACTATGGCAATGTCCAGCCTTGGGTCTGGGTCAGCGACGACGGATCGGAACGCGTGGTCGAAGCCGTGCCGGGCGGCGAGCGTTATTATTATTATGAGGCGGGCGCGGACGAGCCCTACTTCATCCAGGATCCCAGTTACGGTTATGGCTTCGAAGGCGGCCGGCTGGTCGCGGTCTATGACCGATCCGGACGCCTTTTGCCGGGCGATGCCTTCGCGCCGCGCGCCGCAATCGCGGGCCGTTATCTGGCGCGGGCACGCTCGCTGTATGACGCGGGCCGGCAGGATCGCCATCAGCCGGTCGCCGAGAATAACTGGATGACGCGCCGCGGCGCGATCGCGGCCCAGCGCCAGGCCTGGCAGCAGCAAGCGAGCCAAGACCCAAATTGGCGCGCCTTCCACGCCAAGAATGCGCCCGCGGTCGAGGCACATTGGCAGAATGAGCGCGTCCAGCGCCTCAATTGGGCGGCGCATGTCGATCAGACCATGCACAATCAGACCTACGCGGCGCACGAACACGAAGAAGCGCAGAATGCGGCGGTTGCGCGAGGCCCTTCGCCTGCCAGCTCGCGTCCCGTGATAATGGAGCATGCCGCCGCGCCGCCAGCGCCAGCTCAGGCGCCGCCCGAGCGTTTCGCGCAACACCCACCAATCCCGCCAGGTGCGGCGCCGCAAACGGCGCGCGAGAATTTTGCCCGCCAACAGATGCCCGCGCGCGACAATCATCCCGTGCCGGCCGCCTCGCCATCCGGACCGCGTATGCAGCCTCCGCCGCAGGTAGCCGAAATGCCTCGGCACGAGCGTCAAGCGCCGCCTGCATCTCAAGCTCCCGTGGCACCACTGCCGCAGCAACATGTGATGCCGCAGCAACGCATGGCCGATGTGCCGCGACACGGACACGAAGCGCTTCCCGCACCTCAAGCTCCCGCCGCGCCGCCGCAGCAGCAACATGTGATGCCGCAGCAGCGCATGGCCGATGTGCCGCGACACGAACATGAAGCGCCTCAAGCACCCGCGGCACCGCCGCCGCAACAACATGTGATGCCACAGCAGCGCATGGCCGATGTGCCGCGGCATGAGCATCAGGTGCCGCCCGCGCCTCAAGCCCCGCCGCCACAGCCGCAAGCCCATGCGGCCGCGGTGCCGCCGCACCCGGCCCAGCCCGGGCATCAGCAAGCGGCCGCGCCGCCGGCCAATGGCGGCCAGCCGCCAGGCAAGGATGACAAGCACAAACACGGATAAGGTGGGTTCCCGCGAAACCCGCTTTGGGCGCGCGACTGGTTCATTTCCGCTGAAGGTTGGGTGAAATCCGCCTTAAGATTCGTTCTTTGAAATGGACGGCTCGGGCTCGGACAGCCGGGCGACCAGTTTGTCGGCCAAATGCTCATATTGCGACGCGAGATCCAGAAACCCCCGCTGACGTCTCGCCAATCCTTCTTCCCTGGCCGATTTCCGCATGGATTCCGCCAGATGCCGATAGTGTTGGGCCCGCGTCAGATCGTTTTCCATCTCACCCCATCCGCCCCATTTTCACATTCATCCCGGGGCGAATCCAGAATGATGTTCGGATTTCTTGGTACGCTGGGACGGCGCGCATCTCGGCGAGATTGGTTAAATGTAAGATCGCGTCCAGAATCAGCCGGAACTCGGCTCCTTCAGATAATGGCCAAACCAATCCATCACCCGTCCTCTTAAATCTTCAAGATCGGTGGGTTTGTGGAAATGATGCCCTTCGCCGGCATAGACCATCAACTTCACCGGCGTACCGATAGTCTTGAGTGCGTGCCAATATTCAAAGGATTGCGGCGCGGGGCATTCCACATCGCGCTCGCCCACATAGATCAGCGTCGGCGTCTTGGCCTGCTTGATGAAGGTGAGGGGCGAGGCGGCGCGATAGGGCGCGGGATCGTCATAGACCGAGGCGCCGAAGAAGGGGATCATCCATTTGTCGATCCCGTTCTCGCCATAATAACTCGCCCAGTTGGCGATGCCCGCGCCCGCGACGATGGCCGCGAAGCGGTGCGTTTGGGTGTTGGCCCACATGCTCATCCAGCCGCCATAGGAATGGCCATACAGGCCGAGCCTGGCGTCATCGACCGGCGCGGTGCGTTCCACCGCGTCGATCCCCGCCAGGATGTCGCGCAGATCGCCGCCGCCGAAATCCTTAATATTGGCGCGGGTGAAGGCTTCGCCCTGGCCATACGATCCGCGCGGATTGGGATAGAAGACGAAATAACCGCGTTCGATGAAGGGCGCGACGAAATCGAAACCGGTGCCGTGCTGGCCGCCGGCCGCGATATAGCGCGGCGCGCGACGCCGCCGAAGGCCCGCCATGGACGATGGTGATCATGGGATGTTTGCCGGGCATGGACTTTGAGCGGCTTGAGCAGCCAGCCTTGCACGTCGAAGCCCTCGTTCTTCCAATGCACGCTTTCCGCCACCACGGTGGCGGGCAGTGACGGCATTGGCGTGCGTCACCGGCGCGAGCTGTGGGCAGCCGGCCCAGCGTGATTTCCGGCGCGTGGGTGAAATCCTGCGAGATCGGTGGCCGCGCTCTGGCCATCGGCGGCGAAAGCTGATCGGGATTCAGCGAAAGACCGGCTTTCCACCGAGACCGGCGCCGACCAGGCGGTTTCAGCACTCTTCGTATTTGGGATCCACGGTCACGGCCGCGCTGCGGTCGCCGATCTGCGCGGTGGCCATGAGCTTGTCGCCGCGCCAGTCGAGGCCTTCGAACGTGCCTTTATAATTCGCCGTGATGTCGGTTGGCGCGCCGCCCGCCAGCGCCACGGTATAAATATCGCCGCCGACCGAGCCCCAGTCGCTCATCAGCCCGCCGATGAAGGCGACGGTCTTTCCGTCCGGCGAGACCACCGGCATGTCCATCTGCATCTTGGGCGCGGCGATCACGCGCAGCGCCCTTGCCAGTCGATATAGTCCAGGGTGGCGATCCACCAATTGTTGTCGCCATTGCCCTTGGCGGTGGTGGCGGCAAAGCCCTTGCCATCGGGCGTCCAGGAATATTCATAGACATAGGTATCGGCCGGGGAGATCGGCTTGAGTTCGCCGCCCGAGGCCGGCAGCACCGCGATGCGCTGCTCGTCTTCGTTCTCGCCGATCTCCCCGACCAGGGGCGCTGCGGCCTGGGTCGCGCCGGTCTTCTTGTGCGCGCCCAGCGTCACCAGCAACGCAATGCGCGTGCCATCGGCGGAAAAGCGCGCCGTGTTGGCGACGCCCGGGATGGTGGTCAAAGGCTGAGCATTGCCGGACTGCGGCGCGGTAAAGCATGGTCTTGCCGGCCTTCTCGTCGGCGGCAAGGAACAGCAGCGCGTCGCCCTTGGGCGACCAGACCGTGACCGGCAGTAGCGGCACTGGGCGCAGGGATCGTAGTGGGCGACGATCTTGCCGCCTGATCGCGCACCATCACCTGCGCCATGCGGCTCATCGGACAGATTGCCGGGATCGTCGCTTTCGACGGTGGCCGTCCTGTCGCCAGAGGGGGCCAGCGCCAGGTCGCTGAATTGATGGATGGGCGCCGCGAAGGCAGGCGTGGCGAGCAAGAGCGAGGCGACGGCAATGGCTTTCATGGAACTCCCCTATCCACCGACAGCCGAACCGTAGCATGGGTCGGGAGGGGGTGCAGCCGTTCCCGCGCTTGAGTAACACTTTGATTCACGGGAACATTCACTCGACGCGGGCAGGGCCCGGTTGCCCTTCGCCTGGTCTTTTGCCAAACCAGACGGGAACTGGAAGATTCGCGCGCGATGGTCAGGCCTTTACCTTCAAAAACCGAGCGGCTGGTGAGGGCGGTTTTGTTGCTCGCCACCAGCGCCATTCTCACTCTGCTGGCCCGCTCCATCGGCCTCTATCAAAGCCAGAACTCTACCCAGGTCGCCATCACCATTCTGGCGATCATAGCCATTGCCGTTCTGGTGAGCCGGTTTGGCTCCAAGCCGGTGATGCGGCTTTTTGGCTGGAGCCCATGACCCGCGCTTTTGTGGATAGATTCGCCAACTTGAGCCATTGCCTCATTTCCGGACATGCGGCCAGAGCGCATGCCATAAATCTGCAACGTGGGCGGCCTATAGAGCCGGCCTTGCGTTCCCTCGAGCGCATTTTCCCCTCAAACTTGGCCGCGCGAAGAAATTCCGCGGCCACTATTCTTTCGCCGTTTCGCCGGCTGGGTTTTGCAGAACTGGTGGGGATTTTTCACCGCCATGGCGCCGCGTCTGTGTCACAAAACCGCGAGGCGGTTCTTTTATAACGGAACGAAAAGGAGCTTTCCGTGACCCAACATCGGCTGACCAGACGCAGCACCCTTCAAGGCCTGGCAGGACTGGGACTCGCGCTTCCCCTGTCGCGGGCCTGGGCCGATGCCGGTGGCCCGTCGCTCAATTTTCTGGCGGTGGGCGATTGGGGACGGGAAGGCAACTCGCACCAGCGCGACGTCGCCATGCGCATGGGTGAAAGCGCCAAGGAGTTGGACGCGCGTTTTGTCATTTCGGTGGGCGACAATTTTTACGAGGATGGCGTCACCTCGGTGGACGATCCGGCGTGGCAGAAATCCTTCGAGGCGATCTATGACGCGCCCTCGTTGCAAGTGCCCTGGTGGGTGGCGCTGGGCAATCACGATTACCACGGCAATGCCCAGGCGCAGCTCGACTACAGCGCCAAGAGCAAACGCTGGCGGTTGCCGGCGCGCTGGTATTCCCACAAGGAAACCGCGCCCGATGGGTCCACGGCCGAATTCTTCTTCACCGACACTTCGCCGATGCTGAGCCAGTATTACGCTGACGGCGCCGTGAAGGTGAAAGTGGGCGACCAGAAGAAAAAAGTACCGGTGCAGCTTGCCTGGTTGGACAATGCGCTGGGTTCGTCACGCGCCGACTGGAAAATCGTGGTCGGCCACCATCCGGTCTATTCCGGCAAGCTGGTGGGCGGCACCAATATGCGCGCTTCGGACAAGGCTGAACGAGTGAATGGGGGTCAGCCGGATCTCATCGCCGCGCTCGATCCCATCCTGCAGCGCCACAAGGTCGCGCTTTATCTCAACGGCCATGACCATGATCTCGCCCATGTCCATCATGGCGGGACGCATTTCGTCTGCACCGGCGCCGGCTCGCAGATGTCGGATTATTGCGATCTGGGGGACAGCGATTTCTGCTCGCTGAGGTCCGGTTTCGTGGCTTGCGCGGTCAACCGCACCCGGCTCCGCGTCGCCTATCGCGATTATGCGGGCGCGGAACTCAAGGTAGTGGATATTCCATCCGCCGCATGAGGCCTGGGTTGCGATCGGGCGCGTGGACTGCCAAACCCGGCCCTTTGGTGGCAGACTGAGGGGATGGAGCAGAAGCTTGCGTCCCAGGACCGGCCAAATCCACAGGCCACGGGTCTCCACGCCCGCGCGCTCCTGGTCGGCGACCGTCTGGCGCCGGATCGCTCGTCCCATCGCGACCTGATATCGAGCGCACCTCTCTGCTTCCGCGAAGGCGGGGGCTTTGTGGTGATCTACCGCTATGGCGCGGTGGTTCTGGTGGCGCTTTCGCCCGAGGAAGAGGAAGCGATCCTGGCGCGCTACGACGCCCCGATCGAGGAAGAACGCATCGAGCTTGCGATCCGGCCTGACCTGGACGAGGGGATCGCCGACAATGGCAGGCTGCAGATGAAGGCGCTCACCGCGGCCCATGTCCTGGCGCTGGCCGATATCCTGGCCAAGAGCATCGCGCTGGCACGCTATGAGCGCGAAATCGCTTCGGTGTTCGACAAGATCGAGCCCGCCGCCAGCACCCTTGCCGTCAGCGGACGCATTCCCAGCGCGCGCAAGGCGCTGCTCAGGCTGATCGGCACGGCGCTCCTGGCGCAGCACCGCGTCTCGGGCCGTATCGCCTTCGCGGAGAAGCCCGACATCCTGTGGGACCATCCCGAACTGGAGCGTTTCTATGCCCGGCTCGAGGACGAATATGAAATCATCGAACGCGGCACGCTGCTCAACGGCAAGGTTGGCGTGATCGCGTCCGCCGCCCAGACCTTCGCCGACATGATGGACGCGGCGCGCTCGGTGCGGCTGGAAGTCATGGTGGTGCTGCTGATCGTGGCCGAACTTGTCCTGGGCGCGGTGCAAATGCTCCGCTAGGGCCGCGCCGCTCAGCCCACGAACACGGTGCGCCAATGCAGGGGAAATTGCGGCACGGCCTCAAGGCCGGTGAACTCGGTGCCCTTGCCCAATGCCTTGCCGGTGACGAATTTCACGCCCGCCTGTTCGGCGATGTCGACCAATTCGCCATTGTCCACGCCGTGCAGGAACGAGACGCATTTCTGGTCCTGGGCGCGGCGCACGATTTTTTCCACCACCTTCTCGGCCTGCGGGGCATCGCACGATGCCGGCAGCGTGCCGCTGATGCCGACCGCTGGAAGACGGAAATCGAAGGGCGGAAGCTGGCGTGGATTCTGGAAATCCAGCACCACGCGGACATTGGGTGTGGCCAGCATTGAGGCGATCTGCGCCACGCGGGTGAGCACCGCGCCGTCCGGTATCATCTCGACCCTGAGCAGGATGGGACAGGACACCGGCACTTCCATGTCCTTGAGGGCGCGCAGATAGCGGGTGCGGGTCTCCTTGTGCGAGACGGTGTCGTGGGACACGCCCACCATCAGCGAGGCCACTTCGCCGGCCTGGCTCATGCGTTGGGCCATCGCCGCGGTCATGAACAGGAGGGGAATCTCGACGTCCACCAGCTGATGCAGCGAAGAATCGGGGATCAGCGAGGCCAGACCTTGCCGCCCGCTGATTCGGCCGTTCATGGTGAGCGCCAGGAGCCGGCTCCGTCCGCCTTGAAGTTCCCATACCGGAGCGAAGCGGAAGGTGATCCCCAGTGCATCGCCCAACTCGTGGCCGTGCTTGATCCAGCCGGCGCGGGGCGGCGAGTTCCATATGATCTGCTTGGGCAGGATGCGGGGTGATTCCGCCGAGCGGGGAATGCTGACCACGGTTTTGCTGCCGGTTCTTTCCAGCGTCTCGCTGATCGCTTCGGCAGAGCAGCTTTTTTCCGAGACCAGGGCGGCGGGCACTTCGCCCACCACGCCGCGCACCGAAACCTCGGACACGCCCGCGCCCCACAATTTCTCGCAGATCCTCTGCATGATGTCGGCCATCGCCGCATCCGCCTGGTCCTGGTTGAGCTTGTGGAAAGTGGCGATGTAAGCAAGCTCGCCCACCACCTCGAAATGGTCGCCCGGTCCCTGCGCCTTTTGCAGCGCGGTATTGACCAGCTTGTGGACCAGAAGCGAAAGGCGCGGCCAGCGGTCGCCCAACCGGTGCTTGATCGGTTCCAGCTGCAGGACGTGAACCTTGGCGGCCGCGACGGAGCCGGAGGGGATGCGGTTCATCCCCTCAAAGGCACTCGGCGCGGCGCAGGGTTGGAGCATGGGCTGCCTTGCTATCCAGGCGGCTGGCGCAGCCAGCCCAATGATTTAACTCAATCTATCCGCCAGATATTGAGCGGCGGTTAACAATTGCGGGCCCGGCAAGAGTTGCGAAAGTTCCAAGGAAACCAAGCCCCAAGCTCCACGTTATTACGCCGACTAACGTGGATCGAGCGTTGATCGGCCCCGCCCTTTTGAGGACGGGGCCCTTTTTTGTTACGGGGGTGGCGGCCCGCCGGTGTCACGGGCCGGTAGGGGCCGGACATGCGGGTGGTGGAAGGCAATTTTGACGATCCCCAGGTAATCGCTCTCCTCGACGCCCATGTCGGCCGGGCGCGCGCCGAAACCGGGCGCGGCAGCGCGCATGCCCTGGATGCCGGCGGGCTGAAAGCAGCCGACATCCGTTTCTGGACCATCTGGGACGAAGAGAGATTGCTGGGTATCGGTGCGTTGAAGACGCTTTCGCGCGATCACGGCGAGATCAAGTCCATGCACACCGCCGAAGGCGCGCGCAACAAGGGCGTCGGCTCGGCGATGCTGGCCCACATCGTCGCGCAAGCCTCCAGGATGGGAATGGCGCGCCTCAGCCTCGAGACCGGGTCATGGGATTATTTCCTGCCGGCCCGCGCGTTCTATCGCCGCCACGGCTTTGGCGAATGCACGCCCTTCGGCGACTACAAGCCCGATCCCAACAGTGTCTTCATGACACGCGCGCTGGACCGCCCTCACGCCGCAATTCGCCTTTATGCGGAGCAGGATTTCGAGGCCGTAACGGCGATTTGGTTGTCCAGTTGGCAATCCACGGGTGTGGATGCTCCCGTTACGCTGGCGGAGTTGCGCCGGCGATGGCTCGAGGAGTCCGCCATGGAGCGGAAGGTCCATGTCGCGGTCGTGGGAAACGAGGTCGTTGGCTTCGTCGTCCTAAAACCGGCATCGTTGGATCAGTTGTTCATCGCGCCGGCGCATCAATCGCGAGGCATCGGCAAGGCGCTCTTGGATTTCGCGAAGCAACAGATGCCCGAAGGATTCGCGCTTCGCACCGCCATCGACAGCCGTGCGCCCGCTTTCTACGATCGCGAAGGCCTTCGGCGTGGCGAAACCGGTATTCATCCCCGGTTGGGACATAAGACCGTTACCTATTATTGGCAGCGTTGATCAGTCGACCGGGCGCGGGCGGTCAGGCACACCGAGAGTACAATCGAGCGCGCCTCTCTCCCATTTGCCCAGATCGGCGGCGGCGGAATACGTGGCCTGAAGAAAATCCATGATGCGTTTTTCTCCGTCGGGGGAATTACGCACCGCTTCGTAAGGCAGGATGAATTCGCCCAACTGCTCTTCATATGCAGCCCCGGGCGGCATGGCGGCATCGCGGAAGCCTTTGGGCTCGGGATAGGCATAGGAATAAAAAGCGGCGTGCGGATAGGCATCGGTTCCCGGCCAGAAACCGGCGCTGCTCACTTCATGCGAATAGGCCTCGCGGGTCACGCGATCGGAAAGTCCGGGAATGCCGCCGGGATGACGCGGGGCGCGCCGCCCGGAAAAGCGCGTCACCGCGAGATCAAATCCGCCCCAGAAGAAATGAACCGGACTGGCCTTCCCCAGAAAGCCGGTGCGGAACCATTTGAACAGGCCGTCCGCTTTCACCAGGATTCGCCAGAAACGCTGCACGCTGGCGGAATCATAAGGACGCCTGGCGCGATCCTGTTCGAACGGCACGGCGCCGATCAGCTCGGACGGCATCGGCGAGACGCGCGCGATGACATCCAGCGCCGCCAGCAAGGCGACGGTCTTTTGATGAAAATCCGCCACCGCCATGGCTTCAAGCGGAAATTCCGCTGTCCTGCCGGAACTGGCGCGGCCGGCCAGGCGATGCGAAAGAAAATCGAATTCCAGCTCGAAGTTTCCGCCGGCGAAAGGGATCGGTGACGTCGAAAGCCCGCGTGCAGTCACATAAAACGGAACCTGCCAGCCGTGATTCAGCCAGGGCGTCAGCGCAAGCCGCACCTTGCCGACGATTTGCAGCCACAATTGAAGCGCCAGGGCGGTTTCCCGCCACTGGCGGTATTCAAGCTCCGGCCAGTTTGCCGGCATCTTCAGATCCTAGCTATTTTGCGGGGAATTGCCGCCATTGAAGCGGCCGAAGCTTCTGGCAAGCATCAGCGACATCAAAAGCCCACCGAGTCCCGCGGCCAGCATGTCGGTGCCGGAATAGGCGTTGAACTGGCCCACGCGGCAGATCAGATACCAACCCACGATGGCATTGACGATTCCCCACAGCACATTGACGGTGGACGAGGAGTAACCTTGTCCCGGCGGCTTGGCGAAGGGACTTTGAAATGCCCGCCCCATCAAGCCGCTGACGAAATGCGGAATGGCGTTGACCAGAAACGCTCCGCCGAAGAAATAGGAAACATAAGGCAACCATTGCATCATCCCACCCTCCCTGAATTTGCTTGGGCAAAGCTACATCCTTTTCCACCACCCGGCGCGTGCGCGCCTCACAACTTCTGTTTGTAAATATAAGAGGCTGATTTCCTTCGCCTTTTCGAGGCCGTCCGCGCCGTTCTTTCCGATCCGGCCGCCGCGCCATATTGTTGGTGCGGTGAAACTGGGCATGGAGGCACGGATGAGCGTCGCGGGCGTCGCAGAGCATATCGCGCAAAAAACGCTGCGTGATCATTGGAAGCTCTTTCTCACCGAGGGCATCGTTCTGGTGGTGCTGGGCATGGCGGCGATTCTCATCCCCGTGCTGGCCAGTGTGGTGATCGCGGTCTTCTTGGGCTGGCTGTTCGCGGTGGGCGGCATCGTGAGCTTGATCGCCACCATCATGGCGCGGCGGGCGCCGGGATTCTGGTGGTCCCTGATTTCCGCACTGATCGCGCTTCTTGTGGGGTTGGCGCTGCTCAGCGGACCCGTCGCCGGCGCCGTATCGATCACCTTCATCCTCACAATCTTCCTGGTGATTGACGGCATCCTGATGATCGTCTTTGGCCTGGAGCACCGCAAAAGCCTCTCTGCCCAATGGGGCTGGCTGGTGGTGAACGGCGTGGTCGACCTGGTCCTGGCAGGCTTGATCGTTTCGGCGTTGCCGGGTTCGGCGGTCTGGGCGCTGGGCCTGATCGTGGGGATCGATCTTTTGTTCGGCGGCTGGTCGCTGATCGCTGTCGCGCTTGCGGCCCGCCGTCAATCCGCCTGACGCGAGCTTTTTGACTTTGTCCGGCGATTTGGCACTCTGGCCGCCAAACCAGGGAATGTCCCATGCAGAGAATCCGGGCATGAGTCTCGAGACGGTGCGCGATTTCTTTGCCCGCAATGCACCCGACATCGAAATCATCGAGCTCGACGGCAGCACCGCGACGGTAGAGCTTGCCGCGTTGGGGCATGGCGTCAGTCCGGGGCAGATCGCCAAGACTTTGTCGCTCAAGGTGCAGGACCGCAATTTCCTGTTGGTGACGCGCGGCGACGCGCGGCTCGACAACAAAAAAGCCAAGGCGCAGTTCGGCGGCAAGGTGACGATGCTGGGGCCCGAAGAGGTTCTATTCGTCACAGGGCATGCCGTGGGCGGGGTGTGCCCGTTCGGCCTGGCTTCGCCCCTGCCGGTCTATTGCGACATCTCGCTCAAGGATTTCGATGAAGTCGTGCCGGCCGCCGGCTCGACCCGCAGCGCGGTGAAGATCGCGCCCGCGCGCATGGCGGAACTGGTCGGTGCGCAGTGGATCGATGTCTGCAAGCGGCCGGGGGAAGAATCGGTGGAATGAATTAATCGGGGGTCAGTCATGCGTCATGAATGGATCGGAGTGTTGGCCGCGCTGGCGCTGTTCCACGCCGCGCCGGCTTTTACCGCGGATTATTTTCCGCCGAAGGGCGATGGCTGGACGACCCACTCGCCCGAGCAGGAAAAACTCGATCCCGTCAAACTGAAACAGGCAGTGGATTTCGCGATTTCAGGGGAACGGGCCTATCCGCCGGAGCTGGCCAAAGTGGCCGACAGCCGCGATCTGCGCATCGCCGTTCCGCTGGAATATGCGCACGAGGCTTTCAACACCCCGATCGGTCCCTTGAAGCCGCATGCGCCGGCCAACGGGGTGATCCTGCGCCACGGTTATGTGGTCGCCGAATGGGGCCGCACCCGCGACGTGGACATGACCTTCTCGGTGAGCAAGACCTTCCTCTCGTCGGTGGCGGGGGTGGCTTTCGACAAAGGCCTGATCAAGAACGTCAACGACCGGGTGATCGATTACGTCCAGCCCACGCCCGATTTCATGCTGCCGCACAACCAGCCCATCACCTGGGACAATATGCTGCGACAGGATTCCGGCTGGATCGGCACCATGTGGGGCAAGCCCTGGTGGGCGGATCGGCCCGGCAAGGACGCCTGGAGCGAACTGGCCAAGGGCCCGCCGCCGGTGGGGCTCGAATGGAAATACAATGATGTGCGGGTCAACGCCCTGGCGCTGGCGCTCACTTATCTATGGAAGCGGCCGCTGCCCGACGTGCTCAAGGAATATGTCGCCGATCCCATTGGCATGTCCGACAGCTGGCATTGGGAAGGCTATGACAATTCATGGGTGGATCTGGACGGCAAACATATCCATGTCGTGAGCGGCGGCGGCCATTGGGGTGGCGGCATGTTCATTTCGGCCCGCGACGAAGCCCGCATGGGGCTTCTGGGTCTCAACAATGGCAAGTGGGATGGAAAACAGATTCTGTCCAACGCATGGGTGACGATGGCCAAAACGCCCACCGGACCCAATCCCGGCTATGGCTTCTGCAACTGGTATCTCAACACCAACAAGGCGATGTACCCTGACGCGCGGGCCGACAGCGTCACCTTCATCGGCGACGGCGCCAACGAAATCTTCATCGACTATCAACATGACATCGTCGCGGTGGTGCGCTGGATCGACGGAGTGAAAATGAAGGATTTTGTCCGCCTGCTGGTGGCGGCCACCAACGAACCGGCGCCGTGATTTCCCCGTGCCTCCGCTTTGTCCTATGCTGACGATAGGAAAAATCAGAGTGGAACATGGCAGAAGCGCAATCGGTCTTTGAAACGCGGAGGGACCAGGCCTTTCCGGTTCTTTCCGACGCCGATATCGGGCTTTTAAATCGCTTTGGAATCGCGCGCCATTATGAACCTGGCGCGGCAATCGCCCGCGCGGGCGAAACCACGGAAGGATTGATCCTGGTCCTTTCCGGCGAGGTGCGCGTCGCGGCACGCGATGCCGCGGATAAGCCCATCGTCGTCTATAGCCGGGGCGGGTTTCTGGGCGAGCTGGCGCAATTGTCCGGAAGACCCGCCTTGACCGATGCCGTGGCGCTCAGTCCGGTCGAGGCGATCGCGATCGATCCGGCGCGGCTGCGCGATATGATGGTGCAGGAAGCCGGGCTGGGCGAACGCATCATGCGCGCCTTGATCCTGCGGCGCGTGGCGTTGCTGGAGCAGAAAGTGGGCCCGGTGATCGTGGGCCGCGCCGACAACCGCGACGTGTTGCGGCTGCAAGGGTTTCTGCGCCGCAACGGCTATCCCTATCAGACCCTCGATCCGATTGACGACGCCAAGCCGCTGGAGCAATTCCATGTCACGCCCCAGGACCTGCCGATCGTGGTCTGTGTCAATGGCACGGTGCTGCGCAATCCCAGCGAGGGCCAGCTGGCGCGCTGCATCGGCCTGCTTCGGGCCATCGATCCGGAACGGTGTTTCGACGTGGCGATCATCGGCGCAGGCCCTGCCGGCCTCGCCACCGCAGTGTATGCGGCGTCCGAGGGGCTTTCGGTGATCGTGACGGATTGCCGGGCCTTTGGCGGCCAAGCGGGCGCGTCTTCGCGCATCGAGAATTATCTGGGTTTTCCCACCGGCATTACCGGCATGGCGCTGATGGCGCGCGCTTACAACCAGGCACAGAAATTCGGGGCCGAGATTGCCATTCCGGAGGAAGTCGTGGCGCTGGAAAGAAGGGGCGAGGATGGTTTCATTCTCACCTTCGCCAGCGGGGAGCATATCCGCGCCCGCACTGTGGTGGTCGCCAGCGGCGCTGAATATCGCCACCTGAACGTGCCGGACCTGGCGCAATATGAGGGCTCCCATATCCATTATTGGGCCTCGCCGCTGGAGACGCGACTCTGCGCGGGGGAGGAAATTGCCCTGGTGGGCGCCGGCAACTCGGCGGGCCAGGCCGTGGTCTATCTTGCCGGCGTGGCGAAGAAGGTCTGGATGATCGTGCGCGGCGACAGTATCGAGGCCACCATGTCGCATTATTTGTGCGAACGGATCGCCGCCCAGCCCAATATCGAAGTGCTGCTCAGAACCGAAGTGACCAGGCTTGAGGGTCGTGACGGCTCGCTGGAAAATGTCTGCTGGCGAAACTGGCAGACCGAAGAAGCAACCTGCCGCCCGACCCGGCACCTTTTCCTCCTGATCGGCGCGGAGCCCAACACGCGTTGGCTGGCGAAATCCGGCATCGCGCTGGATGCCAAAGGATTTGCCGTGACCGAGGGCATTCCGGGCGCCGCGCGGCGCCCCTTCGAGACCAGCCTGTGCGGCGTGTTCGCGATCGGTGATGTCCGGTCCGGCTCGGTCAAGCGCGTCGCCGCGTCGGTGGGCGAGGGCGCGGGCGTGGTGGCCTCGATCCACGCCTATCTGGCCGATACCGACCGGGCCAAGGATTCGCAATTCGTGAAGGAGGGCGCGCGTGCCTGAGACCTGCTCCCATCTCGACACCATCCGCACCGTCAAACCCAGTGCCAAGGGTTGCGAGGAATGTCTCAAGATCGGCTCGCCCTGGGTGCATTTGCGACTGTGCCGGACGTGCGGCCATGTCGGGTGCTGCGATTCCTCGCCCCACAAGCATGCCACCAAGCATTTTCACCACACCAAACATCCCATCGTCGAAGGCTATGATCCGCCCGAAGGTTGGGGCTGGTGTTATGTGGACGAGGTGATGTTCGATTTGGGCGGCAATACTACCCCGCAATGGGGACCCATCCCCCGTTACGTATGAAAAACAACAGGACGCGGGGATTGGACGCCTGGCGCGCCTTGGTGCGGCTCTGGCTGTTCGGCTCCATCGCTTGGGTGGGGTTCTGGGCGTGGCGCGATGGATCGGGTTGTTTCACGGCGCGCAATGGCACCCTGTGGTGTCCCAACATTGCCGGCGACGCGCTGTTGGTCACCACCTATCTGCACATCACGCTGAATGTGCTGGGTCCGCCCCTGGTGCTCTTGTTTCTGGGGCTGGCGTTCCTGTGGTTTGCCCGAAGCACGGAGCGATCCTGCGGCGAATGACTATTGCGGTTTGGGGCTCAGTCGTGCGCGGAACCGCCCGATCCCCCGCCACGCTGGGATCAAAGGTTCCCTTCCGGGAAGTGTGGGAACTTTTACCATATGATTTATATGAAGAATTTCGCTCTTCGTACGGAACTGAACGCTTCGACTGGGATTACTGCAATTGAGCAGTCACCGGAAAGGGGCGAATGTGAGTACGCGTTTGGGCCAATTGCTTAAATCCTTGCCGCTCGCCCAGCGATTGCTGCGCTACCGGCAATTCTCCCAGGAAGCTTTGCGCAAGGCCACCGACACAGGGGACGAGGAGATGCGGGCGGGCTATCTCAGCATGGCGTCGGGATGGCACATGCTGGCGACGGAGATCGAGCGGCTCCGGGAGCGCCAGTCCTACTCCCAGGATCTTTCCCCCCAAACGGACGCGGCAGTCCAGGGCGATGACGCGCCTCCACCTGACCGTGCTCCGCACTAAACCAAAGTCACAAAGCCGATTTCACGATGGTTCGGCCCGGTGCGGTCAGCCTTGCTGCCGCGGCCCCAGGAATATCACCCAGGCCAGGAAGCCCATCGAGAGATTCGCAAAATGATGCTTCATGCCGGCTGGAACGAAGAACACGTCGCCCACGCTGCAACTGTAGGTGAAGTCGCCCAGGACGAGTTGTCCCTGGCCTTGGGCAATCACATACAATTCGTCGCGCCGGTGCGGGGCCTGCCGGTCGCTTGCCGCCGGCGCATAAATTCCCAACTCGAATTTCGACCGTTCCAGCAGCCGCGCATAATCGGTCCCGCCGAGCGCGGCCAAGCCCTCCGTCACGGTGAGTTTGGTCACGCCTGGAACTTTCGCGGGCAAAACATGAGAGAGGCCTGGTGCGGGGAATAGGGAGGCCGGAAAGTTCCATATGGCTGCACCAATGGCAATCGTCATGATCGGTGCCTAGGATGCGCACGGAGCGCAAATCCATGAAAGATTGCGATATCCTGATCGTGGGCGCTGGCCCAACCGGGCTGGTGTTGGCCTTGTGGCTGGCCAAGTTGGGCGTCCGCTGCCGCATCATCGACAGGGCCGAAGAGCCCGGCACAACCTCGCGCGCCTTGGCGGTGCATGCGCGCACGCTCGAGCTTTACCGGCAGCTCGACCTCACCGAGGCGGTTCTTCAGAACGGGCACAAGGTTCCAGGCGTCAATCTTTGGGTGAAGGGCGAGAAGAAGGTTCATCTCGACTTCACCGCGGTGGGCGAAGACCTCACGGCCTATCCCTTCCTGCACATTTTCCCCCAGGACGAGCATGAGCGCCTTCTGGCCGCCCGGTTGGAGCGATTGGGTGTCGCGGTGGAGCGCAAGACCAGCCTCATTTCCTACTCCGAGGAAGAGGGCGGGATCATCGCGCGGCTGGCGACGGATGGAGGCGAGCAGCAATGCCGCGCCGCCTATATCGCGGGCTGCGACGGCGCCCGCTCGCGGGTGCGCGAGACGATGGGCACGGGCTTTCCAGGCGGCACTTATGCGCAGATTTTCTATGTCGCCGACGTGGATGCGGCGGGTCCGGCGGCCGACGGCGAACTGCATGTGGATCTCGATGAAGCCGATTTCCTGGCGGTGTTTCCGTTGAAAGGCCAGGGCCGCGCCAGGCTGATCGGCACGGTGCGGGGCGAGCGCGCCCAGCATCCCGAGACGTTGAAATTCGAAGACGTGGCCAAGCAGCGCGATCCAGCACATGAAAGTGGAAGTGAAAAGCGTTCACTGGTTCTCCACTTATCGCGTGCACCACCGCGTCACCCAGCACTTCCGCAAAGGCCGCGCCTTCCTTTTGGGCGATGCCGCACACATCCACAGTCCCGTCGGTGGCCAGGGCATGAACACCGGAATCGGCGACGCCATCAATCTGGCCTGGAAATTGGCCTGGGTGGTGAAAGGCAAGGCCCCCGACGCACTGCTCGACAGCTACGAGCCCGAGCGCATTGCCTTCGCCAAGCGCCTGGTCGCCACCACCGACCGGGTGTTCAGCTTCGTTTCGACCGAAGGACCGCTTGCCGACCTGATGCGTACCCGCGTGGCGCCCATAGTCATTCCCGCATTCGGCGGGGTTGACGCGGTGCGCGAATGGCTGTTCCGCACCGTGTCTCAGACCTTGATTCATTATCGCGGTTCGCCGCTTTCCCAAGGCCGCGCCGGCCCGGTGGAAGGCGGCGACCGCCTGCCTTGGGCCGTCGCCGCGGGATTGGACAATTATGCCCCCCTGGCGGAAGCCCATTGGCAGGGACATGTCTATGGCGACGCCGATGCGGAATTGCGCGCCTGGTTTGCGACCAACCAGGTCGCGCTTCACGTTTTTTCCTGGCGCGAGGAATATGGCCGGGCGGGTTTGAGGAAAAACGCCCTCTATCTCTTGCGTCCCGACACCTATGTGGCGCTGGTCGCGGAAAAACCATTGCCCGAGATGCTCACGCGCTATTTCGCGGAGCGGCAGACCAAGGCCTGAGCGCCATCAGCGCGGCGCGTTGCCGTTCAAGAGATCGGGCGGCACGATCACGCGCTCTGACCGGAAGCGGCAGGCATTGGGCAGCGGGCTCTTGAAGCATTGGCCGGTGATGTAAGCATGGGCGATGCTGTCGGGCGTCGTGTAGGCGTAGAAGCCCAGGATCACCAGCAGGAAAATCGCCAGGCCAATAATGCGAAAGCGCGACCAGGGTTTCTCGCCCAGGCCTTCATAGGGGTCGTTCATGTCCCAGCCTTTTAAAGGCGGCCGCGATGGAACGCTATCCCGTCATTGCCCCGTGCTGGTGGAGGCGGGCGTGGGGCAGGGGACTTTGGAGCAGGTGCCGCCATTGGCAGGGCACGACAGGCAATAGGCGTTGCCCGCCTGGTCCTTGCAGGCACCCCGCAGCGTGCCGCCTTGCGGCGTCCAACTGCAATCGTCGGCGAATGCGACCGAACTGCTCAAGGTGAAAAGGGCGATGACGGAGGCGAAGACGATACGTTTGTTCATGACGATGATCTCCCAGGGTGAAAACACATTCAGGATTTCGGCTTCAGGATTGCGCTTCTGCCGCATTGCGGATTGGAAAAAGGAACGGACGCGCCATGGGCGCTGGCGCTCACCCGGCGGGAGGCTCGGTCCATGCGGTAATCGGCGGTGGCCTGGCCCGAGCCTTCGCGCCACGCAAAGGCGTCTTCCGTCATGGTGAGCGGCGCGACCACCTTGGTCTTCTGGAAAGGATTGGTGTCGGTGACCGTGCCGTTCCCTGTGTCGATCACCAGGAGCATCCCGCCGTCATCGCAGGAGAGGTTGATGACCTCCGCGCGCGCGGCCGGCACTGCCGGCGCGCGTCGCTGCCCAGGCCAAGCAGGAAAATCCTGCCGAGCATCCCTATCCCCAAGCCGGCGGCTATGCGAGTCTAGCAGAGGCGGGCCCGCTCGGGCAGGCGGCTTTTTCAATGGCCGCTGCCTCCGTGGCCGCCGCCGGGGGTCAGGATGGTGGACGGAATAATGGTGGGGAGCGGCGGCACGCCGCGAGGGATTGACGGGTGGGGGCGCATCGGGATTATTCAGGACGCCGCACCGGACGCCGGTGGCGGCGTCTGCGCCGTCGCCGGTGCTGCAAGCGCGAGAAAAACAAAGATCGCAAGCGAAGCTCTGGGCGGCATAGCCGCGTTCTCACAGACAAGAAACACGTGGGCCCATGCCTCGGTTCATCCGGATTCGCGATAGCCATGCCGTGGCCGAGAAGCGTGACGTGCACGGATGAATATGTGTGCAGCGGCAACCTTGACGTGCAGGACAACAAAGGCCGGCCCTTAACCAGCCGTGGAACTTTATTCTTGCAAATGAATTGCTCTGACGTAATCTCCGCCGCGGGGAAGGCGCTGATCGTGGCGCTTTCAAAGGGTTGGGGAAATTCCAAATGAAAATTCAGGCCATCGCGGCTGTTGCCGCGCTTGGCGTGGCTGTGTCCGGCTGCGCCACCATCATTGACGGCACCAAGCAATCGGTATCGATCTCAACCAGTCCTGCCGAGGGGGCGGATTGCACGCTCACCAATTCTGAAGGGACCTGGTACGTCACGTCACCCGGCAGCGTCGAGGTGCATAAGACCAAGAACGACATGACGGTGACCTGCAAAAAGGATGGTTTTCAGCCCGGTAGCCAGGTTGCTGTCTCCAACTTCGGCGGTGCCACGTTCGGCAACATCGTGGCGGGTGGCTTGATCGGCGCTGGCATCGATGCAGCGAGCGGAGCCAATTACTACTACAATACCCCGATCGTGGTGCCGCTGGGCGAGGCGGCGAAGGGTGCGACGCCATTGCCGAGCACGGTTGCCCCGAAATAACCGCGGGGCAGAGCCGGCTGGACCAAAGCCTAACAGCTTTGGCGAAGCGGCGGCTGCGTCTATAGTGTGCGGCTGACGGGGGCTTCGATGCGATATTTGACAGTTGCGGTTGTCTTGACTCTGTTGGGCGTCGCGCCGCTTGCCGCGCAAGACATGGATCATCCGCTACTGCACCAGGTGGCCGGCGATGTCAGTGCCGACGCCCTCCATGCCACCATCACGCGGCTGGTGGCATTCGGCACCCGCCACAGCCTGTCCGGCAATGCCTCGTCCACCCGTGGCATCGGCGCCGCGCAGACCTATGTGAAAGGCGAATTCGCCCGGATCAGCGCCGGCTGCGGCAATTGCCTCGAGATCGAGACGCCGGCCGAAAATTTCACCGGCGGACGCGCGCCCGCGCCCACGCCTTCATGGATGTGCTGGCGATCCAGCGCGGGACCAGCGATCCCAACCGGGTGATCATCATCGCCGGGCCATCTCGACAGCCGCAACACCGACATCATGGACGCGGTCCATGACGCGCCGGGCGCCGATGACGACGGCTCGGGCACCGCGGCGGTGCTGGAAGCGGCGCGGGTGCTTTCCGCCCACAAATTTCCCGCCACCCTGGTCTATGCCGTTCTGACCGGCGAGGAGCAGGGCCTTTATGGCGGGACCGTGCTGGCGCATTACGCGACCGCCCATCAATGGAATGTGGAAGCCGATCTCAACAACGACATTGTCGGCAACAGCCATGGCGGCGACGGCAGCGGTGGACGCCACCCATGTGCGGGTCTTTTCCGAAGGCACACGCGATCTGGAGAGTGAGGCCGAGGCGCGCGGCATCCGCTACAATGGCGGGGAGATCGACAGCCCGTCGCGCAATCTGGCGCGGTTCATGGCGGCGCTGGCGCCCCGCTATCTCGCCAATTTCACGTCCGGCTGATCTATCGCACCGACCGCTATGGCCGGGGCGGCGACCAGGTGCCGGTGCTGGCGGCGGGTTATCCCGCCGTTCGCGTCACCGAGGCCAAGGAGAACTACACTCATGAGCATCAGACGGTCAGGACCGAGAATGGCATCGCCTATGGCGATGTGATCGGCGGCGTGGATTTCGACTATCTGGCCCAGGTGACGCGGCTGAACATCGTGACCATGGCGGCGCTGGCAATGGCGCCCGCGCCGCCCTATGGTGCAGCATCACGGGCGCGGTGACATATGACACCACGCTGTCATGGGCGCCGGTGCCGGGCGCACAGTGCTTATCGCGCCTGGTGGCGGGACAGCCTGGATCCGGCCTGGACACACAGCCTGTCCGCCGGAAACGCCACCATCGATCACGCTCCAGCACGTGAATATCGACGATTGGCTGTTCGGCGTCTCGTCGGTGTCCGCCGAGGGCTATGAAAGCCCGGTGTCGTTCCCGTTCAGCGAGCGCCAGTAGCGATCGGCTATTCGAATACCGGACTGGACCGGCAGAGGTCGCGATGCTGCCAGATCCAGGCGCCCGCCATGCGGAAGGTGTTGAATTCGCCGAAATCGCGCCAGCCGTCCCTGGGCTCCATGCCGTGCACGCGATAGCAGGCCCCCGGTGTCGAGATTCTCGACCACATGCCAGGTGCCGGCATAGGCCAATTTTTGTTGGCTTTTCGCTTCGCCGCTTGAGGCGGCTGGGTTTGCGCACCAAGCCAGGAGAACAGCGGCAGCCGGAAGAAACTTCTTCATCCTCTCATTCTACGCCCCCTTACGCCGATGCGCACCGGCCTTTTCGCGAGCGGCCTGGCGGCATCAATTGCAGCGAAGCCTTGGCCTGGTTTAACCTTGCCGCAGGTGTCTTCCCAAGGCACGGGCCCTCTATCCCAAGCGATAACGGCGTGGCGAACAAGACCTTCTTCAATCCCGCGGTCACGCGCGCTTGTGCTGACGCGCGCATCTATGACCGCGAGAACGCGGCGAGACTGCGGAGATTGTTCGCGCACTCTTTCACTTTCGCGCCCACCCCGCTTCACCGCCTGGATGCGCTGGCCGCGCGCTTCGGCCTGGGCGAATTGTGGGCCAAGGACGAGCGGAACCGCTGGGGCATGGGCAGCTTCAAATGCCTGGGCGGGGCCTATGCCGTGGTGGAGCTGGCGGCGGAATTTCTTTCGCGGCGTGAAGGCCGCCCTGTGTCGGCTGCCGATATTTTCGCCGGCCGCGCGCCCAAGGCGCGCGAGATGATTTTTGCCACCGCCACGGCGGGCAATCATGGCCGCGCGGTAGCGTTCGGCGCGCAATTGGCCGGCGCCCGCGCCATGATCTTCGTTTATGGCGATGTGCCCAAGGCGCAGGCGCGGGCCATCGCGGCCTTGGGCGCGGAAGTCGTGAACGTCGACGGTGTTTATGAAGCGGCGTGCCATGCGGCGGCCGAGGCATGCCGCAACCAAGGCTGGATCATGGTTTCGGACGTAGCCGAACAAGGCTATACCGAAATTCCCCAGCGCATCATGCAAGGCTATTGCGTCCTGGCGGCGGAAGCCTTGGAGCAAGGGCCAAGTCCTCCCACCCATCTTGTCCTGCAGGCGGGTGTTGGCGGCCTTGCCACCCCGGTCGCGTCCTATTTTGCAAATTGCGTTTCACCCAAGCCCGGCATCGCCGTGGTCGAGGCTGTCACCGTCCCCTGCCTGATGGAAAGCGCACGCCACAACCGTGAGACGCGTACCGAGCCCGGCGGTGCGACCAATTTGAACCGGCTGGATTGCCCCACGCCATCCTCAACCACCTGGCCCCTGCTGCGCGCCTTGGCGGAAATGTTTGTCGGAGTGGACAATGGGACCGCCGAGGAGGCGGCGCGGCTTTTGCGGCAGCAAGGCCTCGCCACCACTCCCACGGGCGCGGCCGGTCTGGCGGGATTGCTTGCCTTGTCGCGCGAGGAAAGCGCGTTCGAAAAATTCGCGCTGGGCCCGGCGAGCAGGGTCTTGATCGTGCTCACCGAGCAGGCCGTGAACGCCGGGGCCGAAAGTGTCGGTCCACGGAGTTAGCCGGCGCGCGGGCTCATGACGACAACATCTCCACCAGTCTGTCGCGCAACACATGTCCCTTTTCCGTGAGATAGACGAAGCGCCGCCGCCGATCCTTGGGATGCTTGACGACGTGGATCAGGCCAAACTCGTCTTCGCCATGATTGCGGACCAGGCGGTCAACGGCGCGCGAGACAAGTGACTCGCTGAAACCGCTGAGGAAAATAAGCTCCTTGATGCCGATGCCGTCATGCTCGCAGACGTGAAAAAGTATGATCAAGCCGGCGAGCGAAATGTCTCCCGCGTTGTTTTGGACTTTTGAAATGGAAGACAGAATCCTGGCGAATACAGGAGCACCCTCCTGCATCCGGCCAGTCAGGCAGCGAGCCTTATCGGCTTCACGAACGCGCGGGTCGTGCTTGCGCGACCAGGGTAACCGAATCCCCGCGGCGTTCGCGGCGCTCGCGGATGGTCAGGCTGGCCTTTGGATACCGGTTTTGAAGACCCTTGAGAAATTCCTGCAGAAGACTCTGGTGCTCAGCCGCTTCGATATAGGTGCCGGCGTTGAGATCTACGACAATTTGTGCCCGTAAGCGCATCCATCCCCCCCAAAAGGCGATAAACGTCTCAAAGTGTACTGATGTAAAAATTACGTCATAAATAGCAGACAGCGCAACAGCAACTAGCTGAAAACAACCACGAAGAGCTGTATATTATTGCAACTCTGTAACTTCTTGTGTGTGCCGTACTTCAAGCACACGTTGCGGGCGCGTAAAGTTCCCGGTGAGGCTAGGAGTGAGCTCGGCGGCGACGGCTGGAGGTTGAGTTGGATTGGGCAAGGGGCATCAGCGGCACAACCGATTGAGCCGCGTGCGATGTATAACTGTCACATGAATTTACAGACGCCGTGTGGGTGAAGTTCCCTGGTTGCCATGGAATTGGGTCACCCGCGGCTTGCTTTTTCCAAGCCAAGAGGGTGTTGCGGGAAAGTTTTCCGCACGCTGGAATATTTTTCCGAAACAGCTTGTTAGGCCGTGGCGAGCAGTTTTGATTCCCTGGTTCGGTCAGGAAAGTTCCGTCTGACCGATAATTCTTCCCGACAATGGAATTGTAATACGACAGCTCTCTGCGTGCTCGCGAGTTGCGAACTCTTTGCCGAATCGCAAGAGAACTTAGCCCGCAATAAAATTTCGTCCGGCACGATCACCCCCAAGATCAGCCTATAGCGCCCGGGCAGCACCGAGAGGTGTTCTGCACCAAGGCCTTAGGCGCCAACCGAACGGGGGTTTCAGTGTCAAAACTCGAAAAACTCAGCCTAAAGTCTGCATTCCTTCTGGGCGCGGCGGCCAGCGCTGCGCTCTAGGTGCCATCAGCCGCTCAGGCGCAACAGGTGGCTTCGACGCAACCCGGAAACTGTCATTGTCACTGGCACGCTTATTTCCGGCAACGTGAATATCACATCGCCGCTGACTGTCGTCACAGCGGACCTGATGGACAAAGAAGGCCACACGACGGTCGAGGATGCGCTGCAGAATTCCCGCTCGTCAACGGCCCGCAGGTCACAAATTCATGGACGGCCAACGGCAATTTCGCTCAAGGCGCCTCGGGCGCTTCGCTGCGCGCCTTGACCACGAACTCCACTCTGGTGCTCTTCGACGGCATGCGCGCTGCCTATTATCCCTTGGCGGATGACGGCCTGCGCAATTTCGTCGACTTCAACACCATTCCCGACGACATCGTCGACCGGGTGGAAATTCTGCGCGACGGCGCTTCGGCGCGCTATGGCGCCGACGCGATCGCGGGCGTGATCAACATCATCACCAAGAAGAATTTCCAGGGCCTCTCGGCCCGCGCCGAGGGCGGGCTCTCCTCGCGCGGCGATGCCGCCGAATTCCGAACCAGCTTGACGGTTGGCGCGGGTAATATCGATACGGATCATATCAACACCTATGTCAGCGGTTACTGGATCCACAGCGATTCGCTGGCGGCATCCAAGCGGCCTTATCCCTTCAACACCTATGACTGGTCGAAGGTCTGCGCCACCTCTTGCGGCCCCAATAACATCCAGAATGCCATCCAGCCGGATGGCTCATTCTCGCTTGCTTCCAGCACCGCCGAGATGAATTTCATGGTGCGTCCCTATGCCCTGAACGCCGCCGGCACGCAGTTGGATCTCACCACGCCGCTCGGGCCCTGGCAGAATGAGATGACCAGTTGCGGGCCAGGCACGCCCGTAACGCTCAATGCCGCGCAACAGGCCGGTCAGTATCCGTCATCGGTCTGCTCCTACGACTATCGCAAGCTTTATGGCGAGATTGACCCGATGATCACCCGCTTCGGGGTCTCGGCGCACACCACCTTCGATCTTCCCAACAATTGGCAGGGCTGGGTCGAAGGCAATTACCTGCAGGACGATGTTTCCTACCAGGGCGACCCGCCCCGCTTCTATGGCAATGCGCCGACCGGCATCGATTTTCCGCGCTTCAGCACCTCGGCGAACTATACCGGATCGTCCCCGCCTGCGCCCGGCTCGATCGTGTTGTTCCTGCCGGCTTCCAATCCCTACAATCCTTTCGGCTCGCTGGGCGAAGCGGCGCGCCTCGATGGCACTGACGTGACACGGCGGACTTCCGACGAAACCCCAACAAGACCTATCGCTTCGCGGCCGATTTCACCGGCACGATCTTCGGCAAGGTGAATACCGATATCGGCATGACGGCGATGCACGTCAATCTTTTCGAGCACGACAAGAATTATGTCTACATCCAGCACCTTCTCGATGTGATCAACAACGGGGGTTACAATTTCACCGATCCGACCAAGAATTCGGCGGCGGTGAACGAGCTACCTCTATCCGGATGTGAGGAATACTCTCACCTCGGACGAACAGCAGATCCAAGCCACGTTCAGCGCTCCGGTGTACAAGCTGGCGGGCGGCGACCTCACCATCGCCGGCGGCGCCTCGATCGCGCATGAAGCCGTCAATGGCCCCAGCGAGAATCCGGATTACAACGGCCCGACCAACCGCTACTTCACCTTGAACGCCTTCGGCACCAGCGGCAGCCGCGACGTCTATTCGGCCTTCTTTGAAATCAATGTGCCTTTCCTGGAATGGGCCACTCTCGACGTCTCGGGCCGCCAGGACAGTTATTCCACGGGCAGGCCGACTTCACGCCGAAAGTCGGCATCTGGGCCAAGCCGATCGACTCGGTCACCCTCAAGGGTACCTATTCGGAAGGCTTCCGCATCCCGAACTTCGCCGAAGCCAATGCCTTGCCGACCACGGGCTATGTGTCCAACACGGCGAAATTGTTCAACGACGCTTACCTGTCGCAATATGGCTGCTCGGTCGCGACCTTCTCGACCGCCTGCCCAAGCTATATCCGGCAAGGCTCCTACGGCCTCACCACCATCGCCAGCCCGAACCTCAAGCCGGAGCATTCGCGCAGCTTTGTGTTCGACGTCACCTACCAGCCGTGGGACGAGCTGATGCTCACCACGACCTATTACAACATCCGCAAGTCGGGCGCGGTCGACAATCTGAGCTGCGGCGCAGCGATTACGGCTTATTACACCGGCACCGCCAATCCCACCGCCGGCTGCGGGATCGTCGCCGATTTACCGGACCCGAGCTTCCTCTCGTCAAAGCCCCGCATCGCGTTTGTCAACGCGCCGCTGGTCAATTCCGACGTGATCAGGACTTCGGGCTTCGATTTCGGCGTCACCTGGGATCACAATCTCGACCAGGTCGAGAAGTTCCTGGGCGCCGAGAGCTGGCTGGGTTCGGTTCACATGACCAGTTCGGCGGATGCGACCTTCATTCGCGAGCTGGCGACGGTGTTCCCCGACGGCTCGTCGAGCGGTACGACGGCACACTGGGCAACAACAACCTCACCGCCGGCACCGGCACGCCCAAGTGGAAAGGCATCTGGCGGACCACCTTCTCGACCGAGATGTATGATCTGACCAGCATCCTCAACTGGACTTCGGGCTACAATGTTTCCGCGATGGACCAGGGCAACGGCTATCGGGATTGCGGTCTCGATGACGGCAGCATTCCTTGCCGCACCAACGACTACTTCACCTGGGACCTCAATTTGCAGGCCCATGTGAGGGACGACACCTCCTGTACCTCACGATCCAGAACGTCACCGACAATTTGCCCCCGGTGGACACAATCGCCACCTACGGCATCACGGGTTACAACGTGGTCGTGGGCGGAGACGGCATCCTTGGCCGTTACTTCAAGGCTGGGCGTGAAGTTCGATACCAACTAAGCGGCCGCAGCACCTGCCGAACGGCCTGAAACCGCGCAGAAAGAAAAACCCGCCCATCCGACGAGATGGGCGGGTTGTCTGTCGAGAAGCACAGTCCGCTCTGTTACATCTTCAGGCGGATACCGGCCGAGAAGAAGCGGCCCACGATGCCGGCCTGGGCGCTGGAGGGATTGTAGTTGACGCCACCATACTGCGCCGGTTCCAGCGGCGGCTCGGTGTCAAGCAGGTTCTTGATGTTGCCGTAGATCTGGACAGCTGTCGGTCCACTGATAGGCGAGGTGGAGATCGACATCCCAGAAGTCGCCGTCAGTATGTCCGGGGAGGTCGGGATAGATCGAACCGCCAGGACCGGCGATGTCCGACTCGATGTTCTTGAGATGCGCTGGTGTAGTAGGTGATGAAGGCCGCGTCCCAGGGACCGAACTTGAAGGTCGTTGCCCCAGGTGAATTTGGTCGCGGGGCGTGCCTTCGCAGTCCACCAGGATGCAGGGGCTGAGCGTGCCCACATATTCCAGCTTGGGATTGCCGGGAACGATGGTTGGCGAACGCGAACACGTGGGTGCCGTCGAACGACAGCTGTGTAGTGCAGGTCCTCAAACAGATCCCAACTGGCGGTGACGCCCAGATCGAGGCCATGGGTGATCAAGGTGACCGGAGTTGGAGTAAGGCGCCCGACACCGTTGCCGGACGAGGTTGGGCGGCGGGAGCATCCGGATCGGGTTGCGTCAGGTATGAAGGTGAAGCCGGGAGGCGGTGACTGCCCGCTGAAATAGTCAGCCCAGAGGCCTCGCCGATGCTGGGCGGCTGAATCAGGTTCCATTTCTCGATGTAGTAATAGTCGGTGGTGATCGCGATATTCTCCAGCGGATTGACGATGAAGCCGCCGGTATAGCTGGCGGACGTCTCGGGCTTGATGCCGGCGAAGGCCGAGTTGATCACGTTCAACGCATAGGGATTGCTCACATAGGCATCATTGCCGTGCGCGGCTGCAAAGCTGTCGGGCGCGATATTGGCCGCCGTGGTGGTGACGAACGCCGAGGTCTGGGCATTGCCGTTCTCGGCGAAGCCCGGAGCGCGGAAGCCGCTCGACGCCGTGCCGCGGATGGTGATCCAAGGGAAGGGCGAATACTTCGACGCCGGCCTTGGGATTGAAGGTGTTGCCGAAGTCCGAATAGTGGTCGAAGCGCGCCGAGATGATCCGCGTCGAAATGCTGGAAGACGGGCAGATCCAACTCGCCGAACACCGAGACGATGCTGCTGGAGCCGAACATCGAAGGTGTTGCCCAGGCCTTGGGCGGCATTGTCGGGATTGAGCGAGGGATTGTTGTTGTCCTCGACCCGGTACTGCATGCCCAGGCCCAAGGAAGCGGGTCCGCCGGGAAGGTCGAACACGTTGCGATAGGCCGACAGGTCCAGCGAATCTTCGTCGCTGGTGGATATGCTGGTGAGATTGGGTGACAGCGCCGAGCGCACTGCCTGCGGTGTTGGTGCACGGATTGAGGAAGTTGTAGGCTGCCGTTATTCACGTCGGTGATCAGCTGCGTTGTAATTGAGGAAGCCGGCATAGAGGAAGTTCAGCCAGGAATGGGCGATGGTAAAGGCGCCGTTGATAAGTCCACCCGTCCCAGTCGCCATTCGACGCCCATGGTCGAACGGAAGGCGTGGCTGATCGGTGTGTTCGTAACGACGGGATATCGCCGAACGCATAATTGATGGCGGCATCGACGCAGCTTGTGCCTTCCGCGCAGCCCGGCGCATTGCGTGAAGGGATCGTTGGGATTGAGGGCGCCGGTGCCCGGGCCGGCCGCGCCGGTGAGACGCGCCGGCAGCACGATCGAGTTGGTGTTGATGGGCGAGCTGTTCTGGATTTGCGGCGGCTGGAGGACTGATTGAAGTACTCGTACTGGAAATAGCTCATGTCGATGTAGAGCTGCATGTCATTGCTGACATTGAAGCTGCCGCGGCTGTAGATGCCTTCGCGGGTCGTGCGCGCCTGGTCGTAGCTCGTTGCTGAGAGGAGATTCTGGGCGCAATAGACGTCTGCCGTTCGGCGTCGGTGGATGTGGTGCCCAACGAGCCGCAGCCGCCCGGACGCCAGCATCTGGGTCGTTGCACCGGTAATGGGTGCTGCTGGTGGCGATGAAATTGGGCTGCAGCGTGGTGGTGCCGGGCGCCACGGTGGCGGTCGCTGGCGCGACGGAGCCGTAGATCGAGCCGGAGAAATTGCCCGGCTGGCCGCCGATATTGTTCAGGCCGCCGATCGAGGAGAGGTCGTTGGTGTTGAAGGGAAAATCGCGCTGCGAGCCACCTGGATCGGCTCGTCATGGTCGTATTCGACATTGACGAAGAAATTGTAGTGGTCGGTGGCGATGTCGCCGATGCCGAGGGTGGCGGAGGCGTGATACATGGTGCCGCCGCCATGCTGGGAGGTGCCGCCTTCCGACGTAACCTTCGACGCCCTGGATAGTTCTGACTTGAGTGATGATGTTCACCACGCCGGCGATGGCGTCGGCGCCATAGATGGACGAGGCGCCGTCCTTCAGGATCTGGATCTGGTCAACCGCATCCATCGGCAAGGTATTGAGGTCGGTGAAGGTGCGTTCGCCATCGTCCGCCAGCGGATAGTTCGAGGTGCGATGACCGTTGATCAGGACCAGCGTGTCGGCGCTGGTCAGGCCGCGCAGCGACACGGCCGCGCGCCGGTGGCGAAGGCGCCGTTGAAGGCGTCGGACAGGCTGCCGGAATTGTCGGCCGAAATCGAACGCACCACATCGGCGGTCGAAGTGAGGCCGCCAGCCTGGATGTCGCTCAGCGCTGATCACCTGGATCGGCGAAGGCGTCTGCAGGTCATTCCGGCCGATCAAGGTGCCGGTGACCACCACGGTTTCAAGCGTGTTGCCATGAGCTGGCTTGTTGGGCTGCGGCAGGTTGGGCGATCAGGCCGGCGCTTGCCGCGACCACTGCCCCCAGAAGCAGCGATGCGCGCAGTTTATTGAGACGAACGGTTAGTCAACATGAAAAAACCCTCCCATGTCGCAAAAGCGCCATCGCGCTTAAGCTACTGATAAAGTTGCGTATTCGGATCCGTTTCCCCGAATGTCCACTTAAAGGCCTGCAGCAAGCTCATCGCGTAGTGTACGGCCTAGCTCCGTAGCTCTTCGCCGAGAGTAAGCGCAATAAAATGTCGCGAGACAATCAGCCGCTGCTGTTTTGGCACCGACAAATGTCGCGCCTGTCGCCTTTATGACACAATTTTCAAGGCCGGAACTTGGCGCAAAAAGCGCCGCAAATGCGCGACGATCTACCGTACACGGACGACTTTGAAGAGCCCGCGCGGATTGTCGAAATGGATGCTGTAGCTCCACAAAACGGCGCGCGAGATGGTGGCGGCATGGGTAAGTCCCTTCCGCAAAGGAACGTTGATCGTGTCGCCCTCGATCTGCCGCCATACCTGTCCGTTCGCCAGGGTGACGATGAAATGGCCCTTGGCGTCGAAGCTCGAAATCCGTCACCGCCGAATGTGATCGATTTGAGAGCGGCGAGCGGGTCGGAGGCGCGGGCGCCGCCTGGGGCAAGGTGTCGGCGCCGAAATCGGCGGCAGGTTTGGTGGTGAGGCCGGCGGGGACACGGCGCGCTGCGGCATGGTGCAGCGGCAGCGGGCGAAGACAGAGGCGGGCGTGGAAGAAGGGTGCCGCGCCATCTGGTCGTAGCAGGCCAACCTTTCGACCGAACCCACGATCGCGGCGCAGGCGCGCAATTGCGTTGAAAGCGAATCCTGCGCCCAAAGCGGCTCGGGCGAGCAAAAGAGCGCCAAGACGAGCAGTAAAAAATTGCGCCGCATCGGGAAGTCCCCGCTCCAGACGCCGATCCTTACTCCAACCGTCAACGCTGCAAAAGAAAAACCCGCCGGCCTCTTGCGAGGCGGGCGGGTTGATCGAGGCAGACGCGTCTTAGAAGTTGAACGAAACGCATGCGTAGTAGTAACCGCCGTTCGGATTGAACGCCGTACCCAGCGGGTAGAGGTCCACATTGCCATTGCCGGCCGGGACGGCGACGATCGGCGCTTGCGCAAACCCGCCCACATCCGGACGGATGTTGAACAGGTTGTTGCCGCCGAGAGCGGACTGGAGTTGCTCGGTGATGTTATACCGCGCTTCCAGGTCGAACAGGCCGACGCCGGCCTGGTTGACTTGGATCAGCTGGCCACCGGCGTTGGGCGAGGTGATGCCGTGCTGAGGACCATAATAGGTCATGCGCGCGGTCACGCCCTGCTGCGTGGCCATGGGATTGAGCGTCACGCCGAGAGCGGCGATGGCGTCGGAGACCAGCGGCGTATTGATCGCGCCGCCCGTCGCCGTGACCGTGGACGAGGAAATTGGTGGAAATACCAATCGCATTGGCCGCGTAACCACTTACAACAACTGTTGCTTTTATGCACCGCTTATCGCCGCGCGTTCTGGTGGGGACAACCTTCGCGCGAGGACCGGAGGATCCGGGAACCCACAAAGACTCCAACTTTCCGGTGCTTTCCGTGCATTACAGGGTCCGGCAAACGGCGCTATCTTGGTCACTCAAAAATGACTGGGCCGGGCGAGCTCCACCAGCCAGGAGGAAAAGCGTGGAAGACAATCTCAATTACGGACATGACCGCAGGGCGTTTCTCAGGCGCGCGGGACTGGGCGGCGGCGTTTTGGCGCTGGGTCCGCTGGCGGCCAGCCTGGCGGCAAGCGGCGAGGCCGCTGCGGCGCCATCAGCTGGCAAATTCGATTTCGACACGCCGCTCAATCGCATCGGCACCGACAGCGTGCATTGGGACATGCCGGTCCGCGACGAGACACATGACCAAGATCGTCGCCGGCATGGGCGTGGCCGACATGGATTTCCGCTGCGCGCCCGCGATCACCGAAGCGCTGCAGAAGCGCGTCGCCTTCCCCAACTGGGGCTACAACATGATCGACGGCGATCTCTTCATGGGCAATGCCGGCGGCTCGCCCTTCATCAAGGGCATCGTCGACTGGAACAAGCGCCGCTACGGCCTCACCAACATCGATCCCAAGATGATCGGCATCAGCGCCGGCGTCATCCCGGGCGTCGTCAGCGCGCTGCAGGCCTTCTCGCCCAAGGGCAGCAAGGTGCTGATGGTGACGCCCGCCTATGTCGGCTTCTATGCCGCCATCGGCTTCACCAAGACGGTGCCGGAAGAAAGCCCGATGAAGATGGTCAATGGCCGCTACGAGATCGACTGGGCCGATCTGGAGCGCCGCATGACGCCGGATGTGAAAGTCTCGATCATCTGCAATCCGCACAATCCCGGCGGCCGCGCCTGGACGCGGGACGAACTCACCCGCTATGGCCAGCTCTGCCTGAAGCACAACATCATCGTCCTGTCGGACGAGATCCATTGCGACTTCATCTCCAAGGGCCACAAATACGTGCCCTTCGCCAGCCTCGACAAGAACATCGTCGACAATTCCATCACCTTCAAGTCGGGCTCCAAGAGCTTCTCGCTTGCGGCGATGAAATGCGCCTGGTTCTTCTCCACCAATCCCAAGCTGTTCGCGGCCACCAATGCCGCCAATCTTCCCCTCGATCTCCAATCCGGCGATGGTGGCGGAAACGGCGGCCTATGCCGGCGGCGAGGAATGGCTCAACCAGTGCGTCGATTATATCGACGGCAATCTGGATTATGCCCATGACTACATCACCAAGAACCTGCCGCTGATCAAGACCGGCAACAAGCCGGAAGGCACCTATCTGATGTGGCTGGACGTGACCGGGATCGCCGACAAGATCGGCGCCAAGAAGATGATGGACGAGGCCAATGCCAAAGCCGCAGCCGATGAATCCCCTCACCGGGCAGCCGGTGGTGACGACTGAGGGCGATATCGTGAGCCACTGGCTGGCCAAGAACGCCTATGTCTTCATGGAATCGGGTTCGGGCTTCGGCAAAGTCGGCGCGAATTATGTGCGCATGAACGTCGCCACCAACCGCAAGACCTTGAAGGCGGGACTGGACAGCGTGGCCGGCGCGCTCAAGAATCTCGCGTAAAGCACGCGCTGTTCGACGTTTCACGCGGCCCAGGTCTCACCGCCCGGGCCGTTTTCTTCTAGCGGCTTTCTTCCACCACCCGGCCATTGAGCGGCTGAACCGGCCGCACGTCATGGGGATAGAGTTTGGCGAAAGCCGCGATCTCGTCCGCCGACACGTCCATCGGGGTCTTCATCACATACCAGGTGACGCCTTCGTGTGCAGGGCGGCGCGGTCACCGAGCCTTCGTAAGCGGTAATAACCCGTCTCGGCCGGCACCAGGCTTTGCGGATCGATGGTGACACCGGGGATCAGGTGATCCTTGCCCGCGTTCTGCGGGCATATGCTTCCAGAGTTGTTCGATGGTGGGATTGGCGCGGCCTTCTTTCAGCATCACCGCTACGCCCACCACTTTGCCGTCGCGTCCCTGATGCATCAGGTGCAGCACCATGTCGTAGGTCTTGCCGTGGATCCTTTCCTCGCTGGGGCGATGGAAGTGAAACTGGGTCAGCTCATAGCGTTTGCCGCCCACGGTCAGGACATTGCCATTGCCGGAAGGGATAATCCACCCGCACCGCGGTATAGCCATTGTTGATGATGGTGAGCGGTCCGGGTCTGATAGGCGAAGCGAAGCGCGGGCAAATCGGCCTTGCGCGCGTGCCCGATGGCGATGGGCGATTGCGCCTTGCCGCTCCCGCACACGGCATAATCGGGATCGAGCGCGCCCCAATGCGCCGGTCCCTTGTCGCCTTCATAGCTCCAGGGCGTACGCCATTGGGCTTGGGAGGGAGAGCGCCGGCCCCAGCACCGCCACCAATGCCACCAGACGAAGCATTTTCGCAACCGAGGTTCTCCTTGAGGGAACAGGCCGATCTATAGCAGGGCGGCGGCCGCGATCGTTTGGTTCCGGACCGAATTGTCGCCGCGGCCGGCGCGGCGCTTTCGCCAAGCGGTTGTCGTGCTAACGTTCGGTCGGTCCGGCTCGGCGAGACGGAATTGCAGCAGCATCATGCCCATAAGGCGGAACAGAGGACCAGGCCGCGCCAGCCGGCAAGGGCGCGCCGCTGCTGGCGGTGCTGGATCTGGGCACCAACAATTGCCGGCTTTTGATCGCCCGGCCCGCGCCGCCCGACGATTTCAGGGTGGTGGATTCCTTTTCCCGCATCGTCCGGCTGGGCGAGGGGGTGGGCGAAACCGGGCGTCTGTCCGAAGCCGCCATCGACCGCACCATCGCCGCGCTCAAAATCTGCGCCGAGCGGATCGCCGCATCACGCGTCCGTCATGTCCGCGCCATCGCCACCCAGGCGGCGCGCCTGGCGGCCAATACCGAGGTTCTGGTGGCGCGCGCCCGAGACGAGGCGGGCATCGAGCTGGACGTGATTTCGCCGGAGGAGGAAGCCGATCTGGCCGCTCTGGGCTGCGCCCCTCTGATCGGGCGCAAATACCAGGGCGCGCTGATCTTCGATATCGGCGGCGGCTCGACCGAGATCATCTGGCAGCACAAGGAGCGGCGGCCGGTTGCGACAAGCGCTTCGCCGCCTCGGTGCCGGTGGGCGTGGTCAATCTGGCGGAAGCCTATGGCGCCGCGCGCGCAGAGCCGCGCCGGCTTCGAGAGCATGCGCGCGGCCATGCGCGGCGCGCTTCGCGCCGCTTCGCGAACAGACCGAGGGCTTCGATCCCGGCGCGCGAACATCTCCTGGGCACCTCCGGCACCGTGACCACCTTGGCGGCGATGGCGCTCAAGCTGCCGCGCTACAACCGCACCAAGGTGGACGGCAGCTGGCACGAGACCGCCCGGCTGCTCGCGGTGGTGGAGCGCATTTCCGCATATGGACGTGCCGGCGCTGGCCAGGATCGGCGCCATCGGGCCCGAGCGCGCCGACCTGATGCTGGCGGGCTGGGCCATCTTCGCCGCCATCTGCGCGCTCTGGCCCAGCCCGGTGCTGCGCGTGGCCGACCGGGGCTTGCGCGAAGGCATGCTGCGCCAGATGCGCGACGGACCTTGATGAGCAGGCGCCGGCATGAAAACGCCGGATCGGGCGCGGCGCAGGTGCGCGTCAAGGTGAAGAAGAACCGCGGACTCAAGGCGTCGTCGCGCGAATGGCTGACGCGCCAGCTCAACGATCCCTATGTCCCCGCCGCCAAGGCCGAAGGCTATCGCAGCCGCGCCGCCTTCAAGCTGCTGGAGCTGGACGACAAATTCCATTTTCTGAAAAAAGGCGCGCGGGTGCTGGATCTGGGCGCGGCGCCCGGCGGCTGGAGCCAGGTGGCGGCGGCCAAGCGGCGCCACCGTGGTGGCCGCCGATGTGCTGGAGATGGAGCCCATTGCCCGGCGTCACATTTTTCCAGGCCGATCTCACCGATCCGGATGTGCCCGCGATGCTGAAAGAGGCGCTGGGCGGTCCCGCCGATCTGGTGCTGACCGACATGGCCGCGCCCACCACCGGCCACCGCGCCACCGATCATCTGCGCACCATCGCCCTGGTCGAGATCGCGCTGGAGGTGGCGGAGGATACGCTCAGGCCCGGCGGCGTCTTTGTCGCCAAGGTGTTCCAGGGCGGCGCCGACCAGCGACGTTGCTGGCGCGGATCAAGAAAATCCTTCCGCGAGGTCAAGCATGTCAAGCCGCCGGCCTCGCGCGCGGATTCGGTGGAGCTTTATCTGGTGGCCACTGGATTCAAAACGCAAAACCTCCGGCCGGATGACTCGCCGGAGGTCTTTCGCATAGCTGATAACGTCGATAACCTGCTTACGTGCGACGCGACTTCAGGCTGATCGAGCCGATGCCGGCCGCGACGTTCAGGCCCTTGTTGCCTTCGACGCTGAGCGGCTGCAGCGCGATGGACTTGTCCAGGCCGCCGATCAGGACATTGGCGCCGACGCCGACGC
The DNA here is from genome assembly GCA_963766265.1 of uncultured Alphaproteobacteria bacterium. GTDB lineage: Bacteria > Pseudomonadota > Alphaproteobacteria > Micropepsales > Micropepsaceae > Rhizomicrobium. Next base: position 396,930 of record CAVXYX010000005.1, read on the forward strand.
CGACCGTGGCCTGGCCGTGGCGCCGGCATAGTCGCCTTGCAGCGCGCCCTCGCGCATGTCGGACGAGGGCGCGAACACGCCCCACACCAGCACGCCGCCTTCGGTGTAGCCGATATCGACGCCGAACTTGGAGATCGAGCCGGTGTAATGCTCGCGGATGGCCATTGCCGCGGAAGGTGCAATGCAGATCCTTGGAGGAGCCGAAGACAAAGCCCCAGCCGCTGGCCACATTGCAGGTCAGGTCGCCGACCTTGCACGCCATGGGGCGCCGCATCGGCCGCGCCGGCGCCATGGCAAGGCCGGCGACGGCAACCGCCGCACCCAGCATCAAACGAAATTTCTTCTTCATATCGTTACTCCTTGGGGACAAATTCGGGACGACCGGCATACACTGCCGGCCTGTCCCGTCAAGAACGTACGCCCGGCTGCTTCGGTTCCGATGGCAGTTCCGATCACGGAAACACCGGCTAGGCCAAAATCAGGTCAAAAAGCGGCTTCTGCGGCCCTCTTGCGGAATCAGGGAACCGCTGATACAGGCTCGGCGCTCCAAGACGGAGCCGCCTCATGCCCGCACCAGACCATCCGCGAAGCCCTGACCTTCGACGATGTGCTGCTGGTGCCCGGCGCCTCCGAAGTCCTTCCCGCCCAGGTCGATACCCGCACCCGCCTGACCAAGACGCGTGGAGCTGGGCATTCCGCTGATTTCCGCCGCCATGGACACCGTGACCGAGGCGGGCCTGGCCATCGCCATGGCCCAGGCCGGCGGCATGGGCGTGATCCACAAGAATCTGGCCATCGAGGAGCAGGCCGAACAGGTCCGCCGGGTCAAGCGCTTCGAAAGCGGCATGGTGGTCAATCCGGTGACCATCGGCCCCGACGCCACCCTGGCCGACGCGCTGGCGCTGATGGAGCGCCACCACATCTCCGGCGTGCCGGTGGTGGAAAGCGCCAACGGCAAGGGCGCCGGCAAGCTGGTCGGCATCCTCACCAACCGCGATGTGCGCTTCGCCGCCGATCCGCGCCAGAAGGTCGCCGAGCTGATGACCAAGGACAAGCTGGTCACGGTGCGCGAAGGCGTGAAGCCGGACGAAGCCAAGCGGCTGCTGCACCAGCATCGCATCGAGAAGATCATGGTGGTGGACGATGCCTATCGCTGCGTCGGCCTGATCACGGTCAAGGACATCGAGAAGGCGCAGAAATATCCCAACGCCTGCAAGGACGAGCGCGGCCGCCTGCGCGTCGCCGCCGCCACCGGCGTGGGCGAGGACGGCTATGCCCGCGCCATGGCGCTGATCGAAGCGGAATGCGACGTGATCGTGGTGGACACCGCCCATGGCCATTCCAGGGGCGTGCTCGACGCCATCACGCCGCATCAAGAAGGCAGTCGAACTATACCCAGGTGGCGGGCGGCAATGTCGCCACCGCCGACGGCGCCAAGGCGCTGATCGACGCCGGCGCCGACGCGGTGAAGGTCGGCATCGGCCCCGGCTCGATCTGCACCACCCGCATCGTGGCGGGCGTGGGCGTGCCGCAACTGACCGCGATCATGGATGCGGTGGAGGCGGCGCGCAAAGCCGGCATGCCGGTGATCGCCGATGGCGGCATCAAATATTCCGGCGATCTGGCCAAGGCGCTGGCGGCCGGCGCCAGCGTGGCGATGGTGGGCTCGCTGCTGGCGGGCACCGAGGAAAGCCCCGGGCGAGGTGTTTCTCTATCAGGGCCGCTCCTACAAAGGCTATCGCGGCATGGGCAGCGTGGGCGCGATGGCGCGCGGCTCGCGCCGACCGCTATTTCCAGGCCGAAGTGCGCGACGCGCTTGAAGCTGGTGCCCGAAGGCGTGGAGGGCCAGGTGCGCCTACAAGGGCCCGGTCGGCGGGCGTGGTGCACCAGATCATCGGCGGCTTGCGCGCGGCGATGGGCTATACCGGCTGCAAGACCATCGACGAATTCCACAACAAGGCGCAAGTTCGTGCGCATCACCGGCGCGGGCCTGCGCGAAAGCCACGTCCACGACATCACCGTGACGCGCGAAGCCCCGAATTATCCCGGGCGGGCAGTAAGGGCGCGGTTCTCGCGCCCGAAGGGCTTGGAGCATTCAGATATTGAGAAGACTGGCGAGTCAGGATTCCGCACCAGCGCGGGCGCGAGGAAAAACGCGCCATAGACGAAGGACACCAGAGCGAATTTCACCGCCGTCCAGACCCAGCCCTGCTTGTAGAATCGCTTCATTGCCAGGAACAGATAGAGCCCGATGGCGAGAAGCGCGATCTCGGCCGCCACGCTGCCCCCGATCACGCGCCCAATATTACCATCACCAGGATCATGGCGAAGGCGAAGCTGTGCATGTTGAGCGAAAACACCAGATGATCGACGAAATAGAAATCGTTTCTCAGCCGCCAATAGAACAGCGCCAGCACGCATGCGAACACCGGCAGCAGGACGAACAGCACGCGGGGAATCCATTCCGTCATGGGCCCGTTGATGGCGGCGGGGTCACCGCCAGCGGCTTGCAACATGCGGTCGAGATGATCTGGCGATCCAGAATTTGAGGGAGGATCCGACAGGCAAGGCGGCGAATTGCGCATGCCCCTGTTGCAGTACGCCCGTAAGGCTGGCAGATACCTGGTTGTGCGCCTTTCGGACAGGCGAGAAGAAGAAGGGGTTGGCGCTGAGATCGTTGGAGACTTTGCCATCGGCCGTCATGCCATAAACGAGAAGACGCGGGCCGCCTTCGCCGGTATCGGCGAAGACATTGCCGTTCTTGTCCGCCTTTACGCCTTCCATCAAGCTGGTGACGCCCGCTTTTTCCACAAAGACCCTGCCGCTGGCATCGGCGAAATAGCGGTGGCTGGAGGTGGTCAGCTCGAGCTGGAGAATGGCGATGCCGGTGGCCGACAGGAGCAGAAAGAAAATCAGCGAGATGAACAGATAGAGCCTGACAGGCGGCGCATAGCGCTGGGTGCGGCCTTGGTGGAAGGCCAGCGCCAATTCCCCGGGCTCCAGAAACAGCGCCCGCACCGTGCGCAGGATGCGGCTGTCGAAGCTGGCGATGTCGTTAAATAGATCATGCAGCAGATGCAGCACCGAGCGGCGGTGCACATCCGTGGGCTGCCCGCACGCCGCGCAATAGGCGCCGAACACCGGCGCCGCGCAATTCTTGCAAGGGACTATTTTTTCGCCACGTTCGAGTGTCGCCGCGACCGCCATTTCCAGCGCGGCCGCGCCTGCCGTTTCCAGGTTCGCACCCAGACCCTCCATGAGGCCACTTTAGGCAACGAAAACAAAAATACAAAGATGGCCTTTGATGAAAATCGCCCGGTTAATCGTCTCTCAATGCCACCCGGCGCACACTCCGGACCATGGCATCCGCGCAACCACAAAAGGCGTCTCAGCCGTGGCCGCTTTGGCGGACCGCGTCCTGCGCGGCGCTGCTGGTGGTAGCCGTCGAGACGCTGCTTCTCTTCACCGGCGCCAGCGGCGTGCGCCACGGCGTCTTGATTGACCCCGACTGCTTCATGCATTTGGAGCGTGCCTACCGCCTGATGGCGGGAGGCTGGCAAAGCGGAGGTTTCGATCCCCGGATTAACGCGCCGTTCGGCTATGCCATCCATTGGACCATTTTGTTCGACGCGCTGTTGGCGGCGGGGGCGGCACCGCTCGCATGGCTGGGGATGGACCTGCACCACGCGCTCTATCTCTGGGGCTCGCTTATCAGCCCCTTGCTGTTGATGCTGGCGCTGGCGGTTTTCGCCTGGGGCGTGCGGCCATGGGTGCAAGGCCCATCCTTTCTCTGGCTCACATTGCTGCTCTTCACCCAGCCCCAATTGTCCGGAGCGTTCCTGGTGGGGCGCGCCGATCATCACAGTTTGATTCTGGGTCTGATGCTGGCGCAACTTGCCTGGCTTTATGCCGCCATGGCGGGAAGGCTGGGCGAGGGGCGGGTCGGCGTGGCTGCGGCGTTTGCCGCCGGCGTTGGGGCAGGGGTGCAGCTGTGCACCACGGTCGAGGGGCTGCTGACGCTGCTGCTGGTCTCAATGGTGCTGGCGATCGCGTGGGCGTGGTGGCAACGCGCCGCGCTCAAGCTGCTCTTCGCCTATTGGGCGGGTTGCCTGGCCATGACCTTGGCCTGGCTGATGCTGACGCGGCGCGAGATGTTCTTTCAGCCCGCCTATGACCGCGTCTCGATCGTCCATGCGGTGGTTTTGGGCGTGGGCGCCCTTGCCATTGCGCTCGTCATGCTGTTGGCCCGCGCTATGCCACGTCTTGCCGCGCTTGGGTTGGCCGGTGCGATGGCGGCCGCCGCGATCGGCGCGCTTTATCCCGATTTCTTCCTGGGGCCCTGGCCGCATCTCGATCCCGCGATCAAGGCCTGGCATCGCGAGATCATCGAATTGCAGCCACTGTTGCCGGACAGCATTTTTCATGCCGGGCAATTCCTGGGCGCCTTCGCCGCGAGCTTGATCGCGCTGCCTTTGACAGTGGCCAGGCTCCGGCACGGCCCACCCGGCGAGCGGGTGGTGATGCTGACCGCCTTGTGCGGCTTTTGCCTGTTCGGCGCCCTGTCGCTGGCGCAGATGCGCTGGTCGGGAGAAATGCAGGCCGTGATGCTGGTGCCTTGGACGCTCACCACCCAGCGCATCATGAAAAGCTCCATCACTCTCAAGCTGCCCAACGGCCCGATGCCGCTTCGCAGCGCCTTCCTGATGGCGGCCCTGCTGCTGCAGCTTACGCCCCAGGCCTTTGCCGGCACTCTTTCGGACCGGGTGCCGACGGCCACCGCCGCCTGCAACTGGGACGATGCGGCACGCGCGCTGGTCGGACTCCAAGACCAGCACGGCGTCGTGATGACGGAATTATGGTATGGCCCTGAAATCCTTTGGCACAGCGGCTTCGACGTGGTCGGCGCGCCCTATGAGATGACACCGGCCATCGCCGACACGGCCCGTTTCGAGAAAGGTACGACACCCGAGGCGCACCAGATCCTGGCGGAGCGGCATGTGGATTATGTTCTCAATTGCGGTCCGCGCGCCGATGCCAAGGCGCTGGGGCTGGTGCCGGTTGCGTTCGCAACACCCGGCTTTCATTTTTATCGCGTGGCGCGATAGCGCGCTATAAGCGCATCCCATGACACCTTCCGCACGGCTTCAGGCCGTGATCGACATTCTTGGCGCCGATACGGCCCAGCCCCTGGACCGCCAGCTCAAGGCATGGTTCCGCGGCCATCGCTTTGCCGGATCCGGCGACCGCCGCGCCATCACTGAGCGCGTCTATGCCATCCATCGCCGCCATGCCCATCTGGCGCACCGCATGGGCAGCGATGCACCCAGGGCGCTGGCCATTGCCTCGCTGTTGGCCGAGGGCGAGGATCCGGGGAGCTATTTTATCGGGGGCTATGGGCCGGCTCCGCTCAGCGACGCCGAGCGCGCGGTCATCGCTGCTGCGGCAGGACCGCAATCCCTGCCGGTCCAAGGCGAATATCCCCTATGGCTGGACGCGGAGTTGCGCCGCTCATTTGGCGAAAAACTCCTGGATGAAATGCAGGCGTTCCAGTCCCGCGCGCCGGTGGACCTGCGCGTCAACCTGCTCAAGACCAAACGCAATCAGGTCCTGGCCCAGCTCCAGGCCGACGCCATCGAGGCTTCGCCGCTCGCGGATCTGCCCGACGCCATTCGCTGTCTGCCCGGCACCGCGCTCACCTCCCATCCGCTTTACGCCTCGGGCGCGTTCGAGATTCAGGACGCCGCCGCACAGCAAGCGGTGATGCTATGCGAAGCGAGGCCCGGCATGCGGGTGCTCGACCTGGCGGCGGGGGCAGGCGGCAAGGCGCTGGCGCTGGCGGCAGCGATGCAGAACAAAGGCGAGATCATCGCCAGCGATATCCGGCCGGACGCGCTCAAGGAGCTTTCCCGCCGCGCCGACCGCGCGGGCGCCGCCATCATCCGCACCCATCTCCTGGGCGCTTTGCCCAAGGGTCCGTTCGATCTGGTGCTGCTGGATGCTCCTTGCAGCGGCTCGGGGACCTGGCGGCGCCAGCCCGAACTGAAATGGCAACTCACCCCCGATCGCCTGGCCGCGCTTTGCGCCCTCCAGGACCAACTCCTGGGCCAGGCGGGGAGCCTAGGCGCGCGGCTGGTCTATGCCACCTGCTCCATCCTGATGCGCGAAAATGAGGACCGGGTGGAGGCCTTCTTGAAGGTGAATCCGGGATTTTTCCGCGCCAGCCCCGATTTTCATGCCTCTCCCGCCTCGAGCGGCAGTGACGGCTTCTATGTCGCCCGGCTTAATCGTGGCTGACGGTCATTGGACGCATGGCTCAGGGGCGCGGATTTGACTAAGGTCGGGCCCATGACCCGCTCCGCCCTGATCCTTGCCCTGGCTTTCCTAGCGGCCCCGGCCTCGGCTGCCACCCATCCCCTGCCCGCAAAAACGCCCCCGGCTGCGGCGACCCTCGGTGCGGACGACCTGATGCGCCAAGCCCAGGCGGCAAACGCCAAGGGCGACAAGGACCTGGCCGTCCGGCTGGCCCAGGCCGCCATCGTGGCCGATCCGGCAAAGCCGCAGACCTATGACCTTCTGGCCGATCTCTATGCGGGCCAGGGGCAAGGCGATTTCGCCAGCTTCTATTACAATGAGGCGCTGGGCATCGATCCCGGCGACGCCGTCGCCGTCCGTGGCGCGGCCGCACAAGACCGCAGCAGCAATCAACGCGCCGCAGAGGCCGTCCCGCCCGCCAAATGAGCGTTCTGGTCCTTGATTTCGGCAGCCAGGTGACTCAGCTGATTGCCCGGCGTGTGCGCGAAGCTGGCGTCTATTGCGAGATCGTGCCCTTCAACAAGGCCGAGGACGCGCTGGCCAAGCGCCCGCGCGCCATCATCCTGTCCGGCGGTCCGGCGTCTGTCACCGAACGCGACACGCCGCGCGCCCCGCAAGCGGTGTTCGAGCAGGGCGTGCCGGTTTTGGGCATCTGCTATGGCGAGATGACTATGGCGGCGCAACTGGGCGGCCGCGTCGAAGCCGGCCATAACCGCGAATTCGGCCGCGCCGACATCCATGTGAAACACGCCACGCCGCTGCTGGAAGGTCTGGCGGAATCGGGCAGCGAGCCGGTCTGGATGAGCCATGGCGACAAGATCGTGGCGATCCCCGAAGGCTTCTCGGTGATGGCGACTTCGGAATCCTCGCCCTTCGCGGTGATCGCGGACGAGAAGCGCCGTTTTTATGGCGTGCAATTCCATCCCGAAGTGGCGCACACGCCGCGCGGCGCGACCATCCTTGCCAATTTCGTGCGCAACATCGCCGGCATCGCGCCGGAGTGGAACATGCATGCCTTCCGCGCCGCCGCGATCGAGCGCATCAGGAAGCAGGTGGGCAAATCCAAGGTGATCTGCGGCCTCTCGGGCGGGGTGGATTCTTCGGTCGCCGCGGTCTTGATCCATGAAGCGATCGGCGACCAGCTCACCTGCATCTTCGTCGATACCGGCCTGATGCGGGCGGGTGAGGCGGACGAGGTGGTGGGCCTGTTCCGCGATCACTACAACATTCCCTTGATCCACGCCGAAGCCGCCGACTTGTTCCTGGGGCGGCTCGCGGGGGTCAGCGACCCGGAGCAGAAGCGCAAGATCATCGGCGCCGCCTTCATCGATGTCTTCGACAAGGAAAGCCACAAGGTGGGCGGCGCGGAGTTCCTGGCCCAGGGCACGCTTTATCCCGACGTGATCGAAAGCATCTCGGCGACCGGCGGGCCCTCGGTCACCATCAAGTCGCATCACAATGTGGGCGGCTTGCCCGACTATATGAAGATGAAGCTGGTCGAGCCGTTGCGCGAATTGTTCAAGGACGAAGTGCGCGCGCTGGGCCGCGAGCTGGGCTTGCCGCCCGCTTTCGTGGGCCGCCATCCCTTTCCCGGACCGGGCCTGGCCATCCGCATCCCCGGCGAGATCACCCAAGAAAAGCTCGAGATATTGCGCAAGGCCGATGTGGTCTATCTGGACGAGATCCGGAAAGCCGGGCTCTATGACAAGATCTGGCAGGCCTTCGCGGTGCTGCTGCCGGTACGCACCGTGGGCGTCATGGGCGACGGGCGTACATACGATCATGTCTGCGCGCTGCGCGCTGTCACTTCCTCCGACGGCATGACGGCGGACTATTATCCCTTCGAACACAGCTTCCTGGCCCGCACCGCCACCCGCATCGTCAACGAGGTGAAGGGCATCAACCGCGTTGTCTATGACGTGACGAGCAAACCACCCGGCACGATCGAGTGGGAGTGATTTTCGGGCCTTTTTGAGAGCCCCCAAAATCCCAATAACTCCTTGAAACAATTTGTGTTTGTCTTTGTCTCCTGTCGTCCTCTGATGACAGGTTTTGGTTCGATTTGCGTATGAACCGTCGGTCGGGTTTAGACTCTTGTCGGAGCCCAAATTCGCAAGTACGTACATCCCATCGAAAGATGACGGTCTGATTTTCCCTCCTAAACCTCTGAAACGGTTTGGGAAATTGCGAAACCATGCCCGCTTTTTTGGGTGTACGTCTTGGAGGAGGTTTTTGTGCTTACGGATGCAGCGCTTAAAGCGATCAAAGGCCGCGAAAAGGCCTTTAAAATCAAGGATCGGGAGGGGCTGTACGTCTTGGTCCAGCCTACAGGATCGATAGCCTTCAAGTACGACTACCGCCTTAATGGCCGCAGGGAGTCCATTACCCTGGGGACCTATGGAAAGGCGGGCGTCAGCCTGTTCTTGGCCCGGGAGAAACTGATCGAAGCCAAGAAGTCTGTGAAGCAAGGCATCTCCCCGGCTATGGAAAAGCAGCGGGAGCGGATCCGGCTCAAGCAGGCCCAGAATTTCGAGCAGTTCACGAACACCTGGTTCGAGAAAAGCTCCATGGCAGACAGCACCAGGGCAATGCGGCGGGCCATCGCGGACCGGGAGTTCAAGCCCTGGGCCAACCGGCTACTGCATGAAATCACGCCGCCCGATCTCAGGGCGATGTGTGCCGGGATTGTGGCACGCGGCGCGCCAGCAACCGCGTTGCACGCGCGAGACATCGTCAAGCAGGTCTATGCATTTGCCCGCCTTCAGGGAGAAGGTCGATAATCCAGCCGACGAGGTAGGACCCTCTTCGATCGCAAAGTTCGAGCCGCGGGATCGGTCTCTTTCGCCAACCGAGGTTAGGTTGGCGTTGAAGCTGCTCGAACGCGTGATCACGCTCCCGACGCTCCGGCTGGGTCTCAAGCTGATCCTGTTGACGATGGTACGGAAGGGCGAGCTTATTGGTGCCACCTGGGACGAGGTGAAATTCGACGCGGCGGTGTGGTGCATTCCCGCCGAGCGCATGAAGCGGGGTAAGGCCCACAACGTATATTTGTCCGACCAATCGCTCGATATCATGATCGCGCTCAAGACGTGCGCGGGAAATTCCAGGTACGTGCTCCCGTCGCGCTACGATGCGGATAAGACTATCTCGAATGCGACGTTCAATCGCTTGACCTACCTGATCGCCGACTTGGCGAAAGCGGAGAATTGCCGTTGGAACCGTTCACTGTTCACGACTTGCGCCGCACCGGTTCGACGTTGCTGAACGAATTTGGATTCAACGGAGACTGGATAGAGAAGTGCCTTGCTCACGAGGACGGCCGTGGGTCTCGTCGCGTGTATAACCGCGCCGAATGGGGAGCCCCAGCGCAGACACATGCTTCAGGAATGGGCGGATGTGGTTGATGCCTGGGTTGCGGGGGAGGCTTATGCGCCGCGCCTTCTACCGGAAGTGACGGAGAGGGGCGCGATCATGACTGCTTCGCTCTGAATGAACGCTGCTCGCGGCGTGGACGTGGAGGTGCTGCCGTCTCAAGTGGTTTTTCTCGCTTCTCTCGAAGCCACGCTTGGATTTCCTCCAAATCCCAGACAACGCAACGCGGCCCTAGCGCGAACCGCTTAGGAAACTCGCCCCTTTTCTCCATTTCAAAAATGGTGCTGTCGGCGAGGGGTATCATTATGCGCAATTCTTTGCGTCGAATGGTCTTGATGACCTTGCCATCGATTGCTTCGGAAACGATACGCATCCTCATTTAGGCACCCGATTTTTGCGCCGCTGTACGCTTTCGCGCACTTGCGAACCCACGATCCGCAGCTAGGAAGTGAACGACCATCGGCACGATGAGCTTTCGAATGTCGACCTTCGGCTGTTGTGTTTCTTTCGAATGTGCCTCGGCATAGGCTTCGAGATCGCGGTAAATCGGCACCGGGAAGCGAACTGTTACACTGATGGGTTTGTCGCTTTCGACGACGCCCAGTTTCAACTTACTCACTGCGATGCCTCCTGTTGCCCGCAAGGCTCCAAGACGAGATCTTGGTCAACCGAAACCGTGACGGGCAGGCCGAAGCGCTCGGCAAAAGTCGGCTGAATATTGAGATTGCGTTCGACGATTTGTTCGCCGGCCTGATTGATGCTCGTGGAAGCACCCGCGCGGATCGCCTGGGCGAGATTGTTTTCGGTGTCACTGGTGCCGGCTTGCGCGCCGACGCTTAGCACCGTGGAGAGCACGGCGGCCTTGAGGATCGAGCCCCAATGCTCGTCCACGTCGTCCTCAAGGCCGGCATAGCCTGCGCCATCCGAACCTGTAAGATGACCCAGAGAGATTGAATTTCCATTCGGAAAGATTAGGCGGGTCCAGACCATTTGCATGCGGGTCTGACCGAACGAAACCTAACTCGAATACTTTCCCTCCAGCATCGAACCCTGCGGAATTAAAAGGTAGTGGCCGGTCGGAGAATCATACACCGCCTCAGTAACTTGGGCATGAACATCGCCTGGAAGGTCGGACTTCATGCCTTTGGCCAGCGCGGCGTTGATGACCCAGCCTGCCTGAATGATGTACGGCGAAGCTGGGTGTTGGATGCGGGCTGGGCTGGTCGTCTCCTGGTTGCCCCCGGTGTTGGCGAAGGCAATTTTGCCGTCCTGCATATTCTCGATGCCGGTTGGATCGGAAGACGTCTGGTTGACAGTCGGAGACGGTACGGTCGCGTTTGTGGATGAGACAGCAACTGGCGCCGACAGTGTGTTGCTTGTCGCAAAGAGGTGACTGGTGCGCGCCGCATCCTGTTCTTGTGCGATACGTTGCTGCTCCGGCGAGGGTGTCCTGGCGACAGCCGGCGGGGACACGCCAGCCCTGAGCATGGGCCTTCCGAGATCGCCGGGTAGCGGCGGTCCAAGCTTTGGCGCTTGCTGAAGCTGGGAATAGTCCTTGGGGAGCCTGGTCACCGCGTCGGGAAGGACATTGCCGGCGGCTTGAGGCTCTTGCTTGGGAGCTGCGGTCTTGTGCGGCCACAGCGCGATTGCCAGGGCAACGGCGACGCCGCCAAGCGCCAAGGAGCTGATGCCGACCAAGACCCGGCGGGAAAGTCGAGTCACCGGCGGGCTGGAGGCGCGCAAACGCATCGCGCTGGGATGAGCGAGTGGAGGGCTTGGTGCGGAAGGTTGGGCTGGACCTGGCGCGGACGCGGGATCGTCGCTCATGACTGCTTCTTTCCATCGGTGCGCACGATGCGAACGATCGCCTGCGGATCGCCGCCCAGGCGCAATTCGGCGGCGGCAAAAAGCCGATCCACGATCATGTAGTCGCCGCGCACGCGGTAATTGACGAGCTGGCCTTCGCCTGGCCGCCGACAACCCAGAGCGGTGGCATCTCGCCCTGGGCGATGCCGGAGGGAAACTCGATGAAGACTTGCTTGCCGTCATCGAAGGCCCGCAAGGGACGCCAGGGTGGATTGTCGCCCTCGATACTGTAGCGGAAGGCGAGCGCGTTGACATCCACGCCGGATGCGAGCGGCGCAGCTTCCTCGGCCGTCTATTCTGCGCGCGAAGGGCGATGAGCTCGTCCTGCGGGATAGGAAAAGGAGACGGAGGCCATATAGGTCTTGTCCACCGAGCGCAGTTCCAGATGATAGGTGCGACGGTCGGTATTGATGACCAGGTTGGTGGTGAGGTCCGGCTGTGTCGGCTTGAGCAGGATGTGGATGCGTTTGGTGGGCCCGCTGCCGCTTTCGGTGTCGCCGATCACCCAGCGCACGGTGTCGCCAGCCGCGACCGGGTCCGGTGCCGACCAGCTGTTCGCCGGCCTCAAGCGCGATGTCTGTGACTTCGCCCGGCGCGGCATAGACCTGATAGAGAGCGCCGTCCGAGAAGGGATAGACCTGAACGGCATTGATATAGTCGGCGCGGATCGGCTCAACGCGGGCGGCATTGTTGGCGGTCTCGACGACGAGCGCGCGGATGCGCGGCTCTGGTAGGGCGCCTGCCTCGACCGGCAATGGCTTGAGCTGGTCCGGCAACGGCAGAGGCTTGGGGATTTCGACGATCTGGACCGGCTTGGGCGGCTCCGGTGCAGCAACCGCCTGGTTTGGCGCTTGTCGTCATATGGATCGCGGGCGGCTTCCATGTGGCGCAGCCGACGAGAGCGGCCGTGGACGAGAAGAAGATAGTGCGAGGGTGTGATTTGCGCATCAGCCTAGCTCCTTGGACCAGTTGATGGCGTCGATGTAGATGCCGAGGGGATTGAGGTTGAGAGTTGGTTTTGTCATGCGGGGGCTGAGATCGCACGGTGAGGATCGCGCTCCAGCGTTCGGTCGCTGGCGAGCGCGCCATCGACATAATGCCGCTCGATCCACTCGACCCGGAAACTGTCGTCGGACGCGCGAACCACGCTTGTCACTTCGACGGCGACTTGTTCCTTGCCGATCTTGGCGAAGGGATCGTTGTGCTGTGCATAATCGTTGAGGCGAGCTTTCCCTTGTCGGTGAAGATATTTGTAGGCGTCGAGCCAGTCCTGCGCGCACGACCGAGCTGTCGGTCGAGATGCTGCGCACATCCATTGATGAAGTTGGCGAGATCGCGGGCGATTATCGGGTCGGTCGGATGGTAAGTTGGCGGTGGCCGGGCCTGACCGCTTGCGACATTGCCGAGCTTGTCCACCTGGACGACCCAAGGGACGACGGTGCCGCGTTCGGATTGCCAGAACCAGCCCGCCGCCATGCCGCCGCACAGCGACAGCGTGGTGAAGAAGGCGAGACGCCAATTCTTCGCCTGGACGACGGCGGAGCCGATACGGCCGTCCCAGATCTGTCGGGCCGCCATTGGTACGGCTTTCGCGGGTGGGGTGTCGCCATATCGGACATTGGATCGCCGGAACATCTTCAGTCTCCTTCGGTAAGATCGATGGAATGGCCGCTGCCGCCCTGGTCGCCGGAGCGCAGGGCGCTTACCGGCGGCGGTCACGCCTTGGCCGATGGTCTGGCTGCGCGCATGCATTTGGCGCGCCCAGGACGGCATCTGCCCGCCGCGAGGGCCGGAGGTCCTCCGCCCGGCGGGGGCCTTTGGGTCGCGGCCTGGGCACCGGCGGAATAGCTCTGGGCAAGGCCGGAAGCCGCCCGGCGAAGAGGGCTGGCAGCGGCCGAAGCCCCGGCTTTGGCGAGGCCCGCCAGACCGCCGGCGCGATAGGCGGCACTGGCGCCGCCCGCCGCACCGGCGGCGGCGTGGGCTGTCCCGGCAATCGCGCCGCCGAGGGCGCGGCCGCCGGCCATACATGGTCGCGGCGCCAGCCGCGCCAAGACCTGCGGCCGCAAGGCCGGTGCCGACGGCGGCGCCGGCGCCGAGTTGCGGGCCACCGGCGATAAGACCGTTGGCGATGCCTGGGCCGAAAATCGAAAGACCCAACAGCGAGAGGCTGGCCAGGATCAGCGTGAGGGCGTCGTTGATGGTGGGCGGGTTGTTAAAGCCACTGGTGAACTGGCCGAAAATGGTCGAGCCGATGCCGATGATGACGGCCAGCACCAAAACCTTGATGCCGGACGAAACCACATTGCCCAGCACCTTCTCGGCGAGAAACGCGGTGCGGCCGAACAGGCCAAAGGGCACCAGGACGAAGCCGGCCAAGGTCGGTGAGCTTGAACTCGATCAGCGTGACGAAAAGCTGAATCGCCATCACGAAAAAGCTCAGGATGACGATGAGCCAGGCGACGAAGAGAACGGCGATCTGCACGAAGTTGGAGAAAAAGCTGGTGAAGCCCATCATGCCGGAGATGGCGGTGAGGATCGGCTTGCCCGGCGTCGATGCCGATCTGGGCGAGGTTGCCCGGCTGGAGCAGCTGCGCCTGGGTGAGGTGCCGCCGCCCGCTTCAAGGCCCAAGCCTGCGAACGAATTGAAAACAACCTGGGCGAGGGAGTTGAAGTTCCCGATGATGAAGGCGAACAGCCCTATATATAATGTCTTGCGGATGAGACGGGCGATCACGTCCTCGTCCGGGCGCCATAGCCCAGAAGAGGCCCGCCAAGGTGATGTCGATGGCGATGAGGACGCCCGCCAGCCAGTGAACATCGCCCTGAACCAGCCCGAAGCCGGAATCGATATATTGGGTGAACGTCCCCAGGAAATTGTCGATGACGCCGGTGCCGTTCACGGTGACTGCCTATTCTCGAAGCGTGACGCGCGATTCAGTGGAACATCTGCGCGGAGCCGGGTTGATAGCCCGCGCCATAATTGAGGAAGTTGTTGGTCTGGGCCTGGGCCTGTTCTTCGCTTTCGACATTGCGCGCGCCTTCCAGGCTCTGGGCACGCGCGATCGCCGCCATAACGGCGGTCAGGTCCGCAAGCTGCGTGGTCTAAGTGCGATGAGCTGATTACCCGACTGCGCTGCTTGCAGCGCGCCGGTCGCGGACTGGCTGCGCATACCAGGGCGTCGATCTGGGAGTGAGTGCTGTCGAGGTTCTGCACCGCGCTCGCCTGAACATGCATGGCGTCCTGAAATCCCGCTAGCGAGTTTTGCCAGCGGGTTTGCGCGTCCGCCATGAATTGCTGTGAGGAGGTCGAGGCGGGATAGGAAGTCGGGATAGGACTGGGTGAACGCCTGATTGATGGTGGAGACATTGTAGGCGATGCGCTGCGCCTGGGTGAGAAGTTGCTCGGTCTGCGAGGATGGATTGGTCGAGGCCGGGAGCGAAGAGTAGGGCAGGCTTGCCAGATTGCGGGCCTGGTTGACCAGCGAGGTGGCCTGGTTTTCCAGGCTTTGCAGTTCGTTGTTGACCTGCTGCAGTTCGCGCGCCGCAGTCAGCACATTTTGCGAATAGTTGGTGGGGTCGAAAACGATGCTGCTGCCGAACCGAACTGCGCCTGGGCGGGCGCGGCGATAAGTGCGATCAAAGCAAGGCCGGCAAGTCGCCGGCGCGAAGGGTGCGGTTCATGGAGATGTGTCTCCTTGGTGGGTTGGCGATCATGTCGGCCGCCCAGTCCAGGCCTTTGTGGCGAAGCCAGGCCTCGCGCGAACTTCTCGCGGCCTTCGCTGGCGAAGATGGCGGCAATGGCGGCTTGGTCGGATTTGGAGGAAGCGGCGATGAACGCGAGCGCCACTTCCGATAGGCCAAGCTCGAAGAGACGGTTGCCCCGGCGCGACTGGCAGTAATAGTCGCGCTTGGGCGTGGCGCGTCCCAGCATTTCGATCTGCCGGTCGTTGAGACCGAAGCGGCGATAGACTGATGCGATCTGGGGTTCGAGCGCACGCTCGTTGGGCAGAAAGATGCGGGTGTGGCAGCTCTCGATGATGACGGGCGCGATGGGGCTTTCCGAGATGTCGGCTAAGGCCCTGAGCGGCGAAGATGACGCTGGCGTTCTTCTTCCGCAGCGTCTTCAGCCATTCGCGCAATTGCCCGGCGAAGCCGGGATCATCGAGAGCAAGCCAGCCCTCGTCGATGATGATAAGGGTGGGCCTTCCGTCGAGACGCCCGCCGATCCGGTGAAACAAATAGGACAAGACAGCAGGGGCGGCACTGGTGCCGTAGAGACCTTCGGTCTCGAAGGCTTGCACGTCGGACTCGCCCAGCCGTTCCGCTTCGGCGTCGAGCAGCCGGCCCCAGGGTCCGGCGACCGTATAGGGCTGAAGCGCTTGTTTGAGGGCGCCCGACTGGAGAAGCACCGACAGTCCGGTGAGCGTGCGCTCCTGGGCGGGCGCGGAGGCGAGCGAAGTGAGGGCTGACCATAGATGCTCCTTCAGTTCGGGGGTGATGGTGAGGCCTTCGCGGGCGAGAAGCGCTGCGATCCATTCGGCGGCCCAGGCGCGCTCGCCGGGTTCGTCGATGTGCGCCAGGGGTTGGAGCGCAACGGGTTCGGCGACTTTCTCGGCGAGCGCGCCGCCCAGGTCGTGCCAGTCGCCGCCCATGGCGAGGGCGGCGGCACGAACGGAGCCGCCAAAATCGAACACAAAAATCTGAGGGCTTCTGATAGCGACGGAACTGGAGCGCCATGAGCGCGAGCAGAACGCTTTTGCCGGCGCCGGTCGGGCCGATGATGAGGGTGTGGCCGACATCGCCGACATGAAGGGAAAAGCGGAAACGGCGTCGAGCCTTCGGTGCGCGCAAAGAACAGCGGTGGTGCGCCGAAATGTTCGTCCTTCTCCGGCCCGGCCCAGACGGCCGAGAACGGCATCATGTGGGCGAGATTGAGCGTCGAGATCGGAGGTTGGCGGACATTGGCATAGACATGGCCGGGCAGGCTGCCGAGCCATGCCTCGACCGCGTTGACGGTCTCGCGGATGCAGGTGAAGTCGCGGCCTTGGATGGCTTTCTCGACCTGGCGCAGCCGCTCGTCGGCGATGCGCGGGTCATTGTCCCATACCGTCACGGTGGCGGTGACATAGACCTGGCCGACAAAATCGGAGCCCAGCTCCTGCAGGGCGAGGTCAGCGTCCTGGGCCTTGTTGCCGGCGTCGGAGTCCATGAGGGCCGAGGTTTCGTTGGTCATCACCTCCTTGACGATCGACATCACCGATTTGCGCTTGGCGAACCATTGCCGGCGGATGCGGGTCAGCACTTTGGTCGCGTCGGTCTTGTCGAGGCAGATGGCGCGGGTGGCCCAGCGATAGGGAAAGGCCAGCCGGTTCAGATCGTCCAGCAGGCCTGGCCAGGTCTGGGTCGGAAAGCCCATGATGGTGAGCGTGCGCAGGTGGGAGGAGCCAAGCCTTGGCTCGAGCCCGCCCGCGAGATCCTGGTCGGCCAGGATGCCGTCAAGATACATCGGGGTTTCGGGGACGCGGACGTTCTGGCGCTTGGTCGAGATGCAGGAATGCAGATAGGTGAGCGTCTCGCCGTCATCCAGCCATTCGGCTTCCGGCATGAAGCCTTCGATCAGCGCCAGCACCCGGTCGGTGCGGTCCTTGAAGCTTTTGAGCACGGCTTGCCAATCGGCATTGTGCGCGCGGACGCCCCTCGTAGAGCCAGCTTTCGGCGCGGGCAGCGTCGTCGGGCGGCGGTAGCCACAGTAGCGTCAAGAAATACCGGCTCTCGAAATGTGTGCCTTCTTCCTCGAACTGTGCCTTGCGCTCGGCGTCGACGATGCGGGAGACGGGATCGGGAAAGTCGCTCTTGGGATAATGGTTGGCAGGCTCGCGCTGGGCCTCGATGAAGAGAGCCCAGCCGGAACCGAGGCGGCGCAGCGCATTGTTGAGGCGCGAGGTGATCGCCACCAGTTCCGCGGGCGTCGCGCTGTCGAGATCGGGCCCCCGAAACCGCGCGGTGCGCTGGAAGGAGCCGTCCTTGTTGAGGACGATGCCTTTGGCGACCAGGGCTGCCCACGGCAAGATAATCTGCGAGGAGCTGCGGATTTGCGGCGGTATTCGGCGAGGTTCATCATGACGCCACCAGATGGGCCGGGTAGCGCAGATGACGGCGCACCACGTCCACGAAGGCGGCATCGCGCCTGGTCGCCCAAACGGCGGCGAGTTGGCAGACGAACCAGAAGATCGCGCCGACCAGCCAGAGCCGCAGGCCCAAGCCGATGGCAGCCGCCAGCGTGCCGTTGAGGATGGCCACCGAGCGCGGCGTGCCGGCGAGCAGGATTGGCTCGGTCAGCGAGCGGCGGACAGGCGCGTAGAAGCCCGGCGACAGGTTCGTCATCCAGCATCAGACCAACGCTCCGCCGCCGAACTGAGAAGAAGGTGAGGAAGAAGCTCGACGCCGCGAAGGCGATGGAGAGTCCGAACACGATCTGGATGAGACGGCGAAAGCCGCCACTGGTCTCGCCGAAGGCGAGCGCCAGGCCGGTCAGGATGATGACGACCACCGACATCACTTTGGCGACCGGCCCTTGGATCGAGTTCCAGAATTTGGTTGAGAGGTTGCTCCCAGGGCATGTTGGTGCCCGCGGCATAGGCCGGCGCGATGAGGATCAGCGCAGACGGTGAGCGGCCACCGCGCATATTGATCGTTCGTTGAGCGAGAGGGCGCGCGCTCTCAAGGTTTGAAGGCGCATCAGAAATCTCCTGCTGGGGTGAGGACGTAATTGCCGCTGGCGTCGAGGCCCTCGATGCGGGCGAGTTCGGCAAGTCGGCGCGCAGCTCCGCGCCCGGACAGCACTGCGATGAGATCGATGGTCTCGGCGATGAGGGCGCGGGGAACGGTGACGACGGCTTCCTGGATGAGTTGCTCCAGCCGGCGCAGCGCGCCGATGGCGCGTTCCGGCATGGAGCGTGCCAATGCCGCCCGGATGGCCGGTGCCCCAGGCTTTGAGGAGATCGAGCGCTTCCGCGCCTCGCACCTCGCCGATGGGGATGCGGTCGGGACGAAGGCGCAGAGAGGACCGCACCAAGATCGGAAAGCGAGGCCGCGCCATCCTTGGTGCGCAGCGCCACCAGGTTGGGCGCGGCGCATTGCAGTTCGCGGGTGTCCTCGATGAGCACGACGCGGTCGCCGTCTTGGCGACCTCGGCAAGAAGCGCATTGACCAGGGTGGTCTTGCCCGTAGAGGTGCCGCCGGCGACCAGGATGTTCTTGCGCTCGCAGACGGCGATGCGGAGCAGTCCGGCTTGGCTGCCGGCATGATCCCGGCCTTCACATAGTCGTCGAGCGTAAAGACGGCGACCGCGGGGCGGCGGATGGCGAAGCAGGGCGCCGCCACGACGGGAGGAATCAAGGCCTTCAAATCGCTCGCCGCTCTCTGGCAGTTCGGCCGAGACGCGCGGGCGCGCCTGGATGGACTTCGGCGCCAACATGGTGGGCGACCAGGCGTACGATGCGCTCTGCGTCGGCGGGCGATGACGCGTGCCGGTGTCTTCCAGGCCGCCCGACAGCCGGTCGATCCAAAGTCGCCCGTCGGGATTGAGCATCACCTCGACGATGCTGGGATCTTCGAGATAGGCGCCGATAGCAGGACCAAGCGCTGTGCGCAGCATCCGGGCGCCGCGGGCGAAAGCTTCGGAACGAAGAGGAGGGCATTCACATCGGACCCCATGAAAATCGCCGCGACTGGCGGCGTCATCGGGGTCGAGTAGAAAGAGCCGGATTTGGTCCAATGCAACAAGGCTCAAAGCGTGTGTCGGGTTATCGGCTGCAAATACAAAGAAACGGCGGTGCCGATCTGATGGAGGCGCCAAGCTCATCAGGCCGATGCTCGCTGTCGTCACGACCGCGACTCACATAAATTCCTTGCTCTTGACATCCTATGGTGGAACAACCATAATCATGGTGGACAAAGTATTGAGACCTGTTGAGTGGATCGGGTCTAGCTACGAGGACTACATTTCGTTCCCGGAAAAGGTCCAGGACGCTATGGGGTTCGCGCTCTGGCTGTCGCAGACAGGGCGCATGCCCAGTTCGGCCAAGCCTCTCAAAGGCTTTGGCGGCGCGAGCGTATTGGAGCTTGTAGAAAACGACAGGCGGGCACCTTCCGTGCCGTATACACGGTGAAGCTTGAAAGCGCGATCTACGTTTTGCACGCTTTCCAGAAGAAGTCGAAGAAGGGCTTCAAGACCCCGCAGCAAGATATCGAGTTGGTACGGCGGCGGTTGAAAGTCGCAGAAGACGACAATAAAGCGCGTCAAAAGAAGGCAGCGAGATGAGTAAGAAGAAAGAAACGGCAATTCGCGTGGTACGGCAAATGTCTCTGCCTATTTAGGTTATGCCGATGCGGAAACGCATTTGTTGAAAGCCCAGCTGAAGTCGCGTGATGGATATAATCGGCGGCCGCGAGCTTAACCAGACGGCCGCCGCGCAGATTATGGGAGTCAGCCAACCGGACGTGTCGCGGATGCTAAAGGGACAATTTCGCGATCTCTCGGTCGAACGAATTATGAGGATGTTGACGCGGCTCGGATGAAGTGGATATCGTGGTCAAGCCGCAAGGGCGGAAGAAAGCTTTCGAGGCCATACACCTGGAAGCTGACGCCGCTTGATAAAGATCACGGGCGTTAACGACGTTCCGGCACTTCGGATTGGTCGATTGCCAACTCCTCGAACAACGTGCGTCCCCCAGCTAGTCTGCGGCCCAGCGCTTCAATAAATCCTTCGTATCGCTGATTGCCCTTGGCCTGTGCCGCGGCCTGGGCAGTGTCGGGCAACGAAGGATTGGCGTGAGCCAAAAGCGGATAAACAATGCGAGCGTCTCGTTGGTGATTGCGGCATGTCGCTCTAGACGTTCGATTTGGCGGCCGAAGCGATCAAGGCGGCGCGCGAGCGCTGCTTCCAACCGATCTGGTCCATCCGGCGATAAAAAGGACGCGAGTGCAGTCTCCACGACGATGGCGCGAGAAATGCGCTTGCGAGAGGCATAGTCGTCTAGCTGTCCCGCAAGCTCCGCAGGAAGTCGGTAGGTCTGCTTGATACGCATCACATGCCCGTGTCGTCGCCGAGATCGAGAGATGCCTGCCGCGCCATGTCAGTAAAGCGCCTTTGGAGATTGCCCCCGGTCGGAACTTTGGCATCTTCTAGCCGTGGCGGCTCGAACTCTCAGCGGCCTTGCTCGGGGAGCGCACCACTTCTTCGTGCGCAGGCAATTCGGGTTCTCGGCGCACTCCAGAGTTGGCCCGATCACCAGGCGGTGGGGCCTTCGAAGAGGATTTGCTAGCCACCGGTGCTTCGACTATGTCGGTCCATT
>CAVXYX010000006.1:0-86649 GCA_963766265.1 uncultured Alphaproteobacteria bacterium
ATAGCCGGTCCAATTCGACAATGTCTGATTGGATTTGAATATCAGACCATCGGGCCGCATCAGCAAATAACCGAACGGTGCATTCTCAAAGATTTCGTTAAGTTCTGGACCAACTCCGCCATGAGCTTTAGACAAAGGCGCGTATTGCGTCGATGACTTCCGCTGGCGCGCTTAAATTAGGGCAATGCCCAGTTGCTTTGAGTTGCACAAACTGGCTGCCATTAATGCTTCGATGTAGGTATTCTCCGACGCACGTTGGAGCGATGATATCGTCGCTGCACTGCATGATTAGGGTGGGCGTTGTAACCTTACTCACGTCCTCTCTGTTGTCTGACATGAATGTGACGCGCGCGAACTGGGCGGCGATGACGGATCCATTCGACAAAAGCTGGCTGTCAATTCCTGGCCAAGTTCGGGTCGATCAGAATTTCCCATGATAGCGGGAGCCATTGTGCTCGACCATCCCATGTGATTTTGGGCAAGGAATTCGAGAAGCTCGTTGATTTGATCCGCTGAAAACCCACCGACATAATCGCCATCATCGAGATAACGGGGCGAGGGGCCAATGAGAACGAGCTTTTCGAAAAGATCAGGGGCCTTCAGCGAAGCCAATATGCCGATCATTGCGCTGACGGAATGACCTACGAAAATGACAGATTGGAGCTCAAGCTCTTCGCAAAGCTCAATAAGGTCGTCAGCGTAGCCCGAGAGGCTGGCATACTTTTCAGGCGTGTATGCCCCCAGGTCGGAACCGCCAGCACCGACTTGGTCAAACAGGATGGTCCTGTATTCGCCTTCGAAAGCGGGAGCTACGTGGCGCCACATATTCTGGTCGCAGCCATAACCATGGGCGAAGACGATGGCACGGTCCCCAACCCCTTGAACCCGCGCATTATTTCGAATTTTCGCAGACACGCTAGCTCTCCGGCCCTACTGCCTCGCACCTTACAGTTTTCCATTGGCACGCCTAGCGTGGGCGGCTCGGAGCGGCTTGGATGGGCCCTTCGAGACCAAGCGCAGAACCCACACTGCGGGAAAAGCGTGGCTATCCCAATGTGTTACGGGAACATCTTGGCTATGAAAACATTGTCAGTTGTCAATGCGGTTGATAACAAAAGCGACAATCTTCGGCGGGAAACCGGCGTATTGAGCCAATCTAGCCATGGGGCGTGGCGTTTCCGAATGAGCATCATTCCGCAAAAAGTCCTTGTCCTTGTTGTCGAAGACGAACCGCTTCTCCGGATGGCCGCCGTCGACTTGGTCGAAGAAGCCGGCTTCGAAGCTATAGAGGCCGACAACGCCGATGCCGCGATCCGTTTGCTGGAAGCCCGCGCCGACATCCGCATCATATTCACTGACATTGATATGCCCGCCGGCTCGATGAATGGACTCAAACTTGCCGCCGCGGTTCAGACCGCTGGCCGCCGATCAAGATCATCGTCGCATCAGGTCAATACAAAGCCCTGCAGGAAGAACTTCCTGAAGGTATCCGTTTTTTCACCAAGCCTTACCCACATCGCGAAATCATCAGGGCTATGAGACAGTTCGCGGCTTAAACGTCTGTCAGGGCCCAAAAGGTGCGATTGATATAACCTTCGGGATAAGTCTCGACCACGTTGCTCAGGGTTCAAGGCTTGCAACGGACAGGCAATCTCTAATTGCGATTTCTGGTGGCTGGACTAGCTGCGATGTCCCCGGCGGCCAAGATATCGTCGCAATTGCCAACTTCTTCCTTGCAATCTTCCCGCATCGCGTCGAGCTCGCGTTCGCCGAGATTTTCGATGCCCATATAAGCGTTCCTGGCATCCTGGTTGGCACGAATTAGCTCGTCCAACTTCGCCTGAAGGGCAGCACCGTCCCGGTTCTGCGTATTCTAAATCAGGAACACCATGAGAAAAGTCACAATGGTGGTGCCGGTATTGATTACCAGCTGCCACGTATCCGAGTAATGGAACATCGGTCCGGTCACAGCCCAAACGATAACCGTGACACAGCAAAGAGCGAACGTCGCTGGTCGGCCAGCTGCATGGGATGTTGCGCTTGCCAGGCGGGTGAACCACTTGGAGACGGGGCCATCGTGAACTTTGTCGGCAGCGGCTTCAGCAGCTTGGTTGGCCCGAAATACCGGATCGTTAGCGCCATCAGATGCAGATAAAGATTTGGACATGTCGTTCATGTCACCCTCACGAAGCCATCGCATATTTTCGGCAATGCTCAAGGTAGCCCGCTTCATGGCTGGCCACCAACTCAACAACACTGTTCCAAAGCCAAGGCGGGGCATCCAGAACTCGATGAGAACCGCTGTAACGTCTTGCGCCAGGACGTCCGCGTCGCTCTGTATTTGGCGTGCATGCGCATGTCCAACGACGCCTGAAAGGTACCGCGCGACTTGGACCGCCTGATCGGGAGTTAGGCTGTCGACTTCCAGTTTTAGATCTTGTGGCATTAGTTCACGTACCACAACCGAAACGCCGTCAAGCTTGGCAGCCACCATCCGATCACCGAGATTGGGGGACAGAGCTCGTGCACCGGTAACCACACGGGTGGCGTAGTCATGGGGCATAGCAGGCTCAACTGCGCGAGGCGCCGCCGCCTTGGTCGCTTCCTTCAAATCAAGAAAGCAGACACCATTCTCGGCATTGCGCTTTTTGCCGACGCCGACAAGGACGGCGTACCGCAACCGTCCAAGAGAGCTGCAGCCCTTAATCCAGTAAGCCGCGTCCAGCAGTTCAATCTTATCAGAAGATTTTCTGTCCTTAAGACTGGTAACGAGCCGGCGAACGGGTTCGCTTTGCACAATATTCTCGATTGCCGCATATTCACCCTTACGAAGAGCCCAAAATTTGTCGCTCGCGGGGATGTTGGGACGCGCATCTTTGATCCGTTCCTCGGCAGAAATTCTTCCAGCGACGGCGAATGGCTTGGTCCAATACCTGACCTACAGCCTCATCCTGCCGTTCAGATATCGTTCTGCGGCTTATGGAGCCCCCCATCGCCTCGGAGTAGCCCTTGACCATTTCCTCGATCATGCGCGCCGCTGTTGCGCCGGTCAAATCTGAGCCGCGCGCCGCCATCGCGAGCGACAAACCTAGTCTCACGAGATCGTGCGCAGGATTGCCGATCACGGTCTGATCAAGATCACGTATCTGAATATCGACACGCCCATCCTTGTTAGCCAAGGGGCCCAGATTGCCGACATGGCAATCGCCGCAGATCCAGATGGGCGGCCCGTCCGGGAGCGACGCCCGTTCACTCGCCTGCAGCCAATCATAGAACCTCACGGTATTGCCACGGACGTAGGCATGGGCCGAGCGAGCCATTTTTCGGGCCCGTGTCGAGCTCAGTAGCGCAGCCCGGCGATCCTGCGAAAGGGCGATGCCCCTTGCACTCACGTTAGACGTGACCCGGCGTCAGTGCGCCCAACAGCCAAAGTATCAAGATTACGATCAAAATCGTGCCAACGATACCGCTGCCGCCCACTGCGCCGAAGCGGCGGTATCCAAACCCGCCACCACCGAGCAAAAGGATCAAAAGGACGATTAGAAGAATGCTCATTCAAATACTCCCGTTGAAAATTATTCCGCCGCGGCCAGTGCAATCGTTGTGGCCGCCCTACCCATCGTCCAGTTCGCTCGCATGCGGACCTTGGGGTTCGGCGAACACCAGATTTCGCCGCTTTCATCCAGCGCGACCACCCAAATAAGGTTGTGCTCCTCCCCATAGTCGATCACGGCGAAAGCCATGCCCTTACCTTTGCCTTCTACAGAAACAGGTAGCGACGGGTTCAGCTGGGTGAAGGTCACGATAATCCCCGATCGAGGCTAGATTACCGGGGAAAACCCCCAGAGCGGACAAGGACCTCGCTCCGAAAGAGAACACTCTTCGGTCACAAAAAGTTCCCGGCAGTCTCGTTAGGGTAAGCATCGGAGAGAGCGTTAGATCTCTTCACCCCGGATAAATGAAGGGTCGCAAATAGGATGTAGCTCAAGTGAGACTTGATACTCCCGTTTTAAGGTTCTTTGTTCGCTTCCGTTGTGCCGTCAGTGCAATGAAGAATCATTGTGCAAGTGACACCTTCAGGAAGAAACTGCAGTTGCGAATTGCCGAGTTCGGTTTTGAATATGCCTTCAATGAGCCGAGAACCGAAGCCATGCCGGGTCGGTGCCACGACGGTTGGTCCTTTTCGAACTCTCGCCATGCCATCTCTACGGTTCTCGAGGTTTCTCCGATGTATCGCCAGCAGATGCTCACACGACCCGTATCGCTCGATAGCGCTCCATATTTGGAAGCGTTTGTCGACAATTCATGGAGTGCCATGGTAACGACCGTCGATCTAGCGGCATCGAGCCATGCCTCCGGTCCGCTTATGTCAAATCTTTCGTGGTCTTTTGTTTGAAACGGCTCCACTGCACGATTGACCAGATCGAACAGCGAAGCGCGATTCCAGTTTTTTCGTGTCAAAACATCATGGGCGCCGGAAAGCGAGTGGAGACGAGCGACGAATTCGCGGATATCCTCCTTCGAGGTTCCCCGCAACGTTTGCATCGCTATGGCTTGCACGGTGGAGAGGGTGTTTTTAATGCGGTGCTTCATCTCCTCAACAAGCAGACCTTGCCTATCGTGCAACTGCTTTTGATCGGTAATATCTCGGGCGATCTTCGATGCACCGACAACCTGGCCGCTTGCATCGCGGACCGGTGAGATCGTCAACGAAATATCTATGGAGCGACCATCCTTGCGGAGCCGTTTGGTATCGAAGTGATCGATGCGCTCGCCGCGCCGAATACGAGATAGAATCTCTGGTTCTTCGGCGATCCGATCCGGCGGAATCAACATTGTGACAGGTTTTCCAATGACTTCATCGGCCGTATATCCGAACAAGCGCTCGGCACCGTTGTTCCAGCTATTGATAATACCATCCAGATTTTTGCTAAGGATCGCATCGTCGGAAGACTGAACAATTGCTGCAAAGCGCCGTAGGTTTGTGTTGGCGTCTACCAACGATTGTTGTGCTTTCTGTGAGTCCTTTAGCGACAGCACTGTCCGATAAGCGAGGCTCGTAAAATCTCCCAAATTGGTCAGGACACGAAGGTCTTCAGCGTCAAACCCAATGTCGGGGTCGTGGGAAACTACCCAAATGGTGCCCCGCGCCTGTCCATCGATATAAAAAGGTATGAGTAGCGCATCTTCGAGAAGGGGGCTTACCTCGCCAAAGTATGGAAAATCCCGTTCGGGGTGCGAAAACAAAAGCGGCATATTGCGGTCGAGCACGGTTCCGCAAGGACCGAAGTCTCGAGGCGTACCGCCATTGAGATGTGACGCCCACTCGCCCGAAATGGCTCTCCAATGAAAATTTCGCTGATCGTCTTCATCTTCCAGCAGGCTTAGGCCAGCCGACTGGGCACGACATAAGGTCAAGGCGGTATCGGCCAATTTTTGCAAGATGCGATCTGGCGCAGTGGCGAGTGTGCGTGCGAGCTCGACTAAGGCGCTGTTCTCGGCAGCGTAATCGGGCGGACGCGACGGCCGACGGCTCAGCTCGACGGTTGAGGTAGCCGATATGATGTTTCGGTCTGCTAGTCCTGGCGATGAATTCTCGGACAACGGTACCCCCTAAAATAGGCGGGAGCGCGTCAAATCTCTCAGCCGTCGGGGGCCTACCATAGCTACCGGCCAACGATGGCAGTACTTGTACGCGTCCGTACAACTGGAGTCCATCCGCGCAATTGTACGGCTCTGTACGACTGGCGCGGCAAGCTCCGAATTGCATTCGCAAACAAGGCGATACCAGATCTTCGATAACAGGGAAATGCAGCCCTAAGGAAGGTAGGTGCCGTCCGAACTCTTTTCAGAGTCCTGCTCGGTCCATGATCACTATTTTTTTGAGGCGCAATTCAATTAAGCCTGCGTCTTCCAAAAAATTCAGCGCCTCGGTTACGCCAGCGCGTCGAACACCCAACATAAGGGACAAAAACTCATGCGTGAGGGGCATTTCATTTCCGTCGATCCGGTCGTGAGCCATGAGAAGCCAGCGGGCTAAGCGCTCTTCAATCCGGCTTCGGCCGTTAGCGACGGCGGTCCGCGCAGTTTGATTGATGAATGCATTTCCATACCGCAGAAACGAGCGATGCAGTGTGACGCTCCTGTCGATTGCTTGCCGCAGTTTGGCTGCTGTGATCCGTTGTCCAGAACCGGCAAGTTGCACGAAACTTTCGTGGGCAGCGCGATGTGCGCCCATTATGATGCCGAGTCCCGTCATGCCTTCAGAGCCAATTATCCCGATTTCGATGCTGCGCTTTCCCAAGCCGTTCGCGACAACCGAAACAATGCCGCGCTCGATGAAATAGACGTGCCTGATCGGCTTGCCGCGCTCTTCCACCTGAAAGCGCACGGGCAATTCGACGCTCTTGAGGTCGGGCTCTAGAATTCCGAAATCTTTTGGCGAGAGACGGGCCAGGACTTGATTGAGAGTTTTGCGCGCTATCGCCGCTTTTGCCATTGTGCTCATCGCCGCTTGGGGCAAGAGCATCAATGCGTCTCCTAGCCGTCCGCGCCCTGGGAGATGGCAGACGATAATGCAGCAGTAGGCCGTTTTAGGGTGAAGTCAAGGTTCGCTGAACAGCGAGGGGGGCAGAAGGGGAACAAACGCGCGGGAACCATGTATTTGGCCTCACCCTGGCGGCCATTCACTCCCTACTGAATGACTCGAAGCACTTCGACGTTATACGGATCACGTCGATGAAAGCCATCGTCAAAATTCGGGATGAAATACCGGACGCGTTCGTCAGGGCAGAAAAGCGGCTGGCTCGCGACGACCGTCTCATGCGGCGGATGGAAGCACAAATTGCCGAGCATGAAGCGCTATCGTCGAGAAAACCCAAGCAAGCCGGTAAACCCGTGCGCAAAGGGCGGAAAGCGTAGCGTTTTGACGCCATACTTCCTACCGTTTATTCGTTTTACCCCTGGGGTAAGGTAAGTCTGATCTACTTTTTGCAGCGGATTATTTTTCGAATGATATCGTCTGACAGCGAAGCATCGGGAGAAAATTTGCTCGAAACATCTCGATGAATTCATCAGCGAATTATTTTGTCGTGTGGCTCGTCGGTTACGGGTGCGACAAAAAATTCTTTATGCAAAGAGATCAAACACTTGGTCTGTCGGGATATCGTTGAGTGGGAGTGAGGCACGACCCGCCATAGGCGGGTCAAATCGGTCCATTTGACCGATTTGAGTGCCGAACGCGCCGAGCTTGGGCGAGGCGCAATGTCAACAGTGGGGCGAACTATGTCCAACGTCGCCAAGCATTATGAGAATCTTCTCGCCCGCCATTATTCCTGGATGGTGGGCGCGGCATTCGACACCAAGGTGGCGGAGCAGCTGGCGCTTCTGCAGGAGTTAGGCGTGCGCGGCGAGGGGTTGGCCGTCGATCTGGGCTGTGGGCCCGGCTATCAGGCGGTGGCGTTGGCGCGGCTGGGCTATTCGCCAGTCCGCGCCGTGGATGGCAGCGAGCACTTGCTGAACGAGTTGGCGGAGAACGCCAAGGACCTTCCCATCGAACGGGTGCATGGCGACATCCGCAATCTGAAAAAATTCACCGCTCTGGAATCCGCTTCGGCCATCGTCTGCATGGGGGACACGCTCACCCATTTGGAAAGCCTGAACGATGTCTCGCAGCTACTGGCCGATGCGCATGCGGCGCTCAAGCCGGGCGGCGTCATGGCGCTCACCTTCCGCGATCTTTCCATCGAACGAGAGGGGTTGGACCGCTTCCTGCCCATCCGCGCCGATTCCGACCGCATCATGACGTGCGTGCTGGAGTTCGAGACCGACCATGTGGTGATCAACGATTTGATTTATGTCCGCGAGGGCGTGAGCTGGTCGCTGCACAAAAGCAGCTTCCGCAAGATCCGGCTGGGCGTCGAAGATGTGCTGGCGGATCTGCGCCTGTTGGGATTCAGCGTGAAAGTGAACAAGACGCTGACGAACGGCATGCAGGCGATCGCGGCCGTGAAACAGGCTTGAGAATTATTTGACTTCGGCCACGGCTTTGCGGCGCGCGGGCTTGGGCTGATTTTCAGCGGCGTCGGAAATTTCCTTGTCGGCCGCTTCCTTTGCCAGACGCAAGGCGCGCAATTTGGCAGTCTTGGCGTCGCTGGCGGCGCGTTCCGCGTCGACTTCTTTCTTCACCAGGGTGGTGCGGTCGGCCCACACCGCCATGGGATCCTGTCGCACGCGCGCGGGCGCGTTGGAAGGAAAAGGAGAAGTCGGTTTGAAATGGGACATGGTGTCTCCCGGGAGGGGTGAGGCGGCCACCGTCCGGTGACCGCCCAATCCGATTAGGCGAGCTGCAAATTGCCGGCCTTGGACCCGCGCGCATCCGGCTGGATGTCGAACGAGACTTTCTGGCCTTCGCCCAGGGTGCGGATGCCCGATGCTTCCAGGGCCGAAGCGTGAACGAAAACGTCCTTGCCGCCGCCGTCGGGCGAGATGAAACCAAAGCCTTTGGAGGAATTGAAGAACTTCACGGTGCCGATGGTCATTGAATTTCCTTTAGATCATCAGATTTCGTCCATGCGAATGCAGGGACGACGTGAGAAACGACATCGGAGTCTAAAGGAAGTATTCGGTTCGTCCGGCGCGCGTAAGGCGGGTCAGAAAGACAGAAGTGCTTCGTCTGACAGGGACGTAAGAACCACGTGCCCACAACATAGGCTTATGGTGCCGGATTTACAATGACCGGACCGGGGTGCCTTTAAATGACCACAAACCAGTTCGGGCGAGGCCCACCGGCAAGGCGCCCTTCGAAATATGGTGATGCGGTGGAATTTGGGCTGTGTTTTTGTTCGCCGACGCTATCGTGAGCAACGCCTTTTTCGGGGGTTGGCCATGTCACTGTCCGTCTATGTCGCCTTTCTGCTCGCCACCGTGGTGGTGGTCGTGGTGCCGGGTCCCACCAACACGCTGATCGTGGCCAACAGTGTGCGCCATGGCCGCCGCGCCGGTTTCTTGAACGTGGCGGGCACGCAAGTCGGGTTGGCAGTGACGGTCGCGCTGGTGCTCTTGGGTCTCACCTCGCTGATCGCGGCGATGGGCGCCTGGTTCGATTGGGTGCGGCTCGCCGGCGCTGTTTATCTGATCTGGCTGGGCTGGAAGCTTTTGACGGAAGCAAGCGCGCCGGAGGAAGAAACGGCTCCGCGCGTTCCGTGTGGCGGTTTTCTGGTCCAGGGCATGGCGGTCGAACTCAGCAATCCAAAAACCCTCTTGTTCTTCGGCGCCTTCTTCCCCCAATTCATGGACATGCACCGCAATCACACTATCCAGGTGTTGATCATGGGCGCCACCGCCATGGCGGTGGCGGCGCTCTCCGACAGCAGTTACGCGTTCCTGGCCGCGCGCGCCGCCAAGCTTCTCACGGCCAAGCGCGCCCGCCTGATGAGTGGGGTGAGCGGCAGTGTGTTGATCGGCGGCGGCTTGTGGCTGGCCTTCTCGCGCTCGAAATAGATTTTTGTTTGTCGCGGTTCCGGACGGAAAACCGCTGACACTTTTCCTGGAACCGCTCTATGGCATGGTCTCGAACACGGTCAGTCCGGGCGGGAGCGGCACCCAATCGGGCCGGCTCTTGTTGAAGATGGCGAGCGTGGGGTGGAACAGCGTGGGATCGTCCAGCGATCCCGCATAGATGGTGAACGAATCGAACTCTCCGATCACGCCGCCGAACACCAGGCCGGCGCAGACGGGGCAGAAATTCCGCACCGCCTCGCCGCCGCGATAGGCCTTGGAGGCGAATTGCCTGGCCTGACCGGTGAAGCGCACCGCCTTGGCGGGAAAATTGACGAAGGGAATGAAGCCCGAGCCCGAGGCTTTGCGGCAATCCGCGCAAAAGCAGTAACCGGCTGGTCCGGCTTCGCCCAGCGCCTCATAGCGCAACGCCCCGCAAAGACAGCCGCCGGTGTGGCGTTTTCTGGCATCGCCCATCGCCAAATCCCATCCAATCTCCCGCCGATTACAACACGAGCGTGACGGTGTGACGAGCAGGTCAATAGTACTTTGGTCCTGCTTGCCGGGGGATTGTCGCGGTCCTAAGCTTTTCTCGTCATCGGGAGAAAGGGCGCGGGGCATGTTCCGTAAACTGGCTGCCGAATTCATCGGCACGGCATGGCTGGTGTTGGGCGGTTGCGGCGCCGCCGTGCTGGCGGCCGCGTTTCCGCAACTGGGCATCGGCTTTGTGGGCGTGGCCTTCGCCTTCGGTCTTACCGTGCTCACCATGGCCTATCGCCATCGGCCATGTTTCGGGCTGTCATCTCAATCCCGCCGTCTCGGTGGGGCTGTGGGCGGGCGGGCGGTTTCCCGCGCATGAATTGCCCGGCTACATCATCGCCCAGGTGGCGGGCGGGATCGCGGGTGCGGGCATTCTCTATCTGATCGCCAGCGGGCATGCCGGATTTGACGTCCATGCCGGTTTCGCCAGCAACGGCTATGGCGAACATTCGCCGGGCGGTTATTCGCTGGGCGCGGCGCTGGTGTCCGAAATCGTGATGACCTTCGCGTTTCTGTTCGTGATCCTGGGTTCGACCCATGGCCGCGCGCCGGCGGGGTTCGCGCCCATCGCCATCGGGCTTTGCCTCACCCTGATCCACCTGATCTCGATTCCCGTTACCAACACCTCGGTCAATCCCGCGCGTTCCACCGCGCCCGCCTTGTTCGCGGGCGGCTGGGCGCTGGACCAGCTTTGGCTGTTCTGGGTGGCGCCCCTGATCGGCGCGGCGCTGGCCGGTTTTGTCTATCGCTGGTTGAGCCCCGATCAGCCTTTGCCGGTGGACGTCTCCGGCCGTTGATGGTTCGATTGGCTTCGCCGCCCGGCTGAAACTGGGCGAGGGCGCGCGGAGACAGGCATGGGAATTTATATCGGCGTCGGCGGCTGGGTGTTCGAGGAATGGCGGGACAATTTCTATCCCAAGGGCCTCAGCCAGAAGCGAGAGCTGGAATATGCCAGCCGCCATCTCACCGCCATCGAGATCAACGGCACCTATTACGGCTCGCAGAAGCCGGAAAGCTTTCGCCCGCTGGCATGACGAGACGCCGGAGGATTTCATCTTCGCCCTGAAAGGCCCGCGCTTCGCCACCAACCGGCGGGTGCTGGCGGAGGCAGGCGAGTTCGATCGAGCGATTCCTGCAAAGCGGCATGACGCAGGTTGAAGAAGAAGCTGGGCCCCATCAACTGGCAATTCATGGCGACCAAGAAATTCGACGAGAAGGATTTCGCGCGCCTTTCTGTCGCTGTTGCCGGCCAAGCATGAAGGCGTGGCGCTGCGCCATGCCGTGGAAGTGCGCCATGCGAGTTTCGCTTGTGAGGAATTCGTGGCGCTGTGCCGCAAGCACAATGTCGCCATCATCACCGCCGGCGACAGCGAATTTCCCATGATCGCCGATGTGACGCGCCGATTTCGTCTATGTCCGCATCATGGGCACGCAAGCGAAAAGGAGAAGCTGGGCTATTCCAAAGCCGGCAATCGCTAAATGGGCCGGCGTGCGCGAAGGAATGGGCCAAGGGCGGCGTGCCCAAGGATCTGCCGCTGGTCGGCCAAAGCTGCCGGCCAAAAACCCGCGCGATGTTTTCCTGTTCGTGATCTCCGGCGCCAAGGCGCGAAATCCCGCCGCCGCGCAGGCGCTGATTGCCGCGCTGTAGGAGCATCAATGAGACAAGACCAAACCGCATAGGTGCTCCGCGCTTGTCAAAGCGCGCATGGCGCCCGAGAATCCGAGCGCTTTTGGGAGGACAGGATGCGGCTGATCGGAATGCTGGATTCGCCTTATGTGCGGCGGGTGGCGATTTCACTCAAGCTGATGGGATTCGATTTCGAACTGAGCCAGCTTTCGGTGTTCCGCAATTTCGACGAATTCAAGGCCATCAGTCCCGTGGTAAAGGCGCCCACGCCTTGTCACCGATGACGGCGTGGTGCTGATGGATTCCAGCCTGATCCTGGAATATGCCGAACGGCTTGCCGGCCTGCGCAAAGCCTGATGCCGGCGGATGACGCGGGTTATGTGAAGGCCCTGCACCTGATCGGCTTTGCCCTGGCCGTCAACGAAAAGACCGTGCAGATGGTCTATGAGAAGACGCAGCGCGCCCGACGGAAAAGCAGCATCAGCCTTGGCTGGACCGGGTGAGCGGCCAGCTGCTGCGCGGCTATGGCGTACTGGAAAAGGAAACGCCGGCCGGCTGGTTCGGCGGGGCCATGCCCAATCAGGCCGACATCACCATCGCGGTGGCCTGGCGCTTTACCCAAAGCCGTTTCCCCGAGGTGGTGAGCGATGCTGCGCATCCCAAACTCGCCGCCCATTCCGCGCGCGCCGAGAAGCTGGCCGGCCTTTGTCGAATTCGATTTCTAGCCTTCGCCCGGCTGCGCCGGCGCAGCACATTGAGCTGGATGTCGGCGCGATGGCGAAAGCCCAGCCTCTCATAGACCGCGATGGCGCCTTTATTGTGCGGATAGACGTGCAGGAAAAGCTGCATCGCCCCGCGCCACGATATTGGCCGCGACCACGCCGCATCAATGCCGCCGCCAGCCCCCCGCCCGCGGGCATCGGGATGGGTGCAGACCGCGCTGATTTCGGTGAAGCCGGGCAGCTTCAGCCGCTCGCCCGCCATGGCGATCAGGCGGCCATTCTCCCGCACTCCGACAAAGGTCGCCCAGCTGATGGGTGCGGGCATGGAAGGGGCCGGGCTGGGTGAGTTCGGCCAGGGCGCGCATCTCGGGCGCGTCGGTCTCGGATAATGTCACCACATCGAGACCATCGTCAGGCGGAGTGAGCCGCGGCGCGCACATCTGATGAATGACCGCCGCGATCATGGAAACGAATCCGGCCGGCGCGGATAGTTTCGCCACTTCGGCGAGCGCCACATGCCCGTCCAGCGGCATCATCGCGGCCAGTTCCGCCAACTGCGCGTCGCTGTTGTCCCGCGTGGCGCCGAAGGGCTCGATGTCGGCGGGAAACCGCAGGAAGCGCTCTTGCTCGCCCAGCGCCAGATGCGCCTGGCGGCTGGTGAGCGCATTCCATACCGGACGGTCCAATGGGTGCGTCACGTCCCCTTTTTGCCTATCTGGGGCGTGCGGGCGGATCAAACAAGCATTGTCTCGCTTTTCGGCGTCCATTAGCCCCTGACTGGCTTCGCCGACAGCGCTGCTCTGGGCCGCCCGCGCCTTCGCGGCCTTCATTGCCGATCTCAAAGTGGCACAGCACCTGGTCGGACGCGGCGCAAGGGGGGAAAAAGAAAACCAGGTGAGTTTCCGTCACTTGTGATGTCCCGGATTCGCGCCACTAGGGCTAGAACTCCGCGCCGGCCGGCTTTTTTTTAAGCTGTGGGCAAGGGATTTTTGCGGCTTGCCCCGGTGAACCGCGCCCGGTTGATTGTTTTTTTCGGGCATCTCAGATCCGCATGGAACAGGAAGCCTATCGCCACGTCCCCTATGACATCGAAGTCGAGCAGGCTCTGCTCGGCGCGATCCTGGTGGACAATCAGGCGCTGGAGCGGGTGCAGGCGCTGATCAAGCCCGAGCATTTC
Source organism: uncultured Alphaproteobacteria bacterium (assembly GCA_963766265.1). Classification (GTDB taxonomy): domain Bacteria; phylum Pseudomonadota; class Alphaproteobacteria; order Micropepsales; family Micropepsaceae; genus Rhizomicrobium. The sequence continues at coordinate 13,565 of CAVXYX010000006.1, forward strand.
TACGATCCCCTGCATGCGCGCATCTTCGACACCATGAGCCAGGCGATGGAGCGCGGCTGGTTCGTGCTCACGCCGCTCACCCTGCATGCGGCGATGAAGGCCGATCCCGGCCTGATCGAAGTGGGCGGCACCGCCTATCTGGCGGGACTGGCGCAGGCCGCGCCGGCGCATGCCCAATGTGCGCGATTATGCGCCGCATTCTGCACGATCTGGCGGTGCGGCGCAGCCTGATCCGCATCGGCGAGGATATCGTCAACACCGCCTATGAGGCGCCCACCGAAAAAGGCCCGCAGGCCCAGATCGAGGAAGCGGAAAAGGCGCTCTATGCCGTCAGCGAGACCAGCAAATATGGCGAAGGCCCGCTCGATTTCCATGAGGCGCTGCGCCGCGCGGTGGAAATGCGCGGAAAAGGCGCAGGCCCGAGGCGGGCGGATTTCCGGCGTCACCTCCGGCTTCACCGATATCGACCAGCTGCTGGGCGGCCTGCAGCCCTCCGACCTTCTGATCCTGGCGGGCCGCCCCGGCATGGGCAAGACGGCGCTGGGCACCAACATGGCCTTCCACGCCGCCCGCGCTTACATCCAGGATCATGGAAGCGGGCGCGGAAATCCCGCGCGGCGCGCCGGTGCTGTTCTTCTCGCTGGAAATGGCGGCGCAGCAATTGTCCGCCCGTATCCTGGCCGAGCAGACCGAGATCGAGATGTGGAAGATCCGCAACGGCCGATTCTCGGAAAGCGAGTGGGAGAAATTCGTCCTCACCATGCAGGAACTTTCCACCCTGCCGCTCTATATCGACGACACCGGCGGCATCTCCATCGCCCAGATCGCGGCGCGCGCGCGCCGCATGAAGCGGGAAAAGAATATCGGCCTGATCATCATCGACTATCTGCAGCTGGTCGAGCCGTCGCGCCGCCAGGAAAACCGGGTGCAGGAAATCACCGAGGTCACCAAGGGCCTGAAGAATCTGGCCAAGGAACTGAACGTGCCGGTCCTGGCCCTGTCGCAGCTGTCGCGCGGCGTGGATTCAGCCGCGACGACAAGCGTCCGGTGCTGTCGGATTTGCGCGAATCCGGCTCGATCGAGCAGGACGCCGACGTGGTGATGTTCGTCTATCGCGAGGAATATTATCTCAAGTCGCGCGAACCCGATCCGTCATCGCGCCGATCATGCCAAATGGCTGGAGAAGTGCGAACGCGCGCACCGCCGCGCCGAAGTGCTGGTGGAAAAGCATCGCCACGGCGCCACCAACAAGATCGATCTGTATTTCGACGACCGCTTCACGCGCTTTTCGAATTTGGTGACGGACAATTAAACGTCCGCAACGCGCGTAAATTTCGCTTTGCCGATCGCCAGCAACGCCAGCTGCCGCGGCAGCAATTTCAGGTCATAGCCGAAGCGGATCAATTCGCGCTGCGCGTAGGTGAGGCTGAATGCCCGCAGCCCCACGCGGGAGCCTTCGATGTCGGATATATCTCCGCTGAAATCCTGTGCCGCGCCACGGTCGGCAGCAACTGCCAGGGATTCAGCCGCGCGAACAATCGGCGAATTGTTGGGATTGAACAGAAGATGGTCCACCGGCAGGTCGAAGCGGGGGACTTGCAGCAGCAATTCCGCCGCGCGGCGCGACAGGATATAGGCCGCGCCGCCGGTATGGCGTGAGCGCATGCGCCCCAGGCGAAAACCATGACCCACTTCGGTGAAATCCGAGAGCAGCACGCTCTGGCCGGGCGGGCCATAATGTTCCAGCTTGATCAGATCGGCGCCCGCCGGAATCCAATCGGCGTTCTGCAGCACCAGCGGCGCGCGTTGGTCCAACACCACATCGTCTTCCAGCACGGCCGCATAAGGCGCGCCACTTTCCGCCAACCGCTCCAGGCGAGGCGGTGGGACAAGAAGCAACATTGGTCGCCCTTGGGGATCTCGCCCAGAGGTCCGCTTTTCTCGAACCAGCGCGCCAATTCCGCGGGATCGGCGGCGCGCGCATCCATGGCCTCCACCCGCGCCAGACTCAAACCCAGACGCCGCGCCTGGGTTTCCATCGCCTCCCGCCGGTCCGGCCGCCGCGACAAATTGATAAGATAGAGCTCCATCCCTCTTTCTTGGCATGGCAATAGGCCTTTTGTGAAACCCCGTTCAGGTTGGTTTCGGCGCCGCGCGGCCCGTTATGATGGCGAAGGCTTCGAAACGCTATAGATTTTCCTGACCGATCACGCCCTGGCTTTTTACGGGAACCGGCCCCATCGCGCTGCCGAATGAGGAAGAGCGCCGCCAATTGATGCGGCGGCTGATCTCCTGGGGCTGGTCGCCCTGGTCCATGTGCTGCTGCTGGCCATGATGGCGCTGGACCAGTATCACTGGCGCACCCTGAGGGTGCAGCCGGCCGGTCGAGACCATTCTGGAACTCACCCGCTTGCCGCAAGGCCAAGCCGCCGCCGGTCCAACTGATCCAGCCGGTCGTGCCGCGCGCCTCGGCGCCCGAAGTCACCACCGCGCCGGTGATCGTGGTGCCGCCGCCGCCTAACATACAGCCGAACGCGCCGCCGCAGACGCCCGCGGATATCCTCAAGGCGATCGGCGAGGCTTTGTCTTGCGGCGCGGAGAATTTCGAGAATCTCACCCAGGCCGAACGCAATCGCTGCAAGCATGAACCCTGGGTCGCGCGCAAACTGCCCAACGGCACCATCGTGCTGGAGGCAGCCGCGCCGCAGGCGATCGAGCCGCAGGTGCCCAAGATTTCCGGCGCCGAGGCGCTGCGCCATCAAATGCAGACCGCGCCATCCGGGTGCTCGCTGGTCTCCAACGTCCCCTGCATGAATGTGCACGCCGCAAGTCACGTTCCCACCTGAACTAGACTGCCTGCGGATCGGCGTCGGGCCATTGTCCGCCCATGAGGGACAGCGATTTCGAAGCCGCCTGGCTGACCGTGCGGCTGGGCGCCATCGCCGAGAATTACAAGGATTTCCGCCGCCTGGCCGGGTCGGCCGCCACCGCCGGCGTGGTCAAGGCCGATGGCTATGGCCTGGGCGCGGAGTTCGTGGCGCCGGCGCTGGCGGCGGCGGGATGCGACACCTTCTTTGTCGCGCGGCTGGAAGAAGGCATCGCGCTTAGGCGCGTGCTCTCCAAGCCGCGCATTTTCGTGCTGGATGGTGCGCCCGCCGACGCCGTGCCCGCTTTGATTGCCCATCGGCTGACGCCGGTCTTGAATTCGCTGTCCCAGATCGCCGACCATGGCGCGCGGCTGCTTCACGCCGCGCTGACGCCGCGATCCATATCGACACCGGCATGAACCGGCTGGGTCTTTCGCGGCGAAGAATTGTCGCTCCTCGCCGCGGAATGGCGGACGCGGCTGAAGCGGCATCAACCTGGTTCTGCTGATGAGCCATCTGGCCTGCGGCGACGAGCCCAAAAACAAGATGAACGACGTGCAGCTCACCCGCTTCCGCGCCGCGCTGGCGATGCTGCCGCCCGCGCCCGCCAGCCTGGCCGCTTCGGGCGGCGCCTATCTGGGCGAGCGCCTATCATTTCGATCTGATCCGGCCGGGCATGGGACTTTATGGCGGCGCCCCGCAGGAAGGCGGTCCGCCCTTGCGAACCGCGGCGGCGATGTCCGCGCCGCGTGCTGCAATTGCGGCGAATTGACAGGGGCGAGAGCGTTGGCTACGCAGCCACCTTCCACGCCAAAAGGCCCACCATGCTTGCCACCGTGGCGCTGGGTTATGCCGGCGGCATTCCCCGCAGCCTGTCCAACAAGGGTATCGCCCGGGCGGGCGTGCGGCCGCGCGTCTTACGTGGGCCGCGTCTCGATGGACATGACCACACTGGATGTGAGCGGAATTGCCGGGCGTCAAAGCGGGAGATGTGGTGGAATTGCTGGGCGATCCATGTTCCCTTGGAGGAGCTGGCGGCATTGGCGGGCACCAACGCCTATGAAATACTGACGGGGCTCGGCTGCCGCGCCATTATGTGGATGCCGCTTGACGCATGCCGAGAGAAGGGGCGCGGCCGAAAGCCGGGCGACAGATTGAAATGAACTTCCTTGCCGCCATCGGCCGGGCCGTACTGACCTTGCTGGCTGAGATCGGCCGGCTTTCGCTATTCACCGCGCGCGCCATCGCCTCCTGCGTCAGCCCGCCGGTCTATGGGCGGCTGATCCTGGGCAGCAGATCATGCGTATCGGCTATTTCTCCCTGCCGGTGGTGGGGCTGACCGCCTTCTTCACCGGCGGCGCACTGGCGCTTGCAGATCTATCTGGGCGGCAACCGCTATGGCGCCGAAGCGATCGTGCCGCAGATCGTGGTCTTGGGCATCACCCGCGAGCTGGGTCCGGTGATCGCGGGCCTGATGGTGGCGGGCCGCGTCGCCGCCGCCATCGCCGCCGAGATCGGCACCATGAAGGTGACCGAGCAGATCGACGCGCTGACCACGCTGGCCACCAATCCGATCAAATATCTGGTGGTGCCGCGCCTGGTCGCGGCGGTGGTCTCCATGCCGATCCTGGTCGCCATCGCCGACGCCATCGGCGTGTTCGGCGGCTATGTGGTCTCGACCCAAAGCCTGGGCTTCACCGGCTCGATCTATCTCAAGAACACGGTGGATTTCGCCACCCGCCAGGACGTCGTCCTCGGGCCTGATCAAGGCGGCGGTGTTCGGCTTCATCATCGCGCTCATGGGCTGCTATCACGGTTTCAATTCCAAGGGCGGCGCGCAGGGCGTCGGCGACGCCACCACCAATGCGGTGGTGTCGGCCTCGATCCTGATCCTGGCCGCCAATTATCTTCTCACCTCGATCCTGTTTTCCGCATGACCGCGAAAATCGAACTGATCGGGGTGAAGAAGCGCTTCGGCGCCAAGGTGGTGCTGGACGGCGTGGATCTCAAGATCGAGAAGCAATCCTCGACCGTGATCATCGGCGGCTCGGGCACCGGCAAATCGGTCACCATCAAATGCATCCTGGGCATTCTTACGCCCGACGAAGGCACCATCCTGATCGACGGCCAGGACGTGACGCGGCTGAGAGGCGCGGCGCGCGATCCCCTGATGAAGAAATTCGGCATGCTGTTCCAGGGCGCGGCTTTGTTCGACAGCTTGCCGGTGTGGGAGAATGTGGCCTTCGGCCTGATCCAGGGCCATGGCATGGCGCGGGCCAAGGCCAAGGATATGGCGATCGAGAAGCTGGCCAAGGTGGGGCTCTCCAGCGACGTCGCCTATCTCAGCCCATCGGAATTGTCGGGCGGCATGCAGAAGCGCGTGGGCCTGGCGCGCGCCATCGCCGCGGATCCGGAAATCATCTTCTTCGACGAACCCACCACCGGCCTTGATCCCATCATGGCCGACATCATCAACGACCTGGTGATCTCGACCGTCAAGGATGTGGGCGCCACCGCGCTATCCATCACCCATGACATGGTGAGCGCGCGCAAAATCTCCGACCACATCGCCATGCTCTATCAGGGCAAGATCATCTGGCAGGGGCCGACTGGCGAGATCGACCGGAGCGGCAATCCCTACGTCGAGCAGTTCATCCATGGGAAAGCGGAAGGTCCGATAAAAATGGCGGTGAAGGCATAGATGAGCGCGGAAGACAGTGATGGCCGCATGTCACGTCTTTCCAAAGCCTATGCCGATTTCGCCGATCACGAAGCCGCCACGCGTTCGCCGCTTTATACCGAAATCTGCCGTGGCGTCGCCGGCGATGCCGTTCTTCTGGCCAAGCTGGCGGCGTTGCCGCCCGAGAAGCAACAGCCCAATCTGCTGCTGGCGGCGTCGAAATATCTCTTCGGCACCGCGCGCGACTGGGCGCAATTCCGTGACCGGGCGGCGGCGCATTGGGAAGCGGTTCAGCTCGTCATCATGGCAAGGCGCACCCAGACCAATGAGCCGGCGCGTTGCGCCACGTTGCTGCCGCTGCTCGCACGCCTGCCGCAGCCCTTGGCCCTGCTGGAAGTGGGCGCTTCGGCAGGGCTATGCCTGCTCCCCGATAAATATGCCTACGACTATGGCGAAGGCCGCGTTGTCCGCCCCACATACGACGAAGCGCGCGCGCCCGTTTTTCATTGCATCGCCAATGACGCGACGCCAATACCGAAACGGAACATTGACGTGGCCTGGCGCGCCGGGCTCGATCTCAATCCCCTGGATGCGCGCGAAGATGGCGATGTGCGCTGGCTCCAGGCGCTGGTCTGGCCCGGCGAGGGTGAACGCGCCCGCTTGCTCGAAGAAGCCCTGACGGTTGCGCGCCGCGATCCACCGCGCGTGGTGAAGGGGGATCTGCGCCACGATCTGGCCGCGCTGGCCGCGGACGCGCCCAAGGACGCGACCCTTGTCGTCTTTCATACCGCGGTGCTTGCCTATGTTAGCAACGCCGCCGACCGCACCGCCTTCGTCCAGATCGTGAAACAATTGGGCGCGCAATGGGTGAGCAACGAAAGCGCCAATCTTTCGCATGTGCCCGACCTGACGCTTCGCCTCTGGGGGCGATTTCTCCTGACCTTGAACAGTATTCCACAGGCTTATACGGACCCCCATGGGGCGGCCATGGACTGGTTGGCTGAGCCTGCTTGACGGTCATGCTAGACTCCGAACTCATGGCCAAAACCTCCACCAGCTTCGTCTGCCAGTCCTGCGGCGCGTCCGCGCCCAAATGGTCGGGCAAATGCGAAGCCTGCGGCGGCTGGAACACCATCACGGAAGAAGGCGCGGCGCCCCCCATCGGCGGCAGCGCCACCCGCCGGGTAAAGGGCCGCAAATTCGCCCTGGAAGATCTCAAAACCGAGGACGCGCCGCCGCCCCGCCGCGTCACCGGCATCGCCGAATTCGACCGGGTCTGCGGCGGCGGGCTGGTGCCGGGTTCGGCGCTGCTGGTGGGCGGCGATCCCGGCATCGGCAAATCCACCCTGATCCTGCAGGCGCTTGGGCGAATATGCGAAGAAAGGCGGGCAGGCGGTCTATATCTCCGGCGAAGAGGCGATGGCCCAGGTGCGCATGCGCGGCGCGCGCATGGGGTTGTCGCGAGGCGCCGCTGGCCTTGGGCGCCGCCACCAATGTCGAGGACATCCTCGCCACGCTCGAAAGCGGGCAAGCCGCCCGGCATCGTCGCCATCGATTCCATCCAGACGCTGTGGACCGGCGCGCTGGACGCCGCGCCCGGCACCATCGCCCAGGTGCGCACCGCCAGCTTCGATCTGGTGCGCTATGCCAAGTCGACCGGCGCGGCGCTGATCCTGGTCGGCCATGTCACCAAGGACGGCCAGATCGCCGGTCCCAAGGCGGTCGAGCATCTGGTGGATGCGGTGCTCTATTTCGAAGGCGAGCGCGGCCATCATTTCCGCGTGCTGCGCGCGGTGAAGAACCGCTTCGGCCCCACCGACGAGATCGGCGTGTTCGAGATGACGGGCAAGGGCCTTGCGGAAGTCGCCAATCCCTCCGCGCTGTTCCTGGGCGACCGCGAATCCGCACGCGCCGGGCACGGCGGTGTTCGCCGGCCTGGAAGGCACCCGGCCGCTGCTCTGCGAAATCCAGGCGCTGGTGGCGCCCGCCGGCTACGGCACGCCGCGCCGCGCCGTGGTGGGCTGGGACACCGGCCGGCTGGCGATGATCCTGGCGGTGCTGGATGCGCGCGCCGGGCGTGGGAATTGGCGGCTCCGATGTCTATCTCAACATCGCGGGCGGCTTGAAAATCTCCGAGCCCGCCTGCGATCTGGCGGCGGCGGCGGCCCTGGTTTCGTCTTTCGGCGGCGAGCCTTTGCCGCGCGACAGCGTCTTTTTCGGCGAGATTTCGCTGTCCGGCGATATCCGTCCCGTGCCGCAGGCCGAAGCGCGGCTGAAAGAGGCCGCCAAGCTGGGGTTCAAACAGGCCTTCATCCCCAAGGGCACCAAGGCGAGGGCGCGGGGCTGAAATTAACGGAGATTACCAGCGTCGCCGACCTTCTGGCCTTCGCACCGGAACCCGCGAGCAAAACTGGGCAGGGGCGAAACATGCTAGAATCGAATCATGAATCTGCCTCACCTTCGTCGACATCCTGGTCGTGACTGGTGCTCGTGGTCTCGACCGTTTATGCCGCCTGGCGCGGCTTCCTGTCCGAGACGCTGGCGATTTTCGCCTGGGTGGCGGCGGCCTTCGCCACGCTCTATTTCGGTCCCTGGCTGCTGCCCTGGATGCACGCAGCATATCGCCACCATGTGGCTGGCGATCGCTGGCGGCCTATGCCGGCGTTTTCCTGGTGGTGTTCATTCCGCTCGTCTTTCATCAGCCAGCGTTTTTCCGAACTCGTGCAGGAGTTCGCCCATCGGTCCGCTGGACCGGGTTCTGGGCATCGTCTTCGGCGTGGTCCGCGGGCTGGTGATCGTGGGGCTGGCCTATATCGGCGTTTACCAATTTCGTGCCGGCCCACGACCAGCCTGCCTCGCTCACCCATGCCCGCACCCTGCCCCTGATGCAGAAAACCGCCGAGGTGCTGCGCATCCCTGGTTCCCGAACGATGACCAGGGCGTCTTTGCCATCCATCCCCGCGACGCGTTGGGCGACCTGATCCGGCGCAATGAAGAGCCCGTTAAGCTTGAAAATGCCGGGGAAAATACCCAACTGCCTGAGGACCATATGCCACACCCGAGCATATCGGCCGCGCGAGGCGAGAAAGGCTATGGCGCCAAGGACCGCCGCGCGCTAGACAGCCTCGTCGAGGCGACAGGGAACGGCGGAAGCGGCAAGCCATGACCGGCCAGGAGATTCAGAAAGACCATATCTGGGACTGCGGATACGCTGCATGAAGAATGCGGCGTTTTCGGCATTTTCGGCCATGCCGATGCCGGCGCCTTGAGCGTGCTGGGGCTGCATGCCCTTCAGCATCGCGGCCAGGAAGCGGCCGGCATCGTCACCTACGACAATGGCCAGTTCATCGCCGAGCGCCATGCCGGGCCTGGTGGGCGACGCCTTCGGGCGCAATTCCAACGCCGCCACGCAATCTCAAGGGCCGATTATGCGGTGGGCCATGTGCGCTATTCCACCGCCGGCGGCTCCAATGCCCGCAACATCCAGCCGATCTTCGCCGATCTGACCGGCGGCGGCATCGCCGTCGCCCATAACGGCAATCTCACCAACGCCCATACGCTTGCGCACCGAACTGGTGGCGCAAGGCGCGATCTTCCAATCCACCTCCGACACCGAAACCATCGTGCATCTGGCGGCGCGCAGCGCCTGCGTGCGCATCGTCGACAAGCTGATCGACGCGCTGCGCCAGGTGGAAGGCGCCTATTCGCTGGTGGCGCTGACTTCCAAGAAGCTGATCGGCGTGCGCGATCCCTTCGGCGTGCGGCCCCTGGTGCTGGGCATGCTGGAAGGCGCGCCCATCCTGGCGTCGGAAAGCTGCGCCCTCGACATCATCGGCGCGGAATTCGTGCGCGACGTCAAGCCGGGCGAGATGGTGGTGATCACCAAGGACGGCATCGAAAGCCATTTCCCCTTCCAGCCCGCAGCAGCACCGCTTCTGCGTCTTCGAATACATCTATTTCGCCCGGCCCGATTCCACCATGGAAGGCCGCAACGTCTATGAAGCGCGCAAGCGCATCGGCAAAGTGCTGGCCGCAGGAAGCGCCCGTCGCCGCCGACATGGTGATCCCGGTGCCGGATTCCGGCGTGCCCGCGGCCTGGGCTTCGCCAACGAAGCCGGCATTCCCTTCGAGCTGGGCATCATCCGCAACCATTATGTCGGGCCGCACCTTCATCGAGCCGTCCGACCGCATCCGCCATCTGGGCGTGCGCCTGAAGCACAATCCCAACCGCGCCAAGCTCAAGGGCAAGCGGGTGGTGCTGGTGGACGATTCCATCGTGCGCGGCACCACCTCCAAGAAGATCGTGGAGATGGTGCGCGATGCCGGCGCCACCGAAGTGCATTTCCGGGTCGCCAGCCCGCCCACCACCCATTCCTGCTTCTATGGCGTGGACACGCCCAACACCGACGATCTTCTCGCCCATCGCATGGATGTGGAAGGCATGCGCCGCTTCATCGGCGCCGACAGCCTGGCCTTCATCTCCATGAACGGGCTTTATCGCGCCATGGAAGCGCCCGGCCCGCGATCGCGCGCGCGCCCGGCTTTCTGCGACGCCTGTTTCTCGGGCGAATATCCGATCGAGCTCACCGATATTTCCGGCGGCGCCCGCGATCGCCAGCTTTCGCTGCTCGCCGACGTCGCTTGAGTCTTCAGTGACGTCATGACCAAACGTTGTAAGGGCAAGCATCGCGCTCGTCACTGGTGCGTCGCGCGGCATCGGCCGCGCCGCCGCCATCGCGCTTGGGCGCGCAGGGCGCGCATGTGATCTGCGTCGCCCGCACCGTGGGCGGGCTGGAAGAAACCGACGACGCCATCCAGAAGGCGGGCGGCACGCGCCACCCTGGTGCCGCTCAATCTCAAGGATTTCGCCGCCATCGACCGGCTGGGCGCCTCGATCTTCGAGCGCTGGAAGAAGCTGGACGCGTTTCTGGGCAATGCCGGCACCTTGGGCGTGCTGACGCCGCTCACCCATCTGGACCCCAAAGTGTTCCAGGAGCTGCTGGACATCAATGTCACCGCCAATTGGCGGCTGATCCGCTCGCTCGATCCCTTGCTGCGCCAGTCCGATGCGGGGCGCGCGCTGTTGGTGAGTTCGGCGGCGGCGCGCGCGCAACACGCCTTTCTGGGGCGGCTATGCCATGAGCAAGGCGGCGCTGGAATTGCTGGCGTTCACCTATGCCGCGGAATGCACCGGCACCAACGTGAAAGTGAATGTGCTCAATCCCGGTCCGGTGCGCACCATCATGCGCGCCAAGGCCATGCCGGGCGAGGACCCTTCGACCTTGCCGCGCCCGGAAGAGCTGGCGCCGCTGATCGTGGAGTTGCTGTCGCCCGCCAATGACAAGAATGGCGAGCTGGTGGAGTTTCAAACGCGAACCTAAATCTCGGCCCTGAATTTCTTGCCCCGCGCGGCGAAGCCGCTCATAGGACGTGTCCGCTGCGGGCTTGCCCGCATTGGCGGACAGATGGGGTTACTTCTTCGGATCGTAGGGATTTTTGGTATTGCGCATCACCAGGCGCAGCGGCGTGCCCTTGAGATCGAAAGTCTCGCGCAGGCCATTCGTCAGATAGCGCTGATAATCCTCGGGCAGGGCGATCGAGCTGGTTGCCGAACAGGGCGAAGGTGGGCGGCCTGGTCTTGATCTGGGTCATGTAGCGGATGCGCACCCGCCGGCCCCTGACCGCGGGCGGGGCATGGCGGATCAGCGCCGCTTTCCAGGAAGCGGTTGAGCGCCGCGGTGGGCGCGCGGCTGTTCCAGGCGCGGTCGGCCGCCAGGATGGCGGCAGGCAGCCGGTCAAGGCCTTCGCCGGTCCTGGCCGAAATCGCCACCAGCTCCGCGCCCGCCACCTGCGGCAGCAGCCGGTCGAGCATTCGCGCAGTTCGGAAATCGCGCCCTGCTTGTTTTCCTTCAGGTCCCATTTGTTGACGGCGAAGACGATGGCGCGGCCTTCGCGCGCGATCAGGTCGGCGATGGCGAGGTCCTGCTTCTCGAAAGGCTGGGTGGCGTCCATCATCACGATCACGCAATCGGCAAAGCGGATGGCGTCCAGCGTCGAGGCCACCGACATTTCCTCCAGCGTCTCGCCCGCCACCCGCGCTTTCTTGCGCAGGCCCGCGGTGTCGTGGAGCAGCACTTCGCGGTCTCTCGATCTTCCAGGGCGCGGCGATGGCGTCGCGGGTGAGGCCCGCTTCCGGGCCGGTGATGGAGCGCGCTTCGCCCAGCAATTGATTGAACAGGCTGGATTTGCCCACATTGGGCCGGCCCACCAGCGCCAGCGCAGCGGCCGCGCGCGGTAATCGAAATCGGCTTCCTCGTCTTCGCTCTCGATCCGCTTCCGCTTTCTTCTTCGTCGCGGCCGGCGGCGCGGGGCGCCAGCGTCTCCAGCGCGTCCGCCAGCTCTTCCATGCCCAGCGCATGTTCGGCGGAAAGCTTGAGCGGTTCGCCGAAGCCCAGCTCGAACACGCCGCTGAGCGCGGCGGGATCGATGCGGCCTTCGCATTTGTTGGCGGCCAGGATCACGGGCTTGCCGGCGCGGTGCAGGGCGCTGGGCGATGATCTCGTCGCCGGTGGTGACGCCGGCGCGGGCATCGATCACGAACAGGAGGGCGTCGGCTTCCTCGATGGCGGCCAAGGTCTGGCCGGTCATGCGCGCGCTGAGGCTTTCGGCGCCGCCGATTCCTCGAAACCGGCGGTGTCGATCAGGCGAAGGGCCAGGCCGTCGAAACACCGCCTCCGCCACGCTGCGGTCGCGGGTCACGCCCGGCGTGTCATGGACAATGGCGATGCGCCGCCCGGCAATGCGGTTGAACAGGCTGGACTTGCCGACATTGGGCCGTGCCGACAATGGCAAGCGTGAAGGACATGGCATGCACTAGCGCCTAGTCTAAGCTTATCGCAGCGCCACCAATTCGGCGTCATTGGTGTAGATATAGAGCGTGCCGTCGGCCACCACCGGCGCGATGCTGGTGCCGCCGGGAATCTCGCACCCGGCCCAGCAACTGGCCGGTATAGGGCGAGATCGCCTCGGCAAAGCCGTCGGACGACAGCAGGATCAGCTTGTCGGAGACCAGCATCGGCCCGACCCAGTCGATGGGGTGCGTCTTGTCGTCGGGATCGTGGAATTGCGGCAGCTGGTGGATCCAGCGCACGCGGCCTTCCTTGCGGGTGAGGCAGAGCAGCTGCTCGTCGCCGGTCACGACATAGACATAGTCGCCCGCCGCCCAGGGGGTCTGGGTGCCGCCGATTTCGCGCGTCCAGGCGCGGTCGCCCGAGGCCAGCGCGATCGCCGCCATCACGCCGGAATGGCTGATGGCGAACACCATGTCGCGGTCGATCACGGGACGCGCGGCGATATCGTCCAGCTCGGACAGCGCGGTGACCTGGCCGGAATGGGAGAGAACATCGTTCCAGGCCTGCTGGCCGTTCTGCACCCGCAGCGCGAAAAGTTCGCCCGAAGTATAGGGCGCGATCACGAATTGGCCCGATACCGCGGCGCTGGTGGAGGACAGGATGCCGGCGGATTCCGCGACGCCCTGCTGGTCCCAGAGCGTGCGGCCATCGGCTTCCGCCAGGGCATAGAAATGATTGTCATGGGTGGAGAAGAAGATGCGCCCGCCATTGACCACCGGCGCATTGACGATGGGCACGCCCATGATCGTGGCGCCAGATCTCGCGCCCGGTGGCCGCGTCCATGCAGATCAGGACGCCGAAGCCGGAGGTGACGAAGATCTTGCCCGCGTCATAGGCGATGCCGCCGCCCATGCCGGTGACCGGCTCGATGGTGTTGGGCTTGCCCAAAAGGCCCCACAGGGTGGGCATGTCGGTGCCGTTCTTGGGCGCCAGCCGCTTGTCCCACACCGCCTGGCCGTGTATTGGCGTCGAAGGCATAGACATGGGCTTCGGAATCCAGGACGAAGATGTGCCCGCCGCCGACCACCGGCGAAGCGGTGAGGCGGGAAGTCGCGTCCGAGCCCTTGCCGGCATCGGCGTCCCAGACCTGGCGCAGATGGCCGTTGGCTTCCAGATGATAGAGTGGCGTTGGAGGCAAAGCCGCCCGGCTGGGTCCATTCGGTGTTGCGATAGGGCGGCGGCAGCACCACCGGCGTCGCTGAAGCGCGGGATCGGGCTTCAGCGCGTCATCCAGCGCGTTCAGCGGAATGCGTTCGCCCTTGAGCTTGGATTTGTTGGAGGGCGCGAACCAGTCGCCCACCGTGTCGCCGATGTCCTCCCAGCGTGTCGCAGCCGGCCAGCAGCAAGGCAGCCGCGAGCGCGCAGCCGAAGCGCAGGCGCTTGGAGAGACGCATCATGGCTGTGGCGGGCGCTCCGGGCGGGCGGCGCAGGCCGCGGCAAGCAACGGCGCCGTGACGCGGCGCGGGCGGCGGGACGGTGCCGAAATCCTTGTCGCCGCCCTGCTTGAGGAACGCCGCCATGGCGCGGGCGCGCGACCTGCAATTGCTGCGGCGAGTTGGGATCGTTGGCCAGCGCGTCGAATTCGTCCGTCGCCTTGGCGAGTCTGGTTGTTGCGATAATCGCTATAGGCGAGAATTTCGTCGGCCATCGGCTTCCAGGCGCCGGACGGCGTCGCGCAGCGGCGCCAGCAAGGTCTGCAGATCGGCGCGCGGCTTGTGTCGGCCATCGCCCAGCCCGCGCGCAGCCGCGCCACCGCGCCGGTGCCGCCTTTGTCTTCGTCGGCGATTTCCTTGTAGAGCGCGATGGCGCTCGTCGCGCTGGCCCGACGGCCAGCATGCTGTTGGCCTGCTCCAGCCGCGCCAGCAGGGCGATAGCCCTTGGGCGCGGTCTTGGCGAGGTCGGCGAAGGCCACGGCCGCCGCCTTGGGGTCGCTGATGCGCTGGGCGGCCGAGAAGGCCACCGAGGCCTTGTCGCGCTGGCTGGCCTCGTAGCGCTGCCACAGTTCGAAACCGGCGATGCCCGAAAATGATCACGGCCGCCAGGGCGATGACATAGTCGCCATAGGCCTTCCAGAATTTTTCCAGTTTTTCGCGGCGAACGTCTTCTTCGACTTCGCGGAAGATGTCACTCAACGGAAATTCCTTTCGGCTGGCGACAGGCCCGGCCTTTTCAGGGAAGCCCTTGAGGGCGCGCGCTAATTAGCCCGCTCCGGGGCGCGCGCGCAATGCGTTTCGCGTCCAAGGTTCATCTTGCCGAAGCGGCAGACGCGCCTGCGAAATCGAGCTTGACGGCAGGCAGGCAGGCTTGATAGTTAAGTATATGCTTAACTATCAAACCTCTCTCGATCTGGCATTCCAGGCCCTGGCCGATCCGGCCCGGCGGGCCATGGTGGACCGGCTGACCTGGGCCCCGCCAGCGTCAGCGAACTGGCCAAGCCGCTGCCCATGTCGCTGCCGGCGGTGATGCTGCATCTGAAGGTGCTGGAAGAAAGCGGGCTGGTGAAAAGCGAGAAAGTGGGGCGGGTCCGGACCTGCCGCATCGAGCCCCAGATGCTGTCCCAGGCCGAACACTGGATCGCCGAGCGCCGCCAGATGTGGGAACGCAATCTGGACCGGCTGGGCGCATTTCTCGAACAGACCAAACCGGAGCAGGAAAAATGAGAAAACTGGTTTCGCCGATTACAGATCATCTCGCTGGACGGCTTCTGCGCCGGTCCAAATGGCGAGATGGACTGGATCACCTCAATCCGCGATCTTCGAGGATGCCGATCGCGCGACGTGATTCGGCAGGCCGCCGTCTATGGCCGCACCACTACGGCATGATGCGCGGCTATTGGCCCGCCGGGCTGGAATCTGATCGAGCGCGATGCGATTTCCGCGAAGACCGGCGCGCGCATCGCCCGGCTGGGTCGAGAACGGCGAGAAGATCACATTTTCGACTGCACCTATCGACGACATCAGCGACTGGAACAACGTCATCATCAACGCGATGTGACGGAGATCTCCGGCGCTGAAGCGAGCAGCCGTGAGCAAAGACCTGCTGATATTCGGCAGCCCCGGCCTGGTCCGAAGCCTCCAGGCGCTGGACGCGATCGACGAATATGGCGATGTTCCTCAATCCCGTGCTGTTGGGGACGGGTCCGCTTGTTCGACGCGAGCACAGGCACGCTTTCGATCGCCTGCGACAAAGCTGGGCAAATCGCCGGAGGTCATGCGCTTCCGACTATGTCCGACATGGCGCGGCCTGCTATTACCGCGCCAAAGGAGACTCATGAGCAACCGCTCCATCGTCCATGCCAGCTTCACCATCACCCGCATCTGGAACGCGAGCCCGGCGCGCGTGTTCGAAGCTTTCGCCAACGAGCAAGCCAAGGACAAATGGTTTTCCGGACCCGGCGATGGACTTGGTGTCGCGCAGTTTCGATTTTCGCGAAGGCGGCATCGAAACTGGCGGGGCGTGGAAAGCGGCATGGTGACGCGCTTTGACATGCGTTTATCGACGACCGTGGCAGAAGCGCGGATCATCTACACCTACAACATGTTCGTGGATGACCGGAAGATTTCCGTCTCCCAGGCCGCGATCGAGCAGCATCCGAAGCGCAAGGGCACGAAATTCGTGCTGACGAAATATGGCGATTATCTGGACGGCTATGACGATGCCGGTTCGCGCGAGCACGGCCCAACGTGCTGATGGATGCGCTGGGAAAATCGCTGGCGGCTGATCGGCGCGGCCTGAAAGAAAAAACCCGGCCTGTCGAGGCCGGGTTTCTTTGTCTTTCGGAGACGGAGATGATCAGGCTTCGGCGGGTTCTTCCTCGGTCTTCGTCCGGCTTCGGGCGCGGCGCCTTCCTCGAACAGCTCCTCGGCCGCGACCTTCGCTTCTTCCTGTTCGGTGCGCTCGGCCAGCACGTTCTCGCCGCGCGCCTGGCGCTCGGCTTCGTCCTCGCTGCGGGCGACATTGACGGTGACGTTCACCCGCACTTCGGGATGCAGCACCACCGGCATGGTGAACAGGCCGATGGCCTTGATCGCCTGGCTGATCTGCACCTGGTTGCGGTCGATCTTGAAGCCGCCCGCCTCGATCACGCGCCGCGACGTCGCGGGGCGAGACCGAGCCGTAAAGCTGGCCGCGGTCGCCGGCCTGGCGGATCAGCATGAAGGACTTGCCGTCCAGCTTCTTGGCGATGGCTTCGGCGTCCTTCTTGCGCTCCAGATTGTGGGCTTCCAGCTGCGGCCTTCTGGGTCTGGAAATATTCGCGGTTCGCCTTGGTGGCGCGCAGCGCCTTCTTCTTGGGCAGCAGGAAGTTGCGGGCGAAGCCGTCCTTGACGCGGACTTCGTCGCCCATCTGGCCCAGCTTCTCGACCCGTTCGAGCAGAATGACTTGCATGGTCGGGCTCCTCACTTCACGACATAGGGAAGCAGCGCCATGAAGCGGGCGCGCTTGATCGCGTTCGCCAGGGTGCGCTGGTTCTTGTTCGAGACCGCGGTGATGCGCGACGGCACGATCTTGCCGCGCTCGGAGATGTAGCGCTGCAGCAGCTTCACGTCCTTGTAGTCGATCTTGGGCGCATTGGCGCCGGAGAAGGGATCGGTCTTCTTGCGCCGGAAGAAGGGACGGCGCGCGCCGTCGCGATCGCCGCCGCGTCCGCCTTCGCGATCGCCGCCACGTCCGCCTTCGCGGTCGCCGCCGCGTCCGCCGCCGTCACGATTTCCACCAAAACTCATTGTGCGGTCTCCTCGGTCGACGGCTTCGCCTTCCGGCTTGTCGGTGCGGTCGTCGCGGCGGTTCTTGTTGGACGAGACGTCGAACTGGTCCACCTTGACGGTGATGTAGCGCAGCACGTCTTCGTTGATCTTGAGCTGGCGTTCCAGCTCGACCACCGCGCCCGACGGCGCGTTGATGTTGAGGAGCACATAATGCCCCTTGCGGTTCTTCTTGATGCGATAGGCAAGTCCGCGCAGGCCCCAATATTCCTGCTTCTCGACCTTGCCGCCTTCGCCTTCGACGATGGTTTTGAGATGGGTCGCCAGCGCGTCCACCGCTTGCGCGCTGATGTCCTGGCGCGCGATCAGGAGATGCTCGTAAAGAGCCATGTCCGGTCCTTGTCTTCGGCCTGCGGAACGGAGCGGGGCGGACACCCGTCGCCGCTTCGGCTCGCCGGACCCGCGTGACATCACGCTGCCTCCGGTGAAGAGGTGTCCCGACGACCGCAGCCGTTTGAAGGCGCGGCGATATAGGCGAAAGGCCCTTGCCGCGAGCAAGGCAAAGATCGGGCAGAATGGCCGGCCGGGCGTGCTGAAAATACCAAGGAATTGAAGGGCGATGGGGGGCGAACCACGAACGGGGCGGCGGACGCGATTCTGGCGCAAGGCCGCCTGGCGGCTGATCCCGGTGATGGCCTGATGTATGTGGCGAGCTTCCTCGACCGGGTGAATATCGGCTTCGCGGCCCTGACCATGAACCAGGATCTGGGCTTCTCGGCCCAGGTGTTCGGCCTGGGCGCCGGCATTTTCTTCCTGGGCTATTTCCTGTTCGAGGTGCCCTCCAACCTGATGCTGGAGAAGGTGGGCGCGCGCGTCTGGATGTGCCGCATCATGGTGAGCTGGGGGCTGCTCTCGATGGCCATGCGCCTTCGTGCAGGGGCCGGTCGCCTTTTATGTGCTGCGCTTTCTGCTGGGCGTGGCGGAGGCCGGGCTTTATCCCGGCATGATCCTCTACATGACCTATTGGTTTCCGCAGGCGACGCGGGCGCGGTTCATCGCCCTGTTCCTGGCGGCGGTGCCGGCGGCCAGCGTGATCGGCGGCGCCGATCTCGGGCTGGCTGTTGGGCTTCGACGGCGTGCTGCATGGCTGGCAATGGATGCTGCTGCTGGAAGGCATTCCGTCGCTGCTGCTGGGCGTCGCGGTGCTCTGGCTGCTGCCCGACCGGCCCGCCACCGCCAAATGGCTGAGCGCGGAGGAGAAAGCGGTTCTGGCCGACGCGGCTGGCGGCGGACCGCGCGACGACACAAGCGCGGCGCGCTGCACCGGCTTCTGGGAGATGCTGGCCGACAAGCGCATCTGGATTTTCATCATTCCGGATTTTTCCATCGTGATCGGGCTCTATGGCATGGGCCTGTGGATGCCGCAGATGATCAAGGCGCTGGGCTTCTCCAATCTGGAGACCGGCTTCCTGGTGGCGCTGCCTTATGTCGTCGGCATGATCGCGATGGTGGCTGCTGGGGCTTTCCAGCGACCGCAGGCGGCGAGCGCGTCTGGCATGTCGCGGGCGCGCGCTTTCGCGCGGCGCGCTGGGGCTGTTGGGCGCGGTGCTGCTGCACGATCCGCTGCTGGTGATGCTGAGTTTCTGCGTCGCGGCTTCGGGCATCTATGGCGCGCTGGCGGTGTTCTGGACCTTGCCCACCGCGATCCTGCGCGGGCATGGCGGCGGCGGGCGGGCTGGCGCTGCTCAATTCCTTTTCCAATCTGGGCGGCTTTTTCGGTCCCACCCTGATGGGCTGGCTGAAAGAGCTGACCGGCACTTACACGCTTGGGCATGAGCTGCTGGCGGCGATGCTGGTGTTCGCGGGCGTTCGGCCACGCTTGCTGATCGGGCGCGCCTTTTTCGGGACGGCAAAAACATGAGCTTTGACGATCGATCCCTATTCCGAGCACGCATTTCGCGGGGGTGGAAGCCTTGTGGCGAAGAGGTCTTTCCCGACGATCCGCCGCGCGACGACGCGCCGATATCGATTGCGGCGAAGGCTGACAGAACATCCAGAGCTTTTTCTGCTGGCGTCGGAGCAAGAGCGCGTGATCGGCACGCGTGATGGCGGGCTATGACGGTCATCGCGGCTGGCTCTACCGGGTCGCGGTGGCGAAAGCCATCGGCATCAAGGCGTGGGCAGCGGCGCTGATCCGCGAGGCGGAGAAGCGCCTCTGGGCGCTGGGCTGCGTGAAAATCAATTTGCAGATCCGCGCCACCAATCAGGGCGTCGCCGCGTTCTACCAGAGCCTGGGGTATGCGGTGGAGGAGCGCATCAGCATGGGCAAGCTTGCGCCGAATGATCCACTTGGCCTGCACCCGCTTGACTTGTCCAGGCGCACTTGATTTGTCTGCCGCCCATATGACTCGCGCATTCCTGTTCCCCGGACAAGGCAGCCAGGCCGTCGGCATGGGCAAGGCCCTGGCCGATGCGTTCGCTGCCCGCGCGCGAAGTGTTCCAGGAAGTGGATGACGCGCTGTCGCAGAAACTGTCCGCGCCTCATGTGGGAAGGGCCGGAGAGCGATCTCACCCTCACCGAGAACGCCCAGCCCGCCATCATGGCCGCCTCGCATGGCCGTGATCCGCGGTGCTGCAGAAGGAAGCGGGCCTCGATCTGGCCGCGCCATGCGCGCCTGGTCGCCGGTCATTCGCTGGGCGAATATTCCGCGCTCTGCGCCGCCGGCGCTTTCGCTCTGGCCGACACCGCGCGGCTGCTGAAAATCGCGCGGCCAGGCGATGCAATCGGCCGTGCCGGTGGGCGAGGGCGCGATGACCGCCCTGATCGGCGCCGATATCGAAGTCGCCGAAGCGGTGGCGCAAGGAAGCGGCGCGGCGGCGGCGTCTGCGTCGTCGCCAACGACAATGCGCCCGGCCAGGTGGTGCTGTCGGGCAGCGAAGGCGGCGATGGACCGCGTGCGCCGAAATCGCCAAGGCCAAGGGCGTCAAGCGCGCCATTCCGCTGTCGGTCTCCGCGCCTTTCCATTGCTCCGTTGATGCAGCCCGCCGCCGATGCGATGCGCGATGCGCTGGCCAAGGTCACGCATCCGGCCGCTCGCCGTGCCGGTGCTGGCCAATGTCACGGCCGCAAGAAGCGTCGGAGCCGGAGACCAGTGCGCCGCCTTCTGGTGGAACAGGTCACCAGCCGGGTGCGCTGGCGCGAAAGCATGCTGGCGCTGAAAGGGCTGGGCGTGGACACGACCGTGGAAATGGGCGGCAACAAGGTGCTGACCGGCATGGTCAAGCGCATCGACAAGGATATTCAGGCGATCACGCTCGACACGCCCGCCGAAATCGAAGCTTTCGCGAAAGGCTTATGATGTTTGATCTTACGGGAAACCGCTTGTGACGAGCCAGAGCATCGGCAGCAAAAGTGCGAAGCGTTGCGTCCGGCCGTGCGAAATCAAATAAAGGAGGCCCCTTGTTTGACCTCACCGGGAAGACCGCGCTGGTCACGGGCGCCTCCGGCGGCATCGGCGGCGCCATCGCCAAGGCGCTGCACGCCCAGGGCGCGGCGGTGGTTCTCTCCGGCACCCGCGCCGAAGCGCTGGAAAAGCTCGAAAGCCGAACTGGGCGCGCGCGCCTTCATCGCGCCGGCCAATCTTTCCGACATCGCCTCGGTCGAAGCGCTGCCCAAGGCGGCGGAAGCCGCCGCCGGCGCGCCCATCGACATTCTGGTCAACAATGCCGGCATCACCCGCGACAATCTCTTCATGCGCATGAAGGACGAGGAGTGGGACCAGGTGATCGCGGTCAATCTCACCGCCGCCTTCCGTCTGTCGCGCGCGGTGCTGCGCGGCATGATGAAGAAGCGCTGGGGCCGCATCGTCCAGATCACCTCGGTGGTGGGCGCCACCGGCAATCCCGGCCAGGGCAATTACGCCGCCGCCAAGGCGGGGCTGGTCGGCATGACCAAGAGCCTGGCGGCCGAAGTCGCCTCCCGCAACATCACCGTCAACGCCGTGGCGCCCGGCTTCATCCAGACCGCGATGACCGACGTGCTGACCGACCAGCAGAAAGAGGCCATCGCCACGCGCATTCCGGCGGGCCGCATGGGCATGCCGGAGGAAATCGCCGCCGCCGTGGTCTATCTGGCGTCCGAAGAGGCCGCCTATGTCACCGGCGAAACCATCCACATCAATGGCGGCATGGCGATGTTGTGATATTAAAATCAATAGCTTAACTGTGAAGTGGCGGGGCTGGAGCGATTGTGTTACCAAACCGCCCACCCACGAGCCACCCCCCAAATGGTGAAACAAGTGAGGTCCCGGCCGTTTCACTCGACGGATTCGGGTTTTGAAATCTAGGAGAGGCTTACAAGTCCATGAGCGATACTGCGGAACGCGTGAAGAAGATCGTCGTCGAGCATCTGAATGTCGATGCCGACAAGGTCACCGACAATGCGTCCTTCATCGAAGATCTGGGCGCCGACAGCCTCGACACCGTCGAGCTGGTCATGGCGTTCGAAGAGGAATTCGGCATCGAGATCCCCGACGATGCCGCCGAATCCATCGTGACGGTCGGCGACGCGGTCAAATATATCGACAAAGCCAACGCCTGATTCCCGTCCCATGCGCCGGGTTGTCGTAACGGGACTGGGCCTGGTCACGCCGCTGGCCTGCGGCGTGGAGGAAAGCTGGGCCGCCCTTCTGGCCGGCAAGTCCGGCGCCAGCCGCATCACCAAATTCAAGATCGACGACCTGGCGACCAAGATCGCCTGCCAGGTGCCGCGCGGTGACGGCAGCGGCCGGCACCTTCAATCCCGATCAATGGGTCGATCCCAAGGAACAACGGCGCATGGATGATTTCATCATCTTCGGCCTGGCCGCCGCCAAGCAGGCGGTGGTGGATTCCGGCTGGGAGCCCAAGACCGAGGAGGAACGCTATCGCACCGGCGTGCTGATCGGCTCGGGCATCGGCGGGCTGGCGGGCATCGAGGACGGCTCGATCCTGGTGCATGAGAAGGGCCCGCGCCGGCTGTCGCCTTTCTTCATTCCCGGCCGGCTGATCAATCTGGTCTCGGGCTATGTCTCGATCGAGCATGGCTTCAAGGGCCCCAATCACGCGGTGGTGACGGCCTGCGCCACCGGCGCGCACGCCATCGGCGACGCGGCGCGGCTGATCGCGCTGGACGATGCCGATGTGATGGTGGCGGGCGGCGCGGAAGCGGCGATCTGCCGGATCGGCATCGCCGGCTTCAATGCCTGCCGCGCGCTCTCCACCGGCTTCAACGACACGGCCCACCGAGGCCTCGCGTCCCTATGACAAGGACCGGGACGGTTTCGTGATGGGCGAGGGCGCCGGCGTGGTGATGCTGGAGGAATTCGAGCACGCCAAGGCGCGCGGCGCCAAGATCTATGGCGAAGTGAAGGGCTATGGCCTGTCCGGCGACGCCTTCCACATCACCGCGCCCGCCGAAGACGGCGATGGCGGCTATCGCGCCATGCAGATGGCGCTGAAGCGGGCGGGCGTTTCGGCCTCGGACATCGACTACATCAACGCCCATGGCACCTCGACCATGGCCGACGGGATCGAACTGGGCGCGGTGGAGCGGTTCCTGGGCAATGCCGCGCCGGGCAAGCCCATGTCCTCGACCAAATCGTCCATCGGCCATCTTCTGGGCGCGGCCGGCGCGGTGGAAGCGATCTTCTGCCTGCTGGCGATGCGCGACGGGATCGTGCCGCCCACCATCAATCTGGAAAATCCCGACGTCACCACCGTGATGGACCTGGTGCCCAACAAAGCCAAAAAGCGCGACGTCAATGTCGCCATGTCCAACAGCTTCGGCTTCGGCGGCACCAATGCCGCCTTGATCCTCTCCAAAGTGTGATGCGGCGCTTTCTGATCCTCCTGATCCTGCTGGGGGTGATCGGCGTCGGCGCGGTGGAACTGGCCAATCGAGCCTGGACCGAGACCCGGGCCGCTCTCGCAGCCGAGACGTCGTCCTGATCGCGCCCAAGACCGGCACGCCACGACATCGCGCAGCAATTGCAGGCGCGGGCGTGGTGGCGAATGCGCTTGTCTATGAAGGCGAAATTCATCTTCAAGGCCAGGCCGCCAAGGTGAAGGCGGGCGAATATGCGGTTCCCGCCCATGCCAGCATGGCCGATGTCACCGCGATCCTGGTCCCGGGCAAATCCATCCAGCACAAGCTCACCATCGCCGAGGGCCTGACCTCCGACATGATCTACAAGCTGGTGGCGGCCGATCCGGTGCTGGTGGGCGATGCGGGGCCCGAGCCGGCGGAGGGCGCGCTGCTGCCGGAGACCTATCTCTTCACCCGCGGCACCACCCGGCGCGAGATTCTCGCCCGCATGGAAAAGGCCGGGAAGCAAATTCCTCGACGCAGCAATGGGCGGCGCGCGCGGAACGGCTTGCCCTTTGCCACGCCCGGACCAGGCGGTGATCCTGGCCTCGATCGTGGAGAAGGAAACCGCGCTTCCCGACGAGCGCCGCCATATCGCGGCGGTCTTTCTCAACCGGCTCAAGGCAGGCATGAAGCTGCAATCCGATCCCACCATCATCTATGGCATCAGCAAGGGCTATCCGCTGGGCCGGCCGCATCCGCGAAAGCGAGATCGAGGGCGACACGCCCTACAACACCTATGTGATCCCGGGCCTGCCGCCGACGCCGATCTGCAATCCCGGCAAGGATTCGCTGGCCGCGGTGCTTCGAAGCCCGAGGACAGCGACGATCTCTATTTCGTCGCCAACGGCAAGGGCGGCCATGTCTTCGCCGCCACCGATGGCCGAACATCAGCGCAATGTCGCGGCCTGGCGCGCGATCGAGCGGGCGAAGGGACCCGTCGTCGCACGGCCAAGCCGCCGTCGCGGACAAGGCCATCAAAAGCGACCAAGCACCGCCGCAGCCAAGACAAGGTGACAGGCGCGCGGGCCCTGTCTAAATTCCCGCACCTTCGGAGATCGAGACATGACCATCGTCAGCATGACCGGCTTCGCCGAAAGCACGGGCAGCCATGAAGGCTTGCGCTGGCGCTGGGAAGCCAAAAGCGTCAATGGCCGCAGCCTGGATCTGCGGCTGCGCACGCCGCCGGGCTTCGATTCGCTGGAGCAGCCGGCCCGCATGCTGGCGGCGGAGCGTTTCCGCCGGGGCAATTTCCAGATCGGTCTGACGGTCGAGGCGGAAGAGCGGCGCGCGGGGCTTGCGAGTCGATCCCGTGGCGCTGGCCAGCGCGGTCAAGCTGGCGCGCGAAGTCGCCGCCGAGACCGGATTGGCGCCGGCCCGCATCGACGGGCTGCTGGCGCTCAAGGGCGTGATCGTGCAGGAAGAGGCCGAGCATCCTCGATCCCGTGGCGCGCGGCCATCGCGACGCCGCGATCCTGAAAAGCCTGGCCACCGCCTTCGACGCGCTGGCCCGGGCGCGCGCCAACGAAGGCGCCAAGCTGGCGCAGCTTTTGTCCGCCCAGATGGACGAGATCGCGCGGCTGGTGGACGAGGCCGAAGGTCTGGCGGCGGCCCAGCCCGAGGCCTTGCGCCAAAGGTTGACGGCGCAGATTGCAGGAATTGCTGGGCAACGCGCAGGTCGCTGCCGGAGACCGGCTGGCGCAGGAAGTGGCGCTGCTGGCCACCCGCGCCGATGTGCGCGAGGAGCTGGACCGGCTTGCGCGCCCATGTCCAGGATGCGCGCGCGTTGCTCAAGAGCGGCGAGGCGGTGGGCCGCAAGCTCGATTTCCTGTCCCAGGAATTCAACCGCGAAGCCAACACGCTTTGCTCCAAATCCGCCGATATCGCGCTCACCCGCGTGGGCCTGGCGCTGAAGGCCGTGATCGACCAGTTCCGCGAGCAGGCCCAGAATGTCGAATGATATCGAGACGAAGCGCGGCCTGATGCTGGTCCTGTCCTCGCCGTCGGGCGCGGGCAAGACCACGCTGTCGCGCCGGCTGCTGGAATCGGATCCGCATCGTCACCATGAGCGTGTCGGTCGACCACGCGGCCGCCGCGCCAGGGCGAAGTGGAGGGCAAGGATTATTTCTTCGTCTCGTCCAGCATGTTCCAGCGGCATGGCCGAGGGCGGCGCGCTTCCTGGAACATGCGCTGGTGTTCGGCAATCATTACGGCACGCCCAAGGAGCCGGTGATGATGGCGCTGGCCAAGGGCCGCGACGTGCTGTTCGACATCGACTGGCAGGGCACCCAGCAACTGCGCCAGCAGGCGGGCGACGATCTGGTGAGCATTTTCGTGCTGCCGCCCAGCCATGCCGAACTGGAGCGGCGGCTGCGCGTCCGCGCCCAGGATGCCGAGGACGTGGTGGCCGAGCGCATGGCGCGCGCCGGCAACGAGATCAGCCATTGGGCGGAATATGATTATGTGGTGATCAACGACGATCTCGACACCACGGTGGTGAAGATCCGGACCATCCTGGCGGCCGAGCGCATGAAGCGCAGCCGCGCCAGACCGGCATTCCCGGCTTTCGTCAGCGGCGCTAACGCGGTAGGGCCCGGCGCCAGGGCGGCGAATTGCGACCACGCTGAGGTCTTCCGGCCGCGCCGTGGGGTCGATGCCGGCTTTTTCCAGCAACGCTTCCCCGCCCAGCGGCTTCAGGCTCTGGCGCAGCATCTTGCGGCGCTGGCCGAAGGCGGCGGCGGTGACCGCTTCCAGTTTTTTAAGATCGGCCGGCGCGACCGGCTGCGGCAAGCGGCTCCAGCCGCACGATGGACGAGGTGACCGAAGGCGGCGGCACGAAGGCGCTGCGGTTCACGTCGAACAGGATTTTCGCCTTGGTCCGCCAGCCCGCCAGCACCGACAGCCGGCCATAATGTTCGCTGCCCGGCTTGGCGACGATGCGTTCGGCCACTTCGCGCTGGAACATCAGCGTGAGGCTGGCCCAGAAAGGCGGCCAGGATGTCGCCGGTCAGCCATTTGATCAGAAGCGCGGTGCCCACATTGTAGGGCAGGTTGGCGGCGATCCGCGCGCCCGCGCGGCAGGATCGTTTCTTCCTGCAAGGCCAGCGCGTCGGCAGAGATGATTTCCAGCTTGCCGGGATAGGCGGCGGCGATTTCTTCCAGCGCCGGCAGGCAGCGCTGGTCGCGCTCCACCGCGATCACTTTGTCCGCGCCTTCCTGAAGCAGCGCGCGGGTAAGGCCGCCAGGGCCCGGCCCCACTTCATAGAAGACGCCGCCATCGCCGGCGCCCGCCGCGCGCGCGATCTTGCGCGGTGAGATTGAGATCGAGCAGGAAATTCTGGCCCAGCGATTTTTTCGCCGCCAAGCTGATGGGCGGCGATCACGTCGCGCAGCGGCGGCAAGCCGTCCTTGGTCACTTGCGACCGGACTCATGCTTTCCGGCGCCCGCGCATCGGCCATCATCCGCCGCCATGCGGATGGCGGCGATCATGCTGCGGTGATCGGCTTTGCCCTTGCCCGCGATATCGAACGCGGTGCCGTGATCGGGCGAGGTGCGCACGATGCGGAAGGCCCAACGTCACATTCACGCCGTCCCAGAAGGACAGGGTCTTGATCGGGATCAGGCCCTGGTCGTGATACATGGTGAGGACCGCGTCATAATGTCTTGCGCGCTTCGTCATGGAACAGCGTGTCGGCGGAAAGCGGGCCGATCACCTTGTGACCGCGTGCCTTCAGGAGCCGCGACGCGCCGGGCGCGATCACATTCTTTTCCTCCGCTGCCCAGCATGCCGTCTTCGCCGGCATGGGGATTGAGTCCGGCGACGGCAAGGCGCGGCGCGGCAATGCCGAAATCCCGCGCCAGCGCTTTCAGGATGATCTCGGCGGTTTCCAGGATCGCGTCCCTGGTGATGGCCTGCGGCACCTCGCGCCAGCGGCGTATGGATGGTCAGCGGCACCACCCGCAGCTTTTCGCTGGCCAGCATCATCACCGCGCGCGGCGCCTTGGTGAGGGAGCCCAGGAATTCGGTATGGCCGGGATAGGCAAAGCCCGCCTCTTTCAGCACCGCCTTGTGGATCGGGGCGGTGACCATGGCGCGCGGCCTCGCCCGCAAGGCAGGCCTTGGCCGCGATCTCGATGGCTTCGATCACGGCGGCGGCATTTTTGGGATCGGGCTTGCCGGGCGTGGCGTTGGCCTTTGCCTTGGTGGGGATCAGCGATGCTTCGCGCCCGGCGAAAACCGCCGCATCGCCCACCAGCTTCAGGGGATGGTTGCCGATCCTGCCGCCCAGCTTGATCGAATGCGGCGAGCGCGATCTCGGGCCCGATGCCCGACGGCTCCCCCATGGTGATGAGAATTGGAAGGCGCGTGGTTAGCGGACTTCGACATCGACGCCGCGCCTGAGGTCGCGCATATAGCGCCGCGCCATGGCGGAAATCTGCTGGTCGAACAGCATGATTTTCGACGTCCTGGCGCGTCGGCATCACATAGGCGGTCTGCACCACGATCTTCTTGTCGCAGCGCGCGATCATTTCGACGCCGGCGGCCGAGATGAAGGGCTGGCGCCATCTCGCCGGAATGGGTGGTGGCGAGCGCCTTCTGAATCTCGGGGCTGAGATCGCCCACCTGCATATTGCCCAGATTCATATAGACCGCGCCTTTGATCTGCTCCGGCACTTTTGAAGCATGTCGCAGCCGCTGAAGGCGGCGCGGACATTGGCGGCGATCTTGCTGGCGGCTTCCACCATTGTCCTTGGTGGGGCTGGCGCCCAGCGGCAGCAGCAGGCGCGACAGCGGCAAGCATGCTGTCGGGCGGTGATGGCCGCCTCCGTGGCCGTGTCGATCTTGGTGCCCAGCGGTTCCTGGCGCGCGCGCAGGCCCAGATATGTAATAGCCGCCGATCGAGCGGATCGGCTCCGACACGGCGTTGACCGTCATCTTCTTCAGGGCGGCGTTCAGTTCCGGCGCCAGCTGGCCTTCATGCACCCAGCCGATATCGCCGCCGGCCGCCGCCGACGGCGACTGGCTGAACTGATGGGCGACCATGCGCGAAATTGCCGCCCGATTTGAGCTGCGTCTCGACCGATCTGCGCGTCCTTCAGCGCGTCGGCGTCCTTGTCGGGATTGTCCACCGGGAAGAAGATTTCGCTGACCAGATAATGCGGCTTGTCGGCGCCTTCGGCGTAGCGCGTCAGCTCGGCATCCACTTCTCCCGGCGTGATGTTGATGCGGTCCTCATATTCCTGCTGCACGGTCTTCTGCCAGGCGAGCTGGGCGGTGAGCTGGCGGCGCAGCGCGTCCTCGCTGGAGCCGGCGTTGGCCAGGACGTCGCGCAGCTGCTCGATGGTGAGGTGATTTTCGCGTGAGCATGTGGTTGATCTGGGCGTCGACTTCGCCCGGCGCCACGGTGATGTGCTTCTTGATCGCCTCCTGCAACTCCAGCTTCTCGTCCTCCAGCTGGTGAGGATCTGGCCGCGGATGCGCTTCAATTCGTCGCCATTGGGCTGCATGCCGGAGGTGGCGAGAAACAGCGCCATGCGCTGGCGCACTTCATATTCGGAGACCGCGAAATCGTTGATCACCGCGGCGACGCCGTCGCTGTCGGCGTCGTCCGACTCGGCGTGGATCACGGCCGGCTGCCAGATCTTGGGCTTGGTGGGCTCGGCTGGCGGCGGTTTTCTGCGTCGGCTTGGACGCGGCGCGGGCGAGTTTGCCGCCGGCTGCGGCGCAGCCGTGGTGGCCGGCTGGGACGCCCGGGTCGCGCTGGGCGCCGGTTCGGCGGCCGCGACGCGTCTGGGCAAGTGCCGCCGTTCGCCATGCGACGCCGAAAGGGCCAGGGCAAAAAGCGCGGTAAAAACGATACGCATGGGTCTCAAGTCTGTCTTCGCCGCTGGTTCGATCACAGGTGACCGGACATGCTCACGGCACGCTCCCGCAAGTTCCGGTTGCCCCCTAACCCGCGGCACAGAATAAGCAATTTCCCCGCCCGATCAAGTTGGCCGCTTCCCGCTCAAGGATGGGCGGTATTGAAGACATTCCTGGGGAAAAGGCTGAAAGGCTGCACCGGCTGGTCGCCGGTCTTGAGGGAAAACCGCAGGACCACCGAGGTCGAGGGCGGCACGCCCTGGGCGACGTCGACGGTGAATTTGCGCCGGTAGGCCAGCGAAACCGCCAGGCATTCGTCCTCATAGCCCAGGCCATATTCGGTATCGAGCATCTGCGCCGGCCAGAAGGTCGCGCTCGATCGCGGCAAAGGCCTGCCAGTTCTGGTAAAAGTTAATGTCG
This sequence comes from uncultured Alphaproteobacteria bacterium, assembly GCA_963766265.1. Lineage (GTDB taxonomy): Bacteria > Pseudomonadota > Alphaproteobacteria > Micropepsales > Micropepsaceae > Rhizomicrobium. The sequence goes on from CAVXYX010000006.1 coordinate 42,916, forward strand.
CCCTGGACATTGAACTGCTCGCGGGCGGGAAGCTGCAAGGTCACCTGGCCGGGCGGCAATTGCAGATTGGGAACCGCGGCCGGCAATTGCACATAGGCGACCTGCAGCGAGGAGCGGCCGTAGGTTCCGGTGACATAAATTTCATGGCGCTCGCACCGTGCCGTTGCTGCGGTCGAAATCGAGCCGGTCGGTGAAATCCAGGTGCGGGAACTTGAGCGTCACGCGGCCGATAATGTCGGAAGTGGTGCCGTTCTCGCCGGTGAAGTCGGCGAAGATGGGATCGGGCTTGAGGCGGTAGGTCTGGCCCAGAAGGCCCTGCAGCTCGCCGCCGTTGAACATGCGCATCGGCGATGAAGCCGACATTGGCGCGCGGCCCGCTTTCCACCAGGTCATAGCCGGGAAGCTGGTTGACGCTGAAGATATTGTTGTCGTCGAATTCGAACGCATCCGCATCCTCGATGGGCAGGCCCGCGGGATTGCCGCCATAAGGCTGGGCGATCAACTGCGCCACCGGCTCCAGCATGTAGGTGACGCTTCTGCTGTTCGTTGGCGATGAAGGGCCAGCGCCAGTCGAGCGCCACATAGGGAATGCCGCGCGCCACATAGCGGCTCTCGGTCCGGCACGTTGGGAAAATCCACCGGATCGTTGTTGTTGACATGATAGACGTCGCCGCGCGCATCGGCGATCAGGGTCCAGAGCTGGCCGCCGCCGAATATCATGGGCAGGCGCCAATCCACTTCGCTGGTGACGCGCTGGCTGTCGGGACCGTCGCTGCGGGCCAGCGAGACGCTGTTGAGATCGAAGCGGAAGCGGCCGCCCGCCAACTTGCCGGTCGGGCATGTAGGTATAATCCAGCTGCGGCAGCACATAAGGGATAAAGCCCTGCGCGTCGGTGGCGCGCAGGCCCTGGAAATAATAGCCGGTCAGCGCGAAGCGGCGAGCGTCCGGTGTCGTTCTCGACGAACAGGTCGTTCACCAGCCGGTCGAGGATAGGAAATGTCGTAGAACCGCATATAGGCGGTGTTGTTGGTGAGCTCGGCGTCGAAGCCGCGCACGCCAGCCGTTGGCCCAGCGATCGAAGCGGCCCGAGCCGAACAGGTGATCGTAGAATTGCGGGCCCGGCGTGTGCCCGCCCAGACCGCCATCGGGATTGTAGGCGAGCGAATCCTGCAGCCACATGCCGCTGTCCTGCCAGCGCTGGCGCGATATTCGGCCTCCACCAGCTCGCCGCCCTGGGTGGAGAATTGCGGCGCCACGCGTCAGATCGTTCTGTGGGCGAGAGCGCGAAATAATAGGGCAGGCGCAGCGAAATACCCGATATTGGTGGCGTTGCCGACATCGGGCGTGAGAAAGCCGCTGGCATATTTCACCGTCGGATCGGGTTCGGTGAGAAAGGGCGTATAGAGAATCGGAACGCCCAGCACATCCAGCGTCGCGTTGGTGAAATGGATGCGGTGCTCGACCTGGTCATAGACCACGCGTTCGGATTTCACCTGCCAGAGCGGCGTGCGCTGTCCCGGCTGGTTGCAGATCTTGCAGGGGCTGTAATTGGTGGAATGCGCGATCACCAATGGTCCCGCCCACGCGCTGGGCGCTGGCGGCGGCCAGCCGGCCATTCTTGCCGATCAGCGCGCCGAAGCCGTTGAGCGCGCCGTCGCGCATATGGTCGCGTGAGCACGACATGATCGGAGAAGGCGACATTGCCGAGCTGCGTCGGTGAGGCTGACATGGCCGTCGGCGGTGACCTTGTCGGTCTTCTGGTTATAGGTGACCGTGTCGGCGCAGCAGGATGCGGCCCTGGTCGACGATCTCGACATGGCCCACCGCGGCCACGGTCTGATTGTCGCCGTCATAGATCGACTTGGTCGGCCTGCAGCAGGATCTGGCGTCTGCGGGCGCGGCCTGCGGTTGGCGGCGCGGGCGCGGCTGCGGCCGCCGTCGTGCGCCAGGCAGGGAGTCAGCGCTGACGCCCAGCAGCAGCAATCTGACGAGCGCCGAACGGCGCAGGCTCATCCGTCCTCCTGATTGAACAGAAGGGTCATGCCGATGAGGATGGCGGCGATGGCGGGCGCGGTGGCGGCAAGCAGGACCGGCACGGCGCCCGACTGGCCCAGCACGCGGGTGAGGTCGGAGAAGAAATAGACGCCGAAGCCGCAAGCGGCGCTGAACAGGATCACCTTGGCGACGCCGCCTTCACGCGACAGGCGCAAGCGAAAAGCTCGCCGCCATGAACACCATCGCCGCGAACAGGGCCGGCAGGGCATAGAGCGTATAGAGATAAAGCTGGTAGCGGGTGGCCGAGAAGCCGGCGGCCTGGGCGGCGCGGATGAAGCCCGGCAGGTCCCAGAAGGACAGCGTATCGGGCGAGGCGAAGCTTTCCTGGATCTGGGCCGGCGTCAGCGTGGTGTCCAGCAGATATGTGTCGTGATGCTTGGGCGTGCCGCTCGGCGCCGGAGACCCAGGCATCGCTTCAGCAGCCAGGCATGATCCTGCAGCTGGCCGGTCTTGGCGTCGATGCGGCCGGTGAAATGGTCGTCGGCGCCGTAGAGGAAGACGATCACATCCTCCAGATGCTGGCCCTGGTCGGCGACGCGCAGCGCATGGATCACCGATTGCTGCTTCTCGTCGCCCTGGCGCAGCCACAGCCCGTTCTGCGACACCGACAAGTTGCGAGGCCTCGCCCTTGACGTAGCGCGCTTCCATGCCGGCGAACTCGGCGAACATGCGCGCGGAGACCGGCGTGAAGACGGTGACCGCGCAGATCCCCATCAGCACCGCCACCACCAGCGGCGGCAGCAGGAAATCCCAGGCCGAAATGCCGGCGGCGCGGGTCGCCACCAATTCCTGGCTGCGCGAAGGCGCGCGAAGGTGAAGACGCCGCCCAGCAGGATGGCGAAGGGCAGCAACTTCTGGCCCAGATCGGGCAATTGCAGCACCGCCATGCCCACCACCACCGCGGTGCCCACGCGCATGGCCGGCGGTGCGGTTGAAGAGATCGACGATATCGATGGAGAAGGCGAGCACCAGGAACGGCGCAATAGACCACCACCACGCCCAGGAAGAATTGCACCGCCAGATAGCGATAAAGCGTCCAGGACCAGCTCATGCCAGGGCCTCTTTGGGGCGGCGGCGGCGTGCCAGGATGGCGCTGGGGCTGAAGCCCATCAGCACGCGCCAGCGCCAGGCGCCATGCCCAGCAAGCGGGATGAGATAGAAAAGCACGTTGAGGGCGGGATGGCTGGAGGCGGGACCCGCCACGCCATAGCCGGCGATGCGCACCGCCGCCGCGGCCAGCGAAGCCATGGTGAGGCGCATCGCCAGCGCGCCGCGCTGCCGGCGTCCCCGCAGCATCGCGGCCAGCGCGATCATGGCGAAGGCCAGGCAATAAAGCGGCTGCGACAGCCGGTTGTGGGCTTCCGCCAGATAGGCGGTGCGGATGGACGCTGGGAAGATTGGCGTCTTTGGGGTGCAGCAATTCGCTCAGCGACCGCTCGTTGGTCTGGCGCTGGTTCACCCGCGCCGGACCGGCGAACTGGTCGAGGTCGAAGACGTCGCGCTGGAATTTCAGCACCGACAATTGCTGGCCGTTCTGCGCGCTCTGCTCCACCGTGCCGTCCAGCATGATCAGGCGGGCGCCGAGCGGCGTCTGGGCCAGCTGGCCGCGCTCGGCCAGATAGGTGACGGGGCGCTTGGCGTCGCGGCTGTCATGGACCAGGATGCCGCGGATCTGCCCGTCATTGCCCAACAGCCGGATGAAGACGGTGAGGCCGGGCGTCGGCACATTGAATTCGCCCTCGTTGAGCAGGGCGGCGCCGATATCGGCGCGGATGTCCAGCACCTTGGCGTTGAGCGCGCGCTGGCCCGCCGGCATCAGCCAGAGCGCGCAGGCCCAGGTGATCAGCATCACGAACAAGCGCGGCGGCGAAGACCGGCACCGCAAGCTGGCGCTGGCTGTAGCCCGCCGACGCCATCACCACCAACTCGCTGTCGCCGTTGAGCCGCGAGAGGGTGAACAGCGTGCCGAAGAAGAAGGCGATGGGCAGGATGATGACCAGCAGGCCGGGCAGGATCAGCACGGTGAGATAGACGAAGGTGGGCGCCGACTGGCCGCGGTTGATCACCAGGTCGAGAAGCTGGAGCGACTGGGTGAGCAGGATGACGCAGGTCATCAACAGCGTGAGCAGCGCCACCGGCCCCAAAAGCTGGCCCAGCACATACCAGGACAACCGGTTCCAGGGACGGCGTGGCCGTTCGGCGTCAAGGCCGCTATGGTGGCGTTCTTTCATCTCTAGCCCTGCGCGCGGGCGGCCCCATGGACTTTCGCCCCTCTCGCGATTCGGTAAACTAGCACTGCCTTTCCGCCCTTCGCCAACCCGCAAATCCGGAGAAATTCATGCAGATTTCTTTTGCCGCGCCCGCCCCCAAGGTCCAGACCGGAAGCTGGGTGGTGGCGATGCCCGAAGGCGGGAAATTGTCGCAAGGCGCGGCCAAGGCCGACCAGGCCAGCGGCGGCGCCTTGAGCCGCGCGCTCAAAGTCTCGCGCTTTACCGGGAAATCGGGGCAGTTCCTGGAAGTTGTCGGCGCCGGAAGGCCTTTCCGCCTCCCGCATCCTGCTGGTGGGGCTGGGCAAGGGCGAGGGGCTGGACGCAAAAGCCCTGAACCTGATCGGGGCCCAGATCGTGGCGCGGCTGGAAAGCGCTGGCGAAACCGCCGCCACCTTCGAGATCGATGTTCCCAAGGGCGCGAAAGTGAAAGGCCGGCGAAGCGGCGGCGCATCTGGCCTTCGGCGCGCGGCTGCGCGGCTATGGCTTCGACAAATACCGCACCCGCAATCTCGACGAATACAAGAAGCATCTTTCGAGCCTGAAGGTGGCGAGCGCCGATGTGGCGGCGGCCAAGAAGGCCTATCAGGCGCTCGACGCGGTGGCCGACGGCGTGACCTTGGCCCGCGATCTGGTCAATGAGCCGCCCAATGTTCTCTATCCGGCCGAGTTCGCGCGCCGCGCCAAGGCGCTCGTCAAACTGGGCGTGAAAGTGGAGGTGCTGGGCGAGGCGGAAATGAAGCGGCAAGGGTTTGGCGCGCTTCTGGGCGTGGGCCAGGGCAGCGCGCGCGAAAGCCAGCTGGTGGTGATGCAATGGCTGGGCGGCAAGAAGAAAAGCGAGCCTGTCGCTTTCGTCGGCAAGGGCGTGTGCTTCGATTCCGGCGGCCTGTCGCTCAAGCCCGGCAGCGGCATGATGGGCATGAAGGGCGACATGGGCGGCGCCGCCGCCGTCACCGGCACCATGATGGCGCTGGCCACCCGCAAGGCGCGCGTCAATGCGGTGGGCGTGATCGGCCTGGTCGAGAACATGCCGGGCGGCGACGCCATCCGGCCCGACGATGTGCTGACCTCACTGTCGGGCCAGACCATCGAAGTGCTCAACACCGATGCCGAAGGACGATTGGTGCTGGCGGACGCGCTCACCTACACCCAGCGCCGCTTCAAGCCGAAATTCGTGATCGACTTGGCGACGCTCACCGGCGCCATCGTTCAGACGCTGGGGTTCGAGCATGCCGGCGTTTTCTCCAACAATGACCGGCTGGCGGAACGGCTGAGCGAAGCGGGGCGTGATACCGGCGAGCGGGTGTGGCGGCTGCCGCTCGATCCGGCTTACGACAAGATGATCCGCTCCAAGATCGCCGATGTGAAGAATATCGGCGGCGCCAATTCCGGCTCCATCACCGCCGCGCAATTCCTCAAGCGTTTCATCGAGAACGGCACGGTGTGGGCGCATCTGGATATCGCCGGCGTCGCCTGGCAGGACGGCGAGCATAAACCCATGATCCCCAGCTGGGGCACGGGCTGGGGCGTCAATCTGCTCAATCAATTGGTGCGCGAGCATTACGAAACGTGACCGAGACGCTTTTCTATCATCTGGAGCGGCGGGCGCTTGAAGATGTGCTGCCGGGGCTGGTCGAGAAATCGCTGGAGCGCGGCTGGCGCGCCGTGATCAAGACGGAATCCTCCGAACGCTCGGACGCGCTGGACAATCTGCTCTGGACCTATGACGACAACAGTTTCCTGGCCCATGCCCAGTCGGGCGATGGCGATCCCAAGCGCCAGCCGGTGCTGATCACGGTCGAGGACGAGAACCCCAACGGCGCCCAGATCCTGTTCTGTGTGGGCGGGGCGGAGCCATTGGATTGGAGCACGCTTTCATCGCTGGCGCGGGTGGTGATGCTGTTCGACGGACGCGATGAGGCGTTTGTGGCGCGCGCCCGCGCGGCGTGGAAAAAAGCCAAAGACGCGGGCCACGAAGTGACCTATTGGAAGGAGCAGCCTTCCGGAAAATTCGAGAAGCAGGTCTAGGTCATGTTTTATGGAATCGGTTTCGCGCTGCTGATCGATCTGGCGCTGGCGTATCATGTGATCCGTACCGGCCGCTCGTTTCTGTGGATTCTCGCCATCGCCATCGTGCCGCCACCCTTCGGCTGGATCGCCTATGGCGCTTTCGCCATCCTGCCCGACATGTGGTCCAGCGCGCCGGCCAGGCGCTTTGCCGACAATGTGGTGAATGTGGCCGATCCCGGCCGCAATTTCCGCGAAAAGCAGCGGCAGGTGGCGACGGTGGGTTCGGCCGACGCCAAGCGGGCGCTGGCCGAGGAATGCATCCGCATGGGCCACTTTGCCGATGCGGTGGAGCTTTACGAAAGCGCCATGTCGGGTCCCTTGGGCGCGAACGATCCCACGCTGATGAAGGGGTTGGGGCGCGCCAAGATGCTGTCGGGTGACGGCGCGGCCGCGGAAGCCTTGTTCCAACGGCTCAAGGACACCGACCCCGCCGCCTTCGACGCCGACGCGGAATTGGATTATGCCCGGGCCTTGGCGCTTCAGGGCAAGACCGATCTCGCGGTTCGGCAATATGAAAGCGTGGTGCCGCGCTATCCGGGCGAAGAAGCGCGCTGCCGCTTCGCTCTGCTGCTGGAGCAGCTGGGCCAGGAACAACGCGCCCAGCAATTGTTCCGCGAGATTCTGGATTCGGTGAAAGGCGCGCCCAGCTATTACCGCCGCCGCCAATCTGAATGGATCCGCATCGCGCGCCAGCACTTGAAATAAACGCGGCTACTCCGCCGCGATTGCCGCTTCGTAATCCTGCTGCGCCGCCACCCATTGGCTTTCGGCGGCGGCGAGCTTGCGCGCCGCTTCGGCCCGTTTCTTGGAGACGGCGCTGCCCTTACCGGGATCCTTGGTGAACAGTAATGGATCGGCCAGCGCGCGGTCGAGCTTGGCCAGTTCCGCCTGCAGCGCGGCGATCTGGGATTCGGCGGACTCGACGCGATCCTTCAGCGGCTTGAGTTCACGGCGCCTCTGGGCGCTGTCGCGGCGCGTGCTTTCCTTGGTGGGCTTGATGTCGATTTCCACGCGGCGAGTGGGCGCATTGTCGCCGGCCAGAAGAAAGCGGCGATAATCGTCGAGATCGCCTTCGTAAGGCGTGACCTTGCCATCGGACACCAGGAGCAGGCGCTCGGCGGTGGCTTCGATCAGGCGCCGGTCATGGCTCACCAGGACTACCGCGCCGTCGAAATCATTCAGTGCGGTCAACAGTTCGTTGCGCGCGTCGATGTCGAGATGATTGGTGGGTTCGTCCAGGATCAGGAGATTGGGTTTGTCCAGCGTGGCCAGCGCCAGCATCAGCCTGGCGCGCTCGCCGCCCGACAATTGCCCCACCTTGGTGAGCGCCTTGTCGGCGGAGAAACCGAACCCGCCCAATTGCGAGCGCACCTCTTCCAAGGTCATTTTCGGCCGGAGTCCGGACAGCGTCTCGACTGGCGTCAGCGAAAGATCGAGTTCCTCCTGCTGATGCTGGGCGAAATAGCCCACCGTCAGTTTCCTGGCGCGCACCAATTCGCCGCCCATGGTTTCCAGTTTGCCGGCCAGCAGCTTCGCCAAAGTGGATTTGCCGTTGCCGTTCTTGCCCAGGAGGGCGATGCGGTCGTCGGGATCGAAGCGCAGCGACAGGCCGGTGAGGATAGGCTTGCCGGTTTCATACCCCACGCTGGCGCGGTCCATGGTGATCAGGGGCGGGCTGGCTTCGATCGGGGTAGGTATGCGGATGGGCGCCACATATTCGTCCGAAGGCACTTCCACCACCGCCATCTTGGCCAGCATCTTGAGACGGCTTTGGGCCTGAGCGGCTTTGGACGCCTTGGCGCGGAAGCGGTCCACAAAGGCCTGCATATGGGCCCGCGCCGCTTGCTGCTTCCTGGCGAAAGCGATGTCCAGCGCGCGCTTGGCGGCCCGGGTCTCCACGAACGTGTCGTAATTGCCGGTGTAGAGGCTGAGCTTGCCCCGCTCCAGATGGAGGATGAACTCGCAGACATTGTTGAGCAGGTCGCGGTCGTGGCTCACCACCACCACCGTGCCGCGATAGCGCTCGAGGTAATTCTCCAGCCACAGCACGCCTTCGAGATCGAGATAGTTGGTGGGCTCGTCCAGCAAGAGCAGATCGGGTGCCGAGAACAGGATCGCCGCCAGCGCCACGCGCATGCGCCAGCCGCCGGAGAATTCGCGGCAGGGGCGAAGCTGGTCTTCCGCGGAAAATCCCAGCCCGGCCAGAATCCCTGCCGCGCGGGCAGGCGCGGTATAGGCGTCGATGGCGTCCAGCCGCGCGTAGATGTCGCCCAATTCGTGGCCGTCGGATTCATGCTCGGCCCGGGCAAGAAGGGCGGTGAGTTCCTTGTCAGCCTGCAACACCGTGTCGAGCAGGCTCACGTCGGTGCCGGGCGCTTCCTGTGCCACCGCGCCCACCTTCCAGGCGCTGGGCCAGCCCACCTGGCCGCCATCGGGCTGCAATTGTGCCAAAATCACCTTGAACAAAGTGGATTTGCCGGCGCCATTGCGCCCGACCAGGCCGGTGCGCCGGCCCGCGGGCAGGTTGGCGGTCGCGCCGGACAGGATGTCCCGGCCCGCGATGCGCACCACAAGATTGTCGATCGCCAGCATGCGGCCTCAAATAGCGAAGCGGTGGGCCATAAAAATGAGGCCCTTATCGCCTGTCACGCCATCCCGCAAGGGGCCAGGCGTCGCGGGCGGCTTGCTCCGGCCACGAAAGCGCCGCTATAAGGCCCGCGCTTTATTCACCGGACCCATTGGAGATTGTCATGGCCGTCGAGCGCACCCTTTCCATCATCAAGCCGGACGCCACGCGGCGCAATCTCACGGGCAAGATCGTCGCCAAGTTCGAGGATGCGGGCCTGCGCGTGATCGCCAGCCGCCGCGCCCAACTGTCGAGGGGCCAGGCCGAGGCCTTCTATGCTGTCCATCGCGAGCGGCCCTTCTTCAAGAGCCTGGTGGAATTCATGACCTCGGGCCCGGTGGTGGTGCAGGTGCTGGAGGGCGAGAACGCCGTCGCCAAGAACCGTGAAGTGATGGGCGCCACCAACCCCGCCAATGCCGCGCCCGGCACCATCCGCAAGGAATTCGCCGAAAGCATCGAAGCCAATTCGGTCCACGGTTCCGACGCGCATGATACCGCTGTCAACGAGATCAAATTCTTTTTCAGCGATTTGGACATTGTCGGGTGAGCCGGGCTGACAAAAGGTCCGGTGGACCTTTTGTCCGGCGAACGCGGCTCGCGTCTTGGCGGAACTTTCACCAAGGCGCGAGGCCGGGCAGGACGCCAGCCGCGCATTTCGTTATAAGGCTCCTGTCTTGGCAGGAGCCTTTTTCACATGCGGGGAAAAACCATCGTCATCACGGGCGCCACTTCGGGCATCGGCGAAGTGGCCGCCATTCGCCTGGCCGAGCTGGGCGCGCGCATCGTCTTCACCGCCCGCGATAAGGAGCGGGCCCAGGCCACGCTGGAAAAACTCCGCCGGGTCAATCCGGCCTCGGGTCATGTGGTGCATCTCACCGATCTCTCGCGCCTCTCCGAGATGCGCCGCACGGCGGAAGAAATCCGCGAAGAGCCCGTGATCGATGTCCTGATCAACAATGCCGGCGCCTTGTTCAATAGCCGCATCGAGACCAAGGACGGACTGGAGAAGAGTTTCGCCCTCAATCACATGTCATACTTCGTGATCACCAATCTTCTTTTGTCGCGGCTGCGGGCTGGTGCGCGCATCGTCAACACCGCGTCGGACGCCCATCACCGCGCCAAGCTCGATTTCGACGATCTGCAGAGCAAAAAAAGCTATAGCGGCTTCGCCGTCTATTCCAAATCCAAGCTCTGCAATATCCTTTTCACCCGCGAATTGGCGCGCCGCATTTCCGGGGGCGGCGTCACCGCCAATTCCCTGCATCCGGGCTTTGTCGCCACCCGTTTCGGCGACCAGTCGGGGGGCGTGCTCTCGGCGCTCGTCCGCGTCGCCAAGCCGATCGGAGCGATCTCGCCGGAAGAAGGGGCCAAAACCATCATCTACTTGGCCTCGTCGCCGGATGCGGCGCGCTCCAACGGCGAATATTTCACCAAATGTGCACCCGCCACGCCGTCACCGGAAGCGCGCAATGACCGCGATGCGAAAAAGCTTTGGGAGGTTTCGGCGGAGATTATGGAAAGCGTGATGGCTTAACGCCGAGGTCAGCGGAAAACCGCCAAACCTTTTTCCAGCTTCACTTTGCCTTCCGCCACCAGGCGCAGGGCCTCGGGATAGAGCTTGTGCTCAACCTCCAGCACCCGCGCCGCCAAGGTTTCCGGCGAGTCATCGGGATGCACCGGCACCGAGGCCTGGGCGATCACCGGGCCGGCGTCCAGTTCCGGCACCACGAAATGCACCGAAGCGCCGGATTGCGCTTCGCCCGCTTCCAGTCACCCGCTCATGCACCTGCGTACCCTTGTAGGCGGGAAGCAGCGAGGGATGGATGTTGATCAGCTTTCCTTCCCAGGCACGGGCAAAGCCGTCGGAAAGTATGCGCATGAAGCCCGCCAGGCAGACGATTTCCACGTCCGCCGCGCGCAAGGCGCGCATCCAGTTCGGCGTCGAAGGCTTCGCGGGTTTTGCCTTTGTGGGGGATCACTTGGGTGGGAATGTTAGCATTGCCGCGCGCTCCAGCCCGCCTGCGCCTTCGAGGTTGGAGATCACCAGCGCAATTCTGTAGGGCGCGTCCTTCTGCGCGGCGATCAGGGCGGCGAGATTGCTGCCCCGCCCGGAAATCAGGACCCCAACTCTTTTCAAAGCCCGAGCGTCCCGCGATAGACCACTTTGGGCTCACCATCGCCGGGGATCAGGTGGCCCAGCCGAACCGCCTTGTCGCCGCATTGCTGGAAAGCCTCGATCACATGGCCGGAATTCTTTTCCTCCACCACCGCGACCAGGCCGATGCCGCAATTGAAGGTGCGCAGCATTTCCGAGCGGTTCGACCGCGCCTTGCCGCGCCAGCCAGCCGAACACGGGCGGGCGGCGTCCAGCGATGCCAGATCGACTTCCGCGTCCAGGCCTTCGGGCAAGGCGCGCGGGCAGGTTTTCGGTGATGCCGCCGCCGGTGATATGGGCGAAGCCTTTGACGCCGCCGATCCGCATCGCTTCCAGCGCGCTCTTCACATAAAGCCTGGTCGGCGCCATCAACGCTTCGCCCAGCGTGACGTTCTGTCGCGAACGGCGCGGGCGCGTCCCATGCCAAGCCCGCTTTTCTCCACCAGCTTGCGCACCAGCGAATAGCCGTTGGAATGCACGCCCGACGACGCCACGCCGATCAGCACATCGCCCGCCTCCATCTCGTCGCTTCGGGGCAGCACCATGGCCGCGCTCGACCGCGCCCACCGAAAAGCCGGCGAGATCGAAATCGCCTTTGGCGTAAAGGCCCGGCATCTCCGCCGTCTCGCCGCCGATCAGGGCGCAGCCCGATTCCTTGCAGGCGCGCGCGATGCCTTCGATCACGCGGGCGGCGGCGTCCACGTCCAGCTTGCCGCTGGCGTAATAATCCAGAAAGAAAAGAGGTTCCGCGCCCTGCACGACAATGTCGTTGACGCACATCGCCACCAGATCCTGGCCGATGCCGTCGAACAATCCGGTCTCGATGGCGATCTTGAGCTTGGTGCCGACGCCGTCGGTGGCGGCGACCAGCACTGGATCCTTGAAGCCCGCGGCCTTTAAATCAAACAAGCCGCCAAAGCCGCCCAGATCGGCGTCGGCGCCGGGACGGCTGGTGGCGCGCGCGGCGGGCGCGATGCGCGCGACCAGCGCTTCGCCTGCGTCGATATCCACGCCGGCATCTTTATAAGTGAGGCTGTCTTTGCCCGGCATGGTTCCACGCGACGGAGTTTGAGGTTCCACTTCGTTTAATCAGACGAAAGCGGACGCGCAAGCCGCCCCTGAAAAGCATAGGATATCGCCATGTCCCTGGAAGGCGCCATTGCGGTGCATCGCTTCGGCTTGGGCGCCCGGCCGGGCGAAATCGAGGCCGCGGGAGCGCGACCCCAAGGGTTGGCTGGTCGGCCCAGATCGGCGGACCCGCCGACCAGCCGGTTGCCCCGGACGGCAGCGCTTTCGCCCGAAGCGGAGCCCTGGTGCGCCAGGAACAGGAGATGATCGCCCAGCGCCGGCGCCATCAAGGCGGGCGATCACCGAGGCGCAGAAAAAGCTGGCCGGCGGGCGGCTCAAGATCTTCACCGACGAGATGGCGGGGCGCTTCAAGCTGGGCTTCACCACGGCGACGGCCCTTCGCCGAACATCTGGTCTGGTTCTGGACCAATCATTTCACGGTCTCGACCACGGCGGGACGCACGCTCAATTTCTGCGGCGCCTTCGAGCGCGAGGCGATCCGCCCCTATATCGCCGACACGTTCGAGAACATGCTGCTGGCGGTGGCAAGCCATCCCGCCATGCTGGTCTATCTCAACAACAACGCGTCCATCGGCCCCGATTCGCCGGCCGGCCAACGCTCGGGCCGGGGCCGCAACGAGAATCTCGGCCGCGAATTGATGGAGCTTTATTCCCTGGGCGTGGATGGCGGCTATACCCAGGCGGATGTGATCGCGCTGGCCAATATCCTCACCGGCTGGGGCCTCGATCCCGGTGCGCCGTCTGGTTTCGGCTTTTTCCCCAACCGGCACGAGCCGGGCGCGCAGACCCTGCGCGGCAAAACTCTATGCGCCCGATCTCAAGGGCGGCATCCAGGCGGTGCGCGACCTGGCGCATGATCCCCATACCGCCCGCCACATCGCCACCAAATTCGCCACCTATTTCATCGCCGACGATCCGTCGCCGCAATCGGTGGCGCGGCTGGAAAGCGTGTTCAACCAGACCGGCGGCGATCTCAAGGCGCTGGCCATCGCCGCGGTGGAAGATCGATGCCGCCTGGGACGCCTGGGCCCGCCAAGATGCGCTCGCCGGTGGAATATGTGACGGCGGGGTATCGCCTGCTCGATCTGCCGCGGCAATGACAACGACGGACAGCAGATCCGCGCCGCCATGGCAAGCGCCCGCGCCATGGGCGAGTTTCCCATGACCGCGTCGTCGCCCAAGGGCTGGCCGCTCACGTCCGACGCCTGGTCAGGACCGGACGCGGTGCTGAACCGCATCGAATGGGCCAAGCAGGTGAGTGGACGGATGCCGCCGGACTTCAATGCCGTTAGCGGTCGCGGATGAGGGCATGGGGCCGCTGCTCGCGCCCGCGACCAAGACCGCGATGGCGCGCGCCGAAACCCAGGGCGATGCGCTGGCGCTTCTGATCTCCAGCCCCGAATTCCAGCGCAGGTGAATGCGATGCATCTCGACCGCCGCTCGCTTCTTCAAGACCTTCGCCGCCGCCGGCGCCCTTGGCGCGATGGGCGCGCGCGCGCATTTCGCCTTCGCCGCCACGCCGAGCGACCGCCGCCTGGTGGTGGTGATCCTGCGCGGCGCGCTGGACGGCTTGGCCGCCGCGCCGCCGCATGGCGACAAGGATTATGCCGTCGGTGCGGGGCGATCTGGCGCTTCAGACCAGCGGCGCCGGCGCGCTGCACGATCTGGACGGTTTCTTCGGGTCTGCATCCGTCTTTCACCAATCTGAAGACGCTTTACGACGCCAAGCAGCTGGTCGTCTTCCACAATATCTGCTCGCCCTATCGCGACCGCTCGCATTTCGATGGCCAGAATGTGCTGGAATCGGGCGGCATCCAGCCGCATCTGCTGCAGGATGGCTGGCTCAACCGCGCGCTCGCAGCCCATGGGCATCGGCAATGGCGACCGCGCGCTGGCGATCGCCCAGACCCCGCCCTTGATGCTGTCGGGCAAAGTGCAAACCGGCGAGCTGGATGCCGGCGGTGATGCCGGCGCCCGACGAATTGTTCCTCAATCAGGTGCGCGCGCTTTATGCCAATGACGCGGTGTTGAAGGCGTCGCTCGTCCAGCGCGCTGGCGCTGCAGGCCGCCGGCGCAGAACGCGATGGACGATGCCCTGCCAATGAGCCGCAGACGGCACAGAAGCGGCCCGGCGGCGGCGGCTATGGCAATCTCACGCCGCTGTTCCAGGGCGCGGGCAAATTGCTGGCGGCGTCCGATGGTCCGCGCGTGGCGACCTGGAAGCCTCGGGCTGGGACACGCATGTCGCGGAAGGCGCCGCCGACGGGCAACTGGCGCGCCGGCTTCAGGCGCTGGACACGGCGATCGACGCGATGCGCACCGCCATGGGGCCGGATGTGTGGAACAAGACGGCCGTGGTGATGGCGACCGAGTTCGGCCGCACCGTTCATCCCAACGGCTCGGGCGGCACCGATCACGGCACCGGCGGCGCGGCTTTCCTGTTCGGCGGCGCGGTCGCAGGGCGGCCAGGTCAAGGCGGAATGGGTGGGCTTGGCGCCGGCGCGCTCAAGGACGGGCGCGACCAGCCCGCCCGGACCGATCTGCGCGCTTTGTTCAAAGGCGTGCTGGCGGAGCATATGGATGTGCCGAACGGCGCGCTGGAAACCACGGTATTTCCCGACAGCGCGTCGGCCGCGCCGATCAAGGGCCTGATTCGCGCCTGAAATTCGGGAGGTTAGGAACTGCCTTTCGCGGGCGTGATGTTCCGCCGCCTATAATTGCGCGGCGTCACAGTCGAGCGCCCCATGTTGCCCCGTGTTCTGAAATGCCTTCCCGCCTTGGCGCTTGCGCTTTGGGTGTCTCTTCTTTCGCCCCGGCCCAGGCCGACGACCTCTACACCGTGTCCGGCGTGCATGTGGATGCGTCTGCCGCCTCGTCGGCGGAAGCGCGCGAATATCGCCATCGCCCAGGGCCGGCCCAAGGCCTGGCAGATTCTCTATCGCCGCCTGACCCGCGAGGAGGATTGGGCGCGCCAGCCCGCGCTGGATCCGGCCACCCTGGTGCGGTTGTCGCGCGGCTATGTGCCGGCCAATGAGCGGCGCTCCACCACCCGCTATGTCGCCGACATCACCTATAAGTTCAATCCCGAGGCGGTGGCGCGCGCGCTGCGCGACGCCAATATCGCCTTCACCCAGGCGCCGTGCACCGCATTCTGCTGGTGCCGATGTCGCCCGCCTACAGCAACGGTCCTTGGGCGCAGGCTTTCGCTGGCGCCCGGGCTGCGCGATTCGGTGGTTCCCTTCTCCCTGCCGGCCGCGGCCGATGCCGCCGATCTCGGCCAAGCTCGATTTCGACAATGCGAGCTGGGACGATGTCGCGGCCGTGGCCGGGCGCGTCAACGCCACCGAAGCGGCGCTGGTGCAGGTGGTTTATGCCAACGGCAAGGTGACGGTGAATATCCGCCGCCTGGGCCAGGGCGAAACGCCGTCCAAGACCAGCATGGATGTGCCCTTGCTGCAGACCGTCAGCGCCACCTATCCCGCGGCGGCGCAGGCGGCGATCGCGGCGATGGACGATCTGTGGAAGTCGCGCGCGGCGGTGAATGTGAATTCCCGCGGCACCCTGATCGCCGATGTCCGGGTGAATTCGCTGGAGCAATGGGGCGCGATCCAGACCGCGCTGGCGGGCCTCGACAACGTCACCGGCGTGCAGATGGTGGCGATGGATCTGGGCTATGCCCGGCTTTCCATCGCCTATCAGGGCAGCGCAGGACCAGCTGCGCGACGCCATGAGCGGGCAGGGGCTCAATCTTTCCGGCCGCGCCGGGCGCATGGACGATCACGCGCGCATCCGCCGGGCGGCGGCCAGTAATGCTGCGCCATCTGCCCAATCTTCTTTCGGCGCTTCGCCTTCTGGCGGCGCCGGTGGCGGCCTGGGCAATTCTGGCGGATCACGACACGCTGGCCTTGGCGATGTTCGCTTTCGCCGGCTTGAGCGATCTGGCGGACGGCTTTGTGGCGCGGCGCTGGGGATTCGCCTCGCGTTTCGGCGCCTGGCTCGATCCCATCGCCGACAAGCTTCTGATGCTGCTCTGTTTCGTCGCTCTGCTGCGCGTGGGCGTGGCGCCGTTCTGGCTGGTGGTGCTGGTGATCGCGCGCGACGAGCGCGATCGCCGGCGGCGCGCTTCTGGCCAGGAGCGTCAGGTCTGCCGCTTGCGCGTCGAGCCTCTGGTGATCGGCAAGGCCTCCACCGCGGTCCAGGTGGGCTATGTGGGGATTCTTCTTGCTGCTGCTGGCTTTCGACCGGGAAGCGCCGCGGCTGGTCGCGGCCGCCGGCTATACCGTGGCGGTGTTTGCCATCCTCTCGCTGGCGGCTTATGCCCAGCTTTTCCTGCGCGCGCTTTTGTTCGGGCGGCGCACCGCTTGATGGTCCGATGATTTCGCAACTGATTCTGCCCATCGAGCCGGCAAGCCGCATGACGCGCGACGATTTCATCGTGGCAGCGGGCAATCGCGCAAGCGCTGGCCTTTCTGGATGCCTGGCCGGACTGGCCGGTGCCTGCCGCGGCGCTTTACGGCCCCAGCGCCTCCGGCAAGACTCATCTGGCGCGCATCTGGGCGGCGCGCGCCAATGCCGCCTTCGTCGACGCGCGCGAGCTTCGATGCGCCGCTCGCCGGTGCCGGCGGTGGTCGAGAATTGCGACAGCGTTACCGGTGACGCGCCACGAGCCGGCGCTCTGTTCGCCATGCTGGAACGGGGCGCGCCCCTGCTTTTGACCGGGCGTGCTGTGCCTGCCGCCTGGCCGGCCGCGCTTCCCGACCTGGCGTCGCGATTCCGCGCGCTGGTGGCGTTCGAGCTGGGGGGCGCCGACGAGGCGCTGCTGATGGCGCTGGCGGTCAAGCTTTTCGCCGACCGCCAGGTCCAGGTTCCCGAAGCGGTGGTGACCGAATTGGTGCAGCAACTGGAGCGGTCGCCGGCCGCCATCCGCGATTTCATCGCCCGGGCCGACGCCACGGCCCTGAGCCGCCAGAAACCGATAAATCTTCAATTAATACGGGGACTTATGGCGGATCTGGGGGTTTCGTCATGACATGTACACCCATTTCTCCTAAGGTCGGGCGATGCACAATCCGTCCCCCAAGATCGAGGCCGCCAACGACGCGCCCGTGGAAACGGCGCTGAACAATCCGCTGGCCACCGACGACGTGGTGGCGCTGGCGCATCAGGGCAGCAATGTCGCGCTCGATCCCGCTTCGCCGCAGCGTTTCGTCAACCGCGAATTGTCCTGGCTGGCCTTCAACCGCCGGGTGATCGAGGAGGCGCAGAACCGCCGCCAGCCCCTGTTCGAACGGCTGCGCTTTCTTTCCATCTCCGCCTCCAATCTCGACGAATTCTACATGGTGCGCGTGGCCGGCCTGATGGGCATGGTCCATGCCGGCGTCTCGACGCCGTCCGCCGACGGGCTTCCTCCCGCCGAGCAGCTCGCCAAGGTGGACAAGACCGCGCGCGAATTGATCGCCGACCAGCAGCGCATCTGGGCCGGGCTCGACATCGAGCTGCGCAAGGAAGGCGTCTATGTCGTGACCGGCGAGGAGCTTCAGCCCCGCGACCGCGCTTTCCTGGAAACGCAATTCAGCGAGCAGATTTTCCCGGTGCTCACGCCGCTGGCGATCGATCCGGCCCATCCCTTCCCCTTCATCCCCAATCTGGGCTTCACCATCGCGCTGTCGCTCACCAATCAGCGCGACAACAAGGACCTGTCCGCCCTGATCCCGGTGCCGCCGCAGCTCAAGCGTTTCGTGCGCCTGCCCGACACCGACAAGCAAGCTGGTGCGCTTCATTCCGCTCGAGCATGTGATCGCGCTTTATTTCGACAAGCTGTTTCCCCGGCCATGCCGTGACCGGCTGGGGCATGTTCCGCATCCTGCGCGACAGCGACGTGGAAGTGGAGGAAGAGGCCGAAGATCTGGTCCTGATGTTCGAGTCGCTGTTGAAGCGCCGGCGCCGCGGCAGCGTCATCCACATGAAATGCTCCAAATCCATGCCGGCCAATCTGCGCCAGTTCATCGCCGCGCATCTCGATCTGGATGAATCCGAGATCGTGATCGTGGAAAATCTGATGGGCCTGTCGGATCTCTCCAAGCTGATCATCCCCGAACGTGCCGACCTGCAGTTCAAGCCCTACAATGCCCGCTTCCCCGAACGCATCCGCGACCATGGCGGCGATTGCTTCGCCGCCATCCGCGAAAAGGACCTGATCGTCCATCATCCCTTCGAGAGCTTCGACACGGTGGTGCAGTTCCTGCGCCAGGCCGCCGCCGATCCCGACGTGGTGGCGATCAAGCAGACGCTTTACCGCACCAGCCAGGACAGCCCCATCATCCAGGCCCTGATCGAGGCGGCGGAAGCGGGCAAGTCCGTCACCGCCCTGATCGAGCTCAAGGCCCGCTTCGACGAGGCCGCCAATATCAAATGGGCCCGCGATCTGGAGCGCGCCGGCGTGCAGGTGGTCTATGGCTTCATCGCGCTCAAGACCCACGCCAAGATCAGCCTGGTGGTGCGGCGTGAAGGCGGACAGCTTCACACCTATGTGCATTTCGGCACCGGCAATTATCATCCCCAGACGGCGAAGGTTTATACCGACCTCTCGCTGTTCTCGGCCGATCCGGCGCTGGGCCGCGACGCGGCGCAGGTGTTCAATTTCATCACCGGCTATGCCGAGCCCAATGCGCTGGAAAAGCTGGCGGTGTCGCCTTTCTCGCTGCGCGGAAGGCTGGTCGAAGGGCATCCAGCAGGAAATCATGCATGCCCGCGCAGGCCGTCCCGCCGCGATCTGGATCAAGCTCAATGCCCTGGTGGATCCCGGCATGATCGACGGGCTTTATCGCGCCTCCCAGGCGGGCGTGCAGATCGAACTGGTGGTGCGGGGCATTTGCTGCCTGCGTCCCGGCGTTCCGGGATTGTCCGAGAATATCCGGGTGCGCTCGATCGTGGGCCGGTTCCTGGAACATGGCCGCATCGTCTGTTTCGGCGCCGGTCATGGCCTGCCGTCACCCAAGGCCCGTGTCTATATCTCCTCGGCCGACTGGATGCCGCGCAACCTGGATCGCCGGGTCGAAGCGCTGGTTCCCATCGAAAATCCCACGGTTCATCAACAGGTTCTGGACCAAATCATGGTGGCGCTGCTCAAGGATCAGGCGCAAAGCTGGTATATGAAGGCGGACGGGACCTATTGCCGTGATTCCCATTCCGAGGACGCCGATGCCTTCTCCGCGCATACCTACTTCATGACCAATCCTTCGCTTTCCGGCCGCGGCCGCGCGCTGAAGATGCAGGGCTCCGCCGCCGGGCAAGCGCCGGGCCTGATCCTTCATGTCCGCCGCCAGCGAGATCCGCGCCGCTTCAAGCCCGCGCCAAGCCCGTCTGCGCGGACCCGTCGCCATTGTCGATATCGGCTCCAATTCCGTGCGCCTGGTGATCTACGAGAACCAGAACCGCAACGCCGCTACCTGGCAGAATGAAAAGGTCGATCTGCGGCATCGGCCGCGACATGGTGACGACAGGGCGGCTGCATGCCGAGGGCTGCGCCGCGGCGCTGGAGGCGCTGGCCCGCTTCCGCATGATCGCCGACGGCCTTCATGTTGAAACCCGCGAGGCAGTGGCGACGGCGGCGGCGCGCGACGCCGTCAATGGCGCCGAATTCGTGGCGCGCGCCGAGCGTGCCTGGGGCTCGCCTATCCGCGTGCTGGCGGGCGAGGACGAAGCCCGCATCGCCGCCGAAGGCGTGGTGGCGGGCATTCCCGAAGCCTCGGGCCTGGCGGCCGATCTGGGCGGCGGCAGCCTGGACATGGTGACGGTGAAGGGCGGCAAGACCGGGGAGGCGTGGACCTTGCCGTTCGGGCCCTTGCGGCTGATGGACCAGGCCAAGGGCGATCCCGACAAGGCGCGCGATATCGTGGACAAGGGGCTCAGGAATGTCTCCGGTATCGACGCGCCCGCGCTGTACGCGGTGGGCGGCATCTGGCGCAGCTTCGCCCGTGTGGACATGGAGGATCAGCATTATCCCCTCCATGTGCTGCAGCAGTACACCATTCCCCGCGGCCGGGCGCTCCGCTTGTGCAAGGTGCTGGCGGGTCTTTCCAAGGAATCGGTGCGCAAGATCAAGGTCGTGTCCAAGCGGCGCGCGGAATCCTTGCCCTATGGCGCGGTGGTGCTGGAACGGCTGCTCCTGGCCAGCGATATCAGGGACGTGGTGATTTCCGCCTATGGCTTGCGCGAAGGCCTGTTCTATGAGGGGCTCTCCGCCGAAGAGCGTGCCAAGGACCCGCTCTTGGAATTCGCCCGCGGCACCAACGAAAGGCTGTCGCGCGTGCCGGCGCATGCGCGCGAGATGTTCGAATGGACCCATCCCTTGTTCGAAGGCGAAAGCCTGGAATTTCGCCGCATTCGCGAGGCCTCGGCCAACTTCTCGGACATCGGTTGGCGTCGCCATCCCGACAATCGCGCCCAGGGCGCGTCATCCCAGGTTCTCACCGCGTCGTTCGCCGGAGCCGATCATCGCGCCCGCGCCTTGATCGCCATTTCGATCTTCCACCGCTATTCGGGCGACGAGGATTTTCCCCCCGACATGGCGCTCACCGAACTTCTCGACAAGGATGACGAAAGGCGGGCCCTGCGGCTGGGCCTGGCCTGGCGATTCGCTTTTTCGCTGTCGGCGTCGGCGGCGGGGGAGTTCGCCCATTACCGCCTGCGACTCACGCCAGCCAAGATCGTGCTGGAGGTGCCGCGCAAGCGCGAAGCCATCGCTTCGGAACCGGTGCAGAAGCGCCTGGGCGCCCTGGCGGAAAGCTTTGACCGCCGCGGCGAAATACTGGTGGGCTAAGCGCCTCTGAAAGTTAAGGAAATAAGCATTTCGGGAACCGGGCCTTGCGCCGGACCCTGCGGCGCGCTTTAACAAGCAGAGCCAGCCGGGTACTGTGGGGACCGGCCGTATAATTGCTTGAGACTTCAAGCGTTTCTGGGGGCGAGGAGTTACGTCATGGGTTCGTTCAGCATCTGGCACATCCTGATCCTGGGTGTCATTGCCCTGGTTCTGTTTGGTGGCCGCGGCAAGGTTTCCGACCTGATGGGCGATTTCGGGCGCGGCATCAACAGCTTCAAGAAGGGTCTCGCCGACCCTGACAAGGACGACCCCAAGGTCATCAACGCCGAGACGCGCGAGACAGCGAACGTCAACAAGGACACCGCCGCCCGCTGAGGCCGGCTGCCCCCCTCGATGTTCGACCTTTTTAGCTGGAGCCACATCCTCATCCTGCTCACTGTGGCGCTGGTCGTGGTGGGGCCGAAGGATTTGCCGCGCCTGATGAACATGGCGGGCAAATGGGTGGGCAAGGCCCGCAACATGGCCAACGAGTTCAAGAAAAGCTTCGACGAGATGGCGCGTCAAAGCGAACTGGACGAATTGCGCGCCGAGATCGAGCGGCTCAAGGCCGACGATCCGGTCGCCGACGTGACCAGGGATCTTAATCACGAGATCCAGCGCACCCTCAATCCGGTGGACACCGGCGCGCAAAGTCAGGCGGCAGTCACGGAAGTCCCGCCGCCCCGCAGCGGCGAGTATCAGGTTTCGGAAACTGCTCCGCCGCCCGCCGATGCCGATGCCGCCGCCAAACCCGAGACCGCCGCGCCGTGACCGCGCCCAGCACAGAAGATGAAGCGGCGCTGGACGCCACGCGCGCGCCGCTGATGGAGCACCTGATCGAGCTGCGCAAGCGGCTGGTCTGGGCGATGCTTTCGTTCGGCGTCTGCTTTGTCGTGTGCTTCGCGTTTTCGACGCCGATCCTCAATTTCCTGGAACGGCCGCTTGCCGCCGCCACCAATCACTTGATCTATACCGCGCTGCCGGAAATCTTCTTCACCCAGGTGAAGCTCGCCATGTTCGGAGGCTTGTGCCTGGGCTTTCCGGCCATCGCCGCGCAGCTTTGGATCTTCGTGGCGCCTGGCCTTTACAAGCATGAGCGGCGCGCCTTCCTGCCATTCCTGCTGTGGACGCCGGTGATGTTCATCATGGGCGCGGCCTTCGTCTATTATGTGATGCTGCCTTTCGCCATCCGCTTCTTCGCCGGCTATCAGGTCGTGCCGGCCCCTGGCGAACTGGGCATCCAGCTTCAGGCCAAGGTGAGCGATTATCTCGACCTGGTGATGACCTTGATATTCGCCTTCGGCCTCACCTTTCAGCTTCCCGTGCTGCTGTCGCTCCTGGGCAAGGTGGGCATCGTCACCTCAAAAGCGCTCAACGACATGCGGCGCTATGCCTATGTCGGCCTGTTCGGGGTGGCGGCGATTTTCACCCCGCCGGATGCAATCTCGATGCTGAGCCTGGCTTTTCCGCTGGTGGCGCTTTACGAAATCTCGATCCTCTGCGTGAAGATGATCGAGCGCGGCAAGGCACGCGACGAGGCCCAGCGCCGGCAAACGGCCCTGGTGCCCTAGGCCGCCGCCCGTCCGCGCAAATCGATCCGGCTGGCCGGCAATTTCATCGTCACGGTGGTGCCCATCTCCGGCGCGCTGGTGAGTATGAGCGTGCCGCCATGCAGCTCCAGCATCGCCTTGGCCAGCGGCAGGCCCAGGCCCGTGCCGTCATGGCGCCCGGTGAAGCGATTGCCGTTCTGCCCGAACGGCGTCAGCGCCCGGGACATCTCTTCCTCATTCATGCCGATGCCGTTGTCGCGCACCATGATGTCATAGCCGCCATCGGGGCGCTTTCGCCCCGAGAGCATGACCTTGCCCTCTGGCGGCGTGAATTTGATGGCATTGCCCACCAGATTGATCACCACCTGGCGGATCATCCGCTCCACGCCTGTGAAGAGGATGCCGCGATCCACGATCTCGTTGACAACGTCGACGCCGAATTTTTCGCCCAGCCCATTGAGCATGGCGAGCGCCGAGGAGATCACAGGCTCGAGCTCGAACTGCTTGGCATTGTCGAGCGTCATCTTGCCGGCCTCGATCTTGGCGAGGTCGAGCACGTCGTTGATGATGCCCAGAAGATGCTGGCCGCTGTCGTGGATATGGGCGACATAGGCGAGATAGCGGGGATTTTCCATCGCGCCCAGCGACTGTTCCTTCATCACTTCCGAGAAGCCCAGGATCGCGTTCAAGGGCGTGCGCAGCTCATGGCTCATATTGGCCAGGAAGGCGGATTTGGCGCGGCTGGTCTGCTCGGCCTCGTCCACCGCCATGGCGAGATGGCAGGACATTTCCGCGAGCTGGCGGCGGCTTTTCTTCAATTGCGCGATCGCATAGCGGGAATAGAGGATCAGCGGCGCCGCCACCACCAGGGTTTCGATCACGACATGGAAGAAGGCCGAGCCGGTGAGCCTGGCGCCGTCGAAATAGCGAGCGCCAGATGCACCAGCGCGGCCATCGCCACGGCCAGCGCCGACAGCACGATCGTGCTGCCGATCGCGCCCTGCCGGCTGAGCTTGTGCTCCAACCGCACCCAAAGGATTCGCAATCCGGAATACCGCAAACGCCACCCCGCGCCCGACCGGTCGGGACGCGCCTCTGTTACGCGTCGCTACTATGCCGCAGGGGGCCTTTCGGGCGGCTTGCGCCGATAGTTCCAAACTGCGGCGTGGAATTGAGGGTTCATTAACCGCGCCTTTGACCGGAAAAGCCGCTCATGGCATGAGCGGGCGCCAAGAGGTCGACGCCATGCACGATATCCGGGCCATCCGGGACAATCCCGACGCCTTCACCCAGGGCCTGAACGGCGCGGGCTGGATGGCGCGGCGGTCGCGCGCGATCTTGCTGGAGCGCGACAAGGCTTTGCGCGAACTTGCTCACCCGGCTTCAGACCCAGCAGGCCAGGCGCAACGAAGCCTCCAAGCTGATCGGCCAGGCCAAGCAGAAAAAGGACGAAGCCCAGGCCAAGGCGCTGATGGACGAGGTGGCGGGCCTGAAGGACGCCATCCAGCGGGGCGAGGGCGAGCAGCGCGAGCTGGAAACGGCATTGCGCGACGCCCTGGCGGTGATACCCAATGTTCCTGCACGCCGATGTGCCGGACGGCGCCGATGAAAGCGCCAATGTGCCGGTCGAGGCGCGCGCTTTCGGCAAGCCGCCCGCGGTCGCCAATCCCAAGCAGCATTTCGAGCTCGGCGAGGCGCTGGGCCAGATGGATTTCGAGCGCGCCGCTAAAGTCTCCGGCGCGCGCTTTGTTTATCTCAAGGGCGATTTGGCGCGGCTGGAACGCGCGCTGGGCGCGTTCATGCTCGACATCCACACGGGGCAATTCGGCTACACCGAAGTCAGCCCGCCGGTCCTGGTGCGTGACGCGGCCATGTTCGGCACGGGGCAATTGCCGAAATTCAAGGACGATCTGTTCGGCGCCTATTCGACCGACGAATATCGCCGCGCCTTTGAGGAGATGATGCAGGAATATGAGGTTGCCGGAGGACCGCCTGGCACGGACCTGCGCGACCGCATCGATCATTTCCTGAAACGGCACTGGCTGATCCCCACCGCCGAAGTCTCGCTCACCAATTACGTCAATGACGAGATCGTGGCGGAAGCCGAATTGCCGATGCGCATGACCGCCTTCACGCCCTGTTTCCGCGCCGAAGCGGGTGCGGCGGGCAAGGACACGCGCGGCATGATCCGCATGCATCAATTCTCCAAGGTCGAGCTGGTCTCCATCACCACGCCGGAGCAGTCGGCGGCCGAACATGAGCGCATGACCGACGCGGCGCAGGAAATCCTGAAAAAACTCGACCTCGCCCATCGCGTGGTGACGCTCTGCACTGGCGACATGGGCTTTTCCGCCCAGAAAACCTATGACATCGAAGTCTGGCTGCCGGGCCAGAACGCCTATCGCGAGATTTCCTCCTGCTCCAATTGCGGGCCGTTCCAGGCCCTGCGCATGAATGCGCGCTGGCGGGGAGCGGACGGCAAGGTCAAAGGCCCCGTCCATACCTTGAACGGTTCCGGCCTGGCGGTGGGCCGCACTCTGGTGGCGATCCTGGAAAATTATCAGCAGCCGGACGGCAGCGTCGCAATACCTCGACGCATTGCAGCCTTACATGGGCGGCAAGACAAAGTCATCGCGAAAGCCTGATGCGGATTCTCGTCACCAATGACGACGGCATTCATGCGCCGGGGCTCGCCGTCGCGGAAAAGATCGCCCGCGCCCTGTCCGACGATGTCTGGGTGTTCGCGCCGGAAACCGAGCAATCCGGGCGCCTCGCATTCGCTCACCCTCACCCTGCCGCTGCGCCTGCGCGCCGTCACCGAGCGCCGCTATGCCGTCAGCCGGCACGCCCACCGATTGCGTGATGATGGCGTGCCTGCATGTCCTGAAAGAAAAGCCGCCGGAGTTGATCCTTTCGGGCGTCAATTGGGGTTCCAACCTGGCCGACGATGTCACCTATTCGGGCACCATCGCCGGCGCCATGGAAGGCTGTGCGCTTGGGCATTCCGTCCGTGGCGCTGTCCCAGGCGGGCGACGAGGAGAGCCGCGAGACCATCGACTGGTCGCCGGGCGAGCGGCATGGACCGGATTTGTTGCGCGCGCTGCTGAAGGCGGGCTGGCCGGAAGGCACGTTGATCAATGTCAATTTTCCCGGCTGTGCCGCGGCCGAGGTGAAGGGCTGGGCGCTGGTGCCGCAAGGCCGCTACGACCTGCAATCCACCGAGATCGAGGAGCGCGCGCGACGCCCGCAACCGGGCCTATTACTGGATCGGGCTGCGCCGCCGGCGGGCCTCGCCGCCACGAGGACAGCGACCTGGGCGCGGTCTATGGCGACAAGATCGCGGTGACGCCCCTGCATATGAACCTCACCGCGCCGAGCGTGCTGGAGGAACTTCGGCGAAAAGCTGCGGCAACGGTAAACCGGGTTAACTAACCGCGTAACCGATGGTTAAGGCCTTGTTCACCCTTAAGGCAGATGATTCGTTCGAGACATGTGAGAAGGCGTAGGAGATGACGCGTCCCTAAGAAGATTGCGCTCGCCGCGCTGGTTTGCACGCCCGTGCTGGCGGCCTGCACCGAAACGCCCGAAACCACATTCGACTGGGGCGTCAACGATCATCTTCCCGGCCAAAGCGTCCATCGCAGCCAAGTCGCGGACGCTGCTGGCCCGGCGCGAACCGGCAAACCGCCGCGTGCCGCGCCCACGGCTTCCGTCAGCAAAGCGGCGCTCGCGCCGCTCACGCATGAGCCCCGACCCACAATGCGCCCAGCTTCTCCTGGCCGGTGTCGGGCACGGTGATCTCGGATTTCGGCGCCGCCAGCAATGGCGAGCGCAATGACGGCATCAATATCTCCATCCCGATGGACACGCCCATCCATGCGGCGGCCAGCGGCACCGTCACCTATTCCGGCGACGAGCTGAAAGACTATGGCAATCTCGTCTTGATCCGCATGACGACGGCTATGTCACGGCCTACGCCCATGCCGACAAGATTGCTGGTGAGCCGCGGCGCAGTCCGTCACCCGCGGCCAGGTGATCGGCTATTCCGGTCGAGACGGTGATGTGACCTCGCCGCAGCTCCATTTCGAGATCCGCCACGACACCCAGCCGGTGGACCCCAAACCGCTCCTGGTGGCGCGGAATTCTTGATTCAGGGGTCGAGGCTCCTAAATCTTCTTCCCCAGTTCGCCGGCAAGATCCTGGATGAACTGCCAGGCGACGCGGCCTGATCGCGATCCGCGGCCCATCGCCCAGGCCAGCGCGCGGGCGCGCAAATCCTCCGGCGCCGATCTTCAAGCCGTAATGGCGCGGCATAGGCCTCGACCATCGCCAGATAATCGTCCTGGCTGCAATTGTGGAAGCCCAGCCACAGGCCGAAGCGGTCGGAGAGCGAGACTTTTTCCTCCACCGCCTCGCCGGGATTGATGGCGGTGGCGCGCTCATTGTCCATCATGTCGCGCGGCATCAGATGGCGGCGGTTGGAGGTGGCGTAGAACAGCACATTGTCGGGCCGCCCCTCGATGCCGCCTTCCAGCGCCGCCTTCAGCGATTTGTAGCTGGTGTCGTCCTTGTCGAAGGAAAGATCGTCGCAGAACAGAAGATAGCGGCGCTTGCCGCCGCGCAGCA
The DNA here is from genome assembly GCA_963766265.1 of uncultured Alphaproteobacteria bacterium. GTDB lineage: Bacteria > Pseudomonadota > Alphaproteobacteria > Micropepsales > Micropepsaceae > Rhizomicrobium. The sequence goes on from CAVXYX010000006.1 coordinate 70,215, forward strand.
GCCGCAGCAGCAGCGGCAGGGTGGCGATGTCCTCGCGATGGACTTCGATCAGGACCAGAGGCCGATTTGCCGCGCCGCGATTGACTTCGTGCATGCACCGCCTTGACCAGCGAGCTTTTGCCCATGCCGCGCGCGCCCCACAGCAGCGCATTGTTGGCGGGCAGGCCGTCGGCGAAGCGGCGCGTGTTGGCAATCAGAGTGTCGCGCTGATTCTCGATCGCCTTGAGCAGCGGCAAGGCGACGCTGGCGACATGGGCGACCGGCGCCAGCATGCCCAGATGCGGCTCCCAGACAAAGGCATCGCCCTTCCCGGGCAAGCGTCCGGAGCGCGGCGGGAGGCGCAAGCCGGTCCAGCGCGGCGGCGATGCGCGAAAGCAGCATGGCCTCGCCGTCAGGCCTGGGTTTGGCGCGCTTTTTCATCCCTAAGCCCTTGTTTTTCCACGGTTGCAAACGGGACCGCCCCGGCTATAGTCCGCCCGCGTTCCCAGTCTCCTGAAAGTTCTTCCGCCCATGAACATGTCCGATCCGATGTTCCAGACTTTGACGCTGATCGTGCCCATGCTGGCGATCTTTTACTTTCTTCTTTGGCGCCCGCAACAGCAGCGCGCCAAGCAGCTGCGCGAGCAGATCGACAATCTGCGCCGCGGCGACACGGTGGTGACGGCGCGGCATCGTGGGACGGGTGGTCAAGGCGTCGAACAAGGAAGACCCTGAAGTCCTGGTCGAGATCGCCGACAATGTGCAGGTCAAGGTGTTGAAGACCGCGCTCAGCGATGTGCGGCCCAAGGCGCAAGCGGCGGAAGAGAAGAACTGACGTGCTGCAAGTTTCGCCCTGGACCCGCATCATCATCGTCCTGATTCTGCTGGCGGGGGCGCTGATCGCGCTGCCCAACGCGCTGCCGCAGAATGTCCTGCAACCGGTTTCCGTCCTGGCTGCCGCAGCAAGCCGTGAATCTGGGTCTCGACCTGCAGGGCGGCTCCTAACTGCTGCTGGAAGTCGAACTCGACCAGGTGCAGAAGGACAAGCTCGAGGCCATGGTCGGCGACATCCGCGCCGCCTTCCGCAAGGCGCATATCGGCTACACCGACCTCACCACCCGCAGTGACACGGTCTCGGTGAAGGTGACCGATACCGGCGCGCTACGACGAAGCCAAGACGCTGGTCACGGGCCTCAATCCCAGCATGATCAGTTCGGTCCTTTCGGTGGGCGCCAAGCAATATGACATGGCCGAGCCCGGCAGCGGCGTGATCGCGCTGCATATGACCGAGGCCTACAAGACCCAGACGCGGCAGCAGATCCTGGAGCAGTCGATCGAAGTGGTGCGCCGGCGCATCGACGAACTTGGGCACCCGCGAGCCGACATCGCGCGCCAGGGCGAGGACCGCATCCTGGTGCAGGTGCCGGGCCTGCAGGATCCCGCGCAGCTCAAGGCCATCCTGGGCAAGACCGCCAAGATGACCTTCCAGCTGGTGGACGAGACCGCCGATCCGGCGTCGCGCACGGCGCCCATCGGCGACGAAATTCTGCCGCAGATGAGCGACAATCCCAAACAAGTCACGCCCGCCCATCGTCGTGCAGCGCCGGGTGATGGTGTCGGGCGACCGTCTGACCGATGCCGGGCCGAGCTTCGACAGCCGCACCGGCCAGCCGGTGGTGACGTTCCGCTTCGACAGCGTGGGCGCGCGCGAATTCGGCGACGTGACCAAGGACAATGTCGGACACCGCTTCGCCATCGTGCTGGACAAGCAGGTGATCTCGGCGCCCGTGATCCAGGAGCCGATCCTGGGCGGCTCGGGCCAGATCACCGGCAGTTTCACCACCCAGACCGCGAACAATCTCGCCATCCTGCTGCGCGCCGGCGCGCTGCCGGCGCCGCTGCAAGTATTCTGGAAGAGCGCACGGTGGGCGCCGAGCTGGGCGCGGATTCGATCAAGGCCGGACGCTATTCGGCCATCGCCGGCCTGGTGATGGTGGCGCTGTTCATGATCCTGCGCTACGGCCTGTTCGGCGTGTTCGCCGACATCGCGCTGACCTTGAACGTGGTCCTGCTGCTGGCGGCGCTCACCGCCTTCGGCGCCACGCTGACGCTTGCCCGGCATCGCCGGCATCGTGCTCACCATGGGCATGGCGGTGGACGCCAACGTGCTGATCTATGAGCGCATCCGGGAGGAGCAGCGCAATGGCCGCTCCATGCTGGCCTCCATCGACACCGGCTTCCGCCGCGCCATGGCCACCATCATCGACGCCAACATGACCCATCTGATCGCCTCGCTGATCCTGTTCCAGCTGGGATCGGGCCCGGTGAAGGGCTTCGCCGTCACCCTGGGCGTGGGCATCATCACCTCTTTCTTCACCGCGGTGATGGTGACCAGGCTGATCGTGATCGCCTGGCTGAATGCGGCCCGTCCAAGAAAGCTGGCGATCTAATTTTGCATCCCGCGTGCGGGCTCGCTGTTTCTGGTGCCCCCTCGCGGGGCCTCGGCCAAGTCTGTCCTGCCCGAAGTTCCGTGATTTCCAGCAGGGAAAGCCGTATATAACCCGCCAGAGACTCTAATCGGGAGGGGGCCATGGCCGCGTTTTTGGGAAATCTTCGCAATGTGGTGATCGCGGGCTTCGTGCTGGCGATCCTGTCTGGTCGGTCCTGTACGGCGCCATGCGGCGGCTGTGATCGACAGACCTTCTGGACTGTTCGTGGTCCGCTGGCTGCATGTCGTCTGCGGCGTGATGTGGATCGGCCTGCTCTGGTATTTCAATTTCGTCTCGACCCCGACCATGCCGAAAATCCCCGAGGAACTGCGCCCGGCGCTGGGGCGATTACATCACGCCCGCGGCGTTGTTCTGGTTCCGCTGGGCGGCGATGGCCACGATCGTCTTCGGCATCGTGCCTCGCCAGCATGAATCATTACATCGTGCAGGCCTACACGCTGGACGCCGATGCGAGGGCTTCACCAATGTCCAGCTATCTCGCTGATCGGCATCGGCATGTGGCTGGGCACCATCATGTGGTTCAATGTCTGGTTCGTGATCTGGCCCAACCAGCAGAAGGCGCTCAACATCGACGGCAAATATCCCAATCTGGCCGCGCCAGAGAAAGCGGCCGCCGGCAAGACCGCCGGCCAGTTCAGCCGCATCAACACGCTGCTTTCCATCCCCATGCTGTTCTGCATGGTGGCGGCATCGCATATCTGAGTGAAGCTTGGCACCGGCTTTCTCCCGCGCGGGCGTTGCCCGCTGGCGAGGAAGATGTCCGCAGCGGGCTTGCCGCGTGGCGACAGAGGCACATAGCCGCCGGAGCCATCCGGCGGCTCTTTGTTTGAATCGTCATGGATAGCCATCTCGCCCTCAGACTGGCGCAGGCCGTGCGCGCCGGCCGATCCCGACCGCTATTTCGCCAGCCTGTTCGCGCCCGCGCCGCAGCGGCCCTATCTGCACGCGCTCTATGCCTTCAACCACGAAGTCGCGCAGGTGGCCGAAACGCGTGCGCGAGCCGATGCTGGGCGCGATCCGGCTGGAATGGTGGCGCGAGACCGTCGAAGGCGCGGCCAAGGGCGAATCCGCGCAACCACGACGTGGCGCGGGGATTGGCGGCGCTGTTCGCCGGATACGGGACTGACGCTGGCCGATCTCGAAGCCATGATCGCGGCGCGCGGCGTTCGACTCCTCGGCCGAGCATTTCGCCGATTTCGCGGCGCTGGAAAATTATCTCGACGCCACCGGCGGCGCCTTGATGCGGCTGGCGGCGGAATCTTGGGCGGCGATCCTCGCGTCGCGCGCGCGAGGCGGCGCTGGCCTACGGCCTGACCGGCCTGCTGCGCTCGCTGCCTTCCACAATCGCCGGCACAAACTGTATCTGCCGCTGGACCTGCTGCGCGCGGAAGGCCTGACGCCGGACGAAGTCTTTGTGCTGGAGAACGATCCCGCGTCTGCGGACGGTCGTGGCAGCGGAGCGCGGCGCGCGCCTGGGACCATTTCCTGGCGGCGCGCCGGGTCCGGCCCGCGCCGCCTTGGCCGCGCATGCTTCCCGCCGCGCTGGTGCCGGTCTATCTCCGGCGCATGGGCAAGGACGTCCCCATCCACCGCCGGCAGATGGCATTATTAAGTGCCGCAATGCGCCGAAGGCTTTAGTGCGTCTTGGTCATGACCCGCCTCCCCCGCGTGTGAAGCACTGGTGGGGGAGGTGGCCGTAGCAGCGCTTGCGATGCGAAGGCCGGAGGGGGTTTACTTAATGACGCTCTCGCGCCGGCGTTCTTCGGCGTGGCGCTCCTTGTATTTCACGTCGCCTTGGACGATGCGGCGATAGTTCTTTCAATTGGCTGTTGCGCCGCGCTGAAAACGCATTGTCCAGCACCGCATAGGCGTCGGTCGCGGTTTTCTTGGCTCCCGCATGGGCCATTTCGCGGCTCACCACCATCTCCTTGCCCGGCACGCGCAGAACGATATGCACGTCGGGAAAATTCTGCCGGTGCGGTGGTTTTTGTGCGGCATCTCGATCACGACCCGGCAGCCAATGATGTGGTCGTGCACCTTCTCCAGCTTGCGCGAGATGCTTCTCGACCGCGGCCTTCAGCGCGTCCGACGGGTCGCATGTTGTGGAATGACAGCTCGAGAGGGATATCCATGGCGCCTCCCGGTGGTTCGCATTTATGGAACCGGCGGGATTGTAAACCGGTTCCGCTTATTCGGCCGCTTCTTTTTTCCCAGCCAGACGGAGAGATCGCTCGAGCGCGCGTTGGCCATCGCCTGTTTGCGGTCCTTGCCCTTGACTTCGTTTGTCGGAAGCGGCGGAAAGAGACCGAAATTCACGTTCATGGGCTGGAAGGTTTTCGCGTCCGCGCCGCCGGTGATGTGCGCCAGAAGCGCGCCGAAGCGCGGTGGTGGGCGGCGGCGGCAGCGTGCCGGCATGCCCAGCATCTCCGCGCGCCGCGAAGCGCCCCGCCAGCAAGCCCGATGGCGGCGCTTTCGACATAGCCTTCGACGCCGGTGATCTGGCCGGCGAAGCGCAGATGCGGCTGCGACTTCAGCCGCAACTGCTCGTCCAGCAGCCGCGGCGAATTGATGAAGGTGTTGCGATGCAGGCCGCCCAGCCGCGCGAACTCGGCATTCTCCAGTCCCGGAATGGTGCGGAAGATGCGGGTCTGCTCGCCATGTTTGAGCTTGGTCTGGAAGCCCACCATGTTCCACAGGCGTGCCCAGCGTGTTGTCCTGGCGCAGCTGCACCACCGCATGGGGCCGGACGCCGCGTGCGCGGATCGCGCAGTCCCACCGGTTTCATCGGCCCGAAGCGCAGCGTCTCCACGCCGCGCGCCGCCATCACTTCGATGGGCAGGCAGGCTTCGAAATAGGGCGTGGATTTTTCCCATTCCTTGAAATCGGTCTTCTCGCCCGCCAGCAGCGCGGCGACGAAGCCGCGATATTGCGTCTTCGTTCAGCGGCAGATTGATGTAATCGGCGTCGCCGCCGCCCGGGCCTTTCTTGTCGTAGCGCGACTGGAACCAGGCGATGTCGAAATCGATCGAATCGCGATGGACGATGGGCGCGATGGCGTCGAAGAAGGCCAGGTGGTCCTCGCCCGTGGCCGCGAGCGATGCTGGCGCCCAGCGCTTGCGAGGTGAGCGGGCCGGTGGCGACGATCACCGGACCCCAGTCGGCGGGCGGCAATTCGGTGATTTCTTCCCGCGCGATGCGTGACGCGCGGGTGGCGCGCCAGCGCCGCCGTCACGGCTGCGAGAAGCCTTCGCCGGTCCACCGCCAGCGCGCCGCCTGCCGGCAGTTTGTGGCGGTCGGCCATGCCGCATGATCAGCGAGCCGGCGCGCCGCATTTCCTCATGCAGCAGGCCGACCGCGTTGTTCATGGCAGTCGTCGGAGCGGAAGGAATTGGAGCAGACCAGTTCCGCCAGCCCGTCCGTCTGATGCGCAAAGGTGCGGCAGTTAGGCCGCATCTCATGCAGCACCACCTCGAGGCCCGGCTTCCGCCGGCTGCCCAGGCCGCTTCCGACCCGGCCAGCCCGCCGCCGATGATGTGAAGCTTCGTCATGGGGCTGCATTTAGCAGGCTTGCGCGAGGAAGGGCGTAAGCGATCCATCGGCGCCCAAACGGGTTTGGCGCCGTAACCATTCCGGCGGGTACGGAGAATTAAGAAGGAAATGCGATGATTCCGCGCGCGAAAACGCGCTTTGTTGCCGCGCCGCTGCTGACAGAAGGCCGAAGCCCGCCATTATGGCGCCGAGTAAGAGAGAGAATCAGATGAGCGAAGACAGAGGATCCAATTATGTTCGCCTGGCGGTGGGCGCCGGCGTTCTGGCCGCGGCCGCCGTGGGCCTGGCCGCTGTTCGTGCCGCGCCGCCGCTGGGTGGCGATGGCCGAGCCGTTCCGCGGCGTGCGAAATCGCCAGTGGCCGCTGGCGATGACGGCCTGGGCGGCAGGGCTGTGGCATGAGGCGACCCAGTCGGGACCGCCGGTGTTCGACGACATGCGTCCCTTCGACGAATTCTGACGCAGCCTCGGCGCGGGTCCAAAGGCAGAGATGACGAAAATCCCCGTCCTGGAGACGATCCGCGCCGCCTATCGTTTCACGTTCACGCATCTGGGCGCCATCATCGGCCTGATCTGGCTGCCCATGATCCTGGCCACGGTGATCGGCTTTTTCGTGCTGCAGCGGTTTTTCTCCGCCTTGGCCGACGCCTTCGCCTCCAACAATCTCGCGCTCGCGGGTCCGGCGATGTTGGGGCTGATTTCCTTCCTGCTGGTGGCGCTGCTGCTTCTCGCCATGATGGCGGTGCCGGTGATCGCAGTTGGCGCTGGGCAGCCGCAAAACCGGCGCCTTGGCGCATTTCGCCTTCGGCCTGGCGGAATGGCGGCTGTTCCGCGCTTCGCTGGGCGTGGCGGGTTTTCTTTTCGCGTTGCTTCTGATCGTGAGCACCGTGATGGGCGCCGTGCTCGGGCGCCGCGCGCCATGAGCGCCAATATCGTCTCGCTTTTGGTGTTTTATGCCGCCGTGATTTTCTTCGGCCTGCGCTTCGGCTTCCTGTTGCCGGTCGGTGGCGGTGGAAGAGACGGGGCCGGTGCTGCCCAGAAGCTGGATACTCTCCAGCGGGAATTTCTGGCGCATCCTGGCGGTGTTCCTGGCGGTCGCGCTGCCGGTCCGGCTCTTGATGGTGGCAGTGGAGGTTGCGCTGGAGGGCCCGAGCATCCTGATGCCGCAAACTCATGACCTCGACGGCGATGGTGGCGGTGCAGTTGCATGCGGAAAACCAGAACATGCCCGTCACTGCGGGCATCCTTTTCCTGATCGCGCCTTGCTGCTGGGTCTGACCTGGGCGCCAGCGCCCATGCCTTCCAGGCGCTTGAAGAACCCGCCGGCCTGACGCGGATTTAACCCTCCCGAGTACGGCATACGCTTCCTCAAGCCATTGATCTCGCTTGGCCGGAGCAATCCGAACGACCGCGCAACAAAACGAGTTGTTCATGTCTTTGCGCTAGAACTTCGCGCATGTGGGTAAAACAAGGCATATCAACATGACATCCCGGTTCAAGGACAGGTTGGCTAACGCCACCTTTGCACCGCCAAATTGCGACGGCAGTTTCGAGCCCGATTTCGCGGCATATCTGAAGGAGTCTGGGCGCGACCCGCCCGACGCGTGGTGCTGGCGTTCGCGCCCAAGGCGGCGGGCACTTTCCTGCGCTCGGCCGCGATGCGCGGCAGTGCGCGGCGCCTTCGTGCGCACCGTGCATGCCCAAGGCGGCCGCGATGCCAGCTTCTATCTGCCGACTTTCCTTCTCTATTACGCGGGCGGTTTTCCCGCGCGGCCGCTGGTGACGCATGTGCATATGCAGGCGCTGCCCGCCAACCGCCATTTCATGGACACGCTGGGCCTGAAGCCCGTGATCATGATCCGCGCCATCCCCGACATGCTGGCCTCCTATGCCGACATGCTGGACGCAGGATCCGCATTCGCCGGACAATTGGCTCAATATCCGCCTGCCGCCGAATTACGCCGAGCTGACCGCCGAGGCCAAGGGCGATTTCCTGATCGACATGGTCGGGCCCTGGTATGTGAGCTATTTCGCCACCTGGATGGAATATGCCGCCGAAGCGCCGGAGCGCGTGCTGGCGCTGGATTATGACGAATTTCGTCGCCGATCCCGTCACGGCGCTGGAGAAATTGCTCGCCCATTCCGGCATGCCGCAGCCGCGCGATATCTGCCAGGCGGCGCTGGACATGGTATGGGAGGATCGCGGCGAATATCGTTTCAACAAGGGCGTCAGCGGCCGCGGCCGGACGCGCTTCACCGCCGGCGCAGATCGCGCGGCTGGAACGGCAGCTGGATTTCTATCCCGATCTGGCGGCCTTGAAGGCCAAGCTTATCCCGCCTTCAGCTTCTTGAGCGGCTCGCGCGCCTTCAGCAGCGGCTTGAGATACTGGCCGGTGTAGGAGCGCGCGACTTTCGCCACATCTTCGGGCGTGCCCGCTGGCCACGATCTCGCCGCCGCCGTCGCCGCCTTCCGGGCCCAGATCGATGATCCAGTCGGCGGTCTTGATGACTTCCAGATTGTGCTCGATCACCACGACGGTGTTGCCGTTGTCGACCAGCTCGTGCAGCACTTCCAGCAGCTTCTTCACGTCGTGGAAATGCAGGCCGGTGGTCGGCTCGTCCAGGATGTAGAGCGTGCGGCCGGTGGCGCGGCGCGACAATTCCTTGGACAGTTTCACGCGCTGGGCTTCGCCGCCGGACAGCGTCGTCGCCTGCTGGCCGATGGAGATGTAGCCCAGGCCGACGCGCTTCAGCGTCTCCAGCTTCTCGGCGATGGACGGCACCGCCTTGAACAATTCGGCGCCCGCTTCCACCGTCATGTCGAGCACGTCGGCGATGGAATGGTCGCGGAATTTCACTTCCAGCGTCTCGCGGTTGTAGCGCTTGCCCTTGCAGACATCGCACTGGACATAGACGTCGGGCAGGAAGTGCATCTCGATCTGGATGACGCCGTCGCCCTGGCAGGCCTCGCAGCGCCCGCCCTTGACGTTGAAGCGAGAAGCGCCCGGCGCATAGCCGCGCGCCTTGGATTCCGGCAGCTCGGCGAACCAGTCGCGGATCGGCGTGAAGGCGCCGGTATAGGTCGCCGGGTTGGAGCGCGGCGTGCGGCCGATCGGGCGACTGGTCGATGTCGATCACCTTGTCGAGGAATTCCAGGCCCTCGATCCGGTCGTGCGGCGCGGGATGCTCGCGCGCCTGGGTGAGCTTGCGCGACGCCGCCTTGAACAGGGTCTCGATGGTGAGCGTGGATTTGCCGCCGCCGGAAACGCCGGTGACGCAGGTCAGCGTGCCGAGCGGAATCTGCGGCCGTGACATTCTTGAGATTGTTGCCGCGCGCGCCGACCACTTTCAGCCAGCGGTTGTGCACCGCCTTGCGGCGCTTCGCCGGCACGGGAATCTTCTCGATCCCGATGAGATATTTGCCGGTCAGGCTCTTCTTGTTGGCCATGATGTCGGCCGGCGTGCCTTCGGCGATGATATGGCCGCCATGGATGCCGGCGCCCGGGCCCATGTCGATCACATGATCGGCGGTGCGGATGGCGTCCTCGTCATGCTCGACCACCATCACGGTGTTGCCCATGTCGCGCAGGCCCTTGAGCGATTCCAGCAGCTTGTCATTGTCGCGCTGGTGCAGGCCGATGGAGGGCTCGTCCAGCACATAGAGCACGCCGGTCAGGCCGGAGCCGATCTGCGACGCGAGGCGGATGCGCTGGCTTTCGCCGCCCGACAGCGTGCCCGAGGCGCGCGCCAGCGTGAGATAATCGAGGCCGACATTGTTGAGGAATTTCAGCCGCGCGCGGATTTCCTTCAGGATGCGGGCGGCGATTTCCTTCTGCTGCTTGTTCAGCTTCTTGTCGATGTCGCGGAACCAGGCATCGGCATCGCGGATCGACTGCTCGCAGACCTGGCCGATATGCAGGCCGCCGATCTTCACCGCCAGCGCTTCCGGCTTCAGGCGATAGCCCTTGCAGACTTCGCAGGGCGCTTCGGACTGGAAGCGCTCCAGTTCCTCGCGCACCCAGGCGGAATCGGTTTCGCCATAGCGGCGCTCCATGTTGGGGATGACGCCTTCGAACTCCTTCTTGGTCTCGTAGCGGCGCACGCCGTCGTCATAGATGAACTTGATCTCCTCCTCGCCCGAGCCGTGCAGGATGGCGTCGCGCGCCTTCTTGGGCAGGTCTTCCCACGGCTCGTTCATCGAGAATTTGTAATGCCGCGCCAGCGCTTCCAGCGTCTGCAGATAATAGGGCGAGGAGGATTTCGCCCACGGCGCGATGGCGCCCTTCTTCGAGCGACAGGCTGAGCGTCCGGCACGACCAGCGCTTCGTCGAAATAAATCTGCGTGCCCAGGCCGTCGCATTCCGGGCAGGCGCCATGCGGATTGTTGAAGGAGAACAGGCGCGGCTCGATCTCCGGAATGGTGAAGCCGGACACCGGGCAGGCGAATTTCGACGACAGCAGCATCTGCTTCTGGCGCTGCCGTCCTTCTCCTTCTCGTCGGCGAATTCGACGATCAGCGAGCCCGTCGGCCAGGCCGAGCGCGGTCTCGATGGAATCGGGCAGGCGGTTGCCGATGTCCTTCTTCACCGCGATGCGGTCGACCACGATCTCGATGTCGTGCTTGAGCTTCTTGTCGAGCGCCGGGCGTGGCGGCGATCTCATAGTATTTGCCGTCGACCTTGACGCGCTGGAAGCCCTTCTTCTGCAGCTCGGCGAATTCCTTGCGGTATTCGCCCTTGCGGCCGCGCACGATCGGCGCCAGCAGGTAAAGCCGCGTGCCTTCGGGCAGCGCCAGGATGCGGTCGGCCATCTGGCTGACGGTCTGGCTTTCGATGGGCAGGCCGGTGGCCGGCGAATAGGGCACGCCGACGCGCGCGAACAGCAGGCGCAGATAGTCGTAGATCTCGGTGACCGTGCCGACCGTCGAGCGGGGATTCTTGCGAGGTGGTCTTCTGCTCGATGGAGATCGCCGGCGACAGGCCCTCGATATGGTCGACATCCGGCTTCTGCATCAGTTCCAGGAACTGGCGGGCATAGGCCGACAGCGATCTCGACATAGCGGCGCTGGCCTTCGGCATAGATCGTGTCGAAGGCGAGCGAGGATTTGCCCGAGCCCGACAGCCCGGTCAGCACGGTCAGCGTGTCGCGCGGAATCTCGACGTCGACATTCTTGAGATTGTGCTCGCGGGCGCCGCGGATGGAGATGTTTTTCAGCATGAGGATCTAGCGAGCGCGACGCGCACCAATGGCGTGGTCGGGGGAACCGCCAGCAATATGGGCAACGCGAACGCCAGATGACGCTGGAACGGCATGAGGCGCCGAAGGCCGTCGACATTAGTTGGGGATTGACTCGAATCTCGAGCAAGAACATAATAGGAACAAATCATACGATGCGCAATGCATAGCGGCGCCGGGCAGGCCTAAGGTCCGCCCTTCAATCGCAGCGAGGCAAGGTCATGGCGGGAAGCGTCAACAAGGTGATTTTGGTGGGCAATCTGGGCAAGGACCCGGAGGTGCGCCGCATGACCTCGGGCGAGCCGGTGGTGAACCTGTCGGTCGCCACCTCGGAAACCTGGCGCGACAAGGCCACGGGCGAGCGCAAGGAAAAGACCGAATGGCACCGGGTGGTGATCTTCAACAAGAACCTGGCCAAGGTGGCCGAGAAATATCTGCGCAAGGGCTCCAAGGTCTATCTGGAAGGCTCGCTCCAGACCCGCAAATGGACCGACAAGGACGGGGCCGAGAAATACTCCACCGAAGTCGTGCTGCAGAATTTCAACGGCACCCTGGTGATGCTGGATGGCCGGGGCGAGGGCGGCGGCGGCGCGCCGCGAGCGGGTGGGCGCCAGCGAGGCCCCGGCGGCCTTCCAGCGCGACGAGATGGATGACGAGATTCCGTTCTAGCCTTCTCGGGCTTCCTGCTGTCCTGGCCGGCTGCGCCACCTCGTCGGGCGGTCCCGGCCGGCGAGTATCCCGGAAGCCCAGATCGCAGCCGCCTATATCCCGCTGCATCGGGGAAGCGCGCTTGTCCCATGCCGACGGCGCGGCGGTGGCGATCGCCCCCGGCATCGCCGTCACCAACGGCCATAACCGCAATCTGGTGGACGCCGGACGCCGTGATCGGCGAGGCGCGGGATTATGACCTGCTGTTCTTCCGCGACGCCCACAGTGCCGCCATGAGGCCATCGCCGAGCCCGAGGTGGGCGAGGCGTCAGCGCCTATGGCCAGGGCGCGGATGGCGATCTGCGCCTGGCCCATGGCGTGGTGCGCGCCATCCAGACCTGTTCTGGCTGCAGCGCCCCGGCCTATTTCATCTTCGCCGGCGATGCCGGGCCCGGGCTTTTCCGGCGGCCCGGTGCTGGATGCGTCCGGGCCGGCTGATCGGCATCACCTTCGGCTACAAGGATGAGGGCGGCGAACCGGCTCATCTACGCCTATCCCATGACCGGGTCGAGGGCCGAGCTTTCCGTCGCTTCGCGCAGAGCGCAAAATAGCCAGTCAAATCAGGGACTTTTCGCGGCGGAATCATTGGCCTCGCGGCCGCGGAAATGCTAGGAATTCAGCCCGCTTTCGCGCCCCTTCCGGACCCGCGCCTTAGAGGATCATTTTGAGCGACACGTCCGACACCGAAGCGCCGCCGCCCGGCGCGCCCGAAAGCGGCATGCCGATCGCGCCCATCGCGATCGAGGATGAGCTGAAGAAATCCTATCTCGATTACGCCATGAGCGTGATCGTGAGCCGCGCGCTGCCCGATGCGCGCGACGGGCTCAAGCCCGTGCATCGCCGCATCCTGTTTTCGATGCACGAGAATGGCCGCGACTGGAACAAGCCCTATCGCAAATCCGCCCTGATCGTGGGCGACGTGATGGGTAAATATCATCCGCACGGCGACCAATCGATCTACGACGCACTGGTGCGCATGGCGCAGGATTTCTCCATGCGCGTGCCCCTGATCGACGGGCAGGGCAATTTCGGCTCGGTGGACGGCGATCCGCCGGCGGCCGATGCGCTACACCGAAGCGCGCCGCGCCAAGGTCGCCCATGCGCTGACCGAGGATATCGACAAGGACACGGTCGAGTTCCAGGACAATTACGACGGCAGCGAGCGCGAGCCGGTGGTGCTGCCGGCGCGCTTTCCCAATGTGCTGGTCAATGGCTCGTCCGGCATCGCGGTCGGCATGGCGACCAACATCCCGCCCCACAATCTGGGCGAAGTGATCGACGCCTGCCTGGCCTATATCGACGATCCGTCCATCAACCTGGAAGCGCTGACCGAGATCGTGCCGGGCCCGGACTTCCCCACCGGCGGCTTGATCATCGGCAAGCTGGCGGCGCGCGCGCGCGCTGGCGCGGGGCCGCGGCTCGATCCTGATGCGGGCGCGCTGCGCCATCGAGGAGATCCGCAAGGACCGCGACGCCATCATCGTCACCGAAATCCCCTACATGGTGAACAAGGCGCTGCTGCAGGAGCGCATCGCCGAACTGGTGCGCGACAAGCGGGTCGAAGGCATCGCCGACATCCGCGACGAAAGCGACCGCCACGGCATGCGGGTGGTGATCGAGCTGAAGCGCGACGCCTCGGGCGAAGTGGTGCTGAACCAGCTCTATCGCTACTCCCAGCTCCAGACCACCTTCGGCGTCAACATGCTGGCGCTTGAATGACGGCCGGCCGCGTGCAGATGAATCTGAAGGAGCTGATCGCCGCCTTCGTCGGTCTTCCGCGAGGAGGTGGTCACCCGCCGCACCAAATTCGAACTCACCAAGGCGCGCGACCGCGGCCATATCCTGGTCGGCCTGGCGGTGGCCGTGGCCAATATCGACGAAGTGATCCGCCTGATCCGCGCCGCGCCCGATGCCGCCACGGCGCGCGAGCAATTGATGGCGCGGGCCTGGCCGGCCAAGGATGTCGGGCCGCTGGTGGCGCTGATCGCCGATCCGCGCCACAAGGTGGCGGAAGACGGCACCATCCGTCTGACCGAGGAGCAGGCCAAGGCGATCCTGGATCTGCGCCTGCAGCGTTTGACCGCGCTGGGCGTCGACGAAATCAGCGACGAAGCCACCAAGCTGGGCGAGGCGATCCGGGATTATCTGGACATCCTGTCGTCGCGCGGCCGCGTGCTGGCAGATCGTCAAGAGCGAGCTCACCGAAATCCGCGACGAATTCGCCACGCCGCGCAAGACCGAACTGATCGACGCCGATGTCGAGATCGAGGACGAGGCGCTGATCGAGCGCGAGGATGTCGCCGTCACCGTCACCCATGCCGGCTATATCAAGCGCACGCCGCTTGGCGGAATATCGCGTCCAGGGCCGCGGCGGCAAAGGCCGCTCCGGCATGGCGACGCGGGACGAGGATTTCGTCACCAGCCTGTTCGTCGCCAATACCCATGCGCCGATGCTGTTCTTCTCCTCCATCGGCATGGTCTACAAGCTCAAGGTCTGGCGGCTGCCGGAAGCGCGCATCGCCGGCAAGGGCAAGGCGATGGTCAATCTGCTGCCGCTGTCGCGAAGGCGAGCGCATCACCGCCATCCTGGCGCTGCCGGAAAACGAGAGCGAGTGGGAGCAAGCTCAATGTGGTCTTCGCCACCAAATCCGGCGACGTGCGGCGCAACGCGCTGTCCGATTTCGTGCAGGTCAACAAATCCGGCAAGATCGCCATGAAGCTGGCGCCGGGTGACGGCATTATCGGCGTCGCCACCTGCACCGAACAGGATGATTTCCTGCTCACCACCAAGGCGGGCAAGTGCATCCGCTTCCCGGTTGGCGATGTGCGCGTGTTCAAGGGCCGCGATTCCACCGGCGTGCGCGGCATCAAGCTGGCCGCGGCGATGACGAGATGGTGAGCCTGTCCTTGCTCTATCATTCCGACGCCAGCAGCGCCGAGGCCCGCGCCTATCTGAAACAGGCCAATGCCGCCCGCCGCGCCGCCGGCGAGGAAGATGCGGCGGTCGAGGAGGCGCCGGATGCCGAGGAAGGCGTCGAGGAAGCCACCTTGTCCGCCGAACGCTATGCCCAGCTGGGCGCGCGGGAGCAATTCGTGCTGGCGGTCTCGGCCAACGGCTTCGGCAAGCGCAGTTCGTCCTATGAATACCGCGTCACCGGCCGCGGCGGTTCGGGCATCGTCGCCATCGGCATGGGCAAGAAGAATGCGGCCGTCATCGGCGCCTTCCCGGTCGAGGAAAGCGACGATCTGATGCTGATCTCGGACCGGGGCCAGACCATCCGCGTGGCGGTGGGCGGCATCTCCATCCAGGGCCGCGCCGCCCAGGGCGTCACCGTGTTCCGGCTGGACGAGGGCGAGCGCTGCGTCTCGGTCGAGCGCATCGCCGATGTCGGCGGCGAGCAGGCATGATGGCCGGAAAAACCCGCGTCGGGCTTTATCCCGGCACCTTCGATCCGGTGACGCTGGGCCATCTCGACATCATCAAGCGCGCGGTCAAGCTGGTGGATCATCTGGTGATCGGCGTCGCCACCAACGCGTCCAAGGAGCCGCTCTTCACGCTGGAAGAGCGCAAGGAGATGCTGGAGCGCGAAGCCGCGCCCCTGGCGAAGGGCCGCGCCACCATCGAGGTCAAGTCCTTCGACATGCTGTTGGTCGAGTTCGCCGAAAGCTGGGCGCCTCGATGATCATCCGGGGCCTGCGCGCGGTGTCGGACTTCGAATATGAATTCCAGATGGTGGCGATGAACCAGCGCCTCAACACCGAGATCGAGACCGTGTTCCTGATGGCCGATCCCCGGCACCAGGCGATCGCCTCGCGGTTGGTGAAGGAAATCGCGCTTCTGGGCGGCGATGTCAGCGCCTTCACCACGCCTGCTGATCGCCGAAGCTTTGGTCAAACGATGCAAGGAACGGAAATAATGGCGCGCGATCCCGAAAATACCCTGATCCTGGAACTCAAGAGCGGCCCGGTGGTGATCGCGCTGCGCCCGGACCTGGCGCCCAATCATGTGGCGCGGATCAAGGAACTGACCCGCAAGGGTTTCTATGACGGCGTGTCGTTCCATCGCGTGATCCCCGGCTTCATGGCCCAGACCGGCGACCCCACCGGCACCGGCTCGGGCGGCTCGGACCTGCCCGACCTCAAGGCCGAATTCTCCAGCGCAGAAGCACAAGCGCGGCACCGTCTCGGCGGCCCGCACCGCCAATCCCAACAGCGCCAACAGCCAGTTCTTCATCTGCTTCGACGACGCGCCCTGGCTCGACCGGCAATATTCGGTCTGGGGCGAAGTGGTCGAAGGCATGGACCATGTCGACGCCATCAAGAAGGGCGGCGAGCACAACAATGGCGCCATCACCGGCGAGCCCGATCGGGTGCTCAAGGCGCGGATCGAGTCCGACGCCTAACAAAGCGTCCCATTCAACCAGTTGAATCCGGATAACAGGGAATTTTACGATTC